>NZ_CP009528.1:0-2400000 GCF_000970025.1 Methanosarcina barkeri MS
TATTTAGGGTCTAAATCTTTTCCAGTGGAAATATGGGGGTCTTTACCATAACAATTAATACGGTGTACTTCCATTGGATCTACTGCAAATATAGCTTAAAATTACTTGCTTATAAACCAATTTCATCCAAAATTTTGATAAAAGAAGATCCGGAATATATATTTTATCTGGCTTGCGAGGTATCTTAACACTTAAGATTCGCCCGCCATTTTATCAGTAATTAGTAGAAAATGAGAGCTTCATGTATTAACTATAAGAAAGATATATCTTCTATCCCTTTCTCCTCATTATCAGGATTCATAGGGTTTTTCATAAAGGTACAAACAATAATGAAGTAAAATCTCAGAAATCCTAAAATAAATTTTAATTCCAGACATCGAGAGTTAAGACTTCGGAATTAAGAGTTTAACCTTTCTCTCTTTCCCTCTTTCCAAAGTCCATTACATGAATCCCATTTACAACTCCCCTAATCCCTTGATGATTATTACAATAATTATTTAAACTTGCTAAACGGCTATTGTAAGATCAATCTAAAGCTTGTCAAGTAGTTGTGGTTATAGTTGTCTAAGCATTTGAAGAGGAAACTCAAAAAAGAAACTCTAAAAAAGACAGCTCTAAAAAACATAACTCGAAAAATGTAGCCAAAAACACAATATTCAATAGATGTGGATTCGAGGATTAAGTTGGCTGCAGACTATGAAATTTTTCATGATATCAGGCAGTAGTAAAATGCTTAAAATTAAAACACTAAATTAAAAACGTTTAAAATTAAAAACGTTTAAAATTAAAACACTAAATTAAAAACGTTTAAAATTAAAAACGTTTAAAATTAAAACACTTAAAATTAAAACACTAAATTAAAAACGTTTAAAATTAAAACACTTAAAATTAAAACACTAAATTAAAAACGTTTAAAATTAAAACACTTAAAATTAAAACACTAAATTAAAAACGTTTAAAATTAAAACACTTAAAATTAAAACACGAAAAAATCAATATTAGTATTACAAAAATAAAAATTAAAGTAATTCAAAGAAAAGGTAGACAGAGTTTACCAACCATGTCAATTTATTACATAATTTATTTAGTAAAATTACTGTATCAATTAGTATCAATTAGTTTGACATGAAATGATTTGCATTGTATTAATCATCTGCGTTAGAATTATCTTAATTCCTTAAATGCTTAACATTATAATTTTTATAGAGGATCTTCATGATAAAAGCTCAATCATTAGACGGCTTATTCGAAAAATTACTTGACGGTAAATCAATTTTCAAAAATAAAGAAGTACTTCGGCCTTCTTACACTCCTGACCTTTTATTGCACAGAAATGAGCAAATTAACAGTCTTGCAACAATCTTGGTTTCTGCACTCCGAGGAGAGACTCCTTCCAATGTACTTATTTATGGGAAAACCGGGACAGGAAAAACAGCGGTTACCCGTTATGTTGGAAAAGAACTTGAAAGGGTAAGTGAAGACAAATCACTTTTTTGTTCGGTTGTTTATATTAATTGTGAAGTAATTGATACACAGTACCGTCTTCTTGCAAATCTTGCCAGACATTTCGAAGAAGATGTTCCTATGACCGGATGGCCTACTGACCAGGTTTTCATGAAATTCAAGGAGGCAATCGATTCCAAAGAGCAGGTCATTGTCATAATTCTGGATGAAATCGATAAGCTGATCAAAAAAGGTGATGATGTTCTTTATAACCTATCGAGAATCAATACAGACTTGCAGAGAGCCAAAGTCAGTATGATCGGTGTTTCAAATGATTTGAAATTCACTGAATTTCTGGATCCAAGGGTCAAAAGTTCCCTGGGTGAAGAAGAACTGATTTTCCCTCCTTATGATGCTGAACAGATAAGCGATATCCTGAAGCAAAGAGCAAAAATGGCTTACACTGACGGCTCTCTCGGTGAGATGGTAATTCCCTTATGCGCTGCTTTTGCAGCTCAGGAACACGGCGATGCAAGGCGCGCACTCGACCTCCTGCGGGTCTCGGGGGAAATTGCAGAAAGGGAAAACCAGCCTCAGGTTCTTGAAGAGCACGTAAGGCGCGCTCAGGAAAAAATCGAAGTTGATCGCGTAGTCGAAGTGGTAAGAACCCTTCCAACGCAGTCCAAACTCGTACTCTATAGTATCATTCTTTTGCGGAGCCGGGGCAGAGAAGGTAAGAATGTCACAACAGGCGAGATGTATAATGTTTATCGTCAGCTCTGTCACCATATTGATGTGGATATCCTTACCCAGCGCAGGGTTACCGATCTCATGTCCGAACTTGATATGCTGGGCATAGTCAACGCAGTGGTTGTAAGTAAAGGCCGTTATGGTCGAACGAAAGAAATTTCATTGAGCGTTCCAGTAGAAAGTACCCGTAAAGTACTTCTTGAGGATTACAGGCTCAAACCTCTGGTAGATTTCAAGGCGTCAGTTTTCAGCAAGATGTTTTCATAAAGATAGGCATGTTTTCATAGGAATGGTGCGTGTCTTCATAGGAATAAGGCATGTTTTCATAAGGATGAGACTTTCATATTTTTCGTCCTGGTCTTTTTGGCCCACATGCTAACTTCTCACTTTTTCAGGTTTTTCCTGACTTTTTTATCTTTCTTACTTCAGGTCTTTAAGTCTTCTCTAACTTCCACTACTTCAGGTTTTTTGACTTTCTTTACTTTCAGCTTTTCAGTTTTTTCGCGTTCCAGCCTTGCTACAGCTTATTTTTATCATTCATTATTAGTTTTCAGGAAATAATATATACGATCCTGTGATTTGACTAGAATTATATCGTCTTACAGTTAGCTTATGGGTTCGATTATTCAACTTACTATTTAATTTATAATTTTAACTCTATTGAGCTTTGAAATTAAGATTCAGTATATCCATGTTTCTGTTCAAACCTAATAATTCAATAGTTCAAACCTAATAATTCAATAGTTCAAACCTAATAATTCAATAGTTCAAACCTAATAATTCAATAGTTCAAACCTAATAATTCAATAGTTCAAACCCGATAATCTATGATTCAATAGTTTAAATCCAGTAGTCCATGATTTAATAATTCAAATCCAATAATTTAAGATTCAATAATTCAAATCCAATAATTTAAGATTCAATAATTCGAATCCAATGATTAGTGATTAGACAATTTGAATCCAATGATTCACTATCCAATAATTCAAGTTAATAATTCAGGTCTAATGTCTCAAATTATTAGTTTTAATTCAATTAAAGTTTAAAGGGTAATTTTTGATGAAAATAATAGCGTTCGTAGGCATGCCAGCATCTGGAAAGTCGGAAGCTGCCAGAATTGCTGCTGAAATGGACATTCCCGTTATTAACATGGGTGATGTGATCCGGAAGGAAGTTTCAAGGCGTGGGCTTGAACCCAATGATTCCAACACCGGAATGGTTGCAACACAGCTTCGCAAATGCGAGGGTATGGATGCAGTCGCAGTACGCTGCATTTCCCAAATTATAGATGCTGGCTCTGGCCTTGTTGTTGTGGATGGGGTGCGCGGAATTGCCGAAGTGGAATGCTTCAGGCGAGAATTCGGAGAAGGTTTTATTCTGATTTCGATTTACGCTCCTATTGAAATCCGCTTTTCCAGGGTTCAGAAACGAGGCAGAAGTGATGATATGAATAGTATAGAAGGGCTTCGCAACCGGGACGAACGAGAACTCGGCTGGGGAATGGGAAAAGCTATAGAGGCAGCAAATATCGAAATTGAAAATAATTCCACTCTGGAAATTTTCAAAAAGGATGTTGTTGAAGTTTTGAGCAACTACTTAGGAAAAAACCCCATTGAGTAACTCTCTTGAGTATATTTCTGAAAAAATTCAAAATTCTTGAATAAATCCTTTTTAAATTACTGGAGTAAATTTATGATACATGTTAAGGTTTCAGCAGCTGTATATCCTACAGAAGACTCGGAAAAGGTTATCAAAGCAGTCTCTTTCCTTTTTACTGATATTGAACTTGAGCAGAAAGATATTGAGACCACTGGATCAGAACCAGGGTTTTATCCTTCCTTTTTCCTTTCAGGGGAAGGAGGAATTGACATTCTGCAAACCCTGCATGAGCTTATTCGCAGGGAAGAAATTATAGATAGCGTTCGCAATAAAGCTTTCAGTAAAGGTTTATCCAGCGACGGGCTTTCGGTTTGTTTTTCGCTTAACAAACAGGCTGCTTTTGTCGGAATTCCCAGTGTTCCTGCACAGGAAGAACCTCTTGGATCTATTGAAATCATTATCAGAGTTGATTCTCAGGAAGAAATGGAAAGACTTTTTGAATGGCTTTTGCCTCTTACTGAAGAAGGAAAACCTGTCGTTGAGGTAGAAATGGATTATGTGGAGAGGGATTGAAGGACCTTAATACATTTAACACAACATACATTTATTTCTCTATATGTTTTTAGTATATTGTTAATGTCTCTGATATTTTGTAAAGCTGAGATCGTAAATAGTTCACTCAACTCGTTCACTCAATTCGTTTATTGAAACTGTTCATTAAAACCGTTCATTAAATTCGTTCACTCAATTCGTTTATTGAAACTGTTCATTAAAACCGTTCATTAAATTCGTTCACTCAATTCGTTTATTAAACTCGTTCATTAAAACCGTTCATTAAATTCGTTCATTAAATTCGTTCATTAAATTCGTTCATTAAATTCGTTCATTAAATTCGTTCATTAAATTCGTTCATTAAATTCGTTCATTAAATTCGTTCATTAAATTCGTTCAGTTAAATATATCTCAGTTCTCGCTAGATGACGTATATTGATAAATGAAAAGGAATGAACTTTCATCATGCAATTGCATAGAATTAGCTATTCTTCGCGTGCAGTCGTTGAAGACCCTTTCAAATGGGCTTACACGCTTGAAGACCATGGGTATACCGGTTGGGAAATCGTACAGGAAGGTTCTCAGTGCCTGAACAGCAAGAACATTCAGAATTTGAAAAATATCAGTGAAACCACAGACCTTGAATTAACTCTGCACCTGCCCTTCTCGGATATGAATCTGGCAGGTCTGAACGACTCAATAAGGGCAGAAGTCATCAGGCAGATGGAGCACTACCTGACTCTTGCCTCTAACTATGTCAATTTAGCTGTAGTACATCCTGGTTATCTTTCCCCTTATGGCACGCAGGTTCCACAGAAAGCATATTTTACCAATCTTGCTTCTCTCCAGGAAATATGTGACTTTGCTGCGGATTTTGGAATTCTTGTTGCTGTCGAAAATATGCCCGACATGCCGAAAATCTTTGGAAAATATCCTGACGAGATGCTTGAGATGCTTGAATCCATTGGAAGCCATAATGTGGGTTTTACTTTCGATGTAGGACACGCAAACACTGTAGGGCTTATTGACGACTTTCTGGAACTTTTTAACGAAAAAATCTCTCATGTGCATATCCATGACAACATGGGTAAAAAAGATGAACATCTACCTCTTGGAAAAGGCATAATAGACTGGAAGCAAGTTATGGAAAAACTTTCGGATTATAAAGGAATTTTCGTTACCGAGATGAGTTCTGTAGAGGAAGGAATTGAGAGCCTTGAGTTTTTAAGAAATCTGTAAGATTTAGAGAATCTGTCAGCTTTAAGGTTTCTATTTTCCACACCTTTATTTTTTCATTTTCTTCTATTTTTCGTCTTTCTTTATTGTCTCAGTTTTTTCACTCAGTTAATTTTCTTTCCTGTAATTCTCTTTCTTGTAATTTTCTTTCCTGTAATTCTCTTTCCTGTAATTCTCTTTCTTGTAATTCTCTTTCCTGTAACTCTTTTTCATTCAAGTATCTGGCCCAGTCGCCGTGCTCGATTCTTTCTGATTCAGGTTTCTCATCATAAACGTAGATAAAGCCCCTGAATTTCTGCTCACCAATTTCTAGATCCACATATTCCCTGTGGTATCCTCCGAAAAGTTCCATATAATCAATTGATTTGGCAATTTCAAGTTGTTGTTTTCCTGAAAACCTGCGTACTTCAGCTAAAACACAGGAATTTTCCAAAGGGTAGATGCCGGGATAAGGGCCTAGGGAGTAAAGAGCGTATCCGTTTACCTTTGTTGTACCCAGAAACTCTGACCTGTTTTGCAGATCAAAACGACGGCTATTGTAAAGCCCGTTTCTGAGACTGCCGTATAGTGCCATGATAAGCTCTTCGCCTTTAGGTTTCTGGTAAGAACGCTGCCAGCAGACATTTCTGTGAAAAACATTTCCATAGAGAGTCTTATCTTTTACTTTACTCTCTCTGTCTTCACAAGTAGCTTCATTTTTTCTTGAATCCTCTTCCATATTATACCCTTAAAAGAATTATTTAATAAAAAATTTAAAAGAATTATTTAATAAAAAATTTATAAAATACTTATTTCATAAAGCCATAACCTGCAAACCGCTGAGGCAGGTCAAGATTTGCCAGTAGGAAACGATCTTCTTTACTGTAAGCTACTTTTTTGTTACCTAAAAGTTCCATTACGCAGGTACTGCCAGGCTTTACCTCTTTTACTTCCTGCCCATCAACCAGGATTTTCTCAACACGTACAGGTTCGGACTGCAGGCCAACAAAGAGATGAAGTACACTTGAGGTTTCAATTGCTCGCGTGAATTTTGAGATGGTGCATTCAAGGACATAATCGGTACTTATGATTTCTTTATCGGAGATAATAAATCCTCTTTCTATATCTTTGGCCTGCACGTTTTTAAGACGCATTCCTACTCTGGTGCCTGTGGGTGCACTGTCAATATCCACATCGTGGCTCTGGATAGATCGGATTTCAATGTCTCTATCCATCGGGAAAATTTTAGTCTTGTCCTTGTCTTTTGAAATCCCCTGTTTGACAACTCCAAGAACAACGCAGCCTTTTCCAGTAACATTGAATGCATGGTCTATAAACACTCTTACAGGCAGACTATTCAGCTCAGCCTGTTCAGCTTCGATTTTTTCCGAGATCTCGGAAATTTTAGCTTTGAGGTCTTCCACACCCTCAAAAGGATTTTTTGCACCTTTGTTTGTATTCAGGGAAATACATTCCCAATCCTGAAGGGAAGTGCCCGCAGTCATCAGTTTTATTTTCTTTTTCAGCTCATCGATTGCATACATATGTGTACTGTCGGACTTTGTCAGGACAATAATTCCATGCTTAAGGCCGAGCAGATCCAGGGCAACAATGCATTCTCCGGTATGAACACTTGCAGGATTATTCCTATCAAGGCCGTCAGGAGGGACACAGAGGACTGCCATATCTGAGATATTCAGTGCCGTAATCAGGGATTTTAAAGCTTTGGGATAGCCGTGCGAGTCTACAAAAACCATTTTCCGGCTCTCCTTAGCGTTATTATACATAGTTATGTCGGAGGATGTTCCTTTTTTCCCCAGGTTTGCGGCAAGGGAGGTTCTTCCACTCTTTTCCGTCCCGATAATTGCAACGTTTGTCATACTGGATTCCTTCTAGTTCTTTGTAGTTCCTTTTAATTTCTTATAATTTCTTATAATCCCTTTTAATCCCTTTTAATTTCTTGAGCTGCATGTTATTAATAACTCTGAATTTACAAGGTATTATAAATCTGAACCTATATCTGGTATAATGCATCTGGTATAATGCATCTGGTATAATTATACTGTAATATATTTCTTTTCGAAACACTTTAAAAAAGTTCTTAAATACAAAAGTTCTCAAAAATTCAAATCTTAAAACACAATCTGGTAGGAAAAGATCACCAGGTTTCGCCCTGCCAGATTGCTTGAGTTTTATCGTTAGTACTTTTATTAATCTTTTTTATAATTACCAGATACTCTTCCCCTACTAACTGAGGCTCTTCAAAAATTGCATCTATCCCGAGTCTTTTAAGATAATCTTCGAACTCGGCTGCAGTTTTTAGATCCTTTACCCGGATCTTTGCTTCTTCATATAAACGCTGACCGTTTTTTACACTTAGGATGGATTCACTGAGAGGGCCAAGTATACTCTTCCCTAGCTGCATGCAGCGTTTTTCAAACTCGGCTTTATTTTCTTTCCATTCAACTGTTTGGAAACCTTCTCTGACAATCCGGGAAAGCATATAGTCTCTGCCGGTCTCATTGTAAAACTTAAAGGCATGCCTGAGATCCGAGCAATTACTCTGGGAAGAGGTATATTTTAATGGAGAAAGAACCATTTCCGGATCTTTTATTACGACGCCTTCATGTTCTTTTTCTCCAAGTTCCCGGATGATTTTTCCGATTTCTTTAGCAGCAGTTTCGAGAGGAATTTCTTTGAAGAACTTTACCTGGAAAAAGCCGTACTTTTCCAGAATTTCCTGCTTCCGGTTTATTGGAATAGGCTTGCCGCTGTTTTTCTCCCGAATATCAAAGATGTAAAACTCTACCGATTCAATGCCATAGATATCTTTTGGAACATAAGGATTGTCCGGGCCTATCATTTCTCCATAAAGTACAAGTCCAGGGAAATCATCAAAAAATTTCAGATTCAATTTCTCTTTTGCTTTTTGAGTCGTATAAGGGCAGATATATCCACTCCGGGTAATTGCAATGATTTCGTCTTTTGCAATCGCTATGCGGACATTATACCCATTCATTTTTTCTTCCACGGCCACTTTTTCAAGGCCGCTAAAGTGCTTTTTAATCGTGGGATCCAGTACCATGGCTCTCCGGATTTTTGGGAAACCCATAATGATTTCGAAAGAACCGTCTTTCTCATAAAGCACGGTTCCCCTTTCGATATGGGAGATCTCCTTATCGAAGCGGAATAGATATTCATATTTTCCCCAATTCTGGGCAAGATAGTTCTTCTCAAAAAGGTGCTGAACCCTTTCCTTATCAAACCCCAGGAAACTGGCAAGCCTAGCTATAAATTGAGGATCTATTTCCTCGTTCCCCTCTCTACTCATGTTTATTTATCTGTTTTCAAGCCTGAAATAAGTTATCGTTCTCAGGCATGTCTTCGAATGACACATTTTCAGAGTATCTGGTTTTAGGTATAATTCTCAGGTGTAGATATCTGGTATAATTCTCAGGTGTAGATATCTGGTATAATTCTCAGGTGTAGATATCTGGTATAATTCTCTGGTGTGGGTATCTGGTGCGATTCTCAGGTGTGTGTATCAGTACATAACCTGTTTTTACCGATTTCTTGAGAAACAAATTGGGAAATGTCTCAGTGCATTGAAAATGTTTTTAAGTATTTGGCTTATAATCTGTTACATCTAATTTGCAAAAAGATTGGAGAGTATAATATGGCAGATGAGATTGACTATGAGATTATCGGCAACGATATGCAGATAGTTGAAATTGAGCTTGATCCTGAAGAAGCCGTTCAAGCAGAAGCCGGGGCTATGGCTTATATGGGGCCCGGAATTCAGATGCAGACCAGTATGGGTAATGAAGGTAGTGGGCTTTTCGGAGGTCTCAAAAAAGGACTTAAAAGGGCCTTGACAGGAGAAAGTTTCTTCATTACAAGCTTTGTTCAAAAAGGTTCCGGAAAAGGGCATGTAGCTTTTGCGGCTCCTTATCCAGGAAAGATTATTCCCCTTGATCTCACAAAGTTCGGAGGCGGTCTCCTCTGTCAGAAAGACTCATTTCTCTGTGCTGCTCGCGGAGTAGAAATAGAAGTAGCTTTCACCCGCAAGCTTGGAGTAGGCTTTTTCAGTGGCGAAGGTTTTATCCTGCAGAGATTGAAGGGTGATGGTCTGGCCTTTCTCCATATAGGGGGCACAGTTATAAGAAAAGATCTAGCAGTTGGTGAGACTTATCGTGTCGATACAGGCTGTGTGGCAGCTTTCACTGAAACCGTAACCTATGATATAACTTGGTCAAAAAACTTTAAAAACGCCCTTTTCGGTGGTGAAGGAGTTGTTCTTGCAACTCTTACAGGCCCTGGCACGGTGTACATGCAGAGTCTGCCTTTCTCCCGCCTTGCTGACAGAATCTTTGCAGCCTCTGCCTTTGGTAACCGGGAAGAACAAAATGGCGTTGCTGGGACTGGTATCCTGGGGGGCCTCATTGGTGGAGATAGATCATTCTAAAAATGGGAAATTGTTCTAAACAAAAAAATATTCTAAAAAGGTAATTGGTTTTTAAATCGAGTTCGTCTTAAAGAGGAATGCATTGTAAAATAGAACCCCTTCTTAAATGGGATTAAAGTAGAATTTGTTTTAAAGCAAGAAATAAGTCCAAGGGAAAGGGTAGAAATTCAAAAGAAATTGTAAAATCCAAAAGAAATTGTAAAATCCAAAAGAAATTGTAAAATTCAAAAGAAATTGTAAAATTCAAAAGAAATTGTAAAATCCAAAAGAAATTGTAAAATCCAAAAGAAATTGTAAAATCCAAAAGAAATTGTAAAGTTCAAAAGAAATTGTAAAGTTCAAAGGAAATTGTAAAGTTCAAAAAGGCCTGTTTTTAAGAAAGCAGGCCTTTTTTTAATTACTGGCTTTCAGGATTTCACTTAAGTTTTTTCTGGCTCTCTTTCTCTGGTTTTGAGCTTATTTCTCAAGTGTATTTATTACATTTCTGCGGGCCAGGAAACCAGCAAGTTCATCATCCAAGCTAAGGACTGGAACACCTCCTACATCGTGTTCTAGCATTGTCCTAACAGCTTCTTCAAGCGGAGTATTGGTATAGACACTAATCACACTACGGGTCATAATATCCCCTACCAATAGGTTCTTGATCCTTGAATCCTGCTGATTATCAGCCACCAGATCTCTGAAAGAACGCATGGCAAAGGCAATATCGTCTTCAGCAATAATGCCTACAAGTTTTCCGTTTTCAATTACTGGCAGCCTTCCTACATCTTTGTCAAGGATAAGTCTCCTAGCGTGGCTAACCCTCTCAGATGAACTGATAACTACAGGACTTTTTTCCATTACTTCCCCGGCAAAGCCTGTGAAGTGGTTTAGTTCCATGAATTCTTGGGGTGTCACCCAGCCCAGAGCTTTTCCATTATCAGTGACAATAATTACGCCACCAGTCTTTTTCATCAGGGTAAGAACATCCTTGGTATCGGTATCAGGCAGAACCTTTACAAAATTGTCGGATACGGCTGTTGCAACATGCAGAGAGGATGCAGGTTTACTCAGTTTCTTACGAGTCCCTAGCTGCTCTGTCAGACTTCTCATTGTAAGTACACCGATTATCTGGTCGTCGTGAACTACCAGCAGACGTTTTGTGTTTTTCTTTTCCATTAGATCCAGAGCGTGAGATATAGTGTCTGACTTATCAATCCTGTATGGCTGTACCATTATGTCTTTAGCTTGCATGCAATTCACCTCATGCGTATCCAGAATTTTCAATTATATTTTTCGCAATTCTTCGCGTGTTTTCTTCATCCGTTTCCTACGGTTTAATTCCGTATCCTTTTCTTACTTTGGATGATTTATCTATCGCAGTTTATTGTTTTTTTCGCAGTACATACCTCCACTGCGGTGTTTCAGAGGATGGCTTTCATGATATCGGTTCTGCTTAGTATACCCACTATATCTTCTCCATCACTGACGGGTAATGCAGTCACTCCATCTTCCATCATCTTTTTGGCGGCTGCACTAACATCCTCATTTACGTCAATGGAATTTATTGGAGATATCATGATATCTTCTGCGGTCAAGGGTAACTCTTTTACGTATCTATAGGTCTTCTGGCCTCCAGGAGAGGATTTCCTGGTCATCTTGATATTTTTCATGGAAAGTTCGCCTTGAAAATCAGTTAAGAGATTTAAGGCGAGACTTCTGCTGGAAATAATCCCTACAGGCTTTCCTGCATCGTCTTTAACGATCACTCTTTCAATGTTATTCCTGTTCATTTCGTCAATCACATGGTTGATAGTATGATGCCTGTGAACAGAAATAATATCCTCAGTCATTAATTTAGAGATTTTTGTTTTCATATCCTCTTTATTTTCCGCAACATAGCGCACAAGATCTGTCCTGGTGATAATACCTACAATATCGTTCTTTACCACCGGAATAGTATGCACTCCGTTCTCAAGCATTAAGGCAGCTGCCTGGGAAATAGAGGCTTCAGGATAGATGCTAATAACCGACTCAGTCATCAATAATTTGATAGGGATCTGATCTATCGGTCTTCTCCTCCAGAGAGGTTCAGCCTGAGCCAGACGGTTAGTGATGTCTGATTTTGTAACGATTCCCACTATCTTGTCCTCATTGAGAACAAGCAACGTACTGATTTTATGCCTTAACATCAGTTTTCTCGCACGTGACACGGGTTCTTCTGTGTTTACGACGTACACAGGTGAACTCATGATGTCCGCTACATTCATGAAGTACCTCCTTCACTTTTACAATATATAAGTGTCAATAATTATACTTTTTGAATCGGAAGCAAAAGTTACAATTTTTAGCTATACTCGGTCAACTTTTAAGGAAGTAACCAGTACCTCTTGTTGAAGCGAGAGTTATTTTAATAGGTTCTTATTTTATAAAGTTCTTACTTTAAAATGAGCTACACTTCAAATTCTAAGTACTCAATGTACAGCTTACTTTTCTATCTATCCAGCTAGAGAATTTTCCTTTTCTCCAAATCTCTTGGAAGCTTAATCTCCTTAAAACTTAATCTCCTTAAAACTTAATCTCCTTAAAACTTAATCTCCTTAAAACTTAAATCCGAAGGTTTTTCGGGCTCAATCGACTTAATGCTCAGTTTAATTTTAATTTTCGCTAAACTTAGTTAAGTTCCGTAACAGTTTGAACCAGTAATAGTTTGAACCAGCTTGAACTGCCTGGACAGCCTGGACCAGGTTTAATCAATTGGAATCACCTAATCAATTGATTATGTTCTCAAGTTCATTTAAGAGATCTCAGAAGATCCCTTTCAGTAATAATACCGCGGAGCAGCCCGTTATCCAGGACCGGAAGTGAACCTATCTTTTTCTCAAGCATTATTTCCATTGCTTTTCCCAGGTCTGTACCTGGACCAGTCCATATCAGCTCTCTTGAGACAATAGAACCTACAGGCTGGTCTAGAGCCTCGTGAATGTTTCCTGTTGTTAGCTTACTGAAAGCTTCTCCATTTCCAAGGAAATGGATAATATCAGAGGACGTGATAATTCCTGCGAAGATGCCATCCTTAACTACAGGAAGCCTTCGGAGCCTGTTATCTACCATTACTTTTGCTGCCTGTCCAATGGGTGTATCAGTTGATATCATCTTGACGTTCTCGGTCATATATTCATCAACAGTTCTGTTTGTCACAAGTCCACCCATCAGTTCAAGTGCATTCCTTTCGGTAAAGATTGCGACGACCTGCATGTCACTGTTCACGATTGGCAGACCACCTGTTCTTCTTTCAATCATTGTTGAAACAGCGTCTTTAAAGTCAGCCTGGTCAGATAGATAGGGAATGTCAGTTTCCATGATTTGCCGTACTTCTTCGTTGATCGCAGCTAGAAGGTTACCTTTGAAGCGGTTTTCAACGAGCAGATTCTTTCTTCCGCCCCCAAGAAAATCAATAATATCTACGGAAGTAACTACCCCTTCCAACCTCCGTGTTCCGGCGTTTGTAATAGGAATACGCCTGAACCTCTTTTCAGTCATAATCTTGATTGCGTCCATTATTGTTGCGGTTGGAGGGAGGGTTAATACATTCCTTGTTGCCAGGGCCAGGATTTTTCCCTCATGTTCTGAAATGCGGGATTTAAACTCAGGACCTATTCGCATAGTACCCATGCTGCTAATCGTGTGAGGGTCTTTCTGCTGTGCTTTCTTGGATTTGCTTACACCTGGCTGAACTTTCATCTTATCGACGGACGAAAATGTCGTATTTCTGTTCAATAGGATCACCGAATTCGAGTTGCAGTTAATTGCTTTTTTCGTATTCCATTTCTTCTTTTCCTGCTTTCTTGCAGAAACTTTTCTTGGAGTCTGTAGTTCATTCCTCAACAGACCCAGATTTGCTCCCGGAAAAAATAAAACCTGAAAGCAATTTCTCCCGAATTTTTCCAAAAGGTTTACTTTATCCTATATTTATAATTATTATTAATGATGATCTTTGATGTTATAATCTTTTTGTGTGAAAATTTAATGCTGCTTTCTGCGTTGCATTAATTCTCTTTTAATTCTCTTTTAATTCTCTTTTAATTCTGTGATTAGTTGTTAACCTTTCACCGGATACTTTCATTATATGTTCTTTCAAAGGCGATTTTCTGAGGGTTTTTCAGGCCATACATTGACAATAGATCCCAGAAGGTCCTGTCTATCAACGATTCCAGATACTCTGTCTTTTTCATTTACAATGGTAACTCTTCCGATATCCTGACGAATAATCATCTCAATTGCTTTCTGAATAGAATCCTTTTCTGAAAGTGTATACGTAGGGGTTGACATTATCTTCTCAACTTTTGGGCTTTCATTAGGCCTTGTTCGTCTCTCGTCTTCCACTTCAGTGCGCACAGCACCTGATTTGATTATGTCCCTGCGAGTTATCATTCCAATGGGTTCGCCTTTCTTTGAAACTACAGGAATACCTGTATAATCGGTCTCGAGCATACGCGCCCAGACTACGCTAACTTTGTCCTCTTGTGAACACGTTTTGACTTTTTTCGTCATCACGGCATGCAATGTTTTAGGAATATTTTTTGGAACTTCAACATTTCTGAGAATATCCACATTACTCAGGACTCCAACAACTGTACGGTCCGTAGTTGATTTAACAACGGGAACTCTGTTCTGCTTCGACTGCACCATCAGTTTTGCGGCCTTTATAATATTCATGTCTGGAGTGACTGTAGGGGACTGGCTTGCATACCCGCCTACTGTGACATTCGAGCGTGTAGAGGTAATCCTCAAGATATCCTGGTCACTCAGCATTCCCACAAGCCTGTTTTCTTCGTCAACAACGACAAGGCTTCGAAGAAGGTAATCGCGCATCAGCTGACGGGCGCGAGTCACAAATTCTCCCTCTTTGATACTTACAGGTTCATCTGTCATAATCTCGCTAACGTTCATTGTCTGCCTCCTTATACTCTCTTTAAAAAAAGAATTTCAAAATCGATATCTAAAGACCGTAAGTTACTCGTAGTCCTCGCCTTCTTCTTGCCGGCAGTTTCCGCAAAGGTATCTTCCGTCCACAAGTCTAAGATCATATGAAAAGATATTACAGGATTCGCACATCCCAGTTTGCAAATCTTCTCCCTCTGAAACCTCTTCGATTGATGGGGTGGAAAGGAGAACCTCTCTGTTCATGTCAATAAGTTCTTTAAGGATAGTATTAAGTCCGGGCGTTACTATCAGGATGTCAGTGTTCGAAATCACTCCTACTATTCTACCGTTTTCCAGGACAGGCAGCCTTTTAATATTCGCCTTTAACATGATCTCGGAAGCTTCTACTATACTTGTTTCAGGTTCTACGGTTATTAAGGGGGTTGATAGGATTTCGCTTGCCTTTACCTCACCTGGTTTTTTATCTTCTGTAATAATACCCTTTACAAAGTCCCTTTCAGTTATAATTCCCATGGCTTTGTCATTTTCTGTAATAATGACGCTTCCTGCATCGCGGCTGACCATTTCCCTTGCAATGGCAGGAATATCTGAATTAATGTCCATTATTATGACTGCTTTATTCATGACTTCAGCAACTGAGACTTCTCTTTCAATCTCTCTGCTGTGAATACCAGTACCTATAGCTTTCTCAGCATCGGTGTCCCTTCCCGGTCCATCTGCCATCTACTGCCGTTCCCCCTTTCATTCCGTAAGTCGGCAATTCACAATATAATATTTATGGATAATTTCAAATAATTTCAAATAATTTCAAATAATTTCAGATAATTTCAGATAATTTCAGATAATTTCAGATAATTTCAGATAATTTCAGATAATTTCAGATAATTTCAAATAATTTCAGATAATTTCAAATAATTTCAAATAATTTCAGATAATTTCAGATAATTTCAGATAATTTCAAATAATTTCAGATTGTCTACAATATATAATCCATAATGTGTTATTTAAAATATAGCTTATACTAAAATTTCGAAAAAGTTTTTCAGGTATCAAGTTTCCTGTGGAAAAACGTTTAAGATTGCTTTAGTTTTCCCTCCAGTTTAGGCCTCGCAATCGTTAACTTTTTAAAGCTAACATTCCGGTAAGGCCCGTTGTCCCGGATTTATTTTTTGTCCGCTTCCTCTAAGATGTTTTCCCCATAATTTTCGGACTTTTTTTATAGCTTATATGACTTTTTTACAGCTTATATATATGATTCAATGGTACATAATAATAACGGCATTTACTTTTTTTGTAGAGAACATAAACTTGCATGAAGTCAATCGCATTCACTTTAAATCTCCAGTTAGCTTGTTTATGGTATAGCTCATGGTAAAAAACTTACGAAAATCACGAAGGAAATTTTTCAGGACCCCTCTATTTCCACTGGAAATTTTTGCTGAGAATGAAAAAGGTTCAATCGTCTGAAATAAGTATTAGAAAGAAGTGCAGAAAAGCAGTATACTTTAGAAAACAGACTTATACAGTTTAAAAAAATCTAAATTATATTTGTAATGCTTTCTATTTCTCTCACAGGAAATTTTTCAGACCCCTTTATTTCCACTGGAACGCACTTCATAAGCTTTTACCTTGCAAAGCATGGTTTAAGGAGGAAATCAGAAGCAAAAGCCAAATCAGAAACCGAAAAAGGGAGAGTGATTAAAGCATAATTACTCTGCTTCGATTCCCGATACTCAGTTCGATTTCTTCATTCAAGCCATACTTCGCATATGCATTAATGATCTGGATTTCAGAGTCAATATCAAGATCTTCGATCACATAAGCCTGCTCTCCCCAGAGAGTTAGCCTTATGCTGCCGGTTTCGTCTTTTAACTGGAGATTTGCAACCACGTTCTCGGTTCCATCCTCTCTTTCAAACTCTCGGAGTTCTCCTATTTCGGAAACCTTACCCTGGACCGAATAGCTTTCTCCAGGGATAATATCAGCGATGTCCGTAAACTTTTCTCTGTATTCAATTTCCTTTTCACTCTTCTGGATTATTCCCCGGTTTCCGAGATTGAGTTCCACCTGCTGGTTGAAGGCATTTTCCCGAGAATAAGCATGAAGTACTTCTATAGTCTCGTCAAAATCGACTTCATCCAGAAAGCTTGTTTTTTCATCCCATAGAGTCAGCCTGATTTTTCCAGTGGAATCGCCAAGAAGAAGATTTCCGACTCTTCCGGTAGACCCGTCTTTTTTCTCAAAAGTCCGGATTTCCCCTATATCGAGTATTCTACCGGAAACGTTAATATTGTTCATATCAGCCTTTATATCCTCAATTGGGGTGAATTTCTCTTCGTACTCGACTTTTTTCTCACTCTTCTTTATTATACTTCGGTTTCCCACCTGCAACTCAACTTTCTGGGTAAAGGCATTCTCCCGCGCATAAGCATTGACCAGCTCCACAGTGTCTCCGTATTCTATCTGGTTCAGAAACTCGGTCCTATCGTCCCAGAGGGTCACTCTGACTGTGCCTGTACTGTCTCCAAGAAGAAGGTTTCCTACTTTTCCGCTGGTACCGTCTTTTCGCTGGAAGGTCCTTACATCTGAAATTTCCAGGACTTTTCCTGTCAAATTCAGGTCTCCCATGCCGTCTTTTATATCCTTTATTTTCTGATTGTTGGCAGCTACATCGATTTCTTCTTCACTCTCGGCCAGGACTCCATTATTTCCCACATTGACTTCCACTCCTGAGTATCCCTGCTTCGCATAGCCGCTGATCTGGAGGGTTTGCCCTGCTATGATTTTTCCAGCTTTTATGAGGTCTGCCATGTTGTCCCAGAGCGTTAGCCGAATCTTGCCGGTTTCATCTCCAACAATTATATTTCCGACTCTACCTATTGTCCCGTCGTTTCGGGTAAATTCTTTGGTCTCAAAAACCGACACAACCTTTGCAACAAAGTTAATTTGTCCGCTCTCAGCTGTAATGTTTTCAATCTTTACACTGTCCCGGCCTACATCCGAAAATCCAAGTTCGTTGGCAACCAGCATGGCAGCCATAGGTTCATCGCAAAGCCCTCCCATGCTTTCGACCTTTTCCTGTACACGTTGCAGGAAGTCCTCTTTACTGATAACATGGCTAAGTTTTTCATAGATTGATTCAATATCTGTCATATTATCCCCTTAATATATGATTTCTATTTTCAGTGTCTATTATTTGCCTCAATTCTGTGGCAATAATTGTTAGTGACTATTAGTGACAGTTGATGCTTTGAATTCGGTTTAGCATTATGGCATAAAATTCAAAAACTGTTAAGAGACAAGTAGATTACAGGCTAGTAAATTACAAATTTACACGTTTACAAACCTGAGCACATTAACTTTTTAATTACATCTTTTAATGAGTGATAAGAACGGTCATAATCACATACCTTCTAAAGTCTCTTTTATTCTTTTTGATTTTAAGTTTGAACACGCGGCTGTCGAAGTACTTTATATATTGTGCTACGATATGCAAGCCGTCTTACTAAAGATTACCGTGTGCCAGATGAAAGTATTTCTCAACAAAGCGGAATCAATATTAATAAACTATGCCCGTTTAATAAATTATGCCTATGCTTATCTATTATGCTTACCTATTCTATCTCCCGCGGGCTTTCGTGCTAAAGATATCCTGAAATCAAAGCTTGACATTCACTATTTTTCTTTGAATGTTCCCTTAAATACCGTACTGAAGAACTCAGAGGTTTCCTGTTCTGCAAAATTCCAGGAAATAAATTGGGACAGAGGATAGCTGAGAGACATAAAATTTTGGCTCTGCAACTTTGTCAAAATAGAACTTAAAACAAAACCTTATTTATAGTAAAGTTTCATTATGTACGTGATACCATGATTCGAAAATGCACTGAGCACGGCTATTTTAGAGGAGGCAGCTGTCTGCAGTGTAAACGCCCTGGAAGATACCTGCTGGACGATAATAAGGAAGAAAAGCTTGGCAGGTTTGTATCTGGCACTCTCCGGCATTTCCCAGAATCTGTAGGAGTTAAAATGGACAGATTCGGTTGGGTTAATATCAACGATTTCTGTGACGTTATGAGAAAGCGATACAACTGGATGAGGAAGGAATACCTGTACGCACTTGTAGAATCTGATGAAAAAGGAAGGTATGAGATCCGCGATTCGAGAATCAGGGCACGTTACGGGCACTCTGTCAATATTGATCTGGATTACAGGGAAAGCGATTCTTCATATCTGTATTATGGGGCAAGCCCTGAAGAAGTTGATGTTTTGCTGGAGAACGGAATTTTTCCAATAAAGCAAAGATATGTACATCTCAGCACTTCGTATGAAAAGGCAGTAGAAGTGGCCCTTATTCATACTGAAAGCCCTGTAATCCTTCAAATCGATGCCTTTAAAGCTCAGGAGGATGGGATCTCTCTCAAACTTGCAACTGATGACATCGTACTTGCGGAAAAGATACCTCGTGAATACCTTTTTGTCGTTGAAGATTGATTTAGGGCTGATTTCAAAAGAATAACTTAAAAGACTGATTGTTAAATTTCTAGCAAGTTATTTGTGGTACTTTTCCTGTTTCTTTTCTTTCCTTTTTTCTTCCCTTTTCTATTTCCTTTTACTCCCGATTTCCTTTTCTCTCTCAATTCACGGACACTTCCAAAAGGCCTTCTTTTTTTTCTATCCTGAATTTGACGTCCAGAAACTGTTCAGTAACCCAGATATTTGTCGTAGTATGAAGAGAGAGTTCACGGACAGTGTAAGAACTATTTCCTGCAAGAGCCATGTAAGGTATTAGCTGGTCTGCCAAATGTGTGTCCACCGCGGCTCCTGATCTAAGTTCAGAAATAATTTCGTCTGCGGCATGTTTGCCTACTTTTTCCGCGTGAAGTCCTTTTTCCCCAAGTGCACTCCCACCTATGTAGCCTGTCCAGAGGGTTATCCCGCTTCCAGTGGAAAAAGCTTCAAAGGATTGAGTTTCAATTTGAGAGGGATATCCGGCTTCCATTAGTCTCGTATTGGCAGCTTCAGCCTGACGTAAGGGTACATGAGCCGGAAGATTCGAAGCGTGAGAGATTCCATTGATTTCTTCCTCTTCTTTTATAAAATGAAATCCTCGCAGCCTGCATGGTTTAAAATAAGCTGAAACTTTTCCTCCTCCTTTCGGGTAGTAACCATGTTCTTTCAGAGTTATGCTGCCTGAATATCCAAGTTTCTCCAGAGCCCTGAAGGTTATATGTTGCAGGTAGTCTGTTGTTGGAGACCAGGCCACGTCAGTTCCCCCTTTTATAGTGAGCTTGATTTTTTCTTTTGCAAAAGGCAGGGCAGGCATAATACACTGGAGGAGTAGGGTTATGCTTCCTGCAGTCCCGATATCAATATCATACTTACCCCCCTTTATTTCCACTGGAACAAAAGAAATTTCAGTAGAGCCTGGAAAAAGTCCAGATATCTGAGCTTTACAAATCCTGGCTGCAGTTTCCAGTGCCTTTAAATGCTGCTGTTTCAGGCCTGGACTTGGCCTATTTTTTCTGATATTAGTAATCCTTATCCCTTTTCCGGTAACTGCGGAAAGAGCAACAGCCGTTCTGACCAACTGCCCTCCCCCTTCACCATAAGAGCCTTCGATCTCTAACATTTGCTTCCCACACATTTTCCTGATTTCGTCTTATGTTATCCTGCTGCTTTCCATTTTCTTTGCTTGTATTTTCTTTGCTTGTATTTTCTTTGCTTGTATTTTCTTTGCTTCCATTTACTTTGCTTGTATTTGCTTTTCTTTCTTTTCCTTTATATTTCGGATTGCAGCTTTTACAGCTGGTCTGAGAGGATCCACAAGCATAGAGACCGGTGGCGCATAGCAAGTCTCCAGGTCAAGAAGGTCTCTAATAGTAGCTTTTTTTCGGATTGCTAGGGAAAAGGCATCGATCCTTTCCTTTATCCCCTCTCCTCCGATAAGCTGCGCCCCCACCAGAATATCGTCTTTGAACAGGAGTTTAATGTACAGGTCTTTACGGCCCGGATAATAGGAAGCTCTTGTACGTCCCCTTGAAAATCCTGTGTTTATCTTTATTCCATGGCTTTCAGCCTCTTTTGAGGTAATGCCGACTCCGCCAAATTGTAATTCTCCTGCCACAGCTACCCAGGGATTGGCAAGTGGCCCGAGAGGAGTATATTTTCCTGTGATATTATTGCCGATTATGTCGGCCATATGTCGGGCTGTCGTGCCCAGATGGCTTAATTTTGCTTCCCCTGTTATAAGATCTATTATTTCCACACATTCCCCGCCTGCATATACATAGGGAAGAAATTTTTCTCTTGCCTTAACCTGGAGCATTTCATTTACTATTATTCCTCCTGCTTTCCCAATTTTGATACCGGCCTCCAGAGCAAGGGATACCTCAGGTCTAACTCCACTTGCAAGAAGTATAAGATCTGCAGGAAGCTGCCTATCCCATACATATAGTGTTTTTTCTTTCCAGAAATTTTCAGGATAAGCAGCAAGTTTTCCGGAGATGACCTCAATCCCAAGACTTTCAAGATGTTCTCTTATGATTTCGGAAATGTCAGGGTCCAGTTGTTTGGAAAGCAGGTTTTTACTCCGGTTTATGAGGAAGGTTTTAATTCCCCTTTTTGAAAGTGCTGCTGCGCACTCTATTCCTATTGTTCCTGCGCCTATTATGCAAACTCTCTCAACAGTTTCCAGGGCTTTTTCAAAAAGCACTCCATCATCAAGATTCCTCAGAGTAAAAATACCATAAGGGAGAACATTTGTGTTGCCTGTAAAAGGTATAAAGGGAAGGCTACCTGTGGCGATAACGAGTTTGTCAAAAGGATAAGTCTCTTCTCCTGTCCGAACAACTTTTAAATCCAGGTCTATTGAGCTGACATATTCGTTTAGCTTGACATCTATTCGATTTCTTTTGAAAAAATCTCTGGGTTTCACTATTAATTTTTCAAAGCTCTCAATTTCCCGTCCCAGAACAAAAGGGATTCCGCAGTGGCTGTAAGCGGTATGGGAATCTCTTGAAATTACAGTAATCTCAAAATCGCTTTGTCTTCGAATTTTGGTAGCAACGGCCATGCCACAGGCCCCCCCTCCTATAATGACTACTTTTATGGGATCTTTTTTTTCGAGGTTCTGTGTGGATACTGTTCCCTGAAATTTTTCATCAGCTTTGGCTGTTTTCTGGATTTCATCTACAGCGCTTTTTGTGTCAAAATCGCTTCCCATACTCTCAGTAATTGTGTTTTACGCCTATTATAACTATTTAAGTGTTCGAAAAGCTTTCAGGTTAACGAGTAGGGAATTCTCAGAGCGATTTATCAAGGCTATTTGATCAGATATTTTTTGAAAGACAAATTACTTGAAAATCTACTTGGAATAGTCAGAAAAAAGCACGAAAAGGACTTATAGTGTTCAGAGAGGCTGAACGAGCGAGTTTGGGAGTGGGGGGTTAGTACATAAAAAAGTTTCTATGTCTCGCCCGTTCAATTTTTTACAAGTCTTTTTTTTTATATATACTTTTCTAAATTTTCGACTCTATTATTTTTTAAAATTTTCTATATTTCTTATGACCTGTTCTGAAAGACTTCTTCTGGAGTTGTTTTGAAAGTCTCTTATCTTCAAGACGTCAGAAATGAAAAATGACTTTGATTTGATAAAATTCTTTAAATAACCACAAAGTTCTTAAATCCTGCCGGCATTAAATACATGAATTTAAAACATATGACGCACAGGGTTCCTCATTTGCCGAGACTCCTTTAAAGGCGGGAGGGAACTGTTTTGTCAGATCATATCATTGATTAACAAGTTCACCTATTCACCATTGCTAAATTCGTAAAGATAATCCAATGTAACTAATCCATATGCAAATATAATAAAACTTCAGATTTACTACATTATCACTCAGGGTTAAAATACTGTTCAACATAAAACTGGAATTATATCTTATCACCCATGAAGTAAAAGTCAAAAAGTGCTCTCGATTAAACCTGATACACATTTCACTTACTGCTTACCATTTATCACTACAGAGCCCATAAACCACGGGATAGGGCGTCTGGCACATATCGGCTTCATGTCCGGATTACCCGTTTTTAAGGGTATTTCTTGAAAATCTCAGTTATCAGGCTAATTGAAATACGAACACTTTTTTTGGCTTTTGGCGCTGAAGTTTATCTCAGGGTCATAATAAAAACTTATGTTAGGAAATGGGCTTTCGAGCAGATATTGGAAAGTCTCAGGAACAACGCAGGTATTATTGTCTGCTCATTTGAAAGTTAAGAGACTCTAGATCTAAGAGAGCCTTAAGCTAGGTTAACTCAGGTCTGGAACTTTAACAGGTTCTCATAAGGTAAGAGCTTCCACTCGATAATGTAAATTTATGGCACTCTACCGGATAAGGTCTTCTGGCATAAGTATAATGTAAACTCAGGCAGGTTCGGAATTATCTTTCCGGCTACAGTTCTAGTTAATTTTTAAATCTGCCCCTTCAAGGGTGTTTTATCCCTGATCCGTAATATCTGATTTTTTACTGTTTTTGCATTGTCCAGGGCTTTACGAGTTTTCGGAGTCTAGAGAATAGTTTATGTTATCAGAAAACTCGATGGATTTAATTCCAAAATGCAATTAATTGCAACGGTTTAAAATGAAATTCTTAGTGAATTTAATTTAATAAAACTATCACGATAAATCATTCACAATATATGAGGAGAATTCACATGCAAAATACAGATACTACAAAATACATCATTCATTCTAAGATTAATGCGGATGGGGTAATTGAACGTCCTGATATCGTAGGTGCGATTTTTGGGCAAACTGAGGGATTACTCGGGGCTGATCTTGATCTTCGTGACCTGCAAAAAACTGGCAGGATTGGCAGGATCGAGGTAATGGTTACGGCTAAAGGAGGAAAGACCAAAGGAAATATCTTTGTTCCCTCAAGCCTTGATAAGGTCGAAACCTCAATTCTTGCCGCGTCGCTTGAGACTATTGACAGAGTCGGGCCATGCAGTGCTAAAATCGAGGTTTTCCAGGTAGAAGACGTAAGAGCTGTAAAGCGAAAGAAGATTATTGAAAGGGCAAAACTCATTTTTACCAAAATGTTTGATGAGACCGTTCCCGAATCCCAGGAGCTGGCCGACGAAGTCCGACAGTCCGTAAGAGTTGATGAACTCACTTACTACGGAAAGTCCAGAATCCCCTGTGGGCCTAATGTACTTAACTCAGATGCCATCATTATTCTCGAGGGAAGAGCTGACATTCTGAACCTTCTCCGCTATGGTATAAAGAATACCATATGCGTAGGGGGAACAAACATTCCTCCGGAAGTTGCAGAGCTTACTAAAAAGAAAACAGTAACAGCGTTTACTGATGGAGACCGTGGAGGGGAGCTCATAATACGTGAGCTACTGCAGGTGGCAGACATCGACTATGTTGCCCGTGCTCCCGATGGAAAATGTGTAGAGGACCTTGTCCAGAAAGAAGTTATACGGGCTCTTCGTCGGAAAGTTCCTGTAGAGCAGATCATCGAGAAATACGGAATCCAGGAGAGGGAGGAAGAAGGTGCCAGAGTGGAGAGAGGCTCCAAAAGAAAGATAAGAGCACCTGAGATTGCTCCCAGGATTACTGAAAAGAAGCTGCATAAGCGTGTTAAAGTTCACAGGGTCTCTTCAAAGCCAGATCTTTATGGGGAGGAATTTTCGGAGGAAAAAACGAAAGGAAAAGAATCTATAAAAGCTTTTGAAAAGGTTTCTGAAAAAACTGCTGAGAAAGTCTCGGAAATGGTTCCTGCGACTGCAGCAAAAGTCAAAACGAGATCTATCGTCACAAAACCTCATATTTCATCAAGGACAGTTCCTGTTGCCGCTAGAGTTCCCAGAGAAAAGCCTGTAGAAAAGGTTCATGCAGCTGTCAAAGTTCCTGGAGGTGAGGCGGTCAGAGTCTCTCCTGCTCCGGTAAAGACGGTCACGGTTTCTCCTGAAGCCACCAGGTTCAGACCTCATGTCGAAGCTCTGAAAGGAACTTTAACGGCCAGAATTCTTGACTCCCATGATAAGGTCATAGAGGAGATTGCGGTGCGGGACCTTGCGAGCAGGTTGAAAACCTATAAAGAAAACATCCAGAGCGTAGTTTTTGATGGCGTAATTACTCAAAGGCTAGTTGATATTGCCTCAAGTAATGCAATTAAGAACCTTATAGGTGTAAAGATAGGAAATATAGCTAAGGTTCCTGCTGATATGGAAGTTTTGACCGCAAGCATGCTTTGAGAGATCTTTACTTCTCTTAATATTCATTCTTTTTTACTCCCTTTTCTTAATTTCCATTCCTTTTAGCTCTCTTTTCTTAATCTTCACTTTTCTCTATTTCCTTTTTCTCTCTCCCCTCTTTCCTCTTCCCTCTTTCTTTTTCCTTCTCTCCTCTTCCCTCTTTCTTTTTTCCTTCTCTCCTCTTCCCTCTTTCTTTTTCCCTCTCTCCTCTTCTCCACCCCTTTAATTTTCCGTTTCTTCTGTCCTAATGCTTAATCTTCTTCTATTTCTTACCCACTGAGTTTCCAATTTCTTTTTCCAGCTTCTCTTTCATTTTTTCACGTTTTTACTCTCTTTTTTGTTTCTTTTCTTAATTCAAGGGCAGTGTACTGTTTTTATTTTTTAAAACTGGGTTTTTTACACGAGGTATTGATTTTCATGCTCTCGTTTTTGTAAAAATGACATTTCTACACTTTTTATAATTGTTCTAAAGTTTAACTCCTTTTGGACTATCATCTTTAATCTTTATATATAGGATTCACAGGATTACTATTATTTGGCATTATTTCACACCGCAGTGCTAAATTTCACACTTTCTCCCATAATCCTTCATTATTTATCATATACATTATATAGAAAAGTTTATCATATAAAACTAGGAAGTTCATTTCCTCGGATAATTCTTTTATCCGATTTAAGATGATATTAAATTGATCTTGTAAAATTGTAGGTCTGTTCGCTATGCACAAGGAAGAGCTAATACAACTACACACGTATATGGCCCAGATGAAGAGATATTTTGAAAGGCACGGGGTAACGCACGAATTCGATGATTACAAGGCTTTATCCATAAGCCCTGTACACATTCACCGGAGCAAGGCGGATCACAAGCGCGCAATTTTTATTTTAGGAGGCGAGCTTGCAACTCTCATGTCCCGGGACGACCCTATCTTTGAGGAAACACCAGCTCATATGAGGGATTCACTGAATTCCGTCATCAAGCTCATGGGTAATAACTGATAGGGCTCTTGAAGGTGACAAAGAATTCGTTATCTGAAATTATAGATTCCAGATACTTTTGCTTTGAAATTAGGAGACGATAAGGGTGAAGATGCATTTTCATCACCATCCCGTCCTCTCCATCTGAGTAATATTTTTTTTCGGTCCAGCAGGGTACAAATCCTATGGACCTATATAATTTTTGTGCCCTTTTGTTACTATTTCTTACTTCGAGCCTTGCGTATCGAAGTCCGTTTGCAACAAATATGTCACAGATAGCGTGAATTAGTGATGTACCTATTCTTCTTCCCCGATATTCTTCTTTGACACCGACAGAAAAAATGTGCCCTTCGTTTTCTCCAGAACGGTAGCCTACTACATACCCCACGACTTTTCCATCCTGCTCTGCAACAAGGAAACCATCTCCAACGGTTTCGTAAAAGCTCATATATAAAAGGGAGTTGTGCTCCGAAAAGGCCTCACTTTCAATTTCAACTACTTCTTGAAAGTCCTCAGGTGCAAAACGCCTTATCATAATATCTAATATATTCCTGCCATTTTATTATTTCTTCGAGAGGAATAATTTCTTCTAAATTCCTCACGAAGTTTTTCTGAAGTCATTTTGAAGTCCTACAGTCCAGATTTTATGAACTTATTTCAGTATAGCTGATTTTTCATAGACTTGATTTTCATAGACCTGATTTTCATAGAACTTGTTTTCGTAGACTTGATTTTCATAGAACCGATTTTCATAGAACTTGTTCTCGTAGAACTTATTTCAATAGAACTTATTTAGAGTCCACATGCGAGCTCAGAGTTTCTTGATATGCCTGACATCCACTGCAACTCCTCTACTGGATTTTACCATTTCCTCTCCGCTCATCATGGCTCGCCCTACACAGAGCGCTTTTTTCCCGAGCACAATTACCTCATCATTAGGTCTTATTCCCGGATCAGCCTCAGTAACTCCTGGGGCAAGGATGGAACCTCGTGGGAGAAAATCATCAATTTTTACTAAGTATTTCTCACTTTTTAGCATCCTTTCAGCCCCTTCGAGAGAAAGAGCAAGCATTCCGTATTGAGGAACCAGGGTTGCGAGTTGTTTTTTTCCGGAAAAGAGCTGATACTTAGGGAATCGGCCTTTGACTGCAAGCTTTCCGGTTTCTTCAGAGAAAAGAAATGCAGCACTTTCTCCGAACTGATATTCTGCAATAGCTCTCACGAAATTCTTTTTGTTTTCTTCTGCATTCAGGCTCTTCCTGCTGAAACTTTCGGATGTGTAGATAGACTCAACGGTCTTCTTGAGGTTTGAAAGAGCTTCCATAGACACAAGGCTTCCTGTGGCAGTATAGGTTATTTCAATCCCAAGATTACCTGCCGCTCGTTCACAGATTTCCCTGTATGCCCCTTCTACATGGGCAATTATGGCCTTGTAACTGTGTTTTGAGAGATAAGCCTCGAGGCAGCCGGAAACCCAGGCTTTTTCTTCTTCGTCCCAGTGTCCTGTAACCGCAGTGTCATAATGGGCTGCTGGATATGTCAATTCCAGTTCTCTGGGCACTATTCCAAGAGGTGAGGTTAAAATCACTTCATGGACGAATTTCCGATATTTTCCTAAGGCCAGAATAAATTTCTGATGGGATTGGGAAGTTGAGTAAGGTTTTCTGGCCGCGCATGGCAAAAGCACGAGGACCTCAAGGTCCGGAGGTGTATACCTTTCCTGTATGCGCTGTGCAAACCTCACCACTTCGACTCGAGATAGAGCCTCCGAGGTATCTGCAAGCAACTGGTTTTGCCGGAAAGCAGGAACTCTTTCTTCAAGATAGGAATACTCAAAATCTCCAAGTCTTAACAGGGCTGTGAGCCAGGGCCTGACCCTGCACTGGCCTTCAACATATTCTCTCAATGTTCCTGCCCTTATCCTTTCCCGCACAAGGGAAAGTTCGGATTCGAGAGCATTCTTATTGTGAGCTGAAAGGAATTTTGCTCTCTCGATCTTCGGAAGCTTCCTGAGTTCTTCAGGTGTACTTTCAGCACATACCCTGCACCTGCAGGGAAACTCTGTCAGGGAGTCAAGATAAAAGTTGCCTGCTGCTGTCAGGTAGATATCAGAATAAGCTGCAATTTCTGCTCTGGTATCGTCCAGGACATCAACTCCGAGGTAGACTAGCATAGCTATATTTTCAGGAAGCGCGAGGTTTGGGGCATAAAGAGCTGTATCAGGGGAAATCTGGTTTCTAAACTCTATTATGATCTCGAGAAATCTTCGTGCATTGTTTTCCAGGGTACCTGCCCCTTCCATTACATACAGGTCGGTTTTCTCAGGCTTTCCTCCTATTTTCAGGAGAGAACCTGTAGGGCCTGCATCTTCAACGTTTTCGCCTTTAAGATCAGTAAATTTTTGGACTTTCCCAAGGGACTCAGCCGGAATGGAAGGAGGATAAGCTTGATGCGGCAGGATTATAAGAGTTCCTTTTCCCGCTTTTTCCCAGATTTGCTTTACGTGTGTTTCGAGCTCTGCATCGGATTTAACACCCCAGAAACTTCCTGCGTCAACAACAGAGCCGGGGTTTTCAAGCTTTCCAAGTTCTGCCGCATTCAAAATGCAGGGCGTATGAAGCTCGGGAGACAGCAGAAGTTTTCCTATCCTTGCTGCTCCGTCTCTTTGTTCTATCTCAAAGTACCGTGTCATGTTTGTCCTCTTATGTCTATCAGGATGTAAAGGTTTGTCCTGCACTTTTTCCTGAGAGTTTCTTTTATTCCTTGTTTTTCTGAAGCTGAAAGGTTCTCAGCTTTACGGTTTATTCCATGCTAACTCTTCAGAAGGAAAATAGTATTCTTCAGAAAGAGAATGATATTCTTCAGAAGAAAGGAGGATGGTATATTTTTATATATTATTAATCTTGATTATCTGCTGCAACTCATCTTTCATTTGTCTGTCATTGTCTGTCTCAAGCCGTGACAGAAATTCTATTTTTCACATTTGAACTCCAATTTGAGGTCTAGAATGGATATAACTGCAGAACTTCAAAAAATCGTTAGTGGGCGACTCTCAGTCTCGCCTTCTGAACTTTATTGTTATTCTTCTGACGCATCCCAGGTCAAGGGAATGCCTGATTACGTAGTACGCCCGAAAAGCACAGACGAAGTAAGCCGGATTGTCAGGCTTGCCTATGAGAACGAGATCCCTGTGACTGCAAGGGGAGCAGGCACCGGACTTGCAGGCGGTGCAGTTCCTGTTAAAGGGGGCATTGTGCTGGATATGTCGGGCATGAATCGGATTCTTGAAATCGATATTAATAATATTCAGGTCCAGGTAGAACCCGGGGTTATTCAGGATGCTTTAAATGAAGCGCTAAAGCCGTATGGTTTTTTCTTTCCTCCGAATCCTGGCAGTTCAGCCATGTGTACTATCGGGGGTATGATAGCTTACAACGCAAGTGGAATGCGCTGTGTTAAGTACGGTACTACCAGACACTATGTTCGCGACCTTGAAGTGGTGCTTGCGGACGGGACAGTTATTCATACCGGTTCGAAGATGTTGAAATCCGCAGCAGGATATGACTTGACCCAGCTTATTGTGGGTTCGGAAGGCACACTCGGCATTGTTACAAAAGCCAGGCTTAAGATTGCTCCCCTTCCTAAAACTCGAAAACTGGTAATTGCTTCTTTTGAAAACGCGGAAATTGCAGGGCAAGCAGTCGTAAAAACCTTCTCACACGGTGTCATTCCCTCAGCTTGTGAGATTCTTGATAGGGTTTCCCTGCAGGTTCTCAAACGTTACGACCCGAACCTTGTGCTTCCTTCAGAAGGCGATGTGATTCTTTTTGAGGTTGACGGAACTGAAAGCTCGGCACGTGAAGCTGCAGAACAGATCATGAAAGTCTGTACTCCCCTGGCTCTCTCTATGAGGCTTGCGGAAAGTGAAAAGGAAATGGCAGATATCTGGGCAGCCAGAAAACTCGTAGGGGCTGCGGTTTCTCGCCTGGACCCGACAAAGAGCCGCATCTATGTAGGAGAAGATGTGGGAGTTCCCATAAAGCGAATCCCTGAACTGCTAAAACGAGCACAGGAAATCGCTGAGAAATTCAACCTGCCGGCTATGAAATACGGGCATATAGGAGACGGAAACCTGCACTTTGCACTTTTCATTGATGTCCTGAATAAAGATGAATGGGACCGCCTGAATAAAGCTGCGGATCTTATTCACAGGACAGCGATTGAGCTTGGAGGCACAGTTAGCTCTGAACATGGAATAGGCGCGGCCAGAGCCAAATACATGAAAGCCCAATGGGGCCCTGCTCTTGAGGTAATGCGTGCGATCAAAAATGTCCTTGACCCGAAAGGTATACTGAATCCGGGCAAACTGGGGTTGTGAGAACATGAAAAACGAAGGAAAAAAGGAAACTGAGCAGGCAAAAAAACCGGAAAAAACCAAAATAAGTGAGAATGAGATTAACGGGAACGAGAGTGGAAAGCAGCCCTTTGAGGTTGACCGCAGGTCGGTTTATAGATGCGTACAGTGCGGAACCTGCCGCTCGGTTTGCCCCGTATTTGACGTGGTAGGCTGGGAATCTGCCAATACACGAGGCAGAATGCTCATCATTAAAAGCCTGCTCGAAGGCAGGCCCCCTTCTGAAGATATGCTTCCAAGCCTTGCTTCCTGTACAACCTGCGGGATCTGCGCTGTCAAGTGCCCCGCAGGAGTAAAACCACCTGAGGTTGTTGAAGCTGCTCGTGCCCAGCTTGTGAAATGTGGCATCACGACTGAAGTCCAGAAAAACTTGAAATCAGCCATTATGACATATGGTAATTCTTTCGGGGAAACAAAAGATCGTAAACACTGGCTCTCCAAAGTAGAACGTTCAAAACTTCCTGTAAAGTCCGATTATGTCTATTTTGTGGGCTGTTTTGACTCCTACCGCTATCCGGAGTTTGCTAAAAAAACGTTTGAAATTCTGCAGCAGTTTGGTGTAACTCTCCTGCCTGACGAGCAGTGCTGTGCTTCTCCTCTCCTGCGTACCGGATTTAAGGAGGATGCAGAAAAGGTCATGAAGCACAACCTTGAGCAGATCAGAAAAGTGGGTGCGCACACAATTATCACGAGCTGTGCCGGTTGTTATACAACGCTCAAGAACAACTACCCAGAGGAACTTAAGGTTATAAGTCTCCCAGAATTCCTTGCCGAACATCTGGAAGAACTCAATTTGAAGAAACTTGACCTTACAGTTACTTATCATGATCCCTGTCACCTGGGCAGGCATAATCAGGTTTATGATGCTCCAAGAAAGGTTATCCAGGCAATATGTACTCTTAAGGAAATGAAATATATTAAAGAAAATGCACGCTGCTGCGGCGGCGGAGGCGGAGTACGGGCAGGGTATCCTGATATTTCCCTTGAGCTTGCAAGAAACAGGCTTCAAGATGTGCCAGAAGGAGTAGATTACATTGTCACTTCCTGTCCTCTCTGCGTAAGGAACCTCAGGGACGCAGGTGGAGACATCGAGGTTATTGATATTGTAGAACTCGTAGCAATGTCAATGAAGTAGTCTGGCTAACTTCAGAGTCTGGCTACTTCTTAGTCTAGCTATTTTAAGTTCAACTGCTGCTTCTCAGTTGATTTTACTAAGAGCCGGCTTAATTCGGCTCAACCCCATCTTTTTTTCGAAATAATTAGTTATCACTCTAATAAAATATCGGGAAAATATTCCAATTTTTGGCTCTTCTCTGTTTCGAGTGGATAACTTACATTCATCTTCATAAATGTTAGAATAGTATATCTAAAATTTATAAACATTTATGGTTGAAAATCACATTTGAGCGTGATGTTTCTCTTTTTGGTCTAGTTACTTTCTAACTAAGCAATTATTTTCAATCCATACAAAACAGCGAAGAGCCAATTTTTAATATCGACCTACGAAAGTAGGTTCTTATTTTTCAGCTTTATTTTTTCGTGTCTCTAATTATAAATTCTCTTATATTTCTCCAAGTCATCCAATACAAATTCTCTGACCTCTATTAACGCATTATAGTACTGTATTTTTATTTGTATTCTGTTGTTATGATGTATAATAAGTTTATAATTAGACTGAATTTTTGTTAATTCTGTAGAAACAGTATGGGTCATTGTGAAATTTACCCGAAGCTGCATAAGAATTTGATGAGCAACCTCCCAAGCACTCCATAGCTTTATTGCAAGAACTGCAGTTTGATCCTAATTCTTTATCTGAAAAGCGACGAGTATAAGCAAAAGAATCAGGGTGGAACCATATACTCCAAAAATCATCCTTGCGCAGATCACCTTCTATCAAATTATCTGGTAAAGATAAACATCCTTTCACCTTGCCGTCACTGGTTATGCTGCAAGTTACCCAACCAGCAGGACAACCGCGCCAAGGTCTTTCACAATTCGAGATTCCGTCTATATATTCGAGTCCATCGCTGCATATAATATGTGTACCTTCATTTTTAGATTTAGGTTCCCAACATTGTATAAATTTTCCAAGCTTAAGTATGCCTGCATTGTCCATGTAGAGCTTTTTAAAGTTGTTCGCGCGTCCCATTGGAATTAGTGGCTGGACTCTCCAATATTGTATTCCAACAGATTGCAGTAAATGAAGGATGGCTGGCAGCTCATCAATATTAAGGTTGTTGACCGTGGTAATGACAATTATACGAATATTCTCCTGCTGGAGTAATTCTATACTTCTCAGCACCTGTTTAAAGGAACCTTTGTGTCCTCTGATGTAATCGTGAGTTGTTTCAAGCCCATCCAGGCTTATACCAACATCAGAAATGCCCACATTTTTCATCTGCGATACTATTTTCGAGTCTAGAGCAAGACCATTAGTGATTATGTTTGTCGATATTCCCAGATCCTTTAGGTATAGAGCTATCTCTGCCCAGTATGGACTCAACAAAGGCTCACCACCCGTAAAATTCACTTCTTGCACTAGTAATTCCGGAAACTGGTCACATATTTTTAATGCTTCTTCTTTTGTAAGTTCATTATGCCTCGGCAAACCAGCTGCTGAGGCACAATGATTACAGCGTAGATTGCATGCTAGTGTTAGTTCCCATCCTAGATTAAATGGAAATCCTTCAAAGCTCAAATTGATTCCTCATTTTACAAAAATAGATAAATCGCTCTTTATTTTCCATTATTTTTTATAAAGTTCTGGATAGAGATATAATCTCCAGCTCTTAAAACTGGTTCTCTCCCATCCAATATGTCATCGCCAATATTCATAATTGCAGCAGCAATCTCAGCTGGAGGTTCTTTCTTGTCAATTAAATATGCATTTACATGCGTCTCAACTAATTCTTCGAACTGTTTGCCAAAGTTGCCCTCAACTACTGCTCCAAATTGTTCGCCGAAGTTGCCGGTATTAGTATGTTTTCCTAGCTTGTCATAAAAATCAGGTATTACTAAATACTTTACCCAGTTTTTTCTGTCAAAATCAGTTACTCTAACTTTATTTATTGCTTTCTCCAGTTTTGCATTTCCAAGCATGTCTACCTTCGCTATTGTACTTCCACGCCTATCTACGTGTACACGTTTATCCATACAATCTTCTCCTCTATTTGCTTAACTTGTGTCAGTGAACAATTATTAAGCTAAAATTCTTTAGTTTTATTATCAAAAATATTAGGAACTTCTATCATATATATTTATTTATATTTGAGGAAAGATATATAATTATTAATTATTATAAGCTTGTTTCAAAATTGTATACATTGGTCATCGGTTAAGGAATTTTCTCGCCTGATAGCTATTGATTTTGCATGAAAAGTCGGACTTAAATTTTGGTCTATTTACATGAAATCGATACCAAGTTTCAGCTCATAATCTATTAATATATTTAATAAATGTTGAGGAAATTGACGCAATTTATCACGATTCCTCACTTAACAGAAGACGCATGGAATGTTATTATAAAAGCATATACAGAAAATGGATTTTATGCTTAACTGATGACGTATGAATACATTTTTTATAGATCGCATCTTAAAAAATACAAATGAATACTATTTTATTTCCGGAAAACAAGATTCTTGTTTACTGGGTTTTAAGCTGAAGATGAATTTTAGAGGTCGGTTAGGAGGACAGAATAATGAGTTGTAAACCGATAACGTTTCGTAATGTTAATCCTGATACTTTTAATTGTATGAAGAAAAAGCTTCAGGGATACGGAATCCATGTCCCAGAAGGTTATAGAGGAGAGCTTTCTGGCAAAGGAATTACTGCGAATTTCGAATGGGACGGACAGTCTAATCTTACCATTACAATTACGGAAAAACCTTTTATCGTTAGTTGTGAAATCGCGGCTCAGAAAATAAAAAGTTTTATAAGAGCTTGCCATGGCTCGTAAAAGTTTTCCTCAGCTCGTGAGGAAATTTAGGAATTGGCTTCAAAAATGATCTTCGGATTACTACAAAAATCCATTTCATAGGAATTAATTTCGGATTAAAACTATGGGCGAAAGGAAACTGGATACTGAGGGCTGCCAGGGGATTAAATTCAGAAATGTAACTCCTGAAGTATTTTCCTGTATGAAGAAAAAACTTGAGAGCTATGGAATTGAAGTTTCATCCGGAAATTCCGGTGTTCTTGAAGGAAACGGAATAGTTGCCCATTTTAGCTGGGATGGTGAGGCAAATCTGTCAATTGAGATCAAAGAAAGACCTCTGGACACTTACTGCGGGCAGGTAAGTGGTAAATTGAGGGCTTTCTGGCGTGAGTGTCAGGGATACTGAAGAAATTAAATGAAAGAATATTTTCTCATTGCTGTGATCTGATGGGATTGTCAAGACAAATCAGTTATTTCTGTTCCTTAGATAAGAAGGCCAGGCAGCAATTACACATATCAGGGCAGCTATAACCAGCGTCATTCCTGAAGATAGGGTCAGGTTGTTGATATCTGTTTCAGGCAATAACTTTGCGGAAAGGATGACAGACGCAAAAGAAGCTCCTATTGCCATCCCAAAATATCTGCCCGTATTTGCAATACTGGAAGCGATAGCTGCTCTATCTTTATGTAATCCCCTCATTATCTCAATATTATTGGGGCTCTGGAAAAGAGAATACCCAGCTGCAAATAGACCCATTGATAATAAAACGATCTCTAATTTTTCACTCAATGTTGCCCAGGCGCATATCAGCAAGGCTGAGAAGGCTATTAACAGTCCCGTAGCTGAAAAGTATTGCCATAGAGAACGATCGTACAACCATCCTATTATTGGAGATCCAATAACTAGAACAAGGGGAATGATCATCATCATTGTTCCTACGTGTAATGGGGTAAACTTCAGCACTCTCTCTAGATAGAAAGGCATGGTTATATTCAGCATGAAAACTGCAGCAAAGAAAAGGACCATGCTCAAGAGAGGTAGAAGAAACATTGGTTCACGGAAAACTCTGATATCAAGAATTGGGTTTATCTGCTTTTTCTCATTCCATTTCAGGAATATGAATGCTGAAGACATAGTTGTAAAAGAGGTCAGAACTTCCATAGAATACAAGCCTTTTGTAGCTATTGCATTGAACAGAACCATAACTGATGTAATGCCAATTGCAAAACTTATAGCTCCTGTCCAATCTATGTTCTCTCCTTTTTTTCTTTCTCCTTTTTCTCTTATATCTGTTATTCTTAGATAAGGAATGCCTAACAAGAGTCCAATTATTCCTATCGGGATATTAATATAGAAAATGGATCTCCAGTCTAACACTTCGATCAATACCCCGCCAATACCCGGACCTGCAAGGCTTCCGATGGCTACGGTCGCACCCATGATACCGATTGCCTTTCCCTGCATATCAGGCGGGTTAAGCCTGTATATAATGGCCATGCTGATAGAACTCGTCATGGCTCCTCCAATTGCTTGAGCTATCCTGAAAGTGATGAGTATGGGAAGAGAAGGAGCTATACCACATCCAAGAGAGCTGATTGTAAAAAGAGCGATCCCTCCAAGGAACATCTTTTTCAGTCCCGTGTATGCAGAAAGCTTTCCAAAAATCATCATAGATGCCGTGATAGTGATCAAATATGCAGTTACAACCCATTGTGATTCGGAGATCGTATTTCCGAAGTACGCAGTTATACTTGGCAGTGCTATGCTTACAATAACAGTATCCAGCACGGACATGAAAAGTCCAAGCAGCACAATTCCCATCGCAAGCATGCGCTCTTTTCCACTCAAAATATTACATTCCGAAGCATTCCCATCTGTCTTCAAAGTAGAGCCTCCTCTTGATTTTGGTTATTTTCATTATTGGTTGCCGAAAATACCAGGAAGCTCTGTTCTGGAAGGAATGTGTGATTTTCTACCAGGCTGTATCCTGCCACATTCATTTCGTTAATTATTGTCGCTTTTGGGACATAGTGGCAGAAGAGTCGGTGTGAGCTCCATTTACCCCTTCCATCATAATCTATAATCGCAATCTTTGCTCCGGTGCTCAGGGAGTCGACTAGATTACTGAAATAAATTTCTCTGTTGGGAAGATGATGGTATACATTACGCAGAAAGACCAGGTCCAGTTTTTCATTCATAAGAGAGAACCTGCTGTCTTCAGCAAATACTGTTATAATGTTATGGAAACCGTTCCTTTCTGAATTGCTTCTTACAAAGTCAAGAAGCCCTTTGTTTGTATCGACCGCATATACCTTTCCTTCTCTACCGACATCTCTGGCAAAAAGGAAGGAAAAATAGCCTCCGCCCGAGCCAACGTCTGCAATTTGCTGGCCGGGTTTCAGGGAGAGAGCTTTTATTATTTCTTCAGATTTGCTCTTCGCACTTGATGCCCTTCTATTTAACATTCTGGCTTTTATATTGTTCACTGTTTCAACTTCCGGAAACGTTCATCGAGGAATTTGAGTTCCTGTTCGACCATCTATTTCACGAATAGTTATACTCCAGTGCGTTTATTTAAGAAAAATCTGGAACAGACGTTACAGTAGTTACATTAATATAACTAAGTGGCATAATTGCCAGAACGTAAAGAAATGAAAAGTCACGAGCTTTTTTCCGAGCTGTCATCCGGGAGTAGGCTTGCTATACTAAAGGCGCTTGAGAAAGAACCATTGAAATTCACCCGGCTGACAACTATAATAGACGCTACATCTCCAGAAGCAGCGAGGCAATTGAACCGTCTGCTCAAAAGTAGTCTAATCTGCAAAGATATCGAGGGATATTATTCACTTACTTCTTTCGGAAAGTTGGTAGTATCGTCAATACCAAATCTGGAGATTATAGCTCAAAGGTCAGATTTTTTCCTTCATCATGATACGTCTTCTATACCTCCCAAGCTGCTCAGGGATCTTGGTGCTTTTAAAGATGTGGAAGCTGTTCAGGGAGTTTTTGAGCTGGTCAATAAAACGACACAGCTTTTCGAAGAGATTCATGAATATGCCTGGTACCTCACTGATAGTTTTCCTCATTTCTTCATACCTCGCATAGAAAAGAAGATCAACGATGGAGTGAGTTTTCGTTTTGTCTATCCCGAAAATCTTGGTAAAAGCCCTATGTTTGATTTGCCGGAAAGAATCCTGAATGCTGTAGAAACCCGTTCTATAGATGAGGTTAAAATAGTCATTAATGTCAGTGATAGGTTCGGTTTACTTGCACTTCCCGGGCTTGATGGAAAGATTGACCGTGACGATGCGCTTATCGGGTACGACAGTAGATTCAAAGACTGGTGTAAAGAAGTTTTTGAATATTACTTTAAAACCTCCAGTCAATGCTAGTGTCGGGTCAATTAAATTGATTTATAGTACCAGGAAGGTGTGTAGATCAGAAACTCCAATTGTTTGAAGGCAATGGCATAGTTTTCCATTTTGCTGAGATGGTGAAGCAAACCTGTCAATTGAGATCAAGGAAAGACCTCCAGACACTTACTGTGGGCAGGTAAGTGGAAAATTAAGGGCTTTCTGGCGTGAGTGTCAGGGTTTATGAAGGTGAATCCAAGCCATGCTTACATCAGGATTACGTGTATTACAACAAATTCATGATACTGCCAAACTGCTACTAAAATTTAGCAATTCCTGAACTTGTACTTTAATTAATAAGCATCTTTGTGATGGGCCAATTTTACTAACGTCACAGTCTGTTCTTTTTCATTAACAGAAAAACATAGTACAAAATTAGAATCTACATGCACTCGCTTATACTTATTCAAAGGATAGTTGAGATTTTTGTAGTGCTGAGGAGTAATGCAAATTTCATCAGCTTTCTTGAATACTGCCTCAAACAGTACATGATTCTTTTTGTTTAACTTTCTCAGCTCTTTTGAAAGTTTTCCTTTGATTAATAATTTGTAAAAGCTTACTCATCCTCATCAGGCAAGCTTTCGATGTATGCTTTTAGTTCATTGGCATTTTCAAATGGCCCAATCACTTCGTCATTCTCTGAATCAAGCATTTCTTTTATGAACTCAGGCCTGTATTGAGACTCAAGTATTTTCTCTTCATACTGAGCTACAACTAAGTCAAGAGCTGCACTCTTATCTTTTAGGTTATATTTGGCTTTAACAATATTCAGAACCTGGTTTGTCCTGTCTGATAGTTTAACTCTAGCTTGTATTATATGCATTCCTCATGCACATCATATGCACACGCTAAATATAAAACTATCTTTCTGTGAAGTCGAAAAATACTCATGAGTCTTCGGTTAAGTGAGGACTCATGACAAATTACGTCAATTTCCACAATATTTGTCAAATATTTTATAAATAAGAAGCTGGAACAGAGTCTCGATTTCATGTAAATAGGCCAAAATTTAAGGCTAGCTTCTAATGCAAAATCGATAGTTTTCAGGCAAGAAAATTCCTTAACCGATGACCAATGAAGAAATACTAGTTTTATAAAATTTATAGAACTTTAGATATACTGCTTGATTTGGCAGTGTGCATAATTTTCTGTAAAATAACAAATCTCATAAAGTAGTTTGGTAGAAGATTTCATATCAGAAGCTCAATTTTTACCAGAGTATACAAAAATTTGACTTCGAATTTACAGCAAATTCGTGACATTACCATCTTTTGATTTATGAAATAACCTTATTTTTAGAAATTAAAGCAAGAATTTCTGCATTCAGCTTGTTTGTTTTTCCTAATGGTAAATTTATATTTTTTTCTGGGAATCCAATTACCGATCTATCGACATGCCTTCCTTCATATCCTAAAACTTTTAAGAACACTCTATGAAAAAGTGTTTGATAAGCACGAGTACACCTTTCCATCTTTTCAAATTCTTTAATGTCCATCTTATTGCCATGTGCCATAGCATGCCTAGCATTTATTGCTTTTTTTTCAACTGGCCCACTTTCAAGTCCAATTTCTTTAAAAAAGGCTAGATATTGCTTAGATATAGACATTCCATTTGAATGACATATATTATTCATTATTGTCTTTTTCAGCTCTTCAATTTCTTGAGCTTCTAATGAATCGCTGTTTTCTAAACTTTTGATCTTATTTTCTATGTACTCGTCAATCTTTTTTTCAGCAACGCTTAAACTTTCCTTAATCATATCTTCGAAATCTCCATTTGGTATCCAGAATCCATTACTTTTTGAATTTTCACTCTTGAACCAATTATGCATTATAAGTTCTAGAGAACTGGAAAGAACTGGAAGATTTGTTCCAAGGGGGTTGTCTCTTGATATCCAATATCTCCATAAAGCTTCTTTCAGCCCCAGTTTGTCTCTTTTATTTAAATATTTAGGAACAAGATCACACATTAGTTCTTCAATTTTCCCTTCATTAATTATAGCACTCTTAATTCCTAACTTAAATGGTGACAGCGGTATATTTTCACAGACTGATCTTGAATATGCCTTTCCCCATGAAGGCTGCGCGAAATACGCCAACGTCTGACCTTCATTATCATACTCTGTAAATCCAACATTCAAAAGTTGTGTGCCTAACACAAAGCTAACTATTTCACTAATAGCTTCTCTTTTTTCTCTGTCAGGAATTAAACCAAATTCCTTTCTATATTCTATACATATATTTCTTGACCATTTAGGACCAAAATGGCTTGGTACTGTTGCAATTATAAATTTTATATCATCTAAGGTTACAAGTATAAAGTCACGACCCATCTCTGAAGACCCAATGTTTTGAACGCTTAATTGTATGGCTTTATCAAGTGTGATGTCAATCGGAACTCTTTTTCTCTCTTCTATTTTATCAGAATCTTTTTTTAGTATTCTTAAAGTCTCTCTTGGAAAAAATACTTCTTTACCTGGTCCGTTTAAGTACCATTCTGATAAGCAAGATGCATCATAACCACTATTTTTATCGATATTTATTTCATATACTATAATGTTGAATGTTACCACTTTTTTCAAATTTTCTCTATAATTTTCTTCAGAACGTATATTAGTTACATAGCATTTTTTTAATTCTACTTTTGAACCATATTGATCTCTCCCTTCTATATCAAACGGTTCTATGTGTTCTCCAGGGGATGTTTCATAGAAATGTGTATAGCATTTTATGTTTGTTTCTGCCGTCAATGGTCCGCGTTCTTCGATGGCTGTTAAAACGGCTTGTATCTGGTAAGAATCAGTTCTATCTACTACTATACGTACAGAATTTTTTGGTATACATTCGTTTGGAATTATTTCTTCGATTATAAGTGGTTCTTGAAGAACTTCCCATTCTAAATCACTGTTATTTATTTCGAGCACTATCTCACCATTTTTAAAAAAAGGTCTCGATTAATAAATTTTTTGAATTTAGGTACTGTCAAATCTACGGGTGCTAAGAAATTTTTCCAGCTACTGTTGAACCTATAAATTTAGGGTCCTTCAAAATAAGTGCCTAAATAAAGATGCTAAAATGCTTATTTCAGTCTATATACATATAATTAAAGTTCCTCAAATAAAAATACATCTTAAAAATCAAAATTTTAAAATAATAACTAAAATTAAGCTTTATTAATAAACTACATTTATTTATAATTATGGCATTCGATCACATTTTTCCTTTATACACAATTTCACCTTATAAAACGGACTAATTAGTATTTAAATCGGGAATTAAGAGCATAGATTTACTTTAAATATAAAAAATTAGTTTACAAGTGTATTTTACTCTGGGGAACAACAGAACAATACTTGATTTCAAAAATAAAACTTATTAATCCTTAAAAACGAACCAATTTTTAAGGACCCTCAGAACTTCATAACAATGCTGCTAAAATAGAAAAGATTAATAATTTAAAGCACTTACCATTAAAAATGAGGATTTGATTACTAATATTCTAGCGATTTATGCATATGAGCAAAGATAGAGTATTAATAATTTAGCTGTAAAAATCTTGACTTTATGACCAGAATGATCACATGTTTTTATTTCAACGATGCATAATCAATAAGCAATTTTTTAATAACTGCTAAGGTTCAATTAATGAAAGTAAAGGTGTTTTACAATGACAATACTTTTGGCTTCAGGTATAGAGTGTAAAGATGTACGTGGAGTAAAAAGTAAAAAAGGTACACATTCTAACAAATTTATTTCTGAAAATTTCAAAGCGATCCAAAATCCCATTGTGTGTTGTCTTCTGCCTTGGGTCGCATGGCTGAGTATTTTCATAATGGTTCTACTTCTTACTATGAATAAGTTAAACTTTTTTAGTGATGAGGTAATTATTTCTTGGTTGCCAATTATTATATCGGGTTATTGTGTGGCTGGCACAAGTCTCATATTCCAAAGCTTATTTATAAAAAAAATACCTAAGTTTTTTATTGAATTATGGTGTCGAAAAATCATTACAGGTGCATTTATTTACGGACCCACTTCCAGTGATATGAATATCGAGGAGTCCATAGTAATAGATTCAAAGAACATACAGCTTGAGGAAAGATATCTCCAATTTATATATGAAATACAAAAAAGATTAAATAATTCTTGGCAATGGCTCTTCGGTATAATTTTATTCTTGCTGACGTTTCTCTGGAATCCCTTAAGAACTTTGAATAATTTTCCTGTGCTGGGAAATTACTCCCTAACTGATGATTGGAATCAGAAAGATTTTTGGCAATACTTCATTCAGCAGAATTGGCATTTCTTAAATGAATTGCCAGTTTCCTTAATTGCCTTTATGTTAGGACTTATGATTTGGAGGATGTATGTCGCCTCCACATCTATTGATAAACTTGTAGACAAATTCCAATTTGAACCGAAACTCGGACATCAAGACATGTCAGGTGGGCTCTCACCTCTTGGTAATCTCTGCCTATGGAATTGTACTATTGCCTCTTTACCTTCAATTTATCTTAGTATCTGGTTGTTAATGGGAAATCTGGATAATTTTCCAAGTCCTTATCCCGATATGCCAAATTACTACACTTATGAGTTTTTAATATTATTATTCTCGTTAAGTATTCTTCCAATTGTGTTTTGTTTCGTCCGACCTTTATGGAAAGTGCATCGGGAAATGAATTGTTGGAGAATCAGTAAACAAGAACGACTATATGACATTGGAGACACAATTCACCTCAGTGAATCTAGGCTACTGCATGACATGGAAAAGATTGAACAGAAAGAGTTTGAAATCATCTATAACGATATAGAGAAGAAAAAAATTATTTACACACAGACAAAAAAACTTCCCATATGGCCATTCAACATGAAAATTCTGGGACAACTTTTCATGGCATATATTATACCTATTATGAGTTTTATCGAGATATTAGCTCCAATAATTCAAAATTTACATTATTTTTAGTACAAAAGAGGCATAAAGAGTCTACAATTTATAGTTGATTGTTTGATGTTCATGAAGCTTATTCTGGGGTCAACTGTATAAATCCTTACTAATTTAAATAATGGAGCTGTAATATCAGAGTATCTATTCCAGTTGTGCATATTGCATGCTGTAAAAGTTATAGCAGGTAATAACTTTTCGGATAGGCTCTTAATGCGATATCCCATTTAAAAGCGAGTTGATTATATTTAAAATGTGATTTTAATGAAACTTTTGAATCTGAAAAAAATGCCTTTAACTAGTGTAGGGAGCTTTTTAGCTATCTTGATTTTTCTCATAAGTTTATATGCTTCGTCACAATTGTACAATGGTTCATATTCAATATTAAATAATTGGATAAGCGATTTAGGAAATTCAACTAAAAATCCAACTGGCTATATCTATTTTGACATTGGATGTATTTTAACAGGAATTGCTATTATAATATCGGCCATCGGACTGGCAAAATGGAAAATTACTAATCGTAAACAAAATTATCTAATCCTTTTATCACAATATTGTGAGTTCTTAATGGCATTTGCTCTTATTATGGTAGGTATATTTTCAGAAGATTATGGTAGAGTACATTATGTGTGGGCATCAATATACTTTATACTACTGTTTGTGTTTTTAATAATTGTAAATATTACACTAAAAAGTCATCCAAGCTACATAAAATGGATCTGGTACTATACCTTTGTATCAATTTTTATAAATTTTATATTCATGTTCACTGTTATAATTGGATTTCATATACCAATTTTAGAATGGTTAGCAGTACTTAGTGGATTACTCTGGATAGGGTTAATTGGATATAATACATTAAAGTTAGAAAAACCAATGATTTAGACCTATTCAAAAGTGTTATGATCTCTTAACTTTCACAATTGGTAGTACACAATCGAACAATATTCCACAAACACCTATGTGTTTGTTTTCTCGATTGTTCCATTGTTTATGGAAATATGCCTATTTCCATCTGTTTATCATCAAACGTAAAAAATAGTAAGAAACGCATAGGCAGAATTAATGGATATTTTTACACAGTTTTTGCAACAAAGCCTATGCATCACACACTAGAATTCACAGAACCTTCAGTAGGCTACCATTGATCACTCTAATTTCTATACGAACATCTTCACCTTTACCGCTTACTTTTTCTTCTTATCAAACACTTATGGGCATTACCTATGAGGTCAAGTCTTCCTGCCTTCTCCAGAGCTTCATATACAAGCTCGTAATTTGCAGGGTTCCTGTAGTGCATAAGGGCTCGTTGCATCGCTTTTTCTTTCTTGCCTCTTGCAACGTATACTTTTTTGCCTGTGAATGGGTCCAGTCCTGTATAATACATGCATGTCGATACGGTCATAGGTGTTGGGGTAAAGTCCTGTACTTGTTCGGTATAGCCTCCATGGTCCCGCACATACTCCGCCATCTCTATCATATCTTCAAGGGTACAGCCCGGATGCCCTGACATCAGGTAGTTTACAATGTACTGTTCTTTGCCGCACTTTCGGTTGAGCTCTGTAAATTTCTGGGTAAATTTCTCGTAGACTTCCCTGCCTGGCTTGCACATTACATTTGTGACCTGCCTCGAAAAGTGTTCAGGTGCGATTCGTAATTGTCCGCTAATATGGTAAGCGCAAAGTTCTCCGAGGTACTCTTCATCCTTAAGAGCCAGGTCATAACGTACCCCGTAGCCTGTAAAGACATGCTTAACTCCTGGAAGTTCGCGCAGGCGGCGTAAGAGTTCGAGCAGCTTTTTGTGGCTGGTATCCAGAGCAGGGCAAATGCGAGGATAAAGGCAGGACTTGTCCAAGCAGGCTCCTTTTTTTTCCCATGTTTTACACTCCATGCCATACATATTTGCGCTTGGGCCACCAACTCCATTTATAATGCCCTTGAAATCAGGTTTTTCCGTCAGCTTTTTTGCTTCACGCAGGACAGATTCGATACTGCGGCTTGCAATCATGCGCCCCTGGTGTTCTGTAATTGCACAGAAAGCACAACCTCCGAAACAGCCTCTGTGCGTTGTAAGGGAGAATTTTACCATTTCCAGGGCAGGAACGGGTTCGGTATAGGAAGGATGGGTTTCACCAGTGAACGGCAGTTCGTACACATGGTCCATTTCAGCCTCTGTAAGAAGGCGCATTGGCCTGTTCTGCACGATTACGGTTTTCGGGTGAGGCTGAATAACCCCTTTTCCAGTAACAGGATTCTGTTCCGCGAAATATATACGAAAAGCCTTTGCAAAAGCTGTTTTATCCTGAGAAACCTCTGAAAAGGAAGGAATTTCGAGATATTGCTTTAAAAATGTGGTTGCGTCCTCAGCTATTTTTTCGTCTTCTTGTCCTGACTTTTCCTTTTCCAGTACTTCTTGTTCCAATTTTTCCTTTTCCGGTATTCCCTGTTCCGATTTTTCCTTTTTCAGTACTTCCTTTTCTGATTTTTCCTGTTCTTTTTTATTCGACCTATTATCTGACTTTTCCGCTCTTTCTTTGAGCTCCTTCCAGGCTTTAACTTCCATCTTCCATACTGTGCCGGGGATATCTCTAATATTTCTGATATCTTCCCCGGCTTGCAGTCTTTTTGCAATTTCTACGATCTGAAGCTCTCCCATACCGTAGACTATGAGGTCAGCAGGCGCGTCAGCCAGAATGGATTGCCTGACCTTATCTGAAAGATAATCATAATGGGCAAAGCGACGTAAGGAAGCTTCAATACCTCCCATTACTATAGGCACTTCAGGGAAAGCCTCTTTTATCCTGTTCGAGTAAATTATCACGGAGCGGTTAGGACGAAGCCCTGTTTTTCCTCCAGGGGAATAAGCATCCTTATTTCGCGGTTTCAGGCCTGGGGTCAGGTTGCTGACCATAGAGTCTGTATTTCCTGCACTTACGGAAAAAAATAGTCTGGGTTTTCCAAGTTTTTTGAAATCTTCAGGGCTATCCCAGCGCGGTTGGGCGATCACTCCTACTCTAAAACCGGCATCTTCAAGAACTCTTCCTATTATTGCCGTGCCAAAACTGGAATGGTCTACATAGGCGTCCCCAGAAATCAGAATAATATCAAGCTCTTCCCAGCCGCGAGCTTTTACTTCTTCAAGGCTCATTGGAAGAAATTTCGATGCAGGTATGCGGGAAGAAACGGATTTTTCTTTTCTTTCTTTCTTCCTGTGTTTAGTTTTAGATCTTTTCCCGGTTTTTCTTCTCTCTTCTGTTGGGAAATTGACTTTTGAGAGCTTTCCTTCGGTTTTTTTCCCTTCGGCTTTTTTTTCTTTGGTTTTTTCAGGTTTTATCCCTGATTTTACCCTGAGTTCCACTCCATCTTGCGTTTTTTGTCTTAATTCAGCTTTTTTTGGAACAAAAGAACCGGTTTTTCTGCTCGTTTTTTCTTTATTCGGCTTTTCAGGGCTTAAGTTTTTATTCTTTTTTGAAATCGCTGTATCTTTGGCCATAACTTGCTTTAAGGCTCCTTTTTCTCGTGCTTTTATTCGCCCATCATCATTTTTAACATTCTGTAGGAAGCCATAATCTGATTATTTCCATCTCTATCCGTAGGAGCTCCGTGTCCAGGGTACAGGTTTTTTACATCCAGTTTTGTGAGCTTTTCTATTGAGCTAGCCATCTTTTCAGGCACAGAGCCCTCAAAGTCCGTTCTTCCGGAACCCCCGCCTGGAAATACAGTGTCTCCGGAGAAAAGACTTTTTGAGACAGGCTCATAGAGGCAGATACTTCCTTTTGAGTGACCCGGCGTATGGATTACTTCCAGGTATTCTCCATTTCCGATGTCAATTTTATCTCCTTCTTCATATGTAATTGTGGGCCTGACTTCAGGAGCCCGCTCCCCAAAAATCACGGCCACGCTGAGGTAGTCATCATTTATGCCCTCCAGGTCAGCTTTATGTATTCCGACTTTTGCACCGCTTCTTTCGGCAATAACTGCGGCTGCTGCGGCATGATCATAATGGCAATGTGTCAGGACTATTAATTCAATGTCGGTTAGCTTTATATATTTCTCTAGTTGCTTGATAATCAGGTCGCTGTTCATTCCTGTGTCGATCAGCACTTTCCCATTTACCAGATAGACACTGGAATCGTAAGCTGTAGGGCAAATATACCGGACTTCCATAGTTCTTCCTCTTTCACTTCTCTTTTCCTTTTTTCCTTGCTTCCCTTTCCTGCACTTTCTGTGTTACTTCTCTTTCTTACACTTTCCTTACTGTTTACTCTTTGCTTTTAATATGTCTGAGAATTAATGTCTGGAATTAATGTCTAAGAATTAATGTCTGGAATTAATGTCTGGAAATTAATGTCTAAGAATTAATGTCTGGGAATTAATGTTTGAAAATTTAGATACTAAAAGCTCGGCGCGCATTTTCAGTAGTCGATTTTGCGATTTCTGCTGGCTCCATATCCTTAAGTTGCGCTACTACAGGAACAGAGTCTACTATGAAGGCAGGCTCATTTCTGCCTTTGCGGGGAGAAAGGAATGGACTATCGGTTTCCAGAAGCAAGTTTTCAAGCGGAACAGCTTCTGCAAGAGTCTGGTGATGTTCGGAGAAGCAGACAAGAGTTGCCAGGGAAATATAGTATCCCATATCCACAATTTCCCGCATGGTCTCAACAGGGCCGCTATAGCAGTGGTAGATTACCGTATTCACGCCTTTGACAAGTTTCAGCACTTCCGCTTCAGCCTGCCGGGCGTGCACTATAAGAGGTTTGTCCAGATCTTTTGCAAGCTCAATTACCTTTTTGAATGCAGCAGTCTGCCTCTCACGTTCCTCGTTTGTTTTGCAGTCCTGAAAATCCAGACCTGCTTCTCCGATTCCAACTGCTTTTTCTGCATTTTCTTCAATCTGGGCAAGAATAGCATTTATCTCTTTATCCTCGCCTCCTCTGCCAATATCAGGACTCAGGCCAAGCGCGACATAAATATCTTCATTCTTTTCTGCAAGTTCAAGGCTAATACGGTTGCCTTTAAGGGAAATTCCGGAGTTGACCATTCCGACAACTCCTGCCTCTCTGGCTCGTAGAATAGTCTCTTCCCTATCGCGGTTGAATTTAGGAAAATCAAGATGACAGTGGGAATCAATAATTGGATAAGGCATGGATCTGTATTCCATCTCATTTTATTTTACTTTTTATACTAACTATGGAATACAAACCCAAAAATGAGTATGTAGCTCTTATCCGGTTTTTTGTTTTTTAATTATGGCACCTGAGCCCGCCAGTTGTTTGGCCAGCCCAAGTCTTCAATTTTAGCGTTCTGTTTCTCTCTTATACAGCAGGTTCATAGCATTTACAAGGGCTTCTACAGAGGCCATAACTATGTCCGGGTTTGCAGACCTTGCAGTTACAACTCTGCCCTTTTCATTTTCGAGACCTATGTATACATCTGCAAGGGCATCTGCTCCGCCTGTAATTGCATCGATCCTGAATTCCTGGAGTCTGAAGTGGTTACTTTCTCCCAGGATATCTCTTACTGCTTTGAGGGCGGCATCTACAGGGCCAACGCCTGTCTTTGCTGCAATGGTTTCTTTACCTTGGATATCTGCTTTGACTACTGCAGTCGGTGTCAGGATATTTCCTGTCATTACAGAAACTTCTTTGAGTTTAATCAGTTCGTCTTCCGAACTTGCTTTCCCAAGCACGGCAGAGGCAACAGCATAAAGGTCCGCATCTGTAATGTGCTTTCCCTTATTTGCAATATCCTTAATTCTGGATACAATTTCATCAAGCTGCTTGTCATTGCTGATTATGCCTGCAGATTCAAGAGACTGCTTGACTGCATGTTTACCTGTATGCTTACCAAGGACAATACGTCGTTTGTGTCCTACCATTTCCGGTGTCATTATCCCGGGCTCGAAAGTATCGGATTTTTCGAGTACTCCCTGGCTGTGGATTCCGGACTCATGGGAGAAGGCATTTTGGCCTACGACAGGTGTATTTGGAGGCAGCCTGATTCCTGTGTAGTTTTCAACCATTTTCGAGGTTTCTACAAGATACTCAGTGTGAATATTTGTTTTTGCCCCGTAGATTGAGGTCAGACTCATGACTGTCTGGGAAAGATCGGCGTTTCCTGCTCTTTCACCTATTCCATTTATTGTAACCTGAACCTGGGATGCACCTGCTTCGACTGCCATAAGGCTGTTTGCTACAGCAAGCCCAAAATCGTTATGGCAATGTACATCAATAGGAATCGTTATTTCAGCCGCGATATCCTTTATCTGCCTGTACATTGCTGATGGAACCATAACGCCTACGGTGTCTGGTACGTTAATGATATCGCATCCTGCTTCCTGCACTGCTTTGAAAACCTCTATGAGATATTCAGGTTCGGTTCTCGTAGCGTCCATCGCAGAAAACATGCATCTTCTCCCATTATCTTTAATGTACTGGACAGCCTCCACAGCCATTTGAATTACTTCTTCCTGGCTTTTTCTGATGGTATATGTCCGCTGTACTTCAGAAGTAGGGACGAAAGTATGCACAAGTCCTACATCACTGTCAAAACAGGCATCAATATCTTTTTTCAATACACGGGCAAGTCCACAAACCTCAAGATCCAGTCCGGCATGAGAAATAGATTTTACGGATTCTTTATCTCCTTCTGATGAGATTGGAAACCCAGCTTCTATAATGTCTACCCCGAGTTTGTCAAGTTGACGGGCAATTTCCAGCTTCTGGGCAGAAGTTAGAGATACACCAGGGGTTTGTTCTCCGTCACGCAGTGTTGTGTCAAAAACAGTTACCTTTTTATTCCTCATAGGTTCGATGTAAAAATCGATCCCTTCTTTCAGTTCTTACATTCATAGTAATCATCTAGTTGAATGTAGATTTCTAGTATATAAATCTCACGAGAGTTCTTTTATATTTAAACTTAAGTTTTGTTTTTTTATTTTTCGACAGAAACTTATTTATACTAGATGCCCCATTCTAGGGTTGCTTCTCAAGGTGTAACACGACATCTATGAGGATGAAAAACGAAACTTGAAAAACGGGACTTGAAAAACGGAATTTAAAGGTGCCGGAAAAACGAACCTGAAATATGGAAACCAAAGGTGCCTGTAGACATTGTTTTTCTGAAACAATGGCTCATAAAAACGGATAAAGTTAAGGATTCGAAAGTACAACTCTTTTGAAACCTTTTAACTCTTCTCATTTCCCTCTTTCAAAATTGTTCAATCTCCTTTGCAGGAGAAGTTTTATATATAATCAATGTGTTGGATAACTTCCCCGTACATATCAAATGTTCTGAGGAAAACAATACAAAGCTTTATATATAAGAAATTCCTTGTATACCTCCCTCTCACAATGTGATTGTGTCGAGGTAAATAACACAAAGCTTTATATACAAGAAATACCTTGTATATGTCCCTGCGCAAACTGATTGCGTAGGTATAAAAATCACAAATCTCTTTCATCTTTTAATGGAGTCAGGAGTTTTTTCCTGTCTGACGAGGATTTTGTCGGTTCGGTTAATTCTGGGCGGTGAGAGTTTTTCATAACATATCATCGCGAAACGAAAATAACTGAATTGATAGTTGTTAGTGCAAGTTTCTGCGACCAAGACCTTTAATTTTAAAGTGTGCGATACATTAACAATTCTGGTTGATCCTGCCAGAGGTTACTGCTATCGGTGTTCGCCTAAGCCATGCGAGTCATATGTTCTTCGTGAACATGGCGTACTGCTCAGTAACACGTGGATAACCTGCCCTTGGGTCTGGCATAACCCCGGGAAACTGGGGATAATTCCGGATAACGCATATATGCTGGAATGCTTTATGCGTAAAATGGATTCGTCCGCCCAAGGATGGGTCTGCGGCCTATCAGGTAGTAGTGGGTGTAATGTACCTACTAGCCTACAACGGGTACGGGTTGTGAGAGCAAGAGCCCGGAGATGGATTCTGAGACATGAATCCAGGCCCTACGGGGCGCAGCAGGCGCGAAAACTTTACAATGCGGGAAACCGTGATAAGGGGACACCGAGTGCTAGCATCATATGCTGGCTGTCCAGGTGTGTAAACTACACCTGTTAGCAAGGGCCGGGCAAGACCGGTGCCAGCCGCCGCGGTAACACCGGCGGCCCGAGTGGTGATCGTGATTATTGGGTCTAAAGGGTCCGTAGCCGGTTTGGTCAGTCCTCCGGGAAATCTGATAGCTCAACTATTAGGCTTTCGGGGGATACTGCCAGACTTGGAACCGGGAGAGGTAAGAGGTACTACAGGGGTAGGAGTGAAATCTTGTAATCCCTGTGGGACCACCTGTGGCGAAGGCGTCTTACCAGAACGGGTTCGACGGTGAGGGACGAAAGCTGGGGGCACGAACCGGATTAGATACCCGGGTAGTCCCAGCCGTAAACGATGCTCGCTAGGTGTCAGGCATGGCGCGACCGTGTCTGGTGCCGCAGGGAAGCCGTGAAGCGAGCCACCTGGGAAGTACGGCCGCAAGGCTGAAACTTAAAGGAATTGGCGGGGGAGCACAACAACGGGTGGAGCCTGCGGTTTAATTGGACTCAACGCCGGACAACTCACCGGGGACGACAGCAATATGTAGGTCAGGCTGAAGACCTTACCTGAATCGCTGAGAGGAGGTGCATGGCCGTCGCCAGTTCGTACTGTGAAGCATCCTGTTAAGTCAGGCAACGAGCGAGACCCGTGCCCACTGTTACCAGCATATCCTCCGGGATGATGGGTACTCTGTGGGGACCGCCGGTGTTAAATCGGAGGAAGGTGCGGGCCACGGTAGGTCAGTATGCCCCGAATTTCCCGGGCTACACGCGGGCTACAATGAATGGGACAATGGGTCCCTCCCCTGAAAAGGGCTGGTAATCTCACAAACCCATCCTTAGTTCGGATCGAGGGCTGTAACTCGCCCTCGTGAAGCTGGAATCCGTAGTAATCGCGTTTCAATATAGCGCGGTGAATACGTCCCTGCTCCTTGCACACACCGCCCGTCAAACCACCCGAGTGAGGTATGGGTGAGGGCACGAACATCGTGTCGTGTTCGAACCTGTGCTTTGCAAGGGGGGTTAAGTCGTAACAAGGTAGCCGTAGGGGAATCTGCGGCTGGATCACCTCCTAAGCAAAAAAACTCACCACCCAGATGCCGATAAACCGAACAAAATCCTCACCATTAAAATCATCGATCATAATCTAATGATCAACTCAAACTCATCAAATGCACCCGGAAAGTAAATTTTCGGGGAAGGACGGATTGCCTGCGTTGACACGCAGGTACATGAAGTCATGTATAAGTGCTGTATACTGGACGCTTTCTGGACCTGGTTAGGATACACAGGAATTATGCTATCAGGTGGATGGCTCGGCTCAAGAGCTGATGAAGGACGTGCCAAGCTGCGATAAGCCCGGGGTAGGTGCAAGGAGCCTATGAACCCGGGATTTCCGAATGGGACCTCTCCATAGTGATCAGTAATGATCGGGAACGCTCCGAATTGAAACATCTCAGTAGGAGCAGGAAAAGAAATCAACCGAGATACCGTTAGTAACGGCGAGTGAAAACGGTACAGTTCAAACCGAATCCCTTCACAGGGAAATGTGGTGTTGTAGGGCTGTTCAAACGTCTGGCGGCTAAACAGAACTTGCCTGAAACGGCAGACCGTAGAGTGTGACAGTCACGTATGTGTAAACCAAAAGATCGGAACATGTCCCTGAGTACCGTGCGTTGGATATCGTGCGGGAATCTGGGGGGCACCAACCTCCAAAACTAAATACTACTTGAGACCGATAGCGAAATAGTAGGGTGACCGAACGCTGAAAAGTACCCCGAGAAGGGAGGTGCAAAGTGCCTGAAACCTGATAGTGATGGAACGATACGGCATTAAAGGAACTCTGGCATGAAGGAAACATTCGCGAGAATGTTGTACGAATGTCACTGCCAGTGTCGTATCTTACGTTTTGAAGAACGGGCCAGGGAGTTTATCTCAGTGGCAATGGCTAACCTTTATATGGGCAGCCGAAGCGAAAGCAACATGTGCGCAGCTCTCCGAGCGAGGCACGACGTATACAAGTGCGTGGAGTCACTGGGGTAAGACCCGAAGCCGGGTGATCTAGGCGTGGGCAGGTTGAAGCGTGGCGAAAGCTACGTGGAGGACCGCAAGCGGTATTGATCTGCAAATCATTCGTGTGACCTGCGTCTCGTAGTGAAATGCTAATCTAACCCGGCATCCGCTGGTTCCTTCCAAAACATGTCGCAGCATGACCTGACTGGAGATCGTCGGTGGAGTAGAGCACTGATTAGCGGTTCCGGGGGGGAAACCCCTCGCCCGCCTGTCAAACTCCAAACCCACCGTCATTGTAGAAAGTCGGAGTCCGGACTGCTGGGGTAAGCTTGTAGTCCGTAAGGGAGACAACCCAGCCCGTGGTTAAGGTCCCCAAGTGTCGACTAAGTGTTAATACTAAAGGGCGTCCCAAGCCCCAGACAGCTGGAAGGTTAGCTTAGAAGCAGCTACCCTTTAAAGAGTGCGTAACAGCTCACCAGTCGAGGTTTGGGGCCCCGAAAATTGACGGGGCTCAAGTCGACCACCGATACCACGGAGTACCGTAAGGTAATCTCGTAGGAAGGCGTTGCGTTCGGACCGAAGCAGGGCTGTAAAGTCCTGTGGACCGTTCGCAAACGAAAATCCTGGTAATAGTAGCAGCAAAGCAGGGTGAGAATCCCTGCCGCCGAAGGGGCCAGGTTTCCTCGGCAATGATCGTCAGCCGAGGGTTAGTCGGTCCTAAGACGTACCGTAACTCGAGTACGCCAAAAGGGAAACAGGTTAATATTCCTGTACCATTTAGCATTCCGTCTGACGTCTCAGGGCAGGCCGAGCGGCGTCGTCGCGCCGTCTAAGCAGCGAACCCCGTGGAGAGCCGTAATGGCGAGAATCGGGCGAATCTGTAATGGCTAAAGTCGGCTGCACCCCGGGACCCGTGAAAAGGCCGCTAAATGTCCGTACCCAGATCTGACACTGGTGCCCCTAGCTGAAAAGGCTAAGGCGTGTCGGAGTACTTCAGTTAAGGGAATTCGGCAAATTAGCTCCGTAACTTCGGGATAAGGAGTGCCTGCTGTGAAGACAGCAGGTCGCAGTGACCAGGGGGCTCTAACTGTCTAATACCAACATAGGAGATTGCAAACCCGTAAGGGCTAGTACAATCTCTGAATCCTGCTCAGTGCAGGTACCTGAAACCCCGTTTCAACGGGAAGAAGGGCCTGTAAACAGCGGGGGTAACTATGACCCTCTTAAGGTAGCGTAGTACCTTGTCGCTTAATTGGCGACTTGCATGAATGGATCAATGAGAGCCCTACTGTCCCTAACTGGAATCCGGTGAAGCTTACATTCTAGTGCACAGTCTAGAGACCTCTAGGGGGAAGTGAAGACCCCGTGGAGCTTTACTGCAGCCTGTCGCTGGGTTGTGGTTCTGGATGTACAGAGTAGGTAGGAGGCATCGAAGCGTATGCGCCAGCATACGTGGAGCCGCAATTGGGACACTACCCTTCTGGGACTACGACCCTAACTCTGAGAAGAGGACCCCGATAGGTGGGCAGTTTGCCTGGGGCGGGACGCCCTTGAAAAGATATCAAGGGCGCGCAATGGTTGACTCAAGCGGGTCGGAAACTCGCTGAAGAGTGCAAGAGCATAAGTCAGCCTGACGTTATTCAGCATAGCAGTGGATGACGAGACGAAAGTCGGTTCTAGCGAACTTTTGAGCCTCCTTGGTGGGGGCCAAAAATGACAGAAAAGTTACCCCGGGGATAATTGAGTCGTTGCCGGCAAGAGTACATATCGACCCGGCAGCTTGCTACCTCGATGTCGGTTCTTTCCATCCTGGCCGTGCAGCAGCGGCCAAGGGTGAGGTTGTTCGCCTATTAAAGGAGATCGTGAGCTGGGTTTAGACCGTCGTGAGACAGGTCGGTTACTATCTACTAGAGGTGCACGAGGTCTGCGGGTAAGCTGCTTTTAGTACGAGAGGAACCAAGCAGCGGCGCCACTGGTGTACCGGTTGTCTGACAAGGCATAGCCGGGCAGCTACGCGCCAAGGAATAAGAGCTGAATGCATCTAAGCTCGAACTCTGACCTAAAAAGAGACCTCATTAAGGATTCCGGTAGAAGACCGGTTTGATAGAAACGGGATGTAAGCACCAAGGCAACGAGGTGTTCAGTCCGCGTTTACTAACTATCCGTTCCTTTCCTAATCCGGTCCAGGCGAAATTCAGTATGCAGCACTGTACATGACTTCTTTTCACAATCCCATTTATAGGTCGAGTTTGGCGGCCATAGCGGCAGTGTAACTCCTGTACCCATCCCGAACACAGTAGATAAGCCTGCCCGCGTTCCTTACTGTACTGAAGTGTGCGAGCCTTCGGGAACTCTGGATCGCTGCCATACTCACCTTATAAAACTTTACTTTCCATAATCTATTTTGAACCACTTTTCATAATGGTTTTATCTCACTTTTCCAATCCATTTTTGAATTGTTTTTTATTAAATTCAACTTTTTATAGACCTTTTTTATGACTACAAAAACAGATATTCGCCATTTTCCATAAGAAATAAAGGTGTTTTCTGACTCTTTTAATGCTCATGTTTTTGTATTGTTATCATTTGACCGCTGGCCAATTTGGTAGGATATTTTGTATTCTTACATAATCGGTGGAATTAATGATTTAAGAAAGCAATAAAAAAGGCTAAAAATATTCACAAGTTCTATTTCCAGTTCCTCGTTTTATAATTCTCCTTAGAAAGATATTCCTGAGGCACTGGGAATTTTTTGCCCCTTAGTCAGGGTATTTTCATGAATGACCCTAGGAATATCTTGAAAGAAATCTCTTAAAAGTATAAAGACGCAGCAGGAACTTCCTTATCCATAGATCTGCTGTGCCAGATAGGGTCTGGATACCTATCTGTCCAATCTGATCTAGCGGGGTTTCTAACCAGTCGACGTGTTCTTCTTCTTCCTTCAGGATAGATTCTAGGAAAGTTTTATTGTTGTTATCTCCCAACTCCGTTGCCAGGCGAATGCCTTCATTATAACCTTTGACGGCCACTAATTCAACCCTGAGATCAATAAGTCTTATCAGATTATTTTTGATAAATTTATTTAAATAAAAATTAAATCTATATTTATTGGGGGTAACTTATGGGTTATATCGAAACCTGGGGAGAGGTAATGCAAAGCCCGTCTGACTTTTACAGAGATATGCCTAAGACCGGAGGGTATATTGATCCGCTTACTTTTGCAGCAATTAGTTTCATCATATACGCATTTTTAGCTGCACTTTTAACCGTCCTCTTTGGCCCTGGAATGTATATGGGCTGGATGTAAGGTGGAACGGGTGGGATGTACGAGGGTATGTACGGTAGTGCGAGAGGGCTTGGCTTTTTCGCGATACTTATGACTGTGATCATAACACCTATTGCAGGTATTATTTCTATCTTTATCGAAGCTGCAATACTCTATATTATTTATAAAATACTTGGAGGAACGGGAAGTTACGAAGGCACTGTAAGATTCATTTCTTATGCAACTGCTGTACTGGTACTTTCCTGGATTCCTATTGTCGGCTGGATTGCCGGAATTTACGGGATATATCTCTATATTGTGGGCGGAATGCATGTCCATGATGTAAGCATGGCAAGGTCCGTAATAGCTGTACTGCTACCAACTTTACTTATAATCTTGCTTATGGTTATATTTATGGCATGGCTATTTGCTTTTTCAGGATTATCTCTCTTCGGGTTCTTTTCTACGGGGGTTATCTTTTTATAAAAAACTCATCTTATTTTTTGATTATGTTCTATGTAAAAATTTAAAAACCGATTGCCTTGAGCTAAATGTTTATATATTAGAAATTCCTTTAATTGAAGCTACACGAGCAATACGTGATCAAGAATGCCAAGATGGCGGAGCGGCTACGCAATCGCCTGCAGAGCGATTCCATTCCGGTTCGAATCCGGATCTTGGCTTCTTCTTTAAACAATTTATTGCTCTGTAATTATTTTATATAGTACCCTACATGAATTTGCATAATGCCAAGATGGCGGAGCGGCTACGCAATCGCCTGCAGAGCGATTCCATTCCGGTTCGAATCCGGATCTTGGCTTTCCTTTAAAAACCAATCTTTTTTCCAGAACTTTTAATTTTCTGATTCTTACGACCTATTCTTAAATTTTTTTCGTTTGGTCTGCTTAAGTAAAGTGACCACGTAAATGAATTCTCATATAAGTGGACCACATAAGTAAATCGTATGCCTGCTTCTGAGATGTAATTTAGAGCTTACTTTGATTCAAGGTTCAATTCCGAACCTTAATTTTATATTAGAGAAGACTGATTTTTGAGCATGGACATTGATGAACTCATGAGGAGGCTCTTTGAACTTTATCCTGAAGCTTCTAACGATGGCTTTACAGATCCTTTTTTTGCGTTAATTTCTACTGTGATGTCCCACAGAACCCGGGATGACGTGACCTATCCAGCGGCTAGCAAGCTTTTTGAGAGATTTTCGACGCCTGAAGAAATGGCGAGAGCTGATGTTAGCGAGATTGAAACTCTTATCAAAGATGTGGGCTTTTACAGAGTTAAAGCAGGGAGAATAAAGGAAATTTCCAGACTTCTTCTAGAGAAATATGATGGCAAGGTTCCTGACGATATGGAAGCTCTTCTTGAACTGCCTGGAGTAGGCAGGAAGACCGCTAACTGCGTGCTTGCGCATGCTTTTCTCAAGGATGCCCTTGCCGTGGACACTCATGTTCACAGGATTTCTAACAGGCTAGGTCTGGTAGATACAAAAACTCCTGAAGAAACTGAAACCGAATTAAAAAAGATCTTTCCACGGAAATATTGGAGACATATAAATCTCTTGCTCGTAAAATTAGGGCAAAATACCTGCCGGCCTATTTCTCCAAGGTGCAAAACATGTACTCTTGATGATATCTGTCCTAAAATTCTCCTTTAATAGGGAGTTTTATGTGGTCCCGGAAACTTCAAAGTCAAACTCCAAAATAGAACTCCGTGACTCTATCAGGGCTGCGGAAAAAACCTGTGGGACGATACGAGATTATTTATAATATAAGGCTGGCATTTAGCAGGCAAAAGGTTATTCGTATCCTTAGTTGACAGTAAATTAATTCAAGGTATACGGCTATCCTCACCGTTATCAATATTCAGGATCATATAATAGGATCTATAATTTATCACATTTTACGAGGTCAAATATGTTTCAAATAGGAGAAGCTTTAATGGGGCAGGGTGCAGAACTTGCCCATGTTGATTTGATGATAGGAGACAAGGGAGGACCCGTAGGGCAAGCTTTTGCAAACGGCCTGACCCAGCTTTCAGTCGGTCATACCCCTCTCCTGTCCGTTATCAGACCCAATCTGCCTCCAAAACCTTCAACCCTAATTATTCCGAAGGTTACGGTAAAAAATATGGAGCAAGCAGGAAAAATTTTCGGACCTGCTCAGGCAGCCGTTGCAAAGGCAGTAGCAGACTCAGTTGAAGAAGGCGTAATCTCAAAGGATCAGGTTGAAGAAATTGTCATTGTAGCCAGTGTCTTTCTCCATCCTGATGCCCAGGATTACAACAAGATCTACAGGTATAATTACGGAGCAACAAAACTCGCAATCAAGCGTGCTCTCGAAGGTTTCCCGGACATTAACACCGTTCTTGAGGAAAGCAACAAGTCTACCCATGCTATCATGGGATTCAAGGTCACAAGGCTCTGGGACCCACCATACCTGCAGGTTGCTTTTGACAATCCTGACATCGAATTCGTGCAATCCGCCATATCTCAGATTCCTAAAAGCGATCACGTTATTATCGAAGCAGGCACACCTCTTATCAAACGCTATGGTATGGATGTCATCTCAAAGATCAGAGAGGTCAGGCCTGATGCCTTCATAGTAGCTGACTTAAAAACTCTGGATACCGGAAATCTTGAAGCAAGAATGGTTGCAGATGCTGCAGGAGATGCTATTGTTGTCTCTGCACTTGCCCCAATAAGCACTATTGACAAGCTCATTGAGGAAGCCCATAAGACAGGTATCTATGCGGTAATGGATACCCTCAACCAGCAAGATCCGATTTCTGTCTTAAAACAGCTTAAGGTCATGCCTGATGTCATTGAACTCCATCGTGGAATCGACATTGAAGCCACTGAACATGCATGGGGCAATATCGCCGAGATCAAGAAGGTTGCTCCAAAGACACTGGTTGCTGTTGCAGGCGGTGTCCGTCTTGACAAAGTGCCTGTAGCTCTCGGTCAGGGTGCTGACATTCTTGTGGTTGGACGTGCGATTACCAACTCAAAAGATGTCAGGGAAGTTGCCGAACAGTTTATCAACAGCCTTAACAAACCGGAAATTGACCAGTTCAGGGTCATGACTGACTTCTAAGCAGGTTTAAGAATTTCCCTTAAAAAAGTTGCTGAAAATCTACTGCTGAAAACCTACTGCTAAAAACTACTGCTAAAGGGAAAAACCATGCAGTGATTTCGGCAGAAACTTTTAGAGAAAGCGTCGAAATTCACGCTTTCCATTTCTTTTTACTTTTCAAGAGGGGATTTTTTTGGGTTTACCATTCATTGTATTGAACTATAAGACTTATTTACAGGGTACGGGCCAGGGAGCAGTGGAAATTGCAAAGGCCTGCAAAACCGTATCCGAAGAATCAGGTATTGAGATAGCAGTAGCCCCGCAGCTTTCGGATATTTACAGGGTAGCCTCGGAAGTTGAGCTTCCGGTTTTTTCCCAGCATCTGGATGGGATAGGAGCAGGAAGCTTCACAGGTCATGTTTTCGGAAAAGCCATAAAAGAAGCAGGCGCTGTAGGGACTCTGATCAACCACTCTGAGAGGCGTCTAACTCTTGCAGAGATCGAGGCATCTCTAAAGGCTGCAAAGGAATTCGGGCTCAGGTCAATTATCTGCACTAATAATGTCCCGACAACTGCAGCAGCAGCAGCCCTGGGGCCGGATTATGTTGCAATCGAACCCCCCGAACTTATAGGGAGTGGAATCCCTGTCTCAAAAGCTGACCCTGAAGTTGTTAGCGGTTCGGTTGAGGCGGTTGCAAAAATTGATCCCAGTGTAAAGGTACTCTGCGGAGCCGGGATTTCCAAAGGTGAAGACCTCAGGGCAGCCCTTGACCTTGGTTCTCAAGGCGTGCTTCTGGCATCTGGAATTGTAAAAGCCACAGACCCAAAAGCCGCACTGGAAGACCTTATCCGTCTGGTTTAAGTTTTGTTTTCTTGAATTTCAGGTTGAGCTCTGGTATTTGCATTCAAGTACTTGGTGAGAGGTTTTACTGCTCTTTCATCTCCAATGTCAATTAGCAGGAACACAGAGTTCTCCCTGATATTCTGGTTTTCACTATTCAGGCCTCTTATTAGAGGTTCCACTGCTTCTTCTTTTCTATCAAGAAGAATCTTTGACGCGCAGTCTCTTACTTTTTTATTATTATCTCCCAAAGCCATGACAAGAGTGTCAGTTGCTTTTTCGCCTTTTATCTCTCCTAAAGCAGTAACAGCAGAGATCCGAATTCCGGAGTTATTATCCTTAAGAGCTTTCTTAAGAGTTCCAACTGCTTTTGGGTCATTTATTTTACCCAGGGCTTCTAAAGCAGTGCTTCTGAGTGTTTCATTTCCATCTGTTGTAGCACTATTGAGCGCGCCTACAGCTGTGGCATCACCTATATTTCCAAGGGCCCATGCTGAAGCGACTCTCACAGTTTCGTCTCCATCCTGTAGTCCTACAGTTAAAGATTTCACTGCTTTTTGATCCCCTATTGCCCCCAGAGCCAGAGCTGCATTTCGCCGTACTTCGGGATTTTCATCGGATAGTATCTGGATCAGGGGTTTAACCGCTTTCGGGTTTCCAATTTTTCCCAGAGCAAGGGCTGCACAACTTTTTACGGAATCGTTTTCGTTCAAAGCCATGATAAGAGGGTCTACTGCCCTTTGATCCCCGATTTTTCCAAGGGAAATAGCACTGCACTCTTTCACATTGCCGTATTTATCCGTTTTCAGGGCAATTGATAATGGTTCCACTGCCTTTTCGTTTCCAATTTCTCCAAGAGAAAAGGCTGCACAGGCTTTTGTCTCATTGCAGTCTTTGACCAAGATTTCAATAAGAGGTTCGATAGAGCTTTCTTCTCTCATTCCTCCCAGTGCAAGTATAGAGCTGACTCTCACATAACTCTCTTCACGTTTTAATGCATCTAGGAGTTTTTCTGGCGCTTTTTTATCTTTAGGATTAACTCCGGAAGCCTCTTCGTATTTTTTTATGTTTTGAGGGTCTGCTTTTAGTGCATTGATGAGGGGTTCTGTTTCTGAGTTCCCAATATCTTCAAAGGCTTTTGCTACTTCCTTCCGGAAGGTCATGTCTTTTTCTTCTACAGCTTTCTGGAGAGTCTGGTCTACTTTTTCGTCACCTTTTTTTTCAGTGAGTTCAGTAGAAGTTTCTGTTTTTTCCTTGAAAAGTTCCTTAAGTTCTGGAACAGCTCTCTTGTCTCCCATTTCAATGAGTGAAAAAACAATATATTTTCTAACAGTCTTATTCTGGTTCTCAAGAGATTTTATCATATCAGGAACTGCCGGTTCTCCTATTTCTACAAGAGCTCTGGCACAGCTCAATTTTGTTTCTTCATTTTCAGCCGAGAGATTTTGAATGAGAGGTTTTATTGCCCTTTTATCTCCTATATTTCCAAGAGCCCAGGCGGCTGTACTGCTTGTATATGCATCATCATCTGAAAGGGCTTCTATAAGGGGCTCAACTGCTGGTTTTCCGATTCCAACAAGAATCTCCCCAGCATACTGCTTGACATTATTATTTTTATCCTTTAATGCCTGAACAATCGGTTTAGTATTTCTGTCTCCAGTTTCTTCAAGTGTTTTTTCAGTTATATTTCTGACTTTTTGGTCAGGGTCTTTTAACTGCTGGACGAGAGCTCCTGTTGCTTCTTCTTCTCCTATTTTTCCAAGAGATTCCACAACAAGGCTCCGTACTTCAGGATCTTTATCTGAAAGAGCACTTATCAGGGCTTTCTCGGCTCTTTGATCCCCAATTTCTCCCAATTCGACAGCTGCAGTACAGCGGACGTCCTTGTCTTCATCCGAAAGTACCTTAATCAGGGCTTCTGTTGCTTTCTCTTCTCGGAGTTCTCCGAGAGCTACAATGGCTTTCTTTCTTGTCTCTCTGTCTTCGTCATTCAGTGCTTTTATCAGGGGTTCAGTGGCTTTTTTATCCCCTATCTTTCCAAGGGCTTCCACGGCGTTCCTTCGAACTTTTCTGTCCTCGTCTGAAAGTGCCTTAATCAGAGACTCTTCGGCTTTTTCTCCTCCAAGTTTTCCTAGAGCTTCTGCTGCACTGGACCTTACCTCACTGTTATTATCTTCGAGACTTAGGTTGAGGGCCTCAACAATTTTCTCATTTTCTACCTTTCCTGAGAATAAGGTCTCCCCCCAGCCATCTTCCTCTGAAGAAGAACCTGCCTTTTCAATTTCTCCAAGAGCCCAGGCTGAATTGGAGCGCACTCTTTCATCTTCGTCTGAAAGTGCTTGAATTAGTTGTTTTTCTGCTCTCTGGCTTCTTGCATTACCAAGAGCTAGAGCTGCACCGCTTCTAACCTCTGGGTCTTCGTCCTTCAAAAGCTGTATTATGGCTTTTTCTGCTTTTTGCCCACCAATATTTCCAAGAGCCAGAGCTGCTTCACATCTTATTTCCGGGTTTTCAGAGTCAATAACTTCTATAAGAGGATCTACAGCGTCTTCTTCCATTTCTTCCAGAGCGAATCTGGCTTCCTTTCTGGAGTTTATATCGTCATTTCCTAATGCCTTTATCAGAGGCTCTATAGCCTGTTGAGTTTCTGACTCATTCGTATCTAGAATGGTTGTCGCATTGGGGTTTTCATTGTTACCTTCATTGATTCCGGCAGCAACTCCAACCATTGTCAGTGTGGGAGGTTCTACAGCCTGTTGAGTTTCTGACTCATTCATATCTAACATGGTCGTTTCATTGGGGTTTTCTTTGTTGCTTTCGCTGATTCCGGCAGCAACTCCAACCATTGTCAGTGTGAGTAGTAACAGTATGATTTTAGGCACTGAATGATTCATATTTTATACCGTTTCCGTAAATTCGATGTCAGTTTGATTTTGAAGTTTAGAGTTTTAAATTTGCGTAGAAATCCTCTTTAACAAGGAATCTTACTTAACGTTAAATGAATAGTCTGATACATTTTTAGTGTATATTCAGGTCTGATACATTTTTAGTATATATTTAGTTTTTTGCAATTGACTTGTATGAATTTTTCGAAATAATTTTTCAGGAATTTGCATTCTTGCCAGGAACTGTACCTGATAAAAGATATAATTGGGTGACAATAAGTGATGCATCGAAGGAATTATAGATAAATTTTAAGAACCTCCATAGTGGTATTCATTTATCTAATTATTACTTTACTATTTATGATTGAAAAAACATTGATTATTACAGTATATTATGAAAAAATGATTTTTAAAAATCCACGCTAGGAAATCTATCCTCAAACATTCGATAGCAATACGCTGTTGGCAATTAGTTTCAGCTTCCAGAAAGCGCTTTTGAGAGCCTCTCAATTCCATGACTGCTATAAATATCTTTTAAGTATTTTCCAGATTTTTACCTTTTTCAAAGATTGAAAAATGTCAGGCAATTAACGGCTAGCATGAGACTCCATCAGGAAAGCATTGTTGTTTTAAACTAATAGTTCTGTTGCTTATTATACTGAAAAATCAATTTTCAATATATTTAGAATTGTTAAGGATGCTTCTTCCGACTAGCTAATGATAAAGTAGTTAAAATATTCTGGTATTTGGGTAATAACCGTTACATTTTCGGCTCAAAGTTCCCTCCCGCAAATGAAAAATTAAAAATGCTTTTCAATCTAATCTTTATAAATGCGTCTTCGGTTAAGTAAGAAATCGTGACAATTGTGTCAATTTCCTCAACAGTTACTAAATATTTTAATAAATTATGAGCTGGAATAGGGTATCGATTTCATGTAAATGGGCCAAAATTTAAGGCCGGCTTCTAATGCAAAATCAATAGTTTTCAGGCAAGAAAACTCCTTAACCGATGACCAATGAATCTTTATATACTAATTCTAAAAAATCGACACTATGAAGGCTTCTCAAAGTTCAAATTTCAGGGATCAGTTGAAGGGCATGGTTTGGCTCGTGGAGAATTCATCAGCTTGTTATGTTTCTAACCTGCTACGATCTGAACAAGAATACCTTCAATTTTCACAACTTGTTTAGTAAAAAAGTCATTTTATATAAACAGCTGAAAAATAAATGCTCCTTATATTAAAGAAATATTTTGATTTTAATAAATATATACCAAGTCCAAGTTTCTAAATAGCTATAAATAGAAAAGAATGAGGTTTTTGAGCCATTTTTTTTTCTTTATAATTTCTTTAAAATCACTTATAAGCTTCAATGAGAGGTTTAACTGCCCTCTGATCCCCAATTTCAATAAGAATTAAGGCTGTTTCAGCTCTTGTTTTCTTGTCTTCCGTTTTCAAATTTTCTATAAGGGGACCAACAGCCATTTCCCCCATATCTATGAGAGCTTTTCTGGCAATAGCCCCAATCTCTTGATCTCCCATTTTTCCTACAAGCATTCCTGCAGTTTCCCGGTCTCTTGTTTTACTGAGCGCGAGAAAAGCTGCATTTCTAATATTTGCATCCGTAGTTTTGTCAGCAAAAGTCTGTTTGAGCGTTTCTACAGCTTTTGGATCTTTTATATTTCCCAGGGCTGAAGCTGCTGCTGTCCTGACTTCAAGCTCCTCTTCTTTATCGGTCAGTATGCCGATTAAAATCTCAGTAGAGTTGGTGCTCCCTATTTCTCCAAGGGCAAGGATAGCGCTTTTTCGGACATCAGTGTTTGCATTCAAGGAATTACTTTTTTGCCCTTCTGCACTCTTTCCGGTTTTCAGGATTTCTATTAGGGGTTCTACCGCGGTCTCGTTTCCGATTTCTCCAAGCGCAAGAGCTGCACTACTTCTTACTTTGATTCTCTGATCTCTCAATCTATCTATAATATAGGGTACTGAATTTTCGTCTCCTATTCTCGCAAGTGCAATTGCAGAACCGCCTTTAACATATTCGTTATCGCCATCTTTCATTTCTTTTCTTAGAGCTTCTACTGCTCTTTTGTCCCCAATCTTTCCAAGTGCAATTGCTGCGCTGGCTTGTGCCGGCAGATAATCTCTTGTCAAAATTTCAAGTATGGGATCTACTGCAGCTTTTTCTCTCATTTCTCCAAGAGCCATCATAGCTGCAATTCTTGTGCTTCCTTTATTGCTTTTAAGAGCTTTAAGAAGTTTTTCGGTTTCGTTTCCTGATTCTTCAGGGCCAAAGTCTGAAAGCGCAAAAGGAACATAGATACTTGAATTCTGTATTTCTGATTTAAGAGCTCTCTCAAAAGCGTTTGTTTCTCCCCTATTTCTCGACCTGGCGGAGTCCATAGCAATGGAATCTGCAATGTACTTTCTTGTGACTGTATCTTTTTCTTCGATGGCCTGCAGGATATCCTCTGAGAGCTCTTGTTTCCATTCTTCAGCTTCGCTCTCTTTTGCAGTCTTATCCGAAGCCTCAATTTTCTCAAAGTTTTCGGAAAGGATATTTTCTGTTCTGTCATCCCCGGTTTCAAGAAGGGCGAGGAGCATGTAACTGTTTATTTCTTCCGAACTCGAATTATTTGACTCAATTTTGTCAACAAGATTATTTGCCGCAGGCCTACCGAGCTTCCCAAGTTCAGCTGCAGCGTTCAATCTCGCTTCATGATTACCGGCTTCCAGCCTGTTTGTGAGATTTACGATTGAATTGCTTAAACTCCCAGTTCCGGTCTGTGTATATGTTCCATTTCCCCTGACTTCCATAAACCTATCACTATTTGCAAGAAGTGATAAAAATATAGAAAGAGTGATAAGCGCAAATAAAAGAGAGACTCTCCATCGAACTCCGGACATTACATTATCTTTTTTTTTATTGTTTATATTACTTTCTCTCTTTATTATTACAGATAACACGGACTTTTAAGGAGAAAGTTGTTTTCATCTTTTCTGCTTCAGATTTTTCTTTCTGCTTCAGATTTTTCTTTCTGCTTCAGATTTTTCTTTCTGATTCTGCACCCAAGACCGCAAAGGAGTGCTGTGACATCAGCTTCGACAGAATTAGCATCACAATCCCCAAAAACTGTTATCCTGTAAGTAACTCCGAGACTTTTTGCTTTTTCTCTTTCTTTTTCAGTTTCTATCCGGTTAAATTCTTTATAATCTTCCCCTTTATAGTCTCCCAGATTAATCCTTTTGTGATCTTCCTGATCAATCCCTTTATAGATATCACTTATTTCGCAGGCTGCAAGCTGTTTGTTAGTATTTATAGCGTTAAGGATAACTGCAGGGTCAGCTCCTTCAGGGATAAGGACTGAAATATCCCTGGTAGAATGTTCAAGGTTTTCTTTTCTCCATTCCCACAATTCGGATTCCGAAAGTATGCGAAGATTTTCAAGCTTAAGTTTTACAAATTTGTTTTTTATATGGGGGGAAGTGCCTTTTGATACCAGTTTTGTAAGAACGATCTCATCCGGGCCTGCTTTTTCCAGGGTACCTACATGGATTTTTCCGGAATAAAAATGAGAAAAGCCACAGACCTTTCCAACAGAATTCAGGATGGTCTCGTATTCAGTTATTCTGGAATTAATCAGTTTGTCCGATTTACGCAGGGCATGAGCCGTATCGCCGTACTTACGAGCAGCAGATTTCATTTTTTTCACAAAACTTTCTTCGTCATGGGCTCGCACCAGCCTTGAGAGCTCTTCACATTCCTTGATAAATGCGTCATGAACTTCCAGAACTCCGGGATTTTCCATCTGGATAAGGGCATACAGATAGGGGTTCTGGCCAAGAATCCTGCCTACAAAGTCCAGCATTATGGCGTAGACCGGGCTTACGAATTTTCTAGATTTTTTTATATCAAAATCTAACCTGTCAATGGTCGTTCCTATGGTAATATAGGCAAAATGAGTAAGTCCCTGTACAACCGAAACAAGCCTGTCGTGTTCGGCTGCCGTAGTAATTTCAACATGCGCCCCCCCTTCCTCAAAAAGCTCTCTCATTACTGGGAACCACTTCTCCGAACGCCCCTTTACAGGGACGAGAATGACAGTTTGCCCTCTGATAGTGGGAATTGTCGGGCCGAACATAGGATGTGTGCCGAGAATTTCCACATCTGAAGGGGCAAACTTTTTCATAGCTTCCACAGGCTTTACTTTAATGGAAGTAAAGTCCATAAGAAGACTTCCAGCCTTCATTTTTGGAGCAAACTCCGCAATAGTCTCTTCAGTTACATTGATGGGCACCGAGACTATTACTATGTCACTTTCCGGAACAGCTTTTTCGAGATCCAAGGCAAAAGGAACTCCTAATTTCTTTGCAATCTCTGTTTTCCCGCCTTTTCCCCAGACTGTAACTTCGTAGCCTTTTTGTTTGAAAAAACGGGTAAACCACTGTCCCATTTCACCGGTTCCACCAAGGATCAAAACCTTCGTTTTTTCAGGATTTTGATCTGTATTCACCTGATTTCCTGGTTTCAGATTAACACTCAAGCCTGCAAAGCCTCCAAAACCGTTTTTTTCATAAGTTCGACTGGAGGTTCGATTCCTGTCCAGAGCCTGAAAGCCTCAGCTCCCTGATAGACAAGCATTAAGACTCCACTCACAGTCTTTGCGCCTGAGGTTTTTGCTTCTCTTAATAGCCTGGTTTCCAGGGGATTATAGACAATATCAAAAACAGTAAGGTCAGGGTGAAGATCTTCTGCTGTGGCAATCGCGGTGTCTACATTCGGGTGCATTCCAAGAGTCGTGGTGTTGATCAGGATATTGGCATCCTGCAACAGGTCTTTTAATCCAGAGAACCCTCTCCCAGTTACGCTTCCAGAAAGGGCTGCAGCTGAGATATCTTTTGCAAGCTCGATTGCCCTTCCTTCGGTACGGTTTACTATTGTGATTTCAGCTCCATCGGCTGCAAGCTGAAAAGCAATGGATCTTGCTGCTCCACCTGCTCCTGCAACTACGATTTTAGACCCCTTAATTTCCACTGCAGAATTCTGAAGTGCCTGCTTTGCTCCTAGTCCGTCCGTGTTGTACCCTTTTATTTCTCCGGTTTCCCCGAAAACGACAGTGTTTACAGCTCCTATCTTTTCAGCAAGTGAATCAGGTTTTATGCAGTCAAGTTTCAAGGCTACCTCTTTTAAGGGTACTGTCAAATTGAGCCCTCCGAACCCCATAGCTTCAGCCCCAAGAATTGCTTTTTCCAGTTTTTCAGGTTTCACCCTGAAAGCGTGATAGATACATTCCATTCCAAGGGCTGAAAAAGCTGCGTTATGCATTGCAGGAGAAAGGGAATGGGCTATAGGGTCTCCAAATACGCCAAAAACTCGCTTCATTCGAGCAGCTCCAATATCTTCTTTATTTCATCTACCTGAAATTGCCCGGGAGCGGCAGAAACTTCACTATCAACAGCCGCATATGTCAGGACCGAACCGTAGAAAGGAGCAACTACCCTTGTATGTTTTCCAAGCTTGCCCATAGCGATCGTGCATACAGCGTTTTCTGCCTCTCTTGTTTCCAGTGCAACTCTTAACAGGTCAAGTACATCTCTTCTTGATTTTGGCATAACAGCAAGTTTCGCAATATCTGCCCCTGCCAGAAATGCCTCTTCCAGAATAGTTTTCATTTCCTGAAAAGCCGGAGTCTTTGAAAAGTCATGGGAAGAAACGATTACGGTTTTTCCGCAGGCTTTTGCCGCTTTTATTACCTGGTCTCTTGCTTCTCTCCCAGCAGAGAGCTCGATGTCTACTGCATCTGGCTTGTCTTTCAGGGAAATGAGATTTTTAGAAAAGAAATTTGTAAGAAGTTCGATTCTATCGTCCTCTTTTCCTTCCCATTTCCCTCCTTCCGTAATTGAACGATTTGTGAGGATTACCGGAAGTCCGGTTTCGGATTTTACTTCTCGGATTGTTTCTGCAGCTGTTTCCAGGTCCCTGATCCCAAGCAAATCCAGCCGGATTTCAAGAAGGTCGGCCCCCATTTTGGCGGCCTTTCTTGAAGTTTCAAGGGGTTTTTCAAGGATTACTGCGACAATGGCAGCTTTTTTCTCAAGGTCAAGCTGGCCAATATGAATCATTGTTTGCTCCGGTTTTTGTTTTCTGATGATGACCATTTCTTTTTCCGTTTTTGTCTTTCAGCTGATGACCGTTTCTTCTTCCGTTTTTCCGCTGATGATCGTTTCTTTTCAGGAGTTTTTTATTTAGGAGGTTATTTCTCTATTATCGTTTCTTCGATTTTTTTACCGAAATGCCTGGCTCCCTCTTCTAGGCGAACCAGAACCTCATCGCCTTTCTTGAGTTTGGCAACTGAAATCGGATTTCCGTCTTTTCCAACCAGCTTGATAGTTTCGGCATTTTGCAGGATTGCGCTCAGAGTACGATTGCCTGCTTTTGCTTCAATGAGCATAAGAGGACGGCTTTCAATCTTGACCCTCCCCACAAAACCTTCTCTCTGTCTTCCTTTTGAATCGATTATGGTTACCGCATCTCCGGTTCGAAGTTCCGAGAGGTAACGGGTTTTATCTCCAATTTTTATATAAGAGTGAACCGCACCTGCATTTACTCTGAATGGGCGGGCTGCAACATATGGGCTGTCATCAGATTCGGAATTTACAAGGAACATCCCGCTTGCCTGAGAACCTATGAGCATGCCTTCTCCTTTTTGCATGAGATTGCATGTGTCCACACAGACTCGATCTCCCATTCCAAGAGGTTCTACCCGGGTTATAACCGCAGACTCAAGTTTAGTGCTTTCGTTTTCCAGCTCCCTTGCAGCCTGGATGGTATCTTTAATTTCTTGGATGTTTCCACTGTCAAGAAGGACGCCATCTGCTCCGGTTTCAAGGGTCTTGAAAGCCAGCCTTGCTTCTTCAGTGCTTTTTACCCCGAAAATTATTTTTACGTCATAACGCTGAAGCTCAGCTATCAGGTTTTCCAGAGGAATAACCTTCCAGTCCGTGCCCGTTACAATCAGGAAGTCGCAGACCTTTCCCATCTCGGCTGCGAATTGCTCGTAGCGTTTGTCCCTGATTATAACATATCCGCCAACAGCAACTCCTTTATCCCTGAGAAGGGTTGCTGCGTTTATGTCAAGAGAACCCTGAGTCTCAAGGGGTAAAGGTTTCGTTCCATCGCCTTCTCCTCTCTTCCCAACGACAATAATCTCAGCTCCGGATTTATTGTCACGGCCAAAGGTTGCTACCGGAATACTTCCCAGTTCCCTGACTTTTCCGACATCCCCTGGGTTTACAAGTACGCAGTCGGCTCCTGATTCAAGGCCTGTCGTAATTCTTTCTTTCTGTTGTTCCCATCCGCCTTCATCGGCTTTTATCCACACGCTTTTCTTCTTCAAAGGCTTCAACTCCGGTATATTTTTTATTTTTACTCAGGCCTTTTCCCTTTTTTAACTTCTGTTTCGGGTTCTGGTATTGCTTTTCAATATCTAGCTCTCACTTTAGCTGTTCGAGGGCTTCTTCTACAGGCCTTCTATGATGTACGATTTCGCAAATGGCCCGGGTGAGTCTAACAGGATCCTTGTGCTGGAAAACATTTCTTCCAATCGCAGCACCTCTGGCTCCGGCTTCCATCGCTCCGTCAATCATCTCCAGGAGTTCTTGATCCGTTGAGGTTTTAGGTCCTCCTGCAATAACTACAGGTACAGGACAGCCTCTGACAACGTCTCTAAAGCTATCAGGATCTCCAGTGTATACTGTTTTTACAACATCAGCGCCGAGCTCGGCCCCGATCCTTGCAGCATGTGCTACATTTACAGGGTCGTGCGGATTTGTGATCTTTTTACCTCTTGGGTACATCATAGTAAGAAGAGGCATACCCCATTCCGTACAGTCTTTGGAAATTTTCCCGAGCTGTTCAAGCTGGTCAGCTTCGGTTTCAGAGCCTATATTTATATGCATGGAAACGGCATCAGCTCCCATCTTAATTACTTCCTCTACTGTACAGACCTGCACTTTGGCATTGGGGTCCGGGCTAAGGGAAGAAGAACCACTTATATGCACGATAAGACCTATGTCGTGGCCGTATCCCCTGTGTCCGTATTTTACCATTCCTTTCTGCATAAGGACGGCGTTTGCTCCTCCTTCGGCAACTTTATTCACCGTATCAGTGATATTGATAAGCCCGTCAATAGGCCCGTCTGAGATCCCATGGTCCATGGGAATAATGACCATGTTTCTGCTTTCCCGGTTCATCAGCCTTTCTATCCGTATCTTTTTACCGATATCTGACATTATAATCTCCTTCGAGTACAAAATGCTTTCAAATTGTTGTTATACCTACTCGGAACCCCGTGCTAGTATGTGACACGTTAGCACATTAAACCTATTTAAAGCTATTCCAACTAGCTACGAGATAAGTTATGCACTTTAATAGTAACGGATATTCTTGAACTTTTCTGTATAATAATGTACTATAATGATCAAATCTGAAAGTCAACTATTTGAAGTCAACTATTTGTTATGAATAAAAGGCATCATTAAAAATACATTCCAGGTCAGAGGAAACATAGAGCAAGTAAATGTACCTAACTCGAAGCCTCCTGCCCACGAAAATAATTATCAATTCTAAACTTTGGAAACATACAAGAATTAAAATAGGATAAGACCGGCTAATAGAGTAAACTCAGAGCGTTAGAAAATACAATCATACCAAAACAGGAACTGAAGGAATCATGAAAGAGCTGAAAATTCTTGTTGTAAATAACTACGGACAATTTTGCCATCTCATTCACCGGGCTGTTCGAGATCTTGATATGGATACGAAAATAATTCCTAATACAACGCCAATTGAGGATATCCTGGCAGAGGAGCCGGACGGACTGATTCTGAGTGGTGGGCCGGAAATGGATAGGGCAGGTTTATGTTTCGATTACGTCCGGAAAATTGATCTTCCTATTCTTGGAATCTGTCTCGGGCATCAGGCAATTGCCCTAGCATATGGAGGACATGTTCATGCAGGGAAAAAAGGCGGGTATGCAGAGGTTGAGATAGAAGTGCTCGAAGAAGACGATATTCTGCGTGGACTCGGACCCAAGGCTACAGTGTGGGCTTCCCATGCAGATGAGGTTGCCGTTCTGCCTGAAGGCTTTATCCATCTTGCTCGGTCTGATATTTGTGAAGTTGAAGCTATGCGCCACCCAACAAAACCAATTTACGGTGTACAATGGCATCCTGAGGTTTCCCATACAGAGAAGGGAGAAGAACTGCTTACCAACTTCCTTGAAATTTGTGAAAAATATTAAGATCGATGTTAATTATTGACATTAACAATCGGGCTTTGTAGAAATCCTCTAAATTTTGATGTACTTATTATTGATTTTAGTAGGATTTCTACATAGTAACAATGCAAAAAAATTAAAGTCAAATTAGACTTAACATAAATCATGAATGTAAAAGAATTTATTAAGCCAACGAAACAAAAAATCTATATTCTTATTATCTTAATAATAGGTTTGAACATTTTTCCCATTATTATTAAATTCTTTTCCACAATTTTTATCGCCAGGATTCTTGGTCCAGAAAAATATACAACTTTCTTGATTTTTAAAAGTACTACTATCCCATATATTCTAATTACAAACGTAATTTATTTTTTATGGATTTATTTTATCGTCTCTATAATTGTAAATATCAGTAAAAAGAAATCTCTGCAAAAATCTTAATACCTACTTAATATCCTAATCTACTTAATGTCCTAAACATGAATTAGTTTAAAATATTTGAATTAGGATTTCTACATAGTCAACAATCGACATTGTCAATCGATATTAACCTTAGGAACAAAATGTTCCTTAAATTTAGAATTATAAAAGAAAAATAAACGCAAATAAACACTATAATAAAGATAAATAAGATATTCGGGATATTACATCCCGAGTCTTTTCTTCATCATTTTCTGAATATTGAACTTTCCACCCCTGAAGCCTTTTAGAGCTGTCTGCATGGTTTTGTGGTATTTCAGAAGCTCCCTTACTTCTTCAGGGCTGCAGCCTGAGCCTCTTGAAATTCTTTTGATCCTGGAGCCACCTATGAGCTTGGGGTCATTCATTTCTTCTTCTGTCATTGAGTCCATGATTATCTTGTAATTCTTCATCTTGTCACTTGTAGCCTGGAACATCTCATCTGAGAGCTTAACGCCTCCCATTCCGCCCATTCCCAGTGGCAGCATGGACATAATCTGTTTAAGAGGGCCCATTTTGTTCATGGCTTCAAGCTGTTTGTACATATCCTTGAGGGTGAAGCGCCCCTGCATCAGGGCCTCTACATTTACGTCTTCTTCACTAAGGGTTTCTTCAGCCTTTTCCATTAGGCTTTTAAGGTCTCCCATGCCAAGAAGCCTTGAAATGAACCTGTCAGCTTCGAATTTTTCAAAATCTTCCGGCGTTTCCCCCACGCCGATAAAGGCAATAGGAGCTTTTGTTTCGGAAACGGCAGACAGGGCTCCGCCTCCTTTTGCAGTACCGTCAAGTTTTGTTATGATAACGCCTGTAATTCCTACGGAATCATTAAATGCATGCGCCTGCTGGCTTGCCTGCTGTCCTATACCTGCATCCAGCACCATGAATTTGTGGTTTGGCTTGGCAACGGCGTTGATCTGTTCCATCTCCTCTATCAGATCGGATTCAAGAGCATGCCGGCCTGCGGTATCCACAATTTTCACGTCGTATTTTTCCAGGGCTTTGAGTCCGTTTCTGGTGATTTCGACAGCATCTGGATTGTTTTCTTCTCCATAGAAAGCTACATTGAGTTTTTCACAGAGAGTTTTAAGCTGTTGATATGCGCCAGGTCGGAAGGTATCTGCGGCGACAACTCCTGCTTTGAGTCCTTTTCTCTGGAAGTAACGAGCAAGCTTTGCTGTACTGGTAGTTTTTCCGCTTCCCTGAAGTCCCACCATCATTATAATCTGCGGCTTGAGCTGAATTTCAGCTCCTTTGCCGATAATTTCCATCAATTCTTGGTATACGATGCGGATTACGTGCTCCCTCGGGTTCATACCTGCAGGAGGGGCTTCTTTCATTGCACGCTCTTTGATTCTCTGGGACATTCCCATAACAAGTTTTACATTCACATCGGCCTGGAGCAGAGCCCGCTGGATATCTTTTACTACTTCATTGACCGTACGCTCATCAATTCGCCCCGCGCCGATCAGCTTCTTGAGCGCCCCCTGTAAGGAGTCTCCAAGTTTTTCCATTACCATATGAAAGTCATCCTGCTGATTTTTTGAGGATAAATAAAAAGATACTCACACTTTTTTGACCTTGTTTAAGACAGTAACCTTCCTTAATAAGCCTTGAGTTTAGTAGCTTAAAAAAGGGATAAGTAAATGGGTTCTATATATAAATCGGTAACCGGCTATAAAAACGTTGCCGGGTATGAAGATTTGAAACTGGGTTATCTAAAAGGCTCTGAGAAGTGTTAAAACACGAGTTAAAACACAAAAATACAAACAAACTCAGAAAAGAGCTTTACTATAGCGGGGGATGGATTCGAACCATCGGTCTACGGGTTATGAGCCCGTCGGGATCTCCTGGCTACCCCACCCCGCTACAGGGGAATTAAAACCTAAAAATGTGTCAAACCACAAACAAACTCAGAAAAGAGCTTTACTATAGCGGGGGATGGATTCGAACCATCGGTCTACGGGTTATGAGCCCGTCGGGATCTCCTGGCTACCCCACCCCGCTACAGGGTTTTATTTATCAGGCCACCTTGCCTGGGACAACTATCAGAACATACTAACGATCGTTTATATAGTTTTCGCTTGGTATTTTAATCTTTAGAGTTTTATCGTAGAATTTAGGCGTTTCTCTAAAGAAATTCCTCAGTTAACTGCAATTTGTCATATTTCATATTCTGTCCGTTATTTTCTCAGGCTTTTCCGGAAATATATTTGATATTTCAAACCCTAAATCATATTATGACAAGGTGCTTATTCTGCGGAGCTTATTGCGAAGTTAAGTGTGGAGTTTACTGCGAAGGTTATCCTGGAGGCCAGGGGGAAAGAGAAAAGGAAGAAGGTGCGGAAATTCTTGGATGTACACAAATCGGTACATCCTACATCTGCGAAAACTGCCTTAAAGACCTGAAACAGGCTCTTGAATCCCTTTAAGAAGGCCAGCAGGAGAGAATATACAGTCCCGGATTAAAAGTTAAAATACCCTTTCCTTTATCGAACGGGATGAACAAACCGAGAAAAGGCAGGTATTACCGGCAACTCAGACAATCTCAACATTGAGTATGAAGTTCTCTTCTTTTCCGGTTACTTTTTCCCAGGGTCTTTTATATATTCCCATTACCTGCTGGTTGCCTTTAGATACGGCTTTAATTTCCCATAAATGGACTCCTTCCGCGCCTACAAGAGGTTGCTTTATTCCTTCAGGCTGCTCTGGAGGACAATATTCTCCTGAGATATTATTGAGCCCCTGGCTCAGATTGAGTTCCCATGAATAGCCTGTGGTCGGGTTTTCCTTAAGCTTGAGGTAAAACGTGCTTTCATTTTCAATACTTATACTTGTTCCGTTGTCAGCTTCGGTTATTATCTGTTGTTTCGTCGACATAGAACCAGGAGTTTCTTCAGGTACGTTATCTACGGGTAGTTCAAAAGACCCGTTTACTCCATTCACATTTACAGTGTAGTTCCCGGCTTTGAGACCCCGAACTTCAAGGGGAATGGTTTCTGTAAAATTCGTTATAACTTGTGTACAGAATGCACCTTTAGGGCGTTTTGTACTTATAGTGATATTGAAGGCATTTCCTTCTCCTTCATTCTTTATTTCGTCGATTTTGGTACATCCGTCGGGTAGGTAGCCTTTTGCTATTACCTGTACCTGTACAGGAAATGACTCAAGGGTCACAATCTGGATACTCTTTACCTTTGCAGTACCGTATATGTAATCTCCTCCAGTGGTTCCTTGATTATTGGTTGTTCCGGTAATTTCCTGACTATTATTTGTTGTATTTCCTGATTCGGTTTCGTTCTGTTCTTCGTCAACGCAGCCGGAAAGAATAACCACAAAGGCCGTAAGCAGAAATGTTATAATTTTTGCATACTTCCAAAACTTATTATTTGTTCCTGTTTTCATTTTTCCCCTCTTTTTTTCTCTGCTCTTATTCTTTCTAATATGTTTATGAAAAGATGAGCCTGTTTGGATTTATCCTTTGCTTAAACTTCAGTTCTGTTCGCAGCTTTATAGGTCAGTTATATTTTTTGTTGATTAAATCGTATTGGAAACTTTCCCTCGATATTATTTATCAATTCAGATAGTTCAAAAACTTCGAATCCCGGTAACTTAGAAGCTTCAGTTTCTAGTAAGTAAATATCTTTGAATTTCAGTAGTCCAATATCTTTGAATTTCAGCAGTCCAATATCTTTGAATTTCAGCAGTCCAATATCTTTGAATTTCAGCAGTCCAAAAGCTTGATATGCACTTTTAAACAAGCTTTTATAATATTATGTCTCTATAAAACTCCATACATCTGGATATAAATAGATAATACTCAGTATTAAAATTCGGTTATTAAACCCCCATTCTTAAAGTCCACCATTGATTTTTAGCATAGTTTTATATATAATATACCAACCCCATGTAACCATTAATAACAGTGTTAACTATATGTTTTTTGTCCGAAACATACAGTTTGTACTTTTAAGATTCAAAAAAGCAATTTTTTACAGTGAAATTGAAAAATACTTTGAATTGCTACTTAAGGAGGCCCCTCTTGAGTCCCTGGAGAATATCTAAAATATACATAGCATGGAAATTAAAAGAAGTGACTATAGCAGATTTTTTCTTGTTTCGTCTCAAATAAAGATAGGTGGGATTTCAATTGAGAGTTGCAATTATTACACAGGGAGTCTCTAACGTTTTTGAATCCGTTATTGAATCAGGACATGAGGTAGTGGGAATTGTTGAGTGCTCCCGGACAAGAGAACCTAACTCATTCCTTAAAGCTATAGGAGGGGTTTTTACAGATGCCTATTATTCATTCACTTCAAAGCCTTTAAATTTAAAAACTTTCTCTAAAAAACTGAAAATTCCTTACTACTACTTAAGGAAAGGAGACAACGAAGCCTTTCAAAAATGGATGAAGCATTTACAGCCCGATATTATAGTTGTGTATTCTATGTCTCATCTCTTGAAGGAGAATATATTTACGATCCCAAAACTTGGGACTATTAATCTTCATTATTCACATCTTCCAGAATATAGAGGGCCAGCCCCACTTTTCTGGGAATATTATGATTATATCCTTAATCCAGGAGTCACTCTTCATTATATAAACAAAGGTGAAGATACCGGTGATATAATTTTCCAGGAAAGGATTCTTATAAGTTCGGGTGAAAAGCTTGAGGAAGTTGTTCAGAAGTTATCTTTGATAGGAATAAAGTTTCTTTTAAAAACAATGGCTACTATTGAGAGTGGAGATGTTCCCAGAATAAAGCAGTCTGCAACTACTCCAACGGTGAGAGCCAGAAAGATTAAACCTGATGAATATAACGAGCTTATAAAATGGGATGATTGGGGTGTTGAACGAGTATTTCATTTTTTAAATGGCACTCCGAAGTACCATCCCACTCTATTGAAGAAACCCAATTTGTACAAACTTGGGTTCACGATTAAAATTCTGAATACAGAAATATGTAATACTTCCGGATATAAAGTAGGAAAACTTTATAAGGAGAATTCAAAACATTTTTTCGTCTGCAAAAACGGTAAAATATATGTTGATGTTACATTTTCACCTGCAAGTTTCCTTTCCCGAATTTACCCTTATATCTGCTGAGCCTGCTCTTTGTAATACAGAACAAGGTCTTCAGTCCATCTCAGAGCTGCAGGCTCAAAACCCATAATAGTTTCTTGGTCAAAAATCCCTTTTGAAGTAAGAAAGTCAGCAGCCATGAAGTATTCGGTCTTAACCAGCATAGCAATCTTTATTTCTTTCTTACAGATGAAAAGCTTTCTTTTCTCTCTGGCCAAATAAAGTTTCAGTTCTTCTTTGAAATCAGTTTTCAGTCTTTCACAGATTTTTTCTGTTACTACAAGGGTTATTCTGGTATCATTGTCTTTATTTGCTAGGAATATTTCAGAAAAAACCGGATGAAATATTGATGAAAAACAGAGTATCTTTTTTGATTTCTTTATGTTATCCAGGAACACGGAAGAAGGCTCGAAAATATTATCGGGATCAGGTTTAACAAGGAAGCAGAACTTCAGTTCATTAAGCCTTTCCAGAAATGTCCTGGGTAATTCGGAGAGATCGCGATCCTGCCAGTATTCCGCATTCTCCTCAATGACTTGCAGAGTATCGAGCAAAGGCTCCATCTTCTCGACCAATATTTTCGCAAGAGTCGTTAGCCTGTATTCTCTATCTTCCTGATAAACCAGATGTTCATCTTTCAGTTTTTTGATTTGGGGAAGCATGCCCGTTGGGTTAACGTTCAGACCGTTTACTATTTCCTCTATCGGTTTACCTCCATTTTTGAGAAGGAGCAAAAGGTCTTTTCTTTTCTGGGACATAAAAATCAGGTCTATCAAGGCTTTGTCCATTGATTTCACTTTCCGGATCATGCACTTTTGCGAAAGATTCATTTTTCCTTCGGTTTTTAAAAAGGCTTTTTGAAGGAACCTGCTAGTTCTACGAGAAATATCTAAAAATATTTGAAATTAACTTCAGTTGAGTCCTTTCAGTCGCATTCTTTCAGTATAGCAAGGGTTTATAACCTATCTTTCAAACGTTCATTTTTAATTATATCATATTTCTTTTAATTTATCCTGTTCTTTTTAATTTATCTAGTTCTCTTTAATTTATCCTGTTCTTTTTAATCTTTTTCGAGTTATCCTTTGACAAGATAAGAAAACTTAAGGTCTATAATTTTAATTATATAGGTCGAATATAAAGCTTGGAAAGTGGTACTTTTTATCTGATAGTATCCTGACTGCGTATCGCGATTTTCAGATCATGGAGGACTTTGCATAAAATCATTCAAGTGTGTGCTTACGAACTGGGATTACATTTATAGTTTGTGCCGAAACATATCTACGGAAATCAAACGTTCTGGATATGAACCAGACGTAATTATTGCGCTTGCAAGGGGAGGCTGGTTTGCCGGGCGAGTGCTCTGTGATTTCCTGGGGCTTGATGATCTGTCTAGTCTGAAAATCGAGCACTACATAGGAGACACAGCTATTGATACTGGTGAGCCTTATATTCGATACCCTCTTTCGAACAATGTGATGGAAGGAAAAAAGGTACTTATTGTAGATGATATTGTTGATACTGGAGAAAGTATGCTTAGTGCCAGAGCTTACGTGGAAAATCACAATCCTACAGAAGTCAGGACTGCTTCATTACAGTACCTGGGGAGTTCTAAAATCGACCCCGATTATGTTGGTGAACGGCTTGAGGATTGGGCCTGGATTATCTATCCCTGGAACTTTATAGAAGATATGACAAGTATCTTGACTAAATGCATGAGAAAAGACCCTAAAAAACTCTGGAATCTTGAGGACCTTAAACACAGCCTTTACATAAACCATGATCTGGACTCTATTGTTTTTGAAGTTACCCAGCCAGGAAGGCTTCCAGAAGTTCTGGAAGAGATGGAAAGAGTGCACAAGGTCAATTCTGAAATAATCAATGGAAAGAAGCATTGGAAATTATTACAAAAAGGTTTATTATAAATTTCTTCTTGAGCAGGCTAATAGTTTATGCTTCTCGTTGGAAAGCAAAAGGGGCCTACAACTTAAGAGGATATTTTTACTTCTACTGGGTAGAGTTATCTTTCGTTTAAATGAAGGCGTTAAGCTGTAGGTGTTAAGTTGTAAAATACAAATATACATATCTGTTTAGGGTATCTATATTTTAAGTATCCATAAGGCTATCACTATAGCCACTCTGTAACATAATTACATCATTTACAATCAATTAATTCATTAACATCAAATTAACCCACTATCATTACCGGTGAATTCATGCCCCACAGATGTACCAGATGCGGAACCATTTTTGAAGACGGAGATCCTGTTATCCTGAGCGGCTGCCCGAACTGCGGTTGGAATAAATTCCTTTATGTAAAAAAAGAATGTGAAGGTTTGGAAAATCAGGAAAGGCTTGCTCTGGAAGAACAAAAGCTGGATCTGGAATCCTCTCTGGATGAAGTTGTCAAGAATATTGATGAGGCTCTTGCTTCTGAGCAGGAAAGTGTAAAGCAGGAACCAGAAGTCGAGAGGGAAACAGATGAAGAAAGAGTAGAGTCCGTAAGAATCCTTGGGCCTGGCTCCTATGAACTTAACCTGGACTCCCTTCTTGAAAGAAAAGAACTCGTTATGGCAATCCGGGAAGAAGGGTCTTACGCCCTGCACCTGCCCTCGGTTTTCAGCCAGCAAAAGGAAAACAAAAAGAAAAATTAAAAAGCAGAAATAACTTAGATTTTTCAAAATTTCCCAGAAATTTCTTTCTTGGATGTTTTTGAAGAATAATTTCAGGATAGTCTTATAGAAAAAAGCGTAAAAGCCTGTGCTTTTAGCCTGAAGTATATGGTTAGCTTATCCTATTTTTGTTATTTCCAATTTTGTTATTTCCAATTTTGTTATTTCCAATTTTGTTATTTCCAATTGTAAACTCTTTCTTTAATTATTATTCATTGTAACGCAATTTACATTTTATATTCCTATTAGCTTGTTTCTGAATCTAAATACTTTGTGTTCGAAAGTTTATTCTATCAAGAGCCTAAATTTATACTGAATATTAAAGCTGGCCACTTTTATCTTTGAGATGGGGTCTTAATGAAAATCACCATTTTCTGTAAAATATTCATCCTTGCAGTCTTTCTTGGACTTGTTGTTTTCTCAGGAAGTTTTCTTCTGGTTAACAACGAAGACACTATTTCTGAATGTTCCACAAAACAGCTTGTTGAAACCGTTTATAACGAAAGCTCAATCACGGAAGTTACAGACTTTCATGAGAGTGGTATCGTTCAGAAAGTAAATCTTCAGGATAACCTTGTTAATTCTCAGGATTACTGGGACGACTCTGAAACTTTCATTATAGATATTAAAAAGTTCAAGGAAGCGGCTGAAAGTGGAAATATTAATCTTAGATTACTAGACAGAAATTTTGACATAGAATTCGATGAGATTTTAGTTCTCAATGGGGGAGAGTCATGTCATTATTCCGGGCACGTTAAAGGGGTGCCTTACAGTAGAGCTGAATTTTATGTTTATGGTGATGTTTTTTGTGGTTCAATCGAGTTTTGTAATCTGATGTACACCATTGCGGTAACTTCAGAAGAATATAATGGAAAAACCGTTCATGCAGTATTTTTGATAAACTGGGAAAATGAAAGAAAGAAAATGGAATATTTGTTGGATCCTCTAAGTTTCTTGCGTGGTTCAGGTTCAACAAAGAATTTGCCAGGAACTGGTGAAAGCAATAAGCAACTCATTCTCTAAATTTGTGAATGACAACTATTGTTTTGTTAACTTACACTCAAGTCCAGATTTTTGCTGCTTATACTTCAATCTAATTTTGCTGTTATTCTTTTATTTATAGTCTCGTATTCGGAGCTTTCTTATTTTTTGGTTACGAAAGAAAATAAATAATTGCAGAAACATTTATATACAATTAATGCTAACTATTGGTTACTATCATGTACATTCTCCTATCCAGCTAGTCTTCCGGGTAAAGTTTTAGGCAGGACTTCCTGTTCGAATTTACTCAAGGCTAGATACTTATAATCAAAAAATATACAATCGCAAAAGTGGCATGATTGCCTTAATATCTCACAAATTTAGATTGTTATCAGAGGAAAATTATGGACCCGGCAAAATTACTTGACATTTTGGGGAATGAAAACCGCAGGAAGATTATTCAACTTCTTGCAAACCGTCCCTGCTATGTCAGTGAGATCTCTAGCAGGTTGGGAGTAGGGCCAAAAGCCATAATAAGTCATCTCGGTCTGCTTGAGCAGGCGGGAATTATAGAATGCAGTGTGGATGAACAGAGGCGTAAGTACTTCAATATCGCAAACAACATGCGACTTGAAGTGGCAGTATCCCCCTATGCCTATACAGTAACACTTCATGATGTTACTTTTGACAAGGGAAAAAAAGAAGAGAATCCTGTGGAAAAGGAGATTCCTCCGGGAGAAGAATCTTCAACTTTATTTCTTGAATTGAGCAGCAGGATTAAAGAACTCAAAAAAAGGCACGAAGAACTTGCACAGATGCAGCAGCAGCTTCAGGCTGAATACACGGAAGCTATGGATCGTTGCCTGGACTCAATTGAAGAAATATCCAGGAACTCTATAGAGTGTGAGCTCTTGTTTGAACTTCTGAAAAATGAAACCACTCTCGCTACCCTATGTTACAACCTGCGCTTGCACCCGAGTATTGTTAACGCTAACCTGATAGACCTTACAAAGAGGGGGTTTATTGAGTATGGTATTAAAAATAACCAGTATTACTGGAAAATCCGTGAGACCGGAGTTGAGAACGAATGACTGAAACAATTAATTTGAGAGTTGCTGAAGCTTATCATAAGGATGTGGGCAGGGGAATTGCAAGAATCGACACCCGCTTGATGCAGCAGATGGGGCTTGTAAGTGGGGATATAATTGAGATCTCAGGGAAAGCCAAGACCTACGCAATTGTCTGGCCAAATGTGGAGCGTGAACAGGAAAACCGGATCCGGATCGATGGAAACTTGCGCAGTAATGCCAAAGTTGGGATTGATGACAGGGTTACAATCCAGAAAGTCCAGGCAAAACACGCTCAGAGAGTTACTCTTGCTCCTTCTCAGCCTGTAAGACTTGTTGGAGGGGCTCACTACATCCTCAGAATTATTGAGGGAAGACCTTTGAACAAAGGTCAGCAGATCAGGGTGGAAACTGTAAATAACCCTTTGACTTTCGTAGTTGCATCTACAAGACCTGCAGGACCTGTTGTTGTTACTAAAGACACTGATATCGTAATTAAGGAGAAATCAGCCGAGGAGATCCGGGTTCCAGAAGGAATTTCATATGAGGATATCGGTGGGCTTAAAAGGGAAATTCAACTTGTCAGAGAAATGATTGAGTTGCCTCTGAGACATCCTGAACTCTTCCAGAAGCTGGGAATTGAGCCCCCCAAAGGTGTACTGCTTCACGGACCTCCAGGCACGGGTAAAACACTGATTGCAAAGGCAGTCGCAAGTGAAACCGATGCAAATTTCATTACTATCAGCGGCCCTGAAATTGTTTCCAAGTATTATGGAGAAAGCGAGCAGAAGCTTCGAGAGATTTTCGAGGAAGCCGAAAAAGAAGCGCCTTCTATCATCTTCATAGATGAGATCGACTCCATTGCCCCAAAGCGTGGCGAAGTCACAGGAGAGCTGGAACGCAGGGTAGTCGCCCAGTTGCTCTCCCTTATGGATGGACTAAAGTCCAGAGGCGAGGTAGTTGTAATTGCTGCCACAAACCGCCCGAATTCAATAGATGAAGCTCTTCGCCGTGGTGGAAGATTTGACCGAGAAATCGAAATCGGAATTCCCGATCGGAACGGCAGGAAGCAGATTCTTCTCATTCACACCAGAGGTATGCCTATTCAGGATGTAAGCCTTAGTGAGATTGCAGATGTAACTCATGGGTTTGTAGGCGCTGATCTGGCTTCACTATGTAAAGAAGCTGCAATGCATGCTCTCAGAAGGATAACTCCTGAAATCGATATCGAAGAAGAAGAAATTCCCCAGGAAATTCTTGATAAACTCGTAGTCACCAAAGATGATTTCAAGGAAGCCCTGAAAAATATCGAACCGTCTGCAATGAGGGAAGTTTATGTTGAGGTTCCGCATGTAGGATGGGATGATATCGGAGGACTTGACAATGCAAAGCAGGAACTCATTGAAGCTGTTGAGTGGCCTCTGAAGTATCCTGAACTCTTCAGTACTATCAATATAAAACCCCCAAGAGGAATATTACTGTTTGGGCCTCCGGGTACAGGTAAAACCTTGCTTGCAAAGGCCGTTGCAAGTGAAAGCGAAGCCAATTTTATCAGCATTAAAGGTCCGGAGCTGCTTAGCAAGTATGTGGGAGAATCCGAGCGTGCTGTTAGGGAAACTTTTAGGAAAGCCAAACAGGCTGCACCGACGGTTGTCTTCTTTGACGAAATCGATTCAATTGCACCCCAAAGAAGTTCTGCTTCAGATACGCATGTGTCCGAAAGAGTTGTCAGCCAGATCCTTACCGAACTGGACGGAGTAGAGGAACTCAAGGATGTAATTATTGTTGCGGCTACAAACCGGCCTGATATGGTAGACCCTGCGCTTCTCAGGCCTGGCCGCTTTGACAGGCTCATATATATCAAGCCACCTGATAACAAAAGCAGGGAAAAGATCTTTGAGATCCATACGCAGGGAAAACCCCTTGCAGAAGATGTAAATCTCTCCGAGCTTGCTGATATTACCAAAGGGTATGTGGGTGCAGACATCGAAGGTATTTGCAGGGAGGCTGCGATGCTGGCCCTGAGGGAAATCGTTACTCCAGGGGCTGACAGGAAGGACATCGAAAAACGGGCAAGAGAAGTCAGGATTTCAAAGAAGCACTTTGAACGTGCAATCCGCCGTGTGAAGCCTACAACTTCCAGGGAAAGCCTTGCAGCTTATGAACGGAGTGCTGAACTCTTTGCTAAATACGCAACTGATTTCGAAGAAGAAGCTCCTGAGGCTGACTCACAGAAAAAAGAAATTGAACAAGAAAATGTTTCGGGTTTCTTTCAGGCTCAGTGAGCCCACTTCTTTATAAGTCGGCAACTTCCTGCTTTTTATTATTAAAAATTCAGGAACTACTGAAGTGAAACAATGACTGATTTATACTGTTGATTTGATAAATTCAGGGACTACTGAAACGAAACAATGACTGATTTATACTGCTGATTTGAGCTATTTACTTAATAACGATTTATAAATAGATATATTAATAACGGGGTAATTATATGGACAGAGACAGTAAAAAAAGGAGAAATTTTTTCGATGAAATCTTTGGAATTGATCCGGTTAAGGACGTGGACGAAATGTTCGAACGCCTTAGCAGGGCAATGGGTATGAATATGGAAAATTTTGGTCAGGACCCTTTCATTTATGGATTTTCTTTAACTCAGAGGCCAGGAGCAGAGCCTGAAATCCGTGAATTCGGGAATATTCCTATGTTTGAGCATACTGAGACCGAAGAAATGAGTTCTCTTGATACAAGAAAGCCCCTGATTGATGTACTGGAAACCGAAGAGGAGGTTCATGTGATTGCCGAGGTTCCGGGCATCGAGAAAGAAAATATTAGACTAAACGCAACTGATTTAATACTTGACATCGAAACAATAGATGGGAATCCAAAATATTCCGAACGTGTGGAAATGCCCGTAAAGGTTGACCCCCAGAGTGCGAAAGCTACATACAAAAATGGTGTGCTGGAAGTTACCTTTAAGAGGCTGGAATCCAGTTCCCGAACCTCAATAAATATTGAGTGACTTACTGGGAATTGCACTGCAGGTGTAACAGCACGAGGAAAAGCAGAGGTAATAATGGTGGGCATAAGAAAAAGAAAGGATTTCTTTGAAGAGTTTGGATCTGAACTTTTTGACAACCTGGAAGAAATGATCGAAGCCCTCCTGGAAGATATGGGAGAGTCCGTCCCCTTCGTATACGGATTTTCTATCATTCGTCGCCCGGGGGAAGACCCCGAACTCCGAGAGTTTGGAAATGTTTCGGAAAATTCTGAGGATGAAGAAACTCTATTCCCCTCCGAAATAAGAGACCCTTTAATTGATATCTTTGAAAGCGAAGAATTAGTACACGTACTTGCAGAAATCCCGGAAATCGAAAAGGAAGATCTCCTTCTGCATGCGACTGCTCAAAATCTTGAAATCAGGATTCTTGGAGCTTCCGAATACTCTCAGGACATAGAGCTTCCTGCCCGTGTGGATCCTAAGAGTGCAAAAGCCAGCTATAAAAATGGAGTACTTGAGGTTACTTTCAAGCGTTGTACTGAAGAAAGGCCCGTTGAAATCGAAATTAACTGACGTAAACGGACTTGAAGGGCTGAGTGAGTTGAAAATCTAAGTGAAGAGTTTACAAAAATATACTGAAAAATGTTTTGAAAATTGTAGTTGGAAAAATCAGTCTGAGGTCCTGATAATTACACGTCGAATATTAGTTAATGAAAAACGGTTTGAAAATTGTAATTGGAAAAGATCAGTCTTAAGTCCTGATAATCACACGTCGAATAGTAGTTAAAAGCAGATAGTGTGCAGAACTCTCTATAGACAAAAAGTAACCAACTCTGTTGTCTAAAGTGAAGTTGAATTTTTCAATGCATACTATTTGTATATCCTATTTATATGCGTACTCTTTTAATAACTTTGATATTATTTGCCCTTCTTGTTTTTAACTTCACTTTACTATTTTGTGTCTTATTTTATGAGTTGCCCTTATTTTGATTTTGTCATATTAATATAATGCTCTTTTGTAATATCTTTTCATACTCTATATCAATACCCTCTATTTCTTAATCTGGATATTGAGGCTTTCAACATACGATCTAAAACCAAAGCATCATATTATAAATTAAAAAATATATATCTAATAAAATAAAGCGTTCCCTAAAATAGTATAAAAATGATTCGATTGGTTGTAAAAAACAAAACTAAAAAATTTGTGGCTTTATGTCATAAATTTTATAATTATGGACTATTGTACAATTAGTTGTACTTTTGGCATGAACAAAAGCAAAAAATATATACGCATGATTGTTTAACAGGAAACCTGTAGTCCCGAAATAATAAAAGTATGTGTAGTCGAGGACGAAAGCTCAAGGCATTCTCTGGCTAGAGAAACTTGATTCTTCTACTCTAAGACCGAAATAAGTCTTGTGCATAAGGTACTGGATAACCATGTATATTTCGAAAATGTAGAGAATATCTCAATAGAGGAACTCAATATTATGCGAGTAAGAAAGATAAAAGTGATGGAAATAAATTTGTTGTCTTTTATGAGGTGATAAAACATTATCTCATAAATAAGATCAAAAATATCCTGTTCAAGAGCCAAAAACATCTAAGATAAGGGCTTCCATTGGGAAGCAAATGAAAATCTTTCTCATAAGCACGGATATTGAATTAATCTATGGGAAAAATATTGAAGACCTTTATAAAGCTAAAATTCGGGGCTTTTCAATGTTTAACATTAACTAATTTATTAGTTAATTTCCAGGAATTCTGTAATCTACAGTGCTCACAATTAATGATTTTACTTATCAATAAACAGTATACTTGTTACATTTACGTATTGATCGACTATTTTATCCCTCTAAAACAGGGCGTTAGGCTGTTTAGAGGGTTCAAATGTATACAGCGTAGTCTACAGGCTTACTTTACTGTGAACACTATAGGCCACTATATACTAAATATTAAAGGAGGAAAAATTAATGGGTCTAGAACCAGGAATCTTAGCTGGATTTCTTGTAATCTTTATTGCCGTACTGTTCGGCCCTTTTAAAATAAAAGTTATTGAGGAAAATCTGGAAGTATTCCTGTTTTGCTGCGGAATAGGGGCAATGACCATCTCGGGTTTTGTCACAATTCCAGGTACAGAAACAGGCTGGAGAACGGAGATAATTAAAGAAGCATTGACTTCGCCGCTTAATGCTTTAAATATTGGCGGCGTTCCAATAGGCATATTCCAGATAGTGCTTGTTGTCGGTTTGATTATCTATAAATGGCATGAACCGATTCAAAATGCAATTCGGAAAGTAGCCGCAGCACTTTCTATTAAAGTTATGGCTTTTGCTCTTATTGTTGTGCTTGGTCTATTTTCCAGTGTAATGTCAGCCATTCTTGCTGCAATCATTCTTGTTGAGGTGGTTAATGCGCTGCCTCTCTCACGAAAATCCAAGATCGACCTGACAGTTGTCGCATGTTTCTCAATCGGACTTGGCGCTGCACTTACTCCCCTTGGCGAACCTCTTTCGACAATCGCTATCTCAAAACTTTCCGGTGCGCCTTACCATGCCGATTTCATGTTCTTATTTGATATGCTAGGCAAATATATTATTCCAGGCATCTTTGTCTATGGTGTTGTTGGTGTGTTCTTCCTTGGAAAAGTTGATATGAATGCCCAGACAAAAGCCGAAGATTATAGCGAGACTTTGAAAGATGTCATAATGAGAGCTATTAAGGTCTATCTGTTTATTATGGCTCTTACGTTTCTCGGAGACGGTTTCAAGCCTATCATAATCGAGTACTTCACAAAAATACCTTCCATGGTACTTTACTGGGTAAACATGGTCTCTGCTATTCTGGATAACGCTACTCTGGCAGCTGCTGAAATCGGACCTGCTATGAGTGAAATTCAGATTAAATGCATCCTTATGGGACTTTTAGTTGCAGGTGGAATGCTGATTCCAGGAAATATCCCGAACATCATCTCTGCAGGTAAACTTGGTATAACCAGTAAAGAATGGGCAAGACTTGGAATTCCAATGGGACTTGTCACGATGGCTATCTTTTTTGTCGTCATCTTTGTGCTTGGAGTTTAAGTTCAAAAATTGCTCATGAGTATAACTATAATTCAGTTTCAGGATCCAGTGAAGAAAGTATGTGTTAAACAATTGGGTTTTGAAACTGAATTCAACTTTTAAAAAAGTATAAACTATATCTTACAGCTTTCTCTTCAAATTCTATGGGAACGAATTTCAAGGATTTTCTGGATATTTGAGAATTTGGTGTCCCCTTATGTAGTTGGTATTAAACGTAATTGAAAAACACATAAAAGAATCGATTTAACTTCTTAAATCTGTCAGAGTTCTCATATTTTTAATTGAAATCTCTCCTTGAATTTGAAGAATATACTATTATATTCGGCTCTCCAGTGCTGTTTTAATTACAACTTTTCTATTCTCGTGATCAGGCATAAATATCTGATTTCTAATTTTTTGTTTTTAGTTTTATTACAGTGTTCAACTTGAGTTCTTTATATTTTTCTTGGAATAAGTATTCAGTCTTTAATCGCTTTTTTCTCTTAAATAATAGGACTTATTCTTCTTTCTAAGAAACCTACGCAATTCACTATCCAGCTAAAAGCTGCCTAATTACAAAAAACAAAGAACAAGCTTTTGCTCCTAGTCAGAAATCTGAAATAGCTCTAAGGGTGTGAACTTGAAATCTGTTGCAAAGCGTGAAAAAATGACCAGAATCTTTAATTCTAAGAATATGTTAAAAAATATACATTGTTTTGCATTTTCTCCTATCTTTCCATATATATGCACAAAAATACCATATATTTTCTCAACTTGGCAGCAGTTTAAATATTCATTTTATATCCTTAAGAAATATTATGGGACAAATAGGTAAATAAATTCTACATCTGTGTTATTATTGAAAATCATGGGTTATGGTTCAATTTGAACTAAAATTTTTGTACTTAATGTCTACTTTTATATATAAAACAGTTTAATATGTTTACTTGACAGATGAAACAGTTCGAAGCTATATGATTTCTCCGAATTTTGGACCGAAAGGGAGTTCTGTATATAATAAAAATTCATTATTGGTAAAGTACATTTTAAAAAGTAAATAAACTTTATTTGTAAAAAATATAAAAATTAAATTGAATATTAAAGACTAATATATTACCAAAGAATAAATAGAGCAAGTCTTTATAAGACTAAAACATTCTAGGCTCTAACGCTGTTTAACAGCAGGTTATTCAGACTTTGTGGTCTAAATTAGTAGGTTATTCAGACTTTGTGGTTAAACAATATTAAAGGAGGAATAAAGTAATGGCTCTTGAACCAGGAATTTTAGCTGGGTTTCTTGTAATATTTATTGCCGTATTGTTCGGCCCTTTTAAAATAAGAGTTATCGAGGAAAATCTGGAGGTATTCCTTTTTATCTGTGGAATAGGGGCAATGACCATCTCGGGTTTTGTCACAATTCCAGGTACAGAAACAGGCTGGAGAATGGAAATAATTGAAGAAGCATTGACTTCGCCGCTTAATGCTTTAAATATTGGCGGTATTCCAATAGGTATATTCCAGATAGTGCTTGTTGTCGGTTTGATTATCTATAAATGGCATGAGCCGATTCAAAACGCAATCCGGAAAGTAGCCGCAGCGCTTTCTCTTAAAGTTATGGCTTTTGTTCTTATTGTTGTGCTTGGTCTATTTTCCAGTGTAATGTCAGCCATTCTTGCTGCGATCATTCTTGTTGAGGTGGTTAATGCACTGCCTATCTCACGAAAATCCAAGATCGACCTGACAGTTATTGCATGTTTCTCAATCGGTCTTGGCGCTGCTCTTACTCCCCTTGGTGAACCTCTTTCGACGATCGCTATCTCAAAACTTTCCGGTGCGCCTTACCATGCTGATTTCTATTTCTTATTTAACATGCTGAGTAAATATATCATTTCAGGCATCTTTGTTTTAGGTATTATTGGAATGTTTTTCCTTGGAAAAGTTGATATGAATGTCCAGACAAAAGCTGAAGATTATAGCGAGACTTTGAAAGATGTCATAATGAGAGCTGTTAAAGTCTATCTATTTATTATGGCTCTGACATTTCTCGGAGATGGTTTCAAGCCTATCATAGTTGAGTACTTCATAAAAATACCTTCCATGGTACTTTACTGGGTAAACATGGTCTCTGCTATTCTGGATAACGCTACTCTGGCAGCTGCTGAAATCGGACCTGCTATGAGTGAACTACAGATAAAGAGCATCCTTATGGGGCTTTTAGTTTCAGGTGGAATGCTGATCCCAGGAAATATCCCGAACATCATCTCTGCAGGAAAACTTGGTATAACCAGCAAAGAATGGGCAAGACTTGGATTACCCATGGGCCTTATCATAATGGCTATCTATTTCGTCGTTGTCTTTGTGCTTGGGATCTAAACTTAAAATCTGCTCATCATTGTAAATAGGATTAAGTTTCAAGATCCAGTAATTTTATTTTTAAATTTATCACTGGATCTTGAAATCGAATCTCGATAATACCCTTTAAACGGCAAGAATTTTAAAGAATCAGTTACACTTTTATTATATTTAATATGAAAGTACAGAACAAAACTGGCTCACAATGCTCTTTTTTAATTTTTGCTTACTAACATCTAAGCCTTCAACAACAATTCACTGCATCAGTTTAACGATGGTTTGAAAAACCATAGTTAGGACAACTTTACTACCCGAGGTAATGACTAGATCAATAGTCAAAAAAGGGTAAAGTAGAGTACTTTCATTTCTTTTTGCCTGTTATTCGAAGAATATCATGTCCGTTTAGCATGAAAGTGCTTTCAAGTACTTTCATATTTTTGTGCCTGCAATTTAGAATAATTTCATGTGCGTTTTATTCAAATTATTATTTCTCTAAACACCATCCATATTTCATTAGGCATTTTTCTATAATTGTTACCAGATAGATTCCGAAATCCCCTGGTTGGAATGACAACTGGAGTAAACTTCTCCAGAGTCTGATTATTGTTTCCTTCTTACTTTTTCTGCTGACTTTATTAAAGGAAATTAGCCTTGACAACTTGCTTATAATCCTTGTATATGGTTTGCAATGTTGATTGCGAAGTAAAGAAACACTTTCTTCAAGCTTGAATATCAATTTTCATACAAAGTAATCTGTAGAGTAAGCTTGATTTTTTTCAGCTTCAAGGACGTTAAATCGAGTATGAACGGAATAAATATATTATTGAATGGTGTATTATAGGTTAATATATAATAAAGCAGGTCATTTTAATGACCATATATTCGAGGCTTTGTAATATTTTCCTACATATAAGTCTCCCCAGGCAATCAATAATCTAAAAATTACCAGAGGAGGAAAAAGTAATGGCTCTTGACCTAGGAGTTTTAATTGGATTTCTTGTGATATTCCTGGCCGTATTGCTAGGGCCTTTTAAAATACATGTTATTGAAGAGAATCTGGAAGTATTTCTTTTCATATGCGGAGTGCTTGCAATGTCCCTATCAGGTTTTGCTAAGATTCCGGGTGTAGAGACGGGATGGAATTTGAAGATAATCGAAGAGGCAGTAACTGCACCGCTGCATGTTGGGGATATATTCGGCATTCCAATAGGCATATTCCAGATAGTGCTTGTCGTCGGCTTGATTATTTATAAATGGCATGCCCCGATTCACAAGGCAATCAGAAAGTTGACTGACATGCTTTCAGTCAGGATTCTGGCCTTTATTCTGATTGTCGTCCTTGGATTTACTTCAAGCGTGATGTCAGCTATTCTTGCAGCAATTATTCTCGTTGAGGTGGTTAATGCGATGCCTCTCTCACGAAAATCCAAGATAGACCTGACAATTATTGCATGTTTTTCAATTGGACTTGGAGCTGCGCTTACTCCCCTTGGTGAACCTCTTTCGACAGTCGCGGTCTCAAAATTATCCGGTGCACCTTACCATGCCGATTTCACGTTCTTATTTAATATGCTAGGAAAATATATAATTCCAGGTATCCTTGCTTATGGTATCGTTGGAATGTTTTTTCTTGGAAAAGCCGATACAAAAGAGCATGAAATGGAAGTTGCAGACTATAACGAGACTGTAAAAGATGTTGTAATGAGGGCTGTCAAGGTTTATGTGTTTATTGCAGCACTCGTATTGCTCGGAGAAGGGTTCAAACCTATCATTTTCGAGTACTTTATTCAGGTTCCGTCTATGGCTCTCTACTGGATTAACATGGTTTCTGCTGTCCTTGATAATGCCACTCTCGCAGCTGCTGAGATAGGGCCTGTCCTCAGCGAATTCCAGATAAAAAGTGTACTAATGGGACTTTTAATATCAGGTGGAATGTTGATCCCAGGAAATATCCCGAATATCATCTCTGCGAGCAAATTGGGTATAACCAGTAAGGAATGGGCAAGGCTTGGATTACCTCTTGGACTTGTCTCGATGATCGTATATTTCATTTTGCTGTTCGTACTCGGTATTTGATAGTAAAATGTTCGCGTTTAACCGACAGTTTTACCTGGTACAGCAGTTTAACTTAGTCACAGTCTCAAACGAATAAAAAAAACCTTAAGGACGTACTAAGAGATTTATTTAAGCCGAATCTAAAAAATAAACCTGAAATGTAACTTAAATCACGAAGTGGAGAGCAAAATCACTAAGATTTCAGCACTCTTTAGAACAACACAACTCTAAAATATGTGATTATTCAAATATTCACATACTTATTCCAGTATGCATGGATTAACTTATTCCAGTATACATGGATTATGTGTTATCTCTAAAAGTAACTAAATTTTTATAGTCAGTAAACTTTACATTGAATTTGAAGAAAATACTTTTTGCTCTTCACTATTTTAATTAAATAACTCAAGATTATGGTTAATTTTGTTTATTATGTTTTGTCGAAATTGAATTCTATTGTTTTTCTGTTTCTTTTTACGTTATTAACTCAATTTGAAGAGGATACACTCGTACTACTTTTTTCGATTCCTCAAATAAACAAGTTTTTATTTATGTTAAGTTACTTCCTTCAATCAGGACTTTAATTCTATCTAGTGTATTCTAATATATTTATTCTGGAAATTACCATCTGGAGTTTACTTATTAAGTTAGGAGGAAAACAATGCGAAGGGATTATATAGACACGGGCTACAGCCCAAAAGATACCGATTTTATCTGTGAATTCCATATCGAACCGTCAGCAGGAGTGAATTTTGAAGAAGCTGCAACTCATATGGCAGGGGAAAGCTCCATAGATTCCTGGACTGAAATTGCCACGCTTAGTCCCGAACTTGCAGCCAGGCTAAAGCCACATGTTTTTTACGTGGACGAGGACGCACAGACTGTAAGGGTAGCTTATTCGGAAGAGCTCTTTGAACTTTATTCGGTCCCGCAGGTACTCAGCGCAGTTGCAGGAAATATCTTGAGTATGAAAATTGTTGACAATCTCAGACTCCAGGATATAGCTTTCCCGAAGTCAATGCTTCGAGAATTCAAAGGTCCTGGATTCGGGTTGCCAGGAATCAGGAAACTTACAGGTGTGCAGGACAGGCCTCTCATAGGAACTATTGTCAAGCCGAAAGTTGGATTAACTTCCGAAAAACATGCTGAAGTGGCTTACAATTCCTTTGCAGGCGGTTGCGACCTTGTTAAAGATGATGAGAACCTTACGGATCAGAAATTTAACAAATTTGAAAAAAGAGCTGAACTTACCCTGAAGCTTGCAGAAAAGGCAGAATCTGAAACCGGAGAGCGTAAAATGTATCTCTGTAATATCACTGCTCCTACCTGTAAGGAAATGATCCGTCGCATGAATATCCTTAAAGACCTGGGTGCCAGCTATGCGATGATCGACATCGTACCTGTAGGTTGGACTGCACTTCAGACCCTGAGGGAAGAAGCAGGCGATGCAGGATTAGCTCTCCACGCCCACCGATGCATGCATTCAGCCTATACCCGGAACCCACGCCATGGGATAAGCATGCTTGTAGTTGCCAAGCTCTGCAGGCTGATCGGGCTTGACCAGCTTCACATAGGTACGGTTGTCGGGAAGATGCACGGAGAAAAACACGAGGTTCTGTCTCTCCGTGACGAATGTGTTCTAGATAATGTGCCTGCAGATGAAAGCCAGCACGTCCTTGCCCAGGACTGGGGAGGGTTGAAGCCCATGTTCCCAGTTGCTTCCGGAGGGCTTGCCCCTACTATGATTCCTGACCTGTACACTATCTTCGGAAGGGATGTTATTATGCAATTCGGTGGTGGTATTCACGCTCATCCAATGGGTACTGCAGCCGGAGCCACTGCTTGCAGGCAGGCACTCGAAGCATCTCTTGAAGGAGTTAGCTTGCAGGAATATGCGAAAAACCACAGAGAACTTGAAGCCGCCATCAATAAGTGGCTGAAGAAATAAGCCAGAGAACTAGCTACAGAAAATTCTAATCGAAAAGGAGTTTACCCCTGTGCAGGCAGAAAACGGAAGTAAAGTAAATACTCTGGTTTTTCGGGTTTCCGAAGAAAATTTTGATTCCGTCCTTGAAAGAGCGTCAGCGATTATCAAGCGTGGTGGGACTGTAGCTTTTCCCACTGAAACAGTCTACGGTCTTGGAGCTGACGGCTTGAACCCCGAGGCAGTCCTGAAGATTTTTGAGGCAAAAAAGCGCCCTCCGGGAAATCCCCTTAGCCTGCTTGTCCACTCAAAGGAAGATGTTGAGAGAGTGACAAAAAATATCCCGGAAAGCGCTTTCAAGCTAATGGATGCTTTCTGGCCTGGCCCTCTTACGATTATCCTGGAGAAAAACGACATTGTTCCCGACATTACTTCAGGAAAACTAAAATCAATAGGAGTCCGAATGCCTGACCACAGCGTTCCTCTGGAATTAATAAAGAGAGCAGGCACTCCTCTTGCTGCTCCCAGTGCCAACCTGTCAGGAAAGCCCAGTCCAAGCCTTGCAGCCCATGTCATCTCGGATCTTGCAGGTAGGATTGATGCAATTCTTGACGGAGGGGAGGCTGCCATAGGGCTTGAGTCAACTGTAATTGATATGACTGTTGAGCCACCTGTTGTGCTCAGGCCTGGGGCCGTAAGTCTCGAAGAGCTTGAAAGTATTATAGGAAAGGTTAGATCCGGATACAAAAGCGGTGAAGCTGGGGATAAATCGGATCTGCCGGAAAAGAAGGCAGGTCAGAAATATGGGCATTATATCCCTGATACAAAGGTTGTGCTTGTCGAAGGAGAAGGTAAATCGGTTTCGGGTCAGCTTGTCAAATTACTTGAAAGTTACATAATCGAAGGGCAGAAAGTTGGGCTTCTTCTCAGTGAGGAAACCAGTAAGGAAACTGCACCTGTCCTTGCTTTAAAAAATCTGGGCCCAGATGAGTGCTTTTTGCTGGGGTCCAGGTCAGAGCCGGACGTGGCTGCCAGGAAACTCTTTGAAGGACTCAGAACGCTTGATAAGAACGGGCTGGATGTAATCGTGGCTGATGGGTCCTTCAGCCGTTCTGGGCTTGGGGAAGCTCTCATCAACCGACTGAGGGAAGCGTCCTCAATAAAGATTGTTGCTTAAGCTCAATTACAATACAGTGTTAATCTCAATTGCAATATAGCGTTTAAGCTCGATTACGATGTAGTGTTTAATCTCAATTGTAATACAGTGTTTAATCTCAATTGTAATACAGTGTTTAATCTCAATTGTAATACAGTGTTTAATCTCAATTGTAATACAATGTTTAATCTCAATTGTGATGCAAAATTGAATATCTAGTTAGTGTTTGAGAGGGAAGAACTTTGAACGCCGAGAAAAAGGAAAATCTGGAAAAAAAGCGGGCTTACAAAAAAGTCGTAGATCAGAATAAAAAAATAAACAAGATTAATCTTGTAGTTCTGGCTGTGGGCCTACTTTTAACAGTTCTGGGCATGGAGAAAGTAGGGAGCTATCTTCTCTGGGTAGGTATTTTTGTCCTTTTTATAACTTCAATTTCAAGTATTTTCGCATCTGGATCTCTTCGCAAGCAGAGGTAATACCAATTTTTCTTTTTTAAAGGGGCTTTTTAATGGGTGAAACAATTGCAAGTAAGGAAATGCACGAATATTTTGACGAACTCGAAGCAAGGCTCAAAGAGGCTATTAAGATTGCAAATACGGCTCGAGCTCGTGGAGGTGACCCAAAGCCCGTTGTAGAAATTCCTCTTGCCAAAGATCTTGCGGATAGGGTTGAGAACCTTATAGGAGTAGAAGGAGTAGCTGCAAAGATTCGGGCGCTTGAAGAAAAAATGTCAAGAGAAGAATGTGCTCTCGAAATAGGGCGTCAGGTCGCAGAAGGAGAAGTGGGAAACTTCGCAACAAAAAAGGATGCAGTTGAAGCTGCAATCCGGGTTTCCATGGCCGTCATTACAGAAGGAGTGGTTGCGGCCCCGATTGAAGGGATTAATAAGGTCGAACTGGGAAAGAACGACGATGGTTCCGAGTATATCCGAATTTTTTATTCCGGGCCTATCCGAAGTGCAGGTGGAACAGCCCAGGCTCTTTCTGTGCTCGTTGGCGATTACGTAAGGCGTGGGATAGGAATTGACCGCTATAAGCCAAGGCCTGAGGAAGTAGAGCGTTATGTAGAAGAGGTCGTTCTTTATAAAAGAGTCGCAAGCTTGCAGTATATGCCCTCGGAAGACGAGATCCGCCTGATAGTCAAGAATTGCCCTGTCTGTATTGACGGAGACCCAACCGAAGAAGCTGAGGTTGAGGGGCATAGGGATCTCGAAAGGATTGGGACAAACCGTATCAGAGGGGGAATGTGCCTTGTACTTGCCGAAGGGCTCGCCCTTAAAGCCCCCAAAGTCAAGAAACACGTTAATAAATTGCATATGGACGGATGGGACTGGCTGGATATCCTCATAGGAGGTGCAAAAACCGGAGGCGATGAAGAAGATGAGAAGAAAAATAAGATCAAGCCGAAGGATAAGTACATAAGAGACCTGATTGCAGGCAGGCCGGTTTTCTCCCATCCTTCAAGGCCAGGAGGGTTCAGGCTCCGCTACGGGCGGTCCAGAAATACTTCTTTTGCGGCTGCCGGGATCAATCCGTCTACTATGGTTCTGCTTGATGATTTTATTACTAATGGGACTCAGCTCAAGGTTGAAAGGCCTGGAAAGGCTGCAGCTATGTCTGCTGTAGACTCAATTGAAGGGCCAACCGTGCGCCTTTATTCCGGAGACCTTGTTCGTATAGATGATATAAAGGAAGCTTATGAGCTTCGCCCGCAGGTCGAGGTAATAGTAGATATTGGAGAGATCCTGATTAATTATGGGGATTTCCTGGAAAACAACCATCCTCTCATGCCTTCGCCTTACGTTTTTGAATGGTGGCGTTACGACTATGAAGCAGCTTGTTCTGAGAAGATACCTGAAGACGAGTTGAAAGATCCTTCGTCGGTTCTGGCTCTCAGGCTTGCGGAGGAATACGATGTCCCTCTACATCCGAAGTTTACGTATTTATGGCATGACATAAATCGAACTGAATTTGAGGCTTTAAGGGAATTCGTGATCGAGAAAGGAAATTTCTCGGTTGAAGACGAAATTCTCAGGTTGCCCCTGAAAGCCTGTATGGAGAATGGTGTCAAACTCATACTTGAAAAACTCCTTGTACTTCACAGGGTAAAAGCTGGCACAATCCTGATTAAAGAAGCTCTTCCTTTTATTCTCTGTCTTGGGCTTGACTGCCATCTGAAAGAGAAAGCCCAGATGCCTGATACCGATAACATGGTAAATGCTGCGGCTCTTTTAAGTGGATTTAAAGTTCTTCCGAGGGCTCCCTCGAGAATAGGAGCAAGGATGGGAAGACCGGAAAAATCTAACCTGAGAAAGATGTCTCCTGCAGCTCAGGTTCTTTTTCCTATAGGTAATGCTGGAGGACTTACGCGGAATCTTGTAGCCGCTTCAAATTATTCGGCCTCCATGAATGGGAAAATAGGCGAAATTGAAGTGGAGATGGGAATCAGAGAGTGTCCTGCCTGTGGGAAAGAGACTTATTTCTGGCGCTGTGATTGCGGAGAGTATACCCGTCCCAAACTCTTCTGTCCTCGCTGTAAAATTGAGGTTCGAAACTCTGAGACCTGCCCTAAATGCGGTAGAAAGCTAACTTCTGTTGCAAATGTCAAACTGGATTTCCGTTCTATATACAAGCAGGCTTTTGAGAATGTAGGGGAAAGAGAGAAAATGGACCTCATTAAAGGTGTAAAACGGCTCATGAACGGGCAGATGACCCCCGAACCCCTGGAAAAGGGAATCTTGAGGGCAAAACATGATGTCTATATTTTTAAGGATGGGACTGTCCGCTATGATATGTCAGATATCCCTCTTACACATATCAGGGCTGATGAAATCGGAATAACCGCAGCTAAACTCCGGGAACTCGGTTATGTGGAAGACATTTACGGAAATCCCCTCGAAAGAGATGATCAAATCGTCTGCCTGAAGGTTCAGGATCTTGTGATTTCTTATGACGGGGGCGGGTATATGCTGCGTACCGCACAATATGTGGATGACCTGCTTGTGAAATATTATGGAGTTGAACCCTATTACAATGCCAAAACAATTCAGGATCTTGTAGGCGTACTGCTCATAGGGCTTGCTCCACATACCTCCGCAGGCGTACTGGGGCGTTTAATAGGATTTACGAGAGCTTCAGTCGGCTATGCTCATCCCTTTTTTCACGCTTCAAAACGCAGGAACTGTGATGGAGACGAAGATTGCATAATGTTACTCATGGATGGAATCCTTAATTTCTCAAGGGCTTATCTCCCAGAGAAAAGAGGTGGGAAAATGGATGCTCCTCTTGTACTTACTACGAGAATCGATCCTAAAGAAGTGGATAAGGAGGCACATAATATAGATGTGCCTGCAAGATACCCTCTGGAGTTTTACAGGGCTACTCAGGAGATCAAAAATCCTACAGAGCTTGAAGGTATTATGGATCTGGTGAGTAGTCGACTTGGAACTCCGGAACAATACGAGCATTTTATGTTCACACATGATACTTCTGATATTGCTGCAGGTCCTCTCAATTCTTCGTATAAGACTCTTGGGAGCATGATAGAAAAAATGGAGGCTCAACTTTCACTTGCTAACAAAATAAGGGCAGTAGATGCTCCTGATGTAGCTGAAAGAGTGCTCAAGTCTCATTTCCTTCCTGATCTGCTAGGAAATCTCCGTGCCTTTTCTAGGCAGCGGATGCGCTGTATAAAGTGTGGAGCAAAGTTCAGGCGCCCTCCGTTAACTGGAGTCTGCCCTAAGTGCGGAGGTAATGTAGTACTGACCGTACACGAGGGAGCTGTTCGTAAATATCTTGAAATCTCAAAAGAAATTGGGGAACGGTACGGAGTTTCTAGCTATACCCAACAGAGAATTGAACTTTTGGATAAAGATATATGTTCTCTATTCGAAAATCACAGGGTTAAACAACTGGGACTTTCAGATTTCATGTCTGGATCTGCGCGCTGAGGAGGAATGGCACGAGATATTAAAATTTAAAATAAATTATTCTGGTTGTCTGAAAGGAGGCAGGGCAGTTTGAGAGCCCTAAAACACAGAAGTATTTATTAACCAGATCTCTTATTATTAACCAGATCTCTTATTTTACTGCAAACAGTCCTATCCTCCTTTCGAAAAGAGATTCTTTTCAAGTTTTGACTGTTTCTTATAGGGAAAAATCTACTCTCTTAAAGTTTATTATTTTTCTATATATTTTTCACGTATTTATATAATTATAGGCCTATTTATATACTATCTGTTTGATTATCTGTATCTTCTACATAATCATTTTTTTAATAATTTCCACCTTTTTTTACTCAGATTAAGGCTGGGTTTGATATAACCTGGTTTATTTTATAGGTAGCCCGAGGGCATTAATCTGCCCTATAAGTTCGGTAAAGTTTTTAATTTCCAGTTCCAGAACTTCTTCTTTGTTCATGCCTATCGACATTTCGCCGTCTACGGAGAGAAGTTCCGGACCCCTGCGAATAAGCCTGTCAACTCCATCTCTTTTTAAGGCCTCTTTAACTTCCATATCATGAACAAAAGCCCTACCCGGGATAAAAACAGTCTCGCTGACTTCAGAGAGGTCCATATTTTTGATATCTTCAATAGTAATGAGGCATCCAATGTCTTTTTTTGGGGAAACAACATTCACGGAACCTCCAAGAGCTTCAAAGATTTCCCTCATTCTTGGGGCTGCTATCTGGCCTGTAATAACAGTAGCTCTTTTTGTTGTCCTTGGAAGTTTTTCGAGAGCTTCGGGTACATTCCTGATAGCAAAAGGAGAGCCAATTAAGGGATCTTCAAGCGGGGTTCCTGTGATCCTCATAGAAGGGTGCTTTGATGCAGAATTACGTACCAGCTCTGTGAATTCCTGGATGTTTTGTGGGATTATGCCCGGAATAATAGGGGAGTTATTCAGGATAAGTCCATTTTCCGTAAAGTTTGCAAATCTCATTAGAATAGCTCCTTTTATACCCATAGTTTCAAGATCATTGAGGGTTTTATCAAGGATCTCTCTGTCATTTACTCCAGGAATGATAACCATCGCTCCGTATACATCACAATGAGCACAGAAGTCCCGTAGAACCTGTATAGACGCTTCGGGTTCCGGATCTTTCATGTATTCAGCTCTTAAAACCGGATCAGTCGCAAAGACGGTAAAACTTACCTCTGTGACTCCATGGTCTATATAGAAAAGAGCATCATCAGGCTTGTTGAAACCTTTTCCGCTTGTGTACCCAAGGTGTATGGGGATCTTGAACTGAGATAAAAAAGAGACAAGATCTTTCAGTTCAGGATAACAGCTTAAATCGCCTCCTCCGCTAATAGTGAATTTTTTAATCTCTCCACTTGCGAAATAGAGTTTTCTTGAAGTTTCCTCCAGTACTATCTGAAGAGGCTTGAAACCTGAATATGATTCCTTTACACTGCGTGTGCAGTAGTCACATCCCTTTTTGAAAGGGAGACAATACTTGCAGCCCAGAGGCTGAACGTCTTTAACCTTTTTGAAATAACAATATTTGCAAAAGCCTCTACAATCTACTCCTGGATTTCCGCCTACGTCGACAACTACTTCCATATTAAACTTTCGTATTACTAAGATATTACTAATTCTTTTTGGTATGACTCTCAGGTGTAAAACAACATATTCATAAATTTAATACTATTTTGTCATTTTCCTGCGCAATATTTTTATTAAGTAATTTAGTATATTTTTAACAGGCTTTAAGTACATTGAAAATTCATTTTTCGATTGATACTGTTTTCTTATATATTTCTACAAAAATAGATTACAAATTAATAAAATATATTTTAAAAAAAACACATAAATTAATTTATCGGAGAACACAAAAGATTTAAGTACCTTCTAAACGAATGAGATTTCATTGGGAATAGTGGACACTTAAAAACAAAGCGGTACTTGATTTATTGAGTGCAAAAGCACTCGAGTAGGTGACCAGTCCCAAAATGATTTTAATAAATTAAGGAGGAAATTAAAGTGTCTGACACAGTAGACATCTACGACGACAGAGGAAAACTGCTCGAGAGCAATGTCGACATTATGAGCCTTGCTCCAACAAGAAACGCAGCAATTCAATCGATCATCATGGACACTAAGAGGTCAGTTGCAGTCAACCTCGCAGGTATTCAGGGTGCACTTGCCAGTGGCAAGATGGGCGGAAAGGGCCGTCAGATCTTAGGCCGCGGACTTAACTATGACATTGTAGGCAATGCTGATGCAATTGCAGAAAATGTTAAAAAACTCGTCCAGGTCGATGAAGGCGACGATACCAATGTCATCAAAGTCAAAGGCGGAAAGAGCCTCTTGATCCAGTCCCCAAAATCCAGGATTATTGCAGGTGCCGACTTCATGTCCGCAACAACAGTTGGTGCAGCAGCAGTCACCCAGACTATTATGGACATGTTTGGAACCGATCCTTATGATGCTCCTATCGTAAAAGCAGCTGTCTGGGGAAGCTACCCACAGACAATGGATCTCATGGGCGGTCAGGTTCAGGGTATTCTCAGCATCCCTCAGAACAATGAAGGTCTTGGCTTCTCCCTCAGGAACATTATGGCCAACCACGTTGCAGCAATCTCCAACAGGAATGCAATGAACGCATCAGCTCTCTCTTCCATCTACGAGCAGTCTGGTATCTTCGAGATGGGTGGAGCAGTCGGTATGTTCGAGAGGCATCAGCTCCTCGGTCTTGCATACCAGGGTCTCAACGCCAACAATCTCTTATACGACATTGTTAAGGAAAACGGTAAGGATGGAACCATTGGAACCGTTATCGAATCCGTTGTCCGCAGGGCAATTGAAGCTGGTATTATCTCCGTTGACAAGACCGCTCCCTCTGGATACAACTTCTATAAAGCAAACGACGTCCCCAAGTGGAATGCCTGTGCAGCAGTCGGTACCCTTGCAGCCACTCTCGTGAACTGTGGTGCAGGCCGTGCAGCTCAGAACGTTTCCTCAACACTTCTCTACTTCAATGATATCCTTGAGAAGGAAACTGGTCTCCCAGGATGTGACTACGGTAAAGTAGAAGGTACCGCGGTAGGGTTCTCATTCTTCAGCCACTCCATCTATGGTGGCGGTGGGCCTGGTGTCTTCAACGGTAACCACGTCGTTACCAGACACTCCAGAGGATTCGCAATCCCCTGTGTATGCGCAGCAGTCGCTCTTGATGCAGGTACCCAGATGTTCTCAATCGAATCAACATCCGGCCTGATAGGTGACGTGTTTGGTGCAATACCAGAATTCCGCGAGCCGATTAAGGCAGTTGCAGGAGTGCTCTAAGCATATAACTCAAAAGGTCTAAAGATGTCAGACTCTGCTTCAAATACGGAAGATTCTATTCAAATCGAAATTTTTCCCAGTAGAATCCTGTCCCCTGAAACGGCTCAGAAGCTCATGGGCGAAATCTACAAGGTGGACGGGGTAATCCGCGTCATGGTGCAGGGCAACAGGCTGCCTGATAGGGTGTCTGCCGGCCCCGGTACTGGGGAAAAAGTGGAACATCCACTGAGAAAACCTATTCAGATTGGAGATCAGGTTATCGAATTGAAGGTCTGTGTGGGCAGGATCAGGGTTGAACTTTCAAACGCCGAAGCTAAAGAACAGATCAGGGAAGTTTGCGAAAAATTGCTTCCATTTCCCTTTGAATTCAGGGAAGGGCATTTCCTCAGGAAAAAGCCTACTGTAACTGACTATGCTAAACTTGGTCCTGAAACAGATCCTCGGTTGCTTGGTATGGTAGATCCTAAAGCCAAGACAGACCAGCTCATCTTTATCGAGAAACAAGGTGAACAAGAAGAGACAAAGGACAAAGATGAGTGAAAACGTATGATGATTGATCGGGAAACGCAGGTAGTTGATTGCCGATGCGGTGCAGGACTTGGTAAAGGAGGAGGGCTTGCCCAGCGAGGTACTCTTTCGGAAGCCGGCCGTGCTGAGGTAGTAGCTATTGCCATGAGTCCCGGCCAGAGACATATTACAAGGCCGGTATGTGAGATCACATACGGCATGAGGAAAGAAAACATTCAGGTCAGTGTGCTGGTACTATACTCTGGTTCCGGAATTCCTGAATCAGGTATGAGAACCGGGTCTTTTGTACTGAGTCCGGTAGAAGTAGCACAGATTGAAATGCACAAGCTGGCCGTGATTCACCTCGGAAATATCAAGGATCATGTGGTTAGAAAGACCAGGGAAATCCTGAGCCAGGCTAATATTCCGGCGATTGTAGTCAGCCAGATCCCGGTAGATTTTGAGGATTTTGCAGAGGCAGGGATAAAGACGAGATTGGTAATGCCAAGGGATGAAAATATTCGTACAAAAGGAATTGTGATGAATATGGTGAGTGGAGTTACACGCGGTGATTCCTGTCCCAGGGACAAACTAAATCTTATCATTAAATACGTCAAGACTACATTAGACCAGTTAGAAGATCATAAAGGAGTTGCATGAGATGGCTTACGAAAGACAATTTTATCCAGGCGCAACATCAGTTGCCGCTAACAGAAGAAAACACATGTCTGGAAAACTTGAGAAACTCAGGGAAATTTCAGACGAAGACTTAACCGCAGTTCTCGGGCACCGTGCCCCAGGAAGCGACTATCCAAGCACCCACCCACCACTTGCAGAGATGGGAGAGCCTGCATGTTCGACCCGTGAAAACGTTGTACCTACACCCGGTGCAGCAGCAGGAGACAGAGTAAGGTACATTCAGTTTGCTGACTCAATGTACAACGCGCCTGCAACCCCATATTTCAGATCCTATTTTGCAGCAATCAACTTCAGAGGTGTAGACCCAGGTACCCTTTCAGGCCGTCAGATCGTTGAAGCCCGTGAAAGGGATATGGAACAGTGCGCAAAGGTTCAGATGGAAACCGAAATCACTGACCATGCACTCGCAGGTGTGCGTGGTGCAACTGTGCACGGTCACTCTGTCCGTCTCCAGGAAGACGGTGTAATGTTCGACATGCTCGACAGGAGAAGACTTGAAAACGGTACTATCATAATGGACAAGGATCAGGTTGCAATCCCACTCGACAGGAAAGTAGATCTCGGCAAGCCAATGTCCAGTGAAGAAGCTGCAAAGAGGACTACCATTTACCGTGTGGACAACGTAGCCTTCAGAGACGACAAAGAAGTCGTTGAATGGGTACACAGGATATTCGATCAGAGGACAAAATTCGGTTTCCAGCCAAAATGAGGTGACCACAATGGCAGCAGACATTTTCTCAAAATTTAAAAAGGATATGGAAGTCAAGTTCGCACAGGAATTTGGTGCAAACAAGCAGACTGGTGGTGACATCACCGGCAAGACTGAAAAGTTCCTGAGGTTAGGCCCTGAGCAGGACCCCAGAAAGGTCGAAATGATTAAAGCCGGTAAGGAAATTGCTGAGAAGAGAGGTATTTCATTCTACAACCCAATGATGCACTCCGGTGCTCCTCTTGGTCAGCGTGCAATTACTCCTTACACCATCTCCGGCACTGACATTGTTGCAGAGCCTGATGACCTGCACTACGTCAACAACGCTGCAATGCAGCAGATGTGGGATGACATCAGGAGGACCTGTGTTGTCGGTCTTGACATGGCTCACGAGACCCTTGAGAAGAGGCTGGGTAAGGAAGTCACTCCTGAAACCATCAACCACTACCTTGAAGTCCTTAACCACGCCATGCCCGGTGCAGCAGTGGTTCAGGAAATGATGGTCGAAACCCACCCTGCTCTTGTTGACGATTGTTACGTGAAAGTCTTCACAGGTGACGACGCCCTTGCAGACGAAATCGACAAGCAGTACCTTATTGACATCAACAAGGAGTTCTCAGAAGAACAGGCAGCTCAGATTAAGGCTTCCATCGGCAAGACATCCTGGCAGGCAATCCACATCCCAACAATTGTCTCCAGAACAACAGATGGTGCTCAGACCACAAGGTGGGCAGCCATGCAGATCGGTATGTCTTTCATCTCCGCATACGCAATGTGTGCTGGTGAAGCAGCCGTCGCTGACCTTTCCTTTGCTGCAAAACACGCAGCTGCTGTTTCCATGGGTGAAATGCTCCCAGCAAGGCGTGCACGTGGACCTAACGAGCCCGGTGGACTTTCCTTCGGTCACCTGTCAGATATCATCCAGACAAGCCGTGTCTCCAAAGACCCAGCAAAGATCGCTCTTGAAGTCGTCGGTGCAGGCTGTATGCTCTACGACCAGATCTGGCTCGGATCTTACATGTCCGGTGGTGTCGGATTCACACAGTATGCAACAGCTGCATACACTGATGATATCCTTGACAACAACGTGTACTACGACGTTGACTACATCAACGACAAGTACAATGGCGCTGCAAACGTCGGCAAGGACAACAAGGTAAAGGCAAGCCTCGACGTCGTAAAGGACATCGCAACCGAGTCCACACTCTACGGTATCGAGACCTACGAGAAGTTCCCAACTGCCCTTGAAGACCACTTCGGTGGATCCCAGAGAGCAACTGTGCTCGCAGCCGCAGCCGGTGTTGCCTGCTCACTTGCAACCGCAAACGCAAACGCCGGTCTATCTGGCTGGTACCTCTCCATGTACCTGCACAAGGAAGCATGGGGCAGACTCGGATTCTTCGGTTTCGACCTGCAGGATCAGTGTGGTGCCACAAATGTTCTGTCCTACCAGGGCGACGAAGGTCTCCCAGACGAACTCCGTGGTCCAAACTACCCCAACTATGCAATGAACGTCGGTCACCAGGGTGGATACGCAGGTATCGCTCAGGCAGCCCACTCAGGTCGCGGAGACGCATTCACCGTCAACCCACTCATCAAGGTCTGCTTCGCTGACGACCTCCTGCCCTTCAACTTCGCTGAGCCCAGGAGAGAGTTCGGCCGCGGTGCCATGAGAGAGTTCGTGCCTGCTGGTGAGAGATCCCTCGTCATTCCAGCAAAGTAAACTCAATAAATGAACATACTAAAACAGAGTAGGCCAGAAGGTCTACTTTTTGTCTTTTTTTCTATACTGGTTTTTCTTTACTGTTTTTCCGGAATTATGATTTCTTGAGGAAAAAAGGTCTTTTTCATTGTTTTACTGATATAATGGATATTCCGGCTAAAAAAAGGGATTGTCAGCTACGAGGGTTACAAATTCAAGCATTGGATAATGGTTTCCACCTTTTATTGATAGGGCTATCAAACAATATTTCTACCGTTATAAGCTCATATAATTCTCCCTCAAACCACAACAACTTTTTTGCCTAATTTTTCTCCAGCTTCAACAAATTCTATTGTATCCACACCAGGAAATGTGTCTATAATACAAATATCAAATTTTTCATCTAAATAATTCGTTAATTCTCTTACATCCATATTATAAACTTCAAATTTGTCTCCAGATGCTATTAATCCTTTTTCACTACCTGAAAATTTGACTGGAAACCCATTAGCTTCTAAATTAATCAAAGTAATTTCTATTGCAGGGCTCCATATGTCATTGAAAACAACTTTTTGCGCGTTGGCTTTAAGGCATGCGATTCCTAAAGTCCCAGGGCCACATGTACAATCAAGAACAGTAGGCTTATCATAATCTTTCAAAGCTTTTTCAAGTATCTCTATTTTGGGCGATTTTACCTGTGGGAACTCTATGTGAATTTCACGCTGATATTTGTATATTCCTAAAGCACCATAAGGAGTCTGTACAATATCACATCTCAGATCGCATCCAGCAAGAAGTTCATATACATGAGGATTTGAATCCGAATCTTTTATACCCACAGTTTTTCTTATATCTCCCTTTAAAACTCCTCTAACTTCCCTAACTTCCGTTATAATTCTTTCAGCACATTTTTTATCCACTTTATCAGATAATATTACTAAAGAACCCTTAGGTAAATAGGGAACAGAATCAGTTAGATAACCAGGAGTCACAAGAGGTATACATGAGTTCCTTAAATTAGCTTTTTTGTCTTTTATTCCTTCATTGATCATTATTTTTAGCACGTGAGACATTACAATATCAAGATGCCTCTTACCGCATTTACAACTTCCAAAATCGTTATCTATTTCATCTAAGTTAATTTGTTCTGCTAGAGGAGAGAATTTCTTTATTTTTTCTGTTTTGCAATCTTTGCATGGTTTATAGAATAACTCAATGTCTTTTAGCGCTTCCGAAATAGGCCTTATGCAAGTATCTCCACACCTACACCTCATTTCCATATACTCAAATATGGAATATTTTGTATAAGTACTATGTCATTTCTTATCATTCCTGGGTTTCACTTTGGATTCACTTAGGAAGAAACTGATTTTTTGACCTATTGGAGGTCAATCAAAAAGAAAATATCAAAACATATTAAAACACATTAAAACACATTAAAATACATTAAAACATATTAAAACATATTAAAAAATATCAATAATTATTAAAAAGAATGTATTAAAAAGAAAACGTTAATAAGAATATATTAACAAGAAAACATTTAAATTCTGAGGATACCTTTTACTATCAGTTATCAAACTTATATTAAATCTGCATCTGGTCTTCATCTAATCTTCTTCTAATCTTCTTCTAATCTTCTTCTAATCTGCACTTAGAAATCTTTATTGTATTTTCAATTTATTCTTCCGAAATATCCTCAATTTTTGCTCCAAGGCTGCGCATATCTTTAAAGAAGTCCGGGTAAGAAATCGATACAGCTTCTGTTGTGTCAACTGTTGTATTTCCTGCAAACATTCCTGCTATTGAAAGAGCCATAACTATTCTATGGTCATCCCAGCCATGCACTGATGCTCCATGCAGTTTTCCGCCGGTAATGGTCAGACTATCTCTTTCTTCTTTTAGGTCTACCCCAAGCTTCGGAAGTTCGGTTGCAAGGGCTTGCAAGCGGTCCGTTTCCTTATATCTGACATGCTCGGCATTTACAATCCTGCTAGTCCCTTCAGCAACTGCGGCCAGGACAGCAACGGTAGGGACAAGGTCAGGGGTTGCCCCGGCGTCAAAAGTTGTAGCTTTTAATTGTCTTCCTCCCCTGACGGTCACATTGCCTGCTTTTTTATCCCAGGTAATATCTGCTCCCATCTGTCTCAGGATTTCAATGATTACCTTATCTCCCTGTTTTGAAGGAAAGAGGTTTTTGACTGTAACCTCAGATCCGCTTATCATAGCTGCGGCTGCAAGGAGGTAGGATGCAGAGGAAAAGTCTCCGGGAACAGTATAATCTTTGAAATCATACTTCTGTTTTCCCGGGATTATGAATCTGGTACCATTACTGTCATCTACATGAACTTTAATGCCTGCAAGTTCAAGCATTTCAAGGGTTACGTCCACATAAGGTCGTGACTTAAGTTTTCCTGTAATAGAAAGGGTGGTACTGTTTTCGGCAAGCGGGCAGGTTATTAAAAGAGCCGAGATAAACTGAGAACTGATAGAACCGTCAATACTCACATCTTGTCCTTTAAGTCCGCCTTTAACGACAAGTGGAGCTCTCTCGTTTCCTCGAGTGGAGCAGGCTTTTACTCCCAATTGATTGAGAACTTCAAGAAGAGGCCCGTTTGGCCGGGTACGAAGGGAGGTGTCTCCGGTAAGCACTGTAATCCCATCAGTAAGTGCTGCTACTGCAGTCATAAATCGAAGAGTTGTCCCCGAATTTGCAGCATCAATTATGTCATCAGGGACATTTGGTTTTCCATTAATTCCGTGAATAATAAGCCTGTCTTCGTTCCTCTCAACCGAGGCCCCAAACATCTCGGAAGCCCGGACCGTGGCAAGAGTATCAGCTGAAATCAGGGGACGCCTGACGGTTGATTCTTTTGAAAGAGCTGCCAGAGTTACAGCTCTGTGAGTGTAACTTTTTGAAGGTGGAGCAAAGACTTTCCCTTTGATCGAGGATTTGTCAATAGAAACACGCATGTGTACCAGATCTCTTCTGTTTCTTATTGGATTTTTCATGAGATTCAGGTGCTTACTTCTAGCTTCTGAATAACTTTTTTACAACGCTGCTAATAACAACAAAATTGAATATTTCGAGTATGATTCATAACTTAGTTTAAAACTTAGTTTAAAACTCATTTTAGAACTCATTTTAGAACTTAGAACTTAGTTTAAAACTCATTTTAGAACTTAGAACTTAGTTTAGAACTTAGAACTTAGTTTAGAACTTAGTTTAAAACTCAGTTCACCCCTTTTACGATGTTCTCTACCATATCCCAGTCGTGCTCATAGATATGTGCTGAGATACTGATAGTTGTGATTGTTCCGGGTTCTGTTCCCACCCTATCAGCCACATACTTTAGGAGTTTCGAGAGCCCATAGAGGTTTGCCGGATAGGCTCCCCCAAAGTCGTGGCTTCTGAAGAGAGTTGTGAGGTGTATCTCTCCATCTCTTATTTTAAAGTCGTCGAGCATCATACAGGGGACTTCATTAACTTTTGTATCTACCGGAGGAATCCAGGTAACTGCGATTGCTCGTCTGGAAGTAGGATTTTTCTGCAGCTTTTCGATCACATAATCTATCTGATCTACCTTTCCATTCCAGTCCCGAAGGCGCTGCCCGTATGTGTATTCAAAGTCCTGTGTATTTTCCCCTGAGATCAGTTGTTTTGCATACTCTTCAAGTCTTTCTTCATTCCAGGCAGTCTCATGCGGGATTCTGTCAGTGTAGGGATTTTCAATTATGATCATCAAGTCCATAAATTCCCTGATCTGGCTTCCTCTTTCATCCGTAATAACCTGTCCGTGATTTTGGATAATGTTAAGCCCGCGATACCATGCATCAGAGATCGTTTTTGCCCTGACAATTCTGCCAATTTCAAATCTGTCTTCCATTGAAAATTCCCCGATAAAATCAAGATAGGGTATGCACAATTGATATCCTGATCCGAAATATCTCAAATCCGGCACTTTGACCAATGTCTCTAATTTTTGGGATTTTTCGGATACATTTTCCCATAGCTAAATATGGTACAATATTCTACATAGGTAGTTATTTATTCTTTTTTCTTTACTCACCACTTTCTTTTATAAGTTCTTTCTCTAAAATATAACTTAAAATCTCACTATGTATATTGATAGCATATATCATGCACGATTTAAAAAAATATCGGGCAAAAAAAGGATATGAAAATTCCGGACAAAAAATACGGAAAAGAGATCAAATAAAATTTAAAGAAAAATAAGCAGTTGGATATAAACTGAATTAAAATCCGGATAAAACAATCTCTGAATAAATGGATCAAAATTAAACACTTGGAAAACTAAAAAAATCCTGGATAAAAGAATTAAAAATAAAGGTCTGAGAAATATTCTCAGACCCTCATTGCCCTAAGGCGCCTTACCCTTTCATCGGTTGCTGGGTGAGTGCTAAAGAGAGACTGGATTGCTCCTCCTTTTAATGGATTAACAATAAACATGTGGGCGCTGCTTTCCTTTGCCTGCACGTCTGAAACTCTCGGACTGTAGTGAGAGTTCCCATATTCGAGTTTTTCAAGGGCACTGGCAAGAGCCCAGGGTTTTCTGGATATGCTGGCTCCTTCTGCATCAGCTGCATATTCTCTTGACCTTGAGATTGCAAGCTGAATCAAAGTTGCAGCGATAGGCGCTAGAATTGCCATCGCGATGAGGCCTATGATTCCTCCATTATCATCATCTCTACTGCCGCCGAAGCCGCTGAAAATTGCAGCCCATTGTGCCCAGTGAGCAAGCATTGTGATAACACCTGCAAGGGTTGCAGCTATGGCACTTATCAGGGTGTCTCTGTTCTTCACATGTGCAAGCTCGTGTGCCAGCACGCCTTCCATTTCTTCATAAGATAGTAGCTGAAGTATTCCTGTTGTAGCAGCCACAGCCGCATGCTCTGGGTTTCTTCCGGTTGCAAAGGCATTTGGCATTCCGGATTCTACGATATACACTTTGGGCTTTGGGATTCCTGCTTTCATAGCCAGTCCATCGACGATCCTGTGCAGGTTCGGAGCTTCCGCAGGTGAAACTTCCTTTGCCCTGTACATTTTGAGTACTATTTTGTCGCTGTACCAGTAACTTCCAAGATTCATAATTATTGCAAACAGGAACGCAATAATCATTCCGCCCGTACCCCAGTGGCTTCCTATCAGAACCATGAGGCCTGTAAGGGTGGCAAGCAAAATTGTAGTTTTAAGCATGTTCTTCATGACTTATCACACGACGTCCTCCCAGGCTAATGTCTGGGTTTTCGGTCTTTGATTCTAATTTCTAAACTTATTTTTATAAATTAAGCAGATTAGAATCGGTTTTATATCACCTGAATATAGATATATATCTTTTCTCCTGCAAGCGCAGGTTAATACATTTGTGTTATTTCGATTTCCTTATTTATCCTAAATCAATTTAAAATTCTCTTAAAAGGCAACTTTATTCTCAAATTGGGAAATCTCATTCAAAAAATTATATTTTCTTCTGGAATCTCCCCCATCAAAGTTTACATTAATAACTAGTATCTCTTTTTTGATATATTTACATTTGCATGTTTCACTCTTTTAGTTCGATTTCTAACTATTATTGTGGCTTCAAGTATATGTATTTATTGAATAACTGGTTCCAAAACTCAAAATTACTTATTTGAATCCCATATTCCGAATAATCAATTGTTTTTTGATCACAAAAATAGTTTTGAAACTTTACTAATTTGAGGTAAAATTAGTTTTGGGATGGACTTATTCAGTAACCAAATAAAAAAATAAAAATATAGTTACTTTAATCCATTGTCAAAATAATCAGTGTCAATCTTTTTAACATCGTAAGACTTTACTTTTGAAACTCCCACATCATACTCAATCATTAGTCTTGCAAGTGTTTCTCCATTAATCAACACAATGTTCCCTGTGAAATTGGCATATTCAATAGCTTCTCTTGAAAAAGTAGAGGTTGTTATAAAGACTCCTTTCTTTGCTTTCTTTCCTATCAGAGCACCTGCAAATTTCTGGATTTCAGGTCTTGGGACGGTACCTTCCCAGCGTTTTGCCTGAATATAAATTACATCAAGTCCAAGCCTATCTTCCTTTATGATTCCATCGATCCCACCATCGTGACTTCTACCAACTGCTTTTCCTGCATCTGCTCTTGAGCCTCCATATCCCATTTTTGTCAAAATATCAACAACAAGTGATTCAAAGAAGCTGGCTGAACATTTTTTTATGATAGAGATAACTTCTGAAACGAGTTCGTTGTGCAGCTCCTGATATGCTATTTCAAGGAACTCTTCAGGATCCAGGTCTTTTTTCCTTTCTATTTTTGGAATTTCTGATTTATCGATTAAAGTAGGCTTGTCTCTGTTATAAAAAGCATTAAATTCTTTGTATTGTTTCAAAAAATTAACATCAATAGATGCAGGATTTTCTTTAAGGACATACAGGCCTCTCTGGGTAATGGAAAAATATCCTTTTCTTCCAGAATCAAGCAAGCCAGCTTTTTTCAGGTAAGTACATGCCCATCCAATTCGGTTATTAAATACAGCTTGCTGGCCACTTGGCAAAAGTTCTCTTCTTTCTTCTTCGCTTAATCTTAACTCTTCTGCAAGATGCTCAATAGCATTGCGAATTTTATGCTCTTCTCCATCTCCTGCATATTTAAGCAAAGGAAGCATTAAGGATTGATAATCTGGAACTGCCATTAGATCACTCAAAAAATATGTTAGTCCTACTTAGAACTTTGAGTATGTGTCTTTTTATAGTTTATCATTTTGTATCTTTTCACGTAATCTTGATTCTATTTCAAAAATTACTCTTCCACAAAAGGTTGCTTTCCAGTAAACATCGTAAAATCCAAACCTTTATACCTTTTCCTTTCCCAAAAACTTCTCATGTCCTCTTCAGGCATTTCTCTTCCTCTCAAAACGGAACATTCTATTAAAGACCGTCTCTACTGGAATTTCTTAAACGTGATACCTTTCCTGATCGGTTCAATCGCAATCATTAGGGATTCGATTAAATGGGTAGCGGTTTACATAGGAATAGCCCTTTTTTTCTTCCTGGTTATCGAATTCAGGTTCGCATGTACTCATTGTTTTTACTATATCCAGAGCAAAGGCTGGGTAAAGTGCATGATGCTTTCTGGAGTACCAAAAATTTTTAAAGATCGTCCCGGACCTCTCAGTCTTTTTGAAAAGATTATTACTGTTCTTGGGGCTTTGCCCGTATTCCTTTTTCCGGTTTACTGGCTTATCAGTGACCATCTACTTCTAGGAGCTTATATTGTTGCATGGGTACTGTTCTTTCTGACAGCCCATCGATATGAGTGTGTAAAGTGTATTAACTTTGAGTGTCCTATGAATCGGGTGCCAGCAAAAATACAAAAAAATTTTAAAAATAGAGGTAATCTCTCAGATAACTTTGATCTTTCTGGAAATGAATTTCGGATATCAGGCTCAAACAGATATTCTTCACTTAAAATACAACATGAATTTAAGGACTTTCTCTACTGGTACTTCGTAACCTTATTTCTTCTATTTTTGGCGGGACTTGCAATTGGTATTTACTCAACAGGGTGGGTACTTGCCTATATTTTCTTAGTTTTCTTTCATTTTTATGTCTTGGAACAGCGTTTTTTCTGCACCCATTGCCCTTACTATGTAATGAGTGAAAAAAAAGTGAGATGCATGATGAATTGGGGTTGGCCGAAGCATTTCAGATCCAGGCCGTATCCTCCGGGAAAATTCGATCTTGCCGTTACTATTCTTGGGTTTCTGGTTGTGCTTCTCTTTCCTGTTCCCTGGCTTTTGAAAGAACCGTTTCTATTGGGTGCTTACCTTGTTTCTATTTCGATTTTCTTGTTAACGATATGGAGGTATGAGTGTTGCCGTTGTATCTATTTTGGATGTCCTTTTAACAGAGTTTCGGCTGAAGTGAAGAATGAGTTTGAGAGGAAAAAGAGAGTTGACTGCGAGTTTGGAGAAGATTAAACTGTAAGGTTGAGGCAGGTTAGAATAGAATTTAGGATTAAACAACTCTTCACTGTTTTTTATGGATTGAAAATAATTGCTTAGTTAGAAGGTATTCAGACCAGATAGTAAAATATCAAGCTTGAATGTGATTTTCAGCAACAACTGGTTATATATTTGATATATGTGACTTCAACATTTTGGAACTAAATGTAAGTTACCCACTCGAAGTAGCGAAGAACCAATTTTGTTCTGAAAAACGGTTAAAAAATTTTTGGTTAAATGAAGTTTGACTGGAAATGAAAGTGTTTTTCTTGTTGGTTTTGGTGTCTTTCTCAAGGATTGGAGATATATGTTATCTAACAGGCTATTAACTTTTCTAAACTAATTTTACTTCATGTAACAGAAACTTATTTATATTACAACACGGTAATCTATTTCCGTAGTTTATGTCTCAAATAATGGACTACAACCAAACAAAAGGAGTTTCAGAAATGAAAGACGCAACCCAGGAGACTTCTCTCAAACCCGTTTTGCATGGGTTTTTGTTAAGCAACGGCATGTTTATCACTCCAGCGGAAATGGAAATTATGGAAAGCCTCGGGGTTGTCCGATCAACAAAAATCTGAATTCTAGAAATAAACCGGAAAAAGACACGTGGTTGGGCAGGCCAAAAAACTTTTCGGAAACAATCTGTAATAATACCTTAAAAAGTTTTGATCCCTTTATTAACCCTATAAAAGTCTCGATCTGTTAGATCATGAAAAAATTCAAAAAAAGCCTCCAGTAGAACACCCTTTAAAAACCAAACAAAAACGACTCCCATAAATCAGCAAAACCTCCAATCCCTGTACAAATCTGTAAAAAGCCGGAGAAGTTCTAACTAATATTGATTTCCTCCATAAGCTAATTTACTTAAAAAACGAGGATGCTTAGTCAACGAGACCAGAAAAACAGATTGAATAATTTACTGATATATCCGATTTGCCTGTTCTCTTCTGTCTTTTCCGGTTGAAATTTCCCACTGTTTCTTTCTAGTAATCTCTCTTAGCAATCTTCATTAACAGTCCTTCTTTAGCAGTCTTTCTTTAACAGTCCTTCTTTAACATTCTTTCATATACTTCGCCTGTAAAGCCTTATTTGGTTTCTTTTCAGGTTTCTTTCAGCTTGTACTGGAACTCCATCTAACTATGAAATGGAGTAACTTTATGAAGTAAAATAACTTATACTTCGTGCAATGAAAGAGTGACAACCATGAAAGCTGCCTGTATCCAGATGAATATCTCCCTTTGCTCAAAAAAGGAAAATCTTGAGCGTGCCCTCTCCCTGGCAGAAGAAGCGGTTTCGAAAGAAGCTGAATTACTTGCATTTCCGGAAGTTTTCTCTACTGGTTTCTGTTATGACCACATAGCTGAAGTAGCTGAAACTGCTTCAGGTCCTACCATTGGAGCCTTATGTGATTTTTCAAAGGAATACGAATGTATCCTTGCAGGCTCGATGATAGAACAAAGAGTAGGTGCAGAATTCAACAGTGAAATGAACATCCCTCCTCAGTTCAACCTGGGGTTCTGCATTGAGTCCGGAAAGCTAGTTGGTATCCACCGAAAAACTCAGCTTTACGGTCTTGAGAAAGAATATTTTGCACTTGGAGAAGATATACATCCTATTCGGCTGAAAAAGTATGACCTCTCCATGGGGCTTATGGTATGTAACGAAATCCGGTATCCGGAAGTTTCCCGGAAACTTGCTCTCGAAGGAGCAGATCTTCTGGTTTCGGCTTCAGATATGCCTGATTTTTATATCTATCCATGGCGTATTATGTCCCTTTCTCGAGCAATTGAAAACCAACTGCCACATATCGCCTGTAACAGAGCGGGAAACGATAGGTTCTCAACTTATCCTGGCAGATCTTTTATTGCCGACGGATGGGGTCGTATTCTGGCAGAAGCCGGAAGTGAAGAGTGTGCTCTAATAGGGGAAATTGATCTTGAAAAGATAAAAGAGATCAGGCAAACTGGTTCCATCATCGAAGATCGGAGGCCTGAGATTTATTAATTCAGGATTGAGTTAATACGCATTTAGAAAAGAACCCATTTTAAAGAATATATTGGAATTAAGAGTTAGAATCTTAGAATAAGAGTTAGAATAAGAGTTAGAATAAGAGTTAGAATCTTAGAATAAGAGTTAGAATAAGAGTTAGAATAAGAGTTAGAATCTTAGAATAAGAGTTAGAATCTTAGAATAAGAGTTAGAATCTTAGAATAAGAGTTAGAATCTTAGAATAAGAGTTAGAATCTTAGAATAAGAGTTAGAATCTTAGAATAAGAGTTAGAATAAGAGTTAGAATAAGAGTTAGAATCTTAGAATAAGAGTTAGAATAAGAGTTAGAATAAGAGTTAGAATAATCCCAGTTTCTGAAAACAACTGAATACTTTATTAATAAATGCAAACTAAACTAAAATGTAATAAAAAGGTGAACCCTCTAGGGTTACCCTTTCAGTTCTTTAATTATCAGTTCGCGTGCAGTTTTTGCGTCTGCCGTACCTTTTGTCTTTTTCATGACCTGTCCCACAAGGAAGTTCAGGGATTTCTCCGTGCCTCCAAGATAGTCCTGTACTGCAGCTTCATTTTCGGCGATTGTTTCAGCAATTGCTTTAGTCACCAGGTCGTCTTCGGCTTTGAAAAGGCCCTTTTCTTCGATAATCTGGGACGGGGTCTTTTCCTCCGCAGCATCCAGCATAGTTCGAATGACTTCAACGGCAGCCCTGTCACTGATTTTACCTTCGGCAAAAAGGTTAACCAGTTCTACCATATCTGAAACCTTAATGGAATTCTTTATCCCTGGGTCTTTTGCGTGGATAAAACCTATTTTCTCCCCGTCATAAGAAGAGATTTCAAGGTCACGGTAATTTAATTCTCCAAGGAAGACATCAGCCGTCCAGGTAGCTGCAATCTTTGGATCAACTCCTTTTGCACAGACGTTTTCATAGAAGTCGGCGAGCATAATCTTTGACGTAAGAGACTTTGCATGCATATCCGTAATTCCGTACTGCTCTATGAAGCGAGCACGTTTTGCGTCCGGAAGTTCAGGTAGAGTCTCCTTAATTGCAGGAATCCAATCGGTAATGCGCATAGGCATAAGGTCGGGTTCGCGGAAGTAACGATAGTCTTCAGCTTCTTCTTTTGTCCGCATTGAAAGCGTTACGCCCCTGCCTTCGTCGTAATGTCGAGTCTCCTGTGAGACTTTTCCTCCACGCCGGATTACATTCTTCTGGCGCATAATCTCATAGAGAAGAGCTTTTTCAACTCCTTTATGCGAGGAGATGTTCTTAACCTCAACACGGGTACCCCAGTGGACTGAAACGTTTGCATCCACACGCATTGCTCCTTCAAGGTTGCCGTCAAAAACATCCAGATACTCAAGGATATTCCTGAACTTATCAAGGAACCTTCTAGCTTCTTTGGGGCTGCGCATATCAGGTTCTGTAACAGTCTCAATCAGAGGCACGCCTGATCTGTTATAATCAATAAGGACACCTTTTGAATTCTCTATACTTCCGATGTGCACAAGTTTGCCTGGGTCTTCTTCCATGTGGGCTCTTGTAATCCCTACCACATGTTCTCCGTCTTCTCCTTCAATTACGACTTTTCCATTGCTTACAATTGGGAAATCATACTGCGTAATCTGAAAACCTTTGGGAAGATCAGGATAGAAATAGTTCTTCCTGTGGAACTGTGTCTCTTCTGCAATCTCTCCTTCAAGGGCAAGCCCTACTTTAATTGCAGCTTCTACTACTTTTTTGTTAAGAACCGGAAGTGTTCCCGGAAGGCCCAGACAGATTGGACAGGTGTGAGTGTTTGGGGCTGCATTGTGGTAGTCTGTAGAGCAGCCGCAAAACATCTTGGTCTTAAGTTTATTAAGCTGGATATGGATCTCAAGCCCGATTCGTACTCCGTCAGGATTTTCATAAACCATTTATGCCACCTCCGGAGGTCTCTTTGTGTGATAATCAGTATTTTGCTCGAAAGTATATGCTGCACGCAGCACAGCAGGCTCATCAAATGGCTTGCCCATTATCTGAAGCCCTATTGGAAGACCGTCAGTGAAACCGCAGGGCACGGAAAGTGAGGGTACGCCTGCAAGATTGATCGGGCAGGTATTCACATCCGAGAGATAAAGGGTAAGAGGATCTTCAATCTTTTCTCCTATTTTAAAAGCAGGGTTTGGCATAGTTGGAGCCATAAGCACATCAACTTTTGAGAGAGCCTTGTCAAAGTCCTGCTTAACAAGAGTTCTGACCTTCAGGGCTTTTAAATAATACTTGTCGTGATATCCTGCTGAAAGGGCATAGGTTCCCAGGAGAATTCTTCTTTTCACTTCTGTCCCAAAGCCCTCAGCTCTCGTCTTTGAAACCATAGCATGCCAGTTTTCACCGCTTGCTCTATAACCATAACGTGTTCCGTCAAATCTTGCAAGGTTTGAGGATGCTTCACTCATTGCAATGATATAATAAGAAGCAAGAGCATACTTTATATGAGGCATAGAAACCTCTTCCCAGGACGCTCCGAGATCTTCGCATTTGTGTATGGCGTTCCAGACGGCTTTTTCAACATCTGGATGAATACCTTCTCCGAAAAACTCTTTTGGAACCCCGATTTTAAGCCCTTTTACATCTTCGATAAGAGCTTTCTGGTATTCGGTTTTACTGTCAATTGAAGTGGAATCCTTACGGTCATAACCGGCTATAACATCCATCAGCACTGCAATATCTGTCACATTGTTTGCAAGAGGTCCGACCTGTTCAAGAGAGTTTGCATAAGCCACTACTCCATATCTGGAAACGGATCCATATGTCGGTTTAAGTCCAACAACCCCACAGAAAGCTGCAGGGCAGCGTACAGAACCTCCTGTGTCAGAACCAAGGGCAAAAGGAGCTTCTCCTGCTGCAACAACTGCTGCACTGCCACCGGAAGACCCACCCGGTACTCTTTCAAGGTCCCAGGGGTTTGCAGTCGGTCCAAAATAGCTGGTTTCCGTAGAGGAACCCATTGCAAACTCATCCATGTTGGTCTTTCCTAGAATCACGGCACCTGCAGCGAGAAGCTTTTCAATAACATGAGCATTGAATGGCGGAACATAGTTCTCAAGGATTTTAGAACCGCAACTGTTTGGCAGTCCAACTACGGAAATATTATCTTTTATTGCAATTGGTACACCTGCAAGAGGGCCATCGTGCCCCTCAGCATCAATTTTCTTCGCCTGCTCAAGAGCTTTTTCAGAGACCGTTATATAACCATTAACTTTGCTCTTTCCTATAGTCTCGAGATACTGAGCTGTTACTTCCTCGGCTGAGCTTTCCTTAATTTTCTCTTTTACTTGTGCAACACTCATCCACTTTGCCATTAAAAATCCTCCTCAGCCTATCTTCGGAACTCTGAAGGCTCCATCCTGTTTGTGTTCGGTGTTTTCAAGAACAACTTCCTGCGGGAGACATTCTTCTTCCACATCATCCCTGAACACGTTATGAATCTCAGCCACGTGGTAAGTGGGAGCTACATCTTCAGTCGGCAACTCGTCAAGCTGTCCGAAATACCCCAGCACTGAATTAAGTTTTTCCATATGTTCAACTGTTTCCTGTTCGCTAATATCAATGCGAGCAAGCCAGCCGATATGTTCTACATCTTCTTTTGTGATCATAAAAGTCCCTCAAAAATAGAATAATCCTGAATAAATGCCGTTGGTTGCTGCATAATATAAATAGATTAATGGGATAAATATATATTCATCATCCTCCTGCATCAGTTGCCGCTCTCGAGTTCCTTCACCCGAGTTCCTTCACCCGAGTCTCGTCTCGGGAGGACGGTGCCCTTTTCGCTCACTTCGTTCACTCAAGAGGGCTGAATTATGGTCAAGATAAGCTCTTTATTCAATTTGCTAAGGAATGCTATCTTATAAGACAAAAGGAATTTTTGAAGTTGTGGTGGCAGCGAGTAAGTTTTTACTGGCTGCCGAATATGTCTTTAAGGTCGTTACTTTTTTTGCCTTCTGTTGAGGTCATACATCTGGACTTTTTTCATTTTTGCCAGTTGAGTACTCTTTCAAGTTCGTCGTCGGTAAGGTGTCGTGCTTCAATGTAACCGTTGTCTACGGCTCCATTGAATATTTCGTCTCCCAGGGCTGAACCGGTAAGGACTGTAGTCCAGCCTCTTGGGCTGCCAACTTCGCCAAAAGAGAGATCTGAGTTTTCGGCAGTAAGATCCGTACAGAAACGACAGGATGAGCTCCTATATTCATCAAATTCGTTGAGGTCGAAGATTTGTTGTTTTCCGTCTTTCAGAGTAACCTCAAACTTCCCTTTCCGAGTTTTCATGGCATCTACATTTTCCAGCGTAATTCCATAACTTTCCAGTACTGCTTTAATTCCCTCATAGGAGAAGGTATCCATACAAAAGAGCCCGAGTTTGAGAACCTTTGCTCTCATAAAGAGATGTAGAAATCCATAGGAACTTTTCTGCATTTTAGTGACTGCATCAATATTACAGCTTGTCCCTACGAACGCAACACTGTTCATTCCCTGTTTAATTGCGCTCATAAGAGCTTCAAGCGTCATTGAATGAGAATAGATACTGCCGCTACTCTCAAGGATCTCTTCCCTTTTCCTTGTAACTACTGGTACAGGTTTCCAGGGCTCTTCTTTTTAGCGGGTAGTAACTACAGCAGAGTCAATTAACCCTTCATCAAGGGCATACAAGAGTAGAGATGTCACAACTCCTCCATCCTGTCCCTTTATTTCGGGAATAGCAGATCTTGCTGCATATGCGAAGCGGAAACTCCCTATAAGTACCTCTTCTGTGGTAATGGTTCTCGTACACTGGTAGTAGCAGACTCCGCAGGCTTTACAGGGGCCTACCAGTTTTGGTGCGTCATGCTTTATCGTTATATATTCTCAACTTGCTGCGCAGGCTCCGCAAAGAGTACATATGCCTGGTTTTATAATGTCCTTTTTTAACTTTCCAAAGGAAATTCTTTCTTTCTCACTAAGATTCCGTTTGAGTCGAATTACACTTTTTTCTAGAGCATCGAATTTCTGTTTGCATTCGGAACTGCAAAAATAGTAGCTTTTCCCCCCATAATCCGAAAAATACTCAGTATTGTCAAATATTATTTTTTTACAAATAGAATCTAGCGGCATTAAAAGCTTCCGATGCAGGTTACACGAAAACTTCAGGAAATACCATAAGTGCAATCAAATGCGTGACTCACAAAAGAATTTGATGCTAGTCTTAAAGGATATTGATCTTGTAGCAGTGAAGTTAATAACTAGTTAAAAGAGACTGATTTATATAAATTTTATATAATTATAACTTTTATATTTATTATCTCTCTGATTTTTACTTTTTTACATTTTATGGGATTTCCACCAAAGACCATTAGATGAATGAATACTTAGATTATTGCTGATTTTTCAGCGATGTACTCAGTTATTGTATTCTTTCATTTTATTCCTGTTTTTCCTTTACTTCTCTTCTCTTCTTTTGTTTCCTTTTTCTTGTTTTCTTTCCCTCTTTTATTTTCTTCCCTTTTTCTTCTTGTTTTTCCTTTTCCTCTTCCTTTTCTTCTTGTTTTTTCTTTTCTTCTTCCTTCTCTTTTTCCATTTCCTTTTCTTTATTTTTCAGATATATTTTCTTCTCGTAGTATGCCAGAGGATGACTGATTTTTTCACACAATCGGTCTTTACCTATGCAGTTCCCATAGGTTCTCATGGTGTCACATGCAGGAGGTTTGTATACGTTTCCTGTTGCGCCTGCGATATGTTCTATCTGATAAAGGGTTACTTCAGCGTCAAAATCAGGAGATACATTGAAAAGGTTAAGAATTTCATCTACTGACATTCCCACACTGAGCAGGAAGGAGGTCATGGCAAAGCGCATAGAATGGGCAAGATTTACTCCACCCTGTACGTTTGCAAGGGCATGGGATATACAGGGAGGAAAGAGGTCTGGTTCCACTACACCAAAGTCCGTTGTTCCGAATTTTTTCTTGTGGACCTCAAATTTATCTTTTATTTCAGCAACATAAGGCGCGCAGAAACTTGATACTTCAGAAGGGATTTTGGGGATGGGAAATGATTTTTCTATTCTTTCTTTGATTGCTTCTTGAAGAAGTCTTACAAAGTCTTTTTTCGTAACTACGACCATTCCGGATCTAAGCTGCCGATTTGTTAATTTCCAGACTGGTTCCCTTATTGAGGAGGAAAAGCGTATGTAGTCTGCAAAATGCATACTGAACTTTAACTCTTCGGCTTCTGCTTGAATTCCAAAATCCTCCCCAAATTCAAGCAAAAAATCAGTACTTTCTTTTTCGAGCCATTTTGAGGCTGCTTCTGCTTCTTTAAGTGCGTATCGCTTGGTGAATAACTGGTCATCTACACAAGCGACCAGAATTTGAGCAAAAGGATAAGATAGAGTTTCGGAAAGAAGCCAGCTTTCATCTTTTATGAGCGTTTTTTCAATCTCTCCTTCGATGGATTGCATTACTCTTTCCATCCCGCGAACTCGAGATCTCCGAAAGGCTGGAGAATTAAGCAAACTCTCTAACGAGACTCTAAGGCTTTCTACATAAGCAGATACTTCTGAAGCAAATGGGTAAAGAGCAATATGTTCCTCGTCCATTTCAGTCCGACTCAATTCTTGGAGCCAGGAGGTAAGAAATCCTTCCTGAACCATTCGCAATTTCGAAATCTATGAGTATTGGGAAGTCTTTTCCAAGGGAGAGAGTAACTTCATTGACTTTGTTTGTGGGTTTAACTATATCGGTCAGATAATCCAGAGAGAACAGAGAACATGCTTCGCCTGCTTTCAGATCGATTAGCTGATCCCTACCCATTTCGAGACGGACCTGATCGGTATCGCCTTTTGCTTCCATATAGAATGTATCGTCCGAAACTCCCATAAGCATATGGTCACTTATTTTTTCGGCAGCTTTAACAGCACGTCTGAGGTCTGCACCGTTAAGGACTACTTTGGCAGGCAATTCGAGTTGTGGAACTCTTGGTTCTGCTCGAATCGTAGAAGGATCGAGAAGAGAAAGTGTATAAGACAGCCCTCCGACATCAATCAGGAGTTTGTGATTTTCTTCCTCAAGTTCCATCCGGACTGTGTCATTCTTATCCGCAATTCCCAGTAGGTCTGTAATCTTGTTCAGGTCGACTCCGATTTCACATTCATCAGCGTTATACTCGTCGAAAGCAGATGATCCAAGCTCGAAAATTCCCATTGCAACATTGGCAGGATCAACGGCTTTTACCGAAATACCTTCAGGGTTTATTTTGAATCTGACCTCATCTACAATTACAGCTAGTGCGGCAACCGCGTCTTTCAGAAGCTCTGCATTAATTGCTGCCTTAAACATATTTTTTCTCCAATAATAAATTTAAATCTAAACTCTTTATTACCCTTGAGATATATAAATTTCTTTACAGATTCCTAAATTCCAGCTCATCTTTAAAAAAATTAACTATCAGAATTTGACCAAACAGGGTTTTGGAGTCAGAAAAACCATTAGATTCAAACTCCTGATAACTATATAAATCTTGGTCAGAATTCAGGGTGGCTTCAGGTTCTGCGTGAAGCAGAAAGGAAGCTCCTGATGAAGCTGTTTTTCCGGGAAATGTACTCTTCGAGGGGGAATAGAAGGGCAATTAAATCTTAGTCGTATTCTCTCCAGGTAAATCCGCATTTCGTACACTTGAAGAAGCGAGTTTCGGATTCATCGGCAGATCTAAGTTGTCTGAGCCACCAGGCTGCAGTATTATTCCCACATTCTGGGCATTTTGCACTTGTTGTCGGCAGGCCTGAAGTCTGCTCACCTTCCAGAACTACTATCTCATGGTCATCGATCTTGTCTTTGGAGACAAAGCTTTTTTCATCACTTTTTATAGGTATTATGTTCCCGCATTTTCTACACTCGTAGTTCCCGTTTTTAGGAAACATCATACTTTTACATTTGGGGCAGAATTGCATTAATATCACTTTTTGCATCGTTTATAATTTTATTGTGGTCAAAAGCCAGTTCAGGAATAGAATCAAGCTCGAAAAGATCGGCGGAGTCTGCATCAGATCCGGATTTCAGCTCTCCGGAACCCTTTGCAAGGTAACATACTGAAACCGTATGACCTCTGGGGTCACGGTCGGGATCGGAATAGACTCCTACAAGTTTGATAAGCTCTACAGAAAGGCCTGTTTCCTCAAAAGCTTCCCTTACTGCTGCTTTTTCTGTAGTTTCCCCGATTTCTACGAAGCCGCCAGGAAGGGCAAATTTTCCCTTATATGGGGGATTTTTTCTCTTCACAAGCACAAGCCGGTTTTTAAAGAGGATTACGGTATCAACGGTTAAACTAGGAGTTTTGGGTTTCATAAAACGCCTTCGTATTTCCTTTCCAGGAGATCTCTTTTTCCGCCACCAATCCCTTCTGAATTAGCTTTCCCGGCAGGAACGCCAGAATGAAATAATATTATTATTATACATAACGTAGAAATTCTTCATCTTATTTCAATTTTGACATTGTAAGTCAAGTTCCTGTCAAGCAGAAAAATCCCTTATGTGGTTGCTTCTCTTAAATGTTTCCCTTTTATCGAAACAAAAATTTTCTGTTCCTGAATCTCTTCAATCTCTATGTTTTTATACAAACGAGAAAATGTATGTAATGCTTTGTTTGTAACGTTATTCTTCTATAAAATGTATGTAATGATTTGTTTGTAACGTTATTCTTCTATAATAGGAATATATTTCTTATTTGCAGGCTCAATTACTCGGTATCGTGGGATCTTGACATCTAGAGGTAATAATTCTATGTTTCTTTATCAATATAGAAAGTAATGATAGAGGTAATAATTCTATGTCTCTTTATCAATATAAAAAGTAATGATAAAAGTAATAATTCTATGTTTCTTTATCAATATAGAAAGTAATGATAAAAGTAATAATTCTATGTTTCTTTATCAATATAGAAAGTAATGATAGAGGTAATAATTCTACATCTCCTTATTAATATAAAAAGTAATAATAAAAGTAATAATTCTACATCTCCTTATTAATATAGAAAGTAATAGTAAAAGTAATAATTCTACATCTCTTTATCAATATGAAAAGTAAAATCCATAAGCTTTGAATTCCTAAATACTAACGATTATGAACTAATTTGACTTATTGGAAACTTATTTAAATATTTATTAATTATTTAGACAAGTTCATTTGTCGCTTTCCGGAAACTTCATAACTTGCCCGAGGCTTTCTGAGCTTTCAGAATAAGAAATATAATATTCAAAACTAAACTTTACCTCTGGCAAAAAAGGTGCGTAAAAAATGATAGAAAGTATACTCTGGCTCGCAGTCGGGTTAATGGTTGCGTCATCCGTCATCCCCAGAACCTCTCGGGTTCGTAAACTTGTTGGAGGGATTGGATGGGGTGTATTTTCCATCCACTGGAGTTATCAGCCTCTTCATTATCTCGAAATTATGGACTATGCCAATGTGCTCTTAACAATAGTAGTAGCTCTGTTTTGTCTACTTGTAGCATACATCATGTTTCTAGAGTACAGAAAAGGTCCTCTAAGGATAATAAATAATAGAGAAGTGCTGCACTCAAAATTTTCATCTCAGGGTGAGGCTGATTCCCTTGACATAACCTCGATGCTTACAAGTGCCAGTGCACTCGGAGCTCTTGTTTATTTCCCGTTTGCGAATTTCGCCTTTCTGAATACCTGGATTATAGGAGGGGTTACTTCTCAAGTTCTCTGGGTTCTTCATTATTTAGAGATCCCTGCGTACATGAAAGCCTGGAATATGATATCACTTAATGGGTATACAGTAGAAATCATTCTCGCCTGTACGGCGATTGAAAGTATTGCTCTCTTTATGGGGCTTATAGGTGCAGTGAGAGCTCCCCTTAGTCGCCTGGTTATGGCGTTTATTGTGTCAGTGCCCGTGATCTATGTACTTAATCTTATCCGGGACATTTTCGTAGTAGTTGCTTATGGAGAGCAATGGTTTGGGGCTGACAGCTTTATAATTGCGCATAACTATATCGCAAAGGCGGGTTCAGGCATTGCCCTCTTTATAATTTCATATGCAGTACTTCGGATTCTGCCAGAACTGTTCGGAATGATTGATGGCCTCTGGGTCATTCTTTCTAAAGAATTGAAATCTCTTCTGCGCAGGCCCGAGGGGGATTAAGACAAATGCTTGCAAAAGGTTCGGAACCCTGGCTTTTTACAGCTGTGTCTATTACTGCATTGTTTGCAATACTCTCCAGAGCAATAAACAGCTCTCATTTAAACCACGTTGCTTACATGGCAATGGCACTGACTTTCTTTATGGTTCTTTTTTTCAGAGACCCCGAAAGAAAGGTTGAAGTTTCGGACACTTATATGGTTTCCCCGGCCGATGGCACTGTTATAGACATTCGAGACCGGAAAATCTGTATTTTCATGTTTCTCCAGAATGTACATGTAAATAGAGCTCCTATTTCGGGAAAGATCAGAGAAATAACTTACAAGAAAGGTGGATATCTTCCCGCTTTCTGTAAAGATTCTGAAAGAAACGAAAGAAACGAGTTTATTATCCACAGTAAGTATGGGGATGTTAGTGTCATGCAGATTGCAGGCACAATTGCCAGGCGAATAGTCTCTTATTCTCGAGTAGATGATAACATCGAGCAGGGACAGCGCATTGGGATGATTCGCCTTGGATCCAGAGTTGACGTAACAATCCCCAATAACTTTGAGATTATAGTACGGAAAGGAGAGCGGGTACTTGCAGGCAAGACCATTATAGCAACAATAAAAAATGACAGGGACTTTTGAACATGAACGTATTTCAAATGTTAAGACTCCCGGACCTGGTCTCTCTTTTGAACCTTATCTGCGGAATCAGCTCAATTGCAGTAGCTGCTCAGGCTACAGTCCAGACTGCCACATCTCAAACGGCTGCTCAGAATGGATTTGTTCTGGCTTTGATCTTACTTCTTATCGCAGCAATTGCAGATGGAGCGGATGGGTACATTGCCAGGCGATTTAAAGGAGGAGAACTCGGGGAACAACTTGATTCCCTGGCAGATGCAGTTTCTTTTGGGGTGGCTCCTGCTCTTCTTATATACTTGCAGTTTGGGAAAATAAACCCTCTCGTAGGAGATCCAGACCCTCTTGTTGCGGTATTTCCGGTTTTCTACGCTATCTGTGGTGTGCTCAGGCTCGCACGTTTCAATTCTATGGCTCCTAGTAAAACTGGATTTGAGGGCCTTCCCATAACTGCAGGCTGCGTTATGCTTGTTACATATATGTTGTTAAGCGAAGACTTTGTCAAGATAGACTTCCTTCTAGCACTTACCCTTTGTCTCTCTATTCTTATGGTGAGTTCGGTAAATTATCCGAAGATCAAGAATGTCAGGGTTCTCGCTTTTATAGCTTCCATTTTTGGGATAACTATGCTTCTCTACCTGTATAATATCGAATATATGCGAATTTTCTCGATTCTGCCTTTTATTCTGATGTTGATGTACATCTTTTCTCCTTTTTTCAAGATCCCTGTATTAAGCAACCTGGGTAGTAAGGAATATCGAAATAAAGAACTGAGAATCGGGAAAGAAAAACAGTAAAACCAATTTGTCCGAAACATCCATTAATGAATTCCAAAAAGGAAGTGATTTGTTTGGTCCAAGAAAAAGTAACTGACAGAGATAACGCAATCTTTGAGGCAGGAATAAAACTCGGAGCCCTTTACCACCAATTTACGGGCTCTCCTGTAAATTTAAATACTGTTTCAAGTCTTGAGCAGGCTATCCAGAAAAGTATTTCAGTTCAGCCCTACGTGGAAGAAATTTCCGTAAAAATCGACAGAGATATGTTGAAAAGCAAGCTGAATGACGAATTCGGTTATTCTGAACTTCAGGGGCCTATGCTTAAAGTAAAAATCACTGTAAGATACGGCCCCTCAAGGATAAAAGTCGGAATGGAATATGACCCTGAATTGAATTACCCGTTGATGAAAATTCTAGAAATCGAAGAGATACATGTTTGAAATCAATTTTCTATGTGTGGATTGAAGTAGAAAACAGAGTAAAGCAGAAAACAGAGTAAAGCAGAAAACAGAGTAAAGCAGAAAACAGAGTAAAGCAGAAAACAGAGTAAAGCAGAAAACAGAGTAAAGCAGAAAATAGAGTAGAGCAGAAAACAGAGTAAAGCAGAAACAGATCTTAACATAAAATATAACTCAACATAAAAATTGAGCTTAAAATAAAGAAACAGAGGCTTTTAAACCTCTTTCTTTGCAGTTTCAAAAGCCCTGACAACTTTTTCATTCTGTTTCAGAGTACCGGCTGTTACTCTTATAAGTGTATCTCCAGCATCCCTGAAAGAGTCACAGGAACGTACAATAATTCCCTTTTTCATGAGACTCTGTGTAACGGCTTTTGATTTTAAAGGGGCAACGTCCACAAGTACGAAGTTTGCCTGGGAAGGATAGACCTTAAAAGGAATTCTTTCTTTCAGGTATTTCCTGCCTTCTCTTGCGATTTCTACGCTTTTTTTGCGGTGTTCAACGTCTGAAAGGGCAGCTATTCCTGCTTTTAACGCTGGAAGACTTACTGAAAACGGAGTTGCTGCTCTTATATACTCTTTTGCCAGCCATTCGGGCATAATCCCATAGCCCAGGCGCAAGCCTGCGAGCCCAAATACCTTGGAAAAGGTTCTGCCCACAACAAGATTATCGTATTCTCTTACAAGTTCTGCAAGGTTCCTGTCTGCAAACTCGACGTATGCCTCGTCAACGAACACAAGAGCCCTTGTATTTTCAAGGACTTTCCTAAGATCCTTTTCGGGAAGGAGATTGCCTGAGGGGTTATTGGGGGAACAGAGGAAGATTATCTTTGTCTTGCTGGATGCGGCTTCCAGAAGCTTTTCAGGATCTATTGAGAAGTCCTGGCTTCTCCTGACAAAGACAGGCTTTCCTCCGCATGCACGTGCCGGAAGTTCGTAATAGGCAAAAGTAGGAGTAGGGACAATGACTTCGTCCCCTTTTTCGATAACCAGCCTGCAAAGCCCGTCAAGTAACCCGTCCATTCCTGGCCCTGAGGCTATGAGGTTTGAAACCGGAAAGCCTGTGTATTTCGCGAGTGCCTCCCTGAGTTCAATCGCGTCTGCTGAGGGGTAAATGTTTGCGAATGGAGCGGTGTCCATCAGGGCCTGAACAGCTCTTGGAGAAGGCCCTAGTGGGTTTTCGTTTGAGCCGAGTTTGATAATTGAAGCCGGGCCAAGTCCATAGGCAGAAGCGATTTCTTCAATTGATTTCCCTGGAACGTACTCTGCAATATCAAAGATTTCTTTTTTTATCAGTTCAGGCCTGCTCAAGAACATCAACTACCTTATCTATCTGTTCTTTTGTAATCACAAGTGGGGGAACCAGACGGAGCACTGAGTCCGATGTGCAATTTACAAGCACTCCATGTTCCCTTGCAAAGTCCACGAAATCACTGCAGGGATGGTTTATCTCGACTCCTATCATGAGCCCTTTTCCACGGACTTCTACAACATCTTCCCTTTCCATATTCCTGAGCTTTCCCATGAAATAAGCCCCGTTTTCTTTTGAGCGCTTAAGGAGTCCTTCTTCCCTGATTGCCTCTATTGAAGCGAGTGCAGCTGCACAGGCAAGCGGCCCGCCTCCGAAGGTAGAAGCATGCTGTCCGCGCCCAAAGCTTAGTCCGTCTCTTGCCGCAATAGCACCCATTGGAAAGCCTCCTCCAATTGCTTTTGCCATGCTCATGATATCTGGTTCTACGCCGAACTGATCTTTACAGAACCATGTACCTGTCCTTCCAAATCCTGTTTGCACTTCATCAAAGATAAGGAAAGTTCCGGTTTCATCACAGATTTCCCTGACTTCTTTAAGGTATCCGGGATCCGGGATATTAACTCCGCCTTCTCCCTGAATGGGCTCAAGGATCACGGCTGCCGTGTTTTCTGAAATAGCCTTCCTGATAGCATCAGCATCGGAGTACGGGACAAAAGTAGTCTCGGAACTCACAGGCGGCATGAAAGGGTCCCTGTACATGCTCTTGTGGGTTACGCTGAGTGCCCCTATAGTCCTTCCGTGGAAGGAGTGTTCAGCAGCTATAAAGGCACTTTTTCCGGAAGCCATACGGGCCAGTTTCATCGAAGCCTCTACGGCTTCTGTCCCTGAATTACAGAAAAAAACGCGTTCCATTCCTGTAACCGAAACCAGGGCTTCCGCAAGTTCAGCCTGAATCTCAGTGTAATACAGGTTAGAAACGTGCAACAGCTTCTCAGCCTGGGCCTGGATTGCCCTGACAACAGCTGGGTGGCAGTGCCCAACATTGTTTACTGCAATTCCTGCTACACAGTCAATATACTCTTTTCCGTAAATATCCCGGACAACCGCTCCCTTTCCTTCTGAAAGTACAAGGGGCTGACGCCCATAAGTCTGCATTACGTATTTTGAATCTTTTTCTATAATTGAATCGTATTTTGCCTGTAAATTCTCAGGCTCTGTAACCTGTAAATTTTCAGGTCCTATGAAATTTTCTGTCAATTGGATCCCTTCATGAAATTTGTTCCTTTAAACTGATCGGAAAGTTTAACGAGTAAAGTCTGGAATATTTTGAATGACTTCTGGTTATTTTGAACTATTTGTAGTTATTTTGCATTACTTCTGGTTATTTTGAATTACTTTTGGGTTTTTGAATTACTTCTGGGTTTTTGAATTACTTCTGGGTTTTTGAATTACTTCTGGTTATTTTCGAGTTATATCTAAATCTGGAGATCGAATAGCTCAAAATGAATGTATTATTAAGATATTAAGATTTTTGAGAGCATTTTCTTTTGAGGGTTCAAAAAGTTTACAATTAGATTTCAGAGTTGAGTTCTGCTCTGTCATCTCCGAAACCCAGATAATTCCCTGATTCCCTATGAATGTTACTGCTCCTTCTCAAAAAAGAAATTTTTTCCAAGACATTTTTTCCGCAGTTCTTTCTCCCCAAAGCATTAGATCACTTCCTTTAGGGATCAGATTTGCCATATCTTGAGCGAAAATTCGGGCGAAAATTCGGCAGAAAGTCTGATCAGAGGAAATTCCGGGTTTTCTGGGCGTAAAAAACATACGAAAGGGCTCGAGTTGGATTAATCACTCTCCGAGATTAATCACTCTCAGATTACTCTTCGGACTTATGTTCCTTTTTGTAAGTCCTGGCTCCTGTGAAGCGTCTAGTTCTTTCCAGGGCCTTTGTTCTGGCAGTTTTTCTTTTTTTACCAGGTCCAAAAATATTACTGGCTTTTTTTGCATTCAGCTTGACAGGTGAATCAATTTCCATCACATTCAGGGGCTTTGCGGGCTCATCCTGAGAATTTTTTTCGTTTTTATCCCGAGGTTCATTTTCAGTTTCTCCCTTAGGGGCATTTTCGGGCAATTTATAAGTTTCACTCATAATTAATTTCCCTAAAGCATTGACTTCTGCAAGAACAGGCATTTCTGCAGCGTCTCTTAAGAAAGATACCCCTGAAGGGGCTTTTATTGTGCCATCAACCCTTGCTTTTTCAAGCAATAAGACCGAGTTGGCATTTACTCCTCCAAAAACTCGACTGTTCCTGCCAATCTGCACATCTCCTTTTGAATAGAGATTGCCATAGACAGTGCAATTTTCACCGATGAAGATCTTGCCTTCTGAGTAAATGCTTCCCTTAATGGTCAGTTTTTCCCCTGTAGTGACAGTCTGTGCCCGAATATTTCCTGTTAACAGGCAGTTTTTCCCAATAGAGGCTTCCCCGTCGACCTCAATAGTTTCATGGGAAAGCTTTGAGCCGGCTGGTATAATCAGTACTTTTTCAGCGGGTTCTTTTCCTTCAAAGCTCTGTATGTCCTCAGAATCATCAAAAAGTTCTTCTACGGCTTTTTCAATTTCTTCGCCTTTTCCAAGGCGCATCATTTCCTTTATGTAAAGAAATAGGAAGATAATTACAGGGATCGGATTCCTCACCACTATCCATCCCTTGGCTTCGAAACCTCCTTGAATTTTAACTTCTTTTCCTACGTCCAGGTCTCCCTGTACGAGCAGTTTCCCGTCAATGGTTACAAATTCTCCCAGGTAGGCATTTCCGCCGACTTCTACTCTGTTACCCAGTTTTGACCACATATCAATTCTGAGATCATTACTTGCCGCAATATCCCCTGAGATGGCTACCCCTTCTCCCATAATAACAGTATCGCCGATTATGCTGTATTCAATATTAGAGTGATTGCCGACAATAACGTCTCCCTCGACTGTAATTCTGTTTGCTTCGATTCTGGTGTTATCTGGAACCAGGAAGTATTTTAGAACCTCTTCTGACTCTGAAATATTGCTCACTCTCCGGGAAACTGTTATCTTTTGGCTTTATTTCTTGAAACAGTATTCTTGAAACTTTATTTCTTGAAATTTTCATTTCTCGAAACTTTATTCTTGGAACTTTATTTCTTGAAATTTTTATTTGTCGAAACTTTATTTCTTTAATATTTGGACTTTAGGATTAAAGCTTCTTTTAAAATACGTTTTTCTGAATGTCATTCATTCAAAAATTACTATCTATGATATATTCTTATTCATTTTATCCGCTCATTATAAGAATATTTGAACAATATAAGTAGCGTTTTATATCATATTTAACTATATGTAAATTTGTGTGAAATTTAAAAAGCTTCGATATTTAGAATAATACTTAACATTTTTTCTCTTTTCCAATGTCTCTTTTATATCTCATAAGTCTTTCTAAGTCTCTTGATTCACTTTCCTTTTTTCGAAGCCACTCCTGCTCTTACATCCACAGCTGCCCCACTGTTAAGAACCAGGATCTCTGCAGGAGACAGAAGCAGTTGTCCTGTTGCAAGCAGCTTGTCAGTCTCATCTGTGACAAGTACTTCTTCTCCGGCCCTCAATTCAGGATCAATTTCAACTACGTGTTTTATAAAAGCGGTTTTACCTTTCTCCACAAAAGGAGCGGCTTCTTCTGAGATAACGACCCTGAGCTTCTTTCCTGGCAAAAGCCTGTGGACAATGGAAGCTCCTTCAATACTGAGGGTAAAAAACCCATCCTTTGCTCTTGCTGTAGCCATACGTTTTCCAGAATGTAAGACCTGACGTACTCTTTTTGTCCTGGATAACTGGAACGTTGAGTCATCCGGAAAAAGTTCTTTTCCAATGCCTTTCCCAAACTGATAGTCTGCTATCGTGCGAACTCTAGCAAGTCTTTCGGTGCCATTATTCATGAGAGTACGTAATATATGCAGACCTTAAAGCCGTTCCGGTTATCCTGATTCTTGGGACTCTAATTTTACATTGGGACCATGATTCTACATTGGGACCACAATTTTACATTTCATATCTATTACTTATAATAAATTTTTAGTCTACTATTCTTCCGGTTGAGCTTCTTACTTTTCTTTACACATTTTTGCTTTTTGGTCAAATGCAGCTGTTTCTCTCTTTAAATTCCTCACACTTTTTTATTCCAATCTTCATTTTTTTGCTCTCCAAGTCTAGCAAAAATATTAAGAAGTATAAGCAACAATCTATTATCGGGTTTACGAAAATGAAAACATGAGTATATCAAGAACTTTGAGCTTCTTACGGTCTCAAGAAGGCAGGAGAGGGAATCCGCTTGATAGTCCGAAAAAATATCTCTATTGACCAGTGTTATGTGGATAAATTAAAGCCCTTTCTGGAAAAAAATAATGGAAATTTAAGTGCGGCAATAAGGGATACTATCGAAACTGCCTCTCTTACCCTGGATGGAAGAACCGGTGAAAACGGGGAAAACTCTTCAGGTAAGGTCTCACAGAATGCAGAATATCGTAATGGACTGATTGAGGAAGAAGAATTCCTGCTTGTTCATCATACTCTGCTTGAGTGGCTTATTAATAATACTTCTGGGTTATTGATCGACGAATCTACCGTATATGAGATAATTAACCCTTATAAAATTAAACGAATCTCTGATGTTGTCAGTTATATGAATTCGCTCAATGAGAAAATGAGCTGGAAAATTAAGGTTGATGTGGAGTACAGTCAGGGTCCTGAACCGGAAACTGCAAGTCTTACTCTCTCAAACGGAAATTCCTGCTTCAGGGAAATTATGGCCCACAGCCTGGCTCTTTATCTGGCAAAACAGATGAAACTTGATGTTCAGGGTCTATTCTGCAAATCAAACGTAACAAAGGTCTATTTTAAAAGGTTTGAGTTTCTTGATTTTCAAAAAGTTCCTAACGGGCTTGAGGAACACTTCGGGTCTATGGAAAGTACTTTCCGGGAAATTCAAAAAAAGCCCGAGTTCTGGAAGAATCTTATCAAAACTTACAGGCAGCATAATTACCAGCGTCTTAGCGTGCAAAGAAATACTTTCGAGGCTTTTGTTTCAGGAGATCTTCCATCCATGGCTGAATTGAGAAGGAATTTTGAGTTGATTACAGGAAAGCCCCCAGCAGCTTTCACCCTTGCCGAGCATATAATAATTTTTAAAGAAATTTACCTGACTGACAGCATCGGAAGTGATATAGAAATTTGCACGGAAAAGGGCAGAGAATATGTGAAACTTATTCACGACTATTCTGATAGAAAAGTATGTGACTCTCTTACAAAATATTATTCCAATGTTTTCAAGTCAATTAACTACTCTTTTAAAGTCACTACCAATCCTAATATGATTCTTTTTGAGTTCGGAAAAAGTCCTGTTTCAGACGATGATTTTTTGGAGTAACGAATCTCGAACACTGAATCTCGAGCAATATCGAGCCTTAATTTCTTGATTTTTTGATATTCAATAAGATAGATAAATTCATATGTGGGATTCTCCTATCCTTTTTCATGAGTGACGTAATTTTGCTCTGGGACTGCCCTCTTCTCTTTGAAAAACTGTTTGTGGAATATGGGCTTGAATGCACTCGTGCGCTCTCAACGTCCCTTGGTACTCCTTATCTTCCTGCCTGCAATGTTCTGATTTTGCCGACAGGTTTTGCAAATAAACAGTATACGAAAACAGGCGCAGGACTTGAACGCGGTAAACGTTCTCTTGAAAAGTTTGTGACAAAAGGAGGGACTCTTCTTGTTTTCAGCCCTCTTGTCCCGGAATATGAATATGAATGGCTTTCTTTTTCTCTGAAATACGTAATGGAAGAAAACTCATGCACACCTCAACTTGTAGGTAAGCACGAAGCCCAAAAGCTTGTGGAAAATATCGACCCTCCTGTAGGATGTGATGGTTATTTCACGGAAGCCGATGCTGATGTGATATTAACAGATGACAGGGGCAGGCCTATAATGGTCGTAAAAGAAATTGGAGAAGGCATGATCGTTGCAACCACAATACACGAGCTCCCCTCAGCCGGATTCTTTGAGTGCAGGGTTGCATGTACAAAAAAGGTAAAACCATAAAAGAAAATTTAAAACAAAAAAATCAGAACTAAACATATATATAATTTTTAGGAATTAATGCCTGACAACAGGCACAATTGCTTTTTATCCTTCATTTAATCTTTTTTATATTTTCATCTTTTTTGTACTGGCTCCTAAGTCTCTCTATTTCTTCGGTTTCGTTTTTCAGTTTGACCACAAATAAGCCGAAGCAGGGCTTTGTGAACTGAAATATAATATCGTTTCCTGAAAAACCAACAGGGGCAGCTGTACCCATGAGCATGAGTTCTCTTACTTTGTATCCACCAGGTACAAGGTATACCTCTTCCGAATTTTTGATGATAAAACTTTCACATTCTTTAATAGTTGTGTTCTTTAGAAGAACCTCATAGTCATATTCGCTTAAACATACCATTTTTGTACCTTTTATTATTTTTTTCTTAGTGCAAAAGAGAGTAAAGTCTTTTCAATACCTTCATGCCAAGAAAGTTCTGTACAAATACCAAATTTAATATAAATTATTTATATACTTTTCTCTATATAATTTTTGAAACGCTTGCAGATTAGTGTATACTCGTCTCGACTAAGCAATTTTTAACCTGGTATCAACAATTTTATTTAAATTTAATAATATTAATCGGTTAAATGTTATTTACTGGTTGAATATTATTTACTAATTAAATATTATCTAGTAGTTAACTGATACTTTAGATATATTGGAAATAGAAAGCATGGAAGATATTATTGAAGTTGATCCAAACACTCAAAACATTTCTCTGAATCCCACATTTTGAATCGTTAATTAAGCTTTAAATTATGGAGAATAATTATAAAACTTTTTTCAGATTATGAAAATTAGTTCTGAAACCTTATTAATTTTTGGAAACGTAGTCGGTTTTGGGAAGAGTTCTTAAGCTATAATACTGTCACGATTTCAAAAATTTCCATCAAAATATTAATTGCAAAGATTAAAATTCAGGGTAAACCTTAATCTTACAGATAAAATACCTAAGAGATGAAATGTTATGACCGGCGCAAAAGTGCTCCTCATGATGGGATGTCCAGAGGTTCCGATTCAAACCAGTATTGTATTATATCTTTCCCATAAGCTTACCAAGCTGGGATTTGATGTAACCGTTGCCGGGACAACTGCCGCAAGCAAGCTTTTGAAAGTTTCCGATTCCGACGGTTATTATGTAAAAAAGCTGGTAGATCTTGACAAAACCATAGTAGATATTATTGAAAAAATAACGGATTTCGATATGTGCTTCGCCTTTATGCATAACGATGCCGGAATGACTTATGCAACGACTATGAGCTCCATTTCTCAGGCCAGAATGTATTCTGTAGTCTTTGGCAGGAACGCTGAGGCTCTGGCTGAAACTATAGAGTTCGATTGTGAAAAGATTGTCGCACAGGATGTTCACAATCCTGTTCGTCTCAAAAACAAGCTGGATAAGGTGATGGGGGAGATCGTTATATGAGCTGTATTGAGCAAATGAAGTATACAATCCATTTGCAAAGGATAAGCTTCAAGGAGGCAAGAGAGTATATTGAAAAAAATTCGGACGAAGTTTACTACGTATCTCCTGGATATAAAATCTTCAAAAATTACTATATAATAGGAATACCACCCATTGCAATGGGGGCAAAAGGCAATGCTCTCATTTTCCCATATACAAAGCCCTGCCATGGAAGCTTTGTCCTGAGCATAGACAATGAGGACAGCATAAAAGAGATTAATCGGCTCAGGGAGACGGGAGAAAAAAAGGCAACGACTTCAGCGAAGAAAAGTAAACCTGCTAAAAGTTCTAGGGCACCTTTAACTAGCTATGAGGACATGTGGAAAAAATAAAATCTAAAATTTAGCATGATACTATTTAGCATGATACTATTTAGCATGATAATATTTTGGAGATTATTTTAACACTGAATAAGAGAAGAGCTAAAAAATGGCTCTTCGCTGTTTCGAGTGGGTAACTTCCATTCGGCTCTTAGTATTAAAGTAATATATCTAAAACATAGGAATACTTGTTGTTGAAAATCAAATTCAAACTTAATGTTTCTCTTTTTGACTTGGCTACTTGAACTCAGCAATTTATTTAAATTCACACAAAATATCGAAGAGCCATTAATTTCTCCTTCATTATGCTTTCATTTAAAGGAATTTACGGACATAACATATGCTCCTAAACTTTTACTTCTTTCAATGAATTCCTTTCATATTTTTTTCGCAACGAAACCCGAAAACTTTAACAATATTAAAGTTATATTGAATAATGTTAAAATTAATATGAAAAGGTGGTTAAATTAAATATAGATAAAATACCGAGATGGATTCTTGATTTGGAATTGGAGGATATCTCGTTCATTAAAAATTTTATTTTGAGTTCCGGATCTCTGAAAGAAGTCGCAAAAATATACGATGTTTCTTATCCTACCGTTCGCCTTCGGTTAGATAAACTAATACAAAAAATCAAACTAAGTGGAAATAAACAAGATGAACCTTTTATAACTTTTATTAAAGGCTTAGCCGTTGATTCCAAAATTGAACTGGAAACTGCAAAATTGATCATTGAAAAATATAATTCTGAGAAGAGGGATAAATAAAATGAGTATCTTTTTAGGCTCCTTAATTTCAGCAGTAATTCTCATATTTCAATATATTCTGAGTGAATCCAAAAATTGGCTACTTGGTGGAATTATTCCGTTGCTTGTAGTCCTTTTCGCTTTGTGGTGTTTTTTCATCCGCACTCCACGATTAGGCGTTGAAGCCATAATACCTTTCAGCATATTGTTTTTTTTGCTTTTAGGTGATTGGGTAGATGGAAGGAGCCGCTTTAAGAAAAAGAAAAAAGAAGATATGGAACACGAACTGAAAAAGATGCAGGTGCATGATCTTAGTGATTAAACGCAATAAACACAATAGCAAGTCGATTATCGACTCGCTATTACTGTATACCATATTTGCAAGTCGATTATCGACTCGCTATTACTGTATACCATATTTGCAAGTCGATTATCGACTCGCTATTACTGTATACCATATTTTTCTACTTCAATTTTGATGTTCAATTTGATGTTCAATTTTAATGTTCAATTTGATGTTCAATTTTAATGTTCAATTTTAATGTTCAATTTTAATGTTCAATTTTAATGTTCAATTTTAATGTTCAATTTTAATGTTCAATTTTAATGTTCAATTTTAATGTTCAATTTTAATGTTCAATTTTAATGTTCAATTTTAATGTTCAATTTTAATGTTCAATTTTAATGTTCAATTTTAATGTTCAATTTTAATGTTTTCATATTTGATATGAATACTTTCTAACTAAACAATTATCTTCAACCCATACAAAACAGCAAAGAGCCAAGAAAATTTTGTTTTTTCTCTAAATTGATTACTAAATCGGATCTTGTACAGATCTTGTACATATCTTGTACAGAATCTTATACATTTTCACTCTATTACCAGGTCTTTGACTCTGATCCCGCTTTCTACAATTTTTCCTACGATTTTTCCACCGGTAATCTCTGCAGCTTTTGCAGCATCTTTTTCAGGCAAGATAACAAGAAAACCCATACCCATATTGAAGGTTCTGTACATTTCAAGATCCTCAACTCCGCCTTCCTTCTGCAAGAATTTGAAAATATCCTGGGGCTCAAGAGGATCGTAAAAATCAAAACCGAGTTTTGTTACTCTTCTCAGTTTCAAAAGTCCGCTGCCTGTTATATGGGCAAGTCCATGGACTTCACATGCCTTCAGCACATCAAGAATCTCAATATAAATTCTTGTTGGAGTTAGGAGCTCATCTCCGATCATTTTTGAATTGTCATAGGGACAGGGGTCGTGATAAGAGTACTTGGATTCCTCAATGATTTTCCTTACAAGAGTATAGCCGTTGCTATGAACGCCTGTGCTTGGGACACCTACAATCACATCACCTACCCTTACTTTCTCTCCCTCGACAATCTCGTCTTTCCGGACAATTCCAAGGCAAGTACCTGCAAGGTCAAAACCTTTAATTATCTCTGGCAGGGTTGCGGTTTCTCCGCCAACGATGGACATTCTGGATATTTCCGCGCCCTTTACCAGCCCTTCTCCAATCTGGGCGGCAAAGCCTTCTTCATGCTTTTCCAGGGCAAGATAATCTACAAAGGCTACAGGCTCGGCTCCTATGGCTAGAAGGTCATTTACATTCATTGCGATACAGTCTATACCTACCGTGTTCCACCGCTGCATTTCGTTTGCAATAAGAACTTTTGAGCCTACCCCATCAGTTGTCAGGGCAAGGGCATATTCTCCGAAGTCCAGAAGCCCTGCATAATGCCCTATTCCTGTAAGGGGAGCTCCTATACCTTTTCGGACATAGCTCAATTTTTCGATAAGGGTTTTGACGGTTTTTTCTTCCTTTGTAATATCTACGCCTGAATCCGCGTACGTTAAGTGCTTTTCGCTCATCTTTCGCCCCTCCCTGCCTGCTTTATAGCTGTTTTCCAATTTCATTTCCGTTATATAATTCGAATTCATCATGCAGGGTCTTGACTGCAGCAAATGCATCGTTTTCCCGCACTACGAAAGAGATATTGTACTGGGAAGAACCCTGGCTGATCATGATAATATTAATAAGCGAGTTTCCAAGTGCTCCGAAGACCCGTTTTGCCACGCCTGGGGTCCCTGCCATACCTGCACCCACGACTGCAACTACGCAGACATTTTTGTCTGACGTGATTTCTTTTACGATTCCGCGGTTGAACTCTTCGTGCAGGGCTTTTAATGCAGTTTCCACATGTGCTTCACTGATCACGAAAGAGATATTTGATTCGGACGAGCCCTGGCTGATCATAATAACATTAACGCCTGACTTTGCAAGTACTGCGAAGAGCCTTGCTACAGTCCCGACCGCTCCTACCATTTCTGCGCCTGAAATGTTTATGAGAGCCACATTTTTGATTAGGCTTACGGCTTTTACTACATTCTTGCACTGGAACTTTTCCGCAACTACGAGTGTGCCAGGTAACTTAGGCTCAAAGGTATTCTTGACACGTACAGGAATGTGTTCGCGCATAGCAGGCTCAATCGTGCGCGGGTGCAGTACATTTGCCCCGAAGTAAGAAAGTTCCATGGCTTCGGCATAAGAGATTTGCGGGATAGTTTTTGCCTCGGGCACGATTCTCGGATCGGTGGTCATGATACCGTTTACTTCTTTCCAGAGCCAGATCTCGTCGGCTTTTAAAGCTGCGCCCAGGATGGAAGCTGTAAAGTCAGACCCACTCCTTCCCAGAGTGGTAATAATTCCTTCCTCGTTTTCTCCGATAAATCCCGTAACTACAAGAATCTGTGTCTCAAGTCTGCATCCAAGCCTCTTATTCACAAGTTCATAAGTTTTCTCAAGAGGTCTTGCATTTCCGTAATCCGATGATGTTATAATTCCTGCTTCTCCACCTGTGAATTCAGTTGATGCGATTCCAAGGGAACGGATAGCTCCTGACACAATCGGAGCAGCCAGGCGTTCTCCGTAAGAGCAAATATAGTCAATTGACCTTGAAGTAAGCTCACCAAGATAGCAGATTCCAACCAGGGCTTTTTCGAGCTCGTCAATGCGGAGGTCAAGTGTTTGGATAACTTCTTTTGCGACTGTGGGGTCATCAATGGCATCCTTCACAGCCTCGTGGTGTTTGTTTGTAATTTCTGTTTTAAACTCTTTCACAAGGGCGACTTTGCCTTTTGTTGAGGCAAAGAGTGCATTTTCCAGAAGCTCGTCGGTTACTCCACCGAGTGCTGAGGTTACTACCACGATCTGGTTGCCTTCTTCACGGTACCTCTTCAGAAGCTGGGCAACATGACGGATTTTTTTTCCGTCCCCAACGGAAGTTCCTCCAAATTTCATTACAATTTTCATGATCGGATCACGTTTTGTCGTTAACTGATTATTCTCGCACCATTTACTTAAACTGTTGATAAGAGTTTTAGTTATCCTCACTAATTATTTGGATTGGAATTAATAATTCTCCAAAATTCCTGCAGGTTTGCAGATTGCTTTCAATAATATGTTTTTTGTAGAGAAAGCTATATGTCGGCTCTTTCGACACCTAATACATTTTATGCTGAGAACCTGTTCTGTATAGGATATAGATACTATATTATAACGTTTGTGTAAAATGGATTAGAAATTAATCTCCGGATCAGCAGAATAACCTGTTGTCAAATACCCGATAAATCTAAGTAATCGGGATCTGGTAGAAAATATTATATTTAATTCCCGAGATGAAAGACTAAGATAGTTGGAAAGAGATGAATCAATGAAATATGCTGTACTTATAGGAGACGGAATGGCTGATTACCCAATAGAAAAATTGGGTGGAAAGACCATTCTCCAGGCAGCCCAAACCCCTGCTATGGATTATATTGCAGCCCATGGAAAAATAGGGCTTGCAAAAACTATACCTGATGGGCTTCCCGCTGGAAGCGATGTCGCAAATATGTCTATTCTCGGGTACGATCCAGCAGTATACTACTCTGGTAGGGCTCCTCTGGAGGCTGCCAGTATGGGTGTCGCTCTTGCATCTGATGATGTGGCTTTCAGATGTAATCTTGTGACTATTGAGCATGGGAGAATAAAAGATTACAGTGCAGGGCACATCAGTAGCGAAGAAGCTAAGATTCTCGTCGAAACCCTTGATGCGGAACTCGGTAATGGAGAACTGAGCTTTTATCCAGGGATCAGCTACAGGCACCTTTTGGTCGCCAAAAATAATCTGGGGGCTGAAGCGGAGTGTACTCCCCCGCATGATATTACTGGAAAGAAAATTGAGGAATATCTGCCCGAAGGAAAAGAGGGAGATTTCTTTTCCGACCTGATCAAAAAATCTATGATCGTTCTTGAACTGCATCCAGTTAACCTGAAAAGAATTGAAGAGGGTAAGAATCCTGCAAATTCAATTTGGGTCTGGGGCCAGGGATATGCTCCGAAGTTTACGCCATTTCGAGAATTGTATGGAAAAACTGGAGCAGTTATTTCGGCAGTCGATCTTCTGAAAGGCATTGGAGTTTATGCAGGAATGGATGTAATTGAAGTTCAGGGAGCAACCGGTTATCTGGATACCAATTATGAAGGAAAAGCCAGTGCTGCAATCGAGGTCCTGAAAACCAGGGATCTTGTTTTTGTCCATGTGGAAGCTCCAGATGAAGCCGGACATGAAGGGAGTATTGACAAAAAGTTAAAAGCTGTCGAAGATTTCGATAGCCGAATTGTGTCTCCTATTCTTAAGCATGCTAAAGCTTCAGACGAGCCTTTTACAATTCTTGTACTGCCTGATCATCCAACCCCGATTTCCATAAAAACTCATGCTAGAGATCCGGTTCCTTTTGCAGTCTACAGAACTGATAAGGCGGACTCTGATAGTGCGGAGGCTTTCGATGAGGATTCGGCTAAAAAAGGTTCTCTTGGGCTTGTAAAAGCTTCGGATCTCATAGGAATACTTGTGAAGGCTAAATAACTGCTTTTTCTCGTTTTTCATTTGATGCTTTTATTTGTTTAGCATCCTGATTTCCAGAAAATCCTCTGTTCTGGATTTTCGGAAATTTTTCTTTTATCATTCTGGCTCTTTTTTGTACTAAGTTTGTGTGAAATTAATCAGGAAAACATATATATCCTTTCTCAATATATTCGGAATAGCACATAAAATCTGTGTTATCATTTTAACTCAGGGGGTATTTTTTGTATGAGATGGCCTATGAGAAGATCATTTTCGGGACCTGCACGCTGGGATCCTTTTGACGAAATAAGAAGGACACAAGAGCGCCTCAACCAGTTGTTTGAAGACTTTATGCCGATGGAAGAATGGGGTGGCGGAAAAGTATACACTCCTGCTATCGATATTAAGGAAGAAGACGACAAGCTTGTAGTCACTACCGACCTGCCTGGTATTAATAAAGAGGATGTTCAGATTAACCTTAAAGAAGACATTCTTGAGATCAGTGCAAAGACTGGGAAGGAAAAAGAGACTGAGGAAGAAGGATACCTGCGCCGGGAAAGAGCATATACACAATTTTACAGGGCGGTTCGCTTACCTGCGAGCGTTAAGGAAGATGGAAGCACTGCAAAAATGGAAAATGGTGTTCTGACAATAACGCTGCCGAAAATGCAACTGGGAGAACCGGCAAAGAAGATAGCTATTGAGTAAGTTTTTCCGAGAGAAAAGACAACATCAAATTTAATTTCAGACTGCGAAAGAAAATCGCAGCCTGTTTTTTGAACTTTTTCCTGCTGATTTTTCTGATATAGCACAAAGAGATTTTCCATGAATCTGATTTTCAATTTTCATGATCTGGTTCTATTATCTGTTCCGGATCTGCCCTTTTTATGATACTCGGAATCAGAACATGGTTCGACATGAATTGAAAAGTGACCATTACTGCCGCAGATTTCTTTTAGCTTGTTTTCTATCTGCGTTGATATTTCATGTGCGTCCACGATATTCAGATTCCTGTCAACCTCTATATGGACATCTGCAGCCATGGCATTCCCTATTTTTCGAGTTTTTAGCTCATGGAAGCCTAAAACACCATCAGTAGAATCCAGAACTCGTTCAATATTTCTGTACGTTTCCGAATCAAGCGAAGCCTCCAGAAGCTCATTGAGGTTTTTGTAAGAAATATCAAATGCCACTTTAAAAATAAAGAAACTCAATATTACTGCGGCTATTGGATCGAGTACTACCCACTTGCCTCCAAGAAGTATGGCACCTCCTATTCCGATCATGGTTCCTAAGGACGATAAAGCGTCCGAACGGTGGTGCCAGGCATTTGCAGTAAGTGCATCGCTCTTAAGCTTCCTGGCATATATTGTGGTATAACGATAGAGCCATTCTTTTGATACAATTGACAGAACTGCCGCAATAAGCGCAATCGAATTTGGGGCTGGTAGTGATTCTCCTTGGAAAAACGCGAAAACCTTCTGAAGCCCGCCCCATAAAATTCCAAATGCCACTACAGCAAGTGCAAGCCCGATAAATGCCGCAGACAGGGTCTCGATTTTTCCATGCCCGTAATTGTGTGTGCTGTCTCTGGGTTTCTTGGAGATCTTTAAACCTATTATTACTGCGATGTCAGTCATGAAGTCGGACAAAGAATGAACTGCGTCAGCAATCATTGCCGAACTATTTCCAACAATACCGGTCACAAATTTAAAACCTGTCAACAAAACGTTGACTGTCATCCCAACTTTTGTTACATGAGCTGCCTGGGAGTATCTGGCGTTTTCATTCTCTTCATAATTAAAAAGAGTTTCTCCGTTTGTATCTCCAGTACTTTCCATAATTTCTCATATTTTCTTAATTATCTTAATAGATTTGAGATATTATATTTCTACATTTATTATTATTCCATTAAACGAGAGCATAAAAATTAGCGATCAATAGATATAAGGTTATCTTCATTGATTAAGAAATTTATATAGCTTTATAAGTACACATTTTGGGATTAATCTAATTAGTATATCTACAATTAATTATAAAACTAGCAATATTTTTAAAATAAATTCTAGGGATTTCCATAAACATTAATATTTTTCACACAACTAACGTATGTAATTTTCTTTTCTCAGTTCCTCTATTAATCGACTTATTACCGACTTATAACCGACTTATAATCGACTTATAATCGACTTATTAATCTGGCTATCTACTTCCATACATCTTTTATCTCTTTCTTGCGGTGTTGAAAAATATATACAATTCAACCGTAGCGCGGAAGGTTATATTTTATTTCCTTAATTCTTTCTCCTTCTCCTTCCTCAGGAAATTCTTTACTTTTCAGGGCTGCAGTCTGTGCAACTTCAGGGTGCTGTTTAAGAAATTCTATTGAATAATCCGTAGTTTCACTTGCTGCTGCTTGAAAGGTATTATCTATTTCTTCTTTGCTAAACTGCCCATGATAAAGAAGAAGCTGAGTTACTTTTTGCCGGGTAGCTTGAGGTTCGTTCTCATAGTCCAGGGAGTAGTACAGCTTACTTACGATAACTCTTAAACTCCATATTCGGCTTCGTTTTTTGTTTTTTAACTCAAAAGGGACTTTATTCTTTATTTTCTCTATAATTTCGTTCAATTCATACTGGCTCGTGTTTAACACCTATATGAAATTTGGTTTTCAAGCAGATAAAGGATCTTAATAGTTCTTAACTCTGCTCGGGAGAAAAGTGCCGCAGTAAAATAGGACTGAAAATAAGGTCAATTGAAATATATAATATCTTAGGAGGATCGGTTAGTTTAAGATATATATTGAGAAAACAGGTAAATTTAGAAAATAATTAGTTGAGAAATGGTGTAAACTGGCAATTAAACTGAAAGTAATGTAAACTGAAGAAATAAGTCCTATCGAAAAAATAAGTGAAAGCGCGGCATCAGGAAATTATTCTCATCATCTTTTGCTCAGTTGGGGTAACTTTCATCATCGCCGCAAGATCCAGTATATCGGTGGTCTTATTTATGGTTACTGCCTTTACTGCTGCAAATTGTTGATTTAATGGATTATTTCTTTTATTTCCTGTATCCAACTGAACAATATTCAGTTGCTCTTATTAACTCAAAGTCTTCCGAGGAAAACACTTGAAATTCGAAGCCATAGCCGTTGAGAATATTCCCCTTATACATACTGGGGATAACCTGCCCTCGATCATTTGTAAGAATCTGGAACTTCAGGACAGGGACATTGTTATCGTTGCCTCGACTGTCGTTGCTAAAGCTGAAGGGGAGATCTTCAGGCTAGAGGACATTACCCCAGGGAAAATAGCACTTGAGATGGCATCCCGAAACGGAAAAGATGCGAGGTTTATCCAGGCTGTACTTTCCCGGAGCAGGGAGGTGCTTGTGGAAAAACCTTTTATGCTTGTGACAACTCTCGCAGGGCATACCTGCGTAAACGCAGGAGTAGATGAGTCAAATATTGAAGATGGATTTTTGCTCTATCCTCCTGTAAATCCGGATGCCAGTGCTTCAAGGCTCGGGCAGGAGCTCGAAAAGTTGAGCGGGAAAAAGTTAAGTGTTATTGTCACAGACACAAATGGGAGAGCTTTTAAAATAGGACAGACTGGTGCTGCCATAGGAATTTACAAGATAAAACCTGTAAAGCATTGGATTGGAGAAAAAGATCTCTTTGGAAAAGTCCTTGAGGTTACAGAGGAAGCAGTTGCCGATGAACTTGCAGGTGCCGCAAACCTTCTGATGGGCGAAGGGGCAGGTGGAACTCCCGTAGTTGTAATTCGTGGTTTTGATTACTACTGTGGAGAAAAGACCTTTATAAAGGAAATGTATCGTCCCGAAGAAATGGATGTTATTAAAAAAGGGCTTCGCTGCCTTCAAAAAAAGTTGAATAAAAAATTGAATTAAGGAAGTTAAAGCTTCAGATCTTAGATATTGGGCAAAGTAATATCTCGAACTTTGATTTTAACTCTAAGGCATGAAGTCTCCTTCCTCGATAATTTCCGGCAAAAGCCGGAAAATGGCAGGTGGGAGATGAAAGCTGTCAACATCAACTATTTTTTAATAAATCTTATCTATTTTTTTAAAGACTATTACTCTTACAACGAATTTTAATCCATGAAGTAAAACCTGCTAATGAATAGTTGAAATAAGCTAATTCTCAAGCTTTGCTGGCATGCTTAGTAAGCGTGAGATCCAAATTTACCAGGTTTTTCAGAGAAAAAACTGGATTTCCCAGATTCAAGTCCAAGAAAAAGCCTGTTCAATCCGGTTGAAAGTCCTGCAAAAAAGAGTACGTTAAAACGTAAAAGGATCTATAAATCGAGAGAAAGTAAAGCTGCAACTTTCAAAACTCCCTGAAAAAATCAGCAATCAGAAGAATGATTCCCAGCACAACCTCTCTTCTAAACTTATTAGTGAGAACCAAGCTATTGCTCTGGAAACTCTGATGTTAAAGGGATGCAAAAAAATAATTGTTTAGCTCAGTCTATAAGTGATTCTGCATGGAGCAGTTTTGTTACAAAGTTAGACTACAAAGCAGAATGGTTCGGTAAACCTATCCTGAGAATCGGGTAGTTTGAACTCTCTTCTAAACTTTATAGTGTTTGCGGGTATTATAATTCAGATTTGGCATTGAAGGATAGAAAATGGATTTGCTCTGATTGCAACACAAAATATTATAGGGACATTAATGCTGCATCAATTTCAAAAAATTCTCACTTCAAGATCAAAATCTTATAGTTATTTGACACTCTTATAGTTATCTGGTACCTGCGGAACGCGGGGAAGGACTTGGGGGCTTGTTTTCAAAAGAGAAAGGAATAAATCAGGAAGTTCCTCCCTGGAACCTGAGCCAAAAAGTGAAGAATTAAGGGAGAAGTAGTTTATATTCTGTAAGTTCAGTTTCCGCTTGAAGTCTCGCTTTTTAACTCAAAAGGTATATATTCCACTTCCACACCCGCGTCCCTGAAAAACTCAAGTGAATCATTATCTGGATAGAAAGTTGCGTATACCACTCTTTTGATATTCGCGTTTATAAGCATTTTCGCGCAAAGGATACAGGGCTGGTGTGTACAGTAAATGGTTGCTCCTGCTATGCTTACGCCATGAATTGCGGCCTGGATAATTGCATTCTGTTCTGCGTGCACTGCCCTGCACTTTTCCTGTCTTGTACCTGAAGGAATCTTTTCCAGATCCCTGATACATCCGATTTCAAGACAGTGTTCCATGCCGCTAGGTGCTCCATTATATCCGGTTGAGAGAATGCGTTTATCCTTAACGATCACAGCTCCTACGTTCTTTCGAAGGCAGGTAGCCCGTTTGCCTACCACGAAGGCGATTTCGAGGAAATACTCATCAAGTGAAGGTCTTTCTGTCATTATTTTTAATGAACAGTAACTGGTATATATAGCTGTGACGTTAAAGCCTGTACCATTTTTAAGAGTTAATTTTAAGTGGAATAAATTAACGGTATATAGAGAAGAATTGCTAGGGGAAGAATTAATATAATCTGTGAGAATACAGAGTTAAAACAAATTAACTTATTTATAACACTAATTTGTTTCTAATATACTTGTTTATAATCTACACTTATTTACAATATTAAAACATCCAGAACGTTATCCCCCATCACCTGAACCCGAGTAGCAGAGTAAATTCAATATTCTCAATAAACCTGATTATAAACTTCGTGTTCTGAATTATACATCAGGATTATATATCTGGATGTAATGAGCTGTTCGGATAGGTTCAATAAAATAAATAGATACACGCATCCGGAGTATTAAATTATGGCAACAGGTTTGGCCGAAATTTTAGATAACTTCGTGAAAAATCACGACAACCGCCAGTTGCTGGCCCTCCCCCTTGCGATACTCGCAGTTTCTTTGGTAATACTGCTAGTTTCTCTTGTGAGTAGCGGATCGCCGGTAAAACTGGGAATGGATTTCCAGGGCGGCACTCAGATTTCGATAGAAACGACTGATTCCCCTGCTGTACTTGAAAAAACGTATTCGTCTTACCCCATCACTAATGTCCGGCAGACCGGAAGCAGGGTTATCATGCAGTTTGGAATCATGGATGATGAGCAGCAGCGTCAGCTTGAAACGGATATTACGAGTCACAACTATTCCAATGTGCAGATTCAGCAAGTTGGGCCGATTTACGGCAAGACTCTGCAGGTACAGGCTCTGGAGGCCCTAGTTATTTCCTTTATAGGAATGGGAATTGTGGTATTCCTGCTCTTCAGGACCTTTGTTCCTTCCCTTGCAGTGATACTTTCTGCATTTTCAGATATCGTCATTGCAGCTGCTTTCATGAGGGTTGCAGGGATTGAACTTTCCCTGGGAACACTTGCGGCTCTGCTTATGCTTATCGGTTATTCTGTAGACAGTGATATCCTGCTCACAAACAGAGTACTTAAACGCCGGGGCATAGTAGAAGAGAAAGTTTCCAAGGCTATGCATACAGGTATCACCATGACTACTACAACCCTTGCAGCGCTTGCATCCATGTACATAGTCTCGACTTTCTCCTATGTGGTCATTCCTTCATTCACACAGATTTCTCTGCTTTCGCAGATCTCAATTGTGCTGATTGCGGGACTTATTGCAGACATGATGAATACCTGGCTCCTGAATACGGGAATCTTACGATGGTATGCGATGAAACCCGAATTCAGAGGGAGGTATAACAGATGAGCGACAAAAAAAGCCTTCTTAAAAATCCAAGAGTCATTATCTTTATTATAATCCTTCTTGGCTCTATAGTGGCCATTCACCCAGGCTATACCCCCGGAAAAGGGACAACTTCCAATCTTAATTTTGGACTTGATCTGGAAGGTGGGTCCTGGCTCCAGATACAACTGGAAGGAGCACTTGTCCAGGTAGATGTAGATTCCGGAAAATTAGTTAGCGGAATTGTAGAGCCTATAATTGGAGCCCCTGTCGAGATCACGAAAAATGACCTTGATGTCGGCGGCTCTGCCAATAAATCTGTCACCTTTACAACATCTGGGACTGTCAGTGCATCTCAGCTTGAGTATCTTGGCACGGTAAGCGTGGACAAGCTGAGTGGAAGCACAACTCAGGTAACTATCTCTGATACCAGTAAGGAGAGTCTCATCCAGTCTTACCTATCAAAAGCCCTTGATGCAGAAGTACTTGCCAAGAGTACTGAGGACGGAACTGTCTACGAAATCAGGACTGCAGTCACCGAACAAAAGCTTGAGTCTCTGCTGGAAAAGGTTGGAGGTTCGATCCACAAGAACGAAGATGGGACTTCAACTTACGAAGAAGGAGTAAGCACCGATACCAGAGACCTGACAAAGGAGATCCTCAGTGATAAGCTGAACTCTCTGGGTATCAAAGATATTCCTGTAAGAACCGTAGGGGACAAATACATCCTTATTGATTTTGCAGGCATTGACCTGGCAACTGCCAAGGAAATAGCTGAAAAACCTGGAAAGTTTGAGATCCGGATTCAGACAACTGGAAATGAAACCGAACATGTCCTTTACGGCGATTCAATTGTAAGTGTGGGAGTTCCAAGCTTCCATGATGAACAGTGGCATACTCCTTTCACCCTGGATGATGATGGGGCTCGGACACTCCAGAAAGTTGCACTCGAAACCGGAGCAATTGATGATCCGGATTCCCATTACTTGAAGATGTACCTTGATGGAGTTGAAATCTATGGAGCTCCTTTGAGTCAGTCTGCAGCTGAAAAACTGCGAGATGCCCCTATATATTCCTGGGAAGCTTCCACGGGTACAGATGATGCTGCAAAAACCGAAGCTAAAGCACTTCAGGTTCACCTTCGAGCAGGGGCTCTTCCTGTCAATGTAGAACTTGTAGGTTCTGGACATGTGGATGCAGGTCTCGGAGCGCAGTTCAAAAGTGCAGCTCTGATTATCGGTTTGATTTCCCTTATTGGGGTGGCAGCCGTGGTTTACTTCAAGTACAGAAGGTCTGAAATCCTGATACCTATGGTCGGAACTTCTACCAGTGAAGTTATCATGATCCTCGGAGTTGCAGCACTGATAGGATGGCAGCTTGACCTGGCGTCAATTGCAGGTGTTATAGCTTCCATAGGTACTGGGATTGACCACCTTGTGATCATCACAGACGAGGTGCTTGCTGAAGGCAAACTCCCTCCAACGAGGGTCTTTAAGTCCAGGATAACAAAGGCTTTTACAATCATTTTAGGGGCAGCCACTGCAAACATAATTGCCCTGTCCCCTCTGGTCGTAATGGGCTTTGGTACTTTGAAGGGCTTTGCAATTACTACCATCATTGGTGTCTTAATTGGTGTGATTATCGCAAGGCCGGTTTATGGTATAGTAATCAAGGAATTTCTGCACGTAGATGAAAACGGAACCGCAAGTATAACTGAGTAAGTATTGAGCGAAAAGTAAAGTTCTTTGAGGTTGATTGGTATCTAGGAGTCAAAAATTAAGGTGGAATGTATGCAGGATCTCTGGACTTTAAAATACAGGGCAGGTACTCTGAAGGAAATGCTTGGAAACGAGCATGCTGTAGCCACGCTTTCCGAACTTGCCCAGTCCGGGATCCTTCCCCATCTTATTTTCTACGGCCCTGAAAATTCCGGAAAAACGACAGCAGCTCTTGCTCTTGCCAGACAGCTCTATGGACGTACCTGGAAAAACAATTTTGCATACTTCAATGCTTCTGATTTTTTTGACCAGGGAAAGCGCTATCTCGTCCGAGACAAGCGTTTCGTGCGTTTTCTGGGCACCGATGACCCAAAGAAAATCTATAAAAGTGTAATCGATATTTTCAAGGAAATTATCAATGAATATGCTGGAATGGCTTCGCTTGATGCCGATTACAAGTTAATCTACATTGACAATGCTGAGTCCCTTAATTCTGACGCACAGCATGCTCTAAGGCGAATTATGGAAAAGTACAGTGCAACATGCAGGTTTATTCTTTCCACTACCAAACCTTCTAAACTTATTGCTCCGCTTCGCTCAAGAGGCCTTCAAATTTTTTTCACATATGTTCCGGATTCGGTTCTGAGAACCCATCTTGAGAAAATCGGCCGTGCTGAAAAGTTGCAGCTTTCGGAAGGCGCATTTGATGCAATCCTTTATTCTGCGAAGGGAAATGTTGCAAAGGCAGTTCAGACTCTACAGCTTGCTTCTTTAGTTGCACACGATTCGGTCATTACTGAAGAAATGGTGTATGAGGTTACTCTGGGCAGGGATGAAAATATTGACAATTTACTTTCTGCGGCTCTTGCTGGAGATTTTTCCAGAGGACGGAAGCTCCTTGATGAGATGATAGTTGAGAAAGGGCTTTTAGGAGTCGAGATTCTTGAAGGGCTTTCCGAAGCTCTCGCAGATTCGGGAGAAACGGATACAGACATTGCTCGGATTATTGTGAAAATTTCCGAAGTCGATGCTCATCTTAAGGATGCTGCCAATGAGAGAATTCAGCTTGAGAAACTGATCTCTTCTCTTTCCTAATTTTTAGAGTCGTTTTCCTTCTGTCTTCTTTCGCTTCCTTTTTACTGCCTTTTTACTGCCTTCTTTTTATTTCTTATATGTCTGTGAGAGCCTGTGAAAATGGGATCACACACGTATAATTTGTATAAGTAATTGAGTTGTTTATATAAACAATACAAATAACTACAAAGATCAAATTGCATATTTTAGTATGTATTCGATCTTAACTTTAAGGGTGGTCTAACGAATAAGAATATCTGGAAACTAATGTTTATTCTTCTTTGGATTGTAGCTTTAGTTGTATCTTGGCAATTAAAGGGTTTTGAAGCAAATGCAAAAATGGGTTTTTCTGAAGTAACCTATTGGATGGGATTTTTTTTAGGAAATCTTGCAGGAATGGTTTCGATTAAATTACAAGATGCATATAAAAATTAAAATCGGCAAATATTGGTATTTTTTACGGTATCTCCGAATGGCATATGGCTTTTGCATTCGACAAGCTAATCAGATAAAAAATAATAGTGTTATTTCCAAATTTTGTGGGTTCCGATTCTGTTTTTATCTCTACTTCCCTTCCCTCTTTTTAAAATACTATATATATGCTTCTCTCTAGAGTTATTCAATAATAAAAAACTATTTATATTTTAACCATTAAATCAAAATTATCATAGTAAATTATATATACAATTAGCTTTTATTTTTTATTGTAGATAGGCCAGAATCTCAAGCTTCTAAGGAGTTAAGGGGCTCCGTTACATTTTTTAAACGAGATATGAACCTTGGAGTTCAGGACATCCAGAGTGATGTGCTGTACTTCCTGAAGATGGTTCAGAGCCTGGAATTCCTTGGGTGTATGCCAGATCGGGCCTTTTCGAAAATCCACAAATAAATCCACAAATAAATCCCTCCATTACTCCCTGAAGAACTCCCTCTTTTCAGGGAGATCATGCTCATATGGTAGAATATAATCCTTAAGTACTCTTGAAAACCTTAAGTACTCTTGAAATAGATAATATTCTGCCTTAATTTTAAAAAAAGATTGTCTGCCTGAATTGTTCCTTCAGGCAGTTAGTCTATTAAGTACTCTTTTTTCAGTATTTATAGTGCTTTACTGAGTGATATAAAATCACAACAAAGAAAGCAACTATCACCAGCAAGAGGCTGAAGAAACCAACAGGGTCCCAGACAAAGCCTATCCCAGATCCTCCTTCTTCCCAGGAAACGAGTACTGCTCCCTGGAGTTCTGTAGGAATTACCACACAGGCAAAGGCAAGCACGAAGATAAATAAGATGTCAAAGACTTCTGCAATAATGCTCTTTTCTGCCATACTCCTGTCTCCTCAATCATAATATTTGAACTCGAACATGTGGGTTTTGATTGATTCTCTTACCTTCAGGCACCCTATAGTCTCGATCAAAACGATCAGTCCTATGAAGATTACGTAGAGGTAGAAGAAACCTGAAGCAATCTCCCATGTCTCGGAGAGAATCTTGTATGCTATAAATCCTTCCACGCATATGAGCAAAGCAAGCATGCCTACAACGAGAGCCGTGTCTCCGGTAAGTTTGCTGTGATATTTGCTTTCCAGTGCCTGATCATTCGTCTCCAATGCCAGTTGCCTCCTTCTTGATCTTTCTATTTCCCGAGCCTTTGGGTAAGGGCCAGCCCATTTCAGCCCAGTTATTTTCAATGTTTGATTTCTTGTGTTTGTGGCTGAAATAGAAGTACGCAATACCGTAGAATACAAAGGCGAAGATCAGGTTGTACTTGTAGCCCCAGAACAGCGTTGAAAGAATCGTAATTGCAATTGCAATCGCAAAGTAGGCAATATATGGCTGAAGAGGGCCCACAAAAGGTCTGACTTTACTTGTGGTCTCCGGGAAGAGTTTCCTGAAGCGTATCAGGGAGAAAGGAATCAACACGTAGCAGAGCAGCCCCGAAACAATTGAGAAGGTAATTACCTGGTCAAGATAGCCACTGAATGCAAAGCCGATTGCAACCGGCACCGTGAAGATTACTGCTCTGTATGGAGTGTTATACTTCGGATGCACTGCTGAGAACCGGATGACACGTAATTGTCTCTTGAGAGAGCAAACCAGGAGCGTGAAGAGTCACAAACGCAGCCGTTTGCACTGGCAACACATGTCAGAAATGTTCCAAGCCCTAGCAGGGCAACAAAGATAAAGACCCCACTGTTCTGTGCAGCCTCAAAAAGCGGATACACTGAAACTCCAAGTAGATCGGCAGGGATCAGCACTGAACATAAGTATAGGGTCATTGCCGCTCCTATGAGCAGAGTAATCATCCCAGCTTGCTGTCCAAGAGGCACTGCCCTTGATGGGTGTTTGCACTCTTCTGCGCACATTGCCGCTCCTTCTATCCCTAAGTAGAACCATGGCCCGAATTGTAAAGCTGCAAAGAGTCCTATCATGCCGTTTGGTAGAGCGCCCTGTAAAAGGTACTCAGGGTGAATATCCCCTATTCCAAAGGCAGTTGAAAAGAAGAAGGCCAATATTGCAATGAAAGCGATCATGGTTAGAACAAAGTTCAGAGTCAATGCTGCAACAACGCCACGGTAATTTATGAAAGTCAGAAGTGCAATAACAAGCAGAGTTACCGGATAAACCTGTAGCTCCGGGAAGATACTCTGCGAAATGGATGCAACAACAATAGCATCTGCTGCTTCAAGGGCTATGTACTCCATATATACCGCAAGTCCCACGCTGGCAGCCGCCCCGGGCCCGATAAATAATCTTGCCCAGTCATAAGGTCCTCCTGCAAGTTTGGTTGCTGACCCAAGTTCACTGGCACAGAGAGAAATTATGACATACATTGTTCCTGCAACCAGCATGGCAAGCAAAGACCCGAGAACGCCTCCTTTTGCAACGGTAAAGTTCCAGCCCATGTATTCTCCGACCAGCACGATACCAACTCCTAGAGCCCATACATGGAAAGGCCTCAGAGTTTTCACTAAGCTGGCAGACTCATGTTCAGACATGCCTATCAGCCTCTTCTTTTTGAAACCTTACTAGCATCCAGTAAGACCCAGCCCATCAATCCGAAAGCCAGGAGATATATAAGTCCGTTTATTAAAGTCCAGATATCCATTTTAATATCCCCTTATTTTTTAATACTAAATTATTATATTTACTCAGTAATTTTTAAAAAATCCTTAGCATTTGTAACATGTCTTTATAATTGTTTCGCCTGGATGTTGTTAAAAAAATTAGCCAGCGAGAAACTCGCTGGCTTTTTGTTTTCTTCAGTATGTATTTTAGGTTCTGGACTTTCGGCTTAGAATACAAGTCCCAGGTCTTCGAGCTTCTTCCTTGCTCCGTCGTAGACCTGCATGTACTCTTCAGTTGGTGTTACTGTCTTTACGTCGTAGCATTCCTGGAAGGTCTTTCCTGCTGGTGCGCTTGCATAATTCTTTTCGTAAAGAGATACAAGCTTGTCAAGTATTACATTTACTTCTGAGATTTCCACACCTGCGGTTGCCCTTGCTACTTCTCCCATCATCCTGGCTTCCATACCTGTGGTCTTGTCGGTAACGACACCCTTTGCTGATGCTACTCCTGAGAGAATTTCTCTGCCTGAAGCGGTGTCGGTAATTGATTGGGCTGAAGCTTCTAGCAGGCACATCTCAGTGCATGGTCCTGCACATGGGTAGTACTGGTTACCTGACAGTATGTCCGTAAATTCGGAAATTGTTGCACATGCCCAACCTGCAATCATCAGTGTCTCTCTGGTGTTGGTTGAACCCCAGCGGATGTGGACAGGGCCGTCAAGGTGCCAACTTGCACTGCTCATGAGAACAGCGTTAATGTGGGTTGCAACATCTACAATTGTTGTTTCTTCAATTCCGCCTGCATACCCTCCAAAGATCGGCATCTGTTCGTCCATAATGATGTCGCTGTTCCCTTTGTAGTGAGCAATAACTGAAATTGCATCAAGATCAATCTTGAGTTCGTTTAGTTGCGAGACCTCGTGGCTGTCCGTGCAGGTCATTCCGCCGGTACAATCAGCGGAAATGTTTCCCTGAGCGGACAGGGAGGTCTCTGGGCCCTAGACACCCATGCCAGGCCTACCCGCCATGGCGCAAGCATTCTTAATTAACCTTGTTTCGGTCTTTGCAGCAAGGACCTCATAAGGACTTTTTGGAATAGGTGATTTCCCACGTACAGAGGTCATTACACCGTTAACAATCGTGTCTACTTCCTTTTCCAGGGCATAGCTCATGTGAACAGGCATAAACACGTCTTCGGAAATTGGAGAACCGGTAGGCCCGCCCTGTACGATTGGTTTTGCCTTGTCACCAACACTTCTCTTTCTTACATTAACGGCATCCCTGCCTGTACCGAGTACAAACTCCTTCTGCACGTTGTTAATTGCATCCCAGATTTCGTCTTCAGTGTACTTTACGATTCTGTGGGTATCGGTACAGTAAATTCCGCACTCAAGTAACATCTCAAAGCCGGCTTTGAAGAGTTTTTCCATCATGTCCTTGTCTGTCGGGATAAACTCTCCCTTGAAGTCAAGCCCGTACTTCTGCTTGAGTTCCATTGCCTTCATTGGGATCTTCATAAGGTCCCAGTCGTCCTGGGTGCACTTTTCTCCTACTTTAGCTCTGTCGTAGAAATCATAGCAGTCAAATGATTTTCTAAATGTCATATCTTTTTGCCTCCCAGGATTATTTCATAACTTCAAGTGCTACTTTTGCGGCTTCTGCAGCGTTTTCTGCAGTTGCGTCAGCTCCGATTTCTTCGATCCATTTATCAGATACAGGAGCTCCTCCAAACATGCACTTTACGCTGTCCCTGAGTTTTTCTTCATTGAGCCTGTCCATAAGGTCTTTCTGGCCGAGCATGGAGGTGGTCATAAGAGCAGATCCTACTAAGAGAACTTTTTCTCCCTTGTGCTTTGCAGCCTCTTCTACAACGTTTTCATTAAGCACATCAACTCCCAGGTCAACGATCTGGAACCCATTTGCTCCGAGCATAGTGGTAACAAGCCTGTGGCCAATGTCGTGAATATCTCCTTCTGCAACAAAGGTGATGGCAAGTCCAGCTTCTTCTCCTTCCTTCTTGTTCTTTTCAAGTTCAGGGGTGAGAACTTCCATTGCATTGCTCATCGCTTTTCCAGACATCATGATCTGAGGCAGGAAAATTTCGGCGGCTTCAAACTTATCACCGACAATTTTCATTCCAACGGAAAGGCCCTTTGTAATAATATCAAGTGCTGGAACTCCCGCAGCCAGTGCCTCCTTGCATAGCTCTGGAGTACCTGCAACGTTTTGATTTACAATTGCGTCGCGTAACTTATCAAAAATCTCTTGATTTGCCATTTTTGTAAACCTCCACTGAGATTCGCAGTTCTGTGCAGTATCGTTGGGCAGTAAAATGTCTCCTGAGTCATTTCTCGCAAAGGCTTTATGCTTGAACACAGACCCTAGCTCCGCTAGCTAAAAAAGAGCATTTGCATGGGGTTCTCGTTTTAGGTTCAGGTCCCTGCTGCCTTATATTTTTCAGCCATTAGGCACAAGGAAGTTCCTTTACGAATTTTCTGATTGTTTAGATTCAAAATTATTCACTATCATTTGCCATTTTGCTCGAACAGGTTCGGGTCCTTTGTGAATAATTTCTTCTCTTATGACATTGTTACCGGGGAATTTACTTGCCGGAAACTGCAAATTTGTTTCCCAGTCGAATTAGCTTTATATCCCGAATTTCCCAACAGTATGCCTGTTGGAACTGCCTGGAATTGTCCTGAATATTCAAGACTCAATCCCTAAATAAAGATTAAAATTATACTATATAAACGAATACTATATTCCCATTATTTTTTTCTCTTAAAATCCAATATATGGGCATGAAAGAAAAATATAAATACTGGAATTTCATGCCAGCGCAACCTCTTTTATATATGCAATCTCCAGCTTCCAAGTCCTGTACTATAATTCTTTTTTATATACAATTTTTAATAATATTAAACATAAAAACAAAAAGTATAAATACTAGAATCTAAACTCGCAGTAATCTTTTTCGATATTTACAATCTCCTGCCTCAAGACCTTCTATAGTAAATTTTTTAAAAAGATGTCTTTGTATAATAATTTGACACGCGCGTGCCGAATAATGATTTCTCCTGAAAAATGCGAGATTGAAAAATGCGGGATTAGATGAAAGAAAACAAGCCTGATGAAGTAATTTTTTTGGATTATTCTTAAAAATAAGGCCGGCTTAAGGCCGGCTTGTCCATTTTTAAATTCCATTAACGCGGCACACTATCAGTGTCCGATATATTCAGTATCTGAATCTATTCAGCAATGTTTTTAGTATGTGTGGCTTTTTGCGCACTCAATCATTTTCTGGAGATTGACTGTTGGGGTCATACTGACAGTCCCGCAGCCCACGGTGAGTAACCCAACGCCTGCGTCAAGTGCCTTCTTTGAGGCTTCTGCGATCTCCTCAGGAGTTCCGTTCCAGAGCACGGCTACAGGGTCAAGGTTTCCAACAATGATTGCGTTTTTCACACTGCCGGTCGCGGTCTTAATGTCTACCTTCTGGTCTACGCTGATCCCATTTACGCCGGTCTTGTCCATAATTCCAAGGCCGTTAGTTGTGTTTCCGCAAATGTGAAGCACTGTAGCCACATCGAGTTCCTTCATTGCGTCAACTATCTTCTTCTGATAGGGCAGGGCATACTTCTCGTAGAACTCTCCTCCAATAAGCTCATAGCTTGCTGTCGGGTCAATGATGGCTATGGTGTCTGCACCATTTTCAACCATTGCTTTTGCATATGCTACATTGAAGTCCGAGCAGAAGTCCAGAAGCGCGGGGACAACCTCTTCTCCTGTAAAAAGGTTTCCAAACCAGGCATCTCCGTTAATATGCTGGGCAAGAGAGAAAGGACCTATCATGGATCCTATAATCGGGAGCTCTTTCCCGTATTTTTCGGAGAGAATCTTGACGGCTTCAAGGACTACTGCAATTCTGCCTTCTTTCAGGTTGTAATTCTTTAATTTCTCCAGATCTTCCAGGTTTTTAACACTGGGTTTGATCACGGATGGCTGCTGCTTCAGGTCGCCAGCCTTTATTCCGCAGCCAAAAAATTCGGCTTCAGCTGTAATGTCAAAGGGAACTCTCACAGCTTCAAAACCTACTACAGTGTGTGCCGCTTCCGCGAGAGTCGCCATTTTCTCTGCGTCGGAATGGGCTTCTGGCCAGTAGGCTCCGCAAGCTTCCATCTGTTCGACAGTTGCAGTCTGAGTGAAACAGACAGCCGGCATCCTGTCCACCTGCTGTTTCCTTAATGCACGGTACAATCTTTCTTTTGGGGTATATTCTGCCATTTATAATCCCTCTCTTATTTTTATAGGTGTGTAGGATTATGAAAAATACATACTATTTAATAAATATGTATTTATATCCTTTAATTAAAAATTATGTTATAAAAACTTATCAATTGAACAGCCGGAATAAGCTGAAAAATCCTTCAAAACAAGTAAATTTGTTTTATTTATAATCGGTGGACGAAATGCTTAAAATAGCTGGGAAATTTGAGGCTTTGACTGACATTTTAAATTAAAGGGTTCCTAATAATTATATCAAATGATATATAACTTTCAAAATCTTATGAGCTACCGTGAAAGAAAAAATACTAACCTTTGATTTTTTGAGAGCAATTGCCATATTAGCCATACTCTTAACACACAGTACTGCCTACCTAGGATATAAATACATCAAGTATACGATTTTAATATTTACTCCTTTTTTTGCCAAAATTGGATTGTCACTTTTTGTATTCATAAGCGGATATCTTATACATTATAATAACAGCAAAATTTCATCCATCAAAGATGTATTACTTTTTTATAAAAAACGTTTTTTACGGATTTTTCCACTTTACTGGGTTGCTCTTGCGGTTTTTACTTTCGTTTTTTATGATTATTCCGGTATTCTTTCTTCACAATTCATTATATCAAATGCGAATACATTATTTAGCTTCCGTAATCTCTTAATACACATACTAGGTATGCAAATGCTACTTGCTCCTACATATTCAACACCACTATTCACTCTTCATTTTGTAGGTACAATCATAATTTTCTATTTAATTTATCCTTTTCTTATGCTCTATTCAAAAAATACAAGTCGTTTTCTATTAATTTCTTTCTTAGTTTTCATGGTTCTTGCCTTAATATCTGGTATCTTCAAAATAATTCATGAGAATTTTTTTAGTTATTATCCAATATTCATAGCTGGAATCGTTTTGTCAAGAGTCAATGTTTCAGATAGATGGGTGTACAATCCATATTTTGCGATTATTCCCACCTTGTTTTTATTATCTGTTCTCTTGCAAGATAGGTTGTTTTTATTGTTAGACCCGAGGTTCTCTATAATTACAACCAGTTCTGAGGCAATCAGTAGTTCTTTAGCAATCACAGTGATCAAAGGATTTGCTGCATCAATAGGTTTGAGTTATGAGGTGGTGAGGTTTGCGGTCATGTCAATATCATCCAATGTAAGTATGATATTGTTTTGTGTTGCGCAATTGTGGATTGCAAATATTTGTATCAATGATAAATTCTCCCCTATGATAAGCTCAATTATTACATACGTTTCAACTGCTTCATACACTGTGTATCTTTTTCATAGACCTGTTCTAGCTCTATGGGTTTCACTGGCTGATCGAATTCATATGCTTCCATTTTTACAAGACTGTATTACCATAATTTTAATAGTTCCAGCACTTTTTATAGTCTCATACTATATTCAAACTAAAGAATCTTTTCTTAGGAAACGATTTTTTGATTGATTTTGATGAAAATAGAATTCTTGCTAATTCAGTTTTCTAATCAAGAAATGCAAAAATCACTAAATTTTGGAATAGAATCCATTTTGGCTTTGCATATAGCCTGTTGTAAAATTATAACATTTTTCAGACTGGCTATTAATAACCAGCCGCTAATCCCTCTCAAAACAATTAGTAATAGTTTAGCATTCTCTCCACAATCATATCGGTAAAAGTAATTTCACAATAATAGTTTAGCATCCCTTCCACAATCATATCGGTAAAAGTAATTTCACAAATGTGCTGAATATCCAAAAATTTAGCCAAGTATGAAAAACATGCTCAAAAGGAACATTCAACTTCATAAATGTGTAATAAAATGATTCCCGTACTCTTATAGTTGGAAAATTCGTCCTTGAATTTGCAGAGGATACATAGTTTATATAATTCCTAACTATATCTATATAATTAAAACTCTAAAATTATTATATCCTTTCCCTATTGATGCCGAATTAGAAATTTCACTAAAATTACAGTCCTCATATCCCGCCCCTGTATGAGGTAGTTCCTACTGCCGGACGCCTCAAAACATTATACGTTCCAGGAGGACCTGAAAAATGTATGGAATAGCACTTGATCTGGGTACTAGCGGTTTTAGAACCCAGCTTATTGATCTTGAAACGAAGGAAACCTTAAAGACGGTTATAACCATGGGTCATCCCCTCCCCGGGGGAAATGTTATGGATCACCTGGACTTTGCAATCACAACAGGTGAAGATGTGGCTCATGAGGTAATTATCGAGACAATCAGGAGAATGTTCCTGCAGTTCGATATTGACCTTTCAAGGGTGGAACGGCTTGCAGTCTGCGGAAACCCTATCCAGCTTTCCCTTTTCCAGAATACTGAAATAAGGGACCTTGCCTATGCAGGAGAAAACAAGCAGAAGATGCTCGGAGTCCGGAATGTGAAAAGAGATGCCCGTGTGTTTCCTGCATCTGAAATTTTCGGAGAAAAATACCTGTCTAACTGTGAAATCATCGTACCCCCTGCAATAAAGCACGAGATTGGAGCTGACGCCCTGGCTATGATGCTTGAAACCGATTTTCTTATCCAGCCCGAACCTTCGCTTGTCACGGATTACGGAACAAATGCCGAAATGGCTCTGAAAATCGGGGATCGAATTATCACTGCAAGCGCAGCAGCAGGACCTGCGATTGAAGGACAGGGTATAAGTTCAGGCATGCTCGCAAGTCCTGGCGCGATCTGTGATGTAAAACCTGAAGGACAGTACTGGAGAATTATAGTTCTTGACAGGGAAATGGAGAAACAGGACGCTTATCTTATCGATCCGGTTAAAGGGGAGATAAAGGATTCCTACGGATTCGAAGCCGTCGGAATCACAGGCACAGGAGTTATCTCGGCTTTTGCCATGGCACTGAAAGGTGGGCTGATTGAAAAATTTCCTAAACTTCCAAATGGAAAACTGATCCTGGGTCCTGGGATTGAGATCACTGAAAAGGATGTCGAAGAGGCCGGAAAGGCTATCGGGGCAATCCGTGCAGCCCATATGACCCTAATCGTTGAATCCGGAATCAAGTACGAAGACCTGGAATACGCATATATGTCAGGAGCCTCCGGAGCCTATGTGGACGCTGAAGACGCCCGCAGGCTTGGAGCCGCACCGGGTTATGCAAAAAAAATTGTTCAGTTCGGAAATACCTCGCTTGCACTTGCTCGGGAACTTGTGCTGGAAAAATCCAGGTTGGATGACGTAATTGAGATTGCAAAGAAAATTACTGCCGACCACCTTATGATGGCGACAAGCGAGACTTTCAATAATTTCTACCTCTGCGAGCTTTCCTACTGGACTCAGGGCATGCCACTTGAGACGTATGACCAGATGCTTGAACTCTACGGCCTGCCTCCTCTTCCAAAAATTCTCGAACATGTAACCATCGAAAAGCGAGTCAGCAAAGACATAGAAGAGGTCGGGTCAGGTGGGCTTTCCATTCTCAAAGAAATTGGCATAATCCTTGAAGTCCCGGTTGAAAAGTGCGTCTACTGCAAAAAATGTGTAAAAGAATGCCCAGAAGCTGCTCTTGAAATTGTAGAAAGAGATGGGCAAAGAATCGCAAAATACGACAGCCAGAAATGTCTTGGTACAAGCTGCCGCCGCTGTGTCGGTGTCTGCCCCGAAGATGCTATCGATATAACGAAACTGAAAATCACAGCGAAATAACGAGATAACTTATGGTGGGCTAAATTCTCACCCACTTTCCCTTTTTACCTTTTTTCATCAGATGCAACCGTTGATCTGCAATCGTTAAGCCAGTTGACCACGCTGTTGCTAGGGTTTTCGGTCAAGCCTTTTTTGAAAAGGTTTGTGACGCCTATAGGGTCTGGTGATAAAGTTCTCAAACTCTAATGTTGAGTTGTTTTAGGTCAAACCTTTTTTGAAAGGGTTCGCAAAAAATTTATAAACAAAAACCCTATTTTTCTTAGATTTTCACCAACAAACATATATATTAAGTAATATTATTTTATACCATTAATTAAGACCACCATACAGGAAGCAAAACGCTTTGTTCAATCTATTTTGCCGAGGAGGGAACCTGATCATGTAGATCGAATGGACTCTAAATCCGTTTAGCCGGGTTAGATTCCCGGGGTTTCCGCCATATTTCTGAATCCCGGAATGGCAATACAATAACATTCTAGATACATTCAGAACATTCCGCCGAAATCTTTTATAAAAGCTGGAGACTTTTTCCAGACTATATAAATTGTTTCTGTTGTGTGGATCGTTTCTATTTTCCGGGTAGCTGTCAGCAAATTGCTGGCTCCGTGTTTATACTCTGTAAGCCGGGATTTTGAAATACTATTTTTTGGAAATCATCCGGGCTTTTAATTCACCAGGGGTGACACTATGGATAAAAAACCATTAGATGTTTTAATATCTGCGACCGGGCTCTGGATGTCCAGGACTGGCACGCTCCACAAAATCAAGCACCATGAGGTCTCAAGAAGTAAAATATACATTGAAATGGCGTGTGGAGACCATCTTGTTGTGAATAATTCCAGGAGTTGTAGAACAGCCAGAGCATTCAGACATCATAAGTACAGAAAAACCTGCAAACGATGTAGGGTTTCGGACGAGGATATCAATAATTTTCTCACAAGATCAACCGAAAGCAAAAACAGTGTGAAAGTTAGGGTAGTTTCTGCTCCAAAGGTCAAAAAAGCTATGCCGAAATCAGTTTCAAGGGCTCCGAAGCCTCTGGAAAATTCTGTTTCTGCAAAGGCATCAACGAACACATCCAGATCTGTACCTTCGCCTGCAAAATCAACTCCAAATTCGTCTGTTCCCGCATCGGCTCCTGCTCCTTCACTTACAAGAAGCCAGCTTGATAGGGTTGAGGCTCTCTTAAGTCCAGAGGATAAAATTTCTCTAAATATGGCAAAGCCTTTCAGGGAACTTGAGCCTGAACTTGTGACAAGAAGAAAAAACGATTTTCAGCGGCTCTATACCAATGATAGAGAAGACTACCTCGGTAAACTCGAACGTGATATTACGAAATTTTTCGTAGACCGGGGTTTTCTGGAGATAAAGTCTCCTATCCTTATTCCGGCGGAATACGTGGAGAGAATGGGTATTAATAATGATACTGAACTTTCAAAACAGATCTTCCGGGTGGATAAAAATCTCTGCTTGAGGCCAATGCTTGCCCCGACTCTTTACAACTATCTGCGAAAACTCGATAGGATTTTACCAGGCCCAATAAAAATTTTCGAAGTCGGACCTTGTTACCGGAAAGAGTCTGACGGCAAAGAGCACCTGGAAGAATTTACTATGGTGAACTTCTGTCAGATGGGTTCGGGATGTACTCGGGAAAATCTTGAAGCTCTCATCAAAGAGTTTCTGGACTATCTGGAAATCGACTTCGAAATCGTAGGAGATTCCTGTATGGTCTATGGGGATACTCTTGATATAATGCACGGGGACCTGGAGCTTTCTTCGGCAGTCGTCGGGCCAGTTTCTCTTGATAGAGAATGGGGTATTGACAAACCATGGATAGGTGCAGGTTTTGGTCTTGAACGCTTGCTCAAGGTTATGCACGGCTTTAAAAACATTAAGAGGGCATCAAGGTCCGAATCTTACTATAATGGGATTTCAACCAATCTGTAAGCCGGAAAGTTCGTCCAGAGTAACTAAATATCGCTAAAGACAGGTCGAAGGTATTAATACACTGCATTAAATGGCAAAAAAGAATTGCGATACTGGATGTCAAAAAGAATTGCAGTACTTTATGGCAAAGTGAATTGCAGCTCTGAAAGGCAAAAAGAATTGCGATACTTAATGGCAATATCAAATGGCAAAAGATAAAATAACAGTATTAATGGCAAAAAGTAAAATGGCAATATCAGTGGCAATATTGAATGACAATATTGAATGGCAAAAAGTAGAATGGCAAGATTGAATCAAAAACGGGATGGTAAAAACTCAATATGGCAAAATAAGCTAAATGGTGAGATTAAGTTGACAGTCGGCTCTGATAGGGTCGATAAACATCTGAAGAATCTATGAGAGGGTGAAATTTTGATCCAAAAAATGGCACTTGATGAATTTGACAGTTTGGGAGATAAAGTCATTGAAGGGTATCAATTAACTGATAACGACCTGAGGACTCTTCTTTCCCTTGAATCCGAAGAAGACCTGGAAAGGCTTTATTCTGCAGCCCGAAAAGTAAGAGATCATTATTTTGGCAACAGGGTATTTCTTAATTGTTTCATTTATTTCTCCACTTACTGTAAAAATCAATGCTCCTTTTGCTACTATAACTGTCGAAACGAGATCAACCGCTATCGACTGACCATGGAAGAAATAAAAGAAACCTGCAAAACCCTGAAAGGAGTAGGTTTTCATATGGTTGACCTGACCATGGGGGAAGACCCCTATTACTATGAAGACCCGAACCGTTTCGTTGAGCTTGTCCAGTTAGTAAAAGAGGAACTTGGTCTTCCCATTATGATTTCTCCAGGCTTGATGGATAACGCTACTCTTCTCAAAGCCAGGGAAAAAGGAGCAAACTTCTTGGCTCTTTACCAGGAAACGTATGACACTGAGCTCTACCGGAAACTTAGAGTTGGGCAGTCATTCGATGGACGTGTTAATGCACGTCGTTTTGCTAAAAAACAGGGGTACTGTGTAGAAGACGGAATCCTCACAGGCGTTGGAAACGATATCGAATCCACCATTCTGTCTTTAAGGGGAATGAGCACAAACGATCCTGATATGGTCAGAGTTATGACTTTCCTGCCCCAGGAAGGAACCCCTCTTGAAGGTTTCAGGGATAAGTCAAATCTATCGGAACTGAAAATCATATCGGTTCTTAGATTAATGTTTCCTAAACGCCTTATCCCCGCTTCCCTTGACTTGGAAGGCATTGATGGCATGGTTCTTCGCTTAAATGCAGGAGCAAATATTGTTACTTCCATCCTTCCTCCCGATTCCCAACTGGAAGGCGTTGCAAACTATGACCGTGGACTTAAAGAACGGGACAGGGATATAAAAAGCGTGATCCAAAGGCTTGAAATCATGGGTATGAAACCTGCCAGGCAGGCTGACTTTGAGGCAGTCCTGGGGTGCTAGCTTGAAAACGATCTGTCTTGTGGGCGGGAAACTCCAGGGCTTCGAAGCTGCGTATTTATCTAAAAAAGCCGGAATAAAAGTAGTTCTGGTGGATAAAAATCCGCAGGCTCTCATCCGTAACTACACGGATGAATTTTACTGTTTTGATATAATAAAGGAACCTGAAAAACTTCTTGAGCTCTCTAAAAGGGTTGATGCTGTACTTCCTGTAAACGAAAATCTGGCCTGCATCGAATTTCTGAATTCAATAAAAGAAAAATTCTCCTGCCCGGTACTTTTCGATTTTGAAGCTTACCGGATAAGCAGGGATAAGAAAAGCTCAAAAGATTATTTTAAGTCCATAGGAGTTCCAACTCCGCAGGACAGGCCTTCCCACCCTCCTTATTTTGTAAAGCCTCCTTGTGAAAGCAGCAGTGTGGGAGCCAGGATAATTTATGATGACAAAGAGCTTGAGGACCTCGAACTTGGCATGCTGGTTGAGGAATATGTGGAAGGCGAGGTCGTTTCTCTCGAAGTTGTCGGGGACGGAAGTCATTTTGCCGTGGTAAAAGAGACCCAGGTCCATATAGACGAAACTTATGACTGCCATATGGTAACTCCGCTTCCTGTTAATCCTTTATTCAGGCAGATATCCCATGATCTTGCAGCAAATCTTCCCTTGAAGGGAATTATGGATGTGGAAGCAATCTTCGGCCCAAAAGGGCTCAGGGTAATTGAAATCGATGCCCGCTTTCCAAGTCAGACACCTACAGTAGTTTACTATTCTTCTGGGATCAACCTGATAGAATTTCTTTTCCATGCCTTTACTGATGGTATTGAGGAAATCAAGTCTCTTCCCGAGAACAAATACTGCATTTATGAGCACCTAATGCTTGGAGAAAATGGTGTTCTTGTTCCTGTGGGAGAACAGGTACTTTCCATGGGTAGCGACTATGGAACATTCTATGAAGAACCCGGCATTGAGATCTTTCTTTGCAAAGGAGAAAACCCGGTATTTACCATGATTTTCTGGGGGAAGGACAGGGAAGAAACCGGAGCAAAAAAATGCAAAGGATTTTCGGTTCTGAAGGAGCGTTTCGGAGCGACGGTATGAATGAACAAATTTGAGAACAGGAACGGAAACTAAAAAAATTAAAAATTTCAATTTAAAAAATAGGAAATTAATAACCTTATTTTAATAATCTAAGACTTAAACTGCACTAAAACTGGAAATGGCGATAAAAATGGCACTTTTAACCCCCAATGATTTGATAAATATTAATAAGCAGCTTCAGGAAGCTGACTCTGTCGTGAAAAGAGTAACAGGGCTTGATATAAAAGGCGTCTGTCAATCTCTTTATGGTACTTCCCCTAGCTCCAAAAAAGTAGGCATCGTGCCTGTAACTTCAGGAAACGGGATAATAGGAAACTTCTCGGCTTCCTTACATGTAATTACGCAGTATTTCGGATTTGACGGTTTTGTTACGGATATGCCGGATGTTAGCGGCTATTATGAAGCTGTGCAGAACGGAGCCGAGATCATCCTTATGGCAGACGATCACACTTTCCTTGCTCATAACATCAAAAATGGAAAAATGGCCAATAATCAACCCTGCACAGGTATAATTTATGCTGAGATCGCTTCCAGATACCTGAAAGCCGACTCAAAGGACGTACTTGTTATGGGGCTCGGAAAGGTAGGTTTTCCCGGAGCAGCCCAACTTGTGCAGAAAGGCTTCAGGGTTTACGGGTATGATCCTGATGCAAGACTCCTTAAGAGAGCCGTTTCAAACCTCGGGATTATTCCTTTCGACCCTGCGAATCCAAAAAAGTTTTCCATTATCTTCGAGGCGACCCCATGCGCAAACACGATTCCTGAAGCTGTACTTTCGGAGAATTGCGTGCTTTCCACCCCAGGAATTCCCTGCGCAATTTCTGAAGAACTTAAAAATAAATATGATGTTCAACTTGTAGCGGAGCCCCTTGGAATAGGAACGGTATCAATGTTGTATTCTGTGCTCTAATACCTTAATTTTGCTTTGGCAGCCGGTTGCAGCATTTCGGCAGTCTGCTGCCCTTTTCGCTATGCTCTTCTTCACTTAAGAGGATGAGCTATGGACAAGAGGAATTGCTTTTAACTCGTTAATTATTAAATCAGAACTCTGAACATTATTAATTAGTTTAAACCCTATGTACTATTGTTTTTAATTCTAAGAGTTCTGGATATTCCTTCCACAATAAGATTTTTTATTTTATGTTTTTAACCAGTACTTACTTATATGTAAGTAACTATCTTCTGTAGTGAGGATATATTCAAAATGGAATTCTAATAACTCAAATAAGAGCTAATGAGCACCTTCGGTGCGCACGGAAGGGAGTATTTTATGAGTAGTGGTTATGAACAAATTTATGAAAGCCTCATACCCAAATTGAGCAAATGCGATTTTTTAGAAGTTGCCGAACGGCTTGGCCTGTCTCTCCAGCCGGACGGTGCTCTATCTGTCAATTTTCTTGGCCGCGAGTATGAGATAAGTTCTCGCGGTATTAGCCCGACTGACGGCAAGCCGGTTAATGTCAACAACCTCAGTGTTCTGGCTTACTATTCATTGTCCAAAGGCGTGGGTGAACCTGCATTTTCATATGTGCCTTCTAATCTTGCCGGCACAGGAATAACATTCAGCACAAATACAAAATGGATGACTGATCCGCTTGGTAAAACATTCAGTGGAGATTATGCAACATTCAGTGAAACTATGTGCAAATTAGGTGGGGTTTTTAATGGCAAGCTGAAATCGGGCGGCTATTCGTGGCTTCTGAAAGCATTGCCTAAAATCCTTCTCCAAATCGTTTATTATGATGGAGATGATGAATTTCCTTGTGAAGTTCAGGTTCTGTTTGATAAAAATGCTTCACGCTTTCTGGAATTTGAATGTCTGGCTTTTTTAGAGGGATGCCTTGTAAGAGCGATGATTATGACAACCAAAACAGGAGATACAACCGGATGGGTGTAATACTTATGTATATAATGTGAAATGCAAGATGTTTCTCATCTAATAAATCGAAGAACTAAGTTTATATGAATAAAAACACTATTCAATTAACTTATTAACGAGTATAAATGTTTTTTATGAATAGATATGAACGAGACTAATCAGCAAATACTATATTACGCAAGGAATTTTTTGCAATGTCGGGGCTATAATGGATTTAGTTACAAAGATATTTCTCAGAAATTGGGAATAAAAAATGCAGCAATTCATAATTATTACCCCAAAAAAGAGGATCTAGTTGCAGCTTTGCTCGAAGACAGCAGAAAGAATTTAGCTGCAAATATTGCTCAAATAGTGGACTCCGGAGGCTCAGCCCGTGATCAGCTTCAATACTACTTTGATTACGCATTAAAAGAGTTTGATGAAGGCAAAAGAATCTGCCCTCCAGGCTCGGTAATTCTCGATTTTGAGGAACTTCCGGAGAAAGTTAAAAAACAAAACCTTTTGTTGATGGATGACATCCTGACCTGGATTTCCAGAGTTCTTAAAGTGGGTCTGGAACAGGGGGAGTTTAATTTCTCTGGTTCTACAGAAGCACGTGCAGAATTAGTAGCTGAAGCCTTGATGGGTGCCAGACAATTCTCCAGTATAAGAGGAAGAAAAACGCTTGTTAGATCTATTTCTCTAATTAAGTCCGACCTTGGGTGGAAGGACTGATTTTTTTTCTCCTAACCGCTACTTACTTATATGTAAGTAAGTATATTCTATTGCTGAATCAATCTATTGCTAAATCAATCTATTGCTAAATCAATCTATTGCTAAATCAATCTATTGCTAAAAAATTAGGTTTTCTGGCATAACTTATGTGGAGATATCTCAATGCCCACTATGAGTATTATTTCATGCAAGATAATGCAGGACGAAATTATCTGGATTCTTGAAAATGATCCTTCCATTGATGAGATCCTCGTAGTTGATAATGAAAATATCCGGGAATTTGTAGAAAAGCTGGATAAAATAAACCTTCATTATAAAGTGCTCTCTCTGGAAGACATTTCCTCACTTCCCAAAATCAAAAGCGAATGCAAGAAATACACGGTTCTGATTCATCTGATGGAACTTGGTCTTCATAGAAGTCCTAAAGAGTTGAAAATTAAGGTATTAGGAGTTACGCAGTTGGCTCCTAGCATATTGTTTTTTCCAAACTTTCAAATATTTGAATTAATTTAACGTGTATTGGGGATTCCTTAAGTATTCTGTCACTGCCACTCTTCTAATTTTCATAGCACTTTCAAACCAGGATATTCCACTTTTGATTCTTTGTAATTCCAGTCTAAGAAAAGCTCTTAATGAGAACATTATATGTGCTCTTTGTGATTCTTCCTTTCTTGCCTGACATTTTTCGACACCACAGAACTGTTTTATTCCCCTATGATATTCCTCAATTTTCCATGACTTCTTTGCCAAATCTTCACGTTTTGCTTCATCCATCTCTTGCACATCTGTAACCCAGTGTTGCGTGTCTCCATTTTTTGAAACTATCCTAAACACCTTTACAAATCCATATGCTTTGAGGTGAACCACACGTCCTTTTGGAGGAATATCTACTGTTTCAAGTGGCACATTTCCCTTGTTGTCAGGATTTACCAAACGATTATTTTTCAATCTTGTAAGGAAATGCCACTCTTTCTGTCTAATGGCTTTAAGGTTTTTCACACTTGCATACCATGTATCAAATAAAACGAATTTGGGATTAAAACCACGTTCTTCGGCCTTGTCAAGCATATCACGGAAATGGTCATTCTTTGTTTTGTCGTCTACATCGATGTTATAAATTCGAAAATCGATAGGTATAACGGTTGTACCGTCAGTCCAAACTAAGGTAACCAGGCCTATTCCCTTTACAGTACGATGATGTTTTCCACTCCACATACGACGAACAAAAGCAATTTCTTCTGCGTATGGTTTATCTAATGTTGAATCATCAACAATTAGGTATCCTCCCTTAAGCTTGACATAACTTTTTACTTCCTCCCATAGTGCTTCCGTGTCTGGAGGTTGCCTTTGAAGGCAACGAGTAAAAGCATCATGAGAAGGAGCATTAGCTATGTCTGGATAACATCTAGCAGCTTCAGTACAGCTAAAAACGTTAGAAGCCGCAATGAGAAAATTAATGTAGTCAATGTCGGTACACTTAGGTGGATTTATGTCCATAACTCCGTACGTTTTTAGAGAAACACTAAGCCATAAGTATATTTATAAAGATATCAAGTTTTCGGCATTTTAACTGCGTAAGTCCTAGGTATATGAGACTATAAAGACTCTTGCTCCTTTTTCATCTGGGATTTTGCTCTTTTACGGTTTATGTGGAAATGTATTAGGAGACGTTGAAAAAGATTTTCAACATAGTTCAATATCATGTCCGGTCCGTATTCTCAAAGATAAAGATCACAGGATTGTAGATGACTGCATAGGGGCTACCGTGGGAGGTGTCAAAAACTATCTAAGGATACTCAAAAGTGTTAGTGATGCTGGAACATATCTTTTTACTCCCATGTACAGCAAAGGCTGGAAGGAACTGCTTGATCTGAATAAGCTAAATAAAGACCCTGCCAAAGCATTGAAATTAATGAAAAAGACCCACGAAATGATTGGTTACAAAAGAGTTGCTAAGATTAATACTGGCCTTAACTACACTGAAAATTTCGACGCTTCTATTCGGGAATTTGCAGATTTATTTGATTTCGAAATTTTGGAATTCGATGATGGTAATCAGGAAATTTTTAAAGATTGCTATAACGAACTCAAAATGGAGATTTAGGATAAATCAAAATGTTGACAAATTTTATATTTGTAACTGAATGGTGAGCGGATGCCTGTACTTAGCATAATTGCCTGTGAAATGCTTGAAGACGAACTTGCATATGTCCTCTCAGAAGACCATGACTTAAATCAATTGATTGTAGTTGAAAACAGGCAAAGTTTCAGGTTTGTTCGAAAGCTTAAATCCAGAAATTGCCAGCCAAGACTTTTTCCTTTGGACAAAGTACCTATTTTTTTAAAAGAGGCAAATAACTCTGTATATAACTCCGTATATAGCTCTGTATCTGTGAATATTTTAAAATTTTTATTGAAATTCCCGTTTTTTAAGAAAATACCTCATAATTCCAGAGGAAAGAGTAAAGAAAAAAACAAGGAAAAGCCTATTGTCGTTGTAAATACTCTGAAGCTTGGTCTGCACGCAGATTGCGAACTCTTAAGATCTGAAATCTACCAGAATATCAGGAAAATGGCAACTTTTTCAGATGGTATTCTTATTTTCTATGGAAATTGTGGTCACTCTTTAAGGAACACAGCAGTGGATTTTAAAGATCTTCCTTGCTCTCTTTATTTTCTCAAAGATGAAAACGGAGAGATTGTGGATGACTGTATCAGCGTAGCTCTTGGGGGCAACGATAATTATGCTGAAGTTATGCAGAGTGGGAAAGGTATAGGTATGATATACTTGACTCCTATGTGGGCTTCCAGTTGGAAAAAAATGAGAATGGAATCCAACAACACTTCTGACTTTAATGACAGTTTTTTGAAAAAGCATTACAGAAAAGTTGTCAAAATCAATAACAAGATCTCAAAAAGAGATGAATTCGATAAAAATGTCTTAAATTATTCCCAGACTTTTGATATGAGTATTACTGAAATGGAAGGCAGTATGGAAATAGCAAGTAAGTCCTATCTAAATGCCAAAAATGATGTCTGCAAAAAAGTAGTATTAAATTAAAAACAATTAAAAGAGTATACTGAAAATCAAAGAAGGAAAAACAAAATCCTGAAAACAAATCCCGAAGACAAATCCCGAAGATAAATTCCTTCATATTTTCAGATTTTTCTATAAAGTCCAAGAGTACTTAGAGTCAGAGCAGTAGCGTTTATATCATCGTCCTTATTTCCCCAGGCTCCATTTTCATGGACATTTTCAAGGAGCCAGTGAACTGAATCTTCAACTTCATCTTTAAAACCTGCAAGAAGCAGGGCTTGAATTGCCAGGTTGCTTGTGGAAATATGTTTCCAGCCGTCATCCGTCCTTCTTTTTGAAAGGATCCATCTGGCTTTTTCCTGGATAAAAGTCTCAAAGGTTCTGGTTTTTGCCAGATTATCCTGCTTTTTGAGAGCTGTAATTATAAGGGATGTGGTGCCTACCTGTTCCCAGGCAGGGCAATAGTTTTCAGATAGCCAGTTGCATCCGTCTTTATCCTGAGTTCCCATGTCTGCAAGAGCTGCAAGGGCATAGGCTGTGTCGTAAACGTCTCTGTTCCAAGAGTTTTCTCTTTTTCTGGCAAGCAGCCATCTTGCTGAAGCCATAAATACGATTCCTTCTGTAGAAAGGGCTGAGCAGGCCCTTGCGGTGTCCCTGATTGAAGAGTTCCAGGAACCGTCGTTATCCTGTTCAACAATCAGGCGGGTTATGTAAGGGTTTGGGAGTACCCATAGGGCATGTGCGGATAATGTACTTGAAAGTTCCTTTACGGACTGAATTCGCTGGGCAGAGAGCCATTCAAAACTGTTTTTCACAATATCAAATTCCAGGTTGCTTGACATTTGATTGTGCTTTTCGGGCTTCACCTATTAAAACTTGACTAACACCTCCCCTTTCTTTTTCTCTTATGGACATTTTAGAGTCAGAGCCTAAATGAATGCAAAACTATATATATTTTGCATTATTATGCATAACTATGCGCCCTAGAAAACGAAGGATGGTGGATTTCGAATATTCGGCAAGGCAGTTTAGGCCTTTCAGTCCAGAAAACGAAATTCCCGAAGAAATCTTGCTGACAATAGACGAACTCGAGACCATGAGACTCAGCTTTCTAGAAAAGCTTTCTCAGAGTGAGGCTGCAGTCCATATGGAGGTTCACCAGTCCACTTTTCAGAGGGCGCTGAAAAAAGCACTTGAAAAAGTAACTGAAGCACTTGTTTATGGAAAAGCAATAAGAATTGAAGGAGGAGATTACAGGATGCCAGGAGGAGACGGTACAGGTCCTGCAGGTCAGGGTCAGGGTGGCGGCGGAAGACGTCGCGGACAGGGTCGAGGCCAGGGAGGGCGATTCGGCGGAAGTGAAGGAACCTGCGTATGTCCTGCCTGCGGGTATGAGACTCCCCATATTCCGGGGGTTGCCTGCAACCAGGTGAAGTGTGAGAAATGTGGAAGCCCTATGGTCAGAAAGTGAGTTAAAAAGTAGTTTGAAAAAAGAATGTTGAAAAAAGAATGGGAGAAAAAGGCCAACTAGGGTTTTTTACCACTTAAGGTCAGTTTGTCTTGTCAGGGTTGTTTAAAGATTTTACCTGATCATATTATGACTTCATAAAATTAATAGTAAATTAAAGATACAATGAAAGGAGTTGGAAACAATGCCAAATGGAGACAGAAAAGGTCCGATGGGTGATGGACCAAAGACAGGAAGAGCTATGGGTTACTGCTCAGGTAGTGACAGTCCGGGTTATATGACCAGAGTTCCCGCAGATGAAAGCCGGAACATTGGCCGCGGAGCTAAACGTGGTGCAGGTCGAGGTGCAGGCCGTAGAGCAGGTGTGGGTTTCTGCTGCAGGAAAACTCCCGTTTTTGGAAGAGTTGGGGGGTTTGCTGCCCGAGGTAGGTCTCCTGGATATTTCTATCCTGAACCTGCCCAGGTCAGGGAAGAGTCAAATATCGATGCCCTTGAGGACCGGATAGGATCCCTGAAACAGGAACTTGAAACTCTTATGAATAGTTTGAAGAGACCACGGCTCCGGGAAAGTGATGAAAATAAATAAATAAATAAATAAATAAATAAATAAATAAATAAATTGATAAATAAATTGATAAATAAATTGATAAATAAATTGATAAATAAATTGATAAATAAATTGGCAAATAAGTTCAGAAATGAGTTCGTTAACGAGGCAATCAATTGGTGAATTTCTAATTCACTCATCGATGAGTTTTAAAAATAAGTTTCTGGTGTAACATAGAGTGATTTCCATCTATATCCTTGGAAGTCCCTTCTAGGTTTTCTGTTTTTCAGATCCTGATTTTTTATGAAAGGAAGAGTTAAAATATGAGGTCAAGAATCGTTTACGGCCCGATTCTTTCAAGAAGGCTCGGTAGGTCTCTGGGTATAGATATAATAAAAAATACCAATTCGAAAAAGAATTGCAACTACGACTGCATCTATTGTCAACTCGGGCATGTTGAACTAAAAATCAGAAGTCCTGAGGATGTAAGGGAAGCTGTGACTCCGGAAGAGGTTTCCAAAAGCCTTCAAAAGGTCATTAGCAATGTTGAGGGACTGGATTATATTACGTTTTCCGGCACATGCGAACCTACACTGAACCTTTCTTTAGGGGAAATGATACGGAATATCAGGAAAATAAGTGAGATTCCTATCTGCGTAATTACGAATTCTTCTCTTCTGGGAAGAGAGGACGTTCAAAATAATCTGGCAGAGGCAGATTTAGTAGTTGCAACCCTTGTTTCTGGAAATGAAGAGACCTGCAGAAAAATTCATAGACCTGCTCCGGGTATTAACCTGAAAGAAATAATTGAAGGTTTGAGGAAACTCGCAAAAGCTGGAATTGGAAAGAGACTAGCACTTGAGGTCATGCTCCTTGAGAACGAAGCTGGCGAACCCCTAAATTTTACTGACGAAGAGATCGAAGAGCTGGTAAAAACAATAAGGTACATATGCCCAGATGAGATTGAAATTTTAACAGTAAGCCGTCCTCCTTCTGAAAAATGGGTGAGACCAGTTCCAGAGGAAAAGCTAAAGGAAGTTGCAAAACATTTCATTTCTGAATTTGGAGAGGAAACAGTAAAGTTAGTTTTGAAAGGAAAAAAGAAGAAAGTAAAAGTGTTACGTACAAATGTGGACGAGGAGGTGTACGCCCTTCTTCTCAGAAGACCCTGTACTTTCAAACAAACATGCCAGAGTTTGAATATTGATCCTAAGAATCTCTCTTCTGTTCTCGAGAAATTGCTTGGTGAAGGCAAAATAGAAATAATAAGCTCAGAGGTTGAAAAGTATTACAGGGCAAAATGAACTTAATAAAAATGTACAATGCTAACTGTCTATGTGCAATGTTAGCTGCCTATGTGCCCTGCTAGCTGCCTTTATCTTAAAAAATAATTTTTAGAGGAAATAATAATTTATCATAGAATTAAGTTTTTTTTGATTACAAGAAAAGGGCTGTAGATTTTGGTTCTCAACTTCAAAATTGAGATTACTTTTTAAGCTTCTGAAAAAAAGAAGATCTTCCCAATTTATATTTCCTCTGTTACAATTTATACCTCCTCTGTTATAATTTATCTAGGAGGGCTCCTTTTTGCCAGTTCTTGATCAACTGAGGGAATTACATATTCATTTTTATCGATGCCTCTCAGTTTGGCAATAATTTCATTGTCGTTTTCTTCCTCTTCGACCTGTTCTTCAACGTACCACTGCAGGAAAGAGGCTGTGGTTTTATCCTTCTCAGCATTGGCAAGCTCTACCAGTTCATGAATTGAGCGGGTGATGAACTGTTCATGCTTCAGTGTTTGCTGGAACATATCCATAGCAGTTCCAAATTCCATAGGTGGCTCTTTGATCTCCTTAAGTTTAACCTTCCCACCCTGGTTGTTTACGTAATCGAAAAGCTTCATTGCATGAATGTTTTCTTCTTCAACCTGGACTCTAAACCAGTGGGCAAAGCCCGGAAGCCCAACTGATGAACTATACGCTGACATCGCAAGGTACAGATAAGACGAGTACAGTTCTTTATTGATCTGTTCATTCAGTGCTTCTTCCATCTTTTCACTAAGCATTTGTTTCCCCCCATTCTCGAATTTACACCCTAATAATTCTACTCTTCAATTCTTCTTTTTGAAGCCAGATCTACGCACGCCATTGCTTTTTGTTCAATCTTTTTTTCAAAAATATTGTTTTAAAAAGTTTGTTTTGAAGCCAGATTCACGAACAACCTTTTCTTTTTGGTTAACTTTTTTCAAAATGTTGCCTGACACAGCTTCCTTGATTTTTAAATTCTGGATTTTCACTGCGTCTCTTCGTATACGATGTTTTCTGAGACTTTTTTATTCCTTTTACCGCAACTGAAGATTCTTTCAGGTTTAAATCTCGCACGTACGACAAGTACTGGAACCTTTGCATGCCTTACAACTTTTTCTGATACGCTTCCAAGCATGAAACGTTCAGTCCCGCTTTTTCCAGTAGACCCTATGACAATCATGTCAACTTTATGATTCTCAGCAAAATCCAGGATTTTTTCAGCCGGATTTCCTTTAAGCAGTATAGGCGTAGCTTCTATTCCGGCAGCTTTTGCATTTTCTTCTATGAGACTTATTGCCTCACTACCAATTATCTCAAACATCGCGTAGACATTTTTTACAGACGTTTCATCCATCAGAACTGAGTCAAGAAAAGTTACATCGATGACATATATAGCATAGATCTTTGCCCCACTGCTCCTCGCAATTTCTATCCCGTAATCCGCTACGTTTTCAGAAGCTTTTGAGCCGTCAGTAGCTATCAGAATTTGTTTTTGCGGTTTGGATTTAAGTTCGCTGCTCTCCTCTATACCTACTCCCCCTCCGTACGTACTCTCCTCTGTACTTACTCCCCTTAGATATGGATCTATTATTTGTTGTTAGATCTGTTGTTAGATCTGTTTTGTTAGATCTGTTGTTACTGAGTCAATATCGGAATCTATCTTATTGTTTACTGATTTATATTTTTACAATTGCTTTTGTGATCGGAGACTTCATTACTCAAAAGATAAGTTCCAAAGATAAGTTCCAAAGACAAGTTCTAAAGACAAGCTTTAAAATAACAAATTTTGAATTTGAGATTGGTTCACTAAAATATTCCGGTTTTTGTCCTTTTTACGGTCTTTTTCTGTGTATGGCAAGTACCGGAACCTTTGCGTTCCTGACGATTTTTTCGGATACACTTCCAAGAAGGAGGCGTTAGACATCGTTTTCCCCTCACTTAACCGTGTATCTATTCCGGTATTTATTGCCTGTGCACCATTCTCCGAAACATCAGTAAGCAATCAGGATCTTTTCTTAAAAATCTCTCCCCACACCCTTTTTCTTCCCCGTCTACCTCGATTTAAGCTGATTCTTTGACTTCGCGGTCTTAACAATAATCAAGTTGTTTCTAAAAAATTAGATCATCTAATTTAGCTAGATCATCTAATTTAGCTAGATCATCTAATTTAACTAGATCATCTAATTTAGCTACTCATAACTGGTTATTCCTGTATCAATTTTTTCTCACTTTTGTGTCGTTCTCGAACAACCAGAACCGGAATTTTTGCATGCCTTATAACTTTTTCAGATACGCTTCCAAGTAGTACGCGCTCATATCCACTTTTTCCAAGCGAACCCATTATGATCATATCGATATTATTATCCTCTGCAAAAGTCACGATCTTCTCAGCCGGATGGCCTTTAAGCACCCTGGATTCAACTTCCACTCCTGCAGCTTTTCCAATCTTCTCTATATAAGAAGTTGCTTCACGTCCTTCTTTCTCGAATTCTTCAAGCACTTTGTCTGACCAGATTTTATCCAGCGGAACTGAGCGATAAGGTGTCGTATCGATGACATAAATAGCATATACTTTTGCCCCACTACACCCAATCATTTCGATTCCAAAATCTGCAGCTTCGTTTGCAGTTTCTGAGCCATCGGTAGCGATTATTACCTGCCTTCTCGGTTTGGATTTAATTTCAATATTTCCTTCCATAATTACCCCTCGTATTCTCTATTTGTGTCTATGAATTTGTATTCTCGCATTCTGGATTTTCATACTTTTTCAGGCTTGAAATTTTCTCAGTATGTTCAAATCCACAGGCCGCAATCAGAATCCTTCAAATTTGTGTTCTATATTCTGACCACTTTATTTTACCCTTTATTTGAATATTGATGTGTTCATATTAATAATTTTCATCCAATTATTCCCAAAGATAAGAAAAAGTGTCCATGAAGGCAAAAAGTATATACATTGAAATATAATTACTAAAGAGGAGGGCAGATCTTGAATAAATTGGGAACCAGGTCCACTCACGTCTTATTTTCAAAAAGTTTCTTTTTAATATTCTTTATTTCTATTGTTGCTTTCACCTTCGGCAGCGGCTGTATCAAGAATTTTGAAGAAGAGAGCTACTACAATATTAGGGATATGGACATCTCAGCAGACCGTACAGGGGCGGCTTTCATAGACCTTAATGTCACAACGTACGTCGAAAAAGTTCAGGGGGACAGTGCAAAGAACACCTCGCTTCTCCTTAAAGCCTATAGTCGGCAAAGCGGGCTGCTTGAAACTCAGAAGAAGATAGAAATCGGGGCGCTAAAGAAAGGAGAGACGAAATCAGTGAGTCAGGTTCTGACCCTTCCGAAAGCTGGAGGATACGATCTCCAGGGTGTTCTTTTTGAAGATAATGTGCAGAAAGGCAATGGCAAAATCAAGGTTTATAACCTGGATGCTTTGCCTGCCGATGTACAGGAAACTGGGCTTGGGATTCCCGAAATGGATTTCCGGGTGAAAAAAGTGGAAGGTGGAAAAGTCCTTGTTGAAAGTGATATCTATCTGACAAATGAAGGTAGGGAAACCAGCAAAGATTTTCGTATGCTTGTTAAGGTCCGCGAAATGGATGCCGGACTACTTGCGGATAAAATCTGGACGCGCACAGGAGAAATCAAACCTGAAGCCACAATTATCCAGACTGTCAACCTGACAATGCCTGATCAGTACAATTACATTGTCGAAGTCCTGATCTGGAACAATGACACAATAGTCGAGCGCGGAGAGGGCTATATCCAGCTCAGCCCCATAGTAGAGGTCAAAGAAAAAAATACTACTCAGGCTCGAGAAATCCAGACAAGTGAATTTGAAAATGTTGTGGAACGTGAAATGATTCCTGAAGAGGAATCTATGGCCGAAAAAGAATCCGCACCAGGATTCAGCCTATCTTTATCGGCAATCCTGCTCTGTTCGGCAGCAATTCTCAGGAGGCGGTTTGCGTGAGTGAAACCTTAGATATTAGGCCAGAGCCAAAAGCGGAAAAAGTGTTAGACTTGAGGGGAAATTTCAAAAAAGGAATCTTCCTTATCTCAATGCTACTTCTTCTTGTAGCTACTTTCCAACTTTATTTTTCCATAGAGCAGATAATTGAAATCTGGTTTGAAAATCAATATATCCCAATTTTCAGGGCTGTTTACAATTTCTTTGTCTTGATTGCAAGTCTGTACATAATCAGGCTTTACGTTGTAAAGCGCTGAAAAAAGAAAACACTTGAAAACAAAAACACAGGAAAACGAAAATACTGGATCAAAAAAACGCTGGAAAAAGGAAAAGCTGAAAAGCGAAATACGCTGGAAAAAAGAACAGCTGAAATATGAAAAGCTGAAAAACGAAAAACGTTGCAAAAAGTTTGAAAATCAGAAACTGCTAATTAAGGGAAGTCTGAAAGAAAAGATTCGAAAAGAAAATCTGAAAGGAAAATCTGAAAGGAAAATCTGAAAGGAAAATCTGAAAGGAAAATCTGAAAGGAAAATCTGAAAGGAAAATCTGAAAGGAGATGTCTGAAAGGAAAAGTTTGAAGTCTCAGGCCTTTTCCATCAGTTTTTTTACGGTTTCAAGCACCAGGACTGCATCTTCCCTTTTTACGTCAACTTCATCGCCTGTACAAAAATCCAGAACGGATTTTTTCTTTTCTTCCGGGATCAGTCCCTTTTTCACTCCTTCTTTTACAAGCCCGAAATAGCTCCGGTCAGGGTAATAAGTGTCAATTGCAAGTTTCAGGAGACCGTCATGTTCTTCTTCACTCACAAGTCCTGAAGTGAGTGCGGCTTTCAGCGTTTCTCTTATATTGACAAGAGGCACGGAAATGGGTTCGAATGTGTCGGGATTTGTGCTTACTGCAACCTCATCATCGGATTCGATTACACCGTCCCTGTACCATTCGTAAACCTTTCCTACTCCTATCATTCCATGAGTATCCAGTTCCGAAGCTCGGAGAGCTCCCATGCTTGCTCCTCCGACGACCTTTACTCCTGAATCAAGCGCAGACAGAATCTCCCTGTGCCCTACAGCCGCCCTGTCAAAAAAGATTCCATCTATTATTCCTATGATCTTATACCCTTCCTGGACGAATTTTTCAAGCTGGAATCTGCGTACAGGAGGCTGGTAATTTGCCCCGAGAATTTTTCTTGCGTCCTCATGGCTGATGCTGTTGCCTGTAAAGATTACCGCTTTTGCTTTCATCATCTCTTCCACGGCTTTTCATTTTTGTTTCTGGAGAATCCTTTCTTCCTCTGGGAGCCGATTCTTTTTCCTTTACGATCACGATCAATAGTAAAAAGTTCAAAGCCTGGAATTATTACTCGGACAACTGGCACTTTAATTTCTTCTCTTGAGAGGTCTACCACCAGCACTCTTTCGGTAAGGCCCTTAAGTTTTTCGAGGATCACATCGATATTTTCTACAGGGCTTTTTCTGGACAGGTCCTGCACTTCGGAGAGAGAAATCTTTTCTCCTTCTTCAAACCAGAACCGGTTCAAACGTTTCATGCGGTCGTATCCTACGCTTCGGATAAAACCTTCCCTATCTGTATCTTCCCTTGCTCCCTGAATTTGAACTAACCGTGACTGGGCAGCTTCAGTTATGGCCCGTGAAACTGCAATTTCGGGTTTCAGGTGGGATCCTGCCCCCATGACAAGAAGCGCAGGATCCTTCAATTTTACGTCGTCAGTTACTGCAATTACTGTCGGAATGCCAGTATCGCTCGGAACCAGCCAGAGTTTGAGTTCTATTCCTGCATCTTTAAATTTGCTGGCAAGTTCGTACAAATATCCGTCTTCCTCAGTTAGCACGATTTCTTTTCCGAGATTGCGAGAAAACTGTGCTATGCTGATTGCATCTCTTTCAATAACCTCGAGCATCCCGTGGAGAATAGCTTCCTCAATCACATTTCCGGACGCCAGCCCATTGGTATTGCTCAGGAAGAGTTTCTGGCATTGTCCGGGCGAGTTGTACGGATGGTAAACCGAGTTAGAGCTTACGAACACTTCTTCTTTGTTCATCAAATCGTATGCTCCAACCCATTCAAGCAAAGACTGGGGAAGATAAGGCTGGGGTAGAAGTAGTGTTTCCGGGTCGAGCACTGTACAGCTTTCTGAGGCTCTGATATAGGATTCCACAAGTGTAGGGGCGGAAATCTCACCTTTAATATTTGCGTTCAGGCCAGGCTTTTCTGCAAGGCAGCGCTCAAAGCTTTCCATTATTGCTGAAATGCGGGCTCGCTGCTCGGTCGAGCCCTTGCCTGAGTAAATACTGATCGCTCCCTTTGCGGCACTGGGGCGGATTGCCGAAAAAATATGGATTCCGAGCCTATCAAGGTTTGTAATATCTGCAAGTCGGGTAACCCCTATCTTTTTTACCTCATCTTTAGTGTTTTCCAGGGTTGTGGCTTCGTCATATACTCGCTGTGTACCTTCGAGATATGAGATCGATCTGTCAAGTTTTATTTCAGGCATAATTAGAAACCTTCCATCTCTTATTATATATTTTGTGATTTTTCGGGTATCGAATATTTTTAGGAGATTTTATGTAATTTCTCTTAAAGATTTTCTGGGAAAGATAAACATAATGCAAACACAGCGCAAACATACTGCAAATTTAATATAAACATGCCGCAAACATCTGCAAACATCTATGAACATAATACAAACAGAGTACAAACAGAATAATGCTATATATTGAAGGATCTATAAGTATGTAAGAGGGCTTATAAGGGGGTTTTGTCCGATGAGTATTAAAAAATTGTTTCTGGAAGAGAATGTAGGAGGCTTTGATCTCCTGTTTCGAACGATGTGTGGAGTGCTTTCAATTCTCGCACTGTCAACAGGTCTTGTAAAAAGATTTCCCTGGAAATGGATTGTTGCGGCGATGGCTTTTACGGGGCTTTGCAGCTCAATTCTGAGGCACTGTACTCTCTATTCTATTCTTGGGATCAGTACCGCAAAGAAAAAGAAAGCTTCTATACCGGAAGCTTGTCAATAAACAGTACTTCAGGAGATATTAATTCTCCATTTTATTTTTTAATAGATACCAATCTCAAAATTAAATCTCTAAGTTCAGGTCAGTTTTTCTTAGAATTCTATTCGATGTTTACCTTTTCTCTAAGTTTTAAATTTTCGCTCTAGTTTGTACTTTGTTCGATATATCTCTTTTATAATAGTTGGCCCCCATTCCTAAATATCTTTTCAGCTCCAGAGTTTGAAAACATATGATTTAATAAAAAGGGGAGAGTTAAAATAAAATAGGTATATATGTCTATTTTTATAATACTGTACCATAATTAATTTCAGATTTTGATTTTATAAGATTAGTATTATTTCACACAATAGTTAACTTAAATTTGGAGATGAAGAAAAATGACCAGCACAAAAAGCTGTGAAGTTAGATGTACAAAATGTAAAAAATGGTTCTGCTCACAAATTATTCAATTTGAAGATGAAGACTCATTTCTGCACTCTATAATGTACAAAAATACAGAAGAATGCCCCTATTGTAAAACAATGGTTACACACGACAAAGAAATCATGAGATTTGTAGAAAAAGATAGCAATGGTAAGGTCATTAAGGAAACCCGATACTTGTATGATTTTTAAGTTCTGTAGAAGTTCTTTGAGCTAAGAATTCCAGTTAATTTCTAAAGAATTTATCTTGTTTTAATTTAAACTATTTTATTCCAAAATTATTTCGCTTTTTTGATTTTTTTATTCCAGTTATATCTCTTATACAGGTGACCCATTATTTTACTTCAACTTTGAATTTGTTTCATTTTACGTAATCTTCCCACAATACCAAAATGGAATGGAATTTACTCAATGTTTAACTTTTTTCGTCGCATGTTGTTGTATTATGTATTTGACTTCCAACTGATTTTGAGTCTGCGAAATCATTTCAGGATATAGGATATAGCAGTGTGCATTCGTCTTTGATTTCACAATTATGTATCCTTATTTTAAATCCTTAAACACCTATATTTATTTTAATAATTGTATCAGCCAATTCGATAAGTTTATTATATTTGGGCACGTAGATTAAAATATGTCTTCATTGCCGCTTGAAGATTTTGGGTCTATCAGCCATATTCCTTTGGACATAGCTTTTAGGGATGTTATTTTTATCGGGATCTTTTGCGTTATTTTGTTCTTTATTCTGGTCCTCACTGTGCGTCATAGTGTTCGGATAGCACAGAGCAGTTAAACTCTTCTCACATGTATATTTTTTCTTTATTTTCCCTTTAAAAGGCTTAAGGTAGCTTGGTTTCGGTTTCCTTTCCCGGTATTTGTTTGTGAATTTTTTGAGTATTTTTTCATTTTTTCCTGTTTTTATCCTTTGAAATTAACCCTTTGAATTAGCTGGTTATAACATAATTTCTTTTTTCTCGCAAGATATTTGGTTCTTTTAGCTTCATTAGCTTCAAATATATCAGAAATTCTAATATACTTAAAAATAAAATTAAAATCAGGGGAATTGGGAAAATATGCAGTCTGATGACAAAGAAATAGGTCTCGAGATTTCTAAAACTCAGGTAAACGCATCTCCATCTCATGATAATGACCACAATTCCGGAGAGAACATGCAAGGAAATTTCCGTAAGTCTTACGAAGAACGCGGGAACAAGCCTGCCGAAAATATGATACATCAGAGCTCTCTCGAATCCCAAAAGATGCGTCCTGAAGAGAAATCGCTGGACTATGGACAACTTGAAGAAGTGAAGCTTGGGACTCCTGAGCAGCGTGAAGAAATGAAACATGAACAGCACGGTGAAGATGAACACAAGGGACATGAACTGCAAGAAGAGTTGAAACACGATCCTGGCGAAGTGAAACGCAAACAGTATGATGAGATGAAGTATAAGCAATATGGCATGAAAGATGAGGGAACGAAGCATGAAGGCATGAAACACGAAGGAATGAAGCATGAGGGAATGGAACATGAAGGCCACGAGGTTGCGGGTGGAAAAGGACACGGCAATCATCATGCCCACATGCTTGAAGATTTCAAAAGGCGATTTATTGTTTCTTTCGTGTTAACTTTCCCGATTTTGCTGCTCTCGCCTATGATCCAGGACTTTTTTAACTTTGAGCTTCGTGTTCCAGGTGCGGATTATCTAACCTTTTTGCTTTCTTCGGTCGTTTATCTCTACGGCGGGTATCCGTTCCTAAAGGGAATTAAAGACGAACTTTCTGAAAAGTCACCTGGCATGATGACCCTTATAGCCATTGCAATCAGCGTGGCCTATTTTTACAGCTCGGCTGTGGTTTTCGGGCTTCATGGTAAGGTCTTTTTCTGGGAACTCGCGACTCTTATCGATGTAATGCTGATCGGGCACTGGCTAGAGATGCGTTCGGTTATGGGAGCTTCAAGAGCTCTCGAAGAGCTGGTAAAAATTATGCCTTCGGTTGCCCATCTGAAAAAAAATGGCGATGTTGTTGATATCGCAGTTGACCAGCTAAAAGTCGGGGACAATGTTTTAATCAAGCCCGGGGAAAAAGTTCCTGTAGACGGCACTGTTGTGGAGGAGACAAGCAGTGTCAATGAATCCATGCTTACCGGAGAGTCGAAGCCTGTCACGAAAAAGCCGGGAAATGACGTTATTGGCGGTTCGATTAATGGAGAAGCGGCTTTTGTTGTCAGGGTAGAAAAAACCGGAAAGGATACCTATCTCAGCCAGGTTGTCGAACTTGTCAGGGCTGCCCAGGAAAGCAAATCAAAAACCCAGGACCTCGCAAACCGGGCTGCTATGTATCTAACAATCATAGCTCTTACTGTGGGAGCTCTTACTTTTATTCTCTGGCTTATTTTCGGCCAGCAGCTTGTCTTTGCGCTGGAAAGGGCCGTTACTGTAATGGTTATTACCTGTCCGCATGCCCTTGGGCTTGCAATCCCTCTGGTAGTTGCAGTTTCGACGTCCATTGCTGCAAAATCCGGGCTTCTCATCCGGGACAGGCAGGCATTTGAAAGAGCACGCAATCTTCAGGCTATTATTTTTGACAAAACCGGCACATTGACCGAAGGTCGGTTTGGGGTTACAGATATAGTTTCTCTTTCAGGCGAAGAAAATGAAACAGGGGAGAATTTAAAAGATAGCAATGAAAGAATCTTGAGTCTCGCAGCTTCCTTGGAAGCCAGTTCGGAACACCCCATTGCAACAGGCATTCTGGAAAGTGCAAGGGAAAAAGGAGTGCAAACCCAGGCTGTGGAAGAATTCAGTTCAATTCCTGGAAAAGGTGTACAGGGTCTGGTTGATGGAAATAAATTTCTTGTTGTGAGTCCTGGCTATCTTGAAGAAAACGGAATTGCTCTCAAAAATCAAAAGATTGAAGAAATCGAAGCGCAGGGAAAAACTGTTGTGTTCTTGCTTGAGGAAAGCAAAGTACTTGGAGCTGTTGCACTTGCCGACATTATCAGGAAAGAGTCCAGGGAAGCTATCTTGAAACTTAAAAGCATGGGAATTAAGTGTCTCATGCTTACAGGAGATAATCGTTATGTGGCAGCCTGGGTATCTAAGGAACTGGAGCTTGACGACTATTTCGCAGAAGTCCTTCCTCATGAGAAAGCTGAGAAGGTCAAGGAAGTTCAGGCGGAATACATTACAGGTATGGTTGGAGATGGAGTTAATGACGCGCCTGCCCTGGCTCAAGCTGATGTAGGGATAGCTATTGGGGCAGGTACTGATGTTGCAATTGAGACCGCTGATATTGTTCTGGTGAAAAACGATCCGAGGGATGTGGTTGATATCATTGGACTTTCTAAAAAAACATATTCCAAAATGTATCAGAATCTCCTCTGGGCAACATGGTATAATGTTTTTGCCATTCCTCTTGCAGCCGGGATACTCTATGGATATGGAATCTTATTGAGCCCTGCTATAGGTGCCGTTTTCATGAGCCTGAGCACTGTGATCGTAGCAATAAACGCTAAAACTTTAAAGATGGGGTGATCTAATGCTGGGAATATTTCATACTAAAAACATACTCATTTTCGCTTCCCTGACTTCAGCAGCAATCGGAGTTATTTCAATGCTTATGGGGAAAAAGGGGAAAATAAATTTGAAGTCGTGAACAAAAACTCCAGTAAAAAGCTGCTGGAAAGGATTCAATTTAGAACCGGGTTGCTATCATTCCCTACAGTTGAGGACCTAATTTCTGTCTTGTTTTTATACAGGTTGATTCCGCTTTTATCTTTTATCGTAGTTTCCAGTTCGTAGGTGGAATCTTTTTTTCTTGGAAATTCGAGCACAATTGGATTTTCAGTTGAAACGTTTCCGTAAAATTCTTTATTATCGCTTTTGAGGGTTTTTCCATTTTCTCTGAACTCATAGTTCACGTAACAATCAAATATGGAATCTGGATTTCTCGGGTTGTAAGTAAATACGAACTGGTCTTCATAGCTTCTGGATTCGCTCACGAACGCCTCCAGAGAATTCTTCTCCAGGATATTATCTCGGTCTCTTACTCCATCTTTTCCAGCAGGGTTGTTAACCAGCCCTGCAATTATCACGGCACTTACAACCATAAGAATAGCCATTAATAATTTGGATGTGTTCATACCTATTTAGATATAAGATCTCCATTTTTATTTACCGGTTTTTTCCTGTCTGATTCATTTCCCCAGCTCCAGAAGCCTCTTAGGACGCCGGATGAAATAGTATAAAAAAGCTCCCACGATATAGGTTAAAAAAATAATTATGACCCATATAAGGCGTGTGTTTCCTATATCTGTCTCATTCTTCGCACAGTCAATAAGAATCCATATCCAGAAAACAAAGGAAAGTAAACCAATGAATGCGAAAAGAATAAAAATATAAGAAAAGCCCATCATTTCATTAACCTCAAATTTTTATTTTTAGACTCAGCCTTATAAATTAATATCTTTCTAAAATTATGCACTATAGTGAGATTTTAATACTTAAATATTTTTTATTGAAAAATATGTAATTTTATTCAATTCATTTATTAACCAGTATCATTTTGGTCTTTTGTACAACTTATTACTAGTTCATTGATTCCAAAGTATATAAGGAATGAATTTTTGAAAATCACTAAAAGCACGGAAAAACCACTGAAAGTACGGAAGACACGGAAATAAGTAGTAAAGACGTGTTTCTTCCGTGATTTTCGTTTTTCTGTGGTTGTAATATTCAAATCAAATCACTCTGCAACCGGCTGTTTTTTCCGTGTTACAGAATCCCATGTGACTTTAAAATAACATTTGCATCATAAGCTGTAATACTTCATCCCTTTCTCAATTTTATATTTCCATTTAAAAATGACTGGCTTTTCGTTTACCTAGCCTATATGTTAACTAATCATTTACCTTAATTCCTTTATTGAATCAACTCTTATTCCTCTCAATAAGCTTCTGGTTATTTTACTGAAAAAACTTTCAATAATATTTAGCTACGAATCATGTTGGGTGTGAATACGAATTCAAATTTATCAGGAAGAGTTCCAGGTATTCCAGAGTTTCCATTGAAGTATGTGTTTTGTGATTATCATCAAAATTTTTATCTTTTCTTTTTTTCAGACTCTGTTCCAAAATCTAGTGATTTTTGCATTTCTTGATTGAAAATCGGAATCCGTAAGAATAATCAGGTTTTCATCAAAATCAATATTCGACATCTAAATACTTCAATCCCAAAATTGTATTTCAAGGGTGGGGACCAATTACAAAATCGAGTGATTTTTTATTTTATGTCCATCACTGGATTTTGATACTGAATCTTTTTTCAACTGAATCTATAAATTATCACATTTATATATTTTACAATGTTGTAGTATGCTTGTTGCCGAAAGTAGGTATTAAATAATATAACTTATCTATATCCTTAATAATTTAATGATTAATATTAAGAGTTAACAACAAAAATATGAAGCCTATTAGTATATCTATATTTATTTTAATTTAAACTAAAATTTTTACTTTATTATACAATATAATAAATATAAATTTTTCTTATTTTAATCTCTAACAGCTACAATTGAAAAAATCAAGATCCTCAGATTATCTCAAAACTAAATTTGATTGTACAATTGGGAGGCAAAATTCGACTTAAAGGTGAATATCCATCTGAATTTCAAAACATTTTCGATTCAAATTTAAACTAAACAATATCAATTATTCAATTGTGTAACTGAGTCGAGTTTTAAGACAGCCTGAATACAAATTGTATCGAAACCTCAGGATTTCGAAGATTATACAAATTATTTATGGAGAGTGGAAAGTATGAATTCTAAATATATTACTGGTCAAGAATCCACAATGTATCAGGCGCTATTGGATAAGAATAAGTTACTGGTAGATGAAAACAATGCGTTAAAGGAAGAGATACAGAGTCTAAGAACATGTCTGGCACAGGCTGAAGGACTTGAACAGACTACAGGTAAAATTGATCTGGATTATAAGCAGGTAGAAACACCCTATAATGAACGCGAGAAACAGTTGATGTTTGATCTCGATGCAATGACTAGATTATATAAAATCAGCATTTTATTCGTTCGCGAAGGCAATCTTGAACCAGTTCTTGTCGAAATAGTCGATGCAGCAATTGCAATTTCTGGCGCTGACTTTGGCAATATCCAACTACTGGACCCTGAATCATCTGAACTTAAGATTGTAGCTTCTCGTGGATTTCCCAAATGGTGGCTGGACTTCTGGAACAGTGTATCTGTGGGAAATGGAACTTGTGGTACGGCTCTTGGACGCAAAGAGAGGGTAATTGTCGAGGATGTTGAACAAAGCCCTATTTTCGTAGGTACTCCTGCTCTGGAAATCCAGCTTAAAGCTGGAATACGAGCAGTACAGTCTACACCAATTGTCAGCCAGTTGGGAAAACCACTTGGTATGTTCTCAACACAATACAAAAAACCACATAAACCAGACAAAAAAACACTTCAAATGTTGGATCTTCTAGCTCTCAGTGCAGCCGATATTATCGAAAGAGCACATATCTAAAAAACATCAAGTGCTGACTGTGTGAATAAAACCTCTGAAGAAATACAATTCTTGTCCATTGGTCATTGGTTAAGGAATTATCTTGCCTGAAAGCTATCGATTTTGCATTAGAAGCCGTCGTTAAATTTCAGCTCCTTTAATTTGTTAAGTGAAATATCTCAAAAAATCAGTGTCAATAGAAGCAAAAACTATCATCCTATCTGTAATAACTATTGGGGATGTTAATCAAATATTAAAGTAAAAAATGATTTAAGAGAACCTAATCAGCAAGATAGAATTAATCTTAAAAGGTCAGTATAAAAATATGACTACCAAACATACTGATGGCTGGGAGCCTATAACATACCAGGCGTTATTAGATAAGAATAAGCTACTGGTGGATGAAAACCGTGCCTTAAAAGACGAAATACAGAGCCTAAGAGCATATGTGAAGCAGGATAAAGAATCTGATTATGATGTTGATAAACTAGATCTGGAGAAAAGGCAAGCACATCTTCTGATAAAAGCCGATCTAGAAGCACTGAACCGAATACATGAGCTGAGTACAAAACTTTTGGGATCGGAAGGGATCCAGCCAATATTAAAAGAAATAATGAATGCAGCAATCTCTGTCGTGGACGCACAAATGGGTACCCTGCAACTTCTTGAGGATGATTCGCTACATATTGTTGCGCATTATGGTCACAAACAGCCTTTTTTGGATTATTTTACATCTGCTGATAACGTGGCTTCAGTTTGTGGAAAGGTGATGCAACGTGGAGAGCGTATTGTTATTGAAGATATTGAAACAAGTTCTATATTTGCTGGGACACCTTCTTTGACTGTGATGCGTGAGGACGGAGTACGAGCGATTCAGTCCACACCGATGTTAAGCCGAACGGGTAAACTTCTTGGTATCCTTACGACTCAATGGAACTTTCCTTATTCTCCAAACGAGCATGATCTCTGGAGGCTTGACCTACTAGCGCGTCAGGCAGCTGACATGATAGAGCAGGCCAGGTCAGAAGAAGCATTGAATAATAGCAAACAACGTTTAATTGCCGACCTTAATGCTATGACCAGGTTGCATAAGATTGGTACTCTGTTTGTTCGTGAAAGCAATCTTGAACCAGTTCTTGTCGAAATAGTCGATGCAGCAATTGCAATTTCTGATGCTGACTTTGGCAATATCCAATTATTGGATCCCGAATCATCTGAACTTAAGATTGTAGCTTCTCGTGGATTTCCCAAATGGTGGCTGGACTTCTGGAACAGTGTATCTGAGGGAAATGGAACTTGTGGTACGGCTCTTGGATGTAACGAGAGAGTAATTGTCGAAGATATTGAACAAAGTCCAATTTTTGTCGGTACTCCTGCTCTGGAAATCCAGCTTAAAGCTGGAATACGAGCGGTTCAATCTACACCAATTGTCAGCCGGTCAGGAAGATTACTCGGCATGTTCTCAACACATTATAAAAAACCACATAAACTACAAGATCATGATCTTCAGTTAATTGACCTTCTAGCTCAGCAGGCGGCAGATATTATAGAGCGAGCGCAAATCGAAGAGATGTTACGTAAGTCCGAAGAGCGTTTCCGTGTCGCTTTACAGGGATCTTCTATTGTAATTTCCAGTCAAGACTGTGATCTGAGATACACGTGGGCTTATAACCCTTCGCTTGGTTTTAACCTGGAAGATATTCTAGGTAAAAATGATTATGATATATATCAATTAGATGATGCTGAAACTTTTGTTTCTATCAAAAAGCAGGTTTTGGCTAGTGGTGTTAGCAGATGTGATGAAGTGGTAATCCATAGGCCTATTTCCGCTGGTGGAGACTTATTCCATGAGATGACCACTGAGCCATTGCTTGATGCTACAGGAACCATCGGTGGAGTCATCTGTATTGCAGTTGACATTACCGAGCGCAAAAGAGCTGAAGAAGCATTAAAAAAAGCAAATGATACTTTAGAAGAAAAAATTAAAGAGCGTACAGTTGAACTTGAAGGGGCTTATAATTCATTACTTGAAAATAAAATGAGATTAAGTGAAGCCCAAAAAATAGCTCATCTAGGAAATTGGGACTGGAATCTGTTGACTGATGAATTCTACTGGTCAGATGAAATATACAATATTTTTGGACTTGACTCTCTAAAATTCGATGAGACTTATGATTCATATGAGACTCATGATGCATTTTTTAATCTTGTTTTTCCAGAGGATAAAGAATCTGTGAATAATGCTTTTAAAGAAGCTTTTTACGGGAAATCTTTTGAAATTGATTTTAGAGTTCTCTCAGCTAATAGAGAAGAACGCATACTTTATGCACAGGGGCAAGTAATTTTTGATGAGAAAAACATGCCTATTAGAGTTAGAGGAATAGTTCAAGATATAACTGAACGTAAAAAAACAGAAGAAGCTCTGGTAAAACTCGAAAAAATCCGCATAAAAGAGATTCACCACAGAATCAAAAATAACTTGCAGGTAATCTCTTCTCTTTTGGACCTACAGGCCGAAAAGTTTGAGGATAAAAAAGTCAAACAGGCTTTCAGTGACAGTCAGAACCGTGTACTTTCAATGTCTCTAATCCACGAAGAACTCTACAAAGGAGGGCAGACAGAAAAACTGAACTTCTCCGCATATCTTAAAAAGCTGGCTGATAACCTGTTGATGACTTATAAACTTAGCAGCATAAATATCCGCTTGAATATGGATATGGAAGAGAACGCATTTCTTGATGTGGATACTGCGGTTCCTTTAGGCATAATTGTTAATGAACTAATTACCAATTCTCTCAAACATGCATTTACTGAAAAGAAAGAAGGAGAAATTGGAATTCAACTTCGCAGACATGAAGAAATTATAAATGGAATTAACAAGTCCGAGTTCTGTCTGGTAGTTTCAGATAATGGAAAAGGAATTCCTGAAGGTCTGAAGTTGGAAAGTGTCGAGTCACTTGGCATGCAGTTAATAAACATTCTAGTAAATCAGTTAGATGGAGAGCTTAAATTGAATAGGAAAAAAGGTACTGAGTTTACTGTAAGGTTCAAGGTAACAGAAAAAAACACTTAAGTATATCAGCTACAATTAAGTATATCAGCTGCAAACCTATAACCCTTGATTAAATGAGAGGCAGTGTCTCAAATTTGCTGTAAATTTGAAGTCAAGTTTTGCGTACTATGAAGAAAATTGATCTTCTGATTTGGAATTTTCTACCCAATAACTTCTTGAGATTTGTGATTTTAAGAAATAATTGGCATACTACCTATTATACTGATCCTGATATCCAGTTTTTATCTGTTCCTTAAAATTATCTGTTCCTCAAAATTATTTGTTCTTCAAAATGCCTGAGTCGGAAGTTGAGCAAAAAGACTGTGTAGATTACCAGGCCTGCAATCAGGAAAGAGGCTCCAGCAAGTTTTTCATATAAAAGGCCGCCAAGGATAAGTCCGGTGATGCTGGCAAGGCCTCCGAAACTGCTGGCAATCCCCTGTATCGTACCCTGGTACTTTCTTCCTACAACTTTTGATAAGAGTGAGAGAAAGGAAGGCCACATAAGTCCGTCTCCAAGTGCAAAAAACCCTGCTGCAAGGTAGGTAAGGAAAATATTTCCAGGAATGAGAAGCAGGAAATTCGTACCGAGCATCAGGCTTCCGAAGATTATAAGAGCTGCATCCGAATATTTTCTTGAAACCCTGGGAAGTACAGTACTCTGTACGATTATCAGAAGTCCGCTCAATACTGTAAAGTAAACGCCCATTTTTGCAATACTCCAGTTGAGAGTTGAAATTGCGTGCAGGGGAAAAGCTGTGTAGAATACATTGTAACCGAGGTCGATTAGAAAGTACAGTCCCAGCATATAGGGGATATTTTGAAGTCTCATAATCTCCCTGAATTCAGGTTTTTTCGTTTCAAACGTAGTTTTGCATTCCCTTATTTCATAACTGAAGATTTTTCTTACTTTCTCGGCTTCTTCAGGCTCCCCAGGAGCGCACTCTTTACTTTCGGGAAGATAAGATATAATCAGGAATGTTCCGATAAGTGAGATTACTATTGCTCCAAGCACAGGGGCTACATTTCCATACATTGTTAAGCTCAATATTCCGGCAAGGGCAGGGCCAACTATAAATCCCAGGTTTTCGGAAATTGCCATTTTCCCGAAGTTTTGGCTCCGATCTCTTTCTGCAGTAATATCAGCCAGATAGGCATTGGCTACCGATACATTTCCTCCGGTCAGCCCGTCAAGGGCTCTGGCGAAAAAGAGCACTGCAAGGGGCAGGGTAACGGTAAAAGCTCCCAGAACTCTTGAATCGATTTTAAACAGGCTTATTACCGGAAGAAAAAGAGCTACAAGGAAGATAATCCATGAGAGAAGAGTCCCTAGCTGGCTTATAAAAAGTATCTTTTTACGGCCGTAAGTATCAGACCACCTACCCAGAATAGGGGCTCCTACTAGCTGAAAAGCCGGATACATCGCACTTGCCAGCCCATAAATGAAAGCGTTCCCTCCCAGTCGGTTAACCAGAAACACCAGAAACGGGAGTACAATACTAAACCCGAGCGTGCCTATGAAATTTACAGCAAGAATTGGAAGGAGGGAAACGTTTTCTCCTGTACGAAGGTCTGAATTATTTTTCTTGCCTTTGTTTTCCTTTTCCATCTTTCCTCAGGATTCGTTTTCGGAAACCTATTCCCAGGGTTTTCGGACTCCCTTTTTCTTTTCATATCACCGGTATATTCAGCTTTCAGATAACAGCTACTTCTTATGGACAGTTTTCTCTTTAATTCTAAGAACCTCAGTCCATGCCCTTTTCCCGCACCCCGGGCACCTGAGGTACTTTTTATTCACACCATTGGGACTGATGAAATCTTCAAGTTTTGAAACCTCGAACACTTTGCCGCATCTGGGACAGAGGTAGGAAAAATTTTTTGCGTGCCATACTACAAGCAGGACAAGGACCCCGGCTATTATCATGATCCAGAGGTACCAGTATCTCGCAAGCAGGAAAACCGATGATATCATGATTACTGCTATGAACACAAAAAGCACTTGAGAGGTTCCGTACCAATCGCTTCGCGTAATTTCCCAATATTTGTTTTTGTCCATAGTTCACCCCCCCGATTCTGCTTCTTTTCTGATCCTTTATCGGATAATTTATACTGGAAAATAGGAGTTGTAGTTATTTCAGTATTTTTGTCCTTTCTATCCGGGTTAAATCATGGAAAAGTTATTTTTAAGCTGCAGGACACATTGAATAATTTATGGCAAGTACTTATGTTAAAAAACAAGGAAAGTTTCCTGGGTCTGGATAACTTGGGTTCAAGGTGGGACTAGTCCTGGAATCCCGTTTATCGGATTGGCTGTAGAGCAGAATAGTAAAGAGATTCCTAATAAGGGCTCAGTCATTTCTTTTATTTCTTTCTTCATTGTTTCTTCATTGTTTCTTCATTGTTTCTTCATTGTTTCTTCATTGTTTCTTCATTGTTTCTTCATTGTTTCTTCATTGTTTCTTCATTGTTTCTTCATTGTTTCTTCATTGTTTCTTCATTGTTTCTTCATTGTTTCTTCATTGTTTCTTCATTGTTTCTTCATTGTTTCTTTCATTCATTTTTTTAGTTGATTTGTCTTTACTACAAGTCCTTCAATTGTATCTTCAGAGTACCAGACCAGAACCTCCAGGCGTTCCGAGCATCTGCAAAATGCATCCTGTACAGAAACCTGAGTGCCCTGGTCGGGGTCGTCCAGATGCCTCCAGTCATCATTAACAAAAAGCCATAAACTTCTTACACTGCCTGCCGGATAGGGCATCAGTTCAAGCCAGTACCGAGTCGCTATGCCGGTTTTCACAGCTACTCGACTTGGCTCGACTGCTTTCTGAACTTCCGGGGCGCCTGGCAATTCTTTAGGGGCAGTCACAGATTCTGATGTGGATTCTGATGGGATATCTGCTTCTGATAGGTTATCTGTTTCTGATGGATTATCTGCTTCTGATGAGATATCTGTCATTGTTTACCCTTTTAGTTTAACTGCTAACGCAATATACTCATCCCTGAGTTCACTAATTAGTATACAATGTAAATTATATATTTACTAACGAAAATATGTTTAGAAACTAGCATCCCATAAGGTATATGCCCCTCTACCCCAATTCTCATGGCCTTGAAGGCTGCAGATTTTTATCTAAAATTAAAAATAAAATGTTTTAACCTGAGAGTTTCAGGTTATGAACCCTTAGTTCAGATCTCAGGTCCTGCAAACTTCGCTCTTTCTGAGCCAGTCAATATCGGACTGGTACAGGAGTCTGAGATCTTTAAGCCCGAGTTTCAGCATGGCAAGCCTGCTGACTCCGAGTCCCCAGGCAAGGACAGGGTCTTTAATCCCTAGAGGTTCACTAACTTCTCTTCTGAAAACGCCTGCCCCTCCAAGTTCAACCCAGCCCAAGCCGTCAACATAAACCTCAGGTTCCACACTTGGTTCGGTGTATGGGAAATATCCGGGACGGAAGCGAACTTCTTCGAAGCCCATCCTGTGGTAGAATTCTGCCAGCAAGCCTAGCAGGTCTGCAAAAGACATATCCTTGTCCATTACAACCCCTTCAAGCTGCTCGAATTCTGGAGTATGAGTAGGGTCAATGGTTTCCCTGCGGTAAGCTCTGTCAATGCAGAAAGCTTTTACAGGTGATATTGGGTGGTCAGCCAGATATTTGACAGTCACGGATGTTGTATGGGTTCTCAGCACATTGCGTCTGGAAAGTTCCTTATCCCAGGTTCCACCCCAGCCGCAGGAATCGATTTCTCCTCCGTGCTCGTGCATTGCAGCAACCTTTTCAAAGTATTCAGCCGGAAGCTCGCAGGTGCTGTCAAGGTGGAAGGTATCCTGCATATCCCTTGCAGGGTGGTCCTGAGGCTGGAAAAGGGCATCGAAGTTCCAGAAAGAACTCTGGATGATCCCGCCTTTAATCTCGGCAAAACCCATTTCCAGGAAGATCTGGCGCATCTGCTCTATAAGGCGTCTGTAAGGATGAATCTTGGCTCCGTAAAGGGGTTTGGGAGTAATATCAAGACGGTAAGGCCTGAACTTCTTGTTCTTCCAGGCCCCGCTCTTCAGTAACTCGGGTGTAAGTTGAGCAATTTCCTCTTCAAGGACAAGACCCTGGGTAGCAAGTTCGTTTCCTGCATCAGTTATGGAAACAGTCCTGAATTTTTCTTCGTGTTTTATGACAAGTTTCCGCTTGAGCAAGTCCTTTATTGTTCCTTTGTCGGACCCGAGCTCTTCAAGGGTCTTTGCTTTGCCTGTGAAAGCCGAAAGGGTTTCCTCATCTTTTCCTGCATTCACTTTTCCCGATGGCACTATTACTCCGTTTTCAACCTTTGCCCATCCTTTTTTTACAAGCCAACCGGTTGCAATCCCTACCATTTTTGGAGAAAAATGACTCCTCAGCTCTTCAAGCGAAGTAGGCTTTTTCAGAAAGTCAATAATCTGGCGCTCCGGAAGCCCGTTCTTTGTGTACTCTTCTCCTTCTTTTGTAAGGGAATAACGTTCAAGCACCTTTTCGGAAACTGAAACCAGCCCTTTTTCCTCAAGCATGAAGGCTGCCTGCATTGCCGCATCCACCTGCAAACCTGATTTCTCCTCCAACCTTTCGGGGGCAGCAGATCCTATTTCCTCAAGGGCAAGCAAGACCTTTTTTTCGTTGATTGTGAGGTTGTCCTGAATACTCATACATGATCACTTCCTGACGTTCCTGATAATATTAAGAGTTTGATAATTATGACTGATCATTTTTATAAAATTTATTTTTTAAAATTGTTTTTGTGAATTTATTTGGTAAATCTACTTTGCAAAGTTACTTTTTGTAAAGTTACTTTACAAATTACTTTTTGTATATTATTTTGTACTCATCGAGGTGTTCCTTTGCAAGTTCCCGCTTTTCCTGATGGTCCTTGAGGAACTCATACATCTTCTCGGCCGCAAGCTGCTTGCATGAGCCGCACATCCTGGTTCCTGAGACGCATTCCTGCCTGATTTCCAATAATTCCTCATCGTCTCCAATCAGGTGGAAGAGCATCAGTTCGAAGACTGAACATTCATCGGGTTTTCCGCCAAGTTTTTTCTGTTCTTCCAGGGTTACACAGCCACCGGTCTTTGCCCTCTTTACCTTTTTTGCACCTTCTTTCGGGTCGTCAGTCAGAGCGATATAACTGTCAGGGACACTGCTCGACATCTTTCCTCCCTGCAGCCCACTCATAAAGCGGTGATAGGTAGATGCAGGGGGAATGAAAGCATAACCTCCGAAGTCAGCGGCTACTTCAGCTACAATTTCGTCCAGTATTTTTCGGGTGAGTTTAATTTCACTGGCGGATTTCGAGGCATCTTTAAGCTCGGCTGTGAAGCATTTCTTTTTCTCAGGATGGTTTATTTGCAAAACAAATCTTTCTAGGAAAGGATAGTCAGGAGTTTGAAGTATGTCCATGTGCTCTTCATAGAGTTTCACTTTACCTGGAATGCGTTTTTTAAGCTCCTTTAAGGCTTCTTTTGGAGCCCCTTTGCCGCGCACGCTCAGGTATTTTCCTCCATTTGCGTTTTCTCTCTCTTCTACCCTGAACATGCTCATCTTGCCCGCAAGCCCTCTTGTAAGTCGGAGGTGAGGGTCCTGGTCAGGTCCAACAGGCACTACAACCGGCTTTGGTCCACCAAACTCTTCAAGTTGGGGCTGTAGAATATCGGCAGCCTGGGTTGCTACACTGATCATATGGGATAGGTTTGTCTCTCCTGAAAAACCATAGATTGCACTCAGTTCCGAGAAATTGACCTTGACCCCGAGTTCAAATGCCAGGTCTTTAACGCTTTCACAGCCTGACTGAAAGTAAATAAGGCCATCGGGCTTAAAACCGAGAGCGATAAGACTTAGTATATATTCTTCTACTCCGATTTCCCTGCACTTCTGCCAGGAAAAACCCCGTACTGAGAAAGCCTCTCTATCTGCAATCCCGACAAAAGCTGAAGCTCCCATTTGCTGGTGCCAGATTATCTGGTCCATAACCATCTTGTGCCCGAGGTGGACCTTCCCTGAAGGCATAAAACCGTCCATAACTGAAAAAGGGGCACCCGTCCTCATGGCATCGGCAATCTGTTCGTAATCACGGTGCCCGAAGATAACTCTTCTCCGCATATACATATGCGGGGAGGGGATTTCAGGAAGCACATTATCAAATGGAGAAATCCCGAATTCTTCGAATAACTTGGAATAGTCATTAATCTCGCTTGAACTCCATGGGTCAAGTTTATTAGTCATAAAGTCCCTCGTTGGCTGCCGATTTTCTGGGAAAAGCCTCAGGCAGGCAGCTTTATCTTGCTGAAAATTATTAAAGATATTAACGCAGTTCCAGCTAAACTGCTCTTTAAAAATACGTGCTAATATGTAAATGTTTATCTTCGGGAAGACAGTTCCAGACTCATACTGTTTTTCCAGAGGTACGAGGCTTTTAAATCTCCTGGTTTGCATATCCCGACTAAACACAGGTTATAAGAAATATAAATGTACCAGAAGAACGCTAGAGAAAAATATTGTAAAGGGACATCTTGCAACTTATTCCTTTTTACTTTTCGCAAACTTTTTCAAAAGGATATGGCAGTTTTGCTCCTGCCGGAATCCTATCAACAAATTCCAGAAACTCCGGATCGTGCATCGGAGCCAGGTTTTTCTGCTTCTGGAAATAATGATAGCTCCTGATTTTCTGCCAGGCTTCCTTTAAGGATTCCTCTTTTATATTCCCAAAACTGAAAGGCGGATACGGACCGGCTTTTGTATCTCCGTCTGTCGTTATATGCATCCAGCGCCTGCCTTCCATTGCGCCGAGCATCTGACCTTCAAAATAAGTGTTCGCAAACATCCGCGGACCTTCGGGGCTGGAATTTATCCTGTGGTACATCTCAAGGATGTTTTTCCTATCTTTGTCAGTAATTACAGGCTCATCCCTGGTTTTTGGCATTGCTTCCCAGACTGAAAATTCATGGACTCCAAGTTTCCATGCAAGGTTATAGAGCGCAGGTAGTTCCTGTATATTTGAGGGAGATGCGTGTGTTGTCATTACAACCACGAGCCCGGCTTCAAGTGCCAGTTTTATGGTAGAAACCGCCCTTTCATATGCTCCACTGGAATTTCGGGCAGCGTCGTGTTTTTCAGGATTAGTTGAGTAAATACCTACCATAAGGGAATGGAGCCCTGCGTCTTTCAGGCGGGAAGCCGTTTCTGCTGAAAAGTCCGTACCCCAGGTGGAACAGTTTACTATAGCCCGCTTCTTGTCCACATACCTTATTAGCTCAAAGACTTCTTCCCTCAGAAGAGGATCATTTTCAGTAAATGTGATAATGAAAGTGCCGGATTCAAGGGCTTCATCGATTATTCTTTTTATAGTACCGGTATCCAGCTCATCTGCAACCGTTCCTGGTGGGTATCTCAAACTGCTCTGGTGGGTAAGTTCAATGGACACGGTTTCAGGAATGTATTTTCCGAGAGCTATCTGTATCTCTGCAAAAATAAGACGTTTGAAGGCCGGACTCGGGATTGGAGGGAGCCAGGCTGAGGCAATAACTCTATCCTCTTCTACAAGGGCTAGCTTTTCTTCCTTCAGGCGGGAATTCATCTTTTTCAGGATAGGATTGAAAGCTACTTTCAGGGTCCCGTTTGCCGTAAGCTCCAGAACATCCCCTGCATTCCTGAGGCTTACTGACAGCCCGGGCATTGAGAAAATTTCTATCTTTTTTTCCTCTGCTTGAACTTCTCTCAATGAAACTTCCGGTGTGCCCTTTTTTTCATAAGTCATTCTTTCTTCACAAGTTCCTGATTTGCCTGCTGGATATTTATAATCAACCCTTTTTAAAACAATTCTTTTTAAAACAACTCTTTTTAAAATAACCCTTTTTAAAATAATCCTTTTTAAAACAGTCTTTTTTAAAACAATCCTTTTAAAACAATTCTTTTTAAAACAACTTTTTTAAAACAGCTCTTTTTAAAACAACCTTCTTAAACAAGGCTTGACCGAAAAATAAGCCGTCCCTATATTTTCCGGAGGCTTAACGCTGGAGTGCAAGCTCAAATCTAAAAGAAAAATTTAGGCTGCTCGGACACGAAAATGGAATAATCGGCCTGAGCTACTTTAAAAAATATAAAATAAGCTTAAACCTCAGATCCTTTCTGAAAAGGCGAGGTTTCCGCTGATTTTCTTTATTTTTACTTTGACCACGTCGCCTTTTGAGGCTCCGGGTACGAAAACCGTATACTTGTCTATCTTTGCAATTCCGTCACCTTTGGACCCGACTGCATCGATCCGGAGCTCATAGGTTCCGCCTTCTTCGATGGCATCCCTGACAACTACATTGCTGACCTTTCTCTTCTTGACAGGTCTATGAGCGCCGCAAGCAGAACATCTCAGGACAAGTACCCTGTCCACTTTGACAAGCTGGGTGTCCGGGCGTCCGCATTCCGAACACATAACGTATTCGTCCACATAAGCCTGAATGTTATCAGAGATCTGGGCTCTCGTAAACCTTCCCTGGAAGACTGCACGTGTGCCTTCTATTTTCCCTGCAGTCCCAAGTTCCCTGGTGAGATATTTCATCAGGTGGTCAGGGTCCCGGTTAAGGATATCTGCAATATTTCCGAAGTTTTCAAGAATTGTAGTTTTTCCTTCGGAAAAGATTCTGGGCTCAGGGATTACGAATCGAGCATCCGTAGTCTCGGTGTCAGGCATTTTTGCCATTGCACGGTTCAAAAGCTCTTCGTAATCGTACATGTTATTGCTCCTTTTGATATTAACAGTTTAACTGGTTACTGTACCAGTTCTGCCCCTTCGTCGATAACGATTCTACAGGGGGTTGGCAGCTTCTGTCCTGCATGCCAGAGAGCTTTCTTTGCGGCTACAAAGTTTTGCTTGTCAACAGACACTGTGAAGATCTTCTGGAATGGGTTTACCCTTGCTGCAGTACCTACATTCTTCCCAAAAGCCCTGCGCATTCCACTGGACACACGGTCAGCACCCGCGCCGGTTGCCTGTTTGTTTTCCCTGAGGACTTCGTGGGGATAGACACGGAGCTTCATGTAATAGCCCACCTTTCCGGCATCTTCCATCAGGTGCCTGTTTGCTGTAATACGAGCTGCTTCAAGAGCCGTGTGTCTTATCTGGCATTTTTCTTCTACAAGCAGTGAGAGTTTAATCGGGAAGGAGGTGTTTGACTTGTCTCCCATGTCATAGTGAATAACCTGGCTGCCTGGAACACCACCCATGTATTTTCTTCTGGTAAATGAGCGCTGTCTTACGTTTCTATACATACTTCCTGGCTTTCGTACCATAAGTTTGATTCTCCTGAAAGGTAATGAGTTTAATTTAATTTAGCTTAGTTTAATTTAGCTTTACGTAGCTTAGATTAATTAGCTTAATTAATTTAGTTTAGTTTGATTTAGCTTGATTTAATTTAGTTTAGCTTAATTTGACTTATTTTAGCCTGATTTAGCTTAGTTTAATTTAGTTTAGCTTAATCTGACTTATTTTAGCTTGATTTAGCTTAATTTAATTTCACTAAAATTTGTTGTAACGGACTTCCTTTCCGGTTCCTTTCCGCATATAAATGTTTGCATTAAGTTTGTGAAAAACCGTCTAGCAAACGATTCAGTATGAGATATGTGCATATAGAGATACCTGCCTGTATTTACATTTATCTGTAAACCTGTCCTGGTGGACTTCAGCAGACAGCTACTGTATTTTCCCGGCTCCCTGATAGGAATTCGAAATTAAGTTTTTATAACCTCTGAAAATTTGTATATTCTGGGCTTCAGCAACTTACTCCCTAACTACTTAGTGGTTTATAAGGTTTATTGATGGTTCAGGGTACTTTTCCAGAAATCCTGCAAGTAGCCCGAAACAGCCTGAAAGCATCATGCTCCCGAAAGGTGCGGCAAAATGCAGTTTATTTGAAATCTCCTTTCTGATTTCGGATTCAGAAAGCTTTTCAAGAATTTCTCTTTTTGGGCCCGTAACTAATATAGATCTAACCTGCTCAAATCCAAAAGCTTCCTTTATGTATGCACCGTGCCCTCCGTCTTCGAAAACATCTTCAAAAGCAAGCTTTCCGTCGGCAAGCTTTATAACGTAATCCTGAAGTTTTTCGGGGTTCATGAGGAAAGTGTGATGCTCAAAAACTGCCGTGATCCTGTTTTCATTCACAAGTGCTCCCAGAGTATGCCCGTTTCCAATATTAACCACAACAGCCGGCTGTACAGCCGCAGGGTCAGTAAGCGCTCCAAAGATGGCTGCTGGCCCGGTATCCATGAAAACTGCTTTCGTTTTCCGGCTTCCTGCGGCTTTGAGAAGAGAATCTGCCTGAGCTTTCATTCGGGTAAAAGCCTCAGGAATTTCCTCGGGCTTGTACACAAAGTTCTCAAGTTTTCCTCCCTTATCAATGAGTTCTCGAAGGAGTTCAAAGCGGTAGATCCTGTTGCTCTTCTCAGGGGCATTTCCATGATCCTGTACTGCCACGGCAAAATTTGTAGGCATCTGAACTTCAAACGTCGAAAGCGCAGCCGAAGTCGATACCGGATTGAAATCCTGCATGACAATTTCCTGTGCATTCTCTTCGGATGCAAGTTTTTTTGCTTCGGCTTCGGAGACGATTTGAATCCCGAAAGCCTTCACTTTTTCAATGTTATCATTGATGGTCAGAGCAGCCTGTTCAGTAGCGTACACCGGAAAACCTGCCTTTAGATGAGATTTGATAGCAAATGTTGAAGGGCCTCCTCCCATTATGTTTCCTGTAAATACTATTGTCTTTCCCTTTTTGGTTGCTTTCCGTACTTTTTTCGCAATTATTTGAGTGGGAGCAGGCATGACCATAAGCAGGCTATTTTCCACTTCTTTTTCTGAATTGAAGAGTAGAATATCCTGCGTACCTGTTCCTACATCCGTTGCAAGTATTAACATACCTGAAGCATTGGTTAATAAACTATTAAAATATAAGTAGTAAATTATTAAAACATAGTTAAGCAAGTGGAAGTAAGCAGGGCACTGGAGAGCAGAACCCTATACGAAATTGGCCAGAATATTGAGTTAATTCGGATACTGAGTTAGTCAGGATAGCTAGTTGGTCAGAAATGCTAGTTGGTCAGAAATGCTAGTTGGTCAGAAATCAACAGTCAAGTGCAGGACCAAAATCATAATTTCCTGAATACCGCATTAAGGGCATTTTCACTGTGTTTTAACTATCAAAAGTAAAGGCTATACAATCAACTCTGTTTTCAAGGTTTAATCTCAAGTACATCCTCTACATATGCCCTCAAAATTTCCGCAACGCTCCAGGCCTGGGCGATGCAGCCTCCAGGAGAGTGAGGATGGTCGCCGTCAAATACTTCAGAAATGGAACCGATACCTGCTGTTTCAAGCTGCATATCAAAGCCCTTGAGAAGATTCCGCATATTCTCAAGGCTATCTTCCGAATAATTATTGACTTTCCTGTAGGCTTTCACATAAGCTCCAAGGAGCCAGGGCCAGGCGGTTCCGTTGTGGTAGGCTGTATCTCTGGTTAAGGCATCTCCATGATATTGCCCTTTATATAAGGAGTGGTCTCTCGAGAGAGTTCTAAGCCCAAAGGGGGTCAAAAGGTCTTTTTCAACTCTGTCCACAATCGCTTTTTCTTTCTCAGGGGGGAGTATAGTATAAGGTAGAGATACGGCAAAGATCTGATTAGGTCGGATAGCAGGGTCTTTAACCTCGTTTCCTGTTTCATCCTTATATACAAGGTCAAAGAGACAGTTGGTTTCCGGATTCCAGAAAGTTTTCTCAAAACTCGAGACAACACCAGTTGCGAGATTTTCGTATGGAGAGACTTCTTCACCGAGAAGAGTGCCAAGGTAAGAAGCAGTTTTCAGGGCGTTATACCAGAGAGCATTTATCTCACAGGCTTTACCCTCTCTTGGGGTCACTGCCCATTCCCCGATTTTTGCATCCATCCAGGTTAGCTGGGGCCCCTGCTGGATGAGATAATCGGAATCCATGCCGATTCCAAAATCTGTGCCTGTAAAGTAATGATCTATAATGTTAACTACGGTGTCCCAGATATCCGAGAGGAAAAGGAAATCGTTTGTATATGCGAAATAGCGGCTAAGGGCATGAATAAACCAGAGAGAAGCATCTACTGTATTGTAAATTGGCTCTCCTCCGAAAGCCGGGAAAGTGTTAGGAATTAAACCTCTTCGGCAGTACCTGGCAAAATAATTGAGAATGGTTCTTGCTTCCTCGAAACGATAAGGAACTAAAAGTAATCCAGTCAGAGAAATCATGGTATCCCTTCCCCAGTCAGAATACCAGTGATACCCTGCAATTACCGTATCCTCATCTGAAATATGGCTTCTCACTACAAAAGTATCAGTTGCCCTGATAAGTTTTAGAGCAAAAGGATCAATAAGTTTTGAATCAAGAACAAGAAGGTTCTGACGATTTGCTTCTCTGGTAAGGAGTTTATCAACTTGTTTGAGAGTAAGAGAAGAAATATCTCCTGTTGAAACAGCAACAAAAAAACGGAAATCTCCCAATTCGATCTTGCTTTCAAAATAACCTGGACTGAAGTTATCTTCCTCAGAGTTAAGTCCCCGTTCTTTCTCAGCATCATACTCTAAGTTATAGTACCATGTGGGATTAGGATGATACTGGAGGTCGGATGAAAGCGAGAAAGTAAAACCATTAGAGCTTGCCATTTCTACTCCAGCAGGAGTAGCTTCCTGGGTAAAGGAAAGGTATCCGGCGCGGGTAGTGATATTAAAGTCTCTTGAACTTACTAGAGGAAAAATTCTTAGTAAAGCTTCCTCTCTTCTGGATTTTATATCATAGAGAACACAGGTTGTGTTACTGTTGCGAACCATGAAGACTGTTTTCTTTACGGTTATACCACCGGGGTTGTAAACCCAGGTAGGAAATGGGTTTTGAAAGAATTCTGAAAGATAATTAAAGCCCTCAGGAGAAACAGTTCCTGGATACTTATGGGTTGCGAGTTTATAAGTTTCTTCGTTGGTAGAAATTTCCTCGTCAAGGGAAGAAAGCATCAAATATCTTCCAGGATAGTTTTCTGGAGCTGCTACAAGCAGTCCGTGATAAGTCCTTGTTCTTGCGTTAATGACTGTAGAAGAAGCAAATCCTCCAAGCCCATTTCCTATAATCCATTCCTTTTTTATTCCTTCATCATATGTAGAAAGAAAATCTGCCCCAAGCCTTATCCCACTCATGTATACTTAATTTGAGTCGAGTTATTAAATAGCTGTGTGTTTGAAAAAAAGCAATGCGTTGCTGTAAACGATTAATTCATTTTTATGTACTTGTTCATATACTTGTGAATTCTGTATTTTTTACTTCTATATCTAATTTCTAAAGAGTTTCTTATTAAGGGCTTGCGATCTTGAGACATAAGAATTCCTTTTTTATTTTTCCCGAGGGTTTTTTTGCAATAATCTGGACTTGAACTCTTTTGCTCAGTAAGATATTCTCAAAGCTCTGATTCCGGATGAAACAGGGGATGCCGTATGACAAATTATTTTGACTCATAACCTTGACCCATAACCTTGACCCATAACCTTGACCCATAACCTTGACCCATAACCTTGACCCATAACCTTGACTCAAATCTCACGTACATTTTTTATAGAAAATATTATAAATTTTAAACTATATAATTAACATACAACAGGCAATGGAAAGCCTGAACTCTTTGATACTTATCTTTAATACTTATTTCCTGAATTTTTCAAAAATGAGTGGTGGGTCTATGAAAAAGATTAGAATCGGAATGTTTTCCTGGGAAAGTTTGTACTCAATACGTATAGGAGGAATTTCTCCCCATGTATCCGAACTCTCCGAAGCTCTTGCAGCAGAGGGACATGAGGTCCATCTCTTTACGCGAGGTCATGAAGACAATGATGAAATAATCAACGGTGTCCATTATCACAGAGTTGCCTGTGATCAAAATGGGGGAATAGTGGAACAGATGGATCGGATGTGTGATGCTATGTACTACCGGTTCCTGGACGTAAGAGAAAGAGCAGGTGAGTTTGATATTCTGCACGGGCACGACTGGCATCCGGTAAATGTTCTCTGCAGGATAAAAGCTCAGTTTGGGCTACCCTTTGTGTTGACCTTCCACAGTACCGAATGGGGGCGTAACGGAAACAGTTACGGAGGCTGGTGGGAGGCAAATGAAATATCTCATAGAGAGTGGCTTGGAGGGTATGAATCCTCTGACGTGATTGTGACCTCGCCAATATTGAAGGAAGAAATTAAGCAAATTTACAAAATTCCCGATTATAAAATCTGGAAAATTCCTAACGGCATAAACGTGGGAAAGATAAAAAGAAATATTGACCCTGGAGACGTGAAAAAGCACTATGGTATTAACCCATTCCTTCCAGTTGTGCTTTTCACGGGAAGGATGGCATATCAGAAAGGTCCTGACCTGCTAGTCGAAGCTGCGGCAAGAGTCCTGAAAAAAAGGGATGCCCGATTTGTACTTATCGGAGATGGGGGAATGCGCCCTCATTGTGAATACCAGGCCCAGAAACTTGGCATCGGGAACTCGTGCAATTTCCTTGGGTATGCCCCGGATAACACTGTAATAGACTGGTTTAACGCCTGTGACCTTGTATGCGTGCCCAGCCGGAACGAGCCCTTCGGAATCGTTGTTCTTGAAGCCTGGGATGCAAAAAAACCGGTAGTTGCAAGCGATGCAGTCGCTCTTGTGGAGAACTTCAAGACAGGTGTTGTTGCTTATAAAGAGCCTTCTTCTATTGCCTGGGGACTCAACTACGTCCTTGAAGGGCTTGGCCACAACCGAATGGGGAAAAAAGGGCATGATGTTCTCAAAAAGAAATATAACTGGAAAAGAATAGCTGAAAAGACCCTTGAAGTATATGAAAAAGTGATTGAAAACGGGCCTTATCATAAAAGTATGTGAGAAAAGCAAAAGAAACTCGACCGAATAAAATTTCACCTAAAAGAATAAACAACTTATAGCTACTGAATAAACAGTTCCATAAAAATGCTATTCTGGTTCTGTAAAATCTTCGGGAAATTATAATTTACTCCAGCCAAATTGAACCTATATAGCTGTTCAGCCTCCGAAGATTTTACAAGTCCCTGTTATATTCATGCATTTAATTGCTGCAACAAAAAATACTTTATATCTCCTTGATCAGTTGCATTGTTTAGCCTCGTGGCTATAGGTGGTTTTCATGAAAGAATCTACACCGGAAATTCACAAAAAAGAAGCAAAAAAATTCTTTTCTTTTGCCTTAATCACAATTTCGACCTCAAGATATGAAAAATACGGAAATCCCGCCTCACCTGAAGATGCCGATGACATTTCAGGCAAAAATATGAAGGATCTTCTCGAAGCGGCCGGCCATAAAATTTCTTTTTACAGGCTGGTTTCCGACGAAAAAACCTCAATTACAGATGCAGTTTTTGCTGCTCTTGACAGCCCCGCAGATATTATTATTACTAGCGGAGGCACAGGGCTTGCACCAAAAGACATTACAATTGAGTCTGTTACCCCTCTTTTTGAAAAAGAGATCTCAGGTTTCGGGGAACTTTTCAGGTATAAAAGCATTGAAGACATAGGAACGTCGGTAATCCTTACCAGGGCTGTAGCAGGCGTAATTAAAGGAAAAGCAGTGTTTTGCCTACCGGGGTCGCCTAATGCTGTGAAATTGGCAATTTCTGAGATTATAATTCCTGAAGCCGGGCATATTGTCAGGCATGTGAGGGAATAAACTTTTACATGTTTTAGTAAATTCGCTTCTTATAGAGCCTATCCCAAAAGCCACTTTACTCTTAATCGTGGGAATTCTCAGAATTGTTTTCATGATCATGAGCTTGATTGAGTATTCAAAATACAAGGCCTAAGAAGCAAATTTCAAGTTTTGGGATAAACTCATAAAATAGATAGTTTGAAGAAGAATACTCCTATATTCAGCAGCAAGAACACTTCAATATGTAAATATTCTTGTATATCCTTAAATACAGCTTTTTTGGGTTCTTCCGACCTTCCGCAAATGTCTTGAAGAAAATAACATTTTTCCTGTTATCGTTTTTGGGCATTTGCTCAAATTTGCAATTATTATCTCAACTGAAGCTTCCGGAATTATAGAGGTTAGAAGCTTTCAATGAGGGCACAAAATTGAAATGTGTAAAATATTTCAAAAACACATGCTTGAATAAGCAGGGAAATTTTCAGAAAAAACGATAGCAAGAAAAATTGTGAAAATTGAATGGACATCTGCGGAAAGGCAGGTTCTTCGTTGTTTTGTGTGGATATCCTCATAATGTCCTCATAAAAACCAATGTGGTCTTGAATTGAAAATCATCTTACCCATAGAGAATGGCGGAGAGCCCTATTTTGTAATTTTGTCAATGTTCTTATCAGCAAAGAGATGTTGTTTAAAGTGGCTTTTAGGTGTAATTTCAGGTAAAATAATCAATGATTAACTGGTTGAGGCATTAGTCATTAAAATCTTGAATATTTTATTTTCAATCATCTCAATATATGGGCAATCAGGACCAAATTTGTTCTCAAGTATTTCAAGGGAACGTTCCAATAAAGGTAAAGCTTTTTCGTGCTCTCCTCTCTGATAATAGAATTCTGCTAGATTGTTTAGAGTCATTGAAACGGTTAGGTTTTGTATATCCAAAATCTCATAAATTTCAAGTGCCTTTTGATAAAGGGGAAGTTCTTTTTCGTACTCCCCTCTCTGATAATAGAGTTCTGCGAGATTGTTTAGGGTTGCTGCAACATCTAAGTTTTGCATACCCAAAACCTCATAAATTTCAAGTGCTTTTTGATAAAGTGGTAGTGCTTTTTCGTCTTCTCCTCTCTGAAAATAGAGTGCTGCTAGATCGTTTAGGGTTATTGCAACATCTGAGTTTTGTGTACCCAAAGTTTTTTCCCTAATTTCAAGTGCCCTTTTATAAAGTGGTAGTGCTTTTTTGTACTCTGCCATCTTATGATAGATTACTGCTAGATTGTATAGAATTATTGCAACATCTAAGTTTTGTATACCTAAAACCTCATAAATTTCAAGTGCTTTTTGATAAAGTGGTAGTGCTTTTTCGTGCTCTCCCACATTACGATAGAGTGTTGCTAGGAGGTGTAGGATTATTGCAACATCTACGTTTTGTATACCCAAAACCTCATAAATTTCAAGTGATTTTTGTAAAAGTGGTAATGCTTTTTCGCGCTCTCCTATCTGAATATAGAGTGTTGCTAGAACGTTTAGGGTTATTGCAACATCTGAATTTTGTGTACCCAAAACATTTTCCCTAATTTCAAGTGCTCTTTTATAAAGTGGTAGTGCTTTTTTGTACTCTGTCATCGTATGATAGATTACTGCTAGATTGTATAGAATTATTGCAACATCTGGATGCTGTGTACCCAGCACCAATTCACTGATTTCTAAGCTTCTTTTATAAAATAAAAGCGCTTTTTCATACTCTCCTATCTCAGAATAAAGTACTGCTAGCTCGTTTAGGGTCGCTGCAACATTTGGGTGCTGTGGGCCCAGCACTTTTTCCATAATTTCAAGTGATCTATTATAAAGTGAGAGCGCTTTTTCGTACTCTCCTACATTACGATAGAGTCCTGCGAGATTGTTTAGGGTCGCTGCAACATCTGGGTGCTGTGGACCCAGCACTTTTTCATTAATGTCAAGTGATCTTTGATAAAAATGCATAGCTTTTTCGCAATCTTCAATCTCACGATAGAGTGTTGCAAGATTGTTTAGGGTTATTGCAACATCTGAGTTTTGTGTACCCAAAGTTTTTTCCCTAATTTCAAGTGCCCTTTTATAAAGTGGTAGTGCTTTTTCGTACTTTTTCATATTAGAGTAAAGTGTTGCAAAATCGTTTAGTGTTGTTGCAACATCTGGGTGCTGTGGGCCCAGCGATTTTTCCTTAATTTCAAGTACCATTTGATAAAGAAATCGTGCTTTTTCGTATTCTGCCACCTTAGAATAAACTACTGCTAGATTGTTTAGTATTGTTGTAGCAAATGGGTGCTGTGGGCCCAGCACTTTTTCCATAATTTCAAGTGATCTATTATAAAGTGATAGTGCCTTTTCGTATTTTCCCATATTACAGTAGGATGATGCGAGATTGTTTCTGGTTATTAAAACAGATTTGTGTCCCGGTTCGAGTTCGGTTTCGAGAATTTGAAGCATTTCTTCATATATTGGAGTAGTTAATTGCCAGAACGCTGCTCTGTCGAAGGGACCTGATACAGAAATAAACCATTCACATAATTCTTCTGCTTCAAGTGCTTCTTTTGCATGATAGAAGGCTTCGGTTAGGGCGTTTTCGTGTTCTGGGGTTATTTCTTTGATATCTATATTTTCTAGCTTTTTGCTGTAAAAATCAAGTAGATACTTATGGATATTCTTTCGATCTGTGGGATCATGGAATTCCTTAAGGCTTTTTCTCATCAACTGGTGAACAGAGCATTTTCCATCAGTATCTTTTTTGATAAAGGAAAACTTAATCAGTTCTGAAAATGCGCCAGCAGGATATCCTGAATCAAACTTTCTCATTAATATTTCGAAAAGGGCTCTGTCCCAGGAATTGGGTACTGAAAGCACTTTGAGAGCTCGAATTTCGTTATCATTCAGATATTTCACGAATGTGTTGAATATCTCTTTCTGCGTCTTTCCAAAGTCCTCAGAGACTGGCTGTCTTTTCTTGCTAATCTTTTCATAGGTATCAACAGACAGATTAAGGTAGTATGGAACCCCTTCACTGGCTTTGATAATTACATTCTGAATGTCCTTATTTTCAATACCACAATCTTCTAAAAATTCTTGACAATAACTCTCTGGAAGTTCATCTACTGGATGTTGTTCCAGATACATTTTCCAGTCTTCATCACATTCGGGAACCCATAACAATTCATTTCTTCCACAGATTACCCATGAAACTCCTTTCATGTTTGGAATCAGGTTTTCCCTTATCCATTCATCTTTTTCATGAAAACCGCCTTTATTCCTCAGGCCATCCCAGAGAGCTTCGTAAGTGTCAATAAAGATGTAAGCTTTTGAATTCATACAAGCTTTTGAATTCATACCTAAATAACTTGTAAAATCTGCAGCAAAAAAGCCAGGCAATAATTTCTCTATTTCAGAGGCTTCCATAGCAACAATTTTATTGATGTCTATAGCTTGTTCCTTGAAAAATCTTTTAATGTTCTCGGGAGCATTATTTATAATATCCCAGATCGATCTTGCAGGTCCAAATTCATTAAGGACGTCTATTATTTTACTGACAAATTTTCCTTCTTTAATCACAGGATAGTTCTCTTCTAGCAGAGGAATTTCAGGGTGGAGTTTTTTCCAGTATATAGCATGAGCAATATTGAAAAGGTAAAACTTAGCTTTGTATTTTTCCTGAATCTTGTTTCTCAGGGCGATTAAAAAAGTTCCGACTTCTCTATAAGTTTTTGTGTTCAGATCAATAGCTGCCCAGAGTATTTCGGGATACTCATCATCCAGTATCTTTTGCAATTCTTTCTGCAGCTTGCTTTTCCCGATTCCGGCAATTCCATGATAAAATAGTACGTTGTATTCTAAATTTCCCGAATTCTGGATGTTTTCTCTGAAAGTCTGAATGCAGACTTCCCTATCAACAAATACTCTATCTTTTCCAAAGTATGTTGTAGGACCGATTGGCATGTATATCTCCACAGGCCAGTTTTCCGATCAACTAAGCTTCCGACCTATTGAAGTATTATTCAAGTCGTCCTATATTACAGTACTGAAATCTTTCAATTAACTTCAAAAATCAGACAAATGAAGCTCATCAATAAAAGATCTTGAGACGGCTCAAAATTAGAGAATTTTATTCTTGGTATAAGTAAATTATACCATAAAATGAGTAATATTGACTCCACTTATTTACTAAGTTTCCAGAAGCCAATATCAGATTACTCATCAATTGTAAGAAATAAGGATAATTGAGTCCGAGTCTCGTACTATCGATGATATCCACAGCCCGTTCGAATAGAGGTAAGGCTTCCTCATATTTCCCTATATTCGTATAAAATATCGCTAAGTTATTCAATGTTACAGCAACATCTGGATGCTCTGGTCCTAAAGAATCCTCTAATATTTTGAGTGCTCTTTGATAATATGGAAGAGATTTTTCATAGTGTCTTGCATTATTATAGAGTAATCCGATATTGTTTAAGGTTGTTGCAACATTTGGATGTTGTGAACCCAGCACTTTCTCACGAATATCAAGTGCTCTTTGATAATGTTGAAGTGATCTTTCGTAATTCTCCATACTTGCATAGAGCCCACCGATATTGTTTAAGGTTGTTGCAAAATATGGATGTTGTGAACCTTGTGATTTCTCAATTATTTCAAGTGTTCTTTGATAAAGTTGCAGTGATTTTTCGTACTCTCCCATATAATGATAAAGGCCTGCAAGATTGTTTAGTGTTGTTGCAATATCTGGATGTTGTGGGCCCAACACTTTTTCATTGATATCAAGTGCCCTTTGATAAAGTGGAAGTGCTTTGTCGTAACACCCCATTTGAGAATAGAGTAACGCGAGATTGTCTAGTACTGTTGCAACGTATTGGTGTTGTGGACCCATTACTTCTTCGACTATTTCAAGTGTTCTTTGATAAAGTGAAAGTGCTTTATCATAATGTCCCATTTCAAAGTAGAGTAATGCGAGATCATTTAGTGCCATTGCAACTTCTGGGTGTTGCGGACTAAGCATTAGTTCATAAATATCAAATATCTTTTGATAAAGTGGAAACGCTTTATCATAACGTCCCATCATTCGATAAAGTTCGGCGAGACCATTTAGTGTTGATGCAATATCTGGGTTTTGCGGGTCCAGAATCTTTTCACGAATGGCAAGTGCCATTTGAAAAAGAGGGAGTGCTTTTTCGTATTCTCCCGTACTTTTATAGAGTAACGCGAGATTGTTTAGCGTTGTTGCAACGTCAGGATGTTGCGGACCGAGTTCTGATTCAAGAATTCGCAGTATTTCTTCATACATAGGGGTAATTAATTGCCAAAATGCTGCTCTATAGAACGGATCAGATACAGAAATAAACCATTCGCATAATTTTTCTGCTTCAAGTGATTCTTTTGCATGGTAGAAGGCTTCAGTCAATGCATTTTCGTTCTCTTGGGTTATTGCTTTAATATCAAGATCTTTTAGTTGATTGCTGTAGAAGTCAAGCATGAAATTATGGACTTCTTTTTTCAAATCTGGATCTTGGTAATCCTGCAAGCTTTTTCTCATAAGCTGGTGCATGGAACATTTTCCTTCCTCATCAACGTCCATGAAAGAGAATCTATGCAATTCTGAAAAACTGGTTGCAGGATATCCAGTATTAAATTTCTCGATTAGGGTTTTGAATAATTCACGGTTCCAGTATCTTGGAACCGATAAGACTTTTAGTGTCTCTTTTTCTTCCCTGTCAAGATATTTGACAAACCTACAGAAAATACCTTCTGGAACCTTTGCAAAGTTTCCCGGTGTGGGCTGCTCTTTTTGCTTTATTTTTCTGTAGATATCGATGGAGAGTTCAAGGTAGTAGGGTACGCCTTCACTGCTTTCAATGAGTATATTCTGGATATCCTTTTCAATGATTCCGCACTGTTTTAACAGATCGAGAGCATCTTTTTCTGGAAGTTTTCCAATTTTACGCTGGTCAAGGTAATTTTTCCAGTCCTCATCCACTTCTTCCCAACGAAGGGATTCTTTTCCACAGATTACCCACAGACAAGATTTTTGTATGTTTTCAATAAGTTTTCTGAACCATTCGTCCCTAGAATTAAAACTTCCTTTGTCTCTTTCTTTTTCCCAGAGAGCTTCGTAGGTGTCTATGAAAATGACTGCGGATTCTGAAGTGTTCTGCAGGTGATCCGCAAGGTCATGGGCCAAGTAAACAGGTAACCGTTCGTATATCTCTGTAGGTTCAAGATCCGGAAGTTTTGAAATATCTTCTTTGCGTTTCAGAGCCCATTTTTGGTAACGTTCAGGTAAACTTTTGGCAAGGTTATACACGTTTGGTATCAGGTTTACAGGAACAAATTCGTCGCAGATGTCCAGAACATCGCGAACAATGCTGTCTTCGGAGTAATTTTCTTTTACTAGGGGATTATGAGGGTTGATTTTTTTTAAGTAGGTGGCAAGGGCAATGTCAAAAGAGTTGAATTTGATGCCGTATTTCTGGTGCAACTGGCTGGAAAGAATTTCGAAGAACTTATAAGGCTGCCTGTATTGTTCGGTAGCGAAGTCTATTGAAGTCCATATAACTCTTGTGTGCTGGTTCGATTTGTTGTGTTTTTCGAGCAAAGTTGGAAGTTTCTTTCTAAGACTGGTTTTTCCAATTCCGGCAACGCCATAATATACCAGGATACTGTAGTTTTTTTGGTCGATGTTCCGGAAGGCGTTTTCAAAAGCTTCGATGAACTCTTTCCTGTCAACGAATGGACATTCTACTTTTTCATCAAAATCTGTAGGACAAACTGACACTCAATTCCTCCGAAATTCAGTCCCTTATCAGCTTAAGTTTCCACTCTTTTGAACTATTATTCAACTTGTCATATATTACACTACTGAAATCTTTTAATTAATTTCAAAAATCCAATAAATGAAGCTCATCAACATTCAGAAAAAAAGATAGCAGAAATAATTATGGGAATTGAAAGGACATCTGCGGAAATCCAGGTGAAAACTTGAATTTATTCTTTAATATCCCTGAACTCGTAAAAAAGAAGATTTAGTCTGTAATTTTTAATATTGGTTCTTCGCCATTCTTTATGGACAAAATGATTCTCAATTCAATACCGCATTGGTTCTTATTAGGACATTATGAGGAAATCCACAAAAAACAACGAAGAGCCTTAATATTTATCTAGAGACTTCGTGATGAGCAACCGCTTTTTTGTAAAGCTCAGATGGTAGACTCGAGGATCCATGAAGTTCAGGTGGTTTATAGTTCTTTGGGACAAGGAATGCAGCGACTTTTGTTGCGTATACATCTCGTCCACCCGTATCTATATCGCACTTCCATTTACCATTGCAGTTAATTGTTTTTAATGGATGAGCCCAAGTGGGTTTATTCCACCATCCTAAATTTGGAACGTATATAAAGACAGCAACCCTATAGGCTGAAGTACTTACACCTTTAACTGTGCCTGAAGCGTATCCTGCGGTTCCATAACGTGACACGGAAGTAATTTTTATTTTTGGATTCTCAGCTAATACTGTTATTTTTACTTTCTCAGAGTCTTTTAGACCTTTGGCTTTCGCGCTGAATGTTACAATATAGTTTCCCTTCTGACCAGTTGCAGGTTTCCAGGTAAACTTCCCAGTGCTCGCAACCAACCTGGCTCCACGTGGTAGACCTGTAGCAGAGTATGTTACTTTATCGCCATCAGGGTCTTTTGCTGTGGGAGTAAAGCTTAACGTTTTCCCTTCATAAACTGTTTTACTGCCTATAGGATTAAGTACTGGAGGATGGTCAACAGAAGCTGAGGTAATTCCTGTTGTCATCAACATGAAACACATTAGTATTGCAAAGAAAAACGGTCTATTCAACTTAGTCTTCATTTAACCACTCCTATACATCACGTATAACACAAATTATAACACAAATTATAACACAAATTATAACACAAATTATAATACAAATTATAACACAAATTATAACACAAATTATAACACAAATTTTCGGTCTATGATGTCCGAGCTCATAATTGAGGTTTCTATCATTGTGATATTTCCTCAATGCTCGAACCTAAATCTTCATTCTGGGGTTTCGACTCCAAAATTAGTTTCTTATTCTGGAAAAAGCATTGATCTTCGGATCTACTAAAAAGTTAAGTTTTGTGAACACATATTTCAGAATCGCTTCCGAATGCAGTACTAAAAGAATTTTTAGAAAATTAAGATTCGTATCTGAAAATATTGTGGCTCTTTTTATTCAGTTGATACTATATTATCCGCCTACTATTTTATTGATCTTTTACCAATAATGCTCTTAATAAAAAACAAAACAACAGTAACAAAAATCATCTACATCGCTCAAATACTTATATTTATTCATTATATACAACGAAAAATGACGAAATATTTCATAAAAAGTAGGCCGTCGGCAAATCAAGTACTTGAATTATATTATTGAACAGGATCACAGATCAGTAAAGCGGATAATTTATCGAATGTAAGGCTTTCAGTCTTTTTATATGTCCATTGTTCCGGACCTCAATGAAACTGGAACTGATTTGTGTTCCTTGCACAAAGACGCAATCATTTGTCATACTGAATTTTTAATCATGGCAATATCAACTATGTAAAAATGGACAACCAAAAGCCCTTTTACGGAGAAAAACTAATTTTTTATGGGTTATGGAGATCCTGATACAAAAATAACATATTCCTGCAATTACAATCTTTTTCTGGGGAGAAAGTACACTTCTGAGGGGTTAAATTGGTTAAAGGCCTGGTTTATCTTTACACGAGGGAAGGAGAAGGAAAGACCACAAACGCCTTTGGACTGGCTCTCAGGGCTGTAGGCCACGGGTACAGTGTAATAATTATCCAGTTCATGAAAGGCAGGAAATACATAGGGGAGTACAAAATAAAGGACAGACTAGCTCCGGAATACGAGATCCACCAGTTTGGAAGGGAAGATTTCATAGACTTCAAGAATCCCATGCCTCTGGATTATGAACTGGCGGAAAAGGGCCTCGAATTTGCAAAGAAAGCCCTGAAACGGAAACCAAGGCTCCTGATACTGGACGAGATAAATCTTGCAGCCCACTTTGGCATTGTGAAGACTGAAGATCTCCTCAAGCTGCTGGATGATATTCCGGAAGAAACCACAGTCGTCCTGACAGGGAGGAGGGCTCCTGGAAAACTGATAGAAAGGGCAGACCTTGTAACGGAGATGAGGCTTATAAAGCACCCCTTCGAGAAAAACGTCCTGGCAAGGGAAGGGCTTGAATATTAACTTCTGCAATATCTATTATCCCCAAAATATACGTTTTCTGTATGTGTAATATAAAATCTATGATAATTCTTTATGCCGGCAGAGTTGGAAAACAGTTCTTCTTCTGGGGTGAAAACCCGGCTGAAAAGGAAATCCAGGGTGTTTGGCGGGGGTGAATACCTAAAAACTCAACTGCAAAGCCTTATCCTTATGATTTGGGTTTTGAAAACCTTTTTTCTGCCCTTGAGCTGCTTCTGGGTAGTCCTTCCAAAAAGGCTTGGAAAATTTCCCTTATGGCGGGAAGAAGAGGATTTGCTTGAAGTACTGGAGGGCATTTACAAAGAAGCTTCGCCTTCAGGGATGATGATCTTCCTTGGAGAACGTAAATGAATTAACGTAAATGAATTTTTGAAATCATAAGTAAGATCATAAGTGAGATCATAAGTGAGTACTCTTATGAGTACTCATTCATGAACATTTTTTTATAATTTTCTAAATTAACTACTCCGGCAGGCCTTTCTCCTATGTCATCTTCTTTGCCTTTTCGTTGAGAGGTGAATCAGTAACTAACGTAAATATTATTTGCTATTTCCTTATCAACAGCATATCTTGTCTGGTCAACTTCAAAAAGATACGAAGGGGACCTTCTAAGTAGCGTGATTGGCATGCCTGGAAGGATACCCATAGCTATCAGCTTCTGTAGAATTCCCGGGTTCTTCGTTTCAAGGTGGTCAATTTTTCCGGTTTTTCTGGGTTCCATTGCGCAGAGAGTTATAGCTTTCAGATCAAAATGTGAGTTTTTAGTTACCATTTGAAAAACTTCCTTATGGATTGAATAATCTTTGCTTCTTGTACAAGTTCATATCCGCAGTTTGGACAGCACTGCTTGTTACAGCTGTGAAGTTTTCCGCAGCCGGTGCATTTCGTTTCATCAGCTTTCTCAAATTCATTTCCGCAGAGTGGGCATTTCACAGGTTAACCCCCAGCAGTTTTAACAGGTTATTTACTATAAAGCCTGTAAAAAATGCAAATGGGAAAATGAAACCCGAAATTGCAAGGGCTGTTTTAAAGCCTCTTTCTTTTATTGTCATCATAAACTGGGCTATACACGGCATGAAAAGGGTAAGAGTAATGGCTGCAACTACGAGTTGCACGCCTGTCAGTAATCCTGAGTCATGCATTCCATAAAGTCCCGCTGCCCCGAAATCTCTCCTGAAAAAGCCGAAAAGGAAGACATCAGCTGCATCAGGAGGCAGGCCTATCCAGACTGTTGGGTATTCTATGATTTTCAGGGCGAGGGCAAAAAGGCCTGTTAGCTTGCCTATCCAGATCAGAACACTTGCCAGTACAAATAGCGGCAGAACTTCCAGAAAATACCAGTGCATTCTGGAGTAAGTTTTAACCAGTACGTTCGAAAGTTTAGGTTTCCTGAGAGGAGGCATTTCAAGTATGAAGGTCGGGGCTTCTCCTGGCAGTATTCTGGAAGCCAGGAAGCCTATCAGGACGAACTCCAGTAATATTACTACAGACCAGATAAGCAGGCTCTCAGGGCTTTTCGAAAGTATTGAAAGAATAATGCCTAACTGTGCCGAGCAGGGAATCGCAAGAGCCAGCAGGATATTTGCAATAAGCCTTTCCCGCTTTGTCTCAAGGGTTCGGGTAACCATTGTAGCCATTGTCGAACAGCCAAATCCTAGCACCATTGGGATTACCGCCCTTCCGCTGAGCCCTATTTTCTTAAACATGCCATCAAGGAGCAGGCCCAGTCTTGGAAGATAACCCGTGTCTTCTATGATGGAAAACACAAGGAAAAAGGCTCCCACTATCGGAAGTATAAGGGCAATCGCGTATGTTACAGCCTGGGTAAAAATCCCGTATTCTCCCACAAAAAGGTCCTGCAAAGTCGGGTAAGGTACAAGCGATACGAACTTTTCAGTTACAAAGGGATTTATATATCCTCCAAAGACCGTATTTTCTAGAAAATCAACAACCGTTCCCGCTGCAAATACGCCTACAAACAGATAGAGCCCGAAGTACAGGATTAAAAACAACACAGGTATCCCAAGCAAAGGATGGATGAGAATACTGTCAATTTTCTCGGAAAAACCGAGATTTCTATTCTGTATTTTACTTCCATTTATTCCGGTATCTTCCTCTGCTCTTCTTTTTATTCCAGTATTTTCCTCTGCTCTTCTTTTTATTCCAGTACCTTCCTCTGCTCTTATTTTTTCGACTTTCCCACTACCTTTTCTCTCGATTATCTCAGGTATTATCATTACCTGTTCTACGATTTCGTTTACATGCTCCTGGCGCTTCAGGGTGAATAGGTAGGAAAGAGGAACTTCAGAGATCTTTGAGGCAGCTTCTACAAGTTTCTGAATTTCTTCGGAGCTTTTTTCATGGCTTTCTTCCCCACAATATGTGTTTTTTTGAGCTCTGCGCAGGTATTCAAGGGCTGTTCTATCTTCCTGGAGCAGTAGGAGTGAGATCGCTCTTTTTGAGATTCCGGTTGAGATTTCGGCTGAAATTTCGGCTTCTTTTGCGGGATCAAGCAAACCTTCAACTGCTTTGATATATGGCTCAATTTCTGTACCGTAGTCAAGTTTTTGCTCAGATTTTTGCGCGTCATCTCCAGGGGTAAACTCCGAAATTGCAGTTTTAAGTTCCTCTATTCCTTTTCCTTCTCTTGAAATCGTTCCAACAACTGGAATTCCCAGCAATTGACTGAGTTTGGATATCTCGATTTCAATCCCTCTTTCTTCTGCCTCATCCATCATATTTAGAACAAGAATTAAAGGAAGCCCGGCTTCAAGGAGCTGCAGGGTGAAGGAAAGCATCCGTCTGAGGTTTCGGGCATCTACCACATGGAGGTAAACTGAAGTTTTTTCTTCAAAAAGCAGAAGTTGAGATACTCTTTCTTCCTCACTTATAGGGAGCAGGGAGTACATCCCGGGCGTGTCAATGATTTCATATTCTTTTTCTCCTATCCTTACTTTTCCATGAGTGATTTCAACTGAGGTTCCCGGATAATTGGAAACCAGTGTATAACTTCCAGAGAGGGCATTAAATAGGCTGCTTTTTCCCACGTTAGGGTTTCCTATAAGTATGATTTTCGGAAGCTCTTTTCCTGGAATGCATCTCGTTTTTCCACAGCAGCATTCTCTTTCAGGGCAGGTAACTGGTAGTTTCATACTTTTGCTCTCATATTTAGGCAAACCTAATTTTTAATCTGTTCATATTTAGGCAAACCTAATATTTAAGCCTATGCTAGCAGCATGAAGCTCTGAAGTTTATTGTACAAAACCAAAAGTTTGAAAATTTTTTGACTCATAATAAAGCCTTTAGCCTGAATCTCGAACTTAAATTTCAATTTGAGAGTCTATTTCAAAACCAATTTTTAATCTCACTCTGTAAGATTTTCGGAATCATTTTTCTAAGTCTGTGACTCAATTTTTCCCGGTTAACTAAACATGCATGAGTTTAAGTTCCAATATTAGCGAACCAATGAAAAAGTAATATTTTTGAAAAGGAAATACTATGAAATATATATATCTTGTAATTCTTTTTGGAAAAGTTGAATGGAAAAAATCAATTTTGTGATTGTTATTTTAATTTCGCTAGTATTTATATTTCCACTAATATTATAATTCATAAATATAACTCTTATATTGCATGTATTTGAAATCGCCTTTGTTGGCAAATCCCATGCTATAAAATGAGGATAGAATTTACTAATGTTTATCCTCCTCAAAAGATGCTGGACGATTTATTGATAACGTGAATACATCTGCCAACATCGGTGGATTGAAAACTAACATTTGCAAAATTGAGTGAGTTATAACATATTGGGGGAGTCAACAAATGAGTCTTAAAAAGACACTGGGTATTTTGCTGGCAGTTTGTTTTTTACTATCAATTGCTGCAACTGCAGTAAGCGCTAAAGAACTGCCCAGTATGGCTGGAAAGAAGACATGTGAGGCAGAGGTATGCAAGAAAGTAGATAAGCCAAAAAATAAAATGAAAGGATTTTCTATCGATATCGAAAAGGCCACTTTGGAAAATAACTATTTCCGCAAGGTGCTCTATACCTCAAAGTACAGCCAACTGGTAATTATGAGTCTCAATCCCGGGGAAGATATCGGAATGGAAGTGCATGAGAAAAACGATCAGTTTCTCCGCTTTGAGGAAGGACAGGGAAAGTGCATAATTAACGGTAACGAATATGAAGTCGGTAACGGATCTGCGGTGGTTGTGCCGGCTGGTGCCCAGCACAATGTCATTAACACTTTGAAAACAGGTTCTCTGAAATTCTATGTAATCTATTCACCGCCTGTTCATAAGGACGGCATTATACGCGCCACAAAGGTCGAAGCCGAAGCCAATCCAGAGGAATATGACGGCGTGCCTACGGAATACACTAAGGAGATAATATCATAAGAAATAGGAATAAATGCTTTATATCCATAAAGCACTTTTCTTTTTTATATTTTGAACTAAATATCTGAATTTCTTTGAAAACATTTGTTTGCAGAAATAATGGCTGCGGTTAGTTTTGTATCCTCTTTTTGATCTATTTTTAGGGAGTTTGTACGAGAGATTCAAAAGTCAAATTTTGATTTTTGAGTTAGGCTTAGTAGTCTGCATCTCAGTAGTCTATGGCTTAATAGTCTACAGCTTAATAATCTATGACTTAATAGTCTATGGCTTAATAGTCTACGGCTTAATAGTCTATGGCTTAATAGTCTACAGCTTAATAATCTATGACTTAGTATTCTATGGGTCGACACGTTGCTGTTTATTTCATTTTATTTTCCTGCTCATATCCCTGTAGTATTCGAAAAATTCTTGTCCCCATTTTATTGCCTGTGGTTCGAAACTTATCACATACTGACGGTCAAACCTGCCATTTTCGTTAAACAAGCCCATAGTCATTATTCCGTTAGATATAGCAATTAGCGCGGGGATTTCAATTTCTTTTTTTTCCAGAATGTAAAGACTTGAGTTTTCAATTTTGAGAAATTCTTTTCCTTCTGCTTTGAAATCTTTTACAAGCCGTAAGTATACAGCTTCACTCAAAACAAGGGAAATTTCAACGCCTTTTCGTGCAAGGATGAGAACAAGAGCCGGAAGTTGAGGATGAAAATACGAATAAAACATGTGGATATAGGTTGAGTTAGAAAGGTTTTTTACAAACTCCGGGTTCAGATCAAAAGTATGACTAAGATCCGGTTCTATGAGGCGATAGTTTCCAAGCTCGTTTATCTTATCTACAAGATGGGGTGGAATAGGGGCAAGCTTTCTGTCGGCCCAGAACTCTTCTTTCTTCTCAAACACTGATAGGGTCTCAATCAGGGGTTGCATTTTTTCAACGACGATTTCCCCTATTGCACTAAGCTGGTATATTCCTTCTTCATGTATTACCAGACCCTCTTCTTTTAACTTCTTTATCTGAGGAAGAAGAGCCGTCCTCGGTACCTGAAGCTCCTCAAGTATCTCTTCGATGTCCTTAGGGCCTTCTTTCAGGAGCAGAAGAAAATCTTTTCTCTTTTCTGAAAACAGGATAAGATCAAGCAAGCCGGGGTTCATTTTATAGTCTCCGTCCTGAACTTATGAAAAAAGGTTTTGTTCGCCGGTTCTGTTTTTATGGTTCGCTTTTTTAAATCCTTTATGAGTGCCAGACTGCTAATAAAGGTGTCGAAATTATTTGAAAACTTCGTCCTGTTTCTTTCCAAATTGGGAAAATAGCCATAATTTAACGAATTTATGGATAAAAATCCTGTTATTATCCTTATTTTCTTTTTATCTACTTCATGCGAGTCCAGAATAAATTGATAAGCTCATTTAAGCGAAAAGACAATCACAGAATCCTGAACAAACTTAACTTTTAGCTTATACCTTACTTATTGCTTACCTCACTCATTGCTTGCCTGACTCATTGCTTGCCTGACTCATTGTTTACCTAACTTATTGCTTTCCTAACTTATTGTTTACCTAACTGCAATTATTCAGCCTATCAAAACATGTCTATTGATATTGATTATAGTGAAAACGAGGAATCCGAAAAATAACCTCTGAAAAATGAAGAAACACAGTCAATCGCCAACAATTTAAGAAAATCAAGTTACAAAAATATGTCTATTGAATTTTAATGAAGATATCTATTGATTCTGCTTTATATAGGCTAAATAGTTACACCTAACTTATTGTTTACCTAACTTATTGCTTTCCTAACTTATTGCTTTCCTAACTTATTGCTTTCCTAACTTATTGCTTATATCTATTTGAAAGTTTAATTACTGTCAGTTTTTATAAAATTTAACCTACTGCCGGCATTAATCTAAAACTTAAATTGCTGCCAGTACTAAACTCGGAAGCTGAACTCATTTCCACTATAAATCCGGAGGTTCACCTGACTGCTTTTCGGTTTTCTAGGAAACGTTGATATAGAAGATAATGAGAAAAGGGAGAAGCCTGGATGAATGGTAAATAACTCCAGGTAAGTGACAAGTAACTTCGAGTAAATGGCAAGCAGTTTTCAGAAGTAAATAATCTTTTTATTTATTGATTGTATAATTTCTTTTGTAGTAATATATAATAATGTATATATTATAATAAGGTATAAATTATAATAATATGAATGTTTCATAATTGTCAGAATGAATTTTACAATTAATGTGAGGAAGGTCAATGGAGAAAGAAAAGTTATACAGGTTAAAAGCCGAAGCAAATCAGCTTTCCCCTATTCTTAATGTCGGAAAGAATGGGGTAACGGACACTCTGATTGAGGAACTGAACAAGCAGATAAAAGCTAACAGACTTGTGAAGGTAAAGGTGCTGAAAAGCGCTGAAGAAGGAAAAGACTTAAAGGTTATCGCGGAGGAAATTGCTGCTGCTACGAGATCCACTGTGATAGAGGTACGTGGAAGGACCGTGGTTCTTTACAGGTAAGAATTCTATACAGGTAAGAATTCTATACAGGTAAAACTTCCATACAGGTAAAACTTCCATACAGGTAAAACTTCTATACAGGTAAAACTTCCATACAGGTAAAACTTCTATACAGGTAAAACTTCTATACAGGTAAAACTTCTATACAGGTAAAACTTCTATACAGGTAAGAGTTAAGATGCAGGAATTATCCTTTTCCGAACTCCTATTTTTGGTGAGCCTTTCGAATACAAAGCCTAGCTTTTGTTTAAATAAGAATAACTTCCTGCCTTTTAAATGAGGAATAAGGTTTTTGTAGTGTCTCTGTAATAGGTTAAAGTCTATAAGTATGTAGTTGCTTTAATATAAATTCATTATATATTTCGTTATGTTGGTAAGTTATTTATTCTGCAAAAGCAACATCGAGTTGCAAATTATTCGCACACGATTCACGGGTGTTTCATTATTTCAAACCAGTCCCCGATAATTTATATAAAAGTGAATGAATAAATACACTGAATTACTATATAGAAAGTCAAAATTCCACAGTATATGCACTTTAAGTGCTGGAAGTTTCTTAAAACGGTTGAGTTGGGGTATTTCCCCTTTTGTTTTCAGATAGACCAGGGCAGAGCAAAACCCAACCCTCCGGAGAGATTGTTATGCTTGAAGATGAATATCAACTTGAATTTTTCAAAAATAACGGGTTCGTCCGGAAGCAGTGCCAGTCATGTGGCAAATTCTTCTGGACACGTGACCCTGACCGAAAGACATGCGGAGATGCGCCCTGCGATCCTTATACCTTTATAGGAAACCCAATTTTTTCCAGGGAATTTGATATCTCCCAGATGCGTGAGTATTACCTCTCATTCTTTGAGGAAAGAGGGCACACAAGGATCAACCGTTATCCTGTAGTTGCTCGCTGGAGAGATGACCTTTATCTTACCATTGCGTCCATTGCAGATTTTCAGCCTTTCGTAACTTCAGGACAGGTTCCCCCACCTGCAAATCCCCTAACGATTTCCCAGCCCTGCATTCGCCTGAACGACCTGGACTCGGTGGGCAGGAGTGGTCGCCATCTTACAACCTTTGAAATGATGGCACATCACGCCTTCAATAAAAGGGATCACGAAATCTACTGGAAGGAACATGCCATGGAACTTTGTGATGAACTCCTTACCTCACTTAAGTTAGATCCCTTTGCTGTAAGTTACAAGGAAGAGCCCTGGGCAGGCGGAGGAAATGCAGGGCCCTGCGTTGAGGTTCTTGTACACGGGCTTGAGCTTGCTACCCTTGTTTTCATGGACCTGAAAGCCGACAAAAAGGGTGACATTCTCATCAAAGGTGATACCTATTCTAAGATGGATAACTACATTGTTGATACCGGATACGGGCTCGAACGTTTCGTCTGGGCTTCGAAAGGGTCACCTACAATATATGACGCACTTTTCCCTGGCATAGTAAACGAACTCATGGGGCTTGCAGGGCTTGAGCATGAACTGGATAACTCCGAATATGCAAATATCCTGGCTCAGAATGCTCGGCTTGCAGGGTTTATGGATGTAAGTGAACAGTCAAACCTTCTGGAACTCAGGAAAAAGGTCGCTTCAAGCATCGGAATGACCGTGGATAAACTCTCGGCTATAATGGAACCTGTAGAAAAGGTCTATGCAATTACTGACCATACACGCTGTCTGACTTTCATGCTTGGAGACGGGATCATTCCTTCGAATGTCAAAGCAGGGTACCTTGCGAGGCTTGTAATCAGGCGGACTTTACGCATGATGGATGACCTTGACATCCGTATCCCGCTTTCCGAAATTATGGATATGCATATAAAGGATATGCCGGAGTATCCCGAATTCAGGGAAAATTTCCCGGTCATACAGGACATCCTGGAATCCGAAGAAGAGAAGTTCCGCAATACAATGGAAAGAGGCCGCAGGATCATTCAGAAATCGGCATCTCATTTCAAGAAAACCGGGGAAAAGATTCCTTTATCTCAGTTAACTGAACTTTACGATTCTCACGGAATCCCGCCTGAGATGGCAAAAGAAGTAGCATCCGAAATCGGAGTGGGCGTAGAATTCCCTGACAACTTCTATTCCATTATTGGTGAACTGCATAACAAGGCCGAGGAAAAGGAAGAAGAAGTAGTTCCATTTGCAGACCGGCTTAAACACCTCCCAAAGACAAAGCGCAGTTTCTATGACGAGCCCACGCGCCTGGAATTTGAGGCTGTTGTACTGGATGTCTTTGACAACAACGTAGTGCTGGATAACACCTTTTTCTACGCTGAAGGCGGTGGACAGCCTGCAGATATGGGAACAATCGCTACCGCGTATGCAGTATACAAGGTTGTGGATGTCCAGGTCTACGACGGCGTAATAGTACATACCATAGAGAACCCTGAAGGGAATCTTGATATCCGCAAGGGTGACATTGTCAATGGTAAAGTGAACGAAAAGCGCAGGATGACCCTTGCCAGACACCACACGGCAACCCATATCGTAAACGATGCAGCCAGAAAAGTTCTTGGAAAACACATCTGGCAGGCCGGTGCCCAGAAGTTTGAGGACCACTCAAGGCTTGATCTTTCCCATTACAAGCATATCTCTCCTGATGAAGTGAAGCAGATAGAGCTTCTGGCAAATCGCACGGTTATGGAAAACAAGCGTGTTGTTACGGAGTGGATGTCAAGGACTGAAGCCGAGCAGGAATATGGCTTTGGGCTCTATCAGGGTGGAGTACCTCCAGGAGAAAAAATTAGAGTTGTAAAGGTCGGAGACGATGTTGAGGCCTGTGCAGGTACGCACTGCGTCAGTACAGGAATTGTCGGCCCGATCAAAATCCTGAGGACCGAGAGGATCCAGGATGGAGTTGAAAGAGTTGAGTTTGCAGCAGGAGTTGCAGCCGTACGTGCCATGCAAAAGATAGATTCTCTCCTGGCAGATTCCGCAAAGACTCTGAGTGTGCCTCCAGAGCAGCTTCCGTCAAGTGTTGAGCGTTTCTTTGGGGAATGGAAAGACCTCAAGAAAGAAAACGAGAAACTCAAGGAAGAAATTGCCCGCGCCAGGGTTTACAGGCTGCTGGGAGGAGCTTCCGAGGTTGCAGGTCTCAAGGTTATTGCCGAATTCATTCCTGAAGCTGATTCCCTTGAACTCCAGAAGACCGCTACTGAACTCATGAAATATGAAGACGTGGTATCTCTTCTCGCAAGTGATGCCGAAGGAGTTAAGCTCATTGCATCTGCCGGACAAAAAGCCTTAGGCTGCGGAATCAATGCCGGCAGCCTTGTCCGCGAGATGTCGAAGCTTGTAAACGGAGGCGGAGGCGGAAAGCCTGCTCTTGCTATGGGCGGTGGAACTGACCCATCTAAAATTCAGGACGCGCTTGCCCGTGGGCTTGAACTCGTAAAAGAAGCCTGCAAATAAGTCTGCAAGTAAGTCTGAAAAAAAGAAGTCTACAGGAAGTCTACAGGTAAGTCTGAAGATTCCGGGTTTTTAATTCCCGGCAATTTCTTCTTTTATCTTTTTCTTCCCTTTCAATTGTTTTTCAATTGTTTTTCAATTGTTTTTCAATTGTTTTTCAATTGTTTTTCAATTGTTTTTCAATTGTTTTTCAATTGTTTTTCAATTGTTTTTCAATTGTTTTTCAATTGTTTTTCAATTGTTTTTCAATTGTTTTTCAATTGTTTTTCAATCATTAAAGATAACTTCACAAAGAATTGCAGTCCCGTCTTTTACAAAGAGATGCACGGTTTTATTCCCTTCAAGGCCTTTTTCAACCTCATTCCGCACTTCCCAGTATTTTTCGGGCTTTACTCCTGCCCTGAGTACAACACTCCCGATATTCTTGCCTTTAAGGAATTTATTGATCTCTTTTGGTTCAAAGGGGCAGACCTTCAGTACTAGGTAATGATTTTTGATCATGGACTGTTTTATCAGGGCATCCGAGGTCAATAAAAGCCTTTTTTTGTCGACTCTGAAAAGCTCAAAACCTCCCATAAGAGGCCCTGCCATCTGCACCATGGATTCCACAAGCTCAGGCAGCAGTCCGGCTGCAACTACCGATGGTTCAGGCTCGTAGGCGTTAAGTTTCATTTTGTCAGTTTCCTTTACCTGCGGGAGCCCATATTTTGAAACCAGCCCTTCGCCTGCAGGCAGAGCTACAGCCATGCGGTCATACTGCTTCAGCCCGCCTAAGTAAAGGGTTAGGCGGTTGAGCTGCCCGTCCAGCGAGATGTATTCTTTTTCGCAGTCAAAAGGAATCCTTTCAGGCGGCATCTGGGGCGGAGCTTCAAAAGCAAAATTTCGGGTTTTTTCGCCGTAAGCAGCCAGTACATTCGGAATGCCAGGCTCAAGGCTTGAGACATGCCTTTCGCTTTCTTCGGCCGGGCGGAAGGGGTCAGAAAAGATTACGTCAACGGCCGGGATCTGCTCTATGACTTTTGGGTCAAGGGCGTCCCCGCAAATGAATTTCACGTTGTCAAGCCCGTACATTGCGCAGTTCTGTTTTGCATACTCGATTTTTTTGGGGTCGATTTCCACTGCATACACGAACTCGCACTGCTGGGCAAAAAAGACGGTTTGCCCTCCTATCCCGCAGCTTATGTCAGCCAGAACTTTACATCTCAAACGCTGCGCCCTGTAGCGGGCAATGGGCTCAGGGGTCGCAAAGCGCAGGCTTTCCTTATCCCCATGCAGGGGCTTCTCAAATTGTTTTCTCCGTGCCACGTCGATCAGGAGTAGTAGATAGTTTATGAGATTTAAAGACGACTGAAAAAAGAAGATTGTAGAGCTTCTGCTCGCTACGCAAACGCTCGCTTTATCCGCGTTCTGTCAGGAGAATACTGGCTAAAAATGCAGGTATTATCACTTTACTTTTATTCAACTTCGGAAATTATCACGACGTAGTTTTTTCCGTATTTTTCGGCACAGGCCGGACAGGTAGTATACCACATGTACCATTTCTTGATTTCCAGGCCCTGGCTTTTTGCGTAGGCTTCAAAGTCCTGGCACCATTCTCCTGTTTTTTTAAAGTCTCCCTCATAGACTTTGCTCAAAAATTTCCCGCCCAGGGTTACGTTTTCGGCACCGTCTACTTCTTTATCAACAGCCAGATAAATATCCATGTTGCTTTCTGAGGTGTGGTCTGACAAACAGAGCCAGTCCGGCATTTCTGCGCCTGCTCTGGCGACTTTCTCGTTCATCCGCGTGATTACCTCTCCAAAATTCAGAGGCATGTAAAACTGCGTGGTAACCGAGTCCTTGATGAACCTTTTATTGTTCCATTCAAACAATTTTCCGTCCCAGGGAGTGGGGTCAAATCGAGGACAACATTCAGGAGTTTCGAGGTTGGTGGTCATAATTTTTCACCCTGTTAAGTAATGACTTTATGTATTATTTCAGGGTTCTGATTTTAATCTTTTTTGTAAAAGTTACTTCCCAATAAAAAATATATTTTTATGTCAATGTTTTATATGTCAATGCTTTATAGCTGATCTCATAGTCGGCTATACGTCTCTCTACAGTGACAGTCACTTCCAGCCTTGAACCATCTGTAGCTATAAACTTTTGTTAGTGGTAAAATATTAAAACCCAAATTTGACAGAAGCGTATATTGTATAATGTCTGAACGGGCTTCATGCTTCTGTTTTCTTCATACTACTCAAAGTTTTATCCCGCATCTTATGATTTTTTGACATTTTTCAGTTTTCCAAAATGTAATGTGTCGATACAACGTGTTTTGTGTAAGAAAATACTGTATTGATTAGTAAAATCTGTCAAATTAAGGTTAAAATCTAAAACTCAAGGGTTACATAAGGTAACCACTTACTAAAAATCTAATTTCCAATCCTGAAAGGAACGATGTATTAGAATATCAAGCTATGACAAAATTTTTGGATTTAATTCGCGTCTTTTAAGGTGGGCTGATATTAAATGGATCAGGTAACACTGGGCGTTCTTTGTATTCATTAATAGGATTGATCTGAAGATACCTGGTTAAATCAGTGTTAGGTCCATTCCATTCCATCATCTGAAGAAGCATTTTTATCCTATCAACTTTGTTAAGCTGACTTTCTTCTTCACCGATCTGATCCAATATGTACTTCTCAAAAGTTTGAATTAACTCCTTTTTCGATTTTTCGGGTACTTTATGTACAGCTTCATGCCATGAATCCCCATCAAACAACTTGCGATATCTCTCATCCCTTTTAGATTCATAAAGTTTAGGTTCTATCTTAATTGCACCCATCCCAAAGGGTTTTCCCATTCCTAGTGAATGACGATATTCTTTTCCTTTTTCTCCAGGAAGTGTCAAAGCCCACAGTAATGTACCCAATTCAAAGTCTCTTAAGTTTTCAAAATAGATGCGGAATGAAAAAATAACTCCTGATTTTATCGGTTTAATTCTCGTATACTGTGTAGGCGACTTTTCAATATTTCTGTCTAATTCTTTTATATCTTCTAATTTTACTTCGCCTTTATGCCAATACATCTTATAGCCACGAATCACAGTATCGTCTGGTGAAGGAGTTGCATAGTGAGCTAAATTTACCTTTTGATCAGGATCATGGAATTTATGCATATCCTGAACTAGATAATGCTGAAATGTCGTAGGCTTGGGGGATGCAAGGATTTTTGGAGTAACGGTCTCTTCATCAAACCAAATACCTTCATCTGCATATTCAACTCTTGCATCCGTAAAAAATACCCTGCCTGCTCTGGAATCTGTTTTTCCATGTATATATCCAAAAATAGCTTCAGCAATGTCTATCGCATTTTCTGATCTGAGGTATTCCGGTACGAAGCCAATCGGACTGTTGATATTTGTTTTTTGAGGGAATATAGCGGGAACTCTAAAATTTGGGCAATGACCAAAGAAGAAAACTTCTCCACCTCTTTCAACATAAAATATTGGAAGCCCTTCGATTAAACAACCTTGGATGTCATTAAAAGGTGGTTCTTTTTGAAAAGGTGTCAGCCCGGAAACATAATTTTTTATTGCTTGTTCATTAATTTTTAGTTCTTCTGCTTCTTCATTCTTCTCCAAAATAATAACATGACTATTTCGATTAGATTGTATCTCGTTATTTGTTTCTAACATATTTCCGGAGCATACAAGGAAACCTTTGTACTTTCCATTTCCGGGAGAACCTAAATCCTTAATATAAGTATATTTATTCCCTTTTTTACTTTCTAATATATCTGCATTAAAGCTGATTTCATGGTACTGAGGTTTATATTCATCATCATTAAGTTTTTTAAAACCATTAATAGCATTTTCGGGAATATTTTTTTCTTTAATTTTCAAATATGCAGTTTTATCTGGAAATCCAAGTTCTAAAGGTCTTTTAGCGGGCTTTACCCACCACTCGTTGCTATGTTTTATCAGATATCCTGCATTTACTTTATTACCGGATTTCCCCAGTATATTTTTATAAGGTTCACTTAGCGGGTCATTTTGTGAAGATGCAACAGCCCTGTATGTCATCTTTGTATCATCTGTTACCCACTGCATTTTTCCATATCCTACAATCTCTACCAACGATCTAATCATTCCGCGTAAGCTACTACCGGGAATTACTGGACAATTTTTCTGCTCACGGTAAAAGAAATGGGCACATTCATTTTTCTGATCATGATCTAATTCATAAAATTTTTTATCTCCGTATTTACTAAAAAAAGAAGGGGTCATAGGACAGCGGACATACAAGGGAGACTCAGTTTTCATGGTACATTTTATGTAACCAGTATTATTTGTGTATGAATCTTGATCTGGTAATTCAGTAACTGTCACCAATTTATCTGGTAAAGGTATAAAATTGTAAGGAGCATATGCCCAAAAAGATTTTTTAGCATTTCTGTCAAAGCGTTTTTTTGTAGGATTTGAATGTTTTGGTAACATTAAACCACCCCTTTTATAGTATCCGCTCTAATACCTACCAGTCGACTGAATTGTATATAGGCCTGACCATCGTCATCGTAATTTATATAATGACGTATCTTAAGCTTCAAGTCCTCTTTTATATCAACTGGGGGAGAATGCCGTAATCCTCCAGATCCATGTTCCCACAGAAAAAAACCATCATTGCTATTCTCTAATCTGGTACCCCATAAAAGCATAGTCTCATCAAAATATTCTATCTCTTGTCCTTGATTATCAATCACCAAGCGGGCTTGCCAGCTACAATAATCAGTTTTCCAAATGAATAATTCACCAGTAGTTCCAAATACCCTTGCCATCTGAAGGGTTTTTGCTCTCAGTGCAGGTCCAAATAATTTAGATGACAAGTGAATCTTATCATCTCTCAATTCACCCCATATTACTCCATCGTCAGCATGAACTAATAACCACTTGAGATCATAAGCTTTAGCCTGTTCCTCAAACCATGCCGTTATATTGCCTCCAAAATCAGCAGGAACACTTAGCGGGAGGATTTTATACTTTAGATTCAAGATCTTTGGTTTCATGCTGCAATACCTCCAATAAAATCACTTACATAATTTTCAAGCCTATCCCTGTCACCTACAATTTCTATCTTTCCATTATTTTTTTTATTGATTTCCCATACATGTTGTATGTTAAAACTTTCTTTATATGTTAGTTTTGCATTCAGTCCACGCAGACGTCCTCTTCCCACACTTGCTTCACCACCTAATGGTAAATCGCCAGTCCATAAATCTTTCAGCAAGAGTAGTAAGAGTCCTATTTGAGCATTTTCTGGTTTTTGGATCTGTACTTTAAATTTAACGTTTGTTCCCTTCTGCTCAAAAATAGGTTGTTCATCAAAAAGTGCTGTAGGGAGAGAGCTACCGGTGAAACGGTCAATCTTAATACGTTGTTGTACAAGATTCAGAGGATTTGTGATTTCGTTCTCAGTTGTTATTAGCTGACTTGCAGAAGCTTTATCTGCAGGAGATTTGATTTCTGGACCAAATAATCTGTTTATCATTTCGCTGGCTTTTTCTTCGCTCCCAATAGTTTTTGTAATACGAAATGCTCTTGCTCTTAATGAACCCGCCAAGCTGGTACCACTTAAAACAGGAATTGACTCTCCGTTTCGGTTTGAATGAAGATGAACTATATCCGGAGCATCGGTTTTATCATACCCTGACCTAATGATCATGGAACCATCAAGAGAAAAAGTGGCATTCATTGTGAAAAGGTATCTTTTATCAATTAGGTTACTTTCATTAATGCCTAGTAAAGTTAAAATGTTCTGACCACGCTTTTCCTCCTTCAGATCCTCATTCAGCCAATTAATTAGCCCTTTAGGAGTTGTTAAGTTGTAGCGGCAGACATTCCATTCTTTTATCTTACAGCTACCAAACCCTCTTCTCTTACGAAAACCTAAAGATATTTCTCCCTTTTCCAATCCTTTTAAAGCAATAGCCAGACCAAGAAGTAGTTTTTCTTTTCTTGTATCTTCTTTCGGGAGCAATAGTTCCATTTCGATAAGGAAACAAGTACCGGCTTCAATCAGTTCAAAATCAAATTTGTGTTTATCTTTTGCTGTTCGAGTCTTATTATCTATTTTTACTCCGTCTCTCAATTCTACTTTTGGTTTTTCACCCAATGAATCATTAACAATAAGTAGACTTTGTTCACCTTCATCGTCTTCCTGATTACCGAATAGGTTCATATATAGTGATTTTTTGTCACCTTGTTGTCCGTAACCATGTTCATATTCCCTCAAATAACTTCGTAAAGCACCGGCTAAAGACGCGCCAGTCAAAAGAGTCTTACCTTCTAATGGATCCACTGCTAATGGGATATCCACCAGTTCATCGTGGTCACCTGCGCCAAAATATGTTGGTGTTTCCAAGATAAGGCTTCCACGGATAATTATTCTGTCTACAATCTCTCGACTTTTCAACCAATGAGAATTATCCATTGTTTACCTCCTTGGATGCTTTGTGAAGAACTGCATCAATTAGACGAGCAGTGTATTCACGAGCTAGATTATCATTTAACTCTGGTTTTATATTTCCTAATGAGGGTAAGTTATTTTTATTAACTTGAAGTGCATCCCAAACACTTTGTGGATTTGCTGTAAATTCCTTAATCCACTGTTCCAGTGATTTTCTTTCAATCTGGGCATTTTGAAACTGATCACTTGCAGTTTTTTTCATTTTATCCAGGTGACCTGTAACTATGGACAAATCATCCTCACTTAAAGATCGACGAACTATCACGCGCATGCGGGACAACTGAGATTTCTTTGGGATGGATTCTTTTGTTATTTCTAATTTGTTAACTGCCTTGATTAAATCTCGATCCAGCTTTTCTTTAGTCATCCTGCTAACAATTCTTTTAGCCAAGCACAAGCTATCCGGATCTTTCATTTCGTAAGGTAAAGTAGATTCTTTTAACTCCCCTTTTTCTGCTTTAATTCCATTTACTTGGTGCCAATTGACAGCAATTCGTCCATACCCTTCTTCTCTTTTTTCTCCAATACCAATAACCTTAAGTGTTTCTAATCGATCAAGTAATTCTGACCTTTTTTCGTAAACAAATACACTGCCCGCTCGAATGGCTAAAACCTGAGGAAGGGGAAGATTCCAAGTATTATTGAAACCTCCTCTTACCCGCGTGCTTACAAAGGTTTTTTTAAGGGACTTAGAGTCTGTGCCTAAAATGGAATTGAGGCTTGTGCTATAAGCTCCAGTATTCTTGTCACGGATAAGAGTATCACTTAAAAGAGTAATTACTACTGTATTGTTTCCTTCGTTGCCAACAGGAGAGTATTCTTCCCAATTCTCAAAACTGTTTATGTTATTGATCTTTACATGTCCATAGCCTGCAAGATGTGATTTCCCAAAATTAAAGACTACTTCTTCTGTTAATAAATTTTTAATCTTTTCAAAACATAATTCATTCTCAGCTAATATAACACTGGAGAAATCTTGATCAGCTTCCAATGCTTGATAACGAAAAATTGTACTTTCTCCAGCAGTCTCTCTTTGTCTATTCGCACGAAAGATATGTATTTGGACTTGATTAGAAGGTTGATATAAAATAATTCCTTCTTCCTCATCGATTTCGAACAAATGACAAAAAGGTTCAGAAACTTTTTTCCAATTTTTTTCAGGATCATACTCTACGTTGTCAGAATAATCCTCTGTGGCAAAGTCATATATTATGTTATCAGGATCGCCTTTTTCTACATGCCATGAAAGAGGAGTAGGTAAAGATCGGCTATAATCTTTATTTGAAGGATAAGCATTTAAGAAGCTTACAGCTCCATCAAAAAAAAGCTCTCTAAATTCAGTGTCTTCCGCATCGATTGAGTACTTCGTTTTTCCTTGGAGATACTTGCCTATCAATGCCCCTCTAATTACACTGCCAGGAATAAATTCAAATCCAATCGCACTGTTTGGATCCCCTCCACTTATATCATTTACCAATAAGGGTTCTAATAAATGTATATTGAAAGTCAATGCTTTCACGGCATCACCTTTTCACAAAATATAGTAAAATAATTTTCAGTAACGTTTATTCCGTTTTCATCACAAAGAACAGCAACAAGTTTACCCCTCCCACGATTACGACCCGTACCAGCTCTCCTGAAAGCTTTTATGCAAGCTGCTAACAAAGGCAGATCCAAACCAGATGGATCTTTTGTAAACGATAATTTCGCCTCAAATGATGTTTCCCTAAGCACTACCCTCATTGAACGTAGAGATCCCTTTTCAGGTGCTCCTGATTTTTCATCAATCGAAGTCTGACGACGAATAGAAGTTAGAGAATTCAGTATATCTTCACTACTTAATCTCATTGAGCTGCGAGATTTTTCGAGTTCGTATGCAACAGATTTTCTCAAATCCACTGGCAAAGTGGCATTACTTATGTGAAGTATAGCTTTATCTGAATCGCTACTTCCTGGACTTCCAAAAAGATGCTTTGAAGATCTATAGAATTCTTCTTGGAATTCCAAGTCATAATTTTGCTCATTTAAGGAAAAAAGGATATTTGCACATTCTTCTTCAAGTAAGCCTTTCAGAGTTCTTCCATTCAAAAAAGGTAATCCGTATTTGTCATGCATCACTTCTATATCTACCAGACCCGCTAAACCGTCTCCCCTTCCAAAAGTCGAGTCACTTTTTGTAGTAAACTTTAACCAGAATGTCTTCATTTTCTGCCCCCTTCAAGCCAAACAAAAAAATCGAGAGCTTCAATTGCATCAAAGCAAGTACAAGTATTATCAACCCAGCCCGTTTTGTCAGAGCCTTCGTTGTTTTTTATTTTAGGGAGTGGTTGTTCTTTTGGAAGCGAATCATTATATATTTTTATGAATTTTTCAACTTCGTGGGGTCCATTACGTAAAGTCTCTCTAAGGCGCATGATTTTGTTATGTTTACCCTCCCATTCTTCACCCTTGAATTTTGAAATGATTTCTTCAAAAGTGTTCCAGGAGCGCCAGTCTATTCCAACAGATTCCCCTAGACGTAATGGACGCATGGTTAAATTGCCACATATTTCTGATGAGCCTTCTTTCCATTTGATCTTATATTCCCGCTTTCTAATGTTCTCAATACTTTCAATTACTCCACCAGAAGCAAAGTGCCAATCCAGGGCAGAAGTTTTTCCTTCTTCAGAGGGGAAGGCTTTTTCTATATCATTTATACGTAATTTTGCCGACTCTGCTAAGTTGTTTGCCAATTTTAAAGCCTGATAAAATGGATAATGGGTTTTTACAATAGCTATCCCAGCTCTAGCGGAGATCGGATATCCATCGCTCAACTTTTTGTCATCTGATGTCAATTGGCGTAACAGTAATTCAGAAAGAGTTAATCCCAATCGACCATCGCAAACAAAAGTTATATCATCGCCACCAAAAACAATTGGTCGAAAAGGTAATTTATTTTGAAACTCTACTACTCCTCCGATTTTGCATTTTCCATCTTCATCTTTTTGAGATTCAAGCAACCTAATTATGGCAGTTCTGATTGCCTTACTACTTGTTTCTTCAATTGAATCCGAAAGAGCACGAATGGAATTTATGTATTCACGGTTGTCTTTCCCATGTCTTTTTGAATATTCGGAAATTCTTTTTCCCATTCCATTTCCATCGATATGAACAACAGCAATGTAACTAGATTCATTTTTGGAACCGATTTCATTGAAATCATATACAAAATCTATACCAAGAGCTTTTTCATCCTTATTTAGAAATTTGTTGCGAAGTCTGTCATTAGATGAACGAAAAAAATCCAATTTTGTAGATATCTCTCTCGAAACCCTAATTTCTTTTCCATCATCTTTTCTAGTCTCTGAAGCTGGAAGACCTGTATACTGACAAGAAGCATTCACCCCAATTCCAAGAAGAGGGGATGAGTAAATATGATTGTATTTTTTTTGTGTTATTTTTTTATGGAGAGTGTCCCTTACTTTTTTTTCAAGGGTATCTAGGCTATCTTTATCCCATATGAAGTTGTTATGAGCGATAATTAACTGTAAGCCTGGTGCTTTTAAAAGAACTTTTTTAGTATATTCTCGTGTAAATTTTTTAGCAATATCCAGATTCTTGAATAAAATAACGGTGTTTCCTCCCCCAGAATAAACAAGCTCTGAATCCAAATTATCTTTCTCAATCGTTTTACTGTTTAATGTTCTAAAATTTAAATCCAGATTAGTTTTTTCTATATTTGTCTTCCCAATCTTTTTCAATTCCTCGTAGACCATCTCATGAGTTACAAAATTAACTAGCCCAGAGGCTCCGATGTTCTGTTTCAGGTTATTGCTTCCAAAAATATAGTCCTGAATTCCAACTGTATCTATAACCGTGACTGTAAATTCTGCCATAAAAAACCTTCTTGTGTTAAGATGTCAACCATTCTTTTAGATACATCGAAAGATTTGGAATCTGTTCAGCACCAAACACCCTAAACTTGTTTTCTAAATGCCACTCTTCCTCAATATCTTTTCTAATTCTTTCAGGACTTGCTTTGGGGTTTGTTTCTGAGGCAAAACATACCACTCCTATTTTTGCTTCATCCCCACCTAGCTGCTGACCGCGGACATAGGCTTCAAATAACTTTTCCTTTACAATATGTTTTTTGCTTGCAGTTGTACAAGAAACTACGAATAATTCATACCCTCTTAAAATAGCCACATCTAACTCAAATTTATCATCGTTGAATTTGGCTCCTAAAATATGATCATGGATTTTACATTCCTCAGCTACTTCTTGAAACGCTAATAGTGCATAGTCTTCCAACCAATTACCATCAAACCATTTAGCCAAATTCTCAACATCTTTTTTCCATTTTTTTGCTAGCTCCTCTAATGTGCTGCAATCTTTCCAAAAATTAGCCAAATTTTCAAATGGCGGATCAACAGGCAAAATTACATTTTTCAGTTCGCGTTTGTTCAGTATTTTACCCAAGTCTTTGGACCTTAATTTATCGTCACACCATTTCCTAAATTCTACAAATAGATCATTTGCCAAAACTTCACAAATCTCAGGCATAAACACTTCTCTTTTATTATCTATTCTGTACCCATGCAAAGAAAAGAGTTCTTCAATTGATGGTTTGACAGATAGACTTACAGGTATTCTTTTTGACGAAGAATCTCTTTTATCTATTACTAATTCCAAGCTACGAGCATCAAGATAACTAAAAACAGAATCTTTATCTGCATCTAAAACGGCCTTATATGCATTTACTGCCATAGCCTTTGTTCCACCAGTGTAGTTTAGCCCAAGTTTTTGTTTCCCTTTTGAGTATTCAATTATTTTTGTGTATATATTTCTGGAGTTTGATTCATCTACAGGAATTTTAGTCCACCTTTCTGAAGGAATGTTAAGTATTGTGATAAGATTATTTGCGATTTGGTCTGTTTTAGAAGTGTGAATTAAGATAATATGGGAAGATGGCTTTGCAAGTAAGTGATAAACAACATAATTTGGTAAAGGATTTGTACCGATCAATAGAAACAGGTAGTCACTTCTATAATCAGCAAATTTGTCAGACTCATTTCTTTTTGCACTTATTATATCCAAAGTTTGAATCCTCCTTTTCAAAGCTATGTATTAAAATAGTCAGAATTGTATTTTCCTCACAGTCCCAAACCCCTTAGCAACCCCCTTTCCCACTCCCATAAAATCCGGAATCAAAAAATTAACTATAAAACCACCTGTAAAAGAAGTAAAATCCATATTTTTGTACTTTGAACGTCTGACTTCCACATCAACATCGCATTTTATGGTATCAGGAACCGTATATCCAAAAGCTTTTGACATGGAGAGCAAATTTCCTACAAGCGTTTTCCTGAGGATTTCCTTTTTTTCTTCAGGGTTTCTGGTCTCAAAGAACTTTTCTTCATTTTCTTTATTAAGGGCAAGCCAGGGAGTGAGAAATTCGTAAAAGTAGAGGTTTTTTGTAAGGCCAAAATCCTGCTTTTTAAGCCTCAGAGACCTTTCAGTGATTTCAAAGTCCTCATGAGGAAGAGTAACCGTATCAAATTTATCAAATAAACCTTTTAAAATTTCTGCTCCTTCATTTATACCAACCACTAAAGGCATTCTATCAAGAACTTTGTACTGCACAAGAGGGTAACGGTAATAATATCTGTCAGTGTTATGGTTGTGGAGCTGATCGTATTCATTGAATTTTGACGCAAAGAAACCACGTATCTGATTTGCGTTCCCTTTGAACTCTTCTGAGCCTTCAAAGGTCATTTCAAGAGTTTTGAGCTTAATATTTTCTGGAGTCATGGGAAATACAACGAATTTTTAATAAGTATCATTTTAATTTAATTTGTATTTATTTTACCCTAAATTACTTGTAACATAAATAAATTTTGATATTTTACGGATAAACTTTTTTACAAAAATAAAACTTTGTTTATATTTAAGTAAACTCTTTTGTCCTTTTGTTAACACTTTGCTCAATTCTTTCAAGCCCAGCCGCGTAATCCGTATGTTTGTAATAGTTTACCCACGGGTCTAAAACTTTAGAAATATTCTTAATAATACTATTATAAGCCCGATTTTTATTTTTATCATCAAAGTTTGATTTTTCTGCGCTTACTATGCTCTCAATGATCTCAATTACCTTCTCAATAGACCCTTCAGTAGGTATGATTTTTATATTTCTCTCCAATCCATTCTCATCGATAATCTCTTGAAAATAGAAGCCCCCGAACTCAAACCCGTTCACTGCATTCCCAACATAGGTTTTTTCTTTGTTAAATTCAAGGCCCACTACATCCAGAACAGCCTCAACTCTGTCAGAATTGATCCATTCCTTTGAAAGGATCACAAAGTCATCTGCAAAACGAACAAGGTGCTCAACCGAATCCCCTTCAACGTTCTTCAGCCCGATTTCAGCCCACTGGTTATCAAACTGGTCAAGATAAAAGTTTAAAAGAAGAGGTGAAATTATTCCACCCTGAAGCAGCCCTTTCCCTGAATATTTTCCGGAACTGCTTTCAACTGAACCTTTTTTAAGCCAGTCCTCGATCAGAGAAAGTATTAGCTCATCTTCAATTCTTGTTTTAAGGACTGTCATGAGCTTATCATGCGGGACGCTGTCAAAACAGTTCTCAATATCTCCCTTCAGGTAATGGATGCTCCCGGTTTCAAGCCATTTGTAAACTTCAAGGCTGGCGAGTTTTGCAGACCTGTAAGCACAGTAGCCGTAGGAGCAGTTTTCAAAATCAGCTTCAAAAATCGGCTCAAGAATGAGTTTTACAGCTCCCTGGACAAGCCGGTCTTTTAAGGTAAGAATTCCAAGCTGCCTTGTCTCACCGTTCTTTTTTGGAATTTCGACTCTTTTCACTTCGCCAGCAGCGTACTTTTCACTTTTAAGTTCTTTCTTTATCGAGCGGATGAAGTTTTCAACCCCTGAAGCCTCTACCTGCTGGATAGTCAGAGAATCAAAACCAGTTCCTTTTGTATTTCTGTTCAAATTCTTCCAAGCGGTGTAAAGAACTTCGTCTTTCAAAATTAGCTTTTTAAGTTTTTTAAACCGCTTTTCAGGATTCCTTTTCGCTTTATTATACAGTTTTAATTGAATTTCGGCCAGTTTTTGCTTCTGAATCTCAGATACCTCCGTAAATGATTCTTAATTTTCAATCATCTACGGAGCTTGATATATTTAGCTGCGAAGAATTCGGCTTTTTTCCGAATTAGAGGTCTTGATACGTGTTTTCTTGGAACTGTTTTTCAATAAAAACAGAGACAGATATCCATAGAGAAAGGTTCAATCCTTTTTTGTGGAGTCTACTTATTGACACTAGACGGGTAAATGATCTTTTCTTTGGAAAAGAGTTTCAATCCTTGTTTTCGTGGAGTCTACTTCTCGACATTTCAGGGATGACTTAATATGGTATCAGAGTACGGGTTTCAATCCTTGTTTTCATGGAGTCTACTTCTCGATATAGAAAATATGAATGATTGTATTAGAGATATAATAGTTTCAATCCTTGTTTTCGTGGAGTCTACTTCTCGACGCTTAGAAATAAAGAGGAGAAATTTGATGAAAACTAGTTTCAATCCTTGTTTTCGTGGAGTCTACTTCTCGACCTAAAAAATAGCAGACAAGTTTGGGAAGAGAAAAGGTTTCAATCCTTGTTTTCGTGGAGTTTACTTCTCGACAGAAACTCGAAAACCAACCGACAAAGTCTGAAATTGTTTCAATCCTTGTTTTCGTGGAGTTTACTTCTCGACTGGAATACAGTCTTCGGTTCAAGAAAGCAAAGAATAGTTTCAATCCTTGTTTTCGTGGAGTCTACTTCTCGACCCTAAATCTGACCAAAGATTGAAGGAGGCAACTCTAATGTTTCAATCCTTGTTTTCGTGGAGTTTACTTCTCGACATAAAAATATATGACGGAAAAGGAAAAGAAATAAGTGTTTCAATCCTTGTTTACGTGGAGTTTACTTCTCGACCAGAGACATGGGCTCTGGTAGATATATCTCCTCAAAGTTTCAATCCTTGTTTTCGTGGAGTCTACTTCTCGACTTTTAATAATCTTTCAGATGCTTACAAGAATCTGGCGTTTCAATCCTTGTTTTGGTGGCTTCTACTTCTCGACGCGATTGAGAACAAAATATGGTCGTTGCTAAATCTGGTTTCAATCCTTGTTTTGGTGGCTTCTACTTCTCGACAGGACCGTTTTCCTGATTTTCAACAAATTCTCTGGAAATTTAGAACCTAAAAACAAACATCAAGAAACTTCTTTTTTGTTTGAACTGTCTAATATTTGAAATATACTTGTTTTTGTTTTGGTTAACTAAATTTGGTCGTCGACAAATAGCTAAAGGGTATATAAGGACGGGTACCATTTAAATTTTTGCATTTTCGCTTATAGGATATCAAAATTATTTATTTGATAATGTACATATGTAATCACTTTTAAAAAATAATTTACGAAGTTGAATATGAAAGATACATTTTAACTTTTAGTTAAATGATGACAGTCTCACACAATTGTGAATTTCATATCTTTGGTCAAAAGAAAAAAGAAGGTGTTCTTTTAAAATACTTCAAGCTAGTTATTTTAAATGTTACTTATTGATATTGCTTTTTTGAAAACTAAAAACTCAAATTGAGTAAAAGCGTGATTCTTCAGGAAAACGGAAGTACAATTTCCAGAATTCGGTTTTTATCCGAACTCTTCGCGAAATAATATTTGTAGATCCATAGGATTAAAAGAATATGGAAGTTACTCAAATACATAGGAGGTAATTCAAGATTCGGTTAATTGTTGATGAATACGGGACTTATATACATAAGAAGAGCAACCGGTTTATTTTCGTTGATAAGACTGAAAAGCTGCTCAAAAAAGGATTTTCGGCAGATAAGGTCTCACAGATTCTTATTTTTTACTCTACAGGTCTTTAAGGTTCTGTAGTTTTTTCATGCATAGTTTCTATTCCTGAGTCGGGAAACTGAAGGATTATTACCTACTCTACGCACAAATAAACGGTGGCCTGGACGCTCTTTTCTTGCTCTTAAACTAACATCTTTAAGGTGATCACCTACCGACACAAGGTCATTAGCATCAACATCTATGGCTATTATTTTTCCACTGTATCGTTTTTCCCATTCTTCCTTATGGGCTTCATAGATATTTTTTGCTTCTACATCGAATTTATCAGGATCTGACATTGTGCTCACCTTTTCGAGTAGTTCTTTGCTGTGAATATGTCTTGTTATCTAAATAATAATATCGGCTCTTAATCCCTGCTTTAGGCATTTTCCGGCTTACAGATATTTTGTTATATAGTCACAAGCCAGATTAAGATATTATTGCCCTATCTTCTTTCATATTACCGTTTTCGATTAAGGTTTAATGTCTGAATTTGCTTATGGATTTATTAGTTTTTAGATAGGCAATGAAACCCGAAACTATGTTTCAATCCTTTTTTCTTTGCCTCTATTTCTTGATTATGTTTTGACAGATGTCAAAAATTAAAAAATTAAAGAGAAAAAAAGTTTAAATCTGAATTTTTGCGGTATTTCGGGATACTTTTACCACTTCCCAACTTTTCCAGCTCAGAAAGCAATATCTTTTGGTTTAAAGTACTCTGGATCAAAATTTTTCCCCAGCCACGCCACTGTATGTTCGTATTCCTCATGTTCAGGGTCTTCCAAGATATCGAGCATCTCTTCATAGCCTCCTGTTCCTCCTATATCTTCAGGGGCTGCTGCTCTTTTTCCTGCAGTGCAGACTGGATATTTCGCTCCTTTTCTTTTCGGAAGGATTTCCTCAAGCCGGACTTTTATCTCCCAGTTGTCCTCGAAATCGTAGGTGTACAGAGCAACCTTATTTTCCGGAGTGAAGTATTTGGAAAGCTTAGCTTTATTTTCCGGTACAAGGGGCTCACAGAAAGTTTCACAACCGTCATCTGTTTCCCCTATTTTTTCAAGTTCACCGGTTTTTGGGTTTTGCACCTCGAATTCATGCAAATGGTAATCTTTCCAGTTCATTACAGTCTGGATAGTCTTATGAAGGTCCAGAAAAGTATAATTTTCCGGAACCTGGATTCGCCGCCAGATTTTAGGACTAATACCTTTTATTGAAAGTTTTAATTGGTATATCTTTTTAAACGTGTCTTTCATACAGTTATTCCCCAGAATAAACGACCGCTAACATCAACTAATTTCTGCTAACGTTCGTTCGCTTCTGCTAATATTAATTAATTTCTGGCAATATTCATTAATTTTTGCTAATCTTAGATACTATTCAATAGTATCCTATAATATTCAATGATATCTAACAATACCCAGCAACATCACAAATTATTTGGTACCATTTGATACTATTCAACGATTTCCATAAAACGGATAAAACCGATAGCATGTATATGAATTTCTTTTATGATGTTTTTATGGCAGGAAGTGATAAAATTCTGGATCGTTTCTAAACATTCGTCTATAGATAAGTCTCTAAAAATTTCAAACCACGTTTCCGTATGTCTCATGTATGAAATGTTGAAAAGCCTATTTCCTGCATATTCCATGCGTGCAAACTTTGTTTCAAAAGATGTAGATATTGCCTGCAGGTCTGGGCATGCGTACTTCGCGCAGAAGTAAAAATAGCTGCGGTACCACTTCGTATAAATATTCATCATGTAGTTAAAGCGCATCTCTTCCGGTGGAGAATTGATGTATTCAGGTTTTAAAAACGATTATTGGAGCTTGCTCGCGAATTTTATATTGAAAATAGATATATTCACAAACTGATAACTATTACTATAAAAGTGTCTTACTTAGTAAAAGTAAAAATCATAATCTTAATTTCTGCTTATAAATCATCTTTTTTCCGTATCCATTATATTTGTGTAACATAATTCTTGTACCGTTGGCTTCTATTTCTGCATATCCAGTAACAGGATAAAACATAAAAAACTTAATTGTGCCACCCCAGCTCCTATGTAATGTTATAGCTTTTAACTTTCTAATTTTAACTTTACCCGATATTACATTATACCTATAATTTCTCTCGTAATCATTACCCCAGTTACCTACACTTGTTACTTTTCCGGTAAATATGCGAGCCATGTTACAGTGTATAACTCTATCTCCAAACGCCTTAACATATTTTGGCTTACTTATTTGGGTTTTATTATTATTTTTACTACCAAATAAATTTTTAAGGAAATCTAGCATTTTCATCGCCTGATATACTTCGCAAAAATATAAAAGTTTCAATCTTTCTCTTTTTTATTGGATCTTGCTCGCGAATAGTATATACACAACTTACTTAAAAAGCATTGCTCACGAATCGAGTTTTCTGAGAATGTATGCCCAAAAGCTGTATGTTTCAATCCTTGTTTTAATGGATCTTGCTCACGAATACGTGACCTATCATGAGCTTTCCAAGAGGACGCCCTGTGTTTCAATCCTTGTTTTAGTGGATCTTGCTCACGAATATATCTAGACGGTGACAATGTAGTCCATATAGTTCCGTTTCAATCCTTGTTTTAGTGGATCTTGCTCACGAATCCCTCAAGTCATGGGAGTTCTTTCTTGACGAGAAGTTTCAATCCTTGTTTTAGTGGATCTTGCTCACGAATATTTTTGAATGTCTCCAACCGTCCCCGGTTCTCTGTGTTTCAATCCTTGTTTTAGTGGATCTTGCTCACGAATAAGAGGTAAAAGAGTCAAACTTCTTGAACGTATTGAGTTTCAATCCTTGTTTTAGTGGATCTTGCTCACGAATACCTCTTTAAATTCATTCAAATTGTATCCACAATTTTGTTTCAATCCTTGTTTTAGTGGATCTTGCTCACGAATTCGGAGAAGCTGCTGGTCCAGCATTATCAATTATTTCGTTTCAATCCTTGTTTTAGTGGATCTTGCTCACGAATATATCTGTGTATTACAATAGGCTGCAAATACTACACTGTTTCAATCCTTGTTTTAGTGGATCTTGCTCACGAATATTGGAAAGTGTGTTGAATGTGAAAAGGTGGGAAGTTTCAATCCTTGTTTTAGTGGATCTTGCTCACGAATGAAATTCCTATCCCCCAGAACGCTTACTACAGCAATGTTTCAATCCTTGTTTTAGTGGATCTTGCTCACGAATATTTTTGGACAAGGTGAATATATGAAGGCAACCTTGTTTCAATCCTTGTTTTAGTGGATCTTGCTCACGAATCTCTTTTTTCTCTCCGACCCATTTCTCGGTTGTTAAAAAGTTTCAATCCTTGTTTTAGTGGATCTTGCTCACGAATCAGATAGAAAGCATGGAATCAGAGACAAGGAAGTTGTTTCAATCCTTGTTTTAGTGGATCTTGCTCACGAATTCAAGCTTTTTTGTTTCATCTGTCAGGAGTTTGTTAGTTTCAATCCTTGTTTTAGTGGATCTTGCTCACGAATAAATGAACTGACATATTGGGGATGTATAGACCTAAACCAGTTTCAATCCTTGTTTTAGTGGATCTTGCTCACGAATAATAAGATGAAATAGGAGATATGAGAAAATGAGGTTTCAATCCTTGTTTTAGTGGATCTTGCTCACGAATTCATTGTTTTAATCTCCTTTCAATCATCCAATTATGTTTCAATCCTTGTTTTAGTGGATCTTGCTCACGAATATGAACCAGAACAACGGATGGAATATACATTATCTTGTTTCAATCCTTGTTTTAGTGGATCTTGCTCACGAATAATTGATAATGAAGTCGAAAACATGGTTGACCTTCCGTTTCAATCCTTGTTTTAGTGGATCTTGCTCACGAATGTATGGAAAATGTCACAAATATGTAAAAAAACACCAATGTTTCAATCCTTGTTTTAGTGGATCTTGCTCACGAATATATGTTAATAAGCGACTTAACAACAGAGGAGATGATGTTTCAATCCTTGTTTTAGTGGATCTTGCTCACGAATTTCTATAAGCGTTCACTTCTTGGAGAAGACGGGTATAGTTTCAATCCTTGTTTTAGTGGATCTTGCTCACGAATATGTCATTTGAAAGTTCCTTTCTTATTTTATTTTATAGTTTCAATCCTTGTTTTAGTGGATCTTGCTCACGAATTTTTGGATCATTTTGGGATGCAGATCAGTGGTTTTCGTTTCAATCCTTGTTTTAGTGGATCTTGCTCACGAATCCCTGAGATAGTCACACCTTTGATATCTAGACTAGGTTTCAATCCTTGTTTTAGTGGATCTTGCTCACGAATTTCGTCGGGGTCAAATCTTATACATCCCTGTAGTCGTTTCAATCCTTGTTTTAGTGGATCTTGCTCACGAATAGGTCATACATGATATTGCATAATCTCTCTTTTGTTTCAATCCTTGTTTTAGTGGATCTTGCTCACGAATTTTTTGTTTCTGTTCTGGTTCTAATAGCATTTTTAGTTTCAATCCTTGTTTTAGTGGATCTTGCTCACGAATATGTCCTCTTTGCGTTGCTTACTCCAGGGCAGCATGGTTTCAATCCTTGTTTTAGTGGATCTTGCTCACGAATGTAATAGTAAGAAATCATATATTTATTGTTTATGGTTTCAATCCTTGTTTTAGTGGATCTTGCTCACGAATATCAATAGAAGCCGAAACCGAAAAAGCTTACCTAATGTTTCAATCCTTGTTTTAGTGGATCTTGCTCACGAATTTGTTTCTTGAGGACGGTGAGAGCATGAGTATTCGTTTCAATCCTTGTTTTAGTGGATCTTGCTCACGAATTTCGTCGGGGTCAAATCTTATACATCCCTGTAGTCGTTTCAATCCTTGTTTTAGTGGATCTTGCTCACGAATAAGGCAAAAAATACGTAATCACACTCACAAAAGAGTTTCAATCCTTGTTTTAGTGGATCTTGCTCACGAATGCTCCTGCAGCTCTCCGGGAATTCTCCAGGGTCCGTTTCAATCCTTGTTTTAGTGGATCTTGCTCACGAATATCACCATTTCAACCTAAGTTTTCCTGTTGAATGTTTCAATCCTTGTTTTAGTGGATCTTGCTCACGAATATTACTCCCTCTTCCGTTCATCTCGAATAATGAGTTTCAATCCTTGTTTTAGTGGATCTTGCTCACGAATATTTGTTCATCATTTTTAGAACCGTCATCTATTAGTTTCAATCCTTGTTTTAGTGGATCTTGCTCACGAATAATCACTGCTCGAACACAGATTGCCATGAAATGGTGTAAGTTTCAATCCTTGTTTTAGTGGATCTTGCTCACGAATCGAATAATGAAACTAATCCCTGGGAAGAATCAGACTGTTTCAATCCTTGTTTTAGTGGATCTTGCTCACGAATACTCTGAAATTTCATTGTCATCACCAGACACTTCCCCGAAGGTTTCAATCCTTGTTTTAGTGGATCTTGCTCACGAATATGAAAACAAGGTCTCTAGAACGAGCCATGATTCTTTGAGTTTCAATCCTTGTTTTAGTGGATCTTGCTCACGAATCATAACATCACCAGATTGTTTCTATCCCATTCACAAGTTTCAATCCTTGTTTTAGTGGATCTTGCTCACGAATAATACAGAGGATTTTTTTGAGCAACTTAAACAATATGAGTTTCAATCCTTGTTTTAGTGGATCTTGCTCACGAATGAAAGTACAGGACTTCAGAAATTAGGATTGTAATATTGTTTCAATCCTTGTTTTAGTGGATCTTGCTCACGAATTTGGGCGAACCAAAGTGATTTATTATCCCGCAAAGAACGTTTCAATCCTTGTTTTAGTGGATCTTGCTCACGAATCTCTGGAAAGCAAATAAAAGTTGAATCCGAGTCTGGTTTCAATCCTTGTTTTAGTGGATCTTGCTCACGAATATAGGTAGTTGATATGTCAAATAACAAATAGTCATGTTTCAATCCTTGTTTTAGTGGATCTTGCTCACGAATCTAAATAATACTGCTACCGTAGAGCTCAGAAGCTCCGTTTCAATCCTTGTTTTAGTGGATCTTGCTCACGAATACTCAGGCATTTTATTGATGTCTGCTTGCTGTTCTGATGTGTTTCAATCCTTGTTTTAGTGGATCTTGCTCACGAATTCCGGTTAGGTTGATGAGGACGAATGCGAGCTGAAGTTTCAATCCTTGTTTTAGTGGATCTTGCTCACGAATAGAGAGTATTGATTATTCAAAATCGCAAGTCCGGCGTATGGTGGGTTTCAATCCTTGTTTTAGTGGATCTTGCTCACGAATTTTTGTCAGGATAGAAAAGTGCCTTTCATATCTAAGTTTCAATCCTTGTTTTAGTGGATCTTGCTCACGAATACGAATCTGATCAGATAGAGGCTACAGATCTGTTTAAGTTTCAATCCTTGTTTTAGTGGATCTTGCTCACGAATTCCAAGAATTACCCGGCTCTTCAGTCGTTGGACTGTGTTTCAATCCTTGTTTTAGTGGATCTTGCTCACGAATACCGCTCTTTATAATTTAGCTAAGGACGAAGCAATGTTTCAATCCTTGTTTTAGTGGATCTTGCTCACGAATGCGCGTGATAGTTCATTTATTCTTCCTCACAAATTGCGTTTCAATCCTTGTTTTAGTGGATCTTGCTCACGAATTTATTTGCAGTAGGTCAAAAGTGACCTTAGTTGATGTTTCAATCCTTGTTTTAGTGGATCTTGCTCACGAATTTAAAACAGTGTACCAATTTAGACAGGAACTGGAGTTTCAATCCTTGTTTTAGTGGATCTTGCTCACGAATAAGCTCTTATAGGTCCGGTGGGGTGTGTTGCAGAAGTTTCAATCCTTGTTTTAGTGGATCTTGCTCACGAATCTTTCAGGAAAACCGGCTTCTGGATAGCAGAAGATTAGTTTCAATCCTTGTTTTAGTGGATCTTGCTCACGAATAACGCAAAAAAACTATGAGAAACATATAGGCAGATAGTTTCAATCCTTGTTTTAGTGGATCTTGCTCACGAATTGTCATTAGATCATTTACCCTCGGTGCCGGTAGTGTTGTTTCAATCCTTGTTTTAGTGGATCTTGCTCACGAATCTTTCAGGAAAACCGGCTTCTGGATAGCAGAAGATTAGTTTCAATCCTTGTTTTAGTGGATCTTGCTCACGAATAACGCAAAAAAACTATGAGAAACATATAGGCAGATAGTTTCAATCCTTGTTTTAGTGGATCTTGCTCACGAATTGTCATTAGATCATTTACCCTCGGTGCCGGTAGTGTTGTTTCAATCCTTGTTTTAGTGGATCTTGCTCACGAATGATAAGAAGGAAGGCCTTTTCAGGAATCGCATATATGTTTCAATCCTTGTTTTAGTGGATCTTGCTCACGAATAATAAAGGAGGGCGTTTTGAATGAATGATGATGTTGAGGGTTTCAATCCTTGTTTTAGTGGATCTTGCTCACGAATCCGAAAGCGTTACCGGGTTCCTCACCAATATGTATTAGTTTCAATCCTTGTTTTAGTGGATCTTGCTCACGAATCCAAAAAATTAAGAAAGATCAAACATCCTGAGCTCGTTTCAATCCTTGTTTTAGTGGATCTTGCTCACGAATGCTCGAGACAGTAGAGCTGTTCAAGCTGCAAGAAGTCTGTTTCAATCCTTGTTTTAGTGGATCTTGCTCACGAATACAGTCAATTGGATTGTATATCCTTTCTCCGTTCTTGGTTTCAATCCTTGTTTTAGTGGATCTTGCTCACGAATGCAAAGGGTTTGAGCGGGATATCAAAGTGGAAGGGTTTCAATCCTTGTTTTAGTGGATCTTGCTCACGAATTGTGTTTATAATGTGTTTTGTATCAAAGAGGGGAATGTTTCAATCCTTGTTTTAGTGGATCTTGCTCACGAATGAAACTAAAAAATTGAAAGGCAGACCGTCAAAAACGTTTCAATCCTTGTTTTAGTGGATCTTGCTCACGAATGACGCGAACGACCGTATGGAAACAGCGTGTATTCATTGTTTCAATCCTTGTTTTAGTGGATCTTGCTCACGAATTCTGAATTAGTCCAGGTATGATCAAAAGTTTCGAGTGGTTTCAATCCTTGTTTTAGTGGATCTTGCTCACGAATTCTGAATTAGTCCAGGTATGATCAAAAGTTTCGAGTGGTTTCAATCCTTGTTTTAGTGGATCTTGCTCACGAATTTCCCCATTGGGTGTATAATAGCCCCTGAATCCAAGAGTTTCAATCCTTGTTTTAGTGGATCTTGCTCACGAATCCGCTGGCATTAGCTGAGCTATCAGAGTCAATGATGTTTCAATCCTTGTTTTAGTGGATCTTGCTCACGAATATAAAAGAGCACAATATCTCATTAGTAGTTGTTTGTTTCAATCCTTGTTTTAGTGGATCTTGCTCACGAATATGAGTGCATATTCACAACATTATCCAACTTTAAAAAGTTTCAATCCTTGTTTTAGTGGATCTTGCTCACGAATAGATGGAAAGTATGAATTCTTTGTCCACTGCTATTCTAAGTTTCAATCCTTGTTTTAGTGGATCTTGCTCACGAATTGGGAGCCACTAACAATTCCCGAAGAGTGGTTATCTGGTTTCAATCCTTGTTTTAGTGGATCTTGCTCACGAATGTTGATATGTCAAATGACGAATACGAAACGATCACAAGTTTCAATCCTTGTTTTAGTGGATCTTGCTCACGAATTTCTTGCAGTTCCTTCATTCAAAGGGGTTGTTTCATCGTTGGTTTCAATCCTTGTTTTAGTGGATCTTGCTCACGAATTGTTCAGAGGTTATTTTCCCTCCGAACCCTGTAGGTTTCAATCCTTGTTTTAGTGGATCTTGCTCACGAATGATACTGGATTTTGTAAAGGTGGAAAAGAGTGGAGTTTCAATCCTTGTTTTAGTGGATCTTGCTCACGAATATTTTTGAATGTCTCCAACCGTCCCCGGTTCTCTGTGTTTCAATCCTTGTTTTAGTGGATCTTGCTCACGAATAAGAGGTAAAAGAGTCAAACTTCTTGAACGTATTGAGTTTCAATCCTTGTTTTAGTGGATCTTGCTCACGAATACCTCTTTAAATTCATTCAAATTGTATCCACAATTTTGTTTCAATCCTTGTTTTAGTGGATCTTGCTCACGAATTCGGAGAAGCTGCTGGTCCAGCATTATCAATTATTTCGTTTCAATCCTTGTTTTAGTGGATCTTGCTCACGAATATATCTGTGTATTACAATAGGCTGCAAATACTACACTGTTTCAATCCTTGTTTTAGTGGATCTTGCTCACGAATACCCTATCTTCAAAAGTATCAATTTTAAAAGCAGAAAGTTTCAATCCTTGTTTTAGTGGATCTTGCTCACGAATATATCGTCAGAGTCTCCTAGAATCATATCAGAAAGTTTCAATCCTTGTTTTAGTGGATCTTGCTCACGAATTTTTGGATTTTGTAGCACCCGATACTATTTTTTGTTTCAATCCTTGTTTTAGTGGATCTTGCTCACGAATGTTAAATTGGGGTTGAATATTGCACCATCGATTTTGTTTCAATCCTTGTTTTAGTGGATCTTGCTCACGAATCTGTAACAGTTGGCACAAATCCTCGCGGGGTTGCTGGTTTCAATCCTTGTTTTAGTGGATCTTGCTCACGAATCGGCTTATTAGACCTAGAAATCATATTTGAATAGGTGTGTTTCAATCCTTGTTTTAGTGGATCTTGCTCACGAATTCGTTTTCCAGTGGAAACTAAGCTATTTATATACGTTTCAATCCTTGTTTTAGTGGATCTTGCTCACGAATTTGAGTATGTTCCTGAAGAAGAACAGTATCCACTATGTTTCAATCCTTGTTTTAGTGGATCTTGCTCACGAATAGGGCAAAAATTTCCGTTATTTGGCTAGAAAAGGCCTGAAATGAGTCCTTTTTTGGGGTTGAAATTCTTGCTGGAAAATTATCAAACCCTTTATAAATACAAGAAAAACAGGGTTTCTAGCAGTTTGGAAACATTCTGGTATATGCCTTTCTTTCTATTTAACTTTTGTATTTTAAGTCGTCTTAAATAAATTCAAAAGCCGGCCTAATTCAATAATGTTTTTGTTATTTTTTAAAAACACCAAGTTTAAACTATTTTTCTTCATCCAGATACTGAATTCAATCCAAAACTAACAAACGAATAAAAATAATATTTTGTATTATTTAATTTTATAAAATTAACATATTTGTATCACATATATTTAGGAATGTATTTATAACAAAACGAGTGTAGTCTAATTCATCTTAATTTTTATCAAAAAAATATTACTATATTGTTATATTTTCTCTATATCGTGTTATTTAATTGATCTGAGATTACTGAAAACACTACTGGTAGGTAATACTATTGCAATAATTTTATGTAATTCTGAAAAAGGAGGAGTTTAAATCAAGAAAAATCAGCAATATATCTTAATAGGGTCAATAGCCATAATTATTGCTGCTGCTATTGTTTTCATACCGGGTGACGAGCCAGCTAGTCCGTCTTCCGGAGTATCGAATGAATCGGTTTCCAGAGGCTCGAATGAGTTAGCTTCCGGAGATTCTAATGAATCAACTTTCCAGGGCTCGGATGAGTTAACTTCTGGAGATTCAAAAAAATCAACTTCCCAGGGCTCGGATGAGCTGGTAGCAGCCGTAGGGACCCATGGTGGAGAACCGGAAGCCGGTTTTAACCCGATTACCGGATGGGGTTACAGCAGTGAACCGCTGGTCCAAAGTACTCTTTTTAAAAAGGACAGTAATGGGTCTCTGATCAATGATTTAGCGACAAATTATTCTGTTAGTGACGATGGGTTTACCTGGACTGTTAATATAAGAAATGATGTTAAATTCCATGATGGGGTACCTTTAACTGCCAGAGATGTAGCATTCACGTTTAATACAGCAGCAAATTCGAGTGGAGTCGATCTTTCAGTGCTGAAAAATGCGGTAGCCCTCGACAACTACACAGTTGAATTCAAATTAAACGACCCGCAAACGACTTTTATTCACAAGCTTTCAGTTATCGGGATTGTGCCTGAACATGCTTACAATGAGACTTACGGAGAACATCCAATCGGGTCAGGCCCATATCGATTCGTAGAATGGGATAAAGGCCAGCAGGCAATCTTTGAAGCAAATCCGGATTACTACGGCCAGAAGCCGTACTTTAAGAAATTAACTTTACTCTTCATGCAGTCCGACACGGCTTTTGCAGCAGCTAAATCAGGACAGGTTGACATAGCTGAAATTCCTTCTTCCTACGCTAATCAGAAAGTCGATGGAATGAAAATAGAGTCCCTTAGTTCCATTGATGCTCGCGGAATAACATTCCCAATGCAGCCCGACACGGGAAAGAAAACGGAAAATGGCTATTCAATCGGAAATAATGTAACCTCCGATCCTGCGATAAGAAAAGCCCTGAACATCGGAATAGACAGGCAGGCCTTAATCGATGGAGCATTAAACGGGCAGGGTGAAGAGGAATTTACTGGAGTGGACAAACTACCCTGGGGCAATAAGGACGCTATATTCGAAGACGGAAAAGTAGACGAAGCAAAGAAGCTTTTAGCGGACGCTGGCTGGAAAGATACCGACGGTGACGGTATTCTTGAAAAGAACGGGACGAAAGCAGAATTTACCTTATTGTATTCCTCAAACGCCCAGGAAAGGCAAGCTTTAGCCGTTGCACTGAGCGAAGAAGCTAAAGAACTGGGAATAAACATTAAAGTCGAAGGTAAGAGCTGGGACGAGATTGATACCATGGCGCATTCAACTCCTGTAGTTTTCGGTTATGGTTCGCTTGATCCGACGGACTTATACCTTAGATATTACAGCAAAAGCTACGACCCTGCAAACTACAACAATATAATACTGTACAACAATTCGGTCGTGGATAACTATCTCAGGACAGCCATAACCAGCACTGATCAGAACACTGCCAATAAAAACTGGCAACTGGCTGCATGGGATGGAACAACTGGATTTTCTGAAAAAGGAGACGCTACCTGGCTCTGGATTGCAACTATCAATTACATGTACATTATGGACAAGGATATAGACATCGGAACCCCAAAAATTCAGCCTCACGGTGCCAATATCTTCGGTAATATCCTGGAGTGGAAACGTACATAAAATTAAACCGGAACTGGATTTTAGAAGGAACGGTCACGAAAGTCTCTTCGTAAGGCTGAGGACCGTTCCTTAAAGTTTTTAGTAAAACTGAGGATGAAAAACTCCGCAGTGTGACTCTTTTTTGGTAAATTTGATTGAAATTTATATTTTGCCTTTGCTCTCTTTCAGGATCGCCAGAATCTATACTTCTTTCAGTATTCAACACATCGACTATTTTAAAATTCAGGAAAACGTGTGAGGTTTTTTATTTAGTATTACTAAACTACTTGAAACTACTGTTTTTTATTTAGTATTACTAAACTACTTAAAACTACTAATTTGTAACACATATATTTCGGAATGTATTTATAGTAAATTGTTTTAATTGATTTATCTTAACTTTACTAATAAAAGTAATATTTTATTATCAAGTTTTATCACGAAAATCTTATTTCAGTCGAATACCCCGCTAGCTTGCTGCGGGGTGCGCCAGTGCAACTTTGATTTAATATAAAATTTCGGATCATCTGGTCAAGTTTAAAAATCCTTACTTGACAGTTAAATTCTTGTTTAAATGTTCGGGATTCTGGTAAAATAGAGGAGGTATTTATATTCAGAAAAATCAACAGTATCTACTGATAGGGACAGTAGTCATAATTATAGCGATTATTTTTATTTTAACATCAATGGGCGATCCGATTATCTCGTCATCCCAGGTTTCTGATGAATTAGTTTCCGGGGGCTCGGATGAATTGGTTCCCGAGGACTCGGATGAATCAGTTTCTAGGAACTCAGATGAACTAGTTTCTAAAAGCTCTGATGAACTTGTGGTGAATGTAAATTCACATACAGGTGAACCCGAAACCGGATTTGACCCACTTCTTGGATGGGGGTGCGGGCATGTGAATTTTGAACCACTTATACAGAGCACTCTTTTTAAATCAGCTGATGATGGAAGCATAATAAACGATCTTGCTACAAATTATTCTATCAGTTCGGATGGGAAAAACTGGACTGTGTATATAAGAGATGATGTCAAGTTCACGGACGGTGAAAACTTAACCGCAGAAGATGTGGCATTTACGTTTAATACCGCAATTGGAAGTAACTCCGAACTGGATATGAGTAATCTCGAAAAAGCCACTGCAATAAATAATACTGTAGTTGAATTCAAACTGAAAGAACCTCAGTCCAGTTTCATATGGAGACTCAGATACGTTGGGATTGTACCAGAACATGCATATAAAAAAGAAACCTACGGATCCAATCCGATAGGATCTGGGCCATATAAATTCGTAGAATGGGATAAGGGCCAGCAAGCAATCTTAGAATTAAACGAAAATTACTATGGAAAAAAGCCGTACTTCAAAAAAATAACCCTGCTGTTTTTGGATAAAGATACTGCGCTTGCAGCAGTAAAATCCGGTGATGTGGACATAGCTGAGATTGAGATTAGCCATGCAAACCAGACCGTAGATGGGTACAAGTTAGTAGCTCTTCCGGCAGCAAGAGCTCAGGGCCTATCCTTCCCTATACAGAATAACACAGGCAAAAAAAGCCTTCAGGGAGATCCAATAGGCAATAATGTCACAGCAGACATAGCAATTCGAAAAGCCTTAAACATCGGTATAGACAGAAAAGCCCTGCTTGAAGGAGTTATATACGGAAAAGGAGCCGTAGAATATACCGGAGTAGACCAGCGGAACTTTGGGAATCCTGAAGCGAAAGTTAATGATTCAAATCCCGAAGAAGCCATAAAAATACTGGAAAACGCAGGCTGGAAAGACACCGATGGCGATGGAATTCGGGAGAATAACGGAACAAAGGCTGAATTTAAGTTATACTACTCTGCTGCGGATCAGACAAGGCAAGCTCTATCGGTAGCTGTAAGTGAACAGGCCAAAGAATTAGGTATAAAAACAGACCTTGTAGGAGCAAGCTGGGACGAAATATATGCTAACCAGTACAGTTCTGCTGTGTTATACGCATACAGCAGCATAGATACCTTTAATCTCTACCAGCAGTACCACAGCAAAGAAGCCGACAATACATACAAAAATCCCGGCCTTTACAATAACTCTGTTGTAGACGGATATCTGGAAACAGCTTTAAGATCTACAGATCAGGACCAGGCTACAAAATATTGGAAGTTAGCTGCATATGACGGAAATACCGGTTTTGGGCCAGCAGGAGATGCTACATGGTTATGGTTGGTGACTATTGACTACCTCTACATGGCAGACGAAACCCTGGATATTGGTACTCCACAAAAAAACTCAGGAGCAGATGTTTTAGGAAATATCTACGAATGGAAAAGAGTAGACACAGCCAGCTCGACTTTCAAATGAGGAGTTAATCCTGCAAGTATGGGTAATTAATCCTGTAACTATGGTTGATTAATCCTGCAGTTCGCGAATAGTCAATCTCGTAATTAGCAAGTAATTAATTCCATAGTTAACGAGCAATAAATTCGGCATAGTGAATAACTGAGCTTTTAATTCTGATCTTGCAGGTTCAGTTACTTACTTTTTCCTTTCTTTTTATCCAAGGCTGGGTTAATGTGACTGATTGGAAAAGGTAATAAAATGACTATTTTACCAGATTTAACTCCATTCTAACTTAAAAAAGTGCAAGAACTCCTAACAATTCCTGGAAATCGTTTACAGACTGGTATTCACGTTAAAATGGATATTATTATTGGAATAATTATGCACGAGGGAGTAGCGTGTCAAACAATGAAAAAATAGTGGGCTTCGTCGGAAAAAAGGCCCTCAGGTTGGCAAGCCTTTTGATTATAGTTTGTCTTGCAAGTTTCATGCTTATCCAGTATTCGCCTATAGATCCCGTTAGAGCCTATATTGGGGAAATGCCAGTAACCGCAGAACACAAAGCTAAACTTGAAGCTTACTGGGGGGTTAATATCCCTCCGCAGGAAAAGTTCCTGAACTGGGCTGGAGATATTCTTAAAGGAGACTTTGGGACTTCACTGATTTATAGGGTTCCAGTTATTGATGTCATTAAAGAACGATTTACAGCTTCCCTTGTTCTAATGGGAATTTCTTGGCTGTTTTCAGGAATTTTAGGTTTTGCTTTAGGAATAATAGCTGGTGCAAAGCAAGGTACGTGGGTCGATAAGGCAATAAAGATTTATTGTTACGCTCTGGCTGCTGCACCGACATTCTGGTTAGCACTGATTCTTCTGATAGTGTTTTCAGTATATTTGGGCTGGTTCCCAATAGGATTACGTGTACCTATAGGGGTTACAGCCGAAAATGTGACGTTTTTTGATTGGTTTAAGCGTTTAATTCTCCCTGCACTAACTTTGAGTCTATTAGACATTGCCAAAATTACAATGTTCACTCGAGAAAAATTAATCGAAGTCCTCTCCAGTGATTATGTCTTATTTGCAAAGGCAAGAGGTGAAAAAGGGCTGGATCTGGTATTGAGGCATGGAATTCGAAACGTTGCACTTCCGGCCATTACCCTGCAGTTTTTAGGATTCAGTGAACTGTTCGGGGGCACAGTTCTGGTTGAACAGGTATTCTCATATCCCGGAATCGGACAGACTGCAGTAGCAGCAGGACTGAAATCCGATGTACCGCTGCTTTTGGGAATAGTCATCTTCAGTACTTTATTTGTATTCTTCGGAAACCTGATTGCTGATATTATCTATGAATTTGTTGACCCCAGGATAAAGCAACAGGAGGCATTAATGTGAGCACTACTGTTGTGACAGTTAACAGGGGACTATTTAGAGGATTAAATCTCAGGCAGAAAACGCTTCTGATAATAGGTTTCACTTCACTTTTATTACTTTCAATTGTGGTTTCCAGCGTGTTTTTAGGTGAGGAACCGCTACATACCAATTTCGGCTCTAAAAACCTTGCTCCTTCCCTGGAACATCCATTCGGAACAGATTGGATGGGAAGAGACATGTTTATAAGGACTCTGGAAGGACTGGGTTTAAGTATACTGGTTGGAGGGCTTGCTTCTACAATCAGCACTGTATTGACCGTAATTTTAGGATTACTTTCAAGTGCAGGAAAAACTGCAGACTCCTTTGTGTCGTGGCTGGTAGACCTCTTTCTTTCAATTCCTCATCTGCTTTTAATAATTCTTATTTCCATCGGAATGGGAGGAGGAGCAACAGGAGTTATTACAGGAGTTGCATTAACGCACTGGCCGAGCTTAACAAGGGTTGTAAGAGCAGAAATCAAGCAACTGAAAACCCAGGAGTACATTCATATCTCCAGGAATCTTGGCAGGTCAAAATGGTGGATAGCTATAAGACACATTCTACCTCATCTGGTTCCCCAGATACTGTTAGGCACGATTTTAATGTTTCCACATGCTATTTTGCACGAAGCTTCAGTCACATTCCTGGGGTTCGGACTTTCACCACACGAACCTGCAATCGGTATAATTCTTTCCGAATCTATGAGGTATCTTTCAGCAGGATACTGGTGGCTTGCATTTTTCCCGGGATTATCGCTGTTAATTGTAGTTCTGGCATTTGATATGATTGGAGAAAGTTTAGGAAAGCTGATGAATCCGAAAAATGCTCATGAATAAATTTCTTTTGTTACTTAATTCAAAATTTATTGGAGTTGAGATTTACTGGAGTTGAAATCTACTGGATTCAAAATGTGCTGGATTCAAAATGTGACGGATTAGAAATGCTGGATCTAAAATGTGCCGGATTCAAAATTTACTAGATTCAAAATGTGCTGGATTAGAAATGCTGGATCTAAAATGTACTGAATAAAAAATATTTTAGATTTACATCTGGAGAGCGTGAAATATGGAAAATAAAGCTGAAATAAACCCTGAAAAAGAGTTAGCTACTAGACTTGAAACAGTTGCTGGAAAGGATAAAACAGTTACTGGAAAAAGGGATAAATCAATTGCTGGAGAACGGAAAAAAACTGAAGCTCTGTTGAACGTAGAAGATCTTTCGTTGTCGTTTACTCAATATTCGTTGGGCCTTAGACAGACTGAACTGAAAGTAATTTCTAATTTGAGTATCCAGGCTTATAAAGGTGAAATTCTGGCTATCGTAGGGTCAAGTGGATCAGGTAAAAGTCTTCTGGCTCATGCGATTTTAGGAATTTTGCCTTCAAACGCAAAACTAGAAGGTAAGATAGAATACGATGGTAAAGAACTTACCCAGAAAAGAAAAGAAGAAATGAGAGGCAAAGAAATTGCCCTGATCCCACAAGCTATAACCTATCTTGACCCTTTAATGAAAATCTCAAATCAAGTAATAGGATGCGTTGAAAAGAAAAAAGAAGGCTTAATGAAGAAACTTCAAAGAGAAATTTTTCAGAGATACGATTTAAAGCCCGATGTCGAAAGAATGCTCCCTCATGAGCTCTCAGGAGGAATGGCTCGAAGAGTTCTGGTTTCGACTGCTGTAATAAGCTCTTCCAAACTCGTAATTGCGGATGAACCAACTCCGGGGTTAGACGAAAATACTTTGAATGAGACTCTGAGTTACTTCAAAGACATGGCAGATAAGGGATGTGCAGTGATACTCATAACTCATGACATTGAAGCTGCATTAAAAATCTCCCATAAAATTGCAGTATTTTATGCAGGTACGGTTCTGGAAGTAGCTAACGTTGAAGACTTTAAAAATAATGGTGGGAACCTAAGACATCCGTATACCCGTGCACTCTGGAATGCCCTTCCCCAGAACAAATTCCAGGCAATCAAAGGTCATCAACCGATGCAGGATGAAGTCACTGACGGATGCATTTTCTATGAAAGATGTTCCAAAAAGAAAGCTAGCTGTTCTCATGGAACTCCTCAATTGAAACAGCTCAATGGAGGGATGGTGAGGTGCAATAATGCGTCTTAAAGGTGAGAATATAAGTTTCGGGTATAAAAAAAATAGTTTGATTTTAAAGGATGTTAATATTTCTTTGGGCAGCGGAGAAGTACTGGGCCTGATCGGGGATAGTGGAAGCGGAAAATCAACTCTCTGTAAGATCTTAACAGGCTACGAAAATAAGTATCAGGGAAAAGTAAGGCTAGATGCAAAAGAAATTCCGTCAAAAGGCTATAACCCGGTCCAGCTCGTCTTCCAACATCCGGAAAAAGCTGTAAATCCTAAATGGAGAATGAAAGATATTCTAAACGAAGGACACCTTGTTTCACAGGATATTATAGAGGCATTTGGAATAAAAAATAACTGGCTTAACCGATGGCCCAATGAGCTTTCAGGAGGAGAACTCCAGAGATTTGCCCTTGCAAGAGCTTTAAGCCCTAAAACCAGGTTTTTAATTGCTGATGAAATTACTACAATGGTAGACGCTATTACTCAAGCTCAAATCTGGAGTATCGTTTTAAATATCGTCGAAGAACTTAATATTGGAGTACTGGTCGTAAGCCATGACCAAAATTTAATTAATATGTTATGTCAAGATACCATTTATCTAAAAGACATAAATAATGTTTGACAAAAACACTGAATCGGTTTTTAAAAGAATGGGCAGTGTGCCAATTTTTCTGTAAAATCACAAATCTCAAAAGGTTAATGGGTAGAAAATTTCATATCTAGAGATCAATTTTCTCCATAGTACGAAAAAACTTGACTTCAAATTTACAGCAAATTTGAAATGTTGCCATATTATCGAAAGTAATACTATTAACAAATACTACTACTAATAATAATAACAATTTATATTTTTATCTATAAATATATTAATTAATATAAAAATTTGAGTATTTTTCTTAATTTTATTGACTTAATAAATAAAACCGCAATTGGTAATACATGTCTATGTTTTTCTGTTGATAGTCATTCCAAAGAATATGTAATAATCTTTCAAAAATTGTTAGCTAGAGTCTTGATTTTTATAATCTGGTATTTTTACCTTCGATACGTGTATCTGACTTTCCGCAGGTGCGACAAGAAGCTATACTATGAATTGCGTCATACGCTACCTTTTCCATTTGAGGTAATCCTACTGTGACATGCATAAATGGTAACGTTTGTGTGTGAAGCTCACACGACAATATCAAGAACTCAAGGAACCTGGCTTTGATAATTGGTTAGGATAAGAGAATACTATGAAGAACGTAAAGTGAACCATCGTAAGAATCGTGAAGTCAAATAAGCGAAAGAAGGTTGACACGCTTAAACCAAAAGGTACGGAATCAGGTTGTAATGGGTCTGCGGACATTATGGCAAATGGACAAAGGATTCTCGGTTTATAGATGGCTTCTAAGGTATTCACATTATTTGTAGTATGGAACTTGGTAAACCCTATATGCTCCTTCTTCTTTTTTTTTGAAAAAAAAGAAAGGTAGAGACCCTGTGAAGGGAATTAATGGCATAGAGGGCAGAGGATTTAGGCAAAAAGCGAAAGCCATTTTGTAATGAAATGGATAGGGGTTCAAACTTTGCCCTAGCCCTAAAGGGTGCAGACTTGCTTATTTTGTATTCTATTGTATGAAAGGAGGCAAACTTCTGAATGTAAGTTATTCAACGATATCCTTACGGGATAAGAAGCTTACAAACGCTCAACTCTACCAGAAATGGAAAACAATCAACTGGCATGAAGTCAAAACGAGAGTTAATAAGTTGCAAACCCGGATTACAAAAGCAGTCCTACAAAACAAATGGAATCTTGTCAAGAGATTGCAGTATTTACTAACTCATTCCTATTCCGCCAAACTTCTGGCCGTAAGAAGAGTTACTCAAAATAAAGGAAAAAGGACACCTGGAATTGATGGCGAAAAATGGTTAAGTTCTGCCTCCAAAATGAAAGCTGTCCTTAGTCTCACTGGTAAAAGATACAAAGCCAAACCGCTTAAACGAGTCTTCATCAATAAACCTGGTAAGAAGAAGAAACGTCCATTAGGTATCCCTACAATGTATGACAGGGCTATCCAGTCTTTATATTCACTGGCTCTGGAACCAGTAGCTGAAACTAAGTCTGACCTACGGTCTTTTGGTTTCAGAAATAATCGAAGTGCCAGGGATGCCTGTCAGCAAATCTTTCTATGTCTGAGCAAGAAAAATTCAGCCCAATGGATCTTGGAAGGTGATATCAAAGGATGTTTCGATAATATAAATCATAAGTGGTTGCTAACTAATGTTCCTATAGAAAAGTCAATACTGACTCAATTTCTTAAAGCAGGTTTTATATATAAGCATCATCTGAATCCAACGAAAGCAGGCACGCCGCAAGGTGGGATTATCTCTCCTATTCTGGCTAATATGACATTGGATGGTATCGAGAAGTTGCTCCTTGCTAAGTACCCTAAAAGAGGGAAAAATTCCAAGAAGGTCAACTTCATAAGATACGCTGACGATTTCATAGTCACTGCTAATTCTGAAGAAACTGCGAAAGAAATACGGGATGTAATTGTTATTTTTCTTAAAGAACGAGGTCTTGAGCTCTCCGATGATAAAACCCTTATCACAAACATTAATGAAGGCTTTGACCTCCTCGGCTGGAATTTCCGCAAGTATAAAGGTAAGCTTCTGATCAAACCTTCCAAAAAGTCCACTAAAATATTTACTGAAACAATCAGTCAAACCATAACGGAAGGAAGAGCATGGTCTCAGGAAGTCTTAATTTCCAAACTAAATCCCATAATAAGAGGCTGGTCCAACTACCATAATTCCGTGGTTTCTTCGGATACTTTCCAGACACTCGATCATAGAATCTGGGAGCTGTTATGGAAATGGGCTAAAAGAAGACATCCGAATAAATCCAAAGATTGGATTGTTAACAAATACTGGAAAAGAAGCACTTCCAGAAGGTGGAATTTCAGAACAGGAAGAAACGAGTTATTGCTTTTATCCCAAACTAGAATACACAGACATATTCCTTTGAAACTACAAATGAATCCGTTTCTTGACACGAATTATTTCCGTGAACGTCAATACAAATTAAGTTTCCGGAAAGGACATTCCATTTGAAAAAAAAAAAAAAGACTGCTGCCTGATACAGAAAAGGTTATAGAATGCTTGAGCCGTATGAAGGGAAACTTTCACGTACGGTTCTTAGAAGAGGGAGAGCGAGTAATCGCTCTTTCTTATTCAACATGTCTATTCAATTTTCACAATTTTTCTTGCTATCACTTTTTCTGAAAATTACCCTGATTATTCAAGCTTCATTGAAAGCTTCTAACCTCTATTTCCGGAAGTTTCAGTTGATAATAATTGCAAATTATTGAGCAAATGCACAAAAACGATAGCCGGAAAAATGTTCTTCTTTTCAAGACATCTGCGGAAGGTCGGGTGTATTTAGTGGAAAAAGTTTAAGAATAACATGTAGGCACTTTTTTATGTCTTCAGTTACCGCTTTTGATACATTTTAAAAAGAAGAAAATAGACCATGGAGGGATAAATTTCTTTTTTCTAGGAAGGGCTGTTAATAATTCAATAATTTAAAAAACTTTTACAAAATATACACTTTTTATGTTTCTGTTGCAAAAAAAGGTAACTTATACCAAACTGAAAAATACATAGTTTTTCACACAAAAGCTATGCATTAAAAATTCAAATTTGCCGTTTTTTGTCTCTATATTAATAATATTCAAACTTTGAATTTACCAGTTATCCTGTAAATGTGAGAAAGAACTACAAAAATTCCCATTAGAAAACCTAGCCATAATGCACAAGAGGCACAATTGTTTTGAGGATTTGAATAATAATAGTTAAACACAATCATTAAAAGTAAGCACAAAGAAAATATGATCTTCCCTTTCAACTCATGATTAACCATTTTGAATGCCTCATTACTATATTTTTGGTTGTTAACTATTAAACATATTTTTTGTTTTTACTAATCAATATCTGTTTTAATATCTGCTTTTGCGGATACACTTGATACTATAGTAAGGCGTATAGTCAGCATTACAAAGAATCAAGTAAATATACAGGTTTTTTTCAAATTATTTCATTCATTTTTATTATCTATTTTTTTTAGTTTTTCTATATATAAAAAAACTATAGTTTATATCATAAAATCATTATTTTCAATATTCGGTTCTATTTATTAATCTTGTGACCTTGTTATTAATTATGGAATTATTAATAAAAATATAATTAATCATAATAATTAATCACTAGTAAAAAATCGTCTTCTAATTCTATATTATGTCACATATTATTTATAATCGTAACGACTAATAAAAATGAAACGTAATAAAGTCTAAAAATAAAGATAGTAATTTAAGCTAAATTGAAAAAATACATCTTTTTTGGCACAAAACCAACAGAATGTCTAACGTTTAATTCTGGCGTCTTTTTATAATGAAGCGTAAAACCACTTGGCTCTGACCTGGAGGTTGTAACGCAAACCTAATTTTTTCCATATAGTATTAACAACGACCTGTTTCAGTACAGAGCTCTCTAGTCTGCTCTTAATTTGTTCCAAAGTCTATGCACAGGTTTTACTACAAAAACAATTTATAAATAATAAACTCCCCACTCTTTTTAGACTTAAACTTCAATTTTTCAATTTAAGGTTTTATTTGTTTTCAGAATATATACTTGGTCTTGTATTTGTTGTCACTTTTATGTAGTTTGTCTTCTTTATCGTATTGCAGCCTGCCACATTGCTCACTGTAAGTGTAACCTTATATTTTCCTTCCTGTAAATACTGATGTTCTGGATTCTGTTCCCTTGAAATTGTCCCGTCTCCAAAACTCCATTTCCATTTGGTCGGTATTCCTGTACTTCCATCAGTAAATTCGACGGTTAATGGTGTTTTTCCTGAGGTCGGAGATGCAGAGAATGCAGCAACTGGTTTTGTTACCACTTTTATATAATCTGTTTTTGTTACTGTGTTACTGCCTTTAGCATTCTTTACTGTTAAGCTAACCGTGTATACCCCTGCTTTTGAATACTTGTGAGTTGGATTCTGGAGGAATGATTTTGATCCGTCTCCAAAGGTCCATTTCCATTTAGTCGGAAGTTCTGTGCTCTCGTCAGTAAAGGTAACCTTTAATGGTGCTTTTCCTTCGGTCGGGTTCGCGGAAAAATTTGCTACAAGAGGTACTGGTTGTGCTTGTTGAGGACCTATAAACTGCCCCAAAGAAACTGGACCAGTTCCTACATTTATTGTGGTTGTAACAGTGTTTGTGTTTGTGTCAATTACAGAGACATTGTCGTGTCCTCCGTTAACCACATATACCTTTGTTCCGTCTGCAGTGACTGCAACTCCATGGGGCGACCAACCAACAGGAACCGTAGCTATGACTGTTTTTGTATCTGTGTCAATTACAGAGACGTCATCGTCGAAAACGTTTGTCACATATACCTTTGTTCCCGCTGGATTGACTGCAACTCCATAAGAAGGATTGCTTCCTACAGGAACCGTAGCTGTAACAGTATTTGTGGCTGTGTCAATTACAGTACAGTTGCCGCCGCTCGCTACATATACCTTTTTTCCATCCGAGCTAACTGCAACTCCCACAGGAAACCCATCTACAGGAATCGTAGCTATGATCGTATTTGTGCCTGTGTTAATTACTGAAACTGTGTCGTCAGTGTTTACCACATATACCTTTGTTCCGTCTGGAGCGACTGCAACCCCCTCAGGCTCCCTTCCTACAGGAACCGTAGCTATTACTGCATTTGTAGCTGTGTCAATTACTGAGACTGTGTTGTCATCGTTGTTTGCCACATATACATCTGTTCCCGCTGGATTGACTGCAACTCCCTCAGGCCACCTTCCTACAGGAACCGTGGCTATTACTGCATTTGTAGCTGTGTCAATTACTGAGACTGTGTTGTCATAGTGGTTTGTCACATATACTTTTGTTCCATCAGAGTTGACTGCAACTCCAACAGGATAGGTTCCTACATTCACAGTAGCTGTAACAGTATTTGTATCTGTATCAATTACTGAGACATTGTTGCTTTCCATGTTTGCAATGTATGCAAATGGCGCCGCACTTGCGACACCCACCAGTATTAAAAAAACCAGTGTAGTTATTCCTAAAACTGCGATGAGGGTATGCTCCCCGTGTGTTTCATCACTTTTCATTTCTTCCATCTCAAGACCAGTAAATTAATTTTAACTTTGTAATAAAACATAATAGCGACGTAACATAATATCAAACTTTTCTCTGTGTAGAAAACGACTACGTTGCAAAAAATAACTATACTCATGTAAATCGGTCGTCCATTTGTATCCAGTTTTTATTATTCCAACGTAATCGAAATAACGTCTACTATCATTCTTTTCCCCTTACTTTGGCGTGTTTATATCCACCGTGTCGCAAAAGTATCAAAACGCAATCAAAAGTCGCGTTAGATATTTTATCAGGTCCCTTTGCAAAAAATTAAGTTCCGTTGCAAAAAATCTGAACATTTTACAAAATCATGGAAAACTTTTACAGTAAGGAGATTTGAGCGATCAAATTTGGGTTAAAATAGTATTTAAAGGAAAGAAAAATAGCCTTAAAATACAGAAAAATTATTTTTGCAATAGAACCAATACTTCTACAACTTTTAATATGTCAGATGTCACAGTGTTTCAATTCTTGTTTTAATGGCTCTTGCTCGCGTTATGACATTGCCTTTAGAATAAGTTTCCAGAACTGTTTTCGTGATCCTACTTTCAGCAGGTCGACATTTCATTTCCTATCATTTTTGCTGATTGTGATTTAAAGATGATGTTACTTTATTGTTTGTAGTTATTAGGTTTACATATGATTTGAACATAATCTCTCATACTAAACTTTAACAGGAAAATAATCCAGTGTTGATATATGTCGTGGGAATCGAGCCAGAAGTTAACCAGCTTTAACTCTAACGTGTATTTATCAAATGTTCAAAAACGGCATCAGTAATAAAATTTAAAGTCCTTATGTCGACCTGCCGAAAGTAGGGTGATCGAAAATTTGATTGATTATTCAAAGCAGATCTTTAATTGGTCCAAAATTTATGTGCAGGATTTACTACAAAATTATATATTAGCAAAAAAGATAACAGAAGTTTTGTCAGTATATTAATAATTCTAAATAATCTTAATATGATTTTGTGTTTGATAATATCACAAATCATTCAAAAACAGTTTATAAATCCCACAGTAACTTTTATCCAGTGCTTCTGTACATGTGTACGAATCCTCTCGATATGCAGTGCATTTCGATGTGTATTCACATTTCGTATCAAACAAATTTCTTGTCCCGAAAACCATGCTAAAAAATTTCATATGATGATATATGCTATCGACATATTTAACTTTATTTTACAGTGTATGTTATGGAACTCCCCACACAGAAACTTTTGTTTTTTTATTTCTAAGTTTTGCGAGGCCATCTCAAAACCTGTTTTATTCTAAGTCACTCAAGAAAATTCTTCTTTTTACTCTCAGGGAATCATGTCTCTGATATCTATATAATACGGACTGAAATCCGGCAAGTTCCCATCAAACGATTTTGCAAATATGCTCCAGGTTTCGATCTGTGGTTTCAGTTTTTTCATTATTGCAAGACAAATGCTCTTTAAAAATTTGAGCTGTAAACGGCAGAAAATGTATAAATCCTGAATTATACTCGTTAATAAGGCTGACTACATCACCAATTTCTTTCCTATCAACAGGCTTTATTGAATATTCAGGCAATATGTCCAACTTTTTATAAGTTGGAATTGCTGGTGTTTTAATTTCTCTCACGCTGGAATATCCCATCTTGCTGAATATGGATTTGGAAGCGTTATTCGACTAGTATACATAGGCATAGGTGTAACTTGATCCTATTTCCAGGACTTTTTCTTCTGCCTTCTTATATCCTCTTATCTACACCCAGAGCACAGTTTTCATTGCCCTGTAGGCACAGTCTTTCTATTTTCAGTAAACTTTGATTATTATCATCACTGAAAGGTCTAATGGAGATCACAGATATACTCCTGATTACTGTTTTTTCCCTTTCAACTAAATCTTTCTATTTATTTATCACATACTAAATATATATTTTTTGTATCCTCTGACTTACATATGATATTTAAATGCAGATATTTTTAAAAATATATTAACGGCTAATGAAAAAGTAGTAATGAACAAGGAATAATGAACAAGGAATAATGAACAAGGAATAATGAACAAGGAATAATGAACAAGGAATGATGAAAAAAAAGTATGGGAAAGGGAGAGTTGAATTATTCTCCCCTTACTATCCTTGTAATGTCGTCTCCGACATCTGAGGTTGTGCTCTTGCCGCCTAAATCGTAGGTTTTGACTTTGCCGTCCAGGATGTTTTTCTGGATTGCATTGACTATGGTATCTGCTGCTTCCTTTTCTCCGAGATGTTCTATGAGCATTGCACCTGCCCAGATTGTGGCAATCGGGTTGACCTTGTTCTGTCCCTTGTACTTCGGGGCTGAACCGTGAATAGGCTCGAACATGCTTGTGCCTTTCGGGTTGATGTTTCCGCCGGGAGCAAGGCCAAGGCCGCCCTGGATCATGGCTCCGAGATCAGTGATAATGTCTCCGAACATGTTCGGGGTTACAACCACATCGAACCATTCTGGGTTTTTCACAAACCACATTGTGACGGCATCAACGAAATTAAAGTCTGTAGTAACGCCGGGATGTTTTGCAGAAATTGCATTGAACTCTTCTCTCCAGAAGCCGTAGATATCGGAAAGCACGTTTGCCTTGTCAACGGAAGAAACGTGTTTTTTCCGGTTCTCAGCAAGGTCAAAGGCGTACTCGATAACCCTATCTGTGCCTTCTTTGGAGATCAGGCCTATCTGGTATCCTATTTCTTCGCTGTCAGTCTCGATATCAAGACCGAATTTTGCGGAGTAGAGCGTTCTTTTTACTTCAAGAAGATCTTTGCTTGCTCCTGTTTTTGCTCGGCCGCCGACCCCTACGTAGAAGTCTTCAGTGTTTTCTCTGACAACCACAAAATCGATATCTTTCGAGGTTTTGTCTTTGAGCGGGGTCCATACTCCGTCAAGAAGTTTTATCGGGCGAAGGTTAACATACTCGTCAAAATAAAAGCGTGCAGTTAATAAGATTCCCTTCTCAAGGACACCAGGGGCAATCCTTGGGTCTCCGATGGAACCAAGGTAAATGGCAGGGTATCCGGATAGCTCCTTTAAAGTATCTTCCGAAATCAGTTCTCCTGTTTCAAGATAATGATCTGCTCCCTGCGGGTATTCAATCCACTCTACATCAAAACCGAATCTTTCGCCAGCGGCATCTATTACCTTTCTGCCTTCGGCGATAATTTCTGGGCCTATCCCGTCGCCCGGGAGGACCGGAATCTTATACTGCGTCATATTTGTACTCCTTTGAAATTTACAGGCAAAACTGCCTTTTTTATTGTGAGATCTCAAACGCGGACAGGGCTGTCTCAGGACAGATTTCCTGTTTTTTTAGCGTTCAGAGACCAGTTTCCTGGCATATTCTATAAGTCCTCCCTCATCCACGATTTCACGCACGAAATCAGGGAGAGGGGTTGCCTGGTAGGTCTCACCTTTTGTCTTGTTTTCAATAGTTCCTGTGGACAGATCTACTTCAAGCTCGTCTCCATCCTCAATCCTGTCAGTGTCAGGACATTCCAGGACAGGAACTCCGATATTTATTGAGTTCCTGAAAAAGATCCTTGCAAAAGATTTTGCAATTACGCAGGCTACCTTTGCTCCTTTCAGGGCAAGGGGCGCATGCTCACGCGAGGAGCCGCAACCAAAATTGTTTCCCGCGACCACTATATCATTTTCATGAACTTTTTTTGCAAATTCGGGGCGTACACCTTCAAACGTGTACTTTGCAAGCTCTTCAGGGGTATTGTAAATCAGGTACCTTCCGGGAATCACTGCATCCGTATCCACGTCGTCTCCGAACTTCCAGGCTCTTCCTTTCATAACATCACCGGTCTTTGTTGCAATTAAATGCAGCTACATTAGAATTTTGGCTCTTCGTTGTTTTGTGTGGATATCCTCGTAATGTCTTCATAAAAACCAATGCGGTCTCGAATTGAAATCATCTTATCCATAGAGAATGACGAAGAGCCCGAATTTTTACAGCCCGAATTTAGCTGCATTCACAGGGTTGAAGTATCACAGGTAATATTTATATTATTTTCTAACATGACTCTAACATGTCTAATATTACTCTAATATTACTCTAATATTACTCTAATATTACTCAAAAATTAGTTAACAATTACAATTCTCTTACTCATCAGTTTCCAAAAAAATCTATAAAATGAGTTACTTTTGTAGTTGAACGTCATTTTTATTGCTTTTTTCTTTGGTATGAGGCTCAAAAGCACTTGGTTCTCCTCCTCCGTGCCAGCTTATTCTTGGACGGATGCGCACAAGATGAACTGACTCGGAATGGTCATCCACTATCAGGGCAGCCCCTCTTTCACTTCCCATCTTCTTAATATATGCCTGGATATTTTCCTGCATATAAAGAGGCCTCGAAGTTTCCAGAGCAAGAATATCATCACTTGCCGTAAGGCGGTGGCAGATAAGAAGGTCACTCTGGGAAACCACATCAGGGTGCAGGCTTGCAGGCCGCTGGGTGGCCAGGACAAGGGAGAGGCCAGGCTGCCGACCCTGTCTGAGGCAGCGGTTAATCAGTACTTTCGAGGCAAGGCCTTCGGTCTTTGCGGGTATGAAAATGTGAGCCTCATCTATAAAGAGCCAGACCATGGGAAATTCTTCTTCATCGGTCTTTTCTCCCATCAGCTTTTTTTCGTAAGCTCTTCTTGCCTCAAGTCTTGCTTCATAAAGCCTGCCTGCAATAATTGATACTGCTGCAGCGCAGACGTTTTCGTTTTCAAGCGTACTCACATCAAGGATAGTTGTTCTTCCCCCTGATACGAGATCTGACAGTTTTGTTCCTTCTTTTGAGAAAAGGCCCCAGGAATTTACTGCTCTAAAGTAATTCTCTGCAGCCCCTTTCGAAGTCTCATCCGAGCGAGGGTCTCGTGCAATCTCACTGAGAATTTCTTCAAAAGAATATGCTTCTCCTTTTTCCCTGAGGGATTCGATTGCCCTTACCAGCAGAATTCCAGGAGGAGAAACCTCTTCGATACTAAAGATCCTGCACCACTGGCTTCCTGAAAGTTTGCTTATTGGGATGGAAAATGGCTTTACATTGATATTCCGCTTTCTGTAAGCCTCAACCTTGCCCACGGGCACGAAAATCTCAATATCGAGCCCGGCTGGAGTGAGTTCCCAATTTTTAAGCTTCCGTGCTTCAAAAGCGTTTGGATATTTCATTGTCCAGAAAATCCCCATAGTATCAATGACAACAGATGCAAGTCTTTTCTTAATAGCTGGCTCAAGAAAGGCAAGTTCTTCAAGCAAACAGCCCATAGTATAGGATTTTCCGTATCCTCTTTTCCCACAGATCAAAATAGCATGAGGCTTCAGGGCATCAAGATAAACGGCTGCTCCCCGCGAGTGGTCAAGTGCCATGTAATTTCCAATTGACAGGAGACCCTTTCCAGGGTTCTCTTCACTTCCAAGTACACGCAGCGTCCCAGTATTTTTTCCCCAAAAAACAGGTCTTAGTTCTTTATTTTCGACTTTAGGCATCTTGATAATATCAGACTGAAAACTATTTAAAATAATTTACGTATCCATAATTAAATAAAAATTCTTTTTTTGAGTTTTTCTTTTTCCTTTCGTATAAGGATGATATCTGAAAAGTCTCAGGCCATGTAGATATGTGATGTCGTCAGTATAACAATATATTCACAGGATAGAGAGGTAGAGTTCGTTGAATGTACTGGTAATTCTTGGACATCCAAGTAAAGGTAGTTTTAATCATGCGATTGCAAATACCGTTATAGAAACTCTTTCAAATAACGGACATGAAGTCTTTTTTCACGATCTTTATGAAGAAAAATTTAATCCGATTCTCTCAGATCAGGAAATTCCTAAAGGTGTCCTTTTAGAAGGTGTAATAGAAGAACACTGCAATGAAATTAGTAAAGCTGAAGGAATCGTTATTATTCATCCAAACTGGTGGGGGCAACCTCCTGCGATTTTAAAAGGATGGGTGGATAGAGTAGTACGTGCTGGAGTAGCATATGAATTTAAAGAAGGAGATAGCGGCGAAGGAATACCAATAGGATTGCTAAAAGCAAAAACTGCTTTAGTATTTAACACATCAAACACACCGAGAGAACGGGAATTGCAAGTGTTTGGGGATCCGCTTGAGATATTATGGAAAAACTGCGTTTTCGATTTCTGCGGAGTAAAAAATTTTCATAGAAGAATGTTTGGGGTTATAGTTACGAGCAAGCTTGAGGAACGATTAGAGTGGTTAAAAGAAGTAAGAAAAACAGTAGATGTGTATTTCCCAATAAGTCCTGAAAAAACTTGTTTGGAAAACCAAAAAATTAAAGGTTAAAAAGGCAGTCAACCTTGAAAAATCTAATTTTTAGAGCTTGAAAACTTAATTATCAATATACTCTAAAAGTTCATTTTCTTGAAGTTATTACCTGCTCAGGATATTATCTTATCGAGCTGGCCTGTTTGAGCTGCTATTTTGATTTCCCTAGCTATTCTTCTTCCAGTTGAGAGGTTTTCTTCCATCAGGTCTGCATAAGGAGAACCTGAAACGTAAAGGTTTGTTCCTGCAACAATTCTGGCCGAGATCTCGAACACTTTAATCTCAAGCGTATCCGTAAAAACAGTCTCAAGGCAGAAAGACCCAATCATCCCGCCAAAGAGGCCAAGAGATTCTTCAACTACCCTTTCTCCAAGAGAGAAGATAAGTGGTAAGAGGGATTCTCTTGCTACAAGGGGCATATTTCCTGTGACTACATATGTCGGACGGATTCCTGCTTCTACGAGTTCTCTGGGTGAACCGAGCCTGAAGATTTCATCCGCGTTGGATTCTACCCTGCGGTCCATGCTCAGAAGTTCAAGGCTGCCCTTGCTTAAAGTGTATCCTTCGTTTCGGATTGGGGAATAAAAGTAATGAAGGTAATAACGGGTCCCGGTAATAAATTCCTGAATCGTGTACTTCTGGGTCCGGTCTATGAGTTCATCGAATTCTTTGTAGGTTTTTGCAACAAAGAAACCTTTTCCTCCTTTTGCCCCGTCGTACTTGACCATTACAGGCCCATTGATGTCGTGAGGATCATCGATTTTCCCGGGCATATGAATGCCTGCTCCGAGCAACCACTCACGTTCTTTATCCCTGTCCGACTCCCATTCAAGCACAGCCCGGTTTCCGAAAGTGGGTACGGCCATCTCTGCAAAATTTTCCGTGCCAAGGTAAGCAACTACTGAGCCGTGCGGAATAATAATGGCATTTTTCTTTCTAAGCTCCTCAACCTTGTTCATTATATCGGCATAGCTATCGACGACAAGATACTCATCGGGTTTTGCTTTGGGAAAAGCCTCATAAAATTTTGGAGGCTTGCCGACGCAGATTCCCAGAGTTCTGAAGCCTTCTTTCCGAGCTCCGTCAAAAATTTGAAGGCTAGAGTGGGAGCAAATTGTTGCAATTGTAATGTTTTCTAAATCGTAATTTTTCAGAAATTCAAGAACCTGCTGTTTTGTGATCATGATTGTTACCAGCGGAAAATTTAGATTAGTATATACAATGTTCTATTTAAGGTTAAGGTCTGGATTCTATATCTAGATATAGTAATGAATGGATATTCTGCCGTAAAAATAAAACTTTATATTTATTCGCGCAAACTAAGGTTATACTCTGAGTTAAAAATAGACAGGTTTTTAATCCAGGAAGTAATTATGGACGGACTTGAAGATCAAGATAGTTTATCGACAGCCGGCAACTCCTTGCCGGGATCTGAGCAACTGGAGCAGAGCGGCAAGGTGCTTGTTCTCCCGGTAAATGGGGAATCCAGAAAGATCACTCAGATCCTTTCCAATGAAACATCAATAAAGATTCTTGAGTTGCTCGGGAAAAAAAGCATGTCTGCAACCAGTATTGCAGAGGAGTTGAAACTTCCCCTTACTACTGTTAAGTATAATCTTGACTCCCTTATAGAGTCCGATCTTATAAAGATCAAACAAATAAAGTGGAGCAAGAAAGGAAGGCAGGTAAAAATCTACGAGTCAGCCGAAAAACTGATCGTCCTCGTTCCTTCGAAAAGCTCTATAGACAGACTTTCTCTCGTAAACCTGCTGCAAAAGTACCTTGGAGTAATAGTAGCTGCCTTTTTTGCAGCCGCGGGTATAGAATATTTTTCAGCTTATATGAAAGCAAAAAGGGTCATTGATGCAACTGCTCCTTTGAGAATGAGGACAATGGAAACATTTGACAATTCTTCTCCAGAGCAAATGGTCCTGGGAATAAACGAGAGCAATAACGTAAGCCCGAAAATAACTCTCGATCAGCAGGTGCCCGAAGAAGCTGCGAATGCAAGCTCTGAGGTTTTGGAATCCGGAGCAGGAAATCTATCCTCTGGACTGGAGTCTGGCCCGACTAAGGGAGTTGCTGAAGTTCCAATGTCCGCTCCGGACGGTTTAAACTCTGTCCCAGGGTGCTCTTCTATCCCTCCTGAAGGGTTAACTCATGCAAGCGGGCTTCATGGGCTTTATGACATGCTTTCTCTTCACCCCGGGTTCTGGTTCCTGTTAGGGTGTCTTTTTATAGTAGTCGTACTGATTGTAAGAGAAGTCTATTATAAGAATAAAGCCAAGTAGAGATTCTTATGAGAGTCGCTTTAAAACTTGCATACATAGGCACCGAGTTTCACGGCTCCCAGATCCAGCCCAATGTTGAGACTGTGGAGGGAGAACTCTTCAAGGCTCTTCGAAACCTCGGGATTATAGAAAGCCCCAAGTCTGCGAATTATACCTGCGCCGGTAGAACCGATGCCGGGGTTCACGCTCTTGAACAGGTTGTCTCCTTTGACACGGATAAATTGAACCTGGCAATTCCAAGGGTAATAAATTCCGAACTGCCCTCCGGAATCTGGGTCTGGGCTCACGCGGAAGTGCCTCTAAGCTTTGATGCCAGAAGAGATGCGGTTTCCAGGCACTACCGCTATGTAATGAGCGGAAAAGAGTATGATATCTCCAAAATCCGGGAAGCTTCAAAATTTCTGCTCGGAACGCACGATTTTGAAAACTTTTCGCGAACTAATGGAGAAAAAAGTACGGTTCGAACCATAGAAAGGATCGATGCCCGCATAGATGGAGAACTTATAAAAATCGATGTTGTTGGAAATAGTTTCCTCTGGAATATGGTCCGGAAACTCGTAACCGCTCTTTCCATGATAGGCAAAGGGGTTCGTGATACTGATTGGCTGCTCCAGATGCTGAATCCGGATATTTATGAAGAAGGAATCGAAGCTGCTCCTGCTTATGGATTGACCCTTCTGAAAGTGAATTATGACGAGAAAATAGAATGGGTTGAAGACGATTACTCTATCCGGAGAGCAGGTGAACAGAACCAGAAACGTATTCTCAGGCATAGGGTTATGGCAGAAGTGCTGGAAGAACTCATTTCCCATGAGTAAAAAGCGCCTTTACAGTATTCTTAACTTTTAACATTTCATTTTGATTTTACTTTTGGACCTTACTTTTGATTTTACTTTTGATTTTACTTTTGATTTTACTTTTGATTTTACTTTTGATTTTACTTTTGATTTTACTTTTGATTTTACTTTTGATTTTACTTTTGATTTTACTTTTGATTTTACTTTTGATTTTACTTTTGATTTTACTTTTGATTTTACTTTTGATTTTACTTTTGATTTTACTTTTGATTTTACTTTTGATTTTACTTTTGATTTTACTTTTGATTTTACTTTTGATTTTACTTTTGATTTTACTTTTGATTTTACTTTTGGACTTTACTTTTGATTTTACCTTTGCTTTGATTCTTCATTCCCGCTTCTCATTTTCATTCTTCATTCCCGTTTGCCATTCTCATTTTTCACTTCTTTCTGAAAAACAGTTATTGTCCGGGTAAGGCTTCGATGTACTCTCTGGGAGTAAATCTTAAGAACCTTAAGCCCTGCCTTTTCTCCGTATTCCGCTGCAGCTTTATCCGAAACTACAACTGCAATGCCTTCAGGCTTAAGGACACGCTCAATCTCACTAAGAGCACAGGAATAAAGTTCTTCCAGGGACTCGGCAACAATTGCTGCCGATCTGCCGTAGGGTGGGTCAGTTACGACTGCATTTATCGTTTCTTCCTTTAATGGAACCCTGCAGGCATCTCCTTCCATCAGGGCATAATCCAGTTTAAAGGCTTCAAGGTTCATGCGGGCTCCCTCAACAAGTTTTTCCTGGGCATCGACTCCTATAACCCTTGCTCCCATAAGCCCGGCTTCAATAAGAATTCCTGCAGTGCCGCAAAAGGGGTCCAGAAAGAGTTCTCCTGGCTTTATTCCAGAGAGGTTTGCGAGGGCGCGTGCAACTCTTGGCATAAGGACCCCAGGATGGAAAAAAGGTTTATTCTGGGGATTTCTGGCTTCATATGCACTTCTGTCGATAGAGGACAGGAGAGTTCCGAACACAGCTTTTTCACTCAGGATCACCCTGAATTCCACTTCCGGATTTTTCAGATTTGCCCGAAAGCCTTTCCTGTAAATGCATCCTCCTACTTTCTGTTCCAGAAACTCGCCCGAAAAATCTACATGGTGTTTGATTCGCTTTGCTCTGACTACAAAACTTTGTCCTTCCTTTATGTAGCCTGAGGAATCAGAGGCTTCTGCAAGTTTAAGGATTGCATCCGGAGTATTTTCGGTAATCCCAACAACTTTCAGGATATGGTGGGTCATTGCCAGCCTGTCAGTTATCGGGCCTCGAAGGATTTTTTCCACATCCTCTTCTTTACCAGTTATTTCCACCACAAGGCACTGGTCAAGAATAGTATGGGGTCGGAAATCAAGTCCCTCTATTTTGAGACAGGCAAATACTTCGGCGGCGGGCAGTTCTTCATGTTCTCCAGAAAGTTCAAAAGCGTATAACATTGGTGATCCGGAATAGGTTGATAATTATAAACTCGAAATGATATTCGTACCATGACGGTGCGGAATAGATATAAAACTCCGTGCGTGAAACGTGAAAGTAGTTGTTAAAAGTAACTGATGGGTTTGGTTGTAATTATTATTCTGTGAAATCTCAAGGCATATTCGAGAATGCAAGAGAGTTTTAAAAGTCTGGTCAGTTTATATATAAAAAATTAACAATCACACTATTATTACTACTATACAATATTATTACTATCTAATCTACTCCAGTCGTGCTCTTGGTTTGATGCGTTAATACACCTTACCCTATTCTGATCGCTTTTATCTGTGACTACGCTTTGGATAATTGGAGCAAGATTACAGTATGCATATCGTTTTTCCTGTGATATGCGTGAAGATCAGCCGTTGAAGATTCAGGGTAGAGTCATATCTAATGTGGCAAAATCCGAAAAGTGACTTCTTTTTAGAACTTTTAAAATAGAAATATGAAAAACTGAACGGATAAACTCATACTATAAACTTTTTGTAACTTTTCAACATTTGTTGCTGACTTTTCGAATAGGCTCTTACATGCTTATTCTGATATTTTTGCAATGAATCTTTAAGATCATCTTAAGACGATTTACGATAACACTTTATTATAAGTATACTCAGAGTTATGAATAAATATGGGATGATAGATTCCATTAACGATAGAGTGCTTGTAGTTATAATAATAGAAATAGGGTCAGTAAACCAGAAATTATTATCCCATGATTTGTTATAAATATTGTAATGCCAAAAACTGTTATACATATTATACATATTATAAAAGAACAACGGGACAAAGAAAGCAATAAACAATTTCAGGTAACTCGATTTTTTCATAAAATGTTGGCAATCCTTTCTTTTCACCCTACAAGATAAATATAAAATAACTAATATTACTAAGGCGCCAATTACAATGTATATAACAGGTAGCCCATATAATGTTACAGTATGACTATAAGACATTTTTCCGGCAGCACTAGAGCCATACATTGCAGTTTCATTGTTCATGCTGCTTTATACGTTACTAAATATTAAATATTTTTTTAAGTGCCACCTGCTTATACGGTGCTGATCTGCATTCTGATTACTATGTTTTGAGATTACTGTAAAAAGGTTAAAACATGTAATCTAAGTAATGATATGGGTGATTTTTATTGAAGTCAATATACGGTTAATTTTTCTTTGTGGGGTTTTATGTCTTATCTTCGGAACATTAGATTTTACATCTCTACATGATGGTCGATTATTGGCATCATCTTGGATTTTGGGCGTTTTCTTGATAGGATATGAACACAGCAGAAGAAAGAAAACAAAGGCTCTTAAGCACAAACTGATGCGTTGAAAGTCATAATACCTAATTGCTTCTCATGTGTCTTTGGCTAAGTGAAAAATCGTGACGAATCGTCTCCATTTCCACAACATTTGTCAAATATTTTAATAAATTATGAGATGGAACAGAGAATCAATTTCATGTAAACAGGCCAAAATTTAAAGCCGACTTCTTACGCAAAATCGATAGCTTTCAGGTATGAGAATTTCTTAACCGATGACCAATAATATGGAATTATGATAACAGAATATGTATAATTTTAGGGAAGTTGTCTAGTCATTACCTAACTTAACACTTACTTTGCTAGAGGTTGCCGTCATCTGAAGAAGAATATGAGGATTGCAAGTATCAAAAAGATTATAATAATCCACTTTGCAATCTCCATACAGAAACCGGCGATTTCCCGTGCGCCCAGTGCATATTCAATCAGTGCTAGTATTAGGAAAAGTACAGCAAGTTCTATCAAATCCACTATATATCCTTCCCGATAGTAATTTGACTAATATTTAAATGGCAGTGTGCCACTTTTTCTGTAAAATTATAAATATTATCAAGTTTGTGGTTTGAAAATCCCCTCGCAAGAGAACTAAATTTTGTTCAGTATACAAAAATTTGACTTTGAATTTACAGAATTAATTTAAACTTTTTTTAATATTGTATTTTGAGTGGTAAAAATAAGGATCGTTCTCTATTATCTGGTTGATATTATTCCCAAATACTCATAAAGTAGTTTTCAGGCCCTTTTTGTTCCTAGGCCTTTTTTGTTCCGAACCTCGTGCAATTGGAGCTGACTTGCGCTCCTTGCACAAAAATACAAGTATTTGTTATACTGAATATTTAATCATGGCAATATCAACCATATAACACTGCATGACCAAAACTTTAAAGGAAATTGAAATTATGTATATGATAAAAAAAGGATCGGCTGTTGCTTTAAATCGATGTGTTCTTGTTGAAATCAATTTTATAAATAAGTTATTTAGAATAGCTGTCTAATCTGAATGTTATTTTAGGAATTCTGTCTTTTTATGTTGTTTGCTTTCAACTAGATTTTTACTTCTATATGATGTTTTTTGCAACAGAACTTTAAAGATCTCTTTCCTCATAACATCCTTTCCAGAGCTTCCCTGCCAGTCATTCCGGGTTCGACCCCGATTTCCCTGGCGAACTGGGTTACTTCAACGACCTGGGCTTTGAGCATGTCTTCAAAACTCTGTACGCCTTTAATCTTCGCTGCCGTGTCTCCAAGTGCCTCTGCAGCATTTACATTCAGGTATCCGCACATCAGGAAGCCTTTCTCTGCCCTTATAACCAGAAGAGGGTATTTTTGCATCTCAAAGCGGAGGCCAAGAGCACACCCTTTTTCAAGCTGAATCTGTTCAATAAGCATATTTTTCAGAACCGCTTTAAACCAGATTAACTTTTTGGATTACCTGATAAAACCATATAAAGATGTCTTTGAAAAATCCAGAGGATTTACTGGCTTTTACGGCTTTTCCGGCAGCTCTGGTTTTATTTACGGTTGCATTGGTTTTGTTTTCTGCGTTCTGCTCAATGATTCTTTTTCTTTCCTGCATCTCGGCTTTATAGGTTTCATTTTCAGAAATCCAGAGAGTTATATTTTTTTCCTGGCTGAAATTGCCTTTAAGAACTGTATAGTTGTTTTCGGATTCCTTACTTTCATTATCCAGTCCATCTGTCTTTTCGACATCAAAGCCTGCAGGCAGATTGATTGTGACATTTGAGGTCGGAGTGCCCATAAGCCAGATATTCGCTTCCTGGCCGATCGGTTTGTCGAAAGTATAGTTTACAGTCGCAGAATTAGTAATTGATGAGGTTTTTTCAATCTCGCCCAGAGCTTCTTTTGAGAGTAAAAAGTCAACATCTGTTAATTTGACTGGCTCCGAAGTACCATTGAGTTTCACATCAGGTTTGGTTTTTACAGATTCTTCCATTTTGTCTCTGAGAATGGATTCTGCTTTCAGGATTTCCCATGCATTAACAAATCTATCACTGTCTCCTGCTTCCAGGTCTATGAAGCTCCTGAAGACAATAGATTCATTGCCTGTAATTTGTTCTTGATATTCCCAGGTCATTCCGCCCCTTTCCAGCGTGATGTTATTGCTGGGTACAAAGGCAGCGTTACAGGGCTCTGCCAGAAAGGCAGGTATAAAAAGGGTTATTATCAGAAAACCGGTTAAAAAAAGATTGTATGCTTTCAAGGCGCTCAACTCATTTTTTAGTTTTTTAGTTTTCTGACTTTTTGCTAACCTTTACATTCTTCATCTTTTAGTCCCGGCTCATTTTCTCTTTATTTTCAACTTATCTTCATTTATTCTCTATTTAGTTTTCTCTTTATTTTCAACTTCATTTTCTCTTTATCTTTCGGTTTTTACTTTGTTGTAATTTCGCAGCCATCCTGGGTTACTATTATGGTGTGTTCTGCCTGGGCTACAAGCCCTCCTGAACTTTCGAGAAGTACAGGATAAGGGCGAATAATTCCTGTTTTTTCGAGCTGGAGTAATACGAAATCCAGTTTGTCGGATTTGAGCCAGCGTTTTGCAAAAGGCAATTCCCTATATTCTTCAACCTGTTTCAGGACATTCCGGACTGCAGGCAAACGGACCGGTTTTTTCCTTATAAGGCTGTATATCTCGGCCCAGTTCCCATCATGGACAGTACCGACTCCATCCGTTGCAAAGGGCTCGATTGCAAGCACATCTCCTTCTTTTAAAATTGCTCCTCCTTCCACATGTCGGTTAGGAACAGAAGGATCATCGTGGGCTTCGTACTGAGAAAGCCCGTGGCCTGTCAGGTTTATTATCGGGTTTAGTCCGTTACTGCGAATGCTGTCCTCAATTGAAGCTCCTAATTCTCCTGTAGAAACTCCTGGCTTTGCAAGTTCAATGGCTGCGGCGAGAGCTTCTTCGGCGGCTTTCTTGATGTCGGAGTTTCCGGATAAGTCAACAGTTACAGCCGAGTCTGCAACATATCCGTCCACATGGACCCCGAGGTCCAGCTTAACCATATCCTTTCCAAAAACGTCAGTATCTCCGATCTTTGGGGTTGCATGTGCAGCCTCTTGATTCCTTGAAATATTGCAGGGAAAAGCAGGCCTGCCTCCCAGCTCTATAGTCCGGTTTTCAATAAAATCTGCAACTTGAAGCAGACTATTCCCTACCTTGACCATTTCTACGGCTTCGGTTCTGACAGTTTTCAGGATCTTGCCTGCTTCCCTGTATTTCTCAAGGATATCTTGCTTATTGTGCACATTATCGGTCATATTACCCCTTTTAAATGGTTTATTGAAATCTTATCGAAATCTTATTGGACTCTTATTAGAACTCATGGTAATTTATTAAAATTTTACTGGAAAGTACTGAAACTTTGACAGTTTTCCTGAGTGTGTTTCTTATGTAAATCTTTAATTCTCGATTTGAATCGATGCTTTTCAATTCAAATGGATCATTTTTGATTTTAACAGATATTTTTTAGATTTTAACAGATATTTTTAGATTTTAATAGATATTTTTTGATTCAAACGGATAATCTTTCATTTTAACAGACTATCTTCGATTTGAGCAAGTTATATATTGTTATTAAAATATAAAAATATAACAAATCCTTTCAATTGTAAATCTTTTATACTACAAATCTCTTTTCCAGCCCTGTAAAGTTCTGATATCCATTTTCAGTGACCAGGACCATATCTTCTATTCGTATTCCTCCAATTTCAGGATAATACAGGCCAGGCTCAAGAGTGATTACATTGCCTGCCTCAAGTAAGGTCCCGTTTTCTCCGACTCCTGGGAGTTCATGTATGTCAAGCCCTACTCCATGTCCTGTTGAGTGAATAAACCCTACCTTTGCACCACTTCGGTAGGTATCATAACCGTGTGCCTCAAAGAAATCGCAGACAGCGTTATGCACATCGGATGCCTTTACTCCGGGCTTAACCATTTCAAAGCCTTTTTTCTGGGCTGCAAGTACAGTTTCGTACATCTTTTTAAGCTCTTCCGAAGCTTTTCCGTGCAAGACTGTGCGCGTCATATCCGCAAAATAGCGTTTCGTTTTGCTCCGCGGAAAAATATCCAAGATAACTGGGGCATTTGCTCTCAGAGGTCCGTCCGTAGTTCCATGAGGGTTTGCCGTATCCTTGCCGCATGAAACTATTGTCTCCTCGGCTTCGCACCCATAATCAAGAAGGGTATGATCTATAACCGAAAGTACTTTAGCTCCTGTTAGTACCTCTCCTGCGTGATAGAGGAAGCCATCCCTTTCTTCTGCTCCTGATATCAAGGCTATTGCAGCTTCCATAGCTTTTTCTCCGGCCATCTGGGCGTACTTTATGGATTCAATTTCTTCCGGACTTTTCAAGCTCCTGATTTTTCGGAACGGGCTTTTTATTGGGACTACGGAAAAGCCCGCTTCTGTGAGGAAGTTTGATTCGAATATCGGGAAATCGTAAGGCACTGCGACTTTCTTAATCCCTTCTCCTGCAAGCAGCTCGGATATGCAGGCTGCATAGGCAATAGATGAATCTTTTTTCTCCTTCATCTTCTCTCTGTAGCCCAGGTCCTGCAATGTCTTTATTGTCGAAACCCTTGACTCGATCTCGGCTCTCCCTTTTTCCATATCCGAAATAAAAAGTATCTCTTTTCCTTCGTCGGTTTGCAGGTATGCAAAATCGTCGGAAGCCAGGAAGCGGGTTACGTAATAAATATCTGAATTGTGAAGGTCCCCTGTCATAAGATAGGCATCGGTTCCTGCCTCTTCAAGGGCCTTCTTTATACTGAACTCTGGTTCGGTCATGCAGGGTAATTCTAGCTTTGTGCATAAAGGTCTTATTGTCAGGTCTTCTTTCCTTCCATCCGTAAGATTTCTTCTTTTATTTCATAGTTTAAAATGAAAAGCTCTTCAAGCATCTCAAAATAACGGTTAAGAGAGGCTGTCATTTCATCCGAAAACCTGAGAAAGCACGCATATCTTCTTCTTCCCAGCTCGTTTACCCAGGCTTTATTCTCAGGTTCTCCTTCCTCGATTTCCCAGAAAATCTCGGTAACGCAGCCAAGGATTCTTCGAACGCTTGAGGTCAGTTCCTTTCGAATTTTTTCTTTTTTAAATTCCATGTAGTCCCTTGAAATATCCGGCTGAAACAGTGCGTTTCTATGAATCCAGTAATCGCCGTGGTTAAGATGAGTTTCTACAATATCTGAAATTTTGAGGGACAGCTCCTTAAGGTCTAATTTTGATTTCCCGGCCTTGTTGTTATGAAATTTTAAGTTCTCAGGAAAAACTGCGTTTTCCGGAGATTGCACTGCTATTTCAATTTCTCTTTGAATCCATTCGGAGGTGAATTTTTTGGTAGCTTCAATAAAAGAGAGGGTTTCAAACTCCATTTTTTCTCTGGTATCTTCTAACTTTTCCTGTATGCTGTCCAGTTCTTCCTGGGAATCGTCAGATACAACAGATTCAACTTCCATCTTTCATTCTTCCAACTCTATCTTTCCAACTCTACCTTTTTTCGCAGTAATTAATAATTCAATTTTTTTAGCTGTTACGTTTACTTTAAATACTGTTCGTATAATTTGAGAATTTATATAAATTCAGATAAGTTTATAATATATCTGTTAAATAATATATCTGTTAAGGAAAAAGAGAGCTAGCAAGAATCAAGGTGAACCTAATAAAGTCTGCTATTAGATGTGGAATACCTATATCTTTTTTATTTATCCAGTTTGCTGGTAAGAGTACAGACTATGTGAAAAAAGAGGAAGCATTAAGAAAATGATAGAAGATATACTTTACTTTGGAAACTTAATTTTCTTTCTTTTTTTATGTGAGGTAGCACTTCAGGTTGTGTTTAGTGTTATCCGAATGTGCTTGAGGAAAGACGGAAGTCCTACAGGCGACGAATACCACAGATTATATGAAGAAAGTATGGAATGGATGAGGCAAGGAAGTCGGAAACCTCACAGACGATGAATACTACATATTATTTTATAAAGTATGAGCTTAGATTCAGAAGTGATGAATTCAAAAACACTTAATGAAAGTTTTTACTTTTTCTCTTTACTCAAAAGCGATGAGTTAAAAAGCATCTAATAAATTTTTTACTTTTACTCTTTACTCAAAAGTGATAAGTTAAAAAGTATCTGAAAAAAGTTTTTGAAAAAAGTTTTTGAAAAAAGTTTTTGCTCGATTGGTATCAACCGAGCTTTAATTTGGAAACGCCCGGACCGGGATTCGAACCCGAGTCGGAGCCTCGACAGGGCTCCATGATAGGCCTCTACACTATCCGGACACTCCAGTGTCTTTTGCTATTGGTTTTCGCTCGCGTTGCGAGCAAAACATAAACGCTTTTTTAATATATAAATGTTCCCGTTGAAGCTTTTCGATTCTGGAAATTGTTTTAGGTCCCGCCTCCCAGACTCGAACCGGGGACATCGCGGTGCCTGCGCGGAAATGTACGGGTAATTTTACCCGCACGAGCCGAACTACAGCCGCGCACTCTACCACTGAGTTAAGGCGGGACAATGTATATTATTCCACTTTATTTCACTGTTGCACTGCTTGAGTGCACCATCTCATATATGGTGATGGTATATATGTTTTACGCTATATATTGGCTATAGAGACATTTTTATGAAAATTTTAAGCCTGTAAACTCGTTCTATAGCCTACTTTACTCCTTACTCTAAAGAGTTCTCAGGAGTGTTTTCGTAATTCGATATTATTCTCCGGTTTTAAAAAATAACTGGGTTTTCCTCTAAAATACCCCAATTCAACCTAAATATATGCAGATTTAATATAAAAGCGATTAGCTTCACTATTAAAAACAATAAACTCTCTACTTAATATTAACAGTTTCTCATTAAAAATTCATTAAAGTCAAAAATAGTTACAATATAAGTATTATGAAAAGAACCCAAAGGTTCTTCTCGATAATGTTTTCCTTGTTTAAAAAGTGTTCAATTCTCCTTTAATTACCATTTCGGTAATCTTTGTCACATTGGAAAGCCAGTCATCCATGACAACTTCGGCTTCGGCTTTGGCCCTTGCAAAAGAAGTGCCTTCTTTGGGAATAATCTGCGCACTTGCTACAAGTGGCTGGTCAATTGGTTTTCCAATCTGGGAAAGCAGCCTTATGTAAACGTCCTGGACTTCCGGAACCTGCTTTACAATATCACGTGCCATCTGGGTCGAGAGGAGGTTGTAGATTTTGCCGATGTGGTTAATCGGGTTCTTCCCACTGGTTGCCTCCATGCTCATAGGCCTGTTTGGCGTGATCAGCCCATTGCAGCGGTTTCCGCGCCCTACCGAGCCGTCGTCCCCCATTTCAGCTGAAGTGCCTGTAACTGTGAGGAAAACAGAGCCGGTTTTCAGGTTATCTCCTGTGTTGATGCAGACCTTTACATTGCGCTCAGTATACCTGGTTGCCATCTCCTCAACATAAGTCTGCATTTCCTGGGTCATATTTATATAACTGTCCAGGTCGTCGATATATCTTCCAATCATGCCACTGCATATTGTAAGAGTTATGTCCTCCCCATCCCTGAGTCCCATGACCTTCATATCTTCTCCGATTCCAGGCATGCGCGACTTAAGGTCTGTGAGCAGTTGTCTTTCGGTGTTATATACGAGGTTTTCAAGCTCGGAAAATGGAGCATGCCCAACCCCAAATGAGGTATCATTTGCAACCGGAATCCTATCTCTTTTGAAGACATCTCTCAGGTCTGAAGACCCTGTCCCGAGTTTGCAGTCCATTATGACATCTCTTTCGAGATCCATGTTTACAAGGGTATTCTTAAGATAGCTTCTGGCAGCTTGTAGGGCTACAGACTCGGTAGCAAGATCTACCCCTTCAAACTCCTTTGTTGCCCTGCCTACCAGTAGAATATATATGGGCTGCAGTATTTCTCCGCCCCCGAACTTTGGGCTGGATCTCCCGGCTACAATCTGGGTTTCGTCAGTATTATGGTGGAGTACGGCTCCACATTTGCTTATGTATTCCCTGCATAGTGCGCGACTTACGGCTTCGGCAAGTCCGTCTGATATACTATCAGGATGCCCTATCCCTTTGCGTTCTACAAGCTCTATCCTCTGTTTCTCAATAGGAGTTTGGAAGAGCTCCTCCACTTTGATATTTCGGGCCATTTGGATCCTCTTTTTTCAAAATCGATAATAGTTTTTATTATTAAATGTAAATGTTATTGATTTACTATTTTTCGGTCAGTTGTACCATCAGTCTGCTATACTTAGCACTCTGTTGTGATTAATTCTTATGTTACTCTGACATTAATAATTTCTAATATATACTTCAAAAATCATTTCCTATTTAATTACTATGACTATATAATTTTTCCCCTACCTTAATTACTGAAAGTAATAATTTCTTTAAAAACGATTTTTACCTTCAATCCTGGAAGTTTACTGATTGGTTGTCAAAATTAATTCATAATGATTAGGCTTTTTATCTATGGACCTGCCTTTCTTAAAGGAAAACTTCTATGAAATCTTACCGTGAAGTCTATATCATACTAGAGTATTCTGGATAAACGTTTTTACTTTGATGAGCTTACCCGGGAAAATACCTCCCGGCAGATTATTTATAGAGGACATAACAGATGATTCGCATTGCAATACCCAATAAAGGGCGCCTTTACGAACCCACAATCTCTATTTTCAAAGATGCAGGGCTCCCGATAAGTGGAGGGGCCGAAAGCCGAAAACTTTTTGCAAAAACTACCGATCAGGATATCCATATCCTCTTTGCCAGGGCTGCTGATATTCCTGAGTACGTACAGGATGGAGCTGCAGACGTAGGTGTTACAGGCATAGATCTGATTACGGAAAGAGGAGCAAAGGTTGAAACTCTTCTGGACCTTAAATTCGGAAAGGCTAGCCTTGTTCTGGCTGTTCCCGAAGACTCGGAGTTTCAGAAAGCTGAGGATCTTGAAGGCCGAAAGATTGCAACCGAGTTTCCGGAAATTACACGCCAGTACTTCAACAATCTTGGAGTTAATGTTGAGGTTATAAAGGTCAGTGGAGCCTGTGAAATGACTCCGCATGTGGGAATAGCGGATGCAATCGTGGACATCTCAAGCTCTGGAACCACTCTGATGATAAATCATTTAAAGCCTATTGATACCGTTTTTTCTTCCACAGTCTACCTGATTGCAAATAAAGAAAGCCTCAGGACAAAGGAAAAAATTCTGGACATAAAAACTGCACTGGAAAGCGTACTAAATGCAAAGCACCGGCGTTATCTTATGATGAATGTTCCTGAGTCTTCTCTCCAGGCAGTAAAAGAAGTCCTTCCAGGAATGTCAGGCCCAACGGTTATGAAGGTCGAGTCCAGCAAATTGCCCGGAGAATCCATTCTTGCAGTTCACGCTGTTGTGGATGCAGACTTGATTTTTACCATTGTAAATAAGCTGAAGAAGGTTGGTGCGCGTGACATTCTTGTCGTACCCATCGAAAGAATAATGCCATGAAAGGAAAAACCGGAAAAATAGGTTTTTTCAGGCAAGACAAACAGAAGGAGATTTAACAGAAGGAGATTTCTCAAAGATAAAAGGAGATTTCTCAAAGACGTGTCGGAGATGTGACTTTGGTTTTTGAAGTAATTCCTGCAGTGGATATGAGGGGCGGAAAGTGCGTTCAGCTTGTGCAGGGAGTGCCTGGCAGTGAGATTGTGTCCCTTGACAATCCTGTTGAAGTTGCCCTTGATTGGGTTAGAAAAGGGGCAAAGACACTGCACTTGGTAGATCTGGACGGAGCAATTGAAGGAGAGCGTAAAAACGCTCCTATAATCGAAAAAATAGTGAGTGCATGCCAGAAAAAAGGGGTGCGGATTCAGGTTGGAGGAGGCATTCGGAGTTTTGAGGATGCAGCTTCTCTGCTTGAACTGGGAGTCTCGAGGGCGATTCTTGGAACTGCTGCGCTTCAGAACCCAGCCCTTGTAAAACAGCTCTCAAATGCCTTTGGAGGCGAAAGTGTGACCGTTGCCCTTGATGCAAAAAATGGGAAAATCTCGATCAAAGGTTGGACTGAAGAATGCTCACAAACTCCTGTAGAAATGGGAAGAACATTTGAAGAACTGGGTGCAGGCAGCTTGCTTTTTACAAATATAGACACTGAAGGCCTTATGAAGGGCGTAAATCCTGTTCCTACAAAAGAACTTGTGGAATCTGTCAGCATTCCTGTAATCGCGTCTGGAGGAGTAAGTTCTCTTCAAGATCTTCAGGCCCTGAAGAAAACCGGAGCATCAGGGGTTGTGGTAGGCAGCGCTCTATACACAGGCAGGTTCACGCTTGAAGCAGCGATTGAAACAATTCAGCATGAGTGATCTGAACCTTATTTTTACTTCCTGGCAGAGACCTTAGGCATAATTCCATTTTTTCAATCTTCCGGAAAAACATAGAAAGGAATTCACAGGAAGCCGGATAAAAAGTATTTATAAATTTAAAGAGAATGTGATGCTGTATGAGAACAGGCAGAATGTCCCGCAAAACAAAAGAGACCGATATCCAACTTGAACTGAACCTTGACGGCACTGGGATTGCCGATATTAACACAGGGATCGGGTTTTTTGACCATATGCTTACTTCTTTTGCAAGGCATGCAGAGTTTGACCTTAAAGTACGTGCGGACGGTGACCTGTACGTGGATGAGCATCACCTTGTTGAAGACACAGGAATAGTTCTCGGAAAAGTGCTTGCAGAGGCGCTTGGAGATATGGCAGGAATTGCCCGTTTTGGGGAGGCCAGAATTCCAATGGATGAAGCTCTTGCCGAGGTTGCCCTGGATATAGGCGGGCGTAGCTATCTTGTCCTGAATGCCGAATTTACATCTCCCCAGGTAGGGCAATTCAGTACCCAGCTTGTAAAGCACTTTTTTGAAACGCTGGCCTCAAATGCAAAAATTACCATTCATGCGAGTGTCTATGGCGATAATGACCATCACAAAATCGAAGCTCTTTTCAAGGCTTTTGCCTATGCAATGAAACGTGCTGTAAAAATCGAGGGTAAAGAGGTAAAAAGCACTAAAGGTACCCTGTGAATCCAGCTTTTTCAAAAAACTACTTGCCCGCAACCCTTTTCAAAAAATTGCTTGCCCGCAACCCTTTTCAAAAAAGGCTTGACCGAAAACCCAGGCACTCAAGCAACAAGGTGGTCGGCATGATAAACCGGCGTAACGATTGAGGGTTAACAGTTGCGCTCAAGAGGGATGAATTAAGTGCAATAGATACTGATTTTTTCTTCTCTCAAGATGGATTGATTTACTCAAGCTCCGTTTTTTCCGAGTACTTCCTCAGGATAATGGAATTTGTTTGAGTCTTATCTGATTCTGCAGGCTCAGGTGCGTATTTTTTCGTTTCCTGTCGCCTCAAAAGTTAAGCAACCTTACTTTTTTATTCCGGAAAATGAATTTAATATATAATTTGGGGGAATGAAATGAAAGTTCTTTATGTTTATGCACACCCGGAACCGAAGTCTTTTAACGGCGCTTTAAAGGAAACAGCACTTGCTGCCCTGCAGGAGAAAGGGCATGAAGTAAAGCTCTCGGACCTTTATGCAATGAAGTTTCATCCTGTCCTGAAAGCTTCGGATTTTCCTGAACGAAAAAAGCAAGATGTTTTCAAGCCTTTCTTTGAAGCGATCCAGGCTTCTAAAACAGGGGCTTTTGCGCCTGATATTAAAGAGGAAATGGAAAAAGTAAAATGGGCAGACCTTCTGATTTTCCAGTTTCCTATTTATTTCACTTTCATGCCAGCTATAATGAAAGGATGGATCGACCGTGTTCTGGCACCTGGGTTTGGGTTCAACCCGGTTATGAATAGTGACTACGATACCGGGTTCTTTAAAGGAAAATCAGCAATGATTGTTGCAACTACCGGAGCTCCGAAAGCAATGTATTCTGAGGGAGGAGCCCACGGAGACCTGAACAAGCATCTGGAATCAATAACCCATTGTATTTTTGAATATATGGGGATGAAAGTGCTTCCATCTTATATCATTTATGAAGTGAGCAGCATGTCCAGGGAAAGGGGAGCTGAAGAATTAGAAAAATACAGGCGTCGAATACTTGACCTTTAAATGAAAAGAAAACACTTTTTTACTTTTTAAAATATCGGGCTGGAGAGCCATCGGATTTTTTACTACTTCCCAATTATATTCATATAGGATGTTTTTATAATTAATTATATTCGTTATGCATATTCAGACATATCATCTGAATTCTATTTGAGGGTTTTGAATGAAAAAGGCATGCGCGTTCATAATTATCATGGTGTTGGCAGTGTTCCTGGCTGGCTCCGGGTGTACTGAAAAAATGTCTCCAACTCCTGCTTCTAATAATTCGGGAAATGAATTTGAGGGACAGAAGCTTACTGTTTGTTCCGGAGCAGGACTTATAAAGCCCATGAATGAATTGATTGGAAATTTTGAAAACGAAACCGGAGCAGATATTGAGGTTCGTTATGGAGGAAGTGCCGAAATCTTCGGATTTCTGACCTCTAAGGAGTGCGACGTCTTCATTCCCGGAGACTATCACTACACTGAACAGGCTATGGAAAGAAATTATGTTTTAAATGACAGCGTGGAAAACCTGACCCGACATATCCCGGTTATTGCAGTACCTGCGGGAAATCCTGCAAACATAAGCAAACTCGAAGACCTGGCAAAACCCGGAGTAAAGCTGGCTCTTGGAGACCCGAATGGGCCTGCAATAGGCAGGGTAGCGGAAAAGATCTGTACAAAGGCAGGAATCCTTCCTGAAGTACAGAATAACACAATTGTCAAGACGGCAACAGTAAACCAGCTCCTTATTTACCTCACGTCTGGAGATGCGGATGCGGCAATTATCTGGGAAGATATGGCAAACTGGAGTGAAGCCAGTGGAAAAATCAAAGTAATCCCTATCCCTGAAAAACAGAATAAAATACAGACCATACCCACAGCAGTTTCCACATATGCAGAAGACCCTAAACTGGCAGAAGCATTTAACACTTACATTGCAGGAGATGAAGCGAAGGCCATCTGGGAAAAATGGGGCTTTGAGCCATGCAGTTCTTAAAATATCCGGGTATGAAATATTCCTGGTTCAAGAAATTCACAGTGGGCATTGCCCTTTTCTTCACTTTTTTGCTTTTCTTATCTATAGGAACCTTGCTCTTCGTCCTTAGTCCATCAGAAATCTTTTCAGCCCTGCTTTCGGAAGAAATGCTTTATTCAATGAAGCTTTCCGTGCTGACCTCTTCAATCTCAACATTTTCTGTAATGTGCTGTTCAATTCCGACAGCTTATGCACTTTCGCGTTTCTCCTTTCCAGGAAAAAGCATTATAAAAACCATACTCGGGCTCCCGATGGCATTTCCAGAACTGGTAATGGGCCTTGCTCTCCTGCTTCTTTTCGGGCAGAGTTTTCTCGGGCCTGTGCTTGAAGCTGTGGGGATAAAGGTAACCTTCAGCAAGCTCGGGATAATAATTGCCCAGTTTTTTGTAGCTTTTCCCTATGCTGTAAGGATAATCTACTCCACCTTTGAAGACATCAACCCAAGATACGAACTGGTTTCAAGGAGCTTTGGGTACGGGGAATTCGAAACCTTCAGGCACGTGACTCTTCCAATGGCAAAGAGTGGGCTTTTTGCTTCAGGAGTGATAACCTTTGCCCGCTGTATAGGGGCTTTTGGAGCAGTGCTGGTGCTGGCAGGGGGATCATATATGTATACCGAAGTTCTGCCTGTGACCCTCTACCTGAACATTTCCTATGGAAATCTGGAAATGGCAATCACAAGTGGAATTTTGCTCATGGGAATTGCTTTTCTTGCAATCCTCAGCTTTGAAAGGTTTGAGGGAGGGAGGCTGTGAGTTTTCTTGAAGTCAGGGACCTCTGCCTTGATGTTGGGGGTTTTGAACTCGACAGGATAGAGCTCAAAGCCGAAAAAGGAGATTACCTTACTCTGATAGGCCCTACTGGCAGTGGGAAGTCCCTTCTCCTTGAGACCATAATAGGGTTTTATGGACCTGAAAAGGGCAGGATTATTCTTGAAGGAAAAGATATTACCGATCTTCCTCCGAATATGAGGCAGATAAGTCTAGTGTATCAGGATCACATGCTTTTTCCCCACATGAACGTTTTCGAAAATATAGCATACGCAATTCGAAAAAAACTCAGAGACAAAAAGCAGATCGAAGCCGAAGTAAAGCAGATTGCCGGAGTCCTGGGGATCGGTGAGCTGCTATACAGAAAACCGGCTACCCTGAGTGGAGGAGAGAAGCAAAGGGCAGCCATTGCAAGGAGCCTTATAGTCAGACCAAAACTGCTCCTTTTGGACGAACCCTTCAGCGCCCTTGACGTAAGAACAAAAGAAAAGCTCAGGAAGATGCTGAAAAAAGCGATCAGTGAGTACAGTACTACTGTTTTGCATGTGACCCACGATTTTGAAGATGTCTGGGCTCTGGCGAACCGCGTGGTCGTATTAAGGAAAGGGAAAGTTATGCAGTCCGGAGACCCTGAGTCGGTTTTCAGGCAACCTTCTCCTGATTTCGTGGCCGAGTTTCTGGGCACCAACGTGCTTAAGGGAAAGGTAAAGGCTCTCGAAGGAAAACTCACAGTGATTGAAGCCGAAGGACTGGAAATCTATTCATCAGACCCTGCCGAACCCGGAGAAAAGGTCGCTGTCTCTATTCGTCCGGAAGAGATTATTCTTGCCAGAGGGGTTATGGAAAGTTCGGCCCGAAACACTTTGAAAGGAAAAGTTTCAGGAGTTTTCAAAAAAGAACATCTTGTCGTGGTCGAGATGGAGATGGGACATGCAGAAATTAAAGCCGTGGTTACGCCTACTTCATGTGAAATGCTCGGGCTCGAACCAGGCAGGGAAATGCATGCGGTGTTCAAAGCTTCAAATGCCAGGATAATAAGGTGAATTCACAGGAAATTTACCAGATAATTCACAGGAGAATTCTCAAGGAAAATTTAATTCTTAAGGAAAATTTGAAGTCGAAATGAACTAACGCATATTGGGATCAAGATTAACAGAACCAGAAATAAAGTGAAAATACGCTGGTAGCAAAGAAATTGATACTAGATCGATGCGAAAAACCGTCAGCAAAGAAAATTGAAACATAAAAGCAAGGAATTTATAAAGAAAATCTTTGAGGTAAAATATGATAGACCTTTTTGAGCTGTATTTTTATGAAGACTGTCCTTATCAGGATGAAAGCGCAGAACTGCTCAGGCTTGAGGGCAGGGGAAAAATGAGGATTGTTTCAAGAGAAAACGGTGTATGTGCCTGCGCCGGCGACTTGGCAGAGTATTATGAAAGAAAAAACATGAAGACCCTGAATTACCTTCGAGACGGAGATACTTTCAATCCCGGGGATGCAATTTTTGAAGCCGAAGGAGATCTTAAACTCCTGTTCAGGTACTGGAGGGTTTCCCAGACTTTCCTCACCATCATGTGTGCAATTGCCACGAAAACATCTTCTCTTGTTAATGCGGGCCGAAAGGCAAACCCTGACATTATTATCGCAACAAGCCGTAAGACCCACCCAGGATCGCGGATATTTGAGATTAAAGCTGTCCGGGCAGGTGGAGGAGATATCCATAGAAACTCCCTCAGTGATTCCATTCAGATCAGCCAGAATCACCTGGAAGTTGCAGGCGAACTGGGAAAACTCAGGGCCATTAAAAAGATAGAAATCGAGCCCAGAACGAGAGAAGAAGCGTTCAAATATGCAGGGATGTCGGATATTATGCTCCTTGACCACATTTCTCCGGAAGAACTGCGGAAACTCGGACCCGAACTTAAGAAACTAAATCCAAAGCTTGAACTTGCAGTGGGAGGAATCAAAGGGCCCATGATTCCTGAATACGCTCCTTTTGTAGATATTATCGTTATAAGCGCTCCCTATTACGCAAATCCACTTGACTTCACCACTAAAATCGAAAGAATTTAAAAAGAGATTATAAGAGATAAAAAGGTAAAAAGGTGGCAGCATGTCAGAAACAGAATCCTCAGAAAAAAGAAAATTCCCGGAATATGAAGAAAAAATATACAAAAATGGACTGAAAGGTAAAGAAAAACCAGTGGAAATAAATAAAGGGGAAGGAAAAAAAGAAGAAACTGAAATTCTGCCCACCCTGGTGAATGCTCTCAAAAATGATCTGGGCTCTGCTCTTAAGGACATAGAAGTAAAGGATGTAAGGATAGGGCTCGCCTATATAGGAGTCCTGCTTTCCGAAAATTATGGAGGCGTTGCCTGCACCCCGCTTTACGAGTTTTCAGGCTGCCCTGCTCTCGGGTTTGCGGGCTCTCTGAAAGGTAAAACTGCGGATAAAGTGCTTGAACTTGCCCTATCCAAAAATCCTCTTGAAGCTGCGGTCGGAGTTGCAACTGCAAATGCTCTTTCTCACATGTTGTGGGATACCAAATCTGAAAACTTCCCGACATCAAACGTGGATATCCTTGACCTCATAAAACCCGAAGACAGGGTTGCAATGGTAGGATATTTTGGTCCCCTTGTACCTAAAATCCTAAAAATAACCGAGAACCTCACGATCCTTGAAAAGCGTGAAATCGAATCTCCGAAAACCCTGATTCTGCCCTCTGAAAAAGCCAGAGAAGTTCTCCCTGCATCGGATGTAGTTATTCTCAGTGCAAGTACTCTCGCTAACAGGACTTTTGACGAACTACTGTCCCTGGGTGGCGCAGCAAGGGAAGTTGTCCTGCTAGGCCCAAGCTCTCCTCTTTACCCTGCTCCGTTTTTTGAGAGAGGAATTACTGCAGTAATGGGAACCCGAATCTTTGACCCTATGACTATGCTTACCATTGTCAGCGAAGCAGGGGGTACGAAAAAACTTCATAAGTGCTGCGGGGAAAAGGTAGCGTTTAGAAAAAACCAATAAATCAAAAATAATTCTGCTTGAGCGAAGCAAAGCGTAGCGAAACAGACACCGTGCTCCCGAAGCGGAACTCGGGCAGCGAAGCAGGGGGTACGAAAAAACTTCATAAGTGCTGCGGGGAAAAGGTAGCGTTTAGAAAAAACCAATAAATCAAAAATAATTCTGCTTGAGCGAAGTAACAAAAGGATTTTGTGCTGTTGTATTTGCAGTACAACTCCGGGAAACTTCCTATTTTCTGTGGTCTCCAGGCGAAACTCGGGTGTTGAACTTATCCTGAAACTCAAAATTATTTTTTTGAACTATACATTTCGAATAATCAGTCAAGTTTTTGACTATAGTTTCCAAAATAAAGCTTTAAAACAAATATATTAAGGTTTATATGTAAAAATTAAGCTTTATTTCTATGAAAATTATATAATTAGCCTTTAAATTTAAAATAAATCTATTTTTTCCTTTTTATTATACAAGTATTTTTATCTCTTTTTCTGGCAATTTAACGGGCACATAACTATAGGCTTGAATAAAGGAGATAAAATGAATATACACTTTAAATTTCGAGGCATAGCCACACTGGTACTGGTGGCCAGTCTGGTTACCCTGGCAGTTTGTGGGTGCGTGTCCGGATCGGAAACTTCGAGCAAAGCTACGACGGATACAACCACCGATACTACTAATACTACTAATACTACTAATACTACTTCTACGGCAAGTGAAGCGTACACACAGAGCGGAGGAACTGAAACCAGCTCAAACCAGGCTTTTACTGCCTCTAATACCGATGAAAACGGAATCAAAGTTACTAATGGCGGTACTTTCATTCTCTCTAATTCAACTGTGACAAAAACAGGAGACACATCTTCGAATGATAATAGCGACTTTTATGGCCTCAATGCTGGTGTACTTGCAGAGTCAGGAAGTGCAATAGAGCTCACCAACTGTACGGTAACTACAAATGCCAATGGCGCCAATGGTGTCTTTTCTACGGGATCGGGTTCTTCGGTAACTCTGTCCAATGTTACGATCAATACTTCTGCCGCCGGCTCCCGTGGTGTGGATGCAACCCAGACAGGTAACATAACCTGTACGGATGTGAATATCACCACAGCCGGACAACACTGTGCAGCCATTGCAACGGACCGTGGAAATGGAAATATTACTGTTACAGGCGGGGTTATGAACACAGCCGGAGACGGTTCTCCAGGAATTTATTCTACAGGCAATATTACAGTTTCTGGCTCCATAATTACAGCTACAGGATCGGAAGCTGCCGTAATAGAAGGAAAGAATTCCATATCTTTAACGAATGTAACCATTTCAGGCGAGAAAAAATGCGGAGCCATGCTCTACCAGAGTTTCTCAGGTGATGCCGAGGTAGGTACCAGCAGTTTTACGATGAACGGCGGCTCACTCAATGCATCAGTAGGTCCTCTGTTCTATATTACAAATACAGAATCTATAATAGAGCTAAAAGATGCTAATTTGAGTGCAGCATCGGGTACTCTCCTGACAGCCAGCGCCGACAGGTGGGGCAATACAGGATCAAACGGAGGCGTTGTGACCTTTAAGGCAGAAAATGAAACTCTTACGGGTAATATTACCTGTGATAATATCAGCTCAGTCACAACCATATTGCAGAACAACACTACCTTAACCGGAGCAATCAATGAAAACAATACTGCAAGCTCGATGAATCTGACCCTGGATTCAACCAGTACCTGGAATGTAACAGGAACTTCATACCTGACAAGTTTCGCAGATGAAGATTCCACACTGGATAATCTCAAAGACAATGGAAATACCATATATTATGACTCAAATTCCAGCACAAACAGCTGGCTTGAAGGCAAAACTTACACCCTGACTGATGGAGGTCAACTAACTCCTGTGACAGGTTCGCAGTAATGCTTGAATAAAAAACTATTCTTGTAGCCTTATAAGGCTACACTTTTTTCTGAGCTTATCCAACTCCCACAGTTCTTCGGTTACTGTTCTTATATTTTGAAGGAATCTTTGTATGGTAGGAAATGATTGTCTCGCTTATTTATATGAACGCTTGAAAACCAGTAGTGATAAAAGCCCTAAAACAGCCATCATTGAAGTAAAACCAGGCATTTGATTGGTTGTTTTATTACCAGTTGTTTTATTACCAGCAATCTTTTTTTCATTGCTTGAAAAGTTGACGCCATCACTTTCATTTACATATGGTATCTCCTCTGCTGGTAAAAGTTCTTCATCTAGTGTTGGCACTTCTCCCCATTCAAAAATTACTGGCACTTCACTTACGCCTTCTTGTTTACAGTTGTTGTCAATTATTTGATAAATTTCATCAATTATTGATTCATTAATGTTTTCAGGAGATTTTTTATCAAACTCCACAAATATGTATCCCCTATAGTCATAACCATAACCAACCACTGGTCCACCATTTTCTGGCATATAATGGTCAAGTTCATCTCTAAAACTATGAATACAATTTCCCGCTGTTTCTTCCCATTCCACTTTTTTATTAGCGTCTGTAATAACAGGCATTGTTCCCCGAGTAGTTATGAATCCGGACTCGTTTTTAACTTCGTTGAAAATCTGAGGGCCATAATCCGGTAATGGAAGATTCTCCTCATCATGTGCCCACATAAAAACCACAGGGATTTCATCTATGCCTTCCTGCTGTTCGCAGTAATCCTCAATTTTCTGATAGATCTTGTCAATTCTGGAGTCATTTACTTCTTCTTTATAGGCAGAGCCCAATTCAATTATCAGCATTTCGTTATTGGAGGCAACGCTTTTTATAGAGTTGTCAAATTCGGAATATGACGGCCCTATTTGTGTAAGATTAAACCAGCAATCTACAATTGAGTTTTCCCACTTCTGATCAATTGTTTCTGGTAAGGTTCCTCTGTATGCTATGAACGAGGGATCATTTTCAAATTCCTTATTCCTTTATAGAAGGTTCAGGGATCTCATTAAATTTGGAATCGTTAAATCCGCTATCATCTGCACTTGCAGAACTATATACAAAAAGAGAAACAAAAGTGATAAGCATTAGCCATTTACAAATATTCCTTCTTTTGGGCATTTCTATCAGACCTTATCAGTTACTTAATAATTGTAACTTCTATTATTGTCTTAAATTAGTCTTAAAATCAAGCAGCTTCGAGTTTGTGCAAAGTGAAACATAAATCAGTAGACAGAGCTTTTATGCGACTAGTCTCATAGCTCAACTGCACTATTTCTTTAACTAAGATAGTGTCAGAGCATAAAATACTTTTCAAATTCTCAAATTTTTTAAATTTTATATTTGTTCGCTTAAAACGAGAATTTTAAAAATATTTTTTTCAGTCGAATACCCTGCTAAGTCAAATGCCCCGCTAGCTTGCTGTGGAAATGGACATTTGGAGTGGCGTCGCGAACATACTACTTTGCTTGCAGCGGGGTACGCCAGCGCAACTTTAATTTTCCATGCTGACTGTATAACCTATAAAATTACACTTAATTATCTAAGCACACCAGGTGATTTCATGCCTTCCGCACTTCTTCGCATATATCTAAGGCAAAATGCAACTTTTCATGACGAATCCATTTATGAGAAGGTGATCGAATTTTTACTTGATTCAGGTATTAATGGTGCCACTCTTCTCAGAGGAATTGAAGGTTATGGAGCAGATAAAAAGATCCATACCATAAAGGTCTTACAACTAAGCCATGACATCCCAGTCGTTATGGAAGTAATTGACGATGAAGAAAAACTAAGATCCTTAATTCCTCAACTGCGAGAGATTGTTGGAAATGAGCTTATGACGATTCAGAAAGTAGAAATTGTTTGATTGGATTCATAAAATAAAATATGAATTGAGCTGACCAAAACTCAAAATTATTTTTCTGAATCCCATATTTTAAATAGTTAATCAAGCATCCGATTATGGAAAATAATTTGGAAAATAATTTGGAAAATAATTTGGAAAATAATTCTGAAACTTTATTAATTTTTGAGGATATAATTGGTTTTGGGATGAGCTCATCACTTATATTTACTTTCTCGAGTTGACGAGGGCTAGAAATTTCGTAGATTCAACTGTAGCTGCAATCATTTTTTAGTCCTTGTAAACTTAATAATATATATTTTTTAAAAAGTTGCATCGATTCTACATACTGAAGGTAATTTGTAATTTACTGAACTTTTTATATACTGCCCTGAAAGTTTGAATCTCCTAAAAAATTCAGTATTTTTACGGGAAAAACTACTGTGTTTTCTGCCTGTTCTCTAGCATTTTCTGGCTTGCTCTCTAGTATTTTCTGCCCTGTTGCTTTCCACATGACTAACCCAATGGAGAGTATGTACTCACGGTTATGAATAAAAAAGACCATATAATAATTAAAGGCAATATTAACGCTTATTCAGGGGAGTGATTAGCATGGTAGAGAATGAGCAATTGTATAATGAAATCAGGGAAGCTGTTAATGCTATTCCGATGAAGATTGGCTTTGAGGGCATAGGTGGAATTTCTGAGTACGTTACGAAGAGCGTTTTGGTTGGATATGCAGTTGTCCAGTATACAGTCACAGAAAAGGGGTTAGACAACAGGGAAATCACGAAAACGTTTGTTAAATCAAATCCAGTTTATCAGGATGGCTCAGGTAGTGATATCTATGGTGTGGAGACCCGCATCAGAAATGAGGAAACTGTAATTGGTGTTGTGCCAGCTACACGTCCAACATATGGAATTTTTGGGTTAATGCCTCTTGATGACCTATCACTTGAACAGGTCGCTTCACTTTCGTTTAGCCATTTTGGGAAAGACAAGTTTTTAGGATTCGAATATGAAGGTGTTGAACATCCCAACTGGATCAGTATGCTTCGTGAAAAGTGGATAGAGATAGTGTATGAACATGAAAAGGATCGTGAGATGTGGGGTGAAATACAAGAATAAGGGACAAAAAAATCGAAGAAATTTAACTCTATCTTCACAGGCGGTTTGAAGTTACTCTGAAAACAGCAATTATATCAAAGATCTGTACTGGAAAATACTATGTTAATATTCTTGTATGATATGGGAAAGAACAACCTACAAAACATGATTTTTTAGAATCTACTACAGTGGGGATAGATGTTGGTATCAAAGATTTTGCAGTTCTTCTACAGGAAAAAAAATTGAGAACCCTCAATACTTAAAAAACTCTTTTACCTGATTGAAAGTCCTGCAAAAAAGAGTAAGTAGAAAAGTTAAAGGATCTAAAAATCGAGAGAAGGCAAGGCGGCACCTCTCCAAGCTCCATGAATAAATTAGCAATCAGATAAACGATTTCCAGCGCAAACTCTCTTCTAAACTTATCAGCGAGAAGGAGTTCACCGAGAAATTCATTAATCAATAGACAAATCAAAAATAAGATTTATGAACATATTTTTGGATCGCAGCACTAGGGTCTCGGTAGGAAATCCTTAGTGGTAAGAAGGATCTTTGGTAATCTGTTTTTAATACGTGATCCTCTTACCGTAAACTTAATATTCTAATTTACTTTCAATTTGGCACGTTCATTATAATATTTTTTTCATATTTTTGTTAGTAACTGCATTTTCAAAGATATTATTTCTTAGCAGAAAGTTTCAAAGAAAGGTTCGATGAAAGGTTCGATGAAAGGTTCGATGAAAGATCCGATGAAAAGTTATAAGAAGGGTCTGAAAAATTGACAATCGAGACTTTCGACGGTACAAGAGGTAAATAATCAACATAATCAGAACCTTCCAATTTATAAGGTTCGTCTGCAAAGCCATCTCCGTTGTTATCGGAGTGTGTCTGTGAGAAGCCATCGCCTGAGGGAGTTGCCCAGTAGTTACCACCCATATAATGGCCGCCTACTATGTTTTCTCCAGTTGTTTTCTCAGTGTTGAAAATGCTTACGACTCCATCATCGGCATTTACATTTACTATATTGTTAAAAACATTATTAGTAATAGTACATGGAGCATCAACAAGATATAGTCCATTATCACAGCTTGTAATTTTATTTCCACTGACTTTCAGGGTTTTAAACATAAGATCAAAGGCATATACTCCTGTTTCGCAGTTGTAAATCTCATTATTAAGAATAGACTCGCTTCCACTGTACATATAAAAACCAATATCGGCAGCCATACTAAAGTTAGATATCTTATTATTTTGAACCGTGCAGTAAAAAGCGCCGTTTGTATCCTCGTTGCGGTTAAACGAAAAACAAGTACCTGAAGATCTCCCTGGGCCTATTATGTCAAAATCTTTTATTATAACGTTACTTTCATAAATATTGAAGGCATTGTCTTTAGCTTTAATTATTGCTTTATAAGGACTGCTTGACATTATAGTTATATTCGCAGTTGAGATCTCAACGCCTCCACTGTATGTTCCCGGTTTTACAATTATTGTATCTCCAGAATGAGAACTATCTACTGCTTTTTGAATTGAGTTTCCAGGCTCTACATAAATAGATTTAGCAGAAGCACTGCAAGTGATAGCTTGAAGTGAAAGCAATACTGCTAATATCACCAACATAATTTTTTTTGTTTCCCTCAAAACAAAACCCCGACAAAGTTTTCTAGTATTGATGAAGTTTCTTAGTTTATTTGCTTGTTTAGTTGATTATCAAATAACTAGTTATCCGGAATTTAATTAATCGTTAAGTAATTAATACTCAAACAATTCTATTTTTAAACCCACTTAATTCATTTTTGTTTTTAAACCCACTTAATTCATTTTTGTTTTTAAACTAACTTAATTCATTTTTGTTTTTAAACTAACTTAATTCATTTTCGTTTTTAAACTAACTTAATTCATTTTTGTTTTTAAACTAACTTAACTAGTTTCTGTTTCCAAACTGACTTGACTATTATCTGAGCTACGTGCTTTATTTGCAAAGACAGATATATTGAGTGGTTCACTATATATAATAACTTCAGTCTGTAAGATCTAAATAATATATAATTTTTCCTATGTATTTATGTATATTTACTAATATTTTCTTAAATATTCTGAAGTACATATTATTTCATTATCTTTCTGCTAACTAACATCAGTTTTAATCTAACAATTATCTTAGCTGGCTAATTCCTTCCTTTAAATCACAACAATTCTTTCAGTTGGTTCATTCATTCGTTTAATTGCGGGAAATTACGGAAGCAGGAGAAACAGAAGACTATGTAAAAAATAGTTAGACTATCAGATAAACATTTATAGTCAGTGAAAGTAACTTCTATCAATAAAAAACATAACAATTTCATAGTGGGGGAAAAACATGAAAATAAGAGTTGTTAGCTCAAGAGAAGAAATCTTTACATTGAATCCTAATGAACGCATTGTTCACCTGGCATTCAGGCCTTCGAACAAGGATGTATTTGGACTGGTTGAAACCTGCCCTAAGATTGAAGTAGTTCAGTTACCGAAATCTTACATGGGCACAATCTCAAAGTCCATAGAAATGTTCCTTGAACTGCAAAAAATCCAGATTATCGAAGGTGATGTCTGGGGGCACAGGAAGGACATTAACGAATATTACACCGTTCCGTCCTCGGTTATTGAAAGAATAAAAGAAATGAAAATCGAAGGTAAATCCAATGAAGATATCGAAGCAAAAGTTTCAAGGGAAAGCAAAATAAATCCTGAAATGGTTGCTTATATCATGAACAAGGAAGCTCCTGCCTGAGTTCATACAGAGCAAAATATTTTAAAATTCTTCACTGGAGATATAAGTATATTCAAAGATAGTCAGAAAGGTCTCAGGCTTTTCAGGAATCCACGTTATTTTTGATCTCCAGCTTAAGTTTTTCATTTATATAAGCTCTATTGAGTTCTTGGGCTTAAAATTTAGCCTGTATTTTCCACAGAAGGAATTTTACAGGATTATTTTTTTATCACTATAGCGTTTACCTTTATTGTTGAAAATTTTGAATTGGATTTTTGAATTGGATTTTTGAATTGGATTTTTGAATTGGATTTTTAAATCTTTGAATATTTTCTCTGTTCAAAAAGTAAGTTTTTGGATCTTGACCTGCTTGCTGTGAAACCCGTCTCTTTTAAGCGTAACAATTCTCAGGAAACCTTCTATCTAAGGACACAAGTTGAAAGTTCTTCCGTTTTCGATAGGAAGATTTTCAGGATTTCTATGACCATGAACTTGATAAGTATTCTCATTCGTATTTTTATTGAAACTTGTAGCGACCATATATGCATCTTCTGGCTCGCCCACTCCATTAATCATCTGATCGGCTCCGACAAAAACCAGATTTTCAGGAAGGCTGCTAAGGCCTCCGTGAGTTACGAGCACGCATTTATTATAAAATTTATAATAAACGCATGTCCTTAATTTCTTATGTAAATCAAGGACATTATTTTTTGTAACGCCTAACTGCTCCATTTCTTTCAAATCGTACCAGGTATTTGCAAACTCGGAGACCTGAGTTTGTTCTTCGCCTTCGGCCAGCCAGCAAAAACTTTTTTCGTTATCTCCTTCAAGCAGGATTACATTATCCCTGCACATAATGGAGATCAGAAACTTAATAATCTCGGCATTTTCAGTATTTTCAGCCCCTCGGCCTGTGTAATCTCCCAGAAAGATATACAGGTCACTGTCGTTAAGCCCGCATGCAAGATATTGCATAAGAGCTGTGTAATTCCCAACTATATCCCCAATATGATGGATTTTTTTGTAGTTGGAAAAGTTAGTTGGCTTGTATCTAATTCTTTCATAAAATTCACATGGGTTTATTACCGTAACAAATGATGGCACTGTTTGCCTGTTTATCACAGAATACAGTTCATCAATTACAGCTTCAGGTACAACTTCATATTCAGGTCTTTTCCTGTTTCTCTCCTTTGCAATTTCAAGGGGAATCTCGGAAAAATCAACACAGATAGCTGAATATCTGTAAGTTCTTACAAGCTTTCTGTACTTCGCAATATCTGCGTTTCCGGCATTTGTCGCGTCTAAAACTATGAAATCCCCATCTTCCATACGGCATTTAATGAGAGAGTAAATAAGTCCCCAGACCCGACGATTGATTTTTTGAGAGATTACAGGCCTTCCGGTAACAGAGAGTACAGGTGGCTTAATAAGTAGACGGACATTGTCTGAAGAGATGGTGTAAGGCTCAAGGTTATTTTCCCTGACAAAAGTTGATTTGCCGGAGCCAGGTATTCCTCTCAAAAATACCAGATACCTCATATCATACCCAGTATCTTATATTCTACTCCAGTCTCTTATATCTATATCATATCTCAATACTCTATGCAATACCTCATATCATATCTCAATATGTCATACCTCAATATGTCATACTTCAATATGTCATACCTCAATATGTCATACTTCAATATGTCATACCTCAAAGTATATGACGAATCTATCCCATAACTCAAAACTGCTTATCCAAATTTCGAATTAGAAATAGTCAATGGGTTTCAGATCACGGGAAATAGTTCTGAAACTTTTATCTATTTGAGGATAAAGCTGGGTTTGGAATAAGCTCATCGAATAATTTTAAAAATTAAAACTTAAAAATTAAAAATTAAAAATTTTAAGAACGATCACACATATTCTATTTTATAATTTTAATTTTGCTTAAAAACTAATAATCCAGGAATGGATACACATTTATTTTAAGTATCAGGTTCCTGTTAACAACTGGGGCGTTCAGGAGAAGTACAGTTGAAAAATGAGGAAGATATTTATTAAATATCTGTATATATAACAAAACCATGAACAGCCCGCTTCTCGAATTGATTTTCCTTTCCGAAAAAAGGAAAGATCTTCTTTTATTTTTGAAGGATGGGCCCAAAACAATTTCAGAGATCAAAGAAAACCTGAATGTAGGTCTGGTGGCAATTCTCCCTCAATTAAAAAAGCTGAGGGAAAACTCCTTGATTTCAAAGACAGGTGATATCTACAGCCTGGCTCCTCTTGGGATAGCAATAGTTGGTAGAATGAAGCCAATGATAGATGTCTTAAATGTCTTCGGAAGCAAATATGAATATTGGGCAAACCATGCCGTTGAGTCCATACCCGACCCTTTGCGGGAAAGAATAGGAGAGCTGACTAACTGCACGTTTTCCAAACCTCCTGACAGGACATGCCTCTTTGAGCCTCACAGGGAATTTGTGGAAAACCTTATGAAATCAAAAAAAATAAGTGGTATTGCATCGGTTTTTCACCCACTTTATCCATCCCTTTTTCTGACTTTTGCAAAAAATGGAGCTAATGTTTCTCTTCTTGTAACTAGCCCGATTTATGAGAGAATAAAAGAAGAATATGGAACCGAATTATGTGAATTTATTAAATTCGAAAATGCAAATTTCTACGTTTGCAGCAAAAAAATAGAACTTGCTTATGCAGTTACCGAAAGGTTCCTTTCCCTTACCCTACCTTTTTCGGACGGCACCTACGACCATATAGAAGATGTACTGTGCTTTGAACCTCAGGCTATACAGTGGGGAGAAGATCTTTTTGCCTACTACAGGAAAATCTCGGATAAACTCACTGAAATTCGCTGAAATCTGAATTCCTTCCAGGTCAGTTCCCGGAACAGCCGGAAGATAGTTATAAATTGAACTCTCGCCATCCCTTATACCATGCAAAAAGTTCAGGAAATCGCAGAAAAAATCCGGACGATGGAGATCCGGGGTGCAGGTAGAATTGCAAAAGCCGCTGCTGAAGCTATAAGGGATTATGCCGCAGAGCTGGACGTAGCTTCAATGGAAGAATTCAGTGCCAGAATAAAGGAAGTCTCGAATCTTCTTATCAGTACCCGTCCAACAGCCGTTTCCCTCCCTAATGCCGTAAAACTCTCATCAAAGTATTCTTCAGCAAACGTGGAGGAAGCAAGGCAGGAAATTATTAAAAATGCAAACCTCTTTATTGAGAGGGCTGACAAAGCCCTTGAAAAAATTGGAAAAATCGGGTCAAGGAGAATTCGGGACGGGGACGTTATAATGACCCACTGCAATTCCCATGCTGCTCTTTCTATTATCACCACAGCCTTTGAAGACGGAAAAGATATCTCGGTAATTGCCACCGAAAGCCGTCCCAGGCGCCAGGGCTTATTGACAATTCGCCACCTTAACAATTTTGGGATTCCCACGACCCTAATTGTGGATTCTGCGGTGCGCTACTACATGAAAGAGGTGGATAAGGTCGTTGTCGGGGCTGATGCTATTGCAGCTAACGGTGCCCTGGTAAACAAGATTGGAACCTCTCAGCTTGCACTTGCCGCCCATGAGGCCAGAAAGAGTTTCATGGTCGCTGCCGAAACTTTCAAGTTTAGCCCTAGCACGATTATCGGAAACCCCATAGAAATCGAAGAAAGGGCTGCAGATGAAGTCGTGGACCCTGCGGTTATTTCAGAGCTCTCTCATGTGAAGGTTAGAAATCCTGCTTTTGACTTCACACCTGCCGAATACATAGATATGATCGTAACCGATATTGGAATCATTCCGCCTGCAATGGCTTATACCGTTATAAAAGAACATCTTGGCTGGGAGCTTGGTGAAGTTTAAAAACAGACAATTTTTAATTTTTATACTTTTTTATTTATGCTCTCAGGTCTTTGAGCTTTTTTCAGTTACCTCTACTCGTCTTTAATAACCCCATCCGTAATCCTGAGAACCCTTGAACACTCCTTTGCAACCTCAGGGTCGTGCGTTACAACAAGAATTGTCTGCCCTTTTTCGCTCAACTCTTTGAAGACTCGCACAATCGAGTCTCTGGTTTTGCTGTCCACCTCACCCGTCGGTTCGTCAGCCAGAATAACCGCCGGCTTATTCGCAAGTGCTCTGGCAATAGAGACTCTCTGCTGTTCTCCTCCTGATAATTCCGAAGGCTTATGGGAAAGACGGTCTCCAAGGCCAAGTTCTTCTAGCAGCTTTCTGGCCCTTTCTCCTCTTTCTTTTTTGGGCACTCTGGAAAAGCGCATGGAAAGTTCCACATTTTCAAGTGCAGAAAGTGTAGGGATAAGATTATAGTGCTGGAAAATAAAGCCTATTTTTTCTCTTCTCACGCGGGGAAGCAGTTTTTCAGGTACAGATGTAAGGTCTGTCCCATCAAGAATTATTTTTCCATCCGTGGCTTTTTCAAGCGTGCCTATAAGGGCAAGAAGAGTGGATTTTCCGGAACCTGAGGGCCCCATTATCGCGAGAAGTTCACCTTTTCTTACGGTTATGCAGGCACAGCGAAGGGCATGGACAGGAATTTTGCCTTGAAAATAAGTTTTGGAAAGGTTTTCAACCTGCATTATGATTTTCTGGTCTTTGTTTCCAAAATTGCGCTCATTTTCTTCTGTTTTCGACATTTTTTCCGGCTTATCCGGAATTTCAACTCCTCTTCTCTCAATTACCGTCTCAAGCATGCTTCAAAGCCTCCATAGGACTCATCTTCGAAGCTCTGTACGCAGGATAAAGCCCTGAAAGAGCCCCTATCAATAAGGCAAAGAGCATTGCAATTACAAGAAGTCTGGGCGTTATCAGGAAAAGCACTATCCTTGTATTTGCGAGCCAGGCATTCATAATATAAACAGCCCCGGAACCTACAAGAATTCCAAGGACCCCACCGAAGAGACCCATAACAGAGGCTTCCCCAAGCGTGAGGAGCAAGATATCCCTTGTCTCGGCTCCAATGGCTTTCAAAATTCCGAATTCTCTCGTCCTCTCGGCAACAGACATGAGCATCGTATTCATTACGCAAAGCCCGCCTATGATTGCTGCAAGGAGGCCTGAGCTGATAGTAATTACGCTGAAAATCATAAAGGACTGCCTTGCCTGTACCTCAAGCTCTCCAGGAGAAAGAGTGCTTGTACCTTTAACGCTCAATTCTATGCGTTTGGAGAGCATTTCTGCATCTACCCGCTCATCAGGCACTGCAAAGATATAGGAAATCGAATTACCAACATCGTAGAGATCCTGAGCAGTTTCAAGAGGTATGATTACCGCATTGTCAAAAATCGAGCCAGTATAATCCAGAATTCCTACAACGGTAAAATATTTTTCATGGATCTCAAACTTGCTCCCAATCTGGAGTTTATATTCCCTCTGTATGTTGCTTCCGACAACAACATTATAAGAATCTCCTGGATTGAGAAAACGGCCTGCTTTCAGCTCTACGGGATAAAGGGCAACGCTGGATTTTTCCGGTGGTACACCAAGGATCTGCTTCCCGGTCATTCCCATTTTATCCTCGTCAAAAGTAGTCATTAAAAGCCCATATGCATCTTTCACCCCTGCCACACGAAGCACGTCGCTTACCTTATCGTCCGTGAGTCCTCCTCCAAAGACTCCACTTTCGGAAAAGACCCGAATTTTATCACTGGTCACACTCATGGAGCGCTCAAAGGTCTGGTGAAAATTTTCGGACATCGCACCCATAACTATAACTGCAAAGATTCCAAGGGCAATCCCACAGACTGTCAGTGCACTCCTGACCTTCCTGTTCATTATGTTTCGGATGATGAGGTCAAACATGATGATCCTGCATTCGAATTTTATACTATTTTGGGCCTTCAAGGCTTTCAAGGCTTTCAAAGCTTCTAAAGCTTTCAAGATTTTCAAAGCTTTCAGAACTTTTTATTTCCTTTTTTCAGAACTCTTTATTTTCTTTTCCTTCCAGAAAAGATTCCAGCGCAGAGAAAAATTCCCAGAACTGTGAGGAAGCCAATAGCCGGAGATTCTTCAACAGGGATTGCTTCGGCAACGGGTTCAAAAACCCTCAAAACTGTTTCATGGCTGTCTAGAATTTCTCCTTTGGAATTCAGCACATAGATTTTTACATTGTAATCTCCTTTCTGTACTCCCTGCCAGATTATTCCTACCGTATCTTCTTTTCCCGAAGTCAGGATATCTGCAGTCTCTTCAAAAACCTGCACTTTCCCATCCTTATGCGTCAGCACAACCCTTACAAATCCGTCAAAAGGCACCTGGGATTTTCCGACAATAGTGACACTTGCTCCGTATTCATCTATATCGATATCCCGCTCAATAATTTCCACTTCTTCCTCGGCTCTGAAGTTCGAGATATAGGCTGCAGTGACATCAGGAGAGTGGGAATGGACTTTTAAAAGAGTAGTGTAGTTTTTATCTTTCTCAAGCAGGAAAGGCCAGTAGCTTGCGTTATAATAAGTGCTTATAATAGGGATATTCTTCTGCTTTTCAGAATAAACGATTTCCGTGCCTGAGAGAAGTTTCAGGTCAAGGTCGATAACGCCGGGTTCAGGTGTCTGTATACTCCTGAGATTAGCAGGGCTTGTAAGACTCATTAAAACTGAAGCTTTCTCTGAATCTGCAGAGAAGTCAACAAGTTTAAGCTTTGAAAGGATAGGATTTCGGTTGGAAAATGAAAGTTTTCTGAAAGCAAGGTTTTCCTTCCCGTTTTTAACATAAACATACGCTGTATAGGAGTTTATGTCTTTTCCAAAATCTTCATCAATTCCCCAGAACAGGATTTTTGTAATTTCCTGCCCTTTCTTAACAGGCCCTAGAATAAAAGTTTCTGATTTCAGCAATTTATTCTTCGAATTCAAAGTAAAAATAAGAGAGGCGTTTTCAAGAGGCTGCTCAAACCGGACTGTAGCATCCGATAGTTCGTGGTTTGCAAAAAAATCCGTGATAACGGCATCTCTCTGTCCTTCCTCCTCAATGGCTGTTCCATTTACTGAGGCAAAAGCAAGACTGAGATCAGCGCAGAAGATAACCAGGAATAGAAGAATGAAAAAAAATCGGAAAATAAACCTTCTATGTTTAAATTTAAAAGAATTTTTTTCTTCAGGCAAACTCAAGCCCGGTTCCTCCTCCCGTTCAGAAATTTCAGGACAGAAAGTTCAAGAAACCGGCTTTGTAAGAGTTTAAACTCTAAACCGGCATTCCCATCTGTTTTCTGTTATTGGGATATATGTCGGAACCTCTATGTTTAAGTTTTCATCTCCTGTAAAAATAAAGATTTTTAAAGCCAGTTTTTGTTTTTCGAACTCTATATTGTCTGGCTATTAAAGGCTTGTCTGAGCACTAATTGGTTTGAACTTTAAGTCTTAATTGGTTTGAGTTTTGAGCCTCATATCTTTGTCGTAATCCAGGTCCCGCACGATATGGGAGACTTTTTGGCTGCTTCTCTATCAAGAACTTCTTCGAGCTGGGCGGGGTTCCGGGCATCCATGACAAGAGCATCGAGTTTGCAGCGTTCGATGATTTTTGCGGCTACAGGATCAACAGGGGATTTGGAGCCTGCTTTCATCTCAATCGCCATGACTATGTTTATGAGCTTCTCAGGAGAGATTTTATCGTACTTTACTGCCGAAGGGTCACAGTTAGGGTCTGAGGAGTAAACTCCATCAATAGATGTTGCAATTGCCAGCAGGTCTGCTCGCAGGAACTCTGCAAGAATTGAAGCAACGGCATCTGTTGTCTGGCCAGGAGTGACGCCTCCCATAACAACTACCTTTCCGGGACGGATAGCCTTTGAGGCTTCAAGATAATTTGTAGGGATTTCCGGACAGGCATCGGGCCCAAGAGCTGCGGCAAGCAAATGTGCATTCAGACGAGTAATTTCGATACCTATGTAGTCACAGGTTACTTCATCGGCACCAACTGCTCTTGCAGTGTTGATGTAATTCCTTGCCGCTTCTCCTCCGCCGGCTACCACAAGCAGAGTATGCTTTTTCGAGAGCTTCCGGAGAACATCCGCATATTTTAAAAAACTATCAGGATCTAGATTTTTTGCGAGAATTGAACCGCCTAATGAGAGTACTATGAGCATGATGATCTCTACACATTAACAATTCGGATTTTTAAATGTATCGCTGGATATTTTTTACTTAAGTTACCAAAAATCCCTTATGTACTGTAATACTTAATAAGAGCCAAGAATAAAATGCCATAAAGTATTTATAACGTAATACTATATCATAAATGACTAATCAGTCATTTTACAGAGATAACATATGAAAGAACAGGTTAAAGACAAAAGAACTGCCATTCTGGAAGCAGCCCTGAAGCTCTTCACTGAAAGAGGCTTCCATGGTACATCCACTGCTCAGATTTCAAAAGATGCAGGTGTGGCCACAGGCACGCTTTTCAACTATTTTCCTACAAAGGAAGACCTTATCAATAGTCTGTATTTTGAGGTAAAAGGAGATTTAAGCCGCAGTATGGGCAAAGAAATTGAGGCACAGAATACCTTCAAGGATAAATTAAAAAAAATATGGTCAAATCTAATCAAATGGGGAGTAGCAAATCAGGAAGAATTCCTTTTTGTCGGGCAGTTCTGTTCATCTCCTTACATCACAAAGTTTACGCGTGATGAAGTGATGAAAGAGTATGTATTCCTCCATAAGCTTGTGGATGAAGGAATAAAAGCGGGAGAAATCAGAGATTTTTCAGCGGAACTTACCATTGCAATGTTTTATCAGGGTAGCAGGGCGGTAGTGAACCTTATCATTGATTCAGATTCTTCACTGGATGAAAATAAGGTTATAAAAGATGGATTCCAGATTATTTGGAAAGGTCTGGCTAATAACTAATTTTTTTCATCCCTCGCGCGAGTGATCAGTCAATCATAACTCGAGCAAATGTTTATGTAATATAACAACTTTGTGATCGACTGGTCAGTCAAGACTGAAAATTCACGTTACATAATGAGCTCATTTCAAAAACTCAAAATGGCATCTTTGAATCTCGAAAATGGGAAAATCAATCGAGTTTAGGACCATAAAAACAGTTCTTAAACTCTGTCAACTTAAGAAAAGGTATTCTGTAATTTATGTTTTGATCCTGAAGGTGTCAAGTGTAATTACAAATTAAACCAACATCTGGAGTAAACCTACATCTGAAGAGCTGATTTCTCCTTTATCCGATTTATTTAGCAGGAGATATATAGATGGCAAGTAAAGTTTATTTCACAGACCTGAGAGCAAGAAATCCGCAGGAGAATACGATCAGCAAAATTCAGAAACTTTTTGATGAGGCGGGTTTTGCTGAACTCCTTGGAGAAGGCGATCTGACTGCAATTAAAATTCATTTTGGTGAGTACGGAAGTGACGGATATATAAATCCAGTTTTTGTACGGCAAGTTGTAGAAAAGATTCGGGAAGCAGGAGCAAAACCGTTTGTTACAGACACAAATACACTTTATTCAGGCAGCCGGCATAATTCAGTTGATCACCTAACTACAGCGATAGAACATGGGTTTGATTATTCTGTAGTCAAGGCTCCACTTATCATATCAGACGGTTTGAAGAGCCAGAACGTTGCAGAAGTCGAGATCGGGAAGAAGCATTTCAAATCCGTAAAAATAGGTTCGGATATTGCTGCCGCCGATTCCATGATTGTGATGTTCCATTTTAAAGGGCACATTATGGCTGGTTTCGGAGGAGCTATCAAAAATCTCGCTATGGGATGTGCTCCAGCGGTCGGCAAAAAGTATCAGCACTTCAGTACAAGCCCGCATGTTATTCAGGAGAAGTGCATCGGCTGTCAGAAATGTGTTAAAATCTGTCCTGTAGGAGCTCCTCATCTTCTGGGAGAAGTCTCAATGATTGATCCTAATGTCTGTATAAGCTGTGGACAGTGCATGGAAGTTTGCCCTGCCGAAGCCATAACTATAGATTGGGAATCTGATATGCCAGAGTTTCTTGAGAGTCTTACAGAGTATGCTTATGGTGCAGTAAAAGAAAAAGAAGGAAAAGTAGGTTATATGAATTTCCTGCTTAATATCTCGCCTGATTGTGATTGTGTGCCATGGAGTGATGCTCCTATTGTGTCAGATATAGGAATTCTTGCTTCAAAAGATCCTGTAGCCATTGACCAGGCAAGCTATGATCTTGTAAATAGACAGAAAGGGCTTGTTAACTCCTCTCTGCAATGTAATCACGAGGTAGGAACTGATAAGTTCAGAGGTACCTGGCCTATGATCGATGGAACCCATCAGCTTAAGTACGGAGAAGAACTCGGATTTGGAAGCAGAGACTACGAACTTATTGAAATTTAAAGTCAAGTTTTAGTGTCATGTGGGGAAAATTCATATTATATAGGACTTACGCAGTTGAACTGAAAAATCAACAGCATTAGACCATTAACTGTCTAAAATGTGACTTTCATCCACAGTATTTGACGTAATTGATTTTGCTCCTCAAGTACGTAAGTCCTAATATAATGGGTTCGTCTCAAAATTTAAATTGTCTTTTTGAATTATGGCAGTCGTTGGTCTGGAACTTTTGACATCTGTACCGCCGAAATTTACTGCATATCAAGGTTTTGATGCGTTATTTCATAGTGTAGAAGGCTACGTTTCTAATGGCGTCAATCTAATGAGCGATATGTATGTGATGACAGGTTCGTACAAATGGCACAGATAATGGGAATGAAGGATGTGAAGGAGCCGATGGACTTCATCACAATGCTGGTGAAATTGCAGGAAGATTGCGGAGTTGCAGACCTCAGGATGCCCGATTACGGCATTGAACCGGAGAATTTGAAACCATGGCGAAGAACGCAAAGGATACGGTGGGTGGCCTGTTCCTTTGTGACGAACTGAGCTAAGCATGGAAGATTGTATTGCCATCTATGAAACTTCTTACATGTAAAATAACAATACGGCCAATCGGGGAAATTATCATATGAAGGATAGTACCGTGCACCTTTTGCACCCTACTGCCGTGCTCGCTATCATTCTCACCAGCTACTTGATGATTGCATTCGACATCTCAGTCGTCATTACAGGGCTCCCGGAGATTCAGAACAGTCTTGGCTTCTCAGCCACCGGACTCTCCTGGGTGCAGAACGCCTATACGCTTGCCTCCGGCGTTTTACTCCTGCTCAGATACCTTGCCCACTGAGGAAATTGAAATAACGCTCAGGAAATATCCCAATATCGCTCTCCACTATAGCGAACATGAGAATAAATTTGTGGATATAAATAAAAGAGGAGATACACACGATGAAGAAAATATCAGCGTTTGCTCTCATAATCTTAATGGGCCTCTTCCTAGCCGCCTGCGGATGCACAGACAGCGACACAACAAAGGTTGACGTAAATAGCACACAGCCAGAAACACAGAACAATAGCCCCAGTATTACCGTCCCAGAAAAAACCAATTCTCCAAATACGGAAACTGAAAGTGAAAATCATACACAAACGGATTCAGCGCCAAAAAAAATTCTTGTGGCTTATTTTTCACATACTGGCAATACGCGTGTAATTGCTAATCAAATCCACGAAAAAGTCGGCGGTGATATCTTTGAAATTGTGACCGTAAATCCATATCCCACGGATTATGACTCTGTGGTTGATCAGGCAAAGCAGGAACAGGAAGATAACTACAGGCCCCAGCTGAAAACAAAAGTTGAGAACATTGACTCCTACAATGTGGTTTTCATAGGTTATCCCAACTGGTGGGGAACGATGCCAATGCCGGTATTTTCATTTTTGGAGGAATATGACTTTTCCGGGAAAACCATTATACCGTTCTGCACACACGAAGGAAGCGGCCTTGGACGAAGTGTTGAAGACATCACCGAGCTTTGCCCGCAGTCCACTATTCTGGACGGCCTTGCAATCAGAGGATCAAGTGTAAAAACTGCGCAGGATGATGTATCCGAGTGGCTGCGTGAAATAGGAATGACAGAATAAATGAGGAAAACTCTTTGACTCAGAAATTGTTGATTAAGCTGACCATTGACCTCTTTATGACGGTTCTCATGTTGGCAGTCATGGCTTACAACCTAACCGGAAACATGATCCATGAACTGTTAGGAGTTTCCTTGTTTGTGTTATTCATTGTCCACAGTATCTTAAATCGACGGTGGTATCATACAGTTATAAAAAGAAAGCACAATACACGCCGTGTTTTTAATACAGCGGTCAATCTGCTTCTTTTCGTAATGATGCTAATGCTGTTGGTAAGCTCCGTGCTGGTTTCCCGTAGCGTGTTTGCTTTTATTCCAGTAGACGGTGGTTTGATTGCACGGCAGATACACATTCTGGCCGCATATTGGGGATTTATCTTCATCTCCATACATCTGGGAATGCACTGGGGAATGATTATAGGTATGGTTCAAAAGGTACCGGGAATTCCCACTCCTAACCGTGGATGTACATTTGCGGTGCGAGTCATGGCAGTGTTAATCGCTGTATATGGAGTGTATGCATTTTTTGAAAGAGGCATGGGTTCCAGATTGATTTTGTACTATACATATTCCTATTGGAATTTTGATGAATCAGCCATGTTTTTCTTCACGGATTACCTTTCCATCATGGGAGTTTGTATCTGTGTGACTTACTATGTTCTGAAATTTGTCCAGAATAGGAAAATGCAGCGCCTATCAAAGAATAATCAATAACGGAGAACTCAAAGATGAAAGTTGAATATAGAAATATGCCGCATGGCGGCGGTAAGATCAGCACAATCGGTATTGGCGCAGGAAGCCTGCACGAATCTAGACCGCAGGAAATCAAAGACGTCATTAGTTATGGCATGGAACACGGCATAAATCTGATTGACACGGTTATGTATGATTCCAGTGCAGTGGAGCCCATTGAACAGGCACTGAAAGGACAGCGGGACGAGATGATTATGCAGATGCATCTGGGTGCTGTCTACCCAAAGGGAACATATTCGAGGACAAGGGTTCTTTCAAAACTTAAGAGAGGGTTTGAGCAGGAGCTGAAAAAATACGGCACGGACTACGCTGACATTGGCATTATCCATTGTGTTGATGAGGTTCGTGATTTTGAAAAGATCATGTCCAATGGAATTTTTGATTATGCTCGAAAGCTAAAGAAAGATGGAACTATTCGCTATCTCGGCTTTTCATCCCATTCTACGGATATTTGTAGACGCTTTATCGAGACCGGAGAGATTGACATTTTTATGTTCAGCCTCAACGCCGCTTATGATTTTAAACCTTCACAGGGTCAGCTGGCTTTATCACATGAGCGTATGGAACTTTATCGTGAATGTGAAAAACGCGGCATTGGCATCACGGTAATGAAGCCTTATGATGGTGGACAGTTGCTGAACGCAAAGACATCTCCATTCCGCCATAGTATGACTATACCTCAGTGCATACAGTATGCGCTGGATCGCCCGGCTGTTCTCTCATGTCTTCCGGGTGTACGCTCCAGAGCAGATTTGGAAGATGTACTCAAATATTACTCCACTTCTGAAGAAGAACGGGACTATTCTTTTATCGGCAGCCTGCCGCACCGAGACATACAGGGAGCCTGCATTTACTGTAACCACTGTCAGCCATGTCCATCTGGAATCGACATCGGTTCTGTAAACAAATATTTAGATCTGGCAAAAGCGGGTGACGAACTCGCAAAAGACCATTACATGAAATTAAGCAAAAACGCAAATGACTGCATAGAATGCGGTGTCTGCGAAAAGAACTGTCCTTTCCATGTTAATATCCGTGGCAGAATGCTGGAAGCAAAACATTATTTTGATAAGTTAAGATGACTCCGAATAGTAGGGTAATTTCAATGAGTAAAAAGTATTGATGCAGTCCGCCACGCCCGACGAAAGCGCAAAAAATTTTGTGGCTTATTTTTCACATCCCGGCAATATGTGTGAAATTGCCAATCAAATCAACGAAAATGCTGGTGTAGACCTCTTTGAAATAGTGCTCGAGGATCCATATCCCAGTAATTACAGTGAGGTTGTGGAACAAGTACTTAAGGAGCTGGGAGAGGACACAGTCCCCGGTTGAAAACAAATGTTGAGAACATGGACTCATACGATATGACTTTTTTACATTCTACCTTTCTCTGTAGGGCTTACTTTTATATACTATTAAATCCTATATAGTGACTGATTAGTCACTCATAAAAACTGATCGAGTAAACGATCAAGAAAGAATATCGAGAAAATTTTAAAGAAACTAAAATCAGAGAGAACATTATGAAAGTTGTCGGTATTAACGGCAGTTCACGGCTAGTAAATTTTTCAGTAAGAATCTTTGACATTCAAAAAACCAAACTTGACAATAAATATTAATGAGGTACAAAATATGGACAAACCAATCTTAAGTGAGAGTGTAATTTTCCCGAAAGGAGACGAACTTCCTGAATTTTTAAGCAAGTATTTTACAGGTAAAGTATGGGTTAGCATGCTGGTTGGAAGGGATAATGAATTTAATTGTCCCATCGGCAATGTAACATTCGAACCCGGATGCATAAATAACTGGCATAAGCATCCCGGAGGTCAGATTCTGTTAGTAACAGGCGGACGTGGTTACTATCAGGAAGAAGGAAAGCCTGCAAGGGAACTTAAACCTGGTGATGTAGTGACAATAGCACCAGATGTAAAGCACTGGCATGGAGCAGCACATGACAGCTGGTTTGTACACCTTTCCGTTGAGACAAATGCCAACGCAGGACCGGCAGAATGGCTTGAACCTGTAGCTGATGAAGAGTACAATAAATTGAAATGAATTTGGTTGAGGTATTTAAGAATTTGAATTGAAGTTAAAAGTTACAAAGTAAATAAGAAGTGCATAAATATGGCGGAAAATATTCAATCAAAAGGTTATGCTGGAAAAGATGAGTCCGGAAAGCTAGTTCCCTGGTCTTTTGAAAGAAGACCTGTAGGTGATAATGACATTCTAATTGATATTAAATACTGTGGAGTTTGTCATTCTGACATTCATCAGATCAAAGGACACTGGGGACCACAACAATATCCACAAGTGCCTGGTCATGAAATTGTGGGTGTGGTTGCTGCTGTTGGAAAGAACGTAACAAAGTTCAAAGTAGGTGATCGTGCAGGAGTTGGGTGCATGGTTAGCAGTTGTATGGAGTGTGAAAGCTGCAAGAATGGTGAAGAACATCATTGCGACAACAATGCAACTATAATGACATATGGTTATCCTGAAGAATCATCACCTACCGGTATAAGTCAGGGAGGATATTCTCAAAATATCGTTGTCACAGAGCATTTTGCAATAAAGATACCAGATTCCATAGATCTGCAGGAAGCTGCTCCATTACTATGTGCTGGTATTACTACCTATTCACCTTTAATGAGAGCTAATTTCAAAAAAGGGGATAAAGTAGGAGTTGCAGGAATTGGTGGGCTGGGGCACGTAGCTATTAAATTAGCCATATCAAAAGGTGCCGAAGTTTATGCCTTTACAACCACTGAAAGCAAAAAAGAAGATTGTCTTGCATTCGGAGCAACAGAAGTTATTGTTGTTAACTCACCAAGCGACCTACAACCATGGAAAGGAAAAATGGATTACATGATATCCACAATTCCATACGCATACGAAATGTCATCATACATTGATTGCGTAAAACCATATGGATACTTCACTCAAGTAGGACAACCAATTGGAGGAGAACTCACAATTAACAACTTCAATATGATTTTCAATAGAGTAAACTTCAATGGATCACTTATTGGAGGAATACCAGAAACACAAGAAGTTGTTGATTATTGTGCGGAAAATAAGATCTATCCGCAAATTCAGATGATCAAACCTGAAATGATCAATGAGATATGGGAGAAGGTCGTAAATAAAGAAGCCCGCTATCGATATGTAATTGACATGTCATCCTTATAATATGACCTCCAAGGTCCTTGCTTTTTTATCACAAAAAGTGATGATAATTTCAGTGAGAATAAGAAGGTATGGGATACTAAATGTCGAATTTGAACGAAGAGAAATGCCTGATAGCCTATTTTTCACGTGAGGGGAATAACTATGTCAGCGGAAAGATCGTGAATTTGCCTGTCGGTAACACAAAAGTGGTAGCCGACATGATCCGGGAAATGACAGGATGCGATCTTTTCCGTATTGTTACGGTAAAGTCTTATCCCAAAGATTATTCTGCAACCACCAACGTGGCAAAAAAGGAACTGAATAACAATGCCAGACCGGAGCTTTCCAGCCATGTGGAAAATATGGACTCTTATAACTTGATATTCCTGGGTTATCCCAACTGGTGGGGAACGATGCCAATGCCAGTGTTTACATTCCTGGAAGAATATGACCTTTCCGGAAAAACTATTGTTCCGTTTTGTACCCATGAAGGAAGCGGATTAGGCCGTAGTGAAAAAGATATTGCAAAACTTTGTCCGAAAGCAACTCTTTTGAAGGGGCTCGCTGTCCATGGGTCTCGTGTAAGTGCTGCGAAAAAAGATATTGTGGATTGGCTGAGCAATATTGGTATTGTTTCATAAATTGTTTGAGCCTACAGGACATTTCTACAGGACATTTATGGATCATTGAACAGGGGAGGATAAAAATGGCAAAACGATTAGGTTTTGGCTGTATGAGATTACCACTTCTGGACAAAGATGATCAGACATCGTTTGACACAGAAGCATTAAACAAATTGGTAGATACGTTTTTGGAAAAAGGATTTACTTACTTTGATACCGCGTACACATACCATGGCTTCAAGAGTGAGGAAGCCATTAGAGAGGCTCTGGTAAAAAGGCATAACCGAGATGAATTTACTCTTGCGACGAAACTTCCTCCCAGAATGTTAAAAGCAGTGGAGGATCAGGATAGAATTTTTAATGAGCAGCTGGAAAATTGTGGTGTTGAATTTTTTGATTATTACCTGCTTCACAATATTGGTATGAGTGCTTATGAGCAGGCATGCAAATATGATACATTCGGTTTTGCTTTGAAGAAAAAGGAAGAAGGCAAAATAAAGAATCTGTGCATGTCTTTTCACGACACCCCGGAACTACTGGATGAAATTCTAACTGCTCATCCGGAACTGGATTTTGTTCAGTTGCAGATCAATTATATTGACTGGGAGAATCCCGGTATCCAGTCAAGAAGATGCCATGAAGTGGCAAGAAAACATAACATGCCAGTTGTTGTAATGGAACCCTGCAAGGGAGGAAATCTTGCCTCTGTTCCTGAAAAAGCAGAAGAATTGATGAAAGCATATAATCCGGAAGCTTCCGTTGCCTCCTGGGCAATCAGGTTTGCTGCCAGTCAGGAAGGTGTCATGATGGTACTTAGCGGTATGAATACCATGGAACAGGTACTTGATAATACCTCATATATGACAGACTTCAAACCTCTGGACGAGGAAGAATACAGGATCATCAACCAGGTAATTGATATTATAAATGAAGATACTGCAATTCCCTGCACAACATGCAGATATTGTGTAGAAGGATGTCCTGAGAATATTGCAATACCGGATTACTTTGCATTATATAATAGTGCAAAGCGTGCTGTAACTGATAATATCTCAAGCCAGTTTGTTTACTATCTGAATCTCACTTCAACTCATGGCAAGGCTAGCGATTGCATAGACTGTAAACAATGCGAGAAGGCATGCCCTCAGCATTTGAAGATAACAGAGTACTTAAAAGATGTGTCAGCAGAATTTGATGCCGGACCGGGATTACCGACAAAATAAGGATGAATGATAATTTGACCGACCAACCTGCGAAACAAACTGTTAGGAAACAAACTGTCAGCTATGAGGAAGTAGCGAAAAAGATTCTGAATATCCGCTTGAACTGAAAGAGATGGGTAAATTATGGGTATCAGTGAAATTGCAAACAAGAACTATGAAGAATTATTTCCCGATTATAAATCAACGCTAAAAATCGATCATAAATCAACGCTAAAAATAACAGATCCGGAACTTTTGGAAATCTTTGACAATTTCGCTTTTGATGAAGTGATCAGTTATGGAAATCTGGATACAAAAACCAGGTTAATGGTTATTTTAGCATCATTAATTGCAAGCCAGACTTTAAACGAATATAAAGTAATGCTTGGTGCTGCACTTAATGTCGGTGTAACTCCAATTGAGGTTAAGGAGATTGTATATCAATCTGTACCATATGTTGGGATGGCGAAGGCATTTGATTTTATTCATGCTACTAATGAAATACTGGAAAGTAGAGGAGTAAAACTACCACTGGAAGGCCAGTCTACAACTTCGCCTGAAACACGATTTGAAAAAGGACTGGAAGTGCAGAAGGAAATATTTGGTGACATAATCGATAAAATGTACGAGGCAGCACCTGAAAACCAGATTCATATTCAGAAATATCTGTCTGCAAACTGCTTTGGTGATTACTACACCAGAAAAGGTCTGGATGTAAAAACAAGAGAACTCCTTACGTTTTCTATGATCCTGTCACTGGGTGGATGTGAGCCTCAGTTAAAGGGGCATATACAGGGAAATCTGAATGTTGGGAACGATAAAGAAACACTGCTCAGCGCAGTTACGCAGCTATTGCCGTATATCGGATATCCGAGAACATTGAATGCGATTGCATGTTTGAACGAAGTGATACCCGAGTAGATTTAATGGTAGATCAAGAGGATAGTTTCAATGAGTGAAAAAGTGTTGAATAAAGACATTTTTGAACGTGATCGGTCTGGAGAACCAGTTTCTATAGATGACCCGGAATACCCAAAGTTAAAGGAAGTGATGCTTCGTGCTGCAGAACTAACCACCAGATTGAATACTTCAGTTCATGATGAGAATGAAATAAGGAGCCTGTTCAGTGAGTTGATAGGTTCGGAGGTGGATGAATCTTCTAGGGTAACTCCTCCATTCTATACAGATTTCGGACGAAATATTAAGGTCGGTAAAAATGTGTTTATCAATCACGCATGCACCTTTATGGATAGAGGAGGCATAACAATCGAGGATGACACCAAGATAGGACCAAAAGCCAATCTTATCACATCCAATCACCCATTGGATCCAGCCCATAGAAAGGAATTAATTTCAACTCCGATATGGATTAAAAGGAATGTATGGATAGGTGCTGCTGCAACCATTTTACCCGGTGTAACTATCGGAGAAAACTCTGTCGTAGCAGCCGCAGCTGTTGTTACGCAAGATGTTCCTCCTAACACAGTCGTGGCTGGCGTACCAGCAAAAGTTATCAGAACATTGTAATGCTTATCCCTAATCAGAACATTGTAATGCTTATCCCTATATACTAGTATTTTTATTAAATAAACGACTGATTAGTCACTCATATTTTCATTGATTAGTTAATAACTCGCCAGACATGATTCCTTATGATAAATTGGAATCATTCTTCAAAGAAAATCTAGGATAAAAACAGGTTCAAATATGAGTCAAAACACTAAAAATATCGTAGAAATAATGCAAGCAAGTGAATCAATTGCCTTTGATAATACCCAATATAAAAAGAGTTCCGATGTTGGCTCCCAGACGACTGAATTATCCGCAAAGCTCGACACTCCAATCAGTGTTGAACAAAAACGAGAGCAAATAAATGAATTTAAAGACTTGACAATGGATGAAGAGCGTGCCCTTTATGGTATACATAATGCGACAATCATTCATTGTATCTTTGATGGCCCTCGCGATGGAGAATCTGTCTTAAAGAAAAGCGCAGACATAGACGTTTCAGATTGTGACTTCAGGCTTCGTTATCCTTTCTGGCATGTCAGGAACGCTCAAATTGAAAACTGCCGTATGACAGAAACATGCCGTGCTGCATTATGGTACAGCAAACAGATAACAATAAAAGAAAGTCATATGGCAGGCAGTAAAGCTGTACGGGAATGTGAGGATATTACTATTGAAAACTGTAATATTCAATCATCCGAATTTGGATGGTTATCACACAGAATGATGATAAAGAATACAGAGCTTGAATCTGAATATCCATTTTTCTACAGCTCAGATATCCTGCTTGATAATTTTGTATTGAACGGTAAATACTCTTTTCAGTATGTGAAAAATGTAGAAATCAGGGATTCCTGTCTGAATACAAAGGATGCTTTCTGGCACAGCAAAAATGTCACTGTCTCAGACAGTACCGTAAAAGGCGAATATCTGGGTTGGTACTCTGAAAATCTCAAACTGATCCGGTGTAAAATAATTGGAACCCAGCCGCTTTGTTATGCAAAAGGTCTGATCCTGGAAGATTGCGAAATGATTGATTGTGATCTTGCCTTTGAATACAGCGATGTTCATGCTGTAATTACAGGTTCGATAACAAGTGTAAAAAATCCATGCAGCGGACATATCAGTGCGGATTCAATTGGAGAAGTAATATTGGATAATAATCGACCAGCTGATGCTTCATGTGTAATCGAAGTCCGGAAAGAGCTGAATAAAGAAGAAATTCAGAATTCTGATACTTATAATGGAGATATTTTCAACAATAATGATTTGACCGTGCAAGAAACATAATAAATTGAGGCTTTGTCAATGAAAATTATTCCCGAATATAATGGAATAAAATGGATGTTAATTTGTTTTGGAGTAATTTTACTGGCAATTTTAGTGATAGGATGTGCTGAACAAAATAACATGAATCAAATAGCCATTGGCAATCAATCAGAAGATGAACAAGATGAAGCCAGTCAAGAAGAGGAGGAGACAAAAATGAAAATCAGTATTCAAGCAAATGGAGAAACAACGATTTATGAACTCAATGATGGTAAAGCTGCAAAAGAACTCTATGAACAATTGCCCTTAACGATTAATGTTGAAGATTACAGCAATAATGAAAAGATATTTTATCCACCCAAAAAACTCGATACAACTAACACACCTATGGCAAATGCACAGTTTGGAACACTTGCATATTATGCGCTATGGGGAGACGTAGTAATGTTTTATGATAAGTTCGGCTCTGCAGGCGGTTTATATGAGTTAGGAAATGTCATATCAGGCGGCGAGCATATCAAAAACATGTCAGGCACGATACAGATCAAGAAAGTGTAAACATAAGTAAAATCGAGAGGTCTGAAAGACCAAAACCAATAATCAAAGAATAGACAGGCTCTGTAGTATGTAATGTATGCATATGTGTGTGTCTCATACCTAATGAGAAATATTGTTATGGTGAATCAGTAGTTCTGGACGCTACGTTGATTGCACCCCGTCTATGATGGATTCATTACATAGCAGTTTTGATATTTTGATTGAACTGGCCTAGTAGGATAAAACTTATTTCTAGTCCTGTCGTGAGTGATTAGTCAATCATAATAACTATATACTAGAATATCCATCTACTACTGACTGTTCAGTCAGTCATTGGTAATGCTATTGATACAATTCTAATATTCAGGAGAACTAAAAATGTCGGGAAATATGGAATCTAAAAATGAATCAAGTATGAGAACTTTTGAGCTCAGTGAAAAGGTAACTGTAGAAAAAGTATCCTATAAAAACAGGTACGGAATTACCGTTGTAGCAGACATGTACCTGTCAAAGGACATAGATAAGTCTAAAAAATACCCAGCAATTGTCATAGGAACACCTTATGGTGGTGTAAAAGAGCAAGGTGCTGGTATTTACGCACAGAATATGGCAGAACGAGGATTTGTTGCCATTGCGTTCGATGAATCTTTTAATGGCGAAAGCAGTGGTGAACCAAGGCATGTCTCTTCTCCAGATATATTTGTTGAAGATTTTAGTGCAGGAGTAGACTTTTTGGGAACACGTCCTTTCGTGGACAGGAACAGGATCGGCGCTATTGGTATCTGTGGAAGTGGTGGATTTTCAATTACTGCAGCTCAAGTTGATCCACGTATCAAGGCAGTTGCTACTGCAAGTATGTATGATATAAGTAGTATGATAAGAGACGGATTTGGAAAAACAATGACTGATGAACAGCGTGCCCAAACTTTAGTTCAGTTGGGCGAGCAACGATGGAAAGACTTTGAGAATGGTACTCCAGAAGTGCCTGTGGGTTTCCCAAGTAAACCCGCTGATTCAATTCCAGAAGGATTAGATCCAATTTCAAGTGAATTTTTTGAATACTACGGAATGGAGCGTGGACATCATCCTAATGCAGGAGCTGCATTCACTATTACAAGTAGCATGTCATTCATGAACTTCCCTTTGATGAACTATATTGATAACATTTCACCACGACCAATTTTGTTCATCATCGGTGAAAATGCTCACTCTAGATATTTTAGTGAAGGTGCCTATGAAAGGGCTGCTGAACCCAAAGAACTCTACATAGTTCCGGGAGCAAGACATATTGATCTGTACGACAGGACCGACATGATCCCATTTGACAAATTGGAATCATTCTTTGCAAAATATCTAGGTTACAAAAAATGAGCAGAGCAGTGTTCTACGAATCGAAATTTGAACAAATATCTGGAGATAGCAGGCAGGAGACTTATTTTTGCCCCCCTGCAAGTGATTAGTCAATCACAATGCGGCTAAATAATTCAAAAATTCAGGAGAACTAAAATGTTATACAGAAAAATGCCTAAAAACGGGGACGAGCTTTCGATACTTGGATTCGGATGCATGCGCCTTCCAGTGAAAGAAGACGGTAGTATAGACGAAGAAAGAGCAACCAGGCAGGTACGCTATGCAATCGACCAAGGAGTAAATTATGTTGATACTGCCTGGCCTTATCACATGGAACAGAGCGAGCCTTTCTTAGGTCGTGCTCTTGCCGATGGATACCGTGAAAAAGTGAAACTCGCAACAAAACTTCCTTCATGGCTTATAGAGAGCCGAGAAGATATGGATAAGTTCCTGAATGCTCAGCTGAATAAACTCAAAACAGACCATATTGACTATTACCTTATCCATTCTCTTGTTGGCAACCTGTGGGACAATATTGAAAAGCTTGGTGTAGCTGATTTCCTTGACAAAGCCAAAGCTGATGGCCGAATAATTAACGCAGGTTTTTCTTTCCATGGCTCGGGAGAGGATTTCAACCGGATAGTGGATGCCTATGACTGGGACTTTTGTCAGATCCAGTATAACTTTCTGGACGAAAAGAATCAGGCAGGCACCAGGGGTTTGGAATATGCAGCTTCAAAAGGCCTTGGAGTAATCATTATGGAACCCCTACGTGGAGGAAACCTCACAAATCCAGTACCCTCTGCTGTAAAAGAGATATGGAATGAAGCCCCTACGAAAAGGACAGCTGCAGAATGGGCTCTTCGATGGGTATGGAATCATCCCGAAGTCACGGTTGTCCTCTCCGGAATGAATGAGGAAACACATATTGAAGAGAACCTTAAGGTGGCAGGCGAGGCTTACCCGAATTCCCTGACAGAAACCGAACTGCAGCTAATACAGAAAGTGGAGCGGAAGTACCGCGAACTGATGAAAGTAGGCTGTACAGGCTGCAGATACTGTATGCCCTGTCCATCAGGGGTGAATATCCCACTCTGTTTTGAATTGTACAACAAACTCTACATGTCCAACAATCCAGACGATGTAAAGTTCTTCTATGCTGCACAGTTGAGTGGTGCCATATCCGTTGGAGAAACCGGATTTGCATCCCAGTGCGTACAATGTGGGCAGTGCCTTGAAAAATGTCCCCAGCACATTGATATACCAATGATGCTTGAATCCGTTGTCGAAGAACTTGAAGGATCTGACCTGGAGGAGAGAGTTGATATGGCAAAGCAGATGTTCAAGAAACAAACTTAAAAGCGAGAACAATTCTAAGTGCCAAAAAAGCAAAATGAAGATATTGTTTAGGCTGACTTTTATTTAAAGATTAAACGATATCTTCATTTTCCGCTGTTTATCTTCATGTTTAGTTAATTATATTCATTCAGCTTTGGAATTTTGAATTTTTACCTCAAATTGCAAAGCAACAACCGAGAATTCTGAAAATCAAGCTTGTATGAGCATAGCGCTAAACTCTAAAAAGTCTCCAAACGAATAAATTGTTATCCAATAACTTGATATTTAAACTGTTCATTGCTAGAACATCTAATTCCTCTAGGCGAAGGTTAATACATGGATCTTACTGACATACTTAAGGCTGTTAAAGACGGAAAAATGGATCTTGAGACTGCGGAGAAGCAGGCTCGAGGCCTGGGGTTTGTCTCCTATATGGATATAGCAAAACTTGATTCTCACAGAAAAAGCAGAACAGGAGTAATCGAGGCTATTCTTGCCGATTGTAAAGATCCTGACGACGTGGTAGAAATTGCAAGGGTCATGGTTGCTGAGAGCAAAAGAGCTCTTATTACACGGGTCTCACCAGGACATCTTGAAGCCTTAAAGCAGGCCTTTGACCATGATAAACTGGAGTGGAACAGCAGGGCTCGTACAGTTGTTATCCATGACGGCACGCCAGCTCCTAGGACAGGGGGAGTCGTAGGGTTCGTTTCAGCAGGCACGGCAGATATCCCGGCTGCGGAAGAAGCCAGGGTTGTAGCTTCAGAAATGGGTTGTGAGACGGTTGCGGTTTATGATGTGGGAGTTGCGGGAATCCACAGGCTTATCCCGGCGCTGGATAAACTGAAAGCCAGGATGCCAGGAGCAATAGTCGTTGCAGCCGGGAGGGAAGGAACGCTTCCCACAATAGTCTCGGGATTAGTTGATGTGCCTGTAATAGGGCTTCCGGTTTCGACAGGCTACGGAGCAGGTGGAGGAGGAAAAGCTGCCCTACTGGCAATGCTCCAATCCTGTTCCACACTTGCAGTTGTGAATATTGATGCAGGCTTTGTTGCGGGGGCATATGCTGCAAGGATTGCAAATATGATTGCGGCTGCTTATACCCATGGCAAAGAAGATAGGGCAGAGCAGACAAGAGAGTAACAGGGGTAATAAAAAGGGAATAAAAAAGGAATAAAAGGAAAAGAAAAATAAGAGAAAAAGAAATCGAAATGCAGGAAGGAATTTTATGAAAGCACTTGTATTCAACCCTTTTTCAGGGGCAGCAGGAGATATGATCCTTGGATGCACTCTCGATCTCGGGGCTGACCGAAAAACGGTTAAAGAACTGATAGAAGCTTCTGTCAACGTATCCGTAGATATAAAAGAAATCGTGAAACAGGGGATAAAGGCCCTGGATGTCCGGATTAACGTGCCTGAAAAAGAGTCAGTCCGTACATATCCGGAAATTCTGGACGTGGTAAAAGCCGCAAAACTGCCTTCCAGTGTGGAAGCAAGTGCTCTTGATATCTTCTCGAAGCTGGCTGAAGCCGAAGCTTCAGTTCATGGACAGCCTGACCTTGAGAAGCTTCACTTCCATGAGGTTGGGCAGAGTGATGCCCTTGCTGATATAATCGGTTCTTCGGCAGCGATCCATTCCCTTAACTGCGATTCCGTTTACTGCACTCCTATAAATGTAGGCAGTGGAACAATCGAATGCGCACATGGAGTTTTGCCTGTGCCAGCGCCTGCAACCCTTGAGATTCTCAGGAAAGGAAAATTCTATTTCAGGGGAGGAATTGATCAAAAGGAGCTTCTGACTCCTACAGGAGCTGCTATTCTTGCCCATTTTGCAAGACCTCTGGAAGCTTTTCCTCAGGGCAGGGTAGTTTCAATTGGTTATGGGGCTGGGGATTCCGAGCTTGCCGGTCCTAATGTGCTTCAGGGAATGGTATGCGAACTTGATTCCTGCCTGATTCCGGATATGATTGAGGTACTCGAAACGAATGCTGACGACGTGAGTGGAGAAGTACTGGGTAACCTGTTCGAGGAGTTACTTGCTATGGGAGCAAGGGATGTTGCAATCCTCCCGGCAACAATGAAAAAAGGCCGTCCTGCTCATGTTATTAAGGTCATTGCAAAACCTGAAGACACTGCAAAGCTTGCCAGGAAAATCATTATCGAAACAGGATCCCTTGGAGTAAGAGTTATCCCTACCAGGCACAGGTTGATGGCTGCCAGACGAATAGAATTGGTTAAGTTTGAGGTCGAAGGGCAGATATATGAATCTGCGGTCAAGATTGCCAGGGATTCTGAGGGAATGCTGCTCAATATTTCTGCCGAGTTTGAGGATTGCAAAAAAATCGCAAAAAAGAGCGGCATCCCTGTAAAAGAAGTTATGAGAAAGGCAGAGGAAGCTGCAAGAAAGCTTTTTTCCTGAAATTCTCAAAAGATCGGAAGTAAGCAAAAAAGGAAAGAACGACTTGATAGATTTAAAATGAGTAGCGAATCTGAAAAGTAAAAGCCTTCTTAAGCTGTGAGGCTTTCACTTTTCATTCTATTTTGCTTGTAAGCCATCCAAATTTAAAGTTTGCCCATTGAATGCAGGAGTTCCGCATTCAGCACACTTGCCCCGGCTGCTCCACGGATGGTGTTATGTCCCATTGCGATGTAGCGGATTCCTTCTCTTATACGGCCTACTGAGACACTCATGCCTTTGCCCATGTTGCGGTCAAGGCGCGGCTGAGGCCTGTCAATTTCATCTCTTACAATTAAAGGTTTTGCCGGCTCGGAAGGAAGTTCTTTCAGCCTGGGGTCAAATTTCAGGAAAGCTTTCCTTACTTCTTCAGGCGTCGGTTTATCCCTCATTCCGGCCCAGATGGCTTCGGTATGCCCATCTATTACAGGGACTCTGTTGCAGGACGCACTGACTCTCATATCTGCAGGCACGATTTCAGAGCCGTTGAACTCTCCAAGGAGCTTTAAAGTTTCAGTTTCCATCTTCTTTTCTTCGTTTCCTATGTATGGGATTATATTGTCATAAATTGCCATTGCGGCAACTCCGGAAAAACCTGCCCCTGATATCGCCTGCATTGTGGCTACCTGTATGGTTTCAAGTCCAAACTGCATAAGAGGCTTTAAGGTAACGGTCATGACAATAGTGGAACAATTGGGGTTTGTAATGATATATCCGTCCCATCCTCTTGCATCCTGCTGGACTTCGAGAAGCCCGAGGTGCTCTGGATTTACCTCAGGAATCACAAGGGGAATGTCCTTTTCCATTCTGTAGGATGAGGCATTGCTTGCTACTGCAAACCCGGCTTTTGCAAATTCGGGTTCCACTTTCAGGGCAAGGTCTGCAGGAAGTGCCGAAAACACCACGTCCGCATCTACGGCTTTTGGATCTACAGGAACAACTTCGAGATTTTCAACGCTTTCCGGCATAGCTGTATCTAACCTCCAGCCTGCAGCTTTTTTGTATGTTTTGCCGGCGCTTCTCTCGGATGCTGCAAGGGCTGTAATCTCAAACCAGGGGTGGTTTGAAAGTGCTTCTACAAATCTCTGCCCGACAGCGCCTGTGGCGCCTAAAATACCTGCTTTAATTGATACCATTTAAAAGCTACCTCCGGAAAGATATAACTGATTGATAAAACTGATTGATAAAACTAATTGATAAAACTGACTGATAAAACCGATTTATAAAACTGACTGATAAAACCGGTTTAGGACTTACGCAGTTAAAATGCCGAAAACTTGATATCTTTATAAATATACTTATGGCTTAGTGTTTCTCTAAAAACGTACGGAGTTATGGACATAAATCCACCTAAGTGTACCGACATTGACTACATTAATTTTCTCATTGCGGCTTCTAACGTTTTTAGCTGTACTGAAGCTGCTAGATGTTATCCAGACATAGCTAATGCTCCTTCTCATGATGCTTTTACTCGTTGCCTTCAAAGGCAACCTCCAGACACGGAAGCACTATGGGAGGAAGTAAAAAGTTATGTCAAGCTTAAGGGAGGATACCTAATTGTTGATGATTCAACATTAGATAAACCATACGCAGAAGAAATTGCTTTTGTTCGTCGTATGTGGAGTGGAAAACATCATCGTACTGTAAAGGGAATAGGCCTGGTTACCTTAGTTTGGACTGACGGTACAACCGTTATACCTATCGATTTTCGAATTTATAACATCGATGTAGACGACAAAACAAAGAATGACCATTTCCGTGATATGCTTGACAAGGCCGAAGAACGTGGTTTTAATCCCAAATTCGTTTTATTTGATACATGGTATGCAAGTGTGAAAAACCTTAAAGCCATTAGACAGAAAGAGTGGCATTTCCTTACAAGATTGAAAAATAATCGTTTGGTAAATCCTGACAACAAGGGAAATGTGCCACTTGAAACAGTAGATATTCCTCCAAAAGGACGTGTGGTTCACCTCAAAGCATATGGATTTGTAAAGGTGTTTAGGATAGTTTCAAAAAATGGAGACACGCAACACTGGGTTACAGATGTGCAAGAGATGGATGAAGCAAAACGTGAAGATTTGGCAAAGAAGTCATGGAAAATTGAGGAATATCATAGGGGAATAAAACAGTTCTGTGGTGTCGAAAAATGTCAGGCAAGAAAGGAAGAATCACAAAGAGCACATATAATGTTCTCATTAAGAGCTTTTCTTAGACTGGAATTACAAAGAATCAAAAGTGGAATATCCTGGTTTGAAAGTGCTATGAAAATTAGAAGAGTGGCAGTGACAGAATACTTAAGGAATCCCCAATACACGTTAAATTAATTCAAATATTTGAAAGTTTGGAAAAAACAATATGCTAGGAGCCAACTGCGTAACTCCTACGGTTTATAAAACAGATTGACAAAACCGATTGTAATACTGACTGATAAAACTAATTACCTAAAAGGAAAAAGAAAATTGGAATAAATAGATTATTCCAACTAGTTACCGTTTTACTCTTCTACTTTAATTGCCTGGTTCGGGCACGCCTCTTCGCATGCACCGCATTCCACGCATTCGTCATTGTCGACTACTGCGATTCCCTTCTCTTCATCAAGAGTAATTGCATCATTGGGGCATTCATCGACACAGGTTCCACAGCCGGAACATTCATCTGCATTAACTGTTGCTGGCATATTTATTCACACTCCTTTTTGATTGCTCGATATATACGGAAATTAAATGGGACGTTTTTGAAACTTCCATAGGATATCGAAAAGTTTGGTCATAACGCCATTGACAAGACAAACATAAAAACTTATCGCTTTTTAGTAAAAGGAATCCTTCTAAAATCAAGATGGAGTTAACCATCAGGCAGCTAGAAAATCTTATTGAAAGTTATAAATTAAAGGAAATATTGAAAAAAATTTATTTAACACACTGAATCGTGCATGGCAATTCCAGAAGCGGTCAGGCGGTACATCCCGTCTTCGAGTTTCAGAAGGCCTTCTTTTAGCAGGAAATCCATATGAAACTTAAAAAAAAAGTCATTTAATCCTGATTCTTCCTTTAGCTGTTCTTCAGTCTTTCCAAAGATTCCAACAATCCGGAGGAGCTTTCTTCTTTCAGGACTTACGGAAATCTTTTCCATCATCATGTGTTCCAGTTTGACAGCTTCGCCTTCAGTCGGCTCTTTTTTGTTTTCGAAATAAGCATCAAGTTCATCAATTTCCTCGCTCATTTTAAAACTCCATTATTTTTTTGTATTTATTAATATCAACTCTTTTTTAAACAGTTCCGAAAAGGATAAGTGTGATTGCAACACTCTAAGTTAAGTCACAGGTTTCTACCGTAGCTTTAAGGTTGCAAGTTTAGCTTTAGGTTAATTTTGAGTTCAGCCTTGAGTTTAGTTTTAGGTTTATTTTGAGTTTAGTTTTAGGTTTATTTTGAGTTCAGCTTTAGGTTTATTTTGAGTTCAACTTTAGGTTTATTTTGAGTTCAGCTTTAGATTACTTTAAGTTTAACCTAAACTATTTTTAATCATCTTTCCTATATATATTAACCTTGCATATTTGTTCATTTTCATGTTCACCATGACTCTCAGCGTGAGCATTAGTATCATGCTCATGAACCTCTTTTTCGAAGATAAAACCTGATTTCTCCAGATTTCCTTCAATAGTACTTTCAATTATCTCTACGAGTTTATATTTTGGGACCTTTGTAATTGCGGAAAGCAGTCTGAGTTCTATGTTCGCATTTTCCCGAGCAGGAAGAAGCTCTACCTGAGGCACTTCTTTAGATGAGGTTATGCTGCCCTTAACCGCAGATTTTGGAAGTTTCATGGAAAGCTTTACATGCCCTATAAACTCAGGATTAAGTTCCCGAACCCTATCCTGAATGGTCTGAAGGTTTTCTTCTACGAAATGTACACTTTCTTCAGGACTGAAATCCCGTGATCCAAGGGTATAGAGAGCTGAGTAAGCCGAAACTTCAGAAAGTTCAATGGAGTTTTTCTTTTCCTGGGGAGGCTTTTTAAATCCCGGCACAGTGAGATGGAAAAGCAGCTTTTCGAATTGCTCATCTTCATGTTTTGCGGAAAATTTCAGAATCCGGGCTTCAGGGTTCATCTCATAGAGCATTTTCTCAGTAGCCAGGACAGTTTCTACAGGAGTTACATCGATCTTGTTTATGCAGAGAATTTCAGCATCTTTTATCTGCGTCTCTATAAACCTCGGGATCTCTTTTGCCTCAGTCCCGAACCTGCCAGGATCTACAAGGGTTACTATCGGGGCAAAGGAGAGCTCAGAGAGTCCCATTGTTTCGATTTCTTCTCGTATCTGACCAGGGAAGGCGATTCCTGTCGGCTCGATAATAACAACGTCAGGCATAAACTCTTCTTCAAGAGTCTGAAGGGTATACTGCATGCTTATCCTGAGTGTACAGCAAATGCAGCCGCTTGTAAGCTCCTTGGTTACAATTCCAGGTCTTGTAAGAATATCCCCATCAAGCCCAATTTCCCCTATTTCATTTACAATAATTGCAGTCTTCTTCCCTGCGTTACTGAGCTGTCTGATGATTTTCAGTATAGTGGTTGTTTTCCCGCTTCCGAGAAAACCTCCTATGATCATGACTTTCATGTCTCTCTCCTTTTTTCAATAATAAAATTGTTTTTTAGACGGTCAAAAAGCATAATATATTTTAATATATATAATATTGGTAGTGCCGCTCAAATCAGCAGAGTTGCTGATCAACCCATTTTAATAAACTGCTTTCCTGTAAGACTTTTCAAAAAACTGCTTGCCTACAAGCCTTTTAAATACAGGCTTGAGCGAAAACTCCAGTAACGACATAGTCGGCGTAATCAACCGGCACAACGGTTGTAGCACAACCATTTTGAAAAAAAGCTTGAGTGAAAATCTCAGCAACGACGTGATCATTATCGTAACAGTTGCATATCAATGGTTGCATATCAACGGAGCCAATTTATGGATTGAGAAACTGTTTTTCAATTACTGACTAGGATGAATTTAGAAAGTTTCTGTTTTTCTCCCGGCTGTACCTCGACAACATGCGACCTGAATCAAAAAGAGTTCCAGGGAAATTCAAATAAAAAACGAATTAAATAGGTTGTTTTCCATAGCAAGGGTGGTCGATATGATATGTCAGGTTATTCAAAAGAAAACCACCGATAATTTTTTAAAAAATCTTTTCTCTCTGTGGTCCCCATGACTTATCTGTTAACCCTGCATCTCCCAGAAACAGCTCGTTTTTCTCTTGATGGATGAGAGAATAGGCTCATAGTCAAATTGCGTGTCTCTAATCCTTAAAGAAGGGCTCAAAAAGTCTTATAATTAGCTAGATTTTAATTATTTGTTGAGGAGAAGAAAAAGCCTTAAACCTTTGCATCTCCCTCCTCAAAGTAGCATATTATAAAAGAACTTCTTACATTAAACGAAAGTTCAAAGATCCCTTTCTCCTCCTGTTATTTCTCTCTAAATTTCTTGTATCTTATTTTATCAACATCTTCTGAAGACTCCGGTCAATTTGTATGATTCTAAATAGAAACATTGAATTTATTTTTTAGATCGCTTCTTAAAAAAACTGAATATACTGAACGATGTCTTATGGTAAACCTTATTGTACACTGCTTTTTTTGGATTCTTTATAATTCCCGTTCCCTTTTTTCCATAAAATGGTACTACCGCCTTTTTTGCTTTGCGTTTTAATTTGCCTGTAGTCCTTGCTTTAATAGACTTTTTCAAAGATGGTTTTCTGAAACCGAATTTCATAAACTTCCACACCATTTAATTTTATTTCATAAATAAAATATAACACTAATATATAACTGATATAACTGGTTTACTTTTTCTCAATCCGAATAAATGCTATCAATAGAATACACAAAGTACTAAATGCTTCCAGTCCAGGCAAAAATGGTGTTTTACACTTTGCATAGACTTCTCTGATCTGTGATACCTTGAGCATTTGCCATTCAACTTTGTTTCTATTTACGGCATTAGTACTGTAATCAATGATATCAGATGGTATTTCTAGGTAATAGTGAATAGCTACCAACATGATTTTAATTTGAAAAAAGATTGCGTTCTCATCAAAGAACCTGGAAGTTCTGAGCGGCTTTAAGAGGTTTTGTTTCTATGGGAAGAGATACTGAGGTACTGGACTCACGGGTTGCGAGTTTTGGGTAATTCTCTTTCCGTTTTATCCCCTTACTTGTGGAGTATATATTAATGAATGGGGTGTTAAAGGGATGAGAACGCAGTTCATACTATGCGCTTACCATATATAATATTTTTAGCACAGAATATTATGTAATTATATTGATATTAACATATCATTACAATTTCAATTCATTATTATAAGCTTATATGATTGTTATAACCGGGACTTATGCGGTTGAACTGAAAAATTAAAAGCGTTAGACCGTTAACTATTCAATATAGGACTTTAATTCGCAGTCTTTCCCGCAATTGATTTTGTTCCTCAAGTGCATAAGTCCTAATAAAATCATCTTATACCTATATAAGTGGGGCTTTGCACCTTATTTTACTCTGCTAAACTTGCGGTATCATTTAATTTCTTCATGAAAAAATATTTTCCGGGCTATGTGTGAACAAATCGGTTCTAAAGAAAAATGAAGTATCTGTCCAACCTGAATTTTCAGGTTTTAGGGGATAAATTTAGGGTAAAATCCAGGGCAAGATTCTCCAGAGACAAAGGTTTGGGCAAGATCTGGATAATTTTTCTTCTGGTTTTGAACTGACTGAATACAATTTTATTTAGATCAACAGAATAATTTATATATTTCTTTAAAGATGAGAGAAAATAAAGAAGCTGCAGAACAAGATTAATTTTGAAATCACTAGTACTCGATCCATTGCAATCATTTTGTGATCACTTAGTAGTCGCTTGATAGCTACTTTTTAATTACCTTGTAATCACTTTGTAATCACTCTCAGGAGCATTTGCATGCAAAGTAAGCTACTTACGCCGGAAATAAAAGCTTTCCTTATTTCCATAGGTTCGGTTTCCATAGACCCTTCGCTTATCCCATGGTCTCGGGGTTCAACTGCGGGTCCGGGAGCAGGTACAAGTTCAGTGTTTTTCAGGTCGGGAAAAAAACGGGTACGGCTCAGCATAAATAAAGCCTCTCCACTTTCAATTTTGAAAGTTGAAGGTGAAGGAGGTGTTGGAGTTTTCTATCAAGGAAAAGAAATTGTACGGGGAAAACTTGAACCTGCGCCTGCACACTGTCCTGATCAGGCATTTATAACCCTTTGTGAAAGGTGCGTGTTTGACTGCAAATACTGCCCTGTGCCCAAATTGCAGGGGCACGTTAAGAGTGACGAAGAAGTCCTGAATATAATCGATGAGGTTTTGCGAGCAGGAAATCTGAAAGCTATTTCCCTTACGTCTGGAGTTGAAACCTCAGTAGAAGGAGAAGTTGAACGTGTGATTAAGCTTCTTCCTGCTCTCAAAAAATACAATGTCCCTATTGGGGTTTCGGTGTACCCTACTGAAGGGTGTTCCAGAAAATTCTATGAGGCAGGAGCTTCTGAAGTCAAGTACAATGTTGAGACTATGGATCGGGAGATCTTCAAAAAAGTCTGCGGAGACCTTTCCTTTGATTATATTCTGGATAGACTCCGAGAAGCTGTTGATGTTTTCGGGAAAAACCGGGTTTTCAGTAATTTTATAATAGGGCTTGGGGAAAGTGACGATTCGGTAAGAGATGGAATTGAGACCCTTGCACAAATAGGAGTGATTCCTGTCCTGCGGCCGGTAAACCCGCATCCTCTGAGAGCAGGAGATTGCTTTACGGAACGTCCGTCCCCTGAGCGCCTTTTAAAGCTTGCAAAGCTTGAAGCCGAAATACTCAAGAAATACGGGCTCGATCCGAGGCTTGCAAAGACAATGTGCCTGAAATGCACAGGTTGTGATCTTGTTCCTTTTATTGATTTTTAATTTCCACTTTTTTCTTTTTCTTTTTCTTTTTCTTTTTCTTTTTTCTTTTGAAAATTTGGCTTTTCTCAAAGAGCCCGTCTTACACGGAACTTACGACTTGAGTGATAAAACCAGGTACAATAGACGTTTCTGTTAAACCTGCATTTTAGATAACTAAAGGTTTAATGCTATTGATTCTCATTTCAACCACATAATTCCTGCTTTTGCTTCTTCTAAGAGAAACCCTATCATTTCCACTGGAAACTTTTACGGGTTAATTTTTTTACTACTATTGATAATTTTACTTTTTTCTTTTTTGTTATAGTTCTATATATTTTTTGAATTTGTTCTTTAAGTTTTAATTTTCATGCGAAAACTGTTACGTTTACTTTTTTGACGCGATTTTTAAAAATTTTGGAACACTTTTTATTCAGTTATATCTCTTATAACCCATCTGCAGTTCGCGTACTGTGCTCAAATATTTGTTTTATTATCGCATTCACTCTTATCTTTTTGTTTTCGTTCCTGAAAATTTAAGTTCCCCCTTATTTCCACTGGAATCTATTGGTTAACAGCTGGGTTTTCATGGAATATATACATACACTTGAGTTTAATTCAAGCTTTTTCAGCAAACGCAAAAAATATTTCAAAAAGAGTTCATGTCGCGTAAAAAATACTTTTTCTTATTCTGCATTTTTTCACTTCTGCATTTGTTCGTTTATTGTTCGTTCTGCACATAGCACGAGGTGATTTTGAGGTAATTTGCTATTAACCCTAATTTGACAGATTCTGCTAATCAATACAGTATTTTCTTACACAAAACACGTTGTATCGACACATTATATTTTGGTAAAATAAAAAATGTCAAAAAATCATAAGATGTGGGATAAAACTTTGGGTAGTATGAAGAAAACAGAGGCACGAAGCCTGTTCAGACATTATACAATATACGCTTCTGTCAAATTTGCTATTAAAGTAATGTTCCTGACTATTTGTTAAAGTTATAACTTTTAGGATCGTGAGAGTGAAAAAATAAAATTGCGATTTTAAAGACGGTAACTTCAAAAAGGAAGACTGAAATTTAACAACAACTGTAAAAAATTTAAGCACTTTTCCATAAAATAAGACCTTAAAGATTTGGCTTTAAAAAAGGTTCAACTTAGATATATATTAGATTTACAGCCTTAAAAATTGAAAAATGAACGCATTTGGATATTGGAGTAAAGTTTTGGAAAGTAACAAGCTATGTCTAATATTAGTGAATCTAGAGAATGAAATTTAAGGTTTTTAACCGGGGCTTTTTATTTTTAGGAACTTTTTGAGTCTTATTCCAGCCCCTTATTTTATTCATATAATGTGTTTATCCATGATATTTTGGAGAGGAACTCTATCTAAAAATTTTCCCAATTATTTCCACTGGAAAAAGTGGAATTTACCCTTTTACCATCTTTTTTCGTTATAATTTTAAATTCCACTTTTTCTTTCCAGTTAAACCTTATATTTTAATTTTTACGTAAGTTTTTATAATCTTCAGGCTTACAGGTCCAGCTTTGATAATTCTTCTACACTTACGCCCCCGTGAACAACTTTTGCAATTTTTTGGACAAGGCCTGTTGGGTCCTGGGATTGGAAAACATTTCTTCCTATGGCAACCCCTTTTCCTCCGGCTTCGAGAGATCCTTCGATCATTTCCAGCAGTTCCTTTTCAGAATCCATTTTTGGGCCGCCTGCAATGATTACAGGTACAGGACATCCTTCAACTACTTCTTTAAAAGTTTCAGGGCTTCCGGTATAGTTTGTCTTGACGATATCGGCTCCAAGTTCGGCTCCAATTCGAGCTGCATGTTTTACAACATCCACATCATATTCAGAACGAACCTTTTTTCCGCGTGGGTACATCATCGCAAGAAGGGGAATTCCCCATTCATCGCACTTTCCTGCCACATAGCCCAGCCCCTGTAGCATTTCATACTCGTCTTCAGCCCCGACATTTACATGAACTGATACGGCATCAGCTCCGACTTTTATAGCTTCTTCTACGGTTGTCACCAGAACCTTATGGTTCGGATCAGGAGAAAGAGAAGTTGAAGCTGAAAGATGTATTATAAGCCCCACATCATGCCCGTATCCACGGTGTCCGTATTTTGCAAGCCCCATGTGCCCGAGCACGGCGTTTGCCCCGCCTTCTGCGACCTTGTTTACAGTTTCCTGAAGGTTTTTAAGCCCTTCAATTGGACCTGCACTAACTCCATGGTCCATAGGAATAATAATTGCATTACCGGTACCTCGATTGAATATACGTTCCAACCTCACGGATTTACCTATAGTGTTCATAGCTGCATATTTCTAATTCGAGAATATAAACTTTATCAGTATATTCTTTAAGGAACCAAATACCAGGATTTATCTTGCTTACTTTTCATGAATCAGATTTTTGGGAGTCTGGGACTAAAAAGCAAAAAATGGTTTGACAAATTTATATAAGTTGATATAAAGAACTTAAATATAGGAGAAGGTTAAAAAAAGGTTGAAATAGGTTAAAAAAGTGTAACTATTCAGCCACTTATAAAAAAGTATGTTTTGGAGCAAAATGCTTCAATTCTCAGGCTAATAACGGCGCTCCCTTGAGCGCCGTTAGAATAGCATCCATAACATTCATTTCATTCTTTTTAATTGATGATATGTATGCCCTAATTCTGCAGAAAGCTACCGCTCCTTCTATACTTCGGAAAGTTCCCGAAATTTTCTGTTGTAGCTTCATCATTCTGATATCCCGCTCTGCTTGATTGTTATCAAACGCAACTCTCAGGTTATTAAGAAATTTCAGAATCTGTTCCTTGTGTACTATGAACCTATCAAGGAGATTCTTTGCTTTTGTTTGTGCTGTTCTTCCTCTCTTTTTGACCTGATCCTTTGAAGGATCAGGTGGTGGATTTTCTATAATTCCTTCTTGTATTATTGCGTCGTATATTTGCTCAAATTCTCGGACTTTTTCAGGATCTATTGGAATTTCCATCTCTCTACATTCATCAGTATACTTCTTCATCTCACTGAGAAGTTCATTTATCTTTTTAGCCCATTGCTGCTCAAAACTCTCTTCAATCCCAGTAAGTTCCCGCTTAAGATGAGCATTGCACAGGGCATGTTCACATCCATACTTGTTGTATGAAGAATATCCATCATGAACTGCTACTCCCTTGTATTGCGGAAGAAATCCCAGAGCATCCATTGCTTCTGTCCCTCTTTTAGGATGAGGAAAATAATATGTCCACAAATTGTTTGAGACAACATGAAGCCACCATTTAGTCCCCAAAACTCTCATTCCTGTCTCATCACAATGGGCAGAATGGGAAGTTAATAGATGTTCCATAGCAGCTTTTTCGAAAGGTTCCAGGTTCTGGAAACATTCTTTTTCCGCTCTTCTTATGGTAGCTGGGCTGATACGTATACCGTAGAAGTCCTCTACTAAATCACAAGTCCTTTCATATGGAAGCAATTGATAGTTCCTCAAATACAGCATCGAGGCTAAAAGACGAGGCCCATATTGAATCGGGAATTTTATAGACTCTGGAAAAGAACCTTTGTTAACTTTCCCGCAGTGAGGACACTTCTTGATTTCACAACGATGTTCAGTATATATGATTTGCACAGGAGGAATTTCAATTTCTTGTCTGCGTTCATAATCCTGAACTTCAGTATTTTCAAGATGATGACCACAATTTTCGCAGCAGTCAGGAGAATGGCATATGATCTAATCAGGATTTTCAACCATTTCAAGAGTCTTTCCAGGATGACCTTTTTGGCCACCAACTTTTTTGCCGCTACTCTTGCGGAGACCCTTAGGTTTAGGTTTTTCGTTACAAAAAACATCAGTAGAAGGAGGTTTACTGCTATTTTGGCTGTTTTGATTCAAACGAGACTCTAAAACCCTTACACGTTCTTCAAGTTCAGCAATCCGAGAATCTTGTTTCTCTATGATAGACTCAAGTCTCTGGATGACAGAAATAACTGCTTCAGGACCAGCTTCATAAATTTCAAGGATCTCTTCACGTGTAAGCATGATATTGAAAAAAGAAGGTTATTTTATATGCAATTTTTCCTCTTTCCGAGGAAAAATTGCTTTTACCAAAGCTATGGCTGAATAGTTACAAAAAAGTATAGAAAAAACTTAAACGTTTTTTAATGACTTATTTTGTATTTTCGTTCTGATAAATCCCTGAATACCCTTTTTCTACTTCAGCTTCCAGAGTATAGAATAAAAGCTGCATAATTCTGGCATCTTTTTTTAGCCTGAAGCCTGCAGTGTTATAAACCACCAGCATCGACTCGCTGCGACCTCTGTATCCTGCATCCCATACCGCGGTTTCAAGAGTAGCTCCGCAGCGAATAAGAGTTGACCGCGGCTTTGCAATCGCAGCCAGATTCATGGGAATATTCACAATCTCATTGAATAGTACCTTGTAAATCCCCTCAGGCAGGTGAATCCAACCATCATCCCCAAATTCAAGTTTTTTCCCATCTGGAAGCTTTCTTTCAGAATTATCAAAATCCACAGCTCCAGAACCTTCTATTGTTTTTACTTCTTTAAGGGTAAGCTCAAGTCCGTTAGGCTGGATCTGGGTTTCTATATCAATGGCATTTTCAAGCAAAGGAGGTTTTGCCTGTATAAGTTTTCTCAGTTCGGTGCTGGATAGAAGCGTCATCGGAACTGTAATTGCAAAGATTCTTTATTACTGTTTCGGATTTCATGTTATGGTTTTATCCTTATCTGGATATTATTCTTTTTTATTTCTTAATTTAGTTACTAACATTATTATTTTTATTATTCTTTTACAAATATTATTCTCATTATTATTTTAGACACGAATTTATGAAAAGATTTATTCTTATCAATAAATAATCACTACCTATCAAGAAATTCATAATCGTTACCTATCATGAATTCATACTAATGCTCAATCGAGTTTAATAAAGGGCTTGCGAGAGGCTTCTAATGATGACAAAAAGATATACTGCATACGTGATTTTCTCTGTATTTTTCATATTCTTATTAACAGGTTGTGCCCTGGCTGCCACGGGCGGCACGTCAGGTATTTCCACAAAAGATAATTCATGGAATAGCTCCACGGAAATCCTAATTACTGAGAACGCTGGTAAAGACCTGCAAGAGTACCCTGTTGCTGTTGTTTTGAACTCTTCGAATTTTAACTTTTCAGAGGCAAAAATTGATGGCTCTGACCTTCGATTCTCCTCCGAAAATCGAACACTCAATTACTGGATTGAAACCTGGGACCCTGAAAACGAGGAAGCTCTTATCTGGGTCAGGCTTACGTCTCTTTCTGCGAATCAAACCACTAAGATTCTTATGAGGTATGGGAACCCTGTGGCTGAAGCCGTAAGCAGTGGAGAAAAAACTTTTGACTATTTTGATGATTTTGAGGGCAATTACCTTAACGAACTTGACTGGAATGCTGAAAGTGCGGGAGGAGGACTGGTCGAGGTTAAAAACGGGATCTGTAACGTCTCGGCTCCCAAGGTCCATGCCTATGATTCATCCACGATCTACAGCAAAAAAAGTTTTGAGATCAATTCTATATTTGTGGTCAAAAGAATGAAAGTCACCACAGGTAAGGATAATAGAGGGCCTGTGCTGCAACAGGGTTTCATAGACAAGATAGACAACAAAAAAAATGAAATCAAGCATGAGACCGAGCTTGCCAATGAAAGTCGAGTGAATCTGGAAACAATTTACGGGAAGCAAAAAAAGAATTTCTATGATCTTACTGATGTCAATGTTCCTGAAGGAGAATGGTATGTCTCAGGACTTGCCTGGTATGAAGAGAACAATACTCGCAAGATATCCTGGTTTAAAAATGGTGTCCGTGATCCGAGAATGGACTTCGTCTCAAATGATTCCGTAACCAATTCCCCAATGCATGTTTACCTGTATGCTGCTTCTTACAAGGATTCTTCGAAGAATACAGGCTATATGGCAGTAGATTATGTGCTGGTTCGAAAATTTGTTGGAGAAGAACCCACAGCGAAGATTATTTCAGTTCAGAAAGAAGGTAATTCTTCAGAAAGCGTTTCTGAAAATCACTCTGGAAACTCTTTGGGAAATTCTTCAGGTGGCACCTCTGAACAGAGTATCTCTGAAAACAACTCTGAAAATCACTCTGAAAACGTCTCTGAAGATAACTTTGAATATAGCTTTAAAAACAGCTCTGAAAACATTTCCGAGCCTCAAACCGCGGTTGGACCCAGACCGAATTCCGAAACTTCCGGAATCAGGCTTTCTTCCCCGTACGAGTTCAATTTCTCTGCCCTTGTAAATGAACTGAATTCCTCAGGAATAGACACGATTTTCCTCAGCGTAGACAACGAAGATGTATGGCAGTATGAACGTTTTGTGAAAATGGCTCATGAAAAGGGGATTTCCGTGCATGCCGTGCTTCTGGAAGATGTAAATTGCACAAAAAAAGGAGCTGGTAACCTCTGCCAGAATACTCTGAACACAGTACTTGATTATAATGAAAAATCCCTTGCTCCCTTTGATGGGATTGATATCGATGTAAACTCTTCTGCCTGGGAAAGCTCTGAGGAAAACGCAATCGATTACAGGACACTGTTTGAAACAGCCGATGAAGAGACTAAAGAAAACGTATCCATCTCAGCAAGCCTTCCGCTTAATTATAATGCGTCGCAAATCAAGGAAATCGCTCCTTTTGTTGATTTCTTTATTATCAAGGCTTATCCCGGCGAAAATAAAAAGCTTAATTCCGTTTCCAACATTGTTGACGCCGTTGCTCTGGAAATGGGAGAAATAAGAGGTGCAGGCTCAAGAGGAATAATAGAAATCTCTGTGGAAGAAGACTTTAAGGATAAATATTCAATACAGCAGCTTTTTACCGGCCTGGCAGACTATTATTCCAATGATTCGGCTTTTCTGGGAGTCTCGATTTTCAATTACAATACCTATAAAGGACTGCCTCAAACACAAACAGAAGAGAAGGAGTTTCCAATTCCCGGATTTAACACCCTCACAGTGATTCTTGCGGGGCTTGGAGCTTTTGCCCTTTTAAATGGAAAGAAAAGTTAAGAGCCGATCATGAAAGTCAGTAATATATATTGAAAAGTTACCAGGGCTTACGTTACCAGGACTTACGCGGTTTAAACGAAAACTCAATAGAATTAAACCTTCAACTACCTAAAATATGCCTTTAGCCGCAGCGTCTATTGAGCTTGAGTTTTCACATTCAGTGCGTAAGTCCTAATGTCATCATTAAGGTATTTTCCAATGACACCTTTTCCCGGTAACCTTTCAGCGGGTAAGTTTTCAAAAAAAGCAGGAATAGGTAAAGACGACGCTCGGTAAACCCTAAACTGTTAATGTACATTGCCTTAAGAACATAAAATAACTATAAGTCATATTATTTCGCGGCTTACCGGCGTAACTGAAAACCAGCGTACATTTCTAAGTGGGATATGCCGGTTTTTGTTGTCATTCAACATCATCCATAGAAGATCTAAACCAAATCTAACTTCTGTGCAGTCAAATGACTCATAATAGCCATCCATCCACCTGACATTTACTTTTATATTAGTCATATAGCCGACCTCCTTATCACATTTTATATGACGAAACGTAAAACCCCTTAGTTTTAGCTCAGGGAATATAAGCGTCGACTTCCTCACGTTCTCTCGTTATGGATTCTGTAAACTTACCTGTATTATTAACATTAATATGTTTTATAAATAGACACCACAACCCAAAATATGAAAACCAAGTTGAGGGAGTTGGAGAACAGAATATCTCTCATACCTGGACGTCAACAAATTTCGACGTTGTAATAAATTTTAATATTGTTATTCTGTTGAATTTATTTTTTATTTCATCATTTCTTGTACCTTTCGAATATCAACTATGGCTTTTTTCTTTAACTCGATCATCTTTTCCTCATTAATTACTTCATTTTCCATCCATTGTGTCATGATCTCCATTCTCATTATCATAACTTTCTTTTTCTGTTCTTCAGTTAGAAGTCCCCATATTTCAGTCATAAGTTCCACAATAGCAGGCATCGCTCCAGCATGCATCATTGTGTGCGATCCCATTGAATGTCCTTTGTCCATGTTTACTTACCCCCTTTAATGAAATTTATAAAACAAAATTTTGATAACGTCTATGATATCATATATGATACAATTATTATTTTTAGAGACTTTAATCTCTTCTGGAATCACCAAACTTTACCATTGATTCCGCTAGCGATTAACTGCAATTAATCAAAAGTGAAGAAAATGATAGAAAGTCTCGATTTCAAATTGTATCACCTGAAGTTTAGTATTTTAATGAATATAACACTAAGAGAAATATAAATACGGAATGAATATTAATCGAGGGTCAAAATCATAGTATGCCTAACTCAAAAAAGAGTAAGACTGCTCGGAGAGAAGCTCATATTATGGCAAACTTTTGATCTGAAGCTCAATTTCCAAAAATATATGCCTATTCTTCAATTTTAGGACTTAAGCGCTTGAAGTACAAAATCAAGCACTTTCTATGTCTTTATTCCGAACTTCTATATGAATTTATAATTTTTTTAAAGAAGAGATACTTTTTTATGTTTATCAATCATTTATACTTTTGTTATACTGTTTAAATTTTTAACTTTCTAAACTCTTCAACGGGGGTCTTAACATTAAAATTCTTGGATTGGTGGGTAGTCCTAATATCAATGGAAACACTGCAAAGCTTGTAAATGCGATTCTCGACGGAGCTGCCGAAAAAGGCGCAGAAAAAGTAATTTACAATTTATCATCTCTAAATATTAAAGGTTGTGACGCCTGTTTCAGATGCCAGGAATCAGGTTGCTGTGCAATAGACGATGACATGCAGGAACTTTACCACGAAATCCAGACTGCAGATACTATTGTACTCGGCTCTCCTGTTTATATGTGGCAGATGACTGCCCAGACTAAACTCTTAATTGACCGCCTGATAGCCTTCTTAAAACCTGATTTTTCAAGCAGGCTTGATAATAAAAAACTGATCCTTGTGTTTTCCCAGGGCAGTTCGGACAGGGACGCCTTCAAGCCATATTTTGAATACACAGCCGGTCTTCTCTACTATCTCGGCTTTGATGTCCTGGAAATGGTTATTGCGGCAGGTACGGATAATCTAAAAGTCTCATTCAGGCCCAAGCTGCTTGAAAACGCAAGAGAACTCGGAAGTTTGGTCTCGACTTCCTCTCTTACGGTTCCAGAGTTTAGAAAAGGTGAGTCAAGCCTGGCCTAACTTCTTTTATTTTTTTAGTTTAATTTTTTATGTTCTTGGTATTTACTTCTCTAAATTTATTTAATTAATTTAAATCTGTTTTACTCACTTTAAATCTCTTTTTCCCTTATGGTTAAGAAAAACTGTTTTTCAATTATTTGAGCGGATTGATTTATTGTAATCTCCTGAAATGTACTTAAAAGGATTAATTTTGCAAAATTGCATTTATTAAAGGATTTTACGAGCATATAGTCTTAAATAAATCAGATTAAAATGTTAACCTTTAAAATAATATTTTACTGAAAAAGAGCTTGAAGATTACGAGGATCAGAATAAAAAGTCCAAATCCCATCTTGATGAGCGCTTTCCCACGCTCAATGGGCTCTTTTTTGGCTTTAACCGCTCCATAGCAGACCTGACCCACTCCAATTCCGGAGGGAAAAACCAGCGGCCACATATAGATCCAGCTTTGCAGGTTTCCTGTTACGCGCTGATAAAAAAGAACAAAGCCGAGCATGTTAAGAGTCCAGCTCAAAGAAGCAAGCCATTCTCCTAGTTTACTTTCTGATTCCATAGCTGTAGCAAAGAAAAACATTCCCATTACTAGAAAATAAAAAGGTAGAGTAAACTTTCCAGGGTTAATTTGTTTAAAAACGATAACTGCAAAAATTGCTGCAAGAAGCATAAAGATAAGTGCAGCAACTATTATACTATGGTCTTTTCTCCCTGTCAGATTCTCTCCCATGCTACCCCAAGCCAACAGGTTTTATTTCATAATATTTATTTATGTAATTATAATATAATATACTATAATATATTATATTATATTATATTATATTATATTATATTATATTGTATTATATTATATTATATTATATTATAATTAATTCACTATAATTATACTCCTCATTTGATTCTCGATTTTAACATTCAATTTTTATCATTTTACTTCACGTATATAATTTAATTATTAAATTTATATAATAATAACAATAATACTAATAATAATTTTTCCAATTACTCCAATATGCAATTTTACCATTGACTTTGCTTTCAAACTAATAATTGATCTTTGCGGACTCGAACAATAGTAATATCGCTGGAACAACTAACTCATATACAAAGGGGGTTCACAAATGGCACAGAAAATGATTGAAAAATCTGAAGAAGAATGGAAAAAAGTACTTACGCCTGAACAATATCATGTCCTGCGGCAGAAGGGTACGGAAAGGCCCTTTTCCGGCAACCTGTACTATAACAAGGAAAAAGGAGTTTACACCTGTGCTGCCTGTGGGCAGGAACTCTTTTCTTCGGACACCAAATTTGAGTCCGGAACTGGCTGGCCAAGTTTCTATGATGTTATTTCCAGTGACAGGGTAAGGCTCAAAGAAGACACCAGCTATTTCATGAACAGGATAGAAGTAGTCTGTTCCCGTTGTGGAAGCCACTTGGGCCATGTATTTGAAGACGGACCTGTACCAACCGGAAAACGCTACTGCATTAACACCGTTTCTCTTAATTTCAAGAAAGAAGGAGAAGAAGACAAACAAGGCGGAGAAAGAAGTAAAAAGAGTAGAAAGTAAAGTTCAACAAGCCAAATCTTGTGATTTATAAGTTGATTTATAAGTTTATAGATTGGGGAGAGGAGACTCAAATACTTGAAACCAGCAAAAATATACTTTGAAATAATTGGATTTTTTGTCTTCTTAATTTCCTATATTTTATTTTTCAATATATTATTTTCTATTAAGGAATTAGGAGCCTCGATTTATGTTCCGGGCACACTCCTTTTTGCCCTCTTAGGATATTGGCTGGGAGGGATCCTGTACGAAAAGTATTTAAAATGAAAAACTGCTCAAAAAATAATCAGGTTATCACAATCTAATAAATCTCTATATAGAGATTTTATAAAACTTTATTTTTCATAATATTTATTATAGATTATAACAATCTATTAAATAGATGTTAAAAGCAATAATTTTTGATGTGGATGGAGTTCTTATAGATTCCATGAGTTTCCAGGCCGATGCCTGGGTTAAAACCTTCAAGGAAGTTGGTATTAACATTACCAATGAAGACATTTATGAGCTCGAAGGCTCAAACAACAAAAGATTAATTAAATCAATTTTTGAAAAGGCCGAAAAAGAACCTGAACCCTGGCATTTCGAGAAACTGCCTGAAAAGAAACGTGAGGTTCTCGAATTTGATCGGATAAAACCTTATGAAGGCATCCAATACTGTATTAAGGCATTGAAACGGTATTTCAAGCTCGCTCTGGTCTCAGGATCGCATAATGATACAGTAAATAAAGTTGTCAATAAGTATTTCTCTAACTGTTTTGATGTCATAATTACCGGGAGTGACCTTGAGCATGGGAAACCGGCCCCGGACCCTTACCTCAAGGCCCTTGAAAAACTTGACCTGACAAAAAACGAGTGCATGGTAATTGAAAATGCACCTCTGGGGATAACTGCTGCCAAGAGGGCGGGGCTTTACTGTGTTGCAGTTACGGGTATGCTTGAACCTGAAAAGATAGAGCATGCGGATCTCGTGCTCGAAAACCATGCTGCCCTTTTCAAGTATCTGAAGGGTCTCATTCCAAAATGATATTCCAAAATGATATTCCAAAATGATATTCCAAAATGATCATGGTTTTTCCTGGTCGTTTCCTTAATTCTGCTGAATTTGTAGAAATGTTGCGGAAACTGGTCACATGGAATTCTGTAACACGGAAAATGAAAACGGTCTCAGCGTAATTCAATCTGGATATTACAACCACGAAAAACATGAAAACCACGGAAAAACAGTGTCCTTGCTACTTATTTCCATGTCTTTCGTGCTTTCAGTGGTTTTCAAAAAATTCATTTTTGACATCCTTTAGAATCAATGTACTAGTAATGTATATCAAAATCAGTATGTAAACTGAGCATTCGCAAAGCTAATCATTTTGAGTACTTATTTTATACACAACCTTAACGTTCTCCTAGAAAAACAGATTAAATATGAAACTTATAACTCTAAAACGCTCATTTTAAAAATTAGAAATTAAAGGAAGAAAGAGTAACATGGGAGAGTTATTTAAACTCCTTATTGATGGCACGGTTTTTGGTCTGTTCGTATATTTTTTGCCCCACGCTACTAATTATTGATACTCTTCTCATGTATATATGTTTTTTCTTTTTTTCTATATAATTATTAAATTAGATATATTCTTATGTTTTAAAAATATATTTTGTTCTTTATCTGAGAATATATTTTGTTCCTCAAACTTAATTTTACTATATTTTGACCTTACCTATCTTATTTTTACCATTTTATTCTATATATCCATTTCTTTTTTTATCAGTTTATTAATTAGGAAAACATCTCGCCCGGCTTCCACAAGCCTTATTATAAGTTGCTTGACTGTAAGCCTTTTCAAAAAAAGCTTGAGCGAAAAACCAATTAACGAAGTGGTCAGCTTGATCACAAGCCTTTTCAAAAAAGGCTTGAGCGAAAAACCAATTAACGAAGTGGTCAGCGTGATCAAATGGCTCAACGGTTAAGGCTCAACGATTACAGGTCAATGGTTGTGGCAAAAATCTTTTCAAAAAAAGCTTGAGCGAAAACATCGTTCAGGCGTGGTCAAGCGAGGAGACGAGTGCGATTATAAATTTTATGAATAAAAGGGCAAGCACTTACATGCAAAATTGAATTACACATAAATATAGAACGGGAAAAACGGCAAAACCATGCAAAACCAGGATAATACGAAACTTTAAGGATTTTGTGGACTCGAAGCAAATTTAAAAAAGAAAAAAAGAGAAATGGAGAGTTCGGCTTATAAGCCGTAGTTCTCCTCCGGCAGGAAGACTTTAACTTCATTCTTGTATTTTGTAAGACAGTCATCCATGAACTTGTCCATGTCGTCTGGGAGAGCTTCGAGGGCTGCCTTTGCGTCTGCGAGAGCTTTGGTTTCGAATCTGGAAAGCTCGAGCTTGCCGGCTGCACCTTCTTCGACAATGTTGCAGCATTCGACTGCAGCATTCTTTGCTCTGAGGTAAATGTTGTCTCCGTCCTTGACAATCGACTGACCTACTCTGTATGCGTTGTCGTATGCAAGCATATAGGCCTGTGGGTCTCTGTATCTGTCGGAGAGCATCATAAGGTCCCTGAGAACTTTGTCATTCTTGGTTTCAAGAGCAGTGTTCATGAGAGCACAGTCGTATGCGAGGGTTTCGGACCAGCACTGAACAGTTGTACCACCGAATTCACCGTGATACTCAACAGACTCGTTGGACCAGCAGTCACAGCACTGCATGACCAGGTTACCCATTACATCAGAGTGAGCACAGGTTGAGGTTTTACCTTCCATGGTCATCGGCATACCTGTGATGGCTTTGACGATAATGTTTTCATATCCGCAGTCTTTTCCGGGTCCTACTGCACCTGCTTCGTATGCAACGAGAGATCTTGGAGCAGAGATTGCCCTTGCGATAACTGCGATGGTATGGGCCAGGTTCTTGTTGAGCAGCCCACCACCAATGAACATTGCAGTGTTTGCCTGTGCACAGTCTGTATCACCTGCAGAAACAGTGCCGGTCTTCTTTGCAATGTTGGAAATGTCGGTCCAGATCATTTCCATATCAATGGAGCCGAGACAACCAATTGAGTAGAGTAGACCTGGGATATCGTTCCTGAGAACTGCATAGTCGAAAACTTCCTTACCACCCATGCTCTCTACGGAAAGCAGGTCTGCACCATTCTCAGCACACTGTTCGAATGCCTCAAGGAAGACAGAGTATTTGTCACCTCTAAGCTGCGGGAATTCTCTGTTCTCACGGATGTCACCAATGGTGTGGCGGAGTGCGCACTTTATGCCATATTCATCGTGGTATTTCTCCATAATGGTTTTCTGGGCATGTGCAACTTCTGCTCCCCAGGAGGGGTTGTTGGACATCTGCTGAACGTGTTCGGTTTCAAGGATAATTGCTGGGAAACCAACCTGCACCATTCTCTCCATAACGTCAGTGGTGATCCTCTCATATTCCTTTATGAGCTTTTCTTTGGATGCACCAGCTTCAGGTCTTGGAGCATAATTAATTTCAGGAATAGTGTAACCTGCACCAATTTCGAGGTCAAGACCTGCCTTTACAGGGTACTTGGATACGCCGAAAGTCATTTCGTCTGCGTTTGCGTATGCCATTGAAGTGTATCTTTTTGCTGCCATTTTACTCACCTCAGTGCTTGTGGAATTCATCTCTTAGTTCTTTGATACCTGTAGCTCCTGCAATGATTGCGTCAGCAATCTTTGGAGCGTCAGCGGCTTCTTCTCCATATACACCAAGTTCAAACTGGGATACGAAGTCCTGATTAACTGCGCCGCCACCGCATGCGAATGGAATCTTGATTCCATTTTCAAGGAGCATGTCATTAACTTCCTTGAATGCATACATGGTAGTTGTCATGAGGGCAGTACCTGTGAGCATAATTGGCTTCTCTTTTTGAACTGCAGCGAGAACTTCTTCTGCAGGTACGTCCCTTCCAAGGTCAACTACATTGTAGCCATTTGCCCTGAGTAGAGCGGTAACGATGTTCTTCCCAATGTCGTGAACGTCACCTTCTGCGACGTGGCAGACAACGGTTCCTTTGGTTTTAGGAGTAGCACTAGAGTTTTCCTTACAATATTCGATACCTTCAAGCATGGCATCAGCAGACATCATGACATTAGGGAGGAAAATTACACCTTCGTCATAAAGTCTTATGACAACGCCCATACCGATCATGAGAGCGTCATCGATAAGAGCAATTGGGTCTTTACCAGCTTCGATTGCAGCCTGGAGACCCTCGATAACGTCATCTTCTTCTCCTTCGAAGATGGCCTTTGCGATCGGGTAGATAAGTTCGTCTTTAGGATAGAGCTCTTCTGCGGCTTCTTCAGGCGTCAATGCCTTTTCCAGAGCCACGTTGTATCTGGTTAAAACCTTTTTCAGACTTGCCTCTGTAAAGTCCAACATATTTTTAAACCTCCGTTTTGGTTTTTAGCAAAAAGGTCGCTACCGTTTCCGGGTCTGCAGTCCCGGACATGTTCGGTGTCGTGGGTTTCCGGCTTTACCTACGTGAAGTCTTTTCTTTCGAGGATATTCAGCCCTGAAAAAATCTACAATTTATCCTTTCTACAGGACACTGTCTCCAGATTTTACTCAGAGTCTACCAGCAAAAGAATATTCTCCTTCTCACCGGAACTTTTCCTTTTTGATTAATTTGCATGTCTGCTAATGCTGACACGTCTTTACGGTATTATTAGGGGAAATTATCACATATACCATAACCGACGGAAATTTTTTTCTGGTTTTTACAAAACAAAAAGAGGTCTGAAATTTTGAATCGATTACAAAGCGTTTTACCCTAAAATATTATGCACCAGCTTTTCGGGAGATATTACCCTTAAATTTTTGAAGTAACTTTTCAAAGCATCTGAACTTTTTTTAGATTTATGAGTTTTAGATGCGTGATAAAAAACATATTGAAATAGTTTAAACAATGCAATTATTCAGATAAATCCCATCAAAAATTTCAATGATCATACTCTACTATTTCAGTTTTATACAACTTAATTATTCTGCCATTTAAGGCACTAACAACTTCAAAGTGCATCTAATGCTATCGTTTTTAAAAAAGCATAAAATTATTTTAATATTTTGTAAATTATGCTAATATGATGCTTTCACGTTTGAAATTATTAATCCAAACTCTTTTATATAAATGAATATATCGAATCTCAATATATGGCACAAACGCTTCTTCCTATTCAGGTCGTATAAAGTCAGACTGAAATTTAAATTTTTTATATCTGTCTTTGTGCGGAGACTTTAGTGTCACATGATACAGAGATTTTATATTAATACAAAACGCGATAGAAGTGGTTTGAATGCAACATGAGTTAATAGATGTAGTATTTCGTTCCCAGAAAAGAAGAGACCTCCTTTTACTCTTGGGAGAGAAACCAAGAACAATGGAAGAAATTAAGACCCTTCTTGATGTTTCTCCCACGGCTATCTTACCCCAGATCAAAAGACTTACAGACAGTGACCTTGTTATTCAAAAAAATGGCAACTATGAATTGACAGATATGGGAGATCTGGTTTTTAAAAAAGTTCAATCCCTTGTCAATGTCCTTACTTTACTCGAACGAGACAATTACTGGATTGAGCATGACCTCGGTGGGATTCCTAAGTATCTCCTTGACAGAATAGGAGACCTGAAGGATTGCAAGCTGATTGAACCCGATCCGAGCCAGATTTTTGAGCCGAGTACGGAACTTTTGGATTTCTTTTCCTCATCACGTTATCTAATGGTATTTTCGTCCTTCTACAGGCCTGAGTTCCTTCCCCTTTACACAAGGCTTGGAAGGCTGGAGTCAGATATTACCCTTATTTTCACTGAGTCGGTACTCGAAAAAATTATGCAGAATTATGAAAAGAAGATACGAAAACTTGCCACGCTGGAAAACACCGAGCTTTTTGTATGTAATGATGGGGTCAAGCTGGCTGAACTTATGGTCTCAGACCGTGGAATGATAATTTCTCTCTTTGATAGCAACGGGAGATTTTATTACGAGTATATGTCCTGTTCCGAACCTGAGGCCATAATCTGGGCAAAAGAACTTATTGAGTTCTATAAATCAAGAGCCTGGCAGATCGAGAACGAACAATGTATCGATAATTTGATTGGTACAGCCGAAAGCGAAGCTTTCCCGGAATCCATGATGTTCAGCTTGCACTGATAGATAAAGCAATCAGTTTACAAGGCTGCTTATATGCAATTTGAAAAGTAGTTTGTAGACCAGTTGGCAAGGTCGTTTATTAGGCAATTTGTAAGCGGTTGGTAAGGCAGTTTGTTTAGATGTAAACCATCATCGAATCTCCAACCAAATTTCAGAATTGCTTCAGAATCCCTTTCTGGAGGTTAAATTAAATGAGTACAGAACTTCAGTTAATAGATACAATTTTTTTTTCGGACAAGAGGAAAAATTTGCTTTTACTCCTGAAGGACGGGCCAAAGACAATTGAAGAAATTAAGAAAGGGCTTCAAGTCAGTTCCAGTCCTATAATGGCCCAGATCCGAATCCTGCTCAAAGAAGGGCTGCTGGTGCAAAAAGGAGACAGTTATTGTCTCTCTGTAAAAGGAAAGCTTATTGTCCCAAAAATGGAACCTCTTCTCTCCACTTTTCGGGTTTTCGACGAAAACCATGAATACTGGGCAAGGCAGAATTTGCGGACTCTTCCTCCTCAATTGCTGGACCGAATTGGAGAACTTGGTAGCTGTAAAGAGCTTTTACCTGGGAAGACCCATATTTTTGATTACCCTCCTGAAATTATGGACCCCCTTTACAAGTCTAGGACAGTCATGGAGATTTCTTCAATTTTCCGTCCCGGATATCCAAGTCTATATCTGGATCTTGCAAAAAGAGGTATTGAGGTCTCACTTGTCTTGGAAAGGCAAATATGTGAAAAACTAATTTCTGACTACAGGGCAGATGTGAAAGAGTTCTTAAACATGGAAAATGCGCACCTTTTTGTCTGCGACCATAAAATTGAGCTTGCTTCCAGTATTGTTACAGATCGCTTTATCTCCCTATCCATGATCTCTAAAGAAGGAAGGTACTATAACCATGAGATGGTAAGTCTTGAGAAAAGTGCCCTTGTATGGGGGCAGGAACTTTTTGACTATTACAAAGACCTGTCCGAACAAATAACTCAAATTTAATTTTTTAACCAATTTAATTTTCAAACAGTTTAGTTTCCAACTAATCTAGTTTTTTCATCAGTTTAGTTTTTCATCAGTTCAGTTTTCAATCAGTTCAGTTTTTCATCAGTTCAGTTTTTCATCAGTTCAGTTTTTCATCAGTTCAATTTTTAGCTAATTTAGTTTTTTTCGTTCCCAAAGCTTGAAATAATCTTAAGTTCCAGCTTATTTAAGCGATGAAAAAACAAGGTTTCCCACCAGTCATTGACGTAAATACTGAAATCCTGATTCTTGGGTCTCTTCCAAGCGACGTTTCTATAAGGAAGCATCAATACTACGGGCATCCGGGAAATGATTTCTGGAGACTACTTGGCAGTATTATCAGAGAAGACCTTCAGAACATGAATTATCAAAATCGGCTTGAGACCCTGAAACGCAATAAAATAGGGCTTTGGGATGTTTTCAAAGCCGGAAAAAGAGAAGGAAGCGAGGATACAAAGATAAAGGACGAAGAAATAAACCAATTTTCAATGCTGAAAGATATGACTCCGAACCTTAAGCTGGTTCTTTTTAACGGCAAGAAATCCGGAGAGTATGAACCAATTTTGAGGGTAATGGGATATGAAACAAAAGTCCTCCCTTCGTCAAGCGGAGCAAACCGGCGATCTTTACAAAGTAGAAAATCGAAATGGGAAGCAGCTTTCAAGTGTTGATCGACTTTTTTTTATTGACCAGCTTTGTACCCATTCTTCCGAATAATCGGATTTTGTTTGCAGAACCTACTTAAAATGTGGAATTCAACCTTCTCCAGGTTATTCGCTTGTTATGGCTCCATTGGGGCAGGCTTCTTCACAGGCTCCGCATTCGACACATTCATCTTCATCGACAACTGCACAACCTTCTTCCTCATCAATAACGATTGCTTCTACCGGGCACTCGTCCACGCAAGTTCCGCAGCCTGTACACTCTTCTTTATTGACTTTTGCTGGCATTTTATGGCTCCTTTATTTTTTCCAACTTCTTTTATATATTTCTTCTACTACTCTATCCAGATCAGTGCCTTAGATTAGTATTTTAAAATCACATCTGGATTTAGAGTCCAAATTAGTCTGAAGTTCAGGTAAGTCTAAAGTTCAAATAAGTCTTAAATTCAGATTAGTCTGAAGTTCAGATACGTCTTAAATTCAGGTAAGCCTGAAATCTATATGAGTCTGAAGTTCAGGTTAGCCTGAACCTATTTTTTAATTATATCATTTTATATATATAAATTTGAGTGTACAAATTTCTCACCTCATTTTACCGACAAAGTTTCTTTATACTCTTTATATTCTTTACATTCTTTTTTCATTCGCTGATAATTCGGGATTTTTCCAGCCGATTCAAAATTTCAAGCAGCTTCTTTTTGAACCTGTTGACTTCCCGAATCTGCTTAAGATATGCCTCCCACTCTTCTTTCTTTCCAATAGATTCCAGCGTCTCCTTTATTCTTCGAAGGTATATTGATGCTACTTCATAAGATCTTACTTTTGCTTTGGAAATCAAATCTTCTGCAATGTTTTTCCAGATTTCAATCGCAACCTCAGGATATTTGTCCTTTACGGCTTTCGCAATTTCTTCTTCTAAGATGGATCGTCCGGATTTCTCGGCTTCACCTTTTCTTTTTTTAAACTCTTCATACCAGTGAACTACCTCATCAGCATCATCTTCTTGAATAGCTATCTGTATCAACAGATCAAGGACAGGAGGTTTAATTTTTTTTAACGAGCTTGATTCCAGCAGCCCTGTTTTTGGGAGAGAGCCAGGAAGAATTGAAAGCTCTTCTGCAACTTCAGGCTTGTTGACTGGCAATTTTCCGTTTTTCAAATACTGGAGGGCAGACTCTCGGATTTCCTTCCATTTCCCTATTTTTTTAGCGGCTTTCTGCATCCTGATATAGCTGGACAGTTGTGGAAATTTGAAAAATTCTTCTGTTTCAAGAGCAGCTACAAAAGACCAGTTTTCCTCTATCTCGTTAATTTCAATAAGAGTTTGCAAGAGCTCGTAGGCGGTGCCAGGATCATATTCTCTCAGTTTCTTGATTCCCCTATAAATCCATTCTTCAGCTTTCTTTTTTTGCCCGGAATCGAGCAGTTCTCTAACAAGCCTTGTATAATTGCCTGTCCTTTCGGCTTCGAGCTCGGAGATCGGGATAATCTCTTCCGAATGACCAGCTTTTCTCAGGGCATCGATAAGCCTGTCAATAACATAATCCCGTTCCCAGGATGACTCGTACAGGATGTCTGTTTCTTTTTCTTTTGCGGCTTCTTGGAACCGGACTTTCAGGGCTTCTGCAAATAGCATCCACTCTTCCTGAGTATGGTCTTCTCTCCATAGAGTGGGTGCATTCAGAATGTTGTAATCGTCTTTTAGCTCAAGCTCAAGGGCGTAAAGCATTTTCTCATGTGCAGAAAGAGAGGATTGGGATAAAGCCCTGAACACTACATCTATGCAGTCGGAGATTTGTGTTCCTATATCCCCTTCGTCATATTCTTCAATTTCTTTATATCTATCCATAAGCTCTTTTCCAATATCGAGCAGCTCGTCAGGATGCCCTGAATCAAGGAGGCTTTCCAGCCGAATCTGTACCTCTGAAAAATCAGGCATTTCTTCGCCTTCGTAAGTCCAGAAATCAGAACTCTTTAATTCTCTCCATAGCTCGTCCATCTCGGAATAGATACCCCCAATAACTCTTTCCGGATTTTCAGAGGCAAGGGTCTGGCGGTCCTTCAGATATCTGCCAAGCATGTTATCTTTCTTTGCAAACGTTGTCAGTATCTCGATTAATTCCGGTTTTTCCAGCTTTTCCAGATATTCCTGGAAAATCCGTGGAGATGCCTCGGCCTCGTAGGCTTCAGAAACTCCGGCTCCTGCAAATCCTCGTCTGGATCTTTTAATAAGGATGTCTTCCTCAGTAACAACCGGCACATCTTCTCCCTGCTCAATAAGGTCAAGATATTCAAGTACGGCTGCAACTCCGTGTTTGCAGTCATGCCCGACAGGACAGGTACAGATAGAACTCAGTTTCCCGTTTTTCAGGGAAACTTCAGTGAAATACTCTATTGTTCCCTCTACCCGCGCGACTAGGCTGCATGAGGAAGTGCATTTGAGTTCTTTCACCCGCTTCTCTTCCTGATACTTGATCCCCTTTGCAGTGGCTTTTCCTCCAGCCCAATCCTGAAGGTCACTCCATTTAAGTTCCTTGAAGGTCCGGGCATTTTTGCTTTCTTCTTGCATATGTGATTATTTATATAAACGTAATATAAAAATAAACTTTAGCTTCTGTTATATAATTCAGTGTTTTAGGTGCCAGTTGCAAGCCAGCATTGCAGAGGACGAAATCTTGTTTTTTAGATGTTAACTACTAAGCTGACATAGAATTGCTGAATATCGAAGAGCTGAATATCGAAGACGGTCTCAATTACTTGTTTTTAAATCCCTATTGTGTGCCTCAATGGTGTGGAGCCGTCAGAGTTTAAGTCCGAAATTTCCTGTGTCAATCCAGTTCACTGAGATAAGAGACCAGAAATCCACTGCGAACTTACTCAGGACATATTCATAGGGCAGCCAGCCATATCCCTGATCTCCCCAGCCTGTGCCCCATGAGTTGCGAGTCAGGAAGGAACCAGTGGTTTCCTTGTTGCTTAGGTGTTTTTGATTTTCATATCATCGTCATATCCGACAGCAACGACTGTATGGCCCCATATTGCCTGTTCTTTGGGACCTGGGAAGGGGATTCCACCTTTTACCATCTGTATCGTTGAAAGAGGGAAAACCAAAGAAACCAAACATTGAAGGTATTCCTGCCGCAAGGTACTTTTTCACGCTAAAAAGAACATCTGAAGGCAGGGTGTTCATACCCTCTGTGGGTCATGGCAGAAATATTTCAGGGCTTCAAAATTATCGGCAAGCGAATATACAAAGTTCGAGGTTTCTTCATCAAAGGTTGGTTCCCCTGCCGGGCCCGGGATTTTTCTGTCAATATAAGGGTGATATTTCTCAGGAGGGGTCCCGCAAAGAACAAGGGCTGCCATAGTATCTCGGAGCCAGGCTCCGGTATCTCCTTTAACGCCCATCAGGTTTCTTGTCGTCTTGTAAACAAAAAGCCTTGATCCGTCATGTATTTTCCAAAGGCCCGACTCTGGAAGTATTCAATCACTCCTACGCTCGCGTGGGCAGTACAAGAACCCAGATCCATCTGATTTTCAATCGGTGAACACCAGCTTCTAAGATCTACCAACGTGGGCAGCTCAGGAACTTTAGATTTCTTTTTGGAGGATAGGAGACCGAGTTTTTCTGCCATTTCGGGAATTTTGGTATCTTCTATTGTTCCTTCTGTGTAATCTCTCAAGTCCGGCAATGGAGGAAGCTAAAGAAAGTCTAAAAATTCATTAGTAAATCCTTCTGGTGCCCAATTAATATATTACCCTCATCTTGTTACAACATTTTGCTTTGATAGATGACTTAAATTTGAATCGAATCCATGGAAAACTTTGTATATATTGTAATATATTTCTATATTATGGCTAACTTCCCATTGGATAGTAATATATAACAATTGATGAAACAGCAAGTATAGTGATGCACTCTTCATATACAGCATTTGAAAAGAATCAGAATACAAGCGAATATACTGAAGAATATATTACAAATTCAATAGAAGAATGTGATTTTTTAATGAAAGATACATTGTGTAAACTTAGAGATGCCATAGAATCTCTTTCACGAGATTACTTCAAAGAATAGAAAGATCAAATGTCAGTAACCGATGCTACAGCAATGCTTTCTCGTCGGAATGCGTTTATCCGTGAGTTGTCTGAAGCAAGAAATTACCTGATTGCAGAACTTGTAGGATATCGAAAGTATGTTAATGAGATGTCGAAAGAAATAGATATTATGCCGGAAACATTCTGATGAAACAGTTCAATGAAAGCCGATAAGGTCAGGACAGGAAGCATCACAAAATTTAATATTGTTGTAGAATGTGAGAAAACGTAGACAGCTCTCTGAAAGAGTACAATTACCTTGGAAGTAACAAATGAAATTATAAATAGTTCTTTTCATTACATGATGGTCTAACGTGATGGTCTACGAAAACAGATTTTGAACCAAAAACAAATAGTCGCCGGATAAACTCAAACTCTCAGTTTACTAATTATGAATAAGCCACTATACTAAACCAGGAAAACAAATGCATAAGAAAAATAAGCAGGCTTAAAGTGGGATCAAGATTAATTATTTTTCATTTAAGAGCTTTTTTCTCGATATTGAGGTTTAAATTCTCCTGGTCCAGGCTGGTAATTTAAAACTAGAGAATAAAATTGAGGGCTTTTTGGATATATCCCCCAACTTCTCTACATAAATCAAACAAACATGGTGAAAGCCACGTAAGTTATTATTATCATGCTTACGCTGTACTTCAGGCCCAGATACGCCGAGCCCTTCCCCATCTTCCCGGCAACAATCCCGGAAGTGAAAGCCTGTACCAGGGCAGAGTGGAACATGAGCATACTGTACTCTTCTACATTAAAATATCCGCTGACTCCACCCATTCCCTGTGAAGAGGTGGAAAAAGAAGCCGTTTGTGGAAAGAAGTTAGTAGCAAGGATATAAACTATGAACAGGAAAACGAAAAAGGCTACATAGATTGTAATAACGTAGACTATCATTGCTGATGAGCGCTCTTTTTTCATATCCTCATCATTTCTAGCCTGTTTAGCAGTAATCGATAGTACGTTTTTAAGGTCACTTGTAGACTCATTTGCTTTTACGAGAATGTGGAGAATCCGGCTTGAAGAAGGCGTTTTGATGCTGTTCTCAAGGTTCATAAGAGCTTTAGAGGTGGAAGTGCCCCATGAAAGGTCTTCCTTTAACTTTTTAAGTTCTTTACTGAGAATTCCCATTTTGGAGTCGGCTATTATTTTTAAGGAGTTTGCAAGCATAATCCCCGATTCATTCATGCTGGAAAGGCTTTTCAAAAAATCGGGCATTTTCTCATCAATTTTGCGCATTCGCCACGCCTTTATTTCATAAAAAATTATAAAAGGAATCAGGGCAACAACAATAAAGATAACAAAATAATCATCGACAGCAGTAACTAGCTTTATAGCACTGTCAGAGACATGGTCAAAACTTATACTCAGGTGATGATAACTAGAAAAGAGGCTGTTTCTAAGTCTTCTCGGAAGTTGGGTAAGATAGTACAATCCAAGCGGAACTCCGAAGAAAAACGTGTATCTTGGCTCATTCAGGATAGTCCTGTAAGGGTTAAGCACCATGTCTCTGAGCTTATAAAACCCCCTGTACAGCATGTACGTCTTTTTCCTTTTTTGTTCCACCTCTTCAGTAAGCCCTGAGTCAATTTCTTGGATATCGGAAAGGTTTATTGTAAAACTGCGAACATCACCTTTTTTCGGATCAATGGAGAGTTCTCCCACAGTATCGAGAAGTACCAAATAAAACAGGGTTGCAAGAGGTAATATTACATAAATAAGCATGTAAAGGATCTGAGCTGAAGCCGGGCGGAAAAACTGTAGCACAACAAGGGTTACCATTACAAAAAGAGGGCCTGCAACAAGGGCTGTCACGTAGATTTCGGCAAGTACATCAAGTCTCTGTAACAGGTTTCTATTCGCCATCTCGGCTAGACCCTGATATTGCTCGGACTTATTTTTGATATATTCGGTTATGGTTCCGCTGCTTGAAACAATAATCAACCCATCAACGAAGTCTTTGAAAATTTCAGAAGGAGTGCGTTCCTTGGCAATTTTAAGCGAAGTTATGAAATCCTTTCCCAGATAGTCCATATCTCTTACAACATAGGAGATTTCTTCCGCCGTTGCCCCAAATATATAGCTGTACCTGCTCAAAGACCGGAAAACGTCATAGATTGACATGCCTCCTTTTGTCAGGGCATACATGTAAGTTATTGCCGGAAGCATGGATTTATCGATAGAAGCTTGCCGGTTATTTGCTTGAAAATAAGGATAGATATATGCTACGAGAAATACGGTAAAAAAACTTACAAGAAACAGTATAAGGCCAACTAGAAGCGCAAGAGGATATACATATTCGCCTGCAATGTCGGCACGTTCAGGGTCTACAAAAAGGCTAAGTCGGGAAACCGGATTCCCAAAGATTTTTAGTCCCAGCCATAAGCCAAAGAGTCCTGCAGCAATTCCTAAAATTACAGAGTACATGAAGGTAGAAGCCAGATATTGGTCTACTGACATAGAGATATGAGAATGACGTATTTTTACCTTTAAATCCTGAAAATATGCTTTATTTTTATAGAAGAAGTCCCCATAAAATCGGTATGCTAGTTCATCCAGAATAGTATAAGTCATATTCCCCCTCTTAAACAACCATATTCCTGTACGGCAACCGTTAAGCTGCAACCGTTGTGCTGGTTGATCACGCCGACTATATCGTTACTGGAGTTTTCGCTCAAGCCTTTTTTTAAAAGGCTTGCTCTTAAGCAGCCATACTCTGTATCATACTCTCTAGAGTATCGTTTTCTATAGCTTCCATAACCATCTTTGGATGAGTCTGGTATGCCTGAACTACAATGGACACCTGAACATAGTTCCTTATGCTTTTTTCATACATATAAGCCAAAATTGTTCTCCGATTCTCCATCTCGTTTATCAAATGACTGGTATTCCATCCTCTTACAGTCATAATTTCCTGTAAAATATGAGAATCCCCTACCTTAATGAAGCAGTCTTCTAAAGGTTCCCAGTTGAAAAGCTCATTTATACCCAGATCTCCTGTTTCAGGATCGACATTCAGGACTTCTACAAGACTGCGGGTTCGTCTAACTCTTTTTTCTTCTATGTACACTTGCTCCTGAATACAGAGCACATTAAGAGACTGCAGCATAACATGAGGCACGTTTATTGGCTCGTGGGTGAGCCTGTTTACAACGGTCTGTACATCTCCTGCGTGCATTGTTGAGCTTGTTGCATGTCCTGTTGACATTGCCTGGAAAAGAGTAAGAGCTTCACTGCCTCTCACTTCACCCACAATAATATAATCTGGACGCTGTCTGAGAGCTGCTCTCAAAAGGTCGTACATGGTAATTTCTCCCGAAGAGTCTGCAGCAAACCCCTCTCTTGCAACCCCGGAAACCCAGTTATTATGGTAGAGTAAAAGTTCCCTTGTATCTTCGATCGAGACTATCTTCGTTGTAGAAGGCATGAACAGGGATGTAGCGTTCAGTATAGACGTTTTTCCTGACGCTGTTCCCCCTGCAAAAAGCATGTTGTGGCCGTTTTCGATAACCATCCAGAAATATACAAGCATATCAAGGTCACACGTCTTATAGCCAAGCAGGTCTATAGGAGTCATTGGATCTTTTCTGAACTTACGAATAGTAAAAGAACTGCCTCTGGGAGTAATCTCTCTTCCTAAAACAGCTTGAAGTCTTGAACCATCCTGGATTGTTGCATCCACGATTGGCTGGCTTACAGAAATGTGTTTATTGTTCAACTGGCACATCTTGATTACAAGGGCATCAAGTTCCTCTTCTTCAAAAGTAATATTACATTCAACATTGAGATATCTGTTATGATAAACATAGAGAGGGACTCTCACCCCATCACATGAAATATCCTCTATATAAGGATCATAAAAGAGAGGATCGATTTTCTCGTAGCCTAGCAGGTTTCTTCTAAGATAATACATAATTTTTAGAAGTGTGGCTTTCGAAATGTCAGCTTTATAACGTTCAAGAAGAAAAAGGGCTCTATCTACGAGAAACGCATCCTTTTCAGATCTGGAATGCGTAGACCCAAGAATCAGGATATCTTGAAAATCTTCATAAATTCTTGCAAGCAGTTCTTTTTCAAATTTAGTAAGAGAAGGTTCAATAAGCCTGTAATATGTTGATCTACGGTCTTCCAGAATTGATACAAAAGTGTAAGGTTCCTGAAGCCAGTATCTTTCGAGTTCTTTTAACCCGTCAGGCACTATAAAATCTACAAGAGGTCCTTCTTTTTCCGGGTCATAAGCTGGTAGAGTCCTCAAAGGCTTATCAAAGTAGCCTCTAGCCTTTTTTACAACCTCAGCTATGGAGTTGTAGTTACTTTTTTTTCTCAATAACCCCGAAATAAACTTATTCTTCGCTAGCGTTTCTTTTACATCATTCAAACTCTCGCCTTCAGGTTTCTTCTTAGGTCATATAAGATAAACATCTTATAAAAACTTTATATGTTTAATATGAACCCTGGTAAACGGTAAGGTATCCGAATCAAAATCTCCTAACGCAGTATGCTGTTTTTCTTGATTCTAAACCATTTTCACGAGAAAACTGCTTGCGTGTTTATTTAAAAAAGTTTAATAAGTTTGCTTCCAATTTAGAAATTGTTCGTGTCCTTGAGTTTCCGAAATAGATTTTCTCATAAGTATGGGGATTTAATAAAGATTGTCCTGATTATGGAATGAAAATCCAAGGGATATAGTCCTTAAAGAAAGATGCGGTAAAAATAACTATGAACTTCTTAAATGTAAAACCTGCAAGCATTACTTTAGTGAAACCAGAGATACAGCATTTTTTGGACTTGACATTCCTCAGAAAAAAATTCTACGGACTTGGATATGATTCCTGAAAATTGACTATGAGTTCATCCCAAAACTTGAAATTTGCCTCTTATACCTTTTATTTTGAATAATCAATCAATCTGATGATCATGAAAATAATTCTGAGAATTCCCTATAATTAAGAGTAAAGTGGCTTTTTGGATAGACTCTATGAAAAGAGAAAATGGTTTCAAAAAACTCCATCAGTGAATGAAAAAAATAACTGATCACATGTGGAGTTTAAAGGAATTATTTACGTTCAGAATTCCGGTTCAATAACTTAGAGACGCAACCCAGTCACGTAAGCATGCAAGGATTAGAAGGCTGGAAATTCATTGTTTTTTAGCAACTAAATAGATTCTTTCAAACTTTAAGTTAATCATTCCTGAATTATCTGCCTGTTCTTGAAGAGCTTCTTTAACTAATTCACGAAAAGTACTAATGTAATTATCCGTCAAAGTTACGGTGTAAAAAGATTGGTTCAAGTAACCGTTTTCGGCTCCTGATTGATATATTTTATACGCCTGTTCAACAGAAAAGAGATTTGACTCTTCACGAAGTTCGCTATAAATTATATCAAATCCATGATTTCTAAAAAGTTGCTCATATTCATCCTTGCTGTCAAAGAAAAACCACGGGCTTTTAAAGTGATTAAATACATCTCGTGTACATGGATGCATACGGATTTTTTCTATTGCTGAAATAAAGTTAGGGCAATAAGATTGAGTAGCTGGAGCCTGTACCCCTATTCTACCTCCTTCCTTAAGCACATTAAAACAACGCATTAATACTTGTTCTGGCTTTTGAAACCACTGAAAACACGAGTTACACACAATAACATCAAATTTTGTATTTAGCTCAAGATTTTCAGCATCCATGACAGAATATTTTAAGTTGGGAAGATCTTTGTTGGAGCTTACTGCCTGTTCTATCATACCTTGAGAAACATCGATCCCCTGTACAGATCCTTTAGTAATTTCTGCGATTTTTTTTGTGATATGACCTGGCCCACAGCCTATATCAAGTACATCTTCTTCAGGTTGAATTGATAATAAATTCAAGAGAACTTCAGAGGCTGACTTTTGAACCAATGCATTATCTGCATATGTAAAAGCCTTGGAATTAAAATTAACTTCTGACATAGTTTTAATCACTTTTCTCAATGAGTTTTGATATTATTTAGGACTTACGCGGTTGAACCGAGAAATCGGTATGCTTTTACCCTTCAACTATCTAAAACATATATTTACATTAATGTTTGTCATACCTGATTTTGCACTCCAAACGCATACAAGTTTATTATAATTCCCAAATCAAATTCACTGGTATACAAATTCAAGCAACGGTATATTAGATTCATCAATTTCAATTATAGATCATAGGAAAAATAAACTTGAACGATTTCCTTGTTGAATGGTTTTTGAGACTCTCCGAGAAGTTTTCATGAAGAGTAGCCATCTTGAAAATTGTGTATTGATTTAAACCATATCACTACAATTCAGCCCTCTTGAGCGAAGTGTCGAGCGAAAAGGGCTCCGTCCTCCCGAGACGGTACTCGGGTGACGAGACTCGAGCGACGGAACCAGGATGATGAGACGCGGGAATTTAAGAAACGAGTGCTTTAAGCCCTGCAACTGCATTTACCAGTATATCCACTTCTTCTTCGGTATTATATAATGCAAAGGAAGCTCTTACGGTGCTGTCTACATTTAGGAAGCGAATAGTTGGGATTGCACAGTGATGTCCACTCCTGACACAGATTTTCCTTGTCTGGTCAAGGATTAGAGCAACATCGTGAGCATGAAGTCCTTTTACATTAAACGGCACTATCCCTGCCCGGTCTTCAGGCCCATATACTTCTACATGCTCGAGTTCGGAAAGCCTTTTTGCAGTTTCTCTGGACAACTTTATTTCATGTGCCTCAATTTCCGGCACCCCTATTTTTTCTACATATTCGACGGCTCTTCCTAAGCCTATAACTCCAGGAATATTCGGAGTGCCGGCTTCAAAACAGGCAGGAGAAGGTTCAAGAACGTAAGTATGTCCCTCAACATCCGAAACCGTACCTCCTCCCACTGAGGCGCTATCGAGAACATCCGGTTCTTTGATATAGAGGACGCCAGTACCCTGCGGCCCAAGCAGGCCTTTATGTCCGGCAGTTGCAAAAAAATCACAGTTCAGATCTTTAAGGCTGACCGGCATATGTCCTGCAGATTGAGCCCCATCGACCAGGACTTTTATACCGTATCGATGGGCAAGTTTAGTAATGGTTTTTACATCTTGGACGGAACCGAAGACATTTGATATCTGATTTATGGCCACCAGTCTAGTTTTTTCAGTAAAGGCTTTTTCTATCGAAGAGACATCGATTTTTCCTTTACTGTCCGGATTTACAATCGTAACTTTTACCCCTTTTTTCTGCAGGCGCAGCCAAGGAAGGAGATTAGAATGGTGTTCAAGTGCAGTTGTAACGATATGGTCTCCGGCTTCCCATGGGTAACTGTTTGCGATAAGATTGATCCCTTCAGTGGTATTTTTCGTAAGAATGGTCTTTGAAGGCTCTGCGTTCAGGAAATTCGCAACGGTTTCCCTTGCATCTTCATAGCGGTTTGTAGCCTCCCTGGCAAGACGATGGGCTCCTCTCCCGTGATTTCCAGCATACCTGTAAAAGTACTCGACCATGGCTTCAACTGCAGGTATTGGAGTCTGAGTAGTTGCTGTACTGTCAAGGTACACGACTTCTTTAAGAACAGGGAAATCTTCACGGACCGCATATACGTCGTACATGCTTCTTTTTTAGGAACGAGAAATAAAAAAAGGTTTTGCAGGTTATTTACCCTGCACCCCGCCTATCAGAAAGCGGTAAAGGTCTAGTTCATCTGAGTCCAGGTTGTCGGTGCAGCCTTTTACAACGGCATGATAACCATTTTCCTGGTGCTTACGTCTATATTCTTTTCTTTTTCTCTGTTCGTGCATTAATTCACTCATAAAATTTCCTCCTGTCTCTTCAAAACCTGCGCTTACATGTGGGTCATAGCAGTCCTTGTGGATACGAGAGCCCTGCAATTCGGGTTAAAATTCCAAGCCTTTTCGGGAGCGGCAATTGAATGCAGGTTAGAATTCTCAGTCCCTCCAGGGAAGCTCAATCAAAGTCATTCTCCAAATCCCTGTGGACAAACTCCTGCAATAAGGCTCAGAACTTTTCAATCGTTCTGGATAAAACCTGAGAGCAGGCCAGAATTCTATTCCCTATGGGCTAAAAACCCCACAACAGCGCAGCAAGCGTTGTTCTTACCCACAACAAGTATTAATTGTCAATCGTAATATATATTGGTTCCGGAATTTCTTTTAGATCTACTTTAAATTTTTGAAATTGAGTTAAATTTTTTGACCAAACGATTGGAAGAACTCACAATTTTCATAATTTTTAAAATTTATAAAATTAGATTATTTTTTAGTTTCAATATTTTCCATGAGCCCTGAAAGGTGAGCAGGAATTGCCCCTATGGCAGTGCAGGTCTCAAGAGAAAGCCCTTTGCAGGTAATGTCAAGATGGTATTTTCCTCTCTCGAAAAGCTCTTTTGGAAGTCCTTTGTGCCCGAGCCCTACAAGAAATAGAAATGAACGGTTTCGAAGAGCTTCCTCTGCAATCTTTATGGGTGGAACCTGTTTTTTGGGATCCGGTTTTGAGGTAGTGATTACGATTTCCCCAAACTGGGAAGGGAACCCTTTTTTTGGAAGATCGGATACTGACAGGTAGTTTTTTTCATAAAGGATTTTGAGATAACTTCCCGATTCTCCTATTGTGGTTTTTTCCATCACATAAGCTACCAGTTCTTCTGCGGTCATCTTAAAAGGAAAATCGTAAAGGGCAAGGTGGAATCCAAAAGCATGGCAGATCGGAGCAGCTCTTGCTATTGCTCGATAATGAGCATCTAGAACTTTGATTTTATCGTAGGTATTTACTATCCCTAGGGTGAGCATAAGGTGCTTCATTATTCTTTTTCGTAAAATAATGTTTCGTCAACTTTTAGTGATTTTTCTTAAGTTTTTTGGTTTTAATAATTCCTTGAACAGTCAGTTACTTAGACTGCATTTAAAATAATGGCCTTCAAATACGATAAAAGGGATAAAGCTCCTGTTCTTCAGTTTGATATTTTACTAGTTAATTCACAGCAAAACAAAAAACAGAAGTTTGTCAGCGTAACCTAATAACTCTGAATAATTCTATTCTAGTTCTGTATTTAAAATTTCAGAGGCTTCTTGTAAAAAATAATTATAAATTCCACAGTAGTTTTTATCCAATGTTTTTGTACATGTGTAAGAATCAACTTTATACCCAGCGCACCTATATCTGTATTCACATTTATTATGAAACAGATTTGTTGTCCCAATAGCTATGTTAAAAAATTTCATATATAATATTTACTTTTTACATATTTAAATTTATCAAACCGTATCAGGCTATGGAACTCCTCTAATGATAGTTTTCGCTTTTTTATGCATCAGTTTTATGAACCTATCCTAAACCTTTTTTATTCTGAATACTCACGAATTTTCATGATCATTTTTCTATGATCATACATTCAATTAACTGTTCCAAATCTGAGATTCAAAAATCAAATTGTGAGTTTCGGTATAGATTCATGTCTAAGTTCTGCACTTATTTTTATGCTTAACCTTTTTACTTATTTTTCAATATAATATGCTCATTTTTTAGAGAGTTAAATATTTCACATGCTACTGGCTATACCATTATTAAAAAACTGAAAAATGTCAAAAATTTCTTGCTTAAAATTCTAACTATTTACAATGGTCATTATATAAACAACATGTCCTCCTATAAAATACTTTAAAATCTTTTTATATTAGGTATCTTGGTATAAAAAGTGAGAAGACAGCGGAAAACATATCAGATTGGCTTAAAATATATAATATAAGTAGATTCTAATATCAGTTATTAAAAAATTGTAAAAATATAATTCTCAAATCTGACAAAAGAACTACTTTCTCCTTTTTATCAGATTTGAGCAATGATCATACATATCCTTTTAACCTTGATCTTTTATTTCATTTTTCGGTTTAAGGAGTTATTTTGCTTTTAGAATATATACCCGGCCTTGTGGTTGTTGTCACTTTTATGTAATTTGTTTTTGTTACGGTACTGCTGCCTGCAACATTGGTCACCGTAAGTGTAATCTTATAGTTTCCTTCCTGTGAATACTGATGTTTTGGATTCTTTTCTCTTGAAATTGTTCCGTCTCCAAAACTCCATTTCCATTTAGTCGGTATTCCCGTACTTTTATCCGTAAAGGCAACATTTAATGGCGCTTTTCCTGTAGTTGGATATGCAGAAAATGCAGCAACCGGCTTTGTTACTACATTTATATAATCTTTCTTTGTTACAGTGTTACTGCTCTCAGCGTTCTTTACCGTTAAGCTAACAGTATATTTTCCTACTTTTGAATACTTGTGGATCGGATTCTGGAGGAATGACTTTGATCCGTCTCCAAAGTTCCAGAACCAGGAAGTTGGGGAGCCGGTGCTTGTATCGGTAAAGGCAACATTTAATGGTGCTTTTCCTGTATTTGGAGATGCAGAAAATGCAGCAACCGGAGAACTTTTCGAAAGAGTACCCATATAGATATCAGGATTTCCATTGCGCATATCTGTCCATACTATCCTGTCACCATAGATTGCAGGATAGTACTGATCTGATTTATCAGTAGTATGCCATTTCTGACCAGTGGCTAGATCATACACGTAGACATCCCAGTTTCCTTTGCGATTATTATTCCACACGATTCTGTCACCGTATATTGCAGGATAAAGTGAATCTGATGGACCGGTGGTGATCTGAGTTTCCTTTTTAGTGGTAAGGTTATACATGTAGATATCCCAGTTTTCGTTGCGGGAATCCATCCACACTATTTTGTCACCATAGATAGCAGGGCACATCTTCTCTGATTCATTGTTAGTAATTTGAGTTTCCTTTTTAGTAGATATATCGTACATGTAGACATCAGTATAGCCATTGCGATAGTCTACCCATACTATTTTGTTACCGTAGATTGCAGGATAATATGAGCATCCGTTGTCAGTTATCATTTTTTCGTTTTTGGTGGAAACGTTGTACATGCAAATATCGTAAAAATCGGAGAGGTCGCCGTAGGGACAAGCTGTCCAGACCATCTTGTCATCATAGATTGAGGAGCTCCACAGATATCCTTCATTGTTTGTGATCTGAGTTTCCTTTTTAGTGGAAAGGTCATACATGTATATATCAGAGTTTCCACTGATGTCTTCAGGGTTTCTATTTCGCTCATCTACCCACACTATCCTGTTACCGTAAATGTAGGGGCTATACTGATCTGATACATTTGTAGTGATCTGAGTTTCCTTTTTAGTGGAGAGATCATACATGTAAATATCCCAGTTTCCATTGCGATTATCATACCACACTATCTTGTTATTATAGACAATAGGATCCCACTGTTCCAATTTATTGGTGGTGATTGGAGTTTCAGTGAGCTTTAACGCGGTAGCTTGTATAGATTCTGGGGTTGTAAGATTTCCCTCTGTAGATAACTTATTTAAAGCAACTGTGTCATTGGAAGAGTCTCCTGATCTGCCGGTGATTTCTGGTACGGTGAATTTGTGATCTCTTCCATTAATCGGTGCCGCTGTCGCAGATGAAACCAAAATTAAAAATATAATAAATGTTGACGCTAAAGCTATTGAATACGCTTTTTCTTTCTTTTTCATTTTTCTTCCTCTTTTCCATTTTTTTAGTGTTACTGTTCTAAACAATTGCTGAAACCAGGCATTGATATATCTAGCATCGATTTTGATTGCAATAGGCTACCATTGCCAGAAAAACTGAAAAATACAAAAATTTCTTGTTTAAAACCCCAACTAATTGGAATGGTTATTAAATGAATGCTAAGATCCTGTATAAAATACCTTGGGATTTTTTAATATTAGATATATTGACCTAAAAAGTATGAAGAATGCGAAGAACACCTCAAGTTAGCTTAAAAAACTAAAGAGCTGAATTTTAAGACCGGCTATTTAATATTGTAAAAAAGGAATTCTCAAATCTGACAAAAGGATTACTTTCGCCTTTTTATCATATTTGATTGATGATTGTATATACCCTTTAGACTCGATCTTTTATCCCGTTTTTCGGTTTAAGGATTTATTTTGCTTTCAGAGTATATACCTGGTCTTGTATTTGTTGTCACTTTTATGTAATTTGTTTTTGTTACGGTACTGCTGCCTGCCGCATTGCTTACTGTAAGTATAATCTTATATTTTCCTTCCTGTGAATACTGATGTTCTGGATTCTGTTCTCTTGAAATTGTTCCGTCTCCAAAACTCCATTTCCATTTCGTGGGGTTTCCTAAACTCTGATCAGTAAAGGCAACCGTTAATGGTGCTTTTCCTTCGGTGGGTTCTGCAGAAAATGCAGCAGTAGGTTTTGAGACTACTACTATGTAATCTGTTTTTGTTACCGTGTTACTGCCCGCAGCATTCTTTACTGTTAAGTTTACAGTATATGTTCCTGCCTTTGAATACTTGTGAGTTGGATTCTGGAGGTATGACTTTGATCCATCTCCAAAGTCCCATTTCCAAGAAGTTGGGGAACCAGTACTTGTGTCAGTAAACTTAACCTTCAGTGGTGCTTTTCCTGTAGTTGGAGCTGCAGAAAATGCAGCAACTGGAGAGCTTTTCGAAAGGATACCCATATAGATATCAGCATTTCCATTGCGCATATCTGTCCATACTATCCTGTCACCATAGATCTCTGGCTCGTACTGATCTGATTTATCAGTAGTGTGACATTCCTGACCAGTGGCTAGATCGTACACATAGATATCCCAGTTTCCATTGCGAGAGTCCGTCCACACTATCCTGTCCCCATAAATATCAAGACCTTCTCCCACTGACCCAGTAGTGGTTATCTGAGTTTCTCTGCGAGTGGATAAGTTATACATGTATATATCGAATATATCGTAGTTTCCATCGTCATTGCGAGAATCCACCCATACTATTCTGTCACCGTAGATAGCAGGAAACCTCTTACTTGATTCATTGTTAGTAATTTGAGTTTCCTTTTTAGTAGATATATCGTACATGTAGACATCAGAATATCCATTGCGACAGTCTAACCATACTATCTTGTTCCCGTAGATATCAGGACAGTTTGTAGATCCGCTATTAGTGATCCGAGTTTCCTTGGAAGTAGATAAGTTGTACATGTAGATATCGTTCATTTCAAAGAGTCCATCTCGACGATAATCTGCCCACACTATTCTGTCCCCGTATATTGCAGGAGCAGAGTAAACTAATGAGTCGTCAATTATCCTTTTTTCCTTATTAGTGGAAATATCGTACGTATAAATGTCGCAATCTTCATAGTTTTCATAGTTGTATTCACCGCGATAACCCATGCAGGCAATCTTGTCACCGTAGATTGCAGGATACCATGTCCTTTCTGCATCAATAGGTATCTGAGTTTCCTTTTTCGTAGAAAGATTGTACATATAGGCATTAGCTTCTCCATTACGAGTATCTTCCCACGCAATTTTGTTACCATAGATAGCAGGGGAATACTGCTCTGCTGCACTGGTGATGATACGCTTTTCAGTGATCTTAAGCGCGGCAGCTTGTATAGATTCTGTAGTTACATTGTTTTCTTCTGTAGATAACTCATTTAAAACAACTTTGTCATCGGAAGAGTCTCCCGCTCCACCTGTGATTTCTGGTACGGTGAAGTTAGGAGGATCTGTTTCGGTTTGGAGTGCCGATGCCGTAGATGAAACAAAAATCAAAAATAAAATTATAAACGTTAAAGCTAAAGCTATTGAACACTCTTTTTCTTTCATTTTCACTTTTTCTTCCCCTTTTCCATTTCTTTTAGTGCTTATTATTCTCAGGAATTGCCGAAATAGAGCAGTGGTAAACTAAACATTGATCCTGCTTGCAACCGGCCACCATTGATGAGCAACCCGAAAACATTAAAAATTATATTATATTAAACCATAATTAGTTTTAATTGTCTTTAAATGAATTTAGAGTCCCTATATAAAATACTTACGATTTTTTAATATTAGATGCCTTGACGCAAAAAGTAAGGATAGAACGGAGAACATTTCAAATTAGCTTAAAAAGCTAAAGAGCTGAATTTTAAGATCAGTTATTGAAAATTGTGAAAAAATATTCAAATCTGACAAAAGGATTACTTTCGCCTTTTTATCAGATCTGATTGATGATCATACATACGCTTTAGACTTGATTTTTTATCCAGTTTTTCGGTTTAAGGATTTATTTTGCTTTCAGAGTATATACTTGGTTTTGTATTTGTTGTCACTTTTATGTAATTTGTTTTTGTTACGGTACTGCTGCCTGCAACATTGGTCACCGTAAGTGTAATCTTATAGTTTCCTTCCTGTGAATACTGATGCTTTGGATTCTGTTCTCTTGAAGTTATTCCGTCTCCAAAACTCCATTTCCACTTTTCTGGTAAACCTGCACTTTTGTCAGTAAAGACGACAGTTAATGGTGCTTTTCCTGAGGTAAAATATGCAGAAAATGCAGCAACGGGTTTTGCGATTTCATTTTTTAGATACTGTGACATCCACAAATGACTTTTGTTTTTGTATTACTGCATTTTGTATCTTTACCTGGGAATGAAAAAACCCCAGGAGGTTTACAACCGTTTTCAAAGTAGCAGTCACTTTGCCACTTTTATATATTTCCATTTTAATTTTGTACTACTTCCTGCTTCATTTGTTGCTATGAGTTTAACCGTGTAAGTTCCTGCTGCTGAATATGTGTGTGTTGGACTCTTTTCTGTTGAATATTTTCCATCTCCGAAATCCCATTTCCATGAGGTTGGCGATCCTTTGCTAGTCTCCGTAAATTTTACCTTTAATGGTGCTTTTCCTGATAATGGCCAGCCCCAGAAATCTGCAGTCGGAGCTTGCGAAGTTCCTGTCACGGTTATATACTTTGATTTTGTTGCTGTGTTGATGCCTGCCGCATTGGTTACTTTAAGAGTTACTGTGTATTTTCCTGCTTTTGAATACTTATGCGTTGGATTCTGGTGGAATGACTTTGTTCCGTCTCCAAAATCCCATTTCCATTTCGTTGGCGTTCCGGTACTTTTGTCCGTAAATTTAACGTTTAATGGAGATTTTCCTGATGTTGGAGATGCAGAGAAGGCAGCAACTGGTTTTGCTGTCACGGTTATATACTTTGATTTTGTTACCGTGTTACTGCCTTTAGCATTCTTTACTGTTAAGCTAACAGTATATACTCCTGCTTTTGAATACTTGTGAGTCGGATTCTGGTGGTATGACTTTGATCCATCTCCAAAGTCCCATTTCCATTTTGTGGGTGTTCCTGTACTTGTGTCAGTAAATTTAACCTTCAGTGGTACTTTTCCTGAAGTAGAAGAGGCTGAAAAGGCAGCAACTGGTTTTGTTATCACTTTTATATATTCTGTTTTTGTTACTGTGTTACTACCTGCCGCATTCTTTACTGTTAAGCTAACAGTATATACTCCTGCTTTTGAATACTTGTGAGTTGGATTCTGGTGGAATGACTTTGATCCGTCTCCAAAGTCCCATATCCACTTTGTGGGTGTTCCTGTGCTTTTGTCAGTAAATTTAACCTTCAGTGGTGCTTTTCCTGTAGTTGGAGCTGCAGAAAATGCAGCAACGGGTGGTACTGATCCTGGTCCTTTGCTTGAAATAGTGCTCATGTAAATATCGGACTTTCCATTATGATCATCGGTATATACTACTGTGTTACCATAGATAGCAGGATCACTTTTACTTCCACGGCTGGTAATTTTAAATTTCTGATTAGTGGAAAGATCGCACATGTAGATACCATGATATTCCCCACCATCGTCCTCCCCACCATCATCCTTCCACAATATCCTGTTACCATAGATATCAGGAGACACCTGGTTATCTGGACTGCTGGTTATCTGGGTTTCCTTTTTAGTAGAAAGATCATACATATAGATGTCATAGTTTCCTTTGCGGTCATCAGAGTATACTATCCTGTTACCATATATAGCAGGACAGTCAGCGGATCCGCTGGTGGTTATCTGAGTTTCCTTCTTAGTGGAGAGGTCATACATGTAAATATTCGAATCAGTCCCTTTGCGAGGGTGGGATACGTAATATACTATTCTGTTACCGTAGATAGCAGGACACAATGCATCGTGGCTGATCAAAGTTTCCTCTTTAGTAGAAAGATCATACATAGAAACACCCCAATCCTCATCGTAAAGATCTTGCCACACAATCTTGTCGCCATAAATATCAGGTTGCCCCTCTGCCACGAATTCCTCAAGACGGGCGGGAATCTGAGTTTCCTTTTTAGTAGAGAGATCGTACATATGTATATCGGATAAGTCCCAAGATGGAAGCATGTGGCTATCGTCTTCCCACACTATTTTATCACCGTAGATACATGGACAATTTGCAGATCCATTGGTGGGAATCTTAATTTCCTCTTTGGTAGAGATATTGTACATGTAGACATCGTTGTTTCCATTGCGATAGTCGACCCATGCTATTATATCATTATATATATCTGGATCACTAGCTGATCCACTGGTGGTTATTCGGGTTTCAGTGATTGTAGGCAAAACACTTTCCGCTGTATCTGCTGATGCCGTAGACAAAAACAAACACAAAACGAAGGCTATTAAAATTAAGCTTGTAGTACAAAAGGTCATTGGTTTATTCATATTATCATCTCTAACGTTATATTTGAGAATTTTAATTCAATTAGTAAAAATTTAGAGATTATACTTAAATTTTTTCTTTTAGATCTTATATTTATAAAAGTTGATATTTTTAGATTTTATACAGGGAAAAGTGATTTTATAATCTAATATCTGTTTAAAAAATAATGAAAATATATTATCTATATGTAAAATAAAAGTATAAATATTCACAAAAGTTCAAAAAAGAATGTTAATTACTTAGATTTTTGTGAAATTGAATATCCATTAGCAAGACCTTTTAGTACTTTGATTCCGAAATAGGTTCATAAAACTTGACTTTTGAATAGAAACTGGGATCATGGATTTTTCCAGGAAATAAATAATCTATTTTGGAATCGAACCACCTAGGATATTTCAGACTTACCTGAGTATATCCTTTTCGCGAGATTCGATTAATAAGCCCCCACTCCTCTCTACCTTTGAACATTTATATCTACTTTTGAATCTCAAGCTCATTTTTAGATACTTAACATCCACAAATGACTTTTGTTTTTGTATTACTACATTTTTCATCTTTACCTGAAACTGAAGAACCCCAGAAGGTTTACAACCGTTTTCAAAGTTGCAGTCACTTTGCCACTTTTATATATTTCCATTTTGATTTTGTACTACTTCCTGCTTCATTTGTTGCTATGAGTTTAACCGTGTAAGTTCCTGCAGATGAATATGTGTGTGTTGGACTCTTTTCTGTTGAATATTTACCATCTCCGAAATCCCATTTCCATGAGGTTGGCGATCCTTTGCTCGTCTCCGTAAATTTTACCTTTAGCGGAGCTTTTCCTGATAATGGCCAGCCCCAGAAATCTGCAGTCGGAGCTTGAGAAGTTCCTGTCACGGTTATATACTTTGATTTTGTTGCTGTGTTGATGCCTACAGCATTGGTTACTTTGAGTGTTACTGTGTATTTTCCTGCTTTTGAATACTTATGCGTTGGATTCTGGTGGAATGACTTTGTTCCGTCTCCAAAATCCCATTTCCATTTGGTCGGCGACCCTGTACTTTTGTCAGTAAATTTAACGTTTAATGGGGTTTTTCCGGAGGTTGGAGATGCAGAAAATGAAGCAACTGGTTTTGCTGTCACGGTTATATACTTTGATTTTGTTACCGTGTTACTGCCTTTAGCATTCTTTACTGTTAAGCTAACAGTATATACTCCTGCTTTTGAATACTTGTGAACCGGATTCTGGTGGTATGACTTTGACCCATCTCCAAATTTCCATACCCATTTAGCAGGTATTCCTGTACTTGTGTCAGTAAATTTAACCTTCAGTGGTACTTTTCCTGAAGTAGAAGAGGCTGAAAAGGCAGCAACTGGTTTTGTTATCACTTTTATATATTCTGTTTTTGTTACCGTGTTACTACCTGCAGCATTCTTTGCTGTTAAGCTAACAGTATATACTCCTGCTTTTGAATACTTGTGAGTTGGATTCTGGTGGAATGACTTTGATCCGTCTCCAAAGTCCCATATCCATTTAGTAGGTGTCCTTGTGCTTGTGTCAGTAAACTTAACCTTCAGTGGTGCTTTTCCTGTAGTTGGAGCTGCAGAAAATGCAGCAACTGGAGAGCTTTTCGAAAGGGTACCCATGTAAATGTCGCGATTTCCATTGCGCATATCTGTCCATACTATCCTGTCACCATAGATCTCTGGATCGTACTGATCGGATTTATCAGTAGTGTGACTTTCTTGGTGAGTGGCTAAATCGTACACATAGATATCCCAGTTTCCATTGCGAACATCAGACCACACTATTCTGTCACCATAGATTTCAGGATAACAGGTAGTTTCATGATTTGTGATCGGAGTTTCCTTTTTAGTGGAAAGATCATACATGTAGATATCCCAGCTTCCATTACGATTATCCATCCACGCTATTCTGTCACTGCAGATAACAGAATACATCTTCTTTGATTCATTGTTAGTAATTTGAGTTTCCTTTTTAGTAGATATATCGTACATGTAGACATCAGTATATCCATTGCGAGAGTCTACCCATACTATCCTGTTATCGTAGATAGCAGGATAGTTTGCAGATCCGCTATTAGTGATCCGGGTTTCCTTGGAAGTAGATAAGTTGTACATGTAGATATCGTCCATTCCAGTGGATCCATATTGGCGATTATCTTCCCACACTATTCTGTCCCCGTATATTGCAGGAGCAGAGAAAACTGCTGAGTCGTCAGTTATCCTTTTTTCCTTTTTAGTGGAAATATCGTACGTATAAATGTCGTAACCTTCATAGGGTTCACCGCGATAACCCATGCAGACAATCTTGTCACCGTAGATTGCAGGAGCAAATGTCCCTTCTGCATCAATAATAGATATCTGAGTTTCTTTTTTAGTAGAAAAATCGTACATATAGATATCCCCATTTCCATTGCGCTCATCATACCACAAGATTTTGTTACCATAAATAACAGGGTCAGACTGCTCAAAGTTATTAGTGGTAATACGCTTTTCAGTGATCTTGAGCTCAGCAGGTTGTATCGATTCCGTGGCTGTATCGGTTTCTTCGGTAGATAACTCATCGGATGGAATCTGATCATCTGAGGGATCGCCTGCTCCACTGCTGACCTCCGGTGTGGTGCTCAATGTGGTGTTATTACCTATTATATGTGTGAATGCCGATGCCGGAGATGAAACAAAAATCAAAAATAAAATTATAAATATTGAAACTAAAGCTATTGAGTACGCTTTTTCCTTCTTTTTCACTTTTTCTTCCCCTTTTCCATTTCTTTTAGTGCTTATTATTCCTAGGAGTTGGCGAAATAGAGCATTGGTAAACTAAGCATTGATCCTGCTTGCAACTGGCTACCATTGCTAAGCAACCCGGAAAACATCAAAAGTTACTTCACTTAAACTACCCATTATTTCCAATAGTTGTTAGATTAAAGAAAATGATAGCCCTATATAAAATATTATTGAAATCTTTTTCATTCCTTCGTAGATCATAGAAAATAAAATCGTAAAAACTAGATAGAAATTCGACTAATGGAGGAACGATTAATCAAAAACTAAAACATGGAAAAAAGACTCCTGTTTTCTCGATTTTCAGAATGAAAAGACACTAAATAATTTACATCGAGATACAGGTCAATATTTAGGAATGAAGACTTAATAATTGAGCTGGAAATTCAATACTTGCAAGAATATTTCATTGCATGCTGCGTGCACTTATCAAAATGCTCACAATTTTCGCAATCTTTCCAAAAGGATAACTTTTCAGTATTATCTATTTTTGTAAAATTTAGTTTTTCAAAAAAGATAGGGGCAGTTGTCCTGACATACAAGTCGCAGTACTGGTCTCCAATAGTTGTTAGAAGGTGCTTAACAAGCCTGGTTCCAATCCCTTTTCCACGGAAGTTCGGATGGACTGCAATAGAATGAATTTCCAGAAAATCTTTACCGTAGGATTCGGATTTTATAAGGGCAGCGCATCCTGTAATTTTTTCATTGATCTCAGCCAGCACGAAATTTTCCAGTTCAAGTTCTTCCATGTCAAGAAAGTAAGTTGACAGTAACCTCTGAATTGCCAGCAGGTCAGATTTTCTGGCTTTTCGGATATGGATTTCTCTCATAATTTCCCTTGTTTTTCTTAGTTGTTTTTTGGTAGTCAGACTGTCTTCATCTGGTAAGCAGGTTTTTTTCAAAGTATAAGGTCAGACTGTCTTCATCTGTTAGTCAAGTTTTTTAAGGTATAAGGTTCGTCCATGCTCCCGCTCCGAAAGCCCTCAAGATCGAGGGTTACGTAGTCAAATCCCAGGGATTTCAAACGCCGTGAAATTTTCTCTCTTTTCAGCAAAGCATCTTTCAGCTCATTCTGAATAACTTCTATCCGGGCGAGATTTTCGTGCATCCTGACTCTGAACTGAGTAAAACCCAGGGAAAAAAGAAATTCTTCGGCTTTTTCGATTTTTTGAAGAGCCTCTGCCGTTATTGGCTTCCCATAGGGAATGCGGGTGGCAAGACAGGATGCAGACGGTCTGTTAGCTGCCGAAAGAGAAAGTTTGGAAGCGACTTCCCTTATTTCTTCTTTTGTCACGTTAAATTCCAGGAAAGGAGAAAAAATCTTTTCTCCGGCTTCTTGGACCGCCCTGTATCCCGGACGGTTTTCCCCGTGTATTTCAGAGTAATTAGTGCCCTCAAGTACAGCATTATATCCCGCTTTCTCCGAGAAATCGAGCAAGGTTTCAAGCAGAGCCTTTTTACAGAAATAACACCTGTTTATTCTATTTGCGGAAAAATAAGGAAGACTCAATTGAGAGAAAGAGAGTATTTTGTGCTCAATTCCTATCTCGCAGGCTGTCTCGACAGCTGTTTCAAGTTGTTTCTTTGGAAAAAGTGGGGAATTTATGGTTACGGCAAGAGCCTTTTTCCCAAGTACCTCAAAAGCAAGGGCTGCAAGAGTCGCACTGTCTACTCCTCCTGAAAATGCAATGACAGCACTTTCTCTGGCTTTTATGGCTTCCTTTATCAGTTCTATCTTTTCATTGGTCATTATTAATTGGTTTTTAGCTAATAAGATATATGTATTTTCCAGTCCTATAATCAGGCAACTTGAAACAGCCGACAGAGGGGATTAATGGTTTTACTTAACGGACACTATTTTTAAGTTTGAGAATCTTCTCAAAAAAGCGGTATCTTGAAATCGTTGTAATGTTTTCATTACCAGAGCTTTGTTTTATATTAGAGATTTATTTGTTATAATAATTCAAATTAAAGAACAGATTTGCCCGAACGGCAGAATTTTCATTCAAATTACAAAGATGGAGATCTTACATGGCATTATTCGGAACTAATGGTGTACGTGGTATCGCCAATGAATATATAATTCCAGAGTTGGCAGTCAATTTAGCCAGAAGCCTTGGTACATATATGGGTTCAAAAGGCACGGTTGCTATAGGCTGTGATACCCGGATTTCAGGCCAGATGCTGAAGTCTGCCGCAATTGCCGGGGCTCTTTCAACAGGTCTGAATGTAATTGACGTGGGAACGCTTCCTACTCCTTCTATTCAGTACTATGTGCGTGATCACGCCGATGCGGGGATCGTTATTACTGCGTCTCACAACCCAAGACAATATAATGGAATCAAGTTAATTGCCGGAGATGGTACGGAGTTTCCCAGGGATGGAGAAAGAGATATCGAAAAAATTTACTCCTCTGGAAAATATTCCATTGTATCCTGGGAGAAGACCGGTAGTTTCAGGGTCGATCCAGGAGTCAATGACTATTATATCAGAAATATTATTAACGCAGTAGATGCCGAAAAGATTCGCAGCCGCAAACTCAAAGTAGTCATTGATACAGGTTCCGGAGCAGGTTCACTTACTCTTCCCTTCCTGCTTAGAGAACTGGGCTGCAATGTGCTGACTCTTGGAGCTCAACCCGATGGGACTTTCCCCTGGCGAAATCCCGAACCAATACCTGATGCTTTAACCGAGCTCTCCAAACTTGTAAAAATTACTGGAGCCGATCTAGGAGCAGCTCACGATGGAGATGCGGATAGGATAGTCTTTATGGACGAAAATGGTGAATTCTTAAATGAAGAGGTTCTGCTTGCCATGATGGCAAAATATATGCTCGAACGCGAAAAAGGGCCTATAGTAACTCCTGTTAGCTCCTCACAGCGGATGGCCGACGTAGCAAAAGAAGAAGGTGTCGAGCTTTACTGGACAGCAGTTGGCTCCATCAACGTCGCTCGAAAGATGATGGAAGTAAATGCAGTATTCGGAGGCGAGGGCAATGGAGGCCTTATTTTCCCCAAGCATCAGTATTGCAGGGATGGGGCAATGGCCTGTGCCAAAATCCTTGAAATCCTGGCTGGTGGGAAAAAGCTTTCCGAGCTTGCAAAGAGTGTACCTCAGTACTTCAACGCAAAAACCAAAGTCCCCTCCGTAAACACACAAGCTACAATGGAAAAAGTAAAATATGAAGCTTCAGGCCTCGGGCTTAAGATGGACACCATTGATGGGGTCAAAATCTGGTACAAAGATGGCTGGGTCCTTATCCGGCCCTCAGGCACGGAACCGATTTTCCGAATCTTTGCCGAAGCAGAGAAACAAGAACGAGCCGAAGAACTCATGCAGGAAGGCCTACAAATGGTCATAAGAGCAGAAAAGGCTTCAACTCCCAAATAAGTCCTTAACCTCTCTTGAAGTTTTTGCTCAAGCTTTTTTTTCAAAAGGCTTGTGAGCAAATCTTTTTTTAGAAGAGTTGCGCCACAACCGCTGTGTCGATTGATCACCCCGACCATCTTGTTACTGGAGTTTTCGATCAAGCCTTTTTTCAAAAGGGTTGTGCCACAACCGTTGCGCAGGTTGATCACGCCTATAGAGTTTAGGAATAAGGTTCTCAAGCTCAAATGCAACCGTTGCACCAGATGATCACCCCGACCATAAAGTTGCTAGGTTTTTGATCAAACCTTTTTTAAAAGACTTAAACCGCTTTGAGCCTTTGATTAAGTTTTTCCCGGGAAGGTTGCAGAACTTAAATGAATATTTTAATTAATTAGTATGTTTTAATTTTAAATTAGTAACAATAAATTATAAATACATTAATTACTTTATTATATATAGGACTAAAAATAAAAGGTCCTCTTTTATATAAGTATGTCAGTATAAGAGCCTCCTAAGCTCAAAGCGTATACATTCTAAACTGAGAATGCAGTAAAAATTCTAAGTATTAGTTTGATTAAAGGAACAGCCGGTAGTACAAGATCAATCGAAAGTGCAAGACCAACAAATAAAAGACCAACAAATAAAAGACCAACAAATAAATTTAAAAAGTGAATATGCAGTCAAAATGAGAACAAATAGAACCTATTCCAAAAATAAACTGTGAACTGAAACTCTGGAATAAAACTCGAATTCAGGTTATGGAGTTGATAGGAAAAGATAGTAACAGGATCAGATTAGATAACATGTGCGTAAATTTCCAAAATAAAGGCTCTTCGTTGTTTGTGGATATCCCATAATGTCCTCATAAAAACCAATGTGGTATTGAATTGAAAATTATCTCATCCATAGAGAATAATGAAGAGCCTAAATATATAAATAAGTGTAAATAAATAAATAAATTGTGCTTAACGTCTCAGGGAATTTATAGAATCCAGAACAATGAGATTTGGTTTCAAAGCCGATACCAGAATCCATATATCGGCCTCCAACCTTATCTCTCTAATTTTACTTTTTATCAAATTTCCGGTGTTTTTCCCAGTATCCTGTAAGTTTGCCCCCAAAGGCAAGTTTTCCAAGCTCTCTTCTTACCAGATCACTTACTTCTGAGGGGACAGCCGATGCATATGGAGTTCCCGGCAGGGGAGTAAGATAATGGGCCCTTACAGTGCCTCCTTTCTTGCAGATCCAGCGGACAAGGTCGAGGCTTTTTTCCTGGTCCTCTTCAGTTTCAGTGGGAAGGCCAAAAATGAAATCAACAGTGGGAATAATTTCATGTTCCAGACAGCACTCAACTGCTGAAATGCTGTCTCCAACCGTATGTCCTCTGTGGATTTCCTTTAGAATTCGATCACTGCCGGACTGAGCCCCAAGGCTAAGACTATCGTTTGCGCAGTATTTTCTCACGAGCTCAACCGATTCATTGGTTACGAATTCAGGACGCACTTCCGAAGGAAAAGTCCCAAAAAAGATTTTCTTATCAGGTATTTTATAAAGTGCAGAAAGCAATTTTTCCACTTTATCAAACCTGGGATGAATTCCATCACTACCGTAACCAAAGGCATTGGAGGCTATAAAGCGAAGGTCATTATAGTACCCCGCATTTTTCACAATGGAATCTACGCTTCTGTGCCTGACTTCTCTTCCGAAAAGCCTGGGAGTCTGGCAGTATTTACAGCCCCAGGGACATCCCCTGCTAATTTCAATAGGAGCCCGGAGTTTATGAGGGTCAAAGCAGGGATAGGAATCAAGATTTGCATACGGCCTTTTTGGAGTTCTGCCAACCTTGCCTGTTTCTGCATCCCTGTATGCAATGCCAGGTACTTTTTGAGGGTCTTCCCTTCCCTGAATTGTTTTCACAAGTTCCGGAAGGGTTTCCTCCCCTTCTCCTATCACAACATAATCGAAGTATTCGAGTGTCTCTTCCGGAGCGCCGGATGGATGAGGTCCTCCGGCAATAAAAATTGAATCCGTACCTGCATTTTTCACTTCCATAAATACCTTTGCTGCCTGACGCGTTGTAAAACTGTAGATCATGATCCCATCTACAGGTCTGTCTACAAAACCAGCTTCAGGCAGTAAAGGCGAAAGTACTGCAAAGCTGTAAGAGTTTTTCTTGCTGTACCGGAAGTGCACATTCATTATTTTTCTCCTCCGTTTTTTAGAAATCCAGACTCTTTCAGGAAATTGGCTTAAAAGGTATCAGAGTAAAGCAGAGTAAGCCCAGGATAAAGGTAATGATCCCTAACAAGATGCGTTTTTTGTCCAGTTCGACTTTATCGTGCAGGGGAGACGGATGCCCTATCGCAGCAAAAATCCAGAGGAAAAGGGCCCAGGAAATCCATATAAATCCGTCTTCCTTCATCCAGTAAATTACATAAAGCCCTATCAGAAACAGGACACGCGGCATCATAAATGAAACCTTTTCCGCTTTCTTACCCAGCATAGCCCTTAGGATGTGCCCACCGTCAAGTTGCCCCGCAGGAAGGAGATTGAGCAGGGTCACGAACATTCCTACCCAGCCTGCAAAGGCTACGGGATGAAGGTTTTCTCCTGTAACTCCAACAAGGTTCTGGATAAACACGAAAAGGGGAGGAAGGCCAAGACCAAGCATCATGGAATCCGACAGGGGGTTTACTGCAGGTGCTTTAAGGTTAAGTCCTATTACCGTCACTGCAACTGACATGAAAAGGCCTACCAGTGGTCCTGCAACTCCCACATCAAAAAGCGCTTTTCGACTGGGTACAGGCCCTCTGTAGCGGATTAGTGCTCCCATAGTGCCAATAAAAGTCGGAAAAGGAATGAAATACGGAAGAGATGCCTTCATCCCATGGTATCTGGCCATTACATAGTGAGCCATCTCATGGGAACCAAGAACTGTCATTATCGCAAGGGTAAATGGTAAGCCTCGGATAAGCTGGGAGGGATCGATTTCGAGGTCTGCTCCTGACATCCAGGCTCCGCAAACCATGGTTGTAAAAAAGGTTGCTATGAAAAGAACAAGGTTTATCCAGTTCTTTTCCTTTGCCTTCTTTTCAGGAAAAACCAGCAGTACATATTCTCCAAGCTCATACTTCAACGTACATCCGAACCCAAAATGCTGTAAAGGTTCCCATAGTTCTCCTGTAACATTTTCGGTATTGGTTCTAGGGGTTCCATAGAAGTAAAGAGCTTCCCCGGAATTCTGGACCTCATAAACGTCGAATACCCTGAATATGTAAGGATATAAACGTGAGACCGTTTCCTCGGCATTGAATTTGTCTTTGCCTTTCTTATGGTTTTCCGGGTTCATTTTGAAGTTCCTATTTCCCATCTTAAAACTTAATTTTTGGGCTTTATCCATTAATTTTATTAGTTCAATTTTATCAGTTCAATTTTATTAGTTCAATTTTATCAGTTCAATTTTATTAGTTCAATTTTATTAGTTCAATTTTATTAGTTCAATTTTATTAGTTCAATTTTATCCGTTCAGCTTTACCCGTACAGCTTTCAGGACTTAAATAACCATTTTTTGTTTGCTAGTTATTTTTCAGTTTTACTCGTTTTCAGTTTTAATGGTTTCCTGTTTGAGAAGTTCAATGTATCCTTTACTTCCGTTAACCAGAACAAAGTCTCCATTATTTAATACTTCGTAAGGGTTTCTCTCAAGCATATCAACAAGTGGAATTTCGGAAATAATGGCTCCAACTGCAACTATTGGCTCGGTTTCCAGGTTTATTATCGCTGCAGGTGCGACTCCATTTTTCTTCAGTTGATACATAACATACGAGCCAACTGTAGAGCCTTTACCGTGCGGAAAAACAAGAACTTTATTCTGGATTGATTTTCCTTCAAGGGCGTGATTCTCTTCAATTACGACCCCTGTTTTTGGGTCTACATTCCCAAGGAATGAAATAGGGTCTCTGGAAAGCAGTACTTCTCCTTTTGCACATCCTCTTGAAATCTTCCTGCCTTTAAGTTTAATTGGAATCACCTCCCTTCTTTGCTACATTCTTTGCTGCTCCGCCTACTGCTTCCTCGACACAGGCTTCCATACTTCCATATACGGCTTCAGCTCCGCACATTCCAGGAACGTAAGCAAGTGCTTTTCCTGAGTTTACCATAACGCAGGAATAGCTGTTTGTAGCAGGAGAAACTACCATGCAGGTATCACAGACAACCTTAGCTCCACTTTCTTCGATGGTCCCGACATACTCCGGATAGCGTTTTGCAAGTTCCCTTGAGGTAAAGATCCAGAACTCTTTTGAAACCGTTTTTCCTCTCAGGAGTTTGGCTGCTTTTTCAAGTTCCGCTGCAGAGCAGTGAGGACACCCTATGGTTATCAATTCGGGCTCTTTGCAGGCTTTTTTCAGGCTCTCATAAACCTCGTCAAGCTGGCTTTTCTCAATAGTTATTTTTTCTGACGGCTCTTCAAAATTCACCCTGCAAATCTCAGGCGTGACTTCTTCAACGTGATAAAGGGCAACTGCTCCCGAAGCTGCCATTGCAGCTCCTAGCGCTTTTAACTCATCCGCATCCGGAGTGCTCCTTAGATGAAAAACAGGCACCTTGCTCCCTGCAAGGTTCCCAGCTACATAACCTAGTGCACCGTAATCCGATCCTTTAAGAGGATACTCTACATCAAATGAAATCTCAGGCACACGGTTTTCATCCAGATGGAAACCATAGTTTGCGGTTTTTCCAAGAAGTGCTGCAGAAAGGGCTGACGGCCCACCTTCCCGGTTCGTCCTGGCCCCAAGTACGGAATTTGCATAGGAGACAGCTGATGATTCGCTCCATGCCAGGTGGTCTCCATAACCTACATCAAAACCCTCAAGAGTATATGGCGTGCATGTGCACTCACACCGAATTCCTAGTTTTTCGTATGCCTGAACAATCAACTTTTGTTTTTCCGCAAACTCGGGCGAGATCCTGAGCCGTTCCCAGTCTTGCAGGTCCATCCCGGCAGGGTTTAAAATCGCAGGAACCTTAACCTTCCCCTGCAGGTCTGAAATCCACTCAAGACCTGCATCGCCCATAGTTTTGTAAGAAACCCCTGCTATCTGAGCACTTTTGATGGGGATAAGCCTGTCTGCACCGTAAATGTCTCCAAGAGTCACCAGGATTTCAATAGCCTGCCTTAGAGTCTCACCGGCGTCTCCATTCAGGATTTGCTCTTCTTCTTTTGTAAGATACATTGAAATTCACTCGTTAATTGCCAGAGGTTTTAAATAATTTTTACCTATTCTTTCGGAATTATTCCGGAATTACTGCCCTTTCAAAATTTTCCTTTTCTACGAGCACTTTTGTAGCATCAATTCCCACTTTTGTGGTTGTTCCGTCAGGAGCTCCTCGTGGGTCAAGGGAACTTCCCCGAACATTGGGTATAATAAGAATATCAATATCGCCTTTTACCCTGGTAGCAATTGCAAACTCGACATCGTTCGGGTCAAAAATATTTATATCTTCGTCCACAACCACTACATGCTTAAGGCTTGTATGGGCTGCAAAGGCTGCCATGATAGCGTTTTTTCCATCTCCTTCAGTCTGCTTCTCAATCTGGACGACTGCATGGAGATAACAGCATCCTCCCTCGGTCAACACCACGTTTTTGACCGTAGTAACCTCTCCTACAGCCCTGTAAATCCTTGGCTCATAAGGCACTCCCATCATCAGGAGATGCTCAGGGCCGGCTGGCAGAATTCCGTGATAAATCGGGTCTTTTCTATGAATAATTCGGGTGATATGGATAACAGGTTCTTTTCTAACAACATCGTAGGTTCCGGTTATATCAACAAAAGGTCCTTCATCAATTCTCTCTACGGGGTCGATATAACCTTCAAGCACAATCTCGGCATGAGGAACTTTTAACCCATTTGCACACTCAAAAAGTTCAACAGGAGCTCCACGCAAAGCGGCTGCGTATTCGAATTCTTTTCCTACAGGAACCCTTGTCGAAGTCGCGTAAATAATTGTTGGGTCGCAGCCAAGTACAATTGCAACAGGTAGAGGTTCGCCTTTTTCGGCGGCTTTTTTGTGCAGGAGATAAGTATGCCTTGGAGGGACTAGGCGGGCTGCAAGTTTATCTTTTCCTACTAGCATAAGCCGGTGGATTGAAGCATTAATCGTGCCTCCGTACTCGGAAACTACAATTCCTGCTGTTATATAAGGAGCTCCGTCTTTTTCAAAATGTGTAAGGATAGGAAGTTTTGTCAGATCAACTTTGTCTTCTATGACCTCAAGGGTTGGAGATTCTGATACAAGCCGCACTTCCCCTTCAGGAGAAACTTCCGAAAGCTTCTTTATAATCTCTTCTTTAGGAACTCCGAGCATGGAGGACAGTTCATCCCTTGACCCAAGGAGGTTCATAATCACCTTCGAACCTGAGATATCATGGAAGAGAACGGGAGCTTTTGTGTTTTTTGCAATTCTTGAAGCTTCAAACCTCGGGGATACAGGTTGGAGAATTTCTACCAGTTTTCCATTTTCTTTTAACTGGTTGATGAAAGTTCTAAAACTCATGGGTATCTGGATATCAGAAAGCTGTCAGATGATAAAAAGATTATCTGATTTTAGGAATAAAACTCCCTTCTCTGTTAACCAATGTAAGTTATCACATTGTAGTGAAAAAGACTTTTACCGTGAAATCTAATCTGTATATCCAAAATTAGATCTTTGGGAACTTTGAAAGTGACGTTTTCCACTTGTTACCTCTTGTCTGACATTTACTTTATACCCAATATAGTGTTAGGTTGTATACACACCATAAAGATGCACTATTTTGGTACTGGCTGGTAATATTGAAATATCCACATCGATTGAAATATCCGCATCGCAAAGAAAAACTGTTTTCATAAGAATTTTCTCCTCCCAGCAACAATACAAATCCTTTAAAATCTTTATATTTTTTGCGAAAAACATTTTAAAATCATAATTCTTAATAAGTGGTATCAAATTGCTTTTTTACTTTTTCATAAAACGTTTTTTCATTTTCTCCTATGTTATATAGTTCTTCGTTAGTCATATTACAGACAGTCTTTAATGTATCATAAATACTATTTTTGTCTGCGTTTATGAATGGAATTTTTATTTCATACAATTCTGGATTTACATAACAGACTACGGGCACCCCCATAAAAGCGCACTCAAGAGATGAGACACCGTATGTCCCCAAAAGTAACTGGTCTATGTATACGTCACATTGAGACATTAGTTTTAATGCTTCTTCATGAGAGATGTTCTGAACCATTGAATACTCTATTTCATATCCCTCTTCCTGTAATCTTTTTACTGCAGAATCTATGAACTCTGAGCCTTTCACTGCTGGGTTGGAAGGAATATGTAACAGCTTTATTTTTTCCCCAGTTCGTTGTCTATTTTTTGGAGGAATTTCTTTATCGTTTAGAAGATTTGGAACCCAGACTGCATCCACATATTTCATCAGATCGGGAGTAGATACGTATTTTTTATCCGCTAATTTATGTAAAAATGGTTGTCTTTTTCCTCTTATATCAGTTCCATGATAATGAAATATGACTTCTTTTCCTAGCAGTTTGAATATAAGAATCTCTATTCCTTTTAATGGAGCTTTTTCATGGATGTGAATTCTATCGGCTTTGGTACATTCACACAGGTACCTGCAAGAGTTTACTGCAGAATGGAAATTGAAGCCATCAATGAGAAAGAATTCATCTCGATTAAATTTGAACGGATGTGGGTATGTTTGGATAACCTTAGACTCGTGCCCTCTTTTTTTATCAATATCACTAAGAGCGGAAGGAACTCCAGCAATTACTCCAATGTGATTTATTTTCATTATTCCCTCCCAATCTGTGAAGTTGAACGTAATATGATAGCCACAGATCCACCAATGTATTTCCATGAATACCTACATTCCACTAAATGTCTTCCATTTTCCCCCATCTTTATTGTTTCTTCGGGAGCCTCTAGTAACCTTATTATTGCTCCTGCCAGTTTTTCCGGATTTTCGGGGTCTATGAGAACTCCAGCATTGAATTTTTCAATTTCATCCAGATTGTTTATCCTTGAAGATACTATTGGTTTCCCACAGGCCATGTACTCTACAATTTTCATAGGGCTTATCCCTATCTTATCATTTCTTTCTTTTATGAAAGGAGCTACACATATATCTGCCAGATTAATAAGTTTTACAAGGGTTTCTTGAGGGACCGCAGGAATGAAAATTACATGTTCAGAGACATTAAGAGAATTTGTGAGTGTTATAAGTTTATCTTTTTCTGGTCCATCTCCAACAATTAATAAGCTTATATTAGGGCACTTTTCTACAATTTGAGGAACAGCATTAATTAAATTCTCTAGTCCCTGCCAATTTAATAAAGATCCCTGGAATAAAATAAATTGTTTTTCTGCTGTGTTTTTTACTGGTTTAAATAATTCTATGTTTACTCCATTGCAGACAACTTCTATTTTTGATTCCGAAAGATTATATCTTTCGCATAGCAACTTTTTTAATCCGGGTGTTACACATATTATTTTTTCTGAATGCGAATAATAGAGTTTCTCTGAAAGGTATACCAATTTTATATATAATGGAGGAGACTTCTTCATCCTTATTTCATCTATTAAATTTCCGTTTACTTCCATAACTAATCGGACATTAAAAAGTTTAGAAAAAATCACAGATGGAGCAAGAAGCAGTGAACCGTCAAATCTTTGGTAGATTACATCCGGGCGGTTTTTTAGTAAGTAAAAGGGATATAATAACAAGAAGCCTAAATTTAAGATAGCCATTCTTGCCATACCTTTTAATCCAAAAGTAGGGATCACACACTGATAATTAAATTTTATGTTATCTGTAGGAGTAGGGCAAATAACGTCCACTTTGTTTTCTCGCTGAAGATGTTTTACAATTTCCAGCGTGTGAGTTGTGCCTGCATTCCTCTCTCCTAAATAGATATCTGTAAGATAGTGAATTCTCAATTTCACCCCTCTTGATAGTTTTGAATTTCTGTATTTAGCTTATCTATTTTCTGGTTAAGTCTCTCGAACTCTTTTTTAATAGGGGACTCGTGAACCCAAGCCTGCCTATTTCCATATTGGAGCATAGAAGGAAAAGTAACAATATCGTAGACTCCCCACCATAAAGCAGAGGCAAAACAAATTAACAAAATTCCAGTGTATAAGGAAATGTAATTTTTAAGGAATTGATTATATACAGTAAGCGTTGTATTTACAAATGTTATAAAGTTACATAAAAACATAGATTGAATTACAACTTGAATAACACCCCCTATCTGGTCGTTATCTACATGAATTTGTTTCATTTCTTATCCCTCATGATTTGTAAAAACTTTATTTTGATTCAATTTCATGCTCAGTTTTTGATACTATTAAATAAAAGTAAAATTTATCTTAATTCAATTCCATACGTCTTCGGTTAAGCGAGAAATCGTGACAAATTGCACCAATTTCCTCAACATTTATCAAATATTTCTATAAATTATGACTTGGAACCGAGTATCGATTTCATGTACATAGGCCAAAATCTAAGGCTAATTTCTAATGCAAAATCGATAGCTTTCAGGCAAGAAAATTCTTTAACCGATGGCCAATAAATTCAATTTAATTTCACATTTTTTCTGTTGCACTTAATACAACAGTATTGATTTCTACGTTATGTTATATAAACTTCTGGATATTTTTAAATATATTAATTAAAAAAGTTAAATAGTTAAAACCATGAATAAAATCACACAAACAAATTTTGTAAACTTCGTTGCATAGGTTGTTGGTATAAGTACCTACTCATAAATGTAAAACTGACTTTCTTTATTCGACATGTTCAAAAAATAGCATTTTTTGTATCTTCTCAAATTCGAGGGATAATTTTCCAATTCAAAAACTGTGCAACAATTTTATCCTACAGTTATAAAGTTGAATACTTCGCTTGAAGTTGTTTCTCACACTTGGTTAAATTCTCAAATTTTCAGCAAATACATGAAATTTACTTTTACCCGCACAATATGGAGACAATTTCTCATGTTATTGTGTTTGTGAAATTATTCAAAATTTTGCAGTTATTATATCAACAGAAGATTCTGTATAGTTCTGGTGAAAGTTTTTAATAAAAGCAAAAAACCGAAAACTTTGGAATATTTTAAAAATATGCACTTGAGTAACCAAGATGGTTTTCAGAAATACCGATAGCATGAAAAATTCTAAAAGTTGAAAGGATATCTGCAGAAAGTCTGGTAAAATGGAACATACTTAAAATTGCATAACCGGGGCACGACTATGCAAAGAGCAATATATCAGATCACATGCTTTAAATAAACTGATGCACGGAAAAGTTAGTAAAAACTAACTGAATAGGCGGCTTGTGCATCTGAAAAAGTAAAACGCTCTTCATGCGTCTTCGGTTAAGTGAGGAATCATGACAAATTGTATCAATTTCTCAACGTTTACCTAATAGTTTGATAAGTTCTAAGCTGGAATTGGGCATCGATTTTACGTAAATAGGCCTAATCTTTAAGCAGGATTTTGGTACAAAATCGATATCTTTCAGGCAAGAAAATTTCTTAACCGATGATCAATGAAACCCTCTTTAAACTCAAAACACATTTATATTTTTTTGTAAGATTGTTATGCCTTTGAAAGGGGCTATTCGCTATTTCGGGTAGGCAACTTATATTCATACCTATATATTGAAGTAACATGCTCAAAATTTAGAAACATATATTATTGAATCTCAGATTCAAATTCAACGGTTTTCATTTATCGGACAACTGTGCAACTAATGAATTATTATTCACCTATGAAAAACAGCAAAGAATCAAAAAAGAATGCCTATAAAAGTATATTCCTGTGAATTATTTGGCTCTGTTCTAAAATCTACGATTTTTTCATTTTTTGATTGAAAATCTGAATTTGCAAGAAGAATCCAGTTTTCATCAAAATCAATATTCGACATCTAAGACTTCAACCCCTAAGTTGTCTCTCAAGGATTATAATCAATTACAAAATCTAGTGTTAAGTCAATTACAAAATCTAGTGTTAAGTCAATTACAAAATCTAGTGTTAAGTCAATTACAAAATCTAGTGTTAAGTCAATTACAAAATCTAGTGTTAAGTCAATTACAAAATCTAGTGTTAAGTCAATTACAAAATCTAGTGTTAAGTCAATTACAAAATCTAGTGTTAAGTCAATTACAAAATCTAGTGTTAAGTCAATTACAAAATCTAGTGTTAAGTCAATTATCAAGGATTCAATTATTCCAAATAATTGTAATCGATTTTATACGACATTTTGTAATTGACTCGATACTAGTGATTTTTAATTTTCTGTTCATCACTGAATTTTGGTACTGAGTCGATTATTTACTTCTGGAAATATATTGTTTCATTTTTAACTTTTAATCTGTTTTTGAACCTGTTTTGCCTGAAAAAACAGTTTTATTTCTGGTTCTTGGCTTTCATTTGACAACTACTGTCTGCCAGATCCAGTCTCCCATATCTGTGTGTTTTTTTTCGACTTTTTCTATTCCATTTTTCTTTGCTAGTTTTCAGACGCAACAGGTTTTTAGGATTTCAACATTCATCGAGCATGAAAGCCCTGGGCCTTATGACCTTTTTCTTTTCGTACTGGTCAAAGCAGTGAGCTATCCAGCCTGAGACCCTGCCGATTGCAAAGATTGATGTTGCAAGTTGAGGGGGAATATCCATATACTTGTAAATGACTCCAGAATAGAAATCAACGTTAGGATAGATTGGCTTTCCTTTCTTTTCTACAAGTTCACGGATAACAGTGTTTTCTACTACTTCGGCAATGTTGTACCAGTGCATATCCCCTTTTGCTTCTGCAAGTTGTTTAGCAAGCTGCTTGAATATCGTCCCTCTAGGATCGTAAGTTTTGTAAACTCTATGTCCAAAGCCCATAATTTTTTCTTTTTTACTCAGCTTATCGAGGACATAACTCTCTGCATTTTCTGGATAAGCAATTTCTTCGATCATGGCTGTAACTTCTGCCCTTGCCCCTCCATGCAGAGGGCCTTTAAGGGTGCAAAGTCCGGAAATAACAGCAGAATAAAGGTCTGAAAGGGTAGAGGCAGTAACTCTTGAAGAAAAAGTAGAGGCATTTAGTTCATGTTCGGCGCTGAGGATAAAGTCTTTTTCCATGATCTCAGCTTCCAGCTGACTTGGCTTTTTTCCTCTTAGCATATAAAGGAAGTTAGCTCCGTGAGAGAGAGATGGATCCGGGGGTACAGGTTCTTTTCCGTTTGCGATTCTATAATACGTAGCAACTATGGTTGGTATCTTGGCAATTAACCGTATAGCTTTTCTCATATTTCCTTCAGGAGAGCTGTCGTTAATGTCCGGATCGAACTGTGATATAAAAGAAACAATTGTACGCAGCGCTTCTATAGAGTCAATATTGAAATTGCACATATGGATAACGTCTATCACCTCCCTGTTGACTTCACGCTCCCCATGCAGGCAGGCTGAATACTCGGCAAGTTCCTGATCTCCAGGGAGATCGCCGAGGATAAGTAGATAGGAAACGGCATCATAGGGAAGATCAACCAGCTGGTTAATGTCTATATCCCTGTATTTCAGAATGCCCTCCAACCCATCTATGAAACAGATATTTTTACTCATTTTATACCTCACAGTTATACCAAGAGGATTTTCAAAAAACTTTGAAGTTTGGGGAATCCTCTGCTTATATGTGGAAAATTTAACGCGAAGGGCCATATAAGACCCAAAAATAGGGTGACAATGCATTCCTATTATCATCGAATAAGTATATTAAATTTGTTGAAATTATATTTCTGAATCATTATAATTATTTTTTGATATTAAGAAAGCAAAGACCTTAAGCCTCGCGGTTATATTAAAATAAAATATGCTGTTTTTAGAATAAAGTTTTCCTTAAAATGTCCGTAAGAATTAAAATAACTCTCTATTGCTCTCTTTCCGATCAGGAAAATGAAAAGGTTTCAAGAAAGCAGGAAACTTATGAAAGCTTAAGAAACCTTTTCAAAAAGATTCTTTATTTAATTCAGGTATTGATAACCTGTTATTTTTTCTTCACTGAATCCCGCAGGAACTTGTGCAAAATCCCACTGTTGATGTAATACTCGATTTCAACAGCCGAATCCAATCTCAAGGTTACCTGGAATTGTACTTCGTTCCCTTTTTCGTCCTTTGCCCTTACAGTAAGATCTCCATGGGGTTCCATGTATTCAATGCCCAGAATATCATAGCTTTCCTTTCCTGTAAGGCCCAGGGTATCGGCATTCTCGCCTTCTTTAAATTGCAATGGAAGAACTCCCATGCCGACAAGATTACTTCTGTGAATACGCTCGAAAGACTCAGCAATAACTGCTTTAACTCCGAGCAGGAACGTACCTTTAGCTGCCCAGTCCCTGGAACTGCCTGTTCCGTATTCCTTTCCTGCAATAACGATCAGAGGAATATTATTTTCTGCATAAAGCATAGCAGCATCATAAATCGGTATTCCTTTACAGGGTTCCTCGGGGAAGTCTTCTTCCCGAGAATGGTATACTGTCCATCCTCCTTCCTTTTCCACGAGCCTATTCCTGAGCCGAATATTCCCAAAGGTTCCACGCATCATTACCTCATGATTACCCCTTCTGGACCCATAAGAATTGAAATCTTCAGGGCTCACACCCCAGGAAATCAGGTACCTGCCCGCAGGACTGTCTGAAGGAATGGCACCTGCAGGGGAAATATGGTCCGTGGTAATGCTGTCCCCGAAAAGGGCCAGAACTCTTGCATTCTTTATATCCGCAGGTGAAGGTGGAGCAGGCGGGAAGTCCATGAAGTATGGAGGTTCCTGAATATATGTGGACATAGGGTTCCAGTCATAGAGGGTACCTGTTGGAGCTTCCAGCTCTTTCCAACGTTTGGAACCCTCTAAAGCACCCGAATATTCTTTTTCGAACATTGAAGGTTTGATGCTGTTCTTTTCAGCGTCCTTTATCTCCTCCTTTGCAGGCCAGATATCCTTGAGGTAAACAGGACGTCCGTTGGGATCATAAGCAAGAGGATCGGTTTCGAGGTTGATGTTTACAGTGCCTGCGATTGCATAGGCCACAACAAGAGGCGGAGAAGCAAGGTAGTTTGCCCTGACAAGAGGATTAATCCGTCCTTCGAAATTCCGGTTTCCACTGAGTACGGCTGCGACAGTAAGGTCATTTTCCTTAATTTCTTTTGAAACCTTTTCAGGTAAAGGTCCACTGTTTCCTATACAGGTTGTACAACCGTAACCAACCTGGTGGAAACCAAGGGCTTCGAGATAGGGCAAAAGGCCTGCAGCTTTCAGATATTCCGTAGCTACTCTTGAACCTGGGGAAAGGCTTGTTTTTACAAAAGGCTTGACATGCAGGCCCTTTTCTACAGCCTTTTTGGCGAGCAGCCCGGCTCCTATTAAAACTGAAGGGTTTGAGGTGTTGGTACAGGAAGTAATTGCTGCAATCACTACGGAGCCATGTGTTACCCTGAAAGCCTTTTCCGAAGATTCCTTTTTTTCCTCTTCGGCACCGAGAATTTCAGGTTCCTTTAAAGGTGTCCCTCCGTCTTCTGTCCAGCGCTGGTAAGCAGGATCCTGAGGAAGTTCAATCCCTGACTCTTTCTTTCGGATAAAGGTCTGCTTCATAATTTCATGGTAGTTTTCAGGCATCTCACTCAAGAAAAGCTGATCCTGAGGACGCTTCGGGCCTGCAAGACAGGGCTTTACCGTGCTCATATCAAGTTCTAGGGTAGTGCTGAAAACGGGATCCGGCTCTTGAGGTGAATAGAGAAGGCCCTGAGCTTCCAGATACTTTTTCACAAGGTCCACCTGCTCTTCACTCCTGCCAGTTCTTCGCAGGTAGTCAAGCGTCTCGGCATCAGGTGGGAAAATTCCAAGGGTTGCACCATACTCAGGAGCCATGTTGGAAATCGTTGCCCTATCAGGAAGACTCAGTGAGTTTAACCCGGGCCCGTAAAATTCAACGAATTTGCCGACAACTCCCTCTTTTCTGAGCATCTTCGTAATTGTCAGGACAAGATCGGTGGCAGTAACTCCAGGCGCAGTTTTTCCGTAAAGCTTGAAGCCCACTACCTGAGGCACAGGCATATAATAAGGCTGCCCGAGCATTACAGCTTCGGCTTCTATGCCTCCTACTCCCCAGCCGAGTACTCCAATTCCGTTAATCATTGTAGTATGGGAGTCTGTCCCTACAAGAGTATCAGGAAATGCAGATAACTCCCCGTCTTTCTCTTTAAGATGCACAAGCGGGGCCAGATACTCAAGGTTCACCTGATGGATAATGCCCCTTCCTGGAGGCACGACTCTAAAATTATCAAAGGCTTTCTGAGCCCATCGCAGGACGGAATAGCGTTCCGTGTTGCGTTCAAATTCTTTTTTTTCGTTTTCTTCAAGGGCATATGCCGTGCCGTAGGAGTCCACCTGGACCGAGTGGTCAATAACAAGATCGGCAGGGATAACAGGGTTTATTTTTGCGGGATCGCCTCCAAGGCGCTGCATTGCCGAGCGGAGGGCTGCCAGGTCTACTACGGCTGGAACGCCTGTAAAATCCTGCATGATTACCCTTGACGGAATGAACGGAATATCCCTGTCACTTACATTTTCCGGGCTCCAGCGAGCAAGAGCCTCCACATCTTCGGTAGTTATTATATGCTTTTCAGTATCCGCATGCCTGAGCAGAGATTCCAGCAGGATCCTTATGGAGTAAGGAAGTAGGGAGATTCCCTCATAGCCCTTTTCTTCCAGTTTACCCAGACTGTAAATCGTAGCTTTTCCGGCAGCTGTTTCAATAGTGTCTCTGACCCCAAATGGGTCCGGACCTTCTCTCATATATTTATTACCTCCAGCAGAAATATGAAACTAAAATTATGATATTATAGATTTTCTCTTTATCACGTCAATTTCTTTATCGTGCGAGTCTCTTGATAGTATGAAGCCCCATCTTATCTTCAGACTATTTTATTCCTTCGGGTTTACTACTCCCTTTTTAATACAAAAGTTTGCTCCCATTGAAATTTTGCCCTATACTTTTTTCCGTAATCCCCGAAAATTGACCCCAACTAAATTATATATTAACCAGTATAATTATTGCTGATTTTTACTTTAACTTAAAATATACTGGTTCTTTAACCTGTATTCTCCAAATGTTATGGTAGGAGTGTTGGTAGACAAGCAAAGATAATATACAGAGTAAAAATAATTAATAAAGTCCAATGAACCTTACCTGATTCAAGGTAAACTCAGATATTAAATAGTGTTAATTTGGCTGCTTACCTTTTCTTCTCCCGTTATGTATTTGTGAAAAGCTTTTTAAAAATCTAATATCTTCATTGTCTTCATTGTCTTCATTGTCTTCATTTTCAAAAATTGGATTTTCCAAAATGTTGGAATAAATATTGTGAAGCGCGTCATACAAGATACCTGGGTCAATGAGTTCTGCTATTGAATCGTAGTTTTCATTCATAAAAGTCTTTGATTCACCGCTAGAAGAGTGCATGATCATATGAAAACACTTTAGAAATTTGAGAGAATAACTAGAATCCAAAGAGAATGTTTTTTCGATATATTTACTCAATTCTTCTTTGCAACCGCAGTCTCGCAAAAAATGGAATATGAAACCACCACAAGAATATCTTACGTAAATTGGTTCATTTTTAGAGATAATTTCATTTTTAATCCGATTCTTTATTATATCTTTTAAAGATTCAGTATCTTCTGCTAAAAACTGCATTTCCTCCCCATTAATAGTATAATAAGTATTTAATGCAAAGCAAATTGATCTAGCTGACTCGATCATTTTTTTGGAGCAAGCAACTCTAGTGGTCAATGGCATTTTTCGTAATAGATCTTCTATAAGATTTAAGCATGAATTCTTTGGAAAGTGTTCCGAAAGTTTAGATATCGATAATGCCAGTTTTTGAGAAGTTATAACATCTAGTTTGTTATTTATCCGATAGATCTTTGAAATAAATGAGTCTGCAGATCCTGGACCATTGGCCTTTATAAGCTCTATGATTTGAGATGAAATCCCTTCAATTTCTCTATCATCTATTTCTTCGGTTCTAGTAATGTTTTCAATGAGATGATCGATCTCAAGATCTGATATATCTCCTGCTGGGGACTGCATAGGAAAAGTAGCGATTAAAATAGCGTAAAGAAGAAATTCTTCTCTTTCTTGCTAATGATTGTTGATTTTCCACTGGATAAGAAGAGTATGAAGTATTAGAGAACCGCTGTGATCCAGGAAATAAAAAGGCTATCAAATCTCGAAATGGATCTCGTTCTTGAAAAGGTAAACTTTCAATCTCATTATTTATTCTTTCAAATGATTTTTTTAACTCCGTCTCAAGTAATAAATTACTATTTATAAATACCTCTGCATTATTTTTTATTAAATCGTACATTTTTGGGTAAAATACCCTAACGCCTTCAATAAGCATCAAGTCTACAATATTTACTTCATCTTCCAATATCGGAAGAGCAAAAATTAGAGCATTTTGATAACGTTTAGCCATTCTAGGAGTATTAAGTCTTACTTGTAGTCCTTTTCTGAACTGCTTGATAAATACTTCGTGCTCTTCTTCTGTGAATTTCTGTTTAATCATTGGAAGAACGTTATTGTCGATGCCATCACGCAAATAATAGAATAAAGCTGTTTCACCAATTTGTGGTAAATGTAATGGAACACTGATTATTTTTTCCAGAAAATTTCTACCGGACTCAATATCATTAGAACCATATTTGTCTCCTATTGCAGATGCAACCATTTCTTCATCAAAGGCTAAAATATAGTCTAGATAATAAAAGTCTGCCGATAATTTCACTAACTTGAAAATACTTTGAATTTCATTCTTGTCGAGTCTGTCTATATCATCCATCAGCACAACAATCCTAATATTGCAACTTTTTAAGATTGCTTGAATTTCTTTCTTAGATTCGGTTAAATCCAAAAAAGAATCTGATGAAAATGGATTAAACTGTAAGGGTCCAAGATTAATAGTAGTGGATTTACTTGTGGCAAATTGGGAAATATGTTTTCCGTATTTTTTGACTTGTGCTTTTAAATCATTAGAAGAGCTTACCTTTTCAAGTTTTCCCGCAAGGACATTAAAAAAGTCTTGGAGCAACATTACTTCATCTGAGTAATACCACGGATTATATCTAATACAAATAATATTCTCGGTTCTTGTTAATTCGTTTTCGATGAAATTTAGTACTGTAGTTTTCCCTTCTCCCCATTTACCATAAATTCCTACGACGATACTACTTGGCTCCTTTCGTGAGACTATAATATTTGATATTTGTTGAGCAAAAGGTTTTCTTTTAAAATAGTCTTTTTCGACTTCGGGATCATCTGAAATAAATGATTTTGAGAGTGTAGAGGAGGTATCTTCCATAATATCTGTTTTAAATGATTTACATATTTATGAACTATTCCAAAACTAACTTTTTCTTGATCGGTGGGATTTTAAAGATCATTTTTAGAATTAGATATTCAATCATGCGTCTTCGGTTAAGCGAAGAATCGTGACAAATTGCGTCAATATCCTCAACATTTATTAAATACTTTAATAGATCCTGAGCTTGAACTTGGTATCGATTTCATGTAAAGAGACCATCATTTAAGGTCGGTTTCTAATGCAAAATCAGTAGCTATCAAGCAAGAAAATTCCTTAACCGATGACCAATGGATATTCAATTGGTCACTCAAATACAAGACTTAAAAAAGCAAATTTTGAGTCTTGAAATAGCTCAAAAGAAAAAAGGTGGAAACTGCTTATTTTTCAGCATCTCCAATTGTTACGGTATAATCAAAGCTCTCGGTATTTTTGGGAAAGATCGAAAGGGTCCATTTTCCTGCAGCTCCAGGCGTGGTATAGGTTTCAACAAAGGTTGTGGTGCCTCCCTGATAATTTCCCTGGTATCTAGTTTCCATATTGCTTGTAACTCTTGAGGATATATATGGAAGAGAATACGACATCTGTGGATACGTATCATCCACTATGTTTATCGAGCCACTACATTTTGTGTTTACAAGAGTAGGGGTAACCTCATTTCCTGAAGGATCTGTTAGGCTCACATTAAAAGAAGGCTTAAGATTCTGGTTTCCTCCGGTAGTATACAGGCCGTAATCATACTGATTGGCTTTGATATCCAGGGTGATAGGGCCGTCTGTCCCGGCTTCAAAGGTATTTTCATAAGGTTTCCCAGGCACTGGAAGAATACGGAAATTCAGGGAAATCCTTTCCTCACATTCACGAATCCCAGGGTCGTCAATATTCAAGTCAAAGCTGCCTCTATAGCTGCCTTTTGCATCAGCAGGAACCGCAAGTTCAAGTTTTACGATAGCTGTTTGTCCGGCTTTTATTTTCTCAGGAGCTTCGACACGTAACGCATCGTCTCCAAAGACCTGCTGCGACATTCCTGCAGAGAAACCTGCGTCAGCGGAGATGATGCCTCCTTCAGTAAGCTCAGGGGAAATTGCAATATCTTTATTGCCTGTGTTCTTGAGCTTTATTTCATAAGTATAATCCTTTCCGGCTTCAACAAGGTCATTTACATAAGGTGCAAGAATCTGGACTGAAGGCTTGACCCATAAATTTAAGTTCATCTGCATTGTGCCTGGGAAATTCGGACTCCCGGCTACATCTCCTTCAGGTACCTTTTCCGTGAAAGAAAGGAGCACGGCATAGTTTCCAAAATCAGCATCTTTTGGTATGTTCACTTCTACCTGAAATTCCTGTTTTTCGCCAGGCTTCAGAGTCCCCTCTGAAGGACTTATTCTGATCCAGCTTTCGTTTATGAAATTTTCCGTGTAAGGAGGGATTACAGATTTCGGCTTCAACTCGATTGTCTTGTTGTCTTTGTTCTCAACGGTTACAATAAAGTTTTCACGGTCTCCAGGTTCAAGTTCAAGTTGCTTATAAGCTGGATCAACCCTTACTTTCTGAAACTCGGGGAAGTAATCCCCGGCATAACTCGAAGATGATGCACTGCTGCCACCACTACTCCAACTCGAAGATGATGAACTGCTGGAAGCACTGTCCCAACTCGAAGACGATGCACTGCTGGAAGCACTGACCCCGACTTTTGACTGCACTTCTTCTGTTGCAGGCACGGAACTATTTTCATTCTCTGCCCCTGTACAGGCAATCGAAAGTATTGCTACAACAAGGAGCACGCATACGATTCCTTTTAACGCCTTAGTATCCATTATGTGCATATTTTTAACCTCGCTCATTATTTACTAAGGCTTGAAACTTATAAAATAATTTCCTAAACTGCCAATTAATTTGCAGTTATTTTTACAAAATAAGGGATTAAATAACTTAATTTCTGTTATCCGTTTTTTATATGTTTTGCTTCAAAAAAGGCAGATGATTGTTCGCTTGGCTCTGATATTTCCTAGCCAAATCTGCAAACTCAAACTTTGCTGAAAAGAGATAAACAGAAAAAGATATCAAGTCTCAATATTAAACTCCTGATAGATAATTAAGTTAATACGCAGTAATCAAAATTAATACGCAGGTAATTTAATCTTATATTTAACGCGGGTTGATACTAAAGTTGCCGACTACTAATCATTTCCGCGCAAGTAAAGTTTTTTGTTTTAAGAGGGAAGGCATTTATTTTCAGGAAGGAGTGCATTTTCTTGCTTAAAGACAGAGTATTCGACAGACTTTCAGATGCAGGGTTCAGGATCCGGAATAAATCCAAATCCAGAAAGGCTTCATCGCGTGAAGCTATCTTTGGGTCCAGTCCTATAATTGATGCTGATTTCGTTGAGGTAGATGACGTTGAAGTAGATGGCATTGAGGTGGATAAGGGCTTTTTCCACGATCCGAACTCCTCTTATGAAGCGGATTCAGAGCCAATCGACTTGGACCTTCTGGAAAAACTCCGAGAATACCTTAAAACGAGGTCTGAGGAGGAAATTTTGGAGATCTTTAGAGAGGTCCGTGAAATTCTGGAAAGCAGAGGCTCTGAAAATGATTTTCGAAAGGCGTCTGGAGAGGAGATCCCTATTAATCACAGAGCAAGACTAAAAAAGATCTCAGAGAATGCTTTCAAAATCTTCCTGGAAACGGCTTCTTATGGCAGAAAACAGATAATTAGCGCCTCAAAAGTAGCTTCCTCAAAAGCCTCAACAATAGCATTCGAAGGAAAAGAATCAATGATTGATTCCTCAAAAAAGATCAACGAAAAATGGAATAACCTGAGTCCCAGAGATCAAAAAATCATTTCCGAATTAATTGTTGCAATGATCGAAATTGGGCTGCTTAAAGGAGCTAGTCGGAGTAAACAGGCTGCATTTTCTGTCCTGTCAAGCATATCCAGGCGCCAGACCCCAGCACGGAAAGATCTGGACGATTTTGGAGAAGGTCTGCAGAAACTTTTCAAGCACAGGCATTAAAGCACGAAGGATCATAATATATCTACAGTGTGAAGAACTAAAAACATCTTAAAAAATAACACGCAGTAATAAATGTTCGAAAATCAAAAATATTCGGGAACTTATATCCGGGAGCTTAAAACCTGTAAGGTTTGCTTATAGCTTTCACAAAACTTGCAGGGCTTTCTGCAACATCCCAGTTTTCGGCATTCCCTATAAGATACGTGTGATCCGAAATCTGTTGCAGTCCGCCGGCATCATAATTTCCGATAATCAGGGAAAAGATCCGGGCTTTTCTTTCGGCTTTTATCTCATTCCATTCCCGAATAAGGGGCCTTTCTGAGAGTTCGGAATAGCCATCGGTAAGGAAGAGAAGATCGGCTCCCTCGAAGGCTTTTTCGTTTTTCATAGACTTAAGGCCTGCGCGAAGTGCGGTATTAAAATCGGTGCCACCGCCAAAAGTAAACTTCAGGAACTCCAGAAACTCCCCGCCCATGCGCTTTTTATTTGTAAGTTCAATTTCAACGGTCTGCCACTTAGAGGAGAAGAGGATCACCTTAACATCCCTGTTTTCTGTTAACATTCTTCTCGTAACTGCCAGAACTACGGCTTTTGCAAGAAGCTCTGGGCTTCCCCGCATCGACGCCGAGGTGTCTACAAGGGCGACTACAGGCCCTTTTCTCTTTTTTCCGGCACTATCCGAGTTCCAGTTTTCTCCTTTTAGCTGGTAGGTCAGGAGTTTTCCTTCAAGCATATCAGCATAGAATTTACGCTTCAGGAGAGGATTTATTAGCTTTACGGTTTCTGCTGGAAGTAATGTCTGGAGGTCGCCTGAAAAGGTAACCGAATGAACTTCGCTTTTACTGTGCGGAGATAAACTCAGCTTTTTTGAGCCGTACTCAAGTTCGATTCTTCCTACCTGCTCAAGAATTTCGTGGATGTCCGAGCTCTTTCTAAGAAGTGCGGCGTATTTTTCAAGGTTTCCGAAGTATTCTCTGTGAAGAGCCTTCAAGGAGTAATCCCAGGCTCTGCCCGGAAAGAGCATTGAGAGAATTTCTAGCATTTCAAGGTGGTCTTCAAGCACAGGGATAAGCTCTTCAATTTTTGCAGCTATGCTTTCTTCTATAACAGAATCAAGAGCTTCTCCTGCCTTCTCTGAAGACATGAAGTTCAGAGTCATTGAAGCAAGCCTTTCGGACCCAGCAGTATATCCAGGCTGCATATATGGATTTTCCCAGTTTTCATGCTCAGGGTCTTGCAGGGAACTTTCCTGTTTGAGAGAATTTTCTTCTTTGAGAGAATTTTCCTGCTGGAAGGAACTCTCTTGTGTAAGAGAACTTTCCTGTGTAAAGGAACTTTCTTGTTCGAGGAAACTTTCTTGTTCGAGGAAACTTTCTTGTTCGAGGGGACTTTCCGGTTTGTTTTCTTGAGTTTCCTGTTGATTGGATATGTTAGGATTTTCCTGCAACCAGAAATTTTCCTCAAGATCTCTTATTCTGTTTCGTTCCCATGCCGATTGAGTTTCATCGATTAGCTTCCTCAGAGCTTTAAGGCTTTTTTCCATGTTTTTTGCGAACTTTTTTGAAAATTCAGATTCTATTTTTCCATAGTCATCCAGAAGTGTAAAAAGTTCTTCAAGCAGGGCTCTGAGTATAAAAACACCTGCCAGGTTGTTGGCTCCGGCAAGAGTTTTTATTTCAGCCCAGACCCCAAAATTTCTTAAACCTAAAAAGATTGGATAAAAAGCTCCAAATTTACTCATAAACAGCTTTTCATCTTTTATTTCGTACCCATCTTCTGAAAAGAGCTCATAAACAAGAATTTCTGCAATTTCTTCCCTGACTTGCCTCGGCATTTTTCGTGGAGTCGCCAGGACATCCCTGAGTTCAATATTCAATATTGTGGAAGGATTGAAGGCATGGCTAAACGATAAAGATGAGCCTGATCCGTGAATACCCTCGAAATCTTCCTTCCGCTTTTTAAATTCCTGCATGTTTTTCCTTTTCCGGAAATTCTCCAAAGTTTTAGGAGTTTTTGATAAGTTATAGGAGTTTTTAGTTAAGTTGTCTTCTTATCTATTATATTTCAGAGATTTTTCAGTTCGATTTCAGAGACTTCTTATTTATATTTTAAAATTTTTCAGTTATATTTCAAAAGTTTTTCAGCTATATTTTGGAAATATTCAGGTTTCAGCTATCTCTCCTGCTTTTTCAATGGTTACATCAAATACCCTGGGTTTTTCGAGCAGGAGCCTTACCTCGTTTAGACTGTTTGCAATCTCGTAAACATCGGTATTTTTGGAGCGATATTTCATCAGGATTTCCTGGCTGTCCTGCCCTGAAACCCAGATATTTTCCCGAAGGGTTTCCTCAAGCGCTTTTTCTTCTTCCTGGATTTGCTTTTTGAAATAGTTCAGTTTTTCTTCAAGATTTTCGTACTCTTTTTCATAGAGCTTCTTATCTCCATAATCAAGGCTGATCTTGAATTCAAACCCGTATTTTCTGCGGAATTGTTCTGCCAGGGATTCGAAGCTCAGGGAACTGTTGACATTGCTATAATCAAGCCCGAAATTGTAAGTATGGGTCGGAAACTCGGCATGGTGTTTCAGCAGGTCAAGGGAATTGTCGAATGTGAGGCTCCTCTGCGCTTTGACCCCTGAGAACCTTGAACTTTTCAGGCTGTTTGTTGTTCTTCTCTCTTCTTCGTAGCATTTATTACAGGCTACAAGATCCGGCAGTTCCTGCTGTAAACAACCGTATATGGAGTTTTTCAGATCAAGGACATCCAGTTTCAATTTGCCAGTATCCGTGCCCCCTGAAACAACCCTGTCCAGAATAAGTTTCCTGATTGCTTCCTTCTGTTCCGGCACTTCCCAGAGTACGTGCTGCAGCAGGACAGCAGTCATCCGGTCTACACTGGTATGACCGTTTACGAATGAAGCTACTCTGAGTACATTTACAATTTTCTTCCAGCGCCTGTCCGAGACAAAAATATTTGAGTTCCTGAGTTCTCTCCGGAGTGCCTTTATAATTGACCGAACCTCAGGATCAACAGGGAGGTCTCTTGCTCTCTTCTGGGTTTCCTTTATATCTTCTATGCTGAGTTTCGTTGAGGGCACGAAATCTTCGGTGTTTTTGAAGATCAGGTCTTCAAGGTTCTCTTCGTGCTGGATATAATCCACTTTGTATCGGAACAAAAAACGGTCGTAAAGGGCTTCGAGGCTTTCATCTTCTTCCGGCAGCTCGTTGGAGGCCCCAAAAACGGTAAAAAGAGGTACCTCAATAAGCTCTTTGCCGTTATGGTATTTTCTCTCATTCAGTACAGTCAACATACTGTTTAAGATGGAACTGTTTGCCTTGAAAATCTCGTCAAGCAGAGCTATATGCGCAGTTGGAAGGTAACCTTCTATCCGCCTGCTGAACTCGTCCCTCTCAAGCGCCTTAAGGGAAAGCGGTCCAAATATCTCTTCAGGCGTGGAAAAGCGGGTCAGAAGATAATGGAAAAAGTTTCCTCCTTCTATAGTTTCGCAGATTTTGCTTGCAAGCAGAGTTTTTGCAGTCCCGGGTGGTCCAAGTAAAAGGACATGTTCACCAGAAAGGAGTGCAAGAAGAGACCCATTAATTTCAGCATCTCGTTCTTTGAAGTAGCCTGAAAACTCCTGTTTGATATTGATAACCGTATTCTTTAAATCCAGGACTCTCATAAATTCCAAGACCTTTATAAATTTCTTTTTTTCAGCATCCCGCCTTTAGTATATGAGAAAGATGCTGCAATATTGAACTGCAATAGCCGGTTAGAATAATGTAAAAAAAATGAACTTCCTATTTTTATGGGCCTTGCCTTAATTAATTTTTCTAATAATTCTTGCCCCTACCACCGATATGCCTGCGGCTCATGTTTCATCCCAAAGATATACCTTTCTGCTTTGAGATATATCTTTCTGCTTTGATACTACTGAATACCAGATTTTTATCCGATTTTATGTGCTGGGCTGGTATCCACTTTGATTAAAGTTGGGCTGGTATCCACTTTCATAATTAGAGTTCATGCAGATCCTGCTGATCCTTCCTTTTATGAGAGCCGAAGAGATTATGCATAAGAAAGGTGATGATTAAGGAGAATGATTCAAATTCAACTGAGCGAGAATATTCCAGGTGACGAAAAAATAGAAATCGTATCCTGAAAATAGATTGAATTCCGGAGTCCTTGCATGAATGATTTCGAGCGTGAAAAATACAGTCGGCAGATCCTTCTTTTTGGGGAAGAGGGGCAGGAAAAGTTGAAGAATGCAAAAGTGCTGGTTGCCGGGGCAGGCGGACTGGGAAGTCCAGTTTCCACCTATCTCGCAATAGCAGGAGTCGGAAAAATAATTCTTGCAGATTTCGATTCCGTGGATCCCAGCAATCTAAACAGACAGTTTCTTCACCATCAAAAGGACATCGGAAGGCTTAAAATAGAGTCCGCAAAGGAAAAACTGCTTTCCATGAATCCGGATATTGAGGTTGAAACCATAGTAGAGATGCTTACCGAATCAAATCTCGAAAACCTGGTTCCTGAATGTGATGTTATAGTTGATGCGCTTGATAATCTCGAAACTAGGCATATGCTTAACAGGCTTGTCGTAAAAAGAAGGATTCCTTTAATACATGGAGCAGTTACAGGCTATGATGGTCAGGTAACAACAATAGTACCTGGAAAAACTCCCTGTTTTTACTGTATTTTCCCACGCATTTCCAAAAAAGAAGTTTTTCCGGTTTTAGGGGCAACTGCAGGGATTATCGGGTCTATTCAGGCAAACGAAGTAATTAAATTTTTGACAGGACAGGGGAAGCTTCTGGAAGGCCGCCTTTTGTTCTGGAACGGGCTTTCAGGAAATTTCAGTGAAATTTCACTTTCAAAGTTAAACAATTGCCCTGTTTGTGGAAATCTTACAGAAACCCGTGTAAATAAATAAGAGATTTTCCGGTTTTAACCAGGGCAATCCTTTATTTCAATTCCCGGCCGTATATTAACCAATTTATATATATCTTCAGTAATAATACTTATTGGGTATCTTATTACAGGGGATCTTGTGCGAGGGAATTTTATGACAAAGAAGACCATGCCAGTTAAGAAGGAAGTCAATGGTTTGAACGGGAACTCAAATTTATGGTCTTATGGATTTCAGGATCTGAATATTTTCTCACCTGCTTCACTTCCTGCTTCACTTCCTGCTTCATTTCTTGCTTCACTTCCTGCTCCTATCCCGAATGCACCTTATTTTGACCTTCGGATCTATAGGGAACCTATGATAAAGTCGTTGATCAAGGTACACAGTAAAGATATGTACCGGCTGCTTGAGGAGGTTCACTTTGATGGAAACTACTATAGGGTAAAGTGTGTAAGTTCAGGGGAGTGGGAGTATTGCTGGGATTTGGCTGTCAGGATTCAATTTTTCGGAAAAATGCTGGGAATGACTCTTTATCCCAAGCGCCTGGTCTCACAGAAAGAAAAAAGGATTGTTTACAGGTCTATGATCCTTGTTAACCCTTATCAGCTCTGGGACGAGGCTCTCGTAAACAAATTCTGGAATTTGCAGGAAAGGGTTGAGTTCCTGATAGCCAGAATTCTTTTTCACGAGTGTATTCACGTTATGATCTCGCTTGGAAACATCCTGCCTTCAGGGTTCGGAAATACGGACATTTACCTTGAATTCAGGAAGATGCTGGAGGTCTCGGTTTCCGAGAATCTTTCTCACGAGCTTCATAATGTGCAGTTCCGCCTCTGGAATCTTGTGCTGTTTGGATATTCAGGGTCAGAAAGTGAAAAAAAACTACTTGAAAGAGTTCAGGAAATATATGAATTTCTGATCAACGAGAAATACACGAACCAGAAAACTGGAAAAGCTTTCCGTTTCCCCTCAAACAACAAAAAAATTGCCAGAAAGTACTCCTGGATAGCAGCCGTTAAAGCCGGGGGAGACAAGCAGGTTAGCAAAAGAGTCTGGCAGGTAGAGGTCCGCAGACTCAGGATAGCACTGAGAGAACTCTTTGAGGGAATTGATACGGAATTAAGTAATATAGGATTTACAATGAAGTAATATGGGATTTACAATGAAGTATGGGATTTACAATGAAGTGAAATGGGATTTACAATGGAGTGAACGAAATAAGTGGATAATTCGGGGTAAATTAAATGAAAAAAGTTGAATAATTATAGAATTGATGGATTTTCTGACCTTTTTCTTTTTCCAGCCTTCATTCTATGATTCGTAGTTTACTTTTCTCCTTATTTCTTCCTGTAATTTTATTACTTACTTTATCTCTCTATTGCTTTGTTTTTTAGAGCTGAACTTTACTCCCTTGTTCCAGAATTCTTGCAATCTTTGCCATATCAGGAAGTTCGTGCACAGGATATTCTTCGAAGAATATAACCTTCTGTTCCTCGTCGATAATTATGTTCGCCCTCTGAGAAACCCCTTCTTTTTCTCTGAATATCCCATATGCTCTGGCAACCTCCCCATGCGGCCAGAAGTCCGAAAGAAGCTTGATGTGCGTAATTCCAAGTTCCTTAGTCCAGGCTCTTTTTGAAGGTATAGGGTCCACACTTATGCCAAAAGCCACCGTGTTCAATCTGGTGAACATTTCGTGGTTTTCCTCAAGTGATTTCATCTGTTCTGCGCACACGTTTGTCCAGGCGAGTGGATGGAATGATAAAAGAACCTTCTTGCCAGCGAAATCATAGAGGTGCACCTCTTTCTGTTTCTGGTCTCTTAGCCTGAAATCCTGTATTTTATCCCCGATATTAATTTTGCTCATAATAATCTCCCCAATTTAATAAAATCGCCTATGTTTTATAAATTGTCTGCTTGCTGACCTGTTTAACAATGCTGGCAGTTTTGCATCTTTGACAACGAGAAGTAAAGATTGGAATGTAAAAAAGGTTCAAAACTGGTATAAGATGTGAAAATAAAGTGAAGAATGGTTTATATTAAAAAAGAGTCGGGAAACAAAAGTAAAAGTAGTATAAATAAAAAGGACTAAATAATCAACAGCCTTTAAATGATTATAAAAACTTTGTTTCTCTTCTCTACCTAAAACGCATAGTGAACTTGAAATTATAGTAAAATTAATTTTTAATCTTATTTACTTAATTCTCTGAGTTTTTTTTCTTGAGAAGGCTCTTGCATTTTTCAATTATACCTTTATTATCCGATGCCGGTTTGCTATTATTCATTCTATTGCGTTTCATTTGATCGTGTTCTCTACGAGATATTGGTTTAGAAGTTTTTTTGGACATTGTTAAACACCGTTTAAATGTAATAAAATCAATCTTTCTTAGGTTATGCCCGTGAATTGTCAATCAATTATAAAAAATGAGTAGATTTGTTATTTTGAGTAAACATAGAGAAATTCTTATACGTGTGATTTTTCAATAACTGACAGACATTGTTGTTCTTATTTATATCCAGAGTTGGTGCAATAACCGGTGAAATGTTAGTGACTCTAACCTTTTCTGAAGATTGAAATCATATACCCATATTTACTATACAACTTAAATATAAGAGTAACGAAAGTCCCTGAGAAAATTCTTATTCGTTTTCCGGTATTGCAAATTTTATAACAAATTCAGTTCCAGAACCTCTTTTTAATTCAAGTTTGCCTTCTAGCTGGTCTACAAGGATAGCAATTAACTGAAAACCGAGAGTGTCAGAATCTTCTAGAATTAATAGAATTTAATTGGCTTATATACAAGTATTTTTGGTAGCCACTGCACAAAGTTCAGCCCCCAATAACATACTACGACAATGCCACGATATCTGTAATTGATACAGCCACAAAAAGGAGGTTAGGAACAATTGTCGTGTAGTTTTCTGCAGTTGTTGGACAAATTCACGTCCTGGCATCAAATTGAAGATTACTTGACTGAATAAAGTATACTCTTAAAACTATCTTCCGTCTGGATTCAAGTTAATTGCAATTTTGGAGCACTTATAACAACGTTCCAAAATGAAAATGGTTTCAATCTCCAATCAGTTTTTAAGTTAATTGCAATAATAAGCAGCGATTATTATAATACTAAAGAAATAGTCTCACTCTCTATTGAGTCTTCAAGTTAATTGCAGTTTACCGGCATTTCAAGATCGTCACAAGAAGGCATAAACCATGAAGATAAAAACTATATTTAGAACTATACTTAGAACTATATTAGACATATTAATTTTATGTATAATAGGTATATGTCTTTCTGCCATCGTTTTACTGAGCAGAGACCCAAAAAATCAACTGACTTGCGCTTTGTTGGTTGGTCTGTGTCTTTCAATGGTGTATATTCTTTGTGGTGCAGTGGAGAAATTCAAATGATGAGGCAATTAAGCTGATCATTTGCAAATTTCAGAGAGTAGAATCTCCAAACCTTACTAAGCTCAAAGACTTAAAGACAATCGATTTTATACGACATTCTGCAGTTGACTCGACACTAAGCATGATTCTGTTCTAAGATGATAAAGAGCCTGATCCAGACTTTCTTTTTTTCTACTTATGTAAAAAATATGGGGTAATTATTACTGAGAAAATTGGATAACGATATCAGTTTCCAAATAAAATTAATCCATCAATAGAAATTCAGGAGCGTAATCATCAACAGAAATCCCGCAATTATAGGCCAGTAAAGCACTTTCATATACAGATTATCCTTTGTATCAATAAAAGGGATATTTATATGGGACGCAAATACTATTGAATTCAGAGATACAGCTAGAATTGCCAGATACAGTATAAGGTAGAAATATTCAAGGTAAATCATACAATTCGTAGGGATTTTAGCCCTGAGGGAGGCATGGGAAACAATAAGGACAAAAAAGAGAGAGGCACAATAGGTCAAGACTCCCGAAGATTTAAACCCAAACTGATTTTTCTCTTCTTCCCTGGTTGTTATCAAAAGCACCACAAACAGAAGGATGACTACTACTATTATGGGCAGCAAGTCGGAAACAAATGGAGACTTTAGGTCTCTTTTGATAGCAACATTGAAGTAAAGCTCGGGTAAGTTCTTATGTTTAAAATCTTTTACCCCAAAATTGGTATTATAGGAATTTATCCTGTAACTGAAAAAAGTTTTTTGTGGCTTCCAGCCTTCAAGCACGAGAGAGTTTTCTAGGCCGAGAAGTTTTTCCGGAGCCAGGCTGTCATAGGAATCAAAATCTGGGATCAGAACACTTTCTTCAGAAGTGTTGTTCCAGAATTTAATCCATATATTTTCCTCGTCAAACGGATATCTGGAATAATCGAATTGCTGGCGCAAAATAGTCGTGAAACGCCAACCTACGATATTCTTGTCCTCATCCACATAGGCCTTTTCAACTGTGCTTTCTTTTGATTCCGGGAAACTAAATCTCGGCGAAGCCTTCTCAGCACTCAGCCCTGAAATATTTTGCCAGACATACCCAGTCATGGTGATGTCATTAGAAGTCGAAAACTCTATGGACTGGATAAAGACCCCCGTGGGAATCCTGAAAGCTTTCGGGTTTGTATCGGATTTTAGCATTACTGTTTCAATATCTACCATGTCGAAAACAACAATATTATCATTCTCGTCGACTTCAATCGACGATTCATTTAAAGTAAAGTGCCAGATGATGCCCATTCCCAGGATGCAGAGGGATGAAAAAACAAGAGCCAACAGCCAGAGACTTCTATCGTCATAACTGAAAATGGAGACAAAAAGCAGGGACAGGAAGAATAAAAAAGCAAAAGTTAAAAGCATGACCTGAATAATAGAGCGATCCTGCTCTATATCTTTGTTCAGCAAAATTTCTTCTTGAGGAAGGGCAGTACCCAGTATCCAGTCTGTAGAAAGAATATTTTTGTAAAATACCCAGGAAGATTGCCCTGTCCGATCATTTTCTACAACTCGGCCTGTCATGTTTTTGCTTATGTTTTCGCTTATAAGGTTAAGTTCAGTGTCTTCTTTTGCCAGTTTGTGAATATTTCTGAGTAGATAATACTGAACAGGATAGGAAACGATTAAGCCTTCCTCAGAGAAGATAAAACCATAACCCGTATTTCCAAGATCAAGGCTTCCTATCTGCGTTCTTATTCCTTCAATAGAACGGCTCGCACACACAACTCCTGCAACTTCGCTCCCGTTTTTGAATTCTGCAAGATAAAATGGAGTTGAATAATCTATCAGATAAGTACCATCTGCGATCCCGAAATAAGGCTGGTCCCAGACTCCACACTTCTTTTTTATGGCATTATTATACCAGGTTGTTGTTTCTTCACTATTATTCGTATAGTCGTACAGGATTGGAGAATCCAGGATATTTGAACCATTCTTTTTGAAATGAAGTGAATGAAGTTTCCCATAATATTCAGGGGAATACGCAATGACAATGCTGTAAATATTTGGATTTCCCTTCATTTTATCCAGGATATGCTGCCTGATAATGGAATCATTTTTCAGTTCTCCAGAACGCAATTCTTTTGCAATTCCTTCAGTAAGGAGACTCGTCGAATTAAGTTCGCTCGATATATTTTCCAAAACAACGCTAGCTTTGTTGTACGCATCTACCTTTGTCTTTTCTAGAATTTTATCGTCTGTATTGTTGCTATAATATTCATATCCAGCATGTATTGTCAACAGAAAACTGATCAGGCAGAGTATTAATGCAGTATAAACTACAGTTTTTCCCCAACTATTCGATGCAGTCATTCTTATCTCTCAAATATCTGCCACTTGTTGTGAATTTCTACTGAAATATAGGAAAGCATAAGCAGGTACTGAAATATCAAGTACTGACGTATCAAGTGCTTAATTTTTTAGAGATGTTTATCAACTCTCTAACAAGTGTTAAGTTTTTTAAAAATTATTTTTAATTAGGCAATTTCAAGCGACACATTTTGAGCAATTGAATCTGAATTGATACAGTTCAGAAAAAATATTCTTGTATACTTCTTATTTATGGTCCTCTGTTCAGGAATACTCTTCGCTTTACCTTTTCTGCTTTTAGAACTCTGATCTCCGGTTCATGCATCAGTCCTTGAAGGAAGTTCATAAATCGATAGACGTCTGAGAAGTTTGTCACAAGACCAAGCGATACACGTATGCTTGACATTTTAGTTTTTACAGCAAGGCAGGATTCCTGGTTCTTGCAATCTGAGCCATAGGGATACCTGCTGGAAGGTTTCAAATTCTCAAAGCATGAAGCCATTTCTTTTCTGGTGATATTATGGCTTACTTCACCGTCTCCAGGATTACAGAAACAGCCGGTTCTTAAAGAGATGCCTGCTTTATTTGCAGCCTCCTGAACTGTCTGGCAATCAAAAGGCGTTCCGTCTGCATGGTAGAGGTTAAAAGCAATTGTCCCTCCTCGCCTCTCAAGTCCGGATGGGCCGTGAATCTTTACCATAGCCTGGCCATTGGGATACTCCAGAGCCTGCATCTTATCCAGCAGCCAGCCAGTAAGGCACATCACTCTTTTGTGAATGACATCCACACCAATCCCTTCGATGTGCTTCAATCCTATTTCCAGGGCAGGTATGCTGAGATAATTGACAGTGCCGTCTTCAAAAGCCTCAAATGCTTCAGCGCCCTGATGAAGGCAATACCAGTTTTCTTTCTGGACAGAAACTATGCTGATAGTACCCCCGGAAAACCAGGGCCTCTTTAGTTTATTCAAAGCATCTTTTCGGACAATAAGACAGCCGAGACCAGTTGGGTAGCCAAAAATTTTGTAAAATGAAATTGAGACAAAATCGGGGTGCCACTGACTCAAGTCAAGGCGGTTAGTAGGTACGAAGGCAGCAGAATCCAGCAAGACATCCCAGTTTTTTTTCCGGGCTTTCTCAATCCAGTCCAGGGGATGCTGTACTCCCGAAAAGTTGGATTGAGCTGGATAAGCAAACAGGTTGTTTCTCTCAGGTCTGGCCTGGTCAAGATAAAACTCCAGCTTTTCTTCATCCACTCTCAGCTCAGGGGAAATCATAGGAATGTAGCTTACGGAAGATCCTTTACTTTCTGCAAAAACTCTAATGCCATTGACGGAGTTATGATTATCTACGGTTAACAAATACCTATCTCCTTTTTCGAACGGATAGGCTTCTCCTACTAACCTGAGAGCACCTGTAGCATTGGGAGTAAAAATAGCTACATATTCATCAGGAGACGCATTAAAAAAGCTTAATATTTTAATTCTGGCTCGCTCCACAAGCTTTGTCATAGCTATTGAAGTCGGATTGTCGGAATGAGGATTCCCAAAAACATTGCATCGAAGCAATTCCATATGTTTGAGGAGCTGACTATTAGCGTATAGCCCTCCACCTGTATAATCCAGATATATTTGATCATGCCAGTCCAGGCGTGCGTATTCAAGGTCCCTTAGCTCATCGAGAATGTGCGTTGTTTCAAACTCCGGATAATCCTGCTTGAACTCTGCAAAAGAGCTATTCATTTTTTCGGGACTGAAATCAAGTGGTACTTCTAGATATTTCTCTGGTGAATGCATACATTTATTCTCCCCTAAATTATTCTCCCCTAAATTATTCTCCCCTAAATTATTCTCCCCTAAATTATTCTCCCCTAAATTATTCTCCCCTAAATTATTCTCTCCTAAATTCGTGACAATTCATGCTTTTCAGCTCATCTTCCTTTCTTTTTCAAACAGGAACGGTCCTTTTGAATGATCTCATAATTGAACGGGAACGAGGCTTTGGACTGGCTACCTGATAGAAAGCATGTTTAAAGCCTATCCAAGCAGTTAACTTTCCAATTTATTTTTAAATAAACCGTTTTTTATGTCAATTAATTCAAATGTTTTCACGCCGTTATATTAAATTAGATAATAGGGGGATAGATAAAGCAATAAGAATATTTTTTCCTTAATATTATTCATTAACGAAAATTAGGACAATGTAAAATATTTTTAATGTTTCCTTTGAAGAGCATTTCGATATACCATAAGTTTTGATAGATTATACATAAACAATTTAACTCGAGAAGCATGATGAGAAAAACACGAGAGTAGCACATAGTAAACAACGAGACTTTTTATTATTTTCTGGTCTCTTTCGATTTCCACTTTAAATCGTGCAAAACAATAAAATTTTAATTTTATTGAAATAAATTATTTGTTATGATAAGAGGAAACAAATAAATCAATCAATCAATCAATAAGTCAATGGTAAAAACGGTATTTGAAGGCAACATATTAATTCCTTTGCCAAAATTATTGGTTGAAAATCGCTTTCATTTTCTATTTTCTATAATATTTCCTAATCATTGCGATTTTTGCGGTACAAAATTAAATGTGAACTCTCACTATACCCGTTTTATTCTTACTAGTTATGGAACCATAACTCGCAATATTACATACTGGATTTGTCCTAACTATAATAAGAATTTTTAGGATCAGATAATTGTCTTTTCTGGATCCGCAAATTACAGTGATTAGTTCTATGACAAACAAAAGTTTATCAGATACGATGGCAGATGCAGCCTTAACAATTCCTGTAGAATAGGTGAAAGATATACAGAAGGCTTGACTGATATATGTGGGAGAGCTCCTTATGTCTCTTCATTATGGTTGCATGAGCAAAAACAAGCAGTAATTTCTAAGCAAGAACTTTTAGATCAAAATGTAGATTTTGACCGGAGTTTCTAAAATGTTGAAAAATAAAGGTGTCTGCTACGATAATTCAAAGTATGATAAAAAATAGATTGAGTTGCATACATCGTCTTATTCAAGTCTTGTTGTCGCCTAATATTGAATTGGTTTTCTGAGACCGTAATCATTATTTATGTGATTTGTTATCTTCTTATAGGGAAGGTACCCGTTTTACTGCGTTTTATTTTAATTATTATCTTTTAGACTCTACAATTGAAGAAGTCTTCAATTTTCACTATGCTGACTATAAATAAATCAGTTTGATATATCTCTATTTAGTATTAAACATTTTGGAACTGCTTGCCAACATAATTAATTCTTTATTGATCCCTAAAAAAGTTCCTCTTGATATGGTTTTATGTATGAAAGTATAAACTTCGGTTTGATGGAATATTGTATGTCGATGGAGATTGGAGCAAGAAAGGATGGAAAAAGAAGTTTGAAACTCTGATCGGAAGAGATATTACAGTAAAAGAGTGGAAAAAGATGCGATATAAATCCGTTTACGTTATCGCCACAAAGGAAAAGGTAATTTTGGATTTTGAGGTAACCGACAGGTTACCAACAATTGAAGCTCTGATTCCTCTTTTCGTACGAATAAAAAACCGATTTCCAGAAGGCAAAATTCAAAAAATCGTTTCTGATGAAGATAAAGCAATTATTGTAGCTGTAAAAAGTGTTTTTCCTGAAGTGGCTCATTCTTTTTGTGTGTTTCATCAATTAAAAAACGTTAGCAAGAAATATAGTGATGAATTTAAATATAAAGAAAATATTCCAGATAATGATAAACTTGTTTACGATGAGATATGCAAGTTAATACATTCTGACACAGTCATCAATTCTGTTGTGTGTTTTCAAAATACCCTAAAATTGGAATCTAATCTGGAACTTTCAAAAGCGTCTCATAAAGCGATTTCTTATGCAAAAGAGATTTTCGAGAAGAACATAAGCTTTTTGAAAAAAGAATTTACACCTGAGACGGATAATACAATGGAACAGATATTTTCTTTGATAGGAGATATTGTAGACAAAGTAAGATCATTCAAAACTGATAATGGTCTAACTAATTTTTGTTGCAATTTATTTGCTTATTTTAATAAACTGTGTTTTCGCACTGGAAAATGGGCAGTATTTTCACCATTGATGAGGCAAGATTCCAGTATGGATAAATAAAGTGCGAACAGAAAATTCAATTTAAATTGGAACTCCATAGCGATTGCTATCGAATAATTATGGCAAAACCGCATGTTTATCTAAAAAATTTGGATATTAATATATAATATTTTCAAAATGATATAGAGAGTTAAATGAATTTGGATGAAATGCTATTGTTCTTTTGAAATTGGAGATAAACCAGAAAAATTAAAAAGACTCGTTTACATAGAAGGAAGAAAAATAATTAAAGATGAGCCTTTAATTGTAACTACGCCATAAAATTTTGTTAACATAGAGGGAACTAAGAAGAAAATTTTGGTATTAACTCCTTAATAAGCTAGGAATAATAGATATTTAAGGCAATAAATAAATCAATTAACTGATTGTAAGTGAATATTTATCATCAGTTAATATGTTGATATGTGGTAATTAGCATTTTTGATGACTAGAGAAGTAAAGGGCAAGAGAGAAACTGAGAAAGGTGAAATAATGGTTAAATTTAACGAAGACTCTCTTCTATGGGCAAAAAAATCATTAATGAAGCAAGGTGATTCTGATCTTTTCCCAACGCCTTTTGAAATTGAAGCTATAAACGACAAGTGGGAATTCGTAAGAAATAAATTATTAGAAAAAGATATGATTTTAAATGGTCGTGATTTAGAAGTAAATACTAAATACCATTGGGTAGGGGGTAGAAGAGCAATTGCGCCAAAAGGAAGATTGTCCTTTAGAGTAGCCACCCAATTAGATCCAATTGATAGCGTGGTATTAACTTCTTTAATTCATCAATATGGTCAAAAACTTGAAAATACTAGGATACCAATTACTAAAAATAAGGTATTTAGCTACCGTTTTAAACCTGATACAGATGGACATCTGTATGATCAAAATAATTCTTGGATTAATTTCTGGAAATTTTCTTTAGAATATGCACAAAATCTGCCTGATGGATATATCTTGGTAGCTGATATTTCAGATTTTTATAATCAAGTATACCATCATACTGTTGAAAACGAATTAGATAGAGCAAGTATACCTCCTGAAATCAAAAAATTGATAATTGAATTGCTCAGCAAATTGACAGATCGGGTTTCAAGGGGTATTCCAGTTGGGCCACATCCTTCACATTTACTTTCAGAAATTTCATTGAACCCAATTGACCATTTACTTGAATTAAACACATATCACCACTGCCGATACAGTGACGACATACATATTTTTTGCAAAAATGAGATACAAGCACAGATTGCCCTATATGACTTAGTAAATTATCTAGATAACAACGGTAGGTTAGTTTTGCAAAAAAGTAAAACCTCAATTATGCCTTCTAAAGATTTTTGCAAATATGCAGAAGAGAAAATAGAAGATATAACTACAAGCGATTTAGAAGGAGAAATATTGAGAATTATAGACAAATATTCATTTGGAGATCGTTATGCTAAAATAAGATATAATACTCTGAGTCTCCAAGAAAGAGCTTTATTCACAGAAGAGAACTTAGAAAAGATCTTTGTAAAATATGTCGATGATAAAGATCCTAATTTTAAGCGTCTTAGATGGTTACTCCGAAGATTAGCACAAGTAGGACCACCTGAAGGAATTCCTTTTTTAATTACAAATCTTAAAGATTTAATGCCAGCGTTAGAGGACATTTGCACCTATATTATATCAACCGAAAATACATACTCTGGTCGATGGGAAGAGTTAGGTGATGAATTGATCTTAGATCTTGAGTTACCAATAGTTAACCACAGTGAATATTTGCAAATGACACTGATAAGTCTTTTTAGTAAAATTTCAGATTTGAATCATATAGATAAATTATTGTCTATGTATGATAAGAGCTCACCAACTGTTAGAAGAAAAATAGTAAACGCAGCTACAAAAGCCCATGAAAATTATTGGTTATTTAGTAGGAGAGATCAATTAAGAGAATCAGGAACTTGGTTGAGGCGGTCAATAATCCTAGGAGCTTCAACATTTACCGTTGATGAAAGAAATGCGTGGTTAGCAAAAATTATAAAAGATTCGAATTATACATTTTTAGAACAAATTGTTGCTCAATGGGTTAAAAATGGAGGTAAGATATAATTTTTTAGGTAATAACAAAATCACCAAAAATTTGGATATATTGGGATTTCTTAGATCACAGATGCTCTGTAATCCTTTTATTTCTTATTTAATTGGTGGTCCACCAATAATCAGTTGATATTCCAAGGTACTCACACATTCGCATTCCGTTTTCTTTTCTTGCTTTATGGGCACTCAATTTTCTGTACGCGGGTAAACTTAGAAAATCCCTTAAAAACGGCTAGCAGAATGTGTAGGAGTTGAAAATTGATATTCTAGGGCTTATGCCTTTAATGAGCTACCAAGGGAAGATTAAGACAAAATAGAAAGAAAGTACTTTAATCAAAAATTTAGAAGCCCCGTGCGTGATTTGAACACGCGACCTAGTGATTACAAGTCACTCGCTCTACCGGGCTGAGCCAACGAGGCAATTAGAAAATGCTGCGACTTATCTAAATACAATACTCACAGATAAACTTTATGGCTGAATTCTTTATCTGAAAGCCACTCGTCTTAATCTGATTGTGATCTGTTCTCTTTTTTGTCAGGTTCCAGAGGTCATAAGTACATAAACCTTAGAGAGTCCTGTGTTTATCTCGTTTAAGACATTATATCCAGGGTAACTAATGTTCCGTAATGAAGATACTAAATTCAAGTTTGCGGCACTGAAACATGACCCTATATTCATAGAGTGGATTGATACAACAAATCCCAAAAAACAACTGAACACTTACGTAAGAGCACTGGAGATTTACACTGAATATACTGGAATCCCCGGAGTAATTAATTACATAAGCAGATAAGAAGGATCCGGCTCTTATGATTTTTATTCTTGAAGCAGGAAAAATAGAGATATTATGGAGAGTAGCAAAGGAAGCACCGGAAAGAAAAAGACTTTATGAGAAGTGAAAAAAGAAAGTTTACGAGGCTTAGTCATGGATCGAAGACAACGTTTTAAAAAACACGACTTGTTACTCTCAAAAACTCAAAGCATACTTAAACATTATAGCTGTCCTGAATCATGTAATGCGAGTTGCTGCAAACATCATATTATTGATTTTCATAGAAAAGAATATGAAAAAATTTTAAAAAATGTAGATAAAGAAAGTGCGAATATTTTAAAATCGAATGTGGTAAAATCAGAGTTAGAAGGATGTTATAAAGCAATAAATGCCGTCGAACAGTGCCCATTACTGGTAAATTCAAAATGTAGAATATACGATAACAGGTCGGAAGCATGTAAAACTTTTCCTTTTGTAATATTTCAGGATGATGAAGCCGGATTTGGTTTAACGTTGTTATTGTGTCCGATGTCTGTTAACATAATTCACGATTATGCACAATGGTATAAATCAGTAAACTTAACAATGTATAATCAATTAATTTCCATGTACGAACAGTATAAAAACATAGACAAAAATAATGATTTTTGTATTCAAATGAAAGAGCAAAATTTAGATTCTTTCATAGAATTTCTTGAAAGGAAGTAATCATTAATTTTTCTTTTTTGAGTAATATTCTTAGAAGAAGAGCAGGTATAGTATTTTAGAGGTTCCTGTTATTGATGACCACAAGGACCCTAAGGGTCTTTTGAAGAATAGATCTGAGGTTAGTGTGTCCATTAAGCATACGCTCAAAACTGGTGAAGTTTCATAAAATTAAAAAGATAAAATGGATTATAGTTTCAGATTTTTTAGACATTATGAAGAAAAAAAGGATTATTAAAGCCTATTTTTTAGAAACATAACCTCGAACTTATAAGCAATATGTATTATTAACCAAAGGTATAATATACCGCTTACGATGTGGCAGGAAATTGCAAAATATGGGCGCAAGCTAGTTGAACACGGGCTTGTCGAATCTAACTTTGGAAATATCAGCAGCAGGGCTGGCGACAGGATGCTTATCACCCGGACAGGTGCCGCACTTGACGAAATCACAGAGAATAACGTTGTTGAAGTTGATGTTTGGGACACTTCTTCCCTTGATATAATTGCATCTTCCGAAACTGTCGTACACCGGGAAATTTACAGGCAGACCTCAGCACTTGCAATCATTCACGCTCATGCTCCCTATGCGGTTGTTGAGTCCCTGCTCGCAGGCCCTGAAGGAAGAATTTCACCTGTAGATAGTGAAGGACAGTACTTCCTTGGTGAGATCCCGGTCGTCGGAGGAGGGATAGGTAGTTGCGAGCTTGCAGGAAATCTTGCAAATGCGCTCTCAAGGCATAGAGGCGCTATAGTTTACAGTCACGGAACTTTTGCAATCGGGAGAACGCTTGGAGACGCCTATATAGTGACTACGCAGCTTGAGCATTCCTGCAAAGTTAAGTACCTGTACGAGCGTGCGAAAACAGAAAGGGAAAGTAAATAAACTATAAACGCTCGATTGCAAACGCTTGCTCGTTTGACCCTCGTTTATCCGTAAGATTGTGTGACAGCAGAGAGAGAAAATGAGTAGACATAAACGTTCGCTTGTTTAATCCATGATTAGAAGTAAAAGCATGAGAAACAGGAAATAGAATGAGTAAACTTATCTATCGAATAAGCGGATAATCATACAGCTTAAGTATAAATATAAAAAAGCAGGTAAACACAGAAACGAATAAAAGCGAATCCAAACCCGAATACCGAGTAAGATAAGACGCCTGTTTCCTGGGCGACTTTCTGTTACGGGTATTACCTAAAGAAAAATCTCGAGTACCATGACGTTTAACACCTTGAGACCTTTTGCCTCAAAATTTATCGATCCACTGGCAGACTATTTCGTCAGATATGAGGTCTCACCCAACACGGTTTCCATAGCTTCCCTTATATGTGCATTCTTTGCAGGACTGAGTTTTTATTACTCACCTGCGTCTAGGGAATTTATCCTGCTGGCAGGCATCCTGGTAATACTTAACTCTATTTTTGACGCCCTTGACGGAATAATTGCAAGGAAATCAAATAGGGCAACTCCAAGAGGTGACTTTCTGGATCACGTGATTGACCGTTACTCGGATGTTTTTATAATATGTAGCATCTTTTTTGCAGGTTATGTCTCCTGGCAGTTAGGAGTTACGGCAATTGTAGGTGTGCTGCTTACCAGCTATCTAGGGACCCAGGCCCAGGCACTTAGCCTTGGAAGATACTATGGTGGGATAATGGGCAGGGCTGACCGACTTGTAGTTATAATTTTTGCGTCTTTCGGCAACTTTGCCTTTCCAGTGCCAATTGCAGGTTTTTCAATTCTTGGCTGGGCCGTCATCCTGATTGCTGTAACCAGCCACATAACAGCAATCCAGAGAATCTACTATATATGGAAAGAGCTGCAGTAATAACATCCTTTTTTAATAATTTTACAATTTAGTTTTATTTCACCTAGAGTTCTATCTATATTCATTGACTAAGTTCGTTGTTTATATTCCATTGTTTAAGTTCGCTGTCTAAGTTCATTATCCAGGTTCTTTATCTAAGTTCACTATCTAGGTTCGCTGTCTAAGTTCATTTTTAAAGTTAAGGGACATTCTTTAGGTCTGAAAACAGATTTATGCGGTAAATAAGTTAATGTAACAAAGAACACAATTACCTGGCTATGTCATCTCAAGGAAAACAGTATGAGTATCTGGATCACACTGCAGATATCAAATTCCAGGCTTTCGGAAAAACCAGGGAAGAAGTATTTGAAAATGCGGCTCTCGCGATGTTTAATGTTATAATTGATACAGAAAAAGTCTCGGGAGACACCGCAAGAGAAATTGTTCTCAAGTCGCCTGACCTGGAATCCTTGCTTGTGGACTGGCTTTCTGAGCTTCTATATCTCTTTGAAGTTGATGAAATTGTTTTCAGGGATTTTCGGGTTAAGATAATCAGGGAAGTAAATGGTGAATATTCAATAACAGCTCAGGCACTGGGTGAGAATTACTCTCTCGAAAGCCTTCCTTTTGAGACTGAAATTAAGGCTGTTACCTATAACCAGTTAGAAATAACGAAGACTGCTGATGGCTGGAAGGCTCAGGTTGTTGTGGATATTTAAGGGAGCAAAAGCTTTTCCCCTATCCCCCGTAATTGGTTTGCCAAATACTGGCTGGTTCTCCTCTGACTACTTGCACCATGCATATCTTCATGTATAGGAATTATCCTATTCTGCACTACATATCTCAAGTACTATAATATTTCAAGTATATTTCAAGTATATTTCAAGTATATCTCAAATATATCTCATGTATATCTCAAGTTGAGTTATCTAGTCCTGAATTGGTTCAGTCGTATTTAGATCGACTTTGTTATCTCGAACCGATCTTAATCAGCCGTTTCCAAAATTCATTGTGGCTTTAATCCAGCCTGATACAATGTATCTTGATCACGTTTCCAAGGCAATTTGCAGAACCTGTGGGAAACGGAAGATAAATTAGTAGTTCCAGAATTATATCTAAAGCATAAAGGAGCAGGGAGAGCATAAATCATGGTAGAAAGTGAAGATACAGCTATTGAGGAATTAAGCACGGAAAACGTACAGAAAGAGGTGAAGGGTATGGTCAGGAAACTTTCTGAAAATGAATGGGAAATTCCTGTTGGGCACATTCCTAACATGCGGGTTCCAGGCCGCCTGTTTGTATCCCAAAATTTGCTTGAAGGCATTGAACCCGGGACTATTGACCAGATTGCAAATGTGGCAACCTTACCTGGTATTCAGAAGTACTCTATGGCAATGCCTGATGCTCATCTTGGCTATGGCTTTGCTATAGGGGGAGTTGCCGCTTTTGATGCAGAAGAAGGAATTATCAGCCCTGGCGGGGTGGGCTTTGATATCAACTGCGGGGTAAGGCTCATTCGTACCAATCTTCAGAAAGAAGAGGTAGTTCCAAACATAAAAAGGTTAACCGACGAGCTTTTTAGTAACATACCCGCAGGCGTTGGTTCCAAAAGTCGGATCAGGGCTTCGGACCAGGAACTGGACAGTGCTTTTCTAGAGGGAGCAAACTGGGCTGTAGAAGCCGGATATGGCGTAGAAGCTGATGTCAAACACTGTGAAGCTAATGGATCTATGGAAGGAGCCGACCCTGCCCAGGTAAGCACGAAAGCCAGAAAAAGAGGAAAACCTCAGTTAGGAACTCTTGGAAGCGGCAATCACTTCCTTGAGGTTCAGTACGTTGATAAGATCTATGATCAGGAAATAGCTTCGACCTTTGGGCTTCAGGAAGGCCAGGTTACGGTAATGATTCACTGCGGGTCAAGAGGTGCAGGGCACCAGATTTGTACTGACCACTTAAAGGAACTCTCTCAGGCCGTAAAGAACTATAAAATTGAAATTCCGGACAAACAACTTGCCTGTGCCCCTGCCCAGTCAAGGGAAGCCCAGAACTATTTTAAAGCCATGCTCTGTGCTGCAAATTATGCATGGGCAAATCGTCAGATAATTACTCACTGGACAAGGGAATCATTTGAAAAAATATTTGGAAGAGATGCTGACGATCTGGGCATGGATCTGCTTTATGACGTTGCCCACAACGTGGCAAAACTTGAAAAACATATTGTGGACGGCAAGAAAAAAGAGGTGTATGTGCACAGGAAAGGAGCAACAAGAGCCTTCCCTCCAGGGCATCCCGAGGTTCCTGCCGTATACAGAGATGTAGGTCAACCGGTGCTGATTCCTGGAAGTATGGGGACTCCTTCTTATATACTATGCGGTTCAGAAGAGGCTATGAATGTTTCTTTCGGTAGTGCCTGTCATGGGGCTGGTAGAGTCATGAGCAGAGCACATGCAAAGAAAGAATTCCGCGGACAGAGCATAAAAGAAAACCTTGAAGCTCGGGGTATTACAGTAAGAGCCACCCATCCTTCAGTCATTGCAGAGGAAGCTCCAGATGTATACAAGTCTAGCAGCGAAGTGGTAAATGTCGTGCACGAACTCGGAATTGCCCGTAAGGTTGCAAGAGTTCTTCCTTTAGGGGTTACAAAAGGTTAACTAAAACAAGGGTTAAACCATAAGTTCCAGTCACAGAATAACCTATGCATATTCCCGATTGGGCATTTTGATTTTCACTATCAAAGTCGCCAATCAAAGTTGCAATAAAGTATAAGTTGCATAGTTTATTTCGTTGCGGGCACTAAGCATCAGAAATTATAGGCTTCAGTGCCTGAAGCTTCTATGGGAACTGTAATCTATGGGCTAAAGTTTTATCTTTAATTTTACCCCTTTATTTTACCCCTTTATTTTACCCCTTAATTTTTTCAATTGAGTAAATTAAAATATTTTAGCAATTTTCGGGTTCTGGCCAATAGATCTTTAAACTCCAGTAGACCTTTGAACTTCTTCAGGTTATTAGGATCAGGTTATTAGATAGGTTATTAGAGTTAGGTTATTAGAGTTAGGTTATTAGAGTAGGTTATTAGGGCTCTTCCATTGATTCCATCAAATATAAATCTGAACTGTCAGGTTCCTGCTCCTGGAAAAACCGAAATACAATCATGCTTGAATATGAAAATGTTTCAAAAGGTGAGCCGTTTTCCCTAAATATGTTTGAAAAATACTTCACAAGATTACGAATAACCCTTTCATCTTTGAAGTCATGAAAAATGGTTACTGATTCGTTTCCAGTTTCAAGGGAGATTTCTATATTTTTGACAAGCTGAGTTGCAAGGTACATTTTTCTAAAATTAACCAGCAAGTCCGGAAGAGTCATGTCACATATCGACTGTTTGCAAAGACGTTCAAGGATTTTTGTCGGGTTTGGGACTTCTCCAGTTGCAAAAACTTCAAACTGGCTCCGATGAAGAGTCACAAGGTTGAACCTCTCAGCATTATAAGTATACATTAGCTGAGTCCAGAATTCGGTATTGTCGTCCAACTCCTTACATAAAACATCAAGATATCCGAAATGCTTTCGGATTCCGGGCATGATCTCGCTTGATGAGATAGAGGTATTTCTTTTGAAAGAAATCTGGGTTGAGTTTGATCTCCTGAAAACATGCTCAACGTCAAGATGTTTCCATTTGGAAAGGAAATGAGCTACCAGCTGAGCAAAAAAGTCTCTACTGTGCACTGTCGAGTTGGAAATAAGTACCAGTGCAGATTCAGGATTATTAATATCTTCGCACTTTATTGAAGTTTGAATTACCCATTGATAGCTTCTGGAAACCCTATTAAGGTAATCTTCGAGTTGTTTCATATCCTGAATCTCAAATGGATTGATAAGCTCATTAACAAGCTCTTCATCCGTAATCCTACCCTTTGTACACCTAAACAGCCATTCCAGCATCGTTTTATTTATAACGATATTTTCTCCGTTCTGGATTGTCTCGTTTAACTCTTCTTTTGCAGGAGTTTCTTTTAAAAATCGAATTGCTTCATCAATACTTTTATGATATAAAAGAGCTGTATCCGCAACTTCAATGGTATCCCTGACTGCAGCACTCAAATTTCCATTATTGGCATCCAGAAGGGGCTGTAACTTTTTAAGGTATTTATCATCCAGGGAAATGTTCTTTCTGATCAGCATATTTCCACCCGATAGATCCGGTTTCCTGGCTATTTATGCTATGATCCGTTTTGATACCCGTAATATCAGAACTTTTTATGGTTTCTGGTTAGCTATTGAAAGACATTTTTTTCTAAAGCAGTACACCATGAATCCTAAAAGTTCTTATTTAGGGCTCTATTTATAGTTCTTATTTAGGTTTCTATTTATGGTACTGGTAAGTGCTACCGAATATTAAATCTTTCTATTTATTACTACTATTTGATGATTATAATTAAAAGATGTTCCATTCAAAGTCTCAATTAATTTTAAAATATAATACAATACTGTCATCTCTATAAATTCCGTCAAATTGCCTGGATGTATATTTTTATATACTGTTTTGCTTTTGAAACTTAAATAAGTTTTTCATAGAATGTTAAGCTAAAAGCTTGACAAACGATCCGAAACGAATGGTACTGGTTCACAACTCTTTATATATATATGTTAAGAAAGTGTACAATATGTACCTTAAAAATATTGGGATGTAAGTTGGACTGCTATAACCTGGAAGATTGCATTATTGATTTCACCCTATCCTTATAGTTTACTTAACCTTCAATTATCTACCCGAATTTAATTTCGAGGACATAGGTTGACATGTTAATGTTAAAAAGCCGTGAGTTTCTGAGTAGATTGTATAGCTCCTGCTTAAGCGCAGGGTAAAAACTCACAGGTTATTACAATTTTCCTGAGAACTCACAATCTTCAGAGGTGATAACAGTCCCAAAAAGCGAGTTTGGGAGTGGTTTCATAGTACCTGGCAGGTTCAGATCGGATTATTTAGCCAGCCAGGGACTTTTCTCCTGAGAAAAACAGAAGCTTTTTCATTGGTCATCGGTTAAGGAATTTTCTTGCCTGAAAGCTATCGATTTTGCACTGGAAGTCAGCCTTATATTTTGGCCTATTTACATGAAATCAATACCTTGTTCCAGCTCATAACTTATTAAATTATTTGGCAAATGTTGAGGACATTGACTTAATTTGTCACGAATTCCCACTTAACCGAAGACGCATTGAAGTTTTTTTAATATTCTCATCCTTTCCGTTCTAGCTCATCCATAACATATTTTTTTGCCCACAAATTCATATTTTTCTTCACCTGGCATTATTTTTCTCTGGCTTATCAAAAAATGCTATTTCAGGTACATCTGGAGATTATGCTCAAAAGTAGGCAAAAAAAGCGTTTTCAAGTAGACAGGCAGAATATCCTAAAAGTAAACAATCTAAATATATATTTTTTTAAGGTGATGCCGAGAATTAAAAGAAAAAGTACTGAGGACAGCAAAAACCAGAAGATCAAGAATAAGAACCTTAATTAGCTAAAAAACTACAAAACTTTTTAAAAAAATAAAGCAAAGGAAAATTTCCTCTGCTTTTGAGTCCTGAGACTCTCTGTAATTTTCTCCTTTTTATTTATGTCAGCTTGGTTACCGGGTGGTTTTCCAGGTCTGCGATCTCGACGCCAAGATCCTTTGCAGTTTCTCCAAGCATGATGTCTACCATTGCAACTGCTGGGAAAATCTGGTTGACGTTCTCGATAGGTCCGTAAAGGAGGTAGTCAGAACCTGCAATCTGGGCTACCAGGTTGGTACCAATGTCTGTAGGCATGTAGATTGCCTTGGGGTCAGGCTGAGTCTTCTTGAATTTGCGGAGCCAGTCCCAGGCTGAGGCCATGTTGTGGTATCCGCCACCGATTGGCAATCCGAATTTTGCTTTCAGTGTGGGTATCGAACGGATTGTAGGACCGGAACCTGCACCAAGAGGCATTGCAGCGACGTCGATTAAGGGATACTTGATTCCGCATTCTTTTGCGACCTGGAGCATACCCTTGGTCTGTCCGGAACCACCGACTTCAAGAATGTCCATCTTTCCTTTTACGGTCGGGTCGGTTGCGTTGAAGGCAAGAACGATTGCAGATTCCACATCACTTTCTGTGAGGACATCGATTTCTTCCTGTTCAATACTTGCGTTGATCGAGTTGTGGATTGCCCTGTCTGCAACACCGATTTCAGTACAGTACTGTGCTGCGGCTGCACGCACATTTCCGGCTGAGGAGTCGATCAGGAAGGGAGTCCTGTCGTCAATCTCAACGAACCAGTCAATATAGCGCTTGATTGATTCGGGAGTTTCTCCTACAATCTGATTTACGTAGGGGTTTCCAGTGGCATCGCTCAGTGAGACCTGGGTGTTCCAGAGGGTTTCTGCAGCAGCTCTGTCGAAAATACCCTTATCTTCATCAGTCACAATCTTGTGCCTTGCATAGAACATCGTACTGACTAACACGGTTGGGAATTCACCCGGCTGTCCGCCGAATTTAACTCCACCGATTTCAAAAACTTCCTGTTTCTTGTCAAACTTGAACATTTTGATCCCTCACTTACATGAACATTGATGATACCACAGTATATATCAGGAAGAGCAACAGGCCAATAAATCCGCCGTACAGAATTCCAATATCCCTTCCTACTTTCTTTCCGATTTTTTGTGCAACTTCACTGTTGACAAACTCAATCTTTTCATCTATCTTATCGAGCCTTTTCATTACTTCGTTAAATTCACCTGGCTCTACAAATGCTGCTGGTGCTTTTCCATCCATGTTATTTCACCTCTCACCAGAACAGTAACGGGAGTACAATGACCATCAGCAGCGAAAAGAGGAAACCTGCTGCAAAGCCGGCCATCCCGGTAGCCGCAACCCCGGAATCCAGCTTCTGGTTTCTCGCAATCAACTGTGCTCTATATCGAATACTCTCAACAGTAGCATCAATTGCTCCCATCTGAGGGGCAAGCACCATTGGGACGCCTTTATCGTATTCTTCTGCCATTTTCATTACCTCCCTAGCAGTAATAATCCAAGCAGGGATATGGTTATTGTCAACCCTATCATGGCGCCTTCGATCTTTCCTGCGTGAACTCCTGAGTGGAACTTGTTCAAGTTTCCTATATCCATCATACGGGCTTCAATTGCCTTCAGTCTGCCGCGGATAACTGCAATTTCCCCGGAAACCGGCCTGACAACACCGCCTTCTTCTTCTTCTTCGCCTTCCTCACTGATCTCCACGATCATAGGTTCTGCATCAAAAGCACCCGGGTCTTTTGAGGCGAGTTCTTTCACTTTGGAGGTTATGGCACCCATATCCTCGGTATCAAGAAGGTTGACAACCTGAACCTGTTCCTGGAAACGAGTAATTGCGTCTGCATTCAGGTTTTCCACATATGGAATTGCACCCAGTGCTCCTGAAATCCTGTTGTCTTTTACACCGTTTGCATGAAGGCTCATTATTGACTGACCGGTAATGTGCCCTTTAACCTCAGAGCCGGTCACAAGCAAGTACCTGATGTTAGGGTTTGAGATAATGTGAGCAACTACCTTTTCAATACCGAGATTTTCGGTTTTACAGGATCCGGTAACGGCTGCTCCTGCATCAAGGATTGACCCGCCTGGAAGATGTGACCCGCAGGTAATTACCAGTACACAGTTTTTGACATCGCCTACTTCATATTCTCCTTTCAGGATAGGCCATCCTGGGGCTGGTTCTCTTTTATCTGCCATTTTACACCACCCCTTTCATCAAACTTGCTATATATATGACAAGGGCAAGCAGCCCGCTGAAAGCAAGCCCTATAACGACTCCGTAGAAAGTGTTCCCATAAAATCCTGCCATATAGGAGGTGTTCTCACGGCCTGGCCAGGAGTTAAGAAGCGGCTTACTGGGCGAAAGGGAATTCACCAGATCGTCTGCAATTGCATCCAGTTTGTCCACTCTCTCAAATACGGATTCCATGGAATACTGAATCGAGTCTTTCCGTTCTTGTGTTATGGTTCCCGTTTCCGGATCCATAACTAAATTTAACTCGGGAGCTATTCTAACCATGCTCATTGTAGTTCCTCCGAACTAGGCAGCATACCACTTCCAACCACTGCATATGCATCTCTCTTAATAAGTGCATAGTGCTTGCTGAAAGCGACATACCAGATGACAATTCCTATAAGCATGTTTAAGCCAGCAGCCATTAATCCTTCATGGAGTGAAGAGGCAAAGCCTGCAATTATTAATGCAATTGCTCCTTTTTCAACAGCAAGCATAAGGGTTCTGTCCTGCGTCTCATCAGGTCCCAGGCTAGCGTTGAAGGGGTGAAGGATTCCCATACCACCTATTATAAAGATCAGTGCAATGTATCCGTTTGCAACGACATATTGGACAACTGAAGCATAATCGAAGGATCCAGCAATGACAACACTCAGCCCGAGAATTACAAGGGTTCCTGCACATGAAATCTCTACCATTGCCTTTTCCATTATGGGGATGCCCATTCCGATTACTTTGTTTGCAAGGGCACCAATAACGCCACCTATGATTGCTGCTACAACGACGGCTACTATAGGCCCTGCAGGGCCTCCTATTGAAAGTCCGAAGAGAGCTGCTAAAATACCCATACCAAGGGCAAGCATACCGATTGATGGGACACCTGTACCAAGTCCATAGCTTGCAACACGGCGAACCGCATCAGCACCCCAGACCGTTGCACAGATTGCTCCAAGACCTCCAAAGAAGGAATATGCTGGAGGTGCGAAATTACCAAGGTAGATTCCGACGAGACCGCCGACTATACCTAAAGCCATTATTGTTTGTGGAGGATATCCGCCTTTGGCCTCTCCTCCTGCTCCACCTGCAGACATATTAAATACCTCCGAGCTGTGCGATTGCAACTACCGCCACGATAGCACACAGTATTGTTGCTACGAGGGAAGAAACTACCGCCTTTGGCCATTTTTTGAATTTCGGATCGTGGAACCCTTCAATTGTACCTCCTATGTTATAGGAAGGAATTACAGCGTTCACAAAGAAAATACCTATTGCAAATATTGCTGCAACTGCTACAAGCTCATGTCCTGTGACCGAGTTGGTAACTCCAACCGCTTCCAGGCCTGCGTTCATACCCACTTCTATGAGTGAATAGTAAACAAGGGACCCTCCTAGTCCACCAAGGCCACCGCCTATAACTCCACTCACAAAACTTACTGTAGGAAGTCCATGCCCTTCAGTACCCTGGGATACATAAAGGTCCTGCCTGTACTTTGTAATAGGGTCAACCTTTACTTTTGCTGAAGAAGGCACAACACCCACACCATAAACATAGACCCAGGTACCGACAATCATAGTCACAGAGATCATGATCATTGCACCCACTGCGCCTGAAGCCAGAATCAGGGGGAGACTGTCTGTTACGTTCATCATGAAGCCTGCACTAACAAGTCCTGTCAGACCTGCGCCTGCTGCCAGCTGCACTGTACCGGTACCGATACCAGTTGCTTGAGCCATAGCTGCAGGTGCACCGCCCACAGGCACGAAGTGGACACTCCAGGAAATCAAAACGCCGCCGATTGTGATAAGAGCCATCCAGATGATATTTCCTAAGATAGCGTCAATCATGCTGAAGCCTCCTCAGCTTTATCTTCTTTATAAGGTCCATATGCTTTGCGGGCATAGACTTCCATCTTCCAGTTCCAGATAATTAAAATAAAGACAATAACAACGCCTGCAATAACAGAGAGCCAGCCAAGGTTCTTTGCAGGATCAAAAATAGTGGTTATCCAGCTTCCGAGGAATACAGTCATACCAAAAGCAAGCCCTGTGACAGGACCTCCGAACTTGGCACAGAACCAGGAGTTATCGAACCCATCCCTGAGACCGGATTCGGCATATCTTACAATGTTTCCTGAGTTTGAAGCGTTTAGACCAGAACCATATTCAAACTGCTGGAACTCACGTTCTGCACCGTAGTGAACGTCGCCTGTTGATGATCCGATTGCACCTACCGTGATACCCCATATAAAAGCCAGCATAGTTAGCGGGAATGGGTGTCCGAGTACAACGGTCATTAAGAACGATACCACTAGAATACAGAAAGTTGTTATGAACGCATATCCCATAATTGTTGGGATATGACTCCTTATCATATCAAGATAAATCGGCTGCTTGAACCGACTCTGACTGGCACATCTGCCCATTGTAGCAGTTACCGCAAAGGTTGCGTGCACACATGCTGCAATAAGTGAACCAAATACCAGTGCAAAGAGTGGGGACATGGTAAACTCACTTATTAATACTGTTGCAACGGCTGCACCAATCGAACACATTAATGCATTTGATGGTGGTTCTCCAGATATCGCTTTGTTAAATATTCTGTGGGGAAACATCATTTGGGGAGCTAACTGTACCTGAGAGTTAGGGTTACTCTGCGAACCGACATCAGATTCCAGGTCTTCCGAGGCACCTGCAATGGTCGCAGCCACTCCAATAAGTGCAAGCACTCCCATGCTTATGAGTGGTTCCATTCATTTTCCTCCTTTGTATTATTACATGTAATAAGGTGGATTCAAAAAACGCTGTACATTTTTTTAAAATCGTCTGCCATATCATTACAAAGAATTATGATTATGACGCGCGTTAATTTTTTGATTAGAGAGGATCATTCATAAACCTTTCGAAATATGTAGGCTTTTAAAATATTATTATATGCCTATATAATATATAATCAATTTTATAAGATAGACCGCGCATGTAAAAATAAACAAAGTCATATATTTATATAAACAAAAAAATTCTACTCATCCCAATATAATATAAAGATTCCGATTGTAACTAATGAATTTTTGTATTTATTTTTGGGAATATAATTATTAATTTTATATTAATAAGTTATCCCGATGTGGTTTTTATATTATTAATTTTTATAAAATATATAATTTATTAACTTTCTCGTTTATTTGAGATCAAAATAAAGTATGTTTTCTGTATCATACATAAACATATATTTGATACTGTTTATGCCTACAATCAAAATATATTTTCCACAAAAAACTATATACTTATTATAAAAACTACTCATAAATAAAATTGAGTTGTTCCGTGGGAAACATTTATTTATATATAAATATGTTGGCCGGGTTTGTTATATTAATACGGTAAAAACTGTTTGGCTGCAATTTAAGAGCTACTTACTGTATATTTTCAATTTTGCCTATCAAAGAATTAATTATTTTAGAAATTTGGCATTGGAATTTGGCTAATAATTTTAACTCACAAATTTAATTTAGGCATACATCAGAAAAGGATTTTTATATTTAGTTCCCTTGCATAATGTGTGATTTTAGGAGCTTCATCTTTTGCTGGCAACCCTGAGGATTTAAAGGAACATGTTGAATCCATAGAATTGTATATCCCCAAACTTGGGATCTACAATGGTTCGACACTTGAAATTGAAAAGCTTGATCGGGTACTTGACGATATCTCGATATATGATTTTGCAGTTACAGTTCACGCTCCTTACTTTGCTGGAGACTCAAAATATCCTTCAGCTCTCCAGCTTGATACTGCAAGAATGAGCGAGAGGGAATTTTCCCTTATGGAAGAATCAATCTCGCTTGCAAGTCGGGTCGAAGCCCCTGTAGTGGTGCTACATCCGGGTAGGATTGGACTTAATAAGGAAAAATCTTATATTTCTATGGTTAAAAACCTCAACAAGCTTGCATCCCTGGCTGAAGATTACGGAGTGACTCTGGGCCTTGAAAACAAGGAAGGTACAGACCCCTCGAACTTTTGCTGTGAGGCAAAGGAGCTTTCTCGGACCATAGAAGCTGTGAATTCCGAACACCTGAAAGCCACTTTTGATATAGGACACGCAAACCTTACCTGTGGCGGGGATCCTGAAAAACTCATGGAGTTTGTCCAGACCTTGCAGAAGCATATCATCCATCTTCACCTGCATGATAATAGTGGGCAGTGGACAGAAATGTACGATGGAGACGAGCATATGGCTCCCGGAGAAGGTTGCGTGGATTTTTCAGTCCTGAAACTGCTTTCGGGATATAGAGGCGTCTATAATTTTGAGGTATTCTCTCTCGAAGATCTTCTTTTTGGAAAAAAGACCCTTGAAAACGCCTTCAAGCTATAAGAAAGGATAAATTGTGAAAAAAAGAAGCCAGGGTTCGATCAGGAACCTTAACTCGTAGAAGTTTCTAACTAATTTAAATATAGTCAATTTTTACATTTTTTTGACCAAACACGTTTTTCAACTCTTCATAGGCCGTGAAAAGTTCTCTCTTCTGCGTTCCAAGGGTTTCAAGCCTGGGCTCTGCTTTAAGCCAGATATCTCTTTCTCCGGTACCCCTTGTAACTGCAACACAAGCAAGCATATCTCCATGAGTCAACCTGTAGACTGAATCAAGCCCTGTAGGAGTTACCCACGCGGGGGATACTACTTTAAGTTTTTCAGTTAGTTCTTGCCAGCTAAGATTTTCGGAAGTACGGAGATTGAGCTGGAGGTGTGCACGTTCTCCTGTAACTTTTTCGTTGAGATTTTTAAGGAAAGCGCTATATTCTGGATCCTTCTCATTGATTTTTCTCGTTTCAGAGCGGGAAAGTTCTTTTGCTTCCTCTTCAAAGAAAGGTGCAAGGTTAACCTTGCTTGATGGTTTTGTTATCAGGGAAACTCCAAAGAAAGCGATTGCGCTCAGAGACATTCCCACAATAACTCCGTGGCCCATGAGAATGGGGTGAATGCTTTCAAGATAATTAGTGGCAAGGGGTGGTGTATTTATAAGGTCCAGAGCCACAAGAGCTACCTGAACAATAAACCCTATTACCATACCTGCAAACGCTCCTTCCTTAGTAGCTCTTTTCCAGTACAGGCCTCCCATTAGTGGGAAGAAGTAAGAAGAGCTTGCAATGAAAGTTGCAATTTGAATGGCATCAAGAATATTAGGAATTATGAATGAGCCTACTGTTGCAGCGAGTATGATAAACAGTACACTGGCCCTGTTTACCAACATCATTTCCTTCATTGTAGCGTCTGGCTTTATATACCTCTGGTAAATGTCCCTCGAAATACAGGAAGCTCCTGATGTTGAAAAAGTGTCTGTACAGGACATGGAAGCTGCTGCAAGCCCGATTGCACTGAAGGCTACTACTACCGGTGCTGAGGCGAAACGCTCACTGACAAATGATAGAAGTGCGGGCTCTGCAGAAGCCATTCCTGCGGGGTAGCCCATCCCTGCTATTTCAGGGTATATATCGTTGAGAGCTATTGCAATCACAGCGCAGACTGCAAAGATCACAGTGATCATTAGAGCGCCAATTATCATTCCGGCACTGGCAGATTTTTCATCTTTTGCAGCCCAGACTTTCTGCCAGGGGTCCTGTTCTGTAATCCAGCCCGGAATTAAGGCGAAGGAAAAGATCAGAACCATGGGAAGGCCAATTGAAAAGGGGTTCCACCAGTCTCCAGAAACATTCCCGAAAAGCTGTGAAACGCTTATTGCAGAAGTGTTGAGACCTCCATTAGCGACTGTTCCTACTGTTGCAAAAGCCATTACTATTGTGAAGAGAGCAAGGAATGAAAACTGGATAGTATCTGTCCAGATAACTGCATACAACCCTCCGAGAGTTACGTAAAGGGAAACCGCAATTGCAACAATAGCTGCGGCATAGAGAGGGTCAAGACCGTAAAAAGTTTGCAGCACAAGGGAAAGCCCTGTAATGTCGGATACTGAAAAAAGAATCATTACGACAGTTATGATCAGGGCAATTGGCAATCGGACTATACTGCCATAACGCTGTTCCAGGAGTTCAGGTTGGGTGATTGCAGGTAAATTTTTGATTTTCTTCACAAGCACAGAAAGGAATAGGAGGGAAATGATGTTTGGAGCTACAAAAGCCCATATAGAGCCCATTCCCTGAAGCATATAATAACCTATGACTGCAAGAATTCCCCCAGCTGTCAGCCAGGACGCTGCAGCTGAAAAACCCAGGGCTGAGGGCCCTATCCTGCGGCCAGCAAGCCAGAAGTCTGTAATGGATTTCTGTTTATTATTGAAGTACCAGCCAATAGCCACAAGTCCGGCTATGTAGACTGAGAGCATTATAAGAAAAATATTATATCCATCCATAAAGAAACCTTCAGAAATATTAATTAAAGTGTGTAAGCCACTCGTTTTATCAAAATTTTTAGGACATTATCCAATTTTTGAGACATCGAATCTTATATTGACATCGTATTGACATGTAGATAAATAAACTTTTACTTTCATTATAATATTTATTTAGCTCTTTACTGTCTTATGGACTCTGTTTTTTCACCTGTACAAGTTAACTTGAATTAAAATCACATTTATTATTCTAATTAATATTTTTTGTTTGTATTTTTTTGTTTGTATTTTTTTGTTTGTATTTTTTTGTTTGTATTTTTTTGTTTGTATTTTTTTGTTTGTACTTTTCTTGTTTGTATTTTTTTGTTTGTACTTTTCTTGTTTATATTTATTTACTCTTTATTTTTATGTGTTTATTTTTAGTCTTTGGTAGTGTGCCGAAAGTTATGTAATAGGGCTTACACACTTGAGGAACAAAATCAATTATGGTAACGATTATGGAGTATAACCATATTTTATACAGTTGAAGGTTTAATGCTATTGATTTTTCAGTTCAACTGTATAAGTCCTATGTAAATTATTACTGACTCTGTATCCTTTTTCTTCGCTGTTCCTATGGGATTAGATGATTCTTAATTCAGGACCTCATTGGTTTTTATGAGGACATTATGAGGATAGCCGCACAAAATAAAGAAGAACCGAAATCTTCTAAAAATCGGTTGATAGTTGAGTAGCCAGCTTCGTAGAGTTTGAAAATATGCTAAATTACAGGGTATCTCTGTGGACAGCGGACTTCCAGGGACTAAAGTAAGAGTAATTATTCATGCTTCAGGGGATATTAAGGTAGTGAGCTAGTACATGCCTTTCTGATGCCTGAGAAACATAGTTTTAAGTAAAACTTCCGCACAATCCAGCATCAGAAACTCTCTACAGGGCAGAGTTACCGAATTCTGGATGCTGGAAACTCTTGTTTGGGTGAAAGTTGATTGTGGCGTTCTTCATAATGCTCTCATAACCCGAAATCAGCAGAGGAAATGGGTATCCTTCCTGAAGTTCCGGTGTATGCCCAGTTAAGGGCAAGTTCTGTCCATGTGCTCTGGTGTAAAAGGTGAAATTTGTGAAAGCAAGAACAAAGGTCTGGTTTACGGAAGACGGAAAGACCGTCATGGGTGCTGGAAGAGCTACGTTACTGAAGGCAATAGAAGAAGAGCACTCGCTTCGGAAAGCCTGTAAGAAGCTTGAGATCTCATATAAACAAGCCTGGATAGTACTTAAAAAAATGAATGAAGCCCTTGACGAACCCGCAGTCGTCACAGTGCGAGGGGGAAAAAATCAGGGTACCTTCCTGACTGACCTCGGAAGAAAGTTATTGGCTGAGTACGAGGCCAGTAAGCAGCTTATTAGTGAAACCATAGGGGATGAAACAGCCTGGGAAAACGTAAGCTTCAAGTTATCAGCCAGAAACCAACTCCCTGGTAAAGTGCTTGAAGTGAAGAAAAACGGGCTTGTATCTAAAATTACGATTGAAATGGAACCTTCAGTTATAACCTCAGTAGTCACTGAAGAAGCTGTAGAAAAACTTGATATCAAACCTGGAGATAGGGTTTACGCGGTCATCAAATCGACCGAGGTAATGGTTGCAAAAATTGTTGGTGAAAAAGAACCTGTCGGTGAAAAAGAACCTACAAAAATCGATTCAAGGGAGACAGATCGCTCCGACTGAATAATTATAACTCAATTTGACAGAAGCATACATTTTCCAATACATAGATGGAATTTGTATTTTTATCATTTCTCTATACTTTTTGCAATTTATAATTTTATGGCGTATTTTTAGATTTTTGTTATTCTTCGTTTTCTCAAAGATTTGTGCCGGTGCAATGAATTTCTTTTTTGTATCCAGTTTACACCTTTTAGTCCTGAATTCTGATTTATTCATTTTCTCAAAGGCTTCTAGTTGACAGAAAGTTCAGCTTTGCTTTTTACTCTGGACGACAGAACTGGTACTTTCGAGCTTCTTACTACTTTTTCTGCAACACTTCCTATTAGAAACCTTTCAAGTCCGTTTGCTCCAAGGTTGCCCATCACTATCAAATCAATATTGTTACCATCACTATCAAATCAATATTGTTATTTTCTGCAAAATCAATAATTTCACTACTCAGATACTCTTCTAAAAGTACCTCTCTAATCTCTACACCTGATGTCTCTTCAATCTTCTTAATTTTAGATACTGCTTTCTACTCATCACGTTTCATCATTTTATAAATTATTTTATAAATCGTTTCTTTACCAGCAGTCCAATTTTCAGAAATTGTAGAGTGTATATTTACCACGTAAAGAGCGTGGACAATAGCTCTGCTAAGTTTTGCAAACTCAATACCGTGAGAAATGGCCCTCTGAGTATTCTCAGATCCATCTGTTGCAATAACTATATTTCAAAAAAGTTATCTCTCCATATTTTATCCCCCATCCTATCCCCCCATCCACTTCACATAAAAATACCGATATGACAGAATCAAAATAATTTAGTTATAATAGACTAATTCATATACTCAATAGGTTTGAGCTTTAAATTATAATTATTCTTTAACAATTAAGGTAAGGTTCAAAAATTATAAAACTGCACGAAAAACCGTGCGGGTATATTTCAAAAAATAGAGGACTGTAGCCTTTTTAAAGGCTACGTGCATACTTTCTTTTTCTGTGTCTTTTTGTTTCAATCCTGTTTCTTTCTTCTGAACATGATAAAACAGACAGCTAGAACCATTGTAATGCCTGTCCCAAGCTCAAATCCAGGAAGAGACTGTTTTGCTTCCTTAACTTCGGTATTAACCTCGATAGTATCCGAAGTCTGGTCATGCCCGTCAGTATCTTCATAGAAAATTTCGCTACTTATAGAGTATGGCTTTGCGGTTGCAGTTTCATCTACATCCATATCAAAAACAGCAACTTCACTGTCTCCGGGTTTCAGAGTTCCAAGGTAAGCCTGGTCATCAGTGGTACTGAATGGATCAGATGCACTGATTCTAACAGTTGAATCTTTTGCAGTTTCTTCTCCTGTGTTTTTATATGTGACGTAAAGCATCCCACCATCATCGGGGTAAAGGTCACCTGTTACGTTTGTAACTTCAAAGTAAGGTTCCTTCTTGACTTCGATGTTTATGGTCTGCGTCTGAGTCTTATTTTCATACCAGAGACCAACTTCCTTATTTGTCACAAGGCCTGTAACGCTGTCAAAATCGTCTCCGCCTACCTGGACATTGTTCTGGTACTGATACGAAAGATCGAGATTCAGGGGATATACGCCGGCAGGAGTATCTTTGTTAATCTCAATTGTAAACTGCGTGGGACTTACACTCTGTTTTCCCTGCTTGAGAGTACCAGCTTCTTGGGGTCCAGACTTAACTTTAATGTTAGGATTATCAGATTTAAGGGTTGCAAGAATGCCTATTGCTGTCGTAGCCTGCGCTTCATACTGCATCTCTGACTGCTGTAGCATTTCATCTGCATAATTTCCAATATCTGCATCTTTTTCAGATTTAAAGCCGGAAATTTCACCCTTATTCATCATATTTAGATTAAGAGTTACAGTATCTCCTCTAGAGTACTGATCGTCTCCAACAAGTGTTGCATTAAGGTCAGGCCCTCCGTATACTGAGTAGTAGTTTTCACTAATATCAAAATTATCTGGTACAGCTGCCTGCGCTGGGAAGACTGCCCAGCAAAGGATCAGAAGCGTCGTGACAGTAATAAATAATCCATTTTTATTATTCATTTTCATCACCTGATACATTCTCGTCATTCTGGTTTCTTTTCCGGTGTACGCTTACTATCTGGTAAAGGGCGATAACTATAATCAATAAAATTGCTATTCCTGTTATGCTGAATTTTTGTTCTGTTGCTTTAAGAGGTAAGTCTACTTTCATACTTTCTGAAAATTTAGTATCTCCGTCGTCATCAAGATATTTTATTTCACTGTTGACTCCATACTTTTTCACAATAGCATCCGAATCGGCCTTAACTTCAAAACTGGCAGTTTTTTCTTCTCCAGGGTCAATATCCCCTAATCTTACCGTAGCTTTTTCAGTGCTTAGAGGGCTCATCACAATTATCCGAGCAAAAGCGTCTTTTGCTACGGTTTCTCTTGTATTTTTATAAGTAACATTAACAACCTTACTTTCACCCTGCATAAGGTTGCCAGAGACGTTGGTTACTTCGAATTTAGGTTCACTTTTTATGGAAATAGGTATTTTGAGAGTTTCTGTTTTCGTTTTGTATTCTCTTGCATAGTCTACATCAGTAATCCCGAGATTTACTGCATCCGCAGTTACAGTTCGGACATTTGACTGGTATTGATAGGTCACTGGAAGAAGAAGTTCGTAATTTCCAGAAGGTGCATTGCCATCAACTTTTATTGAGTAACTAAGAAGTGCTATATGTCCGGTTTCAAGTTCTTCAAGGTTCTGGAAATTGCCTGTCGACTCTACTTCAATGTACTTCGTTTCTGATTGAAGAGTAGCTTCTATATTTTTTGCTGTCGTACATTCTTCTTCTTCTCCCATCTCTTTCAGTGCAATTGTTTCTTCAATGGAATCGTTTATTCTTTTCTGATTTGCGTTTAACCTCTTAAAACCAGATATAGATCCTGCATTTGCAATTTTTATCTTCAGATCTGCAGTTTCTCCCCTTTCAAGCACGGGATCTCCTGTAATTGACGCCTGTATTACTGGCGCTCCGTAACTTTTGTAGTAATCTACAGTATACCCATGATCTAGAGCAATGAAGTTGGTTTCATCATCTTCCCCGAGAGCTGGGAGTGCAGTCACTGATACTATTAATAGAATTAACGCAAACGTAGTAATTTTCGTAATCATGCTTTGCCTTAATTTTGTTATGGGCACTCGTATCATATCTTGGCCCCCTGAATTTGCTTTTTTGTCTCTGTCTGTTTTTCTGCTTTCCTAGCTCCTTTTCTTTTATCGCGCCAGGTATCAAAAGTAATCATAAGTGGGGGGAAGACTACAAATGTTGCCAGGAGAGCCAGCAAGACATCGATAACCGTAACTGTACCGAAGTCGGTTATTATGGGGAAAGGAGAAGCCAGCAGGGCCATAAACCCGAATACTGTCGTGGCTCCTGAAGCAACAATTGCACTTCCTATTTTGGAACTGGTCATCAGAATAGCTTCTAAAGGACTTGCACCTTTCTCCTTTTCTTCAAAGTAACGCTCCATCATGAGGATAGCATATTCTGACCCTACTCCCAGTATCAGAGCTCCCAGGGTCGCTGTGAGGGGAGTATAACTGATATTAAGAAGGCTCATAACTCCGCCTGACCAGCCAATAACTATTAGCATTGGGATTACAGGAACCAGGGCTTTCACCCAATCTTTGTATACAATAAGAAGTCCTGCGAGCACGAGAATCAGGCCAAGGAAAGTCATTGCTATTCTTCCGCTGGTAAGAGCAGAGATAACCTCTATATACACAACCGAGTTTCCGGTAATCGTGACAGTAGTGCCTGGTGGAGCCGGCATCCACTGCATATCTTGCTTGACAATATTCCTGAGTTCTTCAATACCTGTTACTTTTATGTCCGCAACCGCATTCCCGATGTCGAAGTTCAGGAGAAGCATATTATTTCCGTATATATAGTGGTCTTTCTGTGACTCAGGGATTTCAGAGTAAATATCCTTTATTTCCTGGCTGGTATCTGGAATTACCCCTCCATTGTATTCCTTTACAAGATCTACAATGCTCGAAGAGCCGTAAATGTGGCTATTGGACTCTGCTTCATGTTCGGAAAACTGATCAATCCACTTAAGAACATCCGGATCAGCTACATCCTTAACCTTGATGATAAGGTTTAATTCATCGCTATCACCCATGATATCTCCCATATGGTGAAGATTCACGAGTGCAGGCATGTCCTGAGGCACAAAGGTTTCAACATCAGTCTGAATAGGCACAGATCTGTCAAGGTAAAGGCCTCCAACGCAGAGCAAGAGTGCAACTCCAAGTACGACAACATCATATTTGATAGTCAGGCTTGTAGTTTTCTGGAGAATCCTCCCTATTAGACGCCCGCTTTCGTCTCCGTCCTCAGACTTTTTCTTCTTTTCCGGATTTGCAGGTTTTATCTTACTTAACGCCTTCCTCAGGGGGTTTTTATCCGAGTATTTGTCAAATAAAGAAATCGTTATAACCCCTACGAAGATAGCGGAGAAGTAACACATTAAAATGCCTATCATGAGCAATTTACCAAAATCCCGGATCATTGGTACTGTAGATGTAAAAAGAGAAATAAAGCCAAGGGCTGTCATCACCAGAGCGGTGAGGACTGCAGGCCCGGTATGCTTTACGGTTTCTATAACTGCTGCTTTTTTGTTTCCTTTTTCCTGCAGTTCCTCCTCAAGTCGGTTATGGAACTGAATAGCATAATCAATTCCCAAGCCTATAAGGATAGGGAATGCAGCCATGGAAACCATGGACATGGGAATTCCTACATAACCCATAGCTCCAAAGGTATAAACAATACCAAGAAGAACTATCGGCAGAGGGAGAAGACACCAGCGAACGTGCCTGAATACTATAAGCAGTACAATAACCATGAAAACCGCTGAAAGTCCTAGAAGCACTCCCATACTGGAATTCATTTCATCGTTCATGGAAACTACGAATGCTGGATCACCAGTAACAATAATGTTGTAGGAAGGTGGAAAATCCGCCAGCGAAACAGCCTCTTTAGTGGAAGCAAGGATATCTTCCTTATTATCTTCACTAGCTGAACCGGCCATGACTACCGAAATTATCATATGAGTATTGTCAGGAATAAGCTGGCCGAAAATATCAGGGTTTCCGTCTACAATGGCTTTTATTTCTTCATCGGTATCAGGGATTTTAGATTTCCCTGTCATCTTATAATTGATTTGTTTGATCAGTGAAGCGGGGCTTGTAGTTTCAATTACCCCATTGGTTGCCTGGACCTGATGTTCTAGCCTGTCTACAGCTTTCATCACGTCAGCAGTTTCTACATCGTTGCCCTCTACCATTACCACAATAGATTGTGTCTGGAAAATTTTTTGATAAAGGTGATCATAATCCTGGTAGAGAGGAGAGTCTTTTCCGACAAAGGTTTCTGTTCCTGATTCCATTTCAATGAGTTGAGCTCCCTGCGTTGCTATAACTATACACAGTAAAGCTATCAGGAGTACGGAAAAACGGTTATTCTGAATAAAAAGTCCCAGTTTTTCAAAAAATTTAGTAATAGTGGATTCCCCTCATAGTTTTTAATATGAAATGCAATTGGAAGTTGGCGCACGTATTGAACTTGCCTTTTTTTCTCTGGGCTGAAGGCTCATTATCTAGCATTTGTGTACATTTATAATACTTGCCTTTTTTCTCTCTGGGCCGAAGGCCCAATTATCTAATATTTGCATACATTTCAATAATACTTGCCTTTTTTCTCTCTACGCTGAAGGCTTATTATCTAAGGTTTGCATACATTTAAATAATATTTGCCTTTTTTCTCTCTATAATGAAGGCTTATTATCTATTATTTGTATAAATTTTAATACTTATACTATTTTGCTAAAATTATACTATTTTGCGGCAAATCTTCTGTGACTTAGATCTTTTGACGTATACAAACAGAAAAGATTTAAATCTATTGTTACATTAGGGGTAACAGATGGTATTACAAACTAATCTTCAATTAATTCGTAACCTTGAAAAGCTAGGGCTAACCGAGAATGAAGCAAAAACATATATTGGGCTCGTAAGTTTGAGAGAGGCTACAGCCCGCGAAATTCATGAACTTACAAATGTGCCAAGAGCCAAGATATATGAAATTCTTAAAGTACTTGCGAAAAAAGGCTATCTGGAAGTGAGACAGGGATCTCCAACGTATTTCCGAGCAGTTGATCCTAAAAAGGTAATCGGAGAAATAAAAAATGAGTTCTTAAACTGTGCAATCGAGACACTTAGCCAGTTCAATGAATTGAGTTATGAACTTCCAAAAACTTCTCCTGTATGGTATATCCAGAGTGATTGGGGAATAAAGAACCGGATACGTGAAATTATGGCCGGAGTAAAAGACGAATTGATTATTTTTTCGTCCAACCCTGAGTTACTCAAGGAATTTAAGCAGGAAATCAAAAAACTAGAAAAAACTTGTAATCTAATTCTTATCGTTGATGAACTGGATAGTTTCAGGTCACTTCCTTTTGAGTTCAAAGAAACTAATAAAGAGTTTACGGATTTCATGAATAACATTGTAATTGATGGCATCCAGTATAAAGAAGAATTTTTTATGATTGCCGATGGAAAGGAATCAATAGGGGTTCACAGCGCAGGAAACAAAAGAGAAGCAGTGATAATCAAACTGCCGATTGTCTCTTATATGCAAAAAATGATCTATGAGAGAGTGCTTGAACCAGGTTTTATCAAATAAGACAGATAACCAGCATATCAGTAAGAACTCCCTAATTTTCTCAAAATCTCTTAATGCTTCTGTGAGTACTGATATAAAGCAGGAGTTTGCTAGCTTTTTAAAGGTTATTTTTTCTCTTTGAAGATAGAATAAACTCTTTCGGGTACCATTACTATAATCAGAAAACAATCATTCTATAAATATAATCAGAAAACAATCACTCTATAAATATAATCGTGAAATCATTGTTCTCTAAGGTTTTCTCATTAAACTCAGTTACAGAAGTCCACAGGTGTATGAAATGAACCGAGTAAAGATTGGAAATGTTACAATTAAGTGGTTGGGTCACTCTGGCTTTTTACTTGAGGGGGATGAAAAGAAGATTTATATTGATCCCTATGACCTCAGTGAAGAGCCAGCTTTTGAAGATAAAGCTGATATCCTGTTAATTACTCATGAGCACTTTGACCACTGCAGCCCTGATGATATCCGAAAGGTCCGGCGGTCGGACTCAACCACCCTGATCCCTGAAAATTTATCTCTGCAATTCAAGGGAGACGCAAGGCGGGTTGCTGAGGGAGATGTGCTGGCCGATGGGCTTGAAATAAAGGGAACCCGAATTGAAGTAGTTCCGGCTTATAACCTCGATAAACCTTATCATCCCCATGGATTAGGAGTAGGGTATATAGTGGAACTTGGAGGAATTCGGATTTATCATGCAGGAGACTGTGACTTTATCCCTGAGATAAAAAATATAAAGGCAGATGTTGCTCTCTTGCCTATAGGGGGTACATACACAATGGACGAAGAGGAAGCAGCAAGTGCAGCCGCAGCTATTTCCCCAAAAGACGTAATTCCAATGCACTACGGAAAACCAGATATAACAGATGGGAACCCCGAAAAGTTTAAAACTCTTGTACACGGCAAGAACCCAAATATCAATGTGATTATTCTTAATTCCTGATTTTGATATTTAAGAAGCTTAAAAATCAAGGTCTGAGACGAAAATGCAGGATCAATCTACCCATGTCTAGAATAGCAAGAAAACAGCAGAAGAACCTGATTCAAAGAATCGCAATCCAGCGAATGTGGCGACTTTTTGAGCTTGCAAAAAGCGAGCATGCAGAACATCCTGACCGTAGCGAGCGTTACGTGCAGCTTATCAGGAACATCTCTATGAGAAACCGGATAAGTATTCCGAGAGATATAAAAAGTAGAATTTGCAAACACTGCTACGCTTTTCTCGTGCCCGGAAAAAATGCCCGTTACAGGCTGAAGGAAGGATATATCGTTGTTTTTTGCCAGCGCTGCGGAAAAGAGATGAGGTATCCTTATAAAAAATTAAAATAAAGACTAGCTGAGCTTATTAAAGCTTACAAAAGCCCAGATAAAAGGATTATCAGGTATCTGGGGCTTTTTTGACCTTTCAAGGTTTTGCAAAATCCTTTTTTCTCTGTTAACGTTTCTCTACTAACGTTTTCTATTAAGAAGCAATATAAAATTTAAGCTTTAGCAGAGCTCTCCGGCCCTCGCATCTTCTTTATGGCTACAGCTATCTGTTTTGCAATAACGGTTTTCGGACCATTATCATCCACGAGCACTCTCCCGCTTACTTCCCACCAGGACTTGGGATATGCTTTATGAGGTTCTACTTCGGGATTCAGGCCAAGTTGTCGGGCTGCTTCTTTTATCTCATTAAGCTGCGGTTCCTTTATAGCATTTTTCCGGGAAATTATTCTGCCGCTGCTCCTTGATTTTGTCTGGTCGAGATATACAGGCCAGATTACAAGTTTTCCCCTATCTCTCATCATCATGGTTATCTTTGTCCTAAATTGCTTTCATGAAATTTAAAACTGCCCCGGAGACCTCTACAGACCAGGACTTTTTCCTGTTTATGAGATATTTTATTATATTGAAACTATAACCTGCAATTATTTATCTTTCCCGGACAAGTTCTGCATGGTGTTAATATGATTCCGTCGTTTACAATTGATGAAAAGGTAAGAGCTTATATAAGAAAGAGCGGTCAGGATTTCAGGCTCTGCACATCCCCTAAGGGCCCTGTGCTTCTTCCAATCGGTACAGCTGAGCCCAAGTCATCAGATATGAAAATCCTGATTGGCAGCAATGTTCTTTATGTCTCCAAGCTTCAAGCAAAGTATATTAAGAAAGTTGAGTGGGCTATGGTGGAAAGGTTCCTGAATCAACAAAGTTAAGTTAATTATAGATAGATTCAAAATTCCGGAACTTGAAACTTAGCAATATATTCATTTAGAAATGTCAGAACATGTTGCTAGGCTCAGTTCCATTTCAAGCTCTAATAACTGTTGGCATAAGACTATGCATCTTTGACACATTCCAGTTGAGCGAGTGACTTGGAGTCACCAGGTCGCGTGACTATAAGGCCAAAGCAATAATAATTGCACCTGAGAATCAGGCACAGGGCTTATAACTTTTTGTTCAAAGCACCTTAAATATGTTATAATGACCTACTCAAGAGTTACAATTCATTTAAAGATAATTTAGTATCGTTTTATAGTCCATTATTCATAAGGTTGCCTTAGCATTTAAAGCTTCGAATGTAAGGCTGGAACCTAAAACTGCTACTTTCATGAGTAAACATCGAGCTATTTTTAAGACGTTTTAGAGCGATTTCAAAGTTAGTTTTGTTATCCTGGACTTGTTCTAAAGACTCAATGGTAAGGCTGAAAATAGGCTAAATTTTTTGTTACTGGTTCTATCTCTCCAATCCTCAACTCTACTTCTGTACTTTGTTAATAGAAAAATAACTCACACAAGTTCCCAAAATATTGGGGTATTAACATAAATTTAGAAACATTTATCGGTACAAATCACATTCAAAGAAAATACCGATTTTAGCGTCCCAATCAAGAAGATGAAGAAGATATTAATCTCAAAGGGTAAAGATCTATGAATAGTAACCAAACTCCGGAGCAGAAAGCCAGAAATGATATCGATAGAAAATTAAATGTTTCTGGCTGGATAGTGCAGGAAAAGAGCAAAATCGACTGGACTGCTTCCAGAGGCATTGCAGTTAAGGAGTATTTTACTGACGTAGGACCTGCTGACTATGTATTATTTGTTGATAAAAAGCCCGTTGGGATTATTGAAGCAAAAAAGGATGAAGAAGGTCACCGGTTAACCGTCTTTGAGGAACAATCATCCGGGTATGCTACAAGCAAGCTAAAATACCTTAACAACGACCCGTTGCCTTTTGTGTACGAGAGTACCGGGGAACTTACACGCTTTACAGACGTTCGCGACCCAAAACCAAGGTCCAGACCTGTTTTTTCATTTTACAGACCTGAAACTTTTGAGGAATATATTAAAAAGAAACCTTTGAGGGAAAGGTTGCTGGATATTCCTAAATTGAGGACCGACGGTCTTCGGGAATGCCAGATTATAGCAATTTCAAATCTTGAAAAGTCCTTTAAGGACAACCGCCCAAGAGCTCTTATCCAGATGGCGACAGGTTCGGGAAAAACCTATACTGCTATAACCTTCATCTATCGATTGCTGAAGTTTGCGGATGCAAAAAAGGTGCTATTTCTTGTTGATACCAGGAACCTTGGTGAACAGGCAGAACAGGAATTCAAAAATTATACTCCCAATGATGATAACCGCAAATTTACCGAACTCTACAATGTACAGCGTTTACGTTCCAGTTATATCACATCAGACAGCCAGGTGTGTATTTCCACAATCCAGCGGCTTTACTCTATTCTGAAGGGCGAAGAGCTGGATGAGATCAACGAAGAAGAAAACCCTGCTGAGAGAGGCTGGCAGCCAAAGGAACCGCTTCCTGTAGTTTATAATGAGAAAGTTCCCATTGAAGAGTTTGATTTTGTAGTTGTAGATGAGTGCCACCGTTCCATATACAACCTGTGGCAGCAGGTTCTGGATTACTTTGATGCTTTTTTGATAGGTCTGACAGCCACACCGGACAAGCGCACTTTTGCTTTTTTCAATGAGAACGTAGTAAGTGAGTACAGTCATGAAGACGCAGTGGCAGACGGCGTGAATGTGGGTTATGACGTGTATACCATCGAGACTGAAATTACCAAAAACGGGTCAAAAATAAATGCGCAGGAGTTTGTGGACAAACGGGAGAAGCTTACCCGTAAAAAACGCTGGGAACAGCTGGATGAAGATTTCACCTATACTTCCAAAAACTTAGACCGAGATGTGGTTAGCCTCAACCAGATACGACGTGTGATACGAACATTTAAGGAAAAGTTACCTGAGATCTTTCCCGGCAGAAAGGAAGTTCCAAAAACCCTGATTTTTGCCAAGAACGATAGCCATGCCGATGATATTATCAATATTGTGCGGGAAGAGTTCGGAGAAGGCAATGCCTTTTGCAAAAAAGTGACCTACAAGGCCGAAGAAGACCCTAAATCAGTATTGTCAGCTTTTCGCAATGAGTACAATCCCAGAATAGCGGTTACAGTAGACATGATTGCCACAGGCACGGATATCAAGCCGCTGGAATGCCTGCTCTTTATGAGGGATGTAAAAAGCAAGAATTATTTTGAGCAGATGAAGGGCCGAGGTACACGAACTCTGGACTATGATGATCTGAAAAAAGTGACACCATCTGCAATTTCAGCCAAGACTCATTTTGTAATTGTGGACGCGGTGGGCGTTACAAAGACCATGAAAACCGACAGCCGACCTCTGGAACGCCAGAAAAGCACATCTCTGAAAGACCTGCTTGCAGCAGTTACCTTTGGGGCTCAGGACGAAGACCTTTATGTTTCTCTGGCTAATCGGCTTGCAAGACTGGATAGACAGATAAACGAAGGCGAAAGAGCTACTTTTGCGGAGAAAGCGAACGGAAAAACGATCAATCAGACTGTTAAGGACTTGCTCAATGCATACAATCCTGACATCATTGAGCTCAAAGCTTCTGAGATTAACCAACTCCAGCCGGAGATTTTAGAGGCTGATGCAAGGAATAAAGCGCAGGAGAAACTGATTGATATTGCCAGATCAACTTTCTCCGGCGAGCTGAATGAATATATTGAAAATGTCCGCAGAGTCCATGAGCAGATTATTGATACCGTGAACCTTGACACTGTTAACAGAGCCGGCTGGGATAAAGACACTGTGGTACAGGCGGATGAACTGGTTAATGACTTTAAGGCGTATATGGAAGCAAATAAAGATGAGCTCACAGCCCTGAGAATTTTCTACAACCAGCCCTACAGGCGCAGGGAAGTTACCTACGCGATGTTAAAAGAAGTGATGGAGAAACTGAAGCTGGAAAAGCCCCAATTCGCTCCTTTGAGGGTCTGGCAGGCTTACGAGCAGCTGGAAAAGGTGAATGGGAATTCCCCGAAAAAACAATTGACTGCTCTGGTTTCTCTGATCCGCAGGATAACCGAGATCGACCCTGTGCTGACAGCCTATGACCAGACCGTGAACCGGAATTTCCAGGACTGGGTATTTAAAAAACAGGCAGGAACTCTGAAATTTAATGAAGACCAGATGAACTGGCTTCGCATGATTAAAGATTATGTTGCAACCAGCTTTCATCTGGAAATCGATGACCTTGATTACACTCCCTTTGATGCTCTTGGCGGGCGAGGCAGAATGTACCAGCTTTTCGGGGACGAAATGAATATGGTTATCAGCGAATTGAACGAGGCACTGGCGGCGTGAAGATAATGGAAGAAATGAATATTTTAGGTGAAAGGTTCGGAGAAAAGTTCGGAGAAAAGTTCGGAGAAAGGTTCGGAGAAAAGTTCGAAGAAAAGTTCGAAGAAAAGTTCGGAGAAAGGTTCGGAGAAAACTGTGGGGAAATAGTTGTCAGGATGGTCATTCAGATCTTCAGTTCTAACTTACATGTAATCGAGTCCGATATTTATGGAGTATATGACTGGTGATTTTTGAAACAAAGTGAACAGAATACTGGTTACTGATATACTGACTTATTTTATCGAGTGCCATTATTTTCTTTAACGCATCCATAAAAATAATGCAGTATAAAATCCTGAGATTAAACGAAATGGTAACCTCCGTCACTATATCTTACCAGAATTTCATTCAGGTCATCGTTCAGTATAAGATTCTGGTTATTAATCGAAACGTAAACATTCATAGGAGTTCCATAAGTACGTTCAAATGAAGTTCTAACGAATGTGTGGTTAGTTAAATTCATCTGTGGGACATCTTGATAATTTCTGGAATAGTGCTGATAGGTTCCATTTCTTAGAAATGCTATTTTTTCAATCTCGTGTGTGTTAATTAGTTCCTCTCCGGCATCATCAACAACAAGAAGACTGTACGTATGTGAGTCCCTATTTTTTACTGGAAGCGTTGTTATGTTTCTTTCAGGTTTGACTTCCAATGCATAGACAATTTTGGTCCAGCTTATTTCATCGGGAGAGTAGGGAGAAGGTTTCATCACGTTCTCCGGATCTGCCTTATTGAAAAATTCAAATACACTTCTGTTTACCCAGCTGCAAAATAACGGAGTCCCTTCACTATAAAATTCAGAAGGGTCTTCAGAATAAGGCGGTATGCCAAACACCGTTGAGTAATTGAAGCGTTCGGCAACTCTTAAAGCTTCAATACTTTTTTCTAAAGAGGCTGAGGAAACAGGAGTTTCGTTATACATCAGTAAAAATGATTCATTGTACAGCGAATTAACCTGAAAAACCACAGATCCGTTTATAGTTTGTCCGGGAGACAGAGTTATATTTTCAATTTTATTTTCTTCTTTGAGGCTTGAAAGCACCTCCAGATGTGATCTCTCATAAAAACCGTAAGGGTCCAGATTTGTAGTATTAAATGTACGATTTCCATCACGTACATGAAGTTCGTTTAATTTAAAATCGAGGTCATTTGAACCGTTATTCTTTATTGAAAGGTCATATACCGCGTAATACTTTTCATTGAGATTATATCCGAGCTTGATTTCTGCGGGATCACTTGAACCACGGTATTCTTTAACTCTGTATATACAAAGCTTACCATTTTCCTCTTTTACTTTTAATTGAATGTTATTAGGAGTTATTAGAACCGTATTTTTATCGTCTGCAAGCTTTAACTCCAGAGAATTGTCGGGTGTGAAAACACGGATTGTATTATTGTCATTGGTTTTAACGATCTGCGCGTTACTTATCCAATCAATTTTCAGATTATTCTTGAGGTATTTGCTGAGATTATTACTTTCGTTACCCGGGACATTATCCCAGCTAAACAGGTAACTTAATACATTTTCTGAATTATCGTGCATATAAATGCTTGAGAAGGACGTTACTTCGATTTCAGGGATATCTTCATCGGATGACAGGGTTGTTGAGGACAGATTTTCTGGTGTCGTATTTCCTGGCCTTTGATATGCTGACTCATTTGATTGAGTGAGATTATTTTCTTCAACGCATCCACTAAAAATAATAAATGTTGTCAGAATAAGTAGTAATATTCGCAATCCCAATCATCCCCGGTCAATTTCAATGGGTTTTGTAGAAATCCTCTGAAATATGAAGTATTCATTAATTTAAAATGAACTACATTATATATTTTTGTTTGTTTATTTTCAGCCTCTTGGAGCTATTTTAGAGAAGCTTTCTACAGAGCCTAAGTTTTGATTACATCCAAAGACACAAGTAGACAATTATTTAATCAACTGACATCTTAAAAGTACTTCAAAATTGATAATAAAAGGTTCGGAGAAAGGTTCGGAGAAAAGTTGGGAGAAAAGTTGGGAGACGAATTTGAATACAGAATTATATGAGGCTCTGGCGGCGTGAATGTTTTTCATCAATTATTAAAGTAATTTCATATTGTAGTAAAAATAAGATAAGCTTAGATCATTCAGATGAAAAAAAGTGTAGGTATCATGAAAGAAAGAAGCATATGGTTAAATGCCAAGCTTGGTGAAATTTCAAGAGAAATAAAACCAGGATATCCAAGCGGTAAACATAATTCTGTAGGAAATGGGAAACTCCATTTCAGGCCTTATAATATATCAAATGAGGGAGAAGTAAATCTTACCCAAACTAAGTTTGTCCCGCTAAAAAACGAGGACTACTATCTAAAGTCTCAGGACATTATTTTTAATAATACCAATAGCCCTGAGCTGCTTGGTAAGACGTGTATTATCAATAAAGACACTGATTGGGTTTATTCAAACCATATGACTAGGATAAGGTTGAAACCTAGATTTGATCCAAGGTTTTACGCAAGATATTTACATTATCTAAAATACACGGGTTTCTATAAAGTTAATTGTTCTAATCATGTTAATCAAGCTAGCATTGCGTCGGGTTTTCTTAATCAAAACTTGGAAGTGCCTATATGCCCTCTCCCCGAACAACGCGCTATAGTCTCTAAAATCGAACAACTCTTCAGCGAACTGGACAACGGCATTGCAAATCTCAAACTGGCACAGGAACAGCTCAAAGTTTATCGGCAGGCGGTGCTGAAGAAAGCATTTGAGGGATACGTAAAAGTACCTTTTTCAGATCTTGTGAAATCATCTCAAAATGGAATTTCTAAGAGAAGTGGGAAAGAAGGATCTGAGTTTAAAGTTTTGCGCTTGGCAGACATCAGTAATCTGGAAATAGATTATAGCAGCCCAAGATGTATAAGATTAACATCTTCAGAGATAAATAAATACAAACTTTTTAAAGATGATTTAGTTTGTATAAGAGTCAATGGAAGTAAAAATTTAGTTGGTAGACTGATAATTACAAGTAAAAAAGACGATTTAAACAATTGGGCTTTCTGCGATCACTTTATACGCTTTTCGCTTGATCTTTCTAATACAGTTCCAAAATATTACTATTATTATTTCCAAACGATGGAAGTAAGACAATATGTCCACGAAAATATGGTTTCATCAGCAGGGCAAAACACTGTTAGTCAAAGTACTATTAAATCCATATTGGTTCCTTTTTGTTCTCTTCCCGAACAACAAGTCATCGTTCAGGAAATCGAAACTCGCCTTTCAGTCTGCGATAAGATAGAGCAAGATATTGAAACCAATCTGGAAAGAGCCGAAGCACTGCGGCAGAGTATTTTGAAAAAAGCATTTGAGGGGAAGTTGCTTAATGAAAAAGAGCTGGCAGAGGTTCGAGGGGCAGAAGATTGGGAGCCGGCTGAAGTTTTGCTTGAAAGAATAAAGGCTGAAAAGGTAGGAAATAGAAAGAAAAGGAAGCAGACAACTGAAAAACAGAAAAATATCATTCAAGAAGACAAAGGACTAATTCAACAAGCTACCCTGCAAGCTTTCGAGCAAATTGACAAGTAAACGTTAATAATTAAGTTTTAAACTGAAAATTACTCTCATCTAAAGGATCCAAACCATGTCTGAATATACCTCATCCATCGTTTCCAAAGTCTGGAGCTTCTGCAACGTCCTGCGGGACGGGGGAGTGAGCTATGGCGATTATCTGGAACAGTTGACTTATCTCATATTTCTAAAAATGGCTGAAGAATTCAGTAAGCCGCCGTATAACAGAAATATCGGCATCCCTGAAGAATATACCTGGGACAAACTGAAACAGCAGCGGGGAGCCGAACTCGATACTTGTTACAGGGAACTGCTGGAAGAACTTGGTCAAAAACCGGGGATGCTTGGGCAGATTTTCCTCAAAGCCCAGAACAAGGTCAGCGACCCTGCAATGCTGTACAAGATCATTGACATGATCGACAAAGAAAGCTGGGTCATGATGGGTGTGGATACAAAAGGAGAAATCTACGAAGGGCTCCTGCAAAAAAATGCTGAAGATACGAAAAGCGGAGCCGGTCAGTACTTCACCCCAAGGCCGCTAATCAAAGTCATGGTTCAGTGTCTCCAGCCTGAGCCCCTGAAAACAATCGGAGATCCCTGCTGCGGCACAGGCGGGTTCTTTTTAGCAGCCTATGATTTTCTTACCTCACACTACCGGCTGGACAAGGAGCAGAGCCGCTTCCTGAAAAACAAAACCTTTGGCGGGAATGAAATCGTTGCAGGTACCCGGCGGCTTGCCCTGATGAACATGTTCCTGCACAACATAGGGGAAATCGACGGAGAACCCATGATCTCAAATTCCGATGCTCTTATTGCCGATCCCGGTTATCGTTACGATTACATCCTCACAAACCCGCCGTTTGGAAAAAAAAGCAGCATGACCTTCACAAACGAAGAAGGCGAGCAGGAAAAAGAAGAACTCACTTACAACCGCCAGGACTTCTGGACAACTACAAGCAACAAACAGCTAAACTTTTTGCAGCACATCCATACTATCCTTAAAACCGGCGGGCAGGCAGCAGTTGTACTGCCGGACAACGTCCTGTTCGAAGGTGGAGCAGGCGAGATTATCCGAAAAAAGCTTCTCGAAACCACTGACCTGCATACAATCCTGCGTCTGCCAACAGGGATTTTCTATGCAAACGGTGTAAAGGCAAACGTGCTCTTCTTTGAAGCAAAAACTGCATCAAAAGAACCATGGACAAAAGAAGTGTGGATCTATGACTACCGTACAAATGTGCATCACACATTGAAAAAGAACCCTATGAAATATTCGGATCTGGAAGACTTCATTCAATGCTACAACCCCGAAAACCGCCACATCCGAAAAGAAACCTGGAGTGAAGAATCTCCAGAAGGCAGGTTCCGGAGATTTATCTATGATGATATTGTAGCAAGGGATAAGACGAATCTGGATATCTTCTGGCTCAAGGACAAAAGCCTTGCGGATCTGGACAACCTTCCGGACCCAGAGATTCTTGCAAATGAAATAATAGAGAATATGGAAGCCTCCTTAGCGAGTTTTAAGGAGATTATTGCTACTATTAATGGTGAAAGTGAAGAGAATTAAAAGATAAATTTCTAAATCATTTTGGAGAGTTCAATAGCTGAGTTTTGTTACCTGCCAGCCCTACTTCTTTTATATGATAAGTGATCTTTATGTCATACTTTTTAAAATGCCTATCCGTGTTGTTTATTAAGAAGAGAGAACATAAGGTAATGTTAACCTGTTCCAGATCCTGTACAGGCTTTACCTCAAAAGCGAGGAAAATTGCCGTGGATGATAAGAGACCACTTTAAGCTCAAGGGAGAATTTGTCTATGAAAATGAAAACGAAAATAGTGTTTATACTCCTTGCCCTGATGGTGGTCTTTGCATCGGGATGTATGGAGCAAAAAAAGGAAATTGTCATAGATAAGCCTGGTAATGTCTCTAGTTATGAATTTGAGATTTTTCAGAATGAGTCAAGCAATCAGACGCTTGCAAATACCACTACATACTACCTGCTGGAAAACGATACGAAAGTACAGGTTGTTCACATCGTAGTAAATACCAGTAAGCTTGAGATCTATCCTCCCGACATCCTGGGTGGCAGTTCAGAGGAAAGTCCTATTCAAAATTTCGTACAGCTTGTGGGCCCGGCAAACGAGACCGAAGCGAACCCGAAAACATTTGAAAAACTTTCCAGCAAAACGAACACATCGGATATTAATTATACTCTGACTCAGGAAGTTATCCAGGGTGTGAAAGTTATAAACCTGGAGCTTAAGGAGCCTGTTACAGGTTTTATTGCATATACGCTTGAGAATTCGGGAGAGCAGAGTTTTGCATTTGTTAAACACGATTCCGAATTCGTTCGCGTGGTACTTCCAGAAGGATATGTTACTGGCAACAGGGTATTCGGGATAGCAAGGCCTGAGCCTTCGAGTGTAACTTATGATGAAAAAGGAAGGCAAACTCTCCTGTGGATTCCCTCGAAGACGGGAGACCAGGAAGAAACCATTCAGGTGAAATACTATACCCAGTCAGCACCCCTGCTATTCTCAGCCGCAATTATAGTTCTGCTCTTCGGAGTCGGCCTTGTACTTTTACATTATTCCAGAAGTAAAAAGAAACTTGAGGCTGTTAGAGGAATTCTCGATCTCGAAAAAGAATATGAGAAGAAGCAGCGAAAAAGGAAATGATCTGGAAGATATTTTCTCTCCAGATTTTATTCATAAATAACAACTTTTTTTTGAAGTTAATAAATTATTTATGACAGTTTATCGTATTTCTTTATTGATGAAAACCTGGGGAAAAATACGAGCTAAAGAGTTTTTTTCATCAGAATCAGTATCTGATGCCGTAACTCCTATTATAGGTTCTCTTCTTATGTTGATTGTTCTGGTTGTACTTGCAAGTGTGACTGCTATCAGTTTTTCCAATATTGCCAATGAAGGCAAAAGCACTCAACCGCTGATGGCAAGGATTTCACTTGAATCGTGCGAAGGAGGGCTTTCCTCTACTAATTTTAGTGAGATAAACGACGAAGAGACAGCAAATTTTCAAAAAAACAGGATTGTGCTTCTACACAAAGGAGGTGACTCTCTTCCTCTTGACACCATATCCATAAAGATTTCAGGAGATGGAAATGCCTACCAGGGTATTGTTACAGGAGGTGGACATCTTCTCTACGGAGATACACAGGTGATTTACGAAAACTTGGGTTCGAAAGAAAAAAATAACACATATGCAAACCAAAACGATGCACTACTTAAAGATGGTTTCTGGAGCGTTGGAGAAAGGCTGACTCTCCATGGGCGGGATAGATGGAAGTCCGATATTTCCACTGTAAAAGTAAGTGTCAATGGGGACAGTGATACCTCCAATAATTACGGCTTTAAAGCAGGATCTGAAATTACCCTCAAGGTTATTGACATTAAAAGCAGCAATGTCATTGCTGAACAAAAAGTTATTGTAAAACATGCAGTAAGCTAAAATTAAAAGAGAAGACTCTTCTCTTTTAGAATATTTCTTATTAATTTTGAGTAATTTCCATTATCGAATATCTTTCCGCAGATCAAATGATACTGGTAGTTGAAAGATACCTGTTTTCGGAAAATTCCCTTTTTTTTAAAATTATATGACTTTTAAGGCTTCCAGTATGGATTAATCCTCACATTAAAGGTTATATTTCAAATTATATACCTTATAAAGCTTTTTTTATAAATTTAAATTTTATAATTTCCTTATGCATGTAAGTATGTATATATTTTTTCCAGCTAATTCAAGGTATGTCAACCGTTGATGGTTGGCAGGAAAATTAGAAGACAATAAAACAATAGGACTTATGCTATTGAACTGAGAAATCAATAGCACGAATCTGCAAACCATTCAAATCAAAGTATGGCAGATTCATCAAAGTATGGCAGATTCATCAAAGTATGGCAGATTCATTCGTGATTTATTCTGAACCTCATATGCATGAGTCCCTTGTAAATAAAAACAAAATCAGGACAAATTATATTAAACACATTAAATTAAAAACAAAAGTAGGATAGTACTATGGGAAAGAAAACATTTGACGGAATAAAAAAGCTCATGTGTATGTTTACACTGGTCTTTTTTGTAATGTCATTGACAGTTGCATCAGTAAGTGCAGGGTCAAATGATACATATAAAGTAGAGAAGGCAAAGTTAGATACAGAGAAGGCTAAATTGGAAAATGAAAAAATAGTAATATTAAAAGAGAAAGCTCAGTGTGAAAAAGAAAAACAGAAGCTTGAAACACAGAAAAAGAAATTGAGCAAGAAAAATAAAACTGACAAAGAGTATCAGAACTGGCTCAAGAACTATAACAGCTTTTTAACCAAATATAATAAATGTCTAAGCAAATATAAAACATGGGAAACCAAATACAATAACTGTTTAAATAACTACAAAGTTCTGGAACAAAAATTTAATAAATAAAGGCAGTAAAAACTGACTATAACATAAAAATATAAAAGGTGGCTATAAAAGACAGTGTGCCAATTTTCTGTAAAATGATAAGTTTCTAGAAGTTATCGGATGGAAAATTCGATATGTGCAGATCAATTCCATCCATAGCATACAAAAACTTAACTTGAATTTACAGCAAACTTGCAACACTGCCAGGTAATTTCCTTCCGGGAATTACGCGCTTGAGGGACAAATAAAAGCATGAATTGACCTGTATGAGCATATATATTCATATATTTTAATACTTCATGCCGTTGATTTCTCAGTTCAAGTGCGTAATTCCTTCTTCTCAGTTCAAGTGCGTAATTCTTTCTTAAATATAAGCTCTCTTATTATAAATATATTCATTTTTTTCTGCTTCATTCCCTGTTACGTATATATTATTAAAACTATCTGGGATCTACTTATTTGTTCTGAATTTGGAAAAACTGATTTTTTTTTATAAGCGCTATTCTCATTATACTCGTTTTGCCTTTTACTGGATCTGAATAAGTCAAATTAAAGTCCGGCTCTTTCGATCAATAGATCTGCCACATATTTTGCGTCTTTCAACGGAAAATCCTTTTCAGTAATCAGGCCTTCCGCCTCTCTTGCAGTAACTTCAGCACCACCGATTCTGCCTGTGGTGTCAAGCCCTTCAGGCAAGGCAGCAATCAACTCATCCATCGTATTTATGGGAAATTTTGCATCTTTAAGTATTTCAATAATCTGTTCGTAAACTTCTTCCTTTATGCCCATCTATTCCCTCCTATACGGGTCTCTTTGTTTCTCGATTTAAATAGCCTATGAATATTGACTCCTGCCTATAATCCTGTTTTCATTTTATTTCCACATTTCCTTCAGGTTCACTTTTCCCCGTAGATTAAATGGTACTTGTAACTGTAGGCTATTCGTTTCCTGAATGGCATATTCTCTCTCTGAAGATCCATGATATCTTTCAGGTCGATGTCTTTTATATTTTTGAATCCGGCAGCCCTGAAATATTCAAGCATTTTTTCAGGAGAGACTCCATGCCTGTTTGGAAGTTCGCTGTCTATCTCCTTAGAGTAATTTCCTTTTCTGGGATTCCTTCTTTCAACAAGCAAAGTGCAGAAATCACTTACAAGTCTCCTTGCGTTTGTTTCGATTGAACCGTCATTCCAGACTCCATCGATAACAATAAGCTTTCCTCCTTCCACAAGCACTTTTTTCCAGTTCTGGACCGCAGTATCAGGGTGCGGAAGGGTCCAGAGGAGGTGGCGGTTGACAACTACATCAAATGACCCTGCCTTAAAAGGAGGAGCCTCAGCATCCCCTTTTTTGAAAACACTGTCAAACCCTCTTCTGGAAGCTTTTTCCCTGGCTTTTGCAAGCATTTTTTTTGAAAGGTCAAGGCCTGTAACATGATGTCCCATTTCAGCAAACAACAGCCCGATTTCGCATGTCCCGCAGCCTACGTCAAGCACTTTCAACCTGCCCGGAGGAAGCAGGTTTTTAAACACTTTTTTCCAGGCTTCTCTTTCAGCTTCACTCTTAATCCCATGCCCTTCATTGCTGTCATAGGTCTCGGATGAAACATCCCATATGCGGGCAATGGTCTGTTTGATCTGGTTTTCCTGAATGGTCATATTTTAACAACTCTCTTTATGTTTTCAATCGAGGTAATGGTCCCGTTATCGAGATAGGCAATCCTGTGGCAGACCTTCCTTAACACCTCAAGGTCATGCGAGATCAGCAGGTAGGAAACGCCTGTCTCCCTCTGAAGCTTCTGCATAAGGCGCAGAATCTGTGCCTGCACTGAAACATCAAGCATAGAAGTCGGCTCGTCAGCAACTATAAAATCAGGAGATAAAGCCATGATCCTTGCAAGTACTATCCTCTGGATTTCCCCTCCGCTGAGCTGGATCGGATAACGAGCAAGGTGTTCAGGAAGCAGCCCTGTAAGCTCTGCCAGTTCCTCTCCCCGCTTCAGGAGGGCATCTTGCTTCAGCCCGGAATGGAGTTTAAGGGGCTCTATTAGGTTCTCAAAAGCTTTCATACGAGGGTCAAGAGAAGTCTCAGGGTGCTGGAAAATCATCTGGATTTTAGGGCGCAGTTTCCGGAACTCTTTTTTTCTCATATTCAGTATATTCGCTTCCTGAACCCGGATTTCTCCCCCTGTGGGTCTTTCAAGCCCTACAATACATTTGCCAATAGTGGTTTTTCCGGACCCGCTTTTTCCGAAAAGTCCCAGGGTTTCTCCGCGAGATACTGAAAAACTGACGTTTGTGAACACCTCCAGAGTCCCAAAGCTCATTGCCAGTTCGTCTACTGCAAGGACTGGAAGTGACATCTGATCCACCCTCCGTTATGTTTTTTCATTTCAGGGTGTTTTCTGAAACACTCAATACTCGAGTACCTGCATCTCTCATGGAAAAAGCAGCCCTCAGGAAGGTCTATCCTGCTTGGGCTCTGCCCGCTCAGGGGAACAAGCCCGTTCCTCGGTTGAGCTCGAATAAGCCCTTTTGTATAGGGATGCGAGGGTGTGTTCAATACCTTTGAAGCTTCATCCAGTTCCACAATCTCTCCTGCATACATCACAGCTATCCTGTCGCAAACCTCAAGAGCCAGATCAAGGTCATGGGTGATCAGGAGCATTGTCTTCCCATACTCTTTTTTAATCTTAGTGAAAAGCTCCACTGCTCCTTCCTTTGCCTCGGGGTCCAGCCCTTTTGTAGGTTCATCCGCAATTACAAGTTCGGGCTCAAAAGAAAGAGACATGCAAGCGATCAACCGCTGCCTCATGCCTCCAGACAGCTGGTGGGGATAGAGATCACAAAGTTTTTCGGGATCTCTCAAAAGAAGTTTTTTCATAAGCTTCAGCGATTTTTTCATTCCCTCTTTTTTGTTAACTCCTCTTTCTTCGAAAACCTCCTCTATCTGAAGCCGGTTTTTCAGAACTGGGTTCAGGGCTCCAGCGGGATTCTGAGGCATGAGGGAAATGCGTTTCCCCCGGATTTTTCTGAGTTCTGAAGGTCTAAGAGAAAAAATGTCCTGTCCATGAAAAAACACTGTTCCCGAAACAATCGCATTTGCCGGAAGCAGCCTCAGCAGGGAAAGACCAATAACAGATTTCCCTGACCCGCTTTCTCCAATTACCCCAAAAGTCTCTCCTTCCCTTATCTCAAAGAAAACGTGAGAAACTGCTTTTACAGTGTTCTCCCCCGCAGGAAATTCAACCGAAAGGTCTCTTATTTCAAGCAGACTCAATCGATTTCGCCTCCATCGTGGTTCGGGTCAAGGATATCTCTCATACCGTCTCCAAGAATGCTGAAAATGATAACAATAAAGGTTATGGCAAGCCCTGGAAAGATCGTCTGGTAAGGAGCTGTCCTCATGAATTCCTTTCCTGCAGAAAGCATTGCTCCCCATTCAGGCACATCTGCAGGCAGTCCTATTCCGAGGAAACTCAGTGTAGCAATAGAGAGAATTACATGTCCGAAATCTATTGTGGCCAGCACGAGAAGAGTGGCTATGGCATTGGGCACAATATGCTTGCGGATTATGTAGAAATCTCCGGCCCCTTCTGTTACAGCAGAAAGGACAAACTCCTGTTTTTTGATTGAAAGGACCTGCCCCCGCATCATCCTGGCGTACTTTGCCCACTGGACTATAGAGAGGGCAAGCATCAGGTTGAAAACTCCGGTCCCGAGTGCCCCCATAATAGTTAGAGCAAAGATGATCCCTGGAAAAGAAAGGAAGATATCTATAACCCTGGAGATGCTTTCATCCACAAAGCCTCCATAATAGCCTGCTGCACAGCCCGCAGCAGTTCCCAGAAACAGGGAAATCAGCACTACTCCTGAAGCAATTGAAAGGGAAGTCCTGGCTCCTATCAGAATTCGGCTCAGGAGGTCCCTTCCGAGGTAATCGGTACCCAGGATGTGCTCCTCTGAAGGGCTCAGATTCTTGTTCTTCAGGTCAATTGCATTGGGGTCGTAAGGGGAAAGTAGGGGAGCAAAAATGGCAAGCCCGGCAAAAAGCAAAAGGGCTGCCAGTGCAAAAAGCATATCTTTTCTTTGAAAAACTCTTTTTGCAAATTGACTTCCGTAAGCTTCTGGAAGCGAGAAATTCTTTTTTCTTAACTTATTAGCAAATACATTGTCCATAGTATCAGCCGTACCTTATCCGTGGGTCCAGATGCGTATAGAGAATATCCACAAAGAAATGCACAAAGAGGAACATCGTAACGATCGCAAGCACACAGCCCTGGACCACAGGCAAATCCCTGGCAGAAATTGAGTCCACAAGAAGGCTTCCTATCCCTGGCCAGGCAAAGATCTTTTCAATCACAACGGTTCCTCCAAGCAAGCTTCCCATCTGAAAACCAATAACAGTGATAACAGGAAGCATGGCATTTTTAAGGGCATGCCTGCTTACGATTTTCCATATAGGAAGCCCTTTGGCTTTTGCAAACCTGATATACTCCTGTCCCAGGGTTTCAAGCATGCTTGTCCTTGTAACCCTCATAACAGCAGCAACGGAATGAAGAGAAAGAGCTGTAGCAGGCAAAAGTAGATTTTCCAGGCTCCCGTACCCTGTCACAGGCACGAGTTTCAGCTTCAGGGAAAATATCAGGATAAGAAGCAAGGCTACCCAGAAACCGGGCATTGAAACTCCAAAGAGAGTCACAATCCTAAGAATGTGATCCGAAATCTTGTTTTCCCTGAGGGCCGAGTAAATTCCCAGGCTTACTCCTGCAAGTATTGCAATTAACATACTCACCACTGCGAGCTGAATAGTTGCTGGAAGGCGTAAAGCGAGAAGATAAAGGACTGGCTTTTTGAAAACATAGGAGGTTCCGATGTCCCCTTTCAATACTGCTTCTTTAACCCATTTGAAAAACTGCAGGTAAAGAGGATCATCCAGGTCGTATCTATCTGAAATCTGGTTAAGCTGTTCGTCTGTTACGCTTTCTTCCAGGCCCACGAATGTGTGTTTGAGGACTAACTCAGCCGTACCTCCCGGAATTACGTTCATAAGGAAAAAGGTCAAAGCACAAACTGCAAAAAGCGTAAGTGCCATGAAACCTACCCTTTTTATGAAATATTTCATGTTTTTTCCTCAATTCGGACATAAAGCAAGGAAGCCTATCTATCCGTATTACTTTGAGTGAATATGGATCCAGGGTTAGAGTCTGAAAAATCCAGACCCTTCCCTGAAAATCCCTTCAGCTTTTATTTTCCAAATGCATGTCCGCATTTATGCGGTAGTCGTGGGCTGTAGGGTCGAAAACATATCCTTTTACATAATCTTTTTTCACGATTGCACAGCCGTAGTAAGCCACTATGATCATGGGCTGTTCATCATAAACGATAGATTCTACCTCATTGAACTTTTTATAGCGTTCATTCAGGTCCGTGATTTTTCTGGCTTCCTTTATCAGAGCATCTACTTTCGGATTGGAGTATCCAGGCCCATTATCAGTGCCATTTGTCATGTACCAGTTCGTAAGAATATATTCCGGATCAGGGACCATTGCAATATTGTAAGCGGCGAGGTAGAGGTCCCAGTTGCCCTTTTCTCTTCTGTCATCTATTGACCCCATTTCCAGCACTTCGGTTTCGGCATCTATACCTGCTTCTTTCAGTTGGGCAGTTATAGCTTCAGCCATTGGGGGAAGTCCAGGCCTTGCAGCATAAGTCATCAGGTTGAGCTTGAGGGGTTTTCCGTCCTTATCCCTTATCCCGTCCCCATCAGTATCCACCCAGCCTGCAGCTGTCAGGAGCTCATCAGCTTTCTTAAGGTTCTGACTGTAGGGCTTTAGACTCTTATTTGCCCAAACCATTGTTGGCAGGAAAGGTCCACCGGCAGCTTCTCCTACATTATATAGCACATTTTCTGCAATGTCAGACCTGTTAATGGCATAGGACATAGCCTGCCTTACTCGTACATCTTCAAGGGGTTCATGCTTTAGATTAAGGTCAATTTTATAGACTCTGGGAGTTTTGTACTTCTCCACATTAATGCCATCTATAGCGTTAATCCTGTCAGTTTCACTATATGGCACATCGACAGTAAAGTCAAGTTCTCCATTTTCGATTGCCATTGCTCTTGTGTTAGGGTCAGGTATCCCTTTAATGATCATTTTATCAAGACCAACTTTCCCTCCCCACCAGTTTTCATTTTTCACGACAGTAAGTGTCCTGGTCTGATCATCAAAGGATTCAAATTTATAGGGGCCTGTTCCAACAGGTTTTACGAATTCTCCTTTTTCGTCATAAGAAGAAGGACTTATTATAGCAGTATCCGGATAGTGGAGAATTCCAGGAAGAATTGGGTTAATTTCCTTGGTTTTGATTTTAATAGTATAATTATCAACTGCTTCTATAGAATCTATATTTAGCATGGAAGCAACTTTCGGATTTTCCGAGATTACTTTTTCCAGAGTGAATTTCACTTCTTTTGCAGTCATTTCACTTCCGTCATGGAAAGTAACATTATTTCTTAGCTTGAATTCCCATGTGTCTTCATCAAGCTGTTTCCAGGAGGTCGCAAGCCCTGGCTTAAGAGAGAAATTTTCATTGGCGCCAACAAGCGTTTCGGTTACTGCAGCTTTCTCGCAGATCAAAGTTCCAGCATCGCCATCAATGGGATTGATCGATTCTATATCCCACATTTCTCCAAGCACGAGTGTATTATTTTCAGAGCCTCCTGCTGTCTGGGAAGCGCTATCTGATCCTGAGGTAGCTTCCATCCCGGAGACTGCATCTTCCGCTTCATTTTCTGTACTGCTGCACCCGGAAGTCGTCAGGATAGCGCAGGTCAGCAGGATAATTAACAATATAATCAAGGGGGAGTTTTTATTTTTCATTTCGGAACACCATCTTTTTTAATGAATATTATTTTCGGCCGCAGATGAGGTAGTACTGATAACTGCGTACAATTCGTTCACCTAACGGCATCTTCTCTTTCTGAGCATCTCTTACTTCTTTCAGGTCAAGAATCTGGATATTTTCAAAGCCTGAATTCAAAAGGTACTCCTTTACTTTTTCAAGCGGAGCTCCTCCGAAATGCGGGAGCCTGGCTTTGAGTTCATCAGAATAGTCCGAGTGTCCTTTTCGGGGATTTTTTCTTTCAAGAAGCAGGGTCAAAAGATCACCTGCATTTTTGCGAGCCCTGGATCCCAGGGTGCCGCTGTCCCAGACTCCATCAACAATCACGACTTTCCCATTTTTCCGCAGAATTCTGTTCCAGTTCTCCACGGCTACTTTCGGATTAGGGAGCGTCCAGAGAAGATGACGGCTAAACACAATGTCAAAAGAAGATGTATCAAAAGGAGGGTTTTCTGCATCTCCCTCCCTAAAGATTATGTCAGCTCCACAGGCTTCAGCCTTTGCTTTTGCGATTTTCAGCATTTGTCCGGAAATATCAATTCCTGCAACCTCATGCCCCATCTCAGCAAACAGTAAGCTTAATTCTCCTGTCCCGCAGCCAACGTCGAGAATTTTCAAACTTTTTTCCGGGAAGACCTTCAAGAATGCCTGCTTCCAGGCGTCTCTTTCTTTTTGAGTCTGGATCCCGTGTCCTGCATGTGTATCAAAAGTCTCGGATGCAAGGTCCCATTTATGGGCTACCATTTCTTTAATCTGGATTTCTGAAGAAGACATTAACAGGTACTTAATTATCTTATGATTAATAATTTTCTATTTTGTAATACTATTTGTAATAAAAATATTTTTTAATAATATTAAGTATAGTTAAATTTTAAAAAAATATAAAAAAAGAGTTTATCTCTGTTTATTTTTTACTTAACAGCAATCTTCGTAACTGAAGCCCAGGGAAATGGCTACTGGAAGGTTTCAACGGAGGCAAAAAACTGAAAATCTTGGCTGAAAATTTTGGAAAATATCAAAAACATACGTTTGAGTAAACATGGAATTTTTCAAAAAACGATAGTAAGGAGTATTGCAAAATTTAACGGTCATCTGTGGAAAGGCGGCCGAAGTACAATAAAGTATATATATAGGTTATAGGAAATAGGTAACTGTTTTCCTATAAATACTCTGTTTCAGAATTCTAATAACACCATAGACGTTCCTCAATCATTAATTATACATATCCTGCAACCTTGCGTATATTTTTACAGGGTAAAACCTCTATATGCATTATGTTTGTTTGAACATAACAGCTAAATAATCAAAAGTGTGTCAGGCGTTTCTATGAATCGAAAAATACATACTATAGTGCTTCTCTCCCTCCTGCTTCCAGTTGTTATGCTCTGTGGATGTGTAGAAAATACGGATCAACAGGCTGAACCAAACTCAAGCACTGAGCTTCAGAATTCAAGTACCGTGCAAATCACCGACATGCTGGGAAGGCAGTTAACTGTGCCTGTGGAAATATCCTCGATTATAGGTACTTCTTCACCTTCCGCTATCCTTGTGTATATGCTTGCACCAGATAAACTTGTAGGCTGGAACTCCAAACAAAATTTCACCCAACCCTTCATGGATGAAAATTACTCAAATCTACCTGTAATAGGAAACTGGTTAGGAAGCAAGACCGGAAATTATGAAACTATAATTGATATGCATCCTGACATTGTTATTGAAAGCACAGCCACAAATGGAGAAACTAATGAAGCTATAGAACGCAGGCAGGAAAATCTCGGCAGCATTCCAGTGGTAGCTATTAATGATTCTATTCTTTTTGTGACACAATCCGATCCTACTATCGAATATGTGGGCAAGCTGCTTAATTGTGAAGCCCAGGCAAAAAAACTGATTGAATTCCGCAGTTCAATCCTTAGTGAGATAAATAACACTGTAAAAGATATTCCTGAAGATAAAAAAGTACGGGTTTACTATGCCGAAGGCCCTAAAGGTCTGATGACCGATCCTTCAGGCTCGCAACATTCTCAGGTAATTGATATCTGCGGAGGTGTCAACGTTGCCGACTGTCCCCTTACGTCCGGAAGCGGCATGACTCAAGTCTCAATAGAACAGGTCATGAACTGGAACCCTGAGATAATTATTACCTCAAATCCACAGTTCTATTCGACAGTTTACTCTGATTCTCTCTGGGCAAGTATAGATGCTGTGAAAAATAAGAAAGTATATCTCGCTCCTCAGAATCCTTTCTGCTGGATTGACAGACCTCAGGGTCCTCACCTTATCCTGGGAACTGCTTGGACTGCAAAACTGCTGTATCCGGATCTTTTCGCAGATATGGACCTCTCCAAGCTGACACGTGAGTTCTACTCAGAATTCTTCCACTATGACCTTAAGGATGAAGAACTTAACATGCTCCTTAACCCTGCAACTAAAACCTGAACATGAGTGAAAATTTCTCTCTAGGAATCATATGAAATAGGACTTATACACTTGAGAAACAAAATCAATTACGGCAACGGCTGTGGATTAAAGTTCCATTTTAAACAGTTAGTGGTCTGGTGCTGTTGATTTTTTAGTTCAACTGCGTAAGTCCTAATGAAATTTACATTTTTTATTGGGGCAAGCAACGTGGGCAAATTTCAATTTTTGCCCTCGTTTTACCCTTATTAATTATTTGTCTCTGTTTATATCTGCTTTAAATAGGTACGCTTTAAAATATAATGTATGTAGAGCACGTCTTATCCAAACTTTAAAAAAGAATTCCTCTATATTGTCCTTTTTTAACAGGAAATCCCTATTTTCATCGATAATTTTATAAAATATATGTTTATATATATTGAGCGCGAAAGTTCTGTCTTCCGTTTTTATAGATATGTTGAGCGTTACATATCTGGAAGCTATAGAGCTCAGGCTGGTGTTTTTTTTCTGTGGCCGGCCAATATTAGGTTCTATCCCTTATATTGGAATTTCGCCCCGATATAAAATGAAAATAAGTAAGTTCCTGTAAAAAAGTTACTTATAAAGTTACCTATAAATACACTGTATCCTTCTGCGTTATGTTGGAATTTAAAGAATTAGGACTTAGGACTTGTGCGCTTGCGAGACGAAATCACGCACAATAAGTCGTAATTACAGAGGAGGTTTAGACAGTTAAAGGTTTAACACTATCCACGTTTCAACCGTGTAAGTCCTGACAATATAATTCCTCTAGATAACCTGGCTGTCTTAAATTCATCCTATTGGTACTTAATATCTTTAGCGTTATGTTTATTTAAACATAACGGTGAAACCCACGGTGGTGTACAAATATTGCATAAAAATTCAAATGAAGAAAAACACCAGATGGAGACGATTCTGAAGCAGGTAAAGGATCCAGAACTACTTTCACAGATTGAAAAAGTAGTTCCCTTTCACGGCTTCCTTACCTCTGGGGCGTTAATCGGTATCCAGATGCTCAATATCGCAAGACGGGAGCTCGATGTTCGGGAAGGGGAACGCATATACGTGACCTGCGAAACAAAAAGCTGCATGCCTGACCCATTCCAGATCCTTGCTGGAGCTACCATCGGAAATAATGGGTTAAAGATAATGAACTATGGGAAGATGGCGGTCACGGTAAATAAACAGGCGCCTGAAGGAGCTAAAAGCATAAAAGGTATCCGAATTATCCTCGACCCTGAAAAAACGAAGGATTATCCCAAACTCCACGCCTGGTTCCTGAACACTGAAAAACTCCCTCATACGGAGGTTTTACCAATCCTCCTGGCTGCGGGAGATAAAGTGTATTCCTGGAAATTTGTGGACCTTGAGGTTCCTGTTCGAAGAAAAAAGCGGATACTTTGCTGTAAAAATTGCGGTGAAATGTTCATTCAACATGATAACGAGCTGCTGTGCGGCGGTTGCACAGAATAACGTTGAGAGGTAAGCAAAATGGAAGAAGATATGCGATTGTCTGTCTTTGCCGAAAAAAAAGACAAGCAGCTGATCTATTTCCCCGAAAAATGCATTGGCTGTGGGACCTGCGTACAGGCATGCCCCAAAGGCAACCTGGCAGTTGGAGCTGTTGGAGCTATAACAAGAGGTTTGTTAGATGCGGATTTTCTGGAAATGAAAGACAGTGAAGCCTGCCTTGTCTGTGGAATTTGTGCGAAAGTTTGTCCCACAGGTGCTCTTGAAATGAAGCAGGAAGGAAAAATCCTCACTGACGCGTCTTATCTTTTCAGGGCTATGAAGCCGACGTCAGTAAACGAAAGCTGTGTCCACTGTGGGCTTTGTGAGGATATATGCCCTCAAGGCTGTATTGAGGTAACCCGCGAAATTTCAGCAGATGGAAAACTGCAACTTGTCGGCAAGACCAATATTGATACCGAATGCTGTATCCACTGCGGCTGGTGTGCAGCAGTCTGTCCGGTGAATGCTATTTCTGTAGAAAAGCCTTTTGAAGGGCGCTGGACCAGGGATGAAGATGTCTGCCAGACCTGCCACACCTGTGTGGAAGTCTGTCCTGCAAATGCCATTTTCAATAAAAAAGCTAAACCTGGGGAAAGAGTCGAAAAGCTCACTCACCGTCCGGATGCCTGCATTTACTGTGGAGCCTGTGCGGTTGCCTGCCCTGTTGATGCCATAGATGTCAGAAAAACTGCAGTTCTTCCGGAGATGGAGAAAAAAGGCGTTCTTGAAAAAAAACTGCTTGAAGTCCCTGTTCCGGAAGCTTTGCTCCGCACCTGCCTGGAAACGGATGAAAATGCATGCCTGGGCTGTGGAAACTGTGTAATAGTCTGTCCAGTGAATGCCCTTTCTGACTGTGAACTTGCAGCCGGGCACCTGAACAACATGGACGAAAAAGCTCTTCTAGGGGTTAAAAACGGAAGAATTTCAGTCATAGACCAGGAACGCTGTGGAGCAGATGGAGCCTGCGCCATGATCTGTCCTGTTGATGCAATCAGGCTTGTAAAGAAAGAGGTGGAATAAATGGCAGGAACAATTGCAATTAAGAACGGATACGTCTTTGATCCCCTCAATGAAATAAATGGGGAAATTATGGATATCTTCATCAAGGACGGAAAAGTTGTAAGAGAGCTTTCTGCGGCTGAATTGAAAAATGCAAAGTTTATTGATGCCTCTGGTATGACGGTCATGCCTGGTGGAGTTGACTCCCATTCTCACGTTGCAGGTTCAAAGGTTAACGCTGGCAGGTCGATGCGTCCCGAAGATCATTATAAAACAACTCTCCAGAAAACTTCACTTACCCATTCAGGCTCAGGTTACACTGTTCCCTCTGTCTACAAACAGGGATACGATTACGCAGCAATGGGCTATACAACTGTTTTTGAAGCTGCAATTCCCCCTCTTGAAGCTCGCCATACCCATGAAGAGATGCGTTCTACTCCACTCCTTGATATGGGAGGATACCTGGTACTTGGAAACAACTTCTTTTTGATGCGCTATCTCCATGATGGGGACATAGAAAAGGCTGCGGCTTATGTGGCCTGGATGATGAAGACTCACAAGTCCTATGGGATAAAATGTGTCAACCCTGCAGGAGTCGAAAACTGGGGCTGGGGTAAAAACGTACATTCTCTTGATGAAGCCAACATCCATTTCGAAATTACCCCAAGAGAAACTATAAAAGGGCTTAGCGAGGTCAATGAACTCCTCGGCATGCCTGTACCTCTTCACCTGCATGCAAATAACCTGGGACATCCTGGTTGCTACGGAATTACCAAGGATTCCCTCAAAATCCTCGACGGTGTAAAGCCCAGGCAGGACATGGATGTGGAATGGGCTGAAACCAAAATAGACCCTTCACGGAACCGTTCCGTATACCTCGCCCACATGATGTTTAACAGTTTTGCAGGCACTTCCTGGAGAGACTGTGAATCCGGAGTAAAAGATATTGCAGAATACATCAACAATAAAGATCATGTAGTAATCGATAGTGGATGCACTCCCTTCGGAGAAGCTACGGTTATGACAGGAGATGGGCCTGCCATCCAGGATATGTACAAGCTTACAGGAAACAAATGGTCTAATACTGACGTTGAGATGGAGGGTGGGTCAGGTGTTATTCCCTTCACTTACTTCAAAGCCAATCCGGTACACAGCCTCCAGTGGGCAATGGGCCTTGAATGTCTCCTGCTCATCAATGATCCCTGGAAGACAATTATGACCACGGACAGCCCCAATGGTGGTCCGTTTACGAAATATCCTGAGGTTATGACCTGGATCATGTCTGAGGCTTTCAGGAAACAGACCTTCAGCGAATGTCACAAATGGGCAAACGACAGGAGTGAACTTGGAGGCATAAACCGGGAACTTTCCCTCTATGACCTTGCGATTCTGACCAGAGCAAATCCCGCTAAAACAATTGGCATGGCTCACAGAAAAGGTTCTCTTGGATTGGGCGCTGATGGAGATGTTACAGTCTATAACATAAATCCACAGCAGCTTGACACAAACAACTATGAAGCTCTACTTCAGGCTTTCAGGAAGGCCGAATACACCGTAAAGGGTGGCGAAATTGTATCTGTGAAGGGCGATATTGTTTCCGTACCTGAAAAGCGGACTTATTATTCTGAAGTACATGTAGAAGACGAGCAGGAAAAGGAAATGCTGGCTGATGTTAAGGAGTGGTTCAGGTACTACACTCTGGGCTTTGCTAACTATCCAACTCCAGAAAAGTATCTACAAAATCCGACTCCCATAAAGATTAACGTTGTGAGGTGAGGTAATGACAGAGGGAGTTCTTATTAATAAAAATGAAATTGAGAGTAATCTTGAGGCAGTTATAAAGCCTGGCTCATTTACTGGTGAAAGTGCTGGAGAAATAGCAGAAGTAATACTTATTCCTAAAAAAGCGATTGACATTAAACTGGAAGCCGATGTTATAACTCCTGATTCTTTTGCAGGCAAAAGTGCTGAAGAAATAGGAGACCTGTCCGTCTGGCAGGGGCCAAAGACCTATCCTCTCTCCGATTTTTTTGAAGTAACAGGCAGTGCAGGCATTTCTGCAGCTGATACACTCATCCGCATAAAAGGTGACGTAATGAGGGTCAAAAGGATCGGGGAAGGCATGAGCGCAGGAAAAATCGAAATTGAAGGTTCTGCTGGCATGCATGTAGGTACCGAGATGAAAGGAGGAGAGATCGTTGTTTATGGAGACGCCGATTCCTGGGCAGGTATGGAAATGACAGGCGGCCTCCTGACCATAAAAGGCAATGCCGGAGACCATGTGGGCTGCGCTTACAGAGGAAAATGGCACGGCATGAAAGGTGGTCGCATCGTTATTGAAGGTTCTGTACGCCACCAGCTCGGAGGCGGCATGGACGGTGGTGAAATTATAGTCGAAGGCGATGTTAAAAGCTTCTGCGGAATTCGCCAGAACGGTGGTCTCATCTTCGTAAAAGGCAGCGCTCTTCGTGGAGTAGGTGCTGAAATGGCAGGAGGCACCATAGTTATAGGAGGCAAAATCGAGCGCTTCTCCCCAGGTTTCGAATTTGTATCCATGGAAAATAGCGTTACATCCGGAGAGGTTGAGTTAATAGGGGAATTCAAGAAATTCACAGGGGACTATGCAATTAACAAGCGGGCAAAAGGAACGCTTTACGTGGTTGCAGACACAAACCCGGAGCTATGAGGTGAGAATCATGGAAGTATTACTCATTAGCGGAAGTACGATTAATGAAGGCAGGCTTGCCAAAGGTGGGGACAAATTCACAGACGAGTACACTATGGAATGTGCCTCGTGCTGGATATCTCCTGTAGATTTTTCATCACTATGCGCCCCTGAGAAAGTGAAAGTAACAAGCCATAATGGGAAACATTCGATTGTAGTTTATACCAAATGTACGGATGCAGTCCAGCCAGGGCAGGTTTTTATGCCAAGGGCTATCTGGTCGAATGTTATCATAGATCCTGATACTCTTTCCACTGGTTCTCCTCTCTATAAGGGTGCCCCAGTAATAATTGAGCCCACTGATGAAGAGGTTCTTAGCGCCGAAGATGTAGTATTGAAAGTTTATATCGGAGGTCAATGAGTATGATTTACAAAAACATAGTCTGTCCGGTCTGTGGGGCAGCCTGTGACGATATCCAGGTTGAATTCGGAGACGGGAAGATTGAAGCTAAAAACGCATGTAAGATGGGAAATGCCAAATTTCAGGAAGTTGTAAGTTCCCACCGTCTCAGGCAGCCCCTTATAAAGAAGGACGGAAAACTGACACCTTCTGCCTGGGACGAAGCTCTTGAAAGAGCAGCCGATATTCTTGTTTCAGCAAAGCGTCCCCTGCTTTTCATGGGCAGTGAAACCTCTTCTGAGGCACATGAAATAGGGCTCAAGCTAGGGGAATACCTTGGTGCAATTGTTGATTCCAATGCCACTATCTGTCACGGGCCAACAGCTATGGGAATTCAGGAATCCGGAAAAGTCGGTGCAACTGAAGGTCAGAAGAAAAACAGGGCTGATCTCCTAGTTTACTGGGGAACTAATCCTCTTGAATCCATGCCGAGACAGATGTCAAGGTACGCAGTTTTCCCGAGAGGTTACTGGACAAAACGCGGACGTTTTGACAGGACAGTTATCACTGTAGACCCGAGAAGAACTCCAACTGCTGAAGCATCCGACCTGCACGTACAGCTCAAACCCGGTTCGGATTACGAACTGATCAGTGCACTTATGACCTTGCTTCACGGAAAAACTCCCCATCCTTCAGTAGAAGAAATCACAGGAGTCCCTATCCCTGTTATGGAAGAAATGCTCGATATGATGAAGAACTGCACCTTCGGAGCTATCTCAGTGGGACTCGGGCTTTCCTCATCCATCGGAAAACACAGAAATGCCGAAATTGCAATGAACCTGGTAAAAGAACTGAACAATTTCACAAAGTTCACCCTTGGAGCTCTACGTGGTCACTGCAATGTGGCAGGCTTTAACCAGGTCGCTGCCTACATGTACGGCTACCCCTTCGGACTTGACTTCATGCGTGGACACCCGCGTTATAATCCTGGAGAGTTTACAACCGTAGATTTGCTTCGAGAAAAGGACGTGGATGCAGCTCTTGTAATGTGTGCTGACCTTGTCTGCCACATCCCTGCAGATTGCGCTTCTTTACTCGCTGAGATGCCTATGATCTGCGTGGATATCGCTCCCTGCCCCACCGTAGCTGCTTCGGATATTGTACTTCCGGGAGTCATTGACGCTATGGAATGTGACGGGACCTTCTACAGGCTCGACGATGTGCCAGTTCACTTCGAACCCTTTACAAGCTCGCCTTTCGAGTTCACGAAGAGCAATGAGGACACCTTAAAACAGCTCTTTGAGAAGGTCAAAGCAAGAAAGTAAGTTCAGTCTGTTCTCACGTATTCTTTAAAGGATAGTGCAAAACAAACAGCTAATGTGGGAGTGATTAAAGCTCTCACTTTTTTTTCGTTTTATTTTCCTGTGGATACGATACCAAAATTTAGTGCTGAAGTTAGAATTAAAAATCATTTTATTTTGAAAATGGTTACAATCCTTTGAATATGACCTGCCGGTTGATGCCGGGAAATCTCGAATTCTTATTTTTCAACCCCTCTTCTTTCCATTACTGTATACCTATTTTTCTTTCAATATCGTGTGACTGCCATAACTGCGACTGTAGTTGAAGTTTAAGTAATTCTTTAATATGTAGGGGTACATTTATGACTTGCTAAAACTGGCTGAATCACAGTTAACAAAGATTGAAAAAGGAGTATGTGAAAATGCCACAGGAAAATAAAAACAATAAGCTTTATTACGTTATCATTGCACTATCAGTTGTTCTGGCGCTGATGTCAGCAACGATATATGCCATTTCACAGAGTGGGTCCGAAAATAATACGGAAAATACGATTTCCATTAGTGGATATGCTGAACAGAAAGTTATCCCTGACACGGCAACACTGAACATTGGTGTTGTAGTTCAATCTGAAACTGCAAAGGAAGCGACAGATAAAAACGCAGCCCTTATGAACGCTGTAATAGCAGAACTCAAAGCAACGGGATTGCAGGACAAGGAAATACAGACATCTTATGTTTCCGTATCCCCGGTATACAACTATGATGCAAATGATACGCAAACAATTAAAGGTTACTCTGCATCCAATAGTGTGCAGGTCACAACCCAAAATCTTGACAACCTGAGTGAGATCATTGACAGGTCCACGGCCGCTGGAGCTAATGATATTGGAAGCATTTCATTCTCGGTATCCGATGATAAACAAAAACAGCTTCGTGAAGACCTGATGAATGAAGCCGTAGCAGATGCATCCTCTAAAGCCACTACGCTTGCTAAGAGCCTGGGAACTAAGATAACCGGCGTGCAAACTTCATCTGTAAGTGACAACAGTGGTTCCAGAGCAATTTACGAATACGATATGGCAACAACAGCAAAGGGAGCAGAGTCCACCCCAATTCAGCCAGGCGAGTCTACCGTCTCAATGTCAGTACAGGTTACGTACTACATTGAATAAGAAATTTGGACTAAGTAATTTGGACTAAGTAATTTGGACTAAGTAATTTAAGCACTGAAGTATATCACTGAAGTATATCACTGAAGTATATCACTGAAGTATATCACTGAAGTATATCACTGAAGTATATCACTGAAGTATATCACTGAAGTATATCACTGAAGTATATCACTGAAGTATATCACTGAAGTATATCAATGATCAGGAGTTGCAGATAAAGGTTATTTGCAACTTCCCGATCAATGCATCTTTTTGTATCATCTATCGGTTGACGCCTATAGTCTTCTTTTTTACTTTTTATACGTGATTTTCTGAGATTGCAATATAATTGCAACAATACGCATCTTTTTCGCTCCACTCCCCGAATTGCACCTCAAGATTACGCGGTTCTTTTCACTTCGCTCAAGATAACTTATTTTTCATTTTATTCTCATTTTCTGAATTCAGAATTCTCTTCACAGTACTGACACAGCTTTTTTGACAGAATGCAGTCAAAATAGGTAGAAAAAATATCCCTTAAAGATCATCTTTTTAAGCACATTATCATAAAAATATAAAAAGTTAAAAAGTATTTTATGCTCCTCCAGTGTCTTACGCAAGGAACTTACATAGTTGAGCTTTGAAGCCCCTACCTATCTGTACTGTCTATCGGAGTTTGCTATCAAAAGAGTAAACAATACTGCACTTAAATTCGCGCCCTTTCGAGTATACATTGAATGTTTATAATATGGAATAGAGCATAATGGAATAGAGCATATAAAGGAATTCAGAGAGATTTCATGGACATACACTATTGCTTGAAGCGGATTGCGCCAGCACAAATTTGATTCTTAAACCTTCTGGGCCTCTGAAGTTCGGGATATTATTGCATGATACTTGTACTCATAATACATTGATTTTACAAAGATAGTTTCAAAACCATATCTATCTGCTATTTTTTTAACTGCATAGGGGTTGTGGGCAAACCCAAGAATATCTCTTGGTCGATTACTCAAGCTTGCAGATAACATAACTTTAAACTCAAAACCTATTTTGCGTAAAATTTTCCAGAGGTCAGCATCTTGTGAGAATAGCCCCATTTTCCATAATGGATATAAACGGGGGTCAAGTATGTCAAACAGCACTATTTTACCCCCTTTATTAAGGTAATTTGATGCATTAGAGATAAAGCTATCAAGTTCTTGCAATGTAAAAAACTGAATCACTCCAGCTGCAGTTATTCGATCAAAAGAACATTCCAGTTTGTCCCAGACAGTTTTATCATCAGCCTGAATTAACGATATATTATCATATTTTCTTTCCTTGATTTTTTTGCTTGCTTCATCAAGCATGGATTCGGAAAAATCAACTCCTACGAGCTGTTCATATTCCGGCGCATAGTAAACCAGGAGCTCGCCTGCACCGCATCCAAAGTCAAGCAGGGTTTTGCCCCCATCAAGATGGAACAGTTTTTCCTTTGCTTCCATGAAAATAAATTCCTCATCTGAAGATCTGTGGCCACCGTCTCTCCGATCTGCGAAAAATTCTACCCAAAAATTTTTTAGTTTGGATACGTTTTTTTCACTCTCCACAAACATTCTTTCTCTACTCCAAATCTCACTTTTTTCTATATCTTCCTTATAATATCAAAATGAGTTATTATTTAAGAGCTTATATCGCTTATTTGGCGGCTTAAATATATCGCACTTTCCGCAGTAAAATTTCTGGATTTTATATTTTCGAATCATACATTTACTTTTTATAAAATCTCATCCAATTTCACCTTGATGACTCTCTCTCCCAGCTCTGAATCCACAACTCATCTTGGCCATTATGGCCTTATTGCTGGCGTATTTGACGAACTTGAAATTTCAGATTTGATTGACACTCTTCTTCCTAAGAAAAGTGGCCATAACATTTCTCATTCTACTGTTCTTAAGGCAATGTGCATTAACGGTTTAGGATTTACTGAACGTCGTCTTTACCTATTTCCTGCTTTCTTTGAAAACTTACCTACTGAAAGGTTACTGGGAGAAGGTGTTCTCCCAGAACACCTTAATGATGACGTTTTTGGCAGAACTCTGGACAAAATCCATGAATATGGAGCAACTGAACTCTTCAACCATATAATTCTGCAAGCTATGAAACACGTTCCTATTAATCCTCGTTTTTGTCATTCAGATACTACAAATTTCAGTGTTTATGGTGACTATGAAAACGATGATAACAGCAAAACTATCAACATTACTTATGGTCATCCTAAAGATAAGAGAGTCGATTTACTTCGTTTTTCTATTTCTATGGTTACTGATCAGAAAGGAATTCCTCTGTTTGTGAGAGCGTTAGATGGTAACAGTTCCGATAAGAAAGTTCTCATCAAAACCATAAAGGAAGTAACACAGAACCTGAATCTTGATCAGAGAGTCTATCATGTTGCAGACAGCGCATTTTATACTGAAAGTAATGTCAAAGAAATAGGAACTAGCGCTTTTTTCATATCGAGAGTACCTGCAACCATCAATGAATCAAAGGAATTATTGATAACAGACTTAATTCTGGAAACATGCTCTGATGAACGTTATTCTTGTTACGCTGTAAAATCCTGTTATGGTGGAATAGAACAGTTATGGGTTGTATTTTGTTCAGAGGAAATGAAAAAGAAGGAAGAGAAGACATTTGATGAAAAGATTCTTAAGGAGCTTGAAGCAACAGAAAAATCCCTTAAAAAGCTTTCTACTCTTGAATTTGCCTGTGAAGCTGATGCAAGAATAGCGTCTGAACAATGGTTGAAAGAGAATGAATTGTATGAATTCACGAAACTTGAGATAAAAACTAAATCACACAGACTTGAAAACAAGAAAGGAAGACCAAGGAAAGGTGAAGATGTACAGACTTTTTACCTGATAGAAGCAGAGATAAAACACGATCAGGATAAATTACAGGAAAAAAGAGCAAAGTTAGGAAGGTTCATTCTTGCAACCAATGATCTGGAGTTGACTCCAGATCAACTCCTAAAGTACTATAAAGAACAGGGAACAGTTGAAAGAGGGTTCAGGTTCCTTAAGGATAAGAGTTTCAGAGTGTCTGAGGTATATCTGAAAAAAGAATCCAGAATAGAAGCACTTGCAATGGTAATGGTTCTATGTTTGTTATTGTATTCAATAGCTGAGTGGAAACTGAGAACAAGATTGGAAGAAGCAAAAGAAGCTATCAGAAATCAGGTTAAGAAAAAAACACAGACTCCAACAATGAAATGGGTATTCTTTCTGTTCAGGAGAATAACAGAGTTAGAGATCGAAATTGAGGGAAAGAGGATAAAGAAGGTATTAAATCTGGATGAAGAAACAATTAAAGTGCTGAGATTGATGGGAGAAAAATACGAAAAATATTATATGTGAAAAAATAGTGCGGAAAGTAGGATATATCCTTATTGATTTCCTACTAAAAAGACAATATGTCAATCAGTGATATCTTATTTTAATTATTAATGACATTTAATTTTTATGTTTTACAGTTTATATCCTTATTTTTTTGTGTTCGATCTAAAATCGTAAAAATATAACCCTATTTATTTCTTCATTCGGGAAAAACTTATGATTCCCTCTTTAATACCGTAGTAAGTTATGGCTATCTCTACAATTATTGATCTAAATCGAAATTTAGGTCTAAATTAAGATATAATTCTTTTAGAGCTGATCCCAAAACTCAAAATTGCTTCTCTGAATCCTGTATTCCGAACAATCAATCAAGTTTCTGATCATGAAAACAGTCCTGAAAATTCTTGATGATTAAGAACGAAATGGCTTTTGGGATAGGCTCTTAGAGAACTATTATTCACCTTGATTAATGGAAAAAAAGAAACACTGTCTAGTGTCGAGTCAGACATAAAATGTCGTATAAATTCGATTGCAATTATTCGGGATCATTGAATCCTTGATGATTACTTGACACGAGTTTGACAGTAAGTTTAATAGAATCCTGGTTTAACTCAGATTCCAAAGTTATTTTTTCAAAGTCCCGACAACGGGATAACCCTTTAATATTGCAGCTCCGTGTGGGGTCTTGTCCATTTTTCCAGTGAGGTCTGTCCCGGCGTTGCATCCTTTATGAGTACCATTTTTCCAAATATCACTATCAGAGACATTATAGACCTGACTTTGATAGGCAACATATGCTGTTCCATTTTCACCGTTGTATTCTGTAAGTTCTTTAAGTGTGTATTCTTTAAGTTCCGATTTCCTTGTCATATTCTGCATTTCAATTGCAGTCTGTCTTTCAGTTGTATTTTTTATAGTTGGAGTACCTTCTTCCACAGGACTTATTTCTGTAACAGGAGTTTCCTTTACAGCCTCAGTTATACCCTCAGCTGGAGTTACAGCCTGTTCAGGAGTTCCTGTTTTATTTGGAGTTACTTGTTTATTTCCCGCACATCCTGTTGCGAGGAATATGCCGAACAACACTACCAATATAATCAGTGCTTTTCTCACTATTTCACCCCCTATGATATAGTCCCCTACAGTATAGTCATTGTATCCTGAAATGATTTCGCAGATTCAAAACCAGTTAAAAGTTCAATATAATACACAACAGCAAGCAAAGAAAAGTTCAACGTTGAATAAATTCCAGTTGCAAAATAAATTCCAGTTGCATTTTGACATTGAAAGTTATTATGTAAATTTTACATAGGTTCAAAATGTCCTGTTCTCAGGATAGTTTTACCGAATCAATCTTTTTGAATAATCGTTAGGAGTTACGCAGTTGGCTCCTAGCATATTGTTTTTTCCAAACTTTCAAATATTTGAATTAATTTAACGTGTATTGGGGATTCCTTAAGTATTCTGTCACTGCCACTCTTCTAATTTTCATAGCACTTTCAAACCAGGATATTCCACTTTTGATTCTTTGTAATTCCAGTCTAAGAAAAGCTCTTAATGAGAACATTATATGTGCTCTTTGTGATTCTTCCTTTCTTGCCTGACATTTTTCGACACCACAGAACTGTTTTATTCCCCTATGATATTCCTCAATTTTCCATGACTTCTTTGCCAAATCTTCACGTTTTGCTTCATCCATCTCTTGCACATCTGTAACCCAGTGTTGCGTGTCTCCATTTTTTGAAACTATCCTAAACACCTTTACAAATCCATATGCTTTGAGGTGAACCACACGTCCTTTTGGAGGAATATCTACTGTTTCAAGTGGCACATTTCCCTTGTTGTCAGGATTTACCAAACGATTATTTTTCAATCTTGTAAGGAAATGCCACTCTTTCTGTCTAATGGCTTTAAGGTTTTTCACACTTGCATACCATGTATCAAATAAAACGAATTTGGGATTAAAACCACGTTCTTCGGCCTTGTCAAGCATATCACGGAAATGGTCATTCTTTGTTTTGTCGTCTACATCGATGTTATAAATTCGAAAATCGATAGGTATAACGGTTGTACCGTCAGTCCAAACTAAGGTAACCAGGCCTATTCCCTTTACAGTACGATGATGTTTTCCACTCCACATACGACGAACAAAAGCAATTTCTTCTGCGTATGGTTTATCTAATGTTGAATCATCAACAATTAGGTATCCTCCCTTAAGCTTGACATAACTTTTTACTTCCTCCCATAGTGCTTCCGTGTCTGGAGGTTGCCTTTGAAGGCAACGAGTAAAAGCATCATGAGAAGGAGCATTAGCTATGTCTGGATAACATCTAGCAGCTTCAGTACAGCTAAAAACGTTAGAAGCCGCAATGAGAAAATTAATGTAGTCAATGTCGGTACACTTAGGTGGATTTATGTCCATAACTCCGTACGTTTTTAGAGAAACACTAAGCCATAAGTATATTTATAAAGATATCAAGTTTTCGGCATTTTAACTGCGTAAGTCCTAAATCGTGTTTTTATTAGTTAAAGCTGATGTTATTCTGCAGGCATGACAGATCCAAGATTGGGAATCAATACAATTTTAAGAATCAAACCCTGAAAAACAGAAAATATTTTCTTGGTATCACACTGTCTATTTTAATTTATATTCATTTCATTCAGACTTGATATTACCAAACTTCCACAATGGATTTTTTTCCGCATTGTTTTCGGTTTTTCCTTTCATATTAAGAAAATTAATTCATAAGGTCATGTTTTAATAGTATGACCCTATCAGGGGACATAGTCTATGAACTCATAAATAATCACAATCATAAAAAGCAATAACAAGCAGGAGTAAAAAGGAAGTGACGGTATGACGGAAAGACAGGTTGAAAGCGTACTTATAGAGATCCCGAAAGGAAGCCGGAATAAATATGAATACGATAAAGAGAAAAAAGTGATTAAATACGACCGAATGCTTTTTTCTTCAATGGTATATCCCTCAGACTATGGTTTTTTCCCAAACACCCTGGCCCTTGACGGTGATCCTTTAGATGCCATGGTTTTAACCTGGGAACCTACATTTCCGGGATGTATAATAGATGTACATCTTGTGGCACTATTTGACATGGAAGATGATAAAGGAAGAGATCAAAAAATACTCTGTGTTCCAAAGAATGACCCTATGTGGAATTATATTGAGACAGTTGAGCAGGTTCCACCTCATCTATTTAAGGAGATTACTAACTTTTTCCAAACTTATAAAAATTTAGAAGAAAAACGCGTGAAGGTTATCGGTTGGAAAGACCTCGAAACAGCAGTCACTATACTTCAGGAAGCTAAAGATCGATATATCGAACAAAAGAAATAAGAACAAAAGAAATAAAATCATCAGTGAGGGCTTAAGCTCTATAATTTGTCCAGCTAAGTGACCCTTAAAAATTTATTGCTTTTATAGTCTTGCCTATGCCCGGAGACAGATCTTCCTCATTGAGCTTGGTAAAGTCCCACTCTGATTCAACTACCTCAGCTCCTCTGTCTTTTTGACCACTCTATCCGTCGATCATGAGCCATTTTCAGCAGGAAATCTTCTGCGGCTTCAGATAAATTACAGTATTCATGCCAAAGCCATCCGCATGGTTGCTCTGGCACTACAATTATTCCTTTTTTATCCGCAACACCCTGAAGGATTATCTGTGCGGCTTCTTCAGCTGGAATTGCATCTTCAGGGGCTTTTATCTCTTCATGAACTGGACCCAGTATAGGCTTTTTCCAGATCCGTGAAACGACAGCTGCGGGACATGTAACTGAAAAATGAATGCCTTCTTCAGCAAATTCGTACCGCATGCTTTCACTCATCCCAACAACTGCATACTTGGTAGCGCAATAAAGAGACTGGAATGGGAAAGGTATCAGTCCTGCAAGTGAAGCCGTGTTAACAATATGCCCTCCACCCTGAAGACGCATAAATGGCAACGCGGCATTAATTCCGTATATAACGCTCCAGAGATTGACATCAATAATAGATCGCCAGTGTTCAAGCGTAGCGTCAACAGTCGGCATCGTACCTCCAATTCCCGCATTATTAAATAGAAAGTCAATTCTACCTTCCGCGGCAACCGTATCCTGAATAGCTTTATCCACCTCCGGCTGTTTTGTCACATCAACAAGCAGAATTCGAATCTGTTCGGCATATGAATCAAGAGTCTTAGCCGCTGATTCCAGACTTTCCGCATTTCGACCAGCCATGAAGACTATTGCTCCCTTTTTCAGAAGCTCTTCACTTATCGCATACCCGATTCCGGAATTTGCACCGGTTACCAGACAATATTTATCCTTGAAATATTCATCATTCCCCACTTTCATTCCCCACTTTCATTCCCCACTTTCATTCCCCACTTTCATTCCCCACTTTCATTCCCCACTTTCATTCCCCATTCTACTTTTCACGTTTCTCTTTCGATTGATTCTTTTTGACTTACTTTACTTTATATGAGGGTTAAGACTCACACTGCCTAATTATCGCCAGAGTAGCTACTACATAGGCAACAGGCCCTGTATAAATCCCCTTGAACAGTGCCACTCTGTTTACAGAAAGCTCCGTGATGTCGAATAAAAAGAACATGGAAATGGTTAAAGTCACCATGACCAATACGGTACAGATGAACAGCACCGTGCCCAGTAATACCCCTCTCCTCGGCAACCTTGACAGTATCGGCCCGGGCTGGGGCAGGTTTTCATCTTTGAATCGGCCAGCACGAAGTTGACGATTAATATCAGCTGCCGAGAAGACCGCCACAAGCCAGGTCATCACGATTGAAGTGATTATCGTATCAACCACAATTCCGGATAAGGCAACGGTATCCACGTTCCTGTTGATGAAAAATGCCAGGAGAGGGTTTACCACCATGTTAATCAGGGCGGCTGCCAGGGCCTGTTTCTGGATATACGAATCTATCGAATCCAAGAATCACCATACCTCCGCCCCGCCGTCAAAGTGAGCAGTGAAGACCTTGCCTGGATCCTCTGTCTCCTCTACATTGGGGATCCTGCGTGCTTCCAGGCTCCCATATCCCGCAGGGACATACAGTGTGAAGCCGAGAGGATCTGCGCCCTCATAGACAGCCTTAAAGTAGTTTTTAATAGAAGCTGGATCGCTGACCAATTGATTTGTGCTTCCGGTATAGGCTCCTCCATTTCGAGTTTTATCTGCATACTGGAATGCTGTGCCGTATAGAGATTGGAAGTTGATAGTCTCAGGTGACTGGGAACCATAGATACTGTTAGTGAGCTTGATATGGGTAGCCAGCTGCCAGCTAGGCCATATGCCTTTGCCCCAGATCATTCCCGGAACGAAGGGGTCTTCACCACCCTCTTCCCGTGACATCTCAAAGGCCAGGGTTGCCGTCCACACGAGCGCATGCTCCTGCGCAAAATCATGCCCTCCAGGGTTCCAGTTTTTATTTGTGGGCTTGAGGCTGATTTCGGCAATAGTATAGAAATTCCCTCTGAGCTGGCCGTATTCTTCTGTTGCCATAATATCAAAGTAGTGGCTCATCATTCTGAAAAACGGAATCCAGATTCCTTTCCGCCCGTTTTCGTCGTAATCTATTATCCCGTCATTATTCTCATCGAAGCCGTCCATGAATTCCTTTAAAAGTGAGGAGCCGGTCAGCTTATCGTGAGCCTCTGCATAACTCAGCAGAGTCTTCTGCATGTCCCATAGCATGCATGAAGGGTTATAATACATCGTTTTCGTCATTAGCTCAAGGAATTTCTTGTCCTCTATCCTTCCCAGGTGACCCTCCAGGGAAGCCAGTGGTGTCTCTGTAAGGGCGTCCCAGCCGACGACATAGTATTTCTGCTGCCCCACACCTCTCGCTTCAGCATAATGGTACAGGTTGTACCTGAAAAGAGGTGAATCGAGGTCTTCCTCGGTTGCGATATTTTTTCCGTCAATTATTGCTACGGGTACGTGGTGTACAAACTCTGTGGGCCAGCCGTTTTCATCCTTGAGCTTCAATGCTTCACGCATAGGTACCGTTTTGAAACAGTATCTGGCGCAGAGGAGGTCGATAGCCACACAGTCCAGGGACGCCCAGACGTAACCTTCAGGAATTTTAACAGATGTTCCATTCCCTTCGTGGTTGATATTAATCATATCTATTCCGTCAATTACATGCACCATGAATATGTTCTGTGCCTGTACTGCCCTGATAACGTCCACCTGAGTCCCTGGCATTCCTGCGGTTTTTGTTGTGATGTATTCTCCTTTCTCATCTCTTACAGGCAGGTTGGTATCGTCATCCATCTTTACTACCCAGGGCATATGCGGTAGCCCACCTTTGAAAGATGGGAATCTGGACGGGCACGCATATTTCCATTTCATATCACCACTGCCAGGATCGCAGGGAGCCTGCGTGGGGTAAAGGCCGATACCAAGGTTCTTGGTAGCATTTGTGAGAAGGTCCTGAGCATGGATCTTCATCTTTGGGACATTAATAAGGATGCACCCGGGATAGTCTTTCAAGTCGTTACTGTCCCCCGGCTCCCCACCGACTATCACCTTGTGCAGTGTGATCTCTTTATAGTTATCCCCCTCCGGGACTGCGACTGTCCTGCCCCTTGAAGTGTCTTCGTCAAGTTTGTTCAGGTCATAGACCATCAGCCGGTTTCCGGCTTTTCCTGGCGGGAAGAACCTTCCGGCAACGCTGTCCTCGTAGCCTCTCATAGGGTCGTCTTCATGGGATGAAGGGTGTCGTTCGGAAAGGTACTTGCGGACAAAGAAAAAACCCCACCCTCCGTAGAAATCCTCACTCTTTCCTTCAAAAAGGGCTTCTGTGGCGATGTCCTTTCCGGAGGCTAACCTGAGAGAGATTGTCAACCCCAGGACAGCAGTTGAAGCCTCCCCAAGAGCCATCTGATGATAGTGTATGTCAAGCCTGTCATGGAACCACCTCATCAGGGCGGCTATCAGAGACCAATCGGTACAGATGGGAGCCCCCAGACCTTCGCCATGTGTCCCTGCGTCAATAGCGGTTGGGTTTACCAGGTTAGGCTTGAATAACAATTTTTTTCCGTCCTGTATCTGCGATTTCACCTTGCTGGCGAACCCCGTCTCTCGGTCCAGCCCACCCAGAGAATGATCAAGATTGGCGTAAATATAATCGATTCTTTCAACTATCTCCGCCCAGGCTGCGGTATTATTCTCATCTATTACTTTCTGGAGCAAAACCGGAATTCCGGCATAGGTCTTTGAGACATCCATCCTGCTGCCAGCGACCGGTGATCCTTCAGAATCGACTTTTCTCTTTCCAAGTTGCGAATCGACAACTGCACCTTTTGAAGTTTCTTCATTTATGACACTCATCTTTTCCCCCCACTCATGCAAAGTGGATAAAGTGGCATTAAACACTTCTCGATAACACGACAAAGATTTCTCAATAAAAAGGCAGATTCAAGGCCTTATGTTGACTATCGTGAGATCTCTTTTTTACTCCCTTTGACCTTTTTTACTGTATATCCGCGATATCCGGTTATTTTTTACATGTATTCTCAACGGAATTTAATATACCATATTATATGTAATATGGTATATTTTATGTCTTTTATGATATCCTAAAAATAATACTAAATGTTTTCATATTAGATATTTAATGCCTGAGCTAAACATCTCATCCAGTCAATTTCGAGAAATCGACTGGATGGCGGGAAGAGCGTATAATTTATTCCAGGCCAGTGTACCGGTCCGTTTTAATGGAAAACGTGGCCAGCTTGAAGGGAATTTTGTTCTGGTAATCTTGGAGAGTAAAACCGTGCCGATACTCAGGGGCAGGGAACAGATCGGCATGCCAAAAATCGATGTCGATATCGAGGATCTGCATATCATTCGGCCGAACTACTACACCAGCGCCAGTACGAAGGAAACACATCTCTGCGTCTGGAAATGCTCGGGGCAAAGCCTGTTGATGGGGAAACACTGGCACAGATGCAGGCGTCTATGGCCACAATCAACGCCCTTGGATGGCGTTACATCCCAAAAGTCGACGTTCTCGGAGCGGACTTAAGCCAGCCCATCCTGTTTCCGCAGGGTGCCGAGGTTCATAGCACCTGGACAGGGAATGGCACTGTCAAATGGACACAATTGAGCTGGGAGCAGAACCCGGGACAGTGGCATATCATCAAGGCACCGGCAGAGCTGCCTATTTTCGAGATAGCTCCAGTCATCATGTCGAAAGGTATTGTCGTTTTGAAAACCAATAACTGGCGTGTTCTCAAATAACTGGAAATCGAATAACTGGAAATATACCTGCTACAATCTGCAGATTTTTTTTACTTTTTGCAGGATGACTCGTAAATAAAAACATTTTATGAGTATACCAGCATTCGAAGCTCCTGTGAAATATATAAAGAACCTTTCGGAATTCAAACATCATGTTTTAAAGTCCTCGATAAGTATTTAGTCATTAATTTAAGGTTCTTTAAGGTTTTATAAATAGAATAAAGCTTTTTTTCAAAATTAAATCTCTTTAAATCCTTTATTCCCGAAAGTAACTTTATATTTTTGCCAGCTCATTTAAGGACTGTCAGCGGATCAATAGTCTGAAGACAATCAAAAATACGGAAATAAATGTAATAATGGAAAACCCAGACAAGAAAACGTAAAACAACTGAAAAACCAGGCAAGAAACCCACTAAAATAAAGCAAGAAAATCACTGAAAAACCAGCAAGAAAATCACCGAAAAACCAGCAAGAAAACAACTGAAAAACCAGGCAAGAAACCCACTAAAATAAAGCAAGAAAATCACTGAAAAACCAGCAAGAAACCCACTAAATAAAGCAAGAAAATCACCGAAAAACCAACAAGAAAACAACTGAAATCAAGTAAGAAAATCACCGAAAAACCAGGCAAGAAAACCACTATAAAATCAGACAACAGAACAATTCAATACAAGATCACTAGCTCGAAAAACAGAACTAACGAAAAAAATAGAGATTGAAGTCAATAACGGAGTACGCTATGAAAGTAAAAACAAAAGTGTTAAACTCAATTTACCGTTTTACAGCGGTAATGATAGTATTATGCATTCTTCCTTTAGGCGCTTTTGCTTCGGAAAACAAACCTGTATTTACTCCTGGAGAGAACATAACTGAAGAAAATTTTACTGATGTCCGAGAGGAAATGCTTGATTCCATTAGCGAACAAATTTCTGAACTTCAGAGTTTCTATACTAATGTAAGCGAAGCTTCCAGTGCATCCGACCTTCAGGAAGTCCTGTCAAGTCAGAAATGTGCAGGCATACCTGATGGAATGAATATGGGACCTGATAGAATGAACCATGTTCTCTGTGGGATGCCTGGATTATTTGACATCACCAAGGTTGAGAACGTAACTGACGATAACTACACTGAGGTTCAGGCCGAGATGGTTAGTTCCCTTGGAAATATGACTGAAACACTTAACGATCAGCTGGACAACACGACTGATGAAAATATGACTGCGATGCTCAATGAACAAGTAACTGATCTTGACAACCTGTCCAGCGAAATAAGTTCAGCATCCAGTGCAGAAGAACTTCAAAATGTTGTATTCACCTATTTGCAAACCCAGGCTACCGACTCACTCAAAATGGAAATCGAACACCTTGAAGAGATGGCAAGTGAAAGTGGGAACACAACCGATGAGAATATGAGTGAGAGCCTTAGCATCAGGATCACAGAACTCAATGGTCTAATAGAAGATATCAACGGAGCAGAGTCACTCGAAGACCTTATGGAAATCATGTCCTCTGCTCAGGGAATGCCTGGAATGGGATCTGGAGGTCCGATGCATTAATAAGGCGAAAAGCGACTTCCCAATGAATTTTTGGAAGGACGCTTGAAAACAGCTCCAAGAACAACACTGAAGCTTAAACTTATACATATTTGATGGATCGATTCAATTAAGATGAAATTGATACGAATCGGAGACCGAAGATTAAAAAGGAGATGATATGCAGATCTCTACCTTCCTCTTTCGAAGCAACCTACGTTAAATCCCAAAATAGTCAAGGAGATGATATGAAGGATCTCTATAACATACTAAATACCGTACTACTAAATACCGTACTACTAAATACCATACTACTAAATACCATACTACTAAATACCATACTACTAAATACCATACTACTAAATACCATACTACTAAATAACATAGGCAAATTTCAAAAAATTACACCTAAATTTTGCAGTATTGTTGAATGTAAATTATACCTCCGTCATATGGTTCAGCCAAACATATGAAAAAAATTTCTGAGGGACTATTAAAAAGCATGATGGCTGAACCCCTCCATCAATGAAAGTTTTGCGATGACTTCTAAATCCTTTTTGTATTTTTAGTAATCGATAATTACAAAATGTTATTGAAAAATTTGGCATCTTTAAATTGACGGACTGGAACACAATATTCCTTGTATTAACAATAGTAATACATGGCGTCATCAGTGAGGACTCGGTCAAGCTATTCAATACAGCCGATTAGTAGAGGTAGGTTATGATTTTGATCCCAGGTCATTTGAGGATGTACTTACCAAGCCTGAATGCGATAGTTGTCGTGTAATCCCAGTGTTCCTGCGGGCTTTTTGGCAAGTTCTTCCTTCAGTAAGGCTGCCTCGATAACGAAATATATCTAAAGAAATTATTATTCTATAATAAGTAATACAGAGACTTAATTATACAGTCATGTTTATATAAATAAATCTTTATATTACTACTTGAATTCTATAAATTATTCTTGCAAGAAGAATTTTAAGCCATTTTTGAGCCAGGTAAGACATTAAATAAAGCAATAATGTTGAGAAGAGAGTCTTTTGACTTTACACCTGATTATCAAAGAATAACATGAGAAGCGGCAACAGAATTTCTGGTATTGATATTATTGGAAACGTACAGTGGGGAATACATTTCTGCCAGTTCTACAGGACAAAAGAAGATTTGATGGATATACTTGTTCCTTATTTCAAAGCAGGGCTTGAAAATAATGAGTACTGTTTATGGGCCATATCAGAACCTGTAGATGAAGAAGAAGCAAAAGAAGCTTTGAAAGTGGTTATTCCTGATATTGGCGCTTATTTAGAAAACGGGCAAATCGACATTGTTCCCTATTCTTGCTGGCATGTAGAAGAAGATGTTTTAGATCCACAAACAGTATTTAACTACTTGACTGAAAAAACCAGTAAGGCTCTCGCTAGTGGATACGATGGTTTGAGGTATAGTGGAAACAGTTTTTCTGGTCACGAAAAATTACTGGACTCTGCTATAGGCAAGTATTCAATGATGGTTCTTTGCACTTATCCAATTGACAAATACAGTGCAGTTGAAATTCTTGACATTATCACAAATCACCAGTTTGCTTTGACTAAAAAAGAAGATAAGTGGGAGCAGATAGAATATTCCTGTCAGAAAAATACTAAGGAATGCAGGCAGGTTGAGGACGCGCTGAGTGCGAGTGAAGAGCGTTTTTGTACTCTGGTGACGGCAAGTTCAGAAATGGTATATCGCGTGAGCCCGGACTGGAGCGAGATGCGTTATCTTTTAGGAGTTACGCAGTTGGCTCCTAGCATATTGTTTTTTCCAAACTTTCAAATATTTGAATTAATTTAACGTGTATTGGGGATTCCTTAAGTATTCTGTCACTGCCACTCTTCTAATTTTCATAGCACTTTCAAACCAGGATATTCCACTTTTGATTCTTTGTAATTCCAGTCTAAGAAAAGCTCTTAATGAGAACATTATATGTGCTCTTTGTGATTCTTCCTTTCTTGCCTGACATTTTTCGACACCACAGAACTGTTTTATTCCCCTATGATATTCCTCAATTTTCCATGACTTCTTTGCCAAATCTTCACGTTTTGCTTCATCCATCTCTTGCACATCTGTAACCCAGTGTTGCGTGTCTCCATTTTTTGAAACTATCCTAAACACCTTTACAAATCCATATGCTTTGAGGTGAACCACACGTCCTTTTGGAGGAATATCTACTGTTTCAAGTGGCACATTTCCCTTGTTGTCAGGATTTACCAAACGATTATTTTTCAATCTTGTAAGGAAATGCCACTCTTTCTGTCTAATGGCTTTAAGGTTTTTCACACTTGCATACCATGTATCAAATAAAACGAATTTGGGATTAAAACCACGTTCTTCGGCCTTGTCAAGCATATCACGGAAATGGTCATTCTTTGTTTTGTCGTCTACATCGATGTTATAAATTCGAAAATCGATAGGTATAACGGTTGTACCGTCAGTCCAAACTAAGGTAACCAGGCCTATTCCCTTTACAGTACGATGATGTTTTCCACTCCACATACGACGAACAAAAGCAATTTCTTCTGCGTATGGTTTATCTAATGTTGAATCATCAACAATTAGGTATCCTCCCTTAAGCTTGACATAACTTTTTACTTCCTCCCATAGTGCTTCCGTGTCTGGAGGTTGCCTTTGAAGGCAACGAGTAAAAGCATCATGAGAAGGAGCATTAGCTATGTCTGGATAACATCTAGCAGCTTCAGTACAGCTAAAAACGTTAGAAGCCGCAATGAGAAAATTAATGTAGTCAATGTCGGTACACTTAGGTGGATTTATGTCCATAACTCCGTACGTTTTTAGAGAAACACTAAGCCATAAGTATATTTATAAAGATATCAAGTTTTCGGCATTTTAACTGCGTAAGTCCTATCTTTATGGTCGAGGTTTTCTTGTCAATACGGAAAGCCCAAATCGTAACTGGCTTCAGGAATATGTTCCTCCGGAAGATCAAACGCATGTAATGGCAGTCATCAATGAAGCTATTCGGACAAAGAGCACTTACGAACTGGAACACAGGGTCCGTCTAGCAGACGGCAGTTTGGGATGGATTTTCTCGCGTGCGGTTCCGATGCTGAATGCGAATGGCGAGATTGTTGAATGGTTTGGTACCGCCAGTGACATCACAGAGCGCAAAAAAGTGGAAGCTAAACTGAAAGACACACTCGATAATTTAGATAAACTGGTTAAAGAACGTACAGTAGAACTTCAGAATGCTTATGATTCATTGAAACAGAGTGAAAAAAGTCTTGCAGAAGCTCAAGAAATAGCTCATCTTGGAAACTGGGAAATGGACTTTGCAAGCAATGAATTTCGTTGGTCTGACGAAATGTATCGTATTTTTAGACTTACGCCGCAAGAACTGAAAGTAAATTATGGTATCTTCTTAAGTTATGTGCATCTGGATGATCGAAACTGTATAAATAATGCCGCTAAGGATGCATTGAATGGAAAGCCTGCTGATTTTGATTTCAGGATAATTCTAGCGAATGGAGAAGAACGCATAGTTCATGCAAAATCTGAAGTTGTTTTCGATGAGAATAATAATCCTGTTCGGGTTAGAGGAACAACTCAAGATATAACAGAGCATAAAAAGGCAGAAGAAGCTCTTGCAAAGGTAGAACAAATCCGCATAAAGGAAATTCACCACAGGATTAAGAATAACCTGCAGGTAATCTCATCCTTACTCGATCTTCAATCAGAAACATTTTCTAACCGTAAAATTTGTAAAACTCAGGAAGTTGTTGAGGCTTTTAGAGAAAGTCAGGATCGTGTAGCTTCGATGGCTCTTATTCACGAAGAGCTGTACAAAGGAGATAATATCGATACCCTTGACTTTGCAGCTTATCTAAATAAACTAACTGAAGATCTTTTCAATTCATATGATCTTGGAATTAAAAGTATCAGGTTGAAGTTGAACCTTGACCAGATATATCTTGGCATGGATACTGCAATCCCTCTTGGAATTATTGTAAATGAGCTAGTTACAAATTCTTTTAAGCATGCTTTTCCTGAAGGACGGAAAGGAGAAATCCGGGTGAATCTTCGCAGAAATGAAACTTCTGCTGCTCAGAGTGAGATGTCCAGTCCAGATAAAGGTTGCAAAGATAGCTTCAATTACATATTAGAAGTATCGGATGATGGAAAAGGAATTCCAAAAGTGATAGTCAATAAGAGTTCAAATTCCCTTGGACTCCAGCTAGTAAACATTCTTGTTGAGCAAATAGACGGCTGTTTAGAAATTAAAAGTGGTATCGGTACGCAATTCACCATCTGGTTTAACAATATGGGAATATAAAACCACTATCTTCATTTAAGAATGATAATTTAAAAGACGGCTAATAAATCTGTACTTAATACTGGTTTACTTGCAATTCAACGAATTTATTTGTACTAAGATGACTATTTTTCATAAATGTTGTTTATTTCTAATTATTTCATATATCGTGTACGGGTAACCCACTATGCCACTTTAACCCAGAATTTATTTCACTTTACTCGATCATTCTTCCCTACTAAAAAGAAGTTGGAATTCACTCAATACTTAACTTTTGCATTGTCTGCTATTATAGTCTGCTATTATTATAGTCTGCTATTATAGTCTGGTGTTATATCATGTATCAAACTATAAAATTATTTAAAAGCTGTAATCTTATTTTAGGATACAACAAGTAAAGGCTGAATCAAAGCCAAAGTAAATTCAATAAAACATCACAGATCACACTTTGAGAAGTAGAAACTATTTTCCCGGAATAGTAATGTTTATTTTAATTTAGAGCAGATTTACTTTTATGGGTATATCGGGGAAAACACACCTTAGGGGAGCTAATCTTATAGGAGCTAAACTTCAAGGAGCGGACTTTCAAGAGGCTGACCTTGTAAAAACTAACCTTGAAGGAGCTGATCTTCGGGGAGCTAACCTTAAAAAGGCTGACCTTCGAGGAGCCAATCTTTCAGATACTCACCTTCTTGAAGGTAAAGGAGCTAATCTTCAAGAGGCTAACCTTCAAGAAGCTAATCTACAGGGAGCTAGTCTTGTAAAAACTAATCTTGAAAAGGCTAACCTTGAAAGGGCTAATCTTCAACTGGCAAACCTTCATCTGGCTAATCTTAAAGGAGCTAACCTTAAAAGAGCGAACTTTCAAGTGGCTAATCTCGAGGGAGCTTACCTTCAGGGAACTAATCTTGAAGAGGCTGACCTATATGGAGCTGGTCTTCAAGAGGCAAATCTTCAAGAAGCTAACCTTAGAGGCGCTAATCTCTATGGGGCAGACCTTCACAAAGCCTATCTTCTGAGAGCTAATCTTGAGGGAGCTAAACTTGAAGGAGCTAACCTCACTAGAGTTCATGATTTATCTATTGATCAAGCTTCTAAAGTGAAAACACTTTATAATGCAAAATTAGACGAAGAAATCCTGATTCCGTTAAAGGAGAAATATCCTGCCTTATTTAGAGGACCCGAGGAATGAGGAGAGATTCAACATATTTCTACATATAAAATTTATATATATTTTTCTTTGGACTGAATGCTTTTAAAGATTTATAGCTAATTTTAGCTAGTAAGAGTCTGTATTTGCATTTGTAGTTTCTATGTAATTCTAAGCTACTGATGTTCTTTCTAGTGTCTTATTACGTTGTAAACTCAATGAAACATCACTGTTTTTTCCAGTCTTCTGATAGCTTTTCGATTTAGCAACTTTTTGATAAATTGTGGGAACTTAATACTATTAAGAATAAATTTTTTAAGAATGATGCCAATTAATACTGGACTTTCTGGTTGCTTTGGTCGGTGGTCAGAAAGTCTAAGAAATTGGTAACCGCGACCAGTAGGTGAATTGACATAGCCACCGATTTGACGATGGAGCTTATCTTCTGTTTGCATTATCTTATATTGATCAATGCAAGTTTGAAACAAATAGATAAGACCATCGCTCTGGTTAAGCAGATAAAAGAAAAACTGTGAGCCTGATCAGTTTTTCCCGAAAAACCGATAATTTGGAAAGAGTGAAATAAATCTTTCCAATTTATCATCCATTTGCTTAACTAATTAAGTGTTTAACCAATTATTTATCTAAAAGAATTTGTCTAAAATAATAAGAGAATAAGCTTTTAAGCATCAAAAGCGTATTATAAACTCGAAGTGGCTATGTTAATTCGTTTGGTTCCGCTCAAATAGACCAACTGCAGAGATGCAGGATTTGAGCGGAAAATCCTAACGGTATGATTCTCTTTTCTTTAAATTTTTTCCGAAATTTCTATCATAGTTTTTGTTTTTCGTATTATAAATGATAATTCAAAAATTTACAAAAGTGCCCCAGTAATTATTAAATATTGAAATGTCACTACCGCCCACTTTCCGCAGTAATTTTCGTAAATTCATGTTTTTACTGCTATCGATTTTCAATCAAACGTGTAATTGGACTTTTATGTAGTAGGTAAAAGCAACTATGTGGTGTATTTAGAGGCAAAAAACGATATCATTCAATTTTCACCAAATACCACTAAAAATCCAAATTATTTGCACTTGTTCAAAACCGCTATCAGGAAAAATATTGATTTTCGAAAAAATACTGCGGAATGTAGGCTACTGGATGACCATGCGCCAAAACTGTCATGTCCAGGTTTACGCACTGTATTGCATTTTTAAGTCATGAATGACTACATTTGAACAGCCAGACAGGTAAACTCTTTTTTCATGCTCCCTACACTTGTTGCTTGCTGCATACATTTTACTTAAAGATCCCCAACTACCATCAATTAAAAAATTTGAAATTTCAATATCAGTAATACCATTACAGTTAATTATATTTTGAGTTGCAAAATTAGAGCCAGGATCGTCACAATAGATTACTGTCGCACCAATCCCATTTCCTTTAAGAGCTACTTCTGATTTCATGATTATGGGTGAACTTATGTGAAATGTAGTTGATTCAAGCTGTACAGTATCTCCTGAATTCGCTGATTGTATGGCAGCGTTAATAACATTCTGGTCGTCTGAGCCTGTAAGATTAAAGGAAGTTCCTGGATCTACATTAATAATTGCACCTGAACAATTTTCAGAAGAAAAACATATAAATAAAAGTAGAGAAATTATAAGGTTTTTAGGTTCCATACTGATCACTAATCTTCATATAATTTTACTCTTTTATATTTTTTATTTTCACCGCCTTTTTATTATCAAAGTTAAAAGACAGGTTTCAAAATTAGTTACAGTCGTCTATCATTATGTTGTTGATGTTTTCATGATTAATTTTTCAGTGCTAGAAATGTCTTATGTTTTGTGCATCAAGCATGCCATTAACCTTGCTGAATTGCAATTTTTTCTTGTGAAGCTAATAAAGAAATAGATGAAAAACTTTAATATACATCCTAAAAGTTTTTCATCGAATATGTTCAAAAAGAAAGAGTACATATTAGTTCTCTTTCTTTTTTCTGTATCTCTTTACATCTTAATTCTTCTTCTATCTCAGTGTATTTATTTATTAGTTTGTAATATTCAATTGCAAACGAAAATTTGAATGACCTAAAAACTTCATTAATTGCAGTTTCTTCATACTTGTTTTTAGGAGTCATTTTCTTATCATGATCTTTGCAACATGTCTCACAAAAACAAACTTCACCTTTATCATGATCCATCTTCTTACCAGCCCATTGATGGATCATCTTGGAATCGGGAGTTTTATCTTTGTCTTTATATAATAGTCTATAGCTAACTTTTTCATTTGCAACGATATCAATATCTAAAAACTCAGTCGGATATTCACTTACTTTTTTACGATCCTTAACTTCTAATCTTCCAAATGATTGAGCAGTATCACAAAAAGCTAATAAAAAGGCCATCGGAAAAGATTCAAATGAGATCCAAGTTGACCCATCTTTACTTAAACCTTTTTCCCTCAAACCCTTGTAAACTTCAGGATTATGCAGCGAAATCGCAAGAGCAGCATATAGGCTCTCATTATAGTTTTTATATGGTACTTCTCTCGAGGCATGGATTAGTAAAAGAGCACTTAAAACTCCATGATCATGAAGACTAATCATTGCATTTAAGTAATTTTGAAGCAATAAACATGTATTTGTGCCATACTTACTAGAGAAAAATTTTAATAAATCACATATATGCTGTGAAAACGAATTCTCATTGGTTAATAATTTTTCCCAATCGAATTTAACCTTAAAAGGATAACCTAAAAGATTTAAGAAAAAATTTTCTAGTTCTTGATCAAGTTTTTGTAATATATACGCAAAATCATGATAAAAAGCTGTCAAAAACCATATTCTTAAGACATCAGCATCAGAAATCTCATACAATTTTTTATCCTTTTCACAGTCCTTTTCATACTGGGTTTTGTTATTTCTCAATATCCAATTCATACTTTCACTGATACTCGATTTAAAATTATCAATACCCAATTCATTTATAATTATATACCCAGTAACAAAAACATGAAATTGATGCATAAAATGGTCTCTATACCTATCCAATCCTGAAAGTAGTAATTCTTCATGCTTTTTGAATTGATCTAGGTTATATTCAAAATAGTGAGTTATTTCTTCATTCAAGCCAAGTTTAGTACCAATTCCCTTTACATAATGGATAACCCTTCTCAAAATTTCTTCATATCCAACATATTCATTTCTTTTTAATACTAAAAATAAGTGTAAAGTTGATTGGTATATTTGATAATTAGTAGGGTGAACAGGTTTACCTGAAATTGGTTTTTTTGTTGAATCTAACTGTTCCACTTTGTCTTTTGGACCTGGAAACTTCATTTTTTTCAGATTTTCTAACAAACAAGCACCATTGAAAAGAGAGTCATAAGAGTTTTCTTGAAATAATTTTTTTGAGGACTTTATAAGTTTAACTAATAAAGGAATATAACTTTGTACAGCTTTGAATTTAGGATCATTTTCGGTATACTTATAATGATAATGATCCAGGTTACATCCACAGTCTAAGTTATCAAGAAACCTTCTTTCTTCTGGAGTAGGTTCACATTTCTTATAATTTTCAGCTTTTAAGACACCAATCGTATTGTTTTTTTCATCCACTAATGGAAAACCTAGTAACAGCTGACAAGGTTGTGCGGCTATGCTTTTATTTCGATTTGAAAAAGCAACACTTGAATGTTCTTCAATTTCTTTGTGGCAGTTATAAATTTGTCTTGGATGCTTATCTCTAACCAAGTAGGCCGTCAGACCCTCACCTAAAATTACTTCATTTTTATTTAATTCTTTAAAAAGCACATACTTAGCTGGTCTGTTTTCATAATTTATATTCCAGCCTTCGACATCATCTTTTTTTGCTATATCTATAAACTTCAAAATATCTATAGATTTTAGAATATCATCATCAAAATATGAATCGTAATTAACAGTTAATTTATCATTACTAGCTGAATTAACTTCATTATCTAACTCATGACGTTTAAAGTATAATTCATAACGTCTTAAGTATGGTGGAAGTATTAGTTCATCTTTTTCTTTCTGCTCAAATTCTTGTTCATTTTTTCTCACTTTTTCAGCAATGTATTTAGATCTGATGATCTTTATTCTTTGTGTTAAACAACATGATTTTTCATAGTCATCCATTTCTTCATTTATTAAGTATAAATAACAGGTATCAGTACCAAGTATTTCTCTAAAAAGTTCAAGAAACTCATGAATAGTAGACTTTATTTTGCTCACATTATTTCCATCTGCTTTATCCATCATTGCCTCTCCTTCTAAAAAGGACTATATTTATATTCTCCATCTTATAAATTCCATTTCTTTTAATTGACTCAGTTACCACTTTTTCAAAGACATATATATTACTTTCGTAAAAATTTCAATTAATAATAAAATATTTTTATAATATTTTTTATTAGTCATACAATCGATATATTCAACCATTTTTTATGATGTCTGTATATACTAATTCCCCCTAACTATTCAGCCTATATAAAACAGAATCAATAACTATCTTTATAAAGATTCAATACGCAAATATCTATAAATCGATTTTCTTGACCTGTTAGCGATTGACTTCGTTTCTTTCTTTTTCATATGTTGTTTCTCTTATTCCTCGTATTCACTAGAATCAATATTATCAGACATGTTTTGATAGGCTGAATAGTTACAATATATTTAATAAATTATTTTACGTATAACATAAATTTATTCAATTTTTACTCAATTGTTATCCTACCCAACACAAACTAAAAGTTGTATGAAAGTTAACGACTAATTATTGACATGATGGAGACAAAAAATGAAACGTTTTAGAAAATCAAAGCTCACAAAACTGCAAGCAAAACCAGATATATCATATACTTTAATAAGGCTGCCTCAATCTGAATTGAATCACGTTGGAGAAACTGGATATATATTCAAAATTGAATACAACCGGCAAGCCTTTATACATAATTTCCCTCGATGAAGAATTTTATGGGAAGATTAATGTTATACAACCCAAAGAAATATCTGACCTTGAAGCAAAAGTTGAACAGATGGAAAAAACTCTATGCGTTCTAAGAATCAGAAAAAAGAACAAAATAAGTGGGCCCGCTGGAATTCGAATCCAGGACCTCCGCCGTGTGAAAGCTTTATTTCAGCTGTAAGTCCTGAAATTCAATTTTGTAAATATCATTGAGATTTCATGATCTTATTTTTACTCTTATCCTCTTTAATCCATTCTCCTGAACAAATATTCCCAGATTAAGGGAATATAAAGTCAAAAGTTATGAAAAGATTTAAAGGTTATCAATAAGTAATCTGTATTATTATATTTATTATGTTGAAAGAGAATGAAAGATAAGAAGGGGAAAATCAATGAAGAATAAGGGGAAGTTGTATTCGATACATTTATTTTCAATATTCTTTGTTTTCGTTTTTTTAATTTCCGTCTCATCTACGACACTGGCCGTTTCTACAGAAGGTGTAGAAAGCAAACTTACTATAACTGAAACTCAGATCACTACAAATAAGTCATTTCAGGATTCTCCTGCAATTCATGGCAACAGAATAGTATGGTCTGACAATCGTAATGGAGACTGGGATATTTACATGTACGATCTCTCTACTTCCAAAGAGACTAAAATCACCACCAATAACTCGGATAAGTACTCTCCTGCTATCTATGGTAATAGGATCGTTTGGCTGGATACCCGTCGGAGTGGAAACTGTGATATCTACATGTACGATATATCCACTTCCACAGAAACTTATATATCTAGCGCATCGTGGTGTCCTCCTGCAATCTACGGAGACAGAATAGTATGGCAGAATGACTCTCTTTTTGAATCAGGGATCTGTATGTATAATATCTCTACGTCCAAGATAATCCAGATCACAAACAGCTCACTGGCATCTACTCCTAGTATTTACGGTGATAGAATTGTTTGGATTGATATGCGCACTGGTGACTACAATATCTACATGAAAAATATCTCCACATCTAAGGAAGTTCAGATAACTACAAGTCGAACTGATAAAAAAGAATCAGCCATCTATGGTGATAGAATAGCGTGGAAGGAATATCGCAATGGGAATTGGAATATCTACATGTATAATCTCTCCACTTCTACTGAAACGCAGGTTACTACCAATAGGTCGCTTAAGTATGATAGTATTATTTCCAATGAAGACTTTGCTATCTATGACGATAGAATTGTTTGGAAAGATGATCGTGATGAAGATGAAAAGTATGATATCTACATGTACAACCTTTCAACTTCAAAGGAGGTTCAGATCACAACCAACAAATCAAATCAGATAAAACCCGATATCTTCGGCGATAGAATAGTGTGGGCAGATAATCGTAATGATAATTACGACCAGAGTACTAGAAATTATGATATCTATATGGCCACTATTTCAAACATCCCATTTGCTTCTTTCTCTGCAATTCCAACCTCTGGAATTGCACCATTGGAAGTTAGTTTTACTGATAATAGTACTGGATTATTCACTTCACGGAAATGGGATTTTGGAGATGGAATATCCTCTGTAGAAGAGAACCCTGTTCACATATACAATGAAGCAGGAAAATATGTTGTTAACTTAACAGTAAGTAACGGAAAAGACACTTCCTCAAGAACTCTAAAAATCGATGTGCAGGAAGCTGTAGCTCCTCCCAAAGTATATTTTAAAACAAATGTTACAAGTGGCTATGTTCCTTTTCCTGTTATGTTTACTGACCTTTCACAAAATGCAACAACAAGGGTATGGGATTTCAATAATGATAGTATAGTTGACTCTACAGAAAAAAATCCAGTTTATGTATATACAGTTCCAGGGACCTATACTGTTAACTTGACAGTAAGCAACACGAAAGGTGTTGCCTCAAAACAAACTAATGTAATAGCATCTCCTGCACAATGCGTAGATGGTCAATTAATTCTTACGGAAAGTCGGATTACCACTAATGAATCAATGCAAGCAAATCCTGATATTTATGGTGATAAAATTGTCTGGATGGATTGGCGTAGTGGATTAGATATTTACACGTATAATCTCTCTACTTTCAAAGAAACCCAAGTTATGAGCTATCTTGATTCAACCAAAGGAGATCCTCATATATATCGTGATAAAGTAGTGTATATAGATATGCGTAGTGGAAGAAATATCTACATGTACGACCTCTCTACTTCCAAAGAGACTCGAATCACAACTAATAACTCAGATCAGTACGGTCCTGATATCTACGGTGATAAGATAGTATGGGAAGACTATCGAAATGGAAATTGTGATATCTATATGTATAATCTTTCCACTTCCACGGAAACTCAGATCACTAATAATAAATCATCGCAGCAGCCTGCTATCTATGGGGACAGGATAGTTTGGCAGGACACTCGTAATGGAGAAAGCTGGGATAAGCATGGTAACCTCATTTCTTACTGGAATATCTACATGTATAATCTCTCCACTTATACTGAGACTCAAATTACTACGAGTGGATTAGCGCAGCACCCGGATATCTATGGTGACAGGATAGTATGGATGGATAAACGTAACGGAAATTGGGACATCTACATGTACGACCTTTCTACTTCCAAGGAAACCCAAATAACTAACAATGAATTAATTCAGCGATATCCCTCTATTTTTGGTAATAGAATAGTATGGGAGAGTTATCATGAAGATAATGAGGCGGAAGTTATTGAGCCCGATAATTACAATATCTATATGTTTGACATCTCCAGATTCAAAGAAACGAAAATAACCACAGTTGAATCTTATAAAGCTAGTCCTGCTATTTACGATGATAAAATAGTATGGACAGACTATCGTAACGAAAATCCCGATATCTACATGTGCACTATTTCGGAAAGAGAACTGGAATCAAAACTACCTGCAGCAAACTTTACAGTAAATCAGACAGGTGGATGCTCACCCCTTACAGTTCTCTTTACTGATACTTCAAAAAACTCAACATCTAGGAGTTGGGATGTTAACAGCGATGGAATCGAAGACTCAGATAAATCAAGCTTTGTTTATGTGTATGGTTCTGCAGGAACTTACGCGGCTAAACTGACTGCAATCAATGCAAATGGTACTGATACAAAAACTGCTCAGATAATTGTAGACAGAAAGAGCAGTGGTGGAACAGGTGGTGGCGGAGGAGGCAGTGTGTCTCCAGAACCTACAAAGAATATTGAAGTAAAGGAACTCTGCAAGGTTTTCATCACAAACGGCAATCCTATAAAGTTTGATTTCACAAATAATGCAACCTGTGTTGTATCTGTGAGCTTCGATGCTAAGAAGACCGTTGGAAAGACCACAACCATTGTTGAACAGTTAAAAAACAAATCCACGCTTACCTTTAACCTGACCGAAGGAGAGGTCTACAAGTACTTCAATGTCTGGATAGGAAACAGCGGGTTTGCAAGCTCAGATAACATAGAAAATCCCGCTATCTGTTTCAAAGTTGAAAAGTCTTGGATTCAAGATAATAAGATAAATCAGGCTTCTGTCCTACTAAACCGTTACAGCAACAAAACATGGGAACAACTAAAAGTCAACCTTTCAGGGGAAGACAGTGAGTACCTGTACTTTACAGCCAATGTTTCAGGGTATTCTTTCTTTGCAATTACAGGGAAACCATGTGCCTCTCCTGAAGAAACTGTAACTGAAATACAGTCTGACGATTTAGATAACTCTAAAAATAAGGTAAATCTAGGGTCAAAAATTAATACGGAACCCGAAGAGGAAAGGAAAACAGGCATTCCAGGTTTTGATATGGTTTATGGAATAGCCGGTTTGCTTGTCGTGTTCCTATATAGAAGGAGATAAAGCAGGTTAACTAGCAAAGTGATTGATCAAATCTGGTAAACAATGTGGATATACTGCTTGCCAGATTTAAAACTATTTTTTGACAAAAATTTTTCTGCAGTTCTGCTGAGTCAAAGTTTAAACATGGACCGCTAATATAATCCGAAAATTCGTCCTAGAAACAAGAGTTAAAGCACTATATAAGGAGACTCATAATGCCTCTAAATCAAAAAACAAGAATAATTAAGTGGGCCCGCTGGAATTCGAATCCAGGACCTCCGCCGTGTGAAGGCGACGTCATAACCGTCTAGACCACGAGCCCATATTGTTTTTGAAATCTAAAAAGGAATAAGCACCATAAAATAGAACTTCTTATGTATAAGCTTATCGCTTGTTAACGATGTTAGGGGCTGCCCCGATGCATTATGAAATTGTTAGGAGTTACGCAGTTGGCTCCTAGCATATTGTTTTTTCCAAACTTTCAAATATTTGAATTAATTTAACGTGTATTGGGGATTCCTTAAGTATTCTGTCACTGCCACTCTTCTAATTTTCATAGCACTTTCAAACCAGGATATTCCACTTTTGATTCTTTGTAATTCCAGTCTAAGAAAAGCTCTTAATGAGAACATTATATGTGCTCTTTGTGATTCTTCCTTTCTTGCCTGACATTTTTCGACACCACAGAACTGTTTTATTCCCCTATGATATTCCTCAATTCTCCATGACTTCTTTGCCAAATCTTCACGTTTTGCTTCATCCATCTCTTGCACATCTGTAACCCAGTGTTGCGTGTCTCCATTTTTTGAAACTATCCTAAACACCTTTACAAATCCATATGCTTTGAGGTGAACCACACGTCCTTTTGGAGGAATATCTACTGTTTCAAGTGGCACATTTCCCTTGTTGTCAGGATTTACCAAACGATTATTTTTCAATCTTGTAAGGAAATGCCACTCTTTCTGTCTAATGGCTTTAAGGTTTTTCACACTTGCATACCATGTATCAAATAAAACGAATTTGGGATTAAAACCACGTTCTTCGGCCTTGTCAAGCATATCACGGAAATGGTCATTCTTTGTTTTGTCGTCTACATCGATGTTATAAATTCGAAAATCGATAGGTATAACGGTTGTACCGTCAGTCCAAACTAAGGTAACCAGGCCTATTCCCTTTACAGTACGATGATGTTTTCCACTCCACATACGACGAACAAAAGCAATTTCTTCTGCGTATGGTTTATCTAATGTTGAATCATCAACAATTAGGTATCCTCCCTTAAGCTTGACATAACTTTTTACTTCCTCCCATAGTGCTTCCGTGTCTGGAGGTTGCCTTTGAAGGCAACGAGTAAAAGCATCATGAGAAGGAGCATTAGCTATGTCTGGATAACATCTAGCAGCTTCAGTACAGCTAAAAACGTTAGAAGCCGCAATGAGAAAATTAATGTAGTCAATGTCGGTACACTTAGGTGGATTTATGTCCATAACTCCGTACGTTTTTAGAGAAACACTAAGCCATAAGTATATTTATAAAGATATCAAGTTTTCGGCATTTTAACTGCGTAAGTCCTAATTGTTATTATATTTTACTCGGTCTGGATTTCAGCTTTTTTTGGTTATTTTATCAAGTCCTTTTCAGCCTTTTATCGCTCTGCTGATACTTTATATAGAGAGTGAAATCCTTAGTTGCTCTGCAGGAGATTTTCAATTACATAACCAATAAATTAAATAAGTAATAAATGTAAATAACTCTAAAAACTAATTTCATTGCAGGGTTGAAATGATAGAAATCCTTAAAATCTTCTTCAGTGTGCCCTTTTTACTGTACTCGTGTTATTCTGACCTTAACTCCCGCAGGGTCTCAAATAAGGTCTGGAAATACATGCTCGCATCGGGTTCAGGGTTTGTTTTTTATGAAATTCTTACAGACGGACTTTCCTACCTTATGCCTCTTCTTTTATCAGGAGTTCTCGTTTTTACGGCCGTATATCTCCTTTTCCAGTTTGGGGCTTTTGGAGGTGGGGATGCAAAGGGGTTGATCGTGCTTTCCATCCTTTTTCCTTCTTATCCGGTGTTTAGCTTTTCTGAAAAAATATATCCTCTGCTAGGGGTTCCACAGATAGGACTTTTCACTTTTACGGTACTGGGAAATGCCCTCCTGATGACAATACTTGTTCCCCTCGGGATGTTCGGCTATAATCTCCTTCATTTTTCGCCTGAGATGATCAAAAATCCGCTTTACATGTTTATAGGATACCGGACAGAGATTTCTTCTCTGAAGTACAAGAAACACCTTGGCCTGCTTGAAAAATTTGAGCTTGATGAAAGTGGAAGCCTCAAAAAAACATTTTCCCGTACAGGCCTCAACTTCGATGCGGACCAGAAACCGGAACTTGAGGAATATCTGAAAAAAGGTTTGATTGAGAAAGATATCTGGGTTACTCCCGGCCTGCCGTTCATGCTTTCAATTACAGCAGGCTTTATTACTGCTGTTGTTTTTGGGGATTTGATCTTTTATGCGGTCATGCGCCTCATTGTAAATTAAACCTCATGGTGTATTTTGATAAAATTGAAAACTTTGATGTTTTGAAAACACATATTATTAAGTAAGTGGTAACCTAGTAGACATCTCTACTCCTCTCGATTCTTGTTTAATCGAGGGGGTAACGAAAATAACCCCTTGAGAGGAAAATTATTTTTTACGTTTAGATATCTAACTATTTACAAAGTGTCTTGTGATAAAGGATGGTCAGGCTTTGGAATAAAACTAATTATCACCTCGCCCTTCTATGACATCAATGATACGCTGGCCGATCAGTGGAGCGGCGGTAGCAGCAAAAGTGGGATTAGGGTGAGAATCCGAAGTTGATGCGGCATTTTCCGGCAAGAGGTATAGCCCGCCTCCGGTTTGCAGGTCGTGGAAATCCCAGATATAGATATTATCGCCAGGTTCATCCCAAGTTGTTTTGACCCAGTTCGCAAAGTCTCTTGATCTCTTTGCTTCTTCGGCATTGGTTGCACTTTCGACTAAAGCCGGACCGGTCCAAACGATGAAGCGGTTATTCGGAAACTCATGCATCTTTGCTTTCAGGGCTTTGTATTGCAGCTTATAATTCTCTTCACTTTTGACACTGGAAGTTATATCCGGAGAACCGGTGTCGGCAACAACGCTGCTGACCGGAAAACAGTGCTTCCAAACGATAACGTCATAAGTCTGAGTCAGTATCTCTAAGGTCGGTTCTGTCTTATAGACAGAAGCACCAGCATGATTTACCCAGATGTTCCAATAATCGTAAGGATAGTTATTCCATCCATAGGGGTGTGATTTTGGAAATTCCATTTGTGTTATACTGTAGTTTGTGCCGTGATTAGTGTTGTAATTTGCAATAGTAGTGTCTACCCCACCGTCCCAGATGACTCCACCGGTGCTGTGATGTAGATAAATGACCTTTGCTGAACTCGACATCGATTCGGCATTTTCATTTTTCACGGCTGTAATATTGTTGTCTGTGTCAGTTACGTTCGTTGTTGTAGTCGCGTTATGTGCAAATACTACTAACTGTTCATTTTCACTGGCGCTTGAATTATCCGTATCCGAGTTTGAACTACACCCCGATGTAGAGATAAATAAAATAGCAGTTAGCAATCCTATATATTTAATTCCAGAAATTTTACTGGTAAGGCTCATGACAATCCCCCAGGCAATTACTTATTATTCTTTTATAAGATGACGTTACTGTCGGTAAAAGTGAATTTGCTCACAACTTACTTAAATTCATTGTTATGTTTACTACAATAAGAACGTTGCCTTACCATTCAACTATACAAAAATAGTAAAGGATTTTATTAGTGAAAAGTAATAATGTTTTTTAAGAATTAATAGGAACCTATATTCGGCAGGTCGACATTTCATTTTTGATGATTTTTAATGATGGCGATTTTGGAATGATATTTCCTTATTGTGTGTAGTTATTATGTTTACATATGATCTAAACATAATCTCCCATACTAAACTTTAATGGAAAAATGATTCAGTGTTTATATGTGTCGTGGTCGTTAAGCTACACGTTAACCAGTTTTAAATCTAATGTAAATTAATTAAATGTTTAAAAACGATATCAAAAAAAATATTTAAATTCCTTATATCGACCTGCCGAATCCAGGATAGGAATGTTTTCTTAAGAATTAATAGCAATGTTTTCTAAGAATTAATAGCGACATTTCTTATATAACATCGCTACTCTGTCTACTTTTCAAAGAATTACCTTTTTTGTACGACAAGCAGTCCGTAAAGAATCGTTCCCGGAACCGGCGGATTTTCAGGCGTGCCTTTTGCAATTCTTTCTTCAGGATAACCAAGGTTTTCGCAGGTATAAAGTTCAGCTTCAATACCCAGCTCTTTAAGAATTTCTGCGACCTCAGGTGAGCCAAAGTTTTCTTCCGGCAGCAGGAAGATATTTCTTCCGTTCTTTAACTCCCGGATCAACTCGGCTTTTGCAGGTTCCGAGTCCCTGCCGTGGGCTGTGATTGCGCAGAGGTTGGTCAGGTTTACTTTTGTACGTGCACAGGCCACCTGTATTGAAGAAATCCCAGGTATAACGGTGTCTTTCTCCCTTGCGAATTTTCCGAGCCCTGAAAACATGGGATCGCCTGTAGACAGGACGACTGCATCGGCTGGCAAGAGATGAAGTGATTTATAGTCCTTGATCGGTTTTGCTTCGCATGTGATATATTCCTGTGCAATCTCAATAGCTCTTTTTGCACCATAAACCACAGAAGCTTTCCTTATAGCCTTTATTCCTTCTTCCGTAAGCATTCCGGGCCCGACTCCGACTCCTACGACGATCATTATTTTTCTTCCCCTTTTCCTGTTTTTATTAACTCTTATTCTTACTGTCCATCAGTACCGACCCATCTCTGTCGATTACCACAATTCTTGCACCTTTTCCTTTCTCGATTGCCATCTCGAAGGCTTCTTTCAGGCGCACATGTTCAGGTTCTTTTTTAAGCATCTCGACAACGGTTGCATATCCGCTGCCTTCAAGCATCTTGGGATTTCCCCATTTAAGGACAAGGCCTGGAAGCCCGCAAATAATTATATCGCCAGAAGCATAATCAAGCCCTTCCGAGATCCTGCTTCCGACCATAACAACTGTATAATCTGGAAAAAGCATGTGGGAATAGCGCATTCCTATCCGGCCTGTAGTCAGTACCACTCTGTCCGTGCAGCGGATCAGGTCTCCTCTCGTCTCTCCCAGATGGTCGTTCCATGGCTCAACAAAACCTGTGCTCCCAAGTACGGAAATTCCGCCTTCAACCCCTATCCTGCTGTTCAGGGTTTTTTTTCCGATCTTCTCTCCATCTGGAATTGAGATTGTAACCTCGGCTCCTTTCAGGCCCAGTTCTTCTATAGCTTCCTGTACTGCAGCCCTTATTTGTTCCATCGGTTTTGGGTTAATAGCTGGCTGGCCTTTCGGAACCTGTAGCCCGTCCCTTCTGACGATTCCTATACCTTTTCCTCCTAAGATTCGGATTCCTTCAGTTTCCTTTGCTTCTCCCACAAATTCAAGCCCTCGGGTAATATCAGATTCGTGGTCGTTTTGAATCTTTTTCACAACTGCGCGCCCCTGCGAGGCTTCACTGACCTCCATCTGGGCTCTCAGTCCCACAGGCGTCGGGACGGATACGTTATCAACCGTTTTCTTGAGGGAAAGGACTGCGGCTTTTGCAGCAGCACTTGCTGTAGTTCCTGTAGTATATCCTCGTTTGAGGATAGACCCATCACTCAGAACCACAAGCATCCCGGATGCTACTTTTGTTTCAAGTTCTTCCCTGGGAAGCCCTGTGCGGGCAATCCAGTCTTCAGGGATCTTGAAATTGTTAACAGGATCTATCATGGAAGAATACTCGGAGGTTTTTTATTATAAATGTATTGACATGGAAATCGGAAAGGAACCTGATTGGTTTTGGATAAGCTTTGCCTTCTTTTCTGGTTTTACTGCATATGATAAAAGTAACTGACATCAAATGTATATTAAAAAGATAGAAAAGAGGTGGCATCATTCCAGGAGTGGGGATTTATTTTTTGGAAATGGGGTTTTGTTTTTTGGAAATGGGGTTTTGTTTTTTGGAAATGGGTTTTTATCCTGGAGTCTGGAACGATTGGGGATTCGTTCCTTCTTTAGGGTGTTGGGGTTGGTGTGTGAAAAATAACCTTAGGAATGATGCCTGTTTCAGATGCCGGCACTTGCCTGGCACAACTACTACATCTTAAGTTCTATTATATAAATGTATAGGAAACTAAGGATGATCTTTCAATATAGAAGTATATCGATTGATTATGGACATGTCAATTATGTATTCCATAATATTTCCATATAATCCTCATATTTTGGTCTCTCAACTGCATTTTCTAACTTCGCTGAAACAAACTTCTCTTTGGAGTATATACTCATTCAACTTTAAAATAATAGTGTATAAGAGGGAAGGCGCTACTGGACTTTATTCCGGAAATCCGGGGTAAATTAAAGTCCAGGAAATATTAAACTCCAATAGATGAATAAAAACCTGACTGTTATTTTTTCAGGTTACAGACCTTTTTACTGGATTCTTGCAAACATGCGGTCCAGTTCCCCTTTCGTAAATGTGATCACAGTGGGCCTGCCGTGTGGACAGGAGTAAGGATTTTCAGCTTTCTTAAGCTGCTCTATTAGCTCTTCCATCTGTCTGAGACTGCAGGCAGCTCCACCTTTAATTGCAGCTCTGCATGCGAGGGTCTTGCAGATCTTTTCTGAAATTCCTGTATCTTTTTTAACTTTTCCTGAAGCTAAAAGGTCCGAAACTATGTCGTGGATAACCTCGGGGTCTTCAAGCCGTCCGAAGATCTCAGGTACGAAGGTGACTACGTATGTATTGTCCCCAAATTCTGAAATCCCGAAACCGAAATCTTCCAGATAAGGAATATACTCTTCCATAAGCACTTTCTCTTTAGGTGTAAGGTCTATGGTTACAGGTGTGATCAACTCCTGCACTCTGGACTTTTTCATTTTCAAGACCTGCTCATAAAGAATTCTCTCGTGAGCAGCATGCTGGTCGATAAGCACAAGATCTTCTCCCCTTTCGGCAAGGATATAAAGCTTAGATACCTGCCCTATAATTCTCAGGTTTTCAAAAGAATCCGTGTTCGATTTTTGTATCGGCTTTTGCATCTTTTCGGCATTTATAACCTCAAATTTCTTTTCTTCTGAACCTGTTTTTTCAATTTCATTCTCTTGAATACCTGTTATTCTCTTTTTACTTTCTCCTTCTTTCTCTCTTTCCTGCTCGATTTTATTATCCAGCTTTTTATCACCTGTTTCCTGCGTTCCTCCCTCTGCAGTAAAGTCCAGAAGGCGCTTGGAACGTTTTAGCCTCCTCTCGGTATCTTTTACCGGATAAACGTAGGTCTCAGCCTTATTTCTCGGGGCCCTGCCCTTTTCAGTAAGACCGGTCTCCAGAATCCCTGTGTCCTTTCCAGCTTCCTTCCTTCCAAAAATTTCCGCAGCTTCGGAGACCTGCAATCGATCTGAAAAACCTGAAACATCGAAAGTTTTCTGAAAAGCTCTGTCTTTTTTTCCCCGAATTTCAGGAGCCAGAGCATTTTTAGAGAGTACTTTTTCTATTGCAAATGTGACTGCATCCCCAAGCTCTTTCTCCCGGCTGAAACGCACTTCGGCTTTTCGGGGGTGTACATTAACGTCTACTTCTCCAGGATCGACAATAAGAGAGAGCACTGCCACAGGATAGCGCTCTTTTGGAATTTTGGTATAGTATCCTTCGCGAATAGCTTTATTGATGGCTCTTGAGGTTACAGGGCGGGTATTTACAAACAGGAAAATTTGGTCGCTTTCTCTTCGAGTGGTTTCAGGCTTTGAGATGTACCCAAAGATTTCAAAATCTTCTGTCCTATACTCCAGGGGGAGCATTGAACGAGCTGTATCCGGGCCCAGAAGATTTACAATACTTTTGAAAGACTCACTTGAGCCCGCATTTCTTATGACTGGCTTTCCTTCACTGAGCAGAGTAAAGGAAATATGCGGATTTGCCAGAGCAAGCTGCGTTACCGTCTCTGTAATATGGGCAAGCTCGGTACGGTCACTTTTGAGGTATTTCTGCCTTGCCGGAGTATTGTAAAACAGGTCTTTTACATGCACAGACGTACCTGGGGCCGTACCCGCATCCGAAGTTTCCAGAACTTTTCCTCCATTGATTACTATTCTGGTACCTGTAATTTCTTCCGGAGGCCGGGTAAGTATCTCCACCTTTGCAACCGCTGTAATAGACGAAAGAGCCTCTCCCCTGAAGCCCATTGTAAAAATAGTATCGAGATCTTCAATCCGTGTGAGCTTGCTAGTTGCATGCTTTTTATATGCAAGCAAGGCATCTTCCCTGTCCATTCCGCACCCGTTGTCCCGGACAAGAATGGAGCGTTTTCCACCTTTTTCTACTTCGATGCGGATGTCTATAGCTCCTGCATCGATTGAGTTGTCTATCAGCTCTTTTACTACGGATGCAGGGCGTTCAATTACTTCTCCGGCCGCGATTTTGTTTATCGTATCTTTATCAAGGAGCCGAATTTTATTTCCCTTATCTTTTTTCTTCCCTTCAATATGTTCTTCCATCATTCCTTTACTCCGTCCAGACCAGAAAAATATTCATTGGACATACTTTACTCGACCTTTAATCCAACAATTAATTGATCCTTAATCGACCTTAGCCCAGTCAATCCAGCAGCCTTTTGAGCTCATGAAGCTTGTTCAGGGCTTCTATTGGCGTCATTTCTTCCACATTCAGTTTTCGAAGAGCTGTTTCTAAGGGGCTGGGCCTGTTTACCTTTGCTGCATTTCCGCCGCTGTCTCCAGGGTCAAAAAGCATCATCTGGGTATAACGCGCTGTAGCCTTGCTTTTTCTCTTTTTCCCGTTCTTGCCGTCTTCAACCTCTTCGAGCACGTTCTCTCTTTCGAGTTCTTTAAGAATTTCATTTGCCCTTTCTATTACTTTTTCCGGAACGCCTGCAAGTCTTGCAACCTGGATTCCATAACTCCTGTCTGTTGCACCCGGCACGATCTTTCGCAGGAAAACTAACTCATGACCTTCTTCTTTTACTGCAACATGATAATTTTTGACCCTTTTTAATTTCTCTTCAAGGGCTGTGAGCTGGTGGTAATGAGTTGCAAATAGAGCCCTTACTCCCACTTTCCCCCGGTTATGCAGGAATTCCACAACAGCTTTTGCAATGCTGTACCCATCATAGGTACTTGTTCCCCTGCCGATCTCATCAAGAAGCACAAGACTTCTTGGACTTGCATTATTCAGGATATTTGCAAGCTCAACCATTTCTACCATAAAGGTACTCTGCCCGCTTGCAAGGTCGTCAAATGCCCCAATTCTTGTAAATACCTGATCAATAATCCCTATTGAAGCATAGGATGCAGGAACAAAAGAACCAACCTGAGCCATAATAGCTATAAGGGCAGTCTGACGCATGTAAGTGGACTTGCCTGCCATATTCGGGCCTGTTACTAGCAAAAACTGGTTTTCCTTGCAGTCCATTTCGGTATCGTTCGGGACAAAGCCACCATGTACGGTGTTTTCAACTACCGGATGCCTCCCATCCCGGATAAGGATCTTGCAGTCATCAGTAAGCTGGGGCCTGATATAATTGTTATTTTCTGCTACTTCAGCCAGATTCGCAAGGACGTCAAGCGTGCCTATTCTTTCGGCAGTTTCTTGAAGTTCTCTTGAATGGGCTGAAAGGGTCTGCACAATTTCTGTAAAGATTTCGTACTCGAGAGCTATAGCTTTTTCATTGGCTGTCAGGATAAGGCTTTCTTTTTCCTTGAGTTCAGGGGTAAAAAAGCGCTCGGCATTTGCCATGGTTTGTTTTCTGATATAATCGTCAGGCACCTGACTGCTGTTGGCATTTGTTACTTCTATATAATACCCAAAAACTTTATTATATCCCACTTTCAGGGACTTTATGCCGCTTCTTTCTCTTTCCTTCTGCTGAAAATTTGCAATCCACTGCCTGCTGTTACTTGCAATATCCTTGAGTTCATCGAGTTCTGTATTGTATCCAGACTTTATCATGCCTCCTTCCCGAACTGAGATCGGAGGCTCATCAACGATCGCTCTATCTATCATTTCAGCCAGATTTTCAAGTTCGGAAAACGATGCAAGTCCGACTGCAATATCATTTAAAATTGTGGATTCAATGTTTTCTAGAAGGGAATCCCGGACAGGAGTCAGAGCTTCAAGGGATTTTTTCAGGGCTACAAGGTCTCTTGCATTTGAATTCCCATATACTACCCTGCCTACAAGACGTTCTATATCCCTGACATCTGAAAGCCAGTTCCGGAGATCATAACGGAGCAGAGGCTTTGCTGTCAGTTCTTCGACAGCATCTAGCCGATGGTTGATTTTTTCTACGGAAAGCAAAGGTTTCAAAAGCCACTTTTTAAGGGTACGGCTTCCCATCGGCGTTTTCGTACTATTCAGAATGCGGTAAAGGGAATTTTCGTCCCCTTCATCTCGCACGTTTTTTACAATTTCGAGATTACGCAGGGTGACGGAATCAAGGATCATAAATTCGGAATTTGAGTAGGTTCTCAGGGTATTGATATGGGTAAGCTCCCGCATCTGCGTAGTCTGTGCATATTCCAGGGCAGCCCAGGCCGAATACACTGCAAAATCCAGGTTCTCACAGCCCATGCCCTCAAGGGTTGCAACCCTGAAATGTTTTTTCAACCTTTCTCCAGCTTCCTTTGATCCTGAAATATCGGGGGCAAATTCCTCCACAATCGTTTGGGCTCTCAGCCGCTCGGCAAGGGCGGTGTTTTCATACAGGGACGAAGGCAGAATGCATTCTGAAGGCCGCATGCGAGCAAGCTCGCTTAGAAGCTTTTCAAAATTTTCTGAGTCTCTGAATTGTGTTGTAAGGAATTCACCAGTAGAAATGTCGAGAAACGACACCCCAATTTCGAATTCGTTTTCAGCATTTTTCCCGGGCTTTCCTATTTCTCTCCCAGCAACTGCCATGAGGTAATTGTTTGAGGCATCTGAAAACATGGAAGAATCAATTGCCGTACCTGGCGTGACAACCCTGACAACACCTCTTTTTACAATTCCCTTTGCCTTTTTCGGGTCTTCAAGCTGTTCGCAAATTGCCACTTTATACCCTTTAGTTATAAGCCTCGGTAGATAGGTGTCAATTGCATGGTAGGGTATTCCTGCAAGCGGCATTCTCTCTCCTGATTTGTCTTTGCCACGAGCTGTAAGCGTGATCTCGAGTTCTTTTGCAATAGTTTTTGCGTCTTCTCCAAAAGATTCGTAGAAGTCTCCCATACGGAAGAAGATAAGTGTGTCAGGATATGCCTGCTTGGCTTCGTAGTACTGGCGCATTGCAGGGGTCATCATTTCAGTCATTTTTTACTCACTGTCGGCCTTGAATTATTCTGTTAATACAATTAAGAAAATAAAATTGGGATTTTTATTGGAAATTTCGGTATCTCAGAATTCCTCAGATGCTGGGTAATGTCTGTATTAGGATTCCATAAATACTGGCTAATACCTTTAGATATTAATTAGTAGATACAACATCTTTATTAAAATCATCCTTCTTATATATATTTAACAATTCGATATTGAAAGCCGTTTTGAAGGAGGGATTGTTCTGGACCAGGAAAAACTTATCGAAGTTTGCCCTGTCTGCGGAAATGCAGATTTATATTATGAAGTTGGCGGGTATGCAGGTTCGGTTTACCACTGCAAAGAATGCGGGTATGTAGGAGCTTTTGTTATTGAAGCTAATGAAGAAATGATCGAGAAAATCCGGGAAAAGTACAGGCGTGAAAGAATGAGTCTAAGTAATAAAGAAAGCGAAAGTGAATGAAAGTAAATGAAATAATAAACTACCAATTAGACAAATATATTTTTGCACATGTAGTTGACTCTGTTCCAAAATCTAGTGATTTTTGCATTTCTTGATTGAAAATCTGAATCCGTAAGAAGAGTCAGGTTTTCATCAAAATCAATATTCGACATCTAAAGACTTCAATCCCAAAATTGTATTTCAAGGGTGGGGACCAATTACAAAATCGAGTGATTTTTTATTTTATGTCCATAACTGGATTTTGATACTGAATCTATAGTTTACGGGTTTATTAAATATTTTTGGGAACAACTTTTTTAGTTGTGTTTGGTGTTGCGAGAATAACGATGAGCTCTTCATAGATGAAGAAAGCAATAACATGGGAGATATGTATGCAAAAAAGCGGTAAGCTGCCATTCACCACCTTCTCATCATGTTAAGCTCAACCATAAATTGCTTTACGTTATGATGAGTTCTTGAAGAAGTTTATGCGCAATATATAGCCCTAAGATAAATACACATGCAGTAAATATATTAACTGTAAAGAGTGTTTGCCTGCCAACCCATGCAATTATTAAAAAGACAGCCATTAGGCCTCCGCCTATAGCTCCACCTATTATGAACTTTTTTATCTTACTTTGATTATGCTTTTTTTCTGGCTTTAGTAAATTTTTGCCAATAACATGAACAATAAGAAAAACAGTTGCAATGATAATAACATAGGATAACAAATCACCGCCAGAAATAGAAATCTGAAAATTCAACTGTTGACCTGTTACTGCATTATAAATTAATTTCATCGTTTCTTTGGAAATGACAATATGGATTACTCCAAGAATGAATGTGGACAAAAGAAGTGTATCAATAAGATCCAGGACTCTCTCTTTTTGGTTTTTCTGTGGTAGTGCGGCTATTACCTCATCACAGAAATATTTATAGTCTTCACCGATCAGTGTATTAATATCTTCGCCACGTTCTTGAGCGGACAGGACCATTTGTAGCAAATCCTGCCTTACAACTTCCTGATCATGCTCTGAAATGTTTGCAAGGCGCAGGTAGCATACCATGTCGGTCATGACAACATTGTTTTCTTTGGTTAACCGCTTATCCAGCTCATTATTTTCTTGATTCAGTATTTTTGTCTCAGTCTTCATCATCATTCCCCGCCATGAAATAATTGATTTACAGCATGATTGAGCTCTTGCCAGTTATTTACGAATGTCTCCAATTCTTTTTCTCCCGCTTGTGTGATGGAAAAATATTTGCGTTTTGGCCCAAGAGCCGACTCACGATATTTTGCCTTTATGAGATCGTTCTTTTCAAGGCGTAGTAGGAGCGGATAAATCGTGCCTTCTGAAATACCTGAAAAGCCATATTTCTTCAATTGCTGTGAAATTTCATAGCCGTAAGTTTCTTTACTGCTAATTATTTTTAATATACAGCTTTCCAATATTCCTTTGAGCATTTGCGATGGTATCAATATGCTGCACCTCTTTTCGCACACTACATTTCATAGCAATATAATATCTATCTTGCAATACAAGGTAGTTGTATTAGCAATATAAGTGTATCGGTATATTGCTAATTAATTCGTGATCATGCCGGTTTTTGTTGAAAGCATGGTTTACTCTGTTTTGTAAGTACCTTGTAAACTCTGGCAAAAGTCAAGGCAAATCATATAATGTCCCTACCAAAAGTAACCAATGATGAAATAACACATGTAATGCATCCAAGCTCAAGAAGCAACATGTCAAAATAAAAGTCGGTTTTCCGTGATTTTAACGAGCCATAGTCATCCACAACAGCTTGATTACAATTAGGATTTACGCAGTTGAACTGAAAAAGCAAGAACATTATACTGTTAACTGTTTAAAATGTGACTTTAATCCATAATGTTTGCTGTAATTGATTTTGTTCCTCAAGTGCGTAAGTCCTAACAATCTATCATTAACATAAAAGGTATAGTAACTAGGACTTACGCACTTGAATTTCCATAAGATTTACGCAGTTGAACTGAAAAATCAACAGCATCAGACCATTAACTGTCTAAAATGTGACTTTAATCCACAGTTTTTGCCGTAATTGATTTTTTTCTTCAAGTGCGTAAGTCCTATTATAATATGAGTAAACTCAAAAACCCCAGGAGGTTTACAACCGTTTTCAAAGTAGCAGTCACTTTGCCACTTTTATATATTTCCATTTTAATTTTGTACTACTTCCTGCTGCATTTGTTGCTGTGAGTTTAACCGTGTAAGTTCCGGCAGATGAATATGTGTGTGTTGGACTCTTTTCTGTTGAATATTTACCATCTCCGAAATCCCATTTCCATGAGGTTGGCGATCCTTTGCTTGTCTCCGTAAATTTTACCTTTAGCGGAGCTTTTCCTGATAATGGCCAGCCCCAGAAATCTGCAGTTGGAGCTTGCGAAGTTCCTGTCACGGTTATATACTTTGATTTTGTTGCTGTGTTGATGCCTACAGCATTGGTTACTTTAAGGGTTACTGTGTACTTTCCTGCTTTTGAATACTTATGAGTTGGATTCTGGTGGAATGACTTTGTTCCATCTCCAAAATCCCATTTCCATTTCGTTGGTGATCCGGTACTTTTGTCAGTAAATTTAACGTTTAATGGTATTCTTCCTGAGGTTGGAGATGCAGAGAAGGCAGCAACGGGTTTTGATGTCACGGTTATATACTTTGATTTTGTTGCTGTGTTGATGCCTGCCGCATTGGTTACTTTAAGGGTTACTGTGTATTTGCCGGCTTTTGAATACTTATGCGTTGGATTCTGGTGGAATGACTTTGTTCCATCTCCGAAATCCCATTTCCATTTCGTTGGTGATCCGGTACTTTTATCCGTAAATTTAACGTTTAATGGTGATTTTCCTGAGGTCGGAGATGCAGAGAAGGCAGCAACGGGTTTTGATGTCACGGTTATATACTTTGATTTTGTTGCTGTGTTAATGCCTGCTGCATTGGTTACTGTAAGTTTAACAGTATAAACTCCTGCTTTTGAATACTTATGCGTTGGATTCTGGTGGAATGACTTTGATCCATCTCCAAAATCCCATTTCCATTTAGTGGGTGTTCCTGTACTTGTGTCGGTAAATTTAACGTTTAATGGAACTCTTCCGGAAGTAGGAGATACAGAAAATGCAGCAACGGGTTTTGTTACAACTTTTATAGAATCTGCTTTTGTTACTGTGTTGCTGCCTGCAGAATTTGTTACTGTAAGTTTAACAGTATAAACTCCTACTTTGGAATACTTATGCGTTGGATTCTGTTTGGTTGAAGTTGTTCCGTCTCTAAAATCCCATTTCCATTTCGTTGGTGTTCCGGTACTTTTGTCAGTAAACTGCACTTTCATTGGGGCTTTTCCTGAGGTTGGAGATGCAGAGAAGGCAGCAGTTGGCAGGTTTGAACTGGTGAGAGTACCCATGTAGACATTGGGTTTTTCATTTTCCCAATCCGACCACACTATCTTATCACCATACAAATCAAATCCTAGACTAATTGATGTATTATTAGTATGAGTTTCCTCTTGAGTTGAGAGGTTATACATGTAAAATCGGTCACCCAGCCAAACTATCCTGTCCTTGGAGATTGCAGGACCATAATAAAATTTTGATCCGTTGGCAATTTGAGTTTCCTTCTTAGTGGAAAGATCATACATGTAGATCTCGGAGTGGTAATCTTCATCATCTCCCATGCGCCAATCTGCCCACACTATAATGTTATTGTCAATATCAGGACTGAATGCTGAATCGCTGCTGGAAATCCGAGTTACCTTCTGAGTGGAGAGATCGTACATTATGATCTTACCCGGGCGTCCCTCCAGATGAGATGTATACACTATTATGTTACCGAAAAAAGCAAACTGATATATTGGCATATCGTCGATATGAGTTTCCTTCTGAGTGGAGATATCATAAATGCAATAATCATATGTGCCACCATACAGTATCCTGTTCCCGGAGATACACGGCCCGAAGGAAAAGTAACCAAAAAATATTGTTCTATTGGTTATCCGAGTCTCTTTGTGAGTGGAGAGATCGTACATGTATACATCAGATTCTTCCTCGTAAGAGTTATCATCTCGGTACCCATTATGCCAGTCCCGCCATACTATCCTGTCACCATATATAGAAGGACCCCATGCTGATCCACTGGTAGTAATTTGAGTTTCCTTCTGAGTGGAGATATTGTACATGTAAATATTGAAGGGTCCGTCATCCCGGTTCCCATTACGCTAGTCCGTCCATACTATTCTGTCACCATATATGGAAGGAACCCCTGCTGATCCACTGGTGGTTATCTGAGTTTCATTGATAGTGAGCGAAGCGCCTGGCTCAGTAGTTGCGGATGCCGTAGATGAAACCAGAATTAAAAATAAAATCAGAACTGCTGATGCTAAGGCCACTGAATACGATTTTTTGTTAATTTTCACCTATCCTACTCCTTAATCTTTAATTTATTTTTCATATAAAAAATGTTAATAATTTAGATATATACATTTTTAAACTTTGTTATTTAAGTTAAAAATTTAGGAAAATGTGTAATTTTAGAAAATTTGTTTTGAGAAGAAGAATAAGTTTGCAGTAAATCCGTACATAAATAGCAAAATTTTTCGGTATAAAAAAGATAAAAGAAAAACTTTTGAAAATTTCAAATGAGCTTTAAAAGAGTCAAAAAATTAGATAGAGAACGCTACTGAAAATCACAAAATTAAAATCTTTCTAAAAAATGACCAAAAAGCCGGATGAGCTCACTTTTAACTATCAAATCAACAACTTCAGGTAAGAAAACACTTTCAGATAAGAAATAAGGAACAATGAAAAAATGAATAAAAAGAGTGAGCAAAAGAGAAGAGAACAGTTTCCTGTTCACCTTCTTCTAGACATATTATTTGTGGGCAAAGTAAGCCACAATTTCTTCTTCACTTACGGTATCTATCCTGCAAAAACCGAAGCGCTCAAACTGTACAATGTTGTCAAGCTCGGTTGCAATCCCCTGCTCACCGATACCGTTAAGATCGCCTTCGGGGCCGCGTACTTTCACATTTATTCCGTCAAGTGGGACCCAGTGGATGATTTTTGCCTTTGCTTTTTTAAGGGCTTCAAGAGAAACATCTGAGAGTTTTGCCTGAAGTGGGGAAAGAGAAGTAATCTCTATATTGCAGAAATCTTTTAAGCGGATAATAGAGCCCACTTCCAGCTTTTCGACATCCTCCGTGCAGACAAGTACTTTATTTCCTACAGCAATTTCTCTGAATCCTCTTTTATGGTCAGTAGGGTGAAGAGGAAGTTTAGCAACTGTCGGTTCAGCATCCGTAATTTCCAGTTCTACCGGATTCCAGACAAAGAAATAGCGATTTGCAATAGGGTCCACGATTTTGCGGTTTTCGGCGTAGAGAGACTCCATGCTTATGCTTACGTCAGTCATTCCGACTCCCATCTCTATCATGAACTTCTTGAGAGCTTCGGCCTGGATTCCACGGCGCCGGATTGCTCTAATTGTTGGAAGCCTCGGGTCATCCCAGCCGCTGTATTCTCCTGCTTCAATAGCTTTTCTCAGGGTACTCGTACTGAACTTTCCAAATTCGTGGATCTTGACCCTGCCCCAGTTGGTTGTTCTCGGGTATTTCCAGCCGAAGTATTTGTAGATATAACCCTGCCGCTTTTCGCTGTCTATAAGGTCTTTACCCCGGATGATATGGGTCATTCCCAGTTCGTGGTCTTCGATGGCCCCTGCAAAATCAAGAAGTGGCCAGACAATGTACTTGTTCCCAATTTCAGGGCGGGGATGCGACATCTTTCTTATCCTGAATGCTCCCCAGTCCCTCAGTGCAGGATCCTTGTGCTTTATATCGGTCTTGATCCTCAGTACTGCCTGCTGGTCTTCATATTCCCCGGCAAGCATCTTCTCCCAGTGCATAAGGTTTTCTTCAGGGCTTGTATCCCTGTGTGGGCAGGCCTGCTTTGCATCCTTAAACCGCTTGAAATCTCCTCCTTTACAGAAGCAGACATAAGCCTTTCCCATCTCGATAAGTTTTCTTGCGTAATCGTAATACATAGGAAAATGATCAGAAGCATAGACAACCTGGTCAGGCACAACCCCGAGCCATTTGAAGTCATCAAGATACCAGTCATAAGCTTGAAGCAAAGGTCGTTTTATATCAGGATCGGTATCATCGAAACGCAGGACAAATTTTCCTCCGTACATTTTCACATATTCGGAATTAACTACCATGCCTCTTGCACTGCCAAGGGTTGCAGGCCCGTTTGGATTCGGGGCAAAACGCATTACAACCTTGCCATTTTCTGCTCCTTCAAGAGGTTTTAAGCCTTTATCAGGTTCCTTTTTTACGCTAAGGGCTTCAATAAGTTCAGGGGCAATTTCCGAAAGCTTTGCCTCCCAGGTTTCAGGATTTCCCTTTGCAATCTCGGGAATAATAACTTTAAGAGCCTCAGATACTGCATTTGGGTCGGATCTGAGTTGAGGGCACTCCCCCATTACTTTGCCCATTACAGCTTTGGGTTGGGGGGCTTTCCCATATTTTACAGCATTTTGATAGGCGTATTTTTCAATTGTCTTAAGATCTTCAGGACTTAAAGTCATAGAATTTCTCCAAAAATAAACTGGATCCAATGATTTAGAGTGATTATGATTGAGGAAAAAACATGTAAATAGAGTTATAAAAAGTCACCGAAGCGGAGGAATTCCTTGCAAAAACTGAAAAAAGCTTTCAGAAAAGCTTCTCTTGAATGCAGGAACCTTTACTTGGGAATGGAAGCTTCGATTTCCTGGATGCGGGATACTTTCTCATTGATTTTCTTAAACTCGAGATCAAACTCCTTCAGGAATTTTGGAACCGCATCTCCGGGTACGGCACCCTGAGCAGAGGGCTTGATAAGGTTAGCCTGTTCAAGGACTCTAAGCGAGTAGCGCACTTTATGGTTCTGCATTCCGGTGACTTCTGAAAGTTTCAGAATCCCAATAGGAGCTTCTTCAATCACTTTCTTAAGCACCAGAAGATGGCGCTCGGTAAGTTCAAGTTCATTTCCGATAGGCTCAAGCAGCATCAGACAACCTCGTTTCTAAGTGTTCCGATTCCCTGGATCTCAACCTCCACAATGTCTCCACGCTGAAGTTCTCCAACGCCAGGAGGAGTTCCTGTAGCAATGACATCTCCTACTTCCAGGGTCATGATCTCGGTGATAAATTCAATAAGATAAGGAATGTCAAAAAGAAGGTTTGAAGTGCTGGAAGCCTGCCTGGTTTCCCCATTTACCCTGCAGGCAATCTTTGCATTCGTAATATCAACTTCGCCGGGAGAAGCAAGATAAGGCCCGAAAGCTGCAAAGGTATCAAAGCTCTTTGCCCTTGTCCATTGCCCATCTTTTTGCTGGAGGTCACGGGCGGTCACATCATTAAAGCAGGTATAACCTGCAATTACATCTATGGCCTTTGAGGCTGAGATGTTCTTACAGCGTTTGCCTATAACGACTGCGAGTTCAGCTTCATGTTCTACTCTGGAGCTCGATGCCGGATAAATTATCTTGTCCCCATGCCCTATAATAGCTGACGGAGGCTTTAAAAAGAGCACAGGGTTTTCCGGGACTTTCATGTCCAGCTCTTCAGCATGATCCCGGTAGTTAAGGCCGACACACACAATTTTCGAGGGAGACGCCGGAGGAAGGACGCGAAGCTCTGAAAGGTCAAAAATCCCGGCAGGAGTCCCTCCTTTTGGATACACGCGCCCATTTTCGATATCTCCATAAAATATTTCATCTCCTGATCTGAACCTTCCTATCATGCCTCGGTCTTCTCCTGCTTTTTGGGATGTTTTCGCTTGCTTTCCTTCATTTTTTTAAAGGATATATTCAAACTTAAATTTTAACTCTTCGCCCACTGGCATCCCGTGCATATTTTCCCAGTTCGGAATCCAGGAGCTGCACACCTGAAAACACAGGTCCGTCCCTGCAAACCCTGAGCCCGGACTTGTCTATACAGCATGCCCCACAGACTCCTATACCGCATTTGAAATAACGTTGAAGGCTGAACTCAGACTTTTCAAGAACCTGTCTCTCTTTAAGGAGCCTGAAAACCGAAGATATCATAATCTCCGGCCCGCAGACTGCAATTCTGTCATAAACCGAAAGGTTGAGGCTATTGAGCACATCAGTCACAAAACCCTTTGTTCCCTTTGAGCCGTCATCCGTAGAAATGTAGACCTCACCTGCTTCTGCAAAGCGCTTTTCAAAAAGCAGGTCGCCTGCACTCCGCGCTCCAAGCACTGTATGAACTTCCGAGCCTACACTCCGCGCTGCCTCGGCATAAGGAGCAAGGGGAGCAGCTCCAACTCCACCTGCAATAACTAGAGTTTTTTCTCCCTCCGAAGGCAGAGAAAAACCATTTCCAAAAGGTCCTCTGAGCCCGAAAGAATCTCCTTCTTTCAACTCAAAAAGCTTTGAAGTTGCCTCTCCCACTTTCTGGACAGTTATGGAATTTTTACTTGAGAGGCCCATGGGTACTTCGTCCACGCCCCTGACCCAGACCATTACAAACTGGCCGGGTTTCATAGTCTCAAACTGGAAATCAAAGAAGAAAGTTCTGACCGCAGGAGATTCTTCATTTATCTGTACTATTGTAGCATTAAGAGGAAGCATCAGACCATCTCATGGGCAAGCCCTATTAATTCTTTTACATCCGAATAGCCTTTCCTCTGTAGAAAAGCTTCGATACCTGTACTGATCTCGGAGAATACATCAAGCCTGTCGTAAACAGCCGATCCTACCTGGACAACCGCAGCCCCTGCCATCATCATTTCTATCGCGTCCTGCCAGGAAGATACTCCCCCTACCCCTATTACAGGGATCTCCAGAGCAGTATAAAGGTCATAAACACATTTGACAGCTACAGGCTTGACGGCTTTTCCTGAAAGCCCACCTGAACGGTTCCCCAGGACCGGATATCCTGACTCTATATCTATAGCCATCCCTTTTAAGGTATTAATTGCAACAACCGCATCTGCTCCCCCTGCTTCTGCTGCATTTCCTATGCACGTAATATCAGAAACATTAGGTGTAAGCTTAACCCACACAGGCACACTCACTATATCTTTTACTGCGGCCGTAATTGCTTCCACAAGGCAGGGGTTAGAGCCAACTGCTGCTCCGTATCCTTCTGCATGAGGACAGCTCACATTTAGCTCAAAAGCATCGGGTTTCGCAGGGAGCAGACCCTTGGCAACTTCCTTAAATTCAGCAGGACTTCCGCCGAAGATGCTTGCGATTACTGGGACTCCGGAGTCCTTTTTTGCAATTTCGAGTTCCTGGAAAAAGCTGGGATAGGAAGGGTTCGGAAGTCCCATAGCATTCAAAAATCCACAGTCAAGTTTGACCATGCTTGGGTTGGGATGCCCGGTTTTAGGTATAGGACCTATGGATTTGGTCACAACTGCCCCAGCTCCTCCTTCATGTGCAACCCTGCAAAGCGATGCGCCGGTTGTGCCCAGTATCCCGGCTGCAAGAATGGTTGGGTTCTTCAGTTTAAGTCCGGTAAGAGTATACATAGCTGGCTCCTTTCTGCCCCATTAGAATATCATTTGCATTAATCATTCGTGTTATCATTTAGTGATTATTCGTGTAAATCATCTGAGTCGCATGAATCTCCGGAAAGCTGCAGGAGCGCCTCATCAGCAAGTTTCTTTCCGCCCATATGTACAAGACTGCTCCCGAGTTCCCTGGCTTTTTCAATGCCTCCTGCCATCGGGATAAATTCATTTATACCGATAGTTTCCTCACCGTCAAGGGAAAGGACCTCAGCTCGCACATGGAGTTCTTTTCGGTCAGGCATAATTTCGGCATAAGAACCTATAGGAGTAGTGCAGCCTCCCCCAAGTTCGGAAATTAGGATGCGCTCAATTTCGGTGGCAATCCTGCTGTCAGTATGGTCAAGTATGGAAACCGCAGCTTCAGCCTCAGTGCCTGCTCTTGTGACAACTGCAATAGTACCCTGATTGGGAGAGGGGCAGAAGAAATCAGGAGAAAGAATTTCTCCTTCAAGTTCCCAGCCCATGCGTTCAAGCCCCGCTTTAGCGAGCAGGATGCCGTCATATTTCCCTTCTTTCAGCTTCCTGAGCCTTGTATCAATATTGCCCCTTAAATCCTGTGTAACAAGGTCAGGCCTGTAGCGTTTGATCTGGGCTGCTCTCCGAAGTGAACTGGTACCTATAATGGACTGTTCGGGCAGCTCGTCCAGAGGGGTCCCATCATAAGTCAGCAGTAGATCAAATGGGGTGTCCCGCTTCAGAACGGCTACGGTTGGAAGTGTCGGTGGACGAATCGTTGGCATATCCTTCATGGAATGGACAGCGATATCTATTTTTCCTTCAAGCATAACTTCGTCCAGTTCCCTGACAAAAGCTCCAACTCCACTTGATACTGCGTGTAGAGGCCGGTCAGTAAACCGGTCTCCGCTGGTTTTTATAATTTTCAAGCTGGTTTCAACGCCTTGTACTTTCAAAAGGCGTGCAACAGTCTCGGCCTGGGCAAGTGCAAGCTGGCTGCCCCGCGTACCTATAATCATATAGAATCCTCGTTTTCAAAGATGTAAATCCGTTCAAAATAAATCCGTTTAAAGATTTTCGGTGTATGCTTTAAGGGTTTTTTCGATGTCCTCATCGCTATGGGCTGCGGAGACGAAGTTGGTTTCAAACTGTGAAGGAGGGAGGAAAATTCCGCTTGCAAGCATCCTGTGGAAGAAAGCAAGGTAACCCTCCTTATCGCACTTCAGGGCTTCCTGATAGTTGTGAGGTTCGGCTCCAAAGAAAATCTTGAACATTGAAGCAATTCCGCATACACTGTAATCAAGCCCTTCATCTTCAACAATTTCTGTAAGTACAGACCGTATGTAATCGCCTTTCGAATTAACTTTTTCGTGAATCCTTTCTTGTTCCAGATAGTCAAGTACTGCAATGCCCGCAGCCATGGAACACGGGCTTCCGCTGAAAGTTCCTGCCTGGTAGACCGGGCCGGATGGCGAGATCATTTCCATGATTTCACGCTTTCCTCCAAAAACCCCTATAGGCAGCCCTCCACCCACAATCTTTCCAAGGGTAGTCATATCAGGAACGACCCCGAAGTATTCCTGTGCTCCTCCCATTGCGAGCCTGAATCCGGTGATAACCTCATCGAAGATAAGAAGCACGTCGTTTTCCAGGGTAAGCTTCCTGAGCTCTTCCAGGTATCCGGGCAGGGGCGTTATCGGACCTATGTTTCCGAGCACGGGCTCTATAATGACTGCGGCCAGCTCATCTCTGTTTTTCTCCACAAGCTCTGTCATTGCTTCGATATCGTTATAAGGAGCTTGCAAAGTGTATTTTGTGAAATCTGCAGGTATTCCCAGGGAATCAGGTTCTCCGAGAGTTGTAGCTCCTGAACCTGCTTTTACCAGCACTGCATCATGAGCCCCATGAAATCCGCCTTCAATTTTGATGAATTTGTTTCTGCCCGTAAAACCACGGGCAAGTCGAAGAGCGCTCATCGTGGATTCAGTTCCCGTAGATACGAAGCGAAGCATATCGATACTGGGATAATACCCTGCAATTTTCTCGGCAAGGTTTACTTCAAGCTCGGTAGGGGTTCCGTAGAGCCAGCCTTTGTCGAGCTGGGCTTTAATAGCTTCTTTTATCACAGGATGATTGTGCCCAAGGAGAGCAGGGCCATAAGCCAGGCAGTAATCGATGTATTCGTTCCCGTCAAGATCCTTTATTTTTGAACCGTTAGCTGATGCCGTATAGAACGGGTAGGGTTTTATTGCGCGTACAGGGCTGCTTACCCCACCAGGAATAAAGGTCTTTGCTTTCTCATACATTTGTCTGGATTTCTCAAGTGTTGCCTCAGATATCATGGAAATCTCACCGGATTGGACTGAAAATCTGTAACAGTTATTCCTAAATTTAAGTTAAGTTCTGGACGTTAAGTTAAGTCCTGGATTCTAAGTTAAGTCCTGGACTCTAAGTTAAGTTCTGGATTATGAGTTAAGTTATGAATTCTAAGTTAAGCTCTTGACTGAACTTAAATTGCACATAGAACTGAATTTATACTGAACTGAATTCTGTTTTATACTGAACCGAATTATGTTGAACTAAATTAATATTATATAGATTTTATATATTAATCTGCACTTTAAAGTTAAGGCGTTTTACACCTTACTGTATTACTTTTCTATCTTATAACAGAGACCCTCTCTATTAATCAGTTATTAATGAACTTGCTGGGTGTGTAAACGGAATCAGCAATAGTTTTGAAGGCAGGAAAGGTGGAAGAGGAAAAAACGGAACAAATCTGAAAAGAAGGAGCACCTGAAAAAGAGGTGCTTACTTCAACATGCGGGCAGCATCTTTTGCAAAGTAGGTAATGATGATATCGGCTCCTGCCCTTTTGATAGAGATGAGGGACTCATAAATTGCTTTCTCTTCGTCAAGCCAGCCATTAGCTGCGGCGGCTTTGATCATGGAATATTCTCCGCTTACGTTGTATGCAGCCGTTGGCATCCCATAATCCACCTTGACCCTGTAGACAATATCAAGGTAAGGAAGAGCTGGCTTTACAATTAGTATATCTGCGCCTTCAGCCACATCAAGAGTTACTTCTCTAATAGCCTCATCGCTGTTTGCAGGGTCCATTTGATAGGTAGAACGGTCTCCGAAGGAATATCCTGACTCTGCGGCTTCTCTGAAAGGCCCATAGAAACACGAATGATATTTTGCGGCATAGGACATGATCGGAATATTCTCAAATCCGTTAGTGTCAAGCGCATGTCTAATGGCTTCTACCATCCCATCCATCATACACGACGGAGCCACCATATCAGCACCTGCCTTTGCATGGCTCACTGCAATCTTTCCGATGACCTCAAGGGTGGGATCATTCAGGATTTCTTTCGTTTCGAAATCAACAATTCCGCAGTGCCCATGGCTTGTATATTCACACATGCAGACATCTGTAATCACCACAAGTTCGTCTCCAAGCTCGGCCTTGATTCTCCGGACAGCTTCCTGAACGACATCGGTTTCCCCATATGCAGAACTGCCTTCCGCGTCTTTGAATGCAGGCACTCCGAAAATGATCACTGCCGGAATCCCGAGTTCTGCAATCTCTTTTGCCTCATTTACAACCTCAGAGAGAGGAATATTGTATATTCCGGGCATGGAAGGAATTTCAACAGCAGAATCAATAGTCTCATTCACAAAAATGGGCTGGACCAGGTCGTCTACGGATAAGGTAGTTTCACGCACAAGGTTCCTGATCTTTCCTTTTCTCAATCGTCTTAACCTGACATCTGGAAACATTTGATCACTTCTCTGCTAATTATCTGCGAATTATCTACGAATTATCTGTGAATTATCTGCGAATTTTTGCAGCTTCTGATTCTTTTTTATTAGTTACCTTTTTCAGAAACCCGATCTGTCGCACTCTCGCAATCGGGTTTCGTTTTTTCCAACAGTATCTCACAATTGGGTTTCATTTTTTTCACTTTTGCTGTGTCTTTTTCGAGGCAGAAGACCCTTGAAACTACATCAAGGAACTCGTCGTTTCCGAGCTCTGCGGCCTGGCGGAGAACTTTGGTGGGCTCGGCAAGAATTTTGTTTGCGATGGAATGGGTAAGGTCATCAAGCACATCAGTTTCGATTTTCCCTATAGTATGGTAAGCACAGAGCCTGTTAACGGCTTTTTCCCTCTCCCGTATTCTTACATCATACACTTGCTTGTAAAGTTCAGATATAATCTTATCGGCTCTCTGGCGTTTATACTGGAGGTTTAAAAGCTTGATTTCTTCCTGAATTATAGCTTCGGCTTTTTTAGCTTCCTCTTTCCTCATTTTAAGCGTTCTCTCACTGATCACCCTGAGATTGTCAATATTGCACAGTTCCACGTTATCAAGTTCAGCAACTGATTCCTCGATGTCCCTGGGATTTGCTATATCAATTAAGAGGAGTTTACGGGTTTTATCTCGTTCTTTTATGGCTGTTTCAACCATTTCCCGGGTTAAAATGTAATGAGGAGCACCTGTACCACTAATTACAACATCAGCGTTTTTAAGTTGAGTCTGGACATCATTGAGCTTAACTGCGTGTCCTCCAAGTTCATAGGCAAGTTCTTCGGCTTTCTTGAAGGTACGGTTAGCAATGTAGATTGCCTCAATATCCTTTGCAGCCAGGGCCTTTGCTACAAGAACTCCTATTTCTCCTGCCCCTATCACGAGCACGGATTTTCCTGTGAGCCCATTCAGAATTTCCTCTGCAAGATCCACAGCCGCAGAACCTATGGACACCGAACCTTTATTGATTCGGGTTTCGTTGCGGATACGTTTTCCTACCTGAATAGCTTTATCAAAAGCAGTATCAAGGATTTTTCCGGTCGTTCCCGCTTTTTTGGAGTAAGCATAGAGTTCCTTTATCTGCCCCAGAATCTGGTCTTCCCCAACAATCATAGATTCAAGCCCGCCGGCAAGCCTGAGCAGGTGTTCAAGAGATTCATCATGCCCATAGAAGTCAATAATATGGGTGGAAGCTCCCATTTCCTTTGCAAAAGAGAAAAGTATACTGCTACTGGGGGAAACAACATAAATTTCAACACGGTTGCAAGTTTTTAAGACAACGCATTCATGAACATATTCATGATTATACAAGTTATGGAGCAGACCGTCCAGATCTCCGTGCCAGGCGGACTCCATTTCCTCAACTTTTGCTTTCTTATGGGATATAACCATACTTGAGATTTCTGTCACAGAGAGCCTCCGGATAGAATGAATACAGGAATAGAGTAATAATATAAGGAGCTGTAAATTAAACTTTGTCATAACTCCTAAGCCTTTTTTCACAAACGAATTTTATTTACAGATTATTTTTATTTAAAGCTTCCATTTGCAGAATATTTTGATTCAGGTCGTCTTGAGATTCATATAGCATTGAAATTTTGAGAGTACTGAGATTTTGAAGGTACTGAAACTTTAAGATTACTGAGATTTTGAAGGTACTGAGATTTTGAGAGTACTGAGATTTTGAGAGTACTGAGATTTTGAGAGTACTTTGAAGGTTCTTAATGTTTATAGTTTCCGTCCAGCCCCTTTGATTCCTTTCAGGCTCTTATCTACTGGAATTATCAAGGTAACCTGAAACTATCGCGTACGCCCTTTCAGCTGCTTTTTCATAAGAATCGGAAAATCCATTCCAGACAGCTTCGCTTTCCAGGACTTTCCAGAGAATTGCTTTTCTCTGTCTCTGTTCTGCCACATGCTGTTTGAGATAATTCCTCAGTTCATCTTGAAGCCGGATCATATCGGAATATTCGGGAGTAACCAGGCCTTCGATCTGCCTGCGGGTATATTTTGAGACTGCAGGACTGTGACCGAGAGTGGAAATCCCGATTACGAGGTCTCCTCTTTTTATCACTGATGGGATTACGACACTACCTAAAGTGTCTACCTGATTAATCAAAATATCGTTCTCCCGTGCGATAGCAGTGATCTCCTGGTTAAGTTCAAAATTGCTTGTTGCAGGGATGACAAGAAAAGCTCCTGAAATCAGTTCCCTGAGCTCAGAATCCGAAGCCGTAAGTAAGTCGAGCCGAACAAGCCGCACATGGCCTGAAGCTCCGAGCTCCTGCAGGCCCTGGGAGAATTCAAGGCTGGCAACAAGGGTATCTGCGCAGCCGGAAAAGAGTTTGGCTTTGCGTTCCCCAACCGAGCCTCCCCCAAAGATAACGATTTTCCTGCCAGACAGGTCAAGAATAAGCGGGAGAAAATTGTTTGTTTCAGCCATAGCCAGGAACCTCGCAATAAAAATCTTAATATTTGGACTTATCTTAATATTTGGACTTATCTTAATATTTGGACTTATCTTAATATTTGGACTTATCTTAATATTTGGACTTATCTTAATATTTGGACTTATCTTAATATCGGAACTTTACAGTCTGACCCCGGTTTTTTTGAATTCTCTATCACTGAAAAAAAGGGTATAATCCTTAATTCCGGTAGCTTCCGAGATCCTGACAGCTACTTTTTCACAGTCATCTGGAGTGTAAGAGTGAACCATAGTGAACAGATTGTACGGCCAGTCAGGATAGCGGGGGCGTTCATAGCAGTGTGTTACTTCGGGAAATTCAGCCATGATATTCCCTACCGTTTCGATCTGCTCATCAGGAACATTCCAGACACACATCGCATTGGCTACTATGCCTATGGCTCTGTGCCCGATTGAAGCCGCAAAGCGACGGATTTTCCCGGCTTTCTGGAGGTTTTTAAGCCTGTCAACAACCTCCTGTTCACTGATTCCAAGTTCAGAAGCAAATCCTTTGAAAGGAGAATGTGTGATTGGAATTCCGTCCTGCACGAGTTTTAGCAGTTTTACATCCGTTTTATCCATTTATTTCACCTGATATCAAATTTTACCTGAATCTTAAACAGGTGCTTTGTAGGAAGATCAAGAAGAGGACAGCCTGTTTTCTCTCGAATTTCGCTGATAATCCTCTCAAGTCTGTTTTTATTTGGAGCAGAAAGTGTAAACCAGAGATTATATTGTGAAGCACTTCTGAGATAATTATGGGAAACCTCGGGATACTCGTTAATAAAAATAGCAACTTCTTCTATGCGGGACTCAGGCACTTTCAGAGCTACAAGAGTACTTACGCCCCCCATATTTCTCATGCTGAGGACAGGACCTACCCTTCTTACTGCCCCTTTCCTGTTAAGTTCTCGCAGCCTTTCAATTACTTCGGTTTCGGAAAGCCCGAGAATCTCGCCTAACTTTGCAAAAGGTTCAACTTCGAGAGGGACTTCCTGCTGGATAAGGTTGAGGATTTTCTTGTCAGTCTCATCTAGTTCTATTACCGGAACTTCCCTGTCATTAAGATCCATATCACAGGAAAAATCGGCAGCCTCTTTCTTGAGCTGATCTTTTAAATTATCAATGTCAATCATCCTGATCACTACCATTTTTTCGGGGCCTGTAAATACAGTAAGGCTCTTCTTCAAGATAGTCGCCTGTAGCGGCATAAGCTCTTGCCCTGCAGCCAGCACAGAATTTTTTGTATTCGCAGATCCCGCATTTTCCCTTTAGTTCGTCGGGATTTCTGAGTTTTTTAAAGACCTCGGCGTTTTCCCAGATCTCACTGAAGGACTGTTCCCTTATATTGCCGGCAAGCACAGGCAGGTAGCCACAAGGGAATACTTTGCCCACACTTGATACAAAACAGAAGCCTGTACCTCCAAGACAGCCTTTTGTCATTGCTTCATAGCCGTGGGTTTTAACCGAGATTTCAATGCCTTCTTTTTTTGCCTGCTGGCGCATTATCCTGAAATAGTGGGGAGCACAGGTTGCTTTCAACTGGATTTTCGATTCTTTTTGCATCTCATAAAACCAGTGTAGAATGCGCTCGTAGTCTGCAGGGGAAACTTCATCGGATTCTTCTCCCCTGCCTGTGGGAACAAGGAAAAAGACATGATATGCAACTGCACCAAGCTCTTTTGCAAGCTCAAAAGTCTTATGGATTTCTTCAAGGTTGCGTTTTGAAACCGTAGTATTTATCTGGAAAGGAAAATCAGCTTTCCTGAGGACTTCTATGCCTGCAAGCGTTCTTTCAAAAGCCCCGGGCACGCCCCTGAAATTGTCATGCGTCTCTGCAGTTGCTCCGTCAATACTAACGCTGAGCCTCTGCACTCCGGCAGCTCTTAATTTCTCAACAATTTCAGGCGTAAGAAGAGTCCCGTTTGTTGCAAGTACGACTCGGAGCCCGGCATCAGTGCCGTAACGTGCGATTTCAAAAACGTCGGGCCTGGTCAGAGGCTCGCCTCCGCTCAGAATGAGAATGGGCTTTCCAAGCTCTACAACTTCATCAATGAAGTGTTTAGCCTCGTCAGTTGTAAGTTCACCTTCCGGAACCGAGGAAGTGGAAGCTCCCCTGCAGTGTACGCAGTTCAGGTTGCACCCTGCAGTCAGTTCCCATGCGATAAGCCTTGGTGCATTTGTCATGGTGATCATAAATTAGCTGTTTTTATTATAGCATTCAAAGTTTAATGAGATTTACAAATTAACGATAATTAGAAAGTTAAAATCCTGGTTTGAAGAGCAGATGAGGCCCAATTAGTTTTACCGGGATTTTCTCCAATTACCTGGATTTTCTTCGATTAAGATTTGAAATATCTGGATTTAAAACCTGAAAAGTCATATTAATAAAGTAATATTAATATTCTGCCATCTCAAATGAAAAATTACAAAAAGAAAAATATAAAATGTCAGGAATTTTTGTTACATCCATATTTCTTGACAATTTATTATCAAATAAAATATTTAAAAGTCAAAATGGTAATATAAATTCATTAATTAGTAACTGTAAATCCAAACTCTGACGAGCTTATTGAAAAGTAGGAAATTGCCCTTTTAAACCGTAACTACCCCTATTATTATTGGAGTCTCATTGTCCCAGTATAAATTTATAGTAGCTGTGCTCCAGCGATGCAAAGATATCGAGGTTTTTTCTTCTGCAACTCCGTTATCTAATACAACTTTGAATGTATACTTTTTCTGTTCAAAAGAGTTTTTGAGATTAAACGGTTTTGTTCTTGAGACTGATTCTTCTGGATGGAGCCTATATGATTCCTTAAATATGGATTCATTATGAGAATTGAGTATTTCAACCGATACTTCGTGGGTTCCTGCATCATGGTTATTTAACTCAAAAAAATTAGGTAAAGCTGGACCGCCCAGAATAAATATCAATGCATAATAACCCACAATTGCAACTATGGGTATGATCAGCAAGATGAGAAGTATTTTTCTGATATTTTGCATGTGAAATCCCTCTATGACCGCGGGTTCAAAAGCTTATACGGTTTTTCTTTTATGCAGATTTGAGAGTTAGAATCATTCTCTTCATCTATATCTATAGTTAGACTTTAAAATCAATTGATTCCACTTAAGAAAACCGGAATCCACAGAATTCCAAAAAAAATGGAAATAATAAGGTACTTAAATTCTCTCTTTGATGAAAAATACCCGGCTAAACCACCAAAAGTTGCCAAACTCACAGCATAGACAAGAATAGTCAAAAACCGGCTGATATTGAGATCGTCCTTATAGATAAGATTTCCAAAAAACAAATTTCCAAAAAACAAAAGAATGAAAATAGGAACTGTTCCAACTATAATTACCCCAATCTTATCTTTTACAATCCACCCATAAATAATCGGAGTTACAGGGAAGATAAGTAAATTAATAACTGTCCCAAATATCTCACCATAAGTTCCAAATATCCTGTAAAGATCTATAGTTTCAAGACCAGCTACGATGCAAACAACTACAAAAGAGATTATCAAAGGATGAAATAATTTCTTTTGGAAATTAATGTTTAAGCCCCCTAAAAATAGGAAAGATGATTTTTCCACATTTTTATTGGTTAAGTGAGGAATATGGATTCCTTCTCATTAAAAAATAAATGGAAATTATCATAATGTATCCACCGGCTATATTGAGAGAATAAGGGATAGTAATTTTAGATAAGAAAGTAATTATTGCTATAAAGAGCCACAGAATATAGCCTATTAATGAGCTTTTCATACCGACGATGTCACTATTTTTTTCAATTCTGCTCATATTCTTACTATACAATAAATAGTGTCCAAAAATCACAAAAAATAAAATAAGACCTGTTTCAAGTCATTGATCTATTTGACCCCAATATTGAGCCGTGATTACTTCGGTGCCATTTACAATTTTCATTTCTGAAAAAAATGACATTTTTATATTATTTACAAATATGAGCCAAGAATAAAATAATATAATTCCAAATAAAACTCCGACTACTTCCGTAATTTTATTTATAATTGAGGTTGTCTCTTTCATACAATAAAACCTCTCAATATTAAAATTGGGTTTATATGTTTAAGCTCCACTAAATATTTCCAAAGACATATTGTATAAATTGTAAAGTTTTTGACCAGATTATTAAACAATTTATGTTTAACTGCTGTCAGTATTTTCAATGAGAAAAAAAGCACCTTGAGACTTTATAGATGGGTTTTCCTGAAAACCACGATTCAGAATACACCTTAAGGTTCCTCTTACGAAACTTCTGTAATTGTAGTTTCTGTAGTCCATTCAGGCAATTCATCCACCTTTTCAATCGATTTCACGGTCTCATTTGGCGTGTCAATAGTTATCATATAAAATTCTCCACCGGTCATTTGTGAAGAAGTGGATATTACGGTCCCGTTCAGGTAATCAGCTTCTTTACAGAGCTTTTCCTCGGAAACATCCGGTCCAAGGTTTTTTAATGTACCGTTTTGCAGCTCAACAGTTACTTCGTGAATATACCAGCCGTTAATCTGGATATATGCTACAGATTCCCCTGTTTCATTGAAAATTCCACCTGGACCTGAATAGTTCCCTTTTGTTAAGTTTTGAAAATCGCTATCATTTTCACATATTCTCTGCATTGTTACTAAGGGGTCTAATCTGTCCATTTCTCCACTGTTGCCAGTATCATTCATACCCAGGGGCAAATCGCCGGATTCATAGAGGGATAAAAGAAAAATTGCCGAGAATAAACCGATAATTATCAGCGAAAACCATTTACTTCCATCCAAGATTATTCCTCTTTGACATTTGCTTTTAACATTCTGTACCTTACTTTTCGAGTTTTAGAAATCTGGCACATCACCTATTTTTTCTGAACTACGCAGGTGCGCCCTTAAAACAAAAAACGGAAAAGATAAGCTATCTAGAATGGCATCTTTTACACGCAGCATCTTTTACACCTTAAAAGACTCACCCCATTCCGGCCTTTCAGGAGGGTTATTTTTCAGCATATCTCTCCATTCTTCATCTGTCAACCTCTGTCCTGAGGGCTGCCAGAACTCATAATAGCTCATTACAGGGCCTGCTCCCAGCACAATCCTGCCATCGGGCTGTTTATAGGCTACTACTATCAGATTCAGTTTTCCGGTTCCTTCTTCCAGAACTCCATCAGGGGAAGTATAGACATCCGCAACCAGAATGGATCTCTGAGACATTATATCCACATTCTCAAGCATTGGAGAGATGTTTTGATCAAAATTCCTGATGAACTCATACTCTTCTTCTGTCAACTCTTTATTTTCAAGCTCTTTAATCGAGATTTCCAGTAGTTTTTCAAGAGTGTTTTCAAGAATTGTAAAATCTTTATCCGACTGCTCATCAAGGACTTTCATTTCAGCCAGCCCGTTATGTGCCATTTTTGTAAGGGCAAGCATCCTTGCATAGAATTCAGGCACTGGCTCTACATATCCCTGAACAGGCTTTTCTTCTGGGTTATAGGGTGCACCTGTAAAGTACATCTGCTTTGCATAGAGAATAGTATCATGCCTGAGCTCAGTCCAGGAAGCAAGGGCTGTGTTAAGCTGTTTATCTTCCCAGGCTTCAGTCTGCATGAAAGTGGGATAGCCCTCAGGATAGTTTACAAGAAGAGACTTTAGAGCGTACAGTTGAGCCCAGTAGAGATTTTTGTTCCAGTCCTCTTCATCAAAAGCTCCAAATTCATTTTCCAGAGATGCGTGAGCTTTCTCGTATTCTTCGTTTTCGGAAATACCTTGGTTCTTTAGGTGTTCTTTTGCTCGTTCAGAGCCAAGGAGATCCATAATGTTCAGGGCAGGAGGATGGAGTTTCCGGAGGATATAGGAATCTGGAGTGTAGCGCTGACCCATGAACCTGAATCCTTTTGTAGCCTCAAGAGTTTCGTTTTCAGTTTCAGAGCCTGCCTGAATTATTTTCCCTGTTCCGCCGTAGATTTTGGGGCTTTCATATTTTTCAAGTTCGGTTTTTAGTGCTGTAAGACTTTCGTTGTCGAAACGTACTCCGTTTCTATCATTCCCAAAAACAGTGTTTAGAGCTTTTGCATATTCATAAGGTCCAAGGTCGTCGGAAAAACCAACATAGAACGCCGTCACACTATAAATTCTATTCCATATAGTCTGGAGGTTTTTCTCCTTATCAAAATGGTCAGAAATTAAAAGAGCCTGTATGGTCTGAATTTTCGCTTCATCTTCTGTATCTTCTGAATTAATCATGTCTGACTGAAGGAGCATACTTATTCTACCGTGCCACATCATGACTTTGAAGTAGTTCTTCAATATTTCTGAATTAGTGTAGTGTCCTTTGGGCCCATACTGAGAGACCTCCGAGTTAATGTAATGTCCTCTGGGCACGTACTGAGAATAGTCTTCCTGATATTTGAAAATCGGAGAAATCGCAAAGCCTTCGTGAGATTCGATAAGAGTTAATTCAGATTCGACATCATCATTTACAAACTCCGGAATCTCGAACTGATACTGCTTTGCTATATCTTCAGGAAGAAGGGACATATCCACAGAACCGTAGGCATCTTCTTCCTCTTTCTGTATCTGCTCAGGTTTCGGTTCTAAAAGGCTCAAAGCAACTGCAAAGTATGCAACATTTCTTCTTGCAGCTTCTTTTTCTACCCCTGAAGTGCTGTTATAATCCTCTACAGAGGCTTCAAGGAGAGCTTTGTCAAGTTTCCACAGGTCGTCGTAAAATTCCTCAGCTTCTACCCTTTTTAGCGTCTCATCAAACTGGATGTGATAAAGATGAAGAAGAGAATCCGATGTGATGAAAACAGGAATATCAGCCACTTTCAGATCTTTGTAAGTTTCATTTACCAGAGTCTGCCCTACTGTAAGTGGGTTTTCAGAAGTTCCATTTTCGATTACAATAAAACCGTTTTTGTATAGCAAATCCCTGTTTTCGTCCGTCAGGGGAATCTTTTGGGTAAACTGATAATAATTTGCAATTTCGGAATCCTGTAGAGGTAAAGAATAAGTGGGAACTGCCGCCTCGAACTGTAGATTTTCTTTATTGTAATATTTGGAAAAGGAGCTTTGCCCTTCAAGTTTAAGAGTATTATTGGTCTTTTCAGAAGAGTTCTCTATAGAAACGTCTTCTTCGGTGGAATTAAATGAACTAGTCTGATTGCCTGTTTCGCCCTCAAAGTTTGTTTCATTAACTGGACTTGTTTCATTAACTGGCTCACTGCTACTGTCAATGCAACCTGATCCAGATATCAGTGATACTATAAGCAAGCAGATAATTATCAATGTCCTCATTTTCAACTAAGATCCCCTCGAAACTGCAAAAATAAACACAAACTCAATAACTAACAATTTAAAATGAATAAATTGAACTCTATAATTTAAGTTAAGCGCATACTTTATAAGTTTTTCTAACCAAATCTTCGAACTTATTCATCTCATGCCGTTTTCAAATTATAACCATTATTTGATCTTTGATTGTTAGAGACTTTGCACAGAATTATTATATGACAATACAGACTGTAGTTATTTTCTGTGATAGAAATTGTAGCCTCACAATTTTATGGTCTTTTACACGGCAGTTCTACCAATATAAAAAAGTTGGAATTTAGTCCAGTATTTTTCGGACTAAGATTTGGAAAAGACAGGAAAATTCGACAAGAGGCAGAATTATCTAGTTAAACAATATCGTTTTCCAAGAGCAAAAAGAAAAGGATTTGCGGTGGAGAAAGTTGAAAAGAATTTATGGTAGAGAAAGTTGAAAAGAATTTGTGATGGAGAAAGTTGAAAAAGGATTTTCGAAGGAGAATGCTTATTGTCAGAGTGAGTTCTAAAGGAAAAGTCACAAAAAACATGGGTAAAGGCAAAGTTACCTTATTATTTTGGAAACTATTCTGAGAAGCTCTGACAATTTGGCATCATTTGGGATGGACATTTTAGTGGGTTTGAATACAGTTCCATTGCATCTTCTTCATTCCAGCAGAGTTCTCGGATTAATAAACCCGCTCCTGAGCATATGATCAGCAATCACAAGGGCAACCATAGCTTCGGCAACCGGAACCATACGTGGAGGAATTGTGGGATCATGCCGGCCTTTTATTGCAATTTCAGTATTTTCCAGGGTTTTGAGGTCAACTGTCTGCTGAACTTTTCCTATGGACGGGGTTGGCTTTACTGCTGCCCTGCAGACAATGTCCAGTCCGGTTGAAATACCTCCAAGAATCCCACCTGCGTTATTGCTTAAAGTGGTTATTTTTCCTTCCTCTATTCGGAAAGGATCGTTCATTTCACTACCGCGCAGGCGAGCAGCTTCAAATCCGACTCCAATTTCAAAGCCTTTGACGGCAGGAATACTCATCAGAGCTTTTGCGAGGTCTGCATCCAGTCGGTCAAAGACAGGCTCTCCAAGGCCAGCAGGCACACCTCTTATAATAAGCTCGACAATGCCTCCGATACTGTCTCCTTCCTGCCGAAGGGCCGCAACTTTCTCAAGCATTTTTTCAGCAACCTCAAGATCGGCACAGCGCACAGGGGTTTTTTCTACATTTTCAAGAATTTCTTCAAAAGAAAGAGGTTTTGCGCGGATGGCTCCTAGTTCAAGCACATGTCCAACAATTTGTATTCCGAACCTTGAAAGCAGGAGTTTTGCAAGGGCTCCGCCTGCGACCCTGCCTATTGTTTCCCGGGCTGAAGACCTGCCTCCACCACGGTGGTCTCTCATTCCATAGCGAGCCATATAGGTAAAATCAGCATGCCCGGGCCTTGGAGTGTCTTTAATGGCATCATAAGCCGAAGACCTGGCATCCGAGTTCCAGACAAGCATAGAAACAGGAGTGCCTGTACTCATTCCTTCAAAAATTCCCGAAAGAATTTCCACTTTATCAGCCTCATGCCGCGGAGTTGAAACCTCGCTCTGCCCCGGGCGCCTCCTGTCCAGTTCTTTTTGAATATCAGCCTCGGAGAAAGGAAGCCCTGCAGGCACTCCGTCTACTACAACACCTACAGCCCTGCCGTGGGATTCACCCCAGGTAGTAATTCGAAACATCTGCCCGAAAACGTTTCCAGCCATGCATCTTAACTGGTTTTTTTGCTATTTGATCCTTGGGGTCGCTGGGAGGAAGGTTCAAGATGTACAACCACATCAGAGATATCTTTGTATTCGCTCTTCAGCTTTTTGCTGACTTTATGAGAAATAAGGTGAGCGTCCTCAAGTGTCATATCCGATTGGACAAGCAGGTGCATATCAATCTTAATATCCCCCATGCTCCCTCGAGTCCGGATTTTATGGCAGCCCTTTACTCCCTCAACTCCCATAACCAGGTCACAAATTTCTTTTTCTTCAATTCTAGACATGTCCAGAAGGTCCCTTGAACCTTCTTTAATAATCCTGTACCCGGCCCTGAAGATGATAAAAGCAATTACTATGGCTATTAAAGGGTCCATGAGAGGGAAACCGAGCTTTACGGCAGCAAGACTTACTATAACCGAGAGGGAGACATAAATATCACTTTTTGTGTGCATGGAGTCTGCTATAAGTACCTGGCTTCTGAGGGATTCACCTTGTTTATATTCGTATCGTGTTACCAGATAGTTAATACACATCGTTCCGAGAATTATGAGAAAACTTATAGCTGTGACCTCTGGCACGCTCGGTGAAAGGAAACGGTTGAGAGCACTTTGTAAAATTTCAACGCCTACAAAAATCAAAAGTAAAGCGATAAAAATAGAGGCTACAGTTTCATACTTTCGATGTCAGTAAGGATGCTCGACATCAGGTGGGCGATCTCCAATAAAACTCCCAGCCAATCCTACAATATTGGATAAACCATCAAATAGGGAGTGATAGCCGTCCGCAGTCATGCTTAATGTGCTGGTCAAGGTTCCGTAAATGATTTTAACAAACGCAACTGCAAGGTTCAGAAATAGTACATAGATAAGAATTTGCTGTACTTTTTTGAATCTCTGTAACGTTGATCTGACCCCCTACATCGAATGCTCATAACCGGAAAACAGACGGTAGATAAAACAATTAAAAAAATGAATATTGAGAAAATTAATTCAGTTGCAGACTATCAAGAAGCTATCAATGATATACTGACTTATTTTCATATAAAATTCTCCGTTTTAAAAAATAGGTGAAAAATAAGAGCAAAATGAAAAAAAGTAAGGTGAATAAAATAAGACGAAAAAAGTAAGATGAAAAAAGTAAGTTGAAGAAAAGCGGAAGAAAAAAACTCTTATTTCGAGCCTGCCCACATCATATAAGCTTCGACTATTTCCTGCCCTTCCAGGAATACCAGCCCGTGTTCTTTGCCATACTCTTTTGAGTCTTCTTTAGAGCGAGCTTTCCCATTATTATCGTCAAGCATCTCGCAGACTACCATCGCAGGGGTAATGCCTGCCATACGGGCAAGAGCAACTGAAAGTTCAGTCTGACCTTTACGCTCGTCCAGAAGTCCTTCAGCAGCCCTTAGCAGTGCAACATGCCCAGGGGTTCTGAATTCATCTCCAAAATGAATTGCATCTCCGAATAGCTTTTTTTCCGTAATTTCTCCTATTTTTCGGATAGTGAGGGCTCTTTCGTTATCAGGAATGCCTGTTCTTGTGTCCCTGTGATTGACCCAGAGAGAAAAGGAAGAATGAGCATCATATTTAAGATCGCCTTCTTTCTCTGCGATTTCCCCAAGCACATCACTGGTTTTACTGGCTTCCCGGACAAGTTCAGCCATAAAAGGCAGTTTGAGCTGTTTTGATGCAATCGGGTCAACCGCCACACAAATAAGGCCACCCGCATCTTTTCGCATCCATTTCACGTCTTTGAAAGTGACCGCTTTTGCAGGAATTACGAGATCAGTTTCTCCTTCCCTTGAGTCCGAATCGTAAATTTGGATCATTTTTCCGGCTTTAAGGGCTTCCAGCGCCCGGTTGATATTCTCATTTTTGTATGTAAGACTTTCGTAAACCGTACTTCCACTCATTTCTGGTTCTCCGTACCCTGTTTTTTTAACGTTACCACAACTCTATCCCCATCGTTCAATTTCAGGGCGTCTCTTAACTTTACAGGCGCGATAATCTCAATTAAATCCGATGGGTAGTGCGTTCTTTCAGGAACGACTACAGCAGCTTCTATACCGCCAACGACAACTGGATAGCATTTTCCGCCTCCGAATGTACGTTCTCCGTCATTGAAACCTTCAACCCGGATAGCCGGCGTTTCAAGTAAAAGGTTTCGAAGAGGCGAACTGCTTTCTGAAAGCTGTACGTTCAGAGTCCCGGGAAAAGGTACAAAATGCAACTTTTCTTCAAATTGCTTCCGGTATCCGGGTATATTTACATAATACTGGCCTTCACCTAGCCCCTTGAGCACCTTTCCTTCAAGTTCGAGAATATCGAGTTCTGGAGAAAAAATCCTGCTGTAATCGACGTATTCGTTCTTAAGAACTTCAATTCCTTTTTCTGTCATTTTTATCAACTGGCCACCGGGAACGATCTTCCTTTCGATCAGCCCCTCCTCTTCCAGCTGCTTTAGCTTTCTTGCCGTGGTTTTGGAGCTTTCCCCAGTATGCTTTTGAAACTCGCTCGATGAGAGCTTGATGATTTTATTTATTGCTCCTATAAGTGCGAGTTTTTTCAGGTATTCAATGTCAGGCACTGTCGGCACCTACCTTAATTTTGAGATGCGTCTCAATTATGAGATGTTATATAATGAATTCCGCTATAATAAAACTTTTGATAGCAAATTCCACTTGATACTTCTCCAGAAAACTTTTTAGTGCCTTCTAAGGTCGCCAAAGTTTGACATCAATTTCAATGGCAACTGACAACAATAAATCAAAAACTCGGAAAATAATAAACCAAATTTATCGTTTTTATTGATGCATAGTTTTCTGCATTTTGCCTGCTATAGTTGAAGGTTTTGAACTCATTTTTTTAACTTCAAGCCTCTATTAGTCATTTCAGTTTCTACATCTTCAAGCAAGGTTTTGAGATCGACCATGACTTCGGTTAAATGAGAATCAGAAGTATTTACGAGTCCTTCATCAACTGCATGCCTTATTCGTTGTAACATTTTTATTCTTTGATAGTTGAGAGTATTGGGATCTAGAGGTATAGAATGTTCTAATTTGTGATCTACCATTCTTTTTAACTCCTCATATTTTTCAGTAATTACAGGAACACGATATACATAAATATATCAAAAGAATCAAAGAAAGGATATAGAAAGATAGTCTTTTTTGTACTCCCTTAAAGTCATTTTTGTTTGAGAATTGGAAGTTTCTCATATCACATAATCTTAACCATATAAGGTTTAAGCAGTTCAAATTTGAGTCATTCTTTTCAGATTTCCGTTTTCATATTTTTTACTCCTCTGCAGGAACGACTTTTTAAAAGAATGCTCATTTGAGTGAAGATTGACTATCTTGATGGTTTCATAGACATTAGTAAGCATATATTTAATAATTTTCAGCCGATATACTTAAGACAAAGCCATGGATTTTCTTTGCCCGTTTTTCTTCCATCCTCAGTACCTCCATATCGCCTGACAATACGTCGGTAGATGTAGAGTCTTCGATAAATGTAAAGTCTTCGAGAATTTAAAATAATATTATTTAGTGGTGTGCATATAAAATGTTTATTTCCCGAAGACTATACAGAACCTTATAGTAATCTCAAATCAGGATTTCTACAGAGTATAATTTGAGTTTTGCTCAGAGCAATTTCTTTCCTGCGTCTGGGCCGGGAGCACACTGGAAAACCTCGGTAATCTTTACTTCTATGAGGTTCTTTGCAGGAAGTCCGGGTTTTGCCGCATGCACGATTGCTTTCATTTTTTCAAATTTGTCTCCGGAACTAATAATTTCAGCTTTACCTTTTATCTGGAAGCAGCCACCAGTGTCTGGTCCCCATACATAGACTGCTACATTTGGATTTTCCTTAAGGTTTGCTAGGGATTTAGACATGAAGTTATCTGATATCCAGATTGTTTCATCATCTACAAGCTGGCAGAATCCTATAGGTACTACGTTTGGAATTCCATCCTTTGAGGCCGTAGCTACAGGAAAGATCTTCACCTTTGAAAAAGCGGTTTTCATCTTTTCATCTAATTTTACCATAGTATCACAATCAAGAAGATTCTAGTATATATTAATATAGTTAAGCGTTATAATTCTGTATTGAACATTTACTTGTGTATTTTAGTGACCTTTCAAGACCAAAAAACCCAACGATTTCTGTAAAATATTAAGTAGATAAAAAGATGCCAAATAGAAAATACCTTTTTCAGGAAGGCTATAACTAATGTTTTAGAAACTTGTTATTATTCTCTGGTCTACAATTTCATCCTCAAATTATATAAAACAATAAAATTTTAATTTCATTGAAATAAATCCTTTTTAATGGGAAAAAACAAAATAATTAGTAAGTCAATAGTAAAAACGATATCTGAAGGCAATATATTAGTTCCTGTTACTAGAAAAGATAGAAATCTGGATGGATCATTGATTCTAACAAAATGAAAAGAATTTAATAAATTCGGATGAAGTTCTATCGTTCTTTTAAAATTCAAAAAGAACCCGAAAATATTTAAAAGATTGATCTTCAGGAAAAACGTCGCCGGAGAAGTTAAGTATTTAGTATCTTGAATCCATCTATTGATCATACCATGACAAGAGAAATTGAAGTTGAGTGCCCATCATGCTCCCCTGAAGAAGAGGTAGGGCACGAGGTTCTGAAAGAGGGGCAGAGTCCGCTTGTTCGCTGTCTGGAATGCGGGCAGGTGCATGCAGTGAAACTTAAAACCCCTAAATCCGTTAGTTTGAAAGTGATAGTCAGTAAGATGGACATTTCAGACACTTACAAAACTGAACTGGATTCCGAGACTGTCCTTCAGGTAGACGATGAGCTGGTTGTAGATGATGAGGAAACAGGAGTAGTGGTGCCTATTCTGATTACTGCTCTTGATGCAGGAGGAAAACGAGTCCTGATTGCCCGGGCAGAAGATACCGAGACAATCTGGGGCAGAGCCATTGATGAAGTGACCGTAAAATTTTCCGCACAGTCCGGGACTGAAAAAACAGAAGTTCTTGAAAAACGTGTGCCTGGCGATTATGAATTTGTTATAGGAGCCGAAGAAAGAGTGGGGAATAAACGCCTTTTCATCAATAAAATCAAGGTAAGAGACGGTGCATTCCGGTCCAGAAAAGGCGATGTTGTGCTTGCAAAATACGTAAAACGGATTTTTGCGAGAAAGAAATGGGAAGGTTCGGGTCAGCGTGAATTCCGAAGAGGGCCGTGGTAAAGAAAAAAGAGAGAAAGAAGAGGAAGAAAAACTCGAAGCAATGCGCAGGCGCCTTGTAGATAATCTTGAGGCTTACCTGCTGCTGAAAGATAACGTCCGCGAGGCTATGCTCCGTGTTCCAAGGCATAAGTTTGTTCCGGAATATGAGCAAAAAGCAGCTTATATCGACAGACCCCTTGAAATCGGACACGGGCAGACAATCTCTGCCCCGCATATGGTTGCGATGATGTGTGAACTCCTTGACCTCTCGGAAGGGCATAAAGTCCTGGAAATAGGAGCTGGGTCAGGGTATAATGCTGCAGTGATGGGAGAGCTTGTCGGAAAAAATGGGCATGTGTACACGGTTGAACGTATAAAAGCCCTTGCAAATTTTGCAAGGGATAACCTGAAAAAAACAGGATATAGCAATGTCACAGTGCTACTTGAAGACGGTTCAATGGGTTGTTCTTAGTATGCCCCTTATGACAGGATAGCTGTAACATGCGCAGCTCCTTATATCCCTGAGCCTTTGCTGGAACAGTTGAAGCCTGGAGGCATAATGCTTATTCCTGTGGGAGATTATTTTCAAGAGCTTTATAAAATTAAAAAAGACGGCAAGGGGCATATACATAAAAAGAAAACAGGCGAGGTCGTTTTTGTACCCCTGATTGGTAAACATGGCTTCCGAAAAAGACTGGAATGCTAAAGGTTCTTGTAGGAATAAGGTCTAACCTGAATTCCTGATTGCTGCCTTGAGACCAAAACCGACCTGAAAGTTCTGATAAAAGAAGCTGAATTTGATCTTTAAGTAGTATTTTTAATATATTTATAAAAATTAAATTAGGTATTAATAAGTTTAAAATCATGTATTAAATATGGACATCGGCGCTTATGAGGATTTTGAGGAAATTCGAGTCAGGGATGTTTATATAGTCGATGTTTTTACAGACCCGACTCCTGTAGTGCTTCTTGAAGATCTGCAGGGAAATATGCTACCTATATACATAGGGCATCTCGAAGCTCTCTCAATAGGAAATGTAATTAAAAATATTTCTCCGCCCAGGCCTCTGGCTCATGACCTTATGCTCACTATTTTTGACAGGCTCGGCATAAAAATAGAGGGAGTCTTGATTGATGAAAAGGTGGATAAAATCTATTATGCCCGGCTCCTGATAAAAAAGGACAACACTGTCATGCAGTTTGACGCAAGACCAAGCGACTGCATTGCCCTTGCCCTGCGTGTTGGAGCTCCGATAAGAGTCAGAAAAAAAGTGCTAGAAAGTTCTGAAGTTGAGATGTCAAGGCTTGAAGGCGCCCAGGTGATAAATATCTTCGGTTAGATTCTACTGGAGCATGCAGATTTCGTGTTCAGATTTATTTCCTGAGCTGGCGACTTTCGTTTACTTTCACTCATTTTTGTTTACTTTCACTCACTTTTGTTTACTTTCACTTACCTTCGTTTACTTTCACTTACCTTCGTTTACTTTCACTCACTTTTGTTTACTTTCACTTACCTTCACTTATCTTCTCTTAATTCCGTTTTTTAAGTCTGCAAAAATTGATCCGTGATCTTCAATCAGATACAGCAGGACTGCTGTTGATAGAGACTAATATATAAGACTCATTGATCTAATACTGCCATTGATCTTACTGCCGTTAATCCAGGACTGGTATTATGACTGGCATTGACTTAATTTCAACAAGCTTTTAATAAAAGTTAAATTTATTATCCCATAGATGCTCACCAAAAGAATAATACCATGCCTTGATGTGACCCTTGACAGAGCAGGTGGCTGTGTTGTTAAGGGTGTTGAGTTTGTGGACCTGAAAGAAGCCGGAGACCCTGTGGAACTCGCCAAGCGCTACAATGAAGAGGGTGCAGACGAACTTGTTTTTCTGGACATTACAGCTTCGGCTCAAGGCAGGAAAACTATGATCGATGTGATCGAAAGGACTGCAGATGAGGTTTTCATTCCTCTTACGATTGGAGGAGGAATAAATTCCATTGATGCAATTCGCCAGATTCTTAGGGCTGGGGCAGATAAAGTCTCAGTAAACACTTCTGCAGTCAAGAATCCTGACTTCATCAAAGAGTCCTCAGATATATTTGGTGCCCAGTGTATCGTCACTGCGATTGACTGCAAGCGAAACACTGACATAAAGAATAATCCCGACAAAACTATTCTGGAGCTCGAAGACGGAACACCTGCCTGGTATGAGGTTGTAATTTACGGAGGCAGAGAAGCTACAGGAATCGATGCCGTGCAGTGGGCAAGAAGGGCAGAAGAATTGGGTTCCGGAGAAATCCTGCTCACAAGCATGGACCGGGACGGCACTTGTGCCGGTTATGACCTGCCTATTACGAAAAAGCTCTCAGAAGAACTCGACATCCCAATTATAGCCTCAGGAGGTGTCGGAAATCCTCAGCACATCTATGAAGGATTCTCAATTGGAAAAGCCGATGCCGCACTTGCAGCAAGTATCTTCCACTTCAGGGAGTACTCAATCAAAGAAGTCAAAGAATATCTGAGGGAAAGGGAAATTCCTGTAAGGCTCTGAAAGAAAAAGCAGAAAAAGATGGGAGTGGGGAAGACAAATTGAGATCTCAGAATTTCAGAGACCCATGTCCGAGATTTATGTGCGTAATGACCGGAATCGTCTCTTTTCGTTCAAGCCTTTTTTGAAAATGGGTTGATGCCCGAACTGTATGCGCATAATGACAGGGAGAGAGGATTTAAGGCTACCATGTTCTGGCTGGTTGAGAAAATTGGAGATTGCCGAAGCCATACTCAGGGAAGAGCCAGAAAATATAGAAGAAGAACTTGCGGATGCTCCACCTAGATAAGGGCACTTGCCAATTTTTACGGTGTGAACCTTCGAAGAAGCCTTCTTTAAGAAGTATCCTGGTATGTACCCCGTACCTGTAAACAGAAGCTCTGTATCTGTACGGACTTACGGTAAGCATATCTTATTTGAGAATCCTGATTTTCAAAAAGCTGATTTTCAAAAGGCTGATTTTCAAAAGGCTGATTTTCAAAAGACTGATTTTCAAAAGACTGATTTTCAAAAGACTGATTTTCAGAATTCGTCATCTGGACCTTGCGATCTCGACTTTCGTCTTTCCGGTGATTTTTTTCATATTTGCTTTCATATATTTTGAGATACTTTTTTATTTCTTAGAGACAATTTCTTATTCGGAATTCGTATCCGGATTCTCCATTATCGGGGGATATATATGTCAGAAGCCGAAACCATGGAATTTCTTGAGAGCTTGCAGTTGAAGATTCTTAATAACACTGACGAGGATCTTGTACTTCAGGCTGAGAGAATTGAGAAAGGGAAATTCAAAAAAGGCCAACGTGCTCCAGCTAAAATTGAATCTTATGAGGAAAAGAGCTTTGAGCTCATTGCATGTGAAGGGAGCTGTGAAGGTGGAGCGGACATTGAAGGCTGGGTTAAGTATGGGTTGGGGTGTATGGAAGGATACTGCAAAATACACTTCAGACACGTGGGAAAAACAGATAAACTCGGCTACTCCTGTGAATGCCATATGCCTGATGGAAAGATGCTCTGCGAGGCTTCAAAAGATGAGAAAGCCGGGAGAACTGTGAACTTCATAATAGGGCCGAAAGCATAATACAGAGACATATTATCCAGCCTGTCCGGCAAAGATCTCTCAGGCTGGACTTTATTCGTTCTTATCTCTTTTTATCCTTTTTAATTGTTATTTTTTCATGAGTTATGACTATTGAATCCTTTAACTATTGAATCCTTTAACTATTGAATCCTTTAACTATTGAATCCTTTAACTACTGAGTTCTGCAGGCAAGAAAAGTATGCCAAAGTTTAATTAAGGACAGGATCTCTAATCCCATCTGATGAAGCCTGAAAAACCGGAACTGCTTGCCCCGGCAGGAGGCATGGAAGCTTTTATTGCAGCCGTAGAAAATGGGGCAGATGCCGTGTACCTCGGAGCTCGGGCTTTTAGTGCTCGGGGGTATGCGTCAAACTTTTCAGAGAAAGAGCTTGAAGAAGCCATCGATTATGCTCATCTGAGAGGCGTGAAAGTATACGTAACCGTAAATACGCTACTTAAGGAAGAAGAAGTAGAAAGCGCACTTAAGTTGCTTTCCTGGCTGAGAGAAATTGGGACTGACGCAATAATAATTCAGGATCTAGGGCTTATCTCTCTTGCAAGAAAATATCTGCCTGACCTTCCGCTGCATGCGAGCACGCAAATGACTTTACATAATAGCGAAGGGGTCGGATTTGCAAAAAAAATGGGAATCGAAAGGGTTGTGCTCTCAAGAGAATGCTCGCTTGAAGAGATAAAAAGAATTAAAGAGAGAACAGGGACTGAAATCGAGGTTTTCATACATGGGGCTCTCTGTATTTCCTATTCCGGCCAGTGCCTCCTGAGCAGTCTCATAGGGGGGAGAAGCGGAAACCGGGGTTTCTGTGCCCAGCCGTGCCGTAAAAAATACAGGTTGTACTGTGAAGGGGAGAAAATCAAAACAACCGGTAGTTACCTCTTAAGCCCAAAAGACCTGAACACAACCTCCGGCCTGGGAGCTCTTATAGAAGCCGGGATTGGATCTTTTAAAATAGAAGGCCGAATGAAAAGGCCGGAATATGTTGCGGGTGTTGTCAGGATTTACCGCCGCTTGATTGACAGGTATATTGAAAACCCTGCAGAGTATTTCGTTTCCGAAGAAGAGCAGGAAATACTCACCCAGCTCTTTAACAGAGGTTTTACTCAGGGTTACTTTTTTGAAAACCCGCGTTGGGAGCTCATGAACAGGGAAAACCCCCACAACCGTGGAGTTCCAGCAGGTACGGTTACAGGATATGATAGGCGTTTAAACCGTCTTCGGGTAAAACTTTCCCGACCTCTTCGTCTCGGAGACGGGATAATGGTTGAAAATGCAGAGACCAGCCCTGAAGATAAAGGAAAAATCATATCCTCAATGTATACCAGAAAAGGTCCAGTATATAGTGCAGGAGTAGGAGATATGGTGGAGATTCCCTTTGATTCAAGAGCACCCTCAGGAAGCACGGTATACAGGACGCATGACAAAAAGCTTATGGATTCCCTAAAAAAAGAAAGCGAGTCCGGAAACCTGAGGCCTAAAATCCCTGTATATATCACGGCAACCATTTCATGTGGAAGGCCTGTCAGGCTTGAGGTAAAAGACAGGGATTCCAATACAGTAACAATTGAGTCCGAGTATCTTGTCGAGAAAGCCGAAAAGCAGCCAACTTCAAAAGTCCGCATCGAAAAACAACTTTCAAAACTTGGAAATACGATTTTTGAGGCTGCTGAACTTCATGTCACAATGGAAGAAGATGTTTTTATTCCTGTAGGGCAGTTGAACGAGCTGAGGACTACAGCAATAGAGCAGCTTGAAAATCTGCGGATTTCCAGATGGAAGCGGAAACCTCTTGATACTCTACAGTCCTACGAATCTGGAGAAAAGGGGTCAGAAAAAAGAGAATCAATAGATAAGGGATCAGAAGAAAGAGAATCAGTAGAAAAGGCATCCCAAGAAGCCGAAAAAACTATTCAAGGGCGCCTTCCGATACATCCGACACTCTCTGTTTCCGTTTATTCTCTTGAAGGACTTGAAGGGGCACTCGCAGGCGGAGCCGATAGGATTTATTTCGGCGAAGGGCTTTTCAGAAAGCCGAAAAAAACAGAGCAAGAAGATGGCTCGGCAAAGGGAAAGGAATCTGACTCCGTTTTTGAGAAAGCAGTATCAGAGACTCAAAAGGCAGGCAAGGACATCTATTTCATTACTCCAAAGCTTGTTAAAGATTCCAAAATGGAGTCAGTAAAAAAAATCTTCTCTCGTGTTAGGAAATTGGGAGCAGACGGGGTCCTTGTTTCAAACCTGGGAACCCTTGGCCTCGCAAAAGCTGGGAAAATCCCTTTTATTGCGGACAGTCCTCTGAACATCTTCAACAGCCGCACCTCTGCTTTTATATTGCAGAAAGGTGCTCAGATGGCTGTAATTTCTCCGGAGCTGACCCTTGAGGAATTAAAAAGCATTGCGTCTCATGGGCCTGCAGAGTGTATTGTTTACGGCAGGCTTGAACTGATGGAGTCCGAACACTGCCTTACAGGTGGGCTGCTTGGGAACAATAAAGGGCAGTGTAGTGCCCCATGCAGGTCAGGAAAGTTTACACTGGTAGATGAGAAAAACTACGAATTTCCCCTGCTCATGGACTATGAATGCAGGATGCACCTACTTAACTCAAGATCGCTCTGTATGCTTGAATACCTCCCTGAAATCCTTGAAAGCGGAGTTTCAAGCCTCAGAGTTGAAACTCTGGGAATGGATAATCCAGACGAGATCCGAAAAGTGACCCGGGCTTACAGGAGAGCAATTGATACTTACCTTGAAACAGGGAAAAAGGGGCCGGTAAACTGCGAAAAGCTTGGAAAAGGCTTTACTACAGGACATTATTTCAGGGGTGTACAGTAAAAGTCGGAATTGCCGGAAAGGATGTACAATAAAAGTCGGAATTGCCGGAAAAATTGACTATAGGGTGGAAAAACTATGGAAAAACTGGAGAAAATGGAGATTTCGGAAAAAAGAAGCAAAAAAATCTTTTTGTCGGGCTCGATCCGTGGAGGGAGGCAACTGCTTGAGACGTACAGGTTTATGTTTGATACCCTCGAAGAGGCTGGAGCTGAAGTTTTGAGCTGGCACGTTGCAGACCCTGAGCTGGAAAAAACCGAAATGAAAATGACAGAAGAAGAAATCTATGCCAGAGATATGGGGTTGCTCGTAAAAAGCGATGCCCTGATTGCAGAAGTAACAGTGCCTTCTACGGGTGTGGGTTACGAAATCTGCAGGGCGCTTGTACAGGGAATTCCCGTACTCTGTCTTTACAGCCCTGGTGCCGCAGTTTCGGCAATGGTACTGGGAAATCCCAACCATTTACTTGAGGCAAGAGCTTATCTGGACAAAACCTCTCTCAAAAAAATTATTACTGAGTTTATCCAGGCTTCCTGAGGAAAAAAAGTCTGTGGTGATCCTTATTTTTGGAATAAACGTTATTAGGCGTCCTACCAAGCCAGAATTGTAATCTTTATGGCTCATAACTGTATTATAAAACTCAGTGATGATTATAAATAAGTTGAATCCCTAAGTATGATTTATGGTAGTTGGAATTATAGAAGTTTTAGTACTGATTCTGGCAATCTTAGCGGCCTATATCTTGTATAAAGTCCTGCAGACCGCAACCAGTCTTGCAATAAATGCAGTACTTGGAATCTTAGTCCTTATGGCGGCAAAACTTTTGCTTGGACTTGAAATCGCAATTACCTGGGTAGCAGTTCTTATCTGCGCAATCGGGGGTATTTTCGGAGCGCTTGTTATAATTGTGCTGAGTTATTTGAAAATAGCTTTCGTATAAACCGCTAGACAAAAAACTGTACGGAAGACTGAAAGCTACATGGAGAATTTTTGATAAAATTTAAAGGGAAGGCATTCAAGTTTTCCTAAAGATTCCTTTTATCAGATGCCTTCTATAAACTTTCCCTTTGAAATTTTTTTCTTTTATTACATCTTCCAGCTCCATAATTTCAAATCCCTTGAAAAGTGTTCTGACTTCTTCTTTAGTAAAGTAGTGGTAGATTATCCCGTTTTGTCGGGAAAAAGTCCTTTCTTCACAATGGATTGAAGGTTCTCCTCCACAACGCATATCTTTATAGCCGAATGCCTCGAAGAAGAAAAAACCGCCTTTTCGGAGTATAGAACTGAACTCTTCAACAGCGGATTCCCTTTCTTTTTTAAAGAGATGCTGAAGTACTCCGTAACAGAGAATTCCATCAAAAGTATGGGTTTTGAAGGGCAGGTCCAAGATACTTGCACCAAGGTGTTCAGCAAACCTGCCGCTCCTTGAAAGCCGAGCTCTGGAACCATTAAGAGCCGTTATAGAAATATCAATTCCTACTGCGTTGTAATGCCTTGCAAGTTCCCCAAGATATCTCCCATTTCCTGAACCTGCATCAAGAACCGTGGATCCGAGCAGAAGATAAGCCTGGATATCCCGGATAGGGGCAGGACCGCCCCATTTCAAGTGGGTATATTCTTTGTCCCAGGCCAGAAAATGATTTTTCGTGGAGCTTGCCTGTGAATCTTCTAAGTTAAATGTATCCAATTTATTCATTTTTGCGATTTATCCATTTTTGCGATTTATCCATTTTTGCGATTTATCCATTTTTGCAATTCATCTATTTTTGCGATTTATCCATTTTTGCAATTCATCTATTTTTGCAATGCATCCATTTTTGCAATGCATCCATTTTTGCAATGCATCCATTTTTGCAATGCATCCATTTTTGCAATTCATCCATTTTTGCAATTTATCGTGTTTATACGTTTATTTCAGGACTGTAATTTGAAGCTTCTTCAAACCTTTCTACCAGAAATTCCTTCTCAAACGAAGATAAGAACCAACCGGCTTTGGGGCCTGAACTCTGCCCAAGTAATGAAATATAGATAGCCTTGAAAAGCTCCCTGGGATCAACCTGAGGAGCATGAGCATTCAGCTTTTCTGCAATCCGTCTGTTCAATTCGGAACCTTCGTCCTTTGCAGAATAGACCAACATATGGTATTCTTCTCCACTAATTTCGTCTCTGGATTCAATAAGGGCTGCAAAGGCTGAAAGAAAAGCTCTCTGAAGCTCGGACAGTGTTGCTGCCTGTACAGGTACTTTTTCTTTCACTTTAAACTTGGCAAAGGGTGGAGCATAGAGTTTTAGCCATTTCGATACGTTATCTGCCAGTTCTTTTATACACTTTTTATCTTCAGTTGAAAAACCTGAACGTTTTACGATTTTCAGTACCTGGTCAAAATCTCCCCTTGCTACCTGATATATAGTCACCATCTGCTTGAAGGGAATTTCAGACTGGCAGACCCCGGTTGCCCTGGAAAGTTCATACACTCTTCCCTGAAAAGTTCCAAGTGAAGGATCATTTTCCCTGAACTGCGTCCTGAGTCGTTCGTATTCGTCCACAAGGGAGAGGAGAGGCTGTCCAGGATCAAACTGAATGTGTTTTTCAGGTTTTGTGCGAATGATCAGGTAGCGAAGAACTTCAGGTGGTACGATTTTCAGCATGTCCGAAATCGAGACAACGACCCCTGTAGAAGAAGACATCGCCCCCTGTTTACCAAGCATTATCCACTCATAGACAATTGGGTACGGAGGTTCGTGCCCGAAAATTTCTTTTACTATTCTCTTTCCGGTATCATAAGAACCGCCTCTCGAAGCATGGTCTTTTCCGAAAGGCTCGACAGTAACTCCTAAAACTGACCAGCGGGCAGGCCAGTCTACGCGCCAAGTAAGTTTTCCTCCCCCCGCCATGGGTACGGTTCCGGAGTGCTCGCATGCACAGACATAGTCCACGGTTTCAGCTTCCAGATCAAAACCCGTTACCTTCGTTGTTGTGATCCTTCCGCATTGATCGCATCTGGGATTAAAAGGGCTCCAATCCGAAGCTACGGTTTTCCCCGATACCTCTTCCAGGATTTTTGCAATGGCATCTCTTTTAACAAGGGCAGTTTTTATTGCTTCGGTGTATTTACCTGTCTTATACATCTCGTCTGCCCTGTAAACCTTAGGATTAATGCCCAGTCGCCTGAGGGCTTCCAGGAAAGGTTTCAAGAAATGCTCGGCATAGTTTGCGCAGTTTCCACAGGGGCAGGGAATTTCGGAGATGGGCTTCCCCACATGTTCTACGTAACTCTCGGGAAGGAATGGGTAAACCTTGCGTAGGGGATCATAATTGTCAGCAATATAGATAAAGTCCGCATTCGCTCCCTTATCAACCAGAGCCCGGTAAACAGCATCGGCAGTCACGACTTCTCTCATGTTGCCTATATGGATGTTCCCCGACGGAGTAATGCCTGTGGCAACAAGATGTTTGCCATTCTTTTTTAACACGTCTTCGGCTATGACGTCTGCCCAGTGAATTGTGTCAGCCATATTTCTCACCAGAATCAAGCCTTTTTTGAAAAGGCTTGAGCGAAAACCCCTCTAAGAAGCATGGTACAACCATTTTCAAAAAGGTTTGTCGAAAACCTCTAGAATACTATTGAATCCCTAGGTAGTTATTGCAAGCCTTTTTCAAAAAAGGTTTGAACGAAAAACTTTGAATTCCCTGCATAATTATCGTTTCAACTAATAAACCTTGGGCTAGAAGGCAAGGAACCGGAGCCTGTTTATATTTTGCGTTTTTTGGCAATAAAAGATATAAATGGAATCAAAAAGAAATCTCAGGTGCAAAAAATAAAAAAGGAGAAAAATTAATGGAGGTTCAAAGGCAAATTAATTCAGGAGTCTGCAGATTTACGGAGATTTAATATGGCACGTTAGTAAACAAATCAAGTAAACTTTATTTGCCAATAAATAAAAGCATGTAAAAATATATAAATATTTCGAAATGGGTCGAATATGGAAATAAATGGTGAGTAGAGAAAGACAAGCTATGTGAAAACAATATAAAGTTATAGGACCATAAAAAAACATTAAGAAAGAAAAGAATGGATGTGAAACTCTGGAAAATTGGATAGCTCTGGTTAACAATATTCTTGCCTGTATCATCGGTGTCAAGTTTTGCTTTAACAAAAGTAACCTCGGCTTTTGTAAGTCCATCATGAGTAAACGCAATTTCCTTTGCTTGGTCTACAGTAACGTCATCCTTTCCGGTGGCAGTTTCATTTCAATGTAAAAACTGACAAAATTCTAGAAATTGCAGGGATACTGCTTCATTGGTATTACTGGGGGACTCATCCTCTGCAGACATACAACCCCTCTGCAGACATACAACCAGCAATTCTGATTGCTAATAAACAGGTTATTAAGATTGTAAATACTAAGTTTTCTCCAGGTGCAAATACCTTGCCAGATACAGCAATAGCTACAAGGAAGAGCAGGTTACAGTTGAAGATTCGATGGATGTATCAGGATAATAAGTAAACTCTCAAAAAAATAGAAAATGACAGCAGGAAAGGTGGTCGCTATTTTATAAGGAAGAACTTTTCGGACCTGCCTGAAGAGTTTATAGTTATTTTACTGCTGTTTTTTGGCAGGTCCAAGTTTGTTCAATCTTGATCTTGTTTATCCCTGCTGTCGAGGAACATTCAGGCTTCTACCTGAATTATTTCCTTAAGCTATCTGCTTTCTGAAGAGATTGCAGGAATTAATCTTAATATCAAGCAACTTTTCGATGTTCATCTTTGCAGCAATACCTTTTGCAGCGCCTGGTACTGACGTTATAATACCAATATCGAGTTCTTCACGCAGTTCGCGCATAACGTGCTCGTCTACGAGGTCCATCTTGTCGACCCCGAGTTTCTTTGCTACGTATTCTTTTGCCTCGCCTATGCGCATATTCTTTGAGAACTCCATTCTTGCAACAAGGTCTCCTGCAGCTCTCATTCCTGTCATACCTGAAGCCATTATGTGTGCGATCGGCATACCCAGAGGGTCGCCGACCCCGATCTATATGCCGTCTACGCCTGCAATTTCTACCATTGCTTTGCTCGCCCTTGTAACTGCATCAATTGGAGGCGTTTCAAGCATCGGTATTCCGCCCACACCCATTCCCATGTCAACGTGACATGGTATTGGAGATGCTTCGACAGCTGCCTTCATGAAAGTAACTGCACGGGCAAGGTTCCAGGCTGAGGTCTTGCTGGTATTGGTGTTGCATACTGGTCCGAAAACATTTGCTCCAGCCTTTGCAACAAGAGGAGCCTGCTGGTGAGGCCAGAGACCTGCAAGGGTTACTCCGTCGTACTGAAGGTTTCCATGCATACCAAGTACGCATTCTCCAGCCATGCCTGCTTCAATGTACATATCAGGGAACTCTTTTCTGAGGGCTTCAATCGCATGGAGTGTACCATACATGTCACCGTCGCCTGCTGCACCGGTTGTGTCGAAGTTGACCCCATCGGCACCGGAGGCAAAGAGTTTCTGCATAACCCAGACAGTGTCTCTTGTCAGGTGTTCTGCAGCATGTTCCATTGATTCCCAGGCTTCCTGAATCTTGAAAGCCTTCATGAGGTCGCCAGGGTTCTCGAAAGGTCCATCAGGAGTATAATACAATCCCATGTTTGGCATTGCGCCGTAAAACAACGGAATAACCATGTTCTGCTGGCAGACTTCCATTGCCTGGCACTCGTTTGATACAACAGGTTTGACAGGCTTGAAGCTGTAATCAATGTGCCCGAGTTCCATTGTGTCAGCACCAAAAGCACGCTCGTGCGTCATGCAGCCAACTAAACGGCTGGAAGGAATACCAACACCGCTGTTGCCCTGGTCACCGTCAAGCCTGATGGTACCGATGTCGTGTGTTACAGGAATTTCCATACCCTGTTCGACACTAACAGTCTTGCCGGGCATCATGAGGATCTCTGCAAGCTTGTCCATTTCATTGGCGCTCAGGGCCGGAATTTCACCGAGATCGGCAGCATCTGCAGTCCCGGCTTCAATTTCAGACACAATTTTTTCTTTGGTAAGGTAGACACGTTTACCGTCTCCCATACGCAAAGCGTATTCAGTTGCCATTTTTAGTCTCCTTTCTTTTTATTTTAATTCAGATTTAGAAAACTGTATTCTGGGGTTCAGAATTGGGATACAAAGGTTCTGGCTTGCCAGAGAGCTATTATCGCCAGAATAAGGATCAAAACCATCCACAGAATCTTTGCTTCCGGTATGAAGGAATTTGCCCAATATGCATTGTAAGCTGCTAAAGCCGCTGCTGTTTGCGTCATATTTTTATCCTCCATTGAATCAAACATATCTGAAGCAGGCATCAGAGCCTCGAACTCTGCCGAAATCTGTTATCATATACTTGTGCAGTAGAAAGCCTTTTTTGTAGATTCCGTTTTCGTCAACTTTCTGCTCCACATCCTTCAGCATTCCTCCAGACGCCAGTTCAATGATGTCAAAGTTAATGCTGTCTCTCTGGAAATTGCTCCTCATGTCGTACTCTTCCTGGATCTTCGAAACGATTTCATAGTTCCAGTGTTCGTTTCCGTCCAGGAAAAGTTCCAGGATTCTGAACTTGATAGGACGATTTTTGCTCACTTTACTCACCTCTCAGAGTTTCAAGTTCACTTGCGTCTTCAGTAAACATAATGAAACTTCCAGCGATACAGAGAGCACCGCCTATAATAATAGTCCAATCCGGAACATCTCCAAAGAAGAGGAATAAGAAGATGATAGCACAGAGTCCATAGAGGTTTCCAATTCCCTGGCCTCTCCCAACTCCTATAAGTGGAAAAGATTTGTACCATGTAACGTAGCAGAAACCAAAGGTGATACCTGCAAAGACCAAGATCAGTATGGTCAAAGGATCAAATGCCTGCAGTGCAAACGAGTACATCGGAAAGCCCACAAGTGCAAGAACTGGCACAATGATGATCCACCAAATTATGTTCTCACCAAGGAAGCGAAGAGTCAACCCGGCATCCGGTTCTGCAATATCAAGACCTTTGCCTGCAATTGCACCTTCAATGCCCCAGCCGGCAGCCGCCATCAAACCTCCGAGATATCCTATCCAGGGGACGTTACCTGAAGAAAGTTCAGTAAAAAGTCCACCACCGTAAATAGAAATACCTCCCAGAACGATGACTGCAATACCGATTGCCGCCCTCTTGGAAATCTTTTCTCCATACCAGTAGTAAGCAAGAATTGAACCCACTACAGGGTAAAGAAGGCCTGCAACAGCTGCAAATGATCCCCCGATAAAGCCCATAGCAATGAAAGAACCTAGAATTGCCATAGGACCACCGAAGATAGAAGCAAGGAAGAACCACTTGGAGCAGGGATGGAATTCCTTAAGAGTCCTTACGAGTTCTCCGTATTTTCCAAGTACTCCGTTCCAGACCATAAGTGCCAGCATGACAGCCAATGCATTAAAGGCAGTAATCAGTACGGCAGTCACAACAAGAGATATGCCGTCTCCACTTGTTTTAGCGATAGCACTACTCATTTCATCAAAAGGGTTAAGAACCCAAACAACGGTTCCTGGCAAATACCAGATTCCCCAGAATATAGCACAGAAAAAGGCCCACATGTACCCTTTACTGATTTTTCTTTTACTTTCCTGTTTTTTTAAAGCTTTCAAATCCACGAAAACTCCCTCCATTTTTCAGAACGCTGTGGAGTTCCCTCAGGACATAATCTCCAGTCCATCTCCACAACCTGAAAGTGCAGCCCAAAAGCTCCTTTTGCGGGTCTCATATCTCAGGAATATTTTTCAACTTAGGTTCAAACTTCTATTCAACTGTTGTTTTTTAGCAGTTTTTGTAATATTCCCTTGGGCAATACGATTTGCAAGAACTGTTCTATCTATATACTGAGCTACAGTCTCACAAAAATGCACAGAATAGAGTGTTGCAGAAAATGTATGCTTGAATACATTTTCTGCAGTTAAAACCGTTTTTTAAGGCTGCTTTATCAGACATTCAGGGCTGCTTTTACCTTGGCGACTGCGTCATTAGCGCTTTCACCATAGATATCTGCGCCGATCTTGTCTGCCCAGTCCTGGGTAACAGGAGCGCCACCGACCATGGTCTTTACCTGGTCGCGAACACCTGCTTCTTTCAGCTGTTCCTCAATCTGGATCTGGTTGACCATCGTGGTTGTCATAAGTGCGGAGGATGCAACAACCTGGGGTTTGAGTTCTTTTACTTTTTCTACAAAAGTGTTAATTGGGACATCTCTTCCGAGGTCCACTACTTTGAAACCTGCAATGTTAAGCATGGAAGCTACAATATCCTTTCCGATGGAGTGGATGTCGCCTTCGATGGTTCCGATAGCAACGGTTCCGAGGCTTTTGGTTTGAGACTTGCGCTTTTCCATTTCAGGGGTGATAACTTTTATACCGGAATTCATTGCCTCAGCAGCTGCAAGTACATGTGGCAGGAAAAGTTCGCCCTGGCCGAATTTTTCTCCTACTTCTTCCATGCCTGCGGTAAAGCCTTTCTCAATAAGCTCTACGGGGTCAATTCCTGCAGCAAGGGCTTCATTTGCTACTTCTTCTGCAAGTTCATCGTCAAAATCGGTGATTGCTTCTTTTGCTTTTGCAATGATTTCTTCTTTGTTTGCCATTTTTAGATCTCCTGAATATCTGAATATTAATTACATGCCTCTGAAGGCTTTGTCAGCCTTGTCCACAATTGCTTGCATGTCCTTGAAAATGTCTGCATCGATTGGGGTTACCTGGTGGTTTTTAAGAACGTCCTCTACTTTTTCGTGTGCAACTGTTGCAAGGTCTTTTGAGCCTGCTGCAGCCCAGTCTCCAAACATGTGTCTGTCAAGGAGCATTGGGTTGGACGGGTAATCCACAAGCTGCCTGGTCTGTTTAAGGGCCAGGAAATTGTTTCCGATGCCTACTTTCTGGATAGATTCGACTGCAAGAGTTTCTTCCGAGACAGGAATTCCCTGCATGGCTTTCTTAACCATACTGAAGATATCATTGTCAATAACAAGCTGTTCCATTGAGAATGTCATTCCGAGCTCAAGCATTCCAGCTCCGTAGATGGTGTTGGCACCGGCAAGAGCAGGCAGAAGAGTGGTCATAGTTTTTTCGTGGCCTGCCTGGTCGTCCGGAACCTTGGCATCAGACTAGGAACCTGCCACATAGGAGGGAAGGCCGTAGAACTGGGCAAGCTTTGCAACTGCAGCACTGATAAGACCGAGTTCAGGAGATCCAACAGGTGCTGTACCTTTCTTGAGGTCGAAGGTAGTTGTGGAACTTCCATACCAGACTTTAGCTCCAGGTACTGTCAGCTGGGCAAGTACTATTCCTGAAAGAACTTCGGCATTGTGGGTTACAAGAGTGCCTGCAAGATATACAGGAGAAGAACCACCTGACATTGCCATACTCAGGACATTTACAGGAATTCCAAAGCGGGCACCCTTGATGATGACCTGACAGGCATTTACACTGAGCTCAAGTGGGCTGGTAGGGCAGAGCAGCATGGAGAAAATAGGTTTCTTTCTTGCTTCTTCCTCGTCCCCACCGTAATAGGCCTTTACAATGTCCCGATAGTACTCAACGTTTTCGCCAACAGGGTCAATGTGGTGGAAGTGTTTTGCGGTGTTTGCAAGAGGGGTAAGTGTTTCGTGGACATCCTGTGCACCCTGACCTGCAATGTCCCTTGCAGAGACTGGCAGTGAGAAATAGTCAATGTTTTCTGCCCAGTCACAGAGTTTTGCGATGTCTGCAATATCTTTTTCGACGGAGTCGACTGTCACATACTTGCCATCCTGGTATTTGCAGACCTTAACACCGGTACCGAAACAGGTCCAGTGTACTTTACCACCACATTCCTGTACAGTGTTGAATTTTTTATCACGGCCCCAGAGTACAAATCTGGAGGGAGCGAGCTGAAGAGCTTTTCTTACAAGATATTCAGGGATCTTTACAACGTTTGTCTTTTCATTAACTTCGCAGCCATTTTCCTTGAAGATCTGCCTTGCCTCTGGGTCAGAAACCTGAATTCCTGGGTCCATCAGAACTTCCATGGTTGCATAGTGAATTGCCTTAAGTTCGTCAGTGGTAAAAAGGTTTAATTCTACGCCATTAAGTGCATTAAATCCAGCAACTGCATTATTTTTTGCCATTTTTATAACCTCCGAATAAGAATGATTTAAGCCAGCAGCTCTTTTGCTTTTGCAACAGCTTCGGTTGCATTCTCAGCATAGCAGTCTGCACCGATTTTGTCAGCCCAGGCCTGGGTTGCAGGTGCACCGCCTACCATGACTTTTACTTTATCTCTGAGTCCTTCTTCTTTGAGGAGCTCAATTACACTTTTCTGTCCCTGGAGAGTTGTGGTCATAAGAGCGGAAATTCCAATCATATCAGCATTGACTTCCTTTGCCTTCTCAATAAAATTCCTGATTGGAACATCACGGCCAATGTCATGTACTTCAAAGCCGGCAGATTGAAGCATTGTGGATACGATTGCCTTTCCAATATCATGAACATCACCTTCTACGGTACCGTTCACAATAACACCGAGCTTTGAGCCGGAAGCCCCTTCAGGCATAAGATCCTTAAGAGCTGCAACTCCTGCAGTCATCGCATCGGCAGCCATCATCACATGTGGCAGAAACAATTTTCCTCTCTCGAAACGGACACCAACCTCATTCATGCCTGCTGCAAGTCCTTTTTCTATTATTTCGGAAGGTTCCAGTTCTCCTTTAGCTTTTTCAACTACAGCGAGTACTGTATCCTTCTTGCAGGAAATTATAGCATCTGCAAGTTCCTGAAGCAATTCTTCTTTGCTAATGTTGCATCCTCCGTTTTAGTTTTTGAACTATAGAGACTTCTCTCCTGTAATTATCACGATTATTCTGTCACGATTATTCGTGAACATTCAGGCTGTAAGCTCATGCTTCTGGGTGAAGCGATGAATATACAGGAAGAAACTCACGATCACCATGGGTGGGAAGCCATGATCACCTCAAGCGAGACAATAAAATCATGAGGAATTCATGATTACGCTGATTGGGGTTCATGAGTGTTTTAGCAGAGGGAGTGTTTTTCGTGCCATTTTAATCCCGTCTGATAACTCATTTCTCAGATGTCTCTAATACTTTGTTGGTCATTCGAATATATATATTTTTCTAAAAATTCTGTAATGAATTTGGGGGTAATATTTATAGTTTTTGGTTTTTCCGGTTTTATTTGTATATAGGACTTACGCAGTTAAAATGCCGAAAACTTGATATCTTTATAAATATACTTATGGCTTAGTGTTTCTCTAAAAACGTACGGAGTTATGGACATAAATCCACCTAAGTGTACCGACATTGACTACATTAATTTTCTCATTGCGGCTTCTAACGTTTTTAGCTGTACTGAAGCTGCTAGATGTTATCCAGACATAGCTAATGCTCCTTCTCATGATGCTTTTACTCGTTGCCTTCAAAGGCAACCTCCAGACACGGAAGCACTATGGGAGGAAGTAAAAAGTTATGTCAAGCTTAAGGGAGGATACCTAATTGTTGATGATTCAACATTAGATAAACCATACGCAGAAGAAATTGCTTTTGTTCGTCGTATGTGGAGTGGAAAACATCATCGTACTGTAAAGGGAATAGGCCTGGTTACCTTAGTTTGGACTGACGGTACAACCGTTATACCTATCGATTTTCGAATTTATAACATCGATGTAGACGACAAAACAAAGAATGACCATTTCCGTGATATGCTTGACAAGGCCGAAGAACGTGGTTTTAATCCCAAATTCGTTTTATTTGATACATGGTATGCAAGTGTGAAAAACCTTAAAGCCATTAGACAGAAAGAGTGGCATTTCCTTACAAGATTGAAAAATAATCGTTTGGTAAATCCTGACAACAAGGGAAATGTGCCACTTGAAACAGTAGATATTCCTCCAAAAGGACGTGTGGTTCACCTCAAAGCATATGGATTTGTAAAGGTGTTTAGGATAGTTTCAAAAAATGGAGACACGCAACACTGGGTTACAGATGTGCAAGAGATGGATGAAGCAAAACGTGAAGATTTGGCAAAGAAGTCATGGAAAATTGAGGAATATCATAGGGGAATAAAACAGTTCTGTGGTGTCGAAAAATGTCAGGCAAGAAAGGAAGAATCACAAAGAGCACATATAATGTTCTCATTAAGAGCTTTTCTTAGACTGGAATTACAAAGAATCAAAAGTGGAATATCCTGGTTTGAAAGTGCTATGAAAATTAGAAGAGTGGCAGTGACAGAATACTTAAGGAATCCCCAATACACGTTAAATTAATTCAAATATTTGAAAGTTTGGAAAAAACAATATGCTAGGAGCCAACTGCGTAACTCCTAGTATATTAAGGAAGAAAATAAAATAGAATTATCAAAAAATATAAATATTAAATATCGAAAGTGTACTTTTATAAAGTTTATTCCGGTTCAGATCACCAGTAGCATTCTGGTGAAATCTGCTCTCAAGTCCACCCTACAAGCAAAATTTTGTTGCCTATGGTCGAAAAATCCGTAGTCAGATTTTGCATTGCAGTGGACATTCCAGTAATTCCTTTTCCGTAGACTGCTATTTGTCTCACCCTTTTACCTTTATCTCTATTTGCGTCCTTTCAAATCAGATAGCCGGCAATCATTGTACTATGTGACAATATATATATCTTTTTATTCGTTAAAAAAAAGGTATGTCATCTATAGTTACCTTAATTTGGAAGCTTCCGGAACAGATTCGTAAAGGGAAAGGATTAGTAAATAGTTCCTTAATCGCAAAGCTGAAATAAGCTACAGAAAGAGCCTTTCATGAGTCACGAGACTTTTTATCATGTAATCACAGTGGGTACAGATCTTGCCAGCTTTACATCTGTCCTGTATGTTGCAAATGACAGGTTTCTTTTGACAAAAAGGTAATGAAATCAAAAAGATAGTGAAATCAAAAAGATAGTGAAATCAAAAAAATAATGAAATCAAAAAGATAGTGAAATCAAAAAAATAATGAAATCAAAAAGATAGTGAAATCAAAAAGATAGTGAAATCAAAAAAGTAATGAAATCAAAAAGGATATGGGGAGTAAAAGGTAGATTATAAGCCTTCTGAGCCTCCATATCCAGAAATACAGAGTTTATAAGCCCTGTTGACGAGTTTCAGCATTTTAGGATCTTCCCTCTCGATTTTTATTCCGCAGGCGAGGGAAAGGTATTCGGCAAGGTCAAAAACTCTTATTTTTTCGTTCTGTCCGGCTTCAATAAGATTCTGCATGCAGCCCCCGCAATTCGTGATAATTATATCACATCCCATTTTTTCGGCAGCTCTGTAGCGGTCAGATGCCACATCCAGGGACTCAGATGGATAATTGACCCTTACTCCACCTCCATAGCCGCAACATGCCGAATTTTCAGGGGTTTTGTTGGCAAGTTCGGTGCCAGGAATTTGCTCAAGCACATCTCTTGCTTCTTGATATACTCCCATTGCCCTGGTCAGATGACATGGATCATGATAAAAGACTTTATGCTTGAGCACAGTTTCAGGTGTGAGTTTTCCTTCCTTTATAAGAAGCTCAAGGTACTGGGAAACGTGCAGCACCTGAAAATCAAGTTTCCCAAAAATTCGAGGGTAGATATCTTTAAATGCCTTAAAACAGCCAGGACATGCTGTAATGAGAGTTTTAGCTCCCCTTTTCCGGATTTCTTCAATGTTCCGCTGTCCGTTCCTGTGAATAGGACCTGGATCTCCGGCTCCCGCAGATACGGCTCCGCAGCAGTATTCGACCCCACTCAGAACAGTATAATCGACTGCGGCCTTATCCAGCAGCGCAATCGCAGCCTGTGCCATAATTTTGTTAATATACGTACCTGCACAGCCAGGAAAATAGACTACTGAACCTGAACTTTCTTTATACGCAGGAGTTTCGTCCAGCTCGGCAATCTTCTTAAAGAGGTTGTTCTCAGCTCCAGGGTCTAGCATTGTCTGCCTGTCGGTAAGTCCATGTTCACTGACCCACTTCTTCCTAGCAGGAGAAATTAGCGTTTTTATTCCCAATCCCACTGGGCAGGCATTTATACAGAGCCCGCAGGTAAGGCAGCGCAGCAGATAGTCTGCATCAATTTCCGATTTTCCTTCCAGATATCCATACAACCGGTTAAACAAACCCGGGTCATTGTAGCGAGGGCAAACCTTAAAGCATTGTCCACATTCTTTACACTCTGACCTGTGTTTTTCTACGATGTCCATTTTTAACTCCATATCATTTTAAATTCATGCGACTTATTGTCTCTTTATAATGTCCATTTTTAACAGGTATTTTTAACAGCTATTTTTACAGGTACTTTTAGCAGGTATTTTTAACAGATATCTTTAATAGGGGATCATTAAAACTTCCTTTTTGACAGGAAATTCTTAAAGCTTCCTCCTTGATATGAATTTTATAAGTTATTTCTTGAAAGAAACCCTAGAAACCACTTAAAGGTTCACGAGAATCACTCACAAACCGCTTAGAGATCATAAAAACCACTCAGAAACTACTGCGAAGTCAGTAAGTAACTGAAAAAATCCTTTAAAATTGCCAGAAAATCTTTAAACATTCTCTTTTTGACAGAAATTCTTTTATTCCCCCTGTCTACATTCTGTCCGGATAACTGTTCATGAACTTCAGGAAAACCTTAATAACAGATTAGAAGTGCGGACAGGTTTATTCCCAAAAAAGATAAGCTAATATTCAACCATACTATCATCTATATGTAGCTATATACGCAGCCAGTAAAAGGAAGGGGTTAAATATCTTCAACGAACTCAAAAACAGCGCAAGAAAGCTGATAATTCCTATTGCCCGCCTGATTCCCTTATCTCCGAATACCCTCACGTTGCTGGGTTTTGCCGTAAGCATCGCTGCAGGGGCAGCATTTGCGCTGGGCAAACCTTTTGCAGGTGGTCTTCTTATTCTTTTTAGCGGGATTTTTGATGTCCTTGACGGAGGAGTTGCAAGGGCAAAAGGCCGAATTACGCCTTTTGGAGGCGTGCTCGATTCGGTTTGTGACCGGTACTCCGATGGTCTAATGTTCTTAGGAATAATAGCAGGCGCGGTTAACGGCAGGCTTGTCCTTCCCCCGATTGTGCAAATAGAAGGCTGGCTCTGGGCAGGCTTTGCCCTGATAGGCTCTTTCCTGGTAAGTTACACTCGTGCCCGTGCGGAATCCGCAGGCTGCCGGAAACTGTCAGTAGGAATTGCCGAACGTACGGAAAGAATGATTCTCCTGGCCCTGGGCGGAATTTCAGGTTTTCTAAGCTGGGCTCTGGTACTTGTAGCTGTGTTTTCCCACATTACCATTATCCAGAGAGTCCTTAGGGCAAAAAGCATATTGGGTAAGCCTTAAGAAGCTGATTTCCAAAAACCGTAATAGAGTAGATTCTACTAAGAAATTCAGATAAGGATGACGTCTATGAGTTATGGACTATTGTAAAAAATATAGTGAAAAGAATTTCTCTACGCTCTTCCACCGATACTCATTTATACTACATATTTGATTACAATAGTTAACGATGGTGAACAAAGAGGTTTGCCATTGAGGAAGTACAACCTGCTCTGCGGGGCCGTAGGGTAGCCTGGTCCATCCTGCAAGACTGGGGGTCTTGCGACCTGAGTCCAAATCTCAGCGGCCCCACCAAATTTTTATTTCAAACTTTTATTTATACGTTAATTTTGATAGACTTTACTCGTTGTTGCATTTATCCATGGGGCTTTATTTGTTTTTGTTTTCTTGTTCAATTTAGCTCTTCTTGTTCAATTCTCAGATTCTTTCGTTGTTTTCATTGTATTAGAACAGAAGTAACCTGCTGTATTTTTTATGTTTGGTTTATACTTTTTATGTTTAATATTAAACTATCAGACTAAACGCATATGATATTCTTCTAATAACAAGCACAAAGAAATGAAAGTACTTTTCAATTCACCCTTTTTTGATTATTGATCTCGTCATTACCTTGGGTAGTAAAGTTGTCCTAATTATGGTTTTTCAAACTATTGCTAAACTGATCAGTGAATTACCATACAAAGCTTAAATTTGATAAGAAGCAGAGAATCAATAGGAGTAGTGGGTGCCAATTCAATTTTGTATTTTCATGTTATGTTAAAAATAACAGTTAATTATTATATTTAAAAAATTGGGGCGATAAAAAGTTATATATGATTATACTTCCAATATACTATTATACGACTCACACATACTTAAAATTAAAATTCATAAAGTATTTCTGGGTCGTTGATAGAGGAAACTGTGTCAGATAAAATTATGATACCCAGAATCTTTCGCTGGGTACCTGAATATTTTTACTAGTGATATATCAAAGTCAGGTTCCTTGAGTTCTTAATATTGTCGTGTGAGCTTCACACACAAACATTACCATTTATGCATGTCACATTAGACTTACCTCAAATGGAAAAGGTAGCTTATGACACAATTCATAGTACAGCTTCTTATTGCACTTGCGGAAAGATAGATACAATCAAGCTGTTTCATAATATTTAATTACTTTTTAATAACTTTATAGTGCTGTATATTGCATACTTTCCTAGATTTTTTTAAAAAATACAAAAATATTTTATAATATAACCTGTATAAACCCTGGATGTCAACTTAGCTAAAGAACAGAGAGGAAAAAACCTTTCAGAAGAGTTGACATGGCTAAAGGCCGTATTAGTAAAAAAGTAATTATTGCCCAGAGGGAATCACATCCTATGGCCAGTAACAGGTTTTGAATGATAGAAGCCAAAAATTCTAATATCCGGCCCCACTTCCAATGACTGATCACTATAATGTGATTGGAGAGTGAGACTCTGTGTGCAACGTGTCTGCCCCACATAAATCGCAGAGAACTGAATGGATAGATTCAAAAATATTACGCAGACGTAATAAGAATCTTTGAATTACCGTATAGACCCGGCGTAATTAGATATTTGATATGAACTCGGTCTAATTAGATAGTTCGGAAAAACATTACGAGTACGTAATATGGAATTTTGAGAAATATCTGGGAAAGAGTATGCGATTATCCTGGATTTTTGAGTTTACTCAAATAAGTCCAACCTTATAGGCGATACAATGCTAAAAAGACAGACAGGAACCCTATTCCTTATAGCAGGTCTTATTTTAACAATCGTATCAACTGTTGGAGAAATATAACTATTTTATAGTTTTTTGAGTTTACGCAGATTCCAAATCCAACCCAAAGGTGATACGATGCTAAAAATAAATCAGGAACCCCTATTCCTGACAGCATACCTTAGTTTAACGACCGTATGTGCTTTGGGAAAAAATAGGCTCTAACCCTATGGTTTTTTGAGTCCACTCAAATTCCAAACCCAACCCAAAGGTGATACGATGCTAAAAAGACAGATAGGAACCCTATTCCTGGTAACATGCCTTATTTTAACAACCGTACCCGCTGTGTTAGGCGCACAGAACACAATAACTGTAAAACCGACGTCTGGATCAGGTGCCCAGACTGCAATTAATAATGCAATAAATTCCGTAGCATCAGGAGCGACATCAAGTAACCCTGGATATGTTCTCCTTAGTGCTGGCACTTATAAGATAAGTGCACCTATAGTTATGAAATCTAATGTGGTACTGAAAGGTGCAGGCGACGATACAATAATCTTTGCTACCGGTTCAGTTTGTAACTCTGGAGGAGCACCTGCATATATATTCGGGCCAGGTGTCTCCAACGTTGAAGTATGCGACCTTCAGTTCAAAAGTACGGCGACCGGACCTGGTGATGGAGGTCACGGAGATTATAGAAACTGCATAAAATTCACGTCTTCGAGTGATAGTAAAGTACATGATATTTTATTCACTCGCTATCTGTACGGTGATGGTGTCAGAATCAGTAAAAGTTCTGGAATAGAAATATACAACTGCAGGATGCATTCCGTAGGACACGACGGTGTATCATTCTTATCAGGTACTAAGAATTCCAGAATGTATAACTGTGATGTTGAGGTTCAAACCAATACAGGTGTCAGGATAGACAATTGCGTGAATGTTGAAGTGGATCACAATACCTTTTCAGGTAGTACCGGTTCTGGCTGGTGCTGCGTTGAGCTGGAAAATTCACTGACAAATGCAAATGTCCATCATAATATAATGCATGACTTTAAAGGCTCAAGCAGCAGTGCAGGCATTGGAAATATTCATGCAAGCGGATCAATTAGCGTTCATGATAATGTTATGTGGAATGTGTCGCCGTACGTTGCGGTAGGATCAGGCTCAAATATACTAGGACCATCTGACCACAGCGTTAAGAATTGGGTCGCAAAAGGTTATGGATACGGCTCTCTTAACAACTAATTCAACAAACACGACACATATTCAATAGATAATATATTCCGCGTTAAGAGTCCTGCACATACGTACTACAGTACATGATCTTACAGTTTGAACTCGTATAGTTCGTTCGGAATTTGCAGGATCAATGAAGAAGAGGAAGACAAAGTTGTGGCATACTTTGCCCACAATTTATTTTCTGATAAAAGGAGAATATGAAACTGTTCTCTTTCTTTTATCTACTTTCCGTTAACTTTTTTGCTTATTCCAATAATGAGAAAGTTGTGTACTATGGAGAAAATTAATCTTTCTACCTGAAATTTTTTATATAATGACTCTTGAGATTTGTGATTTTACAGAAAAATTGGCACGTTGCCATTAACACATTTCAGGGGTTTTACGTTTCGTCATATAAATTTTCAGTTACTATAAGGAAAACAAAAGTATTTTATTGCCCAGTTTCTTAAAAATTATATAGCTTTATTCCGAATTTTTGAGGTTAATGGCAGAAGTATTCAAGTAAGTTCAGTTACTCTTTAATAACTTTTATGATTTTTTAAGATATTGCAGTATTTATTTTTTAAATTTTTTTAAAAAAATACAAACTATTTTATAATATAACATTTCTAATTCTGGAATGTCAACTTAGTAATTAAACAAGAGGAATAGAAAAACTTTTTAATCAAGTTGACTTTGCTAGAGGTCGTAGTTAGTGAAACAGGATGTATTGACCAGAAGAATAACATCTTTGGTCAGTAACAAGTTTTGAATGATAAAAGCAAAAACTTCTAATGTCCAATCTCACTTCCAATGACTGACCCCTATAATGTGATTGGAGAGCGAGACTCTGTGTGCAATATGTCTGACCCACATAAATCGCAGAGAACCAAATTCCAAATCCAACCCAAAGGTGATACGATGCTAAAAAGGCAGGTAGGAACCCTATTCCTGATAATATGTCTTATTTTAACAACCGTGCCCGCTGCTTTAGGCGGACAGAAAACAATAACTATAAATCCGACGTCTGGATCCGATGCCCAGAATGAAATTAATAATGCAATAAATACCGTAGCATCAGGAGCGACATCAAGTAACTCTGGATATGTTTTCCTTGGTGCTGGCACTTATCAGATAAGTGCACCCATAGTTTTGAAATCTAATGTGGTACTGAAAGGTGCAGGCGACGATACAATAATATTTGCTACCGGTTCAGTTTGTAACTCTGGAGGAGCACCTGCATATATATTCGGGTCAGGTGTCTCCAACGTTGAAGTATGCGATCTTCAGTTCAAAAGTACGGCGACCGGGCCTGGTGATGGAGGTCACGGAGGCTATCGAAACTGCATACAATTCCGGTCTTCGAAGGATAGTAAAATACATGATATTTTATTCACCCGCTATTTGTATAGTGATGGTGTAAGAATCACTAAAAGCTCTGGAATAGAAGTATATAACTGCAGAATGCATTCGACCGGGCATGATGGTGTAGGATTCTTATCAGGTACTAAGGATTCCAGAATGTATAACTGTGATGTTGAGGTTCAAACCAATACAGGTGTCAGAATAAACGATTGCACAAACATCGAAGTGGATCACAATACGTTTTCAGGTAGTGCCGAGTCTGGATGGTGTTGCGTTGAGATGGTAAATTCACTGACGAACGTGAATGTCCATCATAATATCATGCACGATTTCAAAGGATCAAGCAGCAGTGCAGGCATTGGGAGTTTTAATGCAAACGGATCAATTAATGTTTATGATAACGTTATGTGGGCTGTATCGCCTTACGTTATGGTAGGATCCGGCTCAAACATATTAGAACCATTTGATCACAGTCTTGAGAATTGGGTAGCAAAAGGATATGGATACGGCTATGTTGCCAACTGATTCAACAAACACGATCGAAGATATTCAACAAGTGGAACATATTCAACAGATGGAATGTATTCAACAGATAGAACGTATTCAACATTAAGCGTTTGCACATACGTACAGAACAGAATCACACAGTTCGAGTTAGTTTTTGCAGGATCGAAGCGGTAGAAATAGACAAATGTGTGGCGTACTTTGCCCACAAATAATTGCCTGGAAGAATGTGGACAGGAAACTGTTCTCTCTTTATTGATTTTTAATGTTTTTTCTTTCTGTTCTTTTTATCATTTCATTCTTTTCTTTTTATCATTTTATTCTTTTCTTTTTATCATTTTATTCTTTTCTTTTTATCATGTTTTCTCTTTTTCCGTTTTTTAGCATTGTATCTTCCCATATATTTAAAAGATTTGAGCCTATAAAATTAGATTTTTTTATAAATAAGCAAATAAAACTTACTTTTATAAATATATACTAAAAAATGAAAAAATTTAAGTATAGTTTCTAGAAGTTTAACAATTGAATTAAATTTTTCTAACTGAATACTATATGTGAGTTTAATGAAGAAAAAAGAGGCCATTTATGAAATAATCTTATTTTCAATATCCTTAGTTTTGCTTTTATTTTCTTCCGCAGCATCAGCAGCTACAGCTGAAAGCGGTTCGCCCACGGTCACCGAAACTCAGATCACCACTAATACATCATATCAATGGGATCCTGCAATCTATGGGAATAGGATAGTGTGGACGGATAAGCGCAATGGAAGCTGTAATATCTACATGTATGATCTCTCCACTAAAAAGGAAACTCAAATCTCTAATTATGAATCTGGGTATGAAGATACGGGGAACTCTGCAGTCTACGGCGACAAGATAGTGTGGACACATGGTTACGAGGAATACTGGCAGATCTACATGTATGACCTTTCCACTTCCAGGGAAACTCAAATCACCACCAATGGACGAGCATACAATCCTGCTATTTATGGTAATAAAATAGTTTGGCTGGATGACCGAGATAATGATTATAAATATGATATTTACATGTACGATCTCTACACTAAAAAGGAAACTCAGATAACCAGCAGCGGACCAGCAGACAACCCTGCTATTTACGGTAACAGGATAGTATATGCCGACGACCGCGAAGGAAACTATGATATCTATATGTATGATATTTCTACTAAAAAGGAAACTCAGATAACCAGCAGTCCAGATAACCAGGTGTCTCCTGCTATCTATGGTAACAGGATATTGTGGAAGGATGATGGTGGGGAGGACGATGGTGGGGAATATCATGGTATATACATGTGCGATCTTTCCACTAATCAGAAGTTTAAAATTACCAGCTATGGTTGGGATGATCCTGCTATCTATGGTAACAGAGTAGTATATACCGATAATCGTAATGGAAACTACGATATTTACATGAGCACTATTTCAAGTGAAGAACCAGAACCAAACCTCCCTGTTGCTGCATTTTCTGCTTCTCTAACTTATGGGAAAGCACCACTGAAGGTTAAATTTACTGACACAAGCACAGGAACACCCACAAAGTGGATATGGAACTTTGGAGATGGATCAAAGTCATTCCACCAGAATCCGACTCACAAGTATTCAAAAGCAGGAGTATATACTGTTAGCTTAACAGTAAAGAATGCTGTAGGTAGTAACACGGTAACAAAAACAGAATATATAAAAGTGATAACAAAACCAGTTGCTGCTTTTTCTGCAAAACCGACTTCAGGAAAAGCCCCAATGAAAGTGCAGTTTACTGACAAAAGTACCGGATCACCCACGAAATGGAAATGGGATTTTGGAGACGGAACAAAGTCATTCCACCAGAATCCGACTCACAAGTATTCAAAAGCCGGCAAATACACAGTAACTCTCAAAGTAACCAATGCGGTAGGCATCAACACAGCAACAAAATCAAAGTATATAACCGTGACATCAAAACCCGTTGCTGCCTTCTCTGCATCTCCAACATCAGGAAAATCTCCATTAAACGTTAAATTTACGGACAAAAGTACCGGATCACCCATGAAATGGAAATGGGATTTTGGAGACGGAACAAAGTCATTCCACCAGAATCCAACTCATAAGTATTCAAAAGCAGGAAAGTACACAGTAACCCTTAAAGTAACCAATGCTGTAGGCATCAACACAGCAACAAAATCAAAGTATATCATAGTGAAAACTTCACAAGCTCCAACTGCAGATGTTCCAACTGCAGATTTCTGGGGCTGGCCGCTATCAGGAAACGCTCCACTAAAGGTAACATTTACGGAGACGAGCAAAGGATCGCCAACTTCATGGAAGTGGGATTTTGGAGATGGGAAATATTCAACAGAAAAGAGTCCAACACACACATATTCAGCAGCAGGAACTTACACGGTTAAACTCACAGCAACAAATGCAGCAGGAAGTAGTACAAAATTAAAATGGAAATATATAAAAGTGGCAAAGTGACTGCTACTTTGAAAACGGTTGTAAACCTCCTGGGATTCTATAGGATTACATTTACAGGAAGTAATGCAGCAGGAGTAGTACTTAACGAAGACAAACTTCATAAAGGTGCCAACAAACACAAGACCGGAAATATACTCTGAAAACAAATAAACTCTTAAACTGAAACACGAAAAAATAAAGGCTAAACGTGATGAACTCAAAGGTCTGTTCTGGTCACAATGGAAGAATCGTAGTGGGCGGCTGAAACAGACCTTACTTCTGTTTTCTCTTATTCTGTTTTCAGAATTAGCATCAGTTTTTCTTAGTTCCCTGTGCCTTTATCTTTTTCTGAGTGAAGAAACTTCAATCTTCTGTATCAGGTTGAAATTCAAAAACTGACTGTGTATAACTTTTATCTAATGTCTAAAAGTTTGTCTAAATCTAAGAGTTTACCTTAAATTTACATTTGATTTACAATTTGAATGGGCTGAATACTGAGTTTTTTGTAAATTCAGCTTGAATTTGGATTTCATAGTATAAAGCCGCATCAAGTAATACATAAAACAGAGACCGTAACCAAAAAAGAGGCCCTTGGACAAGAACTAAAAACGTTTTAATATAAAAAATCTAAATATAGGGTAAATCAGTAATCGTGGAATAAATATAGTTAATCTATTATCGTGAAGGATCTAACATATAATCAATATAACAAAGTTCCTATAATGGTTCTTATAGATAATGTGGAAACGATATTATGACTTACGCAGTTGAAGTGAAAAATCAACAGTGTTAGATCATTAACTGTCTAATATGTGACTTTAATCCACAGTATTTGCCGTAATTGATTTCGATTCTCAAGTGTGTAAGTCCTAGATATAATTACCAACGGTGGATGAGTTCAAGATGGAATGACGTAAAAGTTGAACTACATGGATCAGGTACTTAGTAAATTTTTTATTACACCTGCAAATTATCTATAGCTACATCCCAATTTTCATGATTTTATAAACTTCGGTTCAATCTGTTAATTAAAAAACGTGGTTATGTAGAAATTCTCTGAAATCAAGAACTTCCAATTGTTTAAACTGAACTACTTAAAACACTATTAACTATTTATTCAAGAGCCTATTGAATATGATTTAGATAGGTTTTCTACAAATCCAAAAACGAAAAAAATACCTGGATTTTGGAACTGAGTTTTAGAAAAAAACCTGTATTTGGCAGATCGACATTAAAATTTGGATATTTTTCAGGATAAGTATCCTCTTCAAACTGTACGGAAAAAAGTGGGTTTCATATATTTGCTGAAAGTTGAAAAGTTTACTAAAGTCTAAAAAACACATTAAGATACCAATAACTTTCAAAACGTGTAATAAAATTATTCCAGGTTTTTTGGTTAGAATATTTTCCCTTGAAATGAAGAGGATATCAGGATAGCGCTTTTCAAATGCCCTATTAATTTGATCTGTATTTAACATATGTTAACATGGCCCAACTATCATCATAAAAAAAACGACAGGTCATTTTTGTGGTCGTTTTGTATGGGATGGAATGCAAGTTCCCACAAAAAAGCTATCAGTGAAAATATTTGAAATAACAATTTACCTGCTGGATGTAGGACGAAATATTAGGAGTGAGACAATGAAAGTGAACAAAAAACTGTGTTCAGTAGCGTTAGCTTCAACAGCTATTGTTTTATTTTTAATTTTGACATTATCTACTGCATCGGCAACTACTGCACAAAGTACTTCAAGCACGGCTAAATACGCCTACATTACGAATAGCGGTAGCACCACTGTTACTGTAATTGATATCACAACAAACAAGGTTACAGCCAAGGTACTTGTAGGAAAATATCCTTATGGAGTTGCAGTCAACCCCGCTGGAACTAAGGTGTATGTATCGAAAGAAGCAAGCAGCGTTGTCTCCGTAATTGACACCGCAACAAACAAAGTTACAGCCACGGTGAAGGTAGGAAAAAAGCCCTGGGGAGTTGCAATTAACCCTGAGGGAACAAGAGTATATGTGGCAAACGAAGGCAGTAAGACAGTCTCTGTAATTAACACTGAAACAAATAAGGTTACAGCTACAGTAAAAGTAGGAAATTATCCTTGTGGAGTTGCAGTAAACCCGGCTGGAACAAAGGTATATGTGACGAATACTCTTGATAACACTGTCTCTGTTATTGACACTGCAACAAACAAGGTCACAGCCACAGTGAAGGTAGGAAATCTCCCTACCGGAGTTGCAGTTAATCCAGCGGGAACAAAAGTGTATGTGACAAATGAGTACGATGTTTCTGTAATTGACGCGACAAAAAATAAGGTTATTGCCACGGTGACTGTAGGAAAATACCCATGGGGAGTTGCAGTAAACCCGGCTGGAACAAAGGTATATGTGACGAACTATGGAGATGGTACTATTTCTGTGATTAACACAGCCACAGACACTGTTAAAGCCACAGTGAAGGTAGGCAGTTATCCTTTAGGGGTTGCTTTCAGTCCGGACGGGACTAAAGCATATGTGGCGAAAGAAACAAGCGGTGCTGTCTCTGTAATTAACACAGCAACAAATAAGGTTATAGCCATAGTGGGAGTAGGAAAAGAGCCTGTTGCATTCGGGAAGTTTATTGCCACAACATAACACTTAATATTTCTTGTTGCAAACTTCAAAGGCTCGCCACTCTCAGGAAAAGCACCATTAATTGTGTTGTCTTTACTGAAAAAAGCACAGGAACACCGTTATTAAATTGAAATAGAGTTTCAGAAACTAGATCTCCTTAGCCCACAGAATCTAACGCATAAACTGCCGATTTAGGTTTAGTTTACTGACAAAAACACCAGATCAAAGTCAAGGATAGCGGGAAAAAGATAAAGCTAAAGGGTCTATGATTACTGATCAAATCTTGAAAATAATGGACCTGTTATCCTTATTTATATGAGTTTGAGACGGCCATTTTCTTTACATTTTATAGTTGCTGACCCGTAAAACCTGCTACCCTTTTCGTGATTATATTTTCAACTTTCTCTCAATTTTTTCTCAACTTGTTTTCGGCTTTCCCTTAACTATTCTCTCTTTCTTCTAAATTTTTCTCTACTTGTTCTTAACTTTGTCTCCGTTTCTTTCACTATTCTCATTTTTTCATATTTTTTCTAATCTTAAATTAATTATTTCTTTTCTTTACCTGTCCCGCCTCAGGAAATAAGCTGCTCCTACAGCCAGCCCCACAATTCCAGGTCCAGGGCCAGGCGATTCTTTTTCTCCTGAACCCTCTTCATTGGTAGCATTTTTGTCAGTAGTATTTTCATTGGTAGCGTTTTCATTGGTAATATTTTCGTCAGTAGCATTTTCGGCTGCGGGGCCTGTCGCTTCTTCGGTTTTGTTTACAGTGGTTTCGGAACTGGTTGCTTTTTCCATATCAGCCAGACCCTGCTCGTAAGCACTGGCATTCAGATTGCTTTCAAGGGCTTTTACGGCATTTGGGACCTTTGGGAAGAGAGGGTAATTATCGGTTCCTCCGCCTGTGATGTTATATGAGGTATCACAAATTCCGTTGCTGTTTTCGTCCACACCGGTTTCGCTGTAACCTTTGCCTTCAAGGTCGGCCCAGAAATTCCCTCCTATGTAAGGTCCACTGACAATATTCTTTTTTGTTTTGAGGGGACTTTGCCAGAGATTTTCTGCGTTTGCGGCTTTTTCATCCACGTTTTCGGCGTTTTTGAAGTAATTATTATAGATCAGATTCTTACTGCTTGCTTCAAGTGAAATTCCAGGACCGTAATTATAGGCAATTGTATTGCCAATGATATCATTTGAGTTTGAGTTTTCGAGCCGTATTCCTTTTTCGTCAAGGGTAATGAGATTGTTGCTTATGGTATTGCTGTCAGAACCTTTGAGAAGAATGCCATATTCGGCTCCCTGAACTCTATTGTTGTTAATGTAGCAACTGTTAACTCCTGTAAGCAAAATTCCTGCTTTTTCCGAGCCCTCAATGGCAAACCCGCTAAAAGATGCCCTATCCACGCTGATTTCAACAGCGCTTTTCGTGGGCTCGGCTGCTCTTATCACAGTATCTTCCGGATTTCCGGATTCCGACCAGATCTGGACTTGCTTATTTATTTTGAGATTTTCAACATAGGTTCCAGGGCTTACAATAATCGTGTCTCCAGCTTCGGCTTCATCGATTGCGGCTTGTAGAGAGATATAGTCTCCGTCGGTTGCCGAGCTTACCCTTAAATTCGAGGCAGAGGAGGCAGAGCAGGTGCATAGAACTGCCAGAGTAATCGCAAGTGCTGTCAGTTTAAAAGCTCTGAAATTATGTCCTTTTATTCTTCTCATATTAGCTCTTCCTTTAAATTTTGAAGCGTCCGTTTGTTTAGTCAGGCTTCAACTCTTTAGACAAAAGAAAGCTTTCCTTTTCCAGGTTTTTTAGCGTTTTTAGTAAAAACTCTCTCAATACTTTGTCAAGTAAGTAATTTTATCCCGAAATTAATATACCTTTGGAAATAAAAAATTCTAAACAGCTATCCTTAAATAATAGTTCAATATCCTCTGATAAAAGAAATTAATCTTCAATTAAAGTCTTAAATACTGTAAAATCTGATATTACACTGAAATTTTATTGTTTTATTATTGTCTCGAATGGAGGCCTAAAAATGGATGAGAAGATTGCGCCCCACCTTGAAGAGTTAACCAGGGCGCTTGGAGATCTTGAAAAGACTGGCATCCGAGCAGAGTTTGAGAAACTCATTGCTTTTCGTGTCCCGCCTGATGTCGCAAAAGAGAGCATCCTCCGCAAGTATGGAGGAAAAAGGAAAGTTTTGAAAGTAAAAGATCTGTCTGCCAATCTTAAAAATTTTGAGCTTACAGGCAGGATTCTGGACATTGGGGAAAAGTCAATCCGTCCACAGGCAGGAGCTCAGGAAAAACCTTCCAGGCTTTATACAGGAGTTCTTGCGGACGAAACCGGAGCAGTTCTGTTTTCTTCCTGGAGGAAGCTGCCAGGTTCGATTGGGGATGTGATTAATATCAAAAATGCCTATACCCGGATCTGGCAGAACCGAATCAGGCTTTCTATAGGAGAACAATCTCCTGTGTCGAAAATTTCGGATTCTTCGCTCCCATCCTTGTCCGAACTTTCAGCAAGCCAGAAAAAAAAGTTAATTGACATAGGAGCTGTGGATTTTTCCGTAGATACAGTAGCCTGCGTGCTTCAGCTTTCATACAGGGAAATTCTTGTAAAGGGACGCCAGTCCAGAGTAATCTCGGGCGTACTTGCGGACGAAACCGGGAGGCTTCCTTTTACGGCCTGGATTGAACTGCCTGGCATTGATATCGGGAACATTATTCTAATTGAGGGAGCTCAGGTGCGGATGTTCAGGGGAGTGCCATCAGTAAATATTCTGAGCAGCACAAAAGTTTCTTCTATCGGGCTCGATGAGGCCGAAAAACTTGCGTTTACCTTTGAATCTGCAGCAAAAGATCCTACCCCTATCAAAATTCAGGAGATAAATTCAAGATACAGCATGTTTGATGTGTGCATAGCAGGCAACCTTGTTTCAGTCAGACCCGGTTCAGGCATTATCTCCCGCTGCCCTGAATGCAGTCGTGTAATCCAGAAAGGAAACTGTAGGGTTCACGGTAAGGTCGAAGGTATATGGGACATGCGAATCAAAGCCATACTGGATGACGGAACAGGTTCCGTGCTAGTTATGTTTCCAAGGGAACTTGCGGAAATTATCTATGGAAAAACTCTTGAGGAAGCCGAACAGCTGATGTTCTCTGATGTCTCAAAAGATGCAGTTTATGAAGATTTAAGGCGTTTTCTTACGGGTCGTTATCTTGCAGTACGAGGAAACTCTTCTAAAAATGAATTTGGGGTTTCTTTTGTGGCTGAAAATGCCTGGGTACCTGAAGATGATCTTGCGGTAAGGGTAGTTGAGCTCCTTCGCAGGCTCGGGCCGGATGAAGAAGAGGGACAGGAGAAAAATTCACAGGTTTCCAGGGGAGGAATTGAGCTTGCTTAAACGAGAGGTTGCAAAAAGAGTTTTTGCAAGAGAATTCGAAGCCTGCAGAGAACTTGAAAAATCCGAGCGGGCTGACTCGGAAGCTGCGGATTCAAAAACTCCAAACCTGCTTATTAGCCCTATGGGGCTGATTCTCAATCGTGTTTTTGTGGTTGGAGTAATCACAGAACTTGACAATATCGGAACACAGAGTGAGATGTGGAAAGCGAGAATAGTTGATCCCACAGGGGCTTTTACGGCATACGCAGGGCAGTACCAGCCTGAAGCTTCTATATTCTTTTCAACGGTACAGGTTCCTGCTTTCATAGCCCTTACAGGAAAAGCCAGGACATATGAACCCGAGCCCGGATCGGTTTTTGTTTCTATTCGAGCTGAAGAAGTAAATGTAGTGGATGAGGAAATCCGCAACAGATGGGTTGTGGATACCGCCGAACAGACCGTTGAGAGGCTTGAAGCCTTCTCGGATGCTCTGGCCAGTGGGTACCGTGGAGAGAAACTTAGGGAATACCTCCTGGGGAAAGGTATTTCTTCAGAGTTTACGGAAGGTATCATGATTGCGCTTGAACGGGGACGCTCTCCTGATGAATTTGCAAAACTCCTTCGGTCTTCCATTAGGGAGGGTCTCAAAACCCTGGATCTGGATTCTGAAAATAGTACAGATGCTAAAGCTGACCAGAAGGAGTTCGTGCTTGAATTGCTCAAGGAAATGGGTGGAAGCAAAGGAGTTGATTATGCAGCTTTTATGGATGCTGCTGCTTCTCGAGGCATTTCTGAGCAGGTTGTAGAAGAGGTTATCCGTTTCCTGCTTGCAGGCGGGCAGTGTTACGAACCGAAGATAGGGATAATAAGGCTTGTAGGGTAACCATAGATAAGATTTACAAAGCTTGTGGAAACCATAGGTAGGCTTATGAGGCTTTCAGGAAAATCATGCAGGGAAGAAAACCTGCGGTAAAAATAAAATTTGAAGGGATTAGCTCTTATATATGTGTGATAATGCTTAAGTGTGATTAGGTTAATTGGTATTCTCTGTTAAAATTTAATATTTCATCTTTATTGTATTAATTGGAGAAATTGACATGAAAGTATTAGTCAGCGACTCACTCTCCAATGAAGGTTTGGAGATTCTAAAAGAACACTTTACGGTTGATGTTTCCACCGGGCTTTCCGAAGATGAGCTGGTGAAAAAAATTAAGGATTACGATGCTCTTGTAATACGCAGCGGCACCCATGTTACTCCGAAGATAATCGAAGCTGCCGACAACCTGAAAATTATCGGGAGAGCCGGGGTCGGAATTGACAATGTTGATGTGGATGCAGCTACAAAGAAAGGCATTATTGTGGCTAACTCTCCCGAAGGAAATATGATTTCGGCAGCAGAGCACACAATTGCTATGATGATGGCAATGTCCAGGAACATTCCACAGGCAAATGCTTCCCTTAAAGGCAAGGAATGGAAACGTAGTAAATTCACAGGTGTCGAGGTCAAAGGCAAGACTCTGGGAATTATAGGTCTCGGAAGGATCGGTTCCGAAGTCGCAAAAAGGGCTTCAGGGCTTGAAATGAACCTTCTGGGGTATGATCCTTTTGTTTCTGAAAAGCGGGCTCTTGAACTTGGTGTCAAGCTAGCTACAGTTAACGAAATCGCAAAAGAAGCCGATTACATCACAGTGCACACTCCTCTTATTAAAGAAACCAGAAACATTCTTGATGAAGAACAGTTTGCTCTGATGAAGCCTACAACCAGGGTTCTCAACTGTGCTCGCGGTGGCATTATCAACGAAGAAGCTCTGGCAAAAGCTCTTGAAAGCGGAAAAATAGCCGGTGCAGCAATAGACGTTTTCGTTGATGAGCCTCCTTTTGACAGCCCTCTCCTGAAATTTGACAATGTTGTAGTAACTCCTCACCTTGGTGCCTCTACAAAGGAAGCTCAGGTCAATGTGGCAGTAGATATTGCAAAGGAAGTAACATCTGTCCTCACAGGTGGACCTGCAAAGAACGCAATCAATATCCCGTCAGTAAAGCCGGAAGCTATGGCAGTTCTTGCCCCTTACATCAGGCTCTCCGAAATTATGGGTAAGATTGCAGGGCAACTTGTAGACGGAAACTACGAAAAAGTCGAAATTGGATATAATGGAGAGATTTCCGGAAAAGATACAAGGCCTCTTACAGTTTCGGCTCTCAAAGGGCTGCTTGAAATGGCTCTCGGTTCCGGAGTTAACTATGTCAATGCCCCCACTCTTGCAAAGTCCAGAATGATTGCAGTCGTGGAAAGTAAATCCGAATCTTCTGAGGAATACTCTTCAACTATCAGTATCAAACTTAGCAGCAACGGCAAGGCAAAACTGGTTGCAGGTACCGTTGTCGGAGACGATCCTAAGATCGTAGCAGTCGATGATGATAGAGTAGATATCTTCCCTGCAGGCCGTATGATTTTTGCCAAGCACATCAACAGGCCCAACGTTATCGGACCCTGCTGCATGTTACTCGGTAAAAACAATATCAATATCTCAGGCATGCAGGTTGGCAGATCAGAAATCGGAGGCGTGACCATGATGGTTCTTAACGTAGATTCCGAAGTTTCTGACCCAATCCTTGAGGAAGTCCGGAAAGTCGATGGAATTCTCGACGCCAAACTTGTGACACTCTAAACTTTCCTTTTCAGGAATACTTTACTCCGGCAGAATTTCAGGGTAGAAAATCCTAAGCCGGAGACTTTAAATTTTTGAGTCTTTCTCTTAAATTTCTTGGTTTTAAACTTCTTTATCTTAAATGTTCATATTACATTATTAATAATATTACACTATTAATAATATTACACTATTAATAATATTACACTATTAATAATATTACACTATTAATAATATTACACTATTAATAATATTACACTATTAATAATATTATACTTTTCAATAATATTATACACTTAAAATGTCATACTTTCAACAATATTATACTCTTATCAATATTATTCTTTCAATAGTAGTATACTTTCAACAATATTATACATTTTAAATATTATACTTTCAATATCAAATTAAACTCTCTGTGTCAGATCAATTTTATGGGTGCAGTTAATGGAAGAACTTAAACGCGTAGTCTCTGTTCCTTTTAAAAAAACTCTTGCAACTTCTCTCTCGGAAAAGGATTTTGAGTATTCCCTGGCTTTTGACCTGAAATGGTTTTCCCCGAAAATTGCCTCAAAAGTAAAGGAAAAAGCCCTTGAAGCAGGGTTTCTAATACTTAAAGCCGGGGTTCTTGTGCCCGGTTTTGATGTGGAAAGTATCCGGGTTCCACATGCTTTCAAGCCGTCAGAGAATTTTCTTGAAAATTCAGACCGTTCTGGAGAAAAAGTGCAGGTAAAAGAAAAAATTTCCTTTGAGCAGGTTCTGGAATTTATCTCCGCAGACATTGGGATAAGCCGGCAAAAATTGGTTTCCGAGATTAATTTCATGCAGGACCGGCTTTCCTATCTTGTGGATATCCGGATCGTGGCACTTATTGTAGCAAAAAAGTTCGGATGCGATATTTCTGGAATTTATGACAGGGTTTCGAGGTCGGTACTTGGCATATCTTATTAATAGATTTTCTGCAACTACTCAACAGAAGATAACAGTACCTGTAACTACTTAAATAGAAGAGAAGTTGCAGCTGTCTAAGGCAAATTTTGGCTCTTCGTCATTCCTTCTGGACAAGATTTTTCAATTCAAGACCACATTTTTATTCAAACATATCGGAGAAAAGTCGCCTGAGAGAACAACTTCCCTTAACTCCTTAATAGACTTAAATTGTACTTTTTACAAGTTTTTGTGAATTGTTTCCATAAGCGAGGGAGCCGATAATTTCGGTGTAACTATTTCGATGTATGCGCCCGTTTTAGCATTATCTAGCTCTCTCATGACCTTATCAAGGTCCCTGCAGGTAGTAACCTTTCTCGTAATCCAATCATTGCAGCCGAGAACATCCGGTAACTTATAGTATTGCCACTCTGCAAGGTCATTATAGCAGTAATCTACTTTTTTAGACAGCATTCTTTCTATCAGGTAGCCTTGGTTATTCAGCACGAAAATAATAGGCTTTAGACCATGGCGGTAAAATTGGCTGATTTCCTGAGCAGTCATCTGGTGTGACCCTTCTCCAGTAATAAGAATTACTCGCCTGTCAGGTGCAGCCAGTGCAGTGCCAAAGGAAGCGGGAGTAGCCCAGCCAATCGCTGCCCAAAGCATCTGGTTCTCGAACTTAGTTCCTTTTGGTAAAAGTAGGGGTAGTAACCCATAAAAGGATGAGCTTGAGTCAGCTATAATTATGTCATCGGGCTTAAAGAACTCCGCGTACTTCGCGTATAAATAGTCGGCCATTATCGGATCTTCAGCATTTATCTCTGGAACAGCTGGACGTCTGGCAAAAGGGCCGTTGATGTCGGTACGCTTGTTAAGCCTTTTGGTGAGTTCCTCCAGTACATCAAGCATCTTTACATTGATATAATCGGTATACCCTATATGGGCACTTGAAGGCATGATATTGATGATTCGGGACTTATCCAGCTTAGCCGTGAACTTGCCTGTGTTAACATCAGATAAGATAGTGCCTATAACAAGGATACAGTCGCAGGATTCCACGAATTCTCGGATTTCAGGATTGATAAGTTTTCCCATGTATAATCCCAGGTAGGAGGGATTAGTCTCGTCAAGCACTGACTTATCCAGAGCCATAGTAACATAAGGCAAGCCCGAAGCATTAATAACAGCCATAGACAGGTCCTTGAGTCCAAACCTGTCAACAAGAAAACCTGGCATAACACAGGCTTGCTTTGCATTCGAGATTTTACCTGCAATAATCGAGACCACTTTTTCAAGAGTTGCAGGGTCGCTTTTTACAGGTTTTCTTACAGGCGCATTAAAGGATGAAATATCTGCATTCACATAGTTGTGAGGTATTGCAATGTAGACAGGACGGTGGTTCTCCAGGGCTGTTTCGATAACACGCTCGACTTCTTGAATACAGTTTTCTGGAGTGAGCATCGTACTTGCACATACTACTGGCGTAGCCATTTCCATAAATATGCTGGATTCTCCGGCTCCCAGCGAGTGATGAACTATAGCATGAGTCTTCTGTACCTGTATTTTTGGCATTCCGACAATATGGAATACCAGATTATACTCTGCATAAGAGCCTGCTATACCACATAGTGTGGAAAGTTCACCTACGCCAAAAGTAGTAGACAGTGCAGACATGCCTTTAACACGAGCATAACCGTCAGCAGCATAAGCAGCATTCAGTTCATTGCAGCAGCCTATCCAGCGAAGCTCTTTATCATCACAGATGGCGTTGTTGATTGGAAATGCAAAGTCTCCTGGCACACCGAAAACATCCCTTATTCCCAGTTGCTTTAATCTATCCAGAAGGTATTGAATAACTGTCAGCATGATAATACCACCCATTTTCTGTCAGCGGTTTTCTGTTTGCGTTTTCCTGCCCGCTTGCCCGCTTATTTCATATTTTGTACCAGGCGCAGTAATATATTGTTGACACTTATTAGGAAGTCTAAATTCGTTTGCCTCCTGCTTATAGATCGGATACTAATTGTATGCGAGATTTCCCGCTTTCCCAACACTGATTATTCCCCAAAAACTAATTGTTCCCCAAAAACTAATTGTTCCCCAAGTAATATAATTCGTTTAATATTATAAAAATGGGATTTCTTTCTAATACATTCTATCACGAGGTTAGCTCAAAAGCAAGTATTATGATTAATGAGTAAATCGAAGATTGAGACTATAAGCAAACAGAATCAAAAAAATATTAGAGACAAAAAAGATTATTATTTGGAATTCTTGCAAATCGGACTAATGATGCACATAATCTTTATGTACTAGAAATGTTATTCACATCATACCAATTCCGACTAATCGCTTGTTCTTTAAATTTGCTGCTTTTGGATTCAAGTTCCGAAGGAGCAGCTATAGCGATGTTCGAACGCGATAGGGAATTTTTTTCCGCGTGAGTGAGGTTTATACAAATCTTGCGGAGGAACATACATTGGGTAAAAAATCACTGGTAAAACTAACAAGAAAAACAAATCCAAGAATCGTTTCCCTGATTCTTACCCTGAAGGAGAGGGCAAATACAAACACTGCCCCCATCTGGAAGGATATCGCGAGACGTCTTGAGATGCCGTCCAGAAACTATGCGGCTGTGAATTTAAGTAAGATTAACAGGCACACAGCAGAGGACGATGTTCTGCTTATTCCGGGAAAAGTACTGGGCGCAGGTCTTCTTGACCACCCTGTAACTGTTGCGGCTTTAACCTTCAGTGACTCTGCAGTTGACAAGATCACTGAAGCCGGTGGCAAGTGCCTGAGTCTCGAAGAGATAATGGAAGCAAATCCAAAAGGGTCCGGTATCCGGATTTTCCGCTGAGGTGTCGAAGATGACGGTTATCGATGCAAATGGGCTTATTCTAGGACGTCTTGCAAGTACAGTTGCAAAACAGTTGCTTTCAGGAGACGAAGAAATATATATTGTAAACGCTGAAAAAGCCGTAATTTCTGGCTCAAGGGCGACCACCCTCAAAGAATACCGGCAAACCCGGGAAAGAGGTGCTACGGAATTCGGGCCTTACTTCCCGAAGCGTCCGGACCGCATCCTTAAGAGGACTGTCCGTGGCATGCTACCTTATAAGAGAGCAAGAGGCAGAGACGCAATGTCCAGGCTTAAGGTCTATGTAGGTGTTCCCGCCGAACTCAAGGACACTGAAACAATCACAATTGCAGATGCCGATATGAGGCTTTTAAGCTCAAGTAAATATATTGAACTTGGTGAAGTGAGCCAAAAAATGGGTTCAAAATTTTAAAGGGTGAGTCCTCATGGTCAAAGTAGTTAATTCATCTGGAAAGCACAAGACTGCAACTGCACGTGCAACAGTCACAAAAGGAACCGGGAAGATCAGGATCAACAAAATTCCGCTCGAGCTATATACTCCAGAGCTTGTAATGATGAAGATCTCAGAACCTCTGCTGATCGCAGGAGATGAAGTGGTCTCTGGACTTGACATTAATGTAGATGTCCGGGGCGGCGGAATTATCGGACAGGCTAATGCGGTAAGGACCGCAGTTGCCAGAGGTATTGTGGAATGGACAAATGACACAATCATCAGAGATAACTTCGCAAGCTATGACCGCAATTTACTTGTAAGCGATTCCAGGCAGAAAGAATCAAAGAACTTCGGTGGGCCCGGAGCAAGGGCTAAATACCAGAAATCTTACAGGTAAGACTATGATCCCAGTCCGATGTTTCTCATGTGGAAAAGTAATCTCAAACTATTGGGATGAGTACAAAAGACGTGTCAGTGATGGCGAAAACGCTGCTGCAGTGCTGGATGATCTTGGGATCACCCGCTACTGCTGTCGCAGAATGCTGTTAAGCCATGTTGAACTCGTTGATGTGCTTTCGCCGTACCAGTAAGGGACCGTAGGGTAGCTTGGTCCATCCTTCGGCGTTCGGGACGCCGGAACCTGAGTTCGAATCTCAGCGGTCCCATTTCCCTATTTTCTGGGTGCTGGTTTTAAGGCATGTACTGTAAAATATCAAACTTATCATGATTCTAAATTATCGGAATTCATCGGAGCGTTTTTAAATTTCAGGGTGATCAGTTGGTCAAGGAAAAGTATACCCGGTTTGAGCGTGCACGGATCATAGGCGCAAGAGCATTGCAAATTGCAATGGGAGCTCCTGTCCTTGTTGAAGATGACGGGCGACTGGACCCTCTTAATCTTGCTATTAAAGAGTTGAAGGCCGGAGTTATTCCTATAACGGTCAAACGTAAAACCAATTAAAAACGCAGTGGGATACATTTTCAGATATTGAATGTGTTTTATTGTTGATTCTATATTATGAGGTGACTTTATGGAGGAAATTGAGCAGACAGGGCAGGAGGAAAACAACAAACAGCCTTTGCCTGAAGAAAATATCGTGGCTGAAGCAAAACCTGCACCTGAAAAGGAAGCCGCAGCAAAAACCGGATCTGTGCCTGTAGAAGCAGAGGAAGAAGAACCTCCTACAAAAGAAGGTTCTACTTCTCTTGTTTCTATTGACGAATACCTGGCAGCAGGCGTTCACATAGGCACTCAGCAAAAGACCCAGGATATGATGCGTTTCGTATACAGGGTCAGAACTGATGGATTATATGTGCTTGACATCCAGTCAACAGATGAAAGAATAAGAGTTGCAGCAAAATTGCTGTCTCACTATGACCCTTCAAGGATCCTTGTGGTTTCTTCAAGGCAGTACGGTCAGCATCCTGCAAGGATGTTCTCCAGAGCATTAGGCACAAGAGCAATGCTCGGAAGGTTCATCCCAGGCTTACTTACAAACCCTCAGATCCATGGTTTCTTTGAGCCTGACGTTGTGATTGTAACCGACCCTGCAGGTGATGCCCAGGTACTAAAGGAAGCTTCAAGCATCGGAGTGCCTGTTGTAGCACTCTGTGATACTAACAACCTGATTTCCAATGTGGACCTTGTAATCCCCACAAACAACAAAGGTAGAAAAGCTCTTTCCCTTGTCTACTGGCTGCTTGCAAGGGAAGTCTCCCGGCTTAACAGTACTCCTTTCAATTACGAGTTGACTGACTTCGAAACACCTCTCTGATTCCGAAAGGCAGCCCTGCAGACTGCAAGGATATATAAAAATAGCCCGTATTTTATATGGGTGATCATAAATGAGACAGCCAGCAGTTGCAGGGCAGTTCTATCCCCTGCGTCCTGAAAATCTGGAGAAAGAACTTAAGCAATGTTTTGAAGGTCTGGATATCCGGGAAAGAAATATCCTGGGAGCGGTTTGCCCGCATGCAGGATATGTATATTCAGGAAGAGTTGCTGCACACGTTTATGCAGCTCTTCCCAAAGCCGATACATATGTCCTTTTTGGTCCTAGTCATACGGGATATGGTTCACCGGTGTCAGTATCCACGGATACCTGGAAAACTCCCCTGGGAACTCTCGAAGTTGATCGAGAACTTGCCGAAGGACTAGCGGGAAGTATTGTTGATGTGGATGAGCTTGGACACCGATACGAGCATTCGATCGAAGTTCAGCTTCCTTTTCTTCAATACCGCTTTGATCAGAATTTCAGGATTCTTCCTATTTGCCTGGGTATGCAGGATGAAGAGACCGCAATTGAGGTGGGGACCCTTATTGCCAACCTTGTTTCAAAAAGTGGGAAAAAAGTCGCCTTCATCGCATCCAGCGATTTTACTCATTACCAGCCTGCAAACCTTGCAAGGGAAACGGATAACGAAATTATAGAAGCTATCCTTAATCTGGATGTTCCAGGAATCTATGAAAGGCTTTATAGAAGAAATGCATCCGTATGTGGATATGGACCTATTTCTGCGATGCTAACAGCCTCAAAGAAGCTTGGTGCAACTCGGGCTGAACTGCTTAAATATTCAAATAGTGGTGAGGTTTCCGGAGATATGAACGCAGTTGTAGGATATGCCGCAATTATTGTGGAGTAATTCCGTAGAAAAACGGAGTACATCTGTTTTTAATTAAAGATACAGAAACACTTACCTGTTCCAAGTAAATTTTTTACGGATTTCAGACTTTATTAACCTAATCTAGGTCTGTAAAAAATAAAACAATAAAAAATAAATTGAATAATCCATTAAATTAATTTATTACTGAGTTAGAAGTCAATATGCTTTCATTTCGAATGTAAATTCATTACTTTATATCTTAAATCGAATTTATGAATTTCAGAGGAGTAATATGATTTCGTGTTCTGCCCCCGGGAAAATTTATCTTTTCGGAGAACATGCGGTTGTCTACGGAGAAACCGCAATAGGATGTGCAATTGAATTAAGGACCCGTGTGCGGGTGGAATTATGTGACTCTATAATAATTCAGTCGGAAATTGGCCGAACAGGGATTGATTTTGAAAAACATCCTTATATCTCCGCAGCCATTGAGAAAATGAGAGAACTCGTACCAATAGATGGTGTTCATCTGAAAGTTGATTCTGAGATTCCTGTGGGCTCGGGACTCAGTTCATCTGCCGCTGTTACGATTGCAAGTATAGGTGCGCTCAATAAAATGTTTGGCTGTGGCCTCTCTCTCGAAGAAATCGCTAAAATGGGGCATGAAATCGAAATTCAGGTACAAGGAGCCGCAAGTCCTACTGACACTTATGTTTCTACATTCGGAGGGGTTGTGACCATTCCCGATAGGAGAAAGCTGAAGACGCCCGATTGCGGAATTGTTATCGGGGATACAGGAGTTTTCGCTTCTACAAAAGAGCTTGTAACAAATGTGAGAAAACTCCGTGAAAGTTATCCACATCTTATAGAGCCTCTGATGGTTGTCATTGGAAGAATTTCCAAGACCGCAGAACCCTTTTTCCAGGCAGGAGATTACTCTTCAATTGGCAAACTTATGAATGTGAACCAGGGTATTCTGGACGCACTTGGCGTAAATACTTTTGAGCTCTCCAAATTAATATACTCCTCTCGGGGAGCTGGAGCTTTCGGAGCAAAGAGTACAGGAGGTGGAGGTGGGGGATGTATGGTTGCCCTTACAGCACCTGACAAATGTACACAGGTTGCTGAAGCCATTACAGGTGCAGGGGGCAAAGCAATCATAACAAAACCCACGGAACAGGGCTTAAGGTTAGAATGAATAACTCAAACTTTGAGCTCTTGGAGTCTTATTTCATAATTTCGCGTTATTCATAAAGGAAGCTGAAAATTTTAAAAAGGTATTAAGTGATATTGCATGAATGTCTCAACCGAACCTGTTATCCTGAAACTTGGGGGCAGTGTCATTACTGACAAAGCTGCAGATCAAGGGGTTGTAAGAGAGGATGCCCTCCTGAGAATTGCAAAAGAAGTTTCCGAATACAGGGGAAAAATGATTATTGTACACGGTGCAGGTTCTTTTGGGCACACCTATGCTAAAAAATATGGGCTTGGCAGGGTTTTTGATCCTGAAGGAGCAATTGTAACACATGAGTCTGTCAAGAAACTTGCATCCAGAGTGGTAGATGCTTTAAATGATTACGGAGTCCGGGCTATAGCCGTACATCCTATGTGCTGTACGGTTTGCAGAAACGGGCGAATTGAGAGTATGTACCTTGATAACATAAGGCTCATGCTCGAAAATGGGCTTGTCCCGGTGCTGCACGGAGATGTTGTTATGGATCTTGAGCTCAAAGCGTGTGTGCTCTCAGGAGACCAGATAGTCCCTTATCTTGCAAAAGAACTCAAGATTACTCGGCTCGGGTTAGGCTCGGCAGAGGATGGAGTGCTTGATAACAACGGAAAAACCGTACCTGAGATCACCCCAAAAACTTTTGAATATTTCAAGCGTTATATAAAGGGGTCGGGAAGTACCGATGTTACGGGCGGGATGCTCGGGAAGGTGCAGGAACTTCTGGAACTTAGCAAAACGTCTTGTATTACATCATATATATTCAATGCCAGGAAAGAGGATAATATATATCGGTTCTTAAACGGAGAATCTATGGGAACCACAATCAGTCCGGACAAAAGGGTATGAAGTATGATTAGCACGACCTCACAGCGAAAGATCGAACATCTGAAATTGTGTGCTGAAAGCCCGGTTGAATCCCGAAAAGTCAGTGCGGGCTTTGAGGATGTGACCTTGATCCACAGGGCGCTTCCGGAACTCGATATGGATAAATTGAACCTGTCTATAGACTTTCTTGGAAAACGCCTGCAAGCTCCTTTTCTGATCGCTTCGATTACTGGAGGTCACCCTGGCACTACTTCTGTAAATGCTGCACTTGCCGCTGCGGCTGAAGAGCTGGGTGTAGGAATGGGAGTTGGAAGCCAGAGAGCTGCAATTGATGACCCTTCCCAGGAAGAGTCTTTCAGGGTCATCAGGGAAGAAGCTCCGAATGCTTTTATATACGGAAATGTGGGCGCTGCTCAGATTCGCCAGTATGGAATTGATGGACTTGAAAAACTCATAGAAATGATCGACGCCGACGCCCTTGCCATTCACCTTAATTTCTTACAGGAAGCCATCCAGCCAGAAGGGGATAGGGATGCCACTGGCTGTCTTGACATGATAAAAGAAATCTGCTCCGTACTGAGCAAGCCAGTAATTATTAAAGAAACAGGAGCCGGGATCTCAAGGGAAGATGCAATTCTCCTCCAGAAAGCAGGCGTGTCTGCAATTGATGTAGGAGGTGTGGGAGGCACAAGTTGGGCAGGCGTTGAGGTATACCGAGCCAGAAAAAGTGAAGATTATGCCTCCGAACACCTTGGGGAACTTTTCTGGGACTTTGGAATTCCCACGGTTGCCAGCATTATAGAGTCTAGGGTTTCCCTTCCAATTATCGCAACCGGTGGAATCAGGACAGGGGTTGATATCGCAAAATCCATTGCTCTTGGAGCCAGTGCGGCAAGTGCAGCCCTGCCTTTTGTAGGTCCTGCTCTTGAAGGGAAAGAAGCGGTTGTCAGAGTCCTTTCTCGCATGCTGGATGAATTCAGGATTGCGATGTTTCTCTGCGGTTGTGCAAACATACAGGACATGCGTAACGCACCTGTGGTTGTTACTGGCTGGACTCTTGAATATTTGGGGCAGCGTGGCTTTAACGTAAAAGACTATGCCGTAGCGGGAGACTCGTTCTGAACCCTGGCGCAGAATTTGGTTTACTTGTATTGTAAATATTAAAACCCGATCTGTATTAATATTCGGATTATATCGGTAAAATATAATAGCCGTTATGTTAATTAGAAGGGTCGTTCTACAACAATATTTATACATAATATGAAAGTAATGTTCGGGAATAGATCGTTAATATGAATAAGTGGTCTGCATTCCGAATCCTGGAAAACTGACTTGGACTATACGGACAGGCATAGGATTCATCTGAATTATCTGGAGTTAATAGCAATACATTAGATCTGCTTCAGGTTCATAAATTGCCAGAATATTATTGCTGTAAAATCGATGAAGTTCAGAAGTCCGTTTCATAAAAATACCTTAAAGGCGATGAAACTAAGAGTTAGTTTCATAGAATTATTGTAAAATCAATTACACTAAAGAGTTCTTTCACAGTTATTCAGGCTGAAATTACTTAGTATGAAGGAATTTCGTTACAGAAATAGAATTATTATGATAATTGTAAACTCAGGGATTTTCTGGTGAAGGTTAGAATCACCTGATAAGGTTATCATGATATAATTATCCAGATGAGAATGGTTTGATGAGAAACAGCTGGGATAGAATTAAAATAAATTAAAAGAAGCTAAAATATATTATAGTAAATTATAATAAGTCAGAATAAATCAGTATAAGCCAGAATAAATTCAGAGTGGATTGAATAAAACCAGGAATTTATTAGAGAAACCAGAATAAACCAGAAAACCAGATATAAAAACGCCCCAATAATAAAACCAGGAATAAAAAAGCCCTAATTATAACAAAGCAGGTTGCTGAATAAGCTCTAGAAAAATCAGCTAGAATAGAAAGGCGGATGTTTTCAAAGCATTTTAAAGGCGGAAATTTAACTTTACAGGATTGATTGAAAATCAGGTTCTAAAAAATACTGGCCAGTAAAAGAAGAGCACGTAAAGGCTCCTGGTAATTGAAATAATAGCAGATTTTGTTTGATCTGGAAAGGTAGAATCCTTTAAAAAAATGTGTATATAAAGAGAAGAGTATCTAAAGGCAGTTCTGGGGCAATTCTGGAGCGTGCTTGGCAAACATTTGAGTATCTGTATATAAACAGATATATTAAAGTAGAATTCTTCTGCAAGAGATGTAGCCTGATTCGTCTCATCGGGAGTGGAGTTATTCCTGCAACAGGGCTGGGTATGGTTGCTCTAAGGCTAATTCTGTGTTAGGCTCTAACTATGCTGTACCATTCACATCGCAGCTATCATTTTAAGGTTATCACCTGATCCGTTTTTTAAGGATTGGGGTTCACAAGGATAAAAAAATAAATAAGAGGTAAAAATATGACTGAAATAGGAATTGTTGCAGTTGGCGGTTACAATGAGATGGGCCGTAACATGACTGCAGTTATTGTAGGTGAAGATATAATCATTCTGGATATGGGGCTTCGTCTTGATAGGGTTCAGATCCATGAGGATGTTGAAATTGATAAAATGCATTCTCTCGAACTTATTGAGATGGGAGCAATTCCTGATGATACTATTATGAAAGAAATCAATGGAACTGTCCGGGCAATTGTCTGTACTCACGGGCACCTTGACCATATAGGTGCAATTCCGAAACTTGCTCATAGGTATAATGCCCCAATTATCTCTACGCCCTATACAACGGCTCTTATCAAGCAGCAGATCGAGGCCGAACGCAAGTTTGAGGTTTGCAACAGGGTTATTCCATTGAATGCGGGCGGAACTTACCAGGTTACGGAAGATATTTCCATTGAGTTCATCAACGTCCAGCATAGTATTATTGATTGTGTGCTTGCAGCAGTTCACACTCCAATTGGAGCGGTCCTTTATGCCTGCGACTTTAAGCTGGACCGCACTCCTACAATGGGTAAAGCTCCTGACTTCGAGCGCCTTAAAAGCCTCGGGAAAGAAGGAGTTGTTGCAATGATTGTAGAGAGCACGAATGCCGGACGTTCAGGTAAAACTCCGTCGGAACAGATCGCAAAGGATATGGTTAGGGATGTACTGCTTGGAACAGAAGAGTCAGATGTAGGAATGATTATTACTACCTTTGCCTCCCATATTCCCAGACTAAAAGCAATTATTGAAGCTGCTGGGGAAATGGGCAGGATTCCTGTGCTTCTGGGGCGTTCAATGGAACGCTATGTTGGGGCTGCTAAAGATCTTGGCTATCTGGAACTGCCTTCCAATGTCGAGATGCACGGCCAGAGGAAGGATGTAGATAGAGCTCTCAAACGCATTATCCAGGATGGAAAGAACAAGTACCTCCCAATTGTTACCGGGCACCAGGGAGAGCCAGGATCTATCCTTGTACGCATTGCAAACGGGGAAACCCCATATGTAATTGAGCCAGGAGATAAGGTTATCTTCTCTGCAAATGTGATTCCGAGTCCTATGACTCAGGCTAACCGCTATGCCCTTGAGACCAAGCTCAAGATGCGGGGCGCTAGGATTTATGACAATGTACATGTATCAGGGCATGCATATAGAGAAGACCACTGGGAACTCCTGCGTATGGTGAATCCTGAACATGTAATCCCTGCCCATGGAGACATGGAGATGCACGGACACTACATCGAGATGGCGGAAGATGCCGGGTATGTACTTGGAGACACAGTACACCTTCTCAGAAACGGTGAAGTGTTATATATAGAAGAATAACTGTATAAGAAATCATTCCGTACCTCGTGATATTTATGACGTTAGTTGATGAGATCAAAAAAAGAAGTGTCCACGTTGACGCCGCAATTGACGAACTGCTTCCGGTAGTCCGTCCAGAGGAGCTATATAAAGCCTCTCGCTACCTGGTAGATTCAGGAGGAAAACGCCTCCGCCCCGCAGTTCTTATTCTGGCAGCCGAAGCTACAGGCTCGGAACTCAAGTCTGTCTTACCTGCAGCGGTGGCCGTGGAACTTGTACATAATTTCACTCTGATCCATGACGACATAATGGATAAGGATGAGTTACGCAGAGGGAAGCCTGCAGTTCACATGATATGGGGTGAAGCCGGAGCAATCCTTGCAGGTGACACTCTTTATTCTAAAGCTTTCGAGATCCTGTCTAAAGTTGAAAACGAGCCTGCAAGGATTTTGAAATGTATGGATGTTCTTTCAAAAACCTGTACAGAAATCTGCGAGGGCCAGTGGCTTGATATGGATTTTGAAAAGAGGGAAAAGGTTAGTAAAGCTGAATATATTGAGATGGTGGAAAAAAAGACCTCTGTCCTTTATGCAGCTGCAGCCAAGATCGGGGCTCTTCTTGGAGGAGCTTCTGATGAGATTGCTGAAGCCTTATCTGAATATGGGCGCTTTATAGGGATTGGGTTCCAGATGTATGACGATGTTCTGGATATGGTCACCCCAGAGGAAGTGCTCGGTAAGGTAAGAGGTAGCGACCTTATGGAAGGGAAACATACTCTTATTGTAATCGATGCTTTCGAAAAAGGTGTGAAACTGGACATTTTCGGAAAAGGGGAAGCAACTCAGGAAGAAACTGACGAAGCCGTCCGGATTTTAACCGAATGCGGATCAATTGATTATGTAAAGGACCTTGCAATTTCATATATCAATGAAGGCAAAGCAAAACTGGACGCTCTGTGTGACTGTCCGGAAAAGGAGCTTCTCCTTCAGATTGCCGATTATATGATCTCAAGGAACTACTGAAAGTCGCTCAAACGACAGGAGACGCAGGAAAGGTTGTGGCTAATTGAGGCCGCAATAACCTGTATTTTTCATAAATTTTTTATTGACAACCTCATTCCAGAACTAATTTCACGTTTAAAATCGTAAAGTTTAAAACTATTTTTTATAATCTGAAATGATCAACTATTCGAAATGCAGAATTATTTAGAGAAGCAACATTGAGCTTTAGGACTAGTTATTATAAACGTGAAACATTAAAGCCAAATTTTAGACATATAACGACTTAATGTTACTGTTTTTCAGTTCAAGTACCTAAGTCCTACTGAGAAACTATCTCATTTTAGTATGTAAGTTCTACTTAGAAAAGGCTATGCTGGACTTGAAATCTTTTACGTCAAACAATTTTTTGCTTGAATGCAATTTTTGATATGATTTATTTAATATAATTTATGCTATTATTATGTGATGGAGTTGGGGAGTATAACTGGGAGATCATCAAAATGAAAAGAATTTCCTGGAGGTTGCTGATTCTTCTTCGAATCAATGGTGCTTGGGGGAGCATAAATTCGGAGAAACTGTATTGGGGGATACAGTAGATACAGCGCCTCTGGGCTTCTTCTTGCATCACATATTTAATAGATTCTTGATCAAATTTAGGAGAGTTTTTATCAAAAAATTTCTTATTTTATAGAGCCTGTGTATATCCATTTTTTAGAGCCTCTAAAATTAATTTTAATATCTTATATGTTTTTTAATCTATTTTTATCTCAAAAGCGTAAGTTATTTATATAATAAAGAGGAAATAGGATTCCGTATTCCTTTACAGGAAAAAGGGAATAAAACTAGAATAAAGGAGAACCAGTCAATGAATAAAATAACAGAGAAGAAGCTTTCAAAGCAAATTTCACAAGGATCTTTGTTTGGGAATGGGATGCTTTTAACCTCTGAAGAACTTTATGAAAGATGTTGGGGCCATTCATACAATATTCATCTAAAATTAAAAACAAATTGGAAAAAAGGAACATGTTAAAAATTTATAACTAAATAAACTTTAGACAACCTCTCGAAAGTTATCCACATATGAATAAAAATCAACTTGAAAATAGCGAAAACACAAAATGGGGTATAAAATGGAATACGAACTCGAAGAAGTAGAAAGAGATTACATCATGTTTAGAAAAGAAATGGGAGAAGAATAAACATAGAAGGAGTAAACTAGCCTTTCAATAGTCTACAAATATATCAGACCACCTCCGATAAACAATATCAGATAACCTCCAACAAACATATCAGATAACCTTCCAACAAACATATCAGACTACCTCCGATAAACAATATCAGATAACCTCCAACAAACATATCAGACCACCTCCATAAATATCTAAAAAATTAAACAAATGCGTAAACTCATCACAAAACTTGAAAATCATTCAAAATTCAAGACTTAAAGAACCAATTTTGAGTTTTGTGATGAACTAAACTAAAATAAAAATTCAAGAGGTATTATTCATGAAACATTTAAAAATATGTCCAAAATGCCATGCTAAACTGAAACTACGTTCCGATGGCGAGATCCAATACTGTAGTGTTTGTAAGTACTGGACAAAAGTAGGTACTGCAAGGCTCGATTCAATAATGATTTTTGGATGAGGAGTCTGCATGAAGCTCGATGTAAAATAACAGCATTAACCCTCAAAAAAGGGTTACATTATTATATTTTTAAGGAAATGCCTTTAAGAATCAGGATTTTCATACAAGATTTCAGACATAATAGACTCTTTAGAATAAATAAACATAGTTAAAGTTTTCAAACTAATTTACAAAAAAGTTTACAAAAAAAGAATATAAGCAGGATAAATCCTGCCTCTTTTTAATGAAGTTTTTAACTTCAAAAACTTTACTTTCTTGAATCAATTGTGCTCTGGGCAGCTACGAGCCTTGCAATTGGAACTCTGTAAGGAGAGCAGCTTACATAGTTAAGACCTATATCATAGGCGAAGTGAATGGATCTTGGCTCTCCACCGTGTTCTCCGCAGATTCCCATTTTGAGGTCAGGTTTGACAGAGCGGCCTTTTGATATGCCGATTTTCATGATCTCGCCAACGCCTTCCTGGTCCAGGACTGCAAATGGATCGTGCTCAATAATTCCTGCTTTCTGGTAGATAGGCACAAATTTGGACACATCGTCACGGCTGAACCCGAAGGTTGTCTGGGTCAGGTCGTTTGTCCCGAAGGAGAAGAAATCGGCTTCCTGAGCAATCTGGTCTGCGACAATTGCGGCTCTGGGCAGTTCGATCATTGTTCCTACTTTGTAATCGATCTTTACGCCTTTCTCAGCCATGACTTTCTCTGCCATCTTGCAGACTTCTTCCCTTGTAATGGCAAGCTCTTTTACAAGACCCACGAGTGGAATCATAATTTCAGGAGTAATCTTCATTCCCTCGTTTGTAAGTTCACAGGCTGCTTCCATGATTGCGCGTACCTGCATATCATAGATTTCCGGATAGGTGATTCCAAGCCTGCATCCCCTGTGACCAAGCATAGGGTTTATTTCTTTGAGGGAAACTACACGCTGAATGACCTTCTTTACCTCGTTGATCTTTCCGGAAGAATCTCCTGAGGCTTCGAGTTCCCTGAGCTTTGCGTCAAGCTCTTCCTTGTCAGGAAGGAACTCATGGAGTGGTGGGTCAAGCAGCCTGATAGTAACAGGCAGGCCTTCCATGCTGCGGAAGATTCCAAGGAAGTCTTCTTTCTGCATAGGAAGTAACTTTTTAAGGGCTTTCCTTCTGGACTTCTCATCTTCGGCCATGATCATTTCCCTTACTGCGGGAATCCTTTCTTCTCCGAAGAACATATGTTCAGTTCTGCAAAGTCCTATACCTTCAGCCCCTAGTTCACGGGCTAGGCCTGCATCTGCCGGATTATCTGCATTTGTTCTTACTCCGAGAGTCCTGATCTCGTCGGCCCACTGAAGAATCTTCTTTAGATCCTCATTAATTTCAGCATCAATCAGCTCTACTTTCCCGATAATTACACTGCCTGTGCTTCCATCAATGGTAACATAATCGTGCTCCTTGACAGTGTGACCATTTACCATAAAGAGGCCGCTCTTTGTATCGATGGATATGTCTCCACAACCCACAACACAAGGCTTTCCCATACCTCTTCCAACGACTGCGGCATGAGAGGTCATTCCTCCACGTACAGTGATGACACCCTGGGCAGCTGCCATTCCTCCGATATCTTCAGGGGAAGTTTCGGTCCTGACAAGAATTGTCTTTTCTCCCTTCTCAGCCATTTCCTCGGCTGCTTCGGCAGTAAATACAACTTTTCCGACAGCAGCTCCGGGTGATGCAGGAAGTCCCTTTGCGACTACTTCCAGTTTTGCATTGGGGTCAATTCTGGGGTGCAGGAGCAGGTCGATGTGTTCGGCTTTAACCCTTGTGACTGCGGTTTCTTTATCAATCAGCCCTTCTGCTACCATATCAGTTGCTAACTTTACGGCTGCGGCAGCTGTACGTTTTCCAGTCCTGGTCTGCAGCATGTAGAGTTTTCCTTCCTGGATAGTAAACTCTATATCCTGCATGTCTTTGAAGTGGGCTTCGAGCTTCTTACAGATATCAACAAGCTGATTGTAAGCTTCAGGAATCTTATTTCCAAGAGTATCAATAAAGTCCGGAGTTCGGATGCCTGCAACAACATCTTCACCCTGTGCGTTGATAAGGTACTCTCCGAAGAATTTCCTTTCTCCTGTAGACGGGTTTCTTGTAAAAGCAACACCTGTACCTGAGGTATTTCCTCTGTTCCCGTAAACCATGGTCTGTACATTGACAGCTGTGCCCCAACTGTCATCAATTTCGTTAAGCTTTCTGTATGTGATGGCTCTTGGATTGTTCCAGGAATCAAAAACAGCATCAATTGCCATCTGAAGCTGGACTTTCGGGTCCTGGGGGAACTCAAACCCTTTTTCGAGTTTGATTACCCCTTTGAACCTTTCAGCCAGATCTTTCAGCGCTTTTGCATCGAGATCGGTGTCAGATTCGACTTTAAGTTCTTTTTTCTTGTCCTCAATAAGGGACTCGAACTTTTCGAAGTCGATTCCCAGAACTACATCTCCAAACATAGAGATAAATCTGCGGTAACAGTCGTAAGCGAACCTTTCGTCATTGACCTTATTTGCGAGTCCGAGAACAGATTTGTCCGTGAGCCCAAGGTTAAGAACGGTATCCATCATCCCCGGCATGGACACCCTGGCACCGGACCTTACAGAAACAAGCAGTGGATCTTCTGGGTCTCCCAGCTTTTTGTTGTTTAAGGTCTCGAGCTTATCGATCGCTTCTTCAACCTGTTTGAGTACTTCTTCAGAATACTTCTTACCTTCCAGATAAAGTACGCAAACTTCGGTTGTTATCGTAAAACCTGGTGGTACGGGAATTCCGAGGTTTGCCATTTCGGCTAGGCCTGCGCCCTTACCTCCAAGTAAGTCTCTCATGCTAGCTTTGCCATCAGTTACATCCTTTCCAAAAAAATATACGAACTTGGACAATGAGTCTCCTCCTTAGAATGAGATCATTAATCGGAGTTAGTGACCGTAATAATAACCAGAATTATGGTCTGATTGCTGCCAACAATGTCCATTTAATATATAAGCTTGTGGTTTCCTTCTTCTCGTTCTTATATTCTACTATATTAAATTAGTTAAAACTAACATATAATATAGTTCTTGCGATATCTTTATATATAATGAACGTAGACTACATATGCTTTTCAGTTTACAATATATAGCCGTATTTATGGCTTACAGAAAAACATGCTCAAAGCCAGGAGATTTCTACCCTGCGCTGGAGAAAATAGCTATTAACTATTCGTGGCTGATATGAAACGACTCGGTAAAGTGCTGCACAGAACAGGTGTTAAAAACCTGATAATTAGAGGGGATGAGGTAAAACCCGAGAATGTCTCAGATGGTTTTCCTAAATTGAATTCGGTCGTTGTAGATAAAGCCCTGAATCGGATTGGTACGGTCATAAGTGTTTTCGGACCTGTAGGTCATCCATATTTTTTAGTGAAGGGTTTTAAACGAACTACGGATTCAGAATTTCGAGCTCTTATTAATGAAAGAGTCTATATTCGGTGAAAGCTCTGGCATGAATATGCACTTGAATTCTATATTATGGTTAAACATTAACTAGGTTATATATTTTTTGCTAGTTACAGCCGTGATTTTTCTTATCCTGCCTTTTAGATATCTTGTAATTTCAGTGGTGCAGCCAAAAAATACCGGAAATATACACATATGATTGTTTTAGTTTGTAAGGTGATATGATATGGTAGAAGTCGAAAGAGTTCGCTATTCGGACACTCTTGAAAGAGAAAAAATACGTGCCATGATCAAAGCTCGCAAAGAGAAGCAAAAGGAGCAAAGTTTTGAGAAAGAAAAGGCCGTGTGTCCAGAATGCGGCAGCAGAAACCTTGTTCACGACTATGAGCGAGCCGAACTCGTGTGCGGGGACTGCGGACTTGTCATTGATGCCGATTTTGTGGATGAAGGCCCAGAATGGCGAGCTTTCGATCATGATCAACGTATGAAGCGTTCCCGTGTGGGTGCGCCCATGACATACACAATCCACGACAAAGGGCTTTCCACAATGATTGACTGGAGGAACCGCGACTCCTATGGAAAGTCAATCTCTTCCAAAAATCGTGCTCAACTCTATCGTTTAAGAAAATGGCAGCGTAGAATCCGTGTAAGTAACGCAACTGAAAGAAACCTTGCATTTGCACTATCTGAACTGGATAGAATGGCTTCTGCTCTCGGTCTTCCGAGAACTGTGCGGGAAACCGCAGCTGTCGTCTACAGAAAAGCTGTGGACAAGAATCTTATCCGTGGAAGAAGTATTGAAGGTGTTGCCGCAGCCGCTCTTTATGCTGCTTGCCGCCAGTGCAGCGTCCCAAGAACTCTTGATGAAATTGAAGAGGTATCCAGAGTAAGCCGGAAAGAAATCGGAAGAACCTACCGCTTTATTTCCAGAGAACTCGCACTGAAGCTCATGCCTACGTCTCCTATCGACTATGTCCCAAGGTTCTGTTCAGGCCTTAACCTTAAAGGAGAAGTCCAGTCAAAGAGCGTTGAGATCCTTAGGCAGGCTTCCGAAAAGGAACTCACAAGCGGAAGAGGTCCAACAGGAGTTGCTGCCGCTGCAATTTATATTGCGTCCATTCTCTGTGGTGAGCGGAGAACTCAGCGGGAAGTTGCGGATGTAGCCGGAGTTACTGAAGTTACTATCCGAAACAGATACAAAGAGCTTGCAGAAGAACTGGATATAGAGATTATTCTCTAAGATTTTCTTTATTTTTCTTTTGCCAGCAGGTTTTCTCTTTTACTTAGAGAAACGTCCTATTTTTTACTGGTTTTATTTACTCAAGTCATTTATCCGGTTTTTCCGCTTGTGGAGGTTTATTTCAAAACAGGATCTTAGATACCTTTATTTTTTGATCCATAATGCTAATAATTGAAGTTTTTGAAGCTCTTCTATTAGGTTTCTCTGTAGGGCTTACAGGCGCACTTGTTCCGGGCCCAATGCTTTTTGCAACTATAGAGATATCACTGAAGAAAGGCTGGCTTGCAGGCCCACAGGTGGTATTCGGGCATATTCTCGTGGAGGCTGTGCTCTACGTGCTGATTCTCTTAGGAGCTGCTTCGTTTGTCGATAGTGGTATAATTTCCATAATTTTTTTTATAGGAGGGCTTTCACTTCTAGTATTTGGACTTCTTACCTTAAAGGAAGCACGAGCTACAGCTTCTTCTGCTCTGATTTCTCAGGATTCTTCAGGCTTGAAGCTGATTTCCAACCCTGCCCTGATAGGCCTGGTTACTTCAGTTTCTAACCCGTACTTCTGGATCTGGTGGCTGACCGCTGGCGGAGCTCTTGTACTTAAGGAATATGAACTGGGAATTCTAATTGCAATGGCTTATATGCTCGGGCACTGGACTGCAGATCTGGGATGGTTTACTGCCATATCCGGCTCGTTCGGGCGTGGCAAAACCCTTCTCTCCCAAAAAATGCATAGATATATTCTTTATACCTGCGGGGTATTCCTGGTAATTTTTGGGTTGTACTTCATGCTGAATTACAATCATTCGATTCATTTATCCTGAGCATGGGCTATGGATAGCTTAATAACAAAAGGATAACTTTAGGCTTCCAAAAGGCGATTTCCCATGAAACGGCAGTGCATAAAAGTTCCTAAAAAGAAAGGAGAGCCTGTAAGAAGAATACTCCTTGAGCTTGAAATTCTGGATAACTCCGTAAAAATAGGCGCAGATGAGGCGTTTCTTTATCTTCCCCTGACCAGAGAACCTGCTTCTGACGAGCTGGAAAGTTTTCCCGAAGAAATTGAGCTTATAGAGTTCGATTTCAAGCCCCATAAAAAGAAACCCGTTCCGGAAGACCTGCTTGGTTTCAGCCCTGCTTATGAAGTTATAGGAGACATCGCCCTGCTGGAAGACCCTGAGCTTGACAAGGAAAAAGCCTCAAGAATTGCCGATGCCCTCCTTTTAACCCATTCGAATATAAAAACAGTGCTCAAGCCTCTTACGCCTGTTATCGGGGAATTTCGGGTTAGAGAATTTGAGGTCGTTGCAGGTGAGCCGAGAACCGAAACTATTCACAGGGAATACGGCTGTCGCTACAAAGTCGACCTTGCACGGGCTTATTTTACTCCCCGCCTTTCGACCGAGCGCTCAAGAATTCTTTCCCGGGTCAAGAAAGGGGATATCATTGTTGATATGTTTGCAGGCGTCGGCCCTTATAGCATCCTTATCGCAAAGAGCAAAAAGCCCTCAAAAGTCCTGTCAATCGATAAAAACCCGGATGCTGTGCGTTATCTCAGGGAAAATATAATTCTTAACTCTGCGAAAAACATCGAAGCAATCGAAGGCGACGCCCGGGAAGAAGCAACAAAGTTTGCAGGTACTGCCGACCATGTGATTATGAATTTACCTCATAGTGCTTTTGAGTTCCTGGACTCCGCAGTTCTCCTGGCAAAGCCCGGCGGAATTATCCATTATTACGGAATTACCCCTGAAGACGACCTCTTCGAAAGCTCTATAAAATTCATAAAGGAAGCTGCGGAAAAAGCAGGCAGGAAAATCGAGGTTCTTGAAAAAAGGGTAGTTCGTTCGTATGCTCCTCACCAGTATAATATCTGTATAGAGGCCAGAATTGTTTAATGGATGATAGGATCATTTGAAGGAATGACAAAATTATTTTAGGGAAGCTAAAACCTTAAAAAGGTGGCCGCATTATTTAAATAATGTCAGGGTTATCCAGACGTTGCAAAAGCAAATAGCTCCGCCCGAGCGAAATAATTAAATTCTTGATCTATATATTAGATCTGCTTATTCTTTCTATGCATTTGCCGTCGTGGCTTAGCGGTATAGCGGCTGATTCGTAATCAGCAGGTCGAGGGTTCAAGTCCCCCCGGCGGCTTTTTGTTTTTTGGTTAAAAAATACTGCCATATTCGCGGCAAATAAATTCTTGAATTTTCTTGTTCTTGATTTGAGAATACTATAGGATCTCCAATTTTGATTCGGACGAGAAATATAAGCAAACTTTGATTTCACTCTTTGTTTTCCAATTACTCTAACTGAGAGTAATAAAAACCATGCGGAGAAACGTCGAAGAAAAATAACAAATTCAATATAAATACAAGTTGATCCTATCCCAAAAGCCATTTAGTCCTTAATCATCAAGAATTTTCAGGATTGTTTTCATGGTCAGAAACTTGATTGATTATTCAAAATACAGGATTCAGAGAAGCAATTTTGAGTTTTGGGATTAGCTCGTTGAGTAAAAAAGGAAAAAGCACCTGATTGAGGTGCTTAAATTCGTGTTTAGAACCTTAGATTCTTGTCACAAATAAGTTGGCTTGTTGCTATATCAATAACCTTGATATTGACACTGTCACCGGAATTAACAGTTATTGCAGTACCTGTATTGTCAGTTCCTGAAGTAGGAGGCATTCTCAACTCAACGATCTGAACATCGCCAACTTCAAAATCAGCACTAGTAGTAATGGCTCCAAAGTAAACCTCAGTAGAATTTCCAGTGCCAACCGTCGTCATAACTTTTGTTATACTGCGATCGAAATTGATGGGATCTCCGCCAAGATGTTCTATTTTTACACACGCTGTATTATTTGTATCGAGTCTGGATGATTTAATCTCAAGATTCGCCTGCGGTGCGGATTCGACAGCTCCCTTACTGAATACAGAAGATCCGATTGCGGCGGCGAGGATGACGGTTATTGCAACCATCAGGATAACACCGATAACCGGGGAAACTGCTTTGTCATCTTTTCTAAACAATTTCTTAAAATCCATATGTTCTCCCTCTTGGTTAAACGTATTCGGACAGGAAAGCCCGCCAGATACCTTTAACACCTGAAATATAATGTTAACAATAGTCATTTATTTTAACTGTATGTCATTTTACTTTTCATAAATATTTAAACTTTTGCTGAATGTAATAAAGAGTTATCTAGTTCCACTCCTATAATTAACTCAGTAAGATCTTTATTAGCAGTTATACTTTAATAAATTTTCTCAGACAGTCAAGTTAATATTCTATTAAAAACACCTTAAAAAGTTGGTAATTAAATTTTTAGAAGGTGTTTTTATCGTGGAGGGTAAAAAGTACAGGGCATTTTGCCATGACTGCCGGGGAGTTTCAGAAGTATATGGGCAAATACTCATGATGGGTATAGTCGTTTTAGCCTTTTCTACAATAGCAATAACTGTGTTTTCCGATGGGGGAGTTGTGAAACCGGAACATACTCCGCATACTGATCTGCAAGAAACCGTTAATGCAACTGCCGATATCGTAGAAGTCGTCCATAGCGGTGGAGAAGACATAGACCTGTCAAATATCAAAATAATACTGATCGTCGAAAGCCCAGGAAAATCTGAACTCAAACACTTAGAATTCAGTAGGTCCAAATTTGAGATTAGAAATCCAGATGGTACTGATTCTGATGACGATCTTTTCATGCTCGGGGATTGTATTTTTATTGATACAAGTAAAGCGGATGATCGGGGAGGGAAGTACAACATCACAAGCAGCGATACCATAGACATGTTCTTTGTGGACATGCCTTCCGAACAGGTGATCCAGAGAGTTGCACTCCAGCATGGAAATAAAGATATTTCTGGAGTTACGGACCTCGTTACTGGGCGTTACTGGATAACTCCTTATCCGAACGGAACTGCAACCGATACTTCAGGCGGGTGGATATCCACAGAAGCTACTAATGAAATAGGAGACGGAATTTTCACTGTATATTATCCTCCAAGTAAAAACGATGATGACCCAAACTCTACAGCCCAGGTATTTGATTTCAATATCAATTCAACTAAAGAAGGAGTCTCAGCTCCAATTCACAAAGTAACTTTAAAAATAGTGTATAGTGTGCACGACGGCAGTTACAAAGATCTCGCACTGGATATCAGCATTGGAGAACCTGAAAACTGGATAAGGGTTGATGAGGATATGCCTCAATACAAGCAAGATTTCGATGCTCACGAGATAGATCTCACACCCTATGTGAAGACGATTGACGACCTCGAGAAATTCAAAGCAAGGTTTGTAATCATTACTAATGCGAGCAAAAATGCCGACAAGAAATCATGGATAGACTTCTTAGGAATCCATGTAGACTGAAAATGAAAGCATGGAAAAAGGAGGATGAGCAAAAGGAGAGAGGGAAAATGAAAGGGTTTATGAAGGGTGAATTCCAACCGGATCTGGATTCTTTTTTCTGTCTAGAATCTGCATCAACGACAGCTCTGACCACTGTTTTGCTTCTTGGGATAATATTTTCAGTTATTGCCGCGGTTCATCTGGGATATACACCTGAATGGAAAAACGATTACGAGCATTCTCACATGACTAGCGTATGGGAAGACATGACAGAACTTAAATCAAAAATAGACATGACTACAGTACTTCTTGCGTCAGACATTAATTCCTCCACCCCAAAAGTTACGACAACAACAACCCTCCACACTAGAAAACTGGAGACACCTTTTATTAGCTCTACAAAATCTACTGGAATTTTTTCATTAAACACTGACCGGTGTAAAATGATAATCACTCCGGCAAATAATAGCGAAATGGAAAACGCAATGGAAAACGCAATGGAGAACGCAACGGTCATCAACTGTGGCACAATTGCATATAATTCAAATAATAACTATTATACGGAACAGACCTTCAAGTACGAAAACGGAGCTTTAATTCTAGAACAGAATAAAAAGGCAGTTATGAAACTTTACCCTTCAATTAGTGTCTCTGAAGTATCATTTAGGAATTACACCTTTCTTATTAACGCTGTAGAGATCCAGGGGGTGGCAAATACTATTTCATCAAACTTAGATGGTTCCATTCTTCTGAAAGGAATATCTTATGGAACCCTTTATGACAGTGCTATTTCCGGAAATGAAAGTTCCTTACTGTTAACAGTATATACGGATCATCCTGCCGCCTGGAAGATTTATCTTAACGAAACAATGACCGAAGCAGGTCTAGAGGTAGATAAAGATTATGCTCTTGACCGTATTGGAAATAATTACGTGACATACGTATTTCCAGAAAAAGGAAGCGACATTAGCCTCAAAAGGCTTTACGTTGGAAAAGCCACAATTAACGCAGAGTTGGGGATTGGCTTAAGCGGGTTTGTGGAATCGAAATTAAATTCGAAATAATAGAGTAAAATGTACTTGCCCTTGTTCGAATAGACTTACTTTATTATTTTATAAAAAATGTACTTTCATACTTTTTACCCAACATACTTCTCAATAAAATTACTAAATTCAAACTGAAAAATAACATCACAACTGATAGAACATAAATTAAAAAATTACGCGATGTCCCGCTATGAACACTAAAAAGAACAGAAGCAGAAAAAAGGATGGAAAGGGCCTCTTCAGCTCGGAATCAGGAACAGCCACAGTCATTGCGACAGTATTGCTTCTATGCATCATATTTACTGCACTTGCATTGATAAGGGTTGAATATGTTCCGGAATGGAAAATTGATGCCGAAAAATCACATATGAATGACGTCCAGAAAGACATGATAGAACTGAAATCAACGGCAGATATATTGTCTCTTCTCATGGCTTCAGACTCAAATTTCTCAGCCTCAGGACTTCCAATAACTATTCCTTTTATTATGGGTGGAGGGGAAATTCCTATTCTTGAGCCTTCAAAATCAAGCGGGATGCTTTCAGTAAGCATGGAACGCTGTAAAATGACCATAATTCCCAAAAGACTTTTGGTTTCAGATTCTCTCCAGGTAGAAGAAGATGCTAAAAAAATAGAATGTGGAGGCATTACTTATCGTTCGAACAACAGAGAATACCTTGACCAGGTCTTAAGGTATGAAAATGGAGCTCTGATCCTTGCTCAGGGCGAAAAATCAGTGATGAAGGAATTTCCCTCTTTTAACATAGAGAAAACCAGTGAAAAAAACTATACTGTTTCTATCCAGGCGATTAAAATAAGAGGAGAACCTGATGCTGTTTCCTCCAACGCCGATGTTTCGTTGAGACTGACAGGAATTAGCAACAACGTTACTTACAACAGCAACGATACAGGAGATATTGCTTCATTCTACGGTACTGTTATCACTGAATATCCAGATGCTTGGATATCTTATCTCAATGAAACTGCAAAAAATGCAGGACTTGAGTATGGCACGGACTATGACCTTGATAAACCAAGTTCCAATTTCGTATATTTCAATTTCACGTCCACAAACAATAAAACACTTCAGAGCCTTAGCATAAGCGAATCTGTTATCCAAGCGGATCTGGGAACTGGACTCAGCTCGAGCAGTGAGGATGTCAATTGGTCAGAATCTGGCGAAGATGAAAATACAGAACATGAAGATAAATCCATTATGGAACTGGGCGAATGGTACTATTTTGACATGTTTTCAGGAACTTATGAAGAAACTTTAATGTCTGTTAGTAGCATTGATCCAAATATGTTAACAGACCGTGATGAAGACTATTCACTTCCAGTGGGAAGTTTCAAAAATTATGAGCTGAGTCCATACAGCGAGGTTAACGACTTCAACTATAGTATGAATAATAATGGTAAAACTCTCAACCTGAATTTTGGATACAACAATTTCAGTTCATTTAACTCTACTTCGATTCCAACTAAAGCAACTATCTGCATGATCTATAGTTTCAGCGGTAGCAAGGAACCCAATATAGTAATGACTCTCACAGGAACCGAAAGGGGAACCTTCAAGCCGAATAGTGGCTGGTGCCTGTACAATCAAACATTTTCTATATCTTCAAAAGATCCCGAAGAGATTACTCTCAATCTTAAAGTTATAACTGATAGTGGGAGTAATGCAGCAGGTACTTTCCGTATCGACTACCTCGCAGTCTACCTGAGCTAACGGAAAAGAAAAAGGCATATGGGTACATATCTTCACCACACACTGAAAAAGCGAGAAACTCGATCCATATGCCCGAAAAATACGCCACTTCCTATCCTGCGAAAAGAATTCATTCTGACGGCAGAGCCGAAAACGTTAAAGTGCTGCTAGCAAAGGAATGCCCTGTTAAACTATTTCTCAACGGAAAACTCTTTACAACACTTTTTGCTTCCCCGCTCGCACTCAAAGAGCTTGCGATAGGCCACCTGATCACAGAAGGTGTTCTCAGTTTCAGCGAAATTGAAAACGTAGAAATAGAAGGCGGAATGGTTCATGTCCGTACCCAAAGCGAGAATAAGAAAATCCATAATGAAGATGCTGGAATAATCGGAAGAGCAGGAAAAGCAGGAAAATCTGAAAAAGAATACAAAACCAGCAGAGAAATCTTTGTAGACTCAGAATCTGTTTTTGATCCGCAAGCCGTCTTTGCAGGCATGGAATACCTTGAATCTGATACATACAAGCTTACCAGAGGGACCCATCTGGCAGCTCTGATAGACCGAAGCGGGAAACTTGCTGTACAAATCGTAGACGTCGGCCGGCATAACGCTGTAGACAAAGCTGTAGGAGCTGCTTTTCTAAAAGGCCTCGACCTCTCACAACATTACATGCTCTCGACAGGCCGGCAGCCCGCTTATATGGTCACAAAAGCAGCTCGGGCAGGAATCCCTCTTATCGCCACCAAATCCATGCCCTTCGACTCAGGTGTTGAAGCCGCAAAAAAAGCAAATGTATGCCTCATAGGCCAGCTCAGAAAAGAATCTATGCTCGTCTTCGCCGGCGAATGGAGGGTAAAACTCTAATCAGTTTCTAAAAACTGCTACCTTCAAGCCTTTTTCAAAAAAATCATGTAGTACTTAGATAGCTGGCTATAATTTATATCTATAATTTACACATTTAGCTTCTTCAAAAGCCATGCCATGTTCTGGCCCAGAGTCTGCATGGTTTGAATGCCTTCTTCATCTTTTTCAACTTCCCCTTCGGCAAGTCCCATTCCCATATTCCAGTAACTTGATCCCGGGATTATCATCTGGGAAATTGTGAAGAAATGGTTGATTGAATCAAAAACGTGAATCGAGCCTGCTCGTCTAACTGCAACGACTGCTGCTCCTACTTTATGCCTGAACATTTCATTGTTGGCTTTAGCAACAAAACCTGCCCTATCAATAAGAGCTTTAAGTTCGGGAGTCAGGTCTGCAAAATAAGTAGGTGAAGCTAGAATTATTCCATCGGCTTCGAGCATCTTTTCAATACATTCGTTGACGATATCCTTGTCAATTATACATTTCTTGTCCTTTTTTTCGTAGCATTTCCCGCAGGCCGTGCAGCCGTGGATTCTTTTTCCTCCTACCTGCACAACTTCGGTTTCTATTCCTTCTTTTTCAAGTTCCGCAAGGACATGCTTTATAAGAGCAGCCGTGTTTCCTTCCTTTCTCGGACTTCCGTTAAAAGCGACAACTTTCATTTCTTAATTCCTCCAGTGAACTGTCTCTACTTTCTATTTTTTCCTTTCTGTTTTTTATCTCTATTTTCTCCTTTCTGTTTTTATCTCTATTCTCTATCTTTCTTCCTTACATCTTTTATTCTCTTCTTTCTATTCTCTACCTTTCTTCTCTGCTTTCTTCTTCTAATTGATTCTCTTTCAGGCTTTTCTCTATCTTCCTTGCAGCAATAAATATCTCCTATAAAATATATTTTAACAACTATTCGCTAGAATTACCTCAGTTTGTCAGAAAACACCGGTCTCATTGTCGGAGATTCAGGATCGATAAACTCTCCGAAAACAATGTTTATATTTACCTTACTCCATAAACAGTATAATAAATTTCTAATGTGGGTGGTTAGATGAAAAAATCAAAAAATTTTCGGTGTCTAGTTTATCTTATAATTATGTTAATATTACTTAGCATAATTCCGGAAGTCTCCTTCGCTGCTAAAGGTTCTTCTGGACACGGAAAAGGTAACCAAGATAAGTATATGCGCGAAGATGTCCGCAATTCATCTAATAATGAAACTGATAACATAGGTGACGCTGGTGATTCTGCGGTGGATAAGGAAAGGTTTCAGAACAATTCCAGCGTAAAAGACAGGAATAGGACCTTAGAACACAAACAAGAAAAAAATCAATTAAGAGAAGAGCTGCAGGTTAATAAGCAAGAATATAACGAAGCAAAAGGAGATTTTCTCAAAATCAGGAATCTTGTTCGTGCAGGAAAACTTGGTCCTAATTCCGAAGAGGCTCTGAATGCCTCAAAGCTCTACCTTAACTCAAGTGTTAACTACATGATAGCTCACCTTTCAAGTGTAAAGAGCAACGTGGCTTATTCAAGCGGAAACGGGACCGACGAAAAAGCTATTGATGTCGATGAAAAGATAAAATTACTCGAAGCTGAGAAGGCTGAAATTGCAAATGCATCAAGCCAGGAAGAGATTCTGGTTGTGATCGGGTCCGTTCGTGGAGTCTGGAATAATGCCGAGAAAACCAGCCTTGAGAGTGCAGGTCAAACTGTCAGTGGGAAAATAGGGGAGTTTATAGAAAAATCCGAAAACCTTTCTGAAAAACTTGGAACAACAGTAGATAATCTGAATGAAACAGGTGTTAACACAACCGACCTTGATACTAAACTTGCCAGTTACAATTTCTATGTAAACTCCGCGAAAGAGAATAAAGAAGCTTTAGATGCTGTCTATAGTGGTGAGAATGTTACTAGGAAAGATATGGAGAAGGCAAACGGTTATCTTCGTCAATCTCTCCGTGATATCGATACGGCAAACGATATAATTAGACAAATTCTCAACGAGCTTAAGGAATACGAGACTGAAAATGGTAACGAAATTGGAGTCGAAGACAACCAGAAAACTGCACTTAATAACACTGAAAATACAACTGGTACAAATTTCTCTGGCGGAAATTATAGCATTAATACCGACAGCCCTGAAAGCGGAGATAATGTTTCTTATGGAAAAGAAAAAAGTCATAGCTCAGGGAATGATACTGGAAACTTAATTAATAAATTACAGAATTGAGGGGGCAGAAAATGATCAAATTTGCTCACCTGCTCGTACTGTCAGCTTTAATTGCCTGTCTTGCAGGATCCGGTTGTGTCGGGGACAGTACATCTGAAGTAAAAGAATCAAAAGCAAATCCAGACGTTGCTGAGATGCAGAATGTTGAACCAGCTGAAGATCTTGGAATGGAGCCTATGCAGGCCGAAATTCAGGAATTTGATTCTGAGATAAAAGATCTTGATGACTTGCTTGCGAACGCAAGCCTTGAAGAAGAGATAGTAATTGAAGAGCTGTGAAATGAAAAGGGGAGAAGTGAAAACTCTACTCTACAGTAGTAAACGTATCTTTTATTGATTTATATTATGAATCTGCTAATTTTGGGGGTAAAATCACTTTCAAGATATGTATCTTAAGATATATATCACAAGGTTTATCCCCTAAAGAGTTATTGGCATGGAATAGAAAAACATATTATTGATCTTGATTTTCTCTGCCATAACACTTTCCCACTTTCAATTTTATTCACTACTGCATCAAGTTTGATACTGACTTTCCAAAAAGTGTTTGAGAACAGAGTTTTAAGAATGAAATCGGTAAAAACACACCTGGATATTACAACGTTTTTCTGTAGACATTAACCTCAGTTTCTTTCTCAAGGTATTCTGAAAGTAGTGGAAATATTTCTTTAAAATGACTGGAATTTAAATGTTGATCAAGGCTTTTTTCATCTTTCCACTCTTCTAAGAAAGTCAGGACTCCTGAATTCTCCAGTTCCTGATACAGGCCATAATCTATGCAGCCTTCATCTTTTAATGATACTTCAACAAGGCTTTTGCACAAACCCAGAAAGTCCTGAACCTTTTCAGGTTTGACGTAATTTTTTGCAACCACTCGTATTGTCAATAAATCACCAGCTTCTTAGCAAAAATTATTTTTCCTAAATTTTCAACTTCTCATGCTTTCCGTACTTTCCGTACTTCCCATACTTTCCGTACTTCCCATACTTTCCGTACTTCCCATACTTTCCGTACTTTCCGTAATTTCCATACTTTCCGTACTTTCCTTAGTATCTCTCTGTTGGGAGCCTGGTTTGGGAAAGTCTCTTACATTTCCAGCATCCAATAGATCCGGAAACGCGATTTATTTTTCAAAAAGGTATTAACAGGCAAATTTAGCTCCTTTAAACGTTTTTTCGAAGATTCAAACCTTTAATAGCTCTATCTTGTTATTATTCATCTAATACAGTATGAATTTTATTCTGTTTTCTTCACAGCTTCATTCTCTTCTCTGACCGTACTTATTGTGGTAGATTTTTGTTTTATTAAACCTGTCCTGGGGGCCTGGTTTCTGGTCAGGATAACCTAACGGTACAAAAGCTAGAGGAATTACATGTTCAGGCAGTCCGAAGGCTTTCCTGAAACCTTCAACCCTGTCCTTCATCGGATAAATTCCGGTCCAGACTGCCCCAAGCCCGGCATCGTGAGCTGCAAGCAGGAGATTTTGGGTAGCTGCCGAACAGTCCTGAACCCAGAATCCTGGAGCCTTTTCAAGTGTTGTATCCCCACAGACAAGAATTGCAAGAGGAGCTTCCCTGCACATACCTGCATAGGGGCTGAAAGTGGGAATTTCGTCAAGGAGCTTCCTGTCATCGATAACAATAAAGATCCAGGGCTGGGCATTGACCGCCGATGGAGCACTCATTGCGGCTCTGAGCAGTTCGGCAACAAGCTCCCTCGGAACGGGCCTGTTAGTGTATTTTCGAATGCTTCGGCGAGTGTGGATTGCTTCAAGAGTTTCCATATGAGACCCCTCCTATTCATTCCTGAAAGATCTGGGCGAGAAGATTTCAACCCAGTTTTTTCTCGCCCTATTTTACTTTCTTCCCGTTTTTTACTTTCCGGTTTTTTAGTTCCAGATGTTATTATAATTTATTTTCTTCATTTGAACAGGTTAAGACCTGCGTTTTTCGCTTTTTCCATAAGCTCTATATTATCCTTTACCTCTCCAGGAGCGTGATAGCCAACTCCTACAAGAACATCCTTTACTTCTGCCTGCATAAAGCCAGAAACTTGACCTTTGAATTCCTCGTAGACACCTTTGAAAGCTGCCGGGTCAGGAGCACCCTGAGTTCCTACAATCACGGCTTTTTTCCCGGCAGGGAGACGGGGAGAGAAGTCTGCATTTATAAGAGAGTAGCAACGGTCAAGGAAAAGCCGCATCTGGCCTGTAAACTGACCAAAGTAAATTGGAGAACCAAAAACGACTCCATCTGCTGATGTAAGCTCCTCGAATACTTCCGTAAGGTCATCTTCAAGTTTGCACTTGTCATGGCCCTTACAATAGTCGCAGCCCTGGCAACCTTTGTAGTTCATCTCGTTGAGAATAAATGTCCGGGTTTCAGCACCTGCTTCTGCCGCGCCTTCCAGGACCTGCTGGACAAGGATATTCGTATTTCCGTTCTTTCGTGGGCTTCCTACAATGCCTATAACTTTCATTCTATTCACGCCTTTTAATTTTTTAAACTAAGCTTAACTTAGATATGACCTGAAATTAGGTCTAACCTGAATTGAGGTCTAACTCGAATTGAGGTCTAACTCGAATTGAGGTCTAATCTGAGTTTCATTTTCTTTGAATTTATACTGGATTAATTTTTCAATTGATGCCAGATTTTTCTTTCTTTAAGAAAATGTATTTATTGATATCTGATTTGCAATAACTATACTTATATACTATACATGCAATCCGGATACTAACTAACAAAATGGATACTATGTGAGTATATGGTAAGTCAAATCCGGAATAACAAACATTGCCAGTGTCCTGTGGAAGCAACTCTGGAGGTAATTGGAGGCAAATGGAAGCCTATTATCCTCTGGCAGTTGAGGACAGAAAAACTGCGTTTTTCAGGGCTCCAGCAAAGTATGCAGGGTATTTCACCCAAGATGCTTACGAAACAGCTCAGGGAACTCGAAGAAGACGGGCTTATTCTCAGGGAAATTTATCCTGAAATCCCACCTAGAGTTGAGTATTCACTGACCGAGTTCGGAAAGACTGTGCTTCCGGTCCTGGACGCTCTCTGCAAATGGGGAATTGAGTATCTTGGAAGAGAGTGCTTACTGGATGATCAATCGCTTAGTGATAGATCGTGACATAGAGAATAAGTTCAGATAAAGGTCTACAAACAACGCTCACGCAACAAATAAAAGTAAATCCTCTTCCTGCATCTTAATGTTAGTATTGAATTTTAAATGTTAGTATTGAATTCTGCTTTTATCCGGAAAATCTAAAGCATCAGGAAGACCTTAAAGTATTAGGGGAAATCTAAAGCATTAGGGAAGACCTAAAGCATTAGGAAGACCTAAAGCATTAGGAAGACCTAAAGCACTAGAATAGCTGGCACTAAGTTAATTTAAAATCGGAAATAATATTCCTTTAACAATATTTTCAGAAACATTGAAACTTTTGAAATTTAATTTATGAAATTTAATTTATGAAATTTAATTTATGAAATTTAATTTATGAAATTTAATTTATGAAATTTAATTTATGAAATTTAATTTATGAAAGTTAATTTATTAATCATCGGCAGATCAGAAAGTCACTGAATCATTGTAAATCGGGAAATCCCAGGTTAAACGTATGACGCAAAAGAACGGATATATGCGGTATTTTACGAAACAGAGTTGCTACCCTAACCAGGCAGAAGCCATGGAGAAAATCCACTTGGCTCTCCTGAACGAAAAAACTGTACTCTTTGAAGGAGCATGTGGAACAGGCAAGACTTTAAGTGCACTTGCCCCCGCATTGAGTGTGGCGAAAAAACTCAATAAGGTCGTTATTATAGTCACCAACGTCCATCAGCAGATGGTTCAATTTATAAATGAGGCAAGAGATATTTCCCGGGACAACGACATAAAAACAATTGTTTTCAAGGGCAAGACTTCAATGTGCCCTGAAAATCTCGATTACGAAGAATGCAGGCTTAAAGGGGAAAATACCTATGACCTCCTTGACCTTGAGAGGGAAATTTCTTCAAAAGAAAAAGAGCTAAAGGATGCTTATGAAAAATACAAACGGACAAAAGACCCTGCTCTTTATTCCCTGAGAACTGAGCTTGAAAAAGAACTCGAAGAAACTAAGAAAAAATCCCGGGCTTTGAGGAACAATTCTTGCCCGGAATTGTATGAAGTCCTGAAATTTGAAGGTAACGAATTTTCCAACTGGCTTTTTTCCGATGTAAGAAGCCCGGAAGAAATCCTGGAGTATGCCGAAGACCGGGATATGTGTGGGTATGAACTGCTGAAAAAAGAACTCAAAAACGCCGAACTTTTAATTTGCAATTTTCATCATGTTCTCAGTGCCGAAATTTTCATGATGCTGCTTAAATGGCTTGAACGCGACCCTGAAGATATTATCCTGATTTTTGATGAGGCGCATAATATTGAGGCATCTGCGCGTTCTCATTCTTCAACAATGCTCTCGGAACTGACTATTGAAAAAGCCCTTTCGGAAGTAGGCGAAACTCCTGAATCTGACAACTCCCTTATGTTAGGTAAAGAAACTGGCTCAAGAGGTGGCATTCCCCTTGACCAGGACTACGCGGCTCGACTATATGCAAAAAAGTTGTTTACCTGCCTCCTGACCGCTCTCAGGGATACATATGATGCGAAATTGAAGTTCGGGGAAAGGAACCGGCTTGGAAAGCACTGGCGGGACATTCAGATCAGTGACCCTTATGAGCGCTTTGACATCTTGAAAGCTCGCTTTTTGCGGGAAGCGGTAAAGGAAGGTTTTGCGGATGAAGAAAAGGTTCTGACCCGGTTGCGGGAGATTGGCGAGTTTGGAGGAAGGCTGGAAGAGATTTATGCGGAAAATTACAAAAAAGGGCTTCTTACAGTTCCGAAACGTTCCCAGATCCGGTATGTTGCCGACTTTTTATCTTCTTATCTGGTACTTTCGGACAGGCAAAACTACTATCCAATTTTGAACGTGCGTAGGGATTTCAAAAGCGATAGAATAGCTGGCAGGATTGAGCTTTTCACATGCATTCCTAAAAACGTGACCCAGCCTTTGTTTGATTCCGTTTATGCGGCAGTACTCATGTCGGCTACACTCCGGCCCTTTGAAATGATAAAATCCACGCTTGGCATTTCAAGGGAAGTGGAAGAAATCTCCTATGGCACGACATTTCCCAGGGAAAGGAGGCTTACCCTTGCGGTTTCCATTCCTCCGCTTTTTGCAAAGAATCGTGACAGCCCGGAAACGCTTGAGAGCTTGAAAGAAGCTCTGCTTGCAGCTACTGTTGCATCGCCGGGGAATGTGATTATTTACTTCCAGAGCTACGCTGAAGCACTCCGCTATACTAAACTCCTTGAGCCTGAACTTTCTATTCCTATTTTCCTTGATGAGACAGGGGTTTCATCCCAGGAAATCCGAAAGGAGTTTTTCAAAATCGGAGAGCAGGGAGGAAAAGCTTTACTTATAACCTATCTCTGGGGAACATTGAGTGAAGGTGTTGATTTCAGAGATTCCAGGGGCAGGACCGTGATTATAGTGGGAATCGGATATCCAGCCTTGAATGACCGAATAAAGGCTGTCGAATCTGCTTATGATGAAGTTTTCGGCTGTGGTGAAGGCTGGGAGTTTGCAGTTCAGGTGCCGACAATCAGAAAGGTCAGACAGGCAATGGGAAGGATAGTGCGTTCTCCAGACGACTATGGAGTAAGGATTCTCCTTGATTCCCGCTACCAGGGCTCTCAGGCACGTAAACTCGGTAAATTTTCGGTTTTTGATTATTTTCCATCTGAAGAAAAAAGAGAGTTCATCGACATTGCACCCAGAGACTTAGGAAGCCTGGTGGAAGAATTTTTTGCCCACGTCATGCCAGGTAATCCCGACAAAAATGAATCGGAGTCCCAGACTTCAAGTCGTGTGGGTTTCGGAAGCCTTGCTGAAAAGCTTTGAAGTCCTTTGAGTTAATCCCTTCGAGTTACTTTAATAAATTTTACACTGTTTCATAACTGTTTGAATTGTTTAATATGTTAAACCTATTTGGAACCCGACACTCATATATAATAAAAGAAGTTGCCCGTAGTTTATATTTAAACTTCAGGCACTAAATTACTTGGTGAACAGGTTTTTTGCAACTTGTTTTCATGAAACTTTTACTTACGACCTTTTTACTTATGTTACTTTTACTTATGTTACTTTTATTTACAATATTTTTTTCTTATGTTACTTTTATATAATTGACTCTGGTCTTCGTACCAGTGCCGGCTGCGTTACTTGCCTTAAGGCGTTACACTGTAACTTCCTGTTGTCGAATAGGATGTATGGGGTTCTGTATTGTTGAAAAGGTTTCATCCCCGAAACTCCAGTTCCATGCGATAGGGGAGCCTGAAGTATTGTTCTTAAAAGTCACGCTCAGCGGCGCATTCCCTATTCTTGGAGACCCCTGGAAACTTACAACCGGCTTTGACGCTGTTGTTCCTACCGTTAAACTGAGTTTTGTAGCGCGTTCAGCCCTTTGTCACTTTGTCACTTTTATATAATTCCATTTTGATTTTGTACTGCTTCCTGCTGCATTTGTTGCTGTGAGTTTAACCGTGTAAGTTCCTGCTGCTGAATATGTGTGTGTTGGACTCTTTTCTGTTGAATATTTCCCGTCTCCGAAATCCCATTTCCATGAGGTTGGTGATCCTTTGCTAGTCTCCGTAAATTTTACCTTTAGCGGAGCTTTTCCTGATAGTGGCCATCCCCAGAAATCTGCAGTTGGAGCTTGTGAGGTCCCAGACACTTTTATATAATTCCATTTTGTTTTTGTACTGCTTCCTGCTGCGTTTGTTGCTGTGAGTTTAACCGTGTAAGTTCCTGCTGCTGAATATGTGTGTGTTGGACTCTTTTCTGTTGAATATTTCCCGTCTCCGAAATCCCACTTCCAGGAGGTTGGTGATCCTTTGCTGGTCTCTGTGAATGTTACCTTTAGTGGAGCATCTCCGGATAGTGGCCATCCCCAGAAATCTGCAGTTGGAGCTTGTGAAGTTTCTGTCACCATTATATACTTTGATTTAGTTGCTGTGTTACTGCCTGCCGCATTTGTTACTGTAAGTTTAACAGTATATTTTCCTTCTTTAGAATATGTGTGTGTTGGACTCTTTTCTGTTGAAGTTTTTCCGTCTCCGAAACTCCATTTCCATTTAGTTGGCTTTCCTGTACTTTTGTCAGTAAATTTCACGCTTAAAGGTGCTGTTCCTGATTTTGGAGATGCATAAAATACAGCAACTGGCGCTTGCGAAGTTTTCACTGTGATATACTTTGATTTAGTTGCTGTGTTACTGCCTGCCGCATTTGTTACTGTAAGTTTAACAGTATATTTTCCTTCTTTAGAATATGTGTGTGTTGGACTCTTTTCTGTTGAAGTTTTTCCGTCTCCGAAACTCCATTTCCATTTAGTTGGCTTTCCTGTACTTTTGTCAGTAAATTTCACGCTTAAAGGTGCTGTTCCTGATTTTGGAGATGCATAAAATACAGCAACTGGCGCTTGCGAAGTTTTCACTGTGATATACTTTGATTTAGTTGCTGTGTTACTGCCTGCCGCATTTGTTACTGTAAGTTTAACAGTATATTTTCCTTCTTTAGAATATGTGTGTGTTGGACTCTTTTCTGTTGAAGTTTTTCCGTCTCCGAAACTCCATTTCCATTTAGTTGGCTTTCCTGTACTTTTGTCAGTAAATTTCACGCTTAAAGGTGCTGTTCCTGATTTTGGAGACGCATAAAATACAGCAACTGGTTTTGCTGTCACTGTGATATACTTTGATTTTGTCGCTGTGTTACTGCCTGCCGCATTTGTTACTGTAAGTTTAACAGTATATTTTCCTTCTTTAGAATATGTGTGTGTTGGACTCTTTTCTGTTGAAGTTTTTCCGTCTCCGAAACTCCATTTCCATTTAGTTGGCTTTCCTGTACTTTTGTCAGTAAATTTCACGCTTAAAGGTGCTGTTCCTGATTTTGGAGATGCATAAAATACAGCAACTGGAGCTTGTGAAGTTTCTGTCACCATTATATACTTTGATTTAGTTGCTGTGTTACTTCCTGCCGCATTTGTTACTGTAAGTTTAACAGTATATTTTCCTTCTTTAGAATATTTATGTGTTGGATTCTTTTCTGTTGAAGTTTTTCCATCTCCAAAATTCCATTTCCATTTAGTTGGTTTTCCTGTACTTTTGTCAGTAAATTTCACGCTTAAAGGTGCTGTTCCTGATTTTGGAGATGCATAAAATACAGCAGCCGGTTTTGCTGTCACTATGATATACTTTGATTTTGTTGCTGTGTCGATGCCTGCTGCATTGGTTACTTTAAGGGTTACTGTGTACTTTCCTGCTTTGGAATACTTATGAGTTGGATTCTGAAGGAATGACTTTGATCCATCTCCAAAATTCCATTTCCATTTAGTTGGTTTTCCTGTACTTTTGTCAGTAAATTTCACGCTTAAAGGTGCTCTTCCTGATTTTGGAGACGCATAAAATACAGCAACTGGAGTTTTCGGTTTTTGTACTTTGACAGAGCCTGTAAACTTCCCGAATGCAGCAGGCTCTTTTCCTACCTTCACCGTGGTTATAACCATATTTGTGGCTGTGTTAACTACAGAGACAGCGCCACTTGTTTCTTTCGCCACATATGCCTTAGTTCCATCCGGACTGAAAGCAACCCCTAAAGGATAATTTCCGACTTTCACTGTAGCTGTAACCTTATTTGTCGCTGCATTTATCACAGAAAAAGTACCATCTCCATAGTTCGTCACATATACCTTTGTTCCAGCCGGGTTTACTGCAACTCCCCATGGGTATTTTCCTACTTTTACTCTTGCTGTAACCTTATTTTTTGCTGTGTCAATTACAGAAACATCGTACTCATTTGCCACATATACCTTTGTTCCCGCTGGATTAACTGCAACTCCGGTAGGGAGATTTCCTACCTTTATTGTGGCTGTGACCTTGTTTGTTGCAGTGTCAATAACAGAGACAGTGTTATCAAGAGTATTCGTCACATATACCTTTGTTCCAGCCGGGTTTACTGCAACTCCACAAGGATAATTTCCTACTTTTACTGTAGCTGTAACCTTATTTGTTTCAGTGTTAATTACAGAGACTGTCTTACTGCCTTCGTTTGCCACATATACTCTTGTTCCCTCAGGGTTAATTGCAACTCCCCATGGGTTTTTTCCTACTTTCACTGTGGCTGTAACCTTATTTGTTGCTGTGTCAATTACGGAGATGGCGCCGCTTTTGTCTTTCGATACATATACCTTAGTTCCAGCGGGGTTGACTGCAACTCCGTAAGGATATCTTCCTACATTTATCGTGGCTGTAACTTTGTTTGTTGTAATGTCAATTGCAGAAACAGTGGTACTGCCGCTATTCGTAATGTAGGCGTATCCAGCCGTGTTCGAAGTACTTTGTGCAGTAGCTGCCGATGTAGTAGAGAATATCAAAATTAAAAATAAAACAATGGCTGTTGAAGCTAACGCTACTGAACACAGTTTTTTGTTCACTTTCATTGTCTTACTCCGTTATATTTCGTCCTACATCCAGCAGGTAAATTGTTATTTCAAATATTTTCACTGATAGCTTTTTTGTGGGAACTTACATTAGTCTTATATCTCTTATTTGTAAATTGTCTGCTGCTTCTTTTTATGTAATGCTTGTACATATGTTAACACGTGTTAAATGCAGGGCAAATTAATAGGGTGTTTGAAAAGTGCTATCTTTGCATCCTCTTCATTTCAAGGGAAAATATTTTAACGAAAAAACCTAAAACAATCTTATCACATATTTTGGAAGTTAAACTGATTTTTTAATGTATTTTTTTTATTCTTAATATTTTTTAGTTTTAATGTGTTTTTATTCTTAATATTTTTTAGTTTTAATGTGTTTTTATTCTTAATATTTTTTAGTTTTAATGTGTTTTTAGACATGAGTAAACTTTTCAACTTTCAGCAAATATATGAAGCCTACTTTTTCTCGTACAGTTTGAAGAGGATACTTATCCTGAAAAATATCCAAATTTTTAATGTCGATCTGCCGAATACAGGTTTTTTTCTAAAACTCAGTTTCAAAATCCAGGTTTTTTTTCGTTTTTGGATTTGTAGAAAACCTATCTAAATCAGCTTTAATTGGATCTGAAAATGAATGTGTAAAAGTATATCAGGTAGTTCAGTTTAAACAATTGGTAATTCTTTCTTTCCGATGATTTCCCATGATAAACTTTAACATCAATATTAAGTTTTTCATGTTTCATGCATGTGCCAAAGGCTCATGAGGGTTTCTACGTAACCGCATATTTTAATTAACAGATTGAACCGGAGTTTATAAAATCATGAAAATCGGGATGTAGCTATAAATAATCTTCAGGTCTAATATAATATTTATTAAGTACCTTATCCGTGTAGTTCAATTTTAGCGTCATATCATCTTGAACTGGTCCACCGTCGGTAATTATGTCTTTTCCACAATTTTTATAAAAACCATCTAGGGATCTTGCTATATCGATTATCTGTTAGATACTTCAGGCGGTAGATTATCTATTTTTCTTCCACGATCACTGATTCGCTCTATATTTGGATTTTTTATATTAAAGTGTTTCTAATTCTTGTCCAAAAACTTCGTTTTTGGTTAGAATTTCTGTTTTCTGTGTTTTTTGATGCGGTTTTATACATGAAATTCAACTTCAAGTTGAATTTACAAGAAAAACTTGGTCTTCAGCTCCATCTCAATTGTAAATCAAATGTAAATTTATGGTAGGCTCTTATAGCTAGATAGACTCTCAGACATTTAGTAAAATTTAGACTCAATCCTTTTTTAATCTCAACCTAATCCAGAAGGTTGAAGTTTAATCACTCCAAAATATCGAGGTACATGTAACTAAGAGTAACTGATGTTAACTCTAAAAACAGAATAAGAGAAAACAGAATTATAGTCTGTTTCGGTCGCCCACTATGACTCTTCCGTTGTGACCTAAACATACCTTTGCGTTCATTAAGTTTAGCCTTAATTTTTTCGTGTTTCAGTTTAAGAGTTTACTTGCTTTCAGAGTATACTCTCTGTCTTGTATTCTTGTCACTTTTATGGAATTTGTTTTTGTTATAGTACTACCGCCTGCCTCATTGCTTACTATAATGTAATTTTATATTTTCCTTTCTGTAAATACTGGTATTTTGGATTTTTTTCTCTTGAACTTATTTCATCCCCAAAACTCCATTGCCATTTAGTGAGGGGTTTCGAAACTTTTATCAGTACAGATCACAGTTAATAGAGCTTTTCCTGAAATGGGAGACGCAGAATATGCAGCAACTGGTTTTGCGATTTCCTATTTTATATACTATGACATCCACAAATGATTTTTGTGCTACTGCATTTTGCATCTTTATCTGAGACTGCAGAATCCCAGGAGGTTTATAACCAAGTTTTCAAAGTTGCAGTCACTTTGCCACTTTTATATATTTCCATTTTAATTTTGTACTACTTCCTGCTTCATTTGTTGCTATGAGTTTAACCGTGTAAGTTCCTGCTGCTGAATATGTGTGTGTTGGACTCTTTTCTGTTGAATATTTCCCATCTCCAAAATCCCACTTCCATGAAGTTGGCGATCCTTTGCTCGTCTCCGTAAATGTTACCTTTAGTGGAGCGTTTCCTGATAGCGGCCAGCCCCAGAAATCTGCAGTTGGAACATCTGCAGTTGGAGCTTGTGAAGTTTTCACTATGATATACTTTGATTTTGTTGCTGTGTTACTGCCTGCTGCATTAGTCGCCATAAGGTTAACAGTATATTTTCCGGCTTTAGAATACTTATGAGTTGGATTTTTTTCTGTTGACGATGTTCCGTCTCCAAAACTCCATTCCCATTTAGTTGGTTTTCCTGTACTTTTATCCGTAAATTTCACGCTTAAAGGCGCTGTTCCTGATTTTGGAGATGCATAAAATACAGCAGCCGGTTTTGCTATCACTATGATATACTTTGATTTTGTTGCTGTATTACTGCCTGCTGCATTTGTTACTATAAGTTTAACAGTATATTTTCCTTCTTTAGAATATTTATGTATTGGATTCTTTTCTGTTGACGATGTTCCATCTCCGAAATCCCATTTCCATTTAGTTGGTTTTCCTGTACTTTTATCCGTAAATTTCACGCTTAAAGGTACTGTTCCTGATTTTGGAGATGCATAAAATACAGCAACTGGTGCTTGCGAAGTTTTCACTATGATATACTTTGATTTTGTTGCTGTGTTACTGCCTGCCGCATTTGTTACCGTAAGTTTAACAGTATATTTTCCTTCTTTAGAATATTTATGTGTTGGATTCTTTTCTGTTGACGATGTTCCATCTCCGAAATCCCATTTCCATTTAGTTGGTTTTCCTGTACTTTTATCCGTAAATTTCACGCTTAAAGGCGCTGTTCCTGATTTTGGAGATGCATAAAATACAGCAACTGGTGCTTGCGAAGTTTTCACTATGATATACTTTGATTTTGTTGCTGTGTTACTTCCTGCCGCATTTGTTACCGTAAGTTTAACAGTATATTTTCCGGCTTTAGAATATTTATGTGTTGGATTCTTTTCTGTTGACGATGTTCCATCTCCGAAATCCCATTTCCATTTAGTTGGTTTTCCTGTACTTTTATCCGTAAATTTCACGCTTAAAGGTGCTGTTCCTGATTTTGGAGATGCATAAAATACAGCAACCAGTTTTTGCGATCCGGGTTTATAAACAACTAGAGGAAGGTTATCAGAATATATGCTACCTTTTATGTTTTTATATGCAGAATCGGAAATTCCATCCCCGTCTGCATCGGTTGCAGTATTGGAAAATCCTGTACCATCAGGTTTTCCCCAGAAGTTGCCTCCTATGTAAGGTCCGCCCACAATATTAGTACCTGCGGTTTTTTTGGTATTATATGTATTTCCTATCCCATTTCTAATAGTCATATTAGTGTCATTGAAGTAATTGTTGTAAATCTGGTTAGTGTCGCTTCTGGGGCAAACATAAAGCCCATAAACACTATTATCTTGAACAGTATTACCTGAAAATGTGTTGCCGTCAGAGTTACCAACATGGATTCCACGACCGTTATTAAAAGCCGTATTTCCTGAAAGGGTATTGTCTGTAGCAGTCCCAAGTACAATTCCATATTCCCTATTGTTCGTAGCTATATTCTTTGAGATCTTATTTTCTTTGCAACGCAGGAGATATATTCCGTAACAGTTGTTCAAAAGTTTATTGTTCTCAACTATGCAGTTACTACACGAAGACAGACAAATTCCTGCATTGCCAGATCGAGTTGCTCCTACAGCCTTAAATCCAGTTATTTTTATGTTGTCTCCCTGTAAGAGGAACACACTGGCCCCCGAACTTTTGGCTTTGATTATCGTATTATCAGGATTTCCGGATTCTGACCTAATTGTAAGATCATCTTTAGTTACTATAATATTTTCAGTATATATTCCGGGTTTTACAGTAATTATATCGCCGGAAGACGAACTATTCACAGCATTTTGAATAGAGTCTCCTGGCTGCACTATAATCTCAGCCGCAGCTCCAAGACTTGATATTAATGATAATATGAAAATAGCTACTAATATAGTGGTTAATTTTTTTATTTTAATTCCTCCATCCATTAAAATAAATTTTAGGTGAAACTTTCATTGTAAATAAAGGGGGTTTACACTGAATACCTACGTGAATGCACGAATGAAAAAGTATTCTCTTATTCAAAGAATTTGTTCATCTTTTGTAAGACTCTTTAAGTAAATTTCATTACTTGAGCTGAAATTCGAATAATAAGATATAAATATACTGGAATATGTTATATTGAATAAATTAAAAATATAAAAAATATTATCCATGTAATTTATTTGTATTCGGATAATCCAGGTCACTTAACTTAATAGAATATCTTATTTATAGGCTATTAACTTATTTTTATTTATCAAATATTTATTACTTTCAAAATAAGGGCGGCTTAGATTTTAGTTGCCCACATAAAAAAACAATAGCCTTCGAAAACGATAAAAATAAGTTTCTCACTGGAATTAAAACTGGCTTTAAGTTAGTAAGCGTAGAATTACTCAAATATGATTAAGTCCAAAATTAATGTATCCAAATTTAGATTAAAGATAAAAACGAAAGTATTTATTATCGTCATCTACGAAACAATATACAAAAAGGGGATGAAAAGTTGGGTGTAGAAGCCACTATTAAAGAAATTGCAGGTGAACTTGAGAGAATAGCGAATACTAAAACCGTAGTTGGAGACCCAATTACTGCTGCTGGGAAAACAATTATTCCTATTTCAAGGATTACAATGGGTTTTGGAGCAGGTGGGGGAGAAGGCAAGAAAGACACTGAGTCGGGATATGGCGGAGGTGGAGGGGCAGGCGCGAAGATAGAGCCTGTGGCATTTATTATGCTTTCTGAAGAAGAAGCTCGGATCTTCCGGCTCTCTGGACGAAGCGATGCCGGTTCAATCCTTAGCTCAATTCCTGATCTTGTGCCTGAGATTATGGACAAGCTCAAGGGCATGAGAGGTAAGAACAAAAAAGAAGAGGAATTGCAGGAACAGGAAGTTAAAGGAAGGGAAACTCCGGAAAAGGAAACTGTAGAAGGACCCGAAATCAAGGTCGAAGAAGAGGGATGTTTCCACTAAAGTTTCTACCGAATTTCCGGAACTAAAACCTATTTAAGGGACTTTCCAGGAAACGGAATTAAAAAATATGGGTTTTCAGGATAGTCAGGACTATCCTCTTCTCCCTAACCTGTTAATATGCTGGTAATCACTTTTCTTCTGCTGGTTTTTCTGTTGATTTTATTCATACTTTTTACAGCAATAGGTCTCACTTTCAAGCTTAATGTCCTGAGCCTGGAAGAAAAGAAAGAACTTAGAGGTATATTTACTGTAAAATGGCTGTTCTTTTCCCATACCTTTTCCATAGAGGAACCTGAGGAAAGCGAAAGTTTTCCTGAAGAACCGGATAAATCGAGAAAGGATAAAACAATAAATGAGAAGCAAAATGAGATTGATCTGAAGAAAACTGAAAATGTAGGAGTCACTACAGAAACACAGAATAAGACTGAAGGGAAGAACAAAAAAGAGATTGAAGAAAATGAAATCAAAGAAAAAAGAATGGAAGTGGATGAGAGTAAAGAAAAAAGAATAAAAGTGGATGAGAGTAAAAAAAATAGAATTGAAGTGGATAAGAGTAAAGAAAAAAGAATAGAAGAGAGTGAGGGCAAAGAAAAACTAATCGAAGGGGATAAGAAGAAAGAAAAATTGGGTCTAATTGCAAAGATAAGAGGAAATAAAGAGCCTGAGACTGAAGAAGCTCCAGAATCTGAAATGACTCCCAGAGAAATGCTTCACTGGGGGATGGAAGCATTCAAATCTCTCAGAAAACCTCTGTTTCGTCTATTTTCCGATTTGCTTAATGGAATAAAAATTAAACGTCTGGAATCTGACGTGACATTTGGCCTTTCCGATCCGGCAGACACGGGCATGCTCTGTGGACTTATACACGCTGTTGCGGGACTGGCCTATAGCCGATGCAGGCACTGTAGTTTTTCCATTAACCCTGTGTTCATGAATCCGATGGTGGATTTCAGAGGGAGTATGGATATTCGTGTAAGGATATATTCTCTGATTTTTCCAATGCTTAAATTCATGTTTAACAGGAAAACTTTATCTTTTACTTATTCGATTATTAAGGAAAAACTCTGGGGGAAACGGAAGTTTAGTTCCTGAGCTAACGGAAATCTAGTTCCTGAGCTAACGGAAGTCTAATCCTGAGCTAAAATAAATTCAATTCCTAAGCTTTATGAATAGGTAATGAGGTACAGATATACATGATTAAAGTAGTGACCCCATCCAGACTCCATCTTACCCTGATAGACCTCAATGCAGAGATAGGCAGGGTCGATGGGGGAGCGGGAATCACCCTGGAATATCCCGGCCTGGAAATTTCTGCGAGTAAAGCTGATAATATAGAGATCATCGGTAATTCTCTTCTAGCAGGCAAAATGCAAAAAGCTGTACAGGCCCTTCTTCCAACAGGAGAAGGAATAAAGCTGCATATTAAAGATAGTCTTCCTGATCATGTAGGACTCGGTTCCGGAACCCAGGCCTCACTGTCGGCAGCAGTAGCCGTAAACAGAACTTATGGACTGGGAAAAAGCGTTAGAGAACTTGCAGTCGCGGTCGGCAGGGGCGGCACATCCGGGATAGGGGTTGCTGCTTTTGAAAATGGTGGTTTTATCTTGGATGGGGGGCATAAGTTCAAGGATAAAGGTGCATTTTCTCCTTCTTCAGCCAGCCACGTACCTCCTGGTCCTGTCCTTTTCAGAAGAAACTTTCCTGACTGGTCTATTGTCCTTGCAATTCCTGAAGGTAAAGGGGCGCACGATGCGGAAGAAGTGGATATTTTCAAGAGGTATTGTCCAATTCCTCTCGCCGAAGTTCAGGAAATTTCCCATGTGATCCTCATGCAGATGCTTCCTGCACTTGTCGAGGAAGACTTGGAAACTTTCGGAAAAGCGATTAACCACATCCAAACTGTAGGTTTCAAGAAAAGGGAAGTCGGACTTCAGTCACAGACTGTCCTGGATATCATGAATTACATGCGTGACAACGGCGCGAGTGGCTCGGGCATCAGTTCTTTTGGGCCGGTAGTTTACGGAATTGTCGGAAGCGTCGAGGAAGGTAAAAGACTCCAGCAAGAAACCCAGCGCATGCTTGACGAGTCCCTTGGTGGGAGAGTCCTGCTCACAAAGGGAAGGAATCGGGGTGCTGACATCTCTGGAGGGCCAGATTGAAAATCAATACCTGGTTTGGAACTCTTGAAATCGACAGCACAGGAGAAATTCTGGAATCTCTATTTCTTTCAAAAGACATCCGGGAGCTTGCTCTCCATTCTCTTTCTTTGAGGGACAGCAAGTCGGATCTCCCTCCTGAAGGCTTTGACCTCAAAAATGCAGCTATAAAATCCGGGTTTGTAAACTCCCCTGCCGCGTATTACTCCCTTTTACACGAAGTTACTCTGGAGGCTGCAAAACTTCAGGTCTCAGGTGCTCTTACTCCTGACCAGCGAATTATTCAGGCTGTAGAGGCCCTGGATGATATAAATGAAACGACAAATGCTCTGTCGGAGAGGCTTTCTGAATGGTATGGTGGCTATTTCCCGGAAAGCGGGTTAGGCGGAGAAGATCTTGCACTTTTTATTGTAAAATACGGTTCCCGTGAAAATGTCGGTTCTGAAGACCCTCTTTATTCAAAAGCCAGAAATTCAATGGGTGCAAAACTTGAACCTGCAGATGAAATACTCCTTATAGGTTTTGCAGAAAACGTGTGCAGTCTCTATGAACGGCGTCGACAGATTGAGGCTTATATTGAGAACAGTATGGAACTGGTTGCACCTAACCTGAAACTTATTGCAGGCCCAATGCTTGGGGCAAGGTTAATAAGTCTTGCAGGAAGCCTCAAAAAACTTGCTGAGTTTCCCTCTAGCACCATTCAGGTTATAGGAGCCAGTAAGGCGCTTTTCAAGCATCTTAGAGCTCGGGCTCCATCTCCAAAACATGGGATCATTTACAGTCACCCTCTAATAAATACTGCGCCCTGGTGGGTAAGAGGAAAAGTAGCAAGAGCCGTTGCATCAAAACTTTCCCTTGCTGCGCGCATTGATTTTTATTCCGGAGAAATAGAGCCCTCTATTATGGAAAAACTTGAAGCGAAAGTCCTGCAGATCAGGACTTTGAATCCCAGGCCTCCTCAAAAAAGGCAGGAAAGTGGAGCAAAGCCAAAGAAAAGGAGGAGAAAGTAAATGCCTGAAATCAAAAGGTTGTCGAATGGGATCTTTGAAGTTATAAAAGACAAAAAACATCTTGCTACAAAGAACCTTGACTCTGGAAAAACCGTTTATGGAGAAAAACTAATTACGGTTGAAGGGGTTGAGTATAGGACATGGGACCCTCGCAGGAGCAAGCTTGGAGCCATGGTCCTGAAAAAATTTAACACTCCACTCAAGGAAGATTCAAAGGTGCTCTACCTTGGGGCGGCTTCAGGTACAACGGTCAGCCATGTCTCTGATATTGTTTCGGAAGGTGCAGTTTATGCCGTTGAATTTGCTCCAAGGAGCATGAGAGATCTTATAGGACTTGCATCAAGGAGGAAAAATATCCACCCGATCCTTGCTGATGCGGGAAAACCGGACAGTTATTCTCATCTCGTTGAACCTGTGGACCTTATTTTTCAGGATGTCGCACAGCCCAACCAGGCCGAGATTGCTGCAAGGAACGCAGTTCGTTTTTTAAAAAGGGATGGATATCTCCTGCTTTCCATTAAAGCACGGAGTATAGATACTGTAGCTAAACCAAAAGAAGTTTTTAAGGCAGAGGTGAAGAAACTCGAACAGGCTTTTGAGCCCAGGTTTGAGATTCTCAATGCAAAGGACCTGATGCCCTATCACGAAGACCATCTTGGAGTCCTGGCGAAGTTGAAGTAACACGTCCATTTTCCAGGTGTTTTCTGTTTTTTTCAGAAGAAACAGTAAAATATCATATTTCAGTGGACTCTTTTCAGTGGACTCTTTTAATCATTTAAAGAATTTCATGAGTAGATATTTTGCAGGCTCTATGTTAATAGATATGAGCCTCTAAAGGGGTTAAGCATTTTAAGAAGCATTGTAGGCTTTTACCTTTTGATGCTTACCAGTAATCTTTTTTTCGTTACGGGCACCAGCTTTTTCCACTCTACGACGGCATCTTCGTAGAACTCATATTCGTCTACAGTTTTATCCGATAATTTGCCATCCACTTCATATACATAAAATCCATCTTCTCCATCCGTAGAGACGACCTTGACTCTGTTCCCCATTTTCTTAACTTCTACTGCAGCCACGCTTTTCAGAGCCTCAAGCAGAGTAGTACCCTGTTCAACCTCAAGTCTCTTGTTTTCTGCAAAGTGGTCCAGAAATGAATATATATTGTTCAGTTTGATGCCTATCATATGAGTATTTCCGAACTTTTTTCTTTCTACAAGGTTGGCTTTTTCTAATATTTTTACATGTTTGGCCGCCACAGGCACAGAAATCCCTATTTTTCTTGCCAGGCCGGATATGTGCATATCTCCTTCACTCAGGTGTTCTAGAATTGAGAGGCGTGTGTCGCTTGAAATAGCTTTAAAAAGATTTTCTCTGCCGCCGTTCATTCCATAACTCTGCATAGCATTTACTACCATGATGAACTCTATTTTATCTCAAATACTTATAATTATTGCTTTTGTTAGAACAAGTAAAGTAAACTATCAGATCTTTTCATTGCCTTTTTTATATTTAATTTTAACAAATTTACTTTAATTACGGATTTTTCTTTTTCTTTTTTCTATGTCATTGCCTGGTAGCAAAGTAAATTTTTACATAATATTTGTTAAATTCTAACTCTAATTTAATATCAACGTCAACTGCCATCATTTAAAAAAAACTATTTTACTATTTTACTATCTTACAATTTTAACTTCTACACATAATCTAATTTTAACTTACTCAATTATTATTCATCCTCCCTAAGAAAACAGGGTGGATATAAACTTTTAGTCTAAAAAATGCACTCAATGAGCCATTGTTATCCAAAAAGATAACAATTATTACCCAAAAACCAGTTTTTATTTAATTTTACTATAGATGCTCAGAAGGTATTATGGATTCTGCGGCATTAACTGTGATTGGAATTTTGATAGGTATCCTTGTTTTTGGAATTAAATCTGGAATAGGATGCGGATTTTCAAACATAAGTACAAGAGAAATTTTTGCAGTTGGAGGTAGTTATTTTCTTCTGGCCCTTTTATTCGGAAGCATTACTGACCACACAAACTTGGACGCTTTTGAAAAGTTTTCTTCAATGGGCATGGGAATCCATGTATTTGTTTCCCTGCTTCTGATAGTAACCGGGATTTACACCCAGAAAAAATGGAATTTAGGAAAAGATGTTTCTAGGCACACTTTCCTTGCTATATCCATACCCTGCCCGGTTTGTCTGGCAGCTCTTGCAGTCTCCTGCATACTGCTTTCAGAAAGTCTTAACCTTCCCGGGATAAAAGTAGGGCTACTTGTTGGAGTTGCTTTTTTTATAGCAGTAGTGGCTTCTTCTTTTCTTTTCAGGTTTGGAAAGGTCCGGTTTGGAAAAACCCCTGAAACTATGGGCAGTGCAATGATGATGATAGGGATTTATTATCTCTTAGGAGCTCTGCTTATCCCTGCTTATATACAAACAAAAAAGATGAACCTTGTTTCAACCGGAGGAGGAGAAACAGGAATTATGCCTCTTATGGCTTTTGGAGTTATTATCCTTGCAGGTTTTTTCCTGGAACGTATAAGGAGGCATGATCTTTGAGCCTTATGAATTTATTATCCAATATGATGAATGTCTTCTCAACGGCTTTGTTAATTCCTGTAATGTTTCTTCTCACTATTCTCGTATTTGTTTCCTTGATTCAATTAGGAGAATTCCTTTCCGAATATACAAAAAGGCGTAGAGACTGGAATAATCTGGAAACTAACTGCAAAAAAATTGAGTGCGAGCTTCAGAATTCAGATTTTTCGGAAGCATCCAGGGCTCTTGAAAACATCAAACAAAATTACATGGTCACTTCTTTTGCGCGAGATGCTGCAAAATACCTGAAAGAGCGACATTTTCTTGCTATTGAAAGGCTTTCGCAGGAATATGAAATCAAGATGGCAAAGCGTCTTGAACATACAAAGATAACCTCGACTATCGGTCCCATGCTTGGCCTTATGGGGACGCTTATTCCATTAGGTCCTGCTCTGATAGGGCTTTCGAAAGGAGAACTCGAAACTCTTGCGCAAAACCTGATGATTGCCTTTGCAACAACGGTTGTAGGGCTTTTTGCGGCTGGAATAGGCTACGTACTTACACAGGTCAGACGGCGCTGGTACTGGGAAGATATGTCGGATATCGATTATATCCTGGATACAATTGAGGAAAAGAACTGAAGCTTAGTATCTCTTAGTAATGAGGAAGAAATCATGCGAAAATCCAGAAGATACAGGCGGGCAGGGCTTTTAAAAGACGAAGATGAGCAAAACCCGATGGTCAACGTTGCAAATGTTTTTGATGTTGCAATGGTCTTTTCCGTAGCTTTGTTGGTTGCGCTTGTTATGTCATATCACCTCCCTGAACTTCTAAGCTCCAGTGAGGATTTCACTATTGTCAAAAATCCAGGAGCTCAAGATATGAAGATCGTCATCAAAGAAGAAGGTAAACCCATTGAAGTAATGAACATGACCGATAACATAGGAGGGGGAACTGGAGAAGCTCTTGGAACGGCTTACAGGCTCGCCGACGGCAAGGTAATCTACGTACCTGATAGTAATGGTACATCTTCTTCATCAGGTGCATCTACATCATCAGGTACTTCTTCGTCGGGTACGTCTGCATCATCCCGTACAATTAAAGTATCTACTTCACAGTAATAATTTCAATAAAATAAATATTGAGCTTGTTTCAAAATCCTGACTATTCAGATTTTTGACCAAAAACTGGTATTTCATTTAGCTCTATTGATTCTGGTTTTATACTCCAATGAATTGTTTCGGAGGGATTGGAGATAGTTTTGAAACAAGCTCGTTTATTTTTTAAATATAATAAACAATAAGCATTGCGTTTTTTCTTCATACTTATTGTCAAAGTATTAACTTTAATACCTAATGAAAAATAATAAAAACTTAATGAAAAATTAGAAAAACAAATAAGAAAAACAGAAACAAAGTTTACTCTTTCCGTGTCCAGACGCGGCATGTAAATTTTATGATGTTTACGGACAAAGAAGTATTGAGCAAATGGCACATACAAATATATTTGCTTTCTGCTAAGAGTTATTAGCTCTCCCGATAAGGATATTCTTTAATAGTAGGGGATTAAACTTATAGCCATGACAGTTCTGGGCATAGTTGGCTGCAGAATATTTGAGGATGAAATTACCCATGTGCTTGCAAACGATTCTTATATAGACAGGATATACATCATAGAAAACGAAGAAAACAAAGGTCTTCTGCACAAACTTGAAGCTGAAGGATGTAAACCAGTGTTCCTTCCCTTTTACAAAATCAAAGCAGACCTGAGATGTAGTAATAAATTTAGCGTTATTGTCCAGCTTCAGGGGATGGGGCTTCATGTAGATCCTGCCCGGCTTAAAAATGAAACGTATACAAACGTTGATATTATGTCCAGAAGTGTGGACGGAATTCTACTTTTTTACGGCTCCTGCGGGCAGGCACTTTCCAGGATACAAAGAAATTTTGCTCATACGAGATGCCCTATAAAATCGCTGCAGGACAGGGACACAGATGAATCAATGAAACCCATTGAAGACTGCATTGCAGCAGCTCTCGGAGGTAACTCTCATTATCAGGAAATCCTGAAAAGTCACAGTGATACCTTTTTTTTAACTCCTATGTGGGCTGTAAACTGGAAGACCGCATTCAGAGTTGGTGATAAATTACTTCTGGGCTTTGAATTTTCTCCTGAATATCTTAGAGAACTTGGTTACCGAAAAGTTGCCCGGGTTAACACAAAACTGTCTTATGAATCGGATTTTGAAAAAAAAGTTGAAGAATTTGCACATGACTTCGGTTTCGAGGTCATAGAACTGGAAGGAAACACTGAAATAGCGCAAAAATCGTATAACCATATGCGAAACATGCTTCTCAGGCCGCTTAAGGTCTGAATATATTGTTTATCTTGAAGGCATTTTCAAGTTATTGAAATATTCCCGTTATTGTGTTAATTTCAAGGTGACCAGCTTTAATTTAAAAACTATATGAAATTCTTCGTATTTTCCCAACGGTAGAACTTTTTTCGTCTTCAGTTACAGGACTATTTTTCAAGAAGAATATCACATCTCCAAAATATTAAAAAGCCGTCATTTTTTTAGCTTATATATTTTCAGCTTACATATTTTTTAGGTTACATGATAGTTATTGGGTGACTCTTTAACTTGTGTAAAATCAGCCTATTGATGTTAATTTCAATATAATTGATAAGTGCAAGTATCAAACATTGAAAAGAGGAATCAATTCCCTCCAATTAAAGAAAATCAATTTAAAAACATTTCTCCATTGAATTTTAAGACATGTTTATAGCCGAAAGTTAAGGGTCGAATTCGTCTTTTAGGTACTTGAGATACTTAACTATAAAAATACGACAAAATAAAAAATTGAGTAGATATTTTAAGACAAATTACTCCCGGAAGACTGCAGTTTTAAGGAGGATATAAAATGGCAAATTACTCCTGGACTGCAGTTTAGAGAGACTAAAAATAGCAAATTACTCCCGGAAGACTGCAGCTTTAAGGAGGATATAAAATGGCAAATTACTCCTGGAAAACCACAGATTTACGGAGGTTTATAATGGCGTTTCATAAGACAAATCAAGTAAATCTGATTTGTCTATTAATAAAATTACATCTATATATATAAACATTTCGTAGTTCTATGACATTACCACATTTAATAAAAAAGAACAATACAAGTTAAAGTGAAAAAAGATATTATATAAAAATATTAATATAATACAAAAAAGAAAAGATGCTTAGAAAATAAGCAATTTCATTTATTGCAAAGTTATCCAATATGTTCAATTATGATAATTTTATAAGAGTTTCGCTGATTTATGGGCGGAAGAATAATGTCTCTTCGCTATTTTGAGTGGGTAATTTACATTTAAGTTCTAAATCTGACCTAACACATATACATGTGAAAAGATTCTCGTATAAATCACATTCAATATAGAGGATTATCTGGTTTATGTAGTTGTTTTTCAACTGAAAAAGTATCTTCAACCCTACAAAATAGAGAGAAATCATAGTATATTACGTAAAAACACCATCGAATCCGTTTTTACCCAAATAACTAACAATTATTAGCCAAAAACTGTGTTTTATGTATCTTATTCCCTAATGCTCCGAGTGTTGAATCTATCGTACAGAGTGGCTACTCATTGGATTTAGGAAGTTCTGTATTTTAATTACGTGTTAAAATCAAGAGCTTCCGGGTTCATTTTTGATGTCTAATAGCAGTTTCTGTATCATTTTTCAGATTCATACTCTTTGATAATAAAATCACTCTGTGGGCCAAGCATCCTGATTATTTTTCTCACTGGGTGCTCCAGGGTTCATGATACATTGTTCTGGGGATAAGATGCGTACGGCACAAGGTAGATTATTGGTTTTATGTGCAGTGGTCCTTTTACTGCTAGCACAGAACGTATCGGCTGATGAAAACCATGTAAATATTACTTTTATCTGTTATGATGGGAGTGCCCTTGCTGCAGCAGAGCAGTCCAATCCATATAATGCAAGTATAAATGTAACATATATTTCGGGGTATTCCGATTTTAGCAATGTCACTTTTGAAAACCAGGATGTAATATTTACTTATATGCTCTGGTCGCAGTTCAAAGATATCGGAGACGACCTTGAAAGTGCTCACGAAAACGGGACTGCACTCATAGATATTACTTCTGCAATAGATACAACATACATTAATACCTCAAGTTACGATAAGATTTTTTCCGGGACTACCCCCTATAATTCTACTGAAGAAAAATTCTTCTATAATATGGGTTCTAGAGGAGTTCTGAAGAAAAACACTGAGAACTTCCTTATATATCTCGCAAAAACTTATGGAGATAAACCCGAGCTTACGAAAGACTGGGTTTATGAAGATCCTATAGAATTCCCTGAAGCAGCTATTTATCATCCGGATGCTCGTTCTTCTACTAACGAATCTCAGCCAGACTGGTTTGAAAATACTACTGATTACCTTGAATGGTACTCTAACTCAACTAACTCAAATTCAACTAACTCAAATGAATCACGGCATATTTACGACAAGAGCAGACCCACTATAGGGATATGGTTCCATGCTTCCGATTATACCGGTGACAACCTTGAAGTCATAGATGCTCTTATCCGTGATCTGGAAGGAAAAGGATGCAACGTTATTGCAGGTTTTGATACTTTTAACGATATTCATAAGTTTTACTTTGACGAAAATGGAGAATCTCTTGTCCAGTGCGTAATTTCTCTTAAGAGTTTCCGTTTGAATTATGATGATCCTGATAAAGGTGTACAGGAGCTTGAAGACCTTGACGTTCCTGTCCTCACGGGATTGGTTGTTACAAATCCTGCTAATTCGACTGACATAGCTGATAGTAATAGAGGTATCCCCAGTGAAGAGGTTGTATACAAAACTCTGCTCCCGAGCATTGATGGGATTTTCGAGTACATTGTAATAGGAATTGATAATTATGATTCCGCAACAGGTGAAAGCAACTATGAACCTCTGCCTTCTCAGATTGACTGGATGGTAAATAGGTCGATTAATTGGGCAAACCTGAAGTTAGAGGAAAACGAAGACAAGAAAGTAGCTGTGATTTACTATAATTATCCTTCAGGAAAGGATAATATTGTAGCAAATTATCTCAACTCCACCCAGAGCATGTTTGAACTTCTTAATGCAATGAATAAAAGTGGCTATGAGGTCTCCGGAATCCCGGAAAACAGTAGTAAGCTCATGGAGATGCTTCAAGCACAGGGCATCAATGTTGGTTCCTGGGCTCCTGGAGTTCTGAATGGAATGGTGGAAAACAGGACTGAGTGGGGCCTTCAACTCATACCTATGGATACCTATAAAGAGTGGTTTGAGTCTGAAATTCCCGAAAATCTGAGAGCCAATGTAACAGCTGAATGGGGAGAACCCTGGTCCGAAGATCTGCCTCAAAATAAGAGTGTTATGATCTATGAGAATGAAACCGGTAAATACATTGTAATTCCAACGGTGCGTTTCGGAAATGTCTGGCTCATGCCTCAGCCTGCCAGAGGTACAGGACAAAATAATGACACCCTTTACCACAGCAACGTTGTACCTCCCACACATCAGTACATAGCTTTCTATCTCTGGCTAAACCATGAATTCCAGCCTGATGCTCTTATTCATATGGGCACTCACGGTACGCACGAATGGCTCCCGGGCCCCACTTACGGCATGAACCGGACTTCAGACTGGTCTCCTCTCCTGCTGCAGGATATTCCGAATATCTATCCCTATATTGTTGCCAACGTGGGAGAAGGAATAACTGCGGAGTACAGGGGTAATGCTCTAATTATTGACCATTTGACTCCAACCCTTGAACGCGGTGGGCTTTATGGAGATTTGCTAAACCTTTCAACTGATGTGGAGGAGTATTATGACCCCGGGATTTCTTCTCAGACAAGAGCAGGATATCAGAAGGCCATAGTAAATGAGATAATATCACTCAACCTCAGTGTTGATCTGGGAATAGAAAATGTAACCGCTCTTCAAGACTACAATGAAACGGAGTTTGGAAATTTCATTAAAAACACTCTTCATGAATACCTGGAAGACGTAGGAAATGAAAATATCCCATACGGTATGCATATCCTCAGCCATGTTCCTACAACGAATATGACATATCCTGAAAGTGATGAACTTACCGGAATGGTAAGGGCTATGCTTGGAGGAAGCTTTGAGGATAATATCACTGCTGCTTTCTACCCTGAATCTTCGTATCCTCTCGGAATTCCGTTAAACGATACAAAAGTTACCAAACTTGTCTGGGAAGTTGTAACCAATAATACAAGCGTTTCTCAGGCGCAGACTGCAGTTTATGGGAAAACTAACAGCACAGTTGCACTTGATCTTGAACAGGGGCTGGATTATAAAGACAGGCTTCTTAACTGCGATGTGGAGATTGACAGAATTCTTTCAGCTCTGAACGGAGGATTTATTCCACCAGGCTCAGGGCTGGACCCTATAATGAATCCAGATGCAGTACCTACAGGGCGCAACTATTACAGCATAAATTCGAAGCTCTATCCTTCAGAAGCAACCTGGGAAGTTGGAAAGTCTCTTGCAATCCAGATGCTTGAGGACTATTACAATGAACACGGGGAATACCCTAAAAAAGTTTCATTCTCAAGGTTCGGGGTGGAGTTTATTGCGGACCACGGGACTCTGGAAGCCGAAGTGCTCTACCTGCTTGGAGTAAAACCTGTATGGGACGAGTACGGGTATGTAACCGGAGTTGAAGCTATCCCTGAAGATGAACTATTGCCAAATTATGATACTTCAAAGCCTGGAAGGCCGCGTATTGATATCGTCTATACTACCGCAGGTATGAGGGATGCTTTCCCGGATAAGATCAAAATGATAGACAGTGCTGTGAAGCTTGCAAGCTCTCTTCCTGGCGTAAACTATCAAAACTATGTAAATCAGAGCTCTCTTACACTCTACGATTCCCTAATATCTGAAGGGTATGACAACGAGACTGCAACAAAACTCTCTACAATGCGCTGCTTTGCAGTAATGGACGGTACTTATGATATAGGGGTCTCAGATGCTATCAGTGCAAGCGGGTCATGGGATAATGAAGAAGATATTGCAAACGTATACCTGGACAAGATGGGATACGCTTACGGAGAAGATTTCTGGGGAATACAGTCCAGAGCACTCCTCGAAGGCAACCTGAAAAACGTTGAAGCGTCAGTACATTCGTCCTCTTCAAATCTTTATGACTCCCTTGATAACGATGACCTTTTCCAGTACTTCGGCGGCATGAACCTGGCAACTAGGTATCTTAGCGGCAATACTCCGGAGATGTATATTTCGGACACAAGTAACTCGGATGGGGCTCAGATGTTGGGAATGCAAGAGTATCTCAGCAAGGACTTGCGGGCCAGATATTTCAACGACAAATGGATTGAAGGAATGAAAAACTCCGGATACTCAGGCGGCAGCATGATGTCCGAATTTGTGGACAACCTCTTTGGATGGGAGGTAAGTGACCCTGACCTTGTGGACGATACAGTCTGGCAAGAAGTGTATGAAACCTATGTAAATGATCCTTCTATGAAAGAATGGTTCAAGCAGAATAATCCCAGTGCTTACCAGTCTGTAACAGCGAGAATGCTTGAGGCAGTCAGGCACGATTACTGGGCACCCTCAGATGATGTTATCGAAAGCCTTGCAAAGGAATATGAGGAGTCTGTGGCCGAGAATGGGGCTTCGTGTTGTCACCATACCTGTGGAAATCCCCTGCTTCATGAGTTTGTAAGTGGAAAGGTATCTGTTCCGGGCTACTCCGAGCAAATAGAAGCTGCAACTAAAGCCGAAACTCTGGAGACCACAGAAGAGACCCAGAGTAGTAGCAGTGGTAGTCATCACGATCATAATACTGGAAACGCTACCGTAGTACCAAAAGCCAGTTCATCCAGTAACCAGACGTCTCAAGAGTCGGACGGAGGATATGGTACAGATACTTCTGAACCTGATCCTGGAGTTCAGAAATCCTCAGATACTGATTATGTTGAAGGGTATGAGATGCAGAAAGATTCTGCTGAAGAACCTGAGAATAGTGGTTTCTCATTTTCAGGATCTGATGTTATCGGAATTCTCTTTGTAGTGGTAGTCGCGGGTGGAATTTACCTGGGTATGAGAAAGAGATAAACACAGAAGTATGGAATGAAATAAACAGAAAAATGAAATGAAATTCAAAAAGGGTTAAACCCTTTTTCTTTTTTCTTAAAAAAGACTCTTTATTTTTGATTTTTGCTATTATTGATTTTCAGCACTAATTTTGTTCTTTTTCAGTCCGCTGCTCCCTCGTCTTTTTCTTCAGTCTCTTTTATGTAGGGCTTAATATCCAGCACGGGTGTCCCATTAATTGCATCAAGCCCTTTTACATGGAGCACATTACCCTCCACTTTCAAAAGCTCTACAATGGTAAGTCCTATCCCATTAGGGCGATAAGGGCTCCGGCTGGCAAAGACTCCGGAGATTTCTCCGTCGTAATGGCGGCGGTGGATGAGTTTATATCCTTTAGATTTGTTGAAGTAAAACAGGATGTACAGTTTTTCAAAATCTTCGATTCTGTAAAGCCCATCGGTAAACTCTTTCTTGAGGACTATCTTTGAGACTTTACTGTACACCTCTTCATTGTATACTGGTTCAAGGTAGTCGTTTTCGATGTAGCCTACAGGAACCATTTCAATTCCTTCGGAAGCCTCAGGAATTTCATTCATCTTTTGCCTCAAAACATGGAATACAAACTATTTTTCCATTTTTAACCCTGCCCATAGGTTCCATGAAACCTTCTCCGCATTTGCTGCAGACCAGGGTGGGGTGAATTATGGCTTTTTCCGGTGGTTCGGCTTCAACTTCCCTAACCCAGAAAAGCTCTTCTTCGGGCATTTCCAGTATTCTCTGGCTTTTTGCGTCATGAGATGCACGAAACTCTCTTTCCTCTTCGGGGCTTGCAGTGCCTGCTCTCAATTTTGCGAAGAGTGTGGTGTGCCTTTCGTCCGGGGGGAGGGCATTGGGTTTCAGGGAAATTCTCAGAGCTTTATTATCGCCTCTTTTGAAGTACGTGTAAACATGTTTTCCGTGATCCTTGAAAATTAGATTCCCTTTCCCAAAGGTGCACCCGTTTATTGCCTGAATGGCATCCACAGCGCATGACCGGTTTTCTACAATTGCGACCAGTTCTTCATCTTTGCTGCGGTCTTTGAAGTGATTGGCTGCAAGTGTTGCTACTCTGTAGCCAATGGAAAGTCCGGGACAGACATGCCCATGAAACTGTACTGCAGTATCGAAATCCAACTTTTTGACTCCTGATGTTTTTAGCTCTTAGTTTTACTGATTTCCACGTTAGACTGTCATGATAAAAATGATTAACCCACATTCTGCAGTATTTTTCGAAAATCAATATCTTTTCCTGATAAAGTTTTTGAAATAGATCTAATTAACTTAAACTCTTAATGGCATTTAGTGAATATTGAATGGTATCGTTTTTTGTCTCTAAACACACCATGTAGTCGCTTTGCCTTTGGCATAATAGTTCAATAGATCCTCATTTGATTGAAAATCGATAGCAGGAAAATTATGAACTATGAAGTTTTACTGCGGAAACTGGATTTACTTTGACGAAATAATTTCATATTATTTAGGTATTATTTATAGGTTTTTTGTTTGATTAATATTATAAAAGGTATCTCGTAATAAGAACAGGCTTGCTTTCGAGTAAGAACTAATGTAACTATTCAGCCTATCTAAACATGTCTGATGATATTGATTCTAGTGATAACGAGAAATCTAAAAAATAATATATAACAAATGAAGAAACACAGTCAATAGCTAACAATTAAAAAAAATCAATTTACGCAAATTTGTCTGTTGAATCGTAGTATAAATTACTAATGATACTGTTTTATATAGGCTGAATAAGTACAAAATAAGAATATTCACTCTGTACTGTTCTGAGTTTTTACTCTTGAAAAGGCATAAATACCGAACTTGAATTTGAATATTTTATATTTGTTAGTGTCTGAACGGAAAATACAGATCGGGTTTGAGATCACTAATTATCATTTATAAGCAGGACTCCGCTCACTTTATATAATATGAATTGAGAGTAATCAACCTCATCCAGAGAATATTATGAAAAATGTTTGATAAAATCCTATTCTATGTAAAAACTCCAAAAATAATTATTGGAATAATTATTATAATTGGGAGCCCTATTTGCCACCTCTGATAGGCTCCCAATTGCGTGATTCAACCCCTACGATTAAGAGAAAAACCCCTTAACTTTTAATCGTTGACTTTCCCTTTATGTTATAGAGGTATATAACCTATACGACTTTAAAATTTGCGCCACATTAAATTATTTAGCCACAGCAAAATCACAATCGTGAGGCTTAATAGCTGACCGTATCACTAAATATATTTTTTATATGTTAAAGTTTTACAAAAAGCGATGAAATTGCTTGAAAAGCAAAAAAAAATGTTATCTTTTTTTATCTGCTTAATAACTTATATTAAATGTATATAAAATTCAATTTTCAGGTGAAAATAGATACAAAGTCTGGTTATAGAAACTAATTCATAATATATATATTTTAGAAATTAATATTCAATATAATCTTTTTCTTGTTTTATCCCAAAATCCTTTCACTTTTTTAATTTTTATATTATAGTTGTGTATCTTATACAAGTGACCTATTATTTTACTTCAACTTCGAATTTGTTTCATTTTACATAATCATTCCACAATACCAAAATGAAATTGAAATTTACTCTATTGGTCATCGGTTAAGGAATTTTCTTGCCTAAAAGCTATCGATTTTGCATTAGAAGCCAGCTTAACTTTTAGCCTATTTACATGAAATGGATACCAAGTTCCAGCTCAGAATTTATTAAAATCTTTGAAAAATATTGAGGAAATCGACGCAATTTATCACGATTCCTTACTTAACCGAAGACGCATGAAATTTACTCAACATTTAACTTTTTGCGTCGCTTGCTGTTGTATTGTGTATTGAACTTCCAAATGGTCTTGAGTCTGCGAAATAATTTCAGGATACAACGGTTTTGGGATCCGTTCAAAGATATAAAGCCTGATGTTTGGGTAAATATTAACTTTCTTAAAAATTCGTCACACTCTTTTCTAAAATTAAAAAAATTCTCAGAATTTTTCATTGCTCTGAGAAAAATTGAGAGTTCCAGGTAATCCCAGATTAAATTTATATTTTTCAGGACTTGAAGCCTCAAGAATCTGATGCTTTATATAGTACAGTGCGTTCAGAATATTACCACTGTCTTCAGAATTCATATCTCCGGAATAGGGATGGATATTTTCTTCAAGGGCATCCAGAAGCCCTGGATCAATGTCGTTTATGAAGTAAGTATCCAGAACCAGAAGGTTTGAAATCTGCTCGTAGAATGACGTAAGTTCCCGAAGCCAGTTCGGCACTCCGTAATCTCTTGCATACTTTTCCCTGTTCAGAAACGCAAGGTAACCAGAGATAGTAGTTATAAGATCTTCAGTTAACATGTTGTCAGGAAACACGATTGGAAAATGTTTCATCGCTACAGGAGCTACATAACTCGGGTATATCATTTCAGACTTACAGACTGAAGGAAAGAGCCTGGCAATCGAACTGTTAAGCACTGCCGTAATATAGGCATACCTTTCTGGATCCTTGAGAACAATGCCACATCCGTTCTCAAATACATGGTTTCCTTCAGCATCATATGCAGCCTGCAGATGATAGCCTTCGGTAGCAATAATCTTAGGAGTATTAAAGTACTCCAGAAATCTTCTGCCTTTTATACTGTAGTCTGAAGATTTAAGGGGAGAGGTATCATGGAGGAACTTTCTTTTGAATTCCAGAATTCTCCCGTAAGCCATAGGGAATCTTGTCTTGAGTTCTTCTGGGGGAATTACGTTGTATTCGTTCTTTTTTCCCACTGTGGACAATTCATAAGGCAGCATGAAACGATAAGGTGATGGGCGAAATGCAAATTTTTCGGAAAAGGCTCCTGATACATACGGATAAACAATTTCAGGTTCTATAAATACAGGTTTGCATAAGCCTTCGCAAAGATAATATGAGTCGGAACCGCCCTCTTCAGGAAGGTAAAGCCTGTGAAGCAGGCTGTTTTTTGTATTTATACCCTCTAAGATGTTCTCGGAGATATCTCCAAGTGTAACCGGGATTTCACAAATCTTTTCTACGATTTTGCTTTGTTTAACAAACATCTATTTTCCACTTCTGTAGATTTACATTGTGAAATATATTCTTATGCACTTTTTATTTTTCAGGCCACACTTATCTGGATAGAGTCTATCAGTTGCATGATCATTCCTTAATTTGTTTAACTCTTTGGAGATCTTTGGATGTTATCTAATGGTTATTTATTGATAAATTTTTAATATGTTTTATTTTCAGATTCGTTTTTAAGTTTGGATTAGTGTTGCATAAATAAACCTAAAATTTTCCATACTTTTAACTTCATCAGGAGTTAAAAGTATGTCATTGCCGAACAATAATCCATCTGAAATCCAAACAATAATCCATCTGAAATCTATTTTGAAAGCTTTTTCTCTGTCATTTTATTCGTCAATTGTTTCTCCTGCATCCTATATTTTATTTCTCTCTTATCTATCTACACGGTAACCAATTTCCTAATTATAATATATATAACTTCTTATTATGTGGATAAATTAAGCAAATGTTTCACATAATATAAAGAATCGTGGAAAAAAGTGAGTACTCGAAAAAGCCTGAAAAAATACTGCAAAAATTTTTTGCTAACTTGTTATTTCTCTTCCATAAGTGTTATTCTCTTTTCCGTAAGATATCTTTTAAACCATTCTTCAGCCAGATTTGCGACTTCTTCTAAAGTGCCTGGTTCTTCAAAAAGATGGGTTGCTCCGGGAACAATCTTAAGTTCTTTTTGTTCTGCTTTCAATCGGTCTAATGCCCACTGATTCATCTTTATTACTTGATAATCCTCTCCACCTACAATAAGTAGTGTTGGTGCCTTTACATCCGGCAGGGCCTTTTCAGCCAGATCAGGCCTTCCTCCTCTGGAAACTACTGCCTTTATAATATTCGTATGCTCTTTTGCAGCTATGAGTGCGGCTGCAGCTCCCGTACTGGCGCCAAAGTAACCTATGTTGAGATTTTTAGTCTCAGGATTGCTTAAAAGCCAGTTTGTTACGCTAACAAGCCGGTCTGCAAGCAGGTCAATATCAAACCTAAGGTGAGCAGTTATCATATCAATTCTCTCTTCCTCAGCTGTCAATAGATCAAATAACAGTGTTCCAAGGCCTTCTTTCTGAAGTTCCTGCGCAACATGCCGGTTCCGAGGACTGAAACGACTGCTTCCGCTGCCGTGTGCAAAAACAACAATTCCTTTTGCTCCTTCAGGAATTGTGAGGTTTCCTTCAAGTTTAATGGAATCAATTGGAATTTGTATTTCACTACTGCTTTTACTTTTACTCGATAATTCGCTCATGCCAACTCCCTTAAAAGCTTTACTATTTTATATATCGGTGTTAATTATATATCGGCTTCTGAAAAACAGTGTTGTATCCTGAAATAATTTCGCAGATCCAAAACCATTTGAAAGTTCAATACACAATACAGTAGCAGTCGATGCAAAAGGTTAAATGTTGAGTAAATTCCAATTCCATTTTGTATTGTGAAATAATCATGTAAAATAAAATAAGTTAGAAGTTGAAGTAAAATAATGGATCACCTGTATAAGATACACAATTGAAATAATAAATTAAAAAAGCGAAATGATTTCGGGATGAAACAGCTTCTGAAAAACATCAAATTATTGTATAAAAAGCACCAAACTATTTTAAAATGTTAAACAATTACTATTATCTTGCCGGAAGAGCCCTTGCTTTATCCAGAAGTTCGCAGACATCTTCATCGGTGGTTTGACTGAAGTTTCCGTACCAGGCTCCGACCCCATAGAATGGTTCAGGGGTGGCCATACATATTACTTCGTCTACTTCCTTTTTGAAAATCTCACACGTATCCGGTGCACCTGTGGGTACTGCAACCACTATTTTAGCCGGATTTTTAGTTTTAATGGCAGATGCAGCTGCACGCATTGTCGCACCTGTAGCAAGCCCATCATCTACTAAAATCACAGTCGAGCCGCTAATCTCAGGCTTGGGTCTATCTCCACGGTAAGTGCGTTCCCTGCGTTTAAGTTCCTTGAGCTCATTCTCAGCTACCATATTAATTACCCGTTCAGGTATCTGAAAAGACTTGACAATGTCTTCATTCAACACAAGGACATTGTCAGAAGAGATGGCTCCCATTGCCAGTTCTTCATTCCCTGGAACCCCCAATTTCCTTACTATAAACACATCCATTTTTACATTAAGTTCCTTTGCAACTTCAAACGCCACCGGAACTCCACCACGCGGGAGCGCAAGTATCAACACATCTGAGCGATTTGCATATTTTGAAAGTTCTTTTGCAAGCTTTTTCCCGGCATCTACCCGGTCTTCAAAAAGTGCCATTTGTCCTTCAACCCCTGTCGAACTGGATTAATTGATAAGATAAGCAATGTTAATTTATAGTATCTATGTTCAAACCCTTAAACGTATAGAGTATAAAATTTAAGCTTAAAATTTATATAATTACTCCCCTTTGAAATGGAACCCAGGAAAAAGTAAAAATTTGAAAATATTTATTTTTCTAGCTACTTGCCTATTATGTAGTAGAGAATGAACCTGATAAAATTCACTTCTCTCATTAGTTACATTGTGTTATTCTATAGTTATACACAATTTTTATACTGCCTATAATATAGGCTTGATAGAAGTAAGGAACAAAATTCGTTATTCGGTTTGGCAATAGAGGACACAGAATCTAACTGATTGACTAAACGCTGTAAAATATTTTGTATTTCTTTAGTTAAACAATAAATTTTATCAGGTGTACAAAATTTTTTAAGCCATATTATTTTTTACTTATAGACAATTTTTTGAATAATTAATTTAAAATAATTTCTGCTCTTTATATCCCCTGAAGTTGGGAAGTGAGTTGAGTGTGAACAAGTAAAGAATTGCCTGGAGGCCATTGATGATTCTTCTCTGAATCGGTATACTTGGGGAGCATATCGTCTGCGCTACTGTACTGGGGAACATAATAAACAGCGTGTAATGCCTCAGGTTTTCTTCTTATTCTCTTTTCTGCAATTCTTTTCACTCTTCCTATTCCGTTATTTGCAGATTATTCAGGTCTTAAATTGAATTAACTCAGTATCATTCAATATTACTCGCTGTTAAAAACTCGACGTTAAAACCACTACTCGATGTTAAAACCACTACTCAATGTTAAAATCACTACTCAATGTTAAAATCACTACTCAATGTTAAAATCACTACTCAATGTTAAAATCACTACTCAATGTTAAAACCATTTATTCAATGTTATAGTCACTTTGTAAATCTAAACATTCAGTCTTATACGAAATTATGAATTCTTGAGGCGTTAGGTGCAAGGGGGTGATTGAACATATCAGATGTAAGGCAAGGCACGCTAAAAGTAGACTTCTACGAATTAATGGTCTGGATAACCATAGTTATCTTGCTTTATCTGATTAGCCTTAACAATTACCTCCTCTTCCATATAGTGATAGAACTGTTCAGCGTTTACTTTGCATACGTGATATTTCTTATTATTTGGAAGTCAAGAAGTCGCCTTGAGAACCGATACCTTCTGATATTGGGAGTTAGCTACTTTTTCGTAGGGAGTTTTGACTTCCTGAGTGCACTTGCGTTCCACCACACGGGGACGTTTCCCGGATTTGGTATAAACCTGACTGCTCGGTTCTGTATCATTGCAAGATTCCTGGAAAGCACTTCTTTTCTGGTAGCTCCGCTGTTTTTGATACGCACTGGTGAGATTCAGGAGAGGAACGTCAAAACCCTTGAAAGCTCAATTTTTGCCTGGAAGGCATTTCTTGTATATGCGGTAGTTAGTGTTACCTGCCTGATTTCAATCTTTTTTTCCGAAAATTTCCCGGATTCTTATCTTCAGGGTTCTGGATTTACTCAATTCAAGGTAGCAAGTGGATACTTAATTTCTTTCATGCTTCTATGCTCACTTTTTCTCCTGTATATTGTCAGGGATAGGTTCGAAGAAAAAGTTTTTAGTTTACTCTCAATCTCCATGGTTCTAGCAGGCTTTGTGTCACTGTTGTTTGCATTCGACAGTCAAATGGGCGAGGCTCAAAGCAATATAGGTCTCTTCTTTAAATTATTGTCTTTTTATCTGGTCTATAAAGCAATCGTAGATATTGGGTTCGAAGAGCCTTGCAGTCTTTTCTTCAGGGAGCTTAAACACCGAGAAGAAGATTTCAGGCAGAAAGCCGTTTTCTTTGGGGACGAGTATGGTCATATTAGCAGAATGGTAGGTAAGAGATACCTGAATGAACATCGAAGTGCTAAGGAAAAAGACAATCCCAAAGATGGGCCAGACAGTTATAGTTCCTATATGCAAAATCTGCAGGGAATTGGATTTCAGTTTAATAAAGATTTTAAATTGATATTTCTCCATGGTCCTGTTGAGGAAATGACAGGTTATCCAAAGCAAGATTTCCTCTCGGGAAAAGTTGACTGGCAGCAAATAATAATATCTGAAGACAGCTCTGTTATTTCTAAAAAAGAGGATAAACTAAAGCTAAATCTTAATTCTATTGTTGAAAGCGAATATCGGATAAAGAAAAAAGACGGGGAGATAAAATGGGTTCGTGAGATTCTCCAGAGAATCTCGGATGAATCCGAAAGTTCTGGAAAGTTTCAGGGGCTGGTTTATGATATTACTGAATGCAAAATAGATGAAGAAGCTCTGGAAAAAATAGATAAAATTCGATTAAAAGAAGTCCATCATCGCATAAAGAATAACCTTCAGGTAATCTCATCTCTCCTCAGCCTGCAAGCAGAAAAATTCGAAGATAAAGAGGTACTCGAAGCCTTCAGGGAGAGCCAGAATCGAGTCGAATCTATTGCGATGATCCATGAGAGACTCCATGAGAGTGAAAATATGGATGCTTTTGATTTCTCAGACTACCTAAGAAAACTAACCACAGATCTTTTCAATTCCTATAATGTAGGAAACAGGAATATAAGCCTCAAATTAAGCCTTGAACAGGTTTATTTGGGCATGAATACTGCCATCCCTCTTGGAATTATTGTAAACGAGATTGTTTCAAATTCCCTGAAGCATGCTTTTCCCGCGGGAAAAATAGGCGAAGTCAGCATAAATTTTGGTAAAGCTGAAACTTTTGCCGCAAAGTACGAGACTTCATGCTCGGATAAATACTGTCTATATAAGGGAGACTATACGGATTATAAGGACTGTCTAAACAATAATTTCCGTTACATACTTACAGTAGCCGATAACGGTATAGGAATTCCCGAAGAACTCGACTTTCAAAACACCGATTCCCTGGGGCTCCAGCTTATAAATATTCTTGCCAAGCAAATAGGCGGGTGTATAGAGCTTAAAAGGAGTCCAGGAACAAAATATATTATCTGTTTCAGTAATGAAGGGTAATGAAGCCTTATTATTTCGAAATATCTGTCTGTCCTAGACTCTCCGTTTTGGAAAACTTTTTTCTTACCAAAAATTTTTCTTTTACCTTATCTAAGTAAAAAAGTCTATTTTTAGTTAGCTCTATTGAGGTGGCTCTATGAAGCGCAACACAATGGAATGGAAAGAAAAAAGAGCCAAGTTTCTAAAAGGTAAGACCTGTGAATGGTGCGGGTCTTCCGATTCTTTATGTATTCACATTCCCATAGCTTTTTCTCCGGCGCAGGTTAGCTCCGAAATTTACAGTGCTGCGTATACAAGGTTCAGGGAGGTTTACAGGCAGAGGAATCATAAGTTCGATCCTATCCCTACCGGCAAGCACCGTCACAAAAGCTATCCGTCCTGGCATAAAGCTGTACATAAAACCAAACCTGACCATCAGGCCTTGAAGAACAATTTATTGAAATTCTCCTTAAAGAGTCAGAAGAAAGTAATTTCAAGAAGCTTTATCATGAATGGCTAGAAGAAACCGGAAGTAAAGAATTAATTGACGAAAAAACTAAAAAAGCCGCGAAAGATTGCGAGTCTTTGACAAATGCGATTGTGCTCTGCAAAAGCTGCCATTTTGCAAGCCTCAGGGTATGAATCTCTGCCCTAAATGCAGGAGTAAGTATAAGTCCGTAAATTATGAAACTTGTTTTGCCTGCCTGACGAAAGAAAAGAGGAGTTTCGGGAAAGGCAAGATCGCTAAGCTCCCTGAAAATTCAGAGATTCCCTCTATGTTGCTCTTTTCATCCTATAATCTATACAATCATTTTCAAAAAAGGGCCCAGCCGCTTCCTCCACATACCCTGCAAGTTCCATTCTCAAAAATTCCGGAACCGTTACAAAGAGGACATACTATTGCAGGCTGAGCAACGAGTACATCACCATGTCCCCCGCAAGCTTCACAAATTCTGCCATTTGCGTACCCGGTTCCATGACAATGAAAGCATTTTTCCGGAGCGTATTCAGTGTCTATATAGCTATGAAGCATCTTATCACCTTTAAAAGGTATGATTACAGAAATATTGTCTCAAAAAATATTTTTGATACCTATTTTCATCTTTCTGGCTTAAAAGACCTTTCAAAAAGATAAAAAGGAAAAGGTTATAACTTAATTGCTGATTTTTTATATATTTCAGTATCAACAGGCGTTCTAATTTATACTTATAATCTATTTTAAATAAGAATTTAAGAACCGCATTGGGATCTTCTCTTTATACTATTTATTCATAAATTTCTACACAATAAAATAAAATAAAATAAAATAAAATAAAATAAATTATAATAAAATAATTCCTACATAATAACATAAAATATTACTCTTCATGTTTCCTACCGTTTTATATAACATTAAAAAAATAATATTTGCTAAAGGAGATGTTCTTAAACTGTGTCTGAAGGTGCAGGTTTTGAAACGGACGTTTCCTTAAATTTAGGGAGTTGGAATATGGTAGATAAGGATGATCTGGATTTTTTGTCAGCAAGTACGATAAAAGGGGGCAAGGTCGTCAATAGGGCAGGAGAGGACCTTGGGAAGATTGAAGAAATAATGATTGACCTTCAAAGTGGAAAGATAGCATACGCTGTATTGTCTTTTAGCGAATTTATGGGTCTGGGCAACAAATTTTTTGCTATTCCCTGGCAAATTCTTACCCTGAGGCTGCACGAACACGCTTTCTTACTTGGCATTACTAAAGAAACCCTGGAAAGGGCAGGAGACTTTGAAAAAGGAAACTGGCCTCTGACTCGTGAAGAACTCGCCGGAACATATATTTCCTACGGGTACCAGCCTTACTGGCAGGTACAAACAGGAATGCCGGAAGAGGCCGAATCTGAAAGGATGACCCGGATGGAAACTATGACAGGCAGGGATAATCTGGATTTTTTGTCAGCAAGTACGATAAAAGGGGATAAGGTTGTCAATAAAGCAGGAGAACACCTTGGGAAGATTGAAGAATTAATGATCGATCTTGAGGATGGAAGAGTAGCATACGCTGCACTATCTTTTGGTGGATTTTTGGGCCTGGGCAGTAAGCTATTTGCTATTCCCTGGCAGGCTCTTCAAATGAAACTGCACGATCACGCCATCCTGCTTGATATTCCCAAGGATATCCTGGAAAAAGCAGAGGGTTTTGATAAGGATCACTGGCCTGTAACTAACCGTGAGTGGCTTTCTGCAATGTACAGCTACTACGGGTACCAACCTTACTGGAAGGCCGAGAGAATAGAAAGTCGGCCAGGTAATCTCTAACTTTAATTATATGGCGGATACAGGCATCAATTTACTGTCAAATAGGGACGCTGCTAAATTTGGATATGAACATCTGCAGCCAAAAATTAAGCTTGATTAGTTGGGTTTATGGTAAAAATTTTACATTTTTTTAGACCCCTTGAAAAATGATTAGTTTTTTAAGGGGTATTAAATCTTATTTATTTAATCAAATATAGTGTAAATCCTTCTACAGTTTAAATACACTTATTTAATAACCTATTTGTTGTTTAAAGTACTTATCTATTTTAATTGGTAAATTAAACGTTTATTTGTCCTTACTTATAACATTGAATTTTGTATGGATAAAAATGATATCAGATGCCTTATTTATAAATATACAGAAATTGTAAATGAATCAAGTACTTATTTCGATTTTTTTCCTGATTTAAATGAGTATTATAAATTATTTATCTAAAAAATTAATTTTTAGAGAGTACCTTAATTAGAGAAACCCTAAATGCATACCTATTATTCAAAATAAGCATTGTATACCCTTAGATTTAGTACTGATTTGGAAGGGACCTTATTTTTTATAATTCATTTAGGACTTAAGCAGTTGAACTGAAGAATCAGCAGCATTAAACTATTAAATGTCTAAAATATGACTTTAATCCACAGTCTTTGAAGTAATTAATTTTGGTCTTCAAGTGTGTAAGTCCTATCATTGTCAGGTTTTACGGGTTAGATTATCTTTTTATGTCAAAAGCCTTGCAAGCAGAGATTTTTTAATTTCTACCGCATCGCTGGGACATAGTTCACGACAGCAATAACACAGGATGCACTTCTCCTCATTGATCTTAAAACTCCCATCTTCGAGTCGCTCAATAGCGTTGGGAGAGCAGTTTAAATAGCAAGCTCCGCAGTGAGTGCATTTTCTTCTGTTGATCCTGGGATAAATCTTATAGTATTTGCCAAGGGTGCGGGTAAGAAAGGAAGGGGCTGTACTGACTCCTCCACTTGATATTTTGAATTTCATTTTGACTTCTTTTAACGGAGTTCCGACTACAACAGGGCACTGATTTCCAAATCCTTTTTTCATGGCTCCTGCAGTCGTGGGAATTTTGAGGGGGTCAAAGCCTATCATTTCCGCAGCAACAATGTCCAGGGAAACACAGTCCTGGCTTGCCAGAATTACTCCGGAATTTACGGTTTTTCCATGAGAAGGTCCGTTTCCTTCCATGCCTATAACTCCATCCATAACTGCAAAGCTGGGCCTGACAACCGAATAAAGGTCGGCAACAGCTTCACCAAAAAGATCCCTTTTTCCAAGGAGATGTGCCTCTTTTCGGCACTTTAAAGGGAGAGTTCCGAAAAAGTTCTTGACCGCACCTGTATAGTAAGTAAGTTCATGAGTTTTTAATTTTGGGAGAGATATAACTACATCGGCTTCAAGGACAGGGTTTGCAATGTATAGTTTGTGGAATTGCAGGGGATCAGGGACATCTACCAGGGTAAAGCCTGCGGTTTCGAAATTTACTACCTTTGCTCCAGCTTTTCGGGCGGCTTCCTCTATACCTGAAGCTTTCAGGGCTTTTGAGGTGGTTCCTGGTCTTGATATCCCGGCTCCATCCCCTACAACAGGTCTTCCTCCTGCCTGAATCACAAACTTGCACATTGACGCTACAACTGAAGGATGAGTAGTTACTGCATTTTCAGGAGATGCAGCCGCAAGGATATTTGGTTTCAGGAGTACGCTGTCACCGGGACGGATTATATTCTCAAGGCCCCCGAGAAGCTCCAGAGCCTCAGCTATCGCTTTTTCTGTGCCAGAATAATCAGGGCAGTGGACTATGGATACTCTATTCACGGCTGGAGAATAAATGGGTTTATTATTGAATTTCTTTCCGGTTCAAGGATTTATCATCAAACTTTTTTCAGGTTCAATTAATCCATTTCTTCATTTATTTTGATCTTAATTTCTTATCTATTTTTGATCCCTATACTGAGATCTATTTCTTCAGCTATGCTTTCGAGTTCATCAAAAATTCTTTCCGAGTCTTTGCGCATCTCTTTCACCGCAGCTTTCAGGCTTCCCCCGCGGAGATATATCAGGCGTTTTTTTCTGTAAAGGAGACCTGAGTCATTAAGATTCCTTAGATGATGGTTTACTCTGGATATTTTCATCTCAAGGTCTTCAGCAAGGGCTTCAGAGGACGTTATTTCATCATTTGAGAGTCTATCCAGCAAGCTAAAAACTATCCTGGTGGCGGTATTTTCCGTATCTCTACCCGAAGAAAAGCCAAAGCTATCGCACAACCATAAAAGATCGTCTTCCAGACTTTTGACGTGCGGTTTTTCAAGATATCTAAGGATTATCTGTTGAACCATCAGTGTATATTTTACTAGATCTTGTATATATAGTTTTTTTGTATTTTATCGATATCATTTCGATTTTTTGAGAATCATCATTATTTTTCCAGTAACTTTTAAATATGAGTTCCGCATTATATGCAGATAGTCAAGCGCATGAGCGCTCAATATATTACCCAATCCCATACTGATTTATAGCTACCAGTTAATGTTCAGCTAACATGGGGTCACTTACACATAAGGAGGAACAACAAAGTGATTATCAAACCTATTGGCGAACGAGTCTTACTTAAGCACCAGAAGAAACAAGAAGTGACAAAAGGCGGGATCTATATCCCGGAGTCTGCACGGCAGGAGAAAAAGGAAGGTGTTGTTATTGCTGTAGGGACTTTTGAAGATGGAAAGGAGCTTCCCCTGAAGAAAGGTGACCGTGTGATCTACGGGGGGTATCAGTCAGACGAAATTGAAATTGACGATGAAAAGTATCTTTTTGTCGATTTCAAGGATATTCTGGCAACAATTGCTAAGGAATAATGTTGAAAGAGGCCTATTCTGAAGAACATAGGTATAAGTATGTTCCTATTTGATTCATGGAACTTATGAGTATTCCAAATTTGATTCGGGAAAATATTTAATTCTATTTGATTTTAATCCAGGTGAATACAGATGGCTTCAAAGCAGATAATGTTTGATGAAAATGCAAGAAAGGCACTTTTAAACGGTGTAGATAAAGTTGCAAACACTGTTAAGATCACTCTCGGGCCAAAGGGTCGTTATGTTGTACTGGATAAAAGTACAAAACCTGTGGTCACAAATGACGGTGTAACCATTGCAAAGGAGATTGAGCTTCACGACAAGTTCGAAAATATGGGGGCCAAGCTTGTCAAAGAAGTTGCTTCCAAAACTCAGGATAATACCGGAGATGGAACAACTACTGCAACTCTCCTTGCCCAGAGCATGATCCGGGAAGGCCTGAAAAACATCAGTGCCGGAGCAAACCCTATAGATGTCAAGAAAGGTATTGAGATAGCAACAGAAAAGGTTGTAGGCTATCTCAAGAGCAAGAGTAGTGAGGTAAAAGGTAAGGAGAAAATCGTACAGGTAGCTACAGTTTCTGCAAATAATGATGAAGAGATTGGCAATTTGATTGCCGATGCCATGGAGAAAGTCGGCTATAACGGAGTAATAACGGTTGAAGACTCCAAAACAATGGAGACCAATCTGGACGTTGTAGAAGGAATGCAGTTCGACAGGGGTTTTGTATCTCCTTATATGGCAACTGATTCTGAGAAGATGGTCTGCGAGTTTGAGGATCCGTACATCCTGATCACTGACAAGAAAATCAACAGCATGAAGCAGATCGTTCCTGTGCTTGAAAAAGTCGCCTCTGAAGGCCGTTCTCTCCTTATTATTGCTGAAGATGTCGATGGAGATGCTCAGGCTGCCCTGATCCTGAATATTATTCGTGGAGCACTGAGAGTCTGTGCTGTCAAGGCTCCAGGATTTGGAAATGAGAGAAAGGAGATGCTTGAAGACATTGCCGTGCTGACTGGTGGGCAGGTAATCAGCGAAGACAAGGGCATGAAGCTTGAGGAATTCGATGATTATATGCTCGGGAGTGCCAGAAAAGTCACAATTGATAACCACAAGACCATCATTGTGGAAGGCAAGGGCGATAAAGCAAAGATTAAGGACAGGGTCAAGCTCATTGAATCTCAGATTAATATTGCAGAGACGGATTATAAGAAGACCGAACTCAAAAAGCGCCAGGCAAAGTTAGGAGGCGGAGTTGCAGTAATCAAGGTGGGAGCTGCAACTGAAACCGAGCTGAAAGAGAAAAAGATGAGAATTGATGATGCTCTCAATGCCACAAAAGCTGCAGTTGAAGAGGGTGTGGTTATAGGGGGCGGAATAAGCCTTTTCCGTGCAGCTGCCGTTCTGGACTCCCTGAAACTTGAAGGCGACAGAGATATAGGAGTAAAAATAGTCCGGAGAGCTATCGAGGAACCTGTACGCCAGATAGCTGAAAACGCAGGCAAGGAAGGTGCTGAGGTCGTTGCAACCATCAGGGCTGAACCCCGCGAACTTTTTGGGTACAATGCAAAGAAAGATGTCTTTGAAGACCTCTTTGAAGCAGGCGTTATCGACCCCACAAAAGTAGTCAGAAGCGGCCTCCAAAACGCTGCTTCAATTGCTGGAATGGTACTTACAACCGAAGCTCTTGTCACGGACTTCAATGACGAAAAGGACGAAAAAGCAGCTACGATTATTATCTAATTTTAGCTTTTTCCTTTTTTCCTTTTTTCAGAAAAAATATCTTCATTCTTTTTAGAGCCAAAAATCTTAGGTTTGGCTTTTTCACCTTTGAGTAAGTTGATTTCACTCGAAGCTTCTGGTTATCTTCCATGAGGAATTCAACCTCTTCATTCTGTTTTTCAATAATAGGAACCAAAATACGAAAAGCTTTGGCATATCTTTCATTTTTAATTTCATCTGGATTGGTGTCCAGTGAAGACAGCATTTATTTTAAAGCTTCGAGTTCCATTTTTTCACTCCAAAATATGATACGGAAAAATGGAACAACTATTATATTTGTTCGGTGGTTGAACCTCCATTGAATTCGAAGAGGACACATAAATGTGTTAAAATAGAAAAGAATTACGAATAGTGAAAATTAATAGATGTATAAAAATAGGAGAGAATTAAGGACAGACAATAGTATCAAACAGCCCTACTACTAATTCTGCCAATTCTTTACTTTTTTCAGTTGAGGTCATCAGAGTATCGGCACGAGAAGCACGGCAACCAAGTCTCTCAAATGCGAATTCGTCCGCCTGATCCCGCTCATCGAAAACAAAGACGTCCAGGAAGTCCTGATAATATTCAGCAACCCCCATTGATGAGACCTCAAGCCCGCATGCCTGCATGAGTTTCCCGGCAGGTCCGCTTACAGGGGCATTGCCAATTATTGGGCTAACTGCTACGACCTTTTTCTTTTTTAGCAGATCTTTCATGCCTGGCAGGGAAATTATAGGCCCTATACTCGTGATCGGGTTACTTGGTCCTATAAGGACTTTGTCGTCATTTTCAAGGGCTTCGAGCACCTTTGGAGAAATCGAAGCTTCGGAGATTCCCGTTATATCAACACCCAGCACTTCGGGTTCTCCATGTTTTCCGATCCAGAAATCCTGAAAATGTAGAATTGCCTCAGGAGTTTCTATATAGGTAGAAACAGGATCATCAGACATGGGCAAAATCTTTGCATCAATCCCTAAAATGGACGCAAGCTCTAAAGTCGCATCTGTAAGGGATGTTCCATTCCGGATAAAGTTCGAGCGAATAATATGGTTTGCTCTATCACAGTCTCCAAGCTTCATGCTTTCGGTAATACCCAGTTTCTGCATACGTTCATAAGTCAGAAAGGTGTCGTCTTTTATACCCCACCATCTTTTTCGGTCGATCTGGTCTGAGAATAAATAGAGTACTGTGTCCAGGTCAGGACAAATCAGATTCCCCGAAACCCATAGGTCTTCGGCAGTGTTTACAACAACGTTCATTTCCTTCGCTGGGAGGATTTCCTTGAGTCCGTCAAGGAGCTTTGGAGTTCCGGTACCGCCTGAAAATATAATCATGATAATACCATATCCGGCTTTCTTTTAAACTTTCGGGTAGCAGGGGTTTCTGCAAAATCTACCGTATCAGAGTAGTAGTAACAACAATATATAATGAAATCTGTCTAAAGAATAATGAAGGTTGTCCTTGATCCTGTACATGGTTACATCGAGCTGGATGATTTAGTTCAGGATCTTCTTTCTACTCCCCAGATGCAGCGCCTGAGAAGGATCAGACAGCTTGGATTTTCAAACCTTGTCTACCCGGGAGCAAACCATTCGCGTTTTGAACACTCTCTTGGAACCATGCATCTGGCCTCAACGCTAACTAGGAGTCTAGATTCGATTGAAGATGACAAGAAAACCGAAATAAAAGCTGCTGCTCTTCTGCATGATATCGGGCATGGACCTTTTTCTCACGTTACCGAGAATGTAATTGACAAATATACGCGGCGCAGACATGACGATGTAAAGGAAATCCTGGGGAAAGGAGAGATCAGAGAAGTCCTGAACAAATATGGAATTTCTCCCGGAAACCTCGTAAAACACATAAAAGGAGAAACTTCTCTAGGGCAAATCCTTAGCAGTGAGATTGATGTGGACCGAATGGACTATCTTGTTCGAGATGCCCATTATACAGGTGTATCCTTCGGCGTTGTGGATTACAATCGCTTGATAAAGAAGATGAATTTTCATGAGGATAGGCTTGTTGTAGATTATGGTGGGCTAAAAGCTGCCGAATCACTTCTGGTCTCACGTTTCTGGATGAATACATCGGTTTACTATCATCATGTAACCCGGATTTCGGAAGCTATGTGTTCCAGAGCAGTGGAGTATATGATTGAAAATAATGAGCTTGACCCATTCAGACTCAGGTACATGGACGATATAGACCTTATTGCATCTATGAGAAACGCAACCGGGTATGCAGGGGAACTTTCACGGCTGCTTGATGCCCGTAAACTCTATAAACGGGCCTTATATGTAGGTCTGGCAGACGTAGGAAAAGCTGTACTGAGGCACCGTGACCGAATACGAAGGGTAGAAATAGAAATTGCAGAACTGGCCGGGGTTAGTCCTGAGTATGTGCTTGTGGACATTCCTAAGACACCTGAAATGCTGGAAATGCAGGCCATGATAAAAACTGACCACAAAATGATTCCTCTTAATGAGGCTTCCCATTTCGTATCTATCCTGAGGGAAGCCGATATGGATAACTGGAGAATGGGGGTATATAGCCCGAAAGAGCACTGTGAAGCTGTGGGAAAGGCTGCCAGAGACTATTTTGATGTTAATAAATCCCTTAAACAGTTTAAATTAAGTGATCTCTAAAGTAGAATAGATAAAAGAAAAAGAAAATCTCAAAAAATAATTTTAAAAAAGAAAATTTTAAAAAAGAAAATTTTAAAAAACGTAACGGAAAACCGGATTTTCCTTGAAATTTTAAGGGTCGAGGTAGGAATTTGTTTCAGATTAAACGGAAAGTGGGAAAAATTGAGATCGTACTTGATGCAAAAAAGGTAGGAGAAGATTATCTTCTGACCCTTACAGGCGGAGAGGAACATGTGGGAGCTGTTGCCGTAGGGCTTTTTGATGAGAAAAACCAGAGAGCAAGTTCATCGGTGATAACAATGCCCGGCCACAGGGAGGAATATCTTGCCTTGGATGGGGCAAGGCAGGTGAGCAGGGTCACAAAGAATACCTCGGTGTTTGTTGTCGGTATACACCAGGATGATATCAGCCCTGAAGAAATAAAAAACATAGTTTCAGCCGCAGGGAAAATGGTGGAAAACTTCATTTCTTTTTACAAAAAAGGTGACGAACTGGAAGAGCAAGATAAAGATTTGAAGCAACGGCATGAGATGAATACTAGAAGTAAAGCATAAGATGAGTACGAAAATAACAGTTAGAGATAATTATGGAAATAACTGCATAGAGAGAATAATGAAAATAACAGCATAGAGAGAATAATGAAAATAACAGCATAGAGATGAGTTAAAGTATCAGCAGGAACATTAACGGCAGGATAAAATGGAGATAACGGTAGGAATCAGTGGAGCTTCAGGGGTTCAGTACGGAATTCGACTTCTTGAAGTACTGGCGGAAAAAGGAATTAAAACTCATTTGGTTTTGACGGATGCCGCAAAACAGATAATCGAAATTGAAACTGATTATATTCCAGAGACAGTGGAAAAACTCGCAACATGGAGCTATGCCCAAAAAGATCTTTCAGCACCAATAGCCAGTGGCTCCTACAGGACAGGGGGAATGGTTATCGCCCCTTGCAGCATGAAAACTCTTGCAGCCGTTGCAAATGGAATATCCGATACTCTTCTTACAAGAGCTGCAGATGTTTGCCTTAAAGAGGAAAGAAAACTTATCCTGATGACCCGGGAAACCCCGCTTAATCTCATACACATCGAAAATATGCTCAAAGCTAAAAAAGCAGGAGCAAGTATCCTTCCCGCTTGCCCGGGGTTTTATTCGAGACCCAAAACTCTTGAAGACCTTGTAGATATTATGGTGGGAAGAACTCTTGACCTGTTCGGGGTCGAAAACGAGATTTATCGGCGCTGGAAATAATGAAAAAATCCTCAGAGAATCCGAAAGAAATTCAAAATTCTGGAAAGCTCAGGCAGAAGGAGCTTGGATTTTTCTGAAATATTTTCCAGAGAAAGCATGACAGATCCATGTTCTAACGAAAGCTATATAAAGGATAATCCCCTTTGAAGGGAAGTACCTATTGGGATAGTAGGGTAGCTTGGTCCATCCTCGAGCGTTTGGGACGCTTGGACCGCGGTTCAAATCCGCGCTATCCCATTTACATATTTTTTAAATCTTTTCTATTTCGAGTCGTCTTTTCCGAAATTTGCATTGCTTTCTGTATCTATGAATCTCTCATACTGTTTTTATATCGTAGACATGTGTTGTTGATCACATTTCGCAAAATAGGATAATCTATTTTTTGGGCAAACTTAAGTATAATTGTTCACCTTGCAATTTAACTGAGTTTACAATTTGGTTTTTTATTTAATCTGCCCTGAGTTGAAATTCAAAAGACATATTTTTAATTTTTGTGTCTAAAGGCACTGCAGTTCCTACACGGATTATGTTATTCAAGCCAAATCTCCACTAAAACAACATCAAATAAAAAATTTTTATAAAACTAATGAACAAAATAAATATGTTTAAAAATCAGTATTGGATATTACTTATTACTTTTATTTTGTGGCAAAATAATAAATTGAAGAAACACAGTTTAACAGGTTGTCTTAAGGCTGTGTTTTTTTTATGATTGGGATAAAAAGCAGTGCTACGAATTTGCTGTAACTCAAATGTCAAATTTTTCCATACTGTATAAAAATAGATACTCTGATGTTGTATTTTTCCCAGAAACCTCTTAAAATTTGTACTTGTTGAAAGGGGGTATGTCGTGAAAATTTCTAAAAGTGTTATACATCTATCAATAATTTTTATATTTCTGGTGATCATGACATCAAGTGTAGCAGTAGCTTATAGCTTGGAAGCTGAAAAGTTAACAAAAGTGGCATCCAATGTTGCGCTTGATTCAAATCCGGTTTGGTCTCCGGATGGAAAGGAAATTCTTTTCTCACGAGAAAACGGGCTGTATAAGGTTTGTTCGGATGGCACAGGAGAAAAGCAACTCACCTCTACAATGGGAAAGAATTTTACATCCGGTTACGCGTGGTCTCCGGATGGAAGCAAAATTTCATATATTGAAAACAGATATGATGACGCTATGGGTCCCAGAAGTGATTTATGGATAATGAATTCAGATGGGACAGGAAAAAACAATTGCTTGATACTATTTGGTACAGATATTATTATATATATACCTGGTTTCCTACAAGTTCAAAAATACTCTACGCTGAGATTTATGAAGAGATTGGTGGTTCCTATTGGAAAATGAATTCCGATGGATCTAATAAATATAACTTAGGAAACATGGGCATTGCTGACGGTATCGCCCTATCCCCCGATGCGTCAAAAATAGCAATTTGTGGACACGGTCCAGCTGACATTGACTACTATATTAACATTGGAAAGGTAGGTAAAGATTTTACCAGTCTTCGTTCTGGATTAATTACTCATCAAACTCAGTCCAGACAGTCACAGATTTGGTCTCCAGATGGTTCAAAAATAGTATACTATGCCGGGGAAAACGAGTCCTATTGTGAAGATGAACACTCTGAAATTTATACTATAAAAGCCGATGGTACTGGTAAAACTCAACTCACTTCAGATTCGGCAAATGATAATTCCCCTGTGTTTTCACCTGATGGAAGTAGAATTGTCTTTGTGTCAGATAAAGCTGGAAGTGAAGATATCTGGGTTATGAATGCTGATGGAAAAAACAAAGTTCAGTTAACATCAAACTCAGCATCGGATTTATTTCCTGTATGGAGTCCAGACGGCAAAAAACTTGCTTTTTGGTCTGATCGGGGAAGAAGCAATAGTATCTATATTCTGACCCTAGACAATGCGAAACCACCTGTTGCTGCTTTCTGTGCATCCTCTACTTCAGGAAGTGCTCCTTTGAAAGTCAGTTTCACGGATATGAGTACAGGCACACCAACTTCATGGAAATGGAGTTTTGGAGATGGAAAAATTTCAACACTCCAAAATCCTGTGCACATCTATAGTCAAGCAGGAAAATATACGGTTAGTTTGACAGTAAAGAATGCAGCAGGAACAAATATGAAAACAATGACGAAATATATAACTGCAAAAACATCTCCTGTAAAACCGATTGCTGCATTTTCAGCTTCTCCTAGATCAGGAAAAGCTCCTTCAACTGTTTCATTTACTGACCAAAGTACAGGAAAACCAACTAAATGGAAATGGAGTTTTGGAGACGGAAAAACTTCAAGAGAAAAGAACCCAAAACATCATTATTTGCAGGAAGGAAACTATAAGGTTACACTTACAGTAACCAATGCTGCAGGCAGTAGTACTGTGAAGAAGATAAATTACATAAAATTGACAACAAATACAAGACCCGGGATGTTCTAAAAGCAAATAAACCTTAAATTGAAATAATAGAAAAAAGACCAGGTCTAAACGGAGTGGGGAAATTGTTTATTAAATGTAATATTCAGCCTGGATAAACAACATCAACGCCATCGTTATTAAGATTCAATGTACAAATCTCTGTGAATACGTTTTCTTTGATTGTTTGAGGTTGATTACGCTTTCTCACTGTTCATCTGTTAGTTATCAAACTCCCAGTTTTCGATTTTTCACTGTTGTCATCTGTTAGTTATTAAACTCCCAGTTTTCATCAAAATTGACATCAATAAACTTTCTTGGTAGGCTGAATAAATAATTTAGCTTGGAAAGAACAGCTATCAAGCCTTGAGTGATTAGACTTAAACGGTTATTTGTGCATGTTATTCAAAGAATATTATGTTCGTTTTATCCTCTTCTTTTTTGAAAATAAGTCTCAACCTTTTTCTCACGTTCCGTAGGTTTCAGATAACTAGATAATTTTGATTTTAAAGTAAAATTGTGATATTGATTACTGTATTGATATCACTGTCATGTTTTGTTTTGCAATTAGAATTTGTGTCTCTAACGTCAAGAGTCCAATTAGAGTTATAATATCCGCAAGTACTACAAAATTTAGAAGAAGGTTCAAACTATCCTGTTCTCAGGACAGTTTTCCAAGCCATTTGACTTCATATTCTAACCTTGCTACCGATATGTAACTTCAAAAATCATACTACTGGAATTTCTGAGATTCAATTCTATATGTTTACTTTTCTAAATTTCTATATTAACCATACTTTTTTTCATAATTTAGTATGATTAAATATCCATAATTCTTTTATTTTTAAGAATATTTGATATTATATTAAGCAGTAGATCTTTAGAGCTCAGAAGTATTTTATAATTGGACACTGATCTCTATAGGGGTTTAGTACTCTGTAATAAAGTTTAACGCCTGCATATCTGTCATAAAAACATAGCTACTTGACAGCTATATATATTAATTTTCTTGAATGCAGGGTCTGAAAACCCAAGTGGTTTGGTTACAGAAAGTCTTACCCACTAATAAAGAAATAACGTTGAAAAGGAGTGTGAATATGTGGAAAAAAAAATCCATAGGCCTTTAAGGAAAGATGTTTCTAAACTGTTATGTGTCATATGTACATCATTATTATTAGTATCTCTATTTTCATTTACCGGCTTGGCTGGAGATATAAACACATCCTCTACTATTAGCTCAGACGATAAGATCTCAACAAGTTTGACCTCCGAACTTACTAAAATTTCAGAAAACGAACAAATTCCAGTAATTATAACACTACCAAATCAGAAGATCGCGTTTAATACTGCTGCTGGAAAATCTCAAATTGAGAGTGAACAGAAAAATCTCATAACGTTTCTTAAAAATGAAAAATCAAAAAACAAGGTAAATGAAATAAAATCTATTAAAATTATTAATGCTGTTGCTGCTAAGGTAACCCCTGAAGTTTTAACTTCTCTTGCCGGAAGATCTGACGTTTCGAATATTGAACTTGACAAAGTTGTCTCTATAAAAGGGCAATCAGAACTTTCTTTCAAAAAAATAGAATCATCAGCTACCCAGTCGAATAGTGCATCCATAAATGCATGGGGAGTGGATAAGATTAACGCGCCTGCAGTATGGAATCAGGGTATAACCGGTAAAGGAATAACTGTTGCTGTCGTGGATACAGGAATTGATGCGACACATCCTGATCTTGATGATCTTGATGACAATCCCAGTACAAATGATCCGAAAGTTGTCGGCTGGATTGACTATGTAAACTCAGAGTCATCTGCTTATGATGATAACGGGCACGGCACTCATGTATCCGGAACCGTTTCAGGAACCGGGGCTAATGGAATACAAACAGGAGTTGCACCAGGTACAAAGCTGATTGTAGCAAAAGTTTTCGATTCAGAAGGTGATGGATATTTATCTGATTGTATTCTCGGTTTTGAGTGGGCAGTTAATAATAATGCCCGTATTATAAGTTTTAGCGGTGGATCTTCAGAACATGATTCGTTATTTACAACCGCGATAAACAAGGTGGTGGCGGCAGGTGTAGTTCCTGTTATAGCGGCTGGTAATGATGGTGAGGGTGGATCTGGCACAATCACATGCCCGGGTGATGAACTCAATTCACTCACTGTCGGTGCAACGGATTCCTCCGATGTAATCGCAGATTTCAGTGGTCGGGGTCCTGTCACTCTAAATGGCCAAAAATACGTTAAACCAGATTTCTCTGCGCCTGGTGTGTCTGTTCCTTCAACGTACCCAGGAGGTGAATATGCATATGGGACTGGAACTTCCATGGCAACACCACACGTTTCCGGTGCTGCAGCATTAATTCTGCAAAAAAACCCTACTATGACGCCGGCTGAAGTAAAGAAAGCATTAGAAGGTGCAGCAGTAGATCTTGGATCGGCAGGAAAGGATAATGATTACGGTTCAGGCAGGATCGATGCATACAGTGCAGTGTTTGGCAAAGGACCTGTTGCAAACTTTTCTGCAACTCCTACCTCTGGAAAAGTTCCATTAACAGTTGCCTTTACTGACACCAGTACAGGAACGCCTACTAAATGGTTCTGGAATTTTGGAGATGGATCAAAGTCATACCACCAAAATCCAAAGCATAAATATTCCAAAGCAGGTAATTATACGGTGGCTCTAACAACAAAAAATACTAAAGGTAGTAACATGGTAACAAAAACAGATTACATAGTAGTAGTCTCAAAACCTACTGCTGCATTTTCTGCATCTCCTACCTCCGGAAAAGCTCCATTAACTGTTGCCTTTACTGACCAGAGTTCAGGAAACCCCACTAAATGGAAATGGAGTTTTGGAGACGGAGCAATTTCAAGAGAAAAAAATCCAGAACATCAGTATTCACAGGAAGGAAAATATAAGATTACACTTACAGTAAGCAATTCGGCAGGTGGCAGTACTGTAAAGAAGATAAATTACATAAAAGTGACAACAAATACAAGACCAGGGGTATACTCTAAAAGCTAATAAATACTCTAAAAGCTAATAAACCCTTAAATTAAAAAAGGAAAAAAGATCAAGGTTAAACGGAGTGGGGAAATTATTTTATCAAATATGATAACAAGATCATCTTTGATTATAATTTATAAATGCCTGGCACTAAATCTTCTAACGTTTCAGTCCGGTAAGGATAGATTTTCAATTTTCTGTAATATTGAAATATACTTATTTTCTATATTTTCCCATGAGTAATTTTGCAAAACAAACTCCATCCCATTTTTACCCATAACATTCCTCATTTCATCTCTTGCCAGTAGAAGGTCCAGACACGCCTTAAATTCCTCATAGTTTTCGTAGTACAGGCCGGCATTGCCTCTGATACACTGACCTTTTAACACGTCACACTTCCCATTTACAAGTACAGGAGTTTTACAAAGCCAGGATTCAAGCAGGACCATAGACAAACTTTCGTACTTTGAGGGCATTACTAATAGTTTTGCCGCTTTGATTCCTTCAAACTTATCCTGTTCAGGAACAAAACCTAAGGAAAGGATATCAGGGCTTTGAGGGATCTTCATAGTCTGTTTTCCCAGTAACACGAGTTTAACCGAAGATTCCTTTTCCTTTTTATACCGAAGAAAATACTCAAACAGCTCCTGACAACCTTTAGACTCGTCTACTCTTCCGACAAAGATAATGAAATCATCCAGATTATACTTGCGGGCAAACAAAGCTGCATTAGTTTTATCCGGAATATCTATACCTACACCCACAACATCAGAAGGTATATTCGAAACCCTGAATTTTGAGGTGACAAAATTCTTCTCTTCTTCGGTATTAAAAATAAACCGCCTGGGAGATTTGAAGAGCGAGTCAAATATCGACAAATAGATCGGAGGTTCGTCGTGTGCCGTAGGAACAAGTAGAGCTTTTTCTTTCACCTGTGGAAGGCCGAAGAAGGTAGTACAGTAAAGATAGGTAAAAAAGATAAAGCAAGTATAATCATCTTTAGCATTTTTTATGTAATTTAATAAGTGTGTTGAATACGGGCCCTGCATTTTCATCCATTTAACTTCGTCTTCGTAGGTGGGGCTATTTCCAAGGATTTTCTCAGAGAATTTATTAAATGCCAGTAAATCTCTTTCATAATCAACACGAAATCTCCTGACCCTCACTCCATTTAAGGTTTCGATCCCTGCAGGATATTCATTCTTCCAGGTTGTGTAGTCTACTGCACAGGTAGTTAACACTTCTACCTTAAAGTATTTTGATAAATGTTCAGCTACTAGCCTGCAGTGGAATTCGGCCCCTCCGTTAACTTCCAGGCCATACCGCTGGACGACTAAAGCGATTTTCATTCGACCACCTTTTGAATATAATCTTTTAGTAAATTTTTCATAGTCGGTCTTTCAAAATATTTTAGTCTTTCATTGTAAACATTAAGGTCCAGTAAAAGTGGAAAAATCTCAGTATTTTTAAACCCCAGGTCATTTAGTCCTAGCTGAGTATATCGAGAATTTGCCAGTGCCAGGTCGGTTATCTCTGGATTTAAATTGAGATCCTTTCTTCCCCGTACCAGTAAATACTGGATATAATCTTTGACTCCATAAAGATATTTTCCAGGCGTAATTCCATGAAACCTTATTATTTTTTTATCTGGTAATTGTTTTACATAATTAGAGACATCGGAGCCTATAGATAAATGAAATATTAACACGTTGTCTTTTGAAGAGACGTTGTCATATTCAAGATATTTAGCATCCATTTCAGGGTGGATATTTTCAGCGTAGATCTGTGAGTTATAACCCCATTTTCTAAGGGTTGTATTAATCTCAATAACTTCATTTCCTATTGCATCACCAGGACTAAAGGTTGGCAACATTTGATGAATTTCCATATTCAAGCCTCTTCAAGAAACCGTACATATTTTTCAACAATCAGGTCCCAGTTAAAGTTCTCATCTACATATTTCTTCCCATTTATAGCCATTTTTCTTCTTAACTGAGGATTATTTAAGTAAAAGTTAACGCATCCTTCAAATTCCTCGTAATTTTCAAAATACAATCCAGACTTACCTTTAATACAATGGTTCTTTGTTACAGCGCATCCGGAATGAACCAGAACTGGGGTAAGACATAACCATGATTCCATTATCACTATTGAAAAGATTTCTTTAATTGAGGGTTGACAAAAAAGACTTGCAGCAGCAAACGCATCATATTTATCCTGTTTCTTAACAAAACCCAGGTCAAATATCTCTTTTTTAAACTTTTCCGGGATACTGACCTCTCCGCTTCCCATCAAGATGAGCTTAAGCTCATTCTGATTTTTCAGCTTATACTTACAAAAAAAATCAATTAGAAGAGGAGTGTTTTTACCTGGCTCCCGCCTTCCAGCATAAAGAATGAAATCATCATAGATTCCATATTTCTCCCGAAATCTCTTTGCTTCAAAGGAAATACTGGTGTCTATGCCTTCTCCTATAATTATCTGCTTGCCTTTAATGTCGAATATTTCGTTTGCAAGTTTTTCTTCGGGTTCAGCATGGAATATTATCCCTGCCACGTTCTGGAACATATTCTTATAAATGTCCATATATGCGTAGCTCTCATCGTGAAGGCAGGGTATTAAATATGATTTTTTCGGGTGGATTTGAGACCCATAATATGTAGTTCCGAACATGTAAGGTATAAACAGGAAGTAATCGTAGTCGGAACCATGAGCTTCAAGGTATCGGTAAAGATCGTCGCTATTAATCATCTCTTCGATGTATATCTGCTCTTCTTTCACCGAAAGTTTCTGGTTGTGTATCAATTTTGAGTTAACACGATCAAATAGTCTACTGTTCCTTTGTCGGACTTTAAATCTTCGAATTATAACATTATTTAGTTGGAATACTCCTTCTTCATAATAATTGGAGTTCCAATCCGAATTGAACTCTTTCACGCAGGTAGTAAGGATTTCAACTTCAATTCCATTTCTGGAAAGGTTCTCAGCCGTATTTTTATATTCACTTTCCGCACCGCCCGGAATCTCTCCATACCAGGGAACAACAAATGCAATCTTCATTAACACTGCTCCAAAGTTATCTCACAACCTTAAAGAAAGTAGAAAGCAAGCAAAATCTCTACTTATTCATGATTTCCTGTCACTGGATTCTTTATTTCTTCCCGATCACCGCATAGTCCTGGGCTCCATATAAGGCATCGTTTATCATGTCTATGTTTTGGTTAGAGATATCAATCATTGATTTGTCCTGGTTGGTATCCTCAAGATTCGGAAACTTTCTCAATTTCATTTCAGGAGATACAGGGGACAAAAATTTCGTTTCAATATCACGGAAACCTGCATTGCTGACTAAAAATTTTAGAGTCTCTGGATGCACAGGTTTTATGTGAGAGAGATCTATGTAAAAGTTCGCGAGGGAGAATAAAGATAGAGGGTTAACGGTCTCGATAATAATGTAAAAACCGTATTTCATTTTTTTGTTGCACAGACTCAACATATTAACAAAATACCTGGGATTGAGGTGTTCAACTACCTGACTTATGAAAATCCCATCGAGGCTTTTGTCCTTGATCTCTTCAAGAGCTTTTATAGCGTCTTTTAATTCGGCATTCAGACCCTTAGATTTACAGAAGCTTATCATGTCCTCATCGACATCAATTCCTCGAGCATTGATACCTTTTTGTTTTGCTAGTTCCAGAAACTCTCCCCGTCCACATCCAATATCAAGCACATTGGTGCAATTCTCAAAATAACCTATAAAGTTTGTCTGATGCTGCAGGACATTTTCTCTTGAACCGCGGAATCTTTCTTCAAATACATAATAGTTAATCTGAGGATCAGCGTTTCCAGAGACAGTAGCCTGGGTGTTGGCCTTTCCGGATGCATTATTTTGAGCATTGGTCTTTCCTAAGGAATTATTCTGGGCAGCTCTTCCGGAAGAATTAATATGAGCATTAGCTTTTCCAGAGGCATTCGCCTGGGTGTTAGCCTTTCCGGAAGAATTTGTTCCCTGACTTCCAAGCTCTTTCTGTATTCTGGATTCAAGTACTCTGTTAAGCCAGGCTTTGTTCTCAAGGTCCAGATTAACAGCAGAAACTATAGATTCGACTTCTTTCTTTATACTGCTGACAACTTCAAATTTCAACTTTTCAGTTTCACTGCTTAGTTGCTCAACTTTAGATTTTAGTAGTTTGTTTTCATCCTCGAGTTGTTCTATTTCCGATTTTAATTTCTCCACTTTATTAGAACAGAAGTCTGCTGTCTCCCTTGCATCATTGAGAACGCCTGCAAGGTTATAATTAAGTTGACTTTGTTTCTGAAATACGGGATCGACATAACGTCTGACCTCTCCATGAACTAATTTTCTACCTTTTATTAAAAATGGGCCCAAAAATGGACGATGAGAACTGATAGAATAGGTATCGTTACGAAGATCATAATCAGAATTAATTATTCCGGACCCCTGGGAACTTCTTTCATTTGAGGAGACCTCTGAAAATACATGTTCTATCTCTTCAATGTCCTTTGGATCCTCATTTTCTTTTCTTTCCCTTATGTTCTCACGAATTTTTTCCATAATCTCTTCAACATTGATTTCATCGTCTTTAATCTCGAACGTATCCATTTTTGATTCCTCTAACCTGCATTCATCCGGGTTTTGCTCAACTTTTGCGCTAATGTTAAGTAAAGGCTTATTAGTAATTTCCTGAAGCCAGAAACAGCCTTCTTGCACGAGGTCAATTTGCAACTGATATTCCCCATGCTCTTGAGGAGCGACAATATCCACTTGAAGATCCCGCTGTTCATTAGGATTTAAAGCAGGTAGTATTCCAGTCCTGAGTCCATCAAAAACTTCACACGTGCCATCAGTTTTCAACCAGTGATACGAGATATTCACAGGACAAGGAGGTAGAGATACGAGCCGCTCTTTTCCGTTATTCTTAAGAGTTATATGCAACTTGAATTTTTTATTTGAGAAAGTGTTAATTGAATCTTTTTCCGACAGAGCTTCTACATTTACTCCATTGCGGTCAAGTTTTCTGGGAGATAATAATTGAACAATCCGATCCCTGTCTAGATCTTCAAAAGAACTTACAGCAAGGATAGTTCTGGCATTATTATACTCTTCCGAACTAAAAGAGTGAGTGAGTGAACCTGCTAAATCTTGAGAATCGTTTACCCATGTCAATATATGTGAAAAATATTTATTTAAATTAAGGAATAGGCTTTGAGGAGTTTGTTCATTGACATGTCTCAGATCTTCATAAAACGTCCTGGGGTTTTCAGGAATATAAAGCCCTATTTCCTTTGCGATTTTTCGCTTTTCTTCATACGTATATTGGTAGTACAACTTATTGGGGTAAATATATGTAATAAATAAACCGTCTTCTTTAAGGAGTTCGGCGATTTTTAGAATAACTAATTCAAGTTTATCTTCTGGAACGCGCTCAATTAGATCTGTTGCAATAATTCTATCATATTTTTTATTAAACTTATGATTTAAAAAATTGTCTTGAATAAATTCCAGATTCTTCATCGAGCTATTGGCTAAATATTTAGCTTTAGCCGTCTTAATCGCAGAAGAAGAATCGTCAATTCCGGTCACATGAGCTCCAGACTTTGATAAGGTGTAGGAAAGCTCACCTCTGCCACAGCCTACATCCAGTATATTCATGTCTTTATTCGGATTAGCAAGACAGGATATGGAAATTAAACGAGAATTTTCAAATTCTCTGCCTTTATACCTTTTATAAGAGTCAATAATGCCTTCTAGGTTCGAATTTTCCTTACTCAAGCCTTCTACGAACATATGCTTAGCTGAACTTTTAGTTTTAATCAGCAGTTCGCCTGCGTAGGAAGGTATTGTTACAGCAAATTCGATAAAGTCTTTATATTTATTTAAAAAATAAGTTGCGCTCAATAAATTTTCTTTAGACCAGAAATAACCGTCAACCAGAATCCATTTCCCTTTTTCCAGTGCAAGTTCTAAATTATGGAATGTACCGTCTCCATCCTGATGATCATTAATATGAATAAGGTCATAGAAATCTCCAGGTAATGTAGGCATTGACCGGCTATTGGCAAGCAAAAATTCTGCCTTGTAATTTTGTGTGATTCTTTTGGCCCAGTTCCCCGCCCCTTTATTTCCTCCAAAAGTATCAGAATCGTTATCTATCCCCAGATAAGTTGCATTTTCTGAAGCCTTAAGGAAAGTTATCGCACTATAACCGTATCTGACTCCGATTTCCAGTATAGACGTTGGGCGGATCATTTTTGCAATTGCAAATTTCATGCGGTAATAATCAACCCACTCATTGAATAGATCTGATAATTTATCCCCAGGAAATACATAATTCCTAAAATCGTAGTTAGTATGGTTATAAATAGAGATTAACTCATCCATCATACTCCGTTCTCCAGAAAGCAATTTATTAGCGCAAGTGATTAACAGTTTATATGATTACTTTTCATAATGAATACTAATAGACTAACAATTTGATTTAGTTTGCATATTTTATAAGTGAGTGATAGTAGAATAATAATAATTTGATTTAGATTGAATATTTCATATAAGTAATAGTTGAATAATAATTCGATTCTTTTAATACATCACACTTTCCATTTATAAGTACAGGAGTATTACAGAGCCAGGACTCGAGAAAGGACATGGATAAACTTTCGTACTTTTGAGGGCATTATTAATATTTTTGCCGATTTGATCCCGTTAAACTTTTCTTGATTCTTCACTGTTTTGTGTGGATTGAAAATAATTGCTTAGTTATAAAGTATTCAGACCAAATTGGAAAATATCAAGCTTGAATGTGATTTTCAGCAACAACTGCTTCTCTATTTAATATATGTGACTTCAACATTTGGCATGAAAGTGCTTGAAATAACTTTCATATTTTTGTGCATGTTATTCAACGAATTTCATGCTCGTTTAGAAACTAAATGGAAGTTACCCACTCGAAACAGCGAAGATTCACTATTTCCAAAATAACCCAATGGAATTCTCTAGGGAATTAACATATCGTACAGTTGCAAAAAAGAAATGCAAGAGACTTTAAACACATATGTTATTTTATTAATATGATCTCTCTAAAATTAGGAAAACTAAAATTTGAGTTACCCACATGAAATAGTGAAGAGCCAACATTAATTTAAAAGCAAAATCATCAAAAAAATATATGAATTAAATGTTGATCTGCCAAATGCAAGATAAATATTCAAATGCGAGCTTGTAGTGGAATTCGGTACCTTCGTTAACTTCCAGGCCGTAATGCTAGACTACAAAAGTTAGCTTATTTTTTTAATATTACTTCACCTTGGATAATATTCTTTCAAACTGAGTGATTATTTTTTCCCTTTTGAAATCATCCAATCTACCTTTCTGTTTCTTGACAATAATTGATCGTAGTCTTTCATCCTCTACCAATAAATTTACCATCTCAGCAATTTCACAATAATTCTTTTTGTTAACCAGAATTCCCGTATTCTCAAGAGTGAAGGGGATAGCTGTAGAGTTGTACGCTATAATTGGAACTTCAAAGTACATACTTTCCAGTACAGGAACACAAAAGCCTTCGTGTTCACTCATACAGATAAAAACATCAGCTAGTTTATAGTAAGAAATCAGGTCGTTAAATTTGATCTTACCTAATAAATGAACATCTTTTAGATTTAAGTTCTGGATCAGCTTTTTCAAATAATCTGAATAAATTTCACAGCCTTCATAGCTGCCTGCCAGGAAAAGCCTTGATTTTGGGTTAATACGTTTATAATAATAAAATATTTTTATTATATCTTCCTGTCTTTTATGCGGGGTTACTCTCCCCACAAATAAGAGATTCACAAAATCATCATTATATTTCGACAGCAATTTTTCGTTTGGGTTTCTGTATTCATTAAAGTCCACTATTATAGGTAAAACATCGGTATTTTTAAATCCCATTTTTTGAAGTTCCAGTCTGTTGAATTCGGAAACGCCAACAGCAAGGTCTATGTGGTCAACAAGTGACCTGAGTTCATTTTTTCCATTTTCCAGTAAGTTTACAAGAGTCTCGTTGACTCCAATAAAATAGTCAGGCGGGGTAATATTATGGTAAATCATTATCTTTTTGTCGGGAAGTTTTGTAACAAATTCCGAAACTTCGGAACCGATGGAAAAGTGAAAAATTAATATGTTTTCTTTTGAAGAAACCTTCTTATATTCGGTATAATTTTTTGCGTCAATTCCAGGATGTATATTTTGAGCATATATTTCGGATTTATATCCCCATTTATTCAGAACGCTTTTTATTTCTCGGACTTCATTGCCTATGGCATCTCCTGGAGAAATTGTTGGTAAGATCTGGTGAATCTCCATTTTCAAAAACTCCCTAAAAAGTCAATATATTTTTCTACAATTTTATCCCAGCTAAAATTATCAATAACATACGACATCCCGTTCTCAGCCATAATCTTTCTGATAGCAGGGTTTCCCAGATAGAAATCGAGGCACCCTTCAAATTCATAATAGTCATTAAAATAAAGTCCACCATTACATTTGATACAGTGGTCTTTAGTTACGGCGCAATTCCCATGTACCAGTACAGGGGATTTACATAACCACGACTCCATTATTACAATAGAAAAACTTTCATTCAAAGAGGGCTGACACAAAAAAGTAGCCGCTGCATATGCATCATACTTATCCTGAAGTGGTACAAACCCCAGATCAATAATGTCATTTCTACTTTCAGAGGGTATTTCTATTGTTCCACTACCAATAAGAACGAGCTTTAATTCATTCTTTCTATGCTTTTTATATCTGGTAAAAAAATCAATTAGAAGAGGAACATTTTTCCCGGCTTCCTTCCTTCCTGCGTAAAGAATGAAGTCAGTTTTAATGCCGTATTTCTCCCGGAATCGGTCTGGATTATACACAAAATCCATATCAATTCCCTCTCCTAAAACAGTCTGCATGTTATTTAGGTTATAAAGATGATTCGCTAATATTTTTTCAGGAGATGCATGAAAAATAATGCCTTTGACATTTTCAAACATAGTCTTATAAATATTCAGGTAAGCGTAGCTTTCATCATGAAGGCATGGAATTATAACTGATTTTTCAGGGTATATGCAGGATCCATAGTAAGTCGTACCGAACATATATGGAATAAATAAAAAGTAATCGTAATCTGTACCATGTTCAGCAATATAAGAATAGAGACCGGGGCTGTTAACCATTTCCCGCATAAACGTTTTCTCTTCATCGGGAGATATCTCAAGACCGCGCATAAGTTTATAGTTTATTTTATCAAAACGGGCAGTATCTCTTTTCCTTACTGAAAATCTGTGTATACTGACCCCATTTAAATTATAAATCCCCTCTTCATAAAAGTCAGTGCTCCAATCACTCAAGAATTCTTTGACGCAAGTAGTAAGTATTTCAACTTCAATACCGTGTTTTTGCAGGTTTTCAACTGTTCTTCTGCATTCACTTTCTGCTCCGCCAGGAATGTTCCCGTACCAAGGAGTTACAAACGCTAGTTTCATAGTAATTTATCCCCGGATCACATAACATAAAATTATGATAATAATTCAAACATTATTTAGTCCCTCATTTTTTTCCGATGACCGCATAATCCTGTGCTCCGTATAAAGTGTTGTTTAACATATTGACGTTTTGATTATAAGTTTCAAACAGGACTTTCTCTCTGTCTTTTAGGTCATCAAAGTCCGGCAACTTCTTTAATCTCATACTGTCTGGAACGGGAGAAATAAATTTCGTCTCAATTTCGCGGAAATTAACTGCACTTAATAAAAACTTGAGTGTTTCGGGATGTACTGGTTTTATATGAGTAAAATCAATATAAAAATTGGTAAAAGAAAAGAATGATAGAGGATTTACAGTCTCTACTATTAAATAAAAACCATACTTAAGCTTCTTGTTGCAAAGGTTTAACATTTTGATAAGATAATTAGGAGCCAGATGTTCAACTACCTGACTGATGAAAATTCCATCCAGGCTTTTGTCTTCCATAGTTTGAAGAGTTTCAATTGCATCCTTTAACTCTACATTAAAACCTTTTGATTTGCAGAAACTAATCATATCTTCATCGATATCTATTCCCTTCGCAACGATATCGTTCTGTCTGGCTAGTTCCAGAAATTCCCCTCTTCCACAACCGATATCCAACACATTTTTACAATCCTTGAAGTAATCTAAAAATGCTTTTTGATGCTGTTGAATGTGATCCCTTGAGCCTCTGAACTGTTCTTCAAATGCGTAATAATTTATTTCAGATTCATTGTTTTCAGATTCATTGTTTTCAGGTTTCTGTACCTTATGATTCTGCAAGTTTTTTTTTAAGCTGTTCTCAAGCACACTGTTAAGCCAGATTTTGTTATTCAGATCCAAATCAATTGCAGAAATAACGCTATTAACTTCAGATTTGATATTTTGGGAAGAATTTACTTTTAAATGCTCAAGCTCGGTTTTTAAATATCCTGCATCTGTTTTTAAAGATTTAACATCAATTTTTAAACTTTTTGCATCGATATTTAGGCGTTCAAAATCAGTGTTCAAATTTCCGACATCAGTTTTTAAATCTTTAACCACATCTGTAACGCCAAAATTAAATTTTCTTTGTTTTTGGAAAACTGGATCAACATATCTCTGGACCTCTCCATGGACCATTTTTCTTCCTTCTACAAGAAACTTTCCTATGACTGGACGATGAGAACTTATTGTATAACTTTCATTGCAGATGTCACTATAATTTATAAATTCAAGACCTTCAGGAATATCTATTTTTATAGGGGAAGCTGCAGAAAATGTTTCACTCATTATTTCCGGTTCATTTTCTGTATAAATACCCTCTTTTTTTCTCTTATCTATGTTCTCACGGATTTTTTCCATGATCTTCTCGATATCTACCTCTTCGTCCTTAATTTCCAGTGTATCCAATTTAGATTCCTCAATGAACTTAATTATTTATATGGATTCATTTTCAGAGTTTTCCAGAGTATATGTTTATTGGATATGGCACAAAGTCTGTTAATCCGAAGCTACGCTTATTTATCGACATCTCTTATTTCTTAAGACAGCATGTTCATTTTCGGCATCTGTTTCAACAGAAAAATTATTTATTTAATCAAAAACACTGTCGTTTTTTATCGAGTAATGTTTATAACTCTTTACCGGATCCTTTTTGAATTTTTATTTTTGGTTTCATATTGAAAACTCCGGTATAGATAATTGCACTATCATTAGGAATTACTTTTAAAACCTCTATATCGTGAGCCATAAGCAAATATTCTTCAAAAGCATCTTTTCCGTATCCCTTATTTGCCACACCAACAGAGAATGAATAGTCTCCTGCCGAGAGTGGAATAAAGAATTCCCAGATTAGTTCTGCAATCTGCCCTTTTTTTAGAGTAAAAGTTTTAATGCCACTACAATATGTATTTGTTTCAAATACTGATACACCCAGATTGTTTCTAACGTGAAGGCCAAAGTGAGGATCAGATAATTCTTTTAAGGCCTTGACTTGATATATAACTTTAATTACCTGTTCACTCTCAGTGTATAATATTTCCTCGTTTTTTGAGTTCAGAATTTTAAAGGAAATAAGTTCAACTTCCCCTGTTGAAGCATTCGGATTTTTTCGACCTGTACAATCTTTCGTATCAGCTATGTCATATACTTTTACTTCTGTATCTCCCATGTGTGCTTTTTGTAAAATCATTCCATGATAATAATCAATTATATCTTTTGGGTCGCCGGAACTAAGCATATGACCGTGATCTAATAACATTGCTGAATCACATACAATTTTTACAGCATTCATGTCGTGAGATACAAAAATAATGGATCCGCCACTGTTTTTAAATTCCAGAATCTTTCTCATGCATTTTTGCTGAAAATATGCGTCTCCGACAGATAGCGCTTCATCTACCAAAAAACACTTTGGTTCTGCATGCATTGCTATTGAGAATGCAAGCCTCATAAGCATACCCGATGAGTATGTTTTGATCGGGTCATAAATAAAATCCCCAAGCTCTGTGAAATCAATAATCTCGTCTTTTTTCTTTTCAATTTCGCTTTTATCCATTCCTAGAAATGTCCCATTCATGAATATATTTTCAATGCCTGTAAGTTCTTGATCAAAACCTGTTCCCAGTTCAAGTAAACCGGTGATTTTTCCGTCTACTTCTATCAAGCCCTCGTCAGGAAGCATGACACCAGAAAGTACCTTTAATAGAGTAGATTTGCCAGCTCCATTCTGTCCTACTACCCCGAGGGTTTGTCCTTCCTTCACTTCAAAAGAAATATTGTCTAATGCAGTGATCTCTCTATGGTATTTTTTCTTTAAGATTTTCTCTTTTAATCTGTCAGTGGGTGTATGATACAACTTGAACTTTTTTGAAACACCTGATACTTTGATCATATTGAGTCACAACTTGTGATTTTAATTATATGAAATCTCGAATATCTTTTTCTAGTTTTTTGAAGATAATCTCTGCAAAGAATAGAATTACAAGACTTAACAAGAGCAGATATAAAATAGGCTTTAAACTTGGAATTTCCTTATATATAAATATAGTTTGATATAAGTGAATAAATGAAAACGCCGGATTATAATTCATGAGTTTTTTTACAAAATCTGGGAGTACATCATAAAGATATACGATTGGGGTAAACCAAAACCAGATCTTAAGTACAATTCCTACAACTTCTTTTAAATCCCTTACGAAGACAACAAATACTCCAATAAAAAACCCAAGGGAATAAGCGAAGATCTGCTGGATAATATATATAAATGGAACTAATAGAATTACACGGCTTACTCCATATCCACTGATCAGAAGTAAAAACAGGAATATTCCCATTGTCACAACATAAGTAATACTCTCCGAAACAGCAATATAGAGAGGAAATGAGGAAAGATCAACCTTAACTTTGGATATGATATATTTCTTGTCTAAAAAAACACTAGATGTCCTTGTAACAGTATTCGAAAAAGCATTCCATGCAATTACACCAGAAGTAAGATAGAATCCATATGCATAGACTGAAGACGAGCCAGGCAAACGCGATCCCATAAGATTAGCAAATATGACGGTAAATATAAAAATATCCACAAGTGGATAAATGAAATTCCACAAAGCTCCTAAAGTAGACCCTGAGTATTTTTCAGTAATATCTCTTTTTGCTAATTCAAGAATTAAACCTATATTCAAATTACTATCTCCTGATTATTAATTCACCGGGACGGAAGAATATTATATTTTTTGAGAAATTTTTGAGAAATAATCTGATCACCGGAGGTCATTTATCACAAAAACAATTTTCGCAAGCAACATTTTTTTTCATGCTATTTTCAAAAATAGAAATGTCAAACATAGCTGCTCTTTTAAAACATTCATTTCCATAGCTTGATGGGTTTTTCGAGATATTCTTTACTGCACTGATTATATCTTGAATATCTGCTTCCACAAACACGCCGGTTTTCCCGTCGACTACTGTTTCCTTAAATCCACCTTCATTTACAGCTACTACAGGTTTTCCACTTGCCATAGCTTCAACAGGTGTCATCCCGAAATCCTCATCCATGGCAGTGCAGATAAAACCTCTACAGCGGGAATAAAGGTCAAGTAATTCCGTCTCAGAAACTTCCCCAAGAACCTTCACGTTTTCAGGTAAGTTGTCAAGAATATTTTTTGCATAACTTTTTGCGTGATCTCCTTTGGAGTATCCCCCAACAATGACAAGCTTTTCTTCGGGCATTTTCTTGAATGCTTCAATTTGAATTTCCACTCGTTTTTCAGGATAGAGCCGGTTTACTGAAAGCCAGAAGTCTCCATATTCTTTACAGGTAAATTTTGAAGTTTCGACAGGGGGGTAGATAACTTCAGCATCCCTGTGGAAATACTTTTTGATTCTTGTTGAGGTATTTTTAGAGTTCGTTACGATTTTACATACATGGGAAAGGTAGTATTCCGAAATTGGCCTGTGAAGCCTGACCCATATCCGGAAGAAGATAGAAATCCAGAGGGGTTGCCTACTGATAAAGGTCTCGTAAAGGTCATAGAAAGCTCGTGTAGGAGTATGGCAGTAATACAGGTTGGGTTTATGTTTCTTTGCCGCGAAATATGCCCAGTTGCCTGAAAAAATGAAAAAATCGTATTCCTTTGAAAAATCGCAGGCTGCAAAATAAAATGATGCGGAAATCTGCTTCAAAGGAGGTATTTTTGGGGTTTTTCCCAGGCTGATTATTCGTATGTTGGAATACCCCATCTTTTTTACTGACTCCATATTCAAGTCAGTAGTGATAACATCGGCGTTGAAATATTTTGCGAGCATGAGAACAAGTTTCTCTCCACCGCCAATGGCTCCAAAATAATCATGAAATATAGCTATTTTCATCGATTTCTCACTTTTTTCAGGGGTTTTAACAAATGCAGATAAAAAGCTAATTTAATTATAAATGTAAACATCGAGCCCCCCATGAGTGGGAAGAGTATCGTGTCACGTTTTTATAATTTGAAGTTTCCTATCTATCCTTAAACTATCAATATAAAAGTTATCTGTGAATCTGATTTACGATTAATAATATCCGATTTCCTGCAAGATTTCAACAATTCATTAAACTCAACGATTATAAATATATTGAAAATTGTATATCAACAGTAGGGACATATGATACTTTCCAGATGAGATGGTTCATTAGATATATATAACACTTCCCAGATGAAGTGCTTCATTAGATAGCGAGATGATTCATTAGATAACAAGATCATATATTAATTATTTATTAAAGTTCATCTTTACCTCACTTAAAACAGTTCACCTTTACCTTACTTAAAACAGTTAATCTTCACTTTAAGTGTCATTTTAGTGTTATCTATCAGGTAACGAAATAAATTCTACTCTATAAAAATTGAGGCATTTAAGCATCACTTTAGTGCTGTTTGCCTTTATTTACTCTCATTTAATACACTTGTCTAAACTGGGAATCAATAATAAGGCTACAATTACAGTCTACGGTTATACCTTTAAAAGTACTCACGATATTATTTAGATCGTAAAACAACCTTAAAGTTATTATATTAATTAACTACTATCAAAGATAAGATACTCAAAAACTATCAAAGATAAGATACTCAAAAGTGCAATTTATTCAAAAGTTAAGAACTATAAGAGATGATTACTACGAACAAAGGCATGGGATGTCCGGTGGCAAAACGGCCCGCTCATAAATTAAAATTCAGTATTATTTCTTTGATTGCAGTTGGATTGGTTGCTTTTCTCATGCGCCTGATCTCGTATTCCACGGTTACTGCAAACGGAAGCATAAATCTTTTGGGATATGATAGTTTCTACCATATGCGGCGCATTTTATATACAACTTTCAATTTTCCACATCCCCTTAATTTCGATTCTTATATTAATTATCCTGCGGGATTTGAAGTCGGATGGCCTCCTTTTTTTGACTTTTTAGGTGCACTGCTTGCAAAAGTCCTGGGAGGAGGCAACCCTGATTTGTATACCACAGAATTTGCAGGAGCCTTGCTGCCAGTGCTTCTGGGAGTCCTGACAATAATTCCACTGTATATGGCGGCTGCTGCGATATTTGACCGAAAAACCGCACTTTTTGGAGCCTTAGTTTTTGCAGTGATTCCAGCTCATGTCTACGTATCCCGGTTTGGAGCAGTTGACCATCACGTAGCTGAAACTCTCCTGTCAACCTCAGCTTATGCATGTTTCATACTTGCTTTAAAATGGGCAAGAGAAGGCTCCCTTTCCCTGACTTCTCTCAAAAATATCTCTTCTGAAAAGAAACTAATAAAATCGTTAGCTTTCGCAGTAGCATCCGGACTATTCTTTGCACTTCTGATTTACACATGGATAGGAGCCCTTGTTTTTGTAAGCTTTATTGTACTTTACGCATTCATACAGACAATAATCGACCTTAAGGCCGAGAAAAACTCCGACTATCTTCTTATATGCTCTACTGTATCTCTTCTTGCAACGCTTCTCTTTACCATTCCCCTATCAGCAGGATCTTTGCGTCCGGGCCTGGAAATGAGTGCGATGTATCTTTCCTGGTTCCAGGTATTCTATGTGTTCAGCATGCTAGTCGGAACCTTAATCCTCTGGGGCTTTTCCCTATATATCTCGAAAAAAGGTCTGGACTGGAAGTACTATCCAGCCGTCTTAATACTGATCTCTGTCGCTGGTCTTCTGTTCCTTAAGACATTTTCTGCCGAGTCATATGCTTTTGTAATTGAAGGAATGAATTTCTTCCTCGGAAAAGGTGAATACATAAGCACGATTTCCGAGGCTCTGCCAGTATTTTTAACTTCAGATGGAAATCTTACTTTTACGCCAATACTGGGAAGTCTCGGGCTTTGTTTCCTTACCGCTCTGGGAGGATTTTTCCTGCTTGGCCTCGAGTGGAGAGGTGAAAAATCAAAGCCTGAAGGAGTTTTTTTCCTTTTATGGTCGGCCTTTTTCGCATATTTAATGCTCTCTCAAAGGCGTTTTTCGTATCTGTTCGCAGTAAACGCAGCAATGCTTACCTCATACTTACTTTGGGTTTTACTGGATTCCTTTGACTTTGAGACTGAAGTAAAAAAATTGGTGAAATCTGTTCCGACCCACGGGAATAATGCAATGTTTACATCTCGGGCAGAAAAAGAAACAAAGTCAAAAAAGTCCGAAAAAGAAACAAAGTCAAAAACAAAATCAAAATCGAAAATTAATTCCTCAGGTTCAAAACAGAATTCTCAACCCGACTACTTCAAAATTGTCTCATCTCTGGCACTTATAGGGCTTGTATTTATACCCTGCATTTGGGCAGGAGTTGCTTTTGCAAAAGAGGACGGCTTGATTGACCCTATCTGGAAGGACTCTCTCACCTGGCTTGGAGCCTCGAGCCCTGAAACTTCTTACTACCTTGATCCGTCCGGAACCCCCGAATATGGAGTTTTGAGCTGGTGGGACTACGGAAACTGGATCGTTTACCAGGCTAAAAGGCCTGCAGTTTCAAACAACTTCCAGACCGGTGTAGACGATTCTTCACATTTCTTCTTAACGAACTCCGAGGAAGACGCAAAGGCAATTATGGAAAAGCTCAAAGTAAAATATGTAATAACCGACAATCTGATGGCAGGCGGCAAATTTGGGTCTATTGTTAAGGTTGCAGGTGAGAACATAAGCAAGTATCTAAATGTTCAAACCGTCAACGGAAACGGCGGGCTTCAAACCATTGCAACTGCTAAAAAGGAATACACGCAAACCGAAGTATACAAGCTTCATCAACTTGACGGATCAAATCTCGGAAACCTGAGGCTTGTCCATGAAACTACTGCACCTGAGGTAGATAATGACACGACTAGTGACGTAAAGATATTCGAGTTTGTCTCTGGAGCCAGGCTTTCAGGTACTGCAGACCCAGGGCAAAGCATTACTGCAACCCTTGAGCTCAGATCAAACACAGGCCGAAAATTCACATATCAGAATGAAGTAACGTCAGATAAAAACGGTTCATTTGAAATAACCGTACCTTACTCAACCGAAAATAAAGCAGATGGAGTCAATGCTCTGTCGACTTATTCCCTAAAAGCAGGAAACACCACAGTCTCAGAAATTCAGGTGACGGAAAAGGATGTCCTGGAAGGGAACAGGGTAGAGGTGAAAATCCCAGAATCGAAATAAGGAGTTCTTGAACCGGGTTTTTTAAATGAAAACAGAAATTAAAATCTTTTAAAAAACGAAAAGAGAAAAAGAATTTTTTCATTCTCTTTTCCTCTTCCTGTTATTATTTCTCAAATTATTATTTTTCGAATATTATTTCTCAAATTATTATTCTTCGAATATCATTTTTCAAATTATTATTTCTCATATTGGCTTTATTCAATATTCGGGAAGACAACTTCAGTAGTGGGTCTAGTGCCGAAAGTCTTGAAGGTTTCATTCTCCCGCGCTTTCGACTCCTACGGCGCTTAGGAACCTTTTCACTACGGCTTCATTAACCAGCCTGAGTAACGTCTGACGGTCTTTTGTAGCGCTGAAAACACCAAGGGGTATCTGGGCTCCTGCTGCGTTTGCATGTCCACCTGCATCTTCGCCGAAAGCCTGGCGCATAACTTCGCCGAGGTTAATTCTGATATCATTGCTTCGTCCGGAGATATATATACGGTCTTCAGTTACTCCAAAGACTACGGTTGTGGAGATGCCCTCAAGGCTCAAAAGGTAATCTGCAGCTTGCGGAAGCGTATCCCTATCCCTTATGTTCCCGACATTCGAGAGAAGGTAACTTCCTATTACCTGTCGGTTTCTTATGGCCTCCCCAAGTACCTCAAGGGTTTCAGTGGCCATCGAAGGCTGTTCAAGCTGATCCAGGATTCCGTGGTTCGAAAGGGGGTAAAGGTACGAAGCGGCTGAAAGATCAGCAGGGTCGGTCTTCCTCTTGAAATCCTGGGTGTCAGTTCGGATTCCATAGAGCAGGGCTGTTGCCAGCGTTTTGGATATATTAATATTGAGCTGCTGCAGGTACTTTGTCATTATAGTAGCTGTTGCTCCGAAGTTAGGTCGGATATCTATGTACTCAGCCTTTATTTCGGTTTCTCCTGGGGGGTGATGGTCAATTACAATACCCACAAACGAGTTTGGGGGAACCATGTTGTTAACTCCGGGAATGGAGCAGTCTATCAGGGCGATTTCGTCGAAGCCTTTGAGACCGTTCTCTTCCATCTTACCGAGGTCGATCCCGAGCAGGTTTACAAAGGCTTTGTTTTCCTGATGCCCTATTCTGCCATGGTAGAGGATGCTTGCCTCAACCCCGATGCTCTTTGCAATCTCTTTCAGGGCCAGCCCACTCGAAATAGCATCCGGATCAGGGTTATCGTGGATTACAATAGCAAGTTTTTTATCCCTTATTCCCTTCAGCCACCGTGCAAGCCTGTTACCTCTGTGAACCGATTCGGCTCTCTCAAGAGAACGGGAAAGGGAACTTGCTACAAGCTTGGAAGACATAAAGACATAATCTGCTCCAAGGTCTTCCATTTTTTCCTTATTGATAATATCTGAGGCCCGGGAAAAGAGCTGAACATCAGGGTTAACTGCCTTTTTGAAATTCTCAATGCCCTTTCTATTAGCTTCGTTATTGGAAGTCAGGAAAAGTATAACAACAACATTCTTAAGGTCAATCTTATCGACAAGTTCAGGGTCGGAGATATCGCCTACAATCGCTTCAAATCCTTCCTCCCTGAGAGTCTCAACCTTAGCTTCGTCTTTGTCTACAATAATCACAAGCTTATTGCTTTCCCTGAGCTCTTTTGCAAGCGCAAAACCAACACTTCCACTGCCCAGAACAAGGTATCTGGGTTTGACTGTACTTTTAAGATTGCTATCCGCATCTTTTGATAAATTAAGCAAAAATAGTCCTCCCTGTTTTGTATAAGTCCAGGCACATGTAAAGGAAAGCAAACATTTGATCAGAATCCTGCCTATTCACATTTTACTACAGTTAGTTAACTGTAAGGCTAACTGTAGTTTTTTGACTGTTTTTCTTACTGATTAGACACTCTTATGAAACTGCTTTTATATATCATACTTTTTAAGAAATAATATTCTTTTTATGGGAAACTCAAAAATTCCAGTATATTATATTGGAATGTAACATTATATTGGAATGTAACATATATACTTAATAACATCAAATAGGTTTTCCTCGGTGTAGAAATATAAGAAATAAATTCCCTCAATTGTTCTGGAGATATATAACAATTTCTACTATAATCTATTATAATCTAGAGAATCTCAAATTAGCTTTTAAAATCTCAAATCTAATTTGATACTCACTTTTTTAAAAGTATCTCCCAAACGAATTCTTATCCTCAACTTTATTTTGCATTTCTGTCAACACCAGTAGTTGATATGCTATGAAACTCAATAGAGAGTAGAGTTTTCTACTCTGATTTCTCACTCTTCTGATATCGAACTTTACTGTACCTTTAATATGTCCATGTATCTTTTCACATTCAGCTCTCTTTTTATACTGATCATCAAAAGTCTCATCTCTGATATTTTGGTTTCTTAGGTACATTCCTACCTGTTCTTTCCTTCCAATTTCATATAGAAATCTGAGTTTGTTTTCCATTGGTGCATGAATATCTCCACCGAGTTTCCACTTTTTATTCACCCAGTGATCGATTCGTTCCTCTTCACCTTCTTGATTGATTACTGCATTTGAAGCGTAGGAAATAATCGGTTTTGCGTTCAGATTATACCAAATATCAGAATGATTGAGGAATGAATCATAACCTCCGTCAGCAGAATAAAATTCCAGATTAGCGTTCATGTTCTTTAGAGCCTCAATATGATCGATAAGTTCTGGAGAGTCACCAGAAAGTCCTTTTGTATGAGTCATGAAAATTGGGTAAGTTCCAACCATTGTAATATGTGCCTTATCCATTTTGCATTCATAATGAGGATTATAATCAGCATGTTTGTCGTATCTTGAAGCTTCAAGTGGAGTGGAATCAATTTTTGCTTCCTTTTCCTGAGAAAGTTTGAGAATTTTCTCACCTATAAGCATCATTATCTCATTGACTCCTTTTTCTCCAAGTCTATACTTCATAAAATGATGAAGGGTTCCACCTGAAGGAAGTTTAATCTGGCCATTTTCATCATAAAAAGAAAGCAGGATAGCTTCTTCGTCTGTTAAGGAAGAAATGGTTTTATCATATGAGAGTTGCCTGAAACACTTCACAACAAACAGTTTTATCATAGAAGAAACACTGTACTTAAAGTGCCAACTTTTGTTGGTGTAAAAAGTACGTTCGACGTGCTTTGCAATATCGTCAATGCAAAGAAAGTACAGGAATTGGCAAATTGAAGTACTTTCTCTGCTCAAATAATTATCGAAGGAGTCCTCGAAGAGGACTCCTTTGTATAACATACTGTTTTTTGACATGAGAAAGGCATAGAAGGTATTGTTTTAAGTTGCCACTACCAAACAGAGACAAGTGCTATCAGAGTTAGTGGAAAAAAGAATAAGTTTTTAAGTCAAAATTCTAATTTGAGAGCCTCATCTATAAAGCCAGAGAATTCATATGAGTCAGAGAATTCAGGTTTGCAGAAATGATTTGACAGCTCAAATAGGCAAGGAGACCATATAAGATAGTCCGGCAGGTAATAGTTATGAAGTGCATTAATTCTTTGAGGATAAAAGCGATAGACCGAAATTGTGAATGCCTTGGGCTTCTACCTGTCCAGTTAATGGAAAATGCAGGGGCCGTTATTGCACAGCACATACGGGAAAGGCTTGAGAGTGGTAGGGTACTTTTTCTCGCAGGCCGGGGAAACAACGGAGGAGACGCTTTTGTCGCGGCCAGACACCTTGCAGGCTCTTCAGGATACACTGTAAAGGTAATGCTGCTAGGAAAAGCCAGGGATATAAGAACGAAAGAAGCTCTCCATAACTTTTCCCTTCTGAAGTTCAGCCGTGTTGATGTGCTCGAAATAACGGACTCAAGTCAGCTTGAAACCTCGGCTTCAGAATCGTTTCAGGAAGCTGATCTGCTCGTCGACGCAGTATTCGGAACCGGGATAAGGGGAAAGCTCAGAGATCCTGAATCAAAGGTTATCGATTTTATAAACCGGGAAGGGAAAGCCGGAAAAACCGTAATCTCAGTTGACATTCCCTCAGGACTTGACCCTGATAGTGGGGATTTTGAAAAAGCTGTGCATGCAGGGCTTACTGTTACTTTTCACCATATGAAGACCGGGCTTTTGAGCGAGAAGGCAAAAGAATACACTGGCATGATAAAGGTTGCAGACATTGGAATATGTGTCGACGCCGAACAGTACGTTGGTCCCGGAGACCTTATGATGCTGCGCAGGCGGGAGTCCGGGGAACACAAGGGGGATTCCGGAAAAATCCTCGTTATAGGAGGAGGTCCGTATTCAGGAGCTCCGGCCCTTGCGTCCCTTTCGGCCCTTAAAGCTGGAGCAGACCTTGTAACCGTAGCAGTTCCAGAACCTGTAGCTGAAATAGTGGCATCATATTCTCCAAACCTTATCGTCCGAAAACTCTCTTCAAATGTCCTCTGCCCTGAAGATCTTTCAATCCTTATGGACCTTATAAATTCCCATGATGTAGTTGTGATGGGTATGGGGCTCGGGAGAGCGGCAGAAACCTTGGAAGCCATCCGAAAAATCCTGCCCTTTTGCAGGAAAGCGGTTCTTGATGCCGATGCCCTCTCATCTCTCTCAGGTGCTATTTTTGAAAGCCTTGCGGGCAACTGCGAACTGATAGTAACCCCGCATGCCGGAGAATTTGCCCGCCTGAGAAATATGGAAACCCCTGATAGCTTGGAATCTCGTATTAAAGCCGTCAGGGAGTTTTCGGAGGAAAAAGGGGTTGTAACACTTCTCAAAGGAAAAATCGATATTATCTCGGACGGAAAGCAGACCCTACTGAACAGGACAGGAAACCCGGGCATGACCGTGGGAGGCACAGGAGATGTCCTTGCAGGACTTACAGGATCGATTTTTTCCAGAAATCCTGCATTCCTCGCGGCAGCCTGTGCTGCGCACGTCAATGGGGCAGCCGGGGATCTGGCTTTTGAGAAAGCAGGAAATGGACTACTTGCAACGGATGTTCTGGAGAATATTCCTAAAATAATTAAAGCGGCTGAGATTGGATAAAATAAGATTGAGTATAAGAGATAGAGTCATGTCTAAGTGTAAAATACTGTAAATTTGCTAAAATGGGGAGACAATTCGTATGGTACATGAAACTGAAAGGAAAATCAAGCTGAAAATCGAAAGAAATCGGATAAGAGTTACGATTTTTCACGGGGAAGATGAACAGGTCATAAAACTCAATCTTGAAGAAGCAAGAGGACTTAGGGAAGAGCTGGATAAAGTAATTGAAGACTATTCACAAAGAAAGCAAATCAGAATCGACTGATCCAAGAAAATCTGTGTTGAAATGCCAAAAAAGCATTAGAATGTCAGAAAAAGGCATCTAAATACTAAAAATACCCTAAAAAATGCTAAAAATACTCTATATGTGCACTGAAATACTAAATATACCCTAAATATACACTGAAATGCTAAAAATGCCAAAAATATACATCAAAATGCCAAAAATATCAAAAAGGACATCGAAATGCCAAAAATATATGAAAAATATTGAAATTTCATAAATAAGCACTGAAATTCTAGAAAAAAGGGAATTGATAGCTAGACTGGATCAAACCAGATAAATCAAGGTTCTAATTCAAGGTTAATATGTACGAAAAACGTGGTGGTTTTGTGGAAAAGCAATTTACTCATATTGAGTCCGGCAGAGCACATATGGTAGATATCAGTGAAAAGTGTGAGGTTCCGAGATTGGCGCGGGCTGCAGGGGAAATTATGCTTTCCGGGGAGACTATAGAGAAGATACGAACCGGAAACGTGGAAAAAGGCAATGTGCTTGCAACTGCGCGGGTTGCTGCCGTGCTTGCGATTAAAAAGACTCCTGACATAATTCCAATGTGCCATCAGATCCCTATAACTGCCATAGATGTGGATTTTGAGATCGACAAAGGGATGATTTCAGCGGAGGTAAAAGTCCGGACTGTCGGAAAAACAGGAGTTGAAATGGAAGCCCTCACAGGGGTTTCGGCAGCATTGCTGACGATTTGGGATATGGTGAAATCAGTGGAAAAAGACGAGAGTGGAAATTATCCACATACTTCAATACAAAATATCAGGGTGCTCGAAAAACTCAAAGGATAAAGCCCAGGGTAAGCCCTTAAAAAATAAGCTTTTTAAAGGATGGGATATATCAAGACCGCAGACTGAGGTATATATCTTGAAGATTATAGGTGGACCAGCATCACAATTACTTGCCAGCCGCACTGCCCGGGCTTTAGGGATAGAGCCTGTACTTTCCGAGTTTAATCGATTTCCTGATGGGGAACTTTATCTCCGAATCGCAGAAGAGACCGAAAACGAGCGTGTGACCCTTATTCAGAGTACACCCACTGATTCTGATCTTGTTTCCCTGCTCCAGCTTATCGATGCTTGTGAAGGAGCAAAAGAGCTCAATGTCGTGATTCCTTATATGGGATATGCCAGACAGGACAAGAAGTTCAAGCCTGGAGAGCCAATCAGTGCCCGCGCAATTGCCCGCTGTATCAGAGCTGACCGCGTTTTTACGATAAACATCCACGAAAAAAGTGTGCTTGAATACTTCCCTGGCCCTGCGGAAAACCTTGAGGCAGCTAAACTTGTTGGGGACTATATTGCAGGGCTTAACCTGGAAAATCCACTTATGCTTGCTCCGGATTCGGGAGCTGAAGGGCTTATAAAGAACGTCTCATCAGGGCTGGGCTTTGATTATGATCACTTGGAGAAAACGAGACTCAGTGGGGATACAGTTGTAATCAAGACAAAGAATCTCGATGTAACGGGCAGAAATGTTGTCCTCGTAGACGATATGATTGCAACAGGCGGGACGATGGCAGAATCTATCAAAATGCTCAGAGCCCAGGGAGCAGCAGATGTTTACATTGCCTGTGTACATCCTGTACTCGCGAGGAACGCCGTTTTAAGGCTCTTTAATGCGGGCGTAAAGGATATTCTCGGAACCGATACTCTTGAAAAAGCAGAGAGCAGGCTGAGCGTTGCTCCCCTTATTGCAGATGCCCTTAAAGGGCTCTGATACAAATAGTTTAATTTTATTACCGTTAACTATTTTTTATGTTCTGTTGTTTCTAGTATTATGACTCTTCCAGAAGTCTGTCCACTTGATGAAAGTCAGACATGTAAAGGGCGGGAGTGCCACCTCTTCTGCCTTGAGTGGAGATCAAGAGAACCCATCTGCCTTATAGGTTACAGTATAACAAGTAGAATTAAATCCGGAAAAGCTGGACGTAACAGGGATACCTATGCTGAAGATACTTTCCGGAAACTAGGAAGGCAGCCGCTTTCTAAAAGAAAAGATGTCTCTGAAATAGGAGACTGGACCCCTTCAAGGCTCACAAATAAATCTTCGGAACAATCTGTTGAAAGAAACGAAGAAAGATTTTCAAAGAACCGGCACTTCCAGGAAACAGATGTAAAGAAGCCTGACCAGAAGCCTGAGGGAAACCATGATGAAAGGCAAAGATATGCTCCCAGCGATGCTGAGAAAGCTTCTATAAGGCTGGAATCCGGATTGAAAATTGAGCCGGTTGAACAGAGCCCGGTTATACATGCAAAAATTGAACCAAAAGTCCAGGAAAAGCCAAAGACCCCGGAAAAAGTCATTTCAAGAGATAAGCACACGACGATCTTTGCACCTTTTAATAATGATAAAAAAGATGACTCCTGCCTGCCAGGAAGAGAGGAAAAAGTAATAAAGTCCGCTGAGAATAAAGAAAAGCGTAAAAAGCTTGATAAAGCAATGGAAATAGACCTTCCTGATACTTATGATGAGGATTTCTGGAGTTAACCACCTTCAGTCCGAAAATGGCTGTTTTTCGCTCAATCCTTTTTAAAAAGGCTTGGCAGTTAACAGCCTTCAGCTCGAAGAAATAGCTCAGAAATACAGATAGAAGTTCCGGAAAGGGTTTCTTACCCTTGAAGAAAAAATTATATTATCTTTACTCCGGCGTTCCTGAAGTGAACTTTCTTGACTCCTTTATAACCGATTGTTCATGGTTTTAAAGCGTTGGGTTTTAAGACGTTGATATGATTATAATCCATGAATATCGAAGGAGTTATGGAAAATCAACTGTACTTCTGAGAGAGAATTTTGATATCATAAGATTCTCATTTTTCATGCTGTTTGACTATGCTGCTTAACTTATGCTGCTTAACTTATGCTGTTTGACTATGCTGCTTAACTTATGCTACTTAACTTATACTGCTTAACTTTTATTTTGCGTGCTCGGGAAGGATACAAAAAAGGATATGATGATTCAGGATGGACCGCCAGACATACCAGACAATCTACAGCTCACTGCATGACTTTAAAGATGTTTTTCGCCTTTCGGAGGAATATTCCAAACCCGTAGGTGTGCTTGCAACAATTCTCAATCAGAAAGTCGTAAAAAAGACTCGGTTCAAACACAGAAAAGTTTATTCAAGGGAAAACGAACTTTTTTTAAAATGGAAACAGGGACGCACTATTCTTGATCTTGCGGAATACACAGGCTTTCCTCCTACCCTTATGGCATCCCTTATTATGAAGAATTGTCAAATTTCCAAGAAAAGTATAAACTGGCTTTTCAAAAATGTGGACTTAATCGAAAACCGCCGTCTTCAAAAGGAAGTCAAAAAAGCTCTTGATGTCGATCACTTCTTTTCGCCTCATGCCCATGAGATGCAGTGTAAGAAGGGCGAGATGGGAGAAGCACTTATCCAGAAATGGCTTGATGATAGGGAAATTCCATATTGTACCGAAGCAGACATTCGGGCCAAGGGAGAAGGCAAGACTCCTGATTTTGTCCTGGAAAATCCTGTATGCATAGACAATCTTATGGTCAACTGGATTGAAAGCAAAGCGCTTTTTGGAGACTACTTCGAACACGAGCACTATTCAAAGAAACAGTTTCGGGAATATGCAGAGATTTTCGGAGAAGGCATGGTTGTCTACTGGTACGGGTATCTCGAAGATCTCCCTTCCGAGGGCTATCTTGTAAAGAACTATAGCTTTTTTGGAGAATATAAAGAGGAAGTTGATGAGCTATTTAATTATCTGGTATACTGGTGAGTCCTGTTTGAATACGTTTGAGTGCTGATAGAATACATTTGAACCTTGTATGAAATACTTTTGATACCAGTGCTTCGATTCCAAAATTAATTCCTCATTTCCTAGAAAATACGGGATTTACAGGTCTATTAAAAAGTCAAGTTTTATGAACTTACTTCAAAATCGAGTACATCGCAGTACTAGTTTGCTGACAGAATGTATTTGAACCTTATCTGGAATACTTTTGACCCTGGTCTGCTGACAGAATGCGTTTGAACCTTATCTGGAATACTTTTGACCCTGGTCTGCTGACAGAATGCGTTTGAACCTTATCTGGAATACTTTTGACCCTGGTCTGCTGACAGAATGCGTTTGAACCTTATCTGGAATACTTTTGACCCTGGTCTGCTGACAGAATGCGTTTGAACCTTATCTGGAATACTTTTGACCCTGGTCTGCTGACAGAATGCGTTTGAACCTTATCTGGAATACTTTTGACCCTGGTCTGCTGACAGAATGCGTTTGAACCTTATCTGGAATACTTTTGACCCTGGTCTGGTATATTTATGAATCCTGTCTGACATACTTGCTAACTGCGCGACAGGCCTGCTGAAAAGGAAATAGTCAACTTAAAGTTTTACAATAGACGACATATTGGTAATAGGGTCTTTTTCTACCTGGAAGACATGGTCTGCCGAATCTATAAGTGATTCATCATGGGAGACCACAATAATCTGGCCTACGCCTATGCCGCGCATCATGTCTATGAGTTTCAAAAGCTGGTTTATATGCCCGCGGTCCAGGAAAACTGTAGGCTCGTCAAGGATCATGGGGGGAAGCCCGTCTGCCCTATCTCCGCCAAAACCCAGAGCAAGAAGCCTGTAGATCGCACAGCGCAGGACAAGGTTAAAGATTGCACGTTCTCCTCCGCTAAGGAGTTTTGGTTCAAGGGGGGTGCCGTCTTTTCTATAAACCGTGAGGTTATATTCCGGGTCGAGTTCGATATGTGAATAAGCATTATTTGTGTACATGAAGTTGAACATTTCATTCAAAAGGATCGAAAGAGCCCCAATGTTTTTTGTCCGCATATCCGCCCGAACGTGCATATACATGCTCTCAAGCTCTTCGGCGTTGCTATATACGGCTTCGAGGTACTGCTTCCTGTTCTCAAGGGCTTTTAGTTCTTCTTTCAGCTCATTACGGCGTTTTAAACTATTTTCAACCATCCCCACTTCTTTTAAGAGCGCATCTTTGGTAGACGTTATTTGCCGGGTTTTTTCAGTAAGGTTTGCCTGATATTCTTCAAGCTGGGTACGCTTTGACTGAAGGTCTTCGAACCTGCTTCCTTGTAGCTTTCCTTCAAGCTGTTTTACCCGCTCGTTTCTTTCAAGGATTTCCCGGTCAAAAAAGCCGACTTTTTCGGCAAGGTTCCTGATTGAAGCCTCAAGCTCGGAGATTTTGTGCTTTACGTTATCCATCTGTATCAGGTTTGCTCCGAGTTTTTTTGTCTTCAAGAGACGCTTTGAACTTTCTTCATGGGTTTCTTTTGCCATGGCTTCTTTTTTCCTCAGGGCTTCAAGCTCAATTTCCAGGGTTTTGAGTTTTTCCTTTTCCTGAGTTTCTCGTTCGGCAAGCCCTTTTATTTTCTCATTGAGCTCTCCAAGTCTCTGCCCGTAATTTTCGATCAGTGCTAGGGAAGTCCTGATTTTCCCGTTCAGGCTCTCTATTTCCGAGGTATTTTCAGCAAGCTTTTTCTCAAAGGCTTTTGCCTCTCGAAGTACTCTTTCACTCTCACCATGAGCTTTTTGAGCTGCCGCCTCCCATCCCTGCAGGGCTTTAATATCGGGAAGAAGCTTGCCCATTTTAGCCTCAAGTTCTTCCTTTTGTTTATTAAGCCCTTCAAGTTTAAGGGAATCTTCCTCGGTTCGGGTTTTGTGGATAGATATCCTTTCTTGCAGGTCTTTTGCTTTATTTTTGAGTCTTTCGGTTTCCAGGTCGTAATCCGAAATTCGCTTCTCCAGCTTTTTGGCATCCTTGAGCCGATTAAGTTTTTTCTCGACTTCGGCTTGCTGGAGCTTTATATCAAGAAGTTCTGCTGCAAGTTTTTCTCTCTTCTGTTCGGATTCCCCGGTTGTGCATGCAATTTCAGAGCCTTTAAGATCCTGCCCGCATGTAGGGCATTTTCCTTCGGCAAGTAGCTGCTGGTTTTTACGGATAACTTTATCAAGCTCCCTGACAGTAGCTTCAAGCTCTTTTTCCCGCCCATGCAGCCTGTTTTTGTTTTCCAGCAGAAGTTCGCTGAGGTACTCCAGGTCTTCGAGCTGCTCTCCGGTAAAGCCAAGTCCTTTTAACCCTGCAGAAGCTTCGGATTTTTGCTCCTTGACTTCCAGAACTGCCTTATCATTTTCCCTGAGATCCTCTTCAAGGATTTCTATCTCGGTTTTACTTTTCCTAACTGCGACCCTGGAGTTTTGAAGTTCCTTATCAAGCGTGAGGAGATTTATGTCTCCTGTTTCTTTTTCTTTGAAAGCAAGTGCAAGTTTTGTTGAGGCTTCGTTTTTCCGTTCGCGCAGAAGGCTTTCTTTTTCTTCCAGCTCATTTATAAACAAAGGAAGCTCATAAGAGTCCGTGAAGCCTGTAGTTTCTTTTGCAGCTTCTTTTAGCTTTTTACTCTCATCTTCGATTCTCAGTATATTTTTTCTGTTTTCTTCAATTGCCCCGTTTGTAGTCCCAATATCTGCCCTGCACTGCCTTAAAATCTGTTCGGTCTCAGCCTTTTCGTTTTCAAGGTCATGTAGAGCCTGAGTGTGAACTTCTTCCTCTCTGAGGAGAAGAGCAAGCTCTTTTGAGATCGCATTTACCTTTTCCCTAGCAAGAAACTCCTCTTTTTCCTGCTGCATGCTCAGAGCCTCAATCTCAAGGTTCCCAAACCCACATTCTTCTCGAATAAGCTTATTCTCTTCTCCCAGTCCGAGCAGTGCCTGCCTTTGTTCATGGGATTCTCTGGCGAAGTTTTCTTTTTCCCGGATACAGCCTGCCTTGTCTTCCTGAGACTTAGCCAGGACCTGTTTCAGAGTCTGGATTTCCTGGAGATGTTCCCTGTGCTCTGTGATCATAAGGTCGAGTTTTTCTTTCTGGGCGGCTGCAGCCTCTTTATTCTCATTACATTTTTTTAAGATAGTATCGTTTTCCTTTATCTTCTGCTTGAGCCCATTCAAAACAGCATGCGGTTCTGTACTTTCAATCCCCTCAATTTCGGCTTTTACGCTCGAAAGGCTTTTACTCGTGTCCCTTTGAAGCCTTCTTACAGCAGTTTTTGCGCTTCCTGCTCTTTCCCTGTATTCTTCGAGCTTTCCAAGCTGCAACAAGCCGTCGATCATTCGCTGCCTGTCTTTTGGTTTCGCGTTAATGAGTACATCAATTTCGCCCTGCCTGATGTAAGCGCAGTTTCTGTACGCTTCTTCATCCATATTTAGAAGAGAACAGACCTCTTCGTAAGTCCGTGTAGCCTGATCGACAATACTTTCCCCATTGGCATAGAGCACACATTTCGAATTCGAAGCGCTCTCACTTTTAGAAGAATACCTGAAAGCCTGTTCTATAAGATAATCCTGTCCTAAATGCTCAAAACCCAGGTTTATTTTCGCATTTTCAGCTCCTTTGAAGATTACATCTGCAAGCACGAAGTCCTTTGAAAGAATTTTGCTCCCGAAAAGCCCCATAAAACATGCTTCAAGCAGGCTTGACTTCCCGCTTCCGTTCACCCCGGAAATGACTGTAACTCCGTCTTCAAATGTAAAATCCAGTTTTTTATAACTCCGGATGTTTTCAATATGCAAGTTTTTGAGCTTCACAGGTAATCACCAAGGTTATACTGTCGAGGTACAGCAGTCTTTTTCCTTCCTTTTTTTGCCCCTGCTTTCCCCGTTTTTTCGTTTAGCTCCGTAGCCCTTGTAGGTTCCTCTTCAGGCAGCTTTTCAGTTTTGTCTGTTTTTTCCTTTACAGGTTTGCCTTTTACTCCGGGCTCAGATTGCTTTCTACTCTTCTTCTCAGGTTTACTTTCAGGTTCAGTAGGTTTACTTTCAGGTTTACTTTCGTCTTGACTTTCAGGTTTAACTTCAGGTTTACTTTTAAGTTCGCTTTCAGTTTTACTTTCAGTTTTACTTTCAGGTTTTACTTCAGGTTTACTTTTGGCTCGGCTTTTAGGTTTAATTTCAGATTTACTTTCGGCTTGAATTTCAGGTTTAACTTCAGGTTCGTTATCTTTATCTTTTCCGAACTCGGTTTCAATTCCTGGAGTTTTTACTGGAGTCCTGGAAGTTTCCTGCTGGATATTCGATTCAGAAGGCGCTACAGGCTTATTGTTCAACTCTGTTGATCTCGAATCAGGCAGCTTCAAAAGCCCCGAATCAGACGAACACTGCGAGTTTGATGCTGGTGCCAATGGTGCCAATTCGGAAATATCCTGATTCATGGCTGAAATCTCAATACTCTTTGAGGGTTCAGTGTCCTTTGAGGTCTCAGTACTCTTTGAGGTCTCAGTACTCTTTGAGGTCTCAGTACTTTTTTTAGTACCTTTTTTTTCAGTATTCTTGATTCGGTCTGAAGTCCGCAGAACTCCTGAAAGTTCAGTAATTTCAAGCTTGCCGGAAACTATACCCTCCTGCATGTTTTTCCCGGCGAGTCCAGCCTCCCCTACAGCATCAGGGTTTATTTCTTCAAATTCCAGAAGTCCGGGAGTGGTGGCAGAACTTGCAGCATTGGCAGTGTAGGCAGAACCATCGGGACTAGCCGAATTGGCGGGAATCTCTATCCTGAATTCAGGGTTTTTGAAGTCCATAGCTTTAGCTTCAATAAGTTTCGAAAGACGGTCCTCGGTTTCTTCATCTACCCTTGACTTTGAGACATTAGGGCTCCGGACAATTTCATCAATAATCAACCCGCCGTCGTTTAAACTCATTTTCCGGATCTCGCTTGCAACGGCATGGTCAGGATCAGAAAAGGTTACCTTTAAGCCTTCCTCCGGGAAGGACTCCTTTGCTCTCCGGTCTACAAAGTTTGACACGAGAGCCCCTTTATTAAGCAGGTATTCCTCAAGTTCGCTCTGTGACAGGACTGCTCCCGAATCCCCTGAAATTTCCAGAAATACCACGGATTCAGGGATATCTTCCAGATATTCGTCGACTTTAGAAAATATCTGTTCATAGGGTTTGTCCTCTCCTTTCAACTCTACTCGAATGGAAAGGAATTTACGGGTTGGAATCGTGCGTTTGCTAATTTCAAGTCCTTTTTCGGAAAGCGTAATAATATTGTAGGAACGGGCTTCCTTTTCGGACAGACTGTTTCGTTCCGTACTGCCAGGGTAAGTAATCCAGGTCTCACCGGTTTTATTTTTGATTATTGAGTGTTCATGGTAGTCGCCAAGAAGAATTGCGTCAACCTTGAAAGGAAGGTTTTCAAGCACCTCATCGCAGTCCCATTCCGCATATGGAAAAGGATTCATAATCTGGTGCATTACAAGCAGTTTCCAGCCGTTTACCACAGGGCAGGAAGGGATCGAAGAGATGGAAGGATTAGAAGGGCTGGATAAGGTAGAAGAGGCAGAAGAAGTAGAAGAGATAGAAGGAGTAGATGGGTTGGGGGGAGTTGAAGAAGTTGAAGACGTGGGCGAAATGGACGAAGTGCAAGGAGTTGGAGAAGTGGAATCATTGGAAGAAGTAGAAGAGTCGGAAACGGCAGGAGAGTCCGGCGTCTCAAATCCTGAATAGTCGAATATAGGAATTTTTGATTTCGGGACACTGTCTATCCCGTAGATGGCTGCATTACCTACCATAAGCGGTTTTTTTCCGAGCCTTGCCGCAAGTCCCATCTCCTCAAAAAGGTCGAGCCACTGGGTATTCTGCTTGCTTTCATGGTTCCCGACAATTCCTAAAAACGGTATGTCAGCCGCCTTCAGTCTGGACAGGAGATTTATTGTATCAAGGAGGTCTTCAAGGGTCGGGTTCCTTGAATCAAAAAGGTCTCCCGCATGCACTACGGCATCTACCTGCATCTCAACCGCATCATTTACAACAAGTTCGAAAGCTGCAAAAAAATCGTTTCTCCGGACCTCGCTGTGATATTGCCTGTATCCCAGATGCGTGTCTGCAGTGTGGAGTATCCTAATTTCCCTGGCCATGGTTTTATCAGTCTCTAATTTTTACCCTATAAGGGTTTCTATATTAGTAATTAACTACTTTTTACAGAAAATAAACTTCACCCAGTTGAGGGAGTTAGCATCTTTCACGCTGGAATGCTGACTAATTGACATAAGTCTGACATATAAATCAAGGAGAAAGTTTTGATGGGCAAAAATTAAGATCTTGATCCTGGCTCAGAGAAGACTGAATAATGCTTTCAGGTCATTTTTACCTCATACAGTTGCTTGGCTAGAGTTACTAATTATTTACAAATAATTAGTAATTCTACAGGTTAAGTAATTCTACAGGTTAAGTAATTCTACAGGTTAAGTAATTCTACAGGTTAAGTAATTCTACAGGTTAAGTAATTCTACAGGTTAAGTAATCCTACAGGTTAAGTAATTCTACAGGTTAAGTAATTATATAGATTAGTAACTATGTAGCAGCACAAGATTAAAAATAGACAAATTGTGTTTTTAGCTTTCAAAGCTTGTAATTCATCATCTTAGAGTGCAAGGCAATACCTCAATAAAATCTGAAAATTGGTAAAGTATAACATTCCAGTCTACAGCCGTTCGTATGTCAGATACGCTTACCCAATCTATAAAGCTCGTCATCCTTAATTGCAACGAACCATTTGGGAGATACGAAAACGACATCACAACTATCTGTTTCCCCGTTGGCATGCGTAATGAAAGTGTGGACTCTATTAGGATAATCGGGTACTAATGACCAGTTTCCAGTCCAGATATCTCCAGCATTCATATAATATTGAGAATGAAACTCCCAGGGTACAGCATGATATTCGCGTGGTAACCCATCCTCAAAACCAGCGACACTCCACCGAGTTCCGGAAGGATCAAAGCCTTTTCCTGACGTATCTGTCGGAATTTCGACGGTTATATAGTCTGATCTGGTAATAGAATTGCTACCTTCTTCGTTTATTACTTTCATAGTGATGTTATACACACCCGGATTGGTAAACGTATGCGTTGCATTCATGGCATGTTTTGAGTAAGTGCCGTCTCCAAAATCCCATAACCAGGAAGTTGGTATTCCGCCAGTGCTTACGCCAGTAAATTTTACTACAAAAGGAACTGCTCCTCCGGTAACGTTTGCAGAAAAATCAGCTATTGATCTCTCAGTTTGTACAGCCAGTGAAGTAGATGATGACAGAATTAAGAACACAAAAGCTAAAGCTATTGAATAAAATTGTTCTTTGTATCTCATTTTCTTCCCTCATATGCCAATTCAAAATGCACATTTTTTAATATAACGTCCAAATATTCTCTAATATAAAGTCCAAGTGCTTTCTATTATGGCAACATATAATTATGAGGGAAACAAATTTTCTTATTACTGAAACCGAATGTAAATAATCGGTAGCTTGAATATAAATCTAAAATAGCAGATAATCTAAAGCAGTAATAAAATAAATAGCATAAAATAATACTCTCTTTTATATTCCTATTTCACATACATCGTCTTGGATTTGCAACTTCTCTTTTAAGAATTTCTATCCAATCCAGAGCCTGTACTCCGGGATATTCATATCCTAAAAGAAGCACTTCGCTGAATTCTTCGCCTTCAATTGACATGGACCCTGTTACCTCATAGGTTGGAAATGGGACCGGAAGGACTCCTTTTACAGTCTCATCAACTTCCAGTTTCGTAAGTCTGGTTAGGTTATCCGTAAAAAGCACTTCTTCGGCACTGCTTGCAGTTACAATAGGTATTGTACGAATTGAGTGATATATACACGATTCAACCACAGAAAATCCAAGTACGAGTTCTTTCCAGATCATAGGTTCGTTATGATTGATTCTGACAGAGAATATGTCCTTCTAGTATTGTTCCTCATTTTGATGGTCAGAGAAAAGAAGAATTTATGGAAAAAGCCCTTGAAATAGCCTCAAATATTCGATCTGATTCTTACAGAGCAAAGGCACTTTGTTTTATATTATCTCTTATGAGGAATTCTCCAGTGAATAAGCTTTATTTTTTGTGGAGAAGAGTGATTCAAATTCTCAAAGAAGGTACTCGAAGTAACCTACTTTCTAATATCATCACATTAATTCCAGTTATAAATGATTTGGGTGAAGATGAAACGTTATTTGAAATTTCTCAGGCTATTATAGACGTTTCTTATTGGTTTCCATAAAGTAAGTATTCTGATGGGTACTGTGTAGTCTACGGGGTCTGTGTTAAATTTTCTGTATTTAATGATGTCTGTCTGGAGGTAAAAACCCATCAATTACACAGTACCTCACAGAGCCTTTCTATGAATAGAGATACTCTTTATGAGAAGATAGGACAATAGTGTATAAAATGAAATCAAAATATGAAATCAGATATATTTGACATATTAAATACAGCGGGATCAATTATGAAAAGCGCAGTATATCTTTACGTATTTGACACAATGGCTGACTGGGAAATCAGTTATTTAAGCGCTGAATTAAACTCGGGAAGATACTATAAAAAAGGGTTAGAACCTTTAAAAATAGTCACAGTTAGTGTGGACAAAAACCCTGTAATTACAATGGGTGGCATAAAAATACTACCTGATATTGGATATGAAGAACTTATCATTGAAGATGCAGCAGCCCTGATCCTCCCTGGAGGAAATACATGGACAGAACCGATTCACGACCCAATTTTAAAAAAGGCTGAAGAGGGTTTAAAAAAAAGTGTAATTGTTGGGGCAATTTGCGGCGCTACAATGGGACTTGCTGAGAAAGGGATGCTGAATAATAGATGGCACACCAGCAATGATCTTGGATTTCTTAAAATGATGTGTCCAAACTATGCAGGAGAAATGTATTATAAACAAGAACCAGCTGTAACTGACGGAAACCTGATTACTGCTTCCGGAGTAGCTCCACTGGAATTCACTGTTCATGTGTTGAAGAAACTGGATGTATTCTCGTTGGAAACGTTAGATTCATGGTACAATCTTTATCGTACTCACGAATCGAAATATTTCTATGAGCTAATTAATTCTATTCAATGAATTGCAGAATCTCAAATTGAAAAAAGAGACAAAATTTAGGCTGAAGGGCATGTGGATCATTGACAAATCTGGCAAAACAGCCCTTTAGCCTCGTTGACAAGAGATAAACAATTGTAAGGAAATTGCACCCACTATATTTCCATACTATTCTAACTTTGCTTTCAAAAATGAGTGATTTTACGTTATCCTGCGGCTTTATCTGTGTATGCCTAGCAAAAGAATAATCCTAACAATAACGATTCTATTACGATGGCAGATATTTCTCCATGTTCAGAAAAGAAAATAATGATGCTTGTTTTGTGTCAATTTCTTCCGCAATAATTTTGCTTTTTTTGGATAATTCCATTTTCACTTAAAATACCGTGACTTTTTTCAATCGTTTTCAGAAGTGCATTAGGAATAAGAGTATATCCGAAATGAGTGTATCCGAGTACTTTTTCCTGAAAACAAGACAAACAGAAACTCCCTAACAGATCGAGAAATTTAAATACTTTTAAGAATTCGGACTTTCTTAAAATATGGACGTTGTTTAAATGATATCAGTACCTGAAGCACAGGAATTTGCCAGAGAATGGATGAGGCCTGAAACTCCATAACATTAACAGAATTCTCGATCATTACAGTGAAGATTTCGAGATGACTACTCCTATGATAGTCCTTGTAATGAATGATCAAACAGGAACCCTCAAAGGTAAGAAGAATGTGAAACCATACTGGGAAAAAGCACTTGAAAGAGTTTTTGATCTTCGGTTTGAGTTGATTGATGTGTTTGTAAGTGTCAATAGCCTGGTAATCTATTATAAAGCAGTTTTAGGAAAACGTGCTGCAGAAATTTTGTTTTTTGGAAAAGATGGTAAGGTTCATAGAAGTATTGCTCATTATAACGAAATTTAATTTTTAAAATTTCAATCTTATTCATTTTACAAATTTATATTAAAGTTAACATAAAATTTTATTAATATATAGAAATATAATATTTTTTATTAACAACACTTTCTTTATATAGAAAAAAACATTTAACATTATTAATCTTTTTTTATTAATCAAAAATTAACTTACTGTGATCCAAGGTGAAATAAATGAAACTTGATGAAACACGAAGAGTTTATTCTCTCATTGGAATTTTAGGAATAACGTTGATGTTTTTTTTAATGCTCGTGAGTATCGCAGGCGCATACCCGTTTGCGTATATTACAAACAGGGGTGGTACTGTTTCTGTAATTGACACAGCAACAAACAAGGTTACAGCCACGATAAACGTAGGATCTGGTCCCCAGGGAGTTGCAGTCAACCCGGCGGGAACAAAGGTATATGTGACAAACTATTATAACAAGACTGTCTCTATAATTGACACAGCTACAAATAAGGTTACGGCCAAGGTAACCGTAGGAGGATATCCTTATGGAGTTGCGGTCAACCCGGATGGAAAAAAGGTATATGTGACGAATATTTATAGTAGAACTGTCTCCGTAATTGACACTGCAACAAACAATGTTACAGCCACAATAAATGGATTCTACAAACCTATTGGAATTGTAGTCAACCCGACAGGAACAAAGGTATATGTGACGAACTATGGAGATAAAACTGTTTCTGTAATCGACGCAGCTACAAATACTGTTACAGCCACGGTGACAGTAGGATCCCGTCCCTGGGGAGTTGCAGTCAACCCGGCTGGAACAAAGGTATATGTGACAAACGATGACGATGGTACTGTTTCTGTAATTGATACTGCAACAAACACGATTAAAGCAACGGTGACAGTAGGATCCAAAACCTATCCCTGGGGAATTGCAGTCAATCCGGATGGAACAAAGGTATATATAACAAGCAGGAAAAGCAAAAATGTCTTTGTAATTGATACAGCTACAAACAAGGTTACGGCCAAGGTAACCGTAGGAAAATATCCTTATGGAGTTGCAGTCAACCCGGCTGGAACAAAGGTATATGTGGCGAACCGTGACAGCACTGTCTCTGTAATTGACACTGCAACAAACAAGGTTACAGCCAGTGTGAAGGTAGGAATATGGCCTATTGCTTTTGGGCAGTTTATATTTACTTTCACACTAGCTCCTTTCGCAGACTTTTCTGCAAAACCTACCGAAGAAAAAGCGCCATTAACAGTTACCTTTACCGACGAAAGTCTGAGATCCCCGACTAAATGGAAATGGAGTTTTGGAGATGGAACAACTTCAACCAAGCAGAATCCAACGCATAAATATTCTAAACTAGGTAGGTATACGGTAACACTGACAGCAACAAATGATAACGGCAGTAACACGGTAACAAAAACAGAATATATAAAAGTGGTAACAAAACCTGTTGCAAACTTTACTAGCAGTGTTACATCAGGGAAAACACCATTAAACGTTAAATTTACTGACGTAAGCACAGGAACACCAACTAAATGGCAATGGGATTTTGGAGACGGATCAAAGTCATTCCTCCAGAATCCAATTCATAAGTACTCCAAGGCAGGAATCTATACTGTTAGCTTAACAGTAAAGAATGCTGCAGGTAGGAATACGGTAACAAAAACAGACTATATAACAGTAATAGCAAGACCTGTTGCTGCATTCTCCGGGTCTCCAACCTCAGGGGCAGTACCATTAAACGTTAAATTTACTGACACCAGCACAGGCTCACCACTAAAATGGAAATGGAGTTTTGGAGATGGAGCAACTTCAACCCAGCAGAGTCCAAGGCATAAATATTCCAAAGTAGGTAGGTATACGGTGACACTGACAGCAATAAATGGCAACGGCAGTGACATGCTAACAAAAACAGACTATATAACAGTAATAGCAAGACCTGTTGCAAATTTCACCAGCAGTGTTACATCTGGAAAAACACCATTTAATGTTGTCTTTACTGACACCAGCACAGGAATACCTGCTGAATGGCAATGGGATTTTGGAGACGGATCAAAGTCATTCCTCCAGAATCCTATTCATAAGTACTCCAAGGCAGGAATCTATACTGTTAGCTTAACAGTAAAGAATGCTGCAGGTAGGAATACGGTAACAAAAACAGACTATATAACAGTAATAGCAAGACCTGTTGCTGCATTCTCCGGGTCTCCAACCTCAGGAGCAGTACCATTAAACGTTAAATTTACTGACAAAAGTACCGGAACACCCACGAAATGGAAATGGACTTTTGGAGATGGAACATCGTCCACAATCCGGAATCCAATTCATAAGTATTCCAAAGTCGGGAGGTATACAGTGGCACTGACAGCAACAAATGCTGCAGGCATTAACACGATAACAAAAACAGATTATATAAAAGTGACAACATAATACATAATCAGGAATAGAACCTAAAAACCTCAAATTAAAAAAAGAGAAAAATTCAGGCTAAAGGGCATGTGGCTCATTGATAAATCTGGCAAAACAGCTCTTTAGCCACGTTGACCGGAGTTGAAAGCTAGCTTTGTTTTGAGGTTTTCATATCTAGAGGTACTACTATTTTCTACTTTTTGCTTTAGTATTAATCTCTACAACGGGGGTACATAGCCTATAAAGTAGTCTCATCGGGAAACCATAATGATGCTCGCCGATCAGAGGTCATATAATTTCTTTCCAACGTTATATCCAGCGCCGTACCCGTCTCTAAACCCATTAAAGTATCCTCCATTGTATCCGGAATCTGGCCCGTAGTAGATCATGAGGAACATGCGCGGACTTTTACCGGTTAAGCCGTCTGTAAACCCGGTACTGTATCCTTTTGAGTATCCTTCCCAGTAGCCGCGAGTATAGCTGTCATCACTGTTTTCTGTATATTTTACAGATGTAGCTGCGCTTACGGATGAAGCAGTCAGCGAAAATACAAAAAGGACTAACAGAAGAATGCTTAGTGTCTTTCTTATTCTTTCAGATATTTGTTTTCCCATTCTTTACCCTCCAACTCTTTTTAGTTTAATCCGGATTTTGTGGTCATTCATTATACTACAATTGGCGTTTTAAATCTCTGAATATAGCGTTCACAGCAATTTTTTAAGATGCCTCGGTTAGATTAGTCCTACCTTGAGATTAATAAACCTACATTTCGATCGCTGCTCAACTTATATTCATATACCTGGGTTATATATAAGAAGAATAGAAAAAATCATTCTTAACTCTACTTATTATGGAAAAATAGGGCAATAAAAGTTTAAATAACTCAAAAAAAGGAGAATCGGTCGTTCAATATCACAGAAGCACTGTTGAGTCATGCTGTTGAGCCGATGGTTATGAAACTCTTTTACTTACCGATATGGGTTAGAAAGGAATAGACGAAATAGTATAATAGCGATGGAAGAATATAATAATTGAAAGCAATATCATTTTAATTTAAAACGGGTAAAAGTAAGGGGGATTAAGGTTGATGATAGGGGTCAGTGAAATAATAATTGCGGTTATTATTATAATAGCTATTATATTCCTGATATTGACTTTTAAACGGCTTCGTGAATTAAAATGGAAATGAGAATATAAGTTAAATCTTCTGTGAAGATATCTATTGTAGTTCATCTTCAATTTTTATATAAGTATTACGAAAATATGGTTACTTCTATCTGCAGAACCGCATGCGTAACTATTTAGCCTATATAAAGCAGAATCAATAGATATCTTCATTAAAATTCAATAGACATATTTTTGTAACTTGATTTTCTTAAATTGTTGGCGATTGACTGTGTTTCTTCATTTTTCAGAGGTTATTTTTCGGATTCCTCGTTTTCACTATAATCAATATCAATAGACATGTTTTGATAGGCTGAATAGTTGCTCACATACTTACTTTGACAGGTTGAATAGTTAACCACATACTTACTTTGACAGGTTGAATAGTTAACCACGTACTTACTTTTTTGGCTAAGCATAAAGCAGTTATAAGGAGGTTGCAATCTTTCTAAAACCACAGACCATACGAAGTTATATTTTGCGTTCTTTTAGGCTTTACGAAACAGTTTTTTCTTAATTTTTCGCCTGGCGCTGCCTGACATCTGTTTAAGAATAATAGGTGTGGGTGTATTTTTTCCCGCAGGAGAAACTTTTCCTTCTCGGATGGCTTCCAGCACGGCGTCGAGGGTATTTTCCGAGGCATTGATTTCGGTGTATGCTTGGCCTACCATTTCTGGAACATGGGAATCGCTTCCTGCAACTTCCGGAATTCCAAGCCTCTTTGCCTCGGTTGCAGCTTTCCGGTTGGCTCCATTAAAAAGGCAGCGGGAGTTAAAAACCTCAACGGCATCAACGTCAAGTCCTTCAAAACTTCCTATCCCGTGGGAACTGCGCTTGAAGGGGTGAGGGATAATAACCGTGCCTCCGAGTTTCCTGGCTATCTCAATCGTTTCTTCCGGACTCAGATGAGGCTTGATATTCTGGCTGACTCCGAGAACAAGGATATGCCCCTTCGAAGAACTAACCTCAACCCCGGGAATGACCGTAAGCTCAAAGCCAAGTTCCAGGGCTCTTTTTTTACAGGCAAGCCCGCCTTCCACAGTGTCGTGGTCACAGATAGCAAATCCGTCAAGTCCCCTTTTACTTGCGGTTTTAAGGATGTCGTCATGGCTTGATTTGCTATCTTTTGAATACTCGGAATGTACATGCAGATCGAATTTCATACTTAACAGAAGAATGAGAAATGAATTTATATAAATTTTGAAACGAGAGTCCATTGGCATCCAGGTTTATTACTGACCGCAAAAAAGTTCGTTTATTTACAAACAAGCGATGTCTTAAAAATAGGATGAAAATTCTGGAGGAACTGCGAACGGGCAAAAACATAGTAAAAATCTGGTTTTAGGGGTGTAGTTTAGGATATTAGGAGGGTCTGATGTTTTCAGTAGACACCCGTTCGCATGTAAACAAACAACTTCTGGATATAAGTACCTTTCGTGGATATACGAACAGTATTCAGACCATACAAAAAACTCCCTGAGAAAAAGATATTGGAAAACGCTCTGTCAATATTCCAGTAGTTTTTATAAAATTCAAAAAGCTTTCTATTCTTCTGAAAAGCTCGGGAGTGATACATATCCTCAGGTACAAACTTTAAAAAAATTTGGCCCAAACTTTTTCAAAAAAAAGTTTGGATCAAAAATCCAGTTGTTTAAGAAACGTTTAATAAAGATCACTCACTTGTTTGAGCTTCCTGAGGTTCAAGGAGAGCATGTGCTCGGTTAATTATCTCTGTTCTTGCTTCATAATCCAGAAGTATCCGCTCTCCGAACTCTACTCTGTGTACGATTCCTTCTTCATACAGCCATGAGAGCATTGACATCCCTTTTTCCGAATTGGGAAGGGAAAGAGAGCAAAAACACCAGGGAGGTAGATGCTTTATTATTTCTTCTTTTAGTGCAGTCATTCCGGTGCCCTTTTTTGCGGAAACAAAGACCGGGTTAGGGGCCATATAACCTATTTGCTCCATAATGACGTCAAGTTTGGATTCATCAACCAGATCGGCTTTATTAAGTACGGTAATTATAGGAACTCCCTGTATTCGGTCCCAGAGGGTATCGTGAGATGTCGAAAGTTTCTGCAAGATCGTTTCGGGTTTTTCGCTTGCATCCACTACTAGGAGTATAAGGTCCGAGAGAAAAATCTCGTCAAGGGTGGACTTGAAGGCGTCAACCAGCCAGTGAGGAAGATCCTCTATAAACCCCACGGTATCGGTCAAAAGAGCTTTTCGTCCACCTAGGTCCAGAGCTCTGGTCATGGGCACAAGTGTTGTAAAAAGCATGTTCTTTGCCTCAACACTTTCATCTACAATTGCATTGAAAAGCGTGCTTTTCCCGGCGTTTGTATATCCTGCAAGGGAAATCAAGGAAAAGCCTTTCCTGTGCCTTAAAGCCCGTAAAGATTCATCATCTTTTTCTGCAGATTCAAGTTCATTACGAATCCTTGTTATCCTCTTCTTCAGGTCCTGTTCATAAGAATCTTCGTAGTCTCCGAGCCCCATGAAACCTGCCCTTTCCTCCTTTTTAAGGAGAGACACAACAGCTCTTACCCTTGGTACTTCATATCTCAGTCTTGCCAGTTCGACCTGGAGTTTTGAGCGGTGGGTAGTTGCCCTTTTTGCAAAGATCTCAAGGATGAGCTGGAATTTATCGATAATCTGGCATCTGCAGATTTCTGAGATATTGAATAGCTGAGTTGTAGAGAGCCTGTTATAGAAAATTACTTTCTCTACACCCGTACTCCTGACAAGTTCGGCAAGTTCCTCTATTTTCCCCCGGCCAAGCTGGTACTTCGAATCAGGATACCTGGTTTGCTTAAGCTCACCAACTGGCAGATAACCTGCAGCTTTTGCAAGCTCTCTGAGTTCCTGTAAGAGGTATTCTTCACGTTCAGGGTCCGAATTGGGAATTGTTCTTTTAACGAGAATTACTCTGTTACCGTTGCTGGATCCGCTATAGGATTTCTGTTCAGCTGAAATTTTCATGCCTCGATTTCAAGTTCTTTTATCAATAGGTTACGGGCGCTCAGGGAAACGTGGTGCACGAGTTCAATCGACATTCTCTCGGCAATTGATTCCTGATACTTAAAAGCCCTGGAAAACATACTTTCGGTCACCCATTTGGGTTTATTATACATATCCCCCTTTTCTGCCACAATCGTACCCTCAAAAGAAAGTTGGTCAGCCGTATCTTCGATTAACTGCACAACGTCCAGCAGGCTGGGAGCTCTTTTTTGCCAGAGGGGAAGGATTTTGATCTGCTTGATTTTTTCAATATGGCTAGCCGAAACCGTAAGCGCTGCGGCTGCACATACCATATAATACCCTCCTTTAATCCTGTGCCTGCCAGAGATGTCTACTGCAATAATATCCCACATATACTCTACCCTCGGCTGAAGATCTGCTTTTCATAAAATTAAGAAACGTTAAGCTCAGGGAAAAACTCCTTCGGTCAAGTCTGAACTAACACTCGAATAAACATCCGAATATTTACATCTTCGTCCGGCTGATATCTAGGTACTCGATTTCCTCACCTTTCTCAACTGCAAAAAGCATTTTTTTCCTGACGCTGTTTGCAAGCCTGACAGCTCCAGACATAACTGAAAGCCTGAACTCAAAATCCGCAGGGATGGCATTTACAAGGTATTCCGAATGAGGAATTTTCTCTATTGACTCTACCTTTCGGTATACCCTGAAATTTGTCCCGAATTTAAAACCGGTTTTGACCACATGCCCCGAATCCCTGAGATTTTTATATGCACTGTACTTTCTCAGGAAAAAGCTTTCAATCTCCGAGGCTTTCTCGACAAATTCGTCAAATGAAAACACTTTACCTTTCCTGTCCCGAACCGTTATTATGCCTCTGGAAAAGAGGTAAAGTGATTCGACCAGGGAAAGCTGCAACCTCTCGGAGTCCAGCATTTTTCCGTAAAAGCCACTTTTATAGAGAGTTTCCGAAGCCTGAGAATCCCAGGCTATTACCCTGTCTTCTAGGAAAGTGGCATCGGTTTTGATGGCAGGATATGGCTCAGGCATTTCTCCTTTGGGAACTGCGGTTTTAACCTCATAGAAGGTAAGGTCACTTTCTTCATCCACCACAGCAAGGATAAACTGCTTATGCACGTTCTCTGCCGAGGTAACTGAGTCCTGAAGAAGTTTTACAGGAAGGAGCTGTCTTTCAGACTGGACATGAACAAAAATATTTGCTGCATTTTTACCCGGGTGGCTGCCTCTGGGATACACCCGGAAATCTGCAGCTGATGGCTGGACATAGTACCCTCTTTCTTTAAGGTCCTTATAAACTATATATTTCAGCTCAAAATTCGGCTGCCTCAAAGAGGCCTGTTCGAAAAAGGTTCTAAAATCGAGCAGTGTGCCTTCAAGTTCGATCTCGAGTTTTCCTCTGGACAGAAGAAAAGCAGCTTCTACAAGCGAGAGTTCAAGCCCTTCGCCTTTAGGACGCCCGAAGTAACCAGTTTTATAAAGTTCGGCTACCGCTTCCTTTCCGGCAAGGACCCGGTCTCCTTTAAGTTGTGTTTTCAATAGATTCACCTGAAAAGAAAATGAAATGAAAATAAGTTCTTTACCAGTCTGGTTTGCTGTAGTTTAATTTGATATAGCGTAATTTCTCTTGATCTAGGTTCTCATAAAACAATTTGCTATTAAAATAATTTATTGTTAAAATAATTTATTATTAAAATAATTTATTATTAAAATAATTTGTTACAATCAGTTTGTCTTGATTGATCTGTTGTAATCTACTCTATTGTAATCTAATCTGTTGTAATTTACTCTATTGTAGTCTACTATTGTAATCTAAATTGTTATAATCGATTAATATAATATTGCTTGGTAGTGTTTGCATACACTAAGAACGGAGCCTTCCCACATTACGGAAGAACCCTGGACTCCATGAAATTTCTTGCAGCTTCTACAAGTGAGCTTGCAAACTCTCTGTACGCAACTCCGTGCAGGTGGGCATATGAACCCAGGGTATTTCCAGAAATAAGCCCATCCATGCCGTTCTTTATGCCTGTACCTCTTGACAGAGTTATTGCAAATTCAGCGTCCTCAGGAATTTCCCTTATTTCAGAATGGTGGAATTCGTGTCCCTTGAAACTGTTGTCTTTTTTCCCGAGAAGGCAGTCCTTATTAAGGGTCCCGATATTGTAGCTGACCACTCTTGTTTGTCCCATAATAGTATGCCCTGGTAGGGCTCCGACCATTGAATATGTAGATTCTGGCATTGAGGTATTGTGATAGGTACCTTTTCCGGGAACGCCTGTGCTTATTTTTTCCGTAAGGTACATAAGCCCTCCACACTCGGCATAAATAGGCATGCCTGCAGCAGATGCTTTTTTGATATCCTGGCGCATGGACTCGTTAGCTTCAAGTTCGGCTGCAAAGAGTTCGGGATAACCTCCTCCTATATAGAGCCCGTCAACTTCCGGAAGTGAGGTGTCTTTAACAGGGCTAAAGTAAACAATTTCTGCGCCTGCAAGATTCAGGAGATCAATGTTATCGTGATAGTAGAAGTTGAAAGCCTCATCAAGGGCAACCCCTATCTTTGGCCTGGGTGCTCCAGAATCGGAGACTGAAGAAAAAACGCTATTATCAGGGCTTTTAAGGGGCTTTGCGCTTTTTGCGATTTTCATAAAGCGGTCTACGTCAATTCCTTTATTGATGATTTCTTCAATGCCTTGAAGGCGGGCTTCAAAGTCTCCATCCCCAAGCCGTCTCCGGCCTTCGAGAGCTGGCATAAGCCCGAGATGGCGCATGGAAATCTGCATCGCGTGGTCTCTCGGAACAATTCCTATAACCGGAATGCCTGTATAGTGTTCGATTGCTTCTTTTGCTTTTTCGGCATGGCGGCGGCTTCCTATGTTATTAAGGATAACTCCTGTAATTTCCACATCAGGGTCGAAGTTCCTGTATCCGTTTATAAGGGCAGCACTCGAACGGGTAATACTTCGGGCATTGATTACAAAGATTACAGGGCAGTTAAGGATCTTTGCGATCTGGGCAGTGCTTCCAAGGTCGCTTAAGCTTTCAAAACCTTCATAAAGCCCGCGAACTCCTTCAATAATCGCAATATCCGCCTTCTCGCCGGCCTCGCAGGCATGAGTATAGACATCCAGAATCCCGTTTTCATCCATGAGGTAGCCGTCAAGGTTCCGGCAGAACCTGCCAGTTATCTCAGTATGATAGCTTGGGTCGATATAATCCAGAGCAACCTTAAAGGGCTGTACTTTGTATCCCCTTGAAACGAGAGCAGCCATCAGGCCCATGGAAATTGTAGTCTTGCCTGAGGAAGAACGGTCTGCGGAAATGAGAATCCTGGGAATATTCCTTGCTGCGGATTGCTTGTCATTAATCATTTTTTCGATACCCCTTTGTGTTTATTCACCCTGATGTGTTTATTCAACTATTGATACTCTAATTTATTTTGTCAATTCCCTCAGCCGTTCATCACTCAGGGAATCGGCTGTAACTTTTTTTTCGTTTTCAAGGATTGCTTTCCCAAGCTTGCGATAGATCTGCGCAATATCAGATTCGGGTGCCTTTTCCATTACCGAGTAACCTTCCCTTTCACAGTCCTGAACTACCTGCCTCTTCGGGATAAAAGCCATAAGCTGGCTGCCGATTTCCTCGGAAAACTTCGAAACTATTTCCTCTTCCCTGCTTACATTTCTGGAATTGCAGATTACCCCGCTAAGCGGCATTCCTATCTTCGATAAGCCTTTGCAGATATTATTTGCTGCATAAAGGGGCATGTACTCTCCTGAAGTCAGGACATAAGCCTCATTTACGAACCCTTTTCTTACAGGGGCAACAAATCCTCCGCAGACGATGTCTCCTGGTACATCGTAAATGATAAAATCCTGTTCTTTTAAGAGATTTCCTGAAATGCTCTTCAATTTCTGGATGGCAACAATGATTCCTCGCCCTGCACACCCTATGCCTGGTTCGGGACCGCCTGCTTCCACGCATTTGACGCCTGCATATCCCTCAAAGACCACATCTTCTTTTTTTATGTCCACACCCTCACGCAGGAGATCAAGAATGGTTGGAATTCTCCTGCCTCTTAGAAGGGTGATTGATGAGTCACTTTTAGGATCGCAGCCTATAATCATGACTTTCTTTCCTGCCTCGGCGCAGGCAGCGGCAATGTTTGAAGCGGTACTCGATTTGCCTATGCCGCCTTTCCCGTAGATCGCTATGATCTTCTGGTTTTTCAAAGGATCTTCCTCCTGATTTTATCCTGGCTCTTCTTGCTCAGGCTTCCTTTGCAACTTCCCTTAAGGTAGCCCCAAACTCAGATTCCACAATCCCACTGACTCCCAGTGTTTTCGGGTGGAGGTCGATTTCAACCAGCACATACTCATGCCCCATCTCTTTTAAAGGCAGGACCTGTCTCGGGCCGTTAGTTATCGAAATCAGTTCCATGTTCTTTATGTTCTCCATAGGGATTGCATGTGGAACACCCGAAATGACTGCAAAATCAAAGTCACTGTATTTTTCTTTTATTAATTTGCTGACCTTTTCGCCTGCAATAGGGTACTCGTCCATGCCACCAATGATTTCATGTACCTCAATCCCATGTGCTTTGAGATCTCTCGTTATATACTTGGCATGCTGCCTGACTCTGGGAAGTCCGAGCTCCGGGTCGATATTTGCCATATTGATAAGATTTTCTTTTTTCCCGAGAGCTTCTGCAACCTCATTGACTGCAAGGGTAATGTCTGCAAACATGTAGCCGGTTTCTTTTTTGGCATTCATGATGACAAGGCCCCTCTTGTCTTCCTTGAGGAGTTGAATTACACGCTGTGCGGCTTTGTATTTGACATCCCCACGGGAGGGAGCAAGGTATTCCCTGCTTGCAGCTCCATGCTTTTTTTCTACTTCTGTAGCTTTTTCAAGGAGATATTTCTGACGCTCGAACTCTTTGTGATCAATAATTCCTGCATCGAGTGCGGATTCCAGGGCAAAGAGTACTCCTTTTGTGTTATCGTGATAGCCTGCGTGCACCTCGACTTCGATTACAGGGACATCAGGATTTGCCTCTAGCACGGCATCATGCATTTCTTCCCCTATAATCATACTGGGGCAGGTTCCTACAATTCCTATAAGTTTAGGATTAAAAAGTTCCACTGACTTGTTGATAAGTTGGACAAGTTTATCATGTCCTCCAAAAACGAAATTGTTCTCATCAAGGCCTGTGGTAACCACATGTATACCGTCTTCTTCGAGCAGCCTTGCATGTTTAAAGGAACACCCTGGAGGCCCATGCAGGATAGCGACATCAACATTTAAGTCTCTTAGAGTGTAAAGAGCCGCAACTATGGAACTTGGGCGGGGATGAATGATTGAAATCTCTTTTTCAGCCATAACAAATCCTCTTGTTTAGATAATAGTGATACTGATAAGAATGATAAAACGCATTTCCCTGAAAACTCCTGTGTCCTCAGGATATGAACTATTACCTGTAAAATGGGATTGGGAAACACGATCAGTTGAAATTAAAGTGAGTACTGGAAACGAATACAGATTGGAAGATCCTGTATAAAACTCTATCATAAAAATATCGGCAAATGCCTGCAGCCTATTGTGGCATGTATCCGGAATAGGCTCGGATCCAAATTTTATATTAAATATTTGTATATTAGAAATTGTTATCCTTAGAAATTGTTATCCTTAGAAATTGTTATCCTTAGAAATTGTTATCCTGAGCAAAAATTCCTGAATAATTCTTGTAATTGCCCGAATTAACCGGAATTTCTGGGAATTCTTCAACAATTCTTCAACAATTCTTCAACAATTCTTCAACAATTCTTCAACAATTCTTCAACAATTCTTCAACAATTCTTCAACAATTCTTCAACAATTCTTCAACAATTCTTCAACAATTCTTCAACAATTCTTCAACAATTCTTCAACAATTCTTCAACAATTCTTCAACAATTCTTCAACAATTCTTCAACAATTCTTCAACAATTCCTTAACTATTTCTCAGTGAAGAACCTCATTATACAGTTATTAAATAATTTTAACGGAAGCATTTTACCGAAGAGAGTATTATATCGTCGCCTCCTGCAAATTCTAAGGCTTTTGAAAGCCCTTCTGGAAGATTCCGTGCATAAAAAATGTTTTTTCCATTTACTGCCTTCATCCTTTCTCCTACCAGGATAACCTGCTTACACTTTGCACCGAACTTTTCTACAAAGCCCTGTACAAGTTCAGGAGGCAACCCTTCACATACCTGAGAGGCTTCTTCTCCCAGCACAAGGATGATATCTTCCTTTTTTTCGTCCTTTCTCTTAAGGAGAGCGTAATCAAGGGCTTTTTCGGCCGAGAGGATATCCATTCCGGAGTTGGAATTGTCTATTAAGGAAATGCCATTCATTTCCTTTTCCTGCATCCTGCCTGAAAGCCCTTTGAATCCTTCAATTGCCGAAATAATAGCTTCAGGTTTAGTTCCAAGTTCAAGGGCGGCTGCCGACGCTGCGACAAAAGCAGTCCTGTAAGCCGAAACATTATATCCCGGACGCAGGGAAGCTGATAAAATTTGCTTTCCCCTGTGCATAAAGCGAATGCCGGAACCTGAAGATGTAGGAGAAGCCTGGTATTTGCTTGAATCGGCTGGCATTGATGAACCTGATAGATCACACGATCCTAGTAAGTCTGAAGGCATTACTAACTCTGAGGATACTGATAAGGCTGAAGTCCCTGGTTCCGTTTCCAGTACAAAGTCAGCTATTTGTCCTGGAGTCTTGGAAAACTGATCATTAAAATGGTCTTTAAAGGTTAAAACCTTTATTTGGTCTTTTTTTGCAGCTTTAAGGGCTTTTTCAGCTCTGGCATTGATTAGAAGAGTACTTCCAGGTTTTGCATTTCTGATAAGCTGGAGTTTTGCTTCGCTTGCAAGGGATGTATTATTTGCAATCCCATAGTCCGGGGAAAGGGTTGTAAGAATTCCCAGGTCAGCAGTGCCTGTGCCTCCTATCGAGATCTCAAAGATAAAAAAATCCGGCCTGAACTCGGCTTCAAAAGTTTTCTCAACGGCAACCAGAATGCTTCCGGGAGTTATGCTCAGGCCTTTGTATATAAGAGAAGAAGCGCCCGCTTTCCAGTATTCAAGTCCCCGTGAAGTGTGCAGTACTACTTCAAACTGCCTGGAGAGCATATCGGCCAGGAGGGATGCTGTACTTGTTTTTGCTTTTACGCCGGTAATCTCGACTGTTTTTATGCCTGAAAGCCTTGAATCACCTTTGAGAATTTCTCCGACAATTTCATGGTGCGAAAGGATGTTTTTTTTCTGCGCCCTGGCTTCTACAAGCATAGGATAGGCAAGATCGAGGTGTACAGGCGCAACAATCAAGTCGAATTCTGATGCAGGAAGAGGAGTTTTTGAGCAGTGTATCCCGTACTTCTCCTCAAGCTCAAGCAACGTTTCAGGCTTGACTGTCCTGTATACATCTATTCCGCTTACTTCATTTCCAGCGGCTGCAAGGCTTTTTGCGATAGGAATGCCGCCGTGGGTCAGGTCGAGCACGGCGAACTTCTTCCGATACAGGTCCATGATAAAACCGGACCTTAGGTAAGACTTTAAAGGGATTCCTGAACCCTTTTGAACACAAGGTCGGCGATAAGCTCATCGGCTCCAAGAGGGTTTGCATAGCACAGAGGAACGGCTTTTCCGTCAATTTCCAGGGTACCGCAGCCATTTTCGTCCAGGCTCAGGATCTCGGGGATATCCTTTGTGATATGAACTCCAGAAGCCAGGAAAACCGGTACTGCTGCAATTTTTGTCACGCCTGTGCCAGAAAAGCCTTCGATTGCCTCTCCAAGGGTTGGCTCACTGTTTTCCATAAAGCCGGCTCTGACAACGACATCCGAGTGTTTCCGTGCTATATGATCTGCGATCTGAGTGACTACTTCCTTATTGTAAGGCAGCTTGCTCCCATGGCCTATGGCCAGAATTCCGAGTTTTTCTGTCATTTTTAAAACCTCAATCTCTGTCTGTTCAAGATTAACACAATCATTCGGATTTGTAATAATGAAGAGTTTAACATAGTTAGGATTTATATGATATAATTCTTTTGAGAAAATTCTTTTGAGAAATAACAGCGGGAGAAAGTTTTGATAGATCTGAGCGCAATCAACAGTTCTAGTAAATTTGTAACATAATTGTCTGTAACATAATTGTCTACATTTATCTGGTTTATTTCAGGTTTTTGTTTTCAAATTTGATATACGCTATTTTGTCCTTGGCTAAAGTTGTTATTTTGGACGAATTTCCATTACTGCTTCAGATATCTTTCTCCAGCGCAACTTTAGTTTCTTACTATTAAACATAATTTTATTATTTCGTATTAAATCATAATAGATTTATGTTATTAATATTTATAGGTTTTAACATCTAAATTTGCTTTTATTTGGGTAGATAATATGATAGACAACAACTATAGTCGTACTGAAGGTTTTTGGAGTTATATCCGTAACCTAGCTACTCGTTATCAGGATTTTTTACTTGACCCCGGAACATTGTTTACTGTGGCAAGCGGGGTCTTGCTCATAATAGCGATAGCTGTTTATCCGCAAAACATGCTGTCAGAAAATAGCATGGGTGAAGGCAACTGGTTATATCTATTATCCGCATTGGTTGGATCATCGTTTATATGGTGGTCTGCTTACCAGGGGATTAAAGAAAGGGACTTTACTGCTGATATTCCGGTTACTATCGCAACAATTGCTGCTATTGCTATCGGGCAGTATTCGGCTGCTGCAGTCGTAGCTGTACTTTTGCTTCTGGGTGGTATGCTTGAGGAACTTGTCTCTGCGAGAGCAGGAAAAGCACTCGAATCTCTGGCGAAACTATTGCCTGATAGAGTCACAGTCAGGCGTGAAGGACATGATATTGTAGTGCCTCTTGAGGAAGTTAAGGTAGGGGACACAATCCTTGTTAAGTCGGGAGAACGTATTGCTGTTGACGGAACTGTTATTTCGGGCACTGCTTCGGTAAATCAGGCTGCTATTACCGGAGAGAGCCTGCCAGTTGATAAACAGGAAGAAGATAATGTTTTTGCAGGTACTCTTAATGAAGTAGGTGCAATGGAAGTGCTGGCCACTAAAGTTGGAAGTGAAACAACCATCGGACAAATACATCGCTTGATTGAGGACGCGCAGATTCAAAAGCCAAAGATAGAGAGGCTCTTGAACAACCATGCTAAATTTTATACGCCTACTGCAATCATCTTGGGCGGCTTGCTCTGGTGGTGGAGTGGAGATCTGACACGAGCAATTACTATGCTAATAGTATTCTGTCCATGCGTAATGGTACTTGCTACACCTACGGCACTTGTGGCTTCGGTTGGTAATGCGGCGTTAAGAGGCAATCTTATTAAAAAAGGAGCCACGATAGAATCTATGGCCAGGATAGATACTGTTATTTTTGATAAGACAGGGACACTTACTCACGGTGAACCAAAACTTGCCAGCGTTATAACATTGAACAACAATAAAGATGAAGACTTATTGTTATTGGCTGCAATTGCAGAGAAGTTCAGTGAGCATCCGCTTGGAAAAGCTGTTGTCAAAGCTGCTGAAGAAAAGGGGTTCTTAATACAGGATCCGGAATCATTTGAATCCATATCAGGAACCGGCATAAAGGTTAAAGCTAAAGGAAAAAGCGTCTTTGTAGGTCGTCTGAAGCAAGCTTCTGAATTTAATATATTAATCTCTCATAAAGCTGAAGAAATCATTAAAAAACAATCTCAACTGGGCCGTAATGTAGTCATGATAGGAATTGATAACGAAATCGCAGGGTTGCTAACATTTGAGGATAGAATTAGGCCGGAGTCAAAAAAGTCCATCGAGAACCTTCATAAACTCGGAATAAAGACAATAATGATTACAGGTGACAGCAAAGTAGTTGCAGAACAGGCAGCTAAAATCCTTGGTATAAATGAAATATATGCTGAAGTAATGCCCCAGGAAAAGGTCGAAATTGTGAAACGTCTACAACTTGAAGGTCATAAAATTATCTTTGTGGGTGACGGTGTTAATGATGGTCCGGTACTTGTCACGGCTGATGTAGGAATAGCTATGGGGCTTACAGGAACAGATGTGGCAATAGAGACAGCAGAAGTTGGACTATTATCCGATGACCTTTTAAAAATTCCGTACCTTATAAGCGTATCCAAGAAGGCAATAATCACTATCTGGCAAAATGTTGTATTTTCGCTTAGCGTCCTCTCAATGGCGGTTATATTGACTATACCGGGCATACTTACACCCGTAACAGGGGCATTATTACACGAACTCTCATCAATTCCAGTAATAATGAACTCAGCCAGATTAATTACGTACAGTCCCAAAGACTGAGAATGAACAAAAATTCTCTCAGGGCTATTTCCTGACCTTGCATTAGTAGATGGTTGATATATTTTTTACATTAGTAGATGGTTGCTACTTATCTTTGAGTACTTTTGTTTGGTTGCATTTGTTTCCTGAGCTTACCTGTGTATTTGCTTGTTTAATCCATTTCCTGAACTTACCTGCGTACAGGAAGTTTATAAATAGCGTCCGTTTACCCGGAAATTTATATAGGAAAGGCCTTTAAATGGCCTTTCCATCTCTTTCACCTGTTCTTATCCTAATTACCTTTTCTACGGGCAAGACAAAGATTTTACCATCTCCAATGTTGCCGGTTCTTGTTGAACTAACAATAACATCGATAGCTTTATCCTCGTCTTCATCGTTTACTACCAACTCGATCTTTGTCTTCGGTAGGGCATCAACCCGATATTCCTGCCCTCTCCATTGCTGGATAATGCCTTTTTGCTGGCCGCGACCTTTTACGTCAATAATTGTGAGGCTATTGAAACCGGCATCTTCAAGCGAGGCTTTTACTTCTTCAAGTTTTGTGGGCCTGATGATCGCTTCTATTTTCTTCATATAGCCTTCCCCTTTTTAGTCTCGGTCGTTAACGCTATCTGGCCACGAATTTGACTCGGTTCAGGGCTTTTATTCATTCCAGTCTCAGGAAGATCTCCAACATAACCAGGGCAACCTACCTCAGGCACATCAAGCCCTCCGATTTCTACATCGCTGCTCACACGCATTGGCGTTATCAGATTGATTAACTTATAGATGATAAATGCCAGACCGCCAACTACGATAAAGTTGGTAGCCACACCAATGAGTTGTGCCACAAACTGTAGGGGCTGGCCGTAGAATAAACCGGTAACTGCAGTAGGCACTCCATTCCATCCGGCGCCATAGCTGCCGTCTGCGAACAGACCTAGAGCTAGACAGCCCCATGCGCCGTTGACCATGTGTACAGAGACAGCACCAACCGGATCATCGATTTTTAACTTTCTCTCAATGAAGAAGACTGATTCGACTACAAGAATGCCCGAAACAAGGCCAATGATCGCAGCACTTATCTGGTTGACAAATGCACAGGGTGCAGTGATAGCGACAAGTCCTGCCAGCATACCGTTACATGCCATACCTGGATCTGGCTTTTTAGTGCGCACGGCCCACATCCATGCCGTAGCTGCAATAGCACCGGTAGCTGAGGCCAGCATAGTGTTTGTGGCTACAACAGCTAGTCTCAGGTCTTCACCTGCCATGGTTGAGCCCGCATTGAAACCAAACCATCCGAAAGCAAGGATGAAGGTACCGATTATAGCCATAGGGATACTGTGACCGGGTATTGCATTGACGGAACCGTCTTTGTTATACTTGCCTATACGAGGTCCGATAATCCATGCGCCTACCAGGCCAATAACTCCTCCGGTCATATGCACTACCGACGAGCCGGCGAAATCCACATGGCCGTTACCCAGGCCGAAATTAACTCCAAGCTGGGACAGCCAACCTCCGCCCCACACCCAGTTGCCGAAGAGTGGGTATATAAAGGCACCAATAGCAAATCCCATGAAACAGAACGCCAGGAATTTCCATCGTTCTGCCAGTGCTCCGGTAGGAATTGTCGCGGTAGTATCCATGAAGACCATCTGGAATAAGAATAAGGCGAATACACCAACATCATAAGTGCCTATCAACGCAAATCCAGTCATTCCAAAAAGCCCGAACGGATGCCCTAAAAGGTTAATAGTAAACTCTTGATTAAGTCCTGTATAGCCTCCCAACGTAGCTAGGGGGCCAAAACCTCCGAACATGATGGCAAAACCCGTGAGGAAGAACCCTAACATACCCAGTGGATATACAAAGAAGTTCATAGACATCGTATGCGCGACATTCTTCACACGGACGAACCCGGTTTCGACCATCGCAAACCCGGCCTGCATGAACATAACCAGGAAACCCGCGAGCAGTGTCCACATTATATTTATGGCTACGCTGTTATGTCCTACAGCACTGGTCACATCTGCTAAAGAAGGTGCATCCTCGGTGCTCGCCGCTACATAGCCAGAATAATCCGTATCAGCTCCCGTAGGATCTGCCTGCTGGTCCGCCAGCACTATGGCCGGAAAAACAACGACCAAAATAAAGAGTACCAAAAAACTAACAAATAACTCGTTTATTTTTTTCCGCATTCCATTGACTCCTTAATTTTCCATTCGGGCTTTAATAATAGGCGGTCAGCGACATGCGAGGTCGTATTATCTTATTATGTGACATGCGAGATCGTATTATCTTATTCTCTGTATATCATCCGTCTAATAGCCCTATATCATATCACCAGCAGTTTATTTCCTTATAGTTCTATATTAATATTTCGGATGAGTGGGAATATGACTTCCTATTTTATAATTTATTAATATATCGAAACTCTATAAATAAATATTATATAAATGTGTTAAAAGTAAATGAATACTCAAGCTGGATGCATGTGAGAATGAGCAGCAATAGTAGTGTATAAAAAGCCGTATACTTTAAATTTTAAGAACGGAACCTTGAGAGAACGTTTATATAGATCTGAAGAAAAGTTGTCTTTACATGAAAGATCAGGAAGAAGAAAAATCCTAAATTGATAAAAAGGTTAACGGATTCCAGAGAAAAATTTCAGTTTAAATTCATGCGTTTTCATCCTTTTGGCGCGATCTCTTCCGGAAACCACTCCTGAATCTCTTTTGGCATATTAAATTTTACATCCCGAAGTTCGCCTTCTCCAATGTGCATGTACATGACCCACAGGACAGCCCGAATAACTTCAGCCGGGTTTACATTCTTATCGAACTCAAATTGTGCGTGCACTCTTCTGGCAAACTCTTCTTTTTTGAATTTCTCGGGCTTATCTCTGAGAGTCCAGCCGTCATAATATATTCCTTTAATTATAAGGGGCAACTGTGAAGCAAGATCAACTGCTTCTTCTACCGGAAGCCTGTCCCGGATAGCGTGCAATGTACCCCTCAATGCCTGATATGCACTATCCTTGCTCTGCCATTTCAACTGGGTCAGAATATCCCTGAGCCATATATTGGTTAAATCTATACTGTTTTCAAGATTCTTTACTCCCGTAGTCATTTCAATTCCCCCAAAGATTGAAAACAAATGTCGTTAGGCAAATAATATCATTAGGTAATTAGATATCATTTGACAAAATAAATTATGAGTTGTATTTATATAATAATATCTAAGGACAAAACTAGAAGAGGAAGTCCGGGTCATGGCCAGATTTAGGGATCTGGAAACCGAAAAAAACTCTATTTTTACAGACCACCAGGACAAGTTCCCAAAAATGACTAAGTGCAGGAAAGTTCAAATTTAAACAGTTTCAGATAGTAACTAAAAGGTTCCCTGAACTGAACTTGCAAAAAAGTAAACTTCATGCATTTTTCCTATAATTATATTAGGTACTTTTATGAGTATATTTATTGAATCTGCATTTTTACTGCATTTTTACTGCATTTGTTTGATATTTCTACTCTCAGTTCTAATCTCTTTTGCGCGGTTTAATTGCTCTCCTGAGGTGCAATCGTATCAAAATCTCCGCGCAAAGTCTTAAGTGCATATTTTTCCAGATCTATTTCCTGTCTCGTACGGAATCCAAGTCCTCTTAGTATAGATACAGGAGGGCACCAGCCCTGCACAGCGTACTGGAGCAGGAAAGCTGAAGCTATTGTGGGTAAGATAAGCCATATTTTGCTTCTTTTTAAGCCAAGTATTATTCCAATTAAAGAAACTGTAGATACGCGAATTTCCATAATGCGTCCTATATCCCACTCCTTATCAAGCTCTTCAATCCTTTTGCCTATTTCATAGTCGGTCTTGCTCGCATAAAACCTGACCATTGCAGCTATTTCTGTATCTATTGCCTGATTAATCTCAGGAGGCGTATTTGCCCGTACCCTATCCCCTCTTATGAGTTCACTGTAATTGCTCACTTCCATAAAATTCCCCTCTTAATAATCTTTTTTCAATGTATAATCAGGCCTGAATTGCCTTTTTATGAAAGAGGGTAGGGGTTTGCGAATATAAAGTTAATCAGAAAAACTTAGTTTCAGAACTTGGTTTTGTAAGCGAAAAAGAAGTGAATACACTTTTCCCCATTTTTTTGTTTTCTGAGATATTACGGGAAAAAGTAGATTTTTATGTATTAAAAAAGGATTACCAGGAGAAATACTTGTTTATTTCCTGTTTCATAACTCGATTATCTCCTGTTTCATAACTCGATTAGTCCATTAGGGTAATAGATTATCTCTGCTCCTTTAAAATATATGCCTCCAGGATGTCTATAACCATTTGACCCGCTCCAGTCAAAATTCAGCCAGTACTGAATCTTCCCATCTTTAAGCTCTCTGCCTGAGTACCAGATATTTTCAGCATAGTAATATCTACTCTGTAGATACCTGAGAATTTCAGATGTATTTTCGTTATTATCTCCTATGTAAAGTTCAGGATAGGCATGTCCGTAGCTCTCGTTTGTTGCAGTAACGACTCTTGTATTGAATCCCATATTCTTTAAAAGGGCAGACATGACTATGGAATAGTCGTCACAGTCTCCTTTATAACCTTCATTTATAGTCTGTGAGGCATCGAAGAAAAACTCACCGTTTTTTTCATAACGATACTCCCAATGCTGGTTCACGTAATCAAAAACATCACAGGCGTCTTTAATATTGTATCCTGAAGTTTTTCCGGTTATATTGAAAACTTCGGATTCAATTTTCTCATTTCCTGATCCAATACCTCTCTGGAAATTTATGGACAGTAACCTGTATTCCCTGGGATAGACGACGTTTGTTTTTTCTTCATGATATGTCGGAACCTCTGGTATTTTTGGAGATCTAGAATCGGTCAGGTATGCAGTGCTCTTATTCTCTTCTGTCTTATTTTGTTCTCCTAATCCTGTCTCATCAGGCAAAGGGTTATCCGTTCTATTGGGTGTTGAATTCTGTAAATCCTTTATCAAGTCTTCGGAGTTCAGACCAGCTACAGGAATTTTATCGGTAGCATCAGGATATATACATCCGGAAGCAAGTGCAAAAAGAATAATAAAACTCAATAATTTTAAAAAGTTTGTCCTGATCACTTTGTCGACTTCCCGGATTAATATAAGTGAAATTAAATGCAGTGCAAAGAATGTATTAATTTATATACGCAGATTCGTAGCTATAAACCTGCAAAGTATAAATTTGTAAGCTATTTTATTTTGAGCTTATCCCGAAACCAGCTTTATAATCAAAACCATCAAGATCCTTGCTATATCCAGCAGAAAGTCATGCTTTTTCCATTTAATTTAAGTTATACTATTAAGGTCTACAAAAGATTCAAAAGCACTATTGAAAAAAAGGTAAAAACTTATTAAATGAAAAGAAAATAAAATTTTATAAGTATTAAACGTTATAAATATATAAAATTTAAAATGTTATTAAGTTAAAAAAATAAAGAAGATTACAATTATAAGATATTCAAATTTTAAAAAGAGCAGATTTCAAAGAAATAATGGGTTTATAAAAAGAATATGAATTGTAAACTAATAATAAATAAAATATAAAAAAGAACGAAAATAATATATAAAAAAGAAAGAAAAATGAAGAGAAGTTAAACTACTACTTCAGCTTTTCAGGCTGCTACATCCTTTCTAAGGATGTAAGCAACCATTTCAGGATTAAGTTTGCTTTCTCTTGAAACCTTTTCCTCAATGGCTTCAGTAGATTTACCTTCAGTCTTCAGCTCTCTTATTTCTTCGATTATTGATGAAGGAATACGATAATACTCATTTATGTCTTTCCTGTGGCCCCAGACATCGCCTTCGATAAGCTGGATACGCTGCATTTCAAGGAACATCTCTATGGATTTTGAGACTGTACGCCTGTAAGATTTAGGAAGCTGTATAACTTCAATCTTTGGACAGTTCTCAACAAGTGAAAAAATATCCTTGTTTGAAGGCCTAAAAGCCAGATGCACTATTCTCTCATTTGGATTCAGTGTAAAGATTTCTTCTCTTGAACTCACAACTCTTATTTTCAAAGTTTAACCTCCAGATCTATCTATTTTTTTCGCTTGATAGTAAAAAACTCTTCATTAAATATTTTTCTATAATTACCTGTATCATTTAAAAAGAATTTTTATTTACGTTTTTTCAAGTGTTTTTTTAAGATCCCTCTCTAATTAATAAAAATCAGTATGTATAACAGTGTTTTTAAAAAAACTTAAAAAAATATTTGAGAGATTTTGAGGTTGTGTTATGAGCAAAATTCATAAAAAATCCAGAATTTTGTTTGAAATAATTCTGTTTTCATCAAGTCAGGGCAATTTTAGGAGTGAAGATATTTAAAAACAAGAAGATAAATTTTCAAATATTATAAAAAATTAACTTGATTTTGTATGTTTTGATATGTGTTTTTTCGTGTCTTCCGTGCTTCCTTGATTGTAATATCCAGATCGAATCGCTCCGCGACCGGCTGCGTTTTCCATGTTACAGGATTCCATCGGACTTTAAAATAATACTTGAGTCATAAATTATAATTATTTTCTTATTATATATATATTTGAGATCAATGTACTAGATACAAAAAGAAGCAGTAATTTAGCAATTGTAGAATAACAAAAGAAACATTCTCAATGTAGTAAAAAGGAAGAACACATCTAAAATATGGAAGTATTCGGTAGAAGAAAAAGCACTCCACCGAAGAGAAATTTAATTTTCTTCAAAGTTGGAATAAGGTATTCAGACCAGTGTATGAACCACCACTACAGAGACCCCATATAGCAACAGCAGAAGTATAATCTGAACGAAAATAACATCCAGATAATAGGCCCTGGACCTGATTCCTCTCCTTTGAGAATTGTCTGCAGAACTGTCAAATTCCCTGTTTTTACGAGTGGGTTCGATCTGCGACTTTATTCCTTCACTTATCTTTTTATTCTGTTCCATATGAGCGTTTATCACTTCTTCCAAGTCAGTCACCTCCTCAAACCTGTGTTTTTGAACAAGGGCTTTAAGGCGTTTCCTTACTTTTTAAAGCAGAATGCTTTTTAATTTCCCAGAATGATAGAATTTTTTAGGAGATTTATAGAATTTTGTTCCAATCAAGAACTCTGGTTTTCCTATTTCATCTACAATTTCATACCTTGCTCCTAAAATTCTTTTACTTTCCGACATACTATAAACTGGGATGTTTCACCAATTAAACGGGGACTATGGTCGGCACTATGTATATGTAAATGACATAAAAAATCACTACAAACATGATGTGCATAAAGACCATGTCCACATACCAAGACTTTACTCTGAATTTCGCTAGATCCGCCTCCTGAAGAGTATTTACAATCATTGAATTCTTCCAAATGCAGGGCCAGTATACTCTAGAAAATGTCTCACAGTTGCAGGCACGATAAACACACAAAGAGTATCATCTGGTCCTTATCAAACTTAAGCAGAATTGATAAGCAGTGCGACGACGAGACCGAATATAACAATGGTTTCTGGAATAACAGTAAGGATCAGACCCTTACCGAATAATCCTTCGTTTTCTGCCATTGCGCCGATTGCTGCTGTACCAATATCTTTTTCAGCTATTGCGGACGCAATCCCGGTTAATGCGATTGCAATTGATGCACCGACTGCTTTTGCTCCTGCTGCGTCCAGGAATAGATTTGCTGTTGCACCATCTACCAAGTTTTTATTCCTCCGTTTATTTTCTTATATATCCAAATGGGTTGAATTTTCTGCACTCTCTTCCATAGAATTTTCCAATTCTACATCTTGAAACCTGAGTGCATGCAGTCCGGGAGCCATAATACCCAGAACGGTGTCAGGATCGTGTCCGAGTATAAATACGAGAATTGCAGCTATTGCTGCGAAGCCAATCTGAGGATGATCAGATCATTCCAAAGGCGATGTCATTGACTGTAAAGTGGGGGTAATAGTCTCAGATGTTCTTGCTGTTTGAAAGGCTGTTAATCCGTTTTTGCACTATTACTAGCCGACCAGCCAAGAACATAGACATGCACCTGTTATCGAAAGGCGTAAATTTGTCGTAAACGTAATTTCTCCCCGACAGCAAGTGTTTGATTGTAATGCAAGGCATATATCTTTGCATATTATCTTAATAAGATAATAGATATAGATTGTATTCTAACTGATATAAATCTTTCTAACAGTTTAAAAAAGGTTTAAAAGCTCGATATCGTGACTCCATAAATTATATACTTTTCATATTCTTGCCAGGAATATCTCTGACTAAACGGAATTTTGTTCTGAAGAAAACCATGCCTGTTCTTTTCAAAAGGCAGTGTTAGCTTTAAGAGATATCAAAAATCACATAACTTTTATAAAATGTCATGCTCAATATACCTTCAATATTACCTTGAAGAGGCTCATGCATGGAAGATCCTGTTATCTCAAAAATAAAGAGTCAATTCGATAAGAAAGGAAATCCGGCAAAGATTCCGCTGATGAGCGGGAAAAAATTTTTTGAAGCCCGATCCGAAACGGATGGAGTCTATGTTGACAACCTGAAAAAAGAACCATTTCTCCCCTGGAAACTCTTTACCGAAGCTGTCAATTGTATAAAGGAACATGGCGGGAAGGTAAAGAAAGGAAATGCGACAAACTCGAAATTGGGAGATCCAAATCTTGGCCTTGATACCCTGGAAGGTTATATTGCCAGTAAAGTTTACGGCTGCAAGATAGGCGATCCCGTACTTAAGAGAGTTACTCCTGTAGCTTCCATCCTTGACTGGGCTGAAATTTGTGAAAACACACGGGGACAGATCGGTCTCCTTTCCGAGGAAAAAGAACTGCATACTTCTGAAAGTAAAAAAGAAACTTCTCTGGCTTTTACCGTTGAAGAGAATAAAGAAAGCTTACCAATGAACTCTGTTTATAACCAGCCTGACAATAAGCTGAAAGAAATGAGCAAACTGGAAGCTGAGCTTGAGGACAAAATCCAGAAAATAAAAGAACTTGATCGACAGGCTGCAGGTAGGGAAAATGAAATTGTAAGGCTGAATACAGAATTTGGAGCACGTGAAAAACTTCTTCTTAAGAACGAGTCGGAACTGCGAGCCCTTCAGGAAAAGTTTGCGGAAAAAAGTGAAGAAGTCCTACACCTTGAGTCCAGAATCATAGAAAAAGAAGACAGAATTAAGGATCTTACCGAAGAACTTGGGGAGAAGGTAGAAAACATAAAGATCCTTACCGAGAACCTTTCAGCAAAAGAAAGAGAGGTAGAAGAGCTTGATGAAAATATTTCTATAAAAGATAAAGATCTTAAGACCCTGGCTGAAGAGGTTATTACAAGGGCTGGAGATATGAAAAAAATTGAAGAGAAGCTTACCTTGAAAGAAAGGAAAATAAATACTCTTGAAACTATGCTTACCACAGCCGAAGAAAAAGTAAAAACACTTGAGAAGCAGCTCTCCGCTTTTGAAGGAGAAGAAAAACTGGCAGTTCAGCTTCGAGAAAAAGAAGAATTTATAAAACAGTTAAAAGGAACCCTCGTAAGTAAAGAGGAAGCTTTTTCGAGGGTTAGTGAGGAAAATCGGAAATATAAAATGCAGCAAAAACTGGCATCTGAGGGGTTAAGGCAGATAGAAGAACAGAAAGCCTCAAAAAAATGGTGGAAGCGTCTATAAACCCAACTGAAAAAAAGCCAGAATTCTTCTATTTAAACTTTGTTCATTCGCGGTCGCTCAGGGCCTGATGTCAGAAAAGAGCTATGAAGTAAATGAAGAATCATATCAGGGCTAATTTTTCTTATATGTGTAATTTCACCTATTATTTCTTCTTCGGTTCTTCCCTGAACTTTCAGTTCATTTATTTTTTCAAGCACGTAAGCGGGTATTACAAAGTAATTGTTAAGATCGTGCCAGTGCCCGCTTACATCTCCTTTTACCAGATGAATACCTGAAGACGCGAGGTACATTCTGATAAATTTAGAGAGTCCCTCGTAGGAAGATGCGGGAAGTTGAAGTAACTCAATCTCAGGACATGTCTTGACCAGACTAAAAAGATCTCTATCCGAAGGTCTAAACGCAAGATGTACTGCTTTCTCCTCTGCCTCCAGGCCGGAAATCTCATCCCTGCTTGTCACGACTCTGATGCGTACACTACCTAGCCCCATTTATGCTCCCTTTTCTATCTAAGTATGTATCATTTATTTAATTTTGTATTTCAGTCTTTCTAATCAAATTTCAGTACAATAAAATCATGAATACACAAACTTTTCTAAAAAACGAGTGAATAAATAGAGGGATGCTGAAATTATGCCAAATATAAACCTTTATAAGTAAATATAAACATATTTACTAAGAAATCGTATGCCCGACGAACAGAAAAGTTTTTAAGTGGACAGAAAAGTTTTTAAAACTCACTCTCAGGTTTTATGCTCAACCCTGCCGCAAGAGCTTGCCCGAATGAAATACATCCATCTCCACAGGGAATCTTACGGTGAGCCAGGAATTCAAAACCCGCTTCTGTAACAGTTCTTGCAATGCATGAAGTGATGTGATTGTTATAGGCAACTCCTCCACTAAGACCTATCTTTTCAAGCCCTCTTTTTGCGGCAAGAGAGATGGCAAGTTCTGAAATTCCCGTCGCAAGGCTTTCCTCAACCGCAAAAGCAAGATCAGTAGGGGAGTACTTTCCTGAAAGCTCATATACCCCCAGAAGAAGCTCGGTGGTGTCAAGTAAAGGAACTCCAGATTCTCTATCTTTCTTGAAAATGATAGGAAGATCTATGGAATGGGTACTCTTCGTTGCGGCAGATTCGAGTTTCATTGATGGCTCCCCGTCATAGGTTCTCATCTCGCAGATCCCGAGCAGGGCAGCTGCTGCATCCAGTACTCGTCCGGTACTGCTACTTCGAGCAACATTTACCCCGGTTTCAAGCTGTTTCATCACAGTTGAAAACTCCCTGTCTCCTTTCGGAAAAGCAAGGGGAAGTTTTTCCAATTCTGCTCTCCCAAGTTTCTCAAAAAGAATCCCCAAAACCATTCTTGAAGGTATCCGCGAAGCAAGGTCTCCACCTGGCATCGGCTGAGGGAGTAAATGCCCTATACGTTCGTATCCGAAGTAAGAGGATTCAAAGAGTTCCCCTCCCCAGACTGTACCGTCAGTGCCATATCCTACACCATCAAGGGCAATTCCGAGAATTCGGGAATCCAGGGGAAGGGAGTTATCAGCCATAAGCGCTAACATGTGAGCTTGATGATGCTGAACCTGAAGAGTATCGTCTCCTCCCATCTTTAGCGCAAAACGTGTTGTATTAAATGAAGGGTGCAAGTCACAACCCCAGTAAAGGGGCTCGATTCCTGTAAGTTGGATAAGATGTCTGACAACCTCGGAGTGGTACCTGAAGGTTTCTACATGACTGGTATTTCCTATATACTGAGATACATAGGCAAGCTTTCCTTTTGCCACAGTAACCGTAGAATTCATTTCAGCCCCCACACCTATAGAAGCTTTAACTTCAAAAGGCAGCTCTACGGGCTCAGGTACAAAGCCGCGGGAACGACGAATAAAGGCTGCTTTTCCATTCACAATTCTGATAACCGTATCATCATTTCGATTTGCAATAACCCTGTTGTGCAGCAGGTAATAATCGACAATCCCTTTAAGTTTATCAAGCGCCTCTTTATTCTCAACAACCATGGGCCTTCCCGGAAGGTTTGCCGAGGTCATAACATATACTGCATCAGGTACGCGGTCAAAAAGCAGATTCTGCGTGCCTGTATATGGAAGCATAACACCTATATTGTGCAGGCCAGAAGTCACCGATTCTGCCAGGCTGGATTCTTTTGACCTGGGAAGCACAGTAATAGGCCGGCGGTAAGAAGTTAAGTATTCCCTGCCTGCACCTTCAAGTTCTGCAAAGGTTTCCGCAACTTCTGCATTTTTTGCCATGACCGCAAAAGGTTGTTCCGGGCGCCTTAAACGTCTTCTAAGCTCCTTTACAGGCTCCTCCTTTCGCGCATTGCAGGCTATATGAAAACCTCCAAATCCTTTTATAGCAAGAATTGAGCCTTGTTGAAGGAGATCCGAAGCATGTGCAATTGCTTCATAACCCTTTACCAGGACATTTCCTTCTGGGTCTGAGAGCCAGATCTCTGGCCCGCACTTTGGGCAGCAGACAGGCTGGGCATGATATCTCCGGTTGAGAGGGTCAGTATATTCAGTTTCACATTCCGGACAAAGAGGAAAATCTGCCATAGTGGTATTTTCCCGGTCATAAGGAAGGGTTCGGACGGTTGTATATCTGGGCCCGCAGTTTGTGCATACCGTAAAAGGATAATGAAAATACCTGGAAGAAGGATCAAAAATCTCAGACCTGCACTGTTCGCAAATAGCCGTGTCAGGAGGAATTATGGAATTTTCAAAAACTCCGGATTCACTGGGCACGATAATAAATTTAGAATACCCAAAAAACGGGATATTTTTTGCTTTGATTTCCTTAACTTTGGCCAGAGGAGGTTTCTTTTCAGGGAGTTCTTTAATGAAATTATCAAGGCTTTCCTTATTTCCTTCTATAAGGATTTCCACATAATTTCCAAGATTTTTCACATATCCGAAAAGCCCGTGGACTTTTGCAAGCTGATATATAAAAGGGCGAAAACCTACCCCTTGAACAGTACCGGTAATATGAAGAAGCCTCGCTTCGTTTTGCATATAAAGTAGAGATTACTGTTTGTCGTTAAAATAGCTTTCTAAATAATAAAAGTACCTGGCAGCATCGTAAATAGATTCAAACTTCAAATATACAGATTGTAAGTAAGAGAAGTACAGACTGTAAGCACAGAAAAGTATAGATTCCAATTCAGTAAGACCAGGGTAAACGATAACATTTTTTAAGACATGTATAAATTATAACACTAAATTGAAATAAATTCAGATAAAAGCAAAAATCTGTGGCTGAATTCAGGAGAATTCTGATCCTGAATTCATGTCACATATATGGAGAAATTGTTCGTATCATAATGATGAACCCCAAAATCATCATCAAAAGGGAAATCCTCCAGGCCACCTGCAAAAGGAGGGCCTGGTTTTTGGGTTCACCTAACTTAAATACTGCTCTTTCAACCAAATTTGGTTGATCGTCACACGCAGCCATTTCAAATCAAGCTTGATTATTTCATTCTCTCCTTGACTCTCTTCAGCCTGGAAGTACCTTCTCTTTCCATCTCCTCGAGGGTAAAACGAATGTACTTCATGGTTGCAATGAGGTCCGGAATAACTTTGAATTCAAGAGCGTTTACACGTCTTTTTGTCTTCTCGATTTCATCAAGAAGTCTTTTCATCGTTGTTTCCAGCTCTGCTGCCGTGATAATCTTTTCTACCAGGACCTCATAGGCATCTGCGGACTCATCAATATACGAATTTGTCCCAACAATACCGTAACCTCTTTCAACAAGAGATTTGTGGACACCTGTAGAGCTGATTTGTGGCACCACAACACCCATGATGTTGTGTCCTGAAAGCTGAATTTCTGGAGATTCCTTTGCTGTAAAGGCAGTTGACTTAACTGTAACCATTCCGTTTACAGCAGAGGCAAGATTGATTTTTTCTGCAGCGGTTAGATAGGCAGCGTCCAGTTCGGTTCTGACGTTCCTTGCCTCGTTAAGAATCTTAAAGAACTCAAGAATAAGACCATCTCTCTTCATCTTAAGGAGCTTGTGCCCACTTTCAGAGAGCTTGATTTTTTTCTTGAGCTCAATCAGCTCCGACCGAGTTGGTTTTACGTCTTGAGCCATGGTAATCACTGACCCTTTCTGTGTGCAGGATGGTATTTCTGGATGTATTTGTTGTCAATCCTACCCAGCTGGTTTTCAGGCAGGTGTGCAAGGATCTTCCATCCAATGTCCAGAGTGTCTGCAATTGTCCTGTTTTCGTTTCTGCCCTGTGTAACGAACTGCTGTTCGAAAAGGTCAGCAAACTCAAGGAACTTGACGTCTCTCTCAGACAGAGCTTCTTTACCGACGATAGCCACGAGACCTCTCAGGTCACGCCCTTCTGCATAACCTGCATACATCTGGTCAGAAACTGCCTTGTGGTCTTCTCTTGTCTTGCCTGCTCCGATACCGGAGTTCATCAACCTTGACAGGGACGGCAACACATTAATTGGCGGGTAGATACCTTTCCTGTGCAGTTCTCTTGAAACCACAATCTGCCCTTCAGTAATATAACCGGACAGGTCAGGAATCGGGTGGGTAATATCGTCACCAGGCATCGAGAGAATCGGAATCTGAGTAACTGATCCCTTTGCGCCCTTAACAATACCTGCGCGCTCATAGAGAGTTGCAAGGTCAGTGTACATGTAACCAGGATACCCACGACGGCCAGGGATTTCGTTACGAGCGGCACCCATCTGACGAAGAGCTTCTGCATAGTTGGTAATGTCGGTCAGAATGACAAGTACGTGCATGCCGTGTTCGTATGCCAGATATTCAGCTGCAGTTAAAGCCATACGCGGAGTAACTATACGTTCGACAGCAGGGTCATCTGCAAGGTTGAGGAACACAACAGCCCTTTCAAGAGCCCCGGTCTTTTCGAAGTCGCTCATGAAGTACTGGGCTTCTTCATTGGTAATACCCATTGCTGCAAAAACTACTGCGAAAGCAGATTCAGATCCTGGCACAGCAGCCTGCCTTGCGATCTGCAGAGCAATTTCGTTGTGTGGAAGACCTGAAGCTGAGAAAATAGGCAGTTTCTGTCCACGGACAAGGGTATTTGTTCCGTCTATTGTGGAGATACCTGTCTGGATGAAATCCTTTGGAGGCAGCCTGGCATATGGGTTCATTGCAGCTCCGTTGATGTCCAGAAGCTGGTCGGGCACAATCCTGGGTCCACCGTCAAGTGGTTCTCCTGAACCTGAAAGGATTCTTCCGAGAAGGTCAATGGATGCAGGGAGCTTCAGGGTTTCCCCTGTAAAGACTACACCGCATTCCTTGTCCAGACCAGTAGTACCTTCAAAAATCTGGATAACCACTATGTCTGAAGATGAGTCCAGCACCTCGCCTCTGCGGGTGGTCCCGTCAGGCAAGTTAATAGTAACAATTTCTTTATAGCCTACAGGCTCTGTTTTTTCAACAAAGACAAGTGGTCCTGCAATCTGAGTGATTGTCTTATACTCTTTTACCATATTTACCTACCTCTCAGGGATGCAAACTCTTTATCCATCTGTGCCAGGACAGCATTCATAGACTCATCAAACTTCTCTTCGTACTTGACCTTAGCAAGCACATTTTTGGATTCAAGCTTGATAATTTCAGTTACGGGAACACCTGATTTCAAGGCATCCATCGCAGCGTCTCCCCATTTCATGATTGCCTTAAGGATCTTGTACTGCTGATCGAACGGGCTGTATGCATCTACTGGGTGGAATGCATTCTGCTGCAGGAAAATTTCCCTAAGCATACGGGTGATTTCAAGCAGAAGCTGCTGGTCGTCTGGCAGAGCATCGGAACCTACAAGCTGCACGATTTCCTGCAGTTCAGATTCTGTCTGGAGCATTTCCATTGCTCTTTCCCTCAAAGGCACATAATCAGGAGCCACATTATCTGCAAACCAGTCATTAAGACTGTCCTTATACAGACTGTAACTGTTCAGCCAGTTGATGGCCGGGAAGTGACGCCTCTGAGATAGTTTGGCATCGAGAGCCCAGAACACTTTTACGATACGCAGGGTATTCTGTGTAACAGGCTCTGAGAAGTCACCGCCAGGTGGAGATACTGCTCCAATAACAGTAATGGAACCTGTTTCGCCGCAAAGACTCTCCGCAACCCCGGCACGCTCGTAGAATTCGGCCAGTCTTGCAGACAGGTATGCTGGGTAACCTTCTTCACCAGGCATTTCTTCCAGACGGGAAGAGATTTCTCTCATGGCTTCTGCCCACCTTGAGGTGGAGTCTGCCATAAGGGATACATCTAATCCCATGTCACGGTAGTATTCTGCAATGGTGATTCCGGTATACACAGATGCTTCTCTTGCGGCCACAGGCATGTTTGAAGTGTTAGCGATAAGAACAGTACGCTCCATAAGTGGGCGCCCGGTCTGCGGATCTTCGAGTTCAGGGAATTCGCTCAGAACATCTGCCATTTCGTTTCCACGCTCACCACAACCGATGTAGACCACAATTTCGGTATCACTCCATTTTGCAAGCGACTGCTGAGTTACGGTCTTTCCCGATCCGAAAGGTCCGGGGATTGCAGCTGTTCCGCCTTTTGCCACAGGGAAAAGCCCATCAAGGATTCTCATTCCTGTAACCAGAGGCCTGGTTGGAGTAAGTTTTGCCTTCACAGGTCTGGGTCTTCGAACAGGCCACCTCTGCATCATCTGCAATTCGGTCCCATCAGTCAGAGTACAGATTGTGTCTACTACCGTAAAGTTTCCGCTCTTTATGTCGGAAATTGTACCTGAGATATCAGGAGGCACCATGATCTTATGTTCAATATTCACGGTTTCCTGTACAACACCAATTACGTCTCCACCTTTTACGGAATCGCCCTTCTTGACAATGGGTTTGAAATCCCAGAGTTTCTTATGATCAAGCCCATCTGCGCTGACACCTCTCTGGATGAAGCTACCCATTTTTTCAAGCAGGACGTGCAGAGGCCTTTGAACCCCGTCATAAATACTGGAAAGAAGACCCGGACCAAGTTCTACGGACAGAGACGACCCTGTAGATACACAGGGTTCCCCTGGCTTGATACCTGCGGTCTCTTCATATACCTGGATGATGGTCTTGGGCCCTAATATCTGAATGACTTCACCCATTAAACCTTCATTACCGACTTTGACCAGGTCATACATTTTTGCCTGCAAGCCGATGGCGGTGACGACAGGCCCAGACACACGATAAATTTCACCTTTTACTTCCACAGATCAACACCTACCGCTTGTTTTATCTTATCTCTTAGATTTGAGCCTGATCCACTGCCTCCCAGGGCTACTACTGTAGGCTGGACAGACTCATTCAAGTTTTTCCTTAGAATTTCCGGCAGATTACCAATGTCATCATTATGCATTACAAGAATCCCGACACTTTTGTCTTCAAGCACAGATTTTACAACGGACTCAGTGGCTGCGGTATCTGTGGTTTCATAAACCTTCCTGACACCAGCCAGTCTGAATCCTGTAACAAATTCGCTCTTTCCGATCACCGCTAATTCCATTATATAACCACCAACTGGTCTTTGATTAACTCATCACTGAGGCCAGTCTCCTTACCCCTGAAAATGATCCGGAGATTAGTAGCCTCATTATGTTTATGAATGATATAATCCAGAATAGGTGCAACTGAGATCGGGGATACATGCGAGAGAACGGTTGAAGATTCAAGATAATATCTTGTGAGCCTGCTTTCAAGAGTGGTCAAAGAAGTCATATCTGAACTCGTAACGCCTGAAATTACGTCCCAGTACTGAGTTCTTTGAAGCTCATTGACAAACTCGTCATATGGGAGAGTCGCCAGTTTCTCCGGTTTTAACTCAAGACCGCCTTCAATCATGAGCGGCATGATTTCATCAAGCTGCATAACTCCTGCTTTTTTCAGTCTGAAAAGATTTATTAAATTCTTGACGTCTACTTCCAATCTGACAACTTTAAGAAAGAGCTTGCGGTCTTTAGATCTTGGTTTACCTATTACTCCAAACAAGCCTGTATAATACATTTTGTCAAGTTCGTTCTCTATGTATGCCAGGTTAGTTCCGTCAAACTTATGCAGCAGGGGGTAGTATTCAGAGTATTTCAGGGCTTCAATTATTTCTTGATATGTAGCCTTGGCTGCAAGTTCTGACATCGACGTATAGGTAAACTCCCCAGCAGCAATCAGTGATTCCATGATATCTTCAGCAGATGCATTGTAGATTTTACCACGGAGAAGTGTTTTTATGTTCCAGATGTCGTATCTTTTGAGATATGCGACAACTAGGTAATTCAATTCTCCTCCGGTGATTCTTACCAACTTATCATATGTGAGCGCAAGATTTCTGTTCAATGCGTGTTCTGCCAGATCGCCACCACTGTATTTCATTGCCAGTTCGTTAACGTCGTTTTTGTATTCAGACTCTTGGATAAAGCGGGTAATCCCATCAATCCCCATGTTAAGGAGCCGGGGATATGTTTCTTTAGGGAGCAGTTTGCTCTTCATAGCGCGGACGCGGGTTACGGCATAGGGATAGTTAGAAGTGCCATTTTTCTTTTTATCGGATTTTCGCGAGGGTTTTTGCCCCCAGAGTCTCTCCAAAAGCCGCATCGAACATCACCCGTATAATATATCAGATATCTGCTTCAATGAACGCTCATACACGTTTTTCAGGATTGAATCATATGTGAAATCTAACCTGACCGTTCCGTCCTCGTTTTCCAGAACAATTCCACCAATAGTATCAAGATTACCAGCGTAAGATAGAGAAGTTAACTTCTTGACAATATCTTCAGAATCTTTAGAAGAGTAAACTCTAGCACCGCTAGCTTCGTACTTGTTGATAATATTTTTCAACAGCTCTTCTTTTTTGGATGCCGGCATTGACTTAATTTTTTCAACTGTCTGGGCATAAACTTTATCTAGAAGATCCTTACGCTTATTAAGCGTAATTCTTTTCACTTCCAGATTTGCACTTGATATGACCTGTTGGTGCAGATTTTGGAGGTCCTCTTCCGCCTTGGCAAGGCTGTCCCCGAGTGTTTTTTTCTGTACTTCCTTAGCTTCATTTATGATCTCGGAGGCCTTTGCATCGCCTTCGGCTTTTATACGGGAAACCTCAGCACTTGCACCCTCTTGGATGTCTTTTACAACAATCTCTAGTCCCATGCTTACACCTCCAAATAAATTTAGAGCAAAAAAGTGCTCTAAAGCCTAGAGCAAAAACTCTAAGCTGCTTAGAGTGCAACGATACCTAGGAAAACTTAGAGCATTATAATAGCTCAGGCCTGCCTGGCAAGGAAAAAAGCCCAGGTAAGCCTAAAGCAATGCTCTAAGAAATTTAAGAGTGAAGGCTCTTAAATTTAAGCAGAATTGATAAGCAGTGCGACGACGAGACCGAATATAACAATGGTTTCTGGAATAACAGTAAGGATCAGGCCCTTACCGAATAATCCTTCGTTTTCTGCCATTGCGCCGATTGCTGCTGTACCGATATCTTTTTCAGCTATTGCGGACGCAATCCCAGTTAATGCGATTGCAATTGATGCACCGATTGCTTTTGCTCCTGCTGCGTCCAGAAATAAGTTTGCTGTTGCTCCATCTACCATGTTTTTATTCCTCCGTGTATTTTCTTATATATCCGAATGGGTTGAATTTTCTGCCCCCGCCTTCATAGAATTTTCCAAAGAATTCTACGTACTGCAACCTGAGTGCATGTAGTCCGGGAGCGATGATACTCAGAGCGACGTTAAGGGCGTGCCCGAGTATAAATACGATAATTGCAGCTATTGCCGCGAAACCGATCTTAGAATGATCAGCCCAGATCATGCTGAAGGATATGTCATTGACTGTACTTGCGATATAAATCGAAGATAAACCGACTGCGATAATACGGGCATATGAAAGAGCATTACCCATAAGAGATGGCAGTTCGACTATACCAGCGATACCCTCACCCATGGCGAGCATCACAATTCCAATAACAAAAACAGCAGCACCAACATACATCAATGCTGAAATACCAACATAACCAATAGCTGCAATAAGTACACCAAGCTCAATAATCATCCAACTGCCTTTTTCAAGAAGAGCATGTTTCATCCCGTGTTCTCTTGCAACGTTTGTAAATCCAAACACGTACCCGAGATTTAGATGAATCAGTCCGACGACGACGCTTAGTATAATCATACTCATTACCATGTGAGCCCTGTGAATTGGGAAAGTAAAGGCCTCTCCTCCAATTGATTGGAACAGGGTTACTGTATGCCAGAATGGAAGTAAACCTTGTTCTTCATGCGTACTCGCCAGAGGGAATCCCAGAAACTCACCATAAATAAGTCCAAAGAAAATCGTCCAAATCTGACAATAAATAAGAATATTCATCATGTCAGCTACTGCATCTGACTTTATTGCCTTTTTAATAGCCAGTGCCATTGCTCCCAATATCAGTGCATATCCGATGTCTCCGAGAATCATTCCGTAGATCAGCGGGAAGGTAATGAAAATCGCTGAAGATGGATCTATTTCAAAATATTTAGGTCTTGCATACAGATCCATAATCTGCTGCATCGGTGCCACTGCTTTTGAGTTATTGTACTCAACGGGGGCATTTTCTTCTTCCTCCTCGCGAACTTCGAGGTTGGTGATGTATGCCCTTCCATTAGTGGCGTTGTTAACTACACTGACAAGCCTGTCATAACTTTCGGTGGGGGTCCATCCATCAATTATGAATGCATTTTCAGATGTAGCTATCCTAAGAGGCAGCTCTGCTTTCTGACTCTCGATACTCAGGACTTCGTCGCTTGCAAGGATAAAATCGGCGTACTTTGTTTTCAAGGACTCGATCTCACCCTTTAAGGATTCGATCCTTCTGGTGACGTCGGCTTCTTTCTGTTCAATGGATCTTAAAAGTTCGCTTGGGACACCACCTCTTTCAGGAACTCTAAGCTCTTTGAATCCAAGACCCTGAAGTAATTCGTAAACTTTGTCGGCATCATTATTAGCTACAAACAGTACAACTGCTTTTGATTGAGGATCAAAGTACAGTTCGTAAGCTTGGGTGATACTCGAAATCTGACTTGCTTCTAGGTTACTTTTTAAAATGCCTGCGAAAACCTTGATGTTTTCGTAGCCACGGAAATAATCAAAGTCAAGATCGATGGGCAGATAAGGCAGGACTTCCTTTTTCTGGGTGTCCATATCTTTTAATTCATTTTCAAGCTGGGAAATTGATTCCGTTTTAGCTGAAATTGTTCTGTCCAGTTCATTTAACTTCGAGTCAAGTTCACGCAGAACAGCGTCAGATTTCTGAACTACCGGTTTTTTGCTTTCAATCCCCAAATAATTGGCGATAGATCGGATCTTCACAAGCTTTTTAGAGACTTCTTCTGCGTTTTTGAATGGCTTGCTGATCTTAAAACCAGACTCGTCTTCGACAAAGTCTTCGACGTGAAAAAGATTTGTATCATGTAGTGCATCGATGGTTTCTTTTAGAATGCTTTTGTGCCCGACAATAACGGCCCTTGTCATCTGTTTAGGTCTACTCATTAAGGACCGCCCTCTCAAACTCCTGTACTAGGTAATTGACGGATTTGTCGATGTTAGCTTGAGCTTTTTGGGACATGGCTAATGCGTTTTTTTCACCATCGGTTATGATCTTATCTCTTTCCTCCAGGATCTTTTTTTCACCCTCTTTAAAAGAGTCTTGTGCAGCTTTATGTGCATCGATTTCGGCCTGTTTCAGGATTTCCCTGGCTTCAGCCCGAGCTTCGGAGATACGCTTGTTTTTCGCTTCAATGGCTTCGTCAACCATTGACTTAGCGTTTTCCTCTGCTTTTTTTATTTCAGATAAGATTTCATTTTTAGCCATGTGAATCTCCGTCTCTCAAAATTTAATATATAAATTAATAATTAAAAATCCCTACTCCAATGGAGGTAGTTAACAAATCCTTCGCGAAAGAACTATATAACAGCTTCGGTTTTATCCAAGAAGAGTGGAAGATCTATAATGAAAAATCATTATATATCTAAAGTATAAGAAATTTTTAAGAAAATTAAAATTATAAATAGCAAAATATCTGGTTAAAATGATAAAGATTAAATATAACAGTAAAAAATAATTGAACCCTAACAGTGAAATATAATTAAGTACCGAAAAAATATCAAATAAAGTACCGAATATAAAATGTGAAGCGTAACCTGCATATGTTAAGTAAAATCTGAAAAATATATTCAAAATTCTATTGAAGTCATATATAAAATTATAAATGAATTCATTCATATTAAGGAATTTTAGTCTCTTTTTTTCTAAATGAAAGCTTTTAAAGGTTTGTTTCAAGCACGAAATATAAGTTGCTTTATTTGGCCAAAACTTTTAAAATTTTTCTTTTGATATGTCAAGTTTCGAGAAAATCAAACCATTCAAAAGCTAATTTTCTAAAATAAACTCTTGTACGGGTTCCGAAGGTATATGAATCCGGTATGCAGGTATCAGTATTCAAAATTTTGATTAAAATATCAAATTATTATCCAGAAAAAAAGGGGTATTTCAAGAATAATGTCTTAATACCGGTTATTTTCCTCACCAACAGTTAAAAAAACAAAATTAAAAAATAACATAAAAAATGTTATTTAACCCTGTAAGGGATCTTTGCGCCCTGAGGTATTGTATGAATATATTCTTTCCGAAAATCGGGGTTGCGCATCATGCAATATGCGGCATTATCTTTTTTGTAAGCTTTGTGCTTACCCATACGCTTCCAGATAACTTCCAGGGGTTCTTCACAGATATTTCCAAAGGATAGAGGAGTGTAAGCACAGGGCATTACTTCCCCATCCGAAGCAACATGCATCCATCGTCTTCCAGCAAAACACCCAAAAAGACTTGGGCCCAGAAAATACGGAAATGCGGTGACTCTGGGACCTTCAGGTTTAGAGTTCATTTTTTTCTGGAACTTCTCAAGCTTTGAGACATCTTTTTCCCCGATTACTTCATCTTCGTGCTCAAGCCAGCGTCCGACGGCAATAATTTCATAGATGGAAAGTTCATGCATTCCAAGGTTAAATGCAAGGTTGTAAAATTCTTCAAGGTCATCGATATTGTGAGGGGAAACAACTACAAACATATCAGTAAGGATCCCGGCAGTGATTGAATTTTTGATTCCGGCGATTGAATCTTTGTATGCACCTTCTCGGCCCCGAATGCGGTCGTGTTCGGCTTCAAATGGGCTGTCCAGACTAATTCTTGAGGCGTATAATCCTGCGGCTTTAAGCTCCTTAGCCCTTTCTTCGGAAAGCTTGAAACCTGAGGTGAGACAGGTAGCAATTGCTCTTGATTTATCGACTCTGGCTACCATCTCTACAAGATCGTCTCGAAGCATGGTCTCCCCTCCATCGAAAGCAATAAGATAAGACCCAAGATCCAGGCTCTGGTCTATAGCTCCGGAAATTTCATCCAGAGTAAGTTCCTTTTCTGGCTTGATACCAGCTGCTCCACAGTGGATACATCGGTTAGGACAGCGAGCCGTAATTCCTATTGAAAACTGATCCGGAACCCTTTTTTTCCGGATAGCTGCGATCTCAGCACTTATCACCCGGCTGAAAACAGGCCCCGGAATTGGTGGGATCCATGTAGAGAAAATAATCTCATTTTCATCCACTGAAATGGGTTTTTCTTCCGCAAAAATGTTGTTTATGCGTTTGAGGATAGGGTTTGCAAGATGGGAAAGAGGACCTTCTACATCAAGCACAATTTTTTCGTTTTCTGTACTGGCATTTACTTTAAGCACCGGACTATCATATACTCGCATGGATACACCTGGTAAATTTGTTAGCAAAAGTTGGAAGACTTATTAAAAGTTAGAAAACTTATTGGATTAGATAAATTAAATAATGTTATTTTTCCATTTACATACCGGAAATTTGACAGTGTCGCAGTTCATTTTTCAGGAAAAGCTGAGCAATTAAACAATCTCAAGCATATCAATAGTTATGTAATCGGTAATCTGAAAGAGTTTGTTCCTTGCCGGACATTCGTTAAATGTCAACAGGGTCTCTTTTGCGGCATTAACACGCATCTTTACAGCATTTATAGATTTTTCTATTGCTTCTTCCTTTGACATATTCTTCATGTAAACATGCGGCAGAGTTTCAGATGTGAATTTCGATTCCTTGCCTTCGACCACTTCAAGAAACTCAAGAATGTCGTCAACAATCTGGTATGCAGTTCCCAGGTAATTTCCAAAAACATTAAAACGCCTGGTCAGGACTTCATCAGCTCCTCCAGTGTATGCCCCTATGGAAGCGCTGATGGCAAATAAAGAAGCCGTTTTCTTGTAAATGCATTCGAAATAGTTATTTTCTCCAAAATTGTCCTTATCGAGTCTCAGATCAAGGACTTCTCCTTCAGCCATATCCATCCCGGCTTTTCCGAAGTCTCTGACTACTTTTTCCCCATACGGAGAAATAAACTCAAAACATTTTGCAATCAGGTAATCGCCACAAAGAAGAGCCCTGGAAGGGCCAAATTTTTCAGGGGCTGATGGCAGGTTTCTTCTAACAAGTCCCTGATCCAGCAGGTCATCATGGATGAGGGAAGCCGAGTGCATCATTTCAATAGCAAGAGCTGCATTGAGGCTCTGTTGGTACGAACCTGAACAGATCTCACTGGAGAGAAGGAGGATGATTGGTCTAATTCGCTTTCCTCCGGTATTACAGACATGTTCTACCATTTTTTTCAAGCTGGAGTCGTTCATTTGATCAATGAAGCTATTTATTCCTGATTCGACATATCTGTATTCTTCCCACTCTTCAATATTCATCAATATTACTCCGTGTACTTGAACGGGCATCTGGTAACGATCTTATTCGCCTCAAACTTAAGTTCAGAAACACAGTTTTGTAAATACTTACTGTTTCCTTCGGCAAGGTTAGAAGGAGAGCTTGTATATTCTAGATGAACCTTCAAGTTCTCATTATTTTCGTCCCTTTGTTCAAAAACTGTCATTTTGGGGGCCATCTCAAGATTTCCATTTTAATAATCTTCTAGAATTTATCATTATTTCCTGGGATTTTATAATTATTTCTAGAATTTTACCTTTTGCTCGATATGAGCCAGAAGATCAGATAGAACCTTAGCTATTACAAAATAACTATCCAAAGACTCAATATCGTGCAGATGTATAAAGAACACTCCAGAGTACACACTCCAGAGCACACACTCCAGTGCACACACGCCAGAGCACACACGCCAGGAACAGGCCAGCAGTACAAAAAAGTGCGAGCAGTATTCTCTTTTGCGTTCGTTTAAACTCCGTATAACACGATCATTACATTAACTTTTTGTTAAGCTCTGAATATTTTATCAGTTATACAAAAGGATATGCAATTTATAGGAACAGCTTGACCAAAAATCCTGAATAAATAAATTAGAGTTATTCTATATCATAGAGCTACTCCGCTAGAAAACAGGGAAATCATAAATTAAGAGGATAAGAGGCCAGGAAAATTATATATTCACTTATTACAGGATAAGTAAATAGCATTTGTGATCTAGTTATCAGGACAAAATTGTTATTACATTTAAAATGTTACATCGCTTCGAATTTCAAATAATAATATTTTGAGGGATTAGCGCAGAAATAGGATATTTTTATTGAAAAATTAATAAAAAATAGGGAGTTTAACAAAAAAATCTGGTTTTAACATAGTAATAAAATATCATTATTGAGAGTATATTTTTTACAATATACTCTTAAATATATGTGTTATACAAATTCTTCCTTAGAAGATTGAAGGTTGACAATAAGATAAAACTGGCTATATAAAATTATAATATATAATTTATCGATGGTATAACTGGAACATTTTTGCACTCATTACTAGCAGATTGTATATTCATATCCAGTTTTACCCCTACCGGACAATTTCAAACAAATATCTGTACTTAACTTGTCCAGCTGCTGTATCACAAAAAATATACGCGAAGAGAAGTTTATTAGAGTTTCTTCAACGCAGGTAACACTAAAAATGTAGTGAAATATAATTAAAGAAGATATGTCTTTTGAAGTAACTCCGCTGGAGTGGATAGAAAGTCCGATGGTTTATCCAAAATCATCTCCTCCAGTAAAATAGAAAAAACAATTTCTTATAGAAAGAACAATTTCTTTTGCCCCAAAATCAGTCCACTTAGCTCAGTATCTTAATTAAAGTTCAACCCCTTGAGCGCAATCGTTGACCCGCAACCGTTGACCTGCAACCGTTGACCTGCAACCGTTGTGCCGTTTGATCAACCGATCACGTCGTTTTCATTCACAGTTTTTTAAACAGGTTCGCGCTCAAGTAGTTTCTTGAAAATGTTTACGCCGCGTGCCCCAATGTGAAATTTGGGTAAATAATCCATTCTATAAGAGTTGAAAGGTGATTTTACTTATTCATAATTCAACTCTCTTGAGATAAGCGAAGCTTAGCGAAAAGATTTCTGTTCTCTAAGACGGAGCTCAGGAGCAAAAAGGTCTTTGTCCTCCCAAGACGAAACTCGAACAGCGAAAAGATTATATATAACAAATACCTCTAGATGTGTTGCAGTTTGCGTTGATGGTCTAGCGGCTATGACTTGGGCCTTCCAAGCCCAAAACCCGGGTTCAAATCCCGGTCGGCGCATTTAATAATTCTCTAATAAGAATATCTTAACTGCTCTTTTTCCCATTTTGTATTAATTAAACATATTAAATGAAATAATTAAATTAAACATTAGTGCGAGGGTTGCCCAGCTAGGTCAAAGGCGATGGGCTTAGGACCCATTTTCGTAGGAATTCGTGCGTTCGAATCGCACCCCTCGCATCTCTTTTATCCAATGTTTTCCGAAACTCTTCATATCAGATTTTTAACTCTTCATATCAGATTTTTAACTCTTCATATCAGATTTTTGTGACTGAGTTTATAAAGCTAGAAAAATTCAAATGACTTGGATAGAAAACAACGGAAATGCGGATCTTAGGTCTGTGGATCATTGGTCTGTGGATCATGGTCTGTATGCCATTGGTCTGTATCTTTGGTTCTTTTGATTTTAACTGTTTGATTTTGATATTCGGTTTTTTTGATTTTTCGGTTCCGTTTTGTTCAAGCTTCCATAAATAGTCTTGAGAGACTCATTTTTGCCCTGCAACATATCTCTCCGAACTTTTGTACTCGATAAGTTTTCCATTGTCCAGTAAGGACATTGAACCGTGACCGCAGCAGATAAGGCATTTTTTGTTTTTCCTGGCGAGTTGTTCATCTATCTCGAAAATGAGGGACATCAGAGCCTTTCTTTCTTCTCGTGCGAGCTTGCTGTCAACATTCACCGATGTCATAAGATAATCAGCCAGGACATTATATGCAGTTCTATCAGGGCTCAGGCTTTTGAAATTGATCACTGCGTCCTCAGGAAAAAGCAGTCCCTCTTCAGGGCAGAGGTAGAAGACTTCTCCATGCATATGCCCGCCCATTCCTGCAAGGGCTTCGAACTTCAGGTTACCGATCTGGAATCGAGCGATAACAGGAAATACACCCCGTTTTTCGATTGTTTTGTCTGAGAGGGAGACTTCGGGAAAGATAACCGTGTTTGAAGGTGGAGTAAATCTGGAGAAAAGGTTAATTATCTTCGTATAAACCTCTTCTAAAATACAATCCTGGTTGCTTGAACCATAAGCTCTGCTGGTTTCCCGTGTAATAAGAAAAGTTTCGCGATTAAGATATGAGGGTGCGGGAAAAAAACCAGCAGCTCCACAATGGTCAGCATCAGCATGAGTAATGTAAATCCTTTTAAGCCGGCTCAAATCTCCAAGCCCGTAGTACTGAAGCATGTTCACGATGTCCTGGTAATAAATACCATACCCTGTGTCGATCATGACCCTTTCAGAAGAGGTATCAAAAAGATAGATATTTCCCCCGCAGGGAGGCTGAAAACAGAAAAGTTCGATATCGTCCTTTATCCTGACTCTCTGTACATCGGCATAAAAATTGTTTCCTGATGTCCGGTTAAGGTAATCCCCAACTTTCAGGATTTTCTCAAAAACCTCTCTCGGATCTTTTTTAAGGTTTGAGAGTTCCTGAGTAATATGATTAATGTCCTGCAGGAATCTCATCAAAAAATCATCTTCAGTACTCCCGATGAACGACCTGAGCTTCTGGGCTAGCCTGAGATAAAATACCGTATCATCAAGTTTCTCCCCGGTTGTATCATACTCTAAAATATCTAGCCTGTATCTGGACTTGAGCTGATTCAGGAGGGCATCTATCATATATGGGTCCTCAATGTGAAGACCTACGACAAGCCTTTCAGGATGCCTTCCACGATCATCAAAATCAAGAAAAGTAATGTTTGATTTCGATGAAGTGATATGGCTCAGAAGGTCAAATAAAGCACCAGGGCAGTTTGGGAGATAAACATGGAACTTCACGAAAGCTACAGGTTGAAAGGAAGTCTGAAGATAGCCTATTTTTTCCAGTTCTTCACGAATCTTTTCATAAGCCTGCGGAAGAGCAGTCACTTCAAAGAAAGCGGTATGTGTATCTATCCTGCGATCATACTGAATCCTGTTAATATTTCCCTCGTGCCGTTTGATAATTTCGGCTGCCCTGTGCAATGCCCCTGGTATATCAGGCATGCAGGCAATAAAAGAGAATTGTTCCATTGGACATCCCTTGATTAAAACAACCCTATTTTTTTAATAATATAATAAATCCTGCTTTACTTTAAGCTTTCCTGCCAATACAGAGAAAAAGGGATAGAGGTTAAAATTCCAGCACAAGGGCAGAAAGTCCAAGGGCTTCAAAAGCTTCAGTAATCTCTGGAAGAGGATTTTTGTTTCTATAAAAAAGATGAGAATTGCACTTGCAGTCTGTACATCCGAAACCAGATACTGAATTCCCTCCTATCCTGCTGGCAAGTGCACATTCAAACCGCTCAGAAGTAAAAGCATAAATCGCTGAAACTAACCTGAAAGCAGGATTCAGATGAAGATAATCCACATGCCATTTGGGATTTCGGTCACGATTTCTGGAAAGCTTGATGTGCCTCTGTAATCTTTTAAGGCCCCCTGGCCCCAGAGCCGATCCCACATAGATATGAAACCCTGGAGAAAAAGAGAACTCTCCCTTTTTACCTATCTCAATCTTGCAGGCCCGGTTTTCGAATATCAAACAGTAGATGCCTTTTCCGGAAAAAAGATTTTTTTCAGTAGAATCCTTTTCAGAACAGTCATTTTTTTCAGAGTAAACGTTTCTTCCTGGATAACCATTTTTTTCGGAAAAATCCATTTCAAGACCTCAATTTAACTTCAAGACCTCAATTTAACTTCAAGACCTCAATTTAACTTCAGAACCTCAAATTTAACTTCATGAACCTCAAATTTAACTTCAGAACCTCAAATTTAACTTCAAAGCCTCAAATTTAACTCAATAGTTTTATCGAATTTCAAGATCTCAATTTATTCCTGAAAGCTGAAGATATTTTTCAAGTAGAGGCTCCACGATTTCCTCTATTTTTTCGTTCTCTTTAAGTGCCTCAATCCAGGAAATTGGTATGGCTTCAATTCCTAGCCTGGCTCCAAGAATACCTCCTGCCACGCTCGCAACCGAATCCGAATCTCCTGTGATATTCACTGCGGTCTGTACTGCTTTTTTGAAATCATTAGGATAACGTAATATGCAGAAGTATGCCAGGGCAAAAGTTTCGTCTGCATACCAGCCCTGCCCGAGTTTCTTCAAACCTTCTTCGTCTCCGATATCACTATAAGCCGTTTTATAGGAATTTTCCAGGGCCTGAGTGAATTCCGGAGAGATTCCCTGAGTTATCTCAAGAAGTGGTTCAAACATTTTCCTGGGTTTCACCCAATCAAGAGCCAATTTTACGGCGTATGCTCCTGCAACCGAGGCAGCATCTGCAGCTGGATGGGTGTGAGTAATTCTGCCGGAAATTGAAGCTGCTTTAATCAGTTTTTCAGGGTCGTTCCGGAAGACAAAACCAAGGATTCCAACCCGCATGAGGCTTCCGCATGTTTTTGAATTTAGTCCCGAATTGCTCCAGTGAATTCCTTCCTTCAGGCTCAGAGCTGCATTTTTTGTGGTTGCTCCTGCCCCGAGGTCAGGTTCGTCCAACCATAGGACAAGCTCTTTTGCAATCTTATCCATAAGTTTGGGAAGTTCAAGTTCTGCTCCTCTAAACAGACCTCTGGCGAGTACGAGCATTAACTGAGTATCATCAGTCCAGGGTGACTCTGGAGAAAGCTCGAGGATTCCTTTGTCGCCGTACTTCTGTTTTATTTGCTCAAGGGTAAGATGTTCTACCGGGCGGCCGAGGGCGTCTGCACATGCTGTGCCGTAGAGGTAGCCTCGGAGTTTTTTTTCGATATCTGAAGTATCTTGCGTGTTTCCTGAATTCATGGTTTCAATTCCATAATTCAAACGAGAAATGAAACTATCATGTGTATAAAGATTTTATCTATATAGGATTGAATTAATACATTATGTTGAACTGTTGTTTTATTGGAGGTGTAAATTCCAAATTTTGAATGTATAAGTAGATTCTATTATTTCTAGGAGCTTTATAGAAAACCTGCCTTTAACTTAAGGTGCTTTAATTGCGTATTATTTATTAGAAACTAAATTCAGCAGAATGATCTAGTGTAGTGTCAATTACAAAATGTCGTATTAAATCGATTGCAATTATTCGGGGTCATTAAATCCTTGATGGTTGACTCGACACTAGTATTTCGATTCCAAAGTGAATTCCTTATTTATTGAGAAAATCCATGATTATTGAACAGATCAAAAACCCAAGTTTTATAAGCCAACTCGGAACCATAGTCATAGCATTATTTAAGAGGAATTTTCTCCAATAAAGGTTCGTGTGTATGACCCATTACATAAATTCTCTTGTTTTTCTGTAGACACAGGCGAGCAGCATACTGAGTGCAGATATGTCTCCGGGAAGGAAGTCCAAATATCAAACATTCTAAATCTCGGAGAGGCTCTTCCAAATTTCTTGACTCGGGATGATGGAATCCAAATAGAGCAGCTGCCCAACCGATTATAGCATTTGGATCTTCATTAAATACATCACTTTGATGACCATGTTCCGCCCAAACTCCTGTTGATTCAAAGTGATCTGAAACTTTTTCATGCTTCCATAAAGGTGTCATCCTGTAACTATCATGGTTTCCATAGATGAATCGGGTGTTAAGGTCTTCTGTTTCATTGACGAGCAAATTGATTGCCTTACTTGTGTATTCTGATGTTTCAGTCAGGGTCTCGTTTCTCCAGAACTCCAAAAAACTCTGAGCTGCAGGATCTGAATACATTTTTTGTGGGTCTATAGTATTGAACGCTCTTTTTAAACCAAGCCAGAAGTCGTAGAGATCTCCTAACTGAACAAGCGTTGCTAATATTGATCCTTGCTTCTGATAATCCTTTAGCAAATTTATAAATTCATATAAATCTCTCCCAGCGTTCTGGAAAATATCTGCACCTTTCTTATTTCCATCTCCATGATATAGATTGAACCAATAATATGCATTATTTCCTGTGATTTCCTTATTTTCATCCCATTCATTGAGATTCTGAGGGTCCAGTAGTACTTCCAATATCATTTTCAACATTACTATGATATGCACGTTATTCAATTTGATATTCTGACTGTTGTCCAAACTATTAAGCTGCTGGGGTTCGAAGGAGTTTTCGATGCTTTTATCCATTAATTGCATTATTTTTCTTCCCTCTAACGATTCTCCAAAGATTTTTTTCACAATATCTTTTATTTTTTTAATATCTGTTACCGATCTAAGCTCTTTGACTTCAGTGAGAAATGAAACCACATTTTTCTCGTTCTCTCCATTTTTCGTAATAATCTCATCATTGATATCAAGTCTCCCACGAGGCCATGCCCATGTAATGTCAATTGGGTTCGTATCTTGAAGGTATGTTCTATTACAACAGTTCATAATTGGGGCATGAATATCACCCAAAAAAACGAGAATCTCGTCAGAACACGGCGCTTCAGTTATTCCATCAGCACAAACCAAAGCATTTACAACAGTCACAGGTCCTAAACTAGTAGATTCTGAAAGTTTGTCAAGCAATGGTATCAGTACCTTAGCTTCTGGAGAATTTAGCACTTCTTCGCTTATCTTCCCCAGATAACGGTTTATTGAGGAGTTAGGATTTTCATAGTTACAGAGAATTGCAACGGAGCCACATACAAGTCCAAAATTACGTCTTCTAGTCCATGCGTCCCCGGTGTCTTTATCCCCTCCCCACCTTCCTACATCCATGTAAAGGAATTGATTAGTCTCTTTGTTTCTAGTTACTACACATTCTTTCTGATCTGTGGAATCAAACAATTCTGCAGTCATCTTTCCGGGTTGTAAATCCGAATTATGCTTGATAATCTTCACATTATCATTATGCCTTATAGTTTTACAGTTAGTTCCTAATGGAAATGTGTAGTTTGCTTCACCTGCGCTCATATACAGTGTTCCTCCTTGATTGATTAAGTCTAGCAAAAAGTAAATTCAGTCGGTTAAACATTTAGGATCCTTATTCAATGACTTTGAAACAGGGACAATTTTTGTTAAGTCAAACTTACTCTGTTCAACAATTTAACATTGGCCCTTTTTATTAACTGGCACGTCCATAATTCACGAAAAAAGATAGGTTTTCAAGCTAAAATTCGAATTAAAGAGCTTCCGTTATCTAGTTCTAATTTTTGGCTGCCGTAAAGTAGCCACATTTTGGGCTGCTAAAAAGTGAGGGTTTGGAAAACTTGTAACCAGAAAGGTTGCAACTATCCATTACCTTTAAGCGGTTTATTTTATATCTCTTAAAATAGAATCGGCTATCTGAAGTTAAATACATTGTGGGCAGTTGCTTACAGCACATAAAATAGCACCAGGGATATTACCTGTAGCTAGATTTACTGCACATGTGCACATTTAGTGAGTAAACATCCAATGTTAACAGAGGAGTTTACTCCTGCCTCGATTCTTGCGGTACTAATATTTCTCATAACAGGTTTTGCCTGAATTGGTATTCTCATAACAATTTCCTCCTTAGTTCTAACTTCTGGCAGCCATGAGGAGCCCATATTTGGGATGTCCAAAAAAAGGGTATTTGGATAGATTGCAATCGGAAAGGTCGAAACTATCCATCACCTCAAAGCAGTCTATTTCATTCGATTTTAGGATGAAATCATCCATCTTAAAATTAAAAACACTGTGGGCAGTTGCTTATAGCACAGGTAGCAGCACCAGCGAAGTCACCTGAAATTACTTTTGCTGCACATGGTGCACATTTAGTGAGTAAACATCCAATGTTAACAGAGGAGTTTACTCCTGCCTCGATTCTTGCGGTACTAATATTTCTCATAACAGGTTTTGCCTGAATTGGTATTCTCATAACAATTTCCTCCTTAGTTCTAACTTCTGGCAGCCATGAGGAGCCCATACTTTTGGTTACCCAAAATGAGTATTTGGATAGATTCAACGAGACAGCCAAAGCTATCCATCACCTCTAAACAGCCTTTTCCACATATTTTTCCAATAACCAGTGGCGGGGATTCATGCTAAAAAGTACGAACATCTACCGCTCACTTCGATTGCATTAGGACTATCCACAAGTACAGATCATTATTCTGTAAATCTTATGGCTGACCTATCATGCAAGTCATTAAGTTGTGACTGCACTTTCCTTAATATTACACATATTCATGCAGAGCTTCCACGCAAGCCCTTGTTTTTTGGAGCATAGAGCAGAGCAATCAGATTGACTTATTCCTGCCTTGATCTTCACAGTACTGATCTTTCTCATAACAGGTTTAGCTAGTACTGGTAGTTTCATCGTAGTTTCCTCCATATTCTTTTCGTTGATTTTTCCATAAATTGAGCTGTTTTGTCGCCATATCTGTGAATATTTAAAATAATCTGTTCCTAAATTATCACTCTCCTCGTCATTTACAACTATTGTAATATAATGGGTGCCATCCAAGGTGACGAAATTCTTGGATGGCACATAAACAAATAGTTTCGATTTAGTATATCGACCAAGAACGTAAATCCCCAATTGAAACCGGTACCACGTCACTAACATCGATAGTAAAGCGGTACACCATTCTTGCGACTTCTTCACGATGGAGAGGATCAAAAAATGTCAGCTTAACATCCCAGCAATCCGAATCTGGTCTGCAAATAGGGCTTTTTTCTGTTTGAATGGTATCCAGCACCATTCCTTTTTCAATCGCATTCTTAAAAACATCCGCAATCTGATACGCATTTGTTGCAGCAAAGTTAAGTGCTCTCTCCGATGAAGCCCTGCCCATATTCATCAACTCATAATACACACGCTCCATGAAGTTACGAATATCAGTTCCCTCCTTATCGGAAAGGTTGAGCACGGCTCTTAAATCTTCAATCAGAACTTTTGTAGACCAGCTAAATATCCCCCTCAATTGCGGTATAATAACCGGAACTATCTGACCTGAAAGGAGTGTTACATTACCTGCAATAACTCCTGGAATCGAAATCCTTTCAATCGATCCTTCCTGGTAGTCTTTCAGAAATTCCAGTAACTGCCGGTAAGCTTCGGAGGCAAAACTGCCCGTCGGATGGATTGCATAAACGGGAGTACCCTCAATGTTAAGGGTCCATATGAGTGACTCAGCATATTCGGGTTTTTTCTCTAAAAGTTCAAACAGCTTCCCTTCAAATGTGGGCGGTTCATCTTTAGGGTTCTTGTGGTGCACAAATCCTTGGATAAAAGCATCTCGTCTCGCTTCACTTCCAAAGTCGTAGCCTGGTACACCAAGAGCATATACTAGAGACCGTCTACTCACAGCCTGTGGCGAAGGAGTCTGCGCAGGCGTGACAGAAGGTTTAGCTACCTCCTGGTTTGTTATTGTTGGTTCTGCCACTTGTACTTCAGATGCAAGAACCTGAGACACAGTTATATCATTTTTCTGCTCATCAAGTTCGTTCGTTTCTTCTATCTTCTTCTTTCTTGGACAACCACATGGTCCTTCTATATTTTCAGTCATTTTATCCTCCTGTATCTGGTTTTTCGCTTGATTGTTTTCTATTGATAGTTCAATAGAATCAGGATTTTCCAGCGCCTTCATCGCGTCCAGGGTAGAAATCTGAGTAGAAGACGCTACTATCTCTGGATTTAATATTGTAAATTCCGAATTCTGCACGCCAAGAAAAGGCAGATTTTTTGAAGATTCCACCAGTCCTATGCCCTCACTCTCCTGAATTTGTGGTATTGAATTAGTACTATCAGTTGCCGCCTTTTGTTGTTTTTTCGTTACAAGGTTATATGCACCTTCAATGTTGAGACGACCTCTTAAGCAACGAGAACGATCTAAAACTTCAGAAGGTAAACAAGGGTGAGCACTCTGGAGAATCGCTTCCTTCACAGCATGCGGATCAGGTTTTTCTCCTCTTTGCTTCTGGATGCTCAACAGCAAAGCAGCAATACCAGTAACTATAGGAGTGGCAAAGCTGGTTCCACTTTTAGTGTCAACTCCACAAGTTTTGGTGACAACTTCGCAAGGGACGGCACCCGGTAATTTATCACCAAGTGCGAGAACACCATTATTTTGATACATCTGTCCCCAATTGCTAAAGTTAAGTGGCAGTCCCTGAACATCCATTGCCCCTACTGCAAGAGTAGAAGAAACGGATGCTGGCACATGGAGGCACGAGCAGCCGTCATTTCCCACAGCCGCAACGATTAAAACATTGCTTTTGTCGCAGAGACGAATAGCCTTAGCAAGTAGAGGGTGAGGTTCACCAGAAGAAACCAGTTCACCGCCACTAATGTTTATAACATGAGCTCCGTGGTCAACGGCTTGTGTGATGGCGTGAGCGAGATCGATCTGAGAGCAGGGTGTAATTGAATCACCAGGTCCATCCGCAAAAACAGGAATGATGAGTCCACGACAGCCGGGTGAAATCCCACGGACAGGACTGTCAGGTTGGCCAAAGATTAAGCTGGCAACATGAGTTCCGTGTTGTGCACTTGGTCCATTCTCGGCAATGCCTGAAACTAAAGTTTCTAATTTAGTTATTTTGGCTTTGTTGAAACATGGATGTGTTAGGTCGACTGGCCCATCAAGGACTGCAATGCAAATATTGGCATTTCCTTTAATTTGCTCTATAATCTCTATTGCCTTCACAATAACCGCCTACAATTTTTACATTGACTGTGAAAGTCTCATAGCAATTTTTTGCTGTGAATTAAGCTAGAATAGAATACGCAGGCAAAAATAGGTAATCCAGATAACATATGTGCATAGTGCGCATAATTCATTAGATATAGGATGGAAAAATGTACAAAATTTGGTTCCACAGTAAGCATTTGCGGGAAACTGATCTAAAATAGAATACTCACAAAAAAATAAATTACCCAGATAACATATGCATAATATGTGCATAACTCATATTATATCTGTATTGAAATATTAATAAATTATATAAGATGTTTGAAGTCCGGGGTGAAATATTTTGAAAACACACCGAATTTCAACCACAATCTCGCAGAGACACTGGGAATTACTAAAAAAATACTCAGAAAAATTTGAAACGCAGCAAAAAACCTTAGAACTTGCACTGGATAATCTGGAAAATAGCTCAAAAAAGGGTCCAGCGTTAACCTTGGAAGAGAAGTACTGGATGCTCATTAAACGGGCAAAATCAGCAGTTATCATCGAAAAAAATGCCTTTAAATTCCTAATAGAAACCACTGATGTTGAGCTTTTAAGTGAGCTTTTCAGCCGAGATAAAATCATAGAATATACAATAGAGCTCTACTTTCAGAAGTCTCTTGAGGAGTGTAGTCTTAAAGAAGTCATAGATGGGTTAGTTATCAATCTCAAGATAACTAACTGGTTTGATACTGTAGATTACATAAATAACGGTGACGATTATAAGCTGATAATGACCCATACATTTGGTTTTATTTTTTCCAAGCTAATTAGGACATCGATAGAAAACATGTTTGAAACTTATGGGGTGAAGGCAGATAGCATAGTTTCTGTAAAGACGATTTTTATGAGAATATCTAAAAATTGACACTTTGCAACCTTAACTTTATTATCTTAGGACAATCCGTTCATTGATTCAAGCTTTAAACGTCGTTTTCTATTACAGTTAAAGATTTCTGCATTTATATTGGAATTAGACTCAAGTATTAAACATAAATGCAATAGATCGGTCTCTTAGTCCTAAAATCTAAAGTTAAAAAAGCTATAGAAAGGTCGTAAAAAAGGAAAAGTGCTCCGATGGGGATTTGAACCCCAGTCGCAGGAGTGAGAGTCCTGAATGATTGGCCGAGCTACACTATCGGAGCAGTTTGTTATTTTATTATACTTTGCCTTTCAGGCAGCATATCTTCAAGTAATTTATAAAATATAAATCTTTCGTCTGAGTTCTTAAAAAATAGAGAAACTGCCGTGATGGTTTTATTCCATCTGGCAAGTTTATATAAATATTCATAAATATTTTCATTTCTCTTTTAACTTATTTTTAAACTTGAAGAGTAATCCGGTTCCCGTTTCTCAGGCTTTGGTTGTCTGTTTGACTATCAGAACAGCTTTATACGAACATAGCCTGAGGAATTGCAGGTTCTTCAGTGCTTACGACTTTTTCATGTGCTTTCAGGAAGTCGGCCATGGTGATCTGTTTACCGCGCCTGCGGAGCACAAAAATTCCTGCCTCTTTGACGATAACGCTGATTTCCGCCCCGCTCATACCGGTCATGACTCTTGCCAGTTTTTCGAAATCCACGTCGTCTGCAAGGTTCATCTTGCGGGTGTGAATTTTAAGGATTTCAGCCCTTCCTTTCTCGTCAGGGAGTGGGACTTCGATAGACCGATCAAACCTGCCAGGCCTGAGGAGAGCAGGATCAAGTAGGTCAATCCTGTTGGTTGCAGCAACAACCTTTACATTGCCTTTAGGATCAAAACCGTCCATCTCTGCAAGTAGCTGAAGCATTGTCCTGTTGACCTCGGCCGAACCACTGGTTCCGTCATAGGTCCTCATGCTGCCAACAGCATCGATTTCATCTATAAAGAGAATGCTTGGGGACTTATCTCTAGCAAGCTGGAAAATGTCTTTGACAAGCCTTGAGCCTTCACCTACAAATTTCTGGACCAGGTCAGATCCCGACATTCGGATGAAGGTTGCTTTTGCATGAGAAGCTATAGCCTTTGCAATAAGGGTCTTGCCCGTGCCTGGAGCCCCGTGGAGCAGGACACCTGAAGGGGGTTCGATTCCGATTTCCTCGAAAAGTTGGGGCTCGGTGAGTGGCAGTTCAACGCTTTCCCTGACTTCCTGAAGTACGTCATCCAGCCCGCCAATCATGCTGTAGTCCACCCCAGGAGAGTTAATGAGCTCCATTACCTGAGCCCGCACATCGGCAGCCCTGCTGACTACGGAAATAATTGAATATGCACCGTTTACTGCAACTCTCATGCCGGGCTCAATCTTTCCAATACATTCTTCAGGGATTTGGGTAAGAACCTCCTGATTATTCCCATGCTGCCTTATAAGTGCGATTTCTCCGTTTACCTCGAGAATAGTTGCAATAAAGAGAGGAGGCTCTGTAAGCTGTTCCAGATGAGCTTTCAATTTGTTGATTTCCTGAAGGTGCCTGCCTGTAGCTACACTTGCTTCAAGGAGTCGGGCCTTCATGGTCTCATTCTGGACTCTCATGATTTCTATTTCGGTTAAGAGAGATTTCACATCTTCAGCATTGATCTTCCCGCTCTCAAGCTGGAGCTCTATCCTTGTTTTGATATCTTCTAGAGAAGATCTTATTGCACTGTCGTCTGGCACTTGAAACCACCTTTTTTATCGCGTGAAATTGAGTTTATACTGTTTATATGATCTAAAGATTAGTTCACTCGGAAATTATTGATTTATAATAAGTTGATTTGAAGAGCAACTGGTCTGTGGGATCTATAATACAGGTCCATGACCAGTAACCAGGCATGACCAGTTACTCAGTCCAGTTACTCATTTAAGCTTTAAGCGTTATTTCCCGGAGGGATTATTCGTCTATATCTTTTATCTATTCGCCTATATCGTTTATCTCAGGATGATCACATTTTGTCTTGGCTTTTACAAGAAGTAAAGCCTGAGAAACGGGAAATCAAGAATTCTATTCATAAAATCCCCGTTGTAGTATGACTCGCAAAGATCAAAGGGTAAAATGACATTTAAAAGGTACTCTTACTTTTCACAGTGAATGTTAACATGTTCAGATTAAATATATACATAAATATAAAAAGGGTATATATAAGTTCCTGCCACGCCTGTAATCATTTTTATATCCCGACTGCCTGTATAATATCCCAGTTAAGAATCTATTCGGTTCTTTGATTAAATTGCTTTCGGGCACTCGTGTCGAATTTATCAACATTTGTATTCCATTCAGTCATCATATTTCTTTTTTCTATATTATACGTGCTGTTGCATTCTCCAGATTCCGGCAAATTATTCAGGAAAGAAGCCAGACCAAAAATTTATAAAAAACTGAGCTTTTAACTTAACTTTTCAGTCAAACCCTTTAACTTAACTCTTCAATTACTTTATTTATATAATTATCTTAGCTCATTATCTTAGCTCATTATCTTAGCTCATTATCTTAGCTCATTAAATTAGATTTTTAAAAGATCAGGCAGTGTCTCGAATTTACTGTAAATTTGAATTCAAGTTTTTACGTACTATGTAGATAATTGATCTTCCGATATGGAATTTTCTACTCCACAACTTTTTGATATTTATTATTTTACAGAAAAATTGGCACACTATCATTAGATTTAAATTAGATTTTTAAGCTAGATCTTTTACTAGTTCTAATCCTGACTGAAAAGAACAACGAATATAACCATTTCCCGACTTGAGCGAAAAAACGTGTAGGAAAATGGCGCCATTTTTTGTAAGCCTTTAAGACAGAACAAACTACGGATGCAAAAAGTTAGAAAGATATGTTTAATAATAAAAGCATTATATTATTCGACATGCGTACATCTCAGGATTTTCTAAGAGTAGGCACAGCAGTTATATTTGTTGGTATTATTATATTATTACTAGGTACAGTTCTTACTATTATACATCATCCAGCAAACAGCCAGATGGGTGGACTGATAATGATCGGTCCAATCCCGATAGTTTTTGGCTCGTCTCCTGAAATAACAACAAATATGCTGGCACTTGGATTAATAATCTCAGTATTCTATCTATTCCTATGGAAAACTAAACGTTGACTGATGAAAGCATGTTTTTTTCGATTGGAATTCTCACAATACTCATCGGATTTCTGCTAATTATGATCGGCGTAGCTTTAAGCATGTACCAGGAATCCAGATCGACGCAAAGCTATTCAAGCAGAACAGACACATCTGGAAAAGGCTCAAGATTTGAGAGCACTTCAAACTTTGAGAGCTCTCTACATGAGAAGCCCTCTGAAAGAAAGGTCGAATCCGAAATCAAAACTGGAGGAGTAATCATGCTCGGCCCGATTCCAATCATCTTCGGAAGCGACAAAGAAAGTGCAAAAACTGTCGCAATCCTTTCAATAATACTCATGCTTCTCAGCCTGCTGATCCTCAGTTTCTCCTTTATCTAAATCTCATTGCCGTCTTTTCTGTCAGGTTAAAATCAAGCACTTTTAAAAAATTTGTATTATGCCTTTTGATCACGCCGGATGAGGTTTTTGGTCAAGATTCCCGCCCGAAAAGTTGCGATCAAAATATTTCAAAAAAATTTGCGGTCGGGCCTTTATTTAAAAGGCCTGCACCACCTGATCCAAAACAAAACTTGGGTAAATCAACTTCCTGAAGCGCGTTGATAATATATAGTCTCTCAGTCTCTCTTGTCATAAGTCGATCATATTGGTTCAGCTCAGTATCTTCATTATCGTTTAGCCTTCTTGAGCGAAACGTAGCGGAGCGAAAAGGGCACCTTCCTCCCAAGACGGGAATCGGGTGACGGGGCTTGGGTAGCAAAAAGTTATTAATAGTTAAGCCCAAATCAGAACTTTATGTTTACGATAATCACGGGCTCGCAGTTCGGTGACGAGGGAAAAGGCAAAATTGTAGATCTTCTTGCAAAAGATTTCGACATTGTTGCCCGCTTCCAGGGAGGGAACAATGCAGGCCATACGGTTAAAGTAGGAGATGAGGTTTACAAATTGCACCTGATCCCTTCAGGTATTCTGCTTGATGCAAGAGTTCTGATCGGGCCTGGGGTTGTCCTGAATCCTGAGGTTCTTGCCGAAGAAATCATAATGTTTGAAAAACACGGCATACAGGTAAATGCCGAAAAGCTTGGAGTCGATGCGAAGACAAGCATAATCATGCCTTACCACATTGAGATGGATGGGCTAAGGGAAGCATCAAGGGAAACGAAAATCGGGACTACAAAACGCGGAATAGGCTATGCGTATATTGATAAAGTGGCAAGAGACGAATTCCGCATGGCTGAACTTGTGAACCGTGAGCGTTTTCTTGCAAGACTTGAGGAACTTGCTCCCCAGAAAGAAAAGGAAATAGCAGCATTGGGAGGAGATCCTAAAATCGTTAGAGACCCTGCACTAATTGAAAGATATCTTGAGCTGGGAAAACAGTTTGCCACTTATGTAACAGATGTTTCCAAAGAAATTAACAAAGCTCTTGATGAAGGAAAACATGTAATGGCTGAAGCTGCCCAGGGTACGCATCTTGATGTTATACATGGGACACAGAAATTCGTAACTTCTTCTTCTACAATTGCAGGTTCGGCTTGTGCTAACCTCGGAGTTGGACCTACAAGAGTAAATAACGTAATTGCTATAGTAAAAGCTTATATCACAAGAGTCGGTGAAGGCCCACTTCCAACGGAACTAACAGGAGAACTCGGAGAAAGACTACAGAAAGCCGGAGGAGAATTTGGGACTACTACCGGTAGGGGTAGAAGATGTGGATGGTTTGATTTGCCTCTGCTGAAGAAAGCCATTGCGCTTAATGGATATACCGAGATTTCCCTGACCAAACTGGATGTACTCTCAGGCCTTAATCCCATCAGGATTTGCACTGGCTACACCTTCAAGGGAGAAAACATTGATTATCCTCCGGAACTTACTGAGGATCTTGCTGAGTGTATGCCTGTTTACGAAGACCTTCCTGGATGGGAAACTGATCTTGCCGAAGTAAAAGCCTTCGATGAACTTCCGGAAAATGCCAGAAATTATGTCAAGAGACTGGAAGAACTGATGAAAGTCCCGATTAACTACATTTCAGTAGGTCCGGGCAGGGCACAGACCTTTAAAAAAGAGTAATGCAATTATTAGGCTTGTAAAGGTCAATTTCCGAATAAATGTGTATAGCAACTGCGGTGGATATGTAACAACACACATATCCTATTCTATTTATATTCCTAACTATTACTCAATTAAAATATATATTATCAAATTATACTATATATTATCAAATTATACTATATATCATCAAATTATACTATATATTACCAAATTATAATCATATATATTACCAAATTATAACCTTATCTATTAACAAATTTTTATCTATTTTTCTTGTGATTTTAAACCTACTTGAGCTGATTATCTTTTATCTATTACTGTAAATCTCATAGTGAACTCTGTGCCATTGTTCCTTTTTAATTCAAACTCCCCATCTAACTGATCTGCGAGAGTAGTTATCAGTTGTATGCCAAGACTATCAACATTTTTAATATCAAGATTTTCAGGAATGCCTACACCATTATCTGAAACAACTAAAATAAAACTGTTAGCCCTATTTGCTTCCTTTTCCTTTTTATATTTACTGTTTTTTTCTCTATGTAATTTAATTTGGATTTCTCCCCTATCTTTGCCGAGAAATGCATGTTTGAGAGAATTAGAAACGAGCTCATTGATAACTATTCCTAAAGGAATACCGGTATCCATATTAAGAAACACATTTTCTTCCAGATCCATTGAGAGGTGGATATTTTTACTTTTAAGGCTGTAAGTCTGGAAAAGATTTTCCGTTAACTCTCTAATATACGTTGAAAAATCTAATGCATCGGTTCCTTCTCCTTTATAAAGTTCTTCGTGGATGAGAGCCATAGATATAACTCGGTTCTGGCTTTCTCTAAAAGCTTCGATAACTCTCGGGTTATCAAACTTATCAGCCTGAAGGTCAAGAAGGGAAGAGATTACTTGTAAATTATTCTTAATCCTATGGTGAATCTCCTTTTTACGTACAATCTCAACATTTGCTAAGGCTTTTTCTGCTTCTTTACGTTCTGTAATATCCTGAATAATTCCTTTAGCTCTAAGAGGGTTGTTTTTTTCATCAAAAATAACTTCAGATTGCATGTGGACTATACGTTCTTCCCCATTAGCCAGGATAATCCTATATTCAATACTGTTAGTTTGTCCTTTTACAGCTTTCTTAATGGCAAGGGCAGCATCCACATAGTCTCGATCATCTGGATGGATGCAATTTAAAAACTCGTTATAAGGTGGTGCTGATTCTTGAGATTCGCGTCTAAATATACGATACATTTCCTCAGACCAGTATACTTTGCTCGTTGCCATATCCCACTCCCAATTTCCAATATGAGACATTTTTTGAGCTTCAGCAAGACCTTTTTCACTTTCTTTCAGCGAGTTGTAAGCTTTTTCAAGTTCTGCGGTACGCTCTTCAACCATTTTTTCTAAATTTTCATGTGCTTTTTTTAACTTAACTTCTGCTTCTTTGCGCTTCGTGATATCACTGGCAGCTCCAAACCATTCAACGATTTCGCCATTTTCGTCTAGCATCGGAACCGCACGCGAGAAAATCCATCCCAGGTTACCATCTGCTAAACGGACTCTATGTTCCAGTTCGTAAGTAGTCTTCGTCCGTATAGCTTCATTGATGACTGCCATTACATGCTGCTGATCTTCTGGAGGAACATATTCATGAATCCATGTGTTGCTTGGGCTTTCCGTATTGGCAAGAAAACCTCGACCATAGAAATATCGCATCTCGCTCCAATCAGGGTTTACGCGATATACCATTTCTGAACTGGCAGTCACCAGAGCACGGAAGCGCTCTTCACTATCCCGCAGCGCCTCTTCGACCCGTTTGCGCTCAGTAATGTCAATGCAAATACCGGACATACGCTGAGGCTTACCATTGTTGTCGTAGGTCGTATTACCAAGGGCATTGATCCACCGCACTTCTCCCGATGGGAGCACGATCCGGTATTCGCTCGTGAGGGATATGTGGTTGTTGATTGCTGTTTCAATCCGTTTTTCCGCAACCAGCCTGTCGTCAGGATAGATCACACTTCTCCATAAGTCAAAGCTAGCATCAGATTTCTTGGGATCTAAACCAAAGAGGCAGAATAGGTCTTTGGACCATTCAATCTTGTCGGCAGACATATTCCAGTCCCATATGCCTGCGCCTGCAGAGACCTGGGCCAGTCTCAAACGTGATTCGCTTTCCAGTAGTGCTTCCTCTGCTCGCTTGAGCTCGGTAATATCACGTGCAGCAGCAAAGACGCCAGTAACCTCATCATTCTCATTTCTATAAACTGAAGCATTGTACAAAACTGGAGTTATATGTCCATCCTTATGCCGAATCTCCAGAGGATAATCCCGAACTTCACTATCTTTGAATACCTGCTGATAGCCTGCACGGGCTTTCTCAGGCTCAGTAAAGTAATCTGAAAAATCAGTTCCAATTAAATTATTTCTGGAATATCCAGTGACCTGTTCTGTAGCATCATTTAAATCCATAATTTTGCCATCAAGCCCGATGGTTATCATAGGGTCAAGGCTGGCTTCAATTAGACTGCGATTATAAAGATTTGACAACTTAATAGCTTCTTCTGCTTTTTTACGTTCGGTGATATCTATGAATGCAGAAATAGATCCGCGTATATTTCCCTGTTCATCAAGCAAGGGTCTTGCATTGCCCAGTACATGTCGTATCTTACCTTCAGCAGATACGATATCCAGTTCGCAGTCGTTTATCTCTATGCCCGTAGCCGACAATTGCGACGGCATATCTTCAGGTTGGAGCTCAACTCCATCCTTGAGTAATTTAAACATCTCGGGCTTCTCTCCTTCAGGCGCAGATTTGGAAAAGTTTGTACCTGCAGGAATTCGTAGCCATTCATAGGAGAGTCGGTTACCAGTTATCTGAAACACTTGAGGGTCATGTGCTATATACACGGCAACAGGCACGGCATCTAACAATACTGTCAATTCCTCTGAACGAGCATGCTCACGTTTCTCGCTTTCTCGTAGTGCATCTACAACTGCATCACGTTCGGCCAGTGATTTAGATAGCTTGATATTGCTGTAGCTTAGTTGTGAAATCATATTAGCAAAAGTCATGAAGAAAGCCATGCTTGTATCCACAGCTTCCCTGCTAAGCCGGGGAACTTTTTTAAGCTTCTTTAGATATTCTTCTTCATTGAAGCCATATTGTCTAGCTTGAGACCGAAAAAGCTCATAGTTCAGAGGCTCGTCATCAAAAAAGAACTGTCCTGAAAATATATTGCCGACGTGCTGTCCTTCTACCATAACTGGAGTTACTACGTCCCACATATTGTTTTTACATTTATACAGCTTATATCCTCCCGGAACAACGCCAGCAGTTAGATTTATGTCACTTTCTACGCAATGCTTGCAGGCTTCAGGACTAACTCTATGGAATTTTATGCAGATATCCTGCCATCCAACACTTACCAGAATATTACCTTCAAGATCAAGTAAAGCCATAGGGATATGAGCAAGCGTATAAAAATCACTCATAAGGGACTGGACTGCTTTCGTATCAATAATCCTGGAAAGCTCCAGTTTTTCCTTTTCTTGAGTTTCGCTTTCCGGACATTTTCTCTCAAGTTTTTTACGGTCACTTATGTCAAATCCGTAAATGTTTACGCATTCTTGTTCAGGCGAGAGGTGAAAAACAATAAAGTATACTTTTTTGCCCATAGTGACTTCTATTTTTTCAATACTTTTCCGGGAAATTGCCCTCTGAACAAAAATTTCGAGACGTAGAGGCAATTTTTCTCCGACCCTTATGCCCCAATCACGCAATAAGGGCTCCCCTGCCTTGTTGGAGTAAAGAATAACTCCATCCTTTGCCACACTGAGCACAGGATTTGAGTCTATTGCTTGAGACTGCTCATTTTTCACTTTCAGTTTCCCCTTAAGTCTCCTTTCTTAGGCAACAAAACAGTCAACTTTCTATAATTATTTACAAATTATATGTAACTATCGCACTATTTTTTATCACTTTAGATATATATAAATTATCTAGTAATCTATGAAAATAATTGTTAACTTTAAAATAATTCAATAGTGTCATCCCTTGATCTATATTATTATGTTAAACCTTCCTTCTTTTATGTTCCATAACAATTTATAACCTAATGATAATACTTTTAAACTTATAAAAGATGCTATTTTCATGTACTTAATTTTGCCTAAAATTGTATAATTAAATATTGAAACTTAAATAATTCTGAAAAGTAAATTAAAGTTTTTAAACAGTGAAGCTTTTACCAAAATTGGAAAGTTGTTAGTTACGGGTTTGGAAGTTTAAGGGTTTGAAAATATAATGATTCACCACTGAACAGTATTTTTTCCATTTTTCCTTCTTTGATAATGTCTTTTAGTGTTTTCTGTCCCTGTTTCTGCAGATAAATATTTTCCATTAAACTTTATTGTTGAATAGTAAACAACTATCAATAACCCATGCAATATCAATAACCCATGCAATATCAATAATCCATGCAATATCAATAACCCATGCAATATCAATAATCCATGCAATATCAATAATCCATGCAATATCAATAACCCATGCAATATCAATAATCCATGCAATATCAATAATCCATGCAATATCAATAACCCATGCAATTCTAAAATTCTGAGACTTTTTCATGAATGGTTATTTTGGAGCAAAAGCGGCGCCAGGAAAGCTGTAAGGAAAGCTGTAAGTGCTACAGCAATAGCAGAGCCGGCAACTCCCTGCCAATCTGCTACTTTCCAGGCCAGCATTGCACCTCCAGATCCGAGGCTACCGCCAATAAACATCCCTACCATGAACAAACTATTCACCCGGTTGCGTGCTTGCGGCTTAAGCCCGTAGATTATCTGCTGATTGGCAACCATGGCACTCTGCATCCCAAAATCAAGAAACATAACCCCGAAGACAAGGCCAGCAAGAGAATTCCAGCCTGCAAGAATCAGCCAGGCTAGCAGAGCGGCAAACGCACCTGTAGAAACGACCTTGCCCGGTCCCCGACGGTCAGCTAGACGTCCAGCTATAGGAGCAGCCAACACTCCCACCATCCCAATGATTCCAAAAAGTCCTGCAACATCGGCGCCTAGGTGGAAAGGAGGCTGTTCGAGATGTAGTGCGAGGATCGTCCAGAAGGCACTGAACACGGCAAAGATTAATCCCTGTATCACGGTGGCGCGACGTAGCCTGGATTCCTCGCGCCAAAGTTGTAGGAGTGAACGAAGCAGCAGACCATATTTCATCGAAGCTGATGGCCGACTGAGCGGCAATAACAGTGCCATTGCTGCCGCGCCAGCCAGAACCAGAGGAATTCCAAGCCAGAACATTGCTCTCCAGCCGTAGTGAGTAGCGATAAAACCGGCGAGAATCCGGCTTAAAAGCATACCGCTCAGCAATCCGCTCATAACGCTGCCGATAATTGCACCTCGACGGTTATCAGAGGCCAGAGATGCGGCAGCCGGTATTATCTGCTGCGTGACAGAGGCAGTAAAGCCAATGCAAAGTGAGGCGCCCAGCAGGGCCCAACCAGTAGATGAAGTGGCGGCAAAAAGCAGTGATAAGGCCAAAACAAGGAACTGCCACACGATGAGCCGGCGGCGTTCTATCAGATCTCCCAGGGGTACCAGAAGCAGTAATCCGAGTGCGTAACCGAGTTGGGTAGCAGTCGGAATAAGGCTGGGAGCCAATTCACCTGGAAAGGAACGAGTGATAACCCCAAGCATTGGCTGGTTATAGTATATGTTTGCCACTGCGATTCCACATGCACAGGCCATCGCGAAGACAAGCCCTTTACTTGGCTCAGAGACACTTCCAGTCTGGAATATGTCTTTTTTCGAATAACAGTTTTTTTCTTCCGACATGTAGTGCGATTTACAATGATCAAGTCCCTTATTTATTTCCCTCAGTCACACGTTGCACAACGTAACTCGTTGAACCATATATCTCGATGATAAAAATCACATCGACTTCTGTCATTTCAGACCTAATTTCATGAAGCTAAGAAAATGCCAGTTGTGGAGGGTTAATGTGTTCGGAATATAAACGATATAATCTAATAAAACAATAATAACCGGATAAATAATAGTTTAAAAAATAAAAAAGAAGTTAAAGCATCCTATGCCAAAGGCATGTCATGCTTATTGTTGTTTAGGCTTCAATTTCTGTCTGGTTAATTTTTTTGTAAAAATCAACTATCAACTTTGCAGCTTCGCTTTCCATGTTCAACTGGAAAATTCTAGTTTGCTTTCCGAAGGGTTTTTCTGTGACAACTCCTGATCCAACCAAAGGTGTGATAACCCGTGATACGCTTGCATGTGACAATCCAGTTTCCTCAGCTATTCCTGAAAGATAAGTTGGTTCGTTTTGTCTTTCAATAAGGTTCTTGAGGACTGTCATCTGTGCAGTTTTCCCGAATATTTTTTCTAATTTATCCATTGTTTTTCATCTCAGAGGTGGCTTTTTTCTAATTAAATAATTCTTATTTCTAATACTAGATGTGATCATCTATTTATTTCTTTTCTTTAATATAAAATGACTGATATTTTTAAGGTGTAAATGAAAGAGATTAGAAGCAGTCATTATACATATAGAGTCCATCCTAAAACCAATGTTTTTTCAAGTCAATTTTTCATGATCAGAAGCTATATTGAGTCTCCTATCTTCGAAATTCAATGAGGCGTTATTGGTTTTTGAGATTAGCTCATACAAATAATAATGGAAACTCTAGAAAGACATGTATTTTTTCTATCTTTTACGTTAAATCCAAGACTGGAAATTATGCAATCCAGGACTGAAAAAGAGATTTCTTTTTTCAGACCCTTTTGAATAAGTCACAGTTTTAATTTAGAACCTATCAGAAAAGTGTTGTAACCTATATCTACTAAGAGAAGTAAGAGAATAGACAAGCAGGCTAAGACCTAACTATCTCCATGTTGCAGGCTAAGACCTAACTATCTCCATATTATTCTATTGCTGTTTTCTGATAGCCAATTGATCAGACAGATATCTCTTAGATGTCTCCAAAGTTTCAATATCTTTATTTATATTACGTAGATCATTTAAAATGGTTTCCATGTACGGAGAAGTTAATTTATTTACTTCCTCTTGCTAACTGGCAATAAAGAAGCAAAAATAGAATCGATAGTTGCCATAAAAAGCGTTTTATAAATTACACATTGTTTGCATCATATATTGAATTTTTGGACTGACTCTAAGTAGAGAGCTCTTTTGTACGGAAATCAGGACCTGTAATTACTGAGTGTATTATGATAGTATTATGATAGTATATTATGATAGTCACTGCTGCAGTATAATATTTGCTGCAGACCGGGTATATAGCTGTTCAATCATACAGTATTCCATAAAATTATTATGTTAAATCGAGGTCAGGAAATATTAAGAGCCTGTCTTAATACTAAATTTGCTTTTACAATGAGAACAGGACTTACACATTTGAACTAAAAGATAAATTCCAATAAAAATCTATTCCAATAAAAATTGGTTATAAATTATAAAAGCAAAACGAGGAGCAAAACGCTATGGAATGGCCTATAACTTCCGGTAACTACGTAGTAGGAGACACAAATTCGAGTGTAGCTGTGGTAACTCTTGCCTCTGACTACAAGGAATGGGGACTTAAGAACTATGCAATCTGCGGAACCTGTTTTACTGCAAACTTTGGGATTGAAAAGATAATAACCAATGTGCTTGCAAATCCAAACATAAACTACTTGGTCGTCTGCGGAAAAGAAAGCGCCCACTGGGCAGGTCAGTCCCTGGTCTCACTTGCCGAAAATGGAGTTTCTACAATGGCAGGCTCAAGAAAAATAATCGGTTCAAAATCCCCTCTGTCCTACTTAAATGAAATTCCCATGACTGCAATTTCCCGTTTTATCAAGGAAATAAAAATCATAGACCTGATCGGAAATAAAGACCCTGCCGCCATCCAGAAAGCAATCGATTCCTGCACCGATCAGAAAAGAAGCGAAGCTCTCATCGTCTCAATGCCCGAAATAGATGCTCAAAGCTGGAGAAAATACGAGCATATAGTAAAAAATAATGTGATGTCAAAAATGAAGAAAGGGCGAACAGAGGGTTGCTTTTAATTTTTCAATTTCTTTTTTAAATTCATCTAAAAACTTCCTTCCACGCCCGAATGTTCACTTTGTGAGCAGATATCGGGCGGTTACTGACGAAAAAAAAGCAAAAGGAGAATTGGAAGTTGCCATAAAAAGCGTGTTATAAATGACACACTGTTAGCAGCATCTATGCTTGTAATTAAGTTAGTAAGTCCTTGTAAGTTAGTTATAAATAAAGCTGACTACTAAATAATGAAATGAGGTAAAATTAATGGCAAAACCAGTTGAGTTAGGGTTAGTCCTTGAGGGAGAGGATGCAAAACGATTCATCGAATATGATGACAACCCAAAAGCATCACCTTTAGTCTTAGCTATGATTGCCGAAGGCAGGGAATTATATGAGAAAAACGAGCGAAAAGTCAGAGAACTTAAAGCACGAGAATCTCGACAATGAACTTATTATACTGCCTCTCTATGAAGCTGACGATCTTTCTTCTTTTAACTGCGAAAGTGAAGAGTTAAATGATTTTTTAAAGACTAATGCCTTTTTAGATCAAAATAATTTAGTCAACCGAACACGATTATGTTTTTGCAATGGTTCTCTGGCCGGATTCTATTCTCTAGCAGCCGACACAATTGAAACCAAAAATGTAATTGATGGAATAGAATCTTACCCCTATCGAAAATATCCAGCGGTTAAAATTGCAAGACTGGCGGTTGATTCCAGGTTCGAAAGATGTGGGATAGGAACTTTTTTAATGAAAATTATTCTGGCTCAAGTGGTATCGATTTGTGATAATATAGGTTGTAGAAATGGATGAATTACGACGGTATTTAGTAAAAAATTAATTTACAAATAAATTGTGAAAAAATTTATATGCTTCAATCAATTTCTTTTTCATGAATCTTACTAAATTTCCCATTCGAATATAAATAGTGGGAAATCTTTTGGACAAGATTGGAATGCGTCTTATTCATAGAATATATCAATTTTTCTTGGAGAACTACGAAAATAATATCCATTTCTATTTTGTTTAATAAATGTACTAATTTATCTTCCCTTATTATTAAGCCTCTACACGTTTTATTTTTTATGTTAATTATTATTTCCTCATTTGAACTGTCCACCCAACTGCTGTCTCCATCCCATTTGAGGTTTAGTTTACTTATGAACATTGGCAAAGGAAATTCTATTGTCTCAGAACGTTCGTCATTTGAAAAGTCATATTCAAAGCTTTGTTCTCTAAGCATACTTATCTCATTTGAGTATGCAGTTGTCGTATTAGGTAAAATCTCAGTAAGTTCTAAGTACAGATCTCCATATAATAAATCTTGTTGGACAGCTTCACTATAAGGATACTCTGCTAAATAAATAGAGTGACTATGTTGATTGAAAGATGAAGTGTATATTTCGAATTGATCCTTCATTTCCTTAATGCCTTTCCGATAATGTTTTGTTTCTTTTTTAGGAACTAATATCGATCTTATGACAGTAGTAACCTTTCTATTGAAACCGGTGAGTTTTTCAGATTGAGTTGGGTTCTTTTCTTTATTTTCCTTAGAAAGTGATAAATTAATCCACTGTCTGTTTTCGTTATCAAATGCTTTTATTGCTTTATATACACTTGGTAGGTCAAGAGTTTTTATCCACTCCTCTGGAGAAATGTCTTTTACGGTTGAAAAATTATAATCAACAGGATTCCACCAATCATGCGAACCTACTTTTTTGAAAATACTATATCTTAAATCAGTTGGATCCATTGTGTAGTGCCTTATGCCAAGACTCTGCAATCTGTTGGATTTTTTGCTTACGGGATCACTGTAGTATTTAATGTAATCTAAATTATCTGACAGAATACCAATTAATCTGTAGAATAAAATCCAATAATACTTTTTTCCTAATCTCTCCGCCCAACTGGGTTTACTCCGCCCTCCTCCATATTTGGATCTCAGATACATATCATACATATAACATTTTGAATTATACCCAGGATAACCCATTTCTTTAACGGAGTACAAAAACCAATTATAAATATCATTTTTAGTAATATTAAGTGATTTTAAATCAAAATTATAAAATACTCTTTCTACAATGTAATGAGCAAAATCTGTTCCAAATCCATAGCTTCCCAAATACATTTCTGGAATATTGGAGAACTCTTCACAAGAAATTATTTCATCAACTATTTCCTGTTTAGGGATTTCTAAAGGCCAAATACTTTCATAAGGTGGCCTAAATACATTTATATCTGCGTTATCAGGTAATTTTTCCATGTTATTTGCAAATTCAAGTATCAATCTTAGATTGTCTCTGATAAGTGCGTTGCAGGGAATCTTCTTATAAAGAAATAAATTGTATACTGTTTGTGCAATCTCTTTTAAGGAATCGAAAAACCCTAATTTCAAGATAGCTCCGTACGCTGCTAACGTAACTCTCTCTAAGATGTATTCATCATCAACCGAATTGAATTTGCTTATTATGGGAGTAATTATCTGTGGATTAGTTATAAAAAGTCGAGTCAATCCTAAAGTAGACTGATCTCTAATTCTTCTGTCAGAAGATGCACAAAACCATGAGAGAATTATTGCCCATAGCGTTAAAGACTCAATATTAATGTGTTCTAAATTAGCGTTTTTAGCCCAGTATATAAGACGATAAACATTTTGCTTAAGCTCATAGTTTTCGTGAATATTAAAATTCCAGAATGGGTCTCTTGTCGTTAAATTAAGCCTTTCCAAAAAATTGTGTAGGAATTCTCCATTTAATAAGCAGTCGCTTCTGGTAGATGTGGCTAATAATGAGTCAATTAAAACTGCATTATTAAAATTTTTACGTAATTGACTTAAAACAAGATATCTGGTCTTATCAAAAAATGCTTTGGAACTTCTCCACTCAAAACTTCTAAATATTGCATTGTAAATGTCATCTTCAAAACTTGAATTATTTATATCGATGAGCTCTGTTAGTTCTACATTATAGTTCTCAGGAATAATGATTGAACAAGCCTCTAGCAAACCCAATCTAATATTTTCCGTGCAATTACTATTAAGTATAAAATATAATGGATTTCCTTCATTAAATGAATCTCGAACTAATGATTTATCTAAATCTTTTATTGCTTCTCTTACAATAAGGAAATCCTGAATCCTTTCAAATGTGAATCTAACGTTATATTCAGGTAAACCATCCTCATTAAGCATTGATGGTATTACAGATACTAAATTCTCCTTTTCTAATTGAATAAATAATGAGTCAGTATAACCAGATCTTGGTAGTATATTATTTACAATTCTCTTTGCTTCATCTAGTTTGATATAATTTGAAGAGCTTTGACCAATTGATTTTGCTAAAGCAAATAATGCTTTATTTATTATGTTGTCACGAGGATCACAGTCAATTGCAGATGAAATTACTTTATTTTTCTTTTTAAGGAACGAGTTCATTATAGTTAAAAAACCCTGTTGACCCAATGGTAATGAAGATGGTTCTTTGTCTTTTAAAGTACTACAAACCAAGTGTAAAAATAGAGGATTTGTAAACTCTTTCTGCAACAAAGGTGATGTAGGATGTTCAATTTTGTAGTAATTAAAAAACTCAGTAATCGCCTCAAATTCGCACTCAGAAAAACCATTATGGTCAATCTGTGGAATTGAATTTATATCGTTAAAAATCTCAGTTATATAAGTGTCACGACAAGAAACACAAAGAAGTATCTTTGGATATGGTTTTAATTGTTCACATATTAATGGGAACCATCTTTTCCATTTTTTGTGATCCTTAGATTCATTTAGTGCATCTATATAAATTAGTATTGGCTCTTGCGTTTCTGCGGATGCTATAGATAGACATTCCAAGAACTCATCTCTAGAGAGGTTGCCGGATAATCCCAATTTTTTACTTATCGTGGTCCATGGATCGTCATGATCGAAGTCTTCCCCATAAAAAACTAGACTAATTGCCCCACGATCTTTTCGACTTAAAGCGTGATCAATAATTAGATGTGTCTTTCCAATTCCTGCAGGACCTTTTAAAAGGACAGTTTTTGAAAATGATAGTTTTATTTTATTTGATGTCAAAAGTGACAGAAGTTCTTTAAGACAAAGAATCATATCACGAGTTGAATCTAGATGTTCAGCAGGAAAAGTGGCCATATATTCTGTCATGTATTGGCGGTAACTAGGAGTATCTACCCCGCCTTTCGTCTTAAACTCTTCGAAGACTAACGATTCATAATTTTGAAATCTATCGAGTAAATTTAGTAGTTTTTCAGATATATCTGTATTTATTTCTTGATTCCAATCATCTGTATAAATCTTGGTTAGTGTTTCAATAACTTCATCTAGACCGCTTTTTATTTCGTCATAAGGTGTTGATATTTTTTCTTTTGTGGTTTCCTTTAGATTATATGAACGATTCCAATTATCCACTTTTTCATTTATTGTTAAATTGATTTGCTTATTTTTATCTACCATTACTTTAGGATTTGAGAATATTTCTAGTTCCTCAAAAGAAGGGACACTTATTGACAGCTGTGGAGTGTACCGGTCTCCAGCTTGTGCTTTTGCCTCATTAATTCTTTGCTCAAACCACCCATTTGGGAATATTTCTTTATTAAACCAGTAATTTTTTAATCCATTGTTAGTATCGAGTTCTATTATATAATCTAGAAGTTTACTTTTATTCCATAAATACACTTTAAAACTAAACTTCAATTCTACTTTCTTTGTTTCCAACCAACTTTCAAATTTTTCTAGTTCTCCTATCCCTTTACTTGTGTTAGTAGTTAAATTAAATGGAATGCATACAACATAGCAGGTTAAATTAGGATGTATTGTAGTAGCAGATCCTAGAGATTTCGTGAGTTGTTTAATTAATGCTGCATATGTAAAAATATACTTACATTGTATACCTATTTCTTTCTCATCAGTTAATTTCCAATATGCTTCAACTCCCCCATCACCCCCAGCACCTCTATTACGATTATATGTAATTAAGTCAGATCTAAGAGCTTTAATTTTCCTATAAAATATCTCGCAACATAACTCTTCAAATGAATCCTCTTTATTTCCCATTCGAGGACAAATGTCTTTAAACTCGATTTCTAGCATGATACGGTCACATATAAAAATTTAATTTTCAATACTCACATTAGATATCAATGAAAAAGCATTTCAAATCTAAAAAAGTATGCTTTTTGATAATGTGTACTATGAACTGGCGAGAACGATTAGTATTGACCCCCAGTCCTTACAGGCGAACCAGTTATCAAAGGTACACACCTTGCAGTAGAGTTCATTATCGACTGGCAGGCTCATGATTGAACTGAAACTGAGATTCTTCAGAACTACCCCGGATTAACCCATGAAGATATTCAAGCGTGTCTGATGTATGCAATCGATTTGCTCAGGACATAAAGAGTTTATTCTGTTGAGATTTCTCAGGACGTAGACTTATGCGCCTACTGGCAAGTGAAAAACTTCTTGATATTCAGAACTTTTGTTCTCTGCTTTTTCTGTCTTTTTCGTCAGTGACCGCCCGATATCTGCTCACAAAGTGAACATTCGGGCGTGGAAGGAAGTTTTTAGATGACTTGATTAAAGTATTTTCTCCTTAGCGATCTTTGTGACGAGCTTTAGGCCGGCCTTGATCTCTTCGATAGGCCCTGTCGAATATGCCCTCCCTGGATATCTTCAGGATCGGAGCAGGTCCTTCTTTACTTATTTTCATCCTTCATAGTATCCTTAATTGTTTCAATCATCTCTTCAAACTCACCATCATCAGGCATATGTTTTGCAAATTCGACGAGGCTGGACAATTGTAAGCATCTGTCGAATTTCTCATATTCTACGCCTTTGTTTTTCAGGTAATTTATCAGTTCGGCGTTTGTGACTTCTTTCTTCAATCCATATTTATAGCTTAGATATAAGCGCAGAGCCTGTGCAGCAGTTCCATAAGCTTCTTTGAACTGCTTTTCTTCATAGAGCGATATTGCTTTTTCCACAAGTTTTTCTGCTTCTTCCCTGAAGTCAAAGTTTTCTTCCTGGAGTGGTATCTTCTCTTCAACTAATGTATTCTGTTCCTTTTTACCTGAATATTTGTTGTACACCAGATAAGCAAGAACAAGCAATATCAGAATTCCTATGAGATATATGGGGTAAAGGTTCCTTTCCTGCTCTCTTACAAGTTCGACATCCTCAACACTGCCGTTTTCAAATTTTGCATTGATCTGAGCTGTTTCATTTTTGGCATTTTCATATTGTATCTGAAGAGCCGTAGTGTTGTTCTCCTGGGAAAACGTTGAATCGACTTCGTTAAAACCATCATCTTGCAGTTGCTTCAGATACTTCTGGAAGTCCTTGTTCTGAGAAAGCAAGTCCCTCATTTTTTGCTTGTCTTCTGCTGTATCCGTCTGTAAACTCTTCATTGTACCATTATTCATTTCTCCCTGAATGCTTGCCTTATCACCGTTTTGTTTCTCATAGCTTGCCGTGAAGGTTCCTGTATTATTTGATGAAGGGTTAGCACTCATAGATGTCAAATTGTATCCAAGGTCCGATAATTTCTGGTTTGCCTTCTGGAAGTTCTGGTTAGTTACAACTTGTTTCTGGAATTGCTGCTGTGTTTCTTGCTGTTTTTGCACCTGTTTTTGCATCTGCTCTTTTAGTGCTGAGGTATTCTGATCCGGTTGATTGTTTTGCGCAGCCTGCTGGGGAGTTTGCGAAGATTGCTGATTGGTCATCTGTTGCATTATTTGTTGCATTTGCTGTTCTTGCTGTGCAATTTGCTGTTCTTGTTGTGCAAATGGATCTGTTGTTTGCTGTGTGGTGGATGCTTCCTGTGAAGAGCTCTGAATCGGATTGGCCTGATTTTGCTTATCGGATTCTTTTTCAACAAAATGTATGGCAATGTTGCCAAGATTGACAACTTTGCTTCCATTGTCATCGTAATTGAAATTGAGCGATACATTTAAAGTTTCAGGCTTATCGCTGGTCCCGAACCCAAGGTTAACTGTGGAGTTACCTTTGCTTACCTGGAGGTTCGTTGATTTGGAATTGGAACTTGAAAAGTGAACCGATCCACTATTAATTTCCTGTGTAAGCGTGTATCCCAGGATGCCGTTTATATCATTATTACCTGAATTAGTGATATTAAGAGGAATATAGGCTTGTTCTCCGACCAGGAAATAGTAATCCTTTTGAGGAATTGAAAATATTATGTTCCCTTCGGCATAAGCTACAGGTGTTAGTAGCAAGAAAAGTGAAAAAATGGCAATGTATTTTCTTATCATTGCAGTATCCTTCCCTTTCCGTATCTATAATATATCTGGATAAGTAATGTCAGAAGCGCTGCAAAGAAGAACCAGTCTTTGATGTTTGTTTCTTCTTTTTCTCTTTTTATGTTCTCGCTGATGTTCTTGTAAATTTCATCCAGTGTTTTGTCATCGACGGATTTGAAATACTTTCCTCCGGTATCATTTGCAATGGCCTGCAGTGTAGCTTCATCAAGTTCTGCATACTGAGGGTTCCCAAACCAGTCATATCCAAGTAACACATTACTGTTTGAGCCCATACCGATAGTATAGACCTGAATGTTGTTAGCTTTCGCATACTTGATCGCTTCATCAGGGCTAATATAACCTGCATTATTCACCCCGTCACTTAACAATATAATTACTTTTTTCTTGTTTGGAATGGACGAAGCCATGTCAATCCCAAGGCTAAGTCCATCTCCAATAGCAGTGCTGCCTTCTTTTGGTGCAATATTGCGAAGTTTTCCAATTACGTTTTCTTTGTCGGGACTTAAATAAGCTGCAGTAGTAGCTCCGGATTCAAAAGTGACAATTCCCGCATAATCCTTACTTTTAAGAGAATCGATCAGTATTTCAGCCGATGATTTTGCTGCTTCCAGCCTTGAGGGAGTGTAATCCTGGGCCTGCATACTTCCTGAAACATCCATTACCAGTACAACATTTACTCCTTCTTTGGTCTGTTCCAGAGGGATATGCGGATTTGCAAAACCTATTATCATCAAGCTGATGGCCACTAGCGACAGATAAAACAGATGTACATCTCTTTTTGACTTTTTAGTGTCACCCAATGCGGATTTAATAAAAGCGAGGTTGCTGAATTTTATCGCTTCGTTTTTCTTCTGTATTCTGGCTTTTTTATGCAGATAATATATAAGCGGAATTATCAGCAAGAATATAAGAATATAAGGAGAATCAAAACCTGTCATTATCTTATCTCCTTATTTTTCTGGTTCTAAAGAATTTCTTAAGTGCGGTTTCATATGGTTCATCTGTAACGAGGTCAACCATGTCGATCTTCATTTTCCTGAAGAATCTTTGTAAAGATTCATTATGTTCCATGACAAGTTCTGCATAGCGTATTCTGAACTCTTCATTGGAAGTGTCAACAAGAAGTTGCTCACCGGTTTCCTCATCTTCCAGTTCGATAAGACCAACATCAGGAAGTTCTTGTTCACGTTTGTCAGTTACTCTTAATGCTACGATATCATGTCTGTTTTTCATCACTTTGAGAGGCTTTGAAAAGTCATCAGAACAAAAATCTGAGATTACAAAGACGATACTCCTTCGTTTGAGCAGCATGGCAATGGACTGCATACTGTTCATGATGTCTGTATTTTTTGCAACGGGCTCATAGGAAATCAATGTGCTGAGCAATTTTAGAACGTGTTTCCTGCCTTTTCTGGCTGGAATGTACTTTTCAATTCCTTCCGTAAAAATGAAAAGCCCAACATTATCGTTGTTTTCCATGGCTGCAAACATTAAGCTTGCTGCGATATCTATTGCTTTTTGCTTCTTTGTGATATTACTTCCGAAGCTTCCGGAAGCCGACATATCTATAGCAAAATAAACACGTAGGTCTCTTTCTTCAACAAATTCTTTAATGAAAGGACGATTGAACCTTGCAGTAACCTTCCAGTCAATTGCACGGACATCATCACCTGCCCTATATTCTCTGATTTCAGAAAAATCGATACCTTGACCCTTGAATACAGAGTGATAGTTCCCAGTGATCAGTCCTTCTACTTGTTGTTTTGTACTGATCTCTATACGTTTTACTTGCTTAATGACTTCTTTTGCACTCTGCATATAGCACACAACCCTATGTGATTTGTACACTTCTTCACTAGCGAAAATCTCCTGGCGAAAATTTCCGAGTGAAAATTTCCTGGCGAAAATTTCCGAGTGAAAATTTCCTGGCGAAAATCTCGATCTGGGCGCTCATGGCACTTTTACTTTATTCAGTATCTGTGCAATTATCTGATCACTGGTGACTTCTTCAACTTCTGCCTCGTAGTTAAGAAGTATACGATGCCGAAGCACGTTGTATGCAACAGCTTTTATGTCTTCAGGGATCACATATCCTCTTCCGCCAAGCATTGCATGTGCTTTTGCAGCAAGTATAAGCCATAAAGATGCACGTGGAGATGCTCCGTATTCTATGTATCCTTCGGCGTCAACATCATAAGCCTGTGGGTGTCTCGTTGCATCTACGACCTGTGCCACATAGTCCTTGATCTTTCTATCAGCGTATATCTGGGAATTGAAATCCTGAATCTCAATAATTTGTTCAGATGTGAGTATCTTCGATATCTGAGGCTGTATACCCTGCGTAAACCTCTCAATGATCTCAATTTCATCATCCTTAGTGGGATAATCAATAAGAAGTTTGAACATGAACCTGTCCACCTGTGCTTCAGGAAGCTTATAGGTACCTTCTGACTCTATTGGGTTCTGTGTTGCCATTACAAGGAAAGGACGCTCGAGTTTGAAAGTTTCTCCCTGTATACTTACCTGTCTTTCCTGCATCGCTTCTAAAAGTGCTGACTGGACCTTTGGAGGAGCACGATTTATCTCGTCGGCAAGGATAAAGTTAGAAAAGATTGGGCCTTTAAGTGTGAAAAAAGAAGCTTCATTGTGGTTGTATATTTTGGTACCGGTTATATCTGCCGGCAATAGGTCCGGTGTGAATTGAAGTCTCACAAAATCACAATCAAGGCATTCTGCCATTGTTCTGGCCATGAGGGTCTTTGCGAGGCCGGGGACACCTTCAAGTAGAATATGACCCTGGGATATCAATGCTATAAGCATATTGTCAATAATGTCGTCCTGCCCAATTATCTTGTTTTTAATCTCAGTTCGTAGTTTTAAGATCTGTTCAGAATAGTAGCTCGCTCTTTCATTGAGCTTCTGAATATTTTCGTCCATATACTCACCTGCGGTGAAGAATAGCTGATAACAAAGCATACAGTTCAGAAAGTTAGTGAAAGTTAGTGAAAGTTAGTGAAAGTTAGTGAAAGTTGGTGAATCTTAGTGAATCTTAGTGAATCTTAGTGAATCTTAGTGAATCGTTTAAACCAACTACTGATAGCTTTTTGCGTTGTTAGTGCACCTTTTTGTTTTCTGTAAATTTAAAGTTCTATTCAGTATTTTTCAGTTCTTTTACCCAGGCCATCCCGCGAAGTGTGGGACACTTCGGATGCAAAATATATTTTTCAAATTAATAAAGTTTATTCAGTTGGTGTAACGGATCTATGTAAAATGTTAAATCAGAGAGTCAAAAAAACTTTGGTACAATAGTCGAATTATACACATTTGTGAGTTATTTTGATATATGATATATCTTGATATATATTTACATTTGGTGTTAAATTTTATAAATTCTTCATAATAAATAATAAAAAATTATGATCATTTGTTACATATATGAAGTATGAAAAGCTTTTATAATTTTATATCAAAGTATTATATAGAAAAATTGATAGGATAGATTTAAATTGGGAAATGAAACCATTCGTTTGGACTCATGTCCTGCGAGTCTGCAGGAAAGCAAAATTCTTAAGGCACGGGTCAGCCTTCTTTTTGGCAGATAAACGTTAAAACTTGTATTAGTAGTTGGTATTATATTTGTAGTTGGTATTTTTACAGAAATAGCTTCTGTGCTTCTATGGGTACATATTCCCGATGGCTTATTTTTAATTTTTTTTAATTGTATTTTTATTTTCAGGCCTTATTTGATTGCTTATTCCTCTTTCCATATTATTTTATAATTATCCCAGTACCGTTGAAGTAATGCCTGAAAAATCATAATCAAAAAACTATGCGTAAGCCCATTGTGATCGAAAAAAAAGATATCATGCAAATCTCAGTAACAAGGACTAAAATTCATTCTCTACGCTGGTTGATCCTTTTAACATATGTCATTTTATTAGTATTTCTCTTTGCAGATAGGTAATGAAAACTTTGCAGGATTTATTGCATTCATCTCAAAGATTTTTTTTGAATATATTGCTTTTATTTTAATGGATACAATATTATTTCAATGTGATCTGCAGAAAACAAATCAACCGCGTAAGCTCTAATTATTTAATACTCAATATTAAATAGATATCCGTGGTTATAGTTTTTAATACTGAATTGGAATAATTTCTTCAGGGATAGAACTATTAGTAATGATTAAAGGGGGAAATATAGCCAGAATCGGAGTCGTAAGACCTAAAGTAACGAACTTTCAGGATTGGAAAGGTAAATTGGACATGGCAAAACAGCATGTAAGAATTTTAAGCTTTTGGAAAACGGACCGAAATTAATCTCTCTGGCAATCGGCACTCAATTCTTCTAGGAGGAGACAAGATTAAAAAGATTGCATACTGGAGAGTTGATCTTGAATTTTTATCAATGGTAGGGGGTAGGTAACGTTATGACTGACGAAAGAAAAAACCCTGAAACGGGCAGAGAAGATAAACAAGAAACCGGTAGAGGCATATCGAACCGCGACTGGTGGCCAAACCAGTTGAAGATAGAGATCCTGCATCAGCATTCCTCCAAGTCCAACCCAATGGGCGAAGACTTCAACTACGCGAAAGAGTTCAAGAGCCTCGACCTAGCGGCTGTGAAGAAAGATCTCGCGGCGCTGATGACCGATTCGCAGGACTGGTGGCCGGCGGACTTCGGTCACTATGGTCCTTTGTTCATTCGCATGGCGTGGCACAGCGCCGGCACCTACCGCGCCTTTGACGGCCGCGGCGGTGGCGGTAGAGGCCAGCAGCGCTTTGCACCGCTCAACAGTTGGCCGGACAACGTCAACCTGGACAAGGCACGTCGCCTGCTCTGGCCGATCAAGCAGAAGTATGGCCGGAAAATTTCATGGGCCGATCTCATGATTCTTGCGGGTAACGTCGCCATGGAAACTATGGGATTCAAAACGTTCGGTTTCGGAGGCGGTCGCGAGGACGTCTGGGAACCGGATCAGGACGTCTATTGGGGCCCTGAGGACACGTGGCTGGGTGGTGATAAACGCTACTCCGGTGACCGGAACCTCGAAAATCCGCTCGCTGCCGTGCAGATGGGGCTGATCTACGTCAATCCGGAAGGTCCAAACGGCAACCCGGATCCGATCGCGGCGGCCAAGGATATCCGTGATATTTTCGCTCGCATGTCCATGAACGACGAAGAGACCGTTGCGCTTATCGCTGGCGGTCACGCCTTCGGCAAAACCCACGGTGCCGGCCCTGCGTCCCATGTCGGGCCTGAGCCAGAAGCGGCCAGTATCGAGGAGCAAGGCCTCGGTTGGAAAAGCAGTTTCGGCACCGACAAAGGCGGTGACACGATCACCGGAGGCCTGGAGGTCACCTGGACCAACACGCCGACGAAGTGGAGTAATAACTTCTTCAGGATCCTGTTCGGCTACGAGTGGGAATTGACGAAGAGCCCGGCCGGTGCATATCAGTGGCAACCTAAAGGTGGCGCAGGCGCCGGCACGATTCCAGACGCCCACGACCCGTCCAAGCGCCACCCGCCAAGCATGATGACCACTGACCTTTCCTTGAGGTTCGACCCCGTCTACGAAAAGATTTCAAGGCACTTCTACAAGAACCCGGATCAATTAGCGGATGCATTCGCCCGCGCATGGTTCAAGCTAACGCACCGCGACATGGGTCCTCGCGCCCGCTATCTCGGTCCGGAGGTTCCTGCCGAAGAGCTCATCTGGCAGGACCCCATCCCCGCAGTCAATCACAAGTTAATCGATGAACAGGACATTGCCTCCCTTAAGGACAAGATCCTTGACTCAGGGCTGTCAATCTCGCAACTGGTTTCGACCGCCTGGGCTTCAGCGTCTACCTTCCGTGGCTCCGACAAGCGTGGTGGTGCGAACGGTGCACGAATTCGCCTCGCGCCACAGAAGGATTGGGAAGTCAACCAGCCGGCCGAGCTGGCGAAAGTGCTGAACACTCTTGAAGGTATCCAGAGCGAGTTTAACAGCGCGGCCTCTGGCGGCAAGAAGGTCTCGTTTGCTGACCTGATTGTTTTGGCTGGTTGTGCAGGCGTCGAGCAAGCTGCGAAAAATGCTGGTCACGATGTGACGGTCCCCTTCTCGCCAGGGCGCATGGATGCCTTGCAGGAGCAGACCGATGTTGTCTCCTTCGCCTTACTCGAACCGATCGCGGATGGTTTCCGCAACTACCTCAAGAACCAATACACCGTATCAGCCGAGGCGTTGCTGGTTGACAAGGCTCAATTGCTGACGCTGACCGCACCAGAGATGACAGTGCTCATTGGCGGTATGCGCGTGCTGAACACCAACTTCGGACAGACCCAGCACGGCGTTTTTACCCAGAAGCCGGAAGCGCTAACCAACGACTTCTTCGTGAACCTGCTCGACATGGGCACTGAGTGGAAGGCGGTATCGAACGCCAGGGATATGTTTGAAGGGCGCGATCGCAAGACTGGCAAAGTCAAGTGGACCGGCACGCGTGTCGATCTCATCTTCGGTTCTAACTCCCAGCTCCGGGCTCTGGCCGAGGTATACGGAAGCGCAGACGCGCAGAAGAAGTTTATCCAGGACTTCGTGGCGGCCTGGACCAAGGTGATGAACCTTGACCGATTCGACCTCGCCTGATCGTAGCATAAACGTCTTCAATAGCTTGAAGATCTTCAAAACAAACGACTTTGCTCAGATTAAAGAACGGTATCGGTCGCTTGACAAGATCAGGCAGGAACATATGATTGGCAACCTTATGGCCGACCTAAGCCATGTCACCATTCAAGGTGCAATCGAAAACTTGCAGCAGGCTGATGAGACTTTGGCAGCATCTGTAGCAAAAGGAGTTCGAGGATATATTAAAATAAAGAAGCGAGGATATTTTGAATACAGAGGCTACCCTCGAATTCTCTATTTTTTATCGCGGAATCACCCATTGATTGCTTTCACTTTGGCTTTTGGATTGCCTGATTGTTATGCGAGATTATATTTCCGCAAGTTAAAAATCTCTATAAGTCAAAGAACTCACTCATTCCAGGCCCCACTTCTTCCTGAACTCGAGCTTCTGCTGGCTGGTCATCCAGTGGCTGCCGTCACAGTAGGGCTTGTTCTCTGACTTCCCGCAGCGGCAGATGGTTACTCTGTTCCGGGATTCGTACATGCTGCCATCTGCAGATTCAATGGGAACACCGCCTAGAATATCCGATACGGTCCATCTTTGATTATCTTAATCCTCATTTCTTTCTCATTGACTGCCATAATCATAATCCCTCATTACCTCTTATAATATGCAGTACTGGATGTTTAGTCTGACTATTCTTTCTTCGTTTTTGCCTGTCCCGTACCAGCTACTAGAACCTGGAAGATCGCTATCCAGGATACAATATCCGAGGGAATAGAATATATTTTTAGTTCTTTATCTCATCTATTCAACAACAGATTGTTTATTCCAGCAAGACCAGGTCCAGTTAAATAAAATCCTTTCATGTTTTTTCAAGCTCAATGTGAATAAATTAAATTAATCTGAAACTTCCCTCCACGCCCGCATGCTGCGGAGCAGTAGATATCGGGTAGTCACTGGTAAAAAAGAAGCAAAGGTCAAACAAAAACTTTCACAGGTATCTATAATGTCAAACGAAATAATTGTAAAAGGTAATCCTAACATCCGTAATATTGCTCTGACCTTTGATGATGGCCCAGGCAGAATAACCCCATATATTCTTGACGTGCTTCGAAAGTATGGAGCCAAAGCTACATTTTTTTTCCTTGGTTACTGTATTGACAAAAGTATTGTTGCTCAGGATTATACGGGCAGATATGTAACAGGTAGCGAAATTGTCAAACGTGCAAATGATGACGGCCATCTCATATCCGTTCATTCTTATGATCATCTAGCTCTTCCCAGACTTACTGATGAAGAAATTCTTAATAATGAATTGTCCAGAACCAAAAATATAATTACTAATTTGATAGGAAAAACTCCTGTATACTTTCGTCCTCCCTATGGCAGTATTGACGATAGAGTAAATAACATTGCAAAAGCACTTGACCTCAAAATCGTTTTATGGAGCTGTCGCTCAGCAGATAGTTCAACTGAACCTGCTGTTATTCTTGACGGACCTCTTATTTACACGTATGGACCAGTAGATCTTTACAACAACATAATGAGAACTACTGAAAACGGATCAATTATTTTATGTCATGATGGGCACAGTGGAACTCGTGAAGCAAACTTTGGGATTGTATCGGCTTTAGACAGAGCGATCCCTGAATTACAGCAAAAAAGATTCAATTTTGTAACGGTAGAAGACTTATTGGTAACTGGAAATTACGTAATTCAAACTTGACTCTTGTAGAAGGCATCAATGTCTAAAAAAGGATTTACATCTTCAGACTTTCAGTAAATTACCATGTATGCATACCCATTTCTTTCTTCATAACCAGAAAGGATTTTCTGTATTTTGTTCTACAATGTATTTTGTTCTACAATATTACTGATCTTTGTGCTTGCTTAACTTTTCAGTCCACAGGAAACAGTGATGAGCCTTCTACATCATTCGGGTCCCCATGATATTCCCGATAAACCACATACTTGCCATTTGCCTTTTTTATGCACCTGGCTCCAAGCCCATTCTTCTTCCACATAGCTTTGCGCTTTTCTGCATCTGATTTACAAACACTTGAATAGCTGAATTCGTCAAGCATGAAGGTTTTGCCATTAAATTTTCTAAAGGTCTTTTGCATTGTAATCAGTCCTGAAAAATTATCCCAAACTTGCAGACTACACAGAACCGTTTAAGAGATATGTTTATACATTGTCAGAATTGGCTCCCAAAGCAATAAATACTGCATTGCAGCTTCTTTCTTACGTCCTAATTCTTCGAGGAGAACTCTATAATTCCAATGTATATCTGTATCTTCGGGGTCAGTTTCTAGAGCAAGTTTATACTGTACTTCAGCTTCCTCCATGCGATTCATTTTGCTCAGCAGAAGTCCGTAATTATAATGTGTTACTGGATTTTTTTGGTACTCTATTTTATAGACATATTATACTTTTACAAAACACAGTTTTTGACTTTCAGAATGGGATTTGATAGTTTAAATACCCGGTAACATCCGGCAAGCTACCAATATTTATATAAAAATCTCATAATAATTGTCTTATAAGTCATTTTTCCCAGAGCTCGTATTTAGTGATTCAAGGTTAAATTGCAAGCGTAGCAAAATGGTTGGGTGCTAAACGCTGAGACAATAACCAGAACCAGTTCAATGATTGCGGGAGCATTGAAAATATCAATGAGATTCTAAGAATCCAGCTAAAAAGATAGCTACTACTAAAAAGATAGCTGCTGATTTTGCAGGCTTAAAGGAGACGATCATCATAGCAGGAGACACAGACTTATTTTCACAGTATCAGATGGGCGATCTCACGCTGCCAAACCGCATAGTGATGGCGCCAATGACCCGAAACCGCGCAGGTGATGCCGACGTTCCTGTCTCACTGACGGTCACTTATTATGTACAGCGAGCCTCAGCCAGCATGATTATCACCGAGGGCTCGCAGGTTAGTCCGCAGGGGGTAGGCTATGTGCATACACCGGGCATATACTCTGCGGCACAGGTCGCCGGCTGGAAGAAGGTAACGGATGCTGTCCACCAGGCTGGCGGCAGGATTTTCATCCAGCTTTGGCACGTAGGAAGGATTTCCCATCCTGAATTACTGGGTGGCGCTTTACCAGTCGCACCATCCGCGCTACCAGTCGAAGGTTTTACCCATACACCCGGTGGAAAAAAGCCAATTCCTGTTCCCAGGGTCCTGAATACCGACGAGGTTCCGGACATCGTCAAGCAGTTCCGGCAGGCAGCAGAGAACGCAAAAACCGCAGGTTTCGATGGTGTAGAAATCCATGGAGCCAATGGCTATCTGCTGGATCAATTTCTGCGGAGTGGGTCCAACAAGCGAACCGATAAATACGGAGGCAGTCTTGAGAACCGAGCCCGTCTGCCGCTTGAGGTCACGAAAGCCGTCATCGAGGTATGGGGCGGCGACCGTGTCGGTTACCGAATCTCTCCGCATAATACTGAGCATTCTATGTCAGATGCCAACCCCAGGGAGACCTTTTCTTATTTCACCAGAGAGCTAAACACAACGGGTCTGAGCTACCTTCATTTAATCGAACCAATCGGAGGTCGGTCTGGGTTCGTGCCACCCAAGGCACGGTTTGGGCCGATCCTGCGCAAAATATTCGAAAGGACGTTTATACTGAACGGTGGCTATGGCCTCCACAGCGGGAATGAAGCCATTGCCAGGGGCGAGGCCGACCTGATCGCCTTCGGAGTGCCATTCCTGGCCAATCCTGACCTGCCAGAGCGCTTCAGGCAGAATGCCCCGCTGAACGAGCCGGACGTGGCCACCTTCTATGTGGGCAGTGCGAAAGGCTACACGGACTATCCGACTCTGGCCCATAGATGATGTGATTCAGAATCTTTGCACATATTTTTTAAATATACAATTAATTATACAGAAAAATGAGTATATTATGGTGAGCATATAAATGGGGTGTGAAATGAAAGGCAACAGGGATCATAAGAAAAACTACCAATCGAGGTGCACTCATTATAGCCGGAGGACACAGTGCACCCGCTCACGTCACGAAGCGGATAATGTAGTTAGAGAGTATAGGGAGGATAAGCGATGGAAATTCTTAGACATCAGCATGAAGCTAAGTCCGTTCATAGGGACACCAACTTGGAGAACAAAAGTCAGATCATAAAGGAGAAGATCGTGGCAGAAGATATAACCCTCACCGCAGCTCAGCTAATTGTCCAGTGCCTCGAGAACGAGGGCGTAGAGTATATTTTTGGGCTACCAGGCGAGGAGAACATCAGGCTTATCGATGCCATGAAGGACTCGACTATTCGCTTCATCGTGGTGCGTCATGAACAGGGCGCGTCTTTCATGGCCGATATCTATGGCCGCGTCACGGGCAAAGCGGGAGTTTGTATATCCACGTTGGGACCGGGTGCGATTAATCTGCTTTTAGGAACCGCCGATGCCTTCACAGACAGCACTCCCTTAGTGGCAATCAGCGCCCAAGTCGGTCTCAACCGCATCCATAAGGAGACACATCAGGTTATAGATCTGCTGAACATGTTCAAACCGGTTACTAAATGGGCCGGAATGATTGTCAGTTCCGCTGCCATACCCGAGATGGTGCGGGAAGCGTTCGAAAAAGCCAAAACTGAAAGGCCGGGTGCCGTTTATCTTTGCGTTCCTGAGGATGTAGAGGCGATTTCGGGCCTCACCGGCTTGCGTCCGCTTTCTCAGTCCTACGAAGCAGACAGTATGCCAGGTTCCTCACAGATTGCGCACGCTGCGCACGTCCTGCAAGCAGCGACCAAACCGATCATTCTTGCAGGTCACGGAGCAGTGCGAGACCATGCTGGAGATGCGCTTGTCCGATTTTCCGAACGCCTTCGGATCCCAGTCGCAACTACGTTTATGGGCAAGGGTATTTTTCCTGATGATCATCCTAACTCCCTGGGTACCATGGGGTTCATGAAACACGACTATGTAAACTTTGGATTCGACGAAGCGGACGTGATAGTTTGTGTCGGCTACGACCTTCAGGAGTTTGATCCCGTCCGCATGAATCCCAATGCTGACAAGAAAATTCTGCACCTGCATCGATATCCGGCTGAGATCGACACTCACTATCCTGTCACCGTCAGCGTTGAGGGGAACATCTCAGCTGCGCTTGATGAGCTGGCCGCAATAGTAACTCCAAAAGAGGGTTTGGATGCCGCGGACCGGAAAATCCGAAATTTGCTCAAGGAAGAGCTCGAGTATGGAGCACATACTGATGCATATCCCGTCAAACCGCAGCGACTTGTATCCGATATCCGTGCGGTCATGGGGGAGTCGGACATAGCGCTGGTTGATACAGGCTCCCTGAAAATGTGGATGGCCCGCCTCTACCCGACGAATCAGCCGAATACTTGCGTGATCTCGAATGGTTTATCAACAATGGCATTTGCTGTGCCCGGTGCAATCGGCGCGAAGCTAGCTTATCCTGACCGGAAGGTGCTAGCCGTAACAGGTGATGGCAGTTTTCTGATGAATTCCCAAGAGTTGGAGACTGCGATACGTGAGCATATTCCATTCGTTGTACTTATCTGGGTTGACGGTGCCTATGGCCTGATCAAATGGAAAATGGACTTGGAACTGGGGCACCACTCCTTTGTCGATTTCGGTAACCCGGACTTTGTCAACTACGCTGAGAGCTTTGGGGCTAGGGGCTATTTCATTGAGGCTGCGGCTGACCTCTTACCAACGCTCAAGAAAGCCCTTTCCGAAGATGTGGTCTCAGTGGTCGTCTGTCCGGTCGACTATTCAGAGAATATAAAGCTCACCAACAAGCTGGGTCAGCTGATGCAGCCTATTTAATTTCGATCACAAAACGTGTGTAGTGTTCGTAGCATCTCGTTTCCGAACATCCTCCGAAGTCTCCATGAAGTTTTGAAGGAGAAAACACAGCCATGCTTTCAGAGGTACCAAGTAATTTGCAGGGTCTAACTTTGGAATGGCTTTCGCGATTATTGAACATTTATCCCAGTCCCAACAGACTACACCGAGCCACCGATAGGAGAGTTTATTTAGACGAGACTTTTATGCTCTGTTTTCTCCACGCTTTTAACAGGAAATGGTATCAGCTCATCGATGTCTAACTTAAACCCAGGGCAGCAATGAAGATTACATATCTAAATTAAAAATGGAGCTTCACCAAGGAAAATTAAAACAGAAAATGTATAAGATTTCTTGTGATTTAGTCTATCTGGAAAGTAAACAATTGCGTTTTGTAAAAGTTTCAATAAACTTTATTCCGTGTCAAAAAAAGAAATTTCCGTGTCTTTATGACACGGAATATTAATATTCAAATTTATTTTCTACTTATTTCTTTGGAGGCCAGTTCTTTTCCATAAATCCAGGCAGTCTTCCTGAATCCATTGGTCCCACAAGAATATTTGCACCGAGTTTGTCCTCAAGGTCGCCCTGTAGACGTGCAGCCAGACCCGGAATGATTACAGTATTGTGTGTAACATCCTTTTTGAGGTCAAATCCTGATTTATCAAATGCATCCTTTACTTTGTCCGCATTCAGCTGGCCACCGGCAACAGATGCTTCGACACCAATCCCATCGGTGTTAACCGCAAGCAGATAGCAGTCGATGTCGTTTGAGGAAAGGTCGCTCTCTACTGTGTAGTAAGTCAGAGCGAAGTTTGTGGTAAAGAGTACAGGTGAATCCGCTGTTGGGCTTCCTACCTTGTACATCTTTGAGTCCACAGCTACAGGAGTTCTCGGGTCAGTGTAGATTGTCTCGGCCAGGTGTACCTCAGGCAGTGTGGCATATGGCTCCATACTGTGGAGAATCATAATATCGCCATACCTGATTGTAAACACTGCAGCCATTGCAGTTTCCCAGTACGAGGCGCTGACAGGGTCCGAAATTCCAGCCATCCAGGCAGTAAACGGCAGAGCCATGATCGGGTATGCAATCTCTGTATCTCCCGTAATGCCTGCTCTCCTGATCTTCAGGAAGTTGGTAAAGGACTCCTTCATGCTTTTACCGGTTGGATATGTTCCTGGGTCAAGAACAATGTTCTTAATACCTGCCTCTGCAAATGTTTTTGCCAGAGTCTTGAGGGCATCAAGGTCATTAATTGCTGAAACCACCACAGGGACATTGTATTCAAGTGCTAGTTCTCCTACTTCCTTCCAGTTGTCCTTGTTTGCAGCGTATATCAGTGGGTTTTTATCCTTTGCCGCTTCAAGTCCTGCTTTCAGAACCGCAGGGTTAAATGAACAGAATATCATTGGCAATCCAACTTCTGCCACTTTCTTAACCGCTGCTGCGAACTTTTCTGGATCGTTTGATACTGACCTTATTGCGACACCGTCAAGGAGCAGGTGGTGCCCTACATAGAACTTCTTGAAGTTAGCAATATTATTAACTCTTTCAACAAGTGCGGCTTCTTCCATTGTGTCCGTCACATCGAAGAACATCTTCGTCTTGTTGAAGAAAGTCAACTTGTGACGGTAAAGTACATCGTCGCCCCCGATCTTGACTGCTCTTTCACCCACTCCGATTTCAACTTCTTGAATCTCAGGTGCAAGTAATCTGTCAAGTTCTGCAAGCTTCTTTGCAAACTTTTTCTCTTTAATCAACGGTGCGCAGTCTGTTGTTTTTCCTGACCTGTCTATGAGCTTTGAAGCAAATGCCATACATGTTGCTTCTCCACATTCTCCACAGTTGGTCTGGGGGAGGTATTTGTACGCTTCTAATGGGCTGTTTATCTTCATTTTTTACACCTCCGTTCCGATCCAGTTAGCAATATCAACCGGCTCTGCCTCAATTGAACCGAATAATGTCTGGGTAATCTGCTTCAGTACAGCAACTGATGTTGGGTGCATCATCATGAAGAGATCGTTTCCTGCAATTGCAAGTGACAGTCCTGTAATGATTTCCCATATAGGTCCTCTGTATTCTCTTGGTCCCCAGTCCGAATCTTCCTTCAGTGGTGAGCTCACCATCCATGACTCACGGGCACCCCATGCGTTTGTAGTACCAGAAGACATTGGGAAGGTCAGTTCATCGTCACCCATAAGTGCTGCAAGTCTTATACGCTCCATGTTGGTGTATGCGTAGTCTAGACCATAACCAAGTGCTGCAGTTGTTGGGTCCATGATGATCCTGTCTCTTGGGACATTGCACTGCTTCATGAGCTTCCTGTTAAGTTCCTTCTGTGAGTTCATATCAAGCTGAGTCCATGACAGAACATCGTGGTCATACTTTAATGCAGCTTCTGCAATCTTTGCGTAGTCAAGGTTCAGGCTAGCAGATGCAATAAGGCAGCGTTCTCCTTCTGCCACTTCTGCTGCCTTTGCAAGAACCTCCGGGTCTTTCTGTGGGTTCCCTGAACCGCCGATTGCGATTGGTACATCAACAGCCTGTAGTACTTCTTCCACCGTCTTTGCTGCTTCCTTTGCCGGTGTGTCCTTAATCAATGGGTCTGTTGAGATCAGGTGGATTGTGATCATATCTGCGTTGAACTTCTCCACGTTCTTCTTTGCCCATTCTCCAGGGCTGTCCATTACTTCATCATAGTTTACCTTGACGGCTTTTGCAAGCCCGATTCTCATGTCAAACACATCAATTGTAACCTGATTCCTGTTTGGCATTACGGCATCCGGGAAGAACGGCAGAGCTTTCTCTCCACCAAGCATGACCCTCTTTCCACGGCTTCCACCATCTGCAGATGTGTTGCCTATTGGTACTTCCTGAATCTGATTTGCCCATTCTGCAATGTTTTCAAAATCGAACTTGGCAGGAATGAGGTCCTTAAGTTTCGGTGCTGCCAGAGCAGGGGACACTGCAGGAGCAGCTGCTGGAACACCAGCTGGGGCACCAATGCCTACAGGTACTCCAAACATGCTAGCAAGTCTTGCGAAGTGCTGTGCGAGTACTGCATTCTCCTGTCCTAGAAGAGCAGCAAGCATCGGGTCAAAGCCGCCTCCGAGTCCACCGAGATCAAGCTCAATATCCCCTTCAATGGTTACACCTTCAAGGGCCAATATCTCCATGTCCTTGAACATGTTTGTCATTTCTGATAATTTAACTTTCTTTGCCATGTAAACCTCACCTTTTCCGTAAATTTTCCGTTTTGATGAGTTACTTAAATAAAGAAATAATACAGATTTTACTTCCAGATTCTTCTCTTATGGAAAGAAGAATTAGGGGCAGAAGTAAACTCTGCTCCATATTTCACATGATTTTGAATGTCATTTCAAGCCCTTAAAACGGGCAAAGAATCTATATCTTATTTCCTGAACGGTTTTTGCAATATCACAGGTTTAATAAGAAAACGGGATTATAATCCCAGTTTTTTTATAATATTTTCGATTTCTACTGCAGCAACCGAGTCGTCCGAAATTTGGAAGAGAGGTATGCCTTTTATATCCATTTCCTCTATTTTTGGGTCTAGTGGGATCATACCTATCATACTAAGTTTCAGATCCTCTGCCAGTTTGACAAGCTTTTCTCGGTTAGTATCTGTAACCTTATTTGCAATAACGTGAATTCTACCAATGTTTGAGTCCAGTTCATCCACAAGTTCATGAATTCTCTCAGCAGTTCTAAATCCCCTTCGAGAGGCGTCTGTTACGACAATCAGTTCATCTATATCCCGGATAATTTTCCTGCTGAAATGCTCAAGCCCTGCTTCTGCATCAATGATAACGATATCATAATTCGCTATCAGTTTATCCATGATGCCCCTGAGAAGGTTGTTTACATAACAGTAACATCCTGACCCTTCGGGCCTTCCCATTACCAGGAGGTCATAACCCGGCATTTCTTCGATGATCTCATAAATCTTGCTTTTAAGTACCGCCTCTTTATTCATGTCGGGATGTTCAGGCTTTGGTTTTGTGATTTCGGCCTGTAAATACTCCTTTGCATCTCCGATTGTTTTTACGTTCTCACAGCCAAGAGTCTCAGGAAGGTTAGTATCTGCATCTGCATCAACTGCCAATAAGAACTTCCCTTTTTTGGAAAGGGAGCGGATCAGAAGAGCCGCTACCGCTGTTTTACCAGTCCCACCTTTTCCCGTTATTGCAATTACTTTTGTCACAGAATACCCCATGGATTGTTTTTCGTTGTAGGCGATTACCTGTCGTCACCCAACTACGTTTATTCCTTCTTCTCGCTGACGATCATTTTGTCAATGGAGATCTTTGCATTCTTGAAAGTGATCTTTATTCCACCAGCTTTACCGGCAGGCATCATTGGCATTGAAGCCATTGCAGGCATCTGGAAACCTGCTGCAGGCATCATCATTGGAGCTGCTGCAACAGCTGTTTCCTCTTCTTCTTCCTCTTCTTCTTCCTCTTCCTCTTCTTCTGCAGCTGCCCAGTTAGCAACGACCGGGTGGTTCTTCTCCTGCAGGAAAGTCTTCAAGGACTCGATGTCAGTTGCATCGTTCTCAGTTGCGATCTTGTCTTTGATGTCTTCAGGAATGGTTTCTGCAATCTTTTCCTTGAGCATAGCAGGGAGCCAGACAACTCTGTTCCAGCCTCCATCCGCCTGGATGAACTTGGGTGAATAGAAGTAGTTGACCCCAATACCGAGGAAACCTACTATCTGCTTTCCGCCTCCTGTCTGACCGGCCATAGTTGAGAAACCAAGTCCATTTGGTGCCATTCCCTGGTATTCTCTGTTAACCCATCCGATACCGTCAACTTCAGGGATATAGAACCCGACTACTTCGAAGCAGCCACAAGAGGTGTGTGGTGAGTCGAAGAATGAGTGGAGTTTAATCTTGTCGAATTCACCACTTGAAAGTTTCTTTGCAATCTCATTTACACCTGAGTATTCACCTGTATTGTCATCGAGAACTTCACCCTTTTCAATTGCGAACTGTGGGCCTTCTGGGTCTACTTTTGCGGCTGCACGGCCGTCAAACCAGTTGATTGCACCACATAGTGAGATTCTGTCTGGAGAAACCACACATACGTTGGTTGGAGCAAAAGCCTGACATAGAGTACATCCATAGAAGACATCGACATCTTCATCGTGTAGGTCCTTTGTCCTTGCATCTCTTGCCTTGAAGATCTCCTTTGCCTCTACCATTTGCTTTTCGACTTCGGCCTCGTCGGTGTAGAAGGTCACCTGCATCTTCTCAATAAAAGGAAGCTCTGTCTTGAAGAGCATCATGACAGCTTTTCCGAAAGGTTCGAAGGAGTCCATCTTTGCAGCTGTGTCCTTTGACATTCTCATCCATACATCGTATCTCTGGTTCAGGTGCATAATGCCCTGGCAGTAGTTTACGAAGTCGTGGACACGCCTTTCGACGACAGACTCAAGGTCAGGCTCTACCAGTTCTCCGCCGATGTGGAAAATCATTGCCCAGGGATATGTTTTGCCCTCTTCCATTTCCTTTAGATCAGGACCGACGATCGTAACTTTGTCATCTTCGATCTCGTCCATGTCCTTTGCACGGACAAGTTCCAGACCCATGGATTTCGGGCCGCCGAGTTCAACAAACATTCCATCCTTTCTTACTCTTTCTCCTTCAAACATTGGAGAAATCTCAAATGGGAATTCTGCCATTATATTTTGCCTCCTAAATCAAAGTTATAATGCGTTAATAAGTTCATCCAGGGCAGCATAGTGGTCTGCCTTACTCAGGTTCCCGAAGGACATAGTTGCGTTCTGGATATAGCCTCTTTCAATCGCAATTGTTTTCAAGTTACTGAAGTTCTTTGCTGCGGACAGCACTTGGTTGATGTAGAATTTCTTGAATCCTATGGTTATGATCATGTCGTAATTTCCATTTCCGTCAAGACCGGGCCATTTTGGGTCGGTCAGGTAAAAACCGAGCATGTGAGCGTTGATGTATTTTGCATCTACATCTTTATCAGCAAGGACTGCCAAGGAACTCCCTGTTGCAGCAATAGGGATGTTTGCAGCCTTCGAAATTTTTACCACGCGGTCAAGGAGTTCGGGGTCGAGGGCCAGGGTTCCTACCATAAGGAGCGGTCTCTTTGCTTTTGAGATTATCTTTGCAGCCATTTCAGGAGATACGGCTTTTGAGGTATTCACCCCGTAGCTGGTAAAGAGCTTTGTGTTCTTGGTAGTGTCAACCATTTAATTCAGGCCTCCTTGCAGAGTCTTTTGAGGTTAGTGGGCTGTGCCGAGACGTCGAACTTGATCTTTGGACCGGAGATGATTTTCTTCCTCTTCCAATCAATTTCCCAGCCATGTTCTTTTTCTAGCTCCTTGAGGAGTGCCTCACGGGTAGCCAGCGGGAGGTCAGCTTCGGTTCTGACGAATTTCCACCAGTCTTCAGGTTCTTTTCCGCCAAGGTACTTCTTATGCAGTTCCATCCAGTGGGTCAGTTTAATAGCTCTACCCATGCTGTTGTCAGACGGACGGATGCAGGCTTTTGCCATCATCGGGATTGCTTCCTGCCAGGTCTCTGCCGTGGTCAGGAGGAACTCAGGTGCTGGCGGAATTGGCATTTCCTGACCATTTCTCGCATCGTAGACCTTCCACTTGTCTTCTTCATAGGTCTTGGCAATCAGGGCTCTCCTGTACTTAGAGGAGTGAGGACCAAGGACTGCAGGGATACCAAAAATATTACAGCCGGTACCTATTGAGGATGCTTTCTGGGAGAAGGCACCCCATGCGAGTCCACAGGCACCTACACGGTTCAGTATGTAATCTCCAATTTCGGCGAGGTTGCCTTCAAGAGTTCTCTGGGCAAAGATAGCTGCGACTTTCTCGGCTGCTCCAGTGATGTGGGCATTTGAGACACAGGATCCTATGTTGGCAAGCCCTCCACACTGGAATCCACCTGGGAACCTCTCATAGAGAGTCTTGCCATCGGCATCCTTGAACATACCAATGTCCATTGCTCCACAGCCTGTCGTAACTACGATGAAGTTCCTTTTCAGGAATTCTTCTGCGATGTAGTAAACGTCCTTGGTGCCTCCTGCATAATTCGGGCATCCGATGATTGCGATAATACCCGGTGTGGTACCCATGACAAGGTTAAGACCTTCTGCGCGTATTTCGGCATCAGATACCTGTCCTCTGCCGGCTCTCATCAAACCTTTTTCTTCAGCAATCTGCTTCTGGGCTATCTTCTCTATTACGTTAAGGATTGGAATTTCCTTCTTACAGACCTGTTCACAGCGGCGGCAACCAATGCATGTGTCATGGATCTCTTCAAAGTATGAGAAGTCTCCTTTCTTTGCAAATCCCATTGCTTCCGGAATATCGATCTCTTCAGGGCAGGCAAGCAGGCAGGCTCCACAGTCTGCGCATTTTGCAACCATATTTACGAGTTCTTCATCGGTTGGAAGTGCAGTGATACCGGCGGCATCACGGATTGGGGCCATTTCCATCGTAAGCCTGACGCAGAGTTCTCCTAGCTTGTCGTAGTCCAGCATTACACAGCCTGGAATCTTTCCGGACTTGAGTTCCTCCATGGTCTCGTCAACGTCGGCATCTGTCCTGTTCGGAAGTCCGTACATGATCTTGGGATTTGATGCAATGACCGGAATCTTGAGTTTCTGCGCTTCAGGTACAATATCACCGCGGACGCACTGTTCATCTACAACAATGACATCTGGCATTCCTGAACGGATTACCTTGAGTTCCTTGGACATGGAACCTATAACTTTTGCATATGGGGGCCTCCGATCGGCTTCCTTGTACCTTGTAAGGTCGATTGCAGTACAGCAGAGTCCAGCAATTTCCATCTTGTCGGTCAGGTTGTTGTCTTCCATGTAGTCCATCATGTAGGTGACACCGGCGACATTGTGTCCTATAACACATAGGAAAGGTTTGGACTTGTCAATGGTTCCCATTCCGATTTCAACTAAGGGAGCCTCTGGGTCAGCTTTCGGGAAATCATAGGCTGCGACCTGTACAATATCAGAAATTTCCATGCCTACGTGATCCAGGCTACCACTGAATAGGGCTTTTGAGTCGTAATCAATTTCTGCGGACTCCTGACCTGCATGGACAGTTGCAAGCAGCTGGGTCAGCTGTTCTTCAACATACTCCATTGCCGGCTTGACTTCCCCAAGGGTTTTGGGGCTAAGCCCAGTACTGATTGTAATGTTTGGGGTAAGCACATTGGATTGCCCAAGGGTGAGAGGTAAGTCTTCTCCATATTTTTCGATCAAGTGATCAAGCAGGTGGCGGCCATGAGCTGCATGGCAGGCAGTACCTGTAATTACACGGAGGAAGAATTCTCTCCCATTGTGGCCCTTCATGTCAATACCACAAGCACCTCTCTTGTTCCCTGAAAGATCACAGGGTCCATAGGTACAGTAGCAGCACTGATCACACATGGGGGTGATTACAGGCTCGTAACGGTCAAGTAGTTTGAAGTTCCAGTCATCCCTATAACCCTCAAGTCCTGGAAAAAGTGTGGGACCTGCGTTAACGAGCTCCTTTTCTTTTTCTTCAGCAGCCTCCTTTGCTGCCCCTACAATATTATTGATAGTGATCTGAACGGATTCTAGATCTTCTATAGAAAAACTCCCGGTAGTTAATTTACTCATTTTAGCTTTACCTCCTAAATACGCTTAAAGTCGCTTCATCAGACGATTGTATTTACGATATGTGGCATACCGATAATGATTGTCCAATTTATATTGACGTCTGCTTGAAAGTTCCAGCTATTTAAATGACATTTTTAGTAGGTCGTTTTTACTTTTTTATAGAAGTCACTCACTTATAATACAAAATAAAGTACAGTAAATTAAGCAGTTAAATCTTGAATTTTTAGAAAGTTTGAAGTTCACTGCTTTTGTTTTAAACATCAAGTGGGTAAGTTCTATAATGGTAAACCTTGTGATCTCAGAATAAAAGAGATCCTGGAGACTATCCGAAAAGTTCTATGAATGTTGTAAAATTTACAATTAGACAACTGTGTTTATTATCCGGAATCCGTTCATTTATGATCTGCTGATTGTAGAAGTTACAGTAGGTCACAGCACTTTTCAGATAAACTCTTAAATTACACATAAGCGACGTGTTATAAATAACTTCCATTTTTGTTTGGTATAAATATAAAAATAAAAATTAAGCAGTTAAAAGGTAAATTTGTAGAGAGTTAATAGTTTACCTTTTTTGTTTTAGATATCAAGCGGAAGCTATAAAACTGGGCAATTAGTGCTTATTATCCGGAATCTGTTCATTTGTGATCTGCCGATTATAAAAGTTATAGTAGGTCACAGAGCTTTTCAGACAAACTCTTACATTACACATAAGCGCGTAGTATATATAGCTTCTATTTTTGTTCGGCTAATATATATAATAGAAAAGTAAGCAGTTAAATTTTTGATTATTAAAGAGTTGGGGGAACACTGCTTTATTTAGACTTCAGGGTGAGTGTACTATAAGTAAATCTTGTGATTTCAGATAAAAGAGGTCTTAGAGGCTATCCAAAAAGTTTTACGCATGTTGTATAATTACAACTGGACAATTAGTGTTTATTATCCGGAATCCGTTCATTTGTGATCACTGATTGTAGAAGTTACAGCAGGTCACAGCACTTTTCGGATAGTCTCTAAATTACACATAAGCGACGTAGTATAAATAGTTTTCATTTCTATTAGGTTTTACTATACTAATAAAAGAATTCCTTTGTATAAATCCTGTGAACTCTTACGAATCGTTGGCCCGTGATGACGCATGGAAAACGGCAGCGTATACTCATTTTTGATATGAAAAGAACATAAAATTATTCGACTAAGAAGTAATACGAAAGTACAGTGATTAGCAGAACTTTTACGTTAAATCAAATATATAAGGCAGAAGATATCCGCAGGGTTGACTAATGTATAATGTATAAATTATAAAGTAAACGCCATACTTATAATCGCATTTTATATAATTACAAGTTTATTGCTTATGGTTTTGTAATTAAAATGCAGAATCCTAATTATTAATTCTGAACTTTTTAATTTATCAATATTTAAATTAATGTAGCGTTAGTTATTTATATAACATCTCATTTGCGTATTTTGACGGTAGATTGAGTTAAGTGGGTTTTCAATAATCTAAAAAGCTACTTCTTAAAAACTCAGATAAAGCCCGCTAAGTATTCTCGTAATTATTAACTTGTTCTTGGAAGAGCTTGAAGAATTCGTCTTTGCGACCGTCCTCATGTAGGGCAGAATGAGACTGCTGACAGAATAAAGTATCAGAAAACCTTCTGGAATGAGCTTCAATAGGCACGACAGAAGATTGTTGTTTTATTCCAATTATTTCGCTTTTAATTTCTTTTATTACAATGATCTATCGTACGGGTGACCACCATTTCACTTCAACTTCGAAATTGTTTCATTTTACAGAATCATTCTACATTATCACAATGAAGCTTAAATTTACTCAACATTTTCTCTTTTGCGTTGTCTGTTACTGTATCGCTTATTGAACATTCAAATGGTTTTCATGCGCCATCGGTTAAGCATTAAATCACATCTCCTGTATCTGCTTTTATACTCATATTCAAATTTTTGAATCTATGTCTACTCGTTTCCCACCTACTCTTGAATACTCTCTTCGGGAAATGTTTCCAGAAGAGTGGTTAAGGCAAACTGCCAAAGAATAATGACAAAAATGGGAAGCATCATATTTATATTACAAATATTCAGAAAGACATTTTGAATGTAAAAGACATTGAAAACTTATATAGAGCCAGATGAAATATAGAACTGCTTTTCAAAGAATTGAAAAGCAAATACTCGCTAGACGTTCTTGAAACAAAGAATGTGCAGGTAATTGAAGCTCTAATCTGGACAGTAATATTTACACTAATCGTTAGTAGAAGAATTTATTCTTTTGTAAAAAACTCAATAACTCATACTGAAAAAATGGCTAGATATACGCAGTTATGTTGGAGTACAATATTTGCAGAGAATGCATCAGATCTGTTGACAGTAATTCTATATGTATGTGGAATTCAAAGAACTTTTTAAACGATAATGAGTGTATCTGAAAGTCAAGCATTAGATCCGCATGTAACAGAGAAAGGTTTAGAGATGAATGGTTTTAATAAAAAATGAAGGAATTGGGTTCAAAAAGATTAACATATGACGGAAATGAATCCTTGGCCGATGACTAATGGATAGACTTTAGTTTTTCATTTTGCTTTGTTTTCAGTTTACAGTGCTTTAGTTTCAATTTGTGCTATTCTTCAACTTACTATTTCAAACTTTACTTATTTATTCAGTTTATTATATTTTTAAAATTATTTTAACCTCTGTCTTAATTTATATATCAACATCTTCTTTTCTCTCCCTGCAGATTTATAACTTTTATCTGCTTGCAAGCCAGATTCCATATAGGTGTTAAACTTGAGCCAGTATGACCTTGAAGAAATTATAAAAAAAATAAAAGATAAAAGTCCTTTTGAGGTAAAAGACAAAAAAAGAAGTCGACCCAGGAGTTTAAAAGTTATCATCAGCAAGCTGTACTACTCTCTAAACTATGAGAACGAACCTCAAGCTACCAGAGAAAAAATAACTCAACTTCTTCTTGATCATGGGCAGTTCAGCAAAGAAGAAATTGATGAGACCTTTCAATTATCAGCAAAGGAAACTACTGAATACTCAATAGAATTTCTGAAACAGCATCCCGGAGTTGCACAGACAGAAACTCTGAAAAGCAAAGAGTTCCTTGAAGAAACAGAAGGAGAGAAAGAAGAGACCGTTAAGGAAGTAAAATATATATTTCCTCGCTACTGCTGAGTACTTATGGAGGTATTTTCCACATAGTGAGAAAGAGATAAAAGGTATGTGAAAGTAGAGATAGTCAGATCAACAAGTTGGTGATAGAGGAATTAAGAGAAGAATTCATGCGTCTTCGGTTATGTGAAAAATCGTGAAAAATTACGTTAATTTCCTCAATATTTGTCAAATATAATAAATTACGAGCTGGAATAGGGATATTGATTTCATGTAAATAGGACCCACATTTAAGGCCGGCTTCTAAATGAAAAATCGATAGCTTTCAGGCAAGAAAATTCCTTAACCGATGACCAATGAAATGGGTTTGAATCTGCGAAATTATTTCAGGATAAAACAAAAAATATGTTGCCATCGAATATGGCAGTTTGCGTTTACTCTAATCCTTGATGGCGATGTAGAAGTAAAACTCTAAATGCTTTAATATAATATATTGATCGATAAATACTTATTATGCGTCACGTAAGTGTAATTTGATGGTCAATAAAGTTAAGCGTAGAGTATCTTGTTTTCCAAAGGCCACCTATTATAAGCCCAGAGAAATCCCTCTTTGCTGTTTGGAAATAATTAACCTATCTATAGAAGAGATTGAAGCTGTTCGTCTTTGCGACCTTCTCAAGATAGAGCAGAATGAGGCTGCTGACAGGATGGGAGTATCCCGAAAAACTTTCTGGAGCGACCTCCAAAGGGCGCGGGAGAAGATTGCTGATGCCCTTGTCAACGGAAAAGCGATCGAGATCTCTGGAGGAGAATATGTTAATACTGGTGAATGCAAGGTCAATTTTCTCTGCAAAGAATGCGATTATATGTGGGAAGCAAAGGACAACCAGCCTCGCCCCACAAGCTGTCCAAACTGTGGCTCCAATCTAATATTCCGAATTGGTGGCGATGGGAGGGGAATGAGGTTTATTGAAAATAATTTCTGTTGTCCTAAAAAAAAAGGAAAGCAGTAAGGATACTGGTGATGTAAGCAAAAATAAGTGACAATCATATTGCACTGGCGCACTCCGTGCAAGCAACGGGGGTATGTTCGTGCCCACGTTCCAAATTCTATTAAAGGAAATAATAACCCAAAACAATTTAGTTTGAGCAGAGGTTACTAACCGAAAAATGGAACTGATACTAATTAAAATTCTTCATTGTCTTATGTGGATATCCTCATAATTCTCATTATTCTCATAAATCATAAAATTCAGGCGGTCTTTAATTGAAAATAGTATTCTCTATAGAGAGTGATGAAGAGCCTAAAATAACTTGAAAAAGCCAGAAGTGTCGTTTAAAAAACTAACTGGGGAGGGCTTCTTCTGTGGATAAGATATGTTAAAGATATGTTAAAAACTGTGGAGAAATTGATTCCAGATTTCTCTTCTGTTGTGTTAAAATGATGGATTTGATAGCCTATTAGAAAACGTGAATTCGGTAAAGAAGTAGATCTTCAAAAGATGAGGAATTTACGACTTATTACAGGATTGATGAAATAATAAAGACCAATGAATTGTTTGTTTTGAAAAAAATTAAGAACTAAGACTGCTCATTCTTGCAAGTTATGACATTAGTATTTCTCTCAAAGAGATGCTGATATATTACAAAGGGCAGGATAACGTAAAAAAAGATTTGTATTTTTGAAAAGTGGTGCTTTTAGTGTATCTAAAGTGTATTTCTAGAATAAGTCTATTAATCACTGATTAAATATTTTTTTTGCTTGAAAGCTATCTATTTTGCATTAGAAGCTAGTCTTAAATTTTGGTCTGTTTATATGAAAGCAACTCCCTGTTCTAGCTCAATATATATTATATTTAAAAATGTTGTGGGGATTGAGACAGTTTGGCATGATTGCTCACTTATAGTCATGAGGCTAAATAATGCAACTGCTCAAATGAGATATAATGAGATTTTTGTTGCACTAATTACAGGCGTGACTATAATTGAAGACGCATGAGAAAATAAGTCAAGAATTGAAGTTCTGACAATGATAATGGTTCTCTACTTGATGATTCATTTAATTGCAGAATGATAGTTGAGGGCAAATTTGTGGAAGAAAGTGAAACGATTCCAGATCCTAAAGTGAAACTTAGAAACAGACTGATATGAAATAGACTGATATGAAATGGGTATTTTTCAAGTTTCAGGGGATTAAATGACTTATAACTCAGAAAAAAGGGAAAGTAAAATCAGAGAATTTGGTACAGGTTTGGTTGAAATAATATCTTTAAGAATAGGTCTTCCTTGACGAACTGATATCTTCATCTTTAGAATCATATATATGTTATATTTCTCAAAGTATATTATAGGTACATGAAACCTGTTTAATTGGAACCTGCTTTATATACTGAAATTTTCCAGGCATAAAATATTTTAAATAGACATAATATACTTTAAAAGTAGCACAGGGTAAGCTTACCTAGTGGATTTTTAAAGTTAGTGTAATCTGAAATTGTTTGGCATGAGTTTCTTTAATCGTAAGTCTCTCTAATCGTGTTATTCCTTTTCCATAGTCTTTATAAGTATTTCGAATTTATCTTTTAATTTAACTCCTGACGAATATGCCACCTGAGCTCTTTCGACATTTACCGTCATTTGTATCGTTGTTTTGCGCTTTTCCTCTTTAATTTCCCTGAAATAGACCACAAAAGATTTAATAGGGCAATTATTTTATAGAACACTTGTAATCCAATTTAGAGGGATAAGGAGGGAATGAAATCCTCTTCGGCAATAGACGAAATCTAAAAGTCTGATTTGGTGAAGAATGGTGAAACCCTTAAAGTGTTGATCCCGACACTTCTTCTTACATACGACATATCTTAACAAACATGGAGGAACAATAAATGAAGAGATTCGCAGCAGTGACACTGTCTGCTCTCATGCTTCTGACTGTATTTGCATCCGCCGCAAGTGCAGCAGACTCAGTTGAGATCCGCGGTCCAGTGTTTAACGGCTCTAATATCGACGACATTGTCGGCGATGGTATTACAATCGATGCTACTCAATTCGCAGCATTCTACTACGATATTGACGATAACGTTACAACTGAAACTCTTTCCATTAAACCTGTCAGTGGAAACAGTGGCAATGTAATTGGAGAGGGTGGAATTGTATACTCTACTAAGATCCAGCAGGTTGACTACGAATATGAAAAGCCAAGCATTGGCTGGGACAACTACAGCTTGCTCGGTTTCTTCGCAGACAAGTATATCCCACTGAAATCCAACAGCGCTGACAAACTCGCCAAGCTTGTTCTTGACAGCGATGACAAGTACACTGTCAGAACCGGCGAAACCCTTGACCTCGGACAGGGCTACTCTCTCCAGGCCAAGCAGGTCGATGTTGACGGTAATAAGGTCTGGCTCGAATTCGACAAGGACGGAGAATATGTAGATGACGAAATCATCGATGTTGGAGAAGGTGACAGCACCTGGGACGTCGAACTTGATGACATCCAGGATGAAGATGATGTTGTTGTCCTGAAGGTCCATGTCAACCAGGTCTTCCAGGGTGCAGTCGACAGCATTGCCCAGATTGAAGGTCTCTGGCTCATTGACTACGCAAACGCCATAAAGATCGAATCTGATGATGAATTCGGTGACCTCGATGATGTTTCCATTAACGGTGACACCCTTAACATCACCAATGAAGACACCTTTACTCTGACCAGGGATTCCACAAATGAACTTGCTGAAGGTCTGTCTTTCAAGGTCGCTGACACCTCAAGCAATATGCTCAGGTTCTATCTCGCAAAGGAAATCACTGATCCCGGAACCTATGAAGTAAGAGGTAGTGTTGCCTCTGGAGCATATGACTGGGATGCAAGCAACTTTGCAGGTTTCTACTACGACCTTAATGACAATGTTGAAACAGAAAATCTCAGTGTTTCAAATCTTAAAGGAAATGTAATTCAAAAGGGTGGTCTCGTCTACACAACCTCCATTAAAGATGTTGACTACGAATATTATAAGCCAAGCCTTGACTGGGACCAGTATCCAGTTATTGGCTTCTTTGCAGAGGAATACATCCCACTTAAATCCAACAGCGCTGACAAACTTGCCAAGCTTGTTCTTGACAGCGATGACAAGTATACCGTTAAAACCGGCGAAACCCTTGACCTCGGTGAAGGTTACTCTCTCCAAGCCAAGCAGGTCGATGTTGACGGTAATAAGGTCTGGCTTGAATTTGACAAGGATGGAGAATATGTAGATGACGAAATCATTGATGTTGGAGACGGTGACAGCACCTGGGACGTCGAACTTGATGACATCCAGGATGAAGATGATGTTGTTGTCCTGAAGGTCCATGTCAACCAGGTCTTCCAGGGTGCAGTCGACAGCATTGCCCAGATTGAAGGTCTCTGGCTCATTGACTACGCAAACGCTATAAAGATCGAATCTGACGATGAATTCGGCGAACTCAATGATGTTTCCATACAGGGAGATACCCTAAAGATCAGCAATGACGACACCTTTACTCTGACCAGAGACTCTGATCAGGACATTGCAGAGGGTATGTCCTTCAAGATCGCTGACACTTCAACTTCCGACCTCAGGTACTACCCATTCGTCGAGAGGACTGTCGGTAATAACACCACTGTATCTGACATCACAAAACCGAGTGGCAACGAAACCGTTGGCAACGAAACCGTAACTCCTGCTAATATCACCACCGAAACTCCGGAAGATGTGAACGCAACACCAGAAACTCCGGAAGCGACTACTCCAGAAGAACCAACCGATAACGCAACTAAGCCCGAAGAAAATAGCACCCCAGGATTTGGAGTTGTTCTTGGACTTGTCGGACTCCTTGGAGTTGTCTACCTCGTCAGGAGGAACAACTAAAATTTCTGATTGAAGGGTTTTCTAACTCTTCTCTCTTTTAATTCTTTTTTAAATTCCTTTTGCAGATAACTTTTTATCTACGTATTTCTTAATTCAAGCGATCTTTCAACTTTGAAATCCCGGTTAAACTTGATAGTTATTTCCAGGATTATACAGATTTTAGGTGAAGCTTATGAAAAAAATGGTGGCTTTAATATCTGCACTTGTGGTTTTGATGGTCGCATTTTCAGGCTGTGTTGGCGACAATAAATCCACAGTCAATGGAACAGAGCCCAATAGCTCGGGAGAAAATGTAAATCCTGCCGGAAGCACGGCTAACGTTAGCGAGCTTAATGAGTCCGCAGTTAATGTAACAGAGTCGAGTAGCCTGGAAGCGAATGTAAATCCTGCTGAAAGTGCAGCTAACAATAGCGAGCTTAACAATCCCTCGGTTAGTGTAACAGATTCGAGTAACTCGGGATCAAGTACAAATACAGGATCAAGTACAAATACAAATTCCGCTGAAAATGCGGCTAACATTAGCAAACTTGAAAACCTTCCTTCAGGTTTCGAATATGTTGGGTCTTTCTCTCTTAATACAGCTGATATCAAAATCGATTACAATGCAGAGAATGTTTCCGAAGTCGTCGGAGGGACCGAAAGCATGTACAAATACAACGATTCTGACTTCTATATGGATGTAATCGAGCTTGAGAATTCTGAGGCTACAACTAATCTAATAGATGCATACAAGTCTTCCTTCAAGCCATTAACAGAAGGCTCCCGTTTTGTCGAAGAGTCATTTAATGGGCATTCAGCTGTGAGAATTGCAGACTACGTCACAGATGAAGGAACCGAGGTCCCCAGGTATACCTATATCTGGAGCAATGGAAACAATGTATTTGTGGTTACCGGAAATACTGCTGATGACTCTCTGGTCAAACAGCTGGCAGAAGCCACAGGGTACTGACATTTTCAAAAAGGTATAATTTTTTTATTCTTTCTTCCCTTTTAATTCTTTTTTCAGTTTTTTAGTTTGATTTTTATTATTTTATCTCATTTTTTCTTTCGTCTGCCACTCACCACAGTAAAATTTCACGTTTCATTTATCTCTGATATCAATTTTTAAAATCCAGTCTGGACTTATTGGGGTTTTATGCAGAAGATAAAAACAACTAGGTGGTGTATTTAGAGACCAAAAATGGTATCATTCAATTTTCACCAAATGCCATTAAGAATCTAGATTTCAATGGCATCACTACTCAAAGAGAAATTTTTGTTTTACAAGCAATCCTTTTCCGCCGACATTAATATTGCAATTGATTTTTGCGGATAACTCTTTCAACCTCTTCTGTTCCTTCTTCTTTATCTGGTGGCAGGAGACAGGATGCCTCACTTTAATGATAACCATACTATTCTTATATGTCCTTGAACGGGTGCTTCTGGTCCGTCGCGGCAATTTCGTAGAAGTCTAGTTGTCTGTTGATTCCTGGCAGCGCTATTCTATCAAGATCTCTCCCTCTCAGACAACTTCTTCATGTAAATATTACGAAAAAAATCCGGTTTTTCGGTATTTTGATCGTTAGACTTTAATATAACTTTGTACATTTGTGTGTTGCAAGCCCGGATAGCCTAGATGGTTGGGGCGCCAGACTCATAGGGACAATTATATGAGGCGTCTTTAATCTCCTGAGATATCTGGAGGTCGCGTGTTCGAGTCACGCTCCGGGCACTTTATTTTTATTTAATGTATTTTTAACTATTTTGTCTTAATTTCTCATTACAGGTATATTTCCTAGATAATTAATTTTAAACAATCTTCTATTTTTCAGGCTTTTATGGAATTTTTAATATTTTCTACTTTCTGTATCTATATTCAAGATTTTCAGCAATCAAACGCAATAGATTCAGAGTTTAACATAGACTGTATTTAACTAAAGAGTAAACAAGCCAATATACGAGAGTTGCCTGGTCAGGTCAAGGAATTCAGTAAGGAGTAGTTCACATACATACTTTGATTAACTCATAGGTTAATGCATATCCAAAAGAGGAAAAAGGACAAATTTTTTCTTTTATTGAGAAAAATAACGAGAAATCAGGTAATTATAAGAGAAATTATACTTGACTGAAAATGACTCCTACAGATCCCCTTTACCTTTGTATCCTTATTTTCACAGGATTTTTTACGGGTATTGTCTCAGGTATGCTTGGTATTGGTGGAGGCTTTGTCATGTCTCCTGTTCAGTACTGGCTTTTGCAGGAGACTGGGCTTCAGCATGACATTGCAATAAGGATAGCTTTTGGGACAACTCTTTTTGTGGTTCTGCTAAATGCCATAAATGTTACTCATATTTACCATCAAAAGAATGCAGTACTTTGGAAACAGGCAACAATCATAGGGATCTTCGGATCAATCTTCAGTTTCGTGGGAGCAGCGGTAGCTTCTTACTTATCGGCTTCTATCCTTAGCACAATTTTTGGAATCGTAGTTATAATTGGTGCAGTTAGAACTTACTTTACTCCTGCAGTTACAGAAACGAAATATATCAGCTCTAATCCATTACCTTATATTTTTTCAGGTATCTTCATAGGCTTTTTTTCTGGTCTTTTAGGGCTTGGGGGAGGAGTGATTGGAATTCCAATCATGTTGATTTTTCTTCATTTAGATATGCGAAAAGCCATAGGGACCTCAGCTGCAGTAATAATCTTTACCTCTTTTAGTGGATCTATTGGGTACATAATCAATGGCTGGGGAAAGGCTGGACTCCCTTCTTATTCTGTTGGATACGTAAATCTTTTAAATTGGATTTTACTTGCATTTCCGGCGTTTCTTGCAGCAAAAAACGGAGCTAAAATTGCTCATCTTATGAATCCCGAGCATTTGAAGCATCTATTCATAGTTATAATGCTCTATTTCGGGCTGAAAATGATAGGAGTTGTTGATCGTATTTTATATTGAACTCATTTGTCCTTTTTATAACCGCAAAATCTAATCTCTGTACTGTATGGGATTTCTGTTCAATTTATGCTACTATTTTACATAAATTATTTATAATATTAAGAGGAAGCATACTCCCATAATAAGGTGAAAAGAAGAACTAGAAGAAGGAAGGGGTTTTGTTCATGAAACATCTAAAAATATGTCCAAAATGCCATTCTAAACTAAAATTGCACTCCGATGGTGAGACCCAGTATTGTAGTACTTGCAGTTACTGGACAAAGATAGGACTGTAAGACTTGATTCAATAATGATTTACGGATAAGCAATCTGCATGAAGAATGCTGAGATTTTTATATGGGAGCGTAAAAATTGATGATTTCTTTCAAAATTCAGTGACTGAAATCAATAAAGACCCAGAAAACAAACTGATCCCTAAAACCGTTTTTAACTTTGATCAACGGGATTGTTGGAACTGTTTCATTAGAAGAATTTGAGTAGCTACTAAAATACTAAATCCAAAGAAGCAAGTTTTGAGCATAGGGGGTTATTTCATATCCAAATTCTGTTATTTATTGATTTAAAATTATGGAATACCACTCACTTTATCCATTTCTAATTTTACCAAATTTTGATCCTTTTTCTTGTAAATTTCATAAAATAAGGAAGCTGCAGGTACTTTCTCATGTTTGTCTCAAATTTTAGATTCCACGAATAGGGTTGGTATAATAGTTGATATTCAGTATTATGTTGGATTGGCCTATATACTTGGAATAATAACGGCCATCAGGAAACCTTTTAAATAATTCAATCTGATTGAATGACTTTTTAATATAAAAAATTAAGTTTTTAAAGGCAGATCAAAATGTGCAAAGTTATTTTTGATGAAATAAAGGAAGAACATCTGAATGATGTTTTGGAAATTTATACCCACTATGTTCTCAACACAAATGTAACCTTTCACGCGCATGCTTTCTCAAAAGATGAAATGCGAGAATTGGTATTCTTTGAAAATCCTAAATATAAAACTTTTGTCATAAAATCTGCTGATAAAATTAATGGATATGTAATATTGACTCAGTACAAAAAGCGTGAAGCATACGATGGAACTGCTGAAGTAACTGTATACTTAAAGCCGGATTACATAGGTAAAGGCATAGGCAGCCAGGCTGTTAAGTTCATTGAAGATATTGCAAAAAAGCAAAATATTCACGTACTTATTGCGACAATATGCGGAGAAAATTCTAAGAGTATTAATTTATTTGTGAGAAACGGCTTTAGCAAATGTGCGCATTATAAGGAAGTAGGAGAGAAATTTGGGCAACTGCTAGATGTAATGGCATACCAAAAAATAATATCATAATGCTTATATCATAATGCTTATACCACAATGTTTTACGCTATTGATAGTATGTTCCTTATAAATAACCAGCCAAAAGTTGAATTTTTTCTATATCTCTAAATATTGTTATTCATTGAGTTATGATTTATGGAATGCCACTACTTTAGTCATTTCCAATTTTGCCAGGCATAGATCGCCTGTATGCAGTCTCAGAGCATCAACACACTGCGCAGGCACCTCTGCAGTCAGGGTTTTGTTATATCTGGCAAGTTTAAGTGTGATGCGCTTTTTTGGTCCCTTATTGGTTATACTATTGATACGGGCGGAGTAAGTGTTGTCATTTTGATTTTCAGAACGTGAGTCAGGCAAAAGAAGAGTGATGTTCTCAGGATGAATTCCCCAGAAAACTTTATCTCCAGGTTCGAATCTCTGAGTTTTTATCCTTAAAATCAGGTCTCCACTTTTTAACACTGTACATTTTGACTCTTCGTCACATTCTTTAACATAAGCGTCATTGAAAATATTTGATATCCCAACTAGTTCTGCCACATGCAAGTTATTAGGATGATAAAATATTTCTTCCGGGGTCCCGAACTGTTGAGCTTTTCCCTCATATAAGACAAGAATCTTGTCGGCAAGCTGGAAAGCTTCTTCCAAACTGTGGGTGATAAACAACACAGGTATCCCAATTTTGGTTTGCAAATCTCTTATTTTTTGTGCAAGTCTGGTTCTAATTTCCAGATCAAGTGCAGAGAATGGTTCGTCCAGAAGCAAAATTTCAGGTTTGGGAGCCAGTGCCCTTGCCAGAGCTACTCTCTGTTTTTGCCCACCTGACAGCTGGGATGGATATCGGGTTTCCAGCTCCTCAATATGAAGAAGGCTTAGCATTTCTCGAACCCTTTCTTCCTTGGATTCTTTCTCCCAGCCTTTGAGCCCACATTCTATATTTTTTCTTACATTCATATGGGGAAAAAGAGTATAGCTCTGGAAAACATAACCCAGGTTGCGTTTCTGAATAGGCAGGTTGATTTTATTCTCTTTGTCGAAATAAACTTTATTTCCTACGGTTATTTTTCCCTCATCAAGATCCGTAATTCCGGATATGCATTTAAACAGTGTGGTCTTTCCTGACCCTGAAGGTCCAAAAAGTACGACAAGTTCGTTTTCCATTTCAAAGCTGACATCTAACGCAAAGGATTTCTTAATGCCTTTTTTCTCATTGGTATTAGCTTCGTTATACTGTTTTTTAAGTTTAATTTTAACGCCCAAAACTATACCTCTAATTTTCCTATGAATCGTCCAGTTAGAGATATAGCCAGCAGGGATATAAGAATAAGGATTAAGACCAGAGTCTGAGCAAGTTCATCATTGCCTGCCTGAAAAGCACTGTATATCGAGAGAGACATTGTGTTCGTTTTTCCCGGAATGTTCCCTGCAAGCATAAGTGTTGCTCCGAATTCTCCGACAGCCCTTGCAAAACTGAGTACCAGCCCGGCCAGTATACCCCTTTTTGCAAGGGGGAGGGTTATTAGGAGAGCAGTTTCAGTTTCACTTCTTCCAAGGATATAGGCTGCATATTCAAGCTCTTTATCTACTGCTTCAATGGCTGCCTGAGCAGCTCTCACCATAAGAGGAAGGGAAACTGTATAAGCCGCAATGACTGCTGCCTGCCAGGTAAACATGATCCCAGTGCCAAAAAAGTTGTAAATGAAATGGCCAAGAAGGCCTTTTCTACCTACAAAAATAACCAGAAGATATCCTATTACGGTGGGTGGGAGAACTAGAGGTAGTGTTACTAAAAGCTCTGCAAGTTCTTTTCCCCAGAAATCACGCCTCGCAAATACATAAGCTATGATTATGCCAGTGCAAAGGACCAGAACTGATGATATGGTTGCTACCCAGAGCGTAAGAGATAAAGGAAACCATACCTTATCCAACATAATGACCATGTCTTTTATTTTCGGGATAATCTTATGTAAGAGATAGCAAAACGCTTATTAAAATGGATTATCATAAGGTAAAAATTTTTTAGTAAAACGCTATCAATTCTGAAAATTGAGTCTAGATTATGAAAATTAAATTTAAAAATAAATCCTAATTAATAATGTCCCGCTAAAGACACAAACTGATATTAAATTATTCACACTCTGCAAATGTACGTCATACTTTACTTTTTTAAGCCACAGCCATCAAAAAATAAGCAGGGTTTAATGGACTCTTGCAGAGTGGAATAACATTACTTACTAATTTTCATGCTTTGTGCATGAAATGAATTGGGGATTAATCTGTACCGATTATCACATTTGAAGCCTTGACAATTGCGTATACCTCGCTTCCTTCTTTTAGCTTCAGATTTTCAGCTGAGGTTTTTGTAATGATAGATGTCATTTCTACTCCGCCAGGCAATTCTATTACGATTTCAGAATTGACCATCCCCGTAACAATACTTTTAACCTTTCCTTTTAAAACATTGCGTGCACTTAATTTCATTTCCTTGCTCCTCCTTCAAGTGTTTATTATGAACACTTGCTTTCTCACTTATGATCTAATTGATAATATAGTTTGCGTATATATAATATGGCTTTATTCTATATATTAATATGAATAGTACTTTCCTCTTGAGAAGCCTGCTTCTCCGAATATGGAAATTTCTTCATATTGAGAAAATGGATAATATCATTATGTATAGATGCAAAAAATAGATTCTTCCAATTTTATGAGAGTTTTGTCTGAGTACATTTCATTGTATCTTTGTATCTGAAGCTTGCTCTTATCCTTTCTTACTGGAATTTGCCGTAGAATTACCTTAGAAGGTTTGCTTTTTTAAACTTAAATTTTTTAGCTATCAAATGAGGATCACAGAACTACAGGAACATACTTATTTCAAGAGCCCAACATTTACACCCAAATTGAACCTTTTAAATTTATATATTAAATCTTGCCAAAACAAGCCCATCCTTCTTTTTTTTGAAATTTAACTTCCCCTCTTGCCATTATCTCTTAAAAAACCCATTATTATATTCTATTTGGAGCAAGGATGTGAAATAATGGATTTTATTTTCTCTGAGAATAGGCAAGTTTCTGGAATAGAGAATTATTTTTCTCTGTTCATATTCTATTATGAATTAAGTTGAGGGCTCATGGGTGGAGGTCCAAAGGTTGATTTTTCAGCATTTTACCTTTGCCTGAACATGAACCTGAATCTTTTCGGGGATTTGAAACTTTTTTTGAACAAGATTTTATCTTCTGTGATCCTCAATAACCATGAAAGCATGCAAACTATATATAACGTTATGTCTGTCAAAACATAACGAAGTTTTACCCCAAAATTATTTCGTTTTTTTATTTATTTTATTGCATTAAAATATCGTATACAGATGGCTCGTTATTTAACTTCAACTTTAAATTTGTTTCTTCTACATGATCATTCCTAAGTACCAAAGTATAATCGAAATTTACTCAGTGTTTAACTTTTTGCATCGCCTGATGCTTCATCGTGTATTGAACTTTTAAATGGTTTTGAATTTGCTAAATAATAATTGTAGAGATTTTTATGATATTGTTTTCTGCAACTCACGAACAACATTTATTGAGAATAAATATTGTTTAATAACTATTATATATTATATTTATTATATAAATATGCACAGTATCTTATCTGATATTCAGATTCAAAAATAATAGCAGTTGAACCTTTGGGGGTGTATACATTGCATAAAAACTCGCACTTAGAGAAAGAAGCTATGGAAGTAATCATGAAGCAGATAAAAGATCCTGAACTGCTTTCACAGATTGAATAGGTCGTTCTCTTTCATGGCTTCCTGACTTCAGTGGCATTAATCGGTATCCAGATGCTCAATATTGCAAATAGAGAGCTCGACGTCCAGGGTGGGAAGCGCAGGTGGGGAGCGCATATACGTGACCTGCGAAACGAAAAGCTGCATGCCTGGTCCATCCCATATCCTTGCCGGAGCGACCATCGGAAACAATGGATTAAAGATCGTTAATTTGGGGGAAATGGCGGTCACGGTAAACAAACAGGCGTCTGAGGAAGCTAGTAGTATAAAAGGGACCGACTTATTCTCGGCTCTGAAAAAACGAAGGATTATCCTAAACTCTGCGCCTGGTTTCTGAACACTGAAAAACTTCCTCATACAGAGGGTATCCAATCCTTCTGGATGCAGGGGAGAAGGTCTATTCCTAGAACTCTGTAGATGTAGAAGTTCCGATACGCAAAAAAAGCGAATTCAGTGCTGTGAAATATGCGGTTAAATGGTCATTCAACACGATAACGAACTGCTGTGCGGCAGTAGTTGCACAGAACAATGTTGGGAGGTTAGCAAAATGCAAGAAGATATGATATTGTCTGTCTTTGCTGAAATAAAAGGCAAGCAATTAATCTATTACCCTGAAAGATGCATTGGCTGCGGGACCTGCGTACAGGCATGCCCCAAAGGCAACCTGGCAGTTGGAGCTGTTGGAGCTATAACAAGAGGTTTGTTAGATGCGGATTTTCTGGAAATGAAAGACAGTGAAGCCTGCCTTGTCTGTGAAATTTGTGCGAAAGTTTGTCCCACAGGTGCTCTTGAAATGAAGCAGGAAGGAAAAATCCTCACTGACGCGTCTTATCTTTTCAGGGCTATGAAGCCGACGTCAGTAAACGAAAGCTGTGTCCACTGTGGGCTTTGTGAGGATATATGCCCTCAAGGCTGTATTGAGGTAACCCGCGAAATTTCAGCAGATGGAAAACTGCAACTTGTCGGCAAGACCAATATTGATACCGAATGCTGTATCCACTGCGGCTGGTGTGCAGCAGTCTGTCCGGTGAATGCTATTTCTGTAGAAAAGCCTTTTGAAGGGCACTGGACCAGGGATGAAGATGTCTGCCAGACCTGCCACACCTGTGTGGAAGTCTGTCCTGCAAATGCCATTTTCAATAAAAAGGCTAAACCTGGCGAAAGAGTCGAAAAGCTCACTCACCGTCCGGATGCCTGCATTTACTGTGGAGCCTGTGCAGTTTCCTGTCCTGTTAACGCCATTGATGTCAGAAAAACTGCAGTTCTTCCGGAGATGGAGAAAAAAGGCGTTCTTGAAAAAAAACTGCTTGAAGTCCCTGTTCCGGAAGCTTTGCTCCGCACCTGCCTGGAAACGGATGAAAATGCATGCCTGGGCTGCGGAAACTGTGTAATAGTCTGTCCAGTGAATGCCCTTTCTGACTGTGAACTTGCAGCCGGGCACCTGAACAACATGGACGAAAAAGCTCTTCTAGGGGTTAAAAACGGAAGAATTTCAGTCATAGACCAGGAACGCTGTGGAGCAGATGGAGCCTGCGCCATGATCTGTCCTGTTGATGCAATCAGGCTTGTAAAGAAAGAGGTGGAATAAATGGCAGGAACAATTGCAATTAAGAACGGATACGTCTTTGATTCCCTCAATGAAATAAATGGGGAAATTATGGATATCTTTATCAAGGACGGAAAAGTTGTAAGAGAGCTTTCTGCGGCTGAATTGAAAAATGCAAAGTTTATTGATGCCTCTGGTATGACGGTCATGCCTGGTGGAGTTGACTCCCATTCTCACGTTGCAGGTTCAAAGGTTAACGCTGGCAGGTCGATGCGTCCCGAAGATCATTATAAAACAACTCTCCAGAAGACTTCACTTACCCATTCAGGCTCAGGTTACACTGTTCCCTCTGTCTACAAACAGGGATACGATTACGCAGCAATGGGCTATACAACTGTTTTTGAAGCTGCAATTCCCCCTCTTGAAGCTCGCCATACCCATGAAGAGATGCGTTCTACTCCACTCCTTGATATGGGAGGATACCTGGTACTTGGAAACAACTTCTTTTTGATGCGCTATCTCCATGATGGGGACATAGAAAAGGCTGCGGCTTATGTGGCCTGGATGATGAAGACTCACAAGTCCTATGGGATAAAATGTGTCAACCCTGCAGGAGTCGAAAACTGGGGCTGGGGTAAAGACGTACATTCTCTTGATGAAGCCAACATCCATTTCGAAATTACCCCAAGAGAAACTATAAAAGGGCTTAGCGAGGTCAATGAACTCCTCGGCATGCCTGTACCTCTTCACCTGCATGCAAATAACCTGGGACATCCTGGTTGCTACGGAATTACCAAGGATTCCCTCAAAATCCTCGACGGTGTAAAGCCCAGGCAGGACATGGATGTGGAATGGGCTGAAACCAAAATAGACCCTTCACGGAACCGTTCCGTATACCTCGCCCACATGATGTTTAACAGTTTTGCAGGCACTTCCTGGAGAGACTGTGAATCCGGAGTAAAAGATATTGCAGAATACATCAACAATAAAGATCATGTAGTAATCGATAGTGGATGCACTCCCTTCGGAGAAGCTACGGTTATGACAGGAGATGGGCCTGCCATCCAGGATATGTACAAGCTTACAGGAAACAAATGGTCTAATACTGACGTTGAGATGGAGGGTGGGTCAGGTGTTATTCCCTTCACTTACTTCAAAGCCAATCCGGTACACAGCCTCCAGTGGGCAATGGGCCTTGAATGTCTCCTGCTCATCAATGATCCCTGGAAGACAATTATGACCACGGACAGCCCCAATGGTGGTCCGTTTACGAAATATCCTGAGGTTATGACCTGGATCATGTCTGAGGCTTTCAGGAAACAGACCTTCAGCGAATGTCACAAATGGGCAAACGACAGGAGTGAACTTGGAGGCATAAACCGGGAACTTTCCCTCTATGACCTTGCGATTCTGACCAGAGCAAATCCCGCTAAAACAATTGGCATGGCTCACAGAAAAGGTTCTCTTGGATTGGGCGCTGATGGAGATGTTACAGTCTATAACATAAATCCACAGCAGCTTGACACAAACAACTATGAAGCTCTACTTCAGGCTTTCAGGAAGGCCGAATACACCGTAAAGGGTGGCGAAATTGTATCTGTGAAGGGCGATATTGTTTCCGTACCTGAAAAGCGGACTTATTATTCTGAAGTACATGTAGAAGACGAGCAGGAAAAGGAAATGCTGGCTGATGTTAAGGAGTGGTTCAGGTACTACACTCTGGGCTTTGCTAACTATCCAACTCCAGAAAAGTATCTACAAAATCCGACTCCCATAAAGATTAACGTTGTGAGGTGAGGTAATGACAGAGGGAGTTCTTATTAATAAAAATGAAATTGAGAGTAATCTTGAGGCAGTTATAAAGCCTGGCTCATTTACTGGTGAAAGTGCTGGAGAAATAGCAGAAGTAATACTTATTCCTAAAAAAGCGATTGACATTAAACTGGAAGCCGATGTTATAACTCCTGATTCTTTTGCAGGCAAAAGTGCTGAAGAAATAGGAGACCTGTCCGTCTGGCAGGGGCCAAAGACCTATCCTCTCTCCGATTTTTTTGAAGTAACAGGCAGTGCAGGCATTTCTGCAGCTGATACACTCATCCGCATAAAAGGTGACGTAATGAGGGTCAAAAGGATCGGGGAAGGCATGAGCGCAGGAAAAATCGAAATTGAAGGTTCTGCTGGCATGCATGTAGGTACCGAGATGAAAGGAGGAGAGATCGTTGTTTATGGAGACGCCGATTCCTGGGCAGGTATGGAAATGACAGGCGGCCTCCTGACCATAAAAGGCAATGCCGGAGACCATGTGGGCTGCGCTTACAGAGGAAAATGGCACGGCATGAAAGGTGGTCGCATCGTTATTGAAGGTTCTGTACGTCACCAGCTCGGAGGCGGCATGGACGGTGGTGAAATTATAGTCGAAGGCGATGTTAAAAGCTTCTGCGGAATTCGCCAGAACGGTGGTCTCATCTTCGTAAAAGGCAGCGCTCTTCGTGGAGTAGGTGCTGAAATGGCAGGAGGCACCATAGTTATAGGAGGCAAAATCGAGCGCTTCTCCCCAGGTTTCGAATTTGTATCCATGGAAAATAGCGTTACATCCGGAGAGGTTGAGTTAATAGGGGAATTCAAGAAATTCACAGGGGACTATGCAATTAACAAGCGGGCAAAAGGAACGCTTTACGTGGTTGCAGACACAAACCCGGAGCTATGAGGTGAGAATCATGGAAGTATTACTCATTAGCGGAAGTACGATTAATGAAGGCAGGCTTGCCAAAGGTGGGGACAAATTCACAGACGAGTACACTATGGAATGTGCCTCGTGCTGGATATCTCCTGTAGATTTTTCATCACTATGCGCCCCTGAGAAAGTGAAAGTAACAAGCCATAATGGGAAACATTCGATTGTAGTTTATACCAAATGTACGGATGCAGTCCAGCCAGGGCAGGTTTTTATGCCAAGGGCTATCTGGTCGAATGTTATCATAGATCCTGATACTCTTTCCACTGGTTCTCCTCTCTATAAGGGTGCCCCAGTAATAATTGAGCCCACTGATGAAGAGGTTCTTAGCGCCGAAGATGTAGTATTGAAAGTTTATATCGGAGGTCAATGAGTATGATTTACAAAAACATAGTCTGTCCGGTCTGTGGGGCAGCCTGTGACGATATCCAGGTTGAATTCGGAGACGGGAAGATTGAAGCTAAAAACGCATGTAAGATGGGAAATGCCAAATTTCAGGAAGTTGTAAGTTCCCACCGTCTCAGGCAGCCCCTTATAAAGAAGGACGGAAAACTGACACCTTCTGCCTGGGACGAAGCTCTTGAAAGAGCAGCCGATATTCTTGTTTCAGCAAAGCGTCCCCTGCTTTTCATGGGTAGTGAAACCTCTTCTGAGGCACATGAAATAGGGCTCAAGCTAGGGGAATACCTTGGTGCAATTGTTGATTCCAATGCCACTATCTGTCACGGGCCAACAGCTATGGGAATTCAGGAATCCGGAAAAGTCGGTGCAACTGAAGGTCAGAAGAAAAACAGGGCTGATCTCCTAGTTTACTGGGGAACTAATCCTCTTGAATCCATGCCGAGACAGATGTCAAGGTACGCAGTTTTCCCGAGGGGTTACTGGACAAAACGCGGACGTTTTGACAGGACAGTTATCACTGTAGACCCGAGAAAAACCCCAACTACTGAAGCTTCCGATCTGCATGTTCAGCTTAAACCCGATTCGGATTTTGAACTGATCAGTGCACTTCTCACTCTACTTCACGGAAAAACTCCCCATCCCTCAGTAGAAGAGATTACTGGAGTTCCCATCCCTGTTATGGAAGAGATGCTCGATATGATGAAGAATTGCACCTTTGGGGCTATTTCAGTGGGGCTCGGGCTTGCTTCTTCAATGGGGAAGTACAGAAACTCCGAGATTGCCATGAATTTCGTAAAGGAACTGAACAACTATGCCAAGTTCACCCTTGGAGCTCTCCGCGGCCATTGCAATGTTGCAGGCTTTAATCAGGTGGCTGCCTACATGTACGGCTACCCCTTTGGGCTTGACTTCATGCGCGGGCATCCGCGTTATAACCCCGGAGAATTCACAACAGTGGATGTGCTTCGAGAAAAAGATGTTGACACAGTTTTCGTTATGTGTGCTGACCTTGTATCTCATATCCCTGCAGATTGTGCAGCTTACCTTGCAAAAATTCCAATGATCTGCGTGGATATCGCTCCCTGCCCGACAGTATCCGCTTCGGATATTGTACTTCCGGGAGTCATTGATGCTATGGAGTGTGATGGGACCTTCTACAGGCTCGACGATGTGCCAGTTCACTTCGAACCCTTTACAAGCTCGCCTTTCAAGTTCACGAAGAGCAACGAGGACACCTTAAAACAGCTCTTTGAGAAAATTAGAAAAAAAGGTCAGGTTATTTCTCTTCCTTCTATAAATAAAGAAGGAGAAGGACTGATACCTGAAAATTTGCCTTAATTTTTTGAGCTCTACCAATAATCAATTTGAAGTAACGTACTCGAGGCACAAAATTGAGTACAATCTACGTTATTCTCAAAGGAGTCTTGATTGTGCCTCTTGTTTTCATGGATTAATACAGAAATGCTGAAGTATTAACAGAAATAGGCTTTCGAATCATTGCTTACGTGCATTATTTATTGAAAAAATATAGTTTAAGGTTTGCGAACAGACTTTAAGTATTTTCAGATTTGCAGGAAGTTTCAGCTCTTACTTCCTGCAATTCAAAATCTGTTTTTTTCCAATTGATGTTTCCCAATAAACATAATCTGTAAGGTACAAAAGAAAAAACAAACGCAGTATTTTTTCCTCCAAAATATTGTGTTTTGCAGGGAATCCTAACAGACGTTTCCCAATTCTAGTCATATTATAGCAAGAATGGATTTCATCCCAAAACCAGCTTATACTCAAAATTGATAGAAATTTCAGAACATTCTCTGTGATCAAATCGTGATCAGAAATTCATTGATTATTCTTAATCCCATATTTGAATAAGCAGTTTTGAGTTATGGGATAGGCTCAAGGAAAATGTAGAAAGAGTCTGATGCAGATGTTTTTCAATGCATCTTTTTCAACAACTCATGCCCATTACATATAATTGCAATAAAAGAAATTTTAAGAGCAAAATAATTTTGGGATAAAATATACGTTCTTTTTAAATACATCCTTCTATATATTAAACTAGTGTTGCGTCAGCATTAAAGTGTCGTATATAATTGGTTAAAATGATTCAAAATTATTTATCCATGAGAATTGACGTGACACCAGGGGGAAATTATGGAAACTATTTATGATATCCTTAAAGAAGAGCATGAGCAGATGTCTGCCCTTCTCCTGCAAGCATTGCAGGACGGCTCAAGGGTAAGTTTTTTTAAAGTAAAACTTAAAGCTGATCCTCATATGATGGGAGAAGAGAGAATCTTCTATCCGGTGCTTGAAAAGGTAGAAGAACTGCGTGAGCTTATAAGTCAGGCTCATAAGGAACACAATGAGGCAAAAACTCTGATCTTTAAAATAGAAGGTATGGAAGAGAGAGATGAAGAATGGACTCCTAAACTCCGTGAACTGAAACAAAGCGTAGATCATCACATTGAAGAAGAGGAAAGTAAGGTGTTTGAAAAAGCCCGAAATATCCTGAGCCAGAAAGAGGCAGAAGACATGGCTCAACAATACATTGAGTTCAAAAGGAGTTACATGAACAGAATAGAAACTGGTGGGCCTATTGTATAAAAAATGATGGTATATTGTACTTGAGACCGATTTCTTGTTAATTGGTTCTCTCTATTTTTTATCATATTTGCTTGCTTGATCTCTCTTTAACCGTTTTTTAATTCTCGTTTCTTGCCTGACCTCTCGTTAATCAGTTGTTTTCGTTCGTTGTGACTACTTATCACATAATTATTCTAACTATATAAATAATCTTATAAATCAAATAACCTTTTATCAATAATTGTTAAGTAAGTAATGAATCGGTTCTTTCATTGTTTTTTCACACTGTCTTCTCCTCCATTTTGTTCCCTTGTTAATTTTGGATTTTATCGATACTTGAAGGTAATTAGTATAGTATTTACAGAATTATCTTGTACCTGTTGCAAAAAAGATTTTTACGGGAAAAATACCTTTCATAAAACTAGTTTTATATATCTTTATATCGGATTTTCAGCATAACTCTATGTTTCTCTATAATTCGGTATCCGATCCTATATACTATAATTAGACATAGCTACCATATTTTATTTCTCATTTTAGTGTTCTATTTCTAAGATACCTTTATATATCACCTTCCTCTATATAGTTCCTTTAAGAATTATTAGAATACCCTAGGGGGCTTATTTATCACAAAGGATAAAAGAAAAGTTCAGTTTACCGGAAATTCTACCTATATTGTGTCCCTCCCCATAAAATGGGTCCGGGATATAGGGCTTGAGGCCGGAGACACCCTTACGCTTACACCCATGCCTAATAAAACTCTGCTTGTTTCTTCCAGTGCAGTTTCAAAGGAACACTCCACCCTCAATGCAACGATCGATTATATTCATTCCGACAGTGCAGAAAATAATCTCAGGATTCTTATTTCTCATTATCTCGTGGGCTATGATGTTATCAGGCTGACTACTAAAAAAGGTTTTAGTGCCCATGATCGCAAGTTCATCAAGGATTCCGTGCGTCAAAAGCTCATAGGGCTTGAACTTATAGAAGAATCCCGTAATGAGCTGGTCTTCCAGTGCCTTCTGAACTACAATGATCTCCCACTTACCAGAGTAATTAAAAACATGTATGGACTTGTGCTTTCCATGCTTGAAGACTCAATGACTGCTCTTAGGGACCATAATGTGGAGATTGCTGAAGATGTCATTCAGAGAGATGACGATGTGGACCGCTTTTATCTTCTTGCCGTCCGCCAGCTCAAGGCTTCAATTGAAGATATCGAGCTCTCTGAAAAGATCGGAATTCGGCATCCAAGAGAGTGTCTGGGATACAGACTTATTACGAAAAGCATCGAGCGTGTAGGAGATCACGCTGTAAAAATAGCAAAAAGTGTCATGAAAATGGACTCCGGAGTTAGTGCTGATGACTCTATCTTCAAGATGGCTGATCTTTCCTGTAAAGTTTTTGAAAGCTCAATAGACTCAATGACCGAAGAAGACCCGCATGCTGTTAACAAAATCGTTGTAGAGGCAAAGAAAGTGTCTCAGTTCGGGGTTTCTCTGGAGCCACAGGATTGTGAAGGTTCAGGTAATATTGAACTCAGCATGATCCTGGAGAGCCTGAGGCGTGTATCGGAATACAGCGCTGACATTGCAGAAGTTGCGATTAACATGAACATTAAGCGGGTCTGAACCTAAAAGGTTTGGACTTCTATTTCTTTTTCATATAACTTTATACTCTACTTTTGTATTCAGCGACATTTAATGGTGTAATTTTAAAGGCACTAAATGTGATTTTTTGATTAAATACGCAATTTTTAGCTCTTTTTTTGCATTTAACGCATTTTCGTCAATTTTGGTGAAACCTCAGTTCTGATCATTATGTCCTTGTTAGCTATTTTTCTAACTGGAAGATTGTAGGAAAATCAGAGTTATGAGCTTGGGAATCAAAGTTAATGTAAAAAATTCATTATGTCCAGTTGGACATATCGGTATTATATAATAAGCCGTTTGTTAAAATACAGTAGGACATTAACTAATATAATAAATCAGAAATAAAAATGTACCTTTATTCTATCATTGAAAAATCGACAACATGAAAGCGATTCCACGCTTTCATCTCAAGATAATCAAAGAATTCATGTAACTATTCGGCCTATCAAAACATGTCTGTTGATAGTGATTCTACTATAACTGAATAATCCGAAAAATAACTTATGAACAACGAAAAACGCAGTCATTCGCCAACAATCAAAGAAAATCAATTGACAGAAATCTATCTATTAAATTTTAGTGAAGATGGCTACTTATGTTGTTTTATTTGGGTTGAATAGTTACGAAGTTAGATTAATTATAAACTTAACTAAGTCTGAATTTGGAACTCAAATAACTGCTAGATAGAAAACGATTTTGACGTTTCACAAAAATGGCCCCACTTACTGAACTTGATTAATCCCAGATGAGGAATTTCCATGAAAATAAAAGCCAATCTCATATCCGGAAGAACTACCAAACAGGGTGCAAATCTGGAAGCAAAGACATATAAATCTTATTTTGAAGCCTGCAGTTACTGCGAGCTTAACTCAGTAGACCTTGATAAATTGGGGGCATACGAAGGAAACAGCCTAAAAGTCACATCTGAGTTTGGAGAAGTTGTGGTATTTGCAAAAGCAAACGATGGAAACCCAAAAGGGCTTGCTTTTATTCCGATGGGTCCCTGGGCAAACACAGTGCTAAATCCTGATACTCACGGTTGCGGAATGCCCGGCTTAAAAGGTGTGCCTGCAGAAATTGAAATTACGGATGAAAAGCCCCTGGACATGAAATCCCTGATGAAGAAGTATCTGGAAAACTAAAGTCCAGTGAACAAGTAGTTCACGTTTTCAATCAAATCCGGAGAAACTTGAAAAATTTGGAGGAAAAATATGCCCGTAATCAAAGACGTAGTATGTTCCCTTTGCGGATGTCTCTGCGATGATATAACAGTCACAGTTGAGGATAACAAAATAATGGGTGTAAAAAATGCCTGCATTCTCGGTCACAGTAAGACCGTTGGAGTACAGACTCATGATCGAATCAAAACACCCATGATTAGAAAAGACGGGGAACTTGTCGAAGTAACATACGAGGAGGCAATCGATGCTGCTGCAAGGATCCTAGCAAACTCAAGAAGGACTCTTTCTTACGGTTGGTGCTCCACATCCTGCGAAGCGATAAGCAAAGCGATCCAGTTAGCTGAGGAGACCGGTTCCGTAATTGACTCTACTGCTAACGTTTGTCACGGTCCTTCAGCTCTTGCTACCCAGGAAAAAGGAAACCCTGGAGCAACTCTTGGAGAGATCAAAAACAGATCAGATCTGATCATCTTTTGGGGCTGCAACCCCATACATGCCCACCCTCGCCATATGACCCGTTATTCAAGTTTTTCCAGGGGCTTTTTTACTCCAAATGGGCGAAAAGACCGGAAGATGGTGGTAATCGACGTGCGAAAAACTGATACTGCAAAACGTGCCGATAAATATATCGAAATCGAACAGGGTTCGGATCTCCTGCTGGTAACAGCACTTCGCTCAGCAATCAATGGGCATGAAGCGGCTATTCCGAAAAACGTGGCCGGGGTTTCAAAGGCCGAAATTCTAGGACTTGCCGAACTCATGAAAAACTCCAGGTTTGTCTCCATTTTATTCGGCATGGGCATAACACAGTCTCGTTCCAAGTACAAGAACGGTGATGCAGTATCTTCCCTTATCTCAGACCTGACCCAGCACACAAAAGCTATCATGATGGGAATGAGAGGCCACTATAACGTATCAGGTTTCGGGGAAGTCGCAACCTGGGAGACCGGTTATCCGATGGCAATTGACTTTTCAAAAGGTTATCCCTACTACAATCCTGGAGAAACGGGAGCAAACGACGTTCTTGTCAGGGAAGAGGTTGATGCGGCAATTGTTGGAGCTGCGGACCCAGGAGCACACTTCCCACAAAAGGCAGTCCGGCACCTTGCAAGAATTCCCCTGATTCAAATTGACCCTTATCCAAACCCAACAACTGAACTTGCCGATGTAGTGATCCCTGCAGCAGTTGTGGGTATTGAAGTCGAAGGCACAGCCTACCGTATGGATGCAATCCCAATCAGGATGAAGAAACTTATCGCTACCGAGTTCAAAACCGATGAAGAGATCTTAAAGGACCTGATTGTAAAAGTAAGAGAACTGAAGCGAGGTGAAGTAACATGTCAGAGTTATTGATTAAAAACGCAGTTGTCTGCGACCCGATTCAGGGAATAGACTGTGAAAAAATGGACCTGTGCATAAGAGATGGCAAGATCGTAGAAAGCGTGTCCTCAAATGCAAAGGTTATCGATGCTGAAGGCAGACTCACGATGGCAGGAGGTTTTGACGGTCATACTCACAGCGCTGGTAAAATCAATGTGGGACGATCAATGAACCCTAACGACGCCAGACGAAACCTGGTCCCGGGCCTCTCAGGTCTTGAACCCCACACTGAAAAGACCAGGGCTCAGGTAGGGTACAACACCCCAAACACTTATGCAATCGGGTACAGGTATGCAAAACTGGGTTACACAACCATTTGTGAAGCTGCAATGCCCCCTCTTACAGCAAGGCATACCCACGAGGAATTCAAAGAAATCCCAATTCTGGACAAAATGGGGCTCACCCTCTTTGGGAGCAACTGGCAGGTTATGGAATATATCCGGGATAAAGAGCCCGAAAAACTCGCAGCTTACATTGCTTGGGGTCTAAAAGCCTCAAGAGGTTATGGCATAAAGATTGTAAATGCAGGTGGCGGAGAAGCATGGGGCTGGGGCAAGAATGTTAGCGGGCTCTATGACCCCGTGCCTAACTTTGACGTAACCCCTGCAGAAATTCTGCTGGGCCTAGGAGAAGCAAACGAAAAACTGTGTCTTCCTCATTCAGTTCATGTCCACTGTAACAATCTGGGGCACCCTGGAAACTATAAGACTACCATCGAGACAATGAAGCTTTTTGAGAAAGTTCAATCCAGGCGCAACAGGCAGAGTTTGCACGTAACTCATGTTCAGTTCAATGCCTATGCTGGCACTTCCTGGCGTGACTTTGAGACCGGAGCTCCAATGATTGCAGACTACGTGAACGGAGTTAATCACCTGACCTTTGATCTCGGTCAGCTCATTTTCGGGCCTGCCGTTACTATGACTGCCGATGGCCCGGTTGAATACGCAAACTCAAGGATGTTAAAGGAGAAATGGAGTAACCAGGATGTGGAGCTGGAAGACGCATCCGGAGTGGTGCCACTGGTGTATTCCCCAAAGAGCTTTGTAAATGCAGTCCAGTGGGCAATAGGGATTGAACTGGCTCTGCTGGTAAAAGATCCGTGGAAGGTCATGTTCACAACGGATAGCCCTAATGGAGGATCCTTTGTTAATTATCCTGAAGCATACACCTACCTTATGAGTGAAAAGAAGAGGCAGGAGATCATTTTGGGCTTTCCGGAGACGGCCCTTAACAGAATGGTTCTTCCTGGCCTCGATAGGGAACTAAGTTTTTATGAACTTGCAATCATGACCAGAAGCATTCAGTCCAGGATTTACAGCAGGCCTGAGAAAGGAAACCTTGCAGTAGGAGCTGATGCAGACATTGCCATATATGATATTTTCCCGGATGCAATTGATCCCTCCGTAGAGCATGAAAAAGTAAAGAAAGCCTTCAGTGCTACAGCTTATACCATTAAGGGAGGAACAATCGTTGTCAAGGATGGAAATATTGAAAACACACCCATGGGGAGGACTTACTGGGTAAACGCAACGGTCCCATCAGATATTGAATGTGCGATGCAGAAAGACCTTGACGTTAAGTTCCAGAAATACTATACTGTGAGCAAGTCTAACTACATGGTAGAGGATGCATACGTCCCAAAACCTGTTGAAATCGCAACGGAGGGATTCTAAAATGCAGGTAGTAACTCTCTCCTTAAAAGCACAGAATAAAATCCCTATCGTAGCTGATACCGTAAGCCCGGACAACTTTGCTGGAAAGGCAGAAGACGAAATCAAAGCTGTCCAGGTCTGGTATGGAAATATGCAGTGCCCTCTTAGCGAGCTATTCAATGTAAAAGTTGAAGGTAAAGACAGCGTAGAAAACACAAAAATTGTGATCAACGGTGATGCCTCTAGAGTAAAGCGCATTGGGCAGGGTATGAGCACCGGGGAAATCGAAATTAATGGAAATGTGGATATGCACTGTGGCTCGAACATGAAAGGCGGAAAGATCACGGTCAACGGCGATGCCGATAGCTGGCTCGGCTGTGAAATGAAAGGGGGAGAAATTGTTCTTAATGGAAACGGCGGCTATTATGTAGGTGGTGGCTACCGGGGAGAAGCCTGTGGCATGAAGGGAGGTAAAATTACCGTCAACGGAAATGTCAGGGACTTTCTGGGAGAACACATGTGCGGAGGAGAAATCCATGTAATGGGTAATGCTGGGCTCCTTCCAGCAATCCTGAACAACGGTGGGACGATCATCATCGAAGGTAGCACCGAAATGCCTGCAAGCGAAATGAAAAAAGGCACTGTCATCATAAGAGGCAAAGTTAAGGATTTGCTGCCTTCCTATGTAGAGGAAGGAACCGAAGAGGTGGATGGCGTTCTCTACCAACGGTTCGCAGGAGATGTCAATGTCAGCGGCAAAGGCGTGCTCCTTATGAAACAATATGAAAGTTATTAAATAGAATGAAATTTAAAGAAAGAAAGGCGCGTGAAGAACGCGCTTATTTTTATTTTTCAGTTAGTTATGAAGATCAGCTGGTTTAAATTTACCTAGCTTTTGATACAACGTTCACTCAGTTTTTATTTGGCATAAAAAGTGCTTTCAAGTACTTTCATTTATTTGTGCTTGTTGTTCTAAGAATTTCGTGTTCTTTAGTATGAAAGTTATGTTAATCTACAAGTACTTTCATCTGTTTGTACCTTTTATTCAAAGAGTATCATATCCATTTTTCATACAAATCCATTTTTCATACAAATCCATTTTTCATACAAATCCATTTTTCATACAAATCCATTTTTCACACAAATGCCTTCCTAAACTGATAAGTCCCGATAAGTACCATAACTCCGGCTCCTATGGCCAGGCTTATGAGTCCATGAACAGGTATTCCACCTTCAAACAGAGTTCTTGTGCTGTCTATTGCATAACTTACAGGATTGAGCCTGGCCAGAAACCTCAGCCATGCAGGCATGACGTCATATGGCATGAGTGCACTGCTGGTGAAGAACAAAGGCATGCTGATCATGCTGTTAACAGCCGCATAGCTGTCATGGTCACTTAAGTACATTCCTATCATAGTTGAGAGAGCAGAAAAAAATACTGAAAACAAAAACAGTGTGAAATATATTAAAATTAATTGCACAGGGTTCAATATCCTTACCCCAAGAAGAGTAGCTATTATGAGTATCACAGTTGCCTGCATCAAGCCTCTTACACTGATAAATAAGATTTTTCCATAAAGCATGCTTTCTCGTGGCGAGGGCATGGCAAGAAACTTATTCAAAAAACCCAATATCTTGTCGAAAATCATAAGAGATCCTCCCTGCAGGGAAGAAAAAAGCATAGTCATGACAAGAATACCAGGGGTTATATATTCAAGGTAATTATCCGTAAACTTTGTTGGCAGGGCCAGTCCTACAAATATCAGCCAGGCTGCAGGCATTACGAGTGAGGAAATAACGGTAACTCTTCCTCTTAACCATTTTACAAGATCCCTCTCAAAATAGTAGTATACTGCTTTCATTATCTTCGCCTCAGAAGGTTTCTGAACTGGGCTGAATTAAACCCTTCCTGCTCTTCAGGGGTTTTAACGTTTTCAAGGAAAACATCATTAAGGGAGGCATGTTCTCCTATGGAGCGTGTAAGGTTTTCAGGAGAGCCAATAACTGCAATTCGTCCTTTATCGATAATGGCAACCCTGTTGCAGTATTTTTCTGCCTCTTCAAGGTAATGTGTAGTCATGAAGATAGTCATCCCTTCGGCCTTGAGCATCCTGATATGCTCCCATATCTTCTTTCTGCCACTCACATCCAGTCCAAGGGTCGGCTCATCCAGAAACAGAACCTCAGGTTCGTGCACAAGCGCCTGAGCAAGTTCAAGACGCCTTCTCATTCCTCCGGAGTATGTTGCTACAAGGTCGCCGGCACGATCTGAAAGCCCCATCATTTCAATCACTTCATCTACCTTTGAATCCCTATTAGGGATGCCATAGAGTTTCGCATAAAGCAGTACATTTTCCCTGCCTGTGAGTTTTCGGTCAACTGCCATATCCTGAGGTACATAGCTTATCTTTGACCTTACTTTTTTGGACTCTTTTACTATATCATATCCACAGACTTTTGCAGTGCCACTGCTGGGTTTTAGTAGAGTTGTAAGCATCATAACTGTCGTACTTTTGCCTGCTCCATTAGGGCCAAGAAGGCCAAAGATCTCATTTCCGACATCAAGGTCAAGATTGTCAACAGCAAGCAGGTTTCCAAAGTATCTGGATAATTTTCTTATTTCTATCAAAGGTATCCCCCTGCAATTGCATAAACAGGTCTTAAACTTGAAGTATAATAAATTCCACTTGTATACATATTGTAAAGAATTTTTATGACAACAATACTTATGGCTGCAAAAACAAATACTGTAATCATTACTTTGTCAATGTTTGAAAACTCCAGTTTTTTGAGAGATGTCCGATCGGGATTTGCCCGAAAAGCCCGACTCTGAATTGAAACTGCAAGGGTTCCGGTTCTCCTTACACAGTTTGCAAGAGTCGGGGTTAATATATTGAGTAATGTTTTTATGATTCCTGACCCAAACTTTTTCGGATTAAATCCTCTGAGCCGCTGGACTGTTATCACGGTAGCTACTTCAGTAATTATTATTGGCAAAAATCTTACTGCTGTGATCACCATAAAAGCTACGCTGTAAGGCACCTTGAGTCCTACCAGGCCGTTTAACATATCCCTTGAGTCAGTGGTCCAGCACATTAACAGTCCAAGAGAAAGGATTGAAGCCGATCTAAGGCCCTGAACTGCGCCGTGATGAAGCCCTTCCTCATATACGAACAGACCGCCTCCTGTCAACCATCCTAAAACCGGAAAATCGGGACGGATTATGGTAAAAATCACAGTTCTCGGGAGTTGGGAATAAAAGAGAGCTTGAGAGTAGATAGTACCCCATATCAAAAGTACGAGTAATATCACCAGGGTCTTGATCTTTATTGCCGGCATTTTTGCAATTACGAATCCTGAGAGTATTATCAGAAATAACAAAAGCATCGTTTTCTGGTTATCCAGGGACACAGCGACAAAAACAGTAGAAATCATGATAAGGATCTTAGCCCGTGGATCCATCCTGTGAATAACCGTATCTTTAATTGTTGGTTCTGCAATTGATCTTGCACCTATCATCCGGAATATCCCCTTAACACTTTATCCCTTCAACACTCCTGGAATTTATCTCTTCAACACTTCCTGAGTTTATCTTTTCAACACTTCTAGAGTTTATTCCTTCAACACTTCCTGAGTTTATCTCTTCAACACTTCCTGAGTTTATCTCTTCAACACTTCCTGAGTTTATCTCTTCAACATTTCTGGAAGTCAGCGTTTCCACAAGTTCTTTAACTGAAAAGGCATTGATTCCCAGATGATTTGCAATCTCAACAACAGGGGGCTGGGTAAGCGAGGCCTTCTTGAGGGTTTCAGTGTCTTTTATAACTTCTTTTCCCTTTCCGTCTGCTATGATCTGCCCTTCATTCATTACTAGGATTCTTGTGGCATAGGACATAGCTACCTCAATATCGTGCGTGCAGAAAATCAGTGTCGAATTGTTGTTTTTGAAAAAATCCATCATCTGTTCTATATTCACTTTATCTTGCCCTGTTGTGGGTTCATCGAGAAGAATAAGTTCTGGATTTATGGAAAGTACCGAAGCGACGGCTGTTCTGAGTCTTTGCCCTCTGCTCAGAGCTTGTGGGAGGTCATGCCTGAGAGGCAGAATTGACATGGCTTCAAGAGAGTTTCTTACTCTTTCCTCAACATTGCTGTACTTTAATTGAACAGGTCCAAACCTTACTTCTTCCTCAGCTGAATCACAGAAGAGCATAAGGTCAGGGTTCTGGAACACAAATCCGACCTTACCTGCAAAGGAGTATGGATTCTTGGGTCTAGTGTCCTCCCCAAAAACCCTCACACTTCCTTTATCTGGTTTGAGAATTGCTGCAAGGTGTAAAAGCAGGGTTGACTTACCTGAGCCGTTCGTGCCCATAATCGCAACTCTTTCACCTTTACGGATTTCCAGATTTATTCCTTTCAATACCATCTTGTTTTTCTCATATCCTGACCATAGGGCCTGAATGGAAATAATCGAATCATTGTTTTCAGAACCATTATCTCTATGAGCATTATTCCCATGAGCATTATTCCCATGAGCATTATTCCCATGAGCATTATTCCCATGAGCATTGTTTTCAGAATCATTATTTCCATGAGCATTATTTTCAACGGAAGCTTTCTTTGAACTGGTTTTCTTTGAACTAGTCTTGGTTACAGGATTTTTATCTGGATTCTGAATAAGTTGTTGAGGTATTCTATTATTTTCTTTAATTTCTCTGTCTAGTACAGCAAGAGCTCCGCTGACACTCAAAGGGCTGGCTTTAATTCCAAGGCTATGGCAGAGCTTGACTGGTTCAGGAATTCGAAGCCCTAGCCTGTAAAAGATCTCAAGATTATCAAAAGCTTTTGAGGCGGGCTGATCAAAGACTATTTTTCCATTGTCCATTATAACAACTCTGTCTACAAATGGTGCAAGCTCATGTAGTCTGTGTTCAACCAGCAGAATAGTTGTTTTCAGTTTTCTATTGAGTTCCCTTACCGTATTCAGGACTTCGTGCGTGCCCATGGGGTCCATCTGGCTTACAGGTTCATCCATGGCAAGGATTTCAGGCTCCATTGCAAGCATACTTGCAATGCAGATCCTTTGTTTCTGTCCACCGGAAAGTGAATTTGTCGAGTCCAGCCTGTGATCGGACATCCCTACGATTTGCAAGGCTTCTGTTACCTTTTTATCGATTTCTTTTTGCTCAAAGCAGAGGTTTTCAGGCCCAAAAGCTACTTCGTCCTCAACTATTGTAGAAAATATCTGGTCATCTGGATTCTGAAACACAAGGCCTACTTCTTTCGAGATTTCCATCTGGTTTGAATCAGTGGTTTCCATCCCTTTGACTTTCACACTTCCAGATAATATTCCTCCAGATTCATGAGGAATGATTCCGTTTAATGTTTTTAGTAAAGTACTTTTTCCACATCCAGTAGGTCCTGTAAGGAGAACAAATTCTCCTTTTTCTACTCTAAGGTTGATTCCCTTTAAAGTCGGTTCCGATCTTCCTGGATATGTATACCATAAGTCTTTGATTTCTATCATTGTACCACAACCTTTCCAAGGGAAAGCTTGCCCGCAAACCTTTTGAGAAAAGGTTTGATCGAAAACCCCTTACGGCGACGTGATCAACCGGCGCAACGGTTGGGCTTGATCGAAAACCCCCGAGTAATGTCGCAATCCTTTCCAAATGAAAACCTGACCACAAGCCTTTTGAGAAAAGGCTTGATCGAAAATCCCCAAGTAATGGCAATCCTTTCCAAATGAAAGCCTGACCACAAGCCTTTTGATAAAAAGCTTGATCGAAAACCCTGAGTAATGGCAATCCTTTCCAAGGGAAAGCTTGACCACGGTTAGTGTCACTCTACCACCTTCTTTAGTCTATTTCCAAGGCTTATTCCGAACCAGGTTCCTATGAAGGTGTAGAGGAATCCGTCGATCAGTAGATTTACAGCTATGTACCAGTTGCTGTAGAATAGTCTGTAGAGTACCATCCAGACACTGAAGGACACATATCCGCTGATCACGTCCGCAAATCCGCAAATAATTCCCATTCTCAACCTGTTATCTGGAGCTGGATTTTTGCCGGTTACACCTGCAACATACAACAAAAATTCCAGGATTATCGCGTTGATTGACAGTGTTATAAAAGTTATAGGTGTGAAACTACCTGTTATGAAACCTCCAAGTAGAAACCTGACCATCATAAAAAGGCTTATAACTCCTGGTTTTGGAATCAGGACTACAAGAGAAGCAATGAGCATGTAAAGAAGAATCTCATTGAAGAGTCCTGTGAACAGGAAACTGAATGGTCCGAAGATTGCATGGGATAAATCCCACAGGATGGTCATAGGCAGGCTTATCGCTGCAAAAGAAACCGTGCCGAAAAGGGCAATTAGCACAAGATTGCGGGTTTTAAACCTGTCCATAATCTTCCTGGGTCTTGAGAAAAAAAATCCCAGGGCAGTAATTCCGAGTAAAGAGGCGGCAAACGTAGTTATTATAGGTCCCCACCGCCTTGAGATTGCAGTAATTTTTTGATCTTTTGTTACTGCAATCCAGTCGGTGCCTGTGAGTTTTACTTTAACTCTGAGAAGGTAGTCTCCGCCCATCGCATCCGGAGATATATATATAGGAAGGCTTATCAGTGAACTTGATCCTGGAGAAAGGGTTACGGTGGCATAGCACAAGGTGTCCGCTTTCATTCCCATAATATCGGGCTTAAACGCTTTTACAGGTTCACCGGTTTTTATGTCAAGAATGTCATATGTGACTATTACAGGAATTGTACTATTTCCGGCATTGGTAAGCTCTATTCCCATGTCAGTTGAAGTGAGTTCCTCTTTCTCTATCTTCAGGTCTGTAAACTCTAGCAGCTTTTTGAGTGCAGGGGATGTTTCCTGGACAACAAGGGTATTGGAAGGATGGCTGGGATCTCCATATCCGTCTTCGTCTGACGGTACTATGAGCTGGGATACTGAGACGTCATTTGCGACTTCTTCTTTTGAAGCAACTTTAAGCTGGGTTGTACGAACAATAGTATGTTTTGTTCCTTTAACATCAACAACTGCTTTTGCAGTTATGTTGTAAACCCCACAGGGGGTATCCGCAGGTATATAAAAGTCAACAAGCCTGTACCAGTCATCATACTCGGTCTGAAGTGAAAATGAATTCACCGAGGGCTCGTGAAGCACAAAACCTTTCGGTAAGTCAAGTTCCACTGTCACATTCATATTGCCGTCATAATAGCTTTCAAAGAAAAGATATGCAGAGAGCGTACTGTTCCCAACTGCAAGACCATTTCCTTCTACCCCGTGAGGAACCTGAATTGTGAATGTGGTCATATCTTCAGGTTTGAAATCCTCCTGCTGAACCTGTGCAGCTACGGGTTGTATGATTAACACAAGTACAAGGAGGAGAAAACCTATTTTTTTCATTCCACTACCTTTTTTCTTATTTGAGGATTTTTCGGATTTCCTTCATTTTCGCATCCCAATCAGGGACATCTTCAGAACTAATTATATCAACAGCTCCACCCTGAAATTCTCCTTCTCCTGCCAGTTCTTCCATCAAGCTCTCGATCTCAAGATAGGATTTTTTCAGCTTTTCAAGAAGCTCGGGGTCAGGCTCCCAGAGTCCTCTTGACTGCGCTTCAAGGAGCCGCCTGGACATTTCCTCGAGGGCATAGGGATTGTTCTCTTCAAAAAAGCGGCGCATTTCTTCATCAAGCACGAAGGTCTTTGTGATATCATCAAAAATCCAGTCGTCCACTTTTTGGGTGGAGGCCTCCCAGCCATAGACTCTTCCGACTCTTTTAGAAATGTCCTGCGCGCCTTTATATCCGTGCTGTTTCATGCCTTCAATCCATTTTGGATTTAAAAGCTTGGCTCTTACGACCCTTCGCATTTCATCAGCCATGTCTCGGATTTCAACGTGCTGAGGTTCTCGAGTATCGCCAAAGTAAACTTTTACATCTCTTCCGGAAGCCTGCTTGGCTGCAGCTGTAAAGCCTCCGTGGACCCCAAAGTAACAGCAGCATCCTAATAGGTCATACTCGTCGCTTACAACTTTATTAAAGGTAGCATCTACAGTCTTAAGGCTTGACGCAAGCTGAGTGTGAGCTTCCTTGCCTTTTACATCCTTTCCATAAGCATACCCATTCCAGTAAAGGAAGATGTCTGCCAGGTCTTTTTCGTCTTTCCAGGCACTTGCATAGACTGCAAGCTGAACTCCTGCCGAATAAGTCCCGGGTTTGCTCGAAAAGATCCTTAAAGTGGCATCCCTTGAATCCGCTCCTTCTTCAACCATCTGAAGGCTGTGTTTTCTTAGATAATTCATTTCCTCAGGTTCATCAAGAGAAGCCACAGCCTGGATTGCTTCGTCTATAACCTCAAGACAGTTTGGAAAATTGTCCCGTAGAATACCGGAAACTCGGACCGTAACGTCAATTCTGGGCCTGCTCAATTCTTTAAGGGGGATCACGGAGAACCCTTTCAGTTGTCCATTGTTTAGCCAGACTGGTTCAACCCCTATAAGGCTCATTATCTGGGCCATTCCTTCTCCATCAGCCCACATTACATCGTTTGCCATCCAGTAAAATCCCACATTCTCAGGGTACCGGCCTTCGTCTTCAATGTGCTTATTAATCAGAACCCCTGAGAGTTGCTGTCCTACCCTCCAGGCAGCTTTTGTCGGAATCCTTTTTGGGTCAAGTGAATAAAAATTCCTGCCTGTTGGCAGTACATCATCTCTTCCACGCATGATGAGGCCTGAAGGACCGGCAGGGATGTATCCTCCATCGAAACCGTGCAAAAGGGCTTCAATTTCAAGAGAGTCATCTATTCTGGATTCAAGGTCAAGGATTCTATCGCAGATCGAAGCGGCAGCCTGAAGAAGTGCGGGATTTATGCTCAGATTTTTAATTTCCTGCTTTTCAAAACCTTTTCCTTCAAAAATCTCTTCTATTATCCTGGTTGGCTCTATTTCAGAGTTATTTATCTCTTTGTTGACACCCTGTTCTTCAAATTTTTTTCCTTTGATATTCTGTTTTTCAAAGCTTTTTCCTTCAAAAATCTCTTTGATTATCCGGTCTGGCTCTTTTTCCGGGTTATTTATAAATGTTCTTATAAATTCTTTAGAGAGTGAATCTATCTCTTCAAGCAACTGTCCATTTGATTTTCCGTTTTTGGAAATCCGGCTCTGGTCAGAGATCAATTCATCAAGGTCAAGTTCCAGAAGTTCTGCAATCAACCTTCTAATCGAGACTTTGTTTCCCACACTTCCCTGGTCATCATACCTTAAAATCGAGTTTATGAATTCAACTTTTTTCTCGCCTTCAGGCATCTGTCCGAAGATATGCATCCCGCTCTGGATCTGGGTATTCCTTATCTTCCCAAGAGCTTCATGCGCTTTTCTTACTACCTCTTCAAAAGGAGTCTGGTCATCGGCTTTTATCTCGGAATTCAGATTCGATTTTTTGATCTCATCAAGGATCAGGTGCTTCAGGGCATGCTCACGTCCCTTATCGTGTTTTGCCTGTTCGTATTCCCCAAGCAGCCTGTCAAGTTCTGCAAGGTTTTCATAAAGCCCTCCTGAGGTCATGACAGTCTGCATATGGTCTATCAAACAAGCAAGGCTCCGGCGTTTGGCAATTGTACCTTCCGGAGGGTTGTCAGAGTTGTAGATATAGAGATGGGGAATTGTCCCTATGCTTATATCAGGATAGCAATCTCCTGAAAGCCCAACCCCTTTTCCTGGCAGGAACTCAAGGTTCCCATGGGTCCCAACATGTACGAGCACATCGGCTCCAAAGGTGTTTTCAAGATATCTGTAGGTCGCAAGGTACTGATGAGTTGGCGGAACTTCCGGGTCGTGCAGGATCCTGCATACTTTCCCATCACATCTGGCACCTGCACATCCTCGCTTTGGCTGCACACAGACCACGGAGTTTCCATACTGTACTCCTGTCACAACGAGTTTATTATCATATACCATGGCTGCAGGAATGCCGTCTACTTCTTCTCCAGGAGGGTTTCCCCAGCTCTCAATCACTCTTTGCTTTACTTTCGGGCTCAGGGTATTGAAAAATTTCTCATATTCTTCTTTTTCTACAAAATCAAGGGCTCCCCCGTTTTTTACGATCTCATTAATGGGAGTCCATCTGAACTCGGAAATTGCTTTTCTCTTGATAATGGTCTCAATAAGGTCTTTTCCGTTTTCAGGAGGATTAACGGTATAGCCTGCTTCCTGCATCCGGTTCAGTATCCTTGCCACGCTTTCGAGAGAATCAAGATTTGCAGCGTCTCCTACCGAACCTTCAACACCTGTGCAGGGTCTGTTGTGCAGGATAAAGGCGACTTTTCTCTGGTTGACCGGTTTTTTCCTGAGTTCGGTCCATTTTAAAATTCTGGATGCAAATTTTGAGCAGCGTTCTTCGATAGGAAAACGCCCCATGTAATTTCCTTCTTTTTTACCTGCTCCTATCATGATGGGTTCAATTCCGCCTTCAAACTCCGGGAGAGCCACACTCCATCCGATCTCAGTACTTAATCCCATTGACTCCTGCCACTCTTCAACAGTCATATAGTGTGAAGTTACAGGCTGGAAAACAGGGACGTCAAGCTTTCTCAGGACTTCTATGCCTTTTGCTGCGCACGATGCATTTCTCTCTTCGGTTTTACTGCTTGCAATAAAAAAAGGAGAAAGCTTTACAAGGCAATCTATAATGGGCCTGCCGTTTTCTATGAAATAATCCTCTATGACCTCATTCATTCCCCTGCTTCCAAGTTCCTCATCTTTCAAGGAATATGCAAAAACAGGGACAATCGATAGGTTAAGATTTTCTAACTCTTTTATCAGTTTTTTCTCTATCTCAAGTTCATTATTTACCCAGGAAGTTCGAGAGATAAGCAGTCCCACGGTTTTATCTTTCAAAGGCCCGTACCAGTTGAGATACTCTTCAACGTTTGAGAATATTTTCTCTGCATCCGGATGATATAGCCCATCCCATGGTATCTTTTCAGGAGGTTTTGTTTCAATCTCACATCCAAAAACTTCCTTTAAGAGATAGCGCAGCATATTGGCAAAGTTTTCCTGTCCTCCATAGATGATATAAGAAAAGCATGTAGCTGCAATCTCAAGTTTCACCGAAGAGAGGGTAAGTGAGGAAGGATCACTCCCTACACAGATTACAGGTACCCTCTTTTTTAACGGTTCAAGTTTTTCATAGAAATCTTCCCAGAAAGGGGTTGATGTATAGTATAGAAAGACCGCATCCGCATGTTCGCATGCAAGAAGAACCTTCTCAGCTTCTTCCGGATTATCTTCCAGAATTTTTGAATAGTGGGCTTCAAGCTCTATACTAAGATCGTTGGCAGCTTTGCGGAGAGTGGGAATATAGGAATTCCATGTTATTGAAATAATTTTCATATTTTTCTCCTCTTACGTAAGAACATGCACTTTGTACTCTCCCAGCACTGTGCCGTCATCAAGCCTTGCAGGAGCTTCCATGGCTGCAATATATTTTCCATTAGGGGAGATATCAGCCGCTATTGTAATTCCCTTGGTATTATAAACCTGGACAAGTTTAGAATTTGAACCTCCACTTTTTGATACGTCAAAGACATACACTCCATGGGCACTTCTATCCTTGGTCACCAGGTTCTGGGCTATAGGGACAACGAGATACCTGTCATTCATTGCACATTCCCCTGCATAGCCGTCCACTCTCCATTTCCACAGCAGGTTGCCGTCGGTATCATAGGCAAAGAGGCTGTTTCCGTTGGGATGTTCTATAGGAGCATCGTTGTTTTTGTCTTTGGAGAAAGTGCTGCCTATTGAGAAAATAAGGGTATTGTTGATAATATATGCATAATTCGCACTGCCGTAAATAGGGACTCCGCTTACTACAACCGGGGTTGAAATGTTTTCCTGCCATTTTACTTCTGGTACACTGGTTTCCATGATCCTGGAATTGTCAAATAAAAAGGCTCGTCCATCACTGGTCATTGTTATTATATTATTACCATCAGGAGTAATCTGGGTACTGTACCATATTGCTGAATAATCAAAAAATGGCTCAAGGGGCGGGATTGAATAGTTCCAGTACTCTTTTCCGGTATTTCCGTCCAGAACATGTACAGTTCCCTCTTTCCATTTGTCGGCGTTTGTAAAGCAGGTCGTCCCGAAAACAGCGTATTTTCCGTCAGGAGTGTTATCTATCCATGTAACTCCGGAGTCCATCAGTTCGGATTCAGGGAATTTCCAGCGCAAATTGCCTTCGGAGTCAAAAGAATAAACTATTCCCAAATACTTGTATTTCTCTCCTATGTAGCCACAAGCTCTACTGGCAGCAACATAGATGTTCCCTTTTGAATCCAGTTTTATTTTTTTCATGGCTGGCATGTGGTCAAGGTCTGAACCCAGATCCTGACCTGCTCCATATTTCCAGATTTCAGTTCCGTTTAAATCAAAGCAGTGAATAAAAGCATCCGGGCTATCTTCTAACCACATTTTTTCCGTCCTGGCTTGAATCGATCCAGTTTACACTCTGAGCATAGTTTTCATTTGCTGGAAGTTTCCAGGAAAGAGTGCCATCCGGGTTGAATTTGTACACCCTTGAAGCTAGCCCATACCCGGATTCTTTCCAATATCGACCTGCTGCAATGTATACAGCGTCATCAGCAGCCGTTATTTTGTATATGCAGGGCTGATATTTTGAGTTCGTACTGGTTCCCAGGTCATCGGCGCTTCTATAGCTGTGGATTTCATTTCCTGTACCGGCATCCAGAGAATAAATGTATCCGTCAGTACTCTTTTCCCCTGCAATCAGATACTTCCCGTCCTTCGAGAACGAAATGTCTGAAACATTTCCTCCTAAGGTTTTTTCCCATAGCAATTTTTTGTCTGGCACATCAATAACTGTCAGTTTTTTTCCTGTCCCAACAGCTACATACTTTCCGTCCTGGGTGTATGTTACACAGTCCTGGGCATTCGATTTTCCTTCACTGAGATTTTCTGGAGTTATATCTCCAAGTTCATACTCCCAGTAAATGTAAGGAGAAGATTTTTCAGAAGAGGTTAGATTTTCCTGACTCAGCTGGCCGCTTTCCTGAGCGCTATCATTTTTTAATATCTCTTCACTACTGTTATTTCCATTTTCACCGGAGGCTACAGTATTTGAAGATTCGCATCCCGAAGAAACCAAAAATAACAATAATAATATAGTTATCAGCCCAACAATACTCTTTTTCATTTTTAGACTCCTTTGATTACCCTTTGTCATTATCCGTATATCTTCAGGTCTGAGATGCTCAGAATATTCTGATGTTGCGTACTGTTGTCTCCAAAACCTGCACTCAATTTTTCAATCTTTATATTTTCAGCAGATCCGCAGTATTTTTTATAATCTTCGACGAGATTCCTTTCAACTGTACTCCTTGGAATTCCTGAGATTATAATCGATGGTGAAAATCGCCTTCGGTTTTCCTGATCCCTATAATATTCACCTTCGGATTGCGGATTCATGCTTCCCGCTGCAACATAGTAAATGGATTTGTGATCGCTGAATGTCACTTTTAACCAGAGACTGAATTTATCCAGATCCTGTCCGTTCCAGTTCCAGGAAATTTTTCCTGGAGACAGGCTCACATTTTTATTCCAAAATCCTTTCCCTGTCTGTGCCGAATTTGTTGTTTCAAGGTACAGTGCTCCATCTTTGCATCTTAGAAACTCTCCTTCAGAATTACAATTTTTGAAGTCTTCCTTATACACGGTTTTTTTCTCTGGCACGATTTGAGAATAAATTATCAAGCCTGCGAGGCTCAGGACTATAAACCCGAATATTATAGTCTTTCTGGAAATCATAATTGACCCTTATAGAAAGTGATTAATAAATATTTCGAAAATATTCTTAAATCATCTCATATAGTAATAATAAAATAAAAATTATGACTATTTTTTCTAATCAAATTTTCCTGTGATTCTAAGTTACTATGTCAATTCTCTATTCGATAATTCGTTTATTTTTAATGTTCTTTTTTATTTTTAATGTATTTTCCTATATTTCACTATCAATCAAGCCAAATATTAATTGTTGTTTTGATGCCTACTCTTCAAAATAAATCTTATTTGCATCATGTCCTCTTCCAACACCAATGATTATTTTATAACGTATAAATTACATTTCATAATTAAAAAACGAAATTGATATATATTGCTACCATATTTTTCACATTTATGACTTATGGTAACAAAAAAACCAGAATTTTTATCAATTTTTATATTATTTTTCTTATCTTATTGATTTTAATTGTTATTACTCCTGTGGAAGGTGCTATTGAACAACGAGGTCCGATTGTAAATATTTCAGCCGGAGAACATACAATTCTTAATGGGGAAAATTGTCCTGGATTTTATTATTCAACTTCTACTGGTACATACTATGAGTCGTTGGAGCTTAATTTCTCTGGAGACGGGCTTATTGATACGGGAAATGCAACTTATACCTCAAAAATCAGTTATGGTTCAACGGCTTTCTTTGGGAAGAAATACAAAGTCTTTGAAAATGGGTTGATCACTGAGAACCTGGTTAGCTATGGAAGTCGTGATCTTCAACGGGGTAATGATTATGATCTAGGAAATGGCTACAAACTGGTGCTTCGGGGGGTAAACAATGATTCTGCTCTCCTTGAACTTCAGCAAAACTCCGTCCCAGTTACCACGGAATCTCTTGAAGAAGGTTCAAAGTTCAAATTCAATGCTACAATAAACGGTACTAAATATACAATTCTGGAAGGAACTCTTAGCCGGGTTCTTGACAGTAAGGATCCAATTGTGAGTCTCTCAAGTGTAAGCCAGTATTCGACTGCACCGATTGAGATTAACGTTGGGGACCAGTATGGTAGTTTCGAGGTCACTGAAGCTACAGATAAAAAGATCGAATTGAAAAACAGAGTGCCTATAAGGATGCAGCCTGGAGATTATGTCACAATCCTTAAAGATTTGATTGATTTCAGAGTGGCTGATAATGTATACAGGGCATGCTCTTACAATATGACTAAAGACGTTATCAAGTCATATCAGATAAAAGGCACCTCTTTAACTGTAAATCGCTCGGATTCTTCTTCTGACTCCTGTGTCTGGACAGCTGATTCTTTTGGTATGCTCTATTATGATCTTGAAAACAATTTCAGTACAGAAAGGCTTGAACTTAATCTTAATGCTGAAGACGACTGGATTCCGGAAGGAGGTCTGGTTTATGAATCCTCGCCTGTCAAGGTTCCATACAAAAACCCGGAGATGAGGAATTATGGGGAAAATGCTTTTGATGGCGGATATTCTGTGCTTGGATGGGATGGTGAAAAATATGCATATCTTGGAGACGATCAGGGAATTGTAAATGTCCTTATGGATGATAACAATAGCAGATGTCTCTATTCCGGTGACGAATGGGACCTTGGTGAAGGATATACCCTGAGAGTAGATGATATAGAGTGGGATAAGGTCCATCTGACAGTTTTGAGAAATAATGCTACTGTTTACTCAAGCATAATATCTCCAGGGAAGTCAGCTGATCTGGGTACACATACTTTCCTGTACAATAAGACAATAAATGGTATTGACGTCCCCCTCTTTTCCATATATGTGAATAATGTCCTGGAGGGAAACGGACGCTCTGGTGTAAGCCTAAAATACCCACTACATTTTTCCGAAAGCCCTCTTGAAATAAAAGTAGGGGATACTTTTGGGGCACTTACTGTTGTTGAAACTTCCCCTAAAATCCGGCTTGAAAATGAAAATGCTCTCAATTTTGGTTCGGACCTTGAGGTTACGGAAGCAATCCACCTTGGGTCTTTTGAAAAGGAAACAGGAGGAAATCTCAATGTTACCTTTTTCCCCTTCATGAATAAGGTGGAAAAGGTAGATTCTGTTCTTCCTACAGTCACTCAGTGGACGATTCCGACAATGAGTGTTGAAGAATATCTTCTTGGAAACTAAAAGATATACTGAGGTTAAACCATGAAAAACCATAACGTTATTGTTTACCCTTTTACTGCAATAGTAGGGCAAGAGAAAATGAAGAAAGCTCTGATCCTGAACGCTATAAATCCAAAAGTTGGAGGAGTTCTGATCAGGGGTGAAAAAGGTACTGCCAAATCAACAGCTGTCCGGGCCCTTGCCAATCTCCTACCTGAAATACAGGTAGTTGAAGGCTGTAAATACCGCTGCGATCCTAATGATGTAAATGCAATGTGTGAAGAATGCTTGGAAAAGGTAAAAGCTGGGACTCTTAAGAGTTCTTCTATAAAAATGAAGGTTGTGGACCTGCCTGTAAGTGCCACCGAAGACCGCGTTGTAGGAACTCTTGATATCGAACATGCTATCAAGAAAGGAGAAAAACGCTTTGAGCCTGGTGTACTTGCTTATGCTCACAGGGGTATCCTGTACGTGGATGAGATTAATCTTCTGGATGACCATCTTGTAGATGTACTCCTCGATTCAGCAGCAATGGGAGTAAACACTGTTGAAAGAGAAGGAATTTCTTTCTCTCACCCTGCGAATTTTGTGCTTGTAGGCACCATGAACCCTGAAGAAGGAGAACTTCGACCTCAATTACTTGACCGTTTCGGTTTATGTGTAGATATAAAGGGAATCATGGATGTAGCCAGACGAGTGGAACTTATCAAATACAGGCTCAGCTATGAAACCGATCCTAAAGCTTTTGCAGCAGGCTGGCAGGCTGCAGAGTCCGAGCTTTGTGAACAGATTATTCTGGCGCAGAAATTACTTCCTGAAGTGAAGATCTCAGACAGCATGCTTGAATTGATCAGCCAGATCTGTGTTGATATGGGGGTTGATGGGCACAGGGCAGACATCACAATGATGAAAACCTCAATCACACTTGCAGCTTTTTACGGCAGGACTGAGGTTCTTGAAGAGGATGTAAAAGAAGCTGCAGAATTAGTCCTTCCTCACCGTATGCGCAGAAAACCGTTTGATAATTATTCTGATAAGCAGGATAAACTCGACGAGAGTATAGAGAAACAAAGGGAAAAGAAAAAGGAAAAAGAAAAGGAAAAAGAAAAAAATAAAAACGAACAGCAAAAAAAAGAGCATAACGAGCAGTCAGGAAAAGAACAGGCCCTTTCCGAAGAGCAGAAATCAGATAACCCAGAGGACAGCACCGGGGAACAACCGGATGCTTCCTCAGAAACTATTTTTGCAACAGGAGAGAGTTACCAGATAAAGCAATTTTCTCCTGATTTTCGCAGAGAGAACCGAAATGGATCAGGTCGGCGCAGCAAAACCCTGACGAAATCCACACAGGGCAGGTATATTAAGAGTAAAATCCCAGAGGAGAAAACAACGGATCTTGCTTTTGATGCTACCCTGAGGGCAGCTGCACCTTATCAGCTTGTAAGGGAAAAAAACGGAAACTCCATAGTCATTCATGAATCGGATTTCAGGCAAAAAGTCCGTGAGAAAAAGATAGGAAACCTTGTACTCTTTGTTGTGGATGCTAGCGGTTCAATGGGGGCTCAGCAGCGGATGGTAGCTTCTAAAGGTGCAGTTCTTTCAATGTTGATGGACGCCTACCAGAAACGTGATAAAGTGGGACTTATTGCTTTTAAGGGGACAGGAGCAGAGTTGTTGCTGCCACCAACTTCCAGTGTGGAAATGGCACAAAAATATCTGGAGGAACTGCCAACCGGGGGAAAGACCCCCCTTTCCCATGGGCTGATGAAAGGCTATGAAACCATACATGCAGAACTCCGACGTGACCCTGATACCTGTCCTTTTATGGTTCTGATCTCTGACGGAAGGGCAAATGTCAGTATGAATGGTGAAGCTCCTCTCCAGGAATCAAAAACAATAGCTTCCATGTTTAGAAAGGAATGCATACAATCTGCAGTTATTGATACGGAAAGCAGCATTATTAAATTCGGGCTTGCTCAGGAAATTTCCAATGCGCTTGGAGCCAAATATCTTGCACTTGAGGACTTGAAGGCAGATTCAATAGTTGAAGCTGTTCGATCTTCAGCTCCTTTTGAATTTTCAGTTCCTTCAGCCAACTTTTCAAGTTGAAGGGACTTGTCAATAGAAGTTCTCAATATCTTGAATTATAGGGTTATGGCCTGTTAGTCTTTACTTTTTTGTTTTATCTTTCTTATCTTACTATGTCTTTCTGCAGTTGATTCCTCTTCCTTTGTGGTTCTGAAAGCGGGCATATACTTATAATATTACTCTTAATAATGATTAGTTACAGAACCTAGTTACAGAACCCAAATTAAGCATTTTACAGGGAGTCTTGGTAATGACTGATGATCTGAAATCTGTTTATCACTTGTTTAACCCCGAAAAAGCACTTTTTGACGAGGAACTGAAGAAATACTATGTTGAAATTGGGGAAAACGAGACACGAATTTCAAAGCTTAAGACACGCCTGGAGCTGGGACTGGAGACCGGAGAACACATTAAAATTCTGTTCACTGGTCATAGGGGTTCAGGAAAATCAACTGCTTTAAACAGACTTGTTTCACATTTAAGTGATCAGTTTTTCGTTGTAAATTATAACGTTATGAAATTACTAGATCTTAACGATATCAATTATACTGATGTACTTCTTTCTATTCTCGCACAACTGATTGAAAACTCTAAGGTAAATAAAATATTTCTCAAAAGCGATTTAGTTGAGCGAGCGAACAAATGGGGTCAGACAATAACTGAACATCTGATTTCTAATACAAAGGAAGGTCTTGGTATTGGAGTTGGCTTGCCTGCTCTTATCAATATTTTCACATGGATGAAAAACGAAACGGAGACCAGAAAAGAAATTCGAAAAGAAATCGGTCCTCGAGTTTCAGAATTAATCAGCATCATCAATGATATTGTTGCTGAAATCGAATGTACCGGAAAGCAAGTGCTTGTAATTATTGATAATCTGGAAAAATCAGATCCTGACAAAGCCCTGGATTTATTTGGGAATCATGGTACGCAGCTATCTCAGCCAATATGCAATATCATATACACTTTTCCTATTTCATTAAAAAGTTCGGACAGATTTACACAGATCCGTCTGAATTTCAGCGACGATATCATGTATCCCAATATCAAAGTCCATGAACCAGATGGTAGTGTGAACCGGGAATCAAAAGAGCGTGCGCTCATGAAAGAGATCGTCGCAAAAAGGGTGAATTCTAACCTTTTTGAATCTGAAGCCCTTGAATATATTATTGATATGAGCGGGGGAGTTCTGAGAGACTACATCAGAATTATTCGAGATTCGGCTGTCACTGCCCTTACGAGAGGAAAAACGGTTATTGATAAGGCTGTTGCAGAAGAAGTGGTCAATGATCTCAAGAATACTTTTCAGGCTCAGCTAAGCGATGAAGACTATGACGTTCTTCTTGAAGTTTCCCGTTCCAAAAGTATAAAACGGGATCAGGGTCTTGTAGGCCTGCTTCACAATCTGAGCGTCCTGGAATATACAAACGGGAGAAATTGGTGTGACCTGCATCCCATTGTCCGTACCATTCTTGAAGAGAAACATTTGCTACAGCAGAATGCAAGTAGCGATTAATTCTACTTTTGTTAATTTATATTCTGGTGGGGAAAGTAAACGGATTTTGTATTTATCAAATTTGCATTACAAAAAATAAATGAAACCAATGTTATAGGCCTTCAAAAGAGGTGTGAATATGGAGCTTGAACCTGAACATCTTTACAAACTGGATAAACTGGTCACTCTCCTAAGTATCTCAGAAGACCTTTCAATTGTGTTTGTGCGCTGCAATGAACCAGTTCTCTGCAATGCGCTCTATACGGAGACTGTTAAAAGGCTGGAAGGCGAACTTTTTATTTATGATATCAACATGAGTGAGTCTTCTCCTGATCTTTTGAAGTTGCTAAACGAGGCGAAAGCATCGGAATTATATACTCAAAACATAAAAGGAAATAAAAAGGTAGCATTCTTCGTTTTTGGATTAGATAAAGCAATAGAGAAAAAGACCAGTGAGGGAAAATCTGAAGCGCTTCTTCTTTTGAATATGATGCGAGAGCGCTTTCTGACCATTGAAAATCCTGTAATAATCTGGATTAACAGTATTTCTCTTTCAAAAATCCTCAAAGAAGCGCCGGATTTTTTTTCCTGGCGTACCACTGTCCTTGAATTTGACATGAAAAAAGAAGAAGTTGTAAGAGCAGCTATTGATTTTGGTGACACGGAGCTTGAATCCTTAAGCAAAAAGGAACTTGAAGACAGGTGGGAGTATTACTCTCGCCTATTGAAGGAATATCACGAAAAAGGAACAATTGATTCTCAAAAGTTTGCTTACTGGAATTACAAGCTTGGAATGATTAAATTGCTCAGAGGCTATTCTAAAGAAGCGATAACCTATTTTCAAGAATCTCTTAAAATTTCCCGGCAGATAGGGGATCGTCGTGGAGAATGCGCAGTCCTTGGAAAACTTGGGAATGCCTGTAGTGACGTTGGCGAAGTGAAAAAAGCTATTGAATATTATGAGCGTGCTCTTTTTATTTCACATGAAGTCGGTGATCAACACAGTGATGGAGTACTTCTTGGCAACCTTGGTAGTTCCTACCTCCATCTCGGTGAAGTTACTAAAGCTATCGAATATTATGAGCAGGCTCTTCTAATTTCTCGAAAAATTGGAGATCGGCGTGGAGAAGGAATAAATCTTGGCAACCTTGGTAGTTCCTACCTCCATCTTGGTGAAGTTACTAAAGCTATTAAATATTATGAGCAGGCTCTTGTAGTTTCTCGAGAAATTGGTGATCGACGCAATGAGGGTGGGCTCCTTAGCAACCTTGGTAGTTCCTACTTCCATCTAGGTGAAGTTACTAAAGCTATCGAATATTATGAGCAGGCTCTTTTAATTTCTCGAGAAATTGGTGATCGACGCGCAGAAGGAAATAATCTTGGCAACCTAGGTAGTTCTTATCATTCTCTTGGCGAAGTTACTAAAGCCATCGAATATTATGAGCAGGCTCTTGTAGTTTCGCGAGAAACTGGCGATCTGAATGGGGAGGAAAATCATCTTGGTAACCTTGCTAGTTTCTATTATTATCTTGGTGAGATGAAGAAGGCTCTTGGATATTATGAACAGGCTCTTTTAATTTCGCGTAAAATTGGTGATCGACGTGGTGAAGAAACTCACCTTGGTAACCTTGGTAACGCTTTGCGAAATCTTGGTGAAGTCACCAAGGCTATTGAATATTATGAACAGGCTCTTTTAATTTCACGTGAAATTGGTGATAAGCGTGGAGAAGAAAATCATCTTGGTAGGCTTGGGGTTGCCTATAGTGATCTTGGTGAGATGAAGAAGGCTCTCGGATATTACGAACAGGCTCTTTTAATTTCACGTGAAATTGGCGATCGGCGTGGTGAAGAAACTCACCTTGGCGACCTCGGTAATATCTATAATGATCTTGGTGAAATTGCTAAAGCTATTGAATGTTATGAGCAGGCTCTTTTAATTTCACGTGAAATTGGTGACCGACACGGAGAAGGAAGTCATCTGAATAACCTTGGTAACTCTTACTATCGTCTTGGTGAAATCAAGAAAGCTATTGAATATTATGAACAGGCTCTTTTAATTTCACGTGAAGTAGGTGATCGACATGGGGAAGGAAACCGGCTTGGAAATCTAGGCAACGCATACGAAGATCTTGGTGAATTTACTAAAGCGATTAAATATTATCAGCAGGCACTTGCAATTTCAAAAAAAACTGGATATCGGCGTGGGGAAGGACACCACCTTTGCAACATTGGTACTTCATACAGCAATCTTGGTGAATTCACTAAATCTATCGAATATTACGAGCAAGCTCTTATTATCTCTCAGGAAATTGGTGATAGGCGCAACGAAGAATCAATTCTTGGTAATCTTGGTAGTTCCTATGGTTCTCTTGGTGAAATAAATAAAGCATTTGGATATTTTGAGCGAGCTCTTTCAATTTCGCGAGAAGTTGGTGATCGACACGGGGAAGCCAGATGGCTTTGCAATCTTGGCGTTATTTATCTGCAATTTGGTGACCTAAATAAAGCAATTGAATTTCTCGAAATGTCTCTTCTAATAGGCAAAGAACTCAAAGATCCTATAATAATTGATTTGTGTGAACACCAATTAAACTCTCTTAAAAAACAAGTAAATAAAATTTAATTTCTTTTTCTGAAATTCTTCTCTCTCTATTAAGTTTTCAACCTCTTTTTTTCTTTATATATGTACTGTTTTTTTTCAAAAACACAACAAAAGATATATGTCTATCTAAAAACGTAAACCATGCCTATGGATTTCCAGATCTTGGATGCAGACTATGAAGTCATTAATGACAGCAGCCCTGTAATCCGCCTCTTTGGCAGGGGAGCGGACGGGAAGAGCGTTTGCTGTTTTGTTCCCGATTTTGAACCTTATTTTTATCTCAAGGCGTCTGGAGACCTTAATACCGTAGCCAGGCTTGTCGAAGAGACTTTCACGCAAGTTAAAAAAGTAGAAATTGTTGAAAAATTCGAGCCTATTGGGTATCAGAAAACAAAAACAAAGATGCTCAGGGTTACTACCCACTTGCCCAGAGAGGTGCCCGAGATCAGGGACGAGATTCTGAAGCTTCAGGAAGTACTGAAGGCTGAAGGCAAATGGGAAGTCTATGAGACTGATATTCTCTTCAGAAATCGTTTTTTAATTGATAAAGATCTTGGAGGTATGGTCTGGGTATCTGCAGAAGGGGGATCCGTTGACCCTGCAAAATATATCCGTACAAATGGTTCAGGAAATTCTCGCTGTGAAAAGTTTACATGTGATACTTCAATCCTTGCATCCGGGTTCAATAAAGTTGAAAATCTGACTCTCGCCCCACTGAAGTATCTGGCTTTTGATATTGAATGCCTGCCTCTTGATGGAGGAATGCCTTCTCCTGAGGTTTCCCCCATAATCATGATCAGCTTTTCTTTTGAGCCTGAGTATAAAGGACATAAAACCCTTGTGCTTCTGGCAAAACCTGTGGAAGGTCTGAATTCCGATGTCTGGTCTTACACGGACGAGACTGAAATGCTAAATCAGTTTTTCGAGATCTTCTGCGATTATGACCCTGACATTGTAATTGGATATAATCACCAGGATTTCGATATTCCTTACATAACGGATAGAGTAAAAACTCTGGTTTCAGAAGGGAAAGCAATAAACCCTGTTGTTGGCCGGGACGGCAGCAAAATAGGTTACAGAAAATTCGGGCTTATTACCCGCACCGAAATGAAGGGCCGGGTGGTTGTGGATGCACTTCCTCTGGTAAGAAGAGCTTTCAGTCTGAAGCAGTACACCCTGCGAGCGGTTTCAAAGGAACTCCTGAGCCGTGAAAAACTGGATGTTCCCCCTCTTGAAATGGAAGAGTACTGGCTCGATAAAGGGGAAAAATTCAAAAAATTCGTTGACTATTCACGCAGGGACGCAGAGCTTGCCCTGGAACTTATTCTTAATTTAAGACTCCTTGACAAATATGTGGCCCTTGCCCAGGTAAGCGGAAGTCTGCTTCAGGAAGTTGTTGATGGAGGCCAGACTTCGATGGTTGAAACGCTTCTTCTCAAAGAGTTCGGGCTCCGCGATAGAGTTCTCCTTCCAAAGCCTGATGATGGAGTTTCAGCCGAGAGATATGCAATGAGTTCCGACCTCAAGGGTGGGGAAGTACTGGAACCTAAAAAAGGCCTTCTGGAAAATGTGCTTATTCTTGACTACAAGTCTCTTTACCCAACTATAATGATGGCACATAACCTGTGCTATACTACAGTAGTTACGGGTGACAGGTCAGATGGTGTGACCATTAGACCTCCGTCGGGAGGAGAGTTTGTGCCTTCCGAGGTTTACAAGGGAATCGTGCCTTCTATTCTCGAAGATTTGCTTAACAAGAGGACAAAGACAAAGAAACGGATGAGGGGAGCCTCTAATGAAAATGAGTATAGAGTACTTGATGCTACTCAACTCGCCTTGAAAATCCTGTTAAACAGTTTTTATGGTTATTCCGGATATGCCAGGGCAAGGCTCTACAGCCTGACTCTTGCAAATGCCGTAACCAGCTTTGGAAGAAGCAATATTCTCAATACGCGGGAAATTATTAACAGCACTATCGGAAAAATAATTCTCAGGAATAAAACAGCTCTACTCCTTGATGAAGCAGGAAAACTTTCTCCCCCGGATAGAGTAGTTGAACTGTCGGTTGCCTACGGAGATACTGACAGTGTTTTTGTCCACTGTAAATCCAGCGGAGATCTCTCTCTTGAAGAGGTTAGCCTTATAGGTAACAGGCTTGCAAATATCGTTTCTGTGTCTTTGCCTGACCCGATGGAACTTGAATTTGAGTCGATTGCTAAGCGTGCCCTTCTTATTGCAAAGAAACGCTATGCTCTCTGGTTTTTTGAGCCAAAAAATTCAGGTTGGGAAGATAAGATTAAGGTTAAAGGCATGGAAACCGTCCGAAGAGACTGGTGCGAATTAACCTCGATAACTCTCAATAGAGTTCTTGAGCTTGTGTTGATAGAAGGTGATGTTGACCAGGCTGTGGAATATGTCCGCCAGATAGTCAGCAAGGTCCGGAATCTCGATCCTGCAAAAGACTCCGAGATCGTCGAAAGCCTTGTTCTCACACGCACTCTTACAAGGAAAATTGAAAGTTATAAAAACAAGCAGCCTCACCTTACAGTTGCTGAAAATCTGAAAAAAAGGACTGGGGTTGTACCTTCTATAGGAACAAGAATACCTTTTGTCATTACCGCAGGAAAAGGACTCTTTGTTGACCGGGCTGAAGATCCAGACTATGTAAGGGAGAACAATATCTCTATAGATGTCGATTATTATATTAAGAAGCAGATACTCCCTCCAGTGGAACGCATTCTTGAGGTTTTCGGGGTTAAGATGTCTTCACTTGACTTTGATTCCAAACAAAAAGGACTATTTGATTTTGAAGCTAAGAAGCCTGAAGTAAAGAAACAGGAAAAACCCTCTTCAGAAAAGGAAAGTAAGGTAAAGGTTCAGGAACAGAATTTATGCGAGAAGAATGGGCATGCATCTCAGAGTTCTCTCTTTGATTTTTGAACCTGCACTTTTTTGTTCTGATTTTGTGTTTTTTTAAGTGCTCATATTACTTTTACATCTTTTACATATTCCCAAGTTGGCTTTTAATCTCTGCTCTTTCTGTTTCTGGGCTTCAATCAATTTTTTGCCTGCTATTGATCTCTTATACCGATTTAACATGAAAGTACTGTGATTTGAAAAGTACTTTCATTTCTTTGTGCCTGTTATTTGAAGAGTTTCATATTTGTTTCCTTGATGCTATTTCTCTTTTTGTCTATTTTTTCTTTCCTCCCTTTATTTATACTTTATATAGAATCTATATATTATCTTATTTTATTTCTCCTATTTCATTCATACGTACTTCTCTATATTCTATGAAGCGAATCTTTATATATTTTTCATTTATTGTGCATTATACTGGAAACGACTTAGATAAATGCAAATTTTATTTGTTACTTATAGGAGTGTCTGTACACATGGTAAATACATTAAAAAAATATACAGTTCTCATATTATTGATGATTGGGCTCGTGTTCCTGGGAATTGGGTGTACCGGAACTAAAAATAATGAAGGGCCTTCCTCTGCAGAAGAAACTCCTGCAGGTGAATCTCAAAGCATTTTATTGAAAGGTTCAGATACAGTTCTGCCTCTTGCTCAGGCTGAAGCTGAAGAATTTATGAATGAAAACACTGGAAAAAGCATAACAGTTACTGGTGGCGGGTCCGGAGTCGGGATTTCTGCGCTCATTGACGGTGAAGTAAATATTGCTTCAGCATCCAGAGAAATGACCGAAGACGAAATTAAATCTGCTGAAGCAAAAGGAATCAATCCTGTTAAAACTACTATTGCTTCTGACGGCATTACTGTAATTGTAAACCCTTCTAACCCTGTTTCCAACTTTACATTTGACCAGCTGCGTGGTATCTATAATGGAAGTATCAGCAACTGGAAGGAAGTTGGTGGAACTGATGCACAAATTTCTGTGATTTCCAGAGATAGCAGTTCCGGAACTTATAAAGACTTCCAGAAAGACGTTTTGCAAGGTGACGAATATCGGCCTGATGCCCTTACTCAGCCTGCTACGGGAGGCATAGTTACTGAGGTATCTCAAAATACCAATGCGATAGGCTATATCGGTTTTGCATACCTTGACAGCAGTGTAAAGGCATTAAGCCTGGACAAAGGTAATGGGTCTGTAACTCCAACTGCAGAATCTATACGTAATGGCTCATACCCGCTTTCAAGATCTCTCTACTTCTACACCAATGGGGAACCCTCAGGCTTAACAAAGGAATTCACCGATTTTGTGTTGAGCGAAAAAGGGCAGAGCATTGTGAGCACGGTCGGGTATATTCCACTAAAAAAGTAAAGCAACCTCTAAACTAAATTATATAATAATCTAAGGGACAAAAATGCTAAGCAGAATTTATAAGGAAAAAACAATCGAATGGACACTGTTTTCAGTCAGTGTCCTTACGGTTGTTATTCTCTTCCTTATATGCCTTTTTTTGTTTAGAGACGGTTTACTTCTTTTTAAGGATACGTCTCTTATGGATTTTCTTACAGGAAAGTTCTGGTATCCAACATCCATAAACAGGCAGTTTGGGTTATTACCTCTATTTTTCGGATCTCTTATTGTTACTGTCGGAGCTATCCTTTTTGCTGTGCCTCTGGGAATTGCTTCTGCTATATATATTTCTGAAATTGCTAATCCAAAGGTTGCAGATTTCCTTAAGCCATTTATTGAAATTCTCGCAGGAATTCCTTCTGTTGTATTTGGATTCTTTGGGCTTGTTGTACTGGTTCCAATTATACAGAAGAGCTTTAACCTGCCAACCGGCCAAACTGCTCTCACAGGCTCTATTATGCTGGGAATTATGGCACTTCCTACGATTATCACTATTTCAGAGGATGCTATAAGTTCTGTTCCCGGTACTCTCGAACAGGGTTCGCTTGCTCTTGGGGCTACAAAATGGCAGACAATCTATAGAGTCATAGTTCCTGCAGCATTATCGGGAATTTCAGCGGCTGTAATGCTTGGTATAGGAAGAGCTATAGGGGAAACTATGACCCTTATGATGGTTACTGGAAATACTGCAGTAATTCCTTCTTTTCCAGGAGGCTTTCTGGCTTCTGTAAGGACAATGACTGCCACAATTGCGCTTGAAATGGGTGAGGTTCCTCAGGGAAGTACCCACTTCCATGCTCTCTTTGCGGTCGGATCTGTACTTTTCGTCATAACTTTCCTGATTAACCTGATTGCGGATTCAATTAAAAGAAGGTACAGATTCAAGGTGGATTGAGCATGGAGCTAAACGCAGAAGTAAAAGAAAGTGATAGTAAAGTGGCCAGGATTCAGGGAGGACTAAGCATAAGATTAAACGCAAAGAAAAGTGAAAAAATTGCCTTTGCGCTTCTTGGTCTCTCAGCATTGACAGTAATGGGGTTTGTGCTAGTCATTCTTGGTTATATTATTTACAATGGGTATAGTGTAATTAACATTGAGTTCCTTACTGAAATGCCCAGACTTATGATGACTCAAGGCGGAATCTACCCAGCAATTGTAGGTACCATATACCTCATCATAGGCTCCATGAGTGTGGCCCTTCCTGTGGGAGTTATGGCTGCTATATACCTTAATGAGTACGCAGGAGAAACTCGCACAACCTGGTTAATTGAAATGGCAATCAACAACCTTGCAGGAACTCCTTCTGTGATCTTTGGACTTTTCGGGATGGCGCTATTTGTTAAATATTTCGGTTTTGGTCCTTCCATACTTTCGTCTTCCCTTACACTTTCCCTCTTGATCATTCCAGTGATTATCCGTTCCACTGAAGAGGCACTGATTGCAGTTCCTAGTGAATACCGGGAATCATCCCTTGCACTTGGGGTCAGTAAATGGCAGACAATCAGACATGCGGTACTGCCGGCTGCTATTCCTGGAATCATTACTGGTTCTATCCTGAGTATTGGAAGGGTTGCAGGAGAAACGGCTCCGATTCTTTTTACTGGAGTGGCTTACTTCTTGCCCAGGCTGCCAGACTCAATCTATTCTCAATTTATGGCGCTTCCTTACCATCTTTTTGTGCTTGCAACGGCCGGGACAAATATTGCAAAAACCAGGTCTATTCAGTATGGAACAGCTCTGGTTTTGTTGATTGTCGTCCTCAGTTTGAATCTTATAGCTGTCCTGATTCGCAGGCACTACCGAAACAAATTAAAAATTTAACTAGAGTTTTGTTTAGAGTTTTGTTACTAATGACCTATCTGGATTTATATGATAATGAGGTTCCTAAATGACTGAAGGTATTCAAAACGTATCTCAACCTCAGATAAAAATAGATAACCTTAATCTGTGGTACGGGGAGAAGCAGGCGCTTAAGAACGTTTCCATGCAGATCCCTAGAAACAGCATAACTGCTCTTATAGGCCCTTCAGGCTGTGGCAAGTCCACCTTTATTCGCTGCTTAAACAGGATGAATGATCTTATTAATAACTGCAGAATCGAAGGTAAAGTTACGATAGAAGGCAAGGATATATACGGGCCAGATGTGGATGCTGTTGAACTTAGAAAAAACGTGGGCATGGTTTTCCAGAAACCCAACCCTTTTCCTATGTCAATTTATGATAATGTCGCGTACGGGCCGCGTATACATGGCGCAGACAAGAAAGATCTTGACGGCATTGTTGAACAGGCCCTCCGTTCGGCTGCGATCTGGAATGAAGTTTCAGACAGGCTTAAGTCTCCTGCTCTTTATTTGAGTGGAGGACAACAACAAAGACTGTGCATTGCCAGAACCCTGGCAGTAAAACCAAAAACTATTCTTTTTGATGAACCTACAAGCGCTCTTGATCCGATTTCCACTTTAAGGATTGAAGATCTGACTATGGAACTTAAAAAAGATTACACTATAGTAATCGTAACTCATAATATGCAGCAGGCAGCGAGGATCTCAGACTATACCGGATTTTTCCTTATGGGGGAATTGATTGAGTTCGGCCAGACCAGGCAGATTTTTCAAAATCCAAGGGAAAAGAGTACTGAGGATTATATTACAGGTAGGTTTGGGTGATTTATATGACTCGAGAACAATATGTGAAGCAGCTGGATCTACTTAAGGAGTCTGTACTTTCTTTTGGAGAAATGGTAGAGCTGATTTTCAGAGACTCAATGGCTTCAGTTATAGATCTCGATGTCAAGCTTGCTGAAAAAACACTTGCCCTTGAGCCAGAAATTGATAAACTTGAGGAAGGTATTGAGGTCTCGGTTTTTGATCTGCTTGCACTTCAGCAGCCTATGGCCAGTGATCTCCGGTTTGTAGTATCTACTCTGAAGATCACGGCAGATCTGAGGAGAATTGTGGGATTATCAATAAATATCGCCAAAATCCCAGGAAGAGTAGAGGGCGAACATGTAAAACCACTTATAGATACAAAAAAAATGGCAGATGCCGCTGCATTTATGCTTGAAAATTCCCTCAAGGCTTTTGAGACTCAGGATGTCAAACTTGCAAGAACAGTAGCACTAAGGGATGAAGAGGTAGATAAACTCTTTTACGCAGTATGGGTCGAGCTGATTGAAATGATGGCAAAAGATACAAGTATCATTTCGAGAGCTACAAATTTACTTTTCCTGATCCGTTATCTTGAAAGAATCGCAGACCACTGCTGCAATATCTGTGAAAGCGTAGTTTACCTCGCTACGGCTGAGAGAGTCAAACTGAACTGAAAAGGCTTTTTATCTTTTCTTTTTCTCTCTCATCTCATCTCCATTTTTCCTATCTTTCCTTTTTCGTTCTCATCTCTGTCTCTTTCTCTGATCTCTATTTTTCCTATCTTTCTCCTATCTTTTTTCCATTTCTATTTTTTTCTTTAGTTCTCTGATGTCGTTTTCACGCTTTAGATGATTTTTTTTCTCTGAATATTTCTTTTTCTCTTCAGACCATTTACTGTTCTCCTTGATGTCAGGTTTTAAGTACATTTATAAGCATATAGACGCCCATGCCTGATATTCTTATTAAAAATACAAGGATTTACTACAATAATTCGCTTCAGTCTGCTGAGATTATTATTGAGGACGGTAAAGTTACTAAAATAGGAAAAGATCTCAGGGTTTCAAGCTCAGACATGATAATTGATGCGGGTGGGGCTCTTACCCTGCCTGCCGGGATTGACGTACATGTCCATTTCAGGGAGCCTGGAATGACCTCAAAGGAAAACTGGTATACAGGATCGTGTGCAGCGGCTGCTGGGGGAGTTACTACTGTCATTGACCAGCCTAATACAGTGCCTCCTACGACAAATAGGCTGGCATTTGAACAAAAACTTAGACTTGCAAGGGGAAAGTCTATTGTCGATTTTGGAATCAATGGCGGGGTAACAGGCAATATTGAAAAATTAGAAGAACTCTGGAAACTGGGAGTTACTGCTTTTGGGGAAATTTTCATGGCCGAGTCTACAGGCGGGCTAAATATTAATGAGGAAACCTTTGAAGAAGCGCTTGCCGAAATTAAACGTCTTGATGCACTTGCGACCATACATGCTGAGGACGAGAAAATGCGTCTTGAGTTTGAAAAACTGTTAAAAGGAGATACTTCTTATGAGTATCACTCAAGGGTACGCCCGAATGCATGTGAGGCTGCTGCTGTTCAAAAAGCCCTGGAGCTCGTTTCCAAGTTGCAAGTAAGGGCTCATCTTTGCCACATTAGCACGCTTGAAGCTACAGGTATTATTAGAAAGAAAAAATATCTTGCAAGAAGGGAGAATAAAGAACCCCTTTTCACATGTGAAGTTACTCCTCATCACCTTTTCCTTTCTACACGAGATTGGGAAAGGCTTCGATCTTTTGGAAAAATGAATCCTCCTCTTCGGGGAGGCAACAGTATTAAAGCTCTAGTAAATGGAATTAACGATGGGACTATTGATATGGTAGCTTCGGATCATGCCCCGCACCTTGAATCCGAAAAGGATGTTGATATAAGAGCCGCTCCTTCAGGAGTGCCCGGAGTCGAGACTCTCATGCCTCTTATGCTTGCTGCAGTAAGAAAAAACATCCTGCCGCTTTCACGTATGATCATGCTGACAAGCTGGAATCCGGCAAAAGCCTTTGGGCTGGATCGCAAATCCAAAGGAAGGCTTGAAGTAGGTTTTGATGCAGACCTGATTATTGTAAATCCCCGCGAGCTTCGCCCTATAAAGGCCGAGTTCCTACACAGTAAAGCGGGCTGGACTCCCTTTGAAGGTATGGAAGGAGTTTTTCCTGAATATACTCTCTCTAGGGGTGAAGTGATCTGGATTGAGGAATCTATTAATGCAAAACCTGGGCGGGGTAACTTCCTCGAAGGCAGAGGAGAACGGTCTGAAGAGGATGAAGAGGATCTGGAAGAAATTGGCGAAACTCAGGACTGAGTCCCCGTCTCAGAATAAACTATGCAGATTTCTAATTGAATGTTTTGATTTTCACTATCAAGGTAGCCAATCAAAGTTATAATAAATTATAAGTTTCATCGGTTATTTTGTTGCGGGTATTAAGAAAAAACTTTAGCAAAAGCGGAAAATTGCAAATCAGTTTTCCAGAAAAGTTGAAATAACATTATAGGCCTTGAAATATTTTTATAATATTCTAAGGCCCTGTGAATCTTATATTCTTCTCTTAATAAAAGTCAACTGAGCCAAGCTGGGACTGTAGGAGTTCCTGATGCTTTTTTTCCAGGAACTTGTAGACTGCACCATGTGTAGCTCCATCGAGCAGCATTCTTATAGCTGTCCGAATTATAGTGTTCTGCTCAGGGTGCCCAAGTACGGATACGGTTTTTCCGTAGACTGAGATCTTAACGTTTATCAGGGTTTCTGCAAGTTCTCTGGTTCTTCCGTTTCTTCCTATTATCCGGCCCTTTATCCGCTGAAGTTCTTTTGGAGTATTAGCAACGTCGGAAAGGTCGATGACCTCAAGCATAAGCATCTCATCATCCAGAAGTTCAAGAGCTTTCTCAGGACTGAAACCTCTTCCTATCGCCTTTATAGTTTCGAGAACCCTAAACTCTTTTAGTGGATCTTCTTCACAGGTAATGTCTACCTTTCCGCTTTCGCTATCGATTTCAAGCTGACATGCAGTCTTGTCCTCGATAAGCTTTTTTGTTTCTCCTTTCGGGCCTATTATTACTCCGACTCTTTCTTTGGGGATTTTGACATACTGAGTCATATTATTCCGCCTGTATTTTTTTAAATAGCTCTTCAGGTTTGTCCTTTATCCCATAGCGGCTGAAGAACCTGAGTATATTTTGCACGTCCCTGTAAAGGAACTCCCGGGCATTAGGATGCTCCAGGGTTACGGATTGTCCCATATCAATAAATATGGGAGTCAGGTTGTTCGGGTCGATCAGGATATTATATTCGCTTAGATCGGCATGTACAAGGTTTGCTTTTTTATATAGGAGACGCATGTATTCTACGATGATATCAAAAATATTCTTTGCTTCCTCGTTTTCAAGATGCGTGTTTTTTAGGAGCGGGTAAGGTGCCTCGTTTTCTCCCATAAATTCCATGATAAGAATATTCTTTTCGGTAAGTATGGGCTCCGGAACCCGGACTCCTGCGTTTTTCGCACGTTTCAGGTTCTGAAGTTCCTTGCGTGTCCATGCAAAAATGATATCTCTTTTATTTTTTCGAATGTTTGTGAAGCGAGGATCCTTCATAATGTAGGCATCCATGGCCTTGAAGGTGCTGCTTGCAATTCTGTATATTTTTACAGCTAGCTCTTTATCTGGACCTTCGGCATAGAATACGTTTGCTTCCTTTCCAGTACTGATAGCTCCCCCCATTGCTTTTATTACACCCTTGTTGGATAGAGTATAAAGAATTTTAAGGGTGGGTACATCGAATACGTTTTCTTCTACTTTCAGCCGCTCGGAGTCCTTCTCCCTGGCCCTGGATTTATCTTTAGCGCTATCGATGCGCCTTATCTTCTTTTCCTGATCCATTCCCATATTATCCTTTTAGGTATCCTTTCCTCTCAAGCCAGTCTACCTGCGGCCTTGTATACTTCCAGATCACATCTGCCTTTTCGTTCTGGAATTCCCATGGCACGACAATAACGACGTCTCCTTCTCTTATCCAGGTTTTTTTCTTCATTGAACCTGGAATCCTTCCCATGCGAACGACCCCATCCATGCAACGGAGTCTCAGCCGGTTTGCACCCAGTAGACTCTCAACGGTTGCCAGGATCTCGTTATTCTCCCTGCGCGGTGTGCGTACTCTTGTAACGGTTTCTCCCGTTACGGGCTTGGCTTTGGATGTAGGTTTCTTTAAGTCTGCCAGTTTGATACCTCATTATGTGTAGTTCATATTATAGTTATATTTTCTATTTTTTATTTTTATACACTTAAATCCCTTATATATCATTTTTTCGAGTTTTAAGGCTATTTGTCTTGCAGCTTTCAACTTTCTGCTAATATTTTAATGCTGCGCTTTTCTATTCTCTTATTTCTCTCCTCCTATTATTATTTTTTTCCAAGTAATTGGGCAGGCGACAGGTATATATATCGGATATTCCTTTGTATGTTCCACGCGCAAAACAAGCGTGGATTGCTCTTGAATTTGTAATTCAAGAGTGAAAATCAGGAATTTTACAAAACAGATTTCCATTATTTATTTAATTTGTTTTTCTCAAATATTCCTGGACAAAAAGCTTTATATATTAAAACTGATGTATATGTGTTCCCTGATTCAGCATGAATTTATTGTGCTGGACGGTTTTTCTCATAGTCATCTAGTCAAGGTTTTTCCTGGTTTAAAAGGAAATAAATACCTTTAAATACTATGAACACATAACTATAATTTCCTGCATCATTAATGCAGCAATTACAATTCATTAATAATGGAGTCAGGAGTTTTTTCCTGTCTGACGAGGATTTTGTCGGTTCGGTTAATTCTGGGCGGTGAGAGTTTTTCATAACATATCATCGCGAAACGAAAATAACTGAATTGATAGTTGTTAGTGCAAGTTTCTGCGACCAAGACCTTTAATTTTAAAGTGTGCGATACATTAACAATTCTGGTTGATCCTGCCAGAGGTTACTGCTATCGGTGTTCGCCTAAGCCATGCGAGTCATATGTTCTTCGTGAACATGGCGTACTGCTCAGTAACACGTGGATAACCTGCCCTTGGGTCTGGCATAACCCCGGGAAACTGGGGATAATTCCGGATAACGCATATATGCTGGAATGCTTTATGCGTAAAATGGATTCGTCCGCCCAAGGATGGGTCTGCGGCCTATCAGGTAGTAGTGGGTGTAATGTACCTACTAGCCTACAACGGGTACGGGTTGTGAGAGCAAGAGCCCGGAGATGGATTCTGAGACATGAATCCAGGCCCTACGGGGCGCAGCAGGCGCGAAAACTTTACAATGCGGGAAACCGTGATAAGGGGACACCGAGTGCTAGCATCATATGCTGGCTGTCCAGGTGTGTAAACTACACCTGTTAGCAAGGGCCGGGCAAGACCGGTGCCAGCCGCCGCGGTAACACCGGCGGCCCGAGTGGTGATCGTGATTATTGGGTCTAAAGGGTCCGTAGCCGGTTTGGTCAGTCCTCCGGGAAATCTGATAGCTCAACTATTAGGCTTTCGGGGGATACTGCCAGACTTGGAACCGGGAGAGGTAAGAGGTACTACAGGGGTAGGAGTGAAATCTTGTAATCCCTGTGGGACCACCTGTGGCGAAGGCGTCTTACCAGAACGGGTTCGACGGTGAGGGACGAAAGCTGGGGGCACGAACCGGATTAGATACCCGGGTAGTCCCAGCCGTAAACGATGCTCGCTAGGTGTCAGGCATGGCGCGACCGTGTCTGGTGCCGCAGGGAAGCCGTGAAGCGAGCCACCTGGGAAGTACGGCCGCAAGGCTGAAACTTAAAGGAATTGGCGGGGGAGCACAACAACGGGTGGAGCCTGCGGTTTAATTGGACTCAACGCCGGACAACTCACCGGGGACGACAGCAATATGTAGGTCAGGCTGAAGACCTTACCTGAATCGCTGAGAGGAGGTGCATGGCCGTCGCCAGTTCGTACTGTGAAGCATCCTGTTAAGTCAGGCAACGAGCGAGACCCGTGCCCACTGTTACCAGCATATCCTCCGGGATGATGGGTACTCTGTGGGGACCGCCGGTGTTAAATCGGAGGAAGGTGCGGGCCACGGTAGGTCAGTATGCCCCGAATTTCCCGGGCTACACGCGGGCTACAATGAATGGGACAATGGGTCCCTCCCCTGAAAAGGGCTGGTAATCTCACAAACCCATCCTTAGTTCGGATCGAGGGCTGTAACTCGCCCTCGTGAAGCTGGAATCCGTAGTAATCGCGTTTCAATATAGCGCGGTGAATACGTCCCTGCTCCTTGCACACACCGCCCGTCAAACCACCCGAGTGAGGTATGGGTGAGGGCACGAACATCGTGTCGTGTTCGAACCTGTGCTTTGCAAGGGGGGTTAAGTCGTAACAAGGTAGCCGTAGGGGAATCTGCGGCTGGATCACCTCCTAAGCAAAAAAACTCACCACCCAGATGCCGATAAACCGAACAAAATCCTCACCATTAAAATCATCGATCATAATCTAATGATCAACTCAAACTCATCAAATGCACCCGGAAAGTAAATTTTCGGGGAAGGACGGATTGCCTGCGTTGACACGCAGGTACATGAAGTCATGTATAAGTGCTGTATACTGGACGCTTTCTGGACCTGGTTAGGATACACAGGAATTATGCTATCAGGTGGATGGCTCGGCTCAAGAGCTGATGAAGGACGTGCCAAGCTGCGATAAGCCCGGGGTAGGTGCAAGGAGCCTATGAACCCGGGATTTCCGAATGGGACCTCTCCATAGTGATCAGTAATGATCGGGAACGCTCCGAATTGAAACATCTCAGTAGGAGCAGGAAAAGAAATCAACCGAGATACCGTTAGTAACGGCGAGTGAAAACGGTACAGTTCAAACCGAATCCCTTCACAGGGAAATGTGGTGTTGTAGGGCTGTTCAAACGTCTGGCGGCTAAACAGAACTTGCCTGAAACGGCAGACCGTAGAGTGTGACAGTCACGTATGTGTAAACCAAAAGATCGGAACATGTCCCTGAGTACCGTGCGTTGGATATCGTGCGGGAATCTGGGGGGCACCAACCTCCAAAACTAAATACTACTTGAGACCGATAGCGAAATAGTAGGGTGACCGAACGCTGAAAAGTACCCCGAGAAGGGAGGTGCAAAGTGCCTGAAACCTGATAGTGATGGAACGATACGGCATTAAAGGAACTCTGGCATGAAGGAAACATTCGCGAGAATGTTGTACGAATGTCACTGCCAGTGTCGTATCTTACGTTTTGAAGAACGGGCCAGGGAGTTTATCTCAGTGGCAATGGCTAACCTTTATATGGGCAGCCGAAGCGAAAGCAACATGTGCGCAGCTCTCCGAGCGAGGCACGACGTATACAAGTGCGTGGAGTCACTGGGGTAAGACCCGAAGCCGGGTGATCTAGGCGTGGGCAGGTTGAAGCGTGGCGAAAGCTACGTGGAGGACCGCAAGCGGTATTGATCTGCAAATCATTCGTGTGACCTGCGTCTCGTAGTGAAATGCTAATCTAACCCGGCATCCGCTGGTTCCTTCCAAAACATGTCGCAGCATGACCTGACTGGAGATCGTCGGTGGAGTAGAGCACTGATTAGCGGTTCCGGGGGGGAAACCCCTCGCCCGCCTGTCAAACTCCAAACCCACCGTCATTGTAGAAAGTCGGAGTCCGGACTGCTGGGGTAAGCTTGTAGTCCGTAAGGGAGACAACCCAGCCCGTGGTTAAGGTCCCCAAGTGTCGACTAAGTGTTAATACTAAAGGGCGTCCCAAGCCCCAGACAGCTGGAAGGTTAGCTTAGAAGCAGCTACCCTTTAAAGAGTGCGTAACAGCTCACCAGTCGAGGTTTGGGGCCCCGAAAATTGACGGGGCTCAAGTCGACCACCGATACCACGGAGTACCGCAAGGTAATCTCGTAGGAAGGCGTTGCGTTCGGACCGAAGCAGGGCTGTAAAGTCCTGTGGACCGTTCGCAAACGAAAATCCTGGTAATAGTAGCAGCAAAGCAGGGTGAGAATCCCTGCCGCCGAAGGGGCCAGGTTTCCTCGGCAATGATCGTCAGCCGAGGGTTAGTCGGTCCTAAGACGTACCGTAACTCGAGTACGCCAAAAGGGAAACAGGTTAATATTCCTGTACCATTTAGCATTCCGTCTGACGTCTCAGGGCAGGCCGAGCGGCGTCGTCGCGCCGTCTAAGCAGCGAACCCCGTGGAGAGCCGTAATGGCGAGAATCGGGCGAATCTGTAATGGCTAAAGTCGGCTGCACCCCGGGACCCGTGAAAAGGCCGCTAAATGTCCGTACCCAGATCTGACACTGGTGCCCCTAGCTGAAAAGGCTAAGGCGTGTCGGAGTACTTCAGTTAAGGGAATTCGGCAAATTAGCTCCGTAACTTCGGGATAAGGAGTGCCTGCTGTGAAGACAGCAGGTCGCAGTGACCAGGGGGCTCTAACTGTCTAATACCAACATAGGAGATTGCAAACCCGTAAGGGCTAGTACAATCTCTGAATCCTGCTCAGTGCAGGTACCTGAAACCCCGTTTCAACGGGAAGAAGGGCCTGTAAACAGCGGGGGTAACTATGACCCTCTTAAGGTAGCGTAGTACCTTGTCGCTTAATTGGCGACTTGCATGAATGGATCAATGAGAGCCCTACTGTCCCTAACTGGAATCCGGTGAAGCTTACATTCTAGTGCACAGTCTAGAGACCTCTAGGGGGAAGTGAAGACCCCGTGGAGCTTTACTGCAGCCTGTCGCTGGGTTGTGGTTCTGGATGTACAGAGTAGGTAGGAGGCATCGAAGCGTATGCGCCAGCATACGTGGAGCCGCAATTGGGACACTACCCTTCTGGGACTACGACCCTAACTCTGAGAAGAGGACCCCGATAGGTGGGCAGTTTGCCTGGGGCGGGACGCCCTTGAAAAGATATCAAGGGCGCGCAATGGTTGACTCAAGCGGGTCGGAAACTCGCTGAAGAGTGCAAGAGCATAAGTCAGCCTGACGTTATTCAGCATAGCAGTGGATGACGAGACGAAAGTCGGTTCTAGCGAACTTTTGAGCCTCCTTGGTGGGGGCCAAAAATGACAGAAAAGTTACCCCGGGGATAATTGAGTCGTTGCCGGCAAGAGTACATATCGACCCGGCAGCTTGCTACCTCGATGTCGGTTCTTTCCATCCTGGCCGTGCAGCAGCGGCCAAGGGTGAGGTTGTTCGCCTATTAAAGGAGATCGTGAGCTGGGTTTAGACCGTCGTGAGACAGGTCGGTTACTATCTACTAGAGGCGCACGAGGTCTGCGGGTAAGCTGCTTTTAGTACGAGAGGAACCAAGCAGCGGCGCCACTGGTGTACCGGTTGTCTGACAAGGCATAGCCGGGCAGCTACGCGCCAAGGAATAAGAGCTGAATGCATCTAAGCTCGAACTCTGACCTAAAAAGAGACCTCATTAAGGATTCCGGTAGAAGACCGGTTTGATAGAAACGGGATGTAAGCACCAAGGCAACGAGGTGTTCAGTCCGCGTTTACTAACTATCCGTTCCTTTCCTAATCCGGTCCAGGCGAAATTCAGTATGCAGCACTGTACATGACTTCTTTTCACAATCCCATTTATAGGTCGAGTTTGGCGGCCACAGCGGCAGTGTAACTCCTGTACCCATCCCGAACACAGTAGATAAGCCTGCCCGCGTTCCTTACTGTACTGAAGTGTGCGAGCCTTCGGGAACTCTGGATCGCTGCCATACTCACCTTATAATACTTTACTTTCCATAATCTCTTTTTGAACCACTTTTCATAATGATTTTATGTCTTTTCAGTGCCAATTTTACGTTAATAGTTTTAACGTTAATAGTTCTGTTTTGTTCTCTCTTTTTACTTTTTGGGCTCTTCGCTATTTCGAGTGGGTAACTCGCATTTAGCCTATAAGTATTGAAGTAGCATATCTCATATATGAATACAGTTTTTTTGAAAATCACATTCATATTTGATGTTTTTATATTTGATCGGGATACTTTCTAACTAACCAATTATTTTCAGCCCATGCAAAACAACGAAGAACCACTTCTTATTATTTTTTCCTTCTCTTCTTCCTGGTATTTTTTTCCTTCTCTTCTTTCATGGTTGGTAACCGGGTGTTTTGTGCAACGGGAGAATATGAGAAGGTAAACGGAGATCTAATTAAAGAATTTAATATCTTCAAAGTTGAGACGGAAGAATCATGGATACTCATCAAAAAAGACACCTTAAGCATATCTTGACTTACAAAAAAGAAATGGTTATTAAAGAATTACTAAATTAGAGATATTACTTAATTAGAGACTGTAAAAATGTCTAAATTAAAAACTCTAAAAATGTCAACTGATTAATAGGGACTCATTAAGGACTCAGTACCAAAATCTAGTGATGAATGTAAAATTCAAAATCACTAAATTTTGTAATTGGTCACAATCCTTGTGATACAACTTTGTGGTTGAGGTCTTTAGATCTCGAATATTGATTTTAATGAAAGCCAGATTTTTCTTGCTAATTCAGATTTTCAATCAAAAAAATACAAAAATCACTGGATTTTGGACCAGAGTCCTCATTAAGCAGAATAAAATAAAAAAGAATTTACCATTTTGGATTTAATTCGCAATTAAATCCAAAATGGTAAATTATCAAAGTTTAAGAGAGGGCCTGAATACCTCAGAGCAATATTTGTCGAAGATTTGATCTTCAACCTGCTCAAATAATTTTTTGTAATCTTTTGATTTAGGATTGTGCTTGCTCATAGTTTTCTTGACTTCAGCATTCATCTTATCAAGAGTTTTCTGGTCGAAACCTTCCGTGTTCTCCATAGTAAACATAAAAATCATACTCTGAAACTGCCTTATTTAGGCACTACATTTTTAAGTCGTTAGTCTGCTGTATTACCGACATAATATTTGTTGCTGTCAATTTAATACTTAATACAAATATTCTATATATAAATATATTAGTCAGGCAATTTACTCAACATCATTGATAGATTTTCAAACAGTTTGAAAATACGTTTCATTCAATAATTATAAGTTTTATATTATTTATCTAATATATTAGCTTTCTCTTTTAGATCAGACCTTCATGTGTACTATATAGAAACACAACCTCAAAATTCCAATATTAGAATCTTTAGAAAGCCTGTTATATGTTATTAATTACACAACCGTTAGTTCAAACACATTTCAAATAACAAATAACCTATTTGGCTACTCATATAAATATTTTACACTTATATGATGTTCCACAGGACTTATACATTGTTACATTGAATATCTGAATATATAACAATTACCTGAATCCTGAAAAGAAACCTAACAGATATTACCCCAGGAATAGCTTAAAGACAGGGTTTTTAGAAGACCGTTCTCAGCTTTAAGAAGAGGGCAAGCCTTTCGCAGTCGACTATTTTGCCTGGTTTATGGGGTTAATTTTATTAGCTCTTCGGAGTACTATAGTAATATAGAGGCATAGAAAAGTATTCGAGTTGATTACAAAGTGCGACCAGTCTCACAAAGAGTGAACGCGAAAAAGACTCATGAAAATAATACCGAGTTTGGGAGATCTACCTCTGAGCTTCTTATCCTGAAGCCTGAAGGTTATCCGTTAAGCGGCATGATGGATGAGTATCCTGTTATTGAAAATCGGGATGTTTTTGAATTCTATGCCCGGGAACAGTGGAACGGATATGTTGCTCGTAAGGGAGATTATCTCTTTGACCGGCGGATGTTCCCGGATTTTGCTTACCGCATCATAGATGTGGAACCTGCAGACTCCATAATAGGAAGTTCAACCTCAATTATTGTAACTGAAGAGGAAAATGGGCTTCCTTCCTCGGCAGAAATAAAGAGTAGCGTTAAATTTGAAGACGTAATCGGGCAGGAACTTGCAAAGCAAAAGTGCAGGCTGATCGAACGCTTTCTTGAAGAGCCCGAACGCTTTGGGAAATGGGCGCCAAGAAATATTCTCTTCTTCGGGCCTTCTGGTACTGGAAAGACCATGCTTGCAAAGGCTCTTGCAAACAAAACTGATGTTCCCATCATTCCTGTTAAAGCTACACAGCTTATAGGAGAATATGTGGGAGAGGGAGCTCGCCAGATCCATCAGCTCTATGACCGAGCAGAAGAAATGGCTCCCTGTATAATTTTTATTGACGAGCTCGATGCCATAGCCCTGGATCGAAAATTCCAGGAGTTGAGAGGAGATGTAAGCGAAATTGTAAATGCTCTTCTGACCGAAATGGATGGCATAGTGGAACGTGATGGAGTATGTACTATTTGCTCCACCAACAGGATCTATTCTCTGGACTCAGCTATAAGAAGCAGGTTCGAAGAAGAAATTGAGTTCGTCCTTCCTGGAGAAGAAGAAATTGTCGAGATATTCGAATCAAATGTAAAGACTTTTCCTTTGCAGGTAGAGGACTGTAATTTCCGGACACTTGCAAAGAAAGCAAATGGACTTTCGGGCAGAGACATTGTTGAAAAGGTTTTAAAAAATGCTCTTCACCAGGTAATTATAGAAGACCGTGAAATAGTAACAAATCAGGATTTTGAAAATGCGCTTGCAAAACTTGGCAGGAAAGATTCACCTCAGGGGCCTTCTGAGCTTTATGTTTGATATGGAGAGGTTACATTACTGCTAAACTATGAAATTTTAAGGTACTTTAAAATAAGTACCTACATTTTGATTGTCAAATTTTAAAAATAATCTTTAGTGTATAGCGTTTTTTAGATTATCAATGCTTTACCTACTTCAGCATAATTATTTTACTTGCTTCGATTTAATGCTTTTACCTGCTTCAGTCTAACGTTTTTACATACTTCTCTTTACCTGAAACAGGAATAATTTTATGTATAAAAATCGTGTTTTCTAACAGGAACGAGTCTAAAACTCTTAACCAGATATGAAATAAAAATTAAAAGGGATCCCTATGAATGAGATACGTGAAGTCGATCGGTTTGAGTGTAAAGTTGTAAATGTAATTAAAAATCTTATGTGGAAAGGTATAACAATAGAAGAAAATTCCACAAAAGGCAGAGTATACTTCGGAAGAGTGAATGGTGAACTCAATATTAGTCCCGGAGACTCTCTTTATTTAGGTATCAAGCCTATCTATGAAGTTGAAGACAAAACCATGCAGGTCACACTTTACGATGCTGAAAACAAAAAACTGGATTGGACTCTCGTCTGAATTATTCCAATTCTTTTGCAATGCAGATTATATCTGCTATAGCTTCTTTTCGCTAAAATGTCCGGGTACAAAAATTTGGAAACTCCTTAGTCTTTCTCTAAAGACTTAGAGTTTCTTGGAAAACACTTCAAATATTATATTCTATTCGTATTACTCTAACTTATGTCACTTTAATTTATGTCACTCTCATATAATACATAGAATAACCTATACCTTAGTTGTTACATAGAATAACCTGTAATTTAGTTGTTACAACTATAATTTTTTGAATAAAAAAGAGTTAAGCCTTATTTCTACCTGTACGGGACTTCAATTTCCATCAGATCTTCAGCTATAATTACGTTTTCAAACACTTTTTTTGAATCTATCAAGAGAGGTTCAGCATCATCGGTATACCGGGAGCTTATATGGGTAAGGATCAGCCTCCTGACTCCTGCCTCCTTTGCGAGGGCTGCCACTTCCCCTGCTGTCGAATGTTTTGACTCTTCAGCCCAATCTGCCATCTCGTCTGCAAAACTTCCATCATGTATCAGTACATCTGCATCCCGGCTTGCTTCGAGAATGGGCTCACAGGGTCTGGTATCTCCACTGTATACAATAGTCCGCCCTGGCCTTAAGGTTCCCATTACATCTTCTGGTTTTATGAGCTTTCCATTAACTTCTACCGTTTTTCCTTTTTGTAATTTTGAGAAAAGAGGACCCGGAGGAATCCCCAGTTCAATTGCCTTTTCCCTGTTGAAACGTCCTGGGCGAGGATTTTCTATAAGTGCGTATCCAAGGCTTGAGATGCTGTGTTCGGTTTTTAAAGCCCGGATCACATATTTTTCTCTTTCAACAACATCGCCGGGTTTCAACTGGACACCCTGGACCTCGTACTTAAGGTTGAAATAGCCAAGAGCTTTAAAAAGCTCAGTAAATTCCCTGGTTCCCTCAGGGCCATAAATCAGAAGGGGTTCCTTCCTTCCCATGAAAGACATGGTCTGGATCAGGCCAGGAATTCCCAGAAAATGGTCCGCATGGAAATGACTGACAAAAATAGAGGACAGGTTCATCATCCCTGTCTTTGCCCTCATCATCTGCTGCTGGGTTCCTTCTCCGCAGTCGAACAGGATAAGCTCTCCTTCCCTATTAACCATTACTGCCGATGGGTTTCTATTACGGGTTGGAAGAGAACCTCCAGTACCAAGAAAAGTTATACGAAGCATGTTGAACTCACTAGTACTCAAATGTTGAACTCACTAGTACTCAAGAGGTATTTATTAATTACCACTTAATGTATCCAAGAAGCCCATCGTGAATTAAAATTGTTTCTATTGAATACTCATCCTCATAAAGATGTTTATGTCTGCATATGTATCAAACTGCCAATGTCCAGATTTTTCCATAGTTGCTGGGAATGTTAAGCTGGATGTTCTTTCCCGCAGAAATTCCCTTTAAATTATCCTGACCATGAAGTTCTTCCCGGTAATTACCATCAGATGGAAACTTGAAATTAACTACCTGATCCTGGGCTCCGAAGTTCAACGCAACTAGGCTGAAAACCCCTTCGTAAGTCCGGGAAAACATCATGATATTTCGGGACTGATATAAGGTATAATCATTGTAGAAGTAATGCTCTCCTCTTGTAAACTGAAAGTTATTCCTGCGAAGTTTAACCAGTTTCCTGACAAGATTGGCCAGGGATCGGCCTTCAGAAGTATAAAAATATTCCCAGCGCACAGGTCTGTACAAAAGTACTCTTCCCCACCCTTCTTGAGGAAGCCAGTAATTTTCCCCAAACTCCTGTCCCTGCCATAACATTGGAATGCCCTTTGCTGTAAACATGCCTATCAGATAAGGCTGTACCTTATACCAGAGGGCACGATCGCCTTCCTTCAAAAGTTCATTATCACCGGCTATTGTTCCAAAATTACAGAGAAACCGGGAATGATCATGGTTTTCCATATATTGTAGAGCAGTTTTTGTAATCTTATCGCCATTGTTCTGAACTTCTGTCGGATAACCTGAGAGCCCGAAGAGGAAACCAAGCTCAGTTAATTTGGCACAATTTCCATATATCCCTCTGGCCGCATCCAGGGTTCTATTTTGCCAGGCACAGTTACTGTAGGTTTTATTCAGGATTTCTACGGGTTTTTGAAGCTGCTCAGCACACTGGATTAGGTTTACAGATTCTCCTTCAAAAAATCGCTGCCAGTGATCGGAAGAGCCTTTTTTTGCCTTAACCAGCTGGTATGTATCCTGTACAAGTTTCGTGTAGCCATTTTCCGAATCCTCCAGCCAGTACCCGGGCACGTAGTCGTATCTAAAACCATCTACATGATAACGGTCAAGCCAGTGATTATTGACTGTTAAAAAGAAATCCCTGGTAAATTTCTGATTAAAGTCTGTACTTATTCCAAAAGCGTTTTCAGCGAAAGGACCCATGAAGGGATTTTTATCCTGAGGGTATCCAAGTTCGTTGTAAACATAGTAATACGGAAAAAGATGGCTTGTATGTGCATAAACCGAATCTACTATGACTGCGATATCTTTTTGGTGAGCTTTATCGATTAATTCTTGCATCTCTTTGCGATTTCCGAAACGCTCATCCACCCCGAAATACCCAATCGGTGCAAATCCCCAGTCTACCCTTTTCTCAACGTTTGAAAGAGGCATCAGTTCTATACAATTTATTCCGAGGTCTGTGAGGTAATCCAGATGGTCAATCGTCCCTTTGATATCATCCGCAAACTCGTTGATCATGAGTTCATAGAGGACAATATCATTTATGAAAGGGGTTTTCCATTCCAGTTCATTTTTGTCCCACGTATAGTGTTCGTACCCGAGAGTGAAAGCAGATAATTTCCCAACCCCAAATTCCCTGGCAAAGGGGTCGATAATCCAGTCAATAAGCTCTGGATTTTTTGGAGTTTTAAGACAATATCGATAGGCATATTTTCCAGGAGTTCCCCATGCAGAAAAGGACTTTAGCTTAGCTTTAGCTTCAATATTTATCGTTGCAGACCAGTAATCCCCGTAAGCTGGGTCTATTGAATGTTCCATTTCAAAGTCTATTGGAGGTATATCCTGAAGGAACTGATCCTTTTCATGAATAACCCTCACAAAGAGTTCATATTTTCCCTTTTCCGAAACACCTGGTAAAAAAAGCCCAAAATTTATTTTCCCGGAAGTCTGTTCATCTTTCCATGCCCCAAGCTTATGGAGCGGCAGAAGTTCAAGTTCATTTGACAAGTTTTCCACTCCTTGATTATGTTAGAAACTATGGCTTATATTTTGGAATTTAAGTGTACATTTGGGTACATACACATTATACACATTAGAGCATAATATAAAAAAATGATTAAGGTTCTATAATAAAACTATAAATATATTATTAAGAATAAGATTCCATATAACTTGTGAAACAATATTTCGGAAAAATGCTCCTAATAATGTCCCCAAACTTCAGATTCCAGCAAATGGCAACAAAGAGGCTGAAAATTTTCATGTTGTAAAAAAGGATGCAGGGGTTCTGGAGATATTAAAGTTCAAACTAAAGTTCAAATAAAAAGATAAACAGGCACAACAATACAAACAAGTGCGACGCAATTGTATTATTTTTAGCTTGATTTTCAGGATATTATATATTCTAAAAACTCGTTAACCTTCTCCAGATTACACATTTCTATCCAAAAATAATAAAGGAACCGTCGTCACATGTCAGGAAATTACGGAAAAGTCTATCTTGTGGGTTCTGGTCCAGGCGACCCTGAGCTCCTTACCCTGAAAGCCCGCCGGCTAATTGACAGTGCTGAAGTAATTGTTTATGACCAGCTTCCCGGAAAAGCTATTCTTGACTCAATGCCGGCAAGTGCGGAAAAAATTAATGTTGGAAAATACGCCGGCAACCATACCATGACACAGTCTGAGATTAATGAAGTGCTTGTGCAGAAAGCAAAAGAAGGAAAGATGGTAGTCAGGCTTAAAGGAGGAGATCCCTATGTCTTCGGAAGAGGCGGAGAAGAAGCCGAAGTGCTCGTAGCCGAAGGAATTGAGTTTGAAGTTGTGCCTGGGATTACTTCTGCAATAGCAGTGCCTGCTTATGCCGGAATTCCTGTAACCCACAGGGAAAGCACTTCAATGGTCACTTTCATAACAGGGCATGAAGACCCTACAAAAAAAGAAAGCGGACTTGACTGGGAAACCCTGGCAAAATTCGGAGGAACAATTGTAATCCTTATGGGTGTGAAGATGCTCGGCCGGAATGCAAAAGAACTAATGAAGCACGGCAAAGCCCCGGATACTCCTGTTGCAGTCATTGAGAGAGGAACCAGGGCCGACCAGAGGGTAACTGTAGGGACCCTTGCAAACATTGCCACCCTGGCAGAAGAAAGAAAAGTAAAAGCTCCAGCTATTACGGTTGTAGGGGATGTTGTACACCTGCACGATATTCTCGGAGAACAGCAGACAGGAGCTGACTTTTAACCCTACACGGAAATAACGGGATATAACAGGAGAAAGGAATATGGCAGAAGAAAAAAGACCTGTTCTCGCAATTATGAGGCCGGAAAGCTACAGGAAAATATCAGAGACTCTTGCGCAAGATTATGGTTTTGAGCCTTTATACGCTCCCATGATCCGGCTTGAAGGCATAAAAGATGAAGGGTTTGAGCCCTTTATACAAAGAGTTCTTGCAGGATCTTCGGATTATGTTGTTTTTACCAGTGCAAACGGAATAAGTTTTACTCTGGACAAGCTTTCTGAAACTGAAAAGAAAGATTTCATTACAGCGCTTAAAAAAATCAAGGTAATTGCCATCGGGCCTAATACGGAAAAAGAACTCATAAAAATAGGAATTGACAACCCATTTTTGCCGGAAGATTACAGTTCCACAGGAATTGTAGAGGCTCTCTGCTCCGAGGTTGCAGGAAAGACGGTGGATCTTGCCAGGAGCTCTTTTGGAGCTAAGGTCTTGATAGAAGGGCTTGAAAAGTGCGGAGCTACGGTTTATGAAACTCATGTGTACACTCTCAGTATTCCTGAAGGAACGATCCAGAAAGAGTTGATCGAACGCGCACTCGCAGGGGAAGTTGATGCTTTTGCTTTTACAAGTTCTATGATGGTTAAAGGCTTTATGAAACATGCAAAAGGGCTGGGAGCAGAGAAAACCATAAAAGAATCTCTCAGCAGGGCCGTGGTAGGAGCTATAGGAACGCCTACAGGAAATACCCTAAAAAAATATGGTGTCAATGTGGACGTAATTCCTGAAGAGTTTACTTTCGAAGCTCTGATAAAGGCTATGAAAAAAGAGCTATGAAAAGTCAGCTTGATAGTAACTGAAGAACTACTCTAAAAGTATGACTTAAATCGTTTTGAGAACCACGTTATATGGGAATGAGTTCATAAAGTCGGGGCTCTTCTCATAAAACCGGTTCGACAGAACAGCACTTAAAAGTTCATAAGGTTTTTTGTCGTACCAATGTACGAATTATGGAATGATTCAAATAAACCTTTGATACATGTCAAATTTGCTTCTTATAATCCAGTAGTCTTTTTTTTGCAGGGCAGGTGATGGGTATATCTCCGCTTTTGTCATCATTAAGCACACCGAATGTGAAAACTACATACTTTATACATTAAATATATAGTTAAGAGGCAGTCTAAGTTAAAAAACAGTCTAAAGGAATTCATCCATAATAATGCTCTCAATCCGTGTAGTTTAAGTTGCATTCGACCTCGCATCTTTCCTTTAAGTAATTCTGAAATCCTTTATGAAAGGAATGAAAAAATATTCACAGATAAATTAAAAAAATCTAAAATTATGGGTAAATTATTTAACTTTTGAAAATTATTCATTTTAAAAACAAAATATAATTAATATGTAATATGTGGGAGGAAAAGCAACGGAACAGATGCCAGTAAGATGTGGAGAATGCGAAATGTACAGCAGATCCTACGGATTTTGCCTGAAGATAATGGAATACGTTTCTCCAAAAGAAACGGATTTCAGATGTCTGAAAAGTAAAACTGTCCCGAGACAGGGTGGTTTTTAACACTTCAATAGGCGTTTTTGAGCTCTTTATCTTAGGGCTTACATACTTGAAGAACAAAATCAATTAAATCAATTACGTCAAAGACTGTGGATTTAAGTCACGTTTTAGACAGTTATTGGTCTGATGCTGTTGATTTTTTTAGTTCAACTGCGTAAGTCCTACATTTTTTTAAACTTTAACTTTCTTTTATATGCCCTCTTTCAAATATATGCTCTTTTTCAAATCTTCCTACGGAACATACACGCTTTTGACTACTCTGAGGAAAAAGACTCTACTTTTCCGGAATCGTTGCTAATACCCGAAAAAATATGAAATTTTTTGAATTCGTGAGATGGAAAACTCCACTCGTCGTGACTTCCGGGTCTTCTATCTCGAAAGAACACTCAAATCCTTGCGATGATCGCCCATGACACCGATGTTTTTGATTATGCCTGCTCAACAACAGTACACAGTTCATGAAGTGAAACCATGACCGATCAAACTAACCGGCGAAAAGGAAAATGGATTGAATATTTTGGTGATAGCAGGATGGTAACAACTCTTGACAACCAACAATGCAGGCCTCCTTGATTGATTGACTACTTTGAAAGAGACGGAGAGCCGGGTATGATACTTATAGGGGCGAAGGAACAGTCAGATGTATCAAATATATATCAAATATATATCAAATATATATCAAATATATATCAAATATATATCAAATATATCTCAAATTCGAAGAGGTTTTATGCCATCGGCAAATAGATAATTTTACAAATCGAAAATATGTAATCGAGAATGTTTTTCTCGGTTGACTTCCAGATATTCGTTTTTTCTGGTCATATCCTCAAGTTCTCGACATTCAAACCTTAGTTTTATAATCGTGAATGTCATATACTCACCCTGTCTCTACAAATACAAAACAATCAGAACGCTAAGTTAAAGTAGACAACAATCTCGAATTGTTTACTGATTTCTGTAAAACAATCTCAATTTTGACGGATCGACATGATAGGCATTTCAAAACTTTACTGTGGAACCGTGGAACCCTCAGATGCACTTCGCTATGGAAGGGACTCAAAAAAGCTTCCCTCTCACTTGCTGCAGTTTTCAAAAGATAAAAAGCCAGTTGTAGTCTGGAACATGACTCGCCGCTGCAACCTGAAATGTGTCCATTGTTATGCCCAGGCAAAGGACATAGAATTTGAAAATGAGCTTTCAACTGAAGAAGGCAAAGCTCTTATCGATGACCTTGCGAGTTTCGGAAGTCCGGTAATCCTTTTTTCCGGAGGGGAACCAACCATGAGAAAAGACCTGCCTGAGCTCGCAGCCTATGCGCGTGAAAAAGGGATGAGGGCTGTAATTTCCACAAACGGAACGCTCATAGACCGGGATTTGGCAAGAAAGCTAAAGGACGTCGGTCTCTCTTATGTAGGAGTTTCTCTTGATGGGATAAGGGAAACGAATGACAAATTCAGGGGCATGAAAGGGGCATTCGATGCAGCTCTAAGAGGGCTTCATAATTGCCAGGAAGAAGGCATAAAGGTTGGCTTGCGTTTTACCATCAACAAGCAAAATGTAAGGGATATTCCTGCAATCTTTGACCTGCTTGAAAAAGAAAAAATTCCAAGAATATGTTTCTATCATCTGGTTTATGCAGGTCGGGGCTCAAAAATGGTAAATGAAGATCTTTCCCTTGAGGAATCCAGGCAGGCTGTAGACTTGATACTTGAGAGGACAAGGAAACTTCACGAAAAAGGTTTGCCTGCCGAAGTCCTGACAGTGGATAACCATTGTGACGGTCCATACCTGTACATGAAGCTCCTCAAAGAGAATCCTGAAAGAGCTGCCGAGGTATTTGAACTTCTTTCCATGAACCAGGGAAATTCTTCAGGGATAGGTATAGGTTGCGTATCTTGGGACGGGGCGGTACATGCCGATCAGTTCTGGAGACATTATTCCTTTGGAAATGTGCGGGAACGCCCATTCAGTGAAATCTGGACTGACCTGAGTGATGAACTCATGGCTGGGCTTAAAAACCGAAAACCCCTTATAAAAGCTCACGCAGACCGCTGTGCCCACTGCAAATGGCTGGATATTTGCAATGGGAATTTCAGGGTAAGGGCTGAAGCCGTATATGGGAATGTCTGGGCAGATGACCCTGCATGTTACCTGACAAAAGAAGAAATTGGGTATTACGAAGCCTGAAATTTAATTCTTTATTTAATTCTTTATTTAATTCTTTATTTAATTCTTTATTTAATTCTTTATTTAATTCTTTATTTAATTCTTTATTTAATTCTTTATTTAATTCTTTATTTAATTCCGGTTTATCCAATTTCTATTTTTTTTCTTAACTTTCCAAACAACTATTTTTTAGATTTTCTTCTGTAAGCCTGTTACCACTGGCTTTTTTCCTTCGAGTTAGCTTTATAATTGAGTTCATCTCAAAACTTGAAATTTGCTTCTTAGACCGTGTATTTTGAATAATCAATCAATCTTATGATCATGAAAATAATTCTGAGAATTCCCAATGATTAAGAGTAAAGTGGCTTTTGGGATAGACTCATTACTTATTTAACAGGGTTGGAAATATACCATTTTGGGGTGCATGTTTCAAACCCATCATACCATTCCAGAACATTTTTAGCTTGCCTGAGCATCGTGCTAATTTCTTTGTTTCCGAATTTGAGTGCCCAGGGGATTGATGAAAGCTGGTTGCTCGCAATGTATAAAGCCATTAATTTGAAAAATAAAATGGGCACATTATGATGAAAATATCCATTAATGCGTCCGGATGCAAATGAAGCACTTATATCTGCACACCAGGTAATACGGTTGAATTCTTCCCAGGGGTCACCATAATCAAGCCTGTTAAAATCAATGATTCCCAGCTCTCCGGACTTTGTAACAATCATATTTCCGACGTGATAGTCCCCGTGTTGGAAGCACTGAGGGCGGTTTTTCAATAAACATCTGTGTTGTTCGATATACTCAATTATTTTATCTGCTCCTTCCAGGTGAATCCCACAAGCTTCATAATCGGCGATATTTCTATTTATTTTTTGATTGAAACGATCTGACCATGAAATCTGATTTTTTGCCGCAGGAACCTGATGAATAATTCTTAATATTTCTCCCGCTTTCACACCAAGCCGGTATTGCTCTTTGCTGTTCAGCTCTGGAAGGATATGTTCTGCATCTTTCCCTGTAATCCAGGTTAGTAAAGAATAGATGGATCGACCGTTATTGCAAATTCCAAAGTTAATGGGGCGCGATATCAAAATATCAAGGTTATCAAGTCTTTTTATTGCTTCAAAGTCTTTTTTCTTATTTTCATACTGAGAGATGTCCGATATTCTTAGTAATAATTCTCTTCCATCTGTACTTCGGATATAATATTTCTGATCGTTTGACCATCCCTTATTAATTGGCTCGACTATTTGCCATTTACAAGAGCCAGGAATTTCATTATAAAGTTTAACCATGCTAACAGCTCTATGAAAATTAAAACTTGATATTGTCGTTTGTTCAGTTACAACTTTAGAGTTTTCTTTTATAAATAGTCCTTTTTTTATGTTGAACCCATATTTTCAAGAAATAACACGGAAAACAGTTAATGGAAATAAATAAACACATGAAACCGATCCATTTGTTCCCTATCTTCCCAATTATTTTTGTTACTGCTTCAGGCTGTGTTTCAGAAAACGGACAGTCAGGAACCTATGACAATGAAACAGATTTCCTCTCATCTCAGGGACAGGTTTGAAAGTTGTGGACCTGAACTGCGTGGAATGCTGGAGTTTTATTGCGAAGTGGACAGGAGTGAAAATCGCTGACCTTTTTGAAGAAGCTGGAAACTACGAAAATGAGAGTACGATTATTTTTTACAGTGAGGATGGATATTCTACCTCTCTTGATAATGACTACAATGCTAGAAACCGTTATTATCCTCACATACAGGATTAATGATGTAGCCCTACATCCTGACAGAGTTTTCCCTTTAGCTTGTAGTCGAAGGCAAATATGGGCAAAAATGGATGAAGTGGATTAGAAGATAGGAACTTAGTAATGATGAAAATTTAATTTCAAGTACTTATAGAGCCTATCCCGAAACTCAAAATTTGATTTTTGAATCTCGTATTTGGAGCAATCAATTGAATACTTAATCACTAAAATGATCCTGTAAATTCATGATGATTTAGAATCAAAATAGGTTTTGGGATAGGTTCATACTATATATTGTCATTAATTATATTTGAGAAGTGCAATTATAGAGCCATTACCTAAGTGAAAACTTGAAGTTATATCTCAGTTATTCCTTAGCAACTCTCTTATGCTCAAAACCATTAGAAATCCTTCTTTAAATAAACCATATCAATAAGTTGTTTACCACATTCGAAAATTGGATGGTCATAATTGTCAATATAAAAATTTTTAACATAATTTGACATAACAAATCCACAATTTTTATAAAACTGGATAGTAAGAGGACTATCTCCCGTACCAACAAGCATGGTTTTGCATTTGCCTTTATAATACTCAAAGATGAATTTTACTAGTTGCCTACCGTAACCCTGTCCCTGATACTTTTCATAAGTTGCTATATTTTTTAATTCGTATATATCATCATCTTCACGTGTTACTACACAGAGACTTTTCAAATCGCCATCATATAGAGTAAACATATCCCCGCGATCTAAATATTTGTCAATCATATCTTCTTGTTCGTCTGCTAAAAGCAATAAATCAAGAAACTGTTTTTTATTATCCAGAATTCTTTCAATTTTCATGGCAAATCTCGGCTAGTATAAATAATTGGAATTTCGCTGTGTTGGGTGAAATCCAAATTATCAATCAATTTTAAAATTATCGTAGGATAAATGATGTAGAAATTACAGTTAAACACCAACAACAATATTAATATATCCAAACTATAGTATAGTTTGCTCAATATAGTATACTGTTTAAAATATAGTATACTATTTCTCCAAATATAGTATACTATTATCAGTATTGCATAATCAAAAAATAAAATTGTCATCTGCTCTATCGTAAAATTATACCTGGAGATAAGAGCACATTGCGAAAAAAAATATACAATTGCGGAGTATTTCTAGATAAGTGGGGGGTAATTTGAGTTGGCATCTCGCCATGTTAATATTTTAAACCCTGGTGACCCTTTTAGGGACTGGCTTGTTGAAGAAGTTGTTGGGGATAGGCTACGGAATAAAAATTGCTCTGTTAATGTTTTTAAATACAACTCCTCCCATACGGTCTGCAAGTACCAGTTCAAGGGTGAACATTTTAGCGTTATGGCAAAGTTTTTTGCCGAACCTACCGGCCAGTTGAAAGATTATAATCCATATAAAGGCATGATGAATGAGTACCGAAACCTTAGAAAGGCTGCATCGGTAATAAATGTTGCAAGACCTCTTGCAACCAATAAGAAGTTCAACTGCGTCCTTGTAACGGAACACATACCTGGAAAATCTCTGGAATGGTACATCAGACACGAAGAAAAGCTATATGAGAGGCTTGCTGCAGTTGCACATATGCTCCGACAGTTGCATGAAAACACAAAATCTTTCTACAATAAGGAGAATGAATTCAGAAATTATCATGATGTTCTGGGCCATCTGAAACTGGATCATGACACTAGAGAGACTTTCAATAAATTACTTGGAGAATGGTGGTATAGTTCTTTGCTCGACAGGGACTACGGCTGCATGATTCACAGGGATGTCAATCTTTCCAATTATATTTTCTGCAAAGGTAAACCCTATGCCCTTGATTTTGAAAGCTCCTGGTTAGAGGCACATCCTGTCAGAGATCTCGGAATTTTAGCTGCAGAACTTAAAAACGAGTTCGAACTGCATATGGGAGGAGGGGTAAAAGCTGAACCATATATCGGAAATTTCCTCTGGGAATACAGTAGCGACGAAAAAGATTTTTACTATATTACCAGAACTTTGCCTTTTTTCATGAGTATAGGACTCCTTCGTTCGGCAAGGCTTCATCAGGGTGAACATAGAAACTACCTCATCAAAGAAGCGTGTGAATGTTTAAAGGCAATTAATTACAGATAAAGCATGAGAACTTATCTCGTCAAAGAAGCACAGTGCTTAAAGACAATTAATTACAGATAAAACATGAAGTCGAAGCTTAAGTAAAAGGGATATGGGAGGAAAGAGCATATCGGAGGATCACGAACCTGAGGTAAGCAAGGACGAAGTTACATTTCTTAGTCATTCTCTTGCAAAGGGAGAGGAGGCATTTGAGAGCTGTCATATAAAAGGGGTCATCTTTGACTGCTATGAGACCCTCATTGACATCCATACTGACGAACATAACCTGGAGACATATAAAGTACTGAGCTCATGGCTTGCCTATCAGGGAGTGAAAATCGCTCCCGAAAAGCTGTGGGATACGTATATGTCTAAGGTCAGGCAGAAAATGGAGAATTCCAGGGAAGTGTACCCTGAGATAAAGGTAGAGGAAATCTTTGCAGAGATCTGCAGGGAAAATTCGGTCTGGAATATTGACGAGAACAGCCTGGGAGTAGAAGCTTCACGGGTCTTTCGGGCAGCTTCGATACGGAAACTCCGTGCTTTTCCTCAGAGCATCAAACTGATTGAACATTGCATAAACGTTCCCAAGTGTGTAATCTCCAATGGGCAAAGAGTTTTTTCTGAACTGGAACTCAGGTTTCTCGGGCTCCATGATTATTTTGACTTTGTTATCTTCTCATCGGATGTAGGGTATAAGAAACCTGATCTCAGGCTTTTTATGACTGCGCTCAAAAGGATGGGCCTTGAACTCGAACCCAAATGTGTCATGTCAATAGGAGACTCTGAAGAAAACGAGCTAGCGCCTGCAAAAAAACTGGGAATGCGTGCCATGAATATTAAAGATGCCTGGGAGCAATTCGGATTGACAGATTGACTCTATAACATTTTCTGTCTTCTAAAAAGTAATATTTGGGAGAATATTCACTCAGTGACTCTCCCAATCACTCATATTTACTGTTCCCTTATTTTTTCCTTCACACTTTTTATCCTTCACAACTTTTTATCCTTCACACTTTTTATCCTTCACACTTTTTATCCTTCACACTTTTTATGTAAACTGCCGGAAATCCTCAGGCAGTACCTGTAAACTCTTTCCTTCGAACAGCCGGATTCCACCAGACCACAGCGGAGCGGTATTTCCTGATACACGGTCCTTCTCCTGAGTCACGATATAATTCCTCTCTAATAATTTCTTCAATCTCAGGTGTAACCTCCGTATATATTGAGTAGAAAACCCTGTACATCCTGAGCATGTTCTCAGGCGATCTTATACTTGTATAATCAATAAATCTAACATGAGGGACTCTTCCATATGTGTAAAGGAGATTATAGATCAAAGGGTATTCCGGGTACTGGGGACGAGGTTTGTTGCCCATGATTTTCTTCCAGAGTTTGGCTTCAAATGTCTGCCCTGTGCCTACCCCGCCAACCACGCAGCAGTGTCCCTGTGTTACCTCTTCCATCCGGCTTATCTGGGTCATAATATCACGAAACATCCATATGACGGTTGAGGTGATAGTAAGGTCATACCGTTCCCTAAAATCTTCAATATTTACATCCTGCCAGATTTTTGGGATAATATCATAGTTATTCACTCCGGCTTCCACGGCATTTTGAGAGATCATACGGATCATTCCTTCTGAAGGCTCAATAGCAGTTATATGATCAACCTTCTTTGCGAAGGGGATTACAAATGTTCCCGGACCTGCACCAACTTCAAGGACCCTTGAGTGAGGAGAAACAACTCCATGGAGAGCAAGTGTAGAGTATACTGACCCTCCGAACTCGTAATTGTTTGTCCGCCTGGATTCCGAGTAATCCACTGCCCTTTCACTCCAGTCATCGAGCTCATAGTCCCTGAACATAATTTTAGACCGTGCATCATAGTTGTCTTCCCAGAATCTAACCCAATCTACAGGGGCTGTAAGAGAGTCGGAAGTCATGCTACCTTCCACCATAGTAAACCCATCCTGCCATTAACCTGATATATGCCTTCATTAGCGTGATTTTGCACGTATTCCTGAATAATCTCTCTGTCCCGGTAGTTCAGAGGTCGATGTTTTTCGACACGTTTCTCAACCGAGGTAACTGCCGAGGTAACTGGCCGATTAAGTGTGTAATCGATCACATCAACGTTAGGGTACACTCCAGAATCATTGAGAATATTAAAAACTGTGATGAACTGATCAAACCCACCTTCATTGATCCCAAGAGCTTCCGTTAGTTTGAGGGTCTCTGAAGGAGCCTCGAACCCATGAGCAAGACAACAGTAACCTCTGGATACTGTCTCCATCCGCCGGATCTGCGAAAGAATATCCGAAAATTGCCAGAGTGCATGGCAGCAGATAACCAGGTCATAGTTTTTCGAATAAGCTGTCTCATCTACTTCCTGCCAGGTCTTAGGGATTATTTCAACATTGGAAAGCTCTCTGTTCTGCGCATATGACATCAATGCTGCTGCCATCTTCTCTGCAGGCTCGACAGCGGTCACCCTGCGTACCCTCTCTGCAAATGGAATCGTTATCGCTCCTGGGCCTGATGCGATATCTAAAATATGCCAATCCTTCTGCAGTAGCCCTTCTTTTTCAAACAGGTTGAGGATATTCCGGCCATGGTTACAGTCACTTGCCAATACCATATCAGAATAATCCTCTGCCCTTTGATTCCAGTAGTTTGTGGTAGAAAGCCTATTCATCTCACCGATGCCTGCAGCCCAGGCTGTCTCCCAATCGATCTGCGTAACCATATTATTCCTTCAAAATTATTAATTAACTAAAAATTAGTATTAAGATATAATAACTTATTTCTTTATTATAATGGAATATATGAAAAGAAATATAAATAGTAACAACATACACCCTGTAATTTTCATAACAAAAGATACGCAGATGTAGCAAGATGACCATGATTCTTGATGTTCAACAGTTGTGTGTACATTTTCCCGTTTCAAGCACTGTCGTCCGGGCGGTTGATGGGGTTGACATTAACATCGAAAAGTCCGAGACACTTGCAGTTATAGGAGAGAGCGGTAGCGGAAAATCGGTATTGGGACTGGCGCTACTAGGGCTGCTGCCTGCAAATTGCACTGTAAACGGAGTTATACGATATCATGGGGATGATCTTCTAACCCTTTCTGAAAATGAACTTGAAATGATCCGTGGTAGAAAGATTGCATGGGTTCCTCAGAACCCCGCCGGAGCAATGAATCCTTCGATGACTGTGGGAAACCAAATTGGAGAACCGATCTCTCTCCATATAGAAAAAGACAAAAATAAAATTAGAAAAAAGGTCCTTGAACTCCTTAAATTCATCAGAATAACTCCCCCTGAGGAAAGAATAAACTCCTATCCTTATTCATTCAGTGGCGGAATGCTTCAACGCTCACTTGTAGCTATGGGAATATCAGGCCATCCGGAAGTGCTTATTGCAGACGAACCTACAAAGGGTATAGACATAATGAATAAGCAGGCTATCACCTACCTTCTTCGGGTTTTACGTGATGAAGGAATTACTCTGATTATCATCACGCACGATCTCCAATTTGCCAAAAACCTCGCGGATAGAATTGCAGTTATGTATTCCGGGAGGATAGTGGAAATAAGAGGGAGGCAGGAATTTTTTGATGGGCCACTGCATCCTTATTCCAGAGGGTTACTTCGTTCGCTCCCTGAAAACGGTCTTCACCCTATACCATCCGTAACAGGAGATTCAGAAGAAAACGATGGAGGCTGTAAATTCCGGGTTCGATGTGCATCTGCAATAGAAAAGTGCAGGGTCGAACCTCCTCTTATTCATCTTCTGGAAGGATCGGCTGTCAGGTGCTGGCTGTATGATTGAAGGGAGAAAGTCTCATGATTGAAGGAAGAGGCCTGACCAAGATATTCGCTCCCAATTCTCCAGGAAAAAACCGGATCATCGCTGTTGATAATGTAAATATCAGGATCGAAGCAGGAGAAACCCTTACTCTTGTAGGAGAAAGCGGATGTGGAAAGTCTACTCTCTCAAGACTGCTCCTCTTGCTTATTCCTCCAACACGGGGAGAGATATTCTTTGAGGGTCAGGCTCTTACAAGACTGAAAGGGAAAGAACTCCGCTCTGTCCGGAAAAAACTTCAGATTGTGCCTCAACAGCCTGAAAGCTCCCTGGACCCCAGGTGGACGATAGCTTACTCAATCTGCGAACCTTTTCGCATACATCCTGATTCGTTACACGGAAGGCAGATGTATGAAGAGCTAAAAAGGCTTCTTAGGCTCGTTGGGCTCGAACCTGAGCAGGCAGCCAGATATCCTCACCAGCTCAGCGGTGGAGAACTGCAACGTGCTGTTATTGCTCGTGCTATTGCACTTGAGCCTTCACTTCTCATATGTGACGAACCTACTTCAATGCTTGATGTCTCCACTCAGGCATCTATCATACACCTCCTGAAAGCACTCCAGCAAGACCTCGGATGTGCCCTTCTCTTCATTACTCACGACCAGGGGCTTGCGCACGCTATTGGAGACCGGACAGCTGTAATGTTTGCCGGGCAGATAGTAGAAGAGGGACAGGGTATTCTGGATAGGCCATACCACCCATTTACTTGCAGAATCACATCTGTCTCTGATTCCGGTTCCTTACCACCATCTGAACTTCAAGGGACAAAGATTCCAGGTTCATGCGTATATTATCAATTCTGCCCGGAAAAGACAGAAAAATGCCTTCACAGCCCTGAAATGGTGGAATATGAAGATAGACGGGTTCGTTGCCATAACTTTTCGCCTACTTGATTAATCGTACACTCTCACTTGATTAATCGTACACTCTCACTTGATTAATCGTACACTCTCACTTGATTAATCGTACACTTTTGATATATCCCTGATAGATTTTAGCGGTACAACTACAATCGGAGTGCTTACTCCAATAAATTATCCCGTATTGTCTCAACGAATTCTCCATCCCAACAGGTTATCCAAAATTAAGATGATTACTCCAAAACTTCTTGTGTATGTAAGTTTTTGCAGAATTTGATGTTGATACATAACAGTCTCAGGTGTGATTAGTAAATATGAAACGAAAAGAGGGAATTCTCTTTATTCTACTGGCTCTAGTTGTCCTGGGAGCCGGCTGTACAGACAAAGAACAAAAAGGAGATAATCAAACATTATTTGTCTCAGGTCAATGGAGTCCCACCTCTATTGATCCTCACATATCGGGGACTGTTCCTCAAAGGCTCGGGTACGTAGAAACTCTCGTAGGAGTTGATTATGAAGGAAAGATTATCCCAAATCTTGCAAAATCATGGGAAGTCTCCAGTGATGGAAAAAAATGGACATTCAAATTGAGAGAGGGCGTTTTATTCCATGATGGGACACCTTTCACAGCCGAAATAATGAAAAAATCACTCGAAAGGTCCTTTATCCAATCGGCATCAACATTCGGAAAAATTCCTGTAACGTCTATTGAGGTTCCTGATAACCTGACATTGGTAATCAATCTCAATTCAACTTTCCCTGCACTTCCTGCCTATCTTTCCAAAGGAGAAAGTGCTGCTCTTGCCCCCGGATCTTATGATGCAAGCGGAAATGTCACAAAGCCTATCGGTACCGGGCCTTTTATCTTTGAATCCTGGAAACCGGACGAAGAAATTGTTCTCGTCAAGAATCCCAATTACTGGGGACATGTTGCTTCAGTTGATAAAGTGGTATACCGGGTAATTCCTGAAGTACTTACAAGAAAGATGCTCCTTGACAGTAAGGACATTCAGATAGCAATGATTCTTTCGCCCGATGTTGCTGATAAATATACCGAAAAGGCTGATTATACAGTCCTTGAAGAGCCTATCGCTCGTGTAAGGATGATAACGTTCAATACGGAAAAGGAGCCCTTCAAAGATAAAAAGGTACGTCAGGCTGTTAATTACGCTATAGATCGGGAAGCAATAGTGAATTCTGTCCTTTACGGATACGGAACCACAGCATCAGGGCTTTTTCCTCCTCAGTTTTACTGGGCAAACAAGGATATTGCCCCTTATACTTACGACGTGGAGAAAGCAAAAACACTCCTTGATGAAGCGGGATGGACCGACTCGGATGGTGATGGGATCCGTGATAAAAATGGCAAGCCTATGAAGATTACATTAGTTACTTATTCTGAAAGAGCAGAACTGCCGTCGATCGCTGAGGTGATCCAGCAGCAGCTTAAGAAAGTAGGCATAGAGACAGAACTTAAGGTCCTCAATACCGATGCCGCAAATACCCAGAGGAATAAAGGAGATTTCGATATTTACCTTGTAGGAAGAGGACTATTTTTCGTACCTGATCCAGATGAGATAATGATGACGGACTATCACTCAAGCGGCACATCAATCGACGGTTGGGGGGCATATCGCTGGCACAACGACACTGTAGATCAGTTGATTGAGCAGGCCAGAACTACTTCCGATGAAGCTGCCAGAAAAAAACTCTATGATGAAGTTCAGGCAATTGTTGTCGAAGAAGCGCCGGTTGCGTATCTTAACTACTACGTTAATATCGACGTCACAACTTCGAACATAAAGGGATATCGTCTCCATCCTACAGAGTACTCTTTCGACCTTCAGAATGTCTCAATTTCCTGATGTGGGTATTCTACCCACCACTTTTTCATTTAAAAGAGTTTGAGTAAGAATGATACGTAGAATTATACTGAACCGTCTGTTTCAAATGATACAGGTCATGGTAGGGATATCTCTCATCACTTTTACAGTAATTTCTCTTTCACCAGGGGACCCAGCTGAAATTACGCTCAGGGCTACTCTTGGTACCGAAAGTCCACCTAAAGAGGCGGTAGCCATACTTCATGAAGAGATGGGGCTTGACGATCCCTGGTATGTCAGTTATCTAAAATGGATTTCAAGGGTTGTGCATGGGGACCTGGGATATTCCTATCAGACAAAAAGGAGCACTATTGAAGAGATCAGAAATGCTCTGCCTACGACCTTCTATCTAGCCTCTCTCTCAATGTTATTCTCGGCTATTATAGCTATCCCTCTTGGAATTGCAGCAGCTCTGAGACAGAACGGGCCTGTAGATCACCTCTGCAGGCTTACTTCAATAGTCTGCCTCTCGATCCCTGAGTATTTTATTGCTATAGTTTTTATGCTCATCGGAGGCATCTATCTAGACATCTTTCCGGTTGCAGGAACAGGAGGAATAGAATACTTTATCCTTCCATCCCTGACTCTCTCGATTGGCCTTATTGCAATTACAATGCGTATCATGAGGACAAGCATGATTGAAACGCTTGAGCAGGATTATATAAGGACAGCACGTGCAAAGGGGCTCAGCCGCAAAAAAATTATTCAAAAACATGCTCTAAAGAATGCACTTCTCCCTGTGATTATATATATGGGAACTCAGTTCGGATGGATTTTCGGAGGGGCAGTTACCATTGAAACTATTTTTGCACTTCCAGGACTTGGATGGCTTCTTGTTAGCTCTGTTTCTTCGATGGACATCATGGTGATGCAGGGATGTATGCTTACCTTCGCGGTGATCATAGTGCTTATTAATCTCTTTGTTGACCTAGCCCAGCTTTATCTTGACCCATCAGTCAGGGCTCAGGGGGAATAATAGGGAGAATATATATGGAACACTCATACTTTGACGAAAAACTGGCAGTTTCCGAAATGAAAAGAGTATGGGGAGTTTTGCGGAGCAATGTAACGCTTACAATAGGAGTTCTGCTGTTTATTCTTATCTCCATGATGGCTGTAATGGCTCCGGCGATTTCCCCGCATGACCCTGCAGAGATGCATCTTGAAGAAAAGTTATCTCCTCCATCAGCATCTTTTCCTCTTGGGACAGACCAGTTTGGAAGGTGTATTTTCAGCCGTATATTATATGGTGCACAGACTTCATTCTTCATTGCAGTTATTTCGACTTTAATTATCGTGCCTGCAGGAATTATCATAGGAATGTATGCAGGTTATTTCAGCAGGTATGATGCTTTCTTGATGCGATTGACAGATATCTTTCTTGCCTTCCCCAGTATAGTTCTTTCAATTGCGATTGTAGGAGTTGTAGGCCCAAGTCCTGCAGGAATTATTCTATCTCTTTCCATTCCTGGCTGGGCAAAATATGCACGATTAATCCGGGGATCAACTCTTTCACTGAAAAATAGCGGATTCGTCGAGGCAGCCAGGGCAATTGGAGCATCGGATAAATACATTCTTTTCCACCATATTCTTCCCAACAGTTACGGACCTATTATTGAGATCGCAACTCTTGGATTAGGGTCCAAGATTATTTCAATTTCCGGGCTTGGATTTTTAGGGCTTGGAATTCAGCCTCCTACACCAGAACTGGGAACAATCCTGAAAGATGGACTTGTATACCTCCAGACTGCACCTATGATGGCTTTATCTTCAGGAGGCATGATCATGCTGTTTGTTCTTGCGGTAAATCTCATCGGTTCCGAACTGAGATCTATTGCAGATCCCCGGTCTGATACTATCGAATTTTAACTGGCAGGCAAAGGAAATAAAAAAGAAGAGTTCAGCCCCTAAAAATTCGTTTCTACCCTATGTATTTCAGCCCCTAAAAATTCGTTTCTACCCAAAATGATGATGTTTTTGACTTTCCTAAATAATGTAAAAATAAAACAGGAAAAAATGTTTGTAGTATCCAGTACTTGGAAAACCTTCCAGAGTAATTAGCTACCTCTATTGCTGATACCTTTAGTCACGCCTGTAATTGTTGCAATAAAAATCTCATCGCATCTCATTTGAGCAGTTGCATTATTTAGTCTCGTGACTATTATTATACGCTGGTAAAATACACTGGTAAATTTGTTTTTTTGGAGAAAAATGTAATCAGCAGAAGCAAAAAGTCTATTCCTGTAAAATACTGGATAGGCATCAAAAAGTAAGAATTATTTACGTTATCCAAAACCAGATATATTTAAATAATCGCAAGCACTCTAAACCCCAAGAATTCTTACACTATTTCCCAATCATGGAGTGTCTTTATGACAGAATCAGAAATTCCAAAAGAATATAATGCAAGCGAGGTTGAGGAAAAGTGGATGGATAAATGGGACCTCTCCATGTACCATTTCAACTGGGGAGAAGACCCCCGTCCCCAATACATTATCGACACCCCACCTCCTTATCCTACAGGTAATTTCCATATCGGAAATGCGCTTAACTGGTGCTATATCGACTTTGTTGCCCGATACAAACGTATGCGCGGGTACAACGTAATGTTCCCCCAGGGCTGGGACTGTCACGGCCTGCCAACCGAAGTCAAGGTTGAAGAAATTCATGGAATAACGAAAAACCAGGTTCCACGTGCTGAGTTTCGCAAGATGTGCAGGGAACTGACTGCAGGAAATATCGACAAGATGCGCAAAACAATGCTGCGCCTGGGCTTTTCCGTAGATTGGAGTAACGAATTTATTACTATGAAGCCCTCGTACTTCGTAAAAACGCAAAAATCCTTTGTCAGGATGTATAATCATGATTACATCTACCATGAGGAACATCCTGTCAACTGGTGCCCCCGCTGTGAAACTGCTATTGCTTTTGCAGAAGTCGAGTATGAAACAAGGCAAACAAAGCTTAACTTCGTCCATTTCGACAAGGTAGACATTGCAACCACCAGGCCGGAACTTATGGCAGCCTGTGTTGCAGTTGCAGTAAATCCTGAAGACAAACGTTACAGCCAGTATGTCGGCCAGGAAATTACAGTACCTCTCTTTGGCCAGAAAGTTACTCTGATTGCCGATGAGGATGTTGAGCCTGAATTCGGTACAGGCGCTGTAATGATCTGTACTTTCGGGGATAAGCAGGACGTACGCTGGTGGGTGAAATACGAACTTCCTCTTATAAAGGCCATCGATAAACAGGGTAAGATGACAAAAGCGGCAGGCAAATATGAAGGCCTGAGCATTGCCGAGTGCAGGGAAGCTGTAGTTGCAGACCTGAAGGCTGCAGGTTTCCTCTATGACCAGAAACCTCTGGAACAGAATGTCGGGCTCTGCTGGCGCTGTAACACCCCGATTGAAATCCTTTCGGAGCCCCAGTGGTTCGTAAAGATCGACAACGATGCAATCCTGAAAGCTGCAGATGAGATCAAATGGTATCCTGACTACATGAAAGTCAGGCTTCAGAACTGGACAGGCACTATGGAATGGGACTGGTGCATCTCCAGACAGAGGATCTTTGCAACTCCGATTCCTATCTGGTACTGTAAGAAGTGCGGGAAAGTAATGGTTGCAGAAGAGAGCTGGCTTCCGATTGATCCTAATGAAGCCGCCCCAAAGAAAGCTTGCTCCTGCGGATCAACCGAGTTTGAACCTGAAACCGATGTGCTGGACACCTGGATGGACTCCTCTATTACGGCATTACATGTTACTGGCTGGGAAAGTGAGCATGACCTCCGCCTGCCTGCGCAGATCCGTCCACAGGGACATGATATCATCAGAACCTGGGCTTTTTACACAATCCTGCGGAGCCTGGCTCTTGAAGGCAAGAGACCCTGGGATTCTATAGTGATTAACGGTATGGTGCTTGGGCCTGACGGACATAAGATGAGCAAGTCGCTTGGAAATGTTATCTCTCCTGAAGAAGTAACCACAAAGTACAGCGCTGATGCTTTCAGGCAGTGGGGTGCAGTTGGTGGCTCCACAGGTTCGGATGTAATGTTCCGCTGGAAAGATGTGGTTTCAGCTTCCCGTTTCCTCCAGAAGATGTGGAGTATCTACCGTTTCTCAATGTCTCACCTGAAGGGCTTCGGACAGGAAGATGCCGAAAAATTCCAGACGGACTCTCTCCATATAATTGATAGGTGGTTGCTGAGTAAACTTAACAGGCTTGTAGACACCGCAACAAAGGAGCTTGATGAGTACCAGTTTGATTCTACTTTCAAGGCCATACGAGGTTTTGCCTGGGAAGTTCTTGCTGACAACTATCTGGAACTCGTAAAAGGCAGGCTTTATGGCGATGATACAGACGGCAGAAGAGCTGCCCAGTATGTGCTCTACAGGACAATTAAAACTCTCTCGCTTCTGCTTGCACCTTTCATACCTTTCTTTGCAGAAGAGCTGCACTCCCGGCTCAGTGACGAAAGCGTTCATACGCAGGCCTGGCCGGCAGTCGATGAAAGCTTCATAAACGAAGAAGCCGAAGCTGCAGGGGAACTAATTAAAGAAATTACAGGTGAAGTCCGCAGGTACAAGTCCGAACTGGGAATGGCACTTAATGCCCCCCTGAAAAAGCTTGAGATATACAATGCAGATATTGATACAGGAGATATCGCAGGCGCCACAAACTCAAAAGTTGAGTTGATGGAAGGGGCTCCTTCCTTTGAATATGTGCCAGTGGAAGTTAAACCCAATATGGGGATTCTGGGCCCAAGATTCAGAAAAGATGCAGGTGCTGTAGTTAAAGCTCTCAAAGCCGAGAGTCCTGCTGCAATTGAAGCCCAGGCAGCCTCAGGAAAAATAACCGTTAGTGTAGACGGCAAACCGATCGAGCTTGAACCCGAAGCCGTAGAGATAATGAAAGAAGTAATTTCCGGCGGTAGGGAAGTCGATGTGCTTGAAGTCAGAGGCGCGGTTGTTGTAATCGTAAGGTAAGCTTTTGCTTACCTTTTTATGAAAAAGTCCGATATTCGGACAACGCTTATTTTTTTCCAGCTTTTTACTAATAGCTGAGGTATGGCAAGCTGGCAGATCAATCTGAAAGGACAGAGTAATCTGAAAGGACAGAGTAATCTGAAAGGACAGAGTAATCTGAAAGGACAGAGTAATCTGAAAGGACAGAGTAATCTGAAAGGACAGAGTAATCTGAAAGGACAGAGTAATCTGAAAGGGCAAAGCAAGCTGAAGGCAGAATATCCTTCATGTCCGGTTCCATAAACTCAAACTCCTTCTTCAATTTAAGTTTCGGCCTTAATTCTGCATCTCGGCTGTTCAATTGATTTTCTCAGATTCTCTTTCTCATATTACTTAAATATCATTTTCAAAGATGCAAGTAAACTCTTAGTGTATAATATTATGAAGAAAATACATAAACTGTTCAGCTTAAATTGAGAATTTCTATAAAGCCGGAGTCTCAAATAAGGACATTTAGAATTAGTCATAAACTTTAATACTTTTTTATAACTATAAATGCTCAGGATTGCTTCAAAATGGTGAAGTATCTCTGTGATTTTACGTTGCAGTGAAGTTAGTTAATCAGTTGTAAGTATCTGTATTTTTCCTTTCTCTATTAAGAAAAATAATATTATTTTATGAAAGTGAAAAAACAAAGACTCACTTTTTCAATGTGAAACTTTATATACATCTAGGTAATCTGTTTCAGAAATGTATTATTCAGACCTGGAGTTTTTATGACAAAAGTCGAAAAAGCATTATTGCTGCTAAAAAATATGGTGTACGAAAGCACCAGCCCTAAGGAAACTCTCAAGTTTGCGAAGTACTATAGGAATAAGGGGCTCGATGTGCTGGTTATTCTGTGGGGACCTATGGGAGTGCTGCTTGCAAAGAAAGATAAAACAAGAGGATCGCCCAAGTACGATGACACTGTACAGGAATGTATAGATATGGGAGTGGAGTTTCGGTGTTGTCAGCTTGCATCGGATATGATCGGGCTTAAAAAAGAAGAATTGATCCCTGGAATAGAATTCATCTGTTCGCAAGAGGTAGCCGAACTCTTTCTTAAATATACTGAAGAAAACCAGTTAATCATTACTTTCTGAGCCTTAGAAATTTCTAAAATTAAATAAGATATTCAAGCAATAACAGCCTTAAGCAATTAAATGTGTTTTATTGTAGCTTTTTCTAAGTCAGGTTTTCTTTGACTTAATTCTAGCCTGTCCCCAACCGTTTCTTCTACGAAATATAAACCTGAAACCGGCCTGTAGAATCTGTAATCTACACCTCATTCAATTTTAGCCGTTTTAAATCCCTTTTGTTCTTTAAACCTTACTCACTCCAGTTTCATTTCGGGATGAAGGTGCTCTTTTCGCTGCCCAAATTCTGTCACCCTATTTCCGTCACCCTATTTCCGTCACCCTAGTCCCGTCTCGGGAGGACGGTGCCCTTTTCGCTCGGTTCGTTTGCTCAAGAGGGCTGAGTTAGGGGGTAAAGGGCGGTAATCTTTACACAAGTTTGTTGATTTAAAAATTGCAGATTTCTGCCTTTAGTTGCTTGGAAGTCATAGAAAATCAAGGATTTCTTAGGAGAGGACTAATCTGCAATGTTTCGTTTTTCCGGTTTAATGGAGCTGTAACCGGGTCTGAGAATCTTTCTGTAAATGTTATATTCTATAAAATACCATATGTGTTTTTTCGATTAGTTTAAACCGACAGAGCTTTTTATATGTAATTTATTTTTTAAATTGTTCTGGGCTAATAGAAAATATCACATTGAGGAATGAATTATATGTTAATATGCACATATTAGAATAAAAATATAAAAACACAAATCAAACAAGAGAGCGTTTGTGCACATAATTAGGGTAAAAATGGATTTTTATATAAATATACAACTTTAAGTATACGACTTTAAAATGGTTATCTAATATTGAAGATTATAGCCCTTCAGTTCATTAATTTTTAGAAATAAAATAAAACAATTTCAGCAGGTGATTTCATGTTTTTACAGGATTATGAATTAAGTGAAGAAGAGAAAGTTCTCTTACAAAAGGTTCTGGATGGAGATGTGGCTCTTCGTAAGATTGAGGAGTTTGCAGACCCTGTGACTTCAGTAAAAATCAGACGGCTTGCAATACAGGAATTTACAAAACTTGAGTTTGAGAATATCCAGAATTTTTCCCTTGATGTTGAAGCAGCATCGAAAAAGAACATTGAAAACATGATAGGTGCAGTTCAGATTCCTCTCGGAGTTGCCGGACTTCTGAAGGTAAATGGCGAATATGCGAATTCCGAATACTACATTCCGCTTGCTACAACTGAAGGGGCTCTTGTTGCCGGTGTAAATCGTGGCTGCTCGGTTATCACAAAATCAGGAGGAGCAAATGTCAGGGTTTTTGAAGACAAAATGACGAGAGCACCTGTTTTTAAGCTTGAGAGTGTTAGCAGAGCTAAAGAATTTTATGAGTGGGTAAAATGTCCTGAGATTTTTGAGAAGATGAAAACCGTTGCTGAGAAAACGACACGTTTTGGAAAACTGCTTTCTGTAAAACCCTTCGTAACTGGCACAGATGTACACCTCAGGTTCTCGTACGATACAAAAGACGCCATGGGTATGAACATGGTGACTATAGCTACCGATGCGGTGATGCATCTTATAGAAGACGAATTCGGTGCGCATCCCATTACTCTTTCAGGAAATATGTGTACGGACAAAAAACCAGCTTCTATAAGCGCGATTCTCGGAAGAGGAAAAACCGTTGTAGCCGAGGTTACGATTCCAAAAGAAATTGTCAAGGAAACCCTCAAATGTACGCCTGAATCCATGTTTGAAGTAAACTACAGCAAAAACCTGCTGGGTTCAGCAAGAGCAGGAGCACTTGGATTCAATGCTCATGCTGCAAATATTATTGCTGCGATTTATCTGGCCTGCGGACAGGATGCTGCTCATGTTGTTGAAGGAAGCACCGCAATTACGAGTATGGAGCTTACGAAATATGAAGAAATTCACTGCTCTGTTACTCTACCTGCTCTGCCTGTGGGAACCGTTGGTGGAGGCACTGGTCTTGGGACCCAGAGGGATTGCCTGAACATTCTTGATGTTGCAGGCGCAGGTGACGTTCCTGGAACAAACTCTAAGAAATTTGCGGAAATCGTAGCTTCTGCCGTGCTTGCAGGAGAAGTTAACCTTATAGGAGCTCAGGCTGCAGGACATCTTGCCCGTGCCCATGCCCAGCTAGGCCGTGGGAAGTTCTAATGCAACCGTTGACTCGCAACCGTTGAGCCGGTTGATCACGCCGGATAAGTTTTGGGGATAAGATTCTCAAACTCAAATGTTGCTGAGGTTTTCGGTCAAGCCTTTTTTCAAAAGGTTTTCGGTCAAGCAGTTTTTTCAAAAGACTTGCGAGGAAGCTTTCCAGGGGAAAGGTTGTGGAAGACACTGAGATTACGAGAATCAGATCTTCCGGGTAAAACATGATCCAATAAGAGTTCTTACCATTATTGGCAAACTCCAGCTTCTGATCGATAAGATAATCTTTTATGAGAGAGAGTATATTGACCATTGACTCTGCTTCCTATTTTTTGTGGTGAAGAAAAAGGATACAGAGTCAATCATAATTTACAGAACTTTTGGGTATATTGCCACCGATTTACTAAAATTTTGATTTTTCTCAAAACAGTTCTAAATTTGGGTGTAACTTCAATTTTGAGAATAGTTCCCAAATCTGTAGACAGCTTTTCTATAATTCTTTAATTAATATATCTTCATTTGCGCTCTTTATCAATTTTTAAGAAAAGTTAATAAATCAGAAGATGTTAGTATCTATTGAATATTTATGGGGATGTGTATGGGGGTAATTAATAGGGAACCATGCGGATCAGCTCTTGAATATCTTGTTTCCCATCAAAAACTCTGTCAAACTTGAGATATAGATATGCTGAGAATATGACCCTTTAATTTCTCTATATACTTTCATTCAAAAATAATCCTTGGAGTGAATCAGAATGAAAGGAATTTTTAGCATTTTTAGAAAAGACGATAAAGCCTTTACAGGGCTCGAATCAGCAATTGTGCTGACCGCTTTTGTAGTTGTGGCAGCAGTGTTTTCTTATGTAGTGCTTGGGGCAGGGTTTACAACTTCTGATACTGCCAAGAAGACTATCGAGGAGGGTGTGAAACAGACTACTTCTTCAGTTGAACTTGCAGGTGACGTGATAGCAAAAGGTACTCCGATAGTCACAACAGATGTAAACGGAACAACAACGACAACCGGCGGAACAGTAGATAAAATTCTTGTCACCCTTCAGCTTACAGCAGGGCAGTCTCCCGTGGATATAGGACCTGGAATGCTGGTGGTATCTTATGCTGACAGTGCTATCTACAGCCCAGAAGTGACATGGTCTCAGTCATTTGTAGGGGATGACGATGGCGATGCGATTCTAGAACAGCACGAGAAAGTACAACTGGAAATCACTGTACCCAATACTGAGCCAGACGTCGCATTGCTTGCAACTTCTTGTTCAGCGGAGAACACTGAGTTCAGACTTGAGATAAAACCAAAGGTTGGCGCAATTGTCCCAATAACAAGAGTGATTCCGGCACAGATCGATCAAGTTATGGTTCTGAAGTAATCCCTATGGATTTTAGGGATACTTTCCCTTCTTTTATGGAGGATAAAAAGTTTCATTTTTTGTTCAGGTGGTTAATATGGAACTGGAGAAAAAAGTTGCAGATATGGAAACTGAACTTAAAGTCGTAAAAGGGGAGATCAAGGAATTACTTGTAGATATAAGGGACCTTGTAAACAGAAATGAAAATCCCTTCTTCAATGACCAGAAAAATGGAGTTTCAAGGCTTGAAACAAAAGGAAAAGGGGCAGAAGTGGAGAATCAACTACCTGCTGATGAAGAAAAAAATGATAAAAATAAGGAAAGCGTCCAGGAGCCGGTCAGAACCATTTCTCAAGATGGGGTTCCCGAAGAAAATATGCCACGGCAGAAAACTCCTACAAAGGAAATACAGGCGATTGAACCTGAAATTTCAGCCCGAAAAATTGATACGTTTACCCTTGTTGAACTCATGCGCTGGGTCGATTATGCTATAAGGACAGTTGGACACGGCAACCTAGAAGTCCTGCTTGACCTGTATTCACTTACCGGACCGCTTTCTGAAGAGACCAAGTATATTATCAAAAATATTGCAAACCTTTCCATTGAAGACCCTGCATGTGAAGATAAGGTTAGCATGAAAGATAATATTACAGTGCTTTCGCAACTGAGTGCAATTCTCGACCCTAAGAAATTCAAAAATGGAATCCAGCCTATTTACGAAAATTCAGGCTGGAGAGAAGACAAAAAAGGAAGACAGGATTTTTCTTTAATTAAATGTACGAACTAAGAAATTGACTAGATGTACGAACCGCTAAATCGACTGAAAAGCAGATCAAATGTTCAAATTAATACCAGTTAATCATTATTAGTGTCAGTAAACTTAGGTAAATACTGTATAATTAACCGTTATTGTCGAATAGAATCAATGCTACTGGCATAATCGATATTTCTGACATAAACAGGTTGAGATATCAATATTATCCAACGGCTATATGCTCATTCAAACTGATTTAAGTTTATTCGGACTTAGGTAGTTTACTCAAACTGATATGGGACTCGGAAAGTAAGGCGGGGTCGAAAAGTGAGTGGGGAAGCGATAAGCTCTGCGATTCTAACAATAGCATCCATTATCTGTGCATTTTCATTTGTTTCAGTTGTATACCCGTCTGTAATTTCCGCAGGAGACCCTATAGTCAGCCGTACTAATGCAATGGGAGACCAGATCCTGACCGATTTTGAAATATTACACGAGACAACTGCCGCTGAAGGCTTAGAGGTTCACATATGGGTTAAAAACGTGGGACCTAAAGGGATATCTTCCGGTTTAATCCAGCGATCTGACCTTTTTTTTGGGGAGGTCGGAAAATTTGAAAGGATACCATATGACGAGAATGGAAGTCTGGCTCCTTGCTGGAACTACTCAATAGAGCAAAGCAATGACGATAACTGGGACAAAGGGGAAACACTGCAGATCAGATTAAAGCCTGCTGATGTGCTTGTCAGCGGAGCGAAGTATTTCATTAAATTTAGTGCATACAATGGGGTTTCGGAAGAGGCCTATTTTACGGTGTCATGATGGGATTCGGAACGGTTATTGCATCAATGCTTTCGGTTGCAATCCTCCTCCTGGCATTTTATGTCTGCTCAAGCGGGGGGTTTTACATGGCAGATGTTCTTGCAAATTCAGTAATGGAGATGCAGGAAAATGAGAATGAGATAATGAAAACCGAAATCGAAATTACAAACATTTCTGCAAATGAGGCCGGTATTTTCGTGTCCCTGAATAATACTGGCTCCACAAAGGTAGGAGACTATGATTATATGGACGTGATCGTTAAGTACTCCAACACATCCGGCATTGCAAAAACCATATGGGTTCCCTTCCAGGGAGATTCAGACGCATTAGAAGACAAATGGACTGTGGGAAATATAAGTCCAGATCTGGTAAATCCCGGAATTCTTGATCCGGGTGAGGAGATAGAATTGCAGATTTTGCTCGAAGATTCCCTGGAAAACAAGAGTGTAAACTGGCTGTTGGTAACTGCCCCAAATGGAGTCAAAGCTTCAGGATATTTTAACGCATGAATTAGAAAATCGGTTTGATAGTTCAGAATTAGATAACTGGTTGATAGTCCAGATTTAGATTACTGGTTTGATAGCCCAGATGTAGATTACTGATTGATAATCTATAATTATTCCGGCTAAGTCAATGAGTTGAATTAGATAAACTAAGGAGATACAAAACAGTTGATCTTTGAAAAAAGGGAGAGAGGAAGAGTATGGGAGTAAATTCGGAAGAGGCTTTATTTCTTGAAAATGAAACATTTTGTGAAGAGGTATCAGATAACTCGGAAACTGAGAGGAAACCCTTAGAATTCATATCCTCAGGAAATCTGGAGATTGATAAAAAACTGGAAGGAGGTGTACCCATAGGTTCCCTTTGCCTTCTCGAAGGGGCAAAAGACAGTGGAAAATCAGTTTTCATGCAGCAGATTATATGTGGAGCTCTCAACCAGGATAAAAAAGTTTTAGCTTTAACGACGGAAAAAACCTCTCGTAAATTGTTGAATAATATGGAAAGCCTGAAGCAGGACATCTCAGATTATTTTATAATAGGCAGATTAAGGATCTTTGAAATAAATGCAAGTTATGTCGAAGAAAGTCCCGAGCTAAGTAATAATCTGCTAGGGAGGATGCTCGAATGTGTAAATGACTGTGAAGAAGAACTTATCCTGATCGATTCTTTAACGATTTTAGCGGTTAGCGCCTCTGAAAATACCTTATTGAACTTTTTTAGAGAATGTTTAAAACTTTGTGATAAAGAAAAGACTATTTTAATAAGTGTTCATGGGTATGCTTTTTCCCAGGAAGTGCTTTACAGGCTAAGATCCGTTTGCGATTCATGCCTGGAACTGAGAATTGAACAGGTCGGAGATAAGCTGATAAAGACTATGGAAATTCAGAAGTTGAGAGGTGCCAAAAAAACTACTGGAAATATGTTAAGTTTTGATGTGAACAGTGAGTATGGACTTAAAATAATTCCAGTTTCGAAAGTCAAAGCCTGAGAGAGGAAAAACATCCGGAAAAAGTGCTCTTAAGAAATAAGGCCCGAATGAGGATTTTAAATGGACGCTCTACCTTTTAACCCGCTGCCTGCACCGGTAAATGGAAAGCGCTCCAGAGAAGATGTACGTTCAAGACTTCCTTCTGAATTGCAGGAATTTGTTGGCAGGGAAGAGAATAGTCACATCCTTGATTATATATGCAGGCTTCCTCTGGAGCAAGTCGAAATCCCGGAGTTCCATTTAAAGATCTCAAGAGCTATGAAAAGTATCAGACATCCAAACCTCATTTACCCTATTGGAAAAGGACTTGCTGTTCACATTTATCCCGATAAAGAAGACATAAGAAATTACTATATCCCGATAGAACCCTGCCTTTTTCAGGATATAGACAGCACACTTGAGGCTGTAGAAAAGCTGCTTATCGACGTTATACATGATGGGGATGTCGATACTAAGGACCTGGAAGAAAAGAAAAGACTTCTGGAAAGGGCCCTTGAAAAGGTTTGTATTATAGAAGAACACGTAAATGAAAGTGTAGAACAAAAAAGTAAAGATCTTGAGAGGAATAAAACAGTCAAGAGAAAGAAAAATGGTAGATTGAGGCTTGGATTGATTGGAAATTTAAAAGAAGCCGGTAAAGTCTTCAAAATGAATAAATGGGAAAATATCCGGGTAACTCCTGAAGAATTTCAAGCTATCAAATATCTTATGATAAGGGACAAGATCGGAATGGGAATGCTCGAACCTCTGTTGCTGGACTCAAATATAGAAGATATAAGTTGCAGTGGGCTTGGGAGGGTTTTCGTCGAGCATAAGGTATTTTCGTCCCTTAAAACAGCAATTGAGTTTCAGGAGACTGAGGAACTTAACTCTTTTATTATACAGATGTCCGAGAAGGTCGGAAAGCCAATCACATATCGAGATCCGATAGTCGATACAGCTCTTCCGGATGGGTCAAGGATTAACATTGTGTTCGGAGAAGATGTATCCAGAAGGGGGAGCAATTTTACAATAAGGAAATTTATGGGAACTCCGATTTCTATTCTTGAGCTTATTGATTTTGGGACAATTGACTACATAATAGCTGCATATATGTGGATGATGCTGAGGGCAGGGATGAACTGCTTTATTTCGGGGGAAACGGCTTCCGGAAAGACTACTATGATGAATGCAATAACTACTTTTCTTCCCCCGGAGTCAAAAATAGTTTCTATTGAAGATACTCCGGAACTGCAGGTTCCACATAAAAACTGGACCAGAGAGGTTACAAGGACTACAAGAGAGGATAGTGGGTCTGACGTCTCAATGTTTGACCTGTTAAAGGCTGCTCTTCGCCAGCGTCCTAATGAGATTATAATCGGAGAAATCCGTGGAGTAGAGGGCAGCATTGCTTTTCAGGCTATGCAGACCGGGCATCCTGTTATGTCTACTTTCCATGCCGCATCCGTCGAAAAACTTATTCAGAGGCTGACAGGAGACCCGATTAATGTTCCTAAAAACTATGTGGATAACCTGAATGTGGTTATCATCCAGAGCGCGGTAAATATCCCTGGAAAAGGTATGGGAAGAAGAGTCCTGAGCATAAACGAAATCGTAGGCTATGATTCCTTTAATCAGGCTTTCAATTTTATGGATATATTTAAGTGGGACCCAGCAACAGATACTTTCAAATTCACGGGAAGAAATAATTCATATCTGTTAGAGCAAAAGATTGCTCCACGTCTGGGAATTCCGGAAAACCAGGTCCGAAAAATATATTCCGAACTTGAAAGGAAAGCAAAAATTCTCCAAAAGATCCATCAGGCGAAAATTACCAACTTTTACGATCTGTTCAATACGCTGATCCAGATTGAGGAGGCCGGGTTAATATCATGATAAATGTCATGAAACCTGAGGAGAAGCTTGCTTACCTGAAAGCGGAAGCTGAAATGCATGGGTTTGAGGGCTACTTTAATCTTGCGCGGCAACTGAAGGGCACGAAGGTTGTTGAAAGAGTCAATGATGATATGCTCTTTCTTCTCACTTATATGGCAGCAATTTCAACTGCGGATATTGAAAGAGATAGAATCTTTGATTATGCGGGCTCTCAGAAAGAGTATGAAGCTTCAAAATATTTCAGGCAGATCCATACCCTTGCCTCAAAGTGGGGCTATGCATATGCAAAAGCCTGCAAATATATCTCCCAGCGATTGCAGGATGAGTATATTTCTAAGCTTTTTGGACGAATGTCAAATATTCTTTCTTCTGGAGAACCGGAAAAAAACTTTCTGAAGCAAGAAAAAATAACAAGGGAAGAAATATTTTCTAATGAATATGAAAGAAGTATCGAATCCCTGAAAAAATGGACCGATGGATATACTGCTCTGATGGTGTCCGTAACTCTTGTTGTTACTATAATTCTTGTTTCAGTTATGATCTATAATATAACAAATATAGGAACGATCGCTTTTCTTGTTGTATTACTAACTGTTTTTATCTGTGGGATTGCGCTTTTTATCATATATAAGGCCGCTCCTGCTGAAAAGAAACTTCATACCCTGAGCAGGCGATCAAAGGAACAGGAAATTATCAGGTTTTTGAGCCGGATTTTGCTTCCACTGGGAGCAATTTCGGTTGCTGCTCTCATTTTAATTGGTACGAAGCTCCAGTATACTTTGCTTGCAATAACTTTCTTTACGCTTCCAATAGGCTTCTTTGCAATGATAGATGACCGAAATATCAATGAAAGGGACAGTAGTTTTCCTGCATTTGTCAAGACTCTGGGCACGCTTGCCGGAACGACAGGAATTACTATTCGAAGTGCAATGGAGGACCTTGATAAAGAAACTATAGGTGGTCTCAGGCCTGAGGTTGAGGAATTACATGCAGGACTTTCCTTGGGACTCAAGTCGAAGCTTTGCTGGGAGAAATTCATAGGAGAAACAGGTTCCGAACTGATCAACCGGTGCTCAAGGATCTTTACGGATGCAGTTGAGCTTGGAGGAGATCCTGCCGAAATAGGAGAGATAGTCTCATCCTCAAGTCTTGCTATCGTACTTCTCAGGATGAAAAGGCAGCTTGTCAGTTCAGGTTTTCGCGGCCTTGCCATAACTCTCCATGCTGTTATGATCGGGCTTCTAATCTTTATAATAGAAATAATTTCCAAATTTAGCGGGCTCGTTTCTGGAATGAATGAGTCATATTCTTCGATTCAGGGAGGTGCTTCCGGAATGGGGATGAGCATGTTTAATGCTACTGAAAGTATACCTTTGCTTTACACATTTACTCTTTCCGTGGTGCTTATTCTAACAATTTCAAATACTCTTGTAGTAAAAATTGTCGAGGGTGGAGGAAACTGTAAGCTCTTTTTTTACGGAGGTTTGATGTCAGGAATTTCCGGGCTCTGCATGATTCTTGTACCGCCGGTTGTATCAGGGGTATTTACGTTTCAGATGTGATAAATTGAAAAATGTATATTAACTAAATGTATATTATAATTAAATATAAATTTTAATTAAATGTGAATTTTAATTGAATGCAAATTTTAATTGAATGCAAATTTTAACTAAATGTAAATTTTAACTAAATGTAAATTAACTAGAAGAGCTATAAAGAAAAATTCAGGGTTGGTGGGAGGTAACAGAATGGATGCATTAAATAACTTGAAAATTAAAGGGCTAAAAAATCTAAAGATCAATGGATTCAAATTTCTAAAAGTTAACGAATTAAAGCATTTGATACCTAAGCCTGGGGGCCGAGATGATATGGAACTGGGGGATTTGATAAAAAGTAAAAAGGAGGTTGAAATCAAAATCCGAACATTGTTTAGGGAAAAGGAAGATCTCGAATCCCGGATCGAAAAGAAAGAACTCGAATCCCGGGTTGAAAAGAAAGAACTCGAATCCCAAATTGAAAAGAAAGAACTTGAGTCCCGGACTGGTCGGCTTCAAGAAACCAAAGACGAAAAAAGGGACGAAATATCTGAGTTTCCCTGGAGAAAGGAAATCTTTCCCCCGCTTCGCAGAAATATGCATCACGAAGTATCCAGATCTCTTGAAGTTGAAACTGATACTTTGCAAAAAGAAGATACCGGAATCTCAGAGAGGATAGATAGCCAAACTGGTAAAAAAGTTGAAGAATCTGATAAATTTTTTAAATCAAAAGAAACCGGCGAAATCGAAGAGGCCAATATAACAGAGATAGGGGTTAAAGAAGAAGCAAATTCTGCCGGTGAAAAAAATGATGTGAAAGGTGATGAAAAAGCCGATTTCGATGATATGAGAAAAAAAGCTGGAGAAATTGCTTTTCTGGAAAATACAGACAAACCAGAAACTGTCGAGGTGGCTTTAGAAGATAATGAAAAAGGAGAAAATACAAGGCTTGTCTTAGAAAATAATAAAAAAGAAGAAGATAAAACTCCTGAAATGAGAAAAACTGAAAGTGAAAACCCTGCCCCTAGCATTTTTGGAAATAGCCTGATTCAGGAGTTGCTGGAAAGTGAGGAACTGTGCTCTGAGGAAGAGCAAAATTTCATGAAGTATATTGGGGAATCAAGTGTTTCTGAACTCATCGTAGATTTAAAAGAAGTAAAGGGCCTCCTTACCGAAGCAGGGTCCTGAAAGTCTGATTATTATATAAAAAACGAGCAGGAAACTCTTCGAATTGGGGGCATAAACAAATAATAGTACCTGAAAGCACTTGAAAGCATTTTTATGCCAGGAAAAACAAAAATAGTGACGGAAATCCCGCCACACGAAAATCCTGCCACAGAGCTCTTAAAGAATAGTTCTTAAGATACAGCTTTAGAAGGAAGTTCTTAAGATACAGCTTTAGAAGGAAGTTCTTAAGAGTTTGCTCTTGTTTTTTTCACTGATGGAAAAGTCCTTCTTTTGCTTTATTAAGGTGTTTATTTGCTTCCTCCATTTTACTGGCAGCTTCAAGGATATCCTCGGAAGCTTCAAGAAAACCATCTTTTTTGGCTCTCTGGGCCCATTCTTTGAAACTCTCAATGTGGCTTTCGTTATGTTCAATCCAGTGCTCAATCAAATGTGAAAGGTTATCGTGACTAAGTTCTTCAGTAATAGTTTTCCCTCCTGTTCAAAATATATACGATTCATGGTATAAATGCCCGCTGGATATAATTAGATTTTTTTTAACGATTTCTTGAAAAGATAGAAAATAAAGGTACTGTCAAGTTGATGGGTGTTAGACATTCTATAGGCTCGACTGTAGCTGGGAAAATTCCTTAACATCCGTCAACTTAACAGTACCCCAAAATTAATTTTTCTCTTAAAAATTTGTCGACTGAACTAATAAAAATGAACCTTAAAATTATTCCACATCACTAAATTACATCTATCTTGTGTAATAATAATTAAATCTATGAGAAAATGCTATTGCATAGCTAAATTGTAGGGTATTATTCCACAAAAATTTATTGATAAATAAATACATTTGGACTTTTTCTTTTTTATAAAAAATCAAGTGTCTTGCGGCGTCTTTTATCATATATTATGATTTTGGTCGATGTCTCTAAATTATAAAACAGGAATTTTTATAGACTTAACATATAGATGAAAATTATTATTTTTGGCATATAGCTCGTTAAATTTATTTGCAATTAAACTAAGGTTATTTATGGAGTTTGAAAGTATTTTCCAAGTTCAGGTGAGCTCCATAAAGTACACTTAAAGAGGCATAATTAAGTTAGCTGTGCGTTTATTTAAGCTCGCTTTATTTTGTCTCCTATATATAAAATTACTGGGAGTAATGAAATGATTAAAAATAAGGTTAAAACAAGTGTAATCTTTGCAGCAATCTTGCTAATGAGCATTGCTTTTGTGTCAGCTGTTAAGTGCACAGGAGAATGCACCTAATGAGCTAAACGCGACTACGGAATTAACTTTTGGGCCGTGGACTCTTGATGAACTGAAAAGTAATCCAGATTTTATTTCTGCTTATGGAAGTATACCCAATTTTACAACTTCTGATGAGAAAAGACAGTGGCTTTCTAATCTAGATACAATATATACTAAAGCTGATAAAAATTATGACAAGGAAATATCAAAGTATTTCTATCCAAATGGCTCTGTTATTGCTTATGGTTATAACATTGACGGTGTTCTAAAAGTGACAATCAAAAAAGGACAAAAATTAGATAAAGCTAAAGAAAATGAAATTAATAATCTATTTTCTAGTTACGGACAAGAAATTGGAATAAAGGATACTCCAGTAGTATTTGTATATGGAGACCTTATAGTACCAACTAGTCGTTCTAGCTCATGGAGACCCTTAATTGGAGGCATAAAAATAGTTACAGATTATGGAACATCAACCCTTGGTTTCGCTGCAAAGACCAGTAGTGGAACTAAAGGTTTTGTTGTTGCTGAGCATGCTGCACCATCTATTGGAAGTAGTATATATCAACCAACGGCATCAAGTGCAAATTTAGTAGGAAGCGTAACTACGTATAGTAACTATGCAGCCGATGCCTCGTGGGTAACATATTCTAATGTCAATGCAAAAATATATGATCATGATACTGATGTTACAAAAACTGTAAAATCGTATGGGGATCCCAGTGTTGGACAGTATGTTTATAAATCAGGCATAGCAACAGGAAGAACAGCGGGTACTATTACTGACAAAACTAGTGTATATAATAATGGCCTTGGAAAAACTTTATCTAATCAATATCTTGTAGGATACAGATGCGATTATGGGGATAGTGGTGCTCCTGTATATGTTTATGTAACTAATGGTGTTAAGATTGTAGGAATTCACTGGGGAGGTATTGGAACACATACATCAACTGGCTTCTCGTCTTCAGTGTTTTCACCAGTTTCTGGAGTACATAATGATTTACATGTATATCCTCTAACAGCATAAATGTGTAACCAAAAAATTTGTTCAGTACAGCTCGCCTTTGAAATGCTACGATAAAATAAACGTGAATATTATATAACTTGCTTATTCAAAGATGAGCTATACTGACTCTTTCTTTATTTTTAAGTTCAATATCTCTTGTTATAATATGGAATGGGGAAGCTAAATGTGTTTAAAGATATTAAATATTGCACTATGTGTCGTATTGGTAACTATTCTGTGGAACTGTGATTTAGGTTCTTGTTCTCAAAATGGAGATGATGTTACGGAAAATATAACACTTAGTTTTGGTCCGGAAACTCTTGATGAACTGAAAAACAATTCAAATTTTATTGCTGCTTATGGAAAAATACCTTCTTTTGGAAGTTTGGAGGAAAGAAAACAGTGGCTTAACAAACTTGACGAAGTATATACCGGAACCGATGCGGAAATGTCAAAGTATATGTATCCAAATGGCCCTGTTACAAGATATGGTTACAGCATTAATGGTGTTCTTGAAGTAGCGGTTAATGAAACAATTGAAAAGTCTTTGATGGATGAAATATATAAGATCTCGGATTCAAAAGCAAGCAAAATGGGAATTAAGGAAATCCCACTTGTGTTTGTGCATGGAGATCTAGCGGTGCCAGTAGTAGGTGAAGCTGTACCAACTATTGAAACAGTAAATTCATCGACATCTGAAGAAAAAAATGCTGTAGAACTCAATAATTCAATTAATAATAATCCTAAGCTCAATAACGAAAACAGTTCAAACATTGATAAATCAGGTGAAAATAAACCTAATAAAAATAATTCTGTCCCAGGTTTTGGGCTATTGGGAAGCTTGATTTGTCTATACGGTGGTTGGAAGTTTAGGATAAAGTAAGTGGTATAGTGCTTTTCTGATGTGTACATATTTGTACACCATCTTTTCGGGTTCCGTTGCAAAAAATCTCAGAATAAGCACGTAAATGTATGGATAATGAACAAAAGTTAAAATATTCCAGAAAATGTATCAATATTATAGAACTATTCCAAATATCAAGGCCGGAGTACTGTCAAGTTGATGGGTGTTAGACACTCTATAGGCTCGACTGTAGCTGGGAAAATTCCTTAACACCTGCCAACTTGACAGTATCAAAATATATTAAAAGAGCGAATAGGTAAAAAATTATCAATGATATGTAATTTGATAAGTAACATAGTTTAAAATCCTGAAAGTTAAGGATCAGGTTTCGAACTATTCTGCCTGAACGCTCACATATAATATTTGTTCTCAGATTTGAACTGTCCTTGGATCAGTAATTTCTCCTGCCAGTGCCGAGGCTGCTGCGGTTGCAGGGGATGCCAGGTAGATAAAACCGCCTTTTCCCATCCTGCCCTTAAAGTTTCGGTTTGCGGTTGAAAGGCAGACTTCTCCTTCCCCGAGCACTCCCTGATGGGCGCCAAGACAGGGTCCGCAGCCAGGGGTTGCAAGCGTGATGCCTGCTTTGAGTAGAGTTTCCATCGTTCCGTTCTCAATTGCTGCAAGTAGGGTCGTGCGGGATGCAGGAATTACAATAGTTCTGACTGCAACCTTTTTTCCTTTAAGGATTGCTGCTGCGACCTCGAGGTCTTCAAGTCTGCCATTTGTGCACGTCCCTATGAAAACCTGGTCTATGTGGGTACCTTCAACTTCTCCCACAGGTTTCACGTTGTCAACCTGATGCGGGCAGGCTACCTGAGGCTCGATATCTTCAGCAGAGTAAACGGGTTCTTTTACATAGACTGCGTCCTGATCGGCATAAACCGGCTCATAAGGAGCAGCTGCCCGATTTTTCAGGAAGTTAAAGGTTTTCTCATCCGGTGGCACAATTCCGGTTTTTGCTCCCATTTCGATTGCCATGTTGCAGAGTGTCATTCTGCCGGAAACCGATAATTCGGAGATGGCCTGTCCGTAAAACTCTGCAGCCTTATAGGTGGCACCGTCAATTCCGGTCTTTCCGATAAGGTAAAGGGTCAGGTCTTTTGCATAAACCCCTTTTCCAAGCCTTCCTTCAACCGTGAACCTGAAACTCTCAGGCACCTTAAACCAGAGCTTACCTGTGGCAAAAATTTCAGCCATATCGGTAGCTCCCACGCCTGTGGCAAAAGCTCCGAAAGCCCCATAGGTGCAGGAATGCGAATCAGCACCCACAAGCAGTTTTCCAGGCAGTGCAAATCCATTTTCGGGAAGTACCTGATGACAGATTCCTTCTCCAAGCTCATAAAAATTCGGAATTCCTTGCTCTTTTACCCATTCCCTTATTTCTTTTTGCAAAGTAGCTGATGTCTCATTATTTGCAGGCGCGATGTGGTCGAAAGGGATTACAATCCTTGAGGGGTCCCAGACCTTCTTCATTTCCATTTCTTTAAAAGCATTAACTGCAAGTACGGAGGTGCCGTCATGCGCCATTGCATAATCAATATCTGCAAGGACAAAATCGTTTGCTTTTGCCTCTGCTCCCGCTGCCCGGGAAAAAATTTTTTCACTAATTGTTCCCAAAAGTAAGTCTCCTATTTGATAATCAAGTGATAATGAGGTATAAGATATTCAGATTCCTGAACTAACTATACAGAAATAACTGTACATATCTTACATATTAAGAATAGAATCCCAATATTACAAATATAAATTATACTAAATCTTTCAGCCTCTTGAAACTGGTTAGATAGGTATTCTACAAAGCAAAATAAAATAATCTTTATTTAATTAAATGTGGCGCTGATGCCGATGCATGATTATTCTTTTCTACTACAGTGAACCTGATAATGAACTCTGTCCCATTGCTCTTTTTCAGTTCAAGTTCTCCGTCTAACTGGTCGACAAGGAAAGTTACAAGCTGAAGCCCCAGACTATCAAGTTCTTTTATATCAAGGTCTTCAGAAATACCAACACCGTTATCAGAAATTGTCAATATGAAACTGGTACTTTTATATTCTTCATTTTTACTTTTTTCTATGATGCTTCCATTTTCTCCGTTTTTATGGAACTTGATTTGGATTTCTCCGTTTTCTCTGTCAGGGAATGCATACTTCAGGGAATTGGAAACAAGCTCATTGACAATTATTCCTAATGGAATTGCTGTGTCCATGTCAAGTAATATGTTCTCTTCCAGATCCATATTTAAGCTGACATCAGCATTACCGATTTTGTAGGTCACGAATAGAGCATCAGCAAGTTCCTTGATGTACAGCGAAAAGTTAAGTTTATCGAGCTCTTCACCTTTATATAGTTCTTCATGGATAAGAGCCATTGATTTCACGCGGTCCTGGCTCTCTCTGAAGGCTTCCAGTACTTCCGATTCATTAATAATCTTTCTGTTTCTGAACTTTTCAGCTTGAAGGTCCAGTAGTGATGAGATTACCTGAAGATTATTTTTGATTCTGTGATGGATTTCTTTCTTACGGGCAATCTCAAAATTTCTGAGAGCTTCTTCAACTTCCTTTCGCTTGGTTATGTCAGTATGAAGGTTTAGAGTTCCCAAAAACTTACCATTTTTATCAAAAATAGATTTGGAATTAGTATGCGTCCATAGAGGGTAGCCATTTTTACGTATAAATTTAATCTCAAGGCTCTCATTGATGTTTTCTCCTTTTTTGCTAAAAACATGCTTGATGACGGCTTTACTTTCATCACTGAGAAAGTCCCACATCAACCTGCCAATGAGTTCTTCTGAACTGTAACCAAACATATCTTCAACCTGCTTATTGACAAAAGTAATTCTTTCTTCCGCATCAATTATGCTTATGCCTTCGTTTGCTGTCTCTACAATGTTGCGGTATCTCTCCTCACTTTCTTGAAGTCTTTCTTCTGCTTTTTTTTGCTCGGTGACATCAATGTCCATCTCAAGGATCATAGGAGAACCGTCAACGTCAGTGAACGGTAAATTATAGGCATCATAAACACTTCCGTCCGGACCGCTTACCTCCCACTGATGAGGTTGACCGGTTTCAAGTACTTTATGTGATTCGCAGAATTTACAAGGCCTAGTGAATCCAAAATAATATTCATAGCAGTGTCGGCCACCAGGGTCCCCGAATCTTTTGCGGAATCTGCGGTTGGCAAAAGCGACATGATAGTCAGATGTTAACAGGATTATCATTGCCGGCAGCGTATCCAGCACGTTATAAAGACGTTGGCGTTCATTTATTGTTTCTTGGTTCCACTTCTCCAGTTCCTCATTTGTTCTTTTAAGCTCTTTTTCAGCCTTTTTACACTGAGTAATGTCAGAACACATGCTCATGTTACCGGTATGTTTTCCCTCTGCATCAAGGAGAGGCGTAGAGCTCACAAGCGACCAGACAATACTGCCATCCTTGCGGCAGAACTTCATTTCGTACCCTTTTTCTTTGATGCCTTCATGTTGGGATTTTGTTCTGATACGCGAACTTTCCATGTCATCTTTATCGACAAAGTCAAAGGCTGATTTCCCTATCATTTCTTCTGTTGTGTACCCGAGCATTTCAGCCATTTTTTGAGTAACAAAAGTCGTAACTTCTTCAGTGTCGGTAATCCAGATACCTTCGTTTGTTGTCTCTATGATGCTGCGGTACTTTCTCTCACATTCCAACAGTTTTTCTTCAAGGCTCGCATGGTTACTTATGTCAAATCCATAAATATTGATGCATTCTTCTTCCGGTAAAGGGTGAATATTGATCCGGTATACTCTTTTTCCCACTCTGACGTCCTTTGTTTCCGGACTATTCCTAGAAATTGTTTTTAGCACTAAATCTTCGATAGAAGACGGCAGTTTTTCTCCGATTTTCGTGCCCCACTCCTGCAATAAGGGTTCACTAGATTCATTTGAGTAAAGAACAGTACCATCCTTATAGACACTAAGCATAGGATTCGGATTATTTGCTAGAAGTTTTTCAATTTTTGTATTCATATTCCCCTTCAGGCTCCTCTCTATGACGGTTATATGCCTACTGTCGATGATTCGTTTACATTAAGTGTCCACTGCAACTATATAAATATATAATATTGTTTAAATATTATACATTCAACTCGACTCTGCATTAAGATAATAATTGTTACGAGAACTCCTTGAAGTTGATTATTTACCGCTTCGATAAACGCAATTAGCATATAAGCAAACAACGTCAGTTTTCTACAATACAAGGAATAAGTGTACCAATTCAGATCTGTTTTAGAAGGAGTTGGCAATTCATATATTAAAGTAAATGAAAAGGTAGTAGAAATAATTTTCATTAAATTAAAAATTATTTACAATTGCTCTAAAGCCAAAATTCCATTCTTCTTTTAAAATTTAATAAAAACCAGAAAAGAGAAAAAAGGTATAAGCCTTTATTTATACTCGTCATAAGCTACTATTTCTTCAAGAGATTTCCTTGGCCTGGCAGCGGGCGATTCGGCTGGGATTCCCACGGTCAGTAAAGCTACAACTTTTTTGTCCTGAGGAATCTTGAGTAGTTTTTTGACTTCGTCTTCGTCGAAAGCGCCAATCCAGCAGGTGCCCAGTCCTAGCTCGACAGCCTCCAGGACAATGTGTTCAAGGGCGATGGCAAGGTCGACCTGGTGCCATTTTTGGGAGGGATCTCCAATGCCTGCAATGATGCTTGAGGCGGTACCCACGAATGGCTGATTATTGCAAGCAGCAACAAGCTGTTTTTTTACTTCCTCATTTTCGACAACAATAAATTTCCAGTTCTGCCTGTTTGCAGCCGATGGCGCAAGCCTTGCAGCCTCAAGCAGTTTCTCAAGCTTATCCTTCGGTATTCGCTCGTCTTTGTAAGTCCTTATGCTTCTCCTATCCTTGATTATGTCAAATACACCCATGTTAGTTTCACCTGCGGTTAGAAGGTAATTGGTTATTTCTATAATATCACTGTAACTATTTAGGTAGCCTTGTAAAGACTATCTAAATAGTTACTTCCCAATATTTCTTCTTTTTCTTACATCATCTTGCTTCCCAACTCTATCTACTGCTCTCTCTAATTCCCGTACCTTTTTAGCATCCTGTATCCATAGATTATCGTTATCGGTCTTTGCGGTAAGAAATATCAAACCCCATATCAAAGCAACAACTGCAAAAATAAGGAGATAAATACCCGATCCGTTTACATCTATAGCTTCCAGTGAATAAAGGATCAACAGTATTGCAGAGGCAAACAATAGGGAAACTCTGTACAAAAAAAGCCTGATATCCTTCTTTCCTTCTATTTTGTTACCTGTGTAAATACTACCTTTTAACTCACAGGTCCCAAATGGAAATAACCAATTGATCCCTGAAATCGTACAGGAATCTTCGAGTAAATGTAAAAATTGACCAGATATCAAACCTAAAAATAAGAAACCTATAAGAGTAGCATTTATTCCATGGAAAATAAAACAGCCTATTATTGCTGTCAACAAAGTGAGTACAAAGGAGCTTATGAATACTCCTATCGGCGAATGCATTATGCCTCTATGCTGTTCCTCTACAACGTATTGAAGATTCATCTTTTCTTTTAAGTTAAAGAAACTGAAAGAAAAAACTATCAGCTTATGAAGAGGAACCATAATATCATAAATTATTTTGAAATCATAGTGTAACTTGGGCTTTTCGTCACTGTCTGCATCAGGTATCAGCGAGCCTATGACAGTAGACGCAAGTAAACAGAAGGCGTATACAGGGTGAGAATTCTCTGAAAATATCAGGGGAATCGTAAATGGAAATACTGTTCCAAGTGTTATAGAAACGTGATCTTTCCCCAACATATAAAAAAATACAGGTCTGAATCTATATTAATTTATTTTATATAATATTCAAAAAATCTCAAATGAATATTCAGAGATAGAAAAATCCCCCAGTGAATTCAGAATGGAATTCTCATTCTTCAGGCGAAGTTTTAAGCATATTTACGACTCATATTTATCGCAGCTTGCATATCTAATAAAGTTCTTTTCCTGGAATATTTCAGGATAAAGCTGCTTTCTAATTCAATTTTTCAGGAGAAGGGCGAGAAAATAAGTTTATTATAGGGGATTTAATATGACGTCAAAATTGATGGACTACTTTAACAAGCAACCGAGAATTGGGGTTCTCAGCACAGCAAGTAAAGACGGAAAGGTAGATTCGGCTGTTTTCGGCTCACCTCAGATGATCGATGAAAAGACCGTTGTAGTTGCAACTGGTAAGAACCGCACGTTTTCAAACCTTCAGGAAAATCCTTATGCAATGTTCCTGATAATGGAACCGGGAGCAGATATTATGGCATGGAAAGGGATCAGGGTTTATCTGAAATTGAAGGAATCTGCAACGTCGGGGGAGATGCTTGATATGATCAAAAGCCAGATAGCAAAAATGGCCGGCGAGGAAGCGGCAAAGATGATATACGCAACTGCCACCTTCGAGATTATTGAGCTGAGGCCTCTCGTTGATATGGGACAGGGCTGGGAGAAATCAATCTGAGTTATCAAAGTCATGGAAACCAAAATAGAAAATCAAAGTCAAATATGAAATCAAAGTCAAAGTTGTGGTGATACACAGGCTGTAAATAGATATATTATGCCACTACTACGGTTCGAATGGCTATTAATAATCAAGAATTTTTATATCCGATATTTTTCTTTTTTTCCAATCACTATCTTTTCGACATATACAAGTTCAACTTTGCTGCCCAGCGGTTCCCGCCTGAACTCCTGATACCCCAGTTTATGATGATCAGGAACCGGCATCCATCATGTGCTTGAGAACAATTGAAAATACTCATGTCAGGTAGAAGGACTCGTTTTGTATTCAATGCCTTTCATTCTTTACTCCTGAGTAACATTTGCTTTAACAACTGGAACCACAATCAACATAAAAGAAATCTATATTATATTCTTTTCTTTTATATTTTATAAATTTGTTTTTATTGAATGCTTTTGGCTTATTATTCATGGATTTTAGTCATATTCTCATTTATAGATTATCTAAGTTCTTCCTGGAGTACAGATTGGCAAAATAAAAAGTTTTAAACATAATTAAGATGATTATTGTTACAGTCTGCTGATTAATTATATTTTTCATGACAATATTTTGTGACCAAGCAGCTTCGCAAACTCAACTCTTAAAGGAAAGAGTGCTAAAACGGGCTATTAGAGGAGGTTTAGATATGACGTCAAAATTGATAGACTACTTTAACAAGCAACCGAGAATTGGAGTTCTCAGCACAGCGAGTAAAGATGGAATGGTAGATTCGGCTATTTTCGGCTCACCCAATATGATCGATGAAAAGACCGTTGTAATTGCAACAGGTAAGAACCGTACGTTTTCAAACCTTCAGGAAAACCCTTACGCGATATACATGATAATGGAACAAGATACGGAATGGAAAGGTATCAGGGTTTATATGAAGATGAAGGAATCTGCAACATCGGGGGAAATGCTTGATACGATTAAAAGCCATATCGCAAAAATGGCCGGGGAGGAGGTTGCGCAGATGATGTATGCAACGGTTACCTTCGAGATCATTGAGCTGAGACCTCTCGTTGATATGGGACAGGGCTGGGAGAAATCGATCTGAGTATTCAAAGTTGTGGAAATCAGAATAAATAATAAAATTTACATTCGGCAGCAAGCACACCCCAACATTTAAATATTTTTAATTATTATTTTTTGTAGGTTCAGTTCTAAATCAGTATCATGCAGACTGCATATCTAATTCAATTTGTCATTTCTCTCTTTTATTATAAATATATATTATTTATGTTATGGGTAACCGTTAATAATTTTTGATTTAAATTGAATTTTAAAAGTTCTGAAAAAAACGATATCAATAGAAAAATTGAATGGATTTTTATGTCGATATGCCGAAAGTAGGTTAAATAGTTTAATCAAGTTTATCTACAAAAATTCAAAAAAATAATCAAAGTTACGCTGGCGCACCCTGCTACAAGCAATGGGGTATGTTCGCACCACTGCTCCAAATTCCATTAAAGGAAATAATAACCCTAAACAATTTAGTTTGAGCAGAAGTTAATAACCAAAGATGAAATTGAGAAATTATTTATCATCAACGGTTACCGGGGAAGTTTTCCATCCCCGCAGAAAGCTAGCGGGGTATTCGACTGAAATAATTGTACAACAAAATGGATAAGTTGAAATATAATATATTAATATTTTTTTATGAGGTATACCTATGAAGAAAATAACAATTTTTTCAATTTTGATAATTTCACTGGCTACTGTGGTGGCCGCTGGCTGTGCATCCGATACAGCCGGTAATGGAGTGCAGGATGTTAAAACTGATGAAAACATAGAAGACAATGCTTCACAAGATCAGGTTACTCAGTCAGAGCAGACAGCATCAGTGAAGGGAAGTTTCAACAACCCCGCGACAACAGGAGAAACTGTAGTTATTGAAGCTACCGGGCAATCTTATGAAGTTTCGGTTACCGAGGTCCAAAGAGGAGAGAAGGCAAACTACATTGTAAAGAACGAAAATGAGTTCAATGAGAATCCTGCCTCTGGGTATGAATATCTGTTAGTGAAAACGAAAGTGACTTATACTAAAGGAGAGGGGCCGGAAAATCTTGGTAGTACCGAGTTTAAGGTTTTTTGCGATGGTGTCGAATGTACAGAGAGTTGGGTAGTATTACCAAATGATTACATTAAGTTTGATAGCGGTGATGTTATGCCAGGGGCAACAAAAGAAGGATGGATTGCATATACAGTTCCAACTGGCAAAGAAGCGATTCTCAGCTTCCAACCAAACATGTTTGACGAAAATACTGCTTATATTTCACTTGGAATAATTCAATAATGATTTTGCCGTTATGGCAATTTTTCTTCTATCAAAAATGAAAAATTAAAAAGTCAATCTAAATAAAGAAGAATACCGACTCAAATTTTAGAATGGGATTATCTCAGATTTTTAGATTATCCCATTCTTTTCCAGAAACCCTTCAAGAGGCACAGAGTGAGTCTGAAAGCCGCACACCTTGTAAGGGTCAGCACCCATTGAAAGGGCTACGAACTGGGCAATGTTCATGTGCACCATGTCATATTTTACGCCAAACTCTTTTTCGATAACAGGCTGGTAGCGGTCGTACTGGATCTGGCAATTCGGGCACATATGAAGCATAAGCTCCACACCTGCTCTTTGAAGGCTGTCGAGTTTTGCCTTTGTCACCTGAAGCGAGGTGTTTTTGTTAAGGTGAAGCTGGGAAAAGCCCATCCCGCAGGTAAGAGTCCGGTCTTCGTACCAGCGTACAGGCTCGGCTCCGCAGGCTGCGGCTATGTTATCTATCAACTGGGGGTTTTCAGGGTTTCCGAGGACATCGAGATACTGAACTTTATAGTAATGGCAAGCATGATGGGCTGCAGTTTTGATTCCTGATAAATCGAATTTTTTCTGCTCCTGGATTTTATCGACCTTGCTTAAAAGAATCTCTACTGCATGGTAGATGTTTGTCCTCGGGTTCATGTCGTCTTTTTCGTAAACAAGGTTTTCAAGGCCCTTTTCCCGGAAGATAGAGTTCACTTTTTCCCGGACCTCGGTGTTGGTATTCAGGGTTTCACAGGCTTCCTTATTTACGGCATAACAGGTTGAACAGAGGCAGGTTATATTGGGATACCCACATCTTCTTGCAACTGCAAAGTTTCGGGCTGCAATGGCTGCTGTTGTCAGTCCTTCAAATATATCAGTATAATGGCCTATTCCTGTGCAGCAGGACTGCTCATTGTTTATACAGTAGTCTATTCCAAGCCTGTCAAAGACATAACAAGTGGAGGTTTCCACCCCTGGGTACTCCTGCTCGACCATGCAGCTCTTAAATAATAAAAGCTGGCTGTCCGGGATATCTTCTATCGTTTTCAAAGCCGAAATCTCCGCTTCTATTTTCTCTCTTGATGTACTGGTTCTCCAGGAGTTGATGCAAAAGTTTTTCCTGTATTTTTGCCTTGATCCATTTTTCCCTTTCAAAATAGCCTGTGGCTTCAAGAATGGTCTGAACTTCCCCATGTGTGTTCCTGATATCCTTTGAACTCAGCCCCAGTTCATCACGAATTGACTCAAGGTTCTTTTTAAAACTGATCCAGCGTTCCCCGAGGTCTCTCTCCATATTCTTAGCTCCAGGACCCGGTATCTTGCTAGCTCCGTTTTCTGCAAGATATTCTCCGATCTCAAGGAAGTAGGCAAGCTTTTCAACTCCTATACCCTCGTTGATGGCCATCTGCCTGAGCACCTGTACAATTGTTACAGGGCTATTATTTCTGGGACAACGCAGGTTACAGGAATAACAGTAGAAACAGGACCAGATCATTTCGGACTCAAGTACACTACGGTCGTTTTCCAGTACTTTTTTTACAATCTGGCGCGGGCTGTAGTCTGTAAAGCGGGCTGCAGGACAGGAGGCCGTGCAGGCTCCGCACTGAATGCAACGGTCAAGCCCCAGAGAGGCAGGTGTCCGGATGCTTTTCTTTGCGGTTTCTGCAAGGGTTTTACATTCCGGGGTATCGTATTCGTTTACATGTGAAATCATTTGATCATCTCTCCTTCCTGGGCAAGGTTGGTAAAAGTGCTTGCAAGCCCTCTTGTGTTTGGAACATAAGCTTTTTTGAAATAGAGCCGGTTTCCTGAATCTCCAAGTTCTTTCTTCAGTTTCTCAAAATGGCTGACAGTTAAAGGATATATAATCTCAGCTTTTGGGCTATCTGGAGGGTCCTCCACGAAAAGGACAGCCGATGCTCCGCGTTTGAAGGCATAAAGTAACAGGTATTTATCAACCACGAGGTTTGTGGGCACTTTGATTAACTTGACATTTGACGGATAGGTCAGTGCACTATTTCCTATATTATCACAGGTTAAGGACGCGATCCCGCTGTTTACAAAGCCAATCAGATCTCCTTCTTCGACTACCCCTTCAACTTCGGCTTTTAGCTGGCTTTTTGTAAAGCCTTCAATCTGAATAGCTCCATTCTGACAGAGTTCAGTACAGTATCCGCACCCAGTACAGACAAGCGGGTCTACGATAATCTTTCCATTCTCATTCAAAGAAAAAGCCTCGAACGGGCACTTGAGACATTCCTTACACTGATTACAGAGAAGCTGATTGATAATCGGAATTTCGTTTACAAGGGCTTTGGGGCTGTCGGCAATAAAGGCCCTTGCTCTTACAGCTGCAAGTCCTGCCTGGGAAATAGTATCCGTAACATCCTTAGGGCTCTGGGCAGTGCCACAGACAAAGATCCCGTCCAGTGAGCTGTCTACAGGCCTCAATTTCGAGTGCCTTTCTTTGATAAAACCGCTTTCATTCTGGCTAATATTCAGTATGCTGGCAATTTTTCGGGTTCCCTTTGAAGGGACCATAGCCGCAGAGAGTACAACGAGATCAGCAGGCAGTTCTGTTATTTTCTGGTTAAGGGTATCTTCGAGTCTGACAAGAAGGCTTTTATCCGGCTTCTCGATAATTTCGGCAGGTCTTCCCCTTACAAATCTAACTCCCATATCCTGGACTGCCCGATAGTAGTTTTCGTAAAAACCAAGAGCTCGCAAATCGACATAACAGATCGTGACCTCAGTACCCGGATATTTTTTCATTATCAAGTTCGAGTGCTTTAAAGCTGCCATGCAGCAGTACCTGGAACAATAGCGGTTTCCACTTTCTTTTTCGTCCCTTGAGCCCACACACTGGATCATAACTATCCTTTTAGGGATTCCTGGACTATTCTCAGAGGAATTTTCTAAGGAACTTTTACTACCACAGGTGCCTGTTGAGCTGACAGCATCAGGGTTCAGGCTGAAGTCCGAAGGCCTGACCAGTGTTCCTTTTGTAGGGCCATTGATCCCGAGCATTCTGGCAAGTTCCATCTGGGTCATAACGTTTTTGAAAATTCCATACCCGTACTGGGGTTTCTGGGATGCGTTATACTCCTCAAACCCGGTAGCAACAATAACTGCACCTACATTGAGCTCTATAATCTCTTCCTTCTGTGAGAAGTCAATAGCTCCGGATTTACAGGCCTCTGCGCATTTTCCGCATGTTTCGCCCTTGAACTGCAGGCAGTAGTCAGGATCTATGCAGTAAATTTTCGGGACGGACTGGGAGAAACGCAGGGAGATTGCCTTTTTGTCCATGTACCCACAGTTGAACTCATTTTCAACCAGGACAGGGCAGACGCGGCTGCATCGGCCACAGCCTGTACAGTTATCGTGTACGTATCTCGGTTTTTTCCTTAGCTTTACTGTGAAGTTGCCAGCACTTCCGCTTAAGCTTTCTACCTCAGTCCAGGTTAGAAGGGTTATTTTCGGGTTAGCTATTACTTCATTCATCAGCGGGCTTAGCGAGCACATAGCGCACTCTTCCGCAAGTTTGTCAGGAGAAAAAACTTTGCCTATTTTTGCCATATTCCCACCGATACTGGTGTCTTTCTCGACCAGGTAGGTGGAAATTCCGTTGTCTGCAAGGTTAATTGCCGCAGTTATTCCTGCAATTCCTCCGCCAATAACGAGGGCCTGCGGAACGATATTTACTTTTATTTCTTCAAGGGGTTCATCATTTTTCAGGCGGTTGAGTTTTCCCTGAAGAAGTGAGAGGGCTTTCTCAGTCGCTCCGGCTTTGTCCGGATGCACCCAGGCACAGTGTTCCCTGAGATTTGCTATTTCAAGCATTGCCCGGTTCAAGCCTGCTTCCTGGATACACTTTTTAAAAAGAGTGCCGTGTTTGGAAGGCGTGCACGAACCTATTACTATCCGGTCGAGGTTCCCTTCAGAAATTTTATTTTTAATAAGGGTCTGTCCTTCTCTTGAACAGAGATACTCATAATCGAAGACCGGGATCCCTTCTGCCTTAAGGGTTTTCTTAAGTGTATTAATATCAATACGTTCGGAAATGTTCCCACTGCAATGGCAGATAAATACAGCGGTTTTGTCCAGGGCAGCGTTCATTATATTAAATCTTTCAGGGATTCATATTTAAGACTTGCCGGAATACTTACATAACTAACCCAATTAGGACAGAGCACCTGTAATTATTGCAAAATACGGATAATTTTTAATTAAAAAAGTGAACTTTGAATTTTCTTTTGCTTTGTTCATACTATAATTCAATTTCCTTAGCAAATGGAATTACAATCAAAATGCGTTTATTCTATATATACAGGGAGGCTGTAAAGGGAGGCTTGCAGAACTCTGGGAGTATAGATTGTTCTTCAGTCTATAAATTCTGAGCCTTCTGCCTCCAAAAAAATAATATGTAAAATTGTCTAAAAGTTTTTATAGGCGCATAATTATATATATGGAGAAAGTATTATTATTTAAATCAACAGAGAAAAACAGATTTTGTGAGATACTCCCACAGATCAGAAACTCATATAAATAGAAATATATTTAATAAAAGCAATAAAATATGCTGAAAATATAACAAATCTAAAATAATATGTTTCTATTGATCTGAAATACTGGATGGGAAAATAATATCGGAAGCAGTCACATTCTGCTCTTTCGGTATAATTGGTAGATGATAGTTGTGGCAGATAATGGGTTTACATCAAAGGACAACGAATTTAAGATGGGAGAGATTGAATACGAGATGGTGGAGCTTTTAAGAAGGCTTAATATTAATAGACCAGTTGCTCTCACCCTTGCATGCCTTTCTAAAGGAGAGGAAATTTCTTCCCAACGCATCGAAATGGTATCAGGCTTGAGACAGCCAGAAGTTAGTATCGCAATGCGCTATCTCCGTGAAAATGACTGGGTAGATATGCGGGAAGAAAAGAAGAATCAGGGCAAAGGCAGACCGGTTAAATTGTATAAACTGACGGTTCGGATGGAAACGATTATCAATTCAATAGAAGAAGACGTAATGGCTGAAAGTAAGGCCGTGCTTCAGAATATAGAACGCCTCAAGAGCCTTTCCTGAAATCAATTTTAGAGCAGAAATATCACAAACTTTTTTCATAAATTCTCAGAAAACTTAATTCTTAATTCTAACGTCTGGGTTTTATAACCCGGATTCTACTTCTTATCTGTTATAACCCGGATTCTATTTCTTATCTGTTAAGTGCATTATAAAGGTAGGATAGTTGAGGAAAGTTTAGCTCTTTTTCGTAATTAGTTTATCTTTTCTCAATACTTGTAATACCATTTTTTCTTCTTATGATCTTCTTTTTCCATTTTTGCAATGCCTTTTCTCAGTCAGTCTCTTTTCGGTTCTTTTGATATCTGGTTTTCCACTTGAATCTAAACTTCAAAAACGACAAAGGAACAGCAATTTTTCGGATATTAAATCAGGATTTCGCGCTTGAAGTACAAAATTAAGCAAATAGACTCTCCAGTTAAACTTGTAATTTATAAAGTTATAGGTCCAGATTATTGATTTTCTCAGTTCAACTGTATAAATTTTAGAAAATATAGTATATAATGGATACGAGGAAGAAACATCTCAATAGAGGTAAAGAGGGCATCTAGTAAGCTTTAGCAATTTTTAGTATAAAAATGTCCTACAAATTCTTTTTACACTTTTATAAATTTAAAAAACTTGAGTTCAACAAAAGTTGAGTTTGAAGCAAAACCTGGGTTTTTAAAAAGTCAAAATTAATACTAAGTTTGTAACAAAGTTTGTATTCTCTTCAAATTGTATGGGGAAAAGTAAATTTCATGTATTTCTAAAAATTTAAAAATTTAACAATGCACAAAAAACAACTTCAAGTAAAACAACTTTAAGTGATGCATTCAACTTTACAACTATATGGTAAAATTGTTGTGTATTTCTCAAGTTGGAATATTCTCCATTGAATTTTAGAGGATACCAACGTTTGGTCATAAAAGAAAGTCAGAATTAAAAAATACCATATTTTATAAGAGAATCCTGATTGAGATGGAAGAGAACCAGACTCCTAAATTTTTAGATACTTTTAAAGTTTTTAGATAACTTTAAAGTTCTATGAATAAAAAGACAAGAATTAGTAATCGGTGTCGAAAACGAAAAACACTATCATCTGGTCACTTTTTATATGAGTGAACGTTTCAAACACTCTATTAATTATTATCAATTAATATATATTAAAAAAAACATAAGCAAATATTTATATTAATCTACTATATAATAGTTCTTTGGGTGATTAAATGGTAGATAAAAGTGGTCCAGTTATGGATATATCTAACACAAAAAAAGAGATCCCGGTAGCTATGGGACCAGACGAACATGAAATGATAGAACTATTTAGAAGAATTAACGTTAGTAGACCAATTGCTTTTACGCTTGCATGCCTTGCAAAAGGAAATGAGATCTCGTCCCAGAACATTGAAATGGTATCAGGCTTGAGACAACCTGAAGTCAGTGTTGCAATGCGGTATCTCCGCGAAAATAACTGGATTGACATCCGGGAAGAAAAGAAATCAAAGGGTAAAGGCAGACCGGTAAAGTTATACAGGCTTACAGTCCCAATGGACTATATTGTTAGCAAGATCGAAGAAGATATTGTAGCCGAAAGCAAAATCGTGTTCAAAAATATTGAACGCCTGAAGCACATTGCCTGAAACTATTCATGGGGATTTGCCCCAATCTAAATTTTCCCTGACGATTAATTTTTTCATTACATGAACACTCAATAAAGATATTCATTTAAAGGGCATTTATAAAATCTCCTGTTTTATGTAATATCTTTAATTTACTTTTTAGGAGATTGTTTTTTCTCAGTTTATGTTTTTTCGGAGTTCACTCTTATTCTAAGTTTATCAGTTTTCTAAGTTTAGTTTTGTTAAGTTTATCGTCTTTCTAAGTTTATTGGTTTTTCTGAAATTGTTTCTTTCGAGTTTATTCTTCTAAAGCGGGAAAGCTCCAAAAATATGATGAAAAGCTCCAAAAATATGATGAAAAACTCCAAAAATATAATGAAAAGCTCCAAAAGTCTCAACAAAAGTTCAAAATAGAATAATGTCCAAAAAAATATTTGGTGGGCCCGCTGCGATTCGAACGCAGGACCTCACGGTTATCAGCCGTGCGCTCCACCAAGCTAAGCTACGGGCCCGATCGAAAGTAAATAAAATTATAATACCTGAAAATTCTCCTGAGAAAGGATTATCATATTGTGGTGGGCCCGCTGCGATTCGAACGCAGGACCTCACGGTTATCAGCCGTGCGCTCCACCAGGCTAAGCTACGGGCCCAAATATCAGGTTTTTTAAAATCACCGAAGTAGAAAGGCTTTTCAGGAAAGCTTCCCAATCCGACAACACTTCTAATACTCAATTTACTACTTATAACTTTTGCTTGAAGCTCTTTAATTTCTAAGCTTCAATAATTTATTTGCAAGACGTCGAGCCTATATAGCGACAGCTTTATATAAGATATTGAGTGTATGAGGGATGCTGATGAAGCAAAGCCTGAAATGGGCCGGTAGATCAGGGGAAGATCGCTACCTTGGCATGGTAGAGGCCTCGGGTTCAATTCCCGACCGGTCCACTTAAAAACTTTAATAGTTCTGATTAATACTCTTTTTTATACTATATCTTGTTGTATAAAGGCTGATTTTAAAGCACCTTTGAGTTTATCTCAAAATTCAAATCATTCCTACAACTTGGGAATGAGCAATGTTAGCTTTAAAGCTTCAAAATAATATACTGTTAGTTATATACGAGCCTAACTAAACATATTTTATGAATCTTGATTTCTGAATCTTGACCTGGCGCTGAAAACAAAGGTTTTGTCTAAAGAAGATGTTAAATTGCTTCCAATATATCTGAAATTCTGTTATACTAAGTGATTTGAAAGAGTTTATGAAACACTTCATTACACAGGACACGCCTGTTACGGAAGAAGTGCTTAATGTCATCGCTCATTTGCCCACAAAAAGTCTTCCTGCGATAGTTGAAGATAAATTTTTTGTTAAACTGAGAGACCAAAATATTATGCGTATAGCAGTTTTACTTACGCAAAAAAGCTATGACGAAGGTGGATGCCTCATCGGTGGCGTTATCATCGATAACAATACGCGTCGGATTGTTGGGAAAGGACACGATACGCTTGTGCAGGATGGTGACCCTTACAACCACGGTGAAACGTCAGCAATACGCGATGCAGGACGACAGGACTTCAGTAATACCACGATTTTCACAATGCTTAGTCCCTGTGACGTTTGTGCCACGTTAATATATATGCGCCAATTCGACCGTGTGGTCGTCGGTGATGTTACAAGTGCCTTGGGTAATGAAGTGCCTTGGGTAATGAACAGATGCTTTGCGAGAAGGGTGTCAAAGTCTATATCCTTGAAGACTCCGTGGGGAATAGCATTGTATGCAAAATATCGGGCTGAAAAACCGGAGCTTGACATGGAAGATTGGAAAGGCCTGGCTGCCGTTTGCAAAGCCACTCAATCGACTTTATAAAGTCAAACAGTCCAAATAATCCTGGTCAATACCAATATTTTTTCATGTCTTGAACCGTCTTTAAATGGCTCGATATTTGCCCTTGGAGACAGCAGTTTTAGATCCGACTATATGCTCTAAAGGTTTTAGCGATTACAGCCCGGCAAAGACGGAAGAAAAGAATAAAGTGGAAATGGCAGAGGGAGAAACAGTAAAAGATGAGAAAAGTATCTTGGGCTTGAATGTTGGGTAAAAAAGTTGGTTGTAAGGTGGTTCACAAGGTTTGACCTGCACAAATGAAGTCTATTACGGGATCAGTTTTGAAGTTGTCCTGAATTTTCTTCATTTTACGGATACGCGTTAATGAAGTCTATTACGGGATCAGTTTTGAAGCTGTCCTGAATTTGCTTCATTTTACAGATACGCGCAATGAAGTCTATTACGGGATCAAATTTCAAGCTGTCCTGAATTTACTCCAATTTACAGATTGCTCCCTCATGAACCAATTAATATTATGTACATTACTATATAAAAAAGTAACGATGAAATATAATTTTATTTACTCAGTTTCCATGGTTAACGTGCTCATCCAAAAATTGGTCACCTACAGTTACCTATTTGATGTTTATTACAACGGGAGCGCAGAGGATCATGAATACTCCATTCTTTAAAGGCTGTCCGACAATTACTTTCGGTAATAAAAGAATTCCTTCTTAAATTCCTTTTTTGATTTAAATGCTTTATTTGCTTCCTTTTTAGCACTTTTTTATTACTATCTGTAATTGTCAGACAGCCTGTTTATGGTGGTGTAGCCGCCCGTAATTTGATTTTTCAGAATATACCTTAACAATCACTTAATGGTATGTGATAGCTTTGGTCATTGTACGTGGGTTCGAGCGTATTTTTTCCAACCTTGATAATTCCTGATTTCGAAGGAATAGGAGGCTCTCAAATTAGAATTTTGACTTAAAAACTTATTCTTTTTTCCACTAACTCTGATAGCACTTGTCTCTGTTTGGTAGTGGCAACTTAAAACAATACCTTCTATGCCTTTCTCATGTCAAAAAACAGTATGTTATACAAAGGAGTCCTCTTCGAGGACTCCTTCGATAATTATTTGAGCAGAGAAAGTACTTCAATTTGCCAATTCCTGTACTTTCTTTGCATTGACGATATTGCAAAGCACGTCGAACGTACTTTTTACACCAACAAAAGTTGGCACTTTAAGTACAGTGTTTCTTCTATGATAAAACTGTTTGTTGTGAAGTGTTTCAGGCAACTCTCATATGATAAAACCATTTCTTCCTTAACAGAAGAAGAAGCTATCCTGCTTTCTTTTTATGATGAAAATGGCCAGATTAAACTTCCTTCAGGTGGAACCCTTCATCATTTTATGAAGTATAGACTTGGAGAAAAAGGAGTCAATGAGATAATGATGCTTATAGGTGAGAAAATTCTCAAACTTTCTCAGGAAAAGGAAGCAAAAATTGATTCCACTCCACTTGAAGCTTCAAGATACGACAAACATGCTGATTATAATCCTCATTATGAATGCAAAATGGATAAGGCACATATTACAATGGTTGGAACTTATCCAATTTTCATGACTCATACAAAAGGACTTTCTGGTGACTCTCCAGAACTTATCGACCATATTGAGGCTCTAAAGAACATGAACGCTAATCTGGAATTTTATTCTGCTGACGGAGGTTATGATTCATTCCTCAATCATTCTGATATTTGGTATAATCTGAACGCAAAACCGATTATTTCCTACGCTTCAAATGCAGTAATCAATCAAGAAGGTGAAGAGGAACGAATCGATCACTGGGTGAATAAAAAGTGGAAACTCGGTGGAGATATTCATGCACCAATGGAAAACAAACTCAGATTTCTATATGAAATTGGAAGGAAAGAACAGGTAGGAATGTACCTAAGAAACCAAAATATCAGAGATGAGACTTTTGATGATCAGTATAAAAAGAGAGCTGAATGTGAAAAGATACATGGACATATTAAAGGTACAGTAAAGTTCGATATCAGAAGAGTGAGAAATCAGAGTAGAAAACTCTACTCTCTATTGAGTTTCATAGCATATCAACTACTGGTGTTGACAGAAATGCAAAATAAAGTTGAGAATAAGAATTCGTTTGGGGGATACTTTTAAAAAAGTGAGTATCAAATTAGATTTGAGATTTTAAAAGCTAATTTGAGATTCTCAATAGAAACCTTTTACTATTACATACCCTGCTAATACATGCCCTGCTAATCTTGAAGAAAACAGATTTCTCTCAGTGCCTTACTGATACGAAGCATCACTATTTTTTAATATATGTAATCTTTTATATTCTTGTATTTATATACTCTTTTTGTTCAAGCTGGGGAATTTGTAAGTAGTTGCTCAAAATGAAAAGACAGCTACTGTAAACTCTTTTCTCATCAACAATGGTATTTGGGGGATTAAAATGAAAAAAATAACATATGATAACACAAACAGCAAACATGCCTTCATAAAAGTTTTAGGAATTGCAGTGCTGGCTCTTTTAATGATTGTGAGTATAGCAGGCGCAGTACCATATGCATATATTGCGAACTCCGGCAGCAACAATATCTCTGTAATTGACACAGCCACAAACACAGTTACAGCCACTGTGCCTGTAGGAAACTACCCGGTTGGCGTTTTAGTCTCTCCGGATGGAACAAAGGCATATATTGCGAACGCATTCAGCAACAATGTTGATGTAATTGATAATGCAACTAACACTGTTATATCAACTGTGAATGTAGGTAAATGGCCTTTAGGAGTTTCAGTCATTCCGGATGGAACAAAGGCATATGTGACGAACGGAGGCAATGACAACGTTTCTATAATTGACACTGCAACTAATATGGTTACATCAACGGTGGATGTAGGTAAATGGCCTCTAGGAGTTTCAGTCATCCCAGATGGAACAGAGGTGTATGTTGCAAACGCATTCAGCAACAATGTTTCTGTAATTGACACTGCAACTAACACTGTTACAGCCACCGTGCCTGTGGGCTATATTCCTGTTGGAGTTGCAGCTTCCACGGATGGACAAATGGTGTATACTACTAACACTGGCAGCAACAGTGTTTCTGTAATTGACACTGAAACTAAAACTGTTATATCAACGGTAAATGTTGGAGATTATCCTGTTGGAGTTGCAGTGTCTCCGGATGGAAACAAGGTATATGTGGCCAACGCTGGCAGCAACAACGTTTCTGTAATTGACGCATCAACCAATTCCGTTGCAGCCACAGTAAATGTAGGGAGTATTCCTCATGGGGTTGCAGTAACTCCTGACGGAACAAAGGTATATGTGGCGAACTCCGACTACAATGGAACTGTCTCTGTAATTGACACTGCAACAAACACGGTTACAGCCACTGTGCCTGTAGGAAACTATCCTGTTTCCATTGGGCTGTTTATAGTTCCTATTTAATCAGATAGAAGCTCACATTAAGAATGGAAAACTTTCATCAGATGGAGGAGAGTCGTTGATTGATTTGGCAAACATTGTAATTAATGCTAAAAACTGAGTAAGCAAAGATTATTAGGAGTGAGCACACAACAGGCTTAAAAGTGGTTAAAATTCGAGGAGTTAAAGAACTCCTCTTTAACTATTTAATTGAAGATATGTAGGCTCTAATTGATGATATGTAGACTCTGTTTCAAAACCTAGTGATTTTTGTATTTCTTTATTGAAAATCTGAATTAACAAGAATCCAGTATTCATCAAAATCAATATTCGACATCTTAAAACTTCAATTTCTGAGTTATATCACAAGGACTGTGGCCAATTACAAAATCTAGTGATTTTAGACTCCTTGAAAAATGATTAGTTTTTTAAGGGATATTAAACCTTATTTTCCTAATTAAATATAGTTTCAACCCTTCTCCCGTTAAGGTACATTCATTAAAGAATCTATTTGCTGTTTTAAGAAATTAAATGCTTTAATTGGTAAATTAAACGTTGATTTTTCCTTACTATTAACCTCGAATTTTGTATGGATGAAAACGATATCAGATACCTTATTTAAAAATAAACATAAATTGTAAAATAATAAAGTATTTATCTCGATCTCTCCTTGATTTAAAAGAGTATTTTCAGATGTCATCCACAATCTTGCCGCAATGGCTTTGTTTGCACGAACAACTCTATGTTTATCGTCGATTATGGCTACCAGGTCTGGCACAGCATCAAAGGTATATTCCCAATTTTTTGTAGCCTGAATAGCTTCTTTTTCTGCTCTTCTCCTTCCGGAATTTTCTATCTGCTCCCATTTTCCGTCCTTTTTGATCAAAGCAAATTGATGGCTGGATACTACATCAATAATCTCGGCCGTACTGCACATATCGAGATAACATGGGCATAGGGCTATCGCATTGTGTTTATCGATAATAACATCTACTTTATTCTCATAATCAATAAATCCATTCCAGCCTTTTTTCCCAGCCCGCGATTGTCCCCTGGAGCTCTCAGTCCATCATAGCCCCTTGCCAGAGCCTGGTTAATTTTTTTCACCCAGCTATTTACGACTCTGTCTGGATCGAAAATACCCTCCTTTAAATACCCACTGGTGTAAGGGATGATTTCTATTTGTCCTTTCTCCAGATAAACATCAAAATCAGGAACATTTCTTTTCATGGATGTTTTTGCCTCTTCCACTTCCAGAGGCTGTGAGGTAATCCATATGCATAGCTCGTTATTTTCCAGCCCGGCTTTAAAATAAGGGACAAGTATATCCATCAAGTCTTCTTTTGTCTGATAGAACTGGCAGAAGTGTGTTCCCCAGGGGGTACTTCGCCAACAGTATCAATCCCAGAATCTCGAGTGTTTTTTCTCATGGGTATTGTCTCCGGGTTTTGAGAATACCAGGATAAAAATTTCTTTGTACCTGGGTATTTGATTTCATTTTTATCTTACGATTTCCATTTATATCTGATCGCGCTTTTTAAAGGTCTCAAGAAACTCAATAGTGCACAGTTCTTCTCGAAAGCTTACTATTGGCTAATTGAAGGAGATTTCCATTTGTCTTACGACCTTTTTTCCTGACTATTGGAACTTGTTATTTTGGAACTAATGGATTCTTATTCAAATGCTTTTTAACCACAAGAGATAAAATGAATTAATAATTAAATGAAAATAAAAGTAGATGTGGCAAGTATATTAAGCTTATTGATTCTATTGTCAAGAAGGAATAATCTCCAAATTTCAAATGAGACACAGCCACAAAACTGAGAAATGGCTACATTTTTCATTGGATTTATATAAGTCTACTTTTGTTGTCAAGTTCATAAACTTTTGTTATCAAGTTTATATTTATATACCGAGAATAATGAAAAAACTGTTAGCTAATTTTTGCAAAAGTAAATGATTGGGTAATTGAAAGATTGATAATTGAAAGATTGATAATTGAAAGATTGATAATTGAAAGATTGATAATTAAAAGATTGATAATTGAAGGATTGATAATTAAAAGATTGATTAATTGAATGATTGACAATTAAAAGGTTGATAATTAAAAGATTGATTAATTGAATGATTGACAATTAAAAGGTTGATAATTAAAGGATTGATACTTTAAAGATTGATACTTTAAAAATTGATAATTAAAAGACCAGTTAATTAACAGATAGAATTGTCTTCGTGATCGCAGGTAACTCTCATACTCTTTTGGTCATACTGGCCTTTTTCCAGTAATTCTGCTCGTCCGATAGTATCTTCTCCCCATTTTTGTTTAACTGCCTCACTCCACTGGAGTTTATCGTCCCCAATCATAGATTTTGGAATTGCAAAGATGTTTTCTCTTGTTGTTCTGGAAATCCCAGATTTTGACAACTTATACTTATTCGTTTTTGGATCGTATACCATCTGGTGATCGAGTTTAAATTCACTAACTGCCTCGGAAAATTTACATTTAACCTGGTTTAATTCTTCTTTTGGATCTTTTCCCTTCCTTCGCTTCATTTTTTCCATTTCAATTTCTTCTTTTCTTATATCTTCCAGATACCATAAACTCCTATCAACTTCACTTTTAAATACAATCATATGCCATTTAAGAGACAGTGAGTACGGTTTTCTTAAATATTCTTGCAATTCGGCAATCAGATCGGAATCATCTGTCTTACTTTCAATTACTTCCATTATTCTTTTCATTTTGGCCAGATTTGCCTTCTGTCTTTCCTGACTTGTTACCATAACTATTCACGACATAATAATTTTTATTACACTGTTATATACAGAAAGCATATTTTAAACCTTCGATATTAGATACTAAAAGTTAATTTTGGTAAAAATTTAGACTTATTTGCTATAAAATATCAAGATAATGAGGGTCGCAGGAATAGTTGCTATGCTTGGAGTTTTTTCTGGGTTTGAATTCATTTTTAATTCTTGAGCCTGCACTCTTTATTGTGGGGTTCACGGCTGTTTACTCATATCTTGAATATCAAAAAGAATTGAACGGAACCAAATCTCAAATTAAAACTTGAAAATGAAGGTTACAGGAATTCCTGTAATTCCGGATTCTGAAATTTCTATTTAATCGGTTTTTGACTTCTATTTTATCATCACGTTTATCTAGCATGTTCTCGTTTGTTTTATTGATTTTTATGGCCGAGGATATAACAAAAGACACCAGTAGAAGAATTGAGAATGGGGATACAATCTCAGTTAATTATGTAGGAAAACTTGAAGATGGTACGATTTTTGATACTTCCTTAAAGGAAGTTGCTATCGAGGCAGGGAAATACAATCAAATGAGAAATTATGAACCCCTTACATTTACCGTCGGCGCAGGCCAGATGATAAAAGGATTTGATGAGGGCGTTGTCGGAATGCAAGTGGGGGAAGAAAAAACCATTACAATCCCGCCTGATGAAGCATATGGAGAGTACAGGGAAGAGTTCGCAAGAGAGATCCCGAATAATACTGTTAATTTTACTCCGGAGGTTGGAATGAAGCTGGCTACGGACAACGGTCTGACAGGCACTATCACAAATATAAACGAAAATAACTTTGTTGTAGACTTCAACCATGAGCTTGCAGGCAAGACCCTGATTTTCTCAGTAACAATCGTTTCTGTGGAGGAGTGAAAGAGATGAAGACCAGGAAAAAAGCAGTTTTTTTCATAGCTATACTGCTCCTGGTAAGCTCGATTTTTGGCAGCGGATGCACGGATAAAAGGAGTGAGGGAGGAGACAGCAGAGCAGTAAAGTCCGGAGATTCGGTCAAGGTCGACTACACCGGGAAGCTTGAAGACGGCACGGTTTTTGATACCTCAAGAGAAGACGTTGCAAAGCAGGTCGGCATATACGTCGAAGGAAAGGAGTATGCCCCTCTTAGCTTTGTCGTTGGTTCGGGACAGGTAATCTCGGGTTTTGACGAGGGTGTAATCGGAATGAAAGTAGGGGAAGAAAAGACCCTGACGATCCCTCCAGATAAAGCTTATGGAGAACATGAGGAAGCAAGAGTCCTGACTGTTCCGATTGAAGAATTAAATCTAACAAACAAATCCCAAATTCCTGAAGTGGGGCAAACCTTGAGAGATATGTACGGGAACCAGTACAAAGTAACAGCTGTAAACGACACGCATCTCACTCTTGATGCCAATCACGAGCTTGCAGGCAAAACCCTGATTTTTGATATAAAACTCATCTCAATAGAATAAGTTTAAGTTACTGAAGAGCAAATTTAAAGTTACTATATTTCTTTAAAATGTTTGTCCTTTCAGTATCTGGGGAGATGTTGAATGACGTAGATACCGAAAGAATAATACACAGGAGAAAGGGATGATGGAAAATTCTCGTACTGTGAAAAAAGGAGATTACCTTCTTATTGATTTTACTTGTAAGTTTGAAGACGGAACGATCTTTGATACCACTTTGAAGGAAAAAGCTCTTGAAGCAGGGATTTATGATGAAGAAAAGGGTTACAGGCCTTTTTTTTTCAGAACGGATTCATTCCAGGTAATAAAAGGTATCGATAGGGGAGTGCTTGGAATGAAAGAGGGTGAAGAAAAAACCCTCACAATCCCACCTGAAGAAGCCTACGGAGAATATAAGAATTACCTTGTTCAGGAGATCCCTCTCGAAAAGCTTGGACTTCAGAGTCCTCCTGAGCCAGGAACGAAAATCATAACACCCGCTGGGAGTGAGGTTAAAGTGCTCAACTCCACAGAAACTTCTGCTACCCTGGATTTTAACCATGAACTTGCAGGCAAAACTCTCATCCTTGAAATAAAACTGGTCTCGATCATAAGTTGATTCCGGGCTCAAAATCAGGGGGGTAGAGTATGGAAAAAGAAGAAAAAGTTATGGTGCTGCTGCTGTTTATGACATTGACTTCTCTCATGACAGCCTATATCTGCTTTGGACCGGAACTTACAGCTTCTGGACAGGAGGCAGGAGACGAAGCCGGGCAGTATACCAGGGAGTCCGGTGAAGGTGAGAAGGTGTTCCTTGAAGCCCAGGTTTTGAGTAAACGGTTAACCTATACAGGTGGGCATCTGCTTTTACAGGTAGACTGCAACTCCGAAGTCCTGAGCGTCTTTATTCCAAAAACTGCAGGTGCTGAAGCTCTGAATAATTCAATTCAGAAAGGAGATTTCATCAGCGTAACAGGCACCGTTTCGAATTACGAAGGGAAAAGGGAAATCAAAGTGGAAAGAAATGAAGATATTCTTCTGATTGATCATCATTAATCTGGTTGATCGTTATTAATCTGATTGATCGCTATAATCTGATTAATCGTTATTAATCTAATTGATCGCTATAATCTGATTAATCGTTATTAATCTAATTGATCGCTATAATCTGATTAATTGTCATTAATCTGGTTGATCGTCATTAATTGAATAACCATTATCAATAACCTTTGAGATCACGAAAACAAAATCGTTAATAATATATTCATATAAGGACATCTGGGAAAAATATGAAAGCGTGTATCATGTGTGGAGGGGCTGGGACGAGGCTCAGGCCGCTAACTTTCAAGCATCCTAAACCCAGCATACCGATTCTTAATAAGCCTTCAGTCCGACATCTGATCGAGCATCTTTCAAGGGAAGGATTCAATGAAATAGTCATGACCCTGGGGTACATGGGAGAGCGCATAGAAGAACAGCTCGGAGACGGGCACATGTTTGGGGTACATATCGACTATGTGTATGAGAAGGAAAAACTCGGAACTGCAGGCGGCATTAAAAACGCTGAGAAATATCTGAAAGACGAGCCATTTATAGTGCTTGGTGGAGATCACGTCCTTAACTTGGACCTACGGGAGATGTACCGTTTCCATGAAGCAAACGATGCCCCAGTCACAATAGGGCTTCTTTCGATTGACGACCCAAGAGAATTCGGAATTGCGGATATGGACATTAACAACCGGATCCACCGCTTTCTGGAAAAACCGAAAGCAGGCCAGATATTCAGCAACCTTGCAAGCACTGGCATTTATGTTTGCAGCCCTTCGATATTTGAATGGATACCTGAAGGCAAGAAATACGATTTTGCAAAAGATCTTTTCCCCTTCATGCTTGCAGCCGACAAAAAAATCAATGGTGTACTTGTGAGAGGACAATGGACTGACGTTGGAAGTTCGGCAGCTTACAGGCAGGCACAGCGCTGGATGCTTGATGCTCTTCCTGGAACTACAATCGAAGGCAATTTCACAACCCGGAACGCAAGAATAAAAGGTCCTCTGTCCATAGGAAATAATGTATGTATAGGTTCAAATTCTTCTCTTGTAGGGCCAATAGTAATAGGGGAAAACACAACTATAGGCGATAATGTCCTTATCGGGCCTTACAGCGTGATAGGTTCAAACTGCACTATAGAAGACAATGCAAAGATCCTTTCATCCTATCTTTTTGATAATGTGTCAATAGGGAAGGGTTCTAACATCTCAGGTGGAGTGGTAGCAGACGACACAACCATCGGAGAACACTGTTTCCTCGAAAATGGAACCGTTATCGGGCATAAAGTACTGATCGGAAGTAATTCAACAATACATTCCGGAGTTAAGATCTGGCCCGAAGTTGTTATAGATAAAGACTCAAGCATAAAGGAAACCGTGATCAATTCCGATTATGATGCTGCACATGAAGGCTCGTAAAATTAGAATTCCAAAGGACAGAATCCAGTCTAAATAAATTAACTGGACTTCTGAATCCTCATTTTTCAGGTTGCTTCAGATTGAAATCGCTTTTTGGAATTCTGGTTGCTTCAGATTGAACTTGCTTTTTGAAACTCTGGATGAATTTCAATTTTACGCTGTTATTTTTCATATACATCTTTCTACGGGCATCTGTGAAGTGTTCAGGACGCGCAGAACAGAGCAACACTGAAACAGATATAACTTTATACTATATCTTGCCAAGTCTTTTTGCCATGTTGTCCAGTGAATTTTTCTTTGAAGTCCTGAGAAAAAGTGTACATCTGGTTTCAATCCTGATAGTGCTTATCTACGAACTTTACGGAAAAGAAACCATCCTATGGGTGCTCATGCTGTTTCTTGTAGTTGTTCTCGTTCTTGACTACTTCCGGGTCGAGCATGGAATTCGAATACCTTTTTTCCATATTATGTACAGAAAAAGCGAAGTTGACCGCTTCGGAGGGCATATTTTCTTTGCGCTTGGGGCAATTTCAGTAATATCTCTGTTCAGCCGAGAGATCGCTTACGCTGCAATCCTTATGGCCACCTTCGGGGACCTGGCTGCAGCTCTCATCGGTAAATTCTACGGAAAGAGGAGAGTTTTTCAAAAAATCTTTAAAAATGATAAATCAATTGAAGGTTCAGTTTCGGAATTTGTTATTGATTTCCTCATAGGGCTGCTTATTCTCGGAAATCCCATTGTTTCTCTAGTGATGGCTTTTCTTGCAACCCTTACTGAAACTGCAGTCAATAAAATTGATGATAACCTTATAGTGCCGGTTTTCGCCGGTTTTTTCGGGCAGATCACCATGAATTTTCTGGCATATTTGTGACAATTTACCAAAAGAATCTCATAGAATAAGTTCTGACACCTATGCAAATCTGGTTCAGATTAAAGAATTATACTCCTTATATATTTCTCTCAAGAAACCGCCATACCCTTTTAGTTCAAAGCAATTGCATATCCTATCTGCAATTTCTTTTTGATCATTTTCATACAACATCCTAACAATTTTTTTGGTCTCATCTTCATAATAGTAAGGATATTTCCCGTTTTCAAGCATCTCAATATATATTTCTCCAACTTCCAACGGCGTTTTTTGAGCATGGATTATAAGATCCTCTATGAAATCTGGAATGGAATCTAAGTTTCTAACAGAAAATTTAATCCACTCAAGTATTTCAGAATCTATATAATCAATCAACGATATCCACGAAAGAAGATCAGAAGCTACGACTTGATAATCCTTATCTCCTTCATTACTCAATAAAATATCATACAGTGAGTTCCAAAGAGGTTTGATTTTGCTACTTACTTTCTCAGTTATTTTATTGTTTTGAGTTTCGAAATATCGGATAATCTCTGAAATCCTTTGTGGATCAGATTTTTCAAGCAATTGAAAAATTAAACTCTCTTTATCATCTAATTTCTCCCATCCTTCAATATACCCTATGCATATGTGTTGCACGAGTCTTTCATTAATGTGATTATCTTCAAATTTGGTCTGAATGGCTTTCTTATAATGCCCTTTTTCTCTAAGAAGAAAATATATTCGTTTATCAATTTTGGAACAATAAAAAAGGTAACCTGTAAAAGCTGCTTCCCAATATTTGTCTTGGTCAACCAAAAATATTTTGTCTATATTCTTTTTTGTCCAAGATTCATCTAAATAAAAAAGGTGTGAAATGTACTTTCCCAATATGTAAGAAAATTCAACTGATGGCTCAAAATCCCTATCTAGCCTAGTATTAAACTCAGACTTGATCGATTCTTTCCACTTTCTTTCTTCACCTTCAATAATCAAATGTGAGAAATACATGGAATAGTCAATCAATGCAGAGAATATTTTCCCCTTTGAAGAATTAAGTACTGAGGTTGTGAGGTCTCTCATATTATAAAAATCTGAGTTTGCTTTTTGAGCCAGAGTTAGTAGAATATCTTCAGCAAGAGATAAAGTACCGTTTTCAAAAGTATGGTCTTTTAGAAGTCCTTCATCAATAAGATCTGCAATTTGAGAAACAATCCTATTTCTGTAGTTGGATTCATCTTCAGCTTGTTTAATGTTCCAAAAGTTGGTTGATTCAAGTAATTGGGAAATAAAGTTCAATACATTATTCCAAAAAAAGTTTCTTCTATTTCTGCAAGCTTCAGTCAAACCCCATAAAATATAATATTGATATATTTCAGGAACACTTAAATATGGACTAAGATTTTCCGAAAATTTTTCAGGTTTATTGGAAATGCATTTTTGCAAAGTTTCAGCGAGCCCTTCTTTAGAAGGAGTTCTTACTCCGGTTTTTTCTCTAAATTCACTCAAATATTCTGCAATTTCATTATTTGATTTAGCCAAAAGTTCAGATTCGCTTATCGGACTTATACTTCCTTCAAAACTTTCAAAATGTATGATATCGCCTGGATAACTAATTCCTTCTGGATTTATTTTGTCATATTTAAGATATAATGAGGTTATATCAGGATTATTCGCTTCTTGGATAGAGGAAAGCCAACATTTCTTTTTATAAGCTAAATACTCATCACGAGAAGATAATTGCAGATCATCAGCATGGTAATCTGCAGATTCAATCCAGTTGACAGCCATATTCAGTTCGCTTCTTGAAAAACTAAGACAATTTTTGCTTAATAATTCATATACTTCATGTTTAAGAGAATAATCATCAATAGGATTGAAATTTAACGCCCAAAAGATTTTGTGTAAGGAATTATAATGGTAACTTATAGTGTGAATTGCAATTCTTCTGAATATTGGATGAGATTTATATAGTAATTCTAAAATTGTTTGATTTAATACTTCTGGATCGGTAGCCTCAAAAATGTCTCTAACAAAGGAAACACATTGATATGCGTATTTTTCTTTATTTATATTCTGGTCACTATTTTCAATCGTAGTAACTGACGCTGTTCGAAACTGCGTATCGTCTTCAGAGATAATATCTTCAATTTTATGAAGAATAATTTTGGCTGCGTCCATCCCGCATAAATCGATAATTTCAGTCTTATACTCAAAAATTGCCTTACGAAGCCAATAATTTTCAACCAGAGATGAATACTTATAAAAGTCATCAGATTTCTCATAATTGAAAATCACCTCAAGTAACTTTAGCAACAGATCTATCTTTTGATTGGAAATTAAAAAAGGAAAGGCGGATTTATAGATTTGACTTGTAATAAATACTTTGTTAATTTTTGTATTTAAAGCACGTTCAAGGAATACGATATGCTTTTCTTCTACTATTTCGACAGGCAATTTGAAAATAATATCGATGAGTATCGAGTCAGTATGATAGTTTTCAATTCTTGCACCATTTTCACGGTATCCAATTATTGAATCAATGATTTGTGAAATGTCTTTTGTTATTTCACTATCAGGACTAGCGGCATTTTTAGTAGCAAGGTTTCTCAAATAACCAAGAACATTCCAATATTTCACTTCAAAATAAATTTTTTTATCACTTGAAACTTCTTTTGGAGACGGATTTTTCTTCGGGTCAAGGTATTTTTTTTCATGTAAAAGTTTCAACCAAGGAAAAGGATTATCACATGAAGCAAGAGCTTCGAAAAAATAATTTCTTTGTGGTTCATCGTTCAATATAATTTGGAATATCCGATTTGCCGATGCATTATCAAAGCTAGCAATACATTTGTCAATCTCTCTGAAAGACTCCGATAAATAAGTTGATATTTGATTTACTTCACTATTCCATTGCTTGATTACTTCATATAGTTGATTATATCCCCTCTCATCTTTTTTATAAGGTACGACGGTTATTCCTAGAGAACGATAATAAGAACGGTCAAACTCTACAATACGGTTTTCACCGCTATAATACGGCAGAAGGATAAAATGTCTCATTTCTGTACCTTGACTATGATCGAACTTCGTGATCAAATAATCCAGCACTTCAAATTCTTCCAAACCATATCCTAAAAATAGTACAACATAGGTAGAAAATAATTTTTGCATAAAATGCTGAAAATAAGGATTATTATACTTTTGTAAGTAATCTGAGACTGTAAAAACTAATGAGTCGGGACTTAAAAGAGAACCATGTATTTGGTAGAGCTTAGATTTATCAATATCATCATTAGTAGAATTTAGTTTGAAGTCCTTTTCTTTATAAACTATGTTCGGTCTTTCAAATTTGCTATGAAAACAATCGTCAACGTTAGTTGTAACAAAAAGTCCTCTTAAACCATACAACTCATGATAAATATTTTGTGATTCATAAAGGTCTTCCTTTGGTTTGAGGGATTCTTTAATTATATTGATTAAATCACTCTCAAAGCCTTTTTGTGTCAATATGTATTTGCAAATTGTAATTGATTTCTTTGGATCATAAGCAGAGAGAGTTTCTTTTTCCTTGAAATTTATACATGATTTTGAAAAACAGAATTCTATAAGATTATTAGCCAACGTTTTCCAACTTGCACAACCAACTATTCTTGATACCCCAGCACCAATGAAAACTGCCAATGTATTGCTATTAACTGCATCGATTATCTGTGGGGGAAGTTTTGGAATGGGAACAATTTCACCAAGGGCCATTATTTATTTCCTTATTTTGGTACAGAATTTTCTACAGAGTTCAGTAGGTAAAAATGGATTCAAGAGTTTAAATATAAAATATCTTTTGAACTACAGTAATGCAGAGAAGAGTTATTAATCCTTAAAAAGTAATCGTTTTTAATTAACTGATGAAGCCTAAAATATGGAATCCACAGAAAAGAGGAAGAAAAAACCCTTTTCAGGTTTTATTTTCAAGTTCAGGTCTCAACCTTGCGTATTCTTGAGCTTTCTCATTTCCCTTATGCGCCTGGCAAGGATTTCTCCAAGATAAAGCACAAGCGCAGTAAGGAGTACATACACTTTCAGGCTTACCTGCTCATCGGATTGTTTCACTGAATTCTGCCGCGCGTCTTTCAGTAGAAGGGCTCTTGCATCCTTCTCATTGTAAATTTTTCCTCCGGTAGAAAGGACAAGAGGCTCTATATCCTCATTGAGTCCTACATCCCTGTACTCAAGCGGGTAATTTACTGCAAGCGGGTAGCCTGAGATATCATGAATCCCAATACTATTTGGATTCACATTTGTCTCATAGGTATTCTTTCCGGTTAGAGCAAGGTCCAGAGCATTGCCATCTAGTTTTAGCTGCGGGATTCCTTCATCGTACATTGTAAGTGTCAGGTTGGAGGGAGTGCCAAGCCAGGTATCCGGGCTGTCCACAACAGTTCCTTCTTCAGCTCTCGGGTTCGCTATTGCCCAGTTGATCATGCTTGAAATTAGTCTGGCACTCGATCCGTTATAAACATTAGTCGCCCAGCGAGAACCGTCCCCTTGCCCATTGTCTGTGGTAAAAGCTGCAACTCTTCCTAGTCCGAAGCGCCATGTAGTAAGTACTGGTTTTCCATTTGAAGTAGTTATAACCAAACGTTCAGCCCCGGCTTTTGGAGTCACGTCGTTATATCCTGTGATATTGGAAGTAAGGTTCACATCTTTCGTAATGAAGCTATTTGGAGAATAAACATAGAGAGAATAATCAGAAGTTGCATTTTCTTCTGTCTCTTTTTCTTCTTCGTTCTCTTCTTCCTGAGACTTATCGGTTGACTTAAAGACTATGTTTGCCCTTTCACTCATATTAATGTGGAAATAGTTTTTCTCAAGCCCGAGTTCCTTCATAAACATCTCAGCATAATAATTTCTGGATTTGTCAATCTGGGAAGGAGCTACTGAACGAATATGGATAAAGTACAGGTTTACACCGAGTTTCTGCAGTTCTTTTGCAGCTTGAAGGCTTGGCTTGTAGGAATCTTCGATTGCTCCGTCTGAAATAATAATAGCATCAAGTTCGCCTTCCTTGCCGGTAAGCATTTCCTTTGAAATGTTGAGTCCTGCATCTAAGGAAGTCTTGCTTTCCTCGTCAGGAGCCAGTTTCTCGATTTTGTCTTTAAGAGTTGCCTGGTTCTGAGCAAGTCCAAGGAAAACAAAACCTCCTGAAACATCATATCCCTTGCTTCCGAATGCGATAATTTCGGCGTTTGCATCTTTGAGATTTTCGTTCTGAAGAATATATATGGCATTTCCCAGGATGTCTCCCTGGGTTTTGTGGGCTGTAGTACTGGGAGAAACGTCGAGGATCAGGACAAGGTTTCGTCCTCCCTTATATTCGGAAGGCCTTGAAATCACAGGTAGGATTTTTTCAAACGAGGAATTAAGATAATTGCCATAATTATATGCTCTTTCTCCTCCTACAACTACCAGTCCACCTCCATTAGTAACATACTTTCTAATTTCTTTTACTTGTGTCTCCGTAAGATTATCGGCGAACTGGTTATCAAGTGCCAGAGTTTTGCTACTGTTCAGAGCACTTGCTCCAGGATAAGTAGTGAAAACAGAAGTGTTGTAAAGTTTGTTAAGGATTTGAGCAAGGGGTGAATTCGGCTCACCGGTAACAAGAGTGAGCTTTGGTTTGGGAATTACATACACGGATTTATAAAATTTATTGTTAATACTACTCAGATCTTCTCCGGAAGGAGTAATCTTTACACTGATATTGTGAGCACCAAGAGTGCTAAAAGTGTGCCTGAGATTAGGGGAAATAGTATACTGTGTTGAGTTTTGAGTAACGTCGCCACTTTGGGAAAGTTCCCCATCTACGTATGCTTCATAGGAATAGCTAACACTTTGATTTGAAGCCTGGCGGACAACTATATCAAATTCGTTTGGGTTATCCACAATTACACTTTTGTCCCCATGAATTTCTACACTGAGGTCATTTGTCTTAAGTTCAGGCTCGACAAGGTAGACTGAAGTATTGGTTTCTTTGGCAAAGCCGAGGGCATCAACAAGGCTCTTCCCGGAGTTGTTATTCCCATCAGTAATCAGAACAATCTGATTACCAGTGCCAGAGTACTGAGTTACAGCATCTCCAAGATTTGTTTTATCGCCTGTAAGCTGGACTAAGGTTGTAGAGGTATCAGCTGCAAGGGCTTTATACAGGTCATTACCTGTTTCATTAGAAAAAAGCCCCATACTTGAGGTCTTATCCTGAATTAGTACAAGTGAAGGATTGTCTTCATTAACAGTCTGCGTAACCGTTGTAAATGGAGCAGCCAAAGCGAGTATAAGGAGGAAAGCTACAAGCATCCTCCATTCCACAATCTTCGTTTTTGTCTTCCGCAGGAGATAGAACCCGGCAATTGTCACAGGAATGATGAGTAAAAGCATTTCCGGGTGTTCAAGGGATATATTCATAGTTCACCCCGCCGGCGCACGATCATAATTTCAGCTAGTATGAGGAGGAACATAACTACTATCAGGTAATCAGTAATGTCATTTTTGGCAGTATAAGTATCAGCCCTCACAAGTTTGGACTTATCTTCCTCAGCCGCCCGCTGAACAACATCAGATGCATCAACTGTTGTGTTTGATTCCTTGTCACTATAAAGGTTGACTGCAATCTTCTTTCCTGATATTTCGTAAATTCCCGCCTCATCAAATAGAATATGGTTTGAAGTGAATGTTTTCGAGGGAGTCTTGATTTCTTCAGTCTTCGAAAGAGACGTTAAAGTACCTGTATTCAGGTTATATTCAGAAATATCACCTGTCCCTCCGAGCCATTCAACAAGTTTTATCCAGAACACAGGATACTCAGGCAAGTTATGGAAATTATTCCAGGCATTGTCCCCGAGTTCATCATCCAGCCCCATATAGAAAACGGTCCCTTTACCTACCTGCCAGTAACTCAAGATCGGAACTCCATTTTCTAGAGCTACCAGGGTTGTCGAGCCGGTTCTTTCAGTTGCGTCCAGGTATGTGTGGACTGAGATCTCATCACTTCTAATGTCCTTTGTAATACTGCTCTGCTGAACTTCCTTAACTCCAAGATCGGTTCCATTTGTTTCGTTCTCAATTCCGGTAGGTTTTACAGGTAAGATCTTAATTAGGCCAACCTCAGTTTTCTCGGGGGCTAAGGCGCCGCTTGCGATGAAAACTGCATTGCCTCCGTTTCTTACATAATTTTCAATTGTATCTACTGAATCACTAGCAATTGGAGTTTCTTTCTGCGCAAGAACTACAAGTGTGTAATTGTCAAGGGAAGAAGGCACGGCTTTTGTGACACTGAGATTGCTGTTCGGAAGCAGGGAGAGTGCCGTTTTCGAAGGTAGTTTCCCATCGTCAGTGATAAAGAGTATACGCTGCTCTAAAGTCTCTGGAATGGAAATGTAAGCTTTATTGTCAACAGGTAAACTATCTTTCACATTAAGCTGAACCGTTGTAATCCCTGGCCCAAGGTTTTCAAGTGTGAACTGTTTTGTCCCTCTTGCCGGGACGTCAAGGGAAAATGACGTTGAGTTTCCTGAAGCTCCGCTTCCGGTCTCGATTTCAACTTTCTCGCTTTGATCTTTATAGTTCTTAATTACACCTGTGTAGCCGTATTTTCCGTTCGTGGCTTCGATCCATCCGTTGATGACCCCTATGTTATCGGCAGACTTTCCGACTTTTACGAAATTGACTGAAATCCCGTAAGACTCGGCCAGGTTTTTGGAACTAACAGGATCGTCTCCTTTCGAATTCGTGAAATCCGATATAACGATGATTTTTCCCCCTCCTTCTTTTGATAAAAGACGCATACCTGTAGTTATGGCTGCAGACAGGTCGGCAGTACCTGCCCCCGGCTGAACCTGACTTAATATCTCCTTTGCAGAGGACGCATCGCCTCCATCAAGAGCAAGACGAGGCGTATCCGAAGCCAGGATTATGCTATTTTTCTTGCTCACATAACCATCGGCAATCTTAACAGCATCATCAAAACGAGAGTCAACCTGCATACTTGCAGAGGTATCAAGGACCAGCACTGTATGCTCTCCGCTCAGCGGTTCCTGTGAAGTATAGTAATACCCTGCTGCGCCAATGGAAAGAAGAATAAGCATCAGGAGCTGGATCAGGAAAAGCGGGTCCTGCACAATTTTGGTAAGTGATGCATATACCCGTTTTCTCTCCCTCTCAAGTTTTAGTACAAACATGAGCGAAGGAATTGCAAGTACCTTCGGTCTGGGACGGAGCATGTAAATAATGATAAGCGGGATTACACTCAGGAGAGCAATAAGAGCAAGGGGGTTTTCAAAAGGCATTTTTAGCGTCTCCTTCTCCTGATGGTATAGTAAAAAGCATCAAAAATGGGGGTGTCGGTTGTAAAAGTATAGAATTCAGCCCCTGTCTTCATACAGGCTTTTTTAATTCTTGCGCTGTGATCATCGAGCTTTTTAAGATAGCGTTCTTTAAACTTCTCACTAACATAAGTCCTGACTTCTTCTCCGGTTTCAAGGTCTATAAGCTTGCTGTTACCCTGGATAGGGAGTACTTTTTCCGTGGGGTCTAGCACCTGGATCAAAATCAGGTCATGGTCAGATAACCTGGAAACTGCGGTTTCTATTGCCTCGGGTTCTTGAAGAAAGTCCGAGATAAGGATTACAAGGGACCTGGACTTGATTTCCCTGCTGTATTTTATGACAGCTTCCCCTATAGAAGTGCTTCCAGATAGTTCAAGCTCTGTCAGTCTATCAATTGCACGTAAAAGGTTTTTTCTCCCGCGGCTGGGTTTGTGTATATCGACTTCCTGTGCAAAGGTTGAGATTGCGAACCTATCGTTATATTTTGTTACCATGTAGGCGTAGCCTGCCGCGAGCATGGCAGCATATTCAAATTTTGAAGTTCCTTTTTCAGGGTAGTTCATACTTTTACTGGCGTCCAGAAGTATATGGGTTGTAAGGGTTTTCTCTTCCTCAAACTGCCGCACATAGAGCTTCTCAGTCCTCGCATAGGCTTTCCAGTCGATATCTTTCAGGCTGTCGTTAAGATCATATTCCCTGAACCCGATAGTATCAATGCCGTGCCCGCTTCGGGTTGAGGGACGGTTTCCGGCGTAAACAGTAGATACCCTTTTCCGGACAGAGAAGGTAAAGCGGTCAAGCTGCCTGAAAAAGTCCGTTTCTATGTTTTGTTTTGTGCGAGTCATTCTGGATCGTCAATAAAAAGTCCGGTTTATTCCGGACCCGGAAAAACCTTCAGGGTTATTTTAACTTCTTCTACAGTTCCTTCCCTTACCTGGGAATCCCACTCATGTTTCATTTGAGCTTCCGGATAATCTCCTCAATAGCCTGATCAGGAGTCATCCCGCTTCTTTCGGCTTCGAAGGTCAGGATAAGCCTGTGGCGGAGAACCGGATATGCCATATAATCGACATCCTCTTTGCTTACGAAATTCCTGCCTTCTATAAGGGCTCTGGCTTTTGCGGCAAGAATAAGGCCGATAGATGCTCGTGGAGAAGCCCCGTACTCGATATGCTCTTTGTCTTTTCTTGTCATGCCCACAATAGAAAGAACACGCTGTTTTAGCTCCTCGGAGATTGGGACCTGCCTGGTCAGTTTCTGCAAATCGAGGAGTGTGGATTTATCAAGGCCTCTGGACACTTTTGGGACTTCGGATTTTGTATAGCGGTTTATTATTTCCATTTCTTCTTCATGGGAAGGATAATCTACAAGGATTTTTAAGAGAAAACGGTCGAGCTGGGCTTCAGGCAAGGGATATGTGCCTTCCATTTCTATGGGGTTCTGGGTGGCAAGAATGAAAAAGGGACGGTCAAGCATGAATGTATCGTTTCCGACCGTTACCTGTTTTTCCTGCATAGCTTCCAGCAGGGCTGACTGGGTCTTAGGGGATGCCCTGTTAATCTCATCCGCAAGAACAACATTTGCAAAGACCGGCCCTGGCTGGAACCTGAATTCTTTTTTGTTGTCCTGCTCTTCAATAACATTTGTCCCTGTAATGTCAGAGGGCATGAGATCAGGAGTACACTGAATCCTGCTGAATTTCAGGTTCATTGCCTTTGACACTGTGGAGATCATAAGCGTTTTTCCAAGCCCTGGATTGCTCTCAACTAGGGCATGCCCTTCACAGAGTATTGCGATCACGATTTGCTCCACTACTCTATTCTGGCCCACCACAACATTTCCAATATCTTCAAAAAAACTTTTGAAAATTGTGCCTGCGTTCTGGTAGGTCGTTGTAGCCTGACCAGAATCGGTATTATTTTCATTCATATCCGCTTCACCCTTTAAGTTCCTGTTTTTAGAGGCTTAAGAAGCCCGATTTTCTGGATGTCACATGCTCATGCAGCAGTATTTCTCCAGAGCGGTGTATCTCCGGTACACTGTCTGTAATTCAAAAACTGCTTTTAGACAACCTTCGATTAACCTGATTCAGATAAATTCAACTTTATATAAATGTTCTAAATTATTCTTCTGCAAGTCCTTCAAAGTAACTCTGGATAACGTTCTTGTATCCTTCAGGTAAATTATCATAATAAGCCTGGGAAGCCTCCGCTTCAGGATTTACCAGACCTGATTGGGTAAATGACTCGTTCGTCTGTTCTCCTTCTTCCTGGCTTGTAAAGCCCTGACCTGTACCTGGGGGAATCGTCAGATCAACATCTTTACCTTCCACCACAACAACGGCAGGCTTTCCGAATATGTTTTCCTGGCTGGTGTTATTCGAGGTCCCGCCGTTTTCTTCCACAGGGTAAAGGTCAGAGTTTGAATTCGAAACTAAGGGAAGCTTGTCAATTACTCCGTTAAGGTCAGTAGGGCTGAGAGTTGTCTGGTATCCGGTTCCGGCAACATATGCGAGAACGGCAACTGCAAAAACTATTACAAACAGATCTTTTGCAAGTTTTCTCCTGTCAAAGAAGGAAGAGGACTCTACTGGTTTTGAATCAATTATGACTCCACCTATAAGGTCCCGGGCAATAATGTTATTCGTATTACGGTTATCATAGGCAGTCCTTAATCTCTCCTTGAGTATAGGGTGTGTCTCTTCTATAAGAGCAATAGCATCTTTCTTTTCAGTCTTGTAATGTCTGATAGCTGTAAGGATAAGAGAAAGGACAAAAGCCAGAATAATAAGCCCCAGAGTTTCAAAAACAACCCCAAAGCCCAGAATGCTGTATTTCGCACCGGTATAAGGTTCGAAGATGCTAAACATTAAAAATAAATCTCTCATATTGAAAAGCACGAAAAGTACATAGAGGACAAAATAAGTTGCAAGCAGGTCTGCAAAGGCATAGAGTCCTCTATATTTTTTTAAAGCCGATTCGTGTTTGTTTACTATTTCTTCAATACTCAGAGCCATCTCGCTCCCTTTTGCAACCTGGAAAAAGGCTGTGATCTTAAATAATTATGAGAACGAATTCTGTATTTACGGAACATGCAAATATACTGTCAGAAGATATTCTAGGAAGAGAATAGAAAAAGATAGTATATAAAAGTACACGTTCCTGAATCTGAATTTTTTAGATTCGCACAACAATACAATTTTTGTTAAATTTTGTCTTTAAATTTACGGTTTTAAATATATTAAGACTGCTTTATGGTCTTCTGCCTAAATTCGCAGGATTTTATTTAACCTTTTACTTGTTTTAAAGTGGAATAACTGCGATCACTTAAGTTTTGAAAGCGGGATAGGAACCCAGTATTTTTAGCGTATCGGTTTTATTTTTTATGTCTTTTAATGTCTCTTTTATAAGTACATCACTTGTGTGCCCTTCAAAATCAATATAGAAGTAATAATCCCCAAGTTCTTTTTTAGAAGGTCTGGATTCAATCCTGGTAAGGTTAATATTGTTCTTTGCAAAAGCCCCGAGTATTTCATATAATGCTCCTGGCCTGTCTTTTTCCAGATATACTATAATAGAGGTCTTGAATGCTGAACGGCTGGAATTTTCAAGCTTATCCGGTTTATCTTCAGTGTCACATAAAACCTGCTCATCCGTGCTTTTTCCTGCGGCTCTCAAAACAATGAAGCGGGTGTAGTTTTCTTTTCTGTCCTGTATATTTGGAAGGAGAATCTTCAGCCTGTAACACTCTGCAGCTTCAGGAGAAGCTATTGCTGCCATTTCTTCAAATTCTCCTGCGAGCCTTGCTGCATGGGAAGTACTACCTGTGCTCCTTAGTTCAGCCTCAGGGAAATATTTTTTTAGAAAATGCCTGCACTGGGCAAGTCCCTGAGGATGGGAAAGAACAACCTTAATCTTCTCAGTTCCTCCTTTCGAGAGCAGGCAATGCTCAATTTTTACAACAATCTCTCCTACTATCTCAACCTCATTCTCATAAAGTAAATCAAGAGTAACGCCTACCGAACCTTCAATAGAGTTTTCTATAGGAACTACTGAAAGATCGGATTTTCCCTGTTCCACAGCTAGAAATGCGTCCTCTATATCTGCAAAATGTTGAATTTCTACACTATCTAGCCTATGTCTTAGAGTCCAGATTTGTGCAGCTTTCTCCGAGTACGAGCCTTCGAGCCCTAACACACCGATAATCATCTGAGGGGTTAATTGCGTTGATGGTAATAATATTTTTTGCCCGAGTCCCGCCACCTGATTCTCATCTCTGGAGGGTGGGTCCTTTTCGCTGCCTGATTCCCATCTCTGGAGGACGGTACCTTTTTAGCTTTGCTCAATAGTAAATTTATGGTAAAGATAAACTGATTTTCAACCAGTTATGAGGGCTGATTTTTCAGTATAATTTTCGACTTTCTCTTGCTGTCTAAGAATCTAAAATTCGGTTGTAATCTCCTTTCTCTTTTGAAGTTATGATTACATACTTAAGGGTTACTACATATATGAGAATAGATAGGATCAGGAAAACAATGAGATCTTTATCCGGTTTTGACTATTATTTTTCCAGAACATTGGTTTGACAATAAGTACTGTTGCCCCAGGGAGTTCTAGAAATCTTTGGTTCAGGAAGTGTTCACTTGATATATAAGCTTGTACATAAAGGTGAATACTAAAAGGCCTAAGAATTGGCATAAGCATTATTCCTAGGGAGCATAATTAAGCCAAGTATGGCAAAATTGTTGCACATTTTTTTCTGATTTGAAATTTTTCCCTTAATTCTCCTTTAAATTCGAATAGGATATTATTTAATTTTTAAATTTTTATCTTTATTAATATGTTTTCATATAAATTCCAAATTTTTATATACTAATTTTAACTAAATAAAGATATTCGTTAATTAAAATAGTACAACTTGCATTGTTATTTAAAACTGTACTTGGTCAAATCAATTGCGTTCATGATCTTTATATGAAACACAAATGAAAGCGTATCACATTATAGTAGTGCATTTGTTTGGTTTTAAGTTACAAATATATGTATCAAAATTGTATATTCTTCCTAATATATTTAATCTATAATTATTATTTTACATTAAATTTTCTTAAATTATATTATTAATTATATTATATTTAAAATTCCATGGCTTTTAAGGTACATCAATAAAATCTTCCATCTAATATTTCTATAATATTGGTTTCAAAAAAGAGATACTAAAAAAGAGGTAATAGTTATTGAGTACAGAGCTGCATATGGGTAACAGCTCGCAGTGTATGACTGAAAATGAAAATCTGCGCGCTAAAGGCACGGTTCCCCAAAATGTAACCGTGATTCTTCCGGTCTATAACGAGGAAGTTTCAGTAGGTAGCGTGGTTTTACAGGCGAAGGAATTAGCCAATAAAGTAATTGTTGTGGACAATGCAAGTTCGGACAATACGGTTAAAGTAGCTGAGCTTGCAGGTGCAGAAGTAATTCGCAAACTTGGACATAGAAGGCCGGACTTTCCACTAACAATGGGTATCCAGCATGCCCTAGATTCTGATGTTCTTCTGTTCATGGATATCAGTATTTGTCACGATTCCAAACTAATTCCTAAAATGCTTGAGCCTATCCAAAAAGATGATTTCGATATGGTAATTGGCACCTGTTTTGTCCAATCAAACAGACTACAGGAAAACATCTCTTTTTTGAATGAGATTCAGACCGAAAATAGACCAATAGGATTTTTTGCTTTCTCTAAGCAATGCTTTGAGGTACTAAGTTCCTCTGATATTTACACTTCTTCTGCAAGTGCCATTATTTCTTTTGCTGAAAATAATAATTTGAAAGCAAAGCATCTTGATCTTAAAGAAGAGCACACTTTCAGCCTTTTTAAAAGGTATAATATTGGAGTTGTAGTACCTGCATACAATGAGGAAGCTTTGTTAGGCGCAACGATAATGGGAATTCCTGAGTATGTAAGCCGCATTTACATAGTAGATGATTGTAGTTCTGATCGAACTCCTGAAGTGATCAAAAGTTTAAAAGACTCCAGAATAGTTTCCTTAAGACATGAAGTGAATATGGGTGCTGGAAAATCCGTTGTTGACGGATATAAAATGGCTCTGAAAGACAAAATGGACATAGTTGTTGTCATGGACGGCGACAACCAGATGGATCCATCTCAGATGCCTCGCCTTTTAATGCCTATAATAGAAGATAAGGCTGACTACACTAAAGGAAACAGGCTTATTACCAGAAAAGCCAGAGAAGGAATGAGCACCTGGCGGTTCATTGGAAACACTCTACTTTCACTGCTGACTAAAATCGGAAGCGGTTACTGGGACTTAATGGATCCTCAAAACGGTTATGCTGCCGCATCTCGAAAAGCTCTGGAAACGATCGATCTTGATTCCGTATACACATATTATGGTTACTTAAATGATATACTAATTAAACTCAATGCATACGGCATGAGAGTAACCGACGTTGTAATCCCTGCCCGCTATGGAAATGAAAAATCTTCTATAAAGTATCACAAATACATCTTAAAAGTTGCTCCTATGCTCTTTAAAGGATTTATCTGGAGGATTAAAACCAAGTATGTACTTTTGAGCTTTCACCCATTAGTGTTTTTTTATCTTGCCAGCATGATACTTTTACCCTGTGGACTGCTTTTTGATTTCTGGATTTTGGTACAAAAAGTAATGCGCAATTCTGTTTCTCCAAACTATCCTCTGTTAGGAGTATTTATTACTCTGATGGGTATGCAGTTATTGCTTTTTGCAATGTTCTTTGATATGCAGTCGGACAAGATCAAATATTCGAAGACAGTTTGAAAATGTATTTTGAATATTGTACTCACATTTGTAGGGATGTAATCAAGTTTGCGATGCGAAAATTAAGGCTTACAAACTATTGACATGGAAAGGCATATGTTCATTAAACTTTTCATAAAATAAATGGTACAGTCTATTAATTAAAAAATTTTTTGAAGTGAATTGTATTTGATTCCCTGTTAATGGCAGAAGTTTAGGGAGAAAAGTTGAAGACTTATTCTCTATTGCTTTCATTAGTAAACCTATAATTATTTAAAAACTTTCATCTTCTAACTAGCTGTTATTTTTATCAAAAATAGGATTTCTCAAGATAAAATTCATTCTTTATATCGTAGGTTGCTAAGGAATACCACATTCCTGTCAAATACCACATTCCTGTCAAATACCACATTCCTGTCAAATACCACATTCCTGTCAAATACCACATTCCTGTCAAATACCACATTCCTGTCAAATACCACATTCCTGTCAAATACCACATTCTTGTCAAATCCATTACTTGAGACATTCCTTACATGTTTGAAATATAGAGTCCCATCTTATTGATAATCAGATCCAAACTATAGTAAAAAAGTGTTTTTTCTGTACTGAAACCTGCAAGTCTTTTGAAAAAATGCTTGACCGAAAACCCCAGCAATGACCTAGTCTGCGTGATCACAATCCTTTAAAAAAAAGCTTGACCGAAAATTCCAGTAACGACCTGGTTTGTGTGGTCAACTGGCGCAACGGTTTCGGATCAACGGTTGTGCTCAAGCAGATTGAGGAAAACGAATTATTTTATAAAGTTGTTGTTTTCTCTTTTTCCGTTTTTCCGTTTTTTCTGTAGCTATAAGTTTTATATTGGATTTTCTGTAGGTTTCAGCAGTGTAAATCCAGTTTTTGACAATTTGCTGCGATTTTTGGATTAATAACTGCGTTCTACGGTGTAAGTAACTTTCTTTGAGCCATCTGCGGGTATGGTTATCTCCCATTCAGCTGTATAGGCATCTTTTTTCTCGTATGGGTCAGAGGTGGTTGTGATTTCCCAGTCGCCGTAGAAGTTTTCTACGATTTTTACTTTCTGGGACTCGGATTTGTGGTTTTTGATTTCGGTTTCGTAACTTTCTTTCCAGACGTTCGAGCTGATTTTATCGTAATTTATCTGGGTTCTTTTGCCTGTTACATCAAAAGAGTTTCCTACAACAACTTTTATCTCTTCATCTTTTGGAGTGTGCTTTATGTTGTCTTCTCCAAGGAACTGAAGCTGGCCTTCTGAGTCAGTTTTGTATACTCTTAGAACTCCGGCAGGAAGAGGCATTCCAAGGCCTTTTTCTTTTGAATTGTTTAAGCTAAGGGCGACCTGGACATTACTGCTTTTTGAGACATCAAAAACCAGTTCCTTTTCTACAGGCACGGAATTGACAGAGAGAAGGGAAAGTTGTTTTACTTGATTGTTCCTGAGGGTAGCCGGCCTTTGAAGGGTATATAGGTGATACTCAAAGAATGATTCCTCAACGAAACTCTCCACAGCTTCGTCATATGCAACTCCTTCTTCTGCAACTGCCTTCCTCGCAGGTGTTTCCTGTGGTGCAGTTACGCGGTTAACTTCTCCTGCAACCAGTTTCAGTTTGGCGTTTTCATAGGTTGTTCCTGCTTCATTATTAACAGTAACCCAACCCTGGATATCGGCTTTCTTGTCATCCGCACTGGTCTTTACGATATAGTTTGCTTTCCAGCTCATCCCATTTGTAAGATAGGAAGTGAGGACATCCCTCTTGCCTGCGGCAGTTGAGTAGACCTGCCAGATAAGGGTAGGTTTTGTGAGCAGTCCGGCAGAGTCCGGAAACTCCACTTTCGATATTTCGGAAAGGGTTACAACCTTCCCGGCACTTAACCTGAGCACCAGTCCCTTATTGTCATCATAGCTCATGAGAACCCCTGTGTATGTGCCTCCTTCTTTTTCGGTGACAGTAATTTCCTTATCTAGAAATTTTCCCAGAAGCTCCTGGCTGCTCATGAGGTCGTATTCATAATTCTGCTCCAGTACGACAGTATTCTTATTTTTCGTATCCTCAAACATTACTGATGTCGGATCAATAAGAGCAGCAACATCCTTATATTCAACCCTGTTCACTCCAGAATCAAGATCGAGTTCCCTTTTTTCTTTTACAAGGGCAAGGTTATTATTGTAAACAGTAACCTCAGTACCTGAATCAATTGCCTGAGCACCTGCTGTGAGAATCTCCAGTGGGTTTGAAGCCTGTACTCTGGTAACTATGCTCGAACTGGATTCTATTCCGTTAGCTGTAGTTTCAGATCTATCTGCTTGGGCTGCTTGAGCCGTGCTTGCTGTAATATCAGGATGGAAGGTAAAATCAGGATACACGAAGGCTGCAGATGCAGTTAAAATCAATCCTGATGCCAGAATCATCCAGATGTTACTTTTCTTTATTTTCATGAAAGAGGAGTTGGTGACTTTCTTATTTATATTTAGCTTTAACTGCAGTTATGTTCGAAGTTATCTATCGATTTTCAATATAGCTTTTTATAAGGCTTTAAATATGGCTTCAGGATTTTGAGTAGCTTCCGACCATGTTCCCTATTCGATTTATCATTTTTCAAAGGATACAGGCTATAATAATTCTATTTTCTATCTTTAGAACAACAGGACAGAAGACAGTTATAAATAATATACACAATTACATAGTTAATAATTTCATAAAGTTTAAAGTTAATTGATATTTGATATAATCTGAAAAAGACATACATAACAGGAAATGAGCTAAAAGATAAATCGAAAAATAAACAAGTTCAAAAACGAATCAGATAGCAGAGAATCGGGTAATCGAAAAATATGGAAAAGAATAAGGGTCTGTTCTTATGAACCTCATTAAAGCCTTCAGAAACAAAAGCCTGATTCAACTCTCAGGCCTTATTTCAGGCTTCGTTCTGATTATTCTGTTTGCCTGGATAATCCTCCCTGCCTCAGCCGCAGGGATAGAGGTAAACAGGGAGATTTCTGCTGGAACGGTTAACCCAGGTGAAAGTTTTGCGGTAACCGTACATATAATTACGGAGCAGGATATTGAAGCTCTGACGCTCGATGAGAATCTCCCTGAAGGATGGCAGGTAAGCCAGTGGGAAAATAATGGGGCTGTGTTCCAGAAAACCAGCACATTCAAAGCATCCACTCTAGAATGGATCTGGGTTGAGAACTTTTCAGCAGGGGAAGAAAAGACAGTTGTATATAATGTGACCGTGCCTTCGAATTTCGAGCCTGGAAACTTTACACTTTCTGGCAGGATTTCTGCTTATTCTGTTTCCGCTACCCCAGTGGAAGGATTTTCAGAAATAGTGGTTATTTCTCCGCCTGAAGCAAACTTTTCCGCAATTCCTCTCCTTGGACCTGCCCCTCTGATTGTCCAGTTCACGGATTTATCTACCTTCAATCCTGATTCCTGGGAGTGGGACTTTGATGGAAACGGGAACATTGACTCAAACGAAAGGAATCCGGTTTACACATACGAGAGTCCTGGAGTCTACACTGTTATATTAAAGGCGACTAACAGTACTTATGGAAATAGTACGTATGGGAATAGTACTCGGACAAAAGTAGGATATATAACTGTGACCGAGAAATCGTCAGGTTCTGGAGAAAATGTGGGAAATGAAGAAAGTAGCGGAGGAAATAGAGGAGGAAATAGTGGAGGAGGCGGGGGCGGCGCAGGCTCTCCAGAATCAACCGGGAATGTCGATCTGAAGGAAATTTCTAATGAACAGGTTTTCAAAGGCATTCATACGTGTTTCACTTTTAAAGGCGAAGCAAATGAAATCGTCACCGTGGAGTTCGATCCGAAAAAGAATTTCGGAAAAACAACTGCTATTGTAGAAATACTAAAAAATACATCCTCAATTGTTAAGGAACCTGCACCCGGAACTGTCTACAGGAATGTAAATATCTGGATTGGGAATAATGGCTTTTCAAGTCAGGAAAATTTTGAAAATGCCAGCATAAATTTCAGGGTAAGCAGGGTCTGGATTACCGAACAGGGAGGAAGCAAAGATACTGTAGCCCTGTATCGCTACAGTGAGGAAGTATGGAACTCACTGCCTACAACCTTCAGTAGAGAAGATGAAGTTTACTTTTACTTTACCGCAGAAACTCCAGGCTTTTCTCCCTTTGCGATATCAAGTATGAAAATAAATACTAAGTCTATTGAATTCCTTCAAACTAAAAATGAAGAAAATAAGGGTAATAATAAAAGTAATCTGTCTGAAGGAAAAAAACAAGAAAATATAACAAATGTAAACTTAGAGCTTAATAAAGAAAATGATGAAGAAAAAAGAGATGTTCCGAACCCTGCTGTTTTCTTGACTGTTATCGGATTTCTGACTTCGTATGTAATATTGAGTAAGAGGAAGCACAGGTAATTATTGAAAAAGGACGGAACAAAAATGAAAAAGTGGGTAGGAAAGTAAGAGGCCAGGAAATCAATAAAAGTAGCCATACTATCAAGTGTCATGGCAGGAAATCAGCTCACCAGCAACCAGGCCAAGCAAACAATCTACATTCTCTTTCCGTATAGCAGGTTCATAATAACCTGCTGTAAGAGTAAGTGTTTCCTGGTAGGTTGAAATCCCAAGCATAAAAGCAGGGGCACGGAAAGCCGGAGTTACCAAGTAAGCGTCTTTGATAACTGTTTCTCCAAAAAGAAGGGGGTAAGGACTGATAACTCCTAAATTAGTGAGCATAGGAGAAGACCTTCTACTTGTTAGAGATCTTTCCCATTCTTTTTTGTTCATCTTAAGAACTTCCCGAAAACCCATACCGGACATTAATTCACAGGCAAAAGCGCTTTTTATTCCTGGAAAGCCAGTTTTAATGCTTTTCATGATGGATATAACTCTTTCCAGAGTGGCAACAAAAGGTTCGCACTTGATTTCAGACAGTCTCAAACTTTCTATTCCAGATAAATTAGAAATAGCTATATTTTCTCCTTCCGGCAAATAACGGCGTAAATCCACTGTAAACTGTATTTCCATAGGAGAATCAGATCCAGGTTTTATCATGTTAAATAACGCCCGAAAGAAAGCTGTCAGGATAATATCGTTTATTGTTGCTCCGTGGGTTTTTGCATAGGCCGAAATATTTTGAAAATCTCGTTGGTAGATTCTGCTTATAGAGAACCGTATCGATTCTGGTTCTACAGATTGTTTCCAGGGAAAAGCCCATGTAGGCTCTAATTCTTCACTTTCAGAAGTGAAAGCAGACTTGAGGTCAGTTATTCCAAGGGCCTCAAGTACAGCACTCTGGTCTCTTTTTCCTTGTACGTTCGGTTCAGGTTCAAAAGAAGAATCTATATAAAGCTGAGTATATATGCCAGCCAGTAGTTTAAGGTATTCTTTGGCGCTTCGGCCATCGCAGCAGGCATGATTGAGTTTGATACATAGAGTATCTTCCTGACCACATCGCACCAGCAGTGCCAGCACCTGTGGGTCATGGTCCATGCTTAAAGGCTCCAGCAGGAATTTCATAATTGATTCTTCCCTGTCCTGCGTTTCTTCCAGCCTGCACCATGAAATCCTTTCGGGATCAGCGAGGCGTTGCCAGAAGGGCCTGTCGTCCCTTTCGACGAACAGGCAGCCCAGTACAGGCTCGGCGTCAGTGGACAATCTTACGGCTCGAGCCAATTTTACCTCATCCAGCCTATTTTCGAAACGTATCACAGCTTGAAGTGTATAATTTGAAATCCCATAGCGAGCCACATAATTGAATTGGTCCTGTAAGGTGGCAGGCATCGTTCTGGAAATTTTTTGAGACTTCATCTCCACAAATAGATCTCTTTTAGATATGCCCGCACTTCTCAAGCCAGGTAAGAGACTTTATCCATTCTCCTTTTGGCTCCCTTGAAGTACCCACCACAAGCCGCTTAATGTCTCCGACTTCTTCGACGATGCCGCGAGCTTCTATTAACTCTCCTGGAAGTGCCTGGCCTGCATAGGTGTGGGTATACGAGAGCACGTGGTCGATCTCATCGTGTTCGACCTTGTAATACGCAGGACTGTCAAAAGCAAAGTCGGCATTTGTAACTCTGGCTTCTATTTTCATTTTGACGGTGTCCTTCCCGCGCAGAAGAGGTTCTTTTATCTGGTCCCATTCCCTTACGAAAAGGAGGTCAAAATAAGTGCCTTCAACCATGCCCCGGTTACCTTTTCTCGATTCGTGCAGCATGAACTCATCAAATGAAATCTCAGGAATTCTCTTTCTGTAGATTCTCTGCCACATCTCCTCATCAATTTCTTCAATGGGTCCTTCCTGCTGTTTTGCAGCAGCTATTGCATCCCTTGCCCTGAACCATACAGGGCCGTATACAACAAAGTCAATATCCGAATTTTCATTCTGGAGGCCTGCGAGCATCGAGCCAGTAACTCCCATGCTTGTCCTGGGAATGCCTGCCCGGTCAAGGGTCTTTACGATTGCTCTGACGCGACTGTCAGAATTTACAAGTCTGGGAATCGCATCCGAGGGGTGAAGCACCTGTTTTACTTCAGATTCAGGCACCACATGAACATCCTGTACCCATTCAGGCTTGTACTTCCTCATGAACTCAAAAGCCGGACCAAAATCATATTTTTTATATCGTATCCCGTTTAATTCTCTTTCCCCATTCTCATCGGGCACGTAGCGGAGTGTGGCGCGGATTCCATTGCTACGGAAATAGTCGGAAACCGCAAAAAGCCAGTTATCTTTCGTGACAAGAAAATCCCTCAAGCGTGTTTTTAGCATTTATACCATCATCCCTGGAACTTATAGGAGCACTTTAGAGTACTCGTGTTTAAGGAACATTAACGGCTGGGTTTTATAATAATTTAATAAATAATAGGAAATGTATTGTAATATTCCTGTATATAATTATCAAGTTGTATATAATTATCAGGTGTTTTAAAAAAGCCTTTTGAAAAAAAGCCTTTTAAAAAAAGGCTTTAGCGAAAAGTTCTGGAACAAACAGCATAGTAAAATGGATAATATATCTGGAGTTACAGATACTTAAAGGAAATATGCTGAAGGAATCAGATAAACACAAATAAATTATATTAAAATAGAACATCCTGAAGTAAAAAATACTTAATGAGCTGATCCCAAAACTCAAAATTGCTTCTCTGAATCCTGTATTCCGAATAATCAATCAAGTTTCTGATCATGAAAACAATCCTGAAAATTCTTGATGATTAAGAACGAAATGACTTTTGGGATAGGCTCAATATTACGGCCAGTCGTATGAAGATGATAAATACTACGTACCAGTAAACGGAACAGACTGCAAATGCAGAACATCCGAGGGAATGCTTTTGAGAGAAAATCCGAGTGCAGAGGCGCTTGAAGCCTGGATTATACAGCTCAGGCGCGAATTTCATAGATACCCCGAACTTAGTTTTGGAGAATACGAGACCCAGAAGAAAATTCTGAAAATCCTTGGAGAACTGGGAGTAGAAGCCAGAAAAATTGCAGATACCGGCGTATTTGCAAGCATTCGGGGGAAGTTACCTGGGCCCTGTATCGCCCTTCGATCAGATACTGATGGACTGCAGGTACAGGAAGAGTTGACTGAAAGAAATAGTGACTATATCTCCAGAAATGATGGAGTAATGCACGCCTGCGGACATGATGGACATATGGCAATGCTTTTTGGGGCTGCACGGCTTTTTCAGGAGAACAGGAATTTTCCGGGTGAAGTTCGCCTTATCTTCCAGCCTGCCGAGGAAATTCCACCAGGAGGTTCGGAGAGGGTAATTGCAGAGGGGGGGCTTGAAGGTGTGGATGCAGTTATGGGTATACACATCTTTACCAATCACGAATCAGGAAGTGTGGGATTCCGTCCCGGGCCTTTCATGGCAAGCACTAACCGTTTTGAAGTGATCGTTAAAGGAAAGGGAGGCCATATCTCAAAGCCTAAAAGCTGCATTGATCCCGTTCGAATAGCAACGGATTTTCTAAGTAACCTTTATCCTGCTCTGGAAAAGCAGCTTGAACCGGATAAGTATGTCATTGGAGTGGGAAGGATTCAAGGAGGAGCTCAGTTCAACAGAATTCCTGATACTGTAGAGATTCTTGGAAGTTATCGATCCTTTGACCGAGAGACTACTGATATCATTGACAGGACAATGAAAGAGTGCCTGGATGAGGTAGTAAAAAGATATGTAAAGCCGGGAGACGAATTTTCAGGCTTTCCGGACTACGAGCTTGATATACTGCACGGCTATCCTGTCCTTGTGAATGACCCCATGTTCACAAACGCTGTAAATTCTAAGCTGCAGGAGAGTTTCCCGAAACTTACAATCTATCCTGAACTCGAAAAAACTTTTGCCGCTGAAGATTTTGCAAGTTACCTGCAGAAAGTTCCAGGAATTTTCATTTCCCTGGGTGATCTAAACCCGGAAAAAAAGATAGTGGAAATCAATCACTCTTGCAAGTTTGATATTGATGAGGATATACTGATTACTGGTACTGAAATATTTTATACTGTTTCCCTGGATTTTCTCAAAAACCCGGAAAAATATCTCAGTTCCCAGAGTCATTTGAACCCCGAACCCTTAAGAAAGAGCCTGAAAACCAACAGGTAAATAGGAAATGAACTGTACGGTTTGCAGAGTGAGTTAAATGATAATCCAGAGATATGACGATTCCAGAAAGGAAGAAGTTCGTGACGTTGTGCTTGGAGTGTTGAAGGAACACGGCTTTGAACCCGACAGGCTAAAAGATGCTGACCTCAATGACATAAATGGTTATTATTTTGGAAGTGGAGGCGCGTTTTTCGTAGGGATCGTCGACGGCAAAGTCGTAGGTACAGCAGGCATCCGAAAACTCAGCGGAAATCGGTGCGAAATCCGGCGTATTTATCTTAAAAAAGCCTTCAGGGGTAAAGGCAACGGAAAACAGCTCTTCAGGACTGCTCTCGATTTTGCTGAAAAAAACTGCTCAGGTGTGTTTCTTAAAACCGATTCGACTCTCACAAAAGCGATAGACATGTATCTCAAGCACGGCTTTACTTTCAAGAAAGAAGAGACAGGGTACCTGTATTTCGAAAAAATGTTTTAACGCTCGAGTCCCGTCTCGAGAGGACGGTGTCCTTTTCGCTAACTTTGTTCGTTCAATAGGGTTGAATCTGACCTTCCGCATGTGCCTAATCTATTTTTCTATTAATATATAAATATTAAAAAAATATATTGTCTTTATCTGGATTCATGCGTCTTCGGTTAAGGAATCAGTTAACTATAACTACTACATTTATATAACCATCTTGATTTACTCTACAGGTTTACAGAAAAATATGATAATAGTAACACGTTTCTAACAGAGCGTATCTTAACCATGATGAAGGTATCCGGATTTAATTATGCTTGTTACAACACGTTCTCTTGATCACCACTGAATCGTTTCTGGTTTTCTATCAAAAATGCAAAAATTACTGGATGTGGATTTTATGCTTAACTGATGACCAGTGAAAGGAGCTTATAATCACTTCTACTGGTTTGTCATTACTTGGTGGTATACTATGCTGCAACCAAAGGTTCATCATTACTTTTGCTTTTACTTTTGGAATATCTTTCTTATTTGTACAGTACCAATTAGCAATGATTTTACCATTTGACGCTCTAGCAGTGTAATATATGTAAGTTGGTTGCCAGTCGAATGTATAAGTCACGTCAGTTGCGTTTATATAACTGGAAGTAGGTGACACAAATGTTACTGTTTGGTCTGGTTGGCATGTGAAATGTAGATGGTCTGAGCTTGAGTTACCCCACTGACCTGATTCAATATCAATCTCATGATCATCGTCTGTATATGTGAAGAGTCCAAGTACTACATTTTTATCAAGATTTAATGATTGTGAAGATACTACCCATGTATATCTTCCATATTTAAAGTTTTTAACACTATCCAGCTCAGCACAATTCCAATGACCATCTTTATAGTTTATTTCAAGGTGTAGTTTACCATCTGAATCTACATATGTGTTATTTGGGTTCCAATAGTTTGATCCAGGACCTTTTATACCACTTTTAAGTGTCCAATCATATCCCGACCAACGAAGTACACTTGCATTTGATTGTAGTTTCTCTGAATCTGCATATGCGTCATTTGGGTTCCAATGACTTGATCCAGGACTTTTTATATCACTTTTATGTGTCCAATCATATCCCGACCGACTAAGTGCACTTGCATTTGATATAAGTAATATAATCCCAATTAATATGAATATCGATTTTCGCATGTTTTCACCATTATTCCAAATCCTGTTTATTTTTTGTAAAGTTTTATTACAAACAATCTTGTAATAAAATATAAATTCATAATTGATATATAAAAATGTACATATAATATACCAATATTAAACTAGGATTTTAAATATTTAATTTAGGTAAAATGTCATCAAAAATCGTTTTTATTAATCTCTGGTGAGTAAATTTTGATACTTTTTTATTTTCTGGCCTATGTATTTTTACTTAAAATCATGCCAAACAATCAAATTTTAATTTCACTGAAATAAATTATTTTTTTAACCTTAACTCTGTTACGAATAGGAAATATCTTTTTCAATAACAATGCTCTTGATTATGTTTCACTCCGAATAATTAAAACACAGGGTCAAATTTTTCAGTGTATCTCCAGCGGAGAGAAAGATAACAAATTGATGTTAGGGCCTATAGATCTTGAATTTAAAAATAAGTACTTTTTTATACCCTATAGGGAATAAATTTTCTTCATATTTTTCAGTTTATTTCATACAAAACTTCTGATATCTAAAGAATAAATAGCACTAAATGTATAAAAAATTTCTGGTAAAATTGAAAGCAATAGGGAGGGAAAATGCAAAAATACGTTAAAAACAACATCAAAAGACACAATCTTTTAATTGGCTTATTCCCTACGTGAGGGAGAGTTAAGGTTTTTAATGAAAAAGAAAACAGTTTCATTGCAAAAAAATTATGAAATAAATACACTGAAATAACTAGAAATTTAAGGGTATACATTATACCAGTAAATCTTTTGTTAGTGTACCAAAAGTTAATCTGTTACAAAAATTTTCGTCTCGTACTTTTAGGCTATAATTGGCATTCTTATATATCAATTGTAAAGTTTTTTAATTGTTTTTGTAAAATATCAAGATTTTTTGCAACGGAACCAATGAATATTATGATAAAGCAACAGGCTATTCTGCATATTATTGCATTGGAATCTCTCAGCGGCTTACAATGCCGGTCCGATCTAGCTTGTTCCAGTTTGCCTCCTCTCTACGCAACTCAACGATGATCGCCCATAGCATTACTACATCCATCATAAAGGAATATAGTACCCATAATGGTATCACGTAGAAGTATTTTAAATCAAGCCAAGCTCGGTCAAGGGCAATAGAAAATAATAATGCAAAAATGGAAGAGAACATACCAAGCCAACCCATGATGCCTATCCAGTTCAAAGGGATGGGATTAATGTTGCGAAGTAGCAAGATTGGCAACAGTATGATTGATATCAACTGTAGCAAAGGTATGATAATCATTGATGTTAAGTTAATAGGCAAATAAAAGGCAAAAAGACCATACTTTGGATTGAATAACATATCTCGGTGAATATAAGCGGTTTTAAGTAGCCCACGCGCCCATCGCACGCGCTGCTTCCACAGGCCCGTGATAGTTGAGGGTGCTTCTGCATATACTATGGCCCAAGGTTGAAACACTATTTTGTAACCTGCCTTGTGCACACGCCAGGTCAATTCCATATCTTCGCCTATAAATCCCTCTAAGAAGGGACCAGTCTTTTCAAGAGTGCTAGATCGATAGGCGCCTATATTGCCAGACACGACAGGAAGGCAATCGATAGTAGATAGCGCTCTGCGCACAAAGCCTGTGCCTACGTGAGTGAGCAAGTTCGCCAATTGTGTCTGAAGCTTATCAAGGTTAATGGGAGCATCGTTGCCGCATACTGCACCTACATCTTCGCTGATAAAACCACTGAGCATCTTGCTTATGGTATCAGGAGCAAAGATGCCATCAGCGTCGACGAAGAATAGTACTTCTCCTTTGGCCAGGTTCAGTCCCACATTAAGAGCTGAGGCTTTGCCTCCATTTTTCTTGGTTACCACAATTACGTGGGAGTTCGTTTCATAACGCTGCATCTCTTCAAGTGTATTATCAGACGAACCATCATCCACCAGGATGACCTCATATTCTGAATAGTTTGATGCTAAAATGGACTCTATACAATGGCCTATCACTTTTCCTTCATTATAGGCTGGTACCACTATAGAGACAAAGGGATTCTCGCTGCTGAATATATGCTGCTTGCTCTTGCGCATTTCGAAAGCTAAAGATAGTGGATAATATGGAATTGTCAGAATACCTACAGAAAAGCAGGTGAATCCTATAATATAGAAGAATAAAAGAAGTGGCTCCATGACTCTGTTCCAAAATCCAGTGATTTTTGCATTTTTGATAGAAAATCTGAATTAGCAAGAAGAATCCAGTTTTTGTCAAAATCAATATTCGCTATCTAAAGATTTCAATTCCGAAGTGCCCGCAACAAAATAACCTATGCAACATATTCTTGTATCTTTGATTTGCGATCTTGATAGTGAAAATCAAAATGCCCAATCGGTAATATGCAGAGGTTATTCTGTGACGGGGCCTAAGTTGTATCATAAGGATTGTGATCAATTACAAAATCTAGTGATTTTGAATTTTACATTCATCACTGGATTTTGGTATTGGATCGACTCCATTAGCAAACTCCAAAATCTTCCAAAACTGCATCCAGTACTTCTTTGGCTCGGGCAATATTTGCCCCAAACCTGGCATTGATCTCCAGAACTACAGGATTGTGATCGTTTCGACGGCGAATATCTATATCCATTGGGCCGGTCAGATTCATAGACTTTGCTGCAGATATAGCTATATCTGCCACGTCTGGAGCGTTTACGCGCTTCACTTCAGTTGCGTTGCCCACGATTCCCTCTTTTAACCTAGTCTTTTCTAAAACTACGATAACAGATTTTTTCCCAATATATACCTCAGGTGCGTAATCCGTTCCAGGGATAAACTCCTGCAATATATATCTGTCATCAAGCATGGAGATTGCAGGCCAATCCTCTATGTTTCTAATAATTACCTCTCTACCGCCTCTACCTACTCGCGGCTTACTCAGGCATGGCCATCCCAAATTAAGCGAGATCTCCTCAGGCGAAGAGACCTGTGAAGGTAGTAAGTACCTGGGAACACATACTCCATTGCTCGAAAGCCGTTTATATGTCAGAAATTTATCATCTGCATCGGAGACTGCTTGATATTGGCTAATGACTGTCGGTATGTCGCTCCATTTTTTCCATTCCGAGGCTATGATTGGCAATTCCTCACTCACAGTTGGAATTAGCAGTTGGATGCTCTCCTCGACCGTAAGAGTATATAATTTTTCCAAAAACAATGGGTGTGAAGCAGGGGGAATCCTATGCATCTTGACCCCTGGAAGCGAGATCCTCTGCATATCAACGCCAATGACGGTATGTCCTTTTTCTAAAAGGAGTAATGCAACATTACGACCGGCTGGGCCTCCAATACCAGTCACCATAATTTTTACCATAAATCATCCTTCTTGCCCAATTTATGACGTATCTTTTTAAATTTACGATTGTTTATATTATATGATCACATATGCAATTAAATTTGTAAATTAATCCGAATTGCCTCAAAGCCTTCTGCTTCTCCCAATTTTGCTTGAGCACCTCGGAAGATGGCTTTTCCATAGACCTGCTCTGGCTGTACATATTTCTTTTTGTTTTGATCTTTATGTTCCTGAATACTTTCTATTTTAATATCTACATACTGTTCAATATTTATAAAAACATTTGGTTGGAAGTCCTGGGTAGTAGAAGGGCTTTCATAGCATAATATAGTGCTCAGATTGCGGCAAGCACGCAGTGTTGCATCATGAACTGCTCTATGATCCTGATGTAGATCGTGAATTGAGTGTGTAAATACCATATCCGGTTTCAACTCGTTTACGATTATTTCGATTTTTTTGCTAATCTCCAAGATGAACTGGTCCAGTTTAGTATCAGGAAAATCCATAATTTCGACCTTATTTATACCTAAGAATTCAGCGCTTTTCGTTGCTTCTATAAGCCTAGAGGAACTATTACCCCCACGTTCCCCTTTGCTGACGATCAAGCTCATTATAGTGTTCCCTGCATCGGAAAGCTCTGCGATAGAGCCTCCACAGGCGATCTCGATGTCATCTGGATGGGCTCCAATCACCAAAATTTTCCTCGGTTTTGGACTCGGTTCAACTATCAATTTCATCCACACAATTCCTATCAGGAGTATACTCTGTCCTATGATGCCCAGGCAATCGGCAGCTAACTGGTACAATATATTTGAATCTGGGCTTATTAGGCAGAAAAATTGAAGGATAGCTGAAAAGATGTTGATAATTAATACGAGCCAAATAATGATTCTAGACCTACGGACCATTCTCTCCAGCGGCAGCTGTTTCGTTAAAATGAATATAATCACTATAGTGAAAATTATGTAATTAATCAGATGTGTAACGTTTGCCAAGTCAAACATATGTACTCTAACTCCAATCTTATCTTTTGGTTGGGGTTCCAATTTTTATAATTCTCTCAAAAATTTGGTGGTTTACTAATAGTCAGTTGATATTTTTCCAGAAGATACACACATTCGCATTCCGCTCTCTATTTCTTTTTCATATACACTCAATTTTCCTGTATGTAGACAAGCTTAAAAAACAAATGAAATTAAACAAATAGGACTTATGCTATTCATTTTTCAGTTCAACTGCTTATGTCCTAAAGCAAAGATGCTCTAAGACAAAATATCAACCATCCAATAACGCACAACCCATATTAGACATAAATGGAAAATCTTAGAAATACAGTAGTTTTCCTATAAAACTACTGTATTTTCCTCCTTTATCTTAACATATATTTCTTAATAATAGTTTTATCCAACCAATAATACAGTAGTTTTAAGTAAATGACTTTACTATAAACTATGTAAATTTATAAATTGACTTAAAATTTTTTGATTGACAGGGTAATTTAAATAGTCACAGTTCATGACTCCCACATTCGGCAGGTCGACATAAAAATCCATTTAATTTTTCTATTGATATCGTTTTTTTTCAAAACTTTTACAATTTTATTTAAATCAAAATTTCTAAATGTTAACCATTACATAATTAATATATATTTATAATAAATGGGAAAAATGACAAATGAAATTTGATATACAGTCTGCATGACACTGATTTAAAACTGAACCTACAATAAAGAACACTTGAAACTATTTAAATGTTATAATGTGCTTGCTGCCGAATGTAGGATTTTTAGAGATATCAAATATTTAAAAGTAAAATTTAAATATAATATATTCTGTACTGTTCTATAAGTTCTGTAAAATCACAATTGGAACTAAACTGAGAAAACGCAGAAGGTTTCAATAAACCTCTATGTATACTCAAATATTCTTAAAAATTTACTGCTAGAATTAGCATAAATAAGACTAAAGGGATGGATTTTAGGAAAATCGATGTAGAAAATTGTAATTATGATCTACGAAGTGGATCTGCAAACAGGCTACGCAGCATAATAAAAATTTATTGTGCACTATAAAGAGACTAAATTCAAATGGCTTTAATACAGTTATTTTCTTAACAATACTGTATTTTTACATTGATATATTTTATTTCAATGACAAAAATACCTAAAAATCTATAGAATAACCAGTAGTTTTATAGGAAAACTACTACATTTATCTACACGATCGTACAAAACCAATGTCAGATAAGTAGATTAAGTTAAGTAAGACAACAACTTCATAATCTCACATCTCATCAAACTATGACTTCTTTAGTTGTTGTCTTCTTAAATCTTATTTAGTATCCTTTTTCCGTATGTATTCCAAACTAAAATTTGATTTTGAATTTACAGAAAACGCATATGATATTCTTTGAATAACAGGCACAAATAAATGAAAGTACTCTCCCCTCTCTTTTTTGACTATTAATCCCTCATTACCTTGGGTAGTAATGTTGTCCGAATTTTGGTTTTTCAAACCATTGCTAAACTAATCAGTGAATTGCCATAGAATGTTTAAATTTGAGAAGGAGTAAAAAATCAAAAGGAGCATGGAGAAGCCAGTTTTGTTCCGCACTTTCATGCTAATTATAAATAATTCCTACAAATATAATTCACGCGGTTGATTTGAAAGCAAACCTCCAAAGATTTTAGACCAGCTAGGTTATTATTCTTTTTAACTATCTGTTCTAAGAACACCCCATTCCATTAATCTTTTTTTGATCTGGTGCATCTCTATATCCGTAAAGCTGAGTCCTTGATAATGATAAAGAGATGTCTGAGGATCGTGTCCCTGTCTTTGGTAAACTTTAAAAGGCGGTACTCCTGAACTTAGCATCCAAGATTCAATACTTTTTCTTGTAGTTTTTGCTGAGATTCCAAATGGATTAAAATCAGTTTTAACAGCCCATCTTTTAAGGTCTTGGTTCCAGGTGTCAATATCTGGAGGAGCGTGCCAGTTAAAAAATTGATCAAGAATATAGGGAAAAGTTGAGGGTAACAAATCAATGGTTCTCTCCTTCGCTTTTCGTTTCACTTTCTTCTGTGCATCTTCATTAAGACGAATTTGGTTCCTGCTCTCAGAGTACCATTCAGGATGATCGTATAGCCTTTGAATTTCAGCATACCTCATGCCAGTGATTGTTGATAGCTCAAAAAGAGTTTTATGTCTCTTTTTTGGAATTCCTGCCTTAAACTTATCATATTCTACAGGAACAAAGATACGGATTCCATTTACATAAATGGCTTCTTTGTCCCTTGTAAATCCTGAAACCGGATACTTTTCTTTCATTTATTATTATACAGTTGTTTTTCATAAAAATACTTTATTATTGTTTGACTAAAATTTGTATTGGTGAATGTCCCTTGAGATAATATGAAAAATACAGTATTTTGATAATAACTACTGCATTTAATTATTAATATTATGTTAAGACATTGAGAGGAAAACCAATAGTACTAACACCTATTAAAGTGAGATCACAGTAAATGTGTGGGGAACTCTCCCTTAATCCGCGCGACTCATCTTACATTAACGGTTCATCCCCACGCCTGTGGGGAACTCAGAATCGGTTCTCATTTCGATAGGTATGCATCCGGTTCATCCCCACGCCTGTGGGGAACTCTTCTCATATCCTTTCCATTTCCCACAAAATTCCGGTTCATCCCCACGCCTGTGGGGAACTCCAGCTATAGGAAATCAAATGCCAGAGGGAAAACGGTTCATCCCCACGCCTGTGGGGAACTCGTATCGCGGATAATACGAATAATCACAGAATCCGGTTCATCCCCACGCCTGTGGGGAACTCTGTTTGAGACTAGGATTCATAGAGACGTTAAGCGGTTCATCCCCACGCCTGTGGGGAACTCATCCTAGTCTCAAACACTACTTCTCCATATCTCGGTTCATCCCCACGCCTGTGGGGAACTCGTTTCAGTGTTCTTTGTGGATTCTCCTTCCCAACGGTTCATCCCCACGCCTGTGGGGAACTCTTATGCATATGTCGACGGGTTGACAAGCGGGGCGGTTCATCCCCACGCCTGTGGGGAACTCTCTATGGCACGTTTGGTACTGGTAAAACGATGCGGTTCATCCCCACGCCTGTGGGGAACTCGAGGAGGGTGCATAATGACATTTTCATTGTGGCGGTTCATCCCCACGCCTGTGGGGAACTCGTCATTACAGATTTTGATTACTTCTAATGCAACGGTTCATCCCCACGCCTGTGGGGAACTCATCAAGACCAATCACGTAATTTGTCCGTGACTCGGTTCATCCCCACGCCTGTGGGGAACTCTTTCTAGTTCCCGTTATGATATTGCGGTACAACGGTTCATCCCCACGCCTGTGGGGAACTCCAGCGGCATGCCAGTGCAGAGGAGATGGGGAACGGTTCATCCCCACGCCTGTGGGGAACTCCTCACAATAACATTTTCCATCCTGTTCAATCTCGGTTCATCCCCACGCCTGTGGGGAACTCCAGAGCAGTTTCTTCACCTACACTCCCGTCAGCGGTTCATCCCCACGCCTGTGGGGAACTCATATGAATTAACCGCACCAACTGACTGTAAAACGGTTCATCCCCACGCCTGTGGGGAACTCGCGGATGCCTGCCATGACCCTTCGTTTGCCGCCGGTTCATCCCCACGCCTGTGGGGAACTCACCTAGTGATAAAAAACGGAGATTGTTATGAACGGTTCATCCCCACGCCTGTGGGGAACTCCCAAGTTCTTTATTGTCTTTGTCTGATAGAACCGGTTCATCCCCACGCCTGTGGGGAACTCGACATCTTTAAATAGTTTGCACTCTATTATTACGGTTCATCCCCACGCCTGTGGGGAACTCAACATCAATCAGGGAATATACACAAGAGGCATCGGTTCATCCCCACGCCTGTGGGGAACTCTTATGTACACTAGTGAGGCCGTTGTTAGGGACCGGTTCATCCCCACGCCTGTGGGGAACTCAATTCTAGACATGTCCAGAAGGTCCCTTGAACCGGTTCATCCCCACGCCTGTGGGGAACTCTGTTTGTCTTTTATACTATTTGTCGGAAAAACTTTTCCGCTACTATATACAACGTTTTTTATAATGTATTTTATATAAAAAATAAAATATTTCAAAAACATAATATCTCCGGTTAATTTACTCTTCTACTTTAGTTTCGGGCATGAAGGATATTAACTTTATTCCATCCATTTCTCTTGGAATTCTGCGGTTTTCGCCGAGAACTTTGAAATCGAATCCTATTTCATTTCTTGCGGACCAGATCATAATGGCGCTTCCTTCAATATTTCCATCATTGAATTCGGTTTCTACATTCTTCCATATCATGTCCCTTACCTTGACCGAATACTCTCCTACATATACTCCAGCCCTAATTTCCAGAAGCCAGAGCGTCAGTCTTCCTCTTAGCCGAGGCGTTGTCTTTTCAAGGACGATGACCAACATCATTAAGTCCCCTTTCATTTGGAATTGCAGGAGGAATGGATTCCGGAGGCTTTTCAGGAATAGGAAGAGCACCTGCAGCTAAAACTTCTTCTATGGTCGGGATTATTTTTTTCAGAAGCCTTGTTTCTCTAAACGCATCTCTGCAGGCGAGCCTTACAGCTCTTTCAGGATTTGAAGGAGCTTTAGATGCCACCTGAAAAGCCACAGGCACAACAGTTTCAAATTTAAAAAGATCAGCAATATCATAAATAAAAGACCTGGGCTTCCCGGTATGAATAAATCCGATTGCAGGCGAATAACCGGCTGCAAGAACTGCCGCTTCAGTAACTCCGTAAAGGCAGGAAGTGGCAGAGCTCAAACATTTGTTTTGCAGATCTCCAGTATCCCAATCTGCGTAGTCATAGTAGCGTCCGTTCCACTTTATTCCGGCTCTTTTCGCTAAAACTTCATAAAGTTTTTTTACCCTTGATCCCTCTATCCCCCTCATTTGTTCTACGCTGTAGCTCTCCGAGAGTTTTTCATTAAAACGCATTTCATACATTTTTCTAACAACTTTTCTTCGTGCCTCGTCATTTAAGGCAAGCTGTGCCTGGTAAAGCAAACGATCCGCCCTTGCCCCTCCCGGCTGTCCGGCAGAATAAAGCCTGACCCCAGCTTCCCCAACCCATATCAGGAGGCAGCCTACCTGCGCTGCAAGAACTGCTGCTGCATGCGATACCCTGCTTCCCGGTTCAAGCATCAGGCATGCAATTCCCCCAACAGGAATCTGAGTTCGGACGCCGTTTTTGTCCACAAGGACAAAGGCTCCATCTATAACATCGAGCTCTCCTTTCTCAAGAAACAAAAGAGAAAATCTCTCTTTTATCGTAATAGGTTTCAGTTTTGGCAGCATGCTGGTAAGTCCCCATCACAGTTAATTCTCATCTTGCAGGGCGGATAAGCATTAGTCCACATCCAAAACTTTTTGCTGGGCCAATCCCCTTGTAGAGTGCGTTTATTAGAGATTCAGGGTTTGTTACAGTTAATATCCCAGAAAAATCAATGGTACTTATATTTACACTGTGTTTCCCTTTTACCCCACGATTTTTATCTTTGGGCTTAAAGAACCTATTACATCGATAACCTGTAGCTATTACCTGCCCTTCCTCTACTTCAAAACCATTGTTATCTCCTTTTTTTCTGAGCCATTCAAATCCCTCTTTCTGGACTATTTCGGGAACTTGAGGTCTCTTGTTTTTTGAAATAACTTCTTTTTCCATTCTGGTCTTTGCGTCCATCACAACATCATGTCGATGCTGATGAGGTTTCCCATTTTCATCCTCGTCCCATCTTGTTACAATAGGATTAGCTCTCAATGAAAAAACAAGCTTCTGACCTGTGGAAAGCAGAGGTTTGTATTCCTTTGATTCTATTTGCCATAAATCTACATTTGCTTCAGGTTCTTGCTCCGACAAAATATAAAATAAAGGAAAACCGTTTTTTTCATCCTGCCTGTACAAAAAATCCCTTTGTTTATCAGGGTTACTTGCAAATAGAGACCATATAATACGGTGAAATTATCTCCAAAATTCCAGGAGAGCTTCCAGAACTCTTTATTTGTCACAATATCAGGTTTTAAGTTTGCTTTACTTAGATACATCTTATTCCCCCAATTCCAGCATCGTATAGTGTTCTTTTCTATCAGCAAACTGCCACCTTTTTCGGCTCAGAGTAAGATCTCTGCGAGTAACCGTATGAACTGGTACAAGTCCGTCCTCTTCACCTTCCCAGTAAAGCCTTACTTGCCCTGATTTATTCAGTAATTTGAGAAATGCTTCACACTTAAACTCAGCTTTTTCGAGAGCTTCTTTTAGACTTTCTCCACTAACTATTTGAGCTTCTACAGGCAGAGCTGGAGGACAGGACTTTCTTCCCAGATATAAGACAAACTCAGGCTCTTTTAATTTGTTTTCAATCAGTTCCAAAGAATAGGGGCAACCTTCAGGACATTTTTCTTTTGCCCAGATAGCAATCGTATACAAAGAGTCGCTATAATAGTCTCTTGTAGAAAGAACTGCTGTTAATTTCTCTTTCTCAACTGCAAGCTCATCTTTTCGGGAAAGAATATGTTTCTGCTTTTTTATCGAACTTGTCGAGGGGATCTGTGCTGTGTGATAATCCCTTAAAAAAGTTCCCGGATAATTCACAAGCACGGCAAAGTTATAAGCTTCTGCAAGTTTCTTGTGTTTACCGTCTTCACTCCTTCTGATACCAATTGCCGCTGCAAGAAGTCCCATCACTGACGATTTTGAAGGATGGTCATATGAAGGCCTATGTGTCCCTACAGCTATGTCTCCCCAGGAAGCAAGTGGTCCGTAAAGCCGAAAGAGAAGATATTTTTTCATAATTTCACCTTTCAGCTGGCTTTACTCTGCTACGAACTTCAAAACTTCTTGGAGTGATCCTTCCCCTGTGTAAGCGTTCATTTCAATTTTGTTTTCACAGCATTTTCCGTAAACGCTCTCAATTTTCTCATGAGTACTATTAAGTTCTTTTATGGCACTAGCAAGGAGATCTTTTTCTTCTAGGGCTTTCAGGAATGCAACAGAAAGTGAACGTGGCTGCTGTTTTCCTTTTTCTGCCAATACGTACGAGGCATAAGCTCTTGAAGCAAAGCTATTTTGTTTTCCGGTAGGTGAGACTGTTAAAGCCGATTCTGTAAAAGCTTGGAGAGCTTTTTTAGTGAGTTCCCCATCTTCTCCCAGATTCTCTTTGAGTAAATCACGGTTTATGCATATATAAATATAAAACAGTCCTGCTGCGAACTCGGTTTCTCCTAAGTGTCCAGAACCCATGTCTTCTTCTCCATTATTGAGGTCGTCTACTGCCGTAAAGAAATCATCTTCGACTGCAACTTTATGGACTGTTATTGCATGGGAAACCTGCACCGCAGCTTCCACGTTATACTGAGTATTAGCTGCAAGCATCCTTCCAAACATTGCAATATCAACGGCAGTATTATTCTTCCTCAAAATATTTTTATTTTCTTCCGTTAATTCCCTGCCGCTTTGTGCAAGATCTATAATTAACTTCTCAATAGTCCCTATTTCTTCAGGACTGAAGTGAGCAAGCTGTTCTATTTCAAATCCTTCTTTTTTCAATTTTCCAAAAACTGATGCAATCTGTTTTGAAATTTCTCCAGCTTTCTTTTCCTCCATTTTTGGATATGTAGTTGAAAACTCAGGTTTTCCTTCAAGAATATCAGTCAATTTTACACCAGTTGTTAGGGCCTTGTACACAAAATTTCCCATTTCTTTTGTTCTGATACCTACATGACCTGAAAGCGCTTCTTTAAAAAGATCCGAAGCCCTCCAGGCTCTTTTCAAGCTTTGCGAAGAGATTCTCAGGCGCTGGGTCCCGCCCATTACTGCAGTCTTTGGCCTTCCGAGGTCGTCCCTGTTAAGGTTTGAAGGCGGGTACGATGTAAGTACATGCAACTGTATAAAGTCTGTCAATTAATTTTCCTCCTTATATTTTTGAATAATTTACTTTTTCTTTTCAACAGGTATATTTTCATAATATTTGTAAGCCAATCGCTTCTTTGTGCGCTTATTCCAGAAGTAAATGCTTTTTGCAAGATCGAAAATATTTACACGTTCATCTAAAAGCCGGACTATGCGTATCATTGTTATAAACAGCTCATTTCTGTCTTCTATCGTGAGCAGTCTTCTAAATCGGAGGTCGCTTACAGCAGCTTTCTTACTTCCGAGTTTAGGTGTCGCCATTTGGGCTGGAAGACTTGAATTCGTATCATTGCTTTTTACATGAGAGAGAACACCAGCTATTGCAGCTAATGCTTCTTGGTTTATTCTGAATCGGCTTAGCTTTATTCTCAGACTATGAAAAGAAGGAGTAAATGCAACTTCATTAATATTATGACAGTGTCTTAACTCTGCTCTCTTACCCCGACTTTCATCAAGATTTTCCCACCACTCAAAAAATATCTGGCGGATTTCGGGGTCGGAAAAGGATATCGTGTTCTTATTTCCCAATCTGGATCACCTGTATTTATCATTTTGTTGGATTCTTAAGAGGCAAATCTAAAATCTCCTTTACTTTTTTTCCGTTTTTAGAATTGTATTTGAGAAGGTCTCTACGGGCATCTGCTATGCGCTTAGGGTTTGCAATTCCTATGAAATCTGACTGGGAATATTCATCAAACAAATCCACAGCTTTCCTTGACAGATAATTCAACCATTTCAGCTTTGTTTCAGCTTTATTTTCTCCATTAAGTATTACTGTATGCAATTCATAGAGAATGTTATAAAATTCGGGTTCTGTATCTTTCCAGAATCGACTTTCTATGAAAGAAAAGCTTCCAGTTACTTTATGATCTGGGTCAAAGATTGCAAGTTTTATGCAACTTTTTATATTATTCAAAATATATTCAGAGATTTTTACCAGTTGTATTGTTGTTTGCTCGTAATCTAGTTTAAAATTCTCTTCTACCGTAATTAAGGGCATTTGCCCTTCATACCAACATCTTGTAAGAATATTATTGTGAATATCGTACCCGAAAAACCAAATTCGAGGTTCATGTTTAAAAAAAGAGTCTACATATGAAAGTTTTAATCTTCTTTCATGGAATTTGTGAATTGTTAAGGCATTTTCCCCTATTTCACTGCTGTTAAAAACAAATCCAGGCCAGTATTTGTAGGTTATTCCTCCTTCATTCATATGATAGGGAAATTTTCTATCTTTATTGTTGTAATAAGGAGTAAGTGGGTGCCTCCACAATTCTCCATATGCCTCTCCATAGGATTTGGTAAAATAACTGCTTATCGGATTTTTTATTTTAGACCCACAAACATCACATACGCAGTCTTTTTCATCTGGGGGATAGTCGACTACTATTCTTCGAGGCATAGCCCAGAAAATCCGTGCAGGATTTACATTGGAAAGGGAAACCTCTCTGCCATTTTCACTTGTACGGGTTGGTGCCATCCAGGGAAAAATATCGGTATCATTAATTTTCATGGCGTTTCCGTGTTTTTCATTATTAAATTCTTCACTTTCAATAATATTTAACCAGATAGTTTGCCAGAGATATTTTCCTCCAACTATTGTTGTTAGTGGTCCACTTCCTCTTAATGATGTACGATGCCCACGCCCTCCTTGAGGTGCATTTGTCTGTAATGTGAATAGAGCCATGGCAAGGCAGGGTCTACAAATCTGTTTTACGGTCCCACTTTTTATAAATAGATCTCTTCCCTGGCTCTCAAGCAAGAGCATTTCAATAGGAAGTTCATCTTTTTTCTTAAAATCTTCAACCTTAAGCTCATAATCCTGCATAAAACGTGCTCCATTTCCATCAAGATCAAAAGCATGAGCCACTTTTTCAAAGGCATTTTTCAAGACTTTTGGAGACGGTGGATTCATCAACACATTTTTCCAGGCTCTTTCATCCGTTGGAGGCATTGTTGTTTGCACAAGGCCTATAAGAAACTGTATAAGTGCTCCATTAAAATCGGGACGAGAAAATGCCAATTCCACAATTTGGTTTTCTAATTCGAGGTCTTCAGTAAGCTGCCAGGGTGCAATGGTTTCTTTTGTTCCATCCTTTTTTTGGACTGGTATCCACTTTTCGTGAATCAGATTAAATGCGATGTTTTTCCCTCCTTCTTACTTTTCTACACTTAAGCCCATTTTCTGTTTATAGCGTACATGTACTTCGTTATTGTATTCATCTACAGCAATACCTGTCCATTCATTGTCGCTCGCTGGGGACATTGGGACAAGTATAGACCACTTTCCTTTGTCCGGCATTGAATCCAATGCTTTTTTGACTTCAACTTTCAGTGTTTTTTCATAGGTTCTAGATTTTTTAATCTTGCTTTTTCTTACACTTACTTGGCTTAGTTCCCAGGAATAGCGCTTATCTTTAAAAAAAGGAGTAAGATGTTTTCCATTCCACTTTGCAAGTCTAACTAATAGCGTTTCTTCACCAAGTCGGGTTGGCGTTATTAGATCATCAACCCATTGAGTAAGTGTCCTTTTGTATTCTTCCTGAAAATTCAATGAATTCAGATTAGCCGCATCAATTTTTGCCCTTGATTCTCCTTCCGCTTTATCTTCCCATATCCTTAAATTTGGAGCAACTGTTTCTATTGAATGTTCTCCAAAAACACCCTCAATTAGAAAACGCAAATCTTCAGGGACAGTAAATTGTCCTCTTTCCGCTAGCAGACGAGCTGTAAGCCAGAGTTTACCATGGTTAGGGTATACGAAGGCAGCTTTAGGGAAAAAGTCAGCATACCAGTTTTCCGGTGGATTTTCGGTAAGCTCTGGAGAAAAAATGCCAAATACGGGCACTCTCTGGCTACCATGTTTCGAGTGCCGCTGGAGTCTTCCTACCCTTTGAATTAGCAGATCGATGGGTGCAAGATCACTTATCATATAATCAAAATCAAGATCCAATGATTGTTCTATTACCTGAGTTGCGATCAGGACTCTTCCTTTGCGTGTAGATTCATTGGATTCTTTTCCAAAAGTCTTCAAAACTCGATTCTCGATTTCTAAGCGCTCGCCCATGACAAAACGAGCATGGAAAAGATCTACTTTTTCTTCTCCCAGTATGTTTACGAGTTTTTCATAAGCATCAACTGCATCATCGACAGTATTTCTTATCCAGCAAACACACTTGCCTTCTTTTGAGGTACTAACAATCTTTTCTTCGACTGAAACCTGTTCATTAAAAAATTCTACATAGATTGTTCTTCCAGTTCCTTCGCGAGTGCCAATTTGAATTTCTTCTGTATCCATCTCACTTACATGAGTCAGGAGCGGATAAGCTGTTTCTTTTAGACTTCCGCAGGCTACTCCTAATCCTTTGCAAAAGCTATCTGTCAATCTCTGTCTGAGTTTTGCAGGAATAGTTGCAGAGAGCAAAATTGCGCTGCCCCCTAGAGAGGCATGAAGTTCAAGTAATTTACATAATAAAGTGTTCATGTATGAATCATAGGCATGAACTTCATCAACTATCAGTACACTGCGAGTCAAACCAAGTATTCGAAGGGACTGGTGGTATGTAGGAAGAACTGCCATTATAGCCTGGTCTACAGTTCCTACTCCTACATCAGCTAATAGCGCCTTTTTTCGGCTGTCTGCAATCCATCTGCTGCACTGGGCAGAGATCGTTTCATCTTCTGTGGTTCCAATCCTGCTGTATTGTTTAAGCTCTTCTACTTCGCTAAAACCTATTGAAGTCCGAAATTCATCAGAAAGATAGTTCCCGCTGTGAGCTAACACTAGCGAAGGGTCTGAATTTTCCTGGTAAAAATTTCTGTAGGTCCTTACCAGCCTTTCATACATCGCATTGGATGTTGCCATAGTTGGTAGTGCAATAAATATACCATTAGCAAGCCCCACTGACATCAGTCTGTGTGCAAGAGTTAATGAAGCTTCAGTTTTTCCATTTCCTGTTGCTTCTTCGATTATGAAGAGTTGAGGAATCTTTTCTATGGGACACGAAGATACATGTAACTGCAGTGGACTTGGAGTCTTAATATTAGGGAACAGAACTTCCATTCCTGTATTCAAGGAAACTGTAGAAGGCAAAACTCCAGAGTCATATAGAGCTTCCTTGGCGTTTTTAAGTGCATGCCGGTTCCAGTATTCCTCAAGTGGCATCGGCTCAGAAATATATTTGAAATAATTGTTATTGGACCCTATCCAGTCACACAATACAGTAAGACCTGCAAGTAACCAGGACGACTTTTTGAATTTTAATATCAGATTTTCAAAAGGATCTCCACTGTCGTCATCTCTTATTGCAGCATTGAAGTCTGTACCTGAAAACAACTGGAGTACACTTTTTACGAAAATATAAGCAATCTCAGTATCTTCTTCCGTGAAAAGTTCTTTGCAGTTTACAGGAACGCCGTGAATTTCATATTCCGGAGGTTTTCCATGATGGCCAGCAACTGCTTTTATCAATGGTTCAATCGCTAGATCCCAATCATAGATGTCATAATCCAGATTATTTAAATTAAGACAATTTTCATCCCACAATCTCTTCCATATGGAATTCCATAAGAAAAATCCCATACTATCATGCCGCAATATATAGGCCCTGTTACTCTCATGATGGCGGAGTTCTTTTAACAGTTCTGGCTTAAGGTTCTGAAACCTTTCTGAAAATTTTCCTAAGTCATGAACAGTTAGAATAAAAGGGATTAGAGATAGAGTTTCTTCCTTGTTGAAGCCTGTTAATTCTGTAATTTTTTTTGCTAAAAGCTTATCTTTTTCTAATAATACAGTCCCAACAGCTGCAACATCCAGACAGTGATATACAAGTAAGTGATAATTAGTTTCTTTGTCTTCAATAGAGCAGGATTTTCCCCAATTATTAAGCATTAAATTATTGCATAAGTTGTTCATGTTATCATCAAATTTTTCAAGTAAAATATATACTCATAAATATTAAACATTTATTAATTACATTATATATATACATTTCTAAAATTTATTGATCTGTTTAATATATAAAGTCAACAAATAATTCATAAAATATATCGTAAAACATTTAACCCAACCCAGCAATACTAAACATCTAATGTCGAAGCTTACACTAATCTCCACAATTTATTCCCTAGAGCCTGTTATCATCTGTATGACCAGGCTTTCCCCTTCAAAAATTATACTGCTGTCAGAGGAAGAGGCACCTGAAAAGAAGGTGCAGTCTGAAGAAATGATCGAAAAAACGTTTAAAAATGCTCTCGAAGTTGAGAAAAAGTATACGTCTGTTTATGACACTGTGCGCGTAGCAAAAGACGTTTCAGAATTGATTGAACAGGAACATGCCAGTGGCAATCAGGTAATTGTAAATGTGTCTGGCGGACGAAAGCCACAAGCTTTTGGAGCGCTTTTTGGGGCGTATGCAAGAAATGATATGGTACAAAGAGTTGTGTATGTTACCGAGGAAGACAGTTTTATGATTGATTTTCCAGTGCTGAGTTTTAATCTATCGGAAACAAAAAAATTGATACTTGAAGAGATCCAGAAAGGAGTTTCTTCAGTTCCCCAAATAGCCGCAACTGCCGGAATTTCAAAAGGAATGACTTACAACCATCTTCGGGAACTAAAAGCAATGGGATATATAACAGATGGCGAAAACGGGTACGTTATAACTGATGCTGGAAGAATTGCCTCAATTTGATTTGGAAAGTCCGGCGTGAAAATTTATAGTGCGCTCACGAGTTAATTACACTTTTTAAACATTCTCCTATACAATGGGAACAATTAACTTACTTTGCTCACCTGTTTCAAACTTTAAATTTACCTATTTTTCCGGATAATTACAGGAACGACCTTCTTTTTTCTCAAGGGCCTGCAGGTATTCGAGGACTGCGAGGACGTAGGTTGAGTGGGACCAGGCCAGGGGGAGAACGGATACAGGGTTACCTATGTCATCGATCTGTTCGGATAAGAGGCCGGTGGGGTGGGCGTGAGCTGCGCACCATTTTAGGAGTTCGAGAGCTCGGTCAAGGTTGCCAACTGCGGAATGCCACTGTGAGAGCCAGAGAGTGCAGAGAATCCAGCTGTTCATATAGCCAAAATAAGTATCGTGAAGGTACCTGGCGATCCCGCCTGAGGGGCGCTTAAGGTCGCATTCGATTGCTTCCATTGTCCGGACGACCCTGGGGTCATCGGGTGGGAGAATTCCGAAGTACCAGACTGCAAAGATTGAGGAATCAAGAGTAGGGTCGTCAAGAGAACGGCGGAAACGTTTTAGTCGGTTGTCGTAAAGTTTCTCCAGAATAGACTTCCTAATGAGGTCTGCAGCTTCCTTCCAGATGTTTGCATTGTCATAATCACCAAGAGAGCGGGAGAGTTCATAGGCTCCGTTGAGGCCGGCATAGACCGTACATGCGCTGTAGGTGTGTATGCCTTTTCGTTCTTCCCATAGGTCAAAACTCGAAATTGGAAGACCTGTTTTCGTGTCAATGGCTTTTATAAGATAGTTAGCTGTGGGAATCACAAGCTTTCTGTAATACCTGCCTGTGGTCCAGACACTCTTTGCAATTTCCCAGTTGTTATAAAGGGCATAGAGAGGAAGCCCTGTCTCGTCGATTTGAATCATAGGAACAGGATGCCATGTGCTCCCGAAGTCTCCGGCAGGTGTGTACTTGTGAAGGAAGTTTCCTCTTGGGGTAATGGTTTTTGAGAAAAATTCAAAAGTTTCAAAAGTCAGATGATGATACCGTGCCCTGTCGAGCGCAAGGCAGATCCAGGCTGCATCTCTTGGCCAGCAGTAGGTATAAAGGTCTGCCCCGAATTGCTTTATATCCGAATCGCAGGATGCAATTATCGAGCCCGTGATGTCCATGTGGGCGACAACTGTAAGGAGGCTTCTGTAAAAGCACTTTAAGACACTCTGTGGGAGTTGAGGCATTCGAGAAAATTCCGGAAGGACGGATACTCTCTCAATAAAAGATGTCCAGAAATTGAAGCTGTGATAGAAAAGGGTTTTTCTTCCGGCTTCTTTTTCCTGTTTATGAATCTGAAGTACGCTGCAGTACTTTTTTCCGAGAACTATCCAGTAGTGTAACCTTGTCGATTCTCCTGGCTTCAGTTCGGGAAGAGTCCAGCCGAGTGTGGAATCTACCGAACCGTGCGCTACAGGATTCCCACTAAGAGAGGCATCACTTTCCATATCTCTCCATGTGCCTTCAAGTCCTCTCCATTCAGCAGTTCCAACTGCATACTGGTCAAACGCAGGGTCACTTGCGTGCAGAAAATAACGATCGCGCTTGTAATGGATAAGCGTATGTTTATCGATTACAGCCGTTTCTCCGATTTTGGTCTCAAGAATTCGATAATTCTGGTTTGAGAAAAGGCGCAAATGTTTGGGTTTATTGGATGTATTGGTGACCTTAAAAGTCCTATAAAATATATTTACCGAGGGGTGAACAGCTTCCCATACAGTGATTCGGAGTCCGATTTCTGGATTTTCGAATACTGTTTCCCCTATATTGGAGACTACTCCCATACAGGCTTCAGGGATTTTCTGGTTGCCTTCCAGAATCTCGGTTTTCCTTCTTACGCTTTCCCTGTTCTCTCCTGAGGTTTCAAGGATACGCTTACAGAACTCTTCCTTAAATTCGGATTTATATCTCTGTCGAATATTCCAGTTTTCAAGCCAGCTGCAATAAAGAGAATCAAGATCGCATATGCCAACTTTTATAGAGTTTCCGTGATTCTCAAGTCCTACATATGGAAAATAGATATCCTTTATAGTTCCTTTTTCGTCTTCACAGATCAGGATTCTTCCATTTCCGAAAATTAGCGGCCTAATCCCAGATACCCCCTGTTTTTTTAAATTTTTATGACCCTACAAATACTACAACTCAGACATTTAAGCTTCAACTTTAAGCTTCGACTCAGTTTCCCAAAATATAGTGACCTAATCTGGTTGAATTACCTTTTTTTGAATATAACCCACTATAAAAAATGAATGTATTACCTCAAATAGTTTAGTACAGAATATTTTAATAAGAACCGGATTTTGGCTTTATATTTTGCTCATTTAGCCTTAAAATGTCCTGCTCATTTGCAATTCTAAATTTTAGGATAATACCGAAAAAATATGTTGTCAAAAATACTTCTTCCTGGTCTTTTTGCCGGCCGTAAGTACTAAATTTAGTTTCTAATAAACTGCCATAATATGGGTCGGTGAAAGATTTACTTTTATGAAATTATATTATTTTTTATTGAGTAACTTGCTTAAGTTTTTACAGGGTTGTAGAGGCCTTTGAATTAATCATTTAAAATAAGGATGGATTTTGTTTATTTTATTAATAAATATATATTTAAAGTTTTTCTCTCAAAATTACACTTTTAAAGTTTCATATTTAGAAGAGTAGTCTCAATTAAGCTTTAAAATAAAATTTGAAGAAATTTAAAGTTTTATATATTTAATTTATTTTTTTTGAAATTGTGGTTCTTGATAATGTTTTTTTTTTCGTACTAAGATCGGTGTTAAAATATGAGGTAACATGACTCTAAATTAAAATTAAACTCTCATTAATCTATTTAATAGTCAATAAATTAATTTTCTCCTTTATTTTAATTGAAAAATCTACACTAATAAACTAATTTATTTAATAAGGCTAAATACCCCCTAAAAAATAAATTCTTATTTTAGAAATATAAAAAATAGCTTTATATACAAGTCTGTCGATTTTGTGACTGTCAAACGGCGGATAGCCGGCAGACAATCAAAAAAAATAGGACTTAAGCAACTGAGCTAAAAATAGCGGTATAAATCTTCAAGCTGCATGAACCCTAATGTTCAGGGTAACTTTGCTCTTGCTTTATTCTGCACATCAAGTGCATTGGTCCTGAGGAGAACTCGACATGAAAAAAATTTTCTTGCCTATGGTTTTATTAGTGCTGGTTATACTTCTAATGCCTACAGCCCTAGCAGCAGGCAATGTAACAGTTAATGATTTTTCCTCTAACGTTACAAGTGGAAATGTTACTTTATATACAAGGTTTACGGGTGACGTCACTGGTAATGTCACTAACTGGAAATGGATATTTGAAAACGTAGAAACGGGAAATACTACTTACAGCAGTTTAGGAACATCAACCCATCATAATATTAAAAAGCCTGGCGTTTATAATGTTACGCTATTAGTATGGGGGCCTGAAGGAAATGACTCACTTACGAAAATAGCCTATGTAATTGCCAACAGGGACGGTTCAAACTTACCAGTTGCTGATTTCTCTGCATCTCCCACCTCTGGAAATTCTCCCTTGAATGTATCATTTACTGACAACAGTACGAATGCTACTTCCTGGTACTGGAAGTTTGGAGACGGAAATATTTCAAAAGAGACGAATCCAACTCACAATTACTCTGCAGACGGAGACTATACTGCTCTCCTGGTGGTAGAAAATAAGAATGGCTGGAGCACAAAAACTCAAGAAATATCTGTACACAATGGTCTTCCTATAGTTGATTTTAGTGCAGATAATTCCAGTGGCTCTGTGAAGTTTACAGATCTATCTCAAAATGCAACCGAATGGAACTGGGACTTTGGAGACGGGGACACTTCAGAAGATGAGAGCCCAACACACACTTATTCCGAAGCAGGAAACTATACAGTAACACTCACGGCAAGCAACGAAGCTGGATCTCTCTCAAAAGTTGATGTAGTAAACGTAACGGATGAAGCTATTGCCAACGAAGAGAGCAGCAGTAGCAGTAGTAGTAGTAGCAGCCACCATCACCACCACAGCAGCATTGTCGCTAGCAGTAACGTCAGTACTTCTAATGCAGTAATAAGTGTGAATGGTACAGAGTCTGAATCTACTGATATTGAGCAAAATGATAGTACAGCAACAAACTTTAGCGATAACGTAAGTGCGTCTCCTGAACTTCAAAGTAATGTAACAGAAACTGTGAATGAAACACAGTCCGAACCTGATACTCAGGGTCTCGAACAGGATAATGAAAGTGCAGCAGATTCTGAACAGACACAAAGTTCAAATGCTTCTGAAAGTGGAAGCGCAAAGTCGCCTGGATTCGAAGTGATTTATGGAGTAATCGGACTTCTTGGAGTGTCACTCTTTAGAAGAAGATAAAACATAGTCAATTGTAGCCAAATACGGAAATGATATAGTTATATCAAGTAAAGGCTTACATAAAAATTTAAGTAAGGAATTAACACAAGTTCGAGCAAGGAAAAACAAAACGAAGAGGATATATTCCTACTAAAAACCTATATTTCTGGTTCTTTCCATAAACCAAGTATAAATATTTATGGTAGAACAGAACCAAATCTGGCAAAAAGAGAATAGTTGCTTTATTTTGTCAGATTTGAAGGTTATTTTTTTCTTATTTTCAGGAACTTCTTTAGCTTCTATGGTTTTGGTGGGCTGGCCTAAAATTATTGCATACGGCTCTGATTATCTGTCATTTGCAATCTTCAGTTTATTTCTTGGTGCAAAATTTATTATTTTTGATTATAAAGATTATTTCATTTTAAGACAGCCTATGACTGAAAATTGTCTTCTTCATATACTGATTTTGATAAAGATCTTTTAATCCGTCCAGTAATACAATTTTAATTTCTTATTAAATATATATATACACTCGATAAGAAAGTTTATATTTTATTGCGCTGTCTTAGTAAATACCTTAAAAACGAATATTAAAAAAATCACTCACTACTGAGAATGCGTGTTTACAATGTCTTACGTAAAAAAAACATGCCCTGTTTGTGGGAAAGAATTCTTTGTTCTTAAAAAGGCAGAGGAAAAAGCAACTTACTGTACTCTGGAGTGTCTGATAAAAGCTCAGGGTAAAGTGGAATCCAGAGGTATAACTTTCCCGAGTCTTGGTTGAGTATTTGTAAGGTGAAAAAATTAAAAATGCGGAGAACATTCCTAAAAGGTATATGTTTTCCAATCTTTTTATTTTTACGTTTTCTTTTATTTCCTAGTGAGTTTTTTTGCAATCTGGGTTACATGTCTCCCCTGATAGCGGGCCATTGCAAGTTCGTTTTCTGAAGGCTGGCGGTTTTCTTCTGCTCCTGCAATCGTTGAGGCTCCATATGGACTACCTCCTGTAATTTCATCCATCCGTCTTTGACGGTTTTCTGAATACGGAAGCCCGACAATGATCATTCCAAGATGAAGAAGGGTAACATGTGTTGTGAGGATTGTAGATTCCTGGCCTCCATGCTGTGTTCCACTTGAAGTAAAGACACTTCCTACCTTTCCAACAAGAGCGTCTCTACTCCATAGTCCTCCAAGGCCATCAAAAACTGTACGCATCTGGGCTGACATATTTCCATAACGTGTAGGTGTCCCAAAAATTAGGGCATCTGCTCCTGCGAATACATCTTCATACATGCTCCTGGTCACAACAGGAATATGAGCAAAAAGATTTTTTGTTTCAATTGCCCCCATTTTTTCCAGAACTTCGTAAGGCAGGGTTTCAGGCACCTGATAAATTCCCACTTCAGCTCCTTCTACTTCTCTAGCTCCTTCAGCTATAGCTTCTGCCATTTTGTAAGTGTGACCATGAATACTATGGAATATCACGTTTACCTTAACCATTTGAATTCCCCTTAAAACTAATTGAAATGTAAGTAAAGCGGTTCCAATTATACACAAAATGGATTAATGATCCACGGAAAATCGGGTCCCTTCTTAAAAATAGTTTTCTGATGCCTTATATAACTTGTTAGCAAGAGTTGAGTTTTTCTCTCTGGCTCTGTACTCGTGATCTCCTGATCCTATTCTCTGTTTTATTTTTTGTCCTGTTGGGAGTACTTTGAGAATTAAAGAGGACTACAAATTCCTGAAAGATATGATCTATCAAAATAGTTATTAGGATATAATGCTTTATAAGCTGGACATGCCCTCTCTTTCTATTGTAATGCCTTCCATGAATGAAGAAGAAACCATCCGAATTTGCATAGAGAAAGCTCAGTCTATATTCAAAAAATATAGTATAGAAGGGGAGATAATAATTGCTGACAACTCGTCAGACAGGACTGCAGAGATTGCAGCGTCAATGGGTGCAAAGGTAATAGGCCCGATAAAAGGTTACGGAAATGCTTATCTCAAAGGGCTGGCTGAAGCAAAAGGAGACTATATTGCTATTGCTGATGCCGATAATACCTATGACCTGCTTGAGCTTGATAAGTTCCTGGATCCTCTTATGGCAGGAGACGCGGATTTTATAATGGGTACCAGGCTTAAAGGCGATATCAAAAAAGGAGCTATGCCCTGGTTGCATCAATATATAGGTAACCCTTTCCTGACAGGAATGCTGAATCTTCTTTTTGGGACGAAAATTTCGGACGCCCATTGTGGGATGCGAGCTTTCACAAAAGAAGCCCTTGAGAAAATGGACCTTAAAACTCACGGCATGGAACTTGCATCCGAGATGATAATTGAAGCCGCAAAATGCGGGTTGAGAATAAAAGAAGTCCCCATAACGTATTACTCTCGCCGGACTCCCTCCAAACTTCGTTCATTTCAGGACGGTTGGCGGCATATAAGGTTTATGATGCTATATCGCCCTTTACCTTTTCTTTTTCTACCTGGAGCTGTGGTTTTCGTCCTTGGAGCCCTGATAACCGGTTCTCTCCTTCTTACCGGAAATGTGGCAGAAAACAGGCTTCATTCCTTCATTTTAGGCTGTATGCTTTTGATCCTCGGAGGACAGATGATCTCTACTGGCGGTTATTTGAAAACATATGGCCTTATCCGCGGCATGTATCCTAATGATAAGGGAAACACTGCAAAATGGTTGAATTACCATTCTCTTGAAAAAGAACTGTTTGCAGGTTCAATTATACTTATTGCAGGCATCCTGCTCGGGCTAAAAGTAGTATACACATGGATCAGCTCAGGATACGGTTCTCTCTCGGAAGTGAAAAGTGCAGTTATTTCAATGGTATTTGCCTTTATCGGCCTTCAGATGATTTTTTCGGCAATTGTCCTGAGCGTAATGCTCCTTGAAGTTGACACAGACTGGTAAGTGGTTCAATGAAAATCGCTTTTGTGTACGATGCTGTTTATCCATGGGTCAAGGGCGGCGCAGAAATGCGCATACATGAACTGGGAAAGCGGCTCTCGTCCAGGGGACACGAAGTACACATTTTCGGAGTCAAATGGTGGGAAGGAGAAGATACTTTTGAGTATGAAGGCATGACTCTTCACGGCGTCTGTAAAGCTCGAAACCTGTATGTTAATGGTAGACGCTCGATTTCTGAGGCAATAATCTTCGCTGTGAAATTGTTCCCTGAGCTCAGGAAAGAAAATTTTGACCTTATAGATGTGAGTGTCTTTCCCTATTTTTCCTGTTTTCCCGTAAAAGCGGTTTCAATCCTGAAAAAAGTACCTTCAGTACTTACCTGGCACGAGGTATGGGATGATTACTGGTATGAATATTTAGGAAGGGCAGGAATTTTTGGATTGCTGATTGAGAAGGCTGTTTCGAAGTTATCAGAAAATAATATTGCGGTCTCGAAATGGACAAAGGATAGACTTGAGGGACTCGGTGTGCCTGGAGAAAAGATCGCGTTTATTCCTAACGGGATTGATCTTAAAAGAATCTCCGAGATTGAGCCTAACTGGGAAAAATTCTCTGTTGGCCCTGAAAATAAGGCTTATGATATTATTTTTGCAGGCCGGCTTATAAAGGAAAAAAACGTTGATTTGCTGATTAAAGCTGTAGCTCTTCTTAAAGCCGATTTTCCAGCTCTCAGGTGCTGCATTGTTGGGGATGGACCTGAAAGGGCAGCACTAGTGAAACTTGCAAAGAGAAGTGGGGTTTGCGAGAATGTCGAGTTTGCAGGTTTTCAGGAGTATGGGGCATTGATCGGAAAAATCAAGGCTTCAAAAGTGCTTGTGCTGCCTTCAAGCCGGGAAGGGTTTGGGATGGTGGTTATCGAAGCTTTTGCCTGTGGAGTTCCTGTGGTGACGGTTAGAGCAAAGTATAATGCTGCACAGGGGCTTGTTGAAGATGGGGTTGATGGGTTTATTGTGGGGCTTGAGGAAAGGGAGATTGCAAAAGCTGTGATAAAAATTATTGGAAATACCTCAAGGAACAAAAAAGCTTCAGAAGCCGCATTGCGGAAAGCTGAAAACTATGACTGGGAAGAAATAGTTAAAAATGTTCAATTAATGTTTGAAGATTGTATTAAAAGAAATTAACGCTTAGTTTATCTGCATAAAAAGATTGGATATTCTCTGTTTTAAGTGTAGGCATGAGTGTTTTCTATTCAGGCACTTCTCTATTCAGGTACTTCTCTATTCAGGCACTTCTCAATTCAGGTACTTCTAACACGGGCGAGTTGCTAAAAGAAACTTAGTCTATTTCTATTTCAAAACATTTCTATCTTAATATATTTATATCCTAACTTCTTTACATTTTAAAATATTTATATTTTAGGATATATTCGTTCTCTAAACTACATTTACAATAAATTAATAGTACTTTACTTTTTAGATACGGTTTTTTAAGAACTCCGATAAGTTTTAATTTTGCTTTTTAAGGTTTACTCCGAATTTAAATGTATAATAAAGCTTCTTTCTTAAAATTATTCTCTTTAATCTCTTTATCGTGAGAAGTAAGCTTATATTTAAGCCAGCTAATTTCAAGGTTGTCAGCAGGTTGATAGCCTGCAAGAAAAATGGAACAATAAATAAGTCAAGAATGGATGAGAATATGAAGATGACAAAATCACTAAAATCAATTTCCCGTTTTGCAACGGTACTAATGGTGTTATGTATTCTCCCTTCAGGAGCCTATGCTGCAGAAAACAGTCAGAAATTTGTTCCTGCACAAAACATAACTGAAGAAAATTTCACCGACGTTCAGGCCGATATACTTGATTCTACCAGTGAACAAATTGCTAACCTTCAAAGTTTCTATACTAATGTAAGTGAAACATCCAACGCCTCAGAGCTTCAGAAAGTTCTGCTCAATCAGGCACAAGCGAACGGATGCGGACCGGATGGGAAGCACAGAGGACCTGAGGGAATGAATCAGGGACCCTGTGGAATGCCTGGATTATTTAATCTTGATCAGGTTGCAAATGTAACTGATGACAATTACACTGATGTCCAGACCGATATTGTCAGTTCAATCGGAAATATGACTGAGATGCTCAACAAGCAGCTGGAAAACAATACTGATGAAAACAGGACTGAGATGATCAATGAACAGATAACTGAGCTTGAAGATTTATCCACTAATGTGAGTGCAGCTTCAAGTGCAACAGAACTGCAAGAAGTTGTATTAACTCATATGAAGACTCAGGCTGTTGACTCAATTGAAAAAGAAATTGAACACATTCAAGCTAAAGTGAGCGAGAGTGAAAACATAACCGATGATAGCGGTGAGAATGTCACAGAACTCAACGACAAAATCACGGAACTCACCACTCTAATGGACAATATCAATGCAACTGAGTCCCTTGAAGATCTTAAAGAGATTATGTCCTCTTCACAGGGAATGCCGGGAATGGGTCATGGAATGGATCACGGAATGGATCACGGAATGTGTCCCGACCAAAATCCTATGCAGCGCGGAGGTAACTTCTCAATGTGCCCCGGAAGAATTACTGAAAACAGTACCGATAACAGCACCGAAGCTTAAGCTTTGAATTTAAAGCTTGATTAAAGTGAGATGGGAAATTAACAAGGAAAGGAGACAGGAAGTTAAAAAAGGATTATATTAAAAATCATCTTTCTATCTTTTTTCCAGATATCTTTAAAAACGAATACTAAACCAAAACAATACTAAACCAAAATGTACCTTAAACCAAACCAAAACTTACTTTAAACCAAACCAAAAACGTACTTTAAACCAAACCAAAATACACCTTCAAACCAAACCAAAACTTACTTTAAACCAAACCAAAACACACCTTTAAACCAAACAAAACTTACTTTAAACCAAACCAAAACACATCTTCAAACCAAACCAAAACACACCTTCAAACAAAAATCCATCTTCTAAAAAATAGACACTTAGATTGTATAGCATCTGTTGAATGTCAAATTACCTCCGTTACAGGTTCAGTCAAATACGTGGACACTTTCTCTATGGACTATTAAAAATCCATGATGGCTGAACCACCTAACAAATTTAAATTTCACAATAAGTTCTACCTCCATCTTATCTATATCTTTGGAGAACAGGAGATTACTAAATGTTATTGAAAAAATGTCCAAAGTGTAACTCCAAGCTCGAAAATGATACATTCAGGGATTTTCAGTATTGTTCTGTGTGCGGGTACTGGACAAGGAAAGATACTGTAAGGCTTGAACCATTAATAATCCTGGGGTAATAATATGTTCGAATTCTCTTTGGAGTGACAATAATATGTTTGAATTTTCTTTGAAGTGTACCCGTTGTGGTACATTTCTCAAAAAGCAGGTAGTTGGTTCAAATGAATTTTACTACTGCAGAAAGTGTGGATCTATATCTTCAGCCGCGTCTATGAGAGTGCCTACCCAATCTGCGAATCAGCAGATTAATGTTGAGCTGACCAAAAAACAAAAGTTGTTTCTGTGAATTTTGTGTTATGAACAACAGTAAAGTTTCTGATCCTGAAAAATGATTCTGATATGATTTTAAAAATCTTACTGATATGATTCTTAAAATCTTGCAAGTGATAATCAAATAGGTTTTGAGTGAGAATCAAATTGGTTTTTGCATCAATTCAAAGTAAAAAATATAATGAACAGTAGAAATTCTGAAAATTAAACCGAGTTGAGTCTTTTTAAGTAGCCCTTCAAGATGATCTCTAAAAGGTTATTTTGGCATCTTCTAATATATGTAATATTTGAATATTTTGTCTGGAAATAATGCTCAAGACCAATGTTTATCTATTTAGGGTTCTCACCTTTCAACTGGGCAATTATTTTCAACCAAAATAAAACAATTAAGAAAAACTACGAAGAGTCAGAAAAGTAGTTAAATTCCTATTTACATTATTTAGTGGGGGTAGGTCAAAATGGGTTACAGTTATGGCTCATATCTTAGTCTGAGTACTGACAGTTTGGACTGTTTTGCAGTTAAACTCTTATTCACATTATTTAGTAGGGATATGTAAGAATGGGTTAAGTTGTAGCCTCTTTCTCTGTAGCTTGAGTAACCTATGGTTTGGACTATTTTGACATCTGGTTAGAATGACTGGACAGTACTCCCCAGCAAATAATATACAGTAGTACACATAGTTGTGTTTTTATGAAAATTAACATTTAAATGAATATTTATATAAACCTTAAATATATACATCTCAAAAAATCAATTCAAAAATCGAAAGATTATACGGCAGAAGCAGTTGGCAGAAGCATTTTATATAGCCCGTACTCCGGCGTATTTTCCAGAGTGTACCGTTCGTTCCAGAGGATATGCATGTCTAGTAAACCCAATCTATCAATTATAATTCCAGTCCATAATGAAGAGGAAAATATACTGGAATTATATGAGAAACTCTACAATACCCTTTCACTACCTCACCTAATTGTAAATACATATGAAATAATTTTTATTGATGATGGGTCTACAGATAGTACTTTTGAAGAAATAAAAAAAATAAAAAACTCTACAGTTAAGGTTGTAAGATTTCAGAGAAATTATGGAAAGGCTGCAGCTCTGTCTTGCGGATTCAAAAGGTCAAAAGGAGATATTGTCATCACACTGGATGGGGATCTGCAGGACGATCCAAAAGAAATCCCCAGGTTCATAGAAAAACTAAAAAAGTATGATATGGTTTCCGGCTGGAAAAACAAAAGACAGGATCCTATTTCGAAAACTCTGCCTTCAAAAGTCTTTAATTGGTTAACTCGATCCATAACCGGGGTTAAAATTCATGACTTCAACTGTGGGTATAAAGCATACAATAGCTATGTTGTAAAAAACATAAATGTGTATGGAGAGCTTCATCGTTACATTCCGGCTCTTGTTTACTGGAAAGGTTATACCGTAGGAGAAATTGAAGTTGAACATCACCCGAGAATACATGGAGACTCAAAGTATGGGGTCGAAAGGCTATTGAAAGGATTTCTGGACCTTATAACAGTTACATTTCTGATGATATACAAAAAGAGGCCTCTACACGTTTTCGGAGGTATAGGAATTCTTCTCGGGTTATCCGGGGTAATTATGTCCATATATTTAATGGTTTTATGGGCAACAGGACTAAAAATAGGGGATAGACCTCTTCTTATGCTCGGAATCTTGCTTACAGTCACTGGAGCTCAGTTTATTTCCCTTGGCCTGATAGGAGAACTGATTACAAACTTGAGAAATAACGATGATTATATTATAAAATACGATAGCTATGAGATGGAAAATGGCAGGTAAAATTACTTTATTTCGGGTTTAATGTTTTATCAGCTCAGAAACCCTATCCAGATCAGTTCCAAAAGGTTGAAATAATGAATACGGATTATGCCAGAATATGCCAGCTATTCACTTCAAACTAATGGATACATTGTTTCAGAAAGTTTTCTACATAGCCGGAGAAATAACCAGCAAAAATAGCAAATTTACCACAAAAAGATAGAGAGTTACTTATGACTCTCATCAGAATCCGGGTCACTGACGGGTCACTGACTCAACAATTCTTCCAAAATTCTATACAAATCAGGCTTAAAAATCAGGATTTAAAATCAGGCTTAATAAAGAAAATTAAAAAAGAAAAATTAAAAAAGAAAATTAAAAAAGAAAAATTAAAAAATACTAAGAATAATTAATAATATCCAAAAACACCTACAATTAATTAATCAAGTAGTGGATTAGAGACTGATCCCAAATAAACTTTAAAAATAACCGAATAAACTGGTAATCAAGTTTTACCCATGAGAGGTACAATGACATCGGGTACACAGAAATGGCTAAAAAAACACTTAGTTGATAGCCAGATATTGAGTTTTCAGAAAAAAAGTTTGAAAGAACACACCAGTGTTTTAATACTTTATACTCTAATAACTTTTATACTCACTTATCCTGTAGTTTTCAAGATACGCAATTATATTCCGGGAAGTGGAGACGCATTTCAGTGGATAAGAATACTCTGGTATACGCCAGTAGCCATATTCAACCCTAACCTAACGACATTAACACACGACTATTTAATATTTTATCCGGATGGAATCCCGGCTTCACCCTTTCAGTCGGCTTTTAATCAAATCCTTTCATACGTGTTATCCAATATAATGGAAATTCACGTAGTATACACCATACTATGGTTATTATCATTTATTTTTGGGGCATACGGCACATATTTGCTTGTAAGATATCTGACCGGTGACAGGACTTCTTCTTTCATAGCTGGAATTGTATTTGCTTTTTCACCTTATCATTTTGTACATTCACTTGGCCATTTTGGGGCAACAAGTATTGAGTGGATACCTTTCTGCGCTCTGTACTTGATGAAAATGTTTAAAGAAGGCGGAGTTCGAAACAGTTTTTTTGCAGGAATCTTCTTTATTCTCGTAGCCATGAGCGACCTTCAATATATGGTGTTTATGGGAATTTTTGTAATGTTACTGTTTGTATATGAAATATACGTTTTTTTAAGAACAGAGAACAGAGGTTATAAAGAAAAGAACAGAGGTTATAAAGAAATACTGAAAAAAATCTTTTACAAGTATGCCATATTTGGATTCGTCTCATTTATAGGTATAATACCTCTCACCCTGGAAAACATTCTAACAGCAACATCCGGTGATAATTTTTTAAAATTAAGCCCCTCTGAAACGGTTATGTATTCAGCGGATTTACTGAGTTTTTTTATTCCTTCGGTTTTGCATCCCGTTTTTGGAAATATTACGACAGAGATTTATAACAATTTTTCAGGAAATACCAGTGAAAACACGATGTTTATCGGATACACCGTGATTTTACTCTCTTTACTTGCAGTTTATAGACTGAAAGGAAACAAATATGTAAAATTCTGGCTGATAGCTGCCCTGTCTTTTTCGATAATCAGTCTTGGTCCACTTCTTCATGTAAACGGTAAGACCTCATTTACAGAATTCAATACTACTGTTCCTCTTCCGTATTTAGTTTTGTATTATTTGATCCCATTTCTGGACAATTGCCGGACAACCGGCAGATTTTTTGTAATTGCTTCGCTTTCATTCGCAGTTTTGATGGGTTATGGGGCCTCAGAACTGCTAAAATCTAACAGGATTAATAAAACGGCGACTGCAATTGTAATAACCGGTTTGATAATTTTCGAATATCTGGCAGTTCCTGTATCTATATCACCTGTCGATGAACCCTCATTTTATAAAGAGATTTCACAGGATAAAGGTAATTACGCATTGCTTGAAATCCCTGCAACTAAAGATTATGTAGCAGGGTCAACCATCATTTATTACCAGACAATACATGGAAAACCTGTCATAGGTAACTGGGCTGCCAGATATCCATCCAATGCAAGAGATTTTGAATTAAATACACCTGTGGTAAGGGAATTAACCTATTTGCAATCTACTGGTGATATCCTGGACCAGGATATAGATCAAGTCGGAACATCAATTTTAAATTATTATAATATATCATATATTATTTTACATACAAATTATATGAATGACAGAGAGATTGACTTTGCCGAAAAACTAATCCAAATGAATCTTAATGCGGAACGAAAAATCTATGAACAGGACTCTCTAATTGTGTATCACGTCAAAAAAGAGCCTCTGAAATCATTTATGGCTTTAAAAGACGGATGGAATTCACTGGAAAAATTAAATGTAGAACCCACTCGATGGATGTCAAATAATGCTACAATATTAGTTTATTCAAATAGCTCCAGAAATGCTACACTCAGTTTTAACGCACGCAGTTTCCACAGTCCAAAAACTCTGGAGGTTTACAATGGCAAAACTCTTCAAGATAGACAAACTATCAGTACAGTTTTTTCCAGTATATCTATTCCGATCAGCTTAAAGAAAGGCGAAAATCTCATTCTTCTGCATGTGCCAGAAGGGCCTGAAATTCCATGTGAGATTCCAGAGCTAAATAGTAAAGACAGCAGGGAGCTGAGCATAGCAGTTCAAGAGATTCAATTAACCTGACCATAGCAGCGTAAAGTGAACGGAAGCGCCAGATTAAAAGAAGAATAAGTAGAAAAGAAGAATAAGTAGAAAAGAAGAATAAGTAGAAGGCCAAAAAGAAGGTTAAAAGCAAGACCAAAAATAATACTAAAAAGAGGACAAAAAAGCTGAAATGTAGTGAAGACTTATCAAGGCAGCCTGTAACAGGGCTTATCAGGTGATTTATTTTCTTCTATTACCTTTTTTACAGCATAACAAGAATAATGTTCATCAGAGCATGTTTCCAGAATTAAGTCTGCTATCAAGGGTTTCTTTACTTCATTGATGGTTGCAGTAACTCTTGAGATTAAAAAAGTGTTGGTTCCTATCTTTCTTTGATATTATCTTCAGTATAAAATTCGCTGTCTGCAACATGACATACTCTCTGATCAAGATTCATGTTCTGTGTTAGTTCTTTATGTTTTTGATAACTTTCTTATCGGAGCTGTTGCCATCGAGTGCTCTCACAAAAAGAGGAATTCCTTTCTGGTCAGTAACCGTGAAAATAGAAAAACGAGGTAAATCGACTCTCCTGTCTTTAGGATGGCCGTAAGTAATGTTGATAAAAACGGCATCGTGAAAAATATTTTAATTTTTATATCGACTTACCGAAATTCGGATCTATTACTCAAATATCTGATTTAATTTTAATTTTTTACTTACTTTATATACATAGACACAGATAATCATTGCAAGGACTGTTACACCATATGGAGTGAAAAAGTAATTGATTTTGAGAATACTAATCATAAATTTGCTCAACACGGGTAAAATAATCGGCCAATGAAATAAATATATTTGGAATGAATATTTACCACACAGCATTAGTGATTCTTTTAAATATTTGCAATTTAGTAGTAATCTAGAAAATAACATCATAAATGGCGGGAATGTTATTCCATATAATAAAATAGCATATTTATATGCAAACGATTGTGGATAAACTATGGAAATAGTAAATATTGCAACAAAAATTGTTGAACAAATATATGAAAGTGACAGTTTATTTTGTTCTAATTGCTTGTAGCCATAGGCTATCCCAAAAATATAAGCTGGCATATACATCATGACATTAAACAAAATACTAGGGTACTGTTTTAAAGTATCCTTACAAATAACATCAAATACCAGTAGTGGAATCCCTAAATATAATAAAGTATCAATCTGAAAATAATATATAATTGTAAAACAAATAGTTGTTATTACAATTAGTAAAATTAGATACCCTAATTGAAAAGAAACAATATTATTTCCAACCAGAGTTTTAAGTAAACCGTCTATGTTTAAATTATTCCAAAAATGTGTGATGCCTTCAAAGTTTAGGTTAAGATAATTAATTGATATATAACTGACGCAATATAGAGGAACAAACGCCAGCAGTGTATACCCAATATACGCTTTATACAGCCGAGTGAATCTCTTTACAAAATACCTACTTATAAATGATTTGTCATTGATTTCTGCAGAATGATTTACCCCCATTTTAAGTCCAGATGAGAATGTAAACAAAACTAGGCCAAATGTGGCAAGATATCTTATCAAAAATATGGCATCTGGTCGATTTATCCCACCTAACTCGTGAAAGAGTACAATAAAAATAATACTAATACCATCAATTAAAGTAATTTTATCTTTTATTTCTGAATAGGACCGAGAGATCATAATCTAATCTCCAATTTTAGTAATAGGGTTATTTCAATCGAATACCCCGCTAGCTTGCTGCGGGGATGGAAAACTTCCTCAGTAACCGTTGATGATAGTATAATTTCGGCTCTTCGCTGTTTTGTATGGGTTGAAAATAATTTCATACGTCTTCGGTTAAGTGATGAATCGTGACAAATTGCGTCAATTTTCCTCACCATTTATTAAATTTTAATAAATTATGAGCTGGAACTTGGTATCGATTTCATGTAAATAGGCCAAAAGTTAAGGTCGGCTCCTAATGCAAAACCGATAGCTTTCAGGCAAGAAAATTCCTTAACCGATGACTAATGAAAATAATTTTGTAGTTGCATAGCTGCCCGACCAAAATGAAAAGCATCGAACTTGAATGTGGTTTTTAACAACAAACTTTTCTAAATATTAAATACGTCACTATCACATATAGGAAGTGGATAATCACATATAGGAAGTGGATATAAATTACCCACTCGAAACAGCGAAGAGCCATAGTCTTCCATTTTCGATTATTAACTTCTGCTCAAACTAAATTGTTTTGGGTTATTTTTCCTTTAACGGAATTTGGAGCTGTGGCGCGAACATACCCTTGTTGCTTGTAGCGGGTGTGCCAGCGCAACTTTGATTAAGTTATTTTTAATAATTCTCGTTCAAAGAGTCTCTTTTCTATATACTTTATTTATCATAGTCGGAAAAGAAATGTTTTGCCAGGTGTAACCTCGTTAGACAAATTATAACTTTTTTTGGATTTGTTTCTTTTTAGTCTCTTTATGGGTCGGTCAATTTTCTCAAGAGAGGGCTTCTGGCTAATATGATAGATTCCAGTTTTTCCTTATTTATAAAAAATTTACTTGATATAAACAGTTTGTGGGAAGACTCAAGTTCAAAGGTAAACAGTCAGACATTAATAACTCTTATTTTGCCTTTAAAATAGTAATCTTAGTGTAATTTGGGAAAGTTTTTTTATGTATAACAGGATTTATTTAAAAATTATATTGCAGAAGAGTTCATATAAATAACTAATATAAAAATAAAAACAGAACTTGAAATCAAGCGAAAAAAATCCGAAATAGCCTGAAGACTAAGGCATAAATGTGAATCAAAGAAATTAAATAACTATAATGTGTTTTTCTATAAAAATAAACATGAAATTCTTCGAATAAGAGGCACAAAGGAATGAAAGCACCTTTCAAACCACGGTACTTTCATGCCAAATTAATAGGGATAATGAGATTTTTCGGCTCAGACAAGGTAAAAATATGAAGCTTGCAATTATTCTCGGCACAAGATCAGATACAATACGAGATTTAGTTAGAAAATAATCAGTTGGATTGAAAGTTTTCGGAGAGATAAGTGATGTCTTCTCAAATAAAAAATTATTCGGCTGTTCATGAAAGCCTTCAAGGTGAAAAGAGTGGGTCCGTTGACCTTACTTCTAATACTATAAATTATTCGGTTAGTCCGGAAGGAGAAGAATTTCCAATACCTGAGCCTGAAGAATACAAAGAAGAGTTTAACAGAGTTAAAGGTCTTGTGGACAAAGCCCGTGAGGAAGGGAAAGAGATTGTCGTTGTGATGGGTGTCGGGTTTGTTGGAGCTGTAATGGCTGCGATTATTGCGGATACTAAAGACGAAAACGGGAATTATAGCAAATTTGTAATCGGTTGTCAGAGACCAAGTACGCGCAGTTACTGGAAAATACCACTGATCAACAGAGGACAATCTCCTGTAAAATCAGAAGATAAAGAAGTAGATGAGATTATAAAACGCTGTGTTCTTGAAACAAAAACGCTTGTAGCTACATACACAAATGAATGTCTGAAACTTGCTGATGTTGTTGTGGTAGATATCCAGTGCGATTATGTAAAGTGTGAACTTGGAAATGTTAGAACCGGCGAAGCCGATATGGCAGCACTTGAAGCTTCCATGAAAATAATTGGAGAAAACATCTGCCCTGATTGCCTTGTGCTAATAGAAACAACTGTTGCCCCAGGGACTACCGAATTTGTTGCACTTCCTCTCCTGAAAAAAGCATTCCAGAAGCGTGGAATTGATTCAACTCCTTTACTCGCACATAGTTTTGAACGTGTTATGCCTGGGAAAGATTATGTGGCAAGTGTACGCGATTTCTGGAGAGTCTGTGCAGGTTGTACTGACAAAGCAAGAGCAAAGGTTGAAAAGTTCCTCAGTGAAGTAATAAACACCAAAGATTACCCTCTGACCATAATGGATAGACCCATCGAATCTGAAACTGCAAAAATCGTTGAGAACTCCTACCGTGCAACAATACTTGCTTTCCTTAATGAATGGAGTCTTTTTTCTGAAAAAAATGGTGTTGACCTCATAAAAGTTATTAATGCAATCAAAATGCGCCCAACTCACAGTAACATAATTTTCCCAGGGCCAGGGATTGGAGGCTATTGCCTTCCAAAAGATGGAGGTCTGGGTTACTGGGCTTATAAGCATATTCTGGGCTTTGAGGATGGAGATGAGATCTTCAAGATCACCCCCACAGCAATTGATATAAACGACACAAGAGCCCTTCATGTAGCCGAACTTACGCGAGATGCTCTTCGAAATATGGGCCACTATATAGCCGGAGCAGATGTCCTCATTTGCGGGGCCAGTTACAGGCAGGATGTAGGTGATACAAGATACAGTGGAAGTGAAATTGTAGTCCGGAAACTGACTGAAATGGGCGCTGAGATGCGTGTTCATGACCCATACGTTGATCACTGGTATGAAATGGAAAACCAGGACACATATCCGTCTTCCGGCCATTCACGGAAACGTTTCTTCAGAAACCAGGAAGGTCTGGCAAAGCTAAAAATCGAAAGTGACTTTTCAGTAGCAATTAAAGATATAGAAGCCCTGATCCTTGCAGTTCCACATAAGGAATATCTTAACTTTGAGCCGGATACTATCGTAAAGATGGCTGGCGGACCTATCGCAGTTATTGACTGTTTTGGAATATTATCGGATAAGGATATCAGAAGATATTTCGAACTTGGCTGCGAAGTTAAAGCCCTTGGAAGAGGACATATTCAGCAAATTAAAAAAGAGGTCCAGAAACGAAAACTACAACGACTTTCATAATTATATAATCATAGTTTCTCAGGAGGGATTATTTGAAAAATAAAAATGTAGTAGTCACAGGTGGAATGGGTTTCATCGGTTCCCATCTTACTGAGAGGCTACTTGAGGATAACGAAGTAACAGTTATTGATAACGAATCTACAGGTACGATTGAAAATATAAGGCATCTACTGGGCCACAAAAATCTAACTGTAATACAAGGCAGTATAGTAGACTTGAATTTAACAGAAATATTCAAAGACAAAGATTACGTTTTTCATCTAGCTGCAATTCCCAGTGTTCCAAGAAGTGTGAAAGATCCTTTTAGTTCAAACAACTCTAATGTCACAGGAACACTGAATGTTCTGATAGCTGCAAAAGATGCTGGAATTAAGAAAGTAATCTTTTCTTCGTCCTCTTCGGTGTATGGCGATACGCCAACTCTCCCGAAAAGAGAAGATATGCCAATAAATCCGATGTCTCCATATGCAATTACAAAAGCAACCGGAGAAATGTACTGCAGGGTTTTTCAGGATCTTTATGACCTTCCAACAGTCAGCTTAAGATATTTCAATGTTTTTGGCCCAAGGCAGGACCCCAATTCTCAATATGCAGCTGTGATTCCAAAATTTATAACTGCAATTTTGAATGATGAAAGTCCTGTGATATATGGAGACGGAGAACAAAGCAGAGATTTCACTTTTGTCAAAAATGTTGTTGATGCGAATATTCTTTCCTGTGAGTCTAAGAAAACTGGAGTTTTCAATATAGCATGTGGTCGAAGAATTACAATTAATCAATTAGTTGATTACATTAATGAAATTCTGGGAAAAAAAATAAAATCAGTACATGCGGAACCAAGACCAGGGGATATTAAGCACTCATTAGCAGATATCTCAAAAGCTAAAGAATTTGGATATAACCCAATTGATAATTTTAAGAAAGAACTTGAAAAAGTAGTACAGTGGTTCACAAAATAAGTTAAGTTCATGTGTTTTTGGTTAAGTGAGGAATCGGGGCAAATTGCGTCGATTTCCTTAACATTTGTCAAATATTTTAATAAATTATGAGCTGAAACAAGGTATCGATTTCATGTAAATAGGCCAAAATTTAATGTCGGATTCTAATGCAAAATCGATAGCTTTCAGGCAAGAAAATTCCTTAACCGATGACCAATGAAGTTAAGTTAAACTGTTAGAGAGATTTACTGATCAAATCTGAAAAGGTGGGTGTATTTTCTATGTTCAATAGATTTAATATTTATTCCTTAATTTGTGATTTTTCAGCAACTTTCACAATTCTAAATATCCTAATAAATATAAATGCTCAAAAGGACCCAACTGCATAAATATTGCAGATTAGTTGAAATTAACATATTATCTGATATTTATGAGCAGACAAATATTAGACATTACATTTGAGTTTAAAGATTCATGAGAAGGAATGTGAATGAATCAAGATAACTATGAATATATTATTCAGCCATCCCATCTTAAAGGAAAAGTAAAGATAAGTGGAGCAAAAAATAGTGCTTTGAAACTTCTTACTGCTTCGATACTAACAGAAGAAAAAATAGATCTAATGAATTATCCTGCAAAATTACTTGACGCTCAAATTCATGTCGGCATGTTAGAAGCTCTAGGGAAGAAATGCATTATAAATGACGAAAAAATAGTTATTTCTGAAAAAGAAGTTCCTTCACCAATTTTAGATTGGAGTAAACGTTCAATTCGTAATACCCTGCTTATATTAGGTGCATTAGTAAGCCGTATAGGCGAAGCGAAAGTCCCCCTTCCCGGAGGGTGTGATCTCGGAGAAAGAAAATTTGATTTACACGAAATGATTCTCACGAACATGGGGGCAAAAGTTTGGGTTGAAAATGATATGCTTTGTGCCAAAGCAGAAGATGGGCTAAAAGGTACCGATATATTTTTACCTATTCGTTCAACAGGTGCTACTGAAAATGCAATAATATGTGGATGTTTGGCTGAAGGTATAACTAAAGTTTGGAACCCTCATATTCGTCCTGAAATTTTAGATTTAATTAATTTTCTTAATAAGATGGGTGCAAAAATCCAGGTATTTGGACAGGAACATATAGAAATTACAGGGGTAGAAAAATTATATGGAGTTAAATATTCTGTAATTCCTGATAATATGGAAGCGATTACTTGGTTGATTGCTGCAGTAATTACAGGTGGAGATATTGAAATTATTAATTTTCCTTTCCGAGATCTTGAAGTTCCATTAATACATCTTCGTGAAAGTGGAGCAAAGTACTATATTGGTGACAATAGTCTGATCGTAAGAGGGGGAACCCCCTATCCAATAGAGATTAGCACCGGCCCTTATCCGGGAATTAATTCGGATATGCAACCTTTATTTGCTGTTTATGGCGCCTGTGCAAAAGGTAGTTCCAAAATTATTGATTTACGTTTCCCTGGTAGATATTGTTATGCAAGTGAACTGGCCAAAATGGGCTTGCAATATAATATCAACGGTAATATACTGGAAATCATCGGTGGGAATCCCCTTAATGGTGCTCAAGTAAGAGCTCTTGACCTCAGAGCTGGTATCGCATTAGTGTTAGCTGGGCTGGTGGCAAAAGGTGAGACCCGGATCTTAGATGCCTGGCAGATTGAAAGAGGATACGACAATTTTATAGAAAAATTAATTTCACTGGGGGGAAATGTAAGATATGGATAAAATAAATAATTTGATTAATAAAAATCTAGGAGACATTTGTTTAAAAGAGCCTCTTTCAAAGCACAGTAGCTGGCGGATTGGTGGTCCTGCAGATGTTTTAATTGAACCTTATACTATCGAACAGATACTCGAAATAATACAATATGCCAACTTAATGAAAATTCCTACAATGGTTATAGGGAATGGAACAAATTTACTTTTTTCTGATGAAGGTTTTCGTGGAATTATAATAAAAATGGGTAAAAACTTTTCTAAGTATACTATTAGGGGTAAAAAGGCTTGCGCAGAGGCAGGTATCTGGACTCCAAAATTTGCAAAAATATTATCAGATAGTGGTTTATCAGGTCTTGAACATACCATTGGAATTCCAGGCACCCTTGGTGGACTTATTTTTATGAATGGAGGGAGCGGTGGAAAATGCATAGGAAACGTTGTCAAAAAAGTATGGGCTATTGACAAGAATTATGACTTAATATCTTTATCCCAAAAAGAATGTGATTTTTCTTACAGAAAATCAGTATTTCAGGATTCAGATTATATTATTTGTAAAATTGAGCTAGAATGTGAATTTGGAGAAAAAGAAAGAATAAAGTCTGAAATGAGAAAAATACTGGATAATCGTAAAAACAAGTTTCCACTTAATTATCCCAATTGTGGATCTGTTTTTTTAAGTAATCCTATTGTGAACGATATTTTTGCACCTCCCGGAAAGTTAATTGAAGAAGCAGGTTTAAAAGGTTATCAAATAGGTGGTGCTCAAATCTCGGAAAAACATGCCAATTTTATAGTAAATCTGGGGAATGCCACTGCTAAAGATGTGATTTCTATTTTCCAATATATCCGAAAAGTTGTATATCAACGTTATGGACTTTGTTTAGAAAGCGAAGTGAGGTATGTAGGAGAGCTGGGAAGTCTCAGATCGTTGCATGAGGTTGGAAAAATTGAATAAAGATGACCTCAAATATAGTTTAAAAAACTGCTTGAAAGATATAAATCAAGATTTAGTTTTCTACGGTGGCAAAAACTTATTGAGTAAGGTTACGATCTTTTTTTTGAATATTTCTTTTAAACTGATATTTTGGTATCGTATTTCTAGATATTGTTATTTAAAATCGAAAATGACCCGTAGAGCTCTCGTTTTTATTAAATATCGACAATATCTTCTTGGCGGCAATGAAATCGATTATAGAGCTAAGTTAGGTAAAGAAATAAAATTTGCTCATCCTTCAGGTGTAATTATTGGAGCGGGAGTGGTTATTGAAGATAAAGTTACAATTTTTCAACAAACTACATTTGGAAGCCATGGGCATAAAGATGAACCCAAGTCCTATCCCACAATAAAACAAGGAGCAATAATTTATTCTGGGGCAAAAGTTATAGGTGGAATAACTGTTCATGAAAATGCTGTAATTGGTGCAAATTCAGTTGTACTGATCGATGTACCTAAAAACTCAACTGCAGTAGGAATTCCTGCAAAAATAATTGAATAACGTAGGGTATAAAATGGTAAAGAACTACAGTTTGGCAAAAGATGGCATATCTGTTTTTGGCACTCAGATGTTGACATTAATTATAAGTTTCGTATCGGGAGTACTACTTGCGAGATGGCTTGGACCTGCGGGAAGAGGGGCCTTTACGGCTCTTTTAGTTTATCCTGCAATCTTGATTAGCCTTTTAAGTCTGGGAATGCGCCAGGCAACTGTTTATTATCTTGGTAAACAAAAGTATTCAGAGTCAGACATTGTAGGTGTAACATTATTATTACTTATTTCATCGAGCATAATTGGAGTTTTAACTTCAGTTGCAATAATTTCGTACACTAAAAATCCAGATTATAACCTAATGTTAATATTACTTGCGTCACTAACAATCCCTGCAGATCTGACTATAAATTACTTTACTGGGATTTTAATCGGCAAACAACAAATAAATAAATTTAACAAAGTAATGTATTTGGTACCTATAATTAATTTTGTACTCATTACTTTTTTAGTATTTTTTATCAAATTAGATATATTAGGCGCAGTTTTAGCCACACTGATTGCCAAAATTGTGCTTGCTATATACGCCTTGTTATCGATTAATAGTGAATATTCTTTAAAGATATGCTGGAAATCCGAAATAATTACAAAAATGGTTTCTATAGGATTTATTTATGCTTTTTCATTGTTTATCTTGAATCTTAATTATAGAGTAGACATAATCATACTTGAACGCTTAAGTAATGTTACAGAAATAGGTCAATATACAATAGGAGTTGGTTTTGCTGAATTATTATGGCAGCTGCCGACGGCTTTTGGACTAGTTATTTTTGCATATAGTGCAAACTCAAAAAATTCAAATAAATTTTCTCAAGATATTGCAAAAATGGTAAGAATCATTTTCCCTGTTGTCCTTATCGGGTCAGTGTTCTTATATTTTGCAAGTGGATATATAATTCCTTTTTTGTATGGAGAAGAATATATTCCAAGTATCAGAATGCTAAAAATATTGTTACCTGGAATAGTTATGATGAGTTTTTTTAAAATTATTAATATGGATCTGGCTGGTCGAGGGAAACCTGATATTACTATAAAACTATTTTTACCAGCTGTTTTAATCAATATTGTGCTTAATATAATTTTAATACCAGATTTTGGAGGCTGCGGTGCTGCTTTTGCTTCAACCATTAGTTATACGCTTGCATCAGTATCTATTTTGTATTACTATATGAAAATTACTCAATTAAGTTTAAGTGATATATTTATTTGTAAAAAAAGTGATATCAATTTTATTTTAGGATTGATTCACGTGTCACCGATTAAACGTTAGAGAATCACCTCAATTTGCGTGTTTGAAACCGATTCTAGTAATTTGTCTACAAATATACCATGTCATGCGGTCTTAAAACTCGATCCATGTCTACAATTGGATAATTGGAATTGTTGGCTTTTCTAAATCGGAAATTATCCCGAAATCTAAGGTATTTGCCTTGAATTATAGCATATTGTTCCAAATGTAAAGTCAAATGCAGTTTTGAGACTGCCTTATATAGTTGCTTTTGTCTTATGGATAAAAGCTCAGTAGATCTTGGTTTGATTGAAGATCGATTCTTGAACAGGCTTTAATCAAGTAGTTTTAAGTTTTGGGATTAGTTTATTGCAATAAACCATTCTGAAATATTGAGTTAATATGTCGAATATACTAAGATGCATTTTATATTTTGCTTCGTTATAAATCTTGCAATATCTGTTGAGCTGACTGCTGATTTCAAAATTTTTACTTGAAACTCGTTTTATAAAACTAGTAATATTATTTGCATATTCTTCATTGACTAACGCTTGAAAAATTTGTTTATAATTATCATCTGGATCAAAATTATCAATAGTTAATCTACTTGAAAAGTTTTGATCAAAAGCACTTTGAAAATTTTCTTCTGTAATTAATAACGGATAATTTGAATTCTTTAAGGGGCATAGCATAATCTTCCCCTTCAATGCAGCCTCCATAAAGCTTCTTCCGCCACCAATAACAAAGTCTGCAACATCAATTAGCTGACTCGCGTTAATTGTGTACTCGTCATCTGTGAACAGGTAAATATTATTATCCATATTCTTTTTTATTTCTTTACCAACATTTACATCTTGGAGAGCTCCAATAATAATTAACTTAGTTTTTATCCCATCATAGTTTAATTTTTTTACAAGATCTATTGCCTGTAGTATGTCGTTCTTTTTGTATTCTTCAAGCCTGGAAATTATTAGAAATACTTTTGATTCATTGCAATCTGCTGATAACTTTATGTTTTTTATTCTTGAAAAATCTGAAGGAATTTCCCTGATTCTATTTGGAATAAAAAATAGATTTGTTTTTTTAAATCTTCTTGAAGACTGATAAAACCTAACGTCTTCTTGAGAAAACAATATTAAGTTATTCACTTTTGGAAAAGCTATCCTTGAATTTGGACCTCCACATTTCGTATGAATATATGGTTTTTTTGAAATATTACTGATTAAACTTCCAAAAAAGAAAGTATCTTCATCAAAACTGTGAATAACTTGAGGACACTCAATATCAATAATGTTTTTCAGATCTTTCATTACTTTAATAACACTTATTTTTTCATAGATCAAATTATATACCTTTACTTTTGACTGATTTATAACCGGCGACTCTCTTTTTCCGATAACAACTATAGCACAATCCAATTTTTTACTAATTTCTTCAGCAGTAGTTCTTAAACTATAATAATGCCCTCCCCTTCCCGAGTGAGGATCCATTGTCGAGATTAAGTATAACACTTTCATAGAGATTCCTTTTAATCGGATAACTGCTTGAATATTACTTTTTATAAAACTTAAATTTTATATATTTTATATTTAGATATATCATACGATCAAATTAAATTAAGGTTTGATAATATAAATGTCTGTGAATTTATCGGAGTAAAATTTAACAACTCCAGCGTCATTATCTAAGTGCACAAAGTCACTATAATTAAAACTCCATCTGTCTTCAAATTTTGGCAATATTTCTTGATCCTGGTTTCTACCAATATAATTAATCATTAGGTATGATTTGTTATAAGAGTCACTTAACGAAGAATTGTTATCGTATCCAAAATGCTTGATAACTAGATCGTCATGAAGAATATCTTTTTTCTTAGTGCCTGATACTCCATAAATTGCATTATGAACCCTATGGTTTACTGTTCCACGTTCCAATACAGGATAATCATTTTTTACCTCATAAAATGTTTTCATTGCAGAAAACTCGCTCTCTGGGGTCTGTTGATCTGTTTTTAAAATTGCAGGTGACAAAAATAAACTATATGTGGATAAACTCGTGATAAGTATCAAAAATAAAGATATTACTACCAATACTTTCAAGTTACTTTTATTTTTATTCGAAGGTCTTCTCAGAAACATACTTATTGAAAAAGATATCAAGATAATAGAGAAAAATATTGAATAACTATAAACTCTTATGAAACCAAATTGATCATTAAAGAAAAATAATAACACTGAGACACATATCAGTAATATCCACCCTAATATTGAAAGTTTATGATAATAATTCATTTTCATATTATATTTTTTCCAAAAAGTAAGTATGTATATTATGCAGATGACAGAAAGCATGGATAATAAGACGTAGGAACCGTATATACTTAGTACTAGTCCGACAATTTTCAGAATAGATATATCGACAGAACTAACAGAAGTTTGATATCTCCCAAATTCAGAGCCGCCTCCGTCACTGGATATTAATGTAAACACTATATTTTCTATACTGTATGCAAGAATATGTAAATATGAAGACCATACAAGAAAGGAACATATCATAATTGATAATAAATTAGTTGATTTTTTTATTTTAACTTCAGAATTTTTGGTACTATTAAAATACATAGTAATATCAGATAATAGAATCGTTACTGTAAGCAAAATTGTGACTAAAGGATGAGAAAATATTATAAAAAAACTAAGTAGAATTAACAGAATCGAATATGATGCAGCGTTCTTTGGTAATCTCGATTTAAAAAAGATATAAAGAAATAAAGGGACAAAAAGAATTGCTTGCCCATTAGGGCTAAGCATAACATTTTTACTGCCAAGTAATAGTATCGAAGAAAATGCTAACATTATATATAGATCACGTTTATTTTTAAATATATATTTCCCAAGAATATACCATGAAAATATATATAATAATGAATAAAATATAGGTAAAAACATAGTAATATCGTTATAACTTAAACCAGAGAAGGATTTTAGTGTAAAACCTATTATGTGAAGCATGGGATAAGGGTTAGAAATAATATTATGTTTATTCTCAATATCAACCATATAACCAATATGAGTTAAAACATCTTCCCTGCCATGTATGAAATATCCTCTGATAATCGGCATACACAATAAAATTAGATTTGAAATAATTATCATTAAAAAACCAATTAGCCAACTATTATTCTCATACTTGGAAACTGCGTTATATATTAATATCATCTGACCTATGAAAATAGCTATAACAATAAGGATCCAAAAATATTCCGGATACATTTTGTATATTGAAAAACCATATGCACTAGGGGTATGATTGTTAATTATAATAGCTAAGGCTGATAATATTATTATAAACCCAAATATTGATGCTAATTTTATGTATCTAGGGGTATTAATGTACTTATCTTTGGAGCGCACTTTTATCCTTCCACTAAACTATTCAATATATCCTTTTGAAACCATTTAAATAGTTATTGATAAAAATTTTTAAAGATATATTAAGTATATATTTATAAATTTTTTTAAAATTTCTGTGAGATCACCCTAAATTAAAGCTAATGTAAAAGCTATGTTAAAGCTAATGTAAGCTATGTTAAAGCTAATGTAAAAGCTATGTTAAAGCTAATGTAAAAGCTATGTTAAAGCTAATGTAAAAGCTAATTGTAAAAGCTATGTTAAAGCTAATGTAAAAGCTATGTTAAAGCTATGTTAAAGCTAATGTAACAATCCATTCAAGTCATAAAGTTTTTATAAATAACGGATTTGTAAATTTATTGAATATTGCTAAGTATTTCTGAATATCTTTCCACTGTTTTTTTGTAAGTAAAGTTATCTTTTACAAAAATAATAGAGTTCTCTATAATATTTTCAAGATTTGGGTGTTCCATAGCGCGGAAAATGTTTTTTGCAATGCATTCCGGAGAATTATTTTCCATAATAAAGCCAGTTTTTTCATCATTTATGATATCAGGAATTGCTCCCACTCCTGTAGCAAGTACAGGTGTACCGCAAGCCATTCCTTCTAACATAATATTAGGAAGACCTTCCGTATAAGAAGGAATGACTAGCAATTTTAATGAATTTAAATATTTGGGAAGATCCTCATGAGAACTCCATCCAACAAGTTTTACATTGTTTTCAAGTCCATTTTGAGAAAGATACTTATTAACGTTACTTTTTAAATCTCCATCACCTATTATCAAAATATTCAGATATGGCTTTTGTTTTAAAATAAGAGGAATTGACTCTATAAAATTTATAATACCCTTCTCTTCAGATAAACGACCTACGTACCCGATGAAATCATTCCTTTGACTAAACTCAACATTTAATTTAAAATTAGAAAAATTCAAAAAATGCCGGGGAGCTATCAATATTTTATGGGAATATTTTTCAAAGTTCCATTCATTTATGAGACGTGGAGAATATAATATTATCTTGTCTACCAGATTAAAGTTTATAGTACATAATTTTGTAACTATTTTCGATAGAATATCTTTCTCGTATTTTATTGAATATCCAGAAAGCATAGTAATTGTTTTCTTTTTAAATAACTTTGCGGGTATCAGCGATAAAACTAACATTTCCCCCCCCAGGAAAAAAATACATATGTCAACCTTATTAATTATCTTTAATAGTAAACAAGCGATTTTAAATTGAGTACAAATATAGTTTTTAATCCTGTTAACTGAACTGTTACCTGTTGAATGGAATATACCATACAAATGAATATTTTTATTATCAGTAAAATGATAATAACCAGCATTTCCAGTGATTAGATATACCTCGTCAGAAGAAGATGTTAAAATATCAATAAGATTTGATAATGGAGTGAGCCCTGCTTTCAGGGGTGGGAAAGTGATTACACAAACTCTGTTTTTTTGAATTGTATCTTTTTTAAGTGACATATATATTCCTTTGCTTGTTTAATATCAAAGAAGGACGAGATCTCGTTCTTTTCTGCTTTGGGTGTAACTTATGCATTCAATCCCAAAAGAAGGAAATGCTGTGCGATTAAATAAGAAATTGGAAATTTCACTATCCTGAGAACAGAGAAAATTGTAATAGATTGTCGCAGATTCATATTTTATGTTTTGTAAATACAATTCTCATAAAGGGCCTCGATTTTTTTACAAATTAATGGCCAGGTTAAATTATTTGTAATATATTTTTGTCCATTCTCAACAAATTTATTTCCAAGATCAGGATTTTCAAGAATTAACTTCATTTTGTTTTTCAAATCAGTTACGTCTCCATATTTTACTAAGCACCCGCAAGAAGCTTTTTTTATAAGTTCACCACACCCACAATCATCAGTAACTATTACAGGACTTCCGCACATTATAGCCTCGAATGGCACGAGCCCGAATATTTCAAGAATCGAAGGGTATACCAGGACATCACAATCTACATAAGCTGCTAATTTATCAAATGTATCAATATAACCAGTAATTATCACATTATTCTTCAAATTAAATTTATCAATTAGTAACTCTGTTTTGTCCTGATAGCCATCGTCTGAACCTGCTAAAACCAGTACAACATCATTTTTTTCTTTTATCAAATCTGCATATGCTTTAATCAGAAAATCTATTCCCTTCCTTTCATGAAGCCTACCTAAAAATAAAACAATTTTATTTTCATTGATATTGTATTTTTTTCTAAATGTTCCTTTCGCAGGTAATTTACAAAAAGAATTGGTATCCATGCCATTAGGGATAGTATATATTTTTTCTGAAGGTATTTTCATTTGTAAATATTGATCAACTTCTGTATCGGATACTGAAATCAGCTTAGATGCATCCTTTAATATTTCATTTCCCCATATAGCATCAAATATATTTTTTTGCTTCTGTTTCCCAATCGTGTTTGGAAGTGTTCCATGAGCTTGTAGTACATATGGAATATTGTACTTTTTTGAATAATAGTGAACGATTACTGCAAGCAATGTCCGATGCTCATGGATATGGATCACATCAAAATCCTGAATTTTTCTTCTAGCTATAAAAGGTAAATAATAAGGGATGACAATATTGCGTTTTGTTAAATAATTAGACAGATTTCGAAAATAATAGGTATTTATCCCATCGACATCAACAGGCTTGTTCTTAATTATTTTTAACCTCGATTTAAATCCATCTGTAGTAAAAACTGTTACTTCGTGACCTTCTTTTACTAAATTTTTTGAAATTTCATAGGCGACTCTTGCAATTCCACCTGCTTCCCAAGAGGGTTTGAAAAAATTAGTTACATGTAATATTTTCATTTGAACTCTCCATAGTTCTAATTTTGTTAGCAGGGACTCCACATATTACTGAATTTGCCACCGCGTTTTTTGTTACTACAGCTCCTGCTCCAACAATCGCTTTTCTACCAATTTCAATTCCAGGCAAAATGATAGCATTGTTGCCAATAAAAGCATTTGATCTTATCTTTATAGGGGACGCTTTCATTTCAAGACCATAGGCCTGCCTGTAAGAGCCGTCATGAGTTGAAATCATAGCACATCCACCAATAGTTACATCGTCTTCAATAAGTATTGGGGAATAGGAACATTCTATAAATGTTCGGTTGCTGATATTGCATCTGGACCCAATTTTGAGGGACTCCCCTACCATTAAACACTGATACCCAAGATGTGAATTTTCTCCAACTGTAAACTTATTTACATTTATTAACGCACCTGGAGCCACAAAAACATTGTCTTCAATATGAACACTATTGTAATCGTTGGAAAGAACAAGAGATCCAGGACCAAAATACACATTTTTGCCAATATGTGCACCCAGCAATTTCAACACTGCTTTTTTGAATCCAGATGAGGGGATGTACATTGAGAGACCTAGCAAGATTTTCCTAGCAAAGCTAATATTTTTTAACTTTTGACGATCATCTCTTTTGTTTTGTCTCTCAGTCATATAAATCACATCAGTTACACGATTTGCACACTTCAATAATCTTTTTAGCCCTATGCCTGTATGTGTGTTCCTTCAGAATCCTCTGCCTTGCCCTTTCACCTATTTTCAGCCTTTCTTCATCAGAGGACAATAACCATTCATAGGTTTCTACAGCTTCATCTTCATTATTGACAACAATAATCTCTTTTCCAACTTCAAACCACTCTTCTATCCCTTTGTAAGGCTGGGAAACTATGCAGGCTCCGTAAGCTGCAAGTTCAAACGGCCTGGCTGTAGCAGAGGCATATATATTTGTATGAGACCATCTGGTGATATTCAGGTTGATCTTACTTTTGCAGCAGAATTCGCGGAATGCGCTGTAGGGAACTGGACCAATAAGCTTTGCATTCCCCATGTCAATTCCGAAGTTACCACCCCCTACTGAGAAATTTACATCAGGCAGCCTTTTACTAGGATTTGTAATCATATTTGTCATCCATTCTTCCCTTAATTCACTTCCGTGACCATAGAATGAGACATCAATAGTCTGTTCAACATTTACAGGGGCAAAAAGATCTGCGTCTGCTGCATAATACAATGGAGTAACGTTTTTTGCACCGGCTTCCTTGAGGTCTTCTATAACTCCTTTTGAATTGACAAAAAAAGCATCATACTCTGAAAGGTCCGAATTCACATAGTAGTCAAACTTAAATCCACGTGACATCGCATACTTGGGAAGGATTGTAGGCATATCCCCATCATAATAAAGGCATGGAATCCCGAATTCTGTTTTTAACTCAGAAGGAATTCCTGTGATATGGTTAAGTGGAATATTCATAAAAAGAATAAAATCAAGATCTTTTTCTTTAGTTATAATGTCCGTGAGTTGTTTTTTGATCTTAGGCTTGATATCAAGATTGATTAAGTTTTTAGTTATGGTAGAAAGAAACTTATTGGGTTTTGAAGGATCAGCAACTTTCTTCTGGGATTTCAGGAAGTTATTATAAAGAATACTCTCAAGTTTACATGAATTCTCATATGTTCTCCACCAGAGACTTTCCACTGCTCCTCCGAGGTAAGGGACTACTATAACTTCGTTTCCTGTCTCATGGAGAGCCTTCAGTAACTGCCACCATGAGGGTGTACACCCAAGTTTGTATTTTAAGTCGATAGTAGAAACAAACGCCAATAGTTTCATTGAATTACCTACTATAAAGACAATAATAAATAAAGAGTTAGTCTAAATGTTTTTAAGAAACAATTCCTCACAGTTTAAAATGCCTTCGCATCCTCCAAAATGGCAGATATCGAATGCAGCAGGATGCCTGTCAAAGCCATGAAACTCCCTATGATAATAAACAGAATCATGAGCATGGTAGGCCCGAAATACAAACTTTTTCCCATCGTGAAATCCTGTATGAAAAAAGTGCCCATAACAAGACCGCTTATTCCAAGAACCAGTCCCGGGATTGTAAGGTAGTAAAGAGGTTTGTTAAACTCTATATCTTTTAAAATCATAAAAAGAACTCCAAAGCCGTGTTTTATCGGGTTTACGGTTGAACAGTCAACGTCGTATCGGACTCCAATTTCAACTTCGGCTATACGAAGGCCAGATTTTCCTGCGTCTGCAAGCATTTCGCTTTCTATAGCCATTCCCTTAGCTTTGAATCGGAAAACATCTTTCGTTGACGCTGAAAAAGCGCGAAAGCCGCTCTGGGAATCAGTAATCTGAATCCCAGAGTTTAGCTTGGTGACTCCGTCAAGAATAGTCTGGCCGATACGGCGATAGGAGGGAGTATTCTGATCCAGACCATTTAAGTACCTGTTGCCGTTTACCATGTCGGCTTCACCTTTTATGATAGGCTCGACAAGCTTCGGTATCTCGGCAGGGTTATGCTGACCATCGGAGTCCATGGTAACTATTATATCCGCACCCAGGTCATCTGCGGCTTCAAATCCGGTCTTGAGGGCTGCACCTTTCCCTTTATTTACCTCATGAATAATTACCTCAGCTCCTGCTTTTCTTGCGATCTCGGCCGTTCGGTCTGAGCTGCCATCGTCGACCACAATAACGTTGTCGGCATAGTGTCTGGTAAGCAGAACTATACTGCCGATGGAAATTTCTTCATTAAAGGCAGGAAGGATCACTGTGACATTCTGCGGGGCTGTGCTTTTTACACACTCACTTTGTTTTTGGATTGTGTGCTGTGCACTCTTATCCACTATTTTTCCTGAGCTCAATTTGGATGACCCCTGATATTGTACAGTTTTAAGTGAATTTGCGTATGAGCCTGAAAGGCCGTTTAATTCCGATAATATTATAACCGTGTAATATATACTATAATATTAGCTTTTTGGAGACTAATATGAAAAACTATCATATAAATTTACTGCACTAATTCTGAAGAATGTCAATAATTATGGGAAATAATGTTATTGGTTACCCTTTTTGTGTAATTGAATATAAGGTTAAGTGATTTTAATAAAAGTCTGAAAATATAGCTTCATAAATCTAAATTACTATTATAAGATTTCTCGTAAAGTATAAATTGAGATTCCAAAAAAGTTATTCTGCAAACCTTACGGCATCTTCTCATGTATTTTATGAATGTATTCTGCGTTTGAATGAGTATTTTCCAAAATATCTACAATCCAAATCCACTTGCGGCAATCTCTAACTAAAAAACGAAAAATCGGAGGAAAAAACAGTGATTGGTCAGGCATCTTCGGTCGGGATTACAGCCTTTTTGCTGCATATTTATCAGGCCTGCTATCAAATGCAATAAAACTTCTTTCAAATCGATAAAAGTCTCGGCTAGAGTAAGCCAGATTGTCAAAAAGGTAGGCCCGAGATTAAAGCTTCTGTCAGAATGTCAGTACAATTAAACTACTGTTAGCCCGGTTGGTAATTGACCAATTTGTTAGGAGTTACGCAGTTGGCTCCTAGCATATTGTTTTTTCCAAACTTTCAAATATTTGAATTAATTTAACGTGTATTGGGGATTCCTTAAGTATTCTGTCACTGCCACTCTTCTAATTTTCATAGCACTTTCAAACCAGGATATTCCACTTTTGATTCTTTGTAATTCCAGTCTAAGAAAAGCTCTTAATGAGAACATTATATGTGCTCTTTGTGATTCTTCCTTTCTTGCCTGACATTTTTCGACACCACAGAACTGTTTTATTCCCCTATGATATTCCTCAATTTTCCATGACTTCTTTGCCAAATCTTCACGTTTTGCTTCATCCATCTCTTGCACATCTGTAACCCAGTGTTGCGTGTCTCCATTTTTTGAAACTATCCTAAACACCTTTACAAATCCATATGCTTTGAGGTGAACCACACGTCCTTTTGGAGGAATATCTACTGTTTCAAGTGGCACATTTCCCTTGTTGTCAGGATTTACCAAACGATTATTTTTCAATCTTGTAAGGAAATGCCACTCTTTCTGTCTAATGGCTTTAAGGTTTTTCACACTTGCATACCATGTATCAAATAAAACGAATTTGGGATTAAAACCACGTTCTTCGGCCTTGTCAAGCATATCACGGAAATGGTCATTCTTTGTTTTGTCGTCTACATCGATGTTATAAATTCGAAAATCGATAGGTATAACGGTTGTACCGTCAGTCCAAACTAAGGTAACCAGGCCTATTCCCTTTACAGTACGATGATGTTTTCCACTCCACATACGACGAACAAAAGCAATTTCTTCTGCGTATGGTTTATCTAATGTTGAATCATCAACAATTAGGTATCCTCCCTTAAGCTTGACATAACTTTTTACTTCCTCCCATAGTGCTTCCGTGTCTGGAGGTTGCCTTTGAAGGCAACGAGTAAAAGCATCATGAGAAGGAGCATTAGCTATGTCTGGATAACATCTAGCAGCTTCAGTACAGCTAAAAACGTTAGAAGCCGCAATGAGAAAATTAATGTAGTCAATGTCGGTACACTTAGGTGGATTTATGTCCATAACTCCGTACGTTTTTAGAGAAACACTAAGCCATAAGTATATTTATAAAGATATCAAGTTTTCGGCATTTTAACTGCGTAAGTCCTATTTGTTTCTTAATTCTTTTTTGATTTTCCCCGGTTGTTTCTAACAAGTTTAACTACATTTATTGAGAAAGCTTCAACGGATTTGTCTCTCTAAAGCGAGAATTCAAACTGAATCGACATACATAATGTTAAAAATAATTAAATTTACTACTTAAATCTTTTAATTTACTACAAAAATTTACAAAAAAGATTAAAATTCTGCACTTATACGATTTAATAGGCAGTGTGCCAATTTTTCTGTAAAATCACAAATCTCAATAAGTTATTGGGTAGAAAATTACATATCGGCAGATCAATTTTTTCCATACTATGCAAAAATTTGACCTCAAATTTACAGCAAATTTAAGACATTGCCATTTAGTCAAATTGATGAACTTATATATCTTAAAAAGAATTATTGTACAGTTTGGTGTGAACGAAAACCAATCCTGGTTGCTCTATCTAAAGAAACCAAACAATGCTGTCTGAACTACTATTGTCAAGATATATACAGACAGCAATTTAGAAATTCATATCATAAATAATAAGTATCAAATCTCCTGAAAGTTCTTCTATTTTCTAATAAGTAGTCTTATAATTTGCATTTAAAATCCAACTTTTCAGCAAAATTTCAGAAACGTTTTTGTTTTTAATGGAATTTATCTAAACAATTATATTGAGTGGTTATTTATACAACTATAAATAATAATTAAGAACAGGTAGTCAGAAAAATCTAGAAGCAGATGTAATACATGCAAACCAATGTATTTAAATAATTAATAAATGTAATTTATTTAAAATTAAGAGGTAAAATTGATTTTCCGATGCAGATAAGATGAAATTATAATGAGTGAAATTATTCCCGGCACGAGATTAGATATTTAATAAATTAATCCTTATGATTTTTAACAAAGTTGAGGAAAATAGCTTGTCCAAAGTTGCGTTAATAACTGGAATTACAGGTCAAGATGGCGCTTATCTTGCTGAATTTTTACTTGAAAAAGGATACATTGTGCATGGAATCAAGCGGCGATCTTCTTCTTTTAACACGGCAAGAATTGATCATCTTTACAAAGATCCCCATGAGAGAAATGTTAATTTTTTCATGCATTATGGGGATTTGACAGATTCTACCAATCTAATTCGCATAATTCAGGAAGTTCAACCTGATGAAATATACAATCTTGCAGCCCAGAGCCACGTTCAGGTATCTTTTGAGACTCCAGAGTATACGGCAAATTCTGATGCCATAGGAACTCTCAGGATACTGGAGGCTATACGCATTCTGGGTTTTGAAAAGAAAACAAAATTTTACCAGGCTTCTACCAGTGAACTCTATGGAAAAGTTCGGGAAATCCCTCAGAAAGAAACTACTCCTTTTTGCCCAAGAAGCCCGTATGCAGTAGCTAAACTGTACGCATACTGGATTACGGTCAACTACCGGGAAGCCTATGGTATTTTTGCATGTAATGGAATTCTTTTCAACCACGAATCTCCAATCCGTGGTGAAACTTTTGTGACACGAAAAATCACAATGGCGGCTACAAGGATAAAATACGGCATGCAGGATAGGCTTTACCTCGGAAACCTTGATTCAAAAAGAGATTGGGGCTTTGCAAAAGATTACGTCGAAGCCATGTGGCTGATGCTCCAGCAAGAAGGGCCCGACGATTACGTTATAGCAACGGGCGAAACTCACTCTGTCCGGGAATTTATTGAACTTACATTCAAAGAACTCGGAATCGAGATAATCTGGCAAGGAAAAGGAGAAGAAGAAGTCGGAATCGATGCCATTACAAACAAAGTCTTAGTTGAAGTAGATCCTGAGTATTATAGACCCACTGAAGTAGAAGTTTTGATTGGTGATTCATCAAAAGCCAGAAGAAAACTTGGCTGGAAACCAAAAGTCAGACTGGAAGAACTGGTAAAGATGATGGTAAAGTCCGATGAAGAAGAAGTCCTGAAAAGTTATCCTGCAGAGAAATTAGCTTCCAGCCCGGAAACTGAGGAAGATTCAATAAAATCAGAATTAGATATTAGGAGTTTATAAATTTCAGAACAGTACCGTAAAAGGTAAAATTCTTTTTAAATAAAGGCGATAGAATGGAAAAAGAATCAAAAATTTATGTAGCCGGACATAGGGGCCTTGTAGGTTCAGCCCTTAAAAGAAAACTTGAATCAAAAGGCTACACCAACCTTATTTTTCGTACCCATAAAGAACTAGATCTTATAAACCAGCAAGCTGTAAATGAATTCTTTGAACAGGAAAAGCCTGAATATGTCTTCTTAGCCGCAGCAAAAGTGGGTGGAATTCTTGCCAACAGCACCTATCCTGCCGAATTTATCTACGAAAACCTGATGATTGAATCAAATATTATCCACGCTGCCTACAAATGTGGTGTGAAAAAGTTGCTTTTCCTTGGCTCTTCCTGTATTTACCCAAAACTTGCACCTCAGCCTCTTAAAGAAGAATATCTATTGACTGGCTCTCTTGAAGAGACAAATGAAGCCTATGCAATATCTAAGATTGCCGGAATCAGGCTCTGCAAACATTACAATCAGCAGTATGGAACTAATTTCATTTCTGTGATGCCGACAAACCTCTACGGACCTAATGATAATTTTGATCTTGAAACTTCCCATGTGATGCCTGCACTGATCAGGAAATTCCATGAGGCGAAGGTAAATAACAAACCTGAAGTTGTTGTGTGGGGTACAGGCAAGCCTCTTAGGGAGTTCATGCATGTGGATGATATGGCTGATGCATGTGTGTTTTTGATGGAAAACTATGATTTTTCTGAGGTTGGAGAGTTTGTAAATATAGGGGTTGGAGAGGATGTTACAATCAGCGAACTTGTAGAATTAATAAAAAAGATTGTAGGGTTTGAAGGGAAGATTAATTATGATACTTCAAAGCCTGATGGGACTCCAAGGAAGTTGATGGATGTTTCGAGGTTGAATGGATTGGGGTGGAAAGCCAAAATTTCACTTGAAGATGGAATTAAAGAAACTTATGAGTGGTATCAAAATCAAATCAAGTGAAAGGTTTTGATTGTATATAAATGAGGAATCGAACAGAATAAAATCCACAAAAAAGAAAAATGGTATCCTCTTTAAATTTTATGGGTAAGAATAAATTTCACGTATTTGCAGAAAATTTAAGAATTTAATCAAGTCTGAGAAACAACCTCAAGCTATTAATTCAACTTTATAACTGTGTGATGAAATTGATGCATATTTCTCAGGTTGGAAAATTCTCCATTGAATTGAAGAGGATACTATAAATTTACTGAAATTATTCTGAAGGATGCCAATAGTTGAGGAATAATGTTATAGGTCACCCTTTTCGTAAAAATGAACATAAACTTAAGTGATTTTGCTAAAGGCCTGAAAATATAGCTTCATAAATATAAATTTCCATGAAGAATGTCTCGCAAAGTATAACTTGAGACTCCAAAAAATTTATCCTGCAAACCTTACGGCATCTTCTCACATATTTTATATATGATATTCGCATTTGAAAAAGTAATTTCCAAAATATCCACAATCCAAGACTACTCGCGGCAACTTCTAACTAAATTATGAAAAACCGGAGGAAAACAGCAAGGATTGATCGGCAGCTTTAATCGGGAATTACGGCTTTTTTACGGCATATTTATCAGGCCTGCTTTAAATGCAATAAAACTTCTGTAAAAGCCATAAAGTCAAGGTTAGAGTATATAGAATAATCAAAAGAGTATCTGGGATTAAAGCTTCTGCTGAAATATTAGCATAACTTGGTAAGTAATTGACTGATTTGTTCCTTAATTCTCTTTTGATTTTACTCATGTCATTTCTAACAAGTTTACCTACTTTTGTTGAGAAATCTTCAACAGATTTGTCTCTCTAAATCGAAATTTCAAACTGAATCGGCATATATATAAAGTTAAAAAATAATTAAGTTTACTACTGAAATCTTTAAATTTGCTACAAAAATTTGCAAAAAATTAAAAACTTTGCACTTCTACAATTTAATAAATTGTGTAAGATAACTATGAGCAAAAAATTCAGGGGACTACTACCTGAGTAGCAAAAATAACGATCTAAATGAGAGGTATCTAACAGGGGTTTTGTAAGGAGTTAAGCAAAAATGGGTCTGCATATATTTACTATTATTTTATTGTATTTGCTATGATGGCTGGTGTACTGATCGCAGATCTACTTAATTTGGACATAGATCGGAAACCAAACGGAAAATTTGTATTAGGTATGGGTCTTTATATAGTCTCTCTAAATAACTGTCACAAAATAAATTATACATATTGTTTATAACATTTATTTTTCAGTTGGTGATAACGATCTGAAAAATCAAGGCATTCAATTGAAGTCTGTGCATAATTTGTTCTGCGACGACCCTAAGTCAGAGAAAAAGAATATTTTAGTTATTTTTATGTAAGTATTGTTACTATTCTATGAAAATTAAAGAGAAAATGGGATTTTCCGGCGCAGGCAAGGTAAAAACTATGAAGATTGCAATCATTCTTGGCACAAGGCCTGAGATTATAAAAATGAGCCCCATTATAAGGCAATGTGAAAAACAGGGCATTGACTATTATATTCTCCACACAGGTCAGCATTACAGCTACGAAATGGACAAAATCTTTTTTGAGCAGTTAAAACTCCCGCAGGCGAAGTACAATCTTGATGTAGGCTCCGGCAAGCATGGAGAACAAACAGGAAAAATGCTTGTAGCCATCGAAGAAATACTGATTAAAGACAGACCGGATATTGTGCTTGTCCAGGGAGATACAAATACTGTCCTTGCCGGGGCTCTTGCAGCTTCCAAACTTCAAATCAAAATCGGGCACGTGGAAGCAGGCTTGAGATCTTTTGATTGTACTATGCCCGAAGAAACAAACAGGATCATTGCAGACCATATTTCAGATTACCTCTTTGCCCCTACCGAGACTTCAAGAAAGTACCTGCTAAACGAAGGGATTCCCAATGAAAAAATCTTTGTTACAGGAAATACGGTCGTTGATGCAGCCTATCAGAACCTTGAGATTTCTAAGAACGGAGTAGATATCCTTAAAGAGCTCGGCTTAAAGGAAAAAGAATATTTTGCAGCCACAGCCCACCGTGCTGAAAACGTGGACAACACAGAACGCCTAGGGAGAATCCTTTCCGGTTTTTCGCAGATTTACAAAGAATTCGGCCTTCCTATAATTTTCCCAGCCCATCCAAGAACTGTGAAAATGATCAAGGAATTTGGTTTTGAAATTCCTGAAGGAACAAGGTTGATTGAACCTCTTGGATATCTGGAATTTTTACAGATTGAAAGCGGGGCAAGAATGATCCTGACCGATAGTGGAGGCGTGCAGGAAGAAAGCTGTATACTAAAAGTCCCTTGCGTGACGCTTCGAGACAATACAGAAAGGCCTGAGACGGTGGATGTAGGTGCAAATATTGTTGCTGAAAGTGGAGAAAACATCATTGAATGCACAAAAAAAATGCTTGAATCCAATCTTGAGTGGGAAAATCCATATGGAGAAGGAAATGCTGCAGAACTAACTCTTCAGAATACAGTGACTGGTTACGGCATTGAATTCCGTAAAATTAAGAATTCTGAACAAATTCAATACTGGAGATAACAAGATAGAAATAATAAATGCTATTTTTAAAAGGTGGAAAAAGGAATATTAAAAATCTACGAGGCGGATGCTGTGGTGATTTTTACGAAACAGTGCATACTTTTATTTGAAGGCTGAGTGGCTTAAAGAGCTTACTGGAAAAGAGAGTCTAGTTATTCTGGATGGAATATAGTTGAACCGAATGAGTTTATTGAAAATGGTTTTGTTTATACGAAAATTGTGAGAGTAGATCAAAACTAAAATGAGATCGTTTGAGTAGGGAATCACAATTTTAGAAGTAAGTTTAGTTTTATAAAATCCTGAAAAAGGATGAACACAATGTATAAGAAATTAAAAGAAAACAAGGAACTTTGGGATCTCTTTACCAGAAAGGAAGAATACGATCTGACCTTTCGTGATATGTATGAGAGATTTCCGTACTATCTAGGCAGCCAAAGAAATATTTTTGAACCCAGTGTTTCCAAATTTCTGTTAGAAAATGGGCTGAGACCGCAGTATCCGGACAGAAAACAGTTTGCTGTTTGCCTTACACACGACATTGACATTGTTCATCCAGGTAGATTGTACCCAATATTTGGAGCCGCAAGATCTTTTGTTAAAGGAAATTTAACAGATGCTATAAAAATCCCCTTTTCTATACTTGACAAAAAACGAAATCCTTTCTGGAACTTTAAGGAAATAATGGAGCTAGAAGCAAAATATGATGCAAAATCCAGCTTTTATTTTTTAACTCTGGAATCCGGAGAGAGCGACTACAGCTATAATATAGAGGATATCGAAGATGAATTAAAGACTATATCAGAAAATGGATGGGAAGTTGGTCTCCACGGAGGACATGAATCTTACAACAGTTTTGAGGACGTCAAGAAAAAAAAGCAAAAGCTTGAGAAGGTTCTCGGCAAAGAAGTAATTGGATACAGAAATCACTACTTAAGATTTAAGGTACCGAATACTTGGGAATTATTGAGTAAAGCAGGCTTCAAATACGACTCTACATTTGGATACGCTGATTGTGCAGGATTTAGGAATGGAATGTGCCATCCGTTCAAACCTATTAATGTGAATACTGGACAACAGATCGACATTCTTGAGATCCCTCTGACAATCATGGATTGTACTTTATTTAAAGATTACATGCGACTTGATTTTAAAAAGGCATGGGAATTCACAAAAAGTCTGATTGATACTGTTGAGCAGTGTAATGGTGTAATTACAATCTTATGGCATAATACATACATGCAGGAGGAGAATTTGAAATTTTATGAGAAAATTTTGGAATACTGTTCAGAGAAAAGAGCTTGGATGACGAGTGGTGAAGAAATTGCATTTTGTAAAAACAATATATTTTGTAAAAACAATATATAATGTCAAGAATTTTACTAATTCACACATGAATAGTTGGTGTAATTAATGAAAGTGTTAATTACTGATGGAGAGTTTAAACATAGTCTTGCAGCTGTTAGAGCTCTTGGAAAACAGGGAATTGAAGTCATATCTTCATCAATGTATGAACGAAATATGTCTTTTTATTCGAAATATTGTAATAAACAGTATTTATATTCAGATCAAATTAATGAAAAAGTGTTTATCTCAAACCTTATAGACATAATTAAACAAGAAAGTTGCGATGTATTGTTGCCCATTGGATTTAAAAGTTGTATGAAGATTTCAAAATATCAGCAAACTTTGGAACAATACGTAAAAGTCCCACTTCCAAATTATGAATTTATGCTCATAGCATCTGATAAAAATAAAACGATTAAATTTGCGATGGAAATGGGTATTCCCACACCAAAAACAATATTTCCTATGTCAATAGAAGAGGTAAAAAAAATTTCAAATGATCTTCAATATCCTGTCGTAATTAAAGCACCGGAAGAATCAGGATCTGTAAAGTATGCAAATAATGAAAAGGAATTAATGATATTATATACACAAGTATGTATTTCCCATCCACAACAAATAGAATCCGGAAAGTTTCCACAAATTCAAGAATATATTCCTGGTGAAGGATACGGTTTTTTTGCACTTTTCAATCATGGTGAACCTAGAGCAATTTTTGCGCATAAGAGACTTCATGAATATCCACCTACTGGTGGACCAAGTACAATGGCGCAAAGCATTTATGATCCAGATCTAAATGCAATTGGTTTAAGACTTCTAAAATCTCTCTCTTGGCATGGGGTGGCAATGGTAGAGTTTAAAAAAGATATCAGAGATAACACATTTAAATTAATAGAAATTAACCCAAAATTTTGGGGTTCCTTAGATCTTGCAATTGCATCTGGAGTTAATTTTCCATATCTTGCAGTTAAGATGTGTATAGATGGAGATATTAAACCCGTTTTTGAATATAATAATAATTTGATATTTAAATGGATGTTCCCAGATTTCGTATATTCCATCGCAAATAATTGTTTAGGAAATTATTTCGTTAATTTATTTAATAAAAATATCACAAATGACTTGGATTATAACGATATAAAACCAAATTTATTTCAATTTATTGATACAGTCTCGGAAATATATTTAAGAATAAAAAAGAAAAACTTAAGATATCCACATGGCAAACCGGAGATTGAACATGATCATTGATTTACATATACATTCAAAGTATTCTTTTGATTCAATACAGTCTCCTTCTAAGATAATAAAAATTGCAAAAAAAAAACCTAGATGGAATTGCGATAACTGATCACGGTACAATAAAAGGAGGACTTGAAGCTAAAAAGATAAACAAAGATCCTAATTTAATAGTAATAGTTGGATGTGAGATAAATACAGAGATTGGGGATATTATAGGTCTTTTTTTGAATAAAGAAATAAATTCAAGAAATAGCATGGAAGTAATAAGAGAAATTAAAGCACAAGATGGAATTGTAGTACTTCCTCATCCCTACAGAGGTCATAAATTAAATGAAGAGTTATTAAACTCTGTTGATGCCATTGAAGGATTTAACGCCAGAAGTACTATAGAAGAAAATGAAAAAGGGATGGAATTAGCCAAAAAGTACAATAAACCAATTGTTGCGGGAAGTGATGCCCATTTCACTTCAGAAATTGGGAATGCTAAATGCTGCATTAATGAAGAGATTGGAGATTTAAAACTCGCTTTGTTATCTCATAAGAAAATATATTGTAATCCAAGTCCTCAGCATTATAAAGAGATCAGCCAAATTATAAAATCATTTAAAATGAGAAAAATAAAAAAAATTCCGTTTCAAATCATATATTTAGCACACAACTTGATAAAGAGAGAATTTATATGATAAACAAAACCATAGGACTTTTAGGTGCAATAGGGTATGACGACATGGGCGATGATGCATTGCTATTGGCGAATCTCGATGCTTTAAAATCAAGGGAATATAATATTCTTATTTTTTCATATAGTGTATCTAGAACCACAAATCTTTTGATATCATATGGATTTTTACCAGAGAATAGTCTCTCCGATACTATTAAGATTGTCGACTCTTTTGATTATCTTAATCAAAAGATTATGTATAAGTATATAGATGTAGTATTAAATCGTCTGTGTAGAAATTCATCTGATATTTTCCAAACAATTAATCATAATCGAACTTTAAAAAAAATCACTAATAACATTAAGACCGAAAATAAACAAATCCCACACTTTATCGAATACCTGACTAACATCAAAGAGTGTTCTTTGCTACTCTTTATTGGGGGAGGGTATATGAATAGATATTGGGGATGTAAAATATATCAATTTATAAGCACTCTTTCAATTGCTCACGAAGTTGGAATTCCATGCATTGCATCAGGCCAAACTTTCGGACCGCTTGATGATATACAGAAAAAAATTGTAAAAAAACATATTAATAAATTGGATTATATCTCAACTCGGGACATCAACCGGTCAAAAAAAAGGTTATTGGAACTTGGATTTGACGAAAATAAGATTATAGAAGGACCTGATGATGCCATTTTTTTAAGCAAAAATATGAATTACATAAATAGATATGATTCCTCTTTCGTTGTTACTGTAAATTTTGGACTATTTTTAAAATACAGTAAGTATCCACTTGAATATATATACACTATTTTTGCACAATTTTTTGACTACCTGGTGGACAGCAAAAATGCTATTATTTTGAACATTTCGATGACCATTAGCGGTAAGGATATTGAGCAGGGATTATCGATACAAAGTAAAATGAAACATAAGGATAAGTTTTATTTTGTGCCTTTATACACTGATTTGAAAACAATTAAAGCAATTATTTCGACTTCCGATCTTGTTGTGAGTAGTCGGTTGCATCCAATCGTATTTTCGATTAGTGAAAGAAGACCCTATATTGGCATCTCCGGTGGTGGAGAATACTACAACTCTAAATTAATGGGTATCTCGGAAATTTACAGTTATATATCCGATAATCATATAATTGAAGCTGATAATTTGTCTCTAGATAAATTAAAAAATTTGTTATCTTCAACATTAAATGAAGATTATAGATTGAATAATATTTACGAATTAAATGAAACTAAAAGAAACAACTTTTTAAAGAAGGTGGACTCTTATTTTTATAAAAGCTAATTTTTTTAGCTCTGCAGAAATTACGGTGCTCCTACATTAATTAGTTGATATTTTAAAGGATCTGTAATTTAGGAACGTTTGAAATATAAGTTCAAGTTTTCATTTCTGGAATTGCTCTATAATTCCATTTTCCCAGATAATCATCAAATACAATTTCATATTTTCCTTGAAGTTTTCACTTACTTTTCTTGCTGTTGCATAAACTTTATCCTTAATCGTCGAAACCACTTTCAGTCCTGTTGATGTAGAAGTCTTATCAATAAGGCTTTTAACCACATCAAGACTGCTGAAAACGGCACCCTTACAGGCAGCCGTTACATGGCAGAATAACTTATGTTCAATTGGATTATATTTCGAAGTGTATGGTGGATAGTGAGCCATTCGAATTTCAATTCCAATTTCATTTACCAGCTTTTGTAAGTCTTCCTTGAAAATATAATGTCTACTTGAGTTGCTTCCACCACCATCTGTCAACGGCGGTTTACTTTTCCCCACTTTTGGCGGTTTAGAATTCCCCACCTATTGATATAAAGTTTACTCAATTTTTCATGAATTAACTCAAAATCACTGGCACATATTTCCTGTTTTTATTCCCTGTTTTTTCCTCTCTTTCAGTCTGTAACTTTCTCCTTTGATATTAATTGTAGTACAATGATGGAGGTCAGCTAAGTAGGGGAGATTACTCTCCCTTTCTCGCCTAAGAACTGTACGTGAGACTTTCACCTCATACAGCTCAAGCATCTTCTAACCCTTGTGTTGGGCAGCAGTTATTTGATTTGGAGTTAGTTGCGTGGTATTGTCTATGACAGTGTGCATGCAAATAGATTAAGTTGTATGTTCTGTTATCTTCGTGGCTTCCATTCTTGTGATGTAGAGGTCTTTCTACTGCATCAGTATTAATGTCAATTGGAAAATTGCAGATAGGACATATGCCTTCTTGGTTATCCCACACTTTCCTGAATTTTCCTGAAAGCTTTCTTAAGCCTTGATTGTATTTGCGTTCAGCATAGTATCCTTTGTCGAGGTAAGGGTTTATACCTAATGTTAGTTTGATGTGTCTAACTATCTTTTTATTTGATAAAAGCTTCAGTTGGTTTGTTTCAGTTGAAAATACCCAATGTCTTGCTCCCTTGGTATGCCAGTATTTCCGACTTATCCAGTGATGGGATCTACCTGGGTGTCTTCTCTTGGCCCACTTCCATGTCATACTCCAGATTCTTTTATCCATTTCAGAGAATATTTCTTTGGATACCACGCCTTGATGGTAATTAGACCATCCAGTTATGATTGGGTTAAGAGTTTGGATTAATTTTTCTTGTGTCCAAGGTTTGCCATTCTTGATGACATCACTGATTTTCTCAGTGACTTTCTGAATGGATTTTTTGGATGGTTTGATAAGAAGCTTTCCTTTGTATTTTCTGAAATTCCAGCCTAAAAAGTCAAAACCATCGTTAATATGGGTAATTAGTGTTTTTTCTTCCGATAATTCCAGACCTTTATCTTTTAGGAATATTTTAATCAGTTCTTTGGCTTCTTCCGCTATTTCCTCAGTTTTTGCAGTAACAATGAAGTCATCTGCATACCTTACAAAATTTACGTTATGTTTATCACGTTGAAATTTTGTTATTCTTCCACTTTTTCCGCGATGATATTTATTTGCCAATATACCTTCAATCCCATCTAAGGTCATATTGGCAAGAATTGGGGATATGATACCACCTTGCGGTGTACCTTTTTTGGTCGGAAAGAGGTTTTGTTTAAAAACGAAGCCTGCTTTAAGGAATTGTTTAAGAACTGATTTGTCCATTGGAATATTGTCAAGTAACCATTGGTGACTAATGTTATCGAAGCAACCTTTTATATCTCCTTCCAGTATCCAGGATGCAGAGAACTTTTGACATGTGCATCCAAATATTTGTTCGCATGCGTCATGTGTACTTCTGAATTTTCTAAATCCAAAAGAGTGTTTGTCTGCCGTAGCTTCTGAAATCGGGTTAAGTGCTAATGCATATAATGATTGCATAGCTCTGTCGTACATGGTTGGGATACCTAAAGGTCGTTTCTTTGACTTCCCATATTTTTCAATATGAACTCTTTTTAATGGTTTGGCTTTATATCTTCTGTTAGTTAGACTAAGGGAGGCTTTCATCTTGGCGTCGGGAGTTTTCCACAATTCACCATCGATTCCTGCCGTTTTCTTACCTTTGTTCTGAATTACCTTTCTGACAGCTAACAATTTGGCGTAGAAAGAGTGGGTTAACAAATAGCTTAATCTTTTAACTAAGTTCCATTTGCCTTTAAAAACCGCTTTCGTAATCCTGACTTGTAGCCTATTAACATGTGTTTCAACTGCTTTCCAATTGATATTGTTCCATCGAAATTTCAGTTGTTTGTTAGTGAGCTTCTCGTTGATTGGTTCAGCTTGTTCACTATAACAGCCAGTCTCTCTGTTTGTTTTATTCCATAAGAGATTGACAGCAAGTGTTTCTGCTTTCTGAATCAGCGTATTTGAATGACTCCCTTTCATAGGACATACTTTCATTCTTACGTTTTGATACCATAGAGTAAGTCAGCATCCTTTCGGATTAGGGCAAATTTGGAACCCCTATACAATTGATTACAAATTGTCATTCGCTTGCTACTCCCTTCCTCTACCCTCTATGTCATTGTTATCCTTTGCAGGATTCCTACCCTAGGGAACATATAGGGCTTACCAAGTTCTATAACATGAATAATTATGAATACCTTAGAAGCCATCTCTAAGCCGAGAGTTCTTTGTCCATTTCCCATTACGTCGAATAAGCCATAATGGTCTGACTCTTCACCTTTTGGTTCAAGTGTATCAGTCTAATTTCACTTGTCACTTGTTACGACTCTTACAATGGTTCACATTACGTTCTTCATAGTATTCTTATCCTAACAGATGATTTAGATTAGACTTCCAAATTTCTCCATATTGTCCTATGAGCTTCACACCTTGACGTTATCATCAACGCATGTCATAGTAGGATTATCCCAAATGGAAGGGATAGCATTTCTGCAATTCATGCTTTAGCTTTCTTGTCGCACTATTCTATCAAGTACAGCAGCCGCTATTACATGGTCCTTGAATATCTCTCCCCATTCTCCATATGACTTATTCGACGTAAATATGGTTGAACTCTTTTCATAACGTCTGGAAATCAACTGAAACAAACAGTGAGCTCCTTCTTCATCAAATGGGAGATAACCCATTTCATCAATGATCAGCACTTTAAATTTCATCAAGCCTTTGAGCTTTTTCTCAAGTATTCCTTCCCGATTTGCTATTTTTAACCTCTCAATAAGGTTTCCTGTATTGGTAAAGTAAACCGAAATGCCTGCTTTTACTGCTTCAATCCCAAGAGCAATTGCAAGGTGAGACTTTCCAACTCCAGGAGGACCGAGCAAAACAACATTCTCTGCATTATGAGCAAATCTTAAGGTTGCAAGGTCTTCTATGACTTTTTTATCAATAGATGACTGAAACTCAAAATCGAATTCTTCAAGTGTCTTTTTCACAGGAAAAACAGCACTTTTCATTCTCCTTTCCATTGCAGCAGATTCCCTGTGTTTCTTTTCCTGTTCAAAAAGATAATCAAGGACTTCCATTGTTGTCTTGCTGTCTCTTGCAGCAATCTCAAGGCAGTTGTCCAGAAGATCTTCAATAGTATTCAGTTTTAGGTACTGCAAGTTAGTGTGAAGTCTCTCATAGCTGAAATTATTCATTCTAAACCACCATCACTGAATGTTTCATAGACATCGAGAGACCTCTTTTCAACTTCAAGACCTGAAAACTTCAACAGAATATGTGGACTCTTCTTACATTTTGAATTCTCGTTAAGAATCTCACTCAGAAGACCCTTGAAATGTTCTTTTTTCCTGGTAACTCTGCAGTTACCTGGAAGAATTTCATGTTCACAGACCTTCTCATAATCAACATAGACCTCGAATTTTCCTTCAAAGATCTGAAGCTTTGCAGTTCTTCCTGCAAACTTGTAAGGAACAGAATACTTATTTCCAAGATAAGAAATATAACAGTCTCTTGAGATCTTTCTGGTTTCTGTCTTAACAACTTTGTATCTGGGAACTTGATTCAAAAGGTTCAGTTTCTCTTTTTCATTCTTAAAGCGCTCAAGAGGGATTTCATGAGTTGTTCCATGTATACTTGAATTCACTCTCTTTAACCACTCAAGAGCCTGATTATTCAGGCTCTCAAGAGAGCTGAATTCTCTTCCAAGGAAAAAATCCCTCTTTACGTATCCAATAGTGTTCTCAATTTTCCCTTTTGTCTGAGGTCTATATGGCCTGCATAAGCGAGGAATGAATCCATAATGCTTGAAGAAATCCTCATACTGTGAGTTCCATTCTGAATCTGAGGATTTCATTGCTCTCTTTATTACAACTTGTTTCATGTTGTCGTACAGAATTTCCTGTGTACATCCACCAAAGTATTGAAATGCATTCAAATGGCACTGAATTAATGTAAAAGTGTCAATGCTCAGTGTACATTCGACATATCGCATTCTTGAGTATCCAAGAATCATGCTAAAACAGAAAAGTTTTTTGAGTTTTCCATCGACTTCAACCGTTCCTAATTCTCCCCAGTCAACCTGAGCCTGAACACCTGGTTTTGTCTCATATCGGAGTACCGCAGGTACTCCCTGTTTAGGTCTGACTGTTCTCACAAAATCCTTAACGATGGTTTCTCCACCATCAAAACCCATTTTCTGTATTTCACGAAAGAGGCGAGCTGCAGTATAGTGTTTTTCATTAATCTTTTCGAGTAAGTAAGGTTTATACGGATCAAGTTTGCTCGGTCTTGGCGGACGTTTCTGGGGTTCGGGTAAGGTTTTCAGCTGAAGATATTTTCTTACAGTTTTTCTGTCATAACCTGTTCTTTCAGAGATTTCGCTTATGTTCAAGCCTTGTGAATACAAATCTCGTATCAATAACCATTCCTCCATTTTCAGCATTATCCACAATCCTCGAACTTTTCTCAAGGATTGGGAATTGGGGAATTTCAAACCGCCGAAAATGAGGAATTCTTAACCGCCGTTGACACCATCTGCCAAAACTAAAATGCTGTTTGCCTTGAGGTAATTTATCTTGCCGTAATTTTCCCACCAGTATTTAATGCAGTCACAACAAAATTCACTCGTATCCTTACTGGCTCCTAAAGTGATGTAGCCTTCATTACGTTTCATATCGTATATGCCATGTGGAATTACAACGCCATTTGAAAATGTATTGAAGTCGTGATCATATACTTTTACCGTTCCAGTACAATAAAATTTACAATTTTGATTAGGACAGGAGACATCAGTGAATTTTGGTTTAGGTCCTCGTTTTCCCATAAACTACAATTATATTAGTTTTATTATATAATACCAACTAAATAATAAAGGAGCACCAATTTTTAAAATAATGCAATTATTTTTTGAAATGGAGCAAAATACAAATTTTCATCTAAATAATACATAGTTAATTTTTTTGAAAAGCATATTTCTGATATTAATACAAAAGTCTTTTACTATATTTAAGTCATGTCTACTAATCCCTTTGATCAGAATCATTATCGTAAGATAAACGAATGCACCCATTAATACTGAGCCGAAAAGGCCCATAATATTAGAAGGATTTAAACAAGAAATAACTCCTAACATAATTGAAGAGGCCATGACACTTCTCAAAATAAAACCAAAATTTAGATTGAATTCAATATATTTATAAGAAACAAGGATACAGATTATTACCATTAATGTGTATGAAATTAAAGTGGCAATTGCTGCTCCAACAATGCCAATTGATGGAATCAACAAAAAATTAAAAACTATGTTTAACAAGGCAGCAAAGATATGGATATACAAATTGAATTTTGTTTTTTTTACAAGATGTGTAATATTGATAACTATCTGAAAAATACCTGATAAAAGTCCTGATAAGGCAATAAAAGGAATAACAATACTACCTGAAATGAATTCATGTGTTGTAAGAATTTCCAACATAGGCTTTGCAAGTGCAGATAATCCAAAAACAGCAGGAATCGCTATTAAAAGGAAATATTTCATTGAATAACTTAAATAAACCTTCACTTCATCGATTTTCCCTTCATCAAATAAACGTGAAAGTTCTGGAAACAAGATGAATTGGAGAGGTGTAATAAACAAAAGAATAAGATTTCCAATAGCATATGAAGCTGAATAAATTCCAACTTGGCTTAATCCTAGGAAATAACTGACCATATACCTATCACTTGAATCGGTGATCCATCTGATGAGAGAATTTGGAGTCAATGGTGCAGAGTATTTTAAATACTCTTCAATCTGATTAAATTTGGGGATTCTAAAACCTATCTGTGATACGATTTTGTAAATAGAGATTATGAACAATAATCCCTGAACAATTAGTACAGCTGATATAACTTCAAACAAGCCGAATCCCATTAAGAGAAATGATAAAATCAAAGTTAGTTGCCCGAATGTCTGAAATAAAGTTAAAAAGGCAAATGTTTCGGTCTGTCGGGATACTCTAAAATAAAAAAGTGAAATTTGATTAATTGCACTTAAAAAAACCAAAAAAGCTCCCACTTTTATGAAATCTGAGGTACTTATATCTTTGAATATACTTGCAGCCAAGAAATCAGATAATAGAAATACCACTATAGATACTAATAATCCGGTGAAAGCAACAAAAAACAGTACAGAAAAAAATCCTTCCCTTATTTTTTCGTTGTCTTTTTCCGAAGAGAGAAATCTTACAACTCCCATAGATAGGCCCATAAGAGCGAGAGGAGATAAAAGAGACACAGTAATATTTATTTGTGCCCAAATCCCATAATCATAAGACCCCAGCGTTTTTGTGATTACTGGAAGCAAAAAGAAGCCACTCAGCCCTATTAAGGCCTGAGTAATTCCTATAAGCCCAACATCTTTTATAAATTTGGTATTTGCCATAAAATCACATTTTTAAAAGATACAATAAAAATAAAATAATTAGAGATTTTGGCAGTTCCATAATTCGTTTTTGGATATTCACGTATTAAAATTAGATCTCATCCCAAAACTAAAATTGCGTCTCAGAATCTTGGATTTATGTAATTAATCGAGCTTCGGATCAAGGAAATAACTCTGATAATTCTTATTGATGTGGAAAATTGGTTTCGGGATAAGCTCTTTCAAAAATGCTCATTTAGAATATCACAAATATCTTCACATGCATTTCCGGTTCCAAAAATATCATTTTTTATTTCAGCTCCTTCAAAAGTTAAAATGGCATTCTTGATTTTCTCATAATCAGCTCTAACAAGCACATTCCATCCATCCTTTACAGTCTCAACCCACTCGGTATTATCTCTCATAGTTATGCAGGGAACCCCAAGCATATACGCTTCTTTCTGCACCCCTCCTGAGTCTGTGAGGATTTTTCTAGAATGAGTCATGAGTTTTAACATTTCTAAATATCCAAGGGGAGGAATGACCTTTACATTTTCACATAATTTATTCCATAGTCCGTATTGCTTCAGATATTTCTCAGTTCTTGGGTGCACCGGAAACACAATAGGAATATCAACATCACAAAAGGCATTAATTATAAATGAAAGATTCTTGAAACTGTCGGTATTCGAAGCTCGATGAACAGTTGCAACCAAATATTCTTTTGAGGTTAGTCCTAAATTTTCTAAAATCGCGGATTTTTCTTCTGCAATATTTATATTGTATTCCAGGGCATCAAGCATCACATCTCCAACACTATACACTCCAGATGTGATTCCCTCATTTTTGAGGTTTAAGACTGCCGTTTCTGTGGGGCAGAAGAGCAGGTTCGAGACATGGTCTGTGAGTACTCTGTTAATTTCTTCTGGCATAGACTGGTCAAAGGAACGAAGTCCAGCTTCCACATGGGCAACTTTGATGTGTAGTTTGGAGGCTGCAAGAGCTCCTGCAAGAGTGGAATTTGTATCTCCGTATATCAGGACAAAGTCAGGTTTTTCTTTGAGAAGGATCTTTTCGATTTCAATAAGCATTTTTCCTGTTTGTTCGCCGTGACTACTTGAGCCTACACCCAGATTGTAGTCAGGTTCAGGGATCTGTAATTCTTTGAAGAATATGTCGGACATTTTGGGGTCATAGTGCTGGCCAGTGTGCACAAGGATTTCTGTGTGTTCTTTACGGATTGCGCGGGAGAGAGGGGCGCATTTGATAAATTGGGGGCGGGCGCCGATGACTGATAGGATTTTCATGATACTGCCTCGTGTAATAATCAAGTTATAATTAATAATCCACTTTTATAAAATTGTCAAGAATATCTGCAAATTTTCTTGCCATTTCTTTTTGGCTGTACTTCTCTATTTTTGAGTTATTTCCTTTATATGAAACCTGACCATTTAATTTGTATTCGGTATAATATTTAATAATAGTATTCTTTATATCTTCAACAGAGGAGACAAAGTATCCAGTTTCAGTTTCCTCTAATAAATCATTTACAACACCTTTTGGACCCCCGATTGCTAAGATTGGCCTTTTTGATGCAAGATATTCAAAAAGTTTTCCAGTATACACTCCTATTTCTGAGGGATGATCCCAAAGTAAAAGCAACAACAATTGTGATTCTTTCTGCTTAACTAATGATATATCTCTGGAGACTAAACCATTATGAGATATAATATCTTGAAGACTATATTTTTTAATTTCTTCCTTAATCCATTCTTCTTTTGGTCCATAAAAGCGAATTTCAATATTCTTTCGATCTATTTTTTTTTCTTTAATTAGTTCATTCAAGGCATTAAATAGTTTTGAAGGATCTCTTTTTCCATTATAAAGGCTTCCTGTATATGTAATTGTAAATTTATTTGAAAGACTTATATTTGTATTAATAGATTCCTCCAGATCATATCCATTTGGGATTGAATATACGGATTTTCTATTATGAAATTTTCTAAGATTTGAAGCTAAATTACTGGATACTGTAGTTATAGCATCCGAGGCTGCCAATGTTTTAAGTTCTAATCTTTTATCAAATACTTTCCGTATTTTACTATGTGTACAGTAATGGTTTTGAGTCCAAAGATCACGTAAGTCTGCAATCCATGGAATGTTATATTTTTCGCTCAGATCATGAGCAATTATATGAGATATTATGGGAGAAGAACTGCTAATTATTGCATCAATTTTTTCATTGGTTAAGAGCTCATCTCCTATTTTAAAAGCATCAGAATACCATTTTTTTTGGTTGTCTGGATATGTTATAATTTCTGTAATAAAATTAGATAATAAATATAAAAATGTTTTTTTATCCTTTAGAGTAGATCTACCTAATTGCCCTTTGAAGGAACTTTTTGGATTAAGCCCAAACATATTTTTAAATGAATTTATACTGTCATATTCACAATACGGAGTTCTTACAATGGTATATTTCAAGGTAAAATTATCAGGCGAATTTTTTGTTAAGATGACAGGCTCCCAGCCAAAATCTGGAAGATATTTTGCCAGTCCGTTAATTCTTAAACCACCTATTGCAGGATCTGGGGGGAAATAATATGAAACAATTAATACTTTTTTCATAATATCACTTTTTCTCACTTTTTTCCGTTTATATAGAAAACTTCGACTCCTTTGCTAGAATAGATTTTATCCAAGGATACATCAAAGTTTAATTTTTCAAAATCTGAAGGGATCCACCTAATTTCAGCCATTTCTGGAAATACGTCTTTGTAAATCAGCTTATCTTTCTCATTAATTGTCATATACAAACTTTGATTATAATGATTTGAAAGTGTAGATTTATTGTCATATCCAAAATGATAAGGAATCCTTAAATAGCGTGGTATGTACCAGTATAATTTTTGCAATTTTTTTTGTTTGGAAGTTAAAAGAAGGTCGCCAAACCTAATTGGTTCAAAGTTTATTCCTGTTATTTCTATATCCAAATTTCGATTCTCAAAAAGCCAATTCATACCATGTACTTCAGATTGTGTCGTTTGAAAATTGCTTCCTAAAATATATGGAGAAGGATATAGAGTTAATATTGTATTAATCCACACGATAAATAACAAAAAAACAAGTCCTATTAAACCATAAATATATGTTTTTTTATTTTCAGTTTTTATCTTTTTAATGAAATAATATAATAAATATCCAATAAACATTGTGGAAATGGTTGTCGTGTATGTAACCATTCTTAAGGGATCAAAGGGCAAGTTGGAGAAATAAATAATTAATATCAAGAAGCATATAATGAATAAAGGACCAAAAAGCGAGAATAAATTATTATATTCTTTATTTTTATTTTTCCAAACAATTGGAAATGAGACAATAGCTACCAAAACATATAGAAGAGATCCACCCATTTTCTTTAAAACTTGCTCAGTTACATTATAGCCATATCCTTTAGCATAATTTATATTACTAGCTAATTCTGTGACTTTTAATGGTCCTCCTTCACTTACCAACATATTGATATTTCTAATGGTCGATTCCCATACATAAAAAGATGAAATCCAAGTAATACTCCAAACAAATAGTAAAAAAAGTAGGGTTATTTTTAATCTTAAAGAATATCTACTTTTGATTGCAGTACTTCTGGTGTTCTTTTTAGCGTATATATACCCTGGTAAAAATAACGTACTGATCAGTACAAAACAGGTTAATATTGGAACTGGATGTAATATCGGATACATAAAAGCCATTATCACAACTAAAATTTCCCATCTTACATCATTGACTGAAATGACTTTTAGTATTATAAACATTACTAGTGGGAAATAAAGGTTAGCGCACGCGTTTGGAGTGAAGTTTAAATACCAGCTATTAACCAAAGTAGTACTAGCTAACGTTGATAATATAATTTCTCTCTTATCTCTAAAAATAATCTTTGAAAGTATATACATAAAAGGAACATATAATATCCCAAAAAATAAAGGTAATAGTTTAGAGATTAATAATATATTTATATTTGAAATACAATAAATTTGAGTTGAAAATATATGTAATATTGGATAAATTATATCTTTTGAAACATGGGAAGTAAGAATAATTTGTTTAATCCACCCGATATGTGAAGCAGGGTCTCCACTCATACACCAGAGATAATAACCTCTAATAATGAATAATGAAATAAAAGTAATATAGCATAAATAAATTATGAGAAGGCCTATTTTCCAGAGATATTTACCTAATTTAACATCACATATTTGGGACAAAACAATAAAAACTCCGCATACAGTCGAAAGCAATAAAATAAACCATACTATGAGTGGAGTAGATCTATAAATTGAAGATTCATAACCTGTTGCCGGAGTGTTATGAGCGATTAGAAGTGCTACTGGAAGCAAAGAAAAGCAAATAATCAAAACGACTTTGAATAGTCGATCATTTTTATGTATGGTGAGTTCATTCATAACTATCAATAACTCTCACAAAGAAGATCAATTTACTAAAAATTGCATTCTTTTTTCCATAATCGAACATTTAATCAATAATGTACATCTGATCTTAATTGACTGAACATGACTACTCAATGTTTTGAAGAATTTCCCTCCAGTTTTCCACGGTTTTTTCAAACGAGAAATTCTCCTCTACAAACCGCTTCCCGTTTTCTGCAATCTGCTCCAAGTCCGGAAAATTCAGCGCCCGAATTACATTTTCCACAATGCACTCAGGCGAGTTATTCTCCATAATGAATCCGTTTTTCCCGTCTATTATAACATCCGGTATCGCCCCGACCGACGTCGCGAGCACCGGGGTCCCGCAAGACATCGCCTCAAGCATGATGTTCGGGAGCCCCTCGGTGTAGGAGGGGAGGACGAGGAGCCGGAGCTGGTTAAGGTAGTTAGGGAGGGCATCGTGAGAAATCCAGCCCGGAAAATCAACTCGCTTGTAAAGCTCATTTTGTTCGAGAAAAGTCTTGATTTCGCTGTAGAGTGAACCATCTCCTGTAATAGTAACATGAAGGTCTGGACATCTCAAAGTTATATCCGGTAAAGCTGTAACAAAATTAAAGACGCCCTTTTCTCGACTAAGGCGGCCTACATAGCCGATACAATAAGGTCTATTGGCAAAATTGTGGGTTTGCCTAAAATTACCGTCCATGAAGAACAAGTGACCATTTCCTATGACTTTGTTAAGAGGAAGATTCATAAAGAGAGCAACATTAGGCGATTCTACGCCAATATATGTAGCTGCATTGAAAGTCAATAGTTCCAGTACCCTCTCTGATAAATAATAGTAATATCTCTTATAGAACGTGGCAGTCTTATAGATCATACGAGTGTTAGTAGAGCCAGATGCCACTGCGGTTAGAACTGATGTTTTTCTAAGAAACTTAGCTGTAATAGTAGGTAATAACAAAGTGCCAGATAACATAAACGCAGGACCGTCAAAATGCTTGCATATCCTTATCAAAAGGAGAGATATTTTTATTTGGGCAATAATCTGAGAGATAGTTTTATAAAAAATATTTCCCTCCTTTTGATGAGTATTTACATCTAAGATCCTTATTTTGCTATCAAATCCCATATCATCTGAAAAATTACCTGTTATAAGAAATATTTCATTCACAAGTGGTGAGAGAATCCTTAAAAAATTGTTTATGATAGTGTAGTAACTTCCAGAACGGGATAGAAGAGGGAATGTAACAATGCAAATATTCAGTTTTTGAAGATTTTTTGATTTAACCATGAATATATCACCCATCAATAGTTCCATGAGAGCCGCAAAGCTAAGAGCATCTCAAAACCTCTTGAATAATACGTTCTCCTGCTCTCCCATTCCCAAAAGGATTTATGACCTTCCCATTGCTAGCATCTTCCTCGTACGGCTTAACATTATACATTAGGATCGGCTCCTGCGAGAGGTTCGCCCCAAACTTAATCGTATCCGGCTTTTCTGTGTTATACCACAGAGTAACACAGGGCAAGCCGAGAATGCAGCACTCCTCCTGCAGGCTCTCAAGTCGGTCAAATACGTCAACTCCTCCTATCTTCTGACTCATTTTGAGTTTTCCTCTCGTACAATCTGTGTCGTTACTGTTCAAGGTGGCGAATATGCGTCGCACATGCCCTATCTTCTCTCAGGATCCAGTCTCCTATAAACTTCAAGCAACCTCTCCTCCATAATTTCCCAGCTGTACTTAGTCGCATAGGCTTTCCGTCCATTCTTACCAAGGCGTTTACATAGTGTGGGATCGTTTTTGAGCGTAAGAATTGCATGCTTGATAGCGTCAACGTTCCCATACGGTACGACAAGACCACAGTCTTCTTCCCTTACAATTTTGGCCATGCTAGTGTTATCATTTACCAAAATTGGTTTGCTACACATCATGGCCTCAAACAACTTATTGGGACTGGCATATTTATTATTAGGGATGTTTGGATCGTAAAAAGCAAACAGTATATTAGCATTCATCGCCTGGCTGATAATTTCTTGATGTAGAGTCCACTTTAAGTATAATTCAATACTTGGTACATTTTGGCAAATGCTCTTTAAACGAACACCACATGCCTCAGAGCACGGTCCCATAATTATTAATCTAACACCAGAGAGGGTTTTAACCGCCTTACACATAATATCTATTCCTCGATCATCATTGATCCCGCCACCGTAAAAAATGGTGAAGTTTTCTGAAAGAGAATCTGGAACTACGTTATTATTGGAGAATGTATCTGGTGGTGCATTAACGATAGTTACAACGTTTTCATTATTTGAAAGACCAATCTGCTCTCTTCGCGAATCATCGGGTATAATAACAACATCTGCAAATCTCATAAGGAAACGATCAGTCTTCGCAAAAAAAATCCGGGAAATCTTTGGGAATATGGGGAATCTGATCATATCTGCGTAGAAATCAAAGATGTCATATATAATTGGCTTTTTTGTAATCCTTGTCATGATAAGTGCTGGAGCAAAAGTATCAAAGTCTGCGGCATGTATGATATCCCATTTTTCACTTAGCAATTGAAAAATAATATAAAGCCACCAGATGGGCAAATAAAAACAGACCTTGAAGCTGTCTGGTGAAACAGCTAATTTAAATCTCTTTACCCGACATATGCAAGATCGTTGAATTTCGCTGATTCTCCCCCTGTCCCAAACTAGCAATGTTACATCATATCCCGATTCTATGAGACCTCTGGCCTCTTTTTCCAATCTTGCATCTGGATATTGAGATCTTAGCATAATTATGTTTTTCATGATTCACCTCAATCCTAAATTACTCTCAGCTTATGATTGGCCTGATAGATTGCATCAATTGTTTTTTATACTGTGATACTTTTTCTTTCGAAAGGATCATTGAATTGATTGGCCTTGAAAGGTGTATTCAACAATGTCAGTAGAGCTCCGAGAGTGGAAGATCTTCCTTCATTCCCATATATCTCTTTAAATTCTCGCTTTGCTATATTGATCGAGTCTCCTGTGCTCATCTCAACATTGAGAAGTAATTCTCCTTTAAGGATGTATTAATCAATATTCCGCAGTTTTTTGTACTGTAAACTCCCGGAATCTGAGTATTCTAAAGATAGTTACTCGAAATTAACCTTATGAAAATCTACGTTTAGCGTTCTTTCATACCAACCATATAGGTATACCCATATGCGAGTAACCTTATGGACACATACACAGGATAGAGATACCAAGAAAGATCTCTTTCTACAATAAGACCATGAAGCATTCCTTTTACTCCAAGGACAATCTGTTCGTAAAATACCTCGTATGGCGAGAGATTCATTAACTGAAAACCAGTTTTCGTGAAGGTTTTCGCGCCGATGAACTGCTTTCTCGCGAATACCTTTAAAGATGGCATAGTGTCATGATATAGAGGATCTTGAATATACACAACTTTATATTTCCTGTCTTTGAGTTTTTGGGCCCAATCAAAATCTTCACCCCAGTGGATCGATCTATTGACACCCCCAATATCCTCAATCGCTCTCCGAAGATAAAGCGAATTTCCTCCACCATACAGGCCGCGCCTTTTCTTGATTCGATCTTCGATTATCAATTTCCAATGGTTAAAGTAAAGATGAACAACCGGACCTCCATCAGGAGGTGCTATATTTTCTGGCCAGACCGTGCGCACTCGATCGTCATAATTGAAGCATTCAACTGCGTTACGGAGCCAGTTGTTATGGGGAATAATGATATCTGAGTCAAAAAGCGCTACAATCTCGCCAGTTGCCTTTTCAACTCCCGTTTGTCGTGCACTCCCCAGGAGTCCTGAATCGAAGAATATTTTACTGGTATATTTTTTAGCTATTTCGATTGTCTTATCTTTTGAATTTCCGTCTACAATGATAATCTCGACACTTGGGTAATCCTGATTGGCAATGCTACTAAGGCACTTTTCTATAGTATCTTCGTTATTCAGTGTTGGAATACAAAAAGATACTTTTGGTAGATTATTTAAGTCAATAATACTTCCATTCTGTTGCAATTCCGGCGATTCTACGATGATATATTCATCGTCATATGGAAAATCTGTGATAGCTGGATTTTCTACCATCAATTATTCACTCCAGGTACTTTTTGAGAACTTTCGACAGATGATGCTATAAGATGTCCACCTACCCGGCATCCCCCTTCCTTGCCCAGCGCCTGCTGGAAGATGCTCGTCGATCGCTCCTAACTCAGTGATTTAACGAAATTTCTTGCTATCTTCCTCCCAGGTTCTATATCCTCAGTCTCGGTAAGCTCCATTGATTTTTCGAGGACCGCATTAGCCGATTCCGCATAGAGAGCTCCGTTCATCTCGCCAAACTTCTTTATGCGGTTCGGGAGACTCGTCGCAATTTTCTCCTAATAACTCCCGTTATGCACTATGAGCAATTATGTTAATTTCAAGCGTAAACTATGGTAGTATTTTATAACAAAGACTTTAAATTATTATCAAATTTTTCAGTAATACTATCCCAACTTAAATCATGCACATAAGAATATGCTTTTTCACCTTCAGCTTCGATTTTATTTGTCTTGGCAAGCCCAATTGCTTTTTCTAATGTAGGAGTTACGCAGTTGGCTCCTAGCATATTGTTTTTTCCAAACTTTCAAATATTTGAATTAATTTAACGTGTATTGGGGATTCCTTAAGTATTCTGTCACTGCCACTCTTCTAATTTTCATAGCACTTTCAAACCAGGATATTCCACTTTTGATTCTTTGTAATTCCAGTCTAAGAAAAGCTCTTAATGAGAACATTATATGTGCTCTTTGTGATTCTTCCTTTCTTGCCTGACATTTTTCGACACCACAGAACTGTTTTATTCCCCTATGATATTCCTCAATTTTCCATGACTTCTTTGCCAAATCTTCACGTTTTGCTTCATCCATCTCTTGCACATCTGTAACCCAGTGTTGCGTGTCTCCATTTTTTGAAACTATCCTAAACACCTTTACAAATCCATATGCTTTGAGGTGAACCACACGTCCTTTTGGAGGAATATCTACTGTTTCAAGTGGCACATTTCCCTTGTTGTCAGGATTTACCAAACGATTATTTTTCAATCTTGTAAGGAAATGCCACTCTTTCTGTCTAATGGCTTTAAGGTTTTTCACACTTGCATACCATGTATCAAATAAAACGAATTTGGGATTAAAACCACGTTCTTCGGCCTTGTCAAGCATATCACGGAAATGGTCATTCTTTGTTTTGTCGTCTACATCGATGTTATAAATTCGAAAATCGATAGGTATAACGGTTGTACCGTCAGTCCAAACTAAGGTAACCAGGCCTATTCCCTTTACAGTACGATGATGTTTTCCACTCCACATACGACGAACAAAAGCAATTTCTTCTGCGTATGGTTTATCTAATGTTGAATCATCAACAATTAGGTATCCTCCCTTAAGCTTGACATAACTTTTTACTTCCTCCCATAGTGCTTCCGTGTCTGGAGGTTGCCTTTGAAGGCAACGAGTAAAAGCATCATGAGAAGGAGCATTAGCTATGTCTGGATAACATCTAGCAGCTTCAGTACAGCTAAAAACGTTAGAAGCCGCAATGAGAAAATTAATGTAGTCAATGTCGGTACACTTAGGTGGATTTATGTCCATAACTCCGTACGTTTTTAGAGAAACACTAAGCCATAAGTATATTTATAAAGATATCAAGTTTTCGGCATTTTAACTGCGTAAGTCCTATAATGTATTAGTTGAATCTTCAATATAATTAATCCCACTGTCAAATCCAAACTCCTTCTGCACCCCAGGAAGGTTAGTTGCAATAATCGGCTTCCCTAAAGCCATATATTCATATAACTTAATCGGGACAACATCCTTCATAATTTCATTTTTATAAGCTGGCAAAAGGCATATATCAGCAGCAGCAATGTGCTCTGGGATTTCTTCAAACGGAATTTTCCCTGTTAATATTAACTTTCCATCCAAGTTTTTTTTGGATCTCATTTTGAGCAGTGGCTTATATAGATCCCCATCGCCGACTATCATTAATTTGATGTTTTCATTCTCATTGGCAGAAAGACTCTCTGCAACTTCCTTCATTCCGGAGAAGTCGTATATCCATCCCATAAAGAATAACAATAGATCATCTTTCTTAACTCCATACTTTGCTCTAATAGATGATCCGTCTACTTTGGGATTGAATTTTTCAAGATCTAAACCTGCTGTAATTATAGATATTTTATTGATATCTCCACCCATTTCAATGATATAGTCTTCTAATCCTTTATTTATGACAAAGATCTTATCTGCGCCTTTAATTGTCTGTTTTTCTAATTGTTTTGCAATTATTTGCATATATTCGCTTGGTAGCAGCTTATGCAAATGATCTATGACATAATATATAAAAGGTATATTGTGCTTTTTTGCTTGTTGCAAACCAATATATGAATTAAGAATACCAAATGCTATTATTACGTCTGGCTTAAACTCTTGAATTTGCCTTTTAATTTCTTTATTGTGAAAATAAGGAATAGTTGCCATATCAAGAATTGGAACTTTGATCATCCCTGGCCTGATAAGAGTAATATCAGCTTCCTTGAATACCTTATAAGCTCTATTGATTTCTTTCCGGCCAGTAAGTACTTTTTTTTCTTTATCTTCTTTCCAGAGAAACTCGTAATCAATTACTCTTATCTTATGACCTTTCAATGCCATTCTATCCATCAGATGATGCTGTTGATGAGGACCTCTTTTAATCCAATCTGTTTCCTGAAGCAGTAAAATATTCATTTAGCATCACCAGAATTCGGCACTTTTCTCAATATTTTCCCAGTTTTCATTAAACCAAATGTGCACATTTTTCAGGCCATCCTCAAATTTCATCTGAGGTTTGTATCCAAGTACTCTATTAGCCTTATCCACACAGGAGAGAAGTTTTGTTTTTACATCCCAGTCTCTGCGTTCTTTGAAAGTAACTGCAGCTTTGTTATTCGTCAATTCATTCACAACTGTTGCCATTTTGATGACCTGGTGGTCAGTCCCGGAACCAAGGTTAAAAGCTTCGCCGATAGCTTCTTCTTCGATACCCATAGCAACCAGACCATTGACGATGTCTCCCACATAAGTCCAGTCTCTTGTTTCCGTTCCTTTGCCTGTAATGGGAAGTGGCATTCCTTTCATTGCCCAGTAGAAAAAGTTTGGAATCACATTTCGATATTTCCCGGGGACTTCTCCTGGCCCATAGGAGTTAAAGAAACGAGCGTTTACAGTAGGCATATTATAAAGGTTGTGGAAATAATTTGTATAAAGTTCACCCAGGAGTTTGGTTACTTGGTAAGGTGTGTGAAGACTTATTGAGATATCCTGCTCTTCAAAAGGCATTTTTGAATCAAGACCATAGACTCCACACCCAGATGAGGAGTAAACAAAACGTTTTACATTAACAAGTTGAGCGTATTGAAGAACTTTGAGAATCCCAATACCATTGATCATAAGATCTTTCTCAGGATTATCAACAGAATTTTGGTTTGCAAAATGAGCAGCGAGATGGAAAACATAGTCAGGTTTTTCTTTAAAGACCCGCTTCAGCAGTTCATCATTCAAAATGCTCCCTTTAACAAAAAAAATATTCTCTGCCTTCGGTATATTCCATTCATAAGAAGAGGAGAGATCATCTAATATGATAACTTTATGCGCATTCATCTCCGAAAGTTTTCGGCAGAGGTTTCCACCAATGGCACCAGCTCCTCCAGTAACAAGTATAGTTTTCCCTTCATAATCATTTGTATAGTCTCTCATTTTATTCACCAACTAGTAGTATTTCCTCATTCAGTTTGATTACTTCAATTCTTCTCCTTAGTTGCAAGTCTACATATATCTACAATTAATCTTGCTGCATTTCCATTGCCATAGGGATTACTCCAATTATTCTCCTTAACAGCATTCTTAGCAGAGTTTAGAATTACCAATGGATTTACACCAGCTAAGACATTCGATCCTACTTCCAGCGTTTCTGGGCGTTCAGTATTATCCCTTAATGTGATACAAGGTACTCTTAGTATACAGGTCTCTTCTTGTAGACCTCCAGAATCCGTTAACACAAATTTAGCATTAGCCTCTAACTGAAGAAATTCAAGAAATCCCTGTGGTGGAATAACATCAATTCCTTCAAGAGAAAGACCTAACTTTTCAACCATTTTTTCCGTTCTTGGATGAATTGGAAAAACAATTGGAAGTGAGAAATAGTCCTTGATTAATTTTAATCCTATTATAATTCCTTCTAACCTTTTTTTAATATCGACATTCTCAGCTCGATGAAAGGTAACAAGAATATAATTTTTGGGAAATAAATGGAAATCTTTCAGAGTATTTATTTTTTCTTTTGCAATTTTAATATTCTGATATACAGCATCAACAACCGTATTTCCTGTTACAAAAATTTTTTCAGGCTCGATCCCTTCTTTTATTAATTGTTGAGATGAAGTCTCAGTTGGTGCAAAAAGGTAATCAGAAATATGATCTGAAACAATGCGATTTATCTCTTCTGGCATACTGTGGTCAAAGCTCCTTAGACCAGCCTCAACGTGACCAACTTTAATATTTAATTTAGCCGCCACGAGACTTCCTGAAAGAACTGTATTGGTATCTCCCTGCACCAGAACAATATCTGGTTGCGTTTTAAGTAGAACATTTTCAATGCCCAACATTATTTTACCGGTCTGAGATGCATGAGTTCCAGAGCCTGCATCTAAGTTGTATTCAGGCTGTGGAAGATTTAATATATCAAAAAAAATACGATCCATTTCATAGGAATAATGTTGGCCAGTGTGAAGTATAAAATAGTCCAGATTTTGTTCTTCACACTCTTTTATAATAGGAGACATTTTGATAATTTCTGGTCTCGTACCGAGAATGATACCAATCATTACTATTAACACCTTTAACGATCTTTATTTGTTTATCACTTTCAGTCATCAATGCCTAAAACTTAACAAATTTTTAATATTTTAATAAAGTGAATCGGAGTTGGCAGCTCTGAAATTGAAATTTAGGTTCAGAATTGGTATCTCGGGAGAATTATACAAACATGAAGCCCTAATTTCTCTACACTGCCTGAAAAGTTGAATTTATAAATGACCACTCACCTCCATAAAGAAATTAAGTCGTCCTCGCCTCCCGCAAAATTGCAGATATCGAATGCAGTAAGAGACCTGTCAAAGCCATGAAACTCCCTACGATAATACACAGAATCATGAACATGGTCGGTCCGAAGTCCAAGCTTTTTCCCACCGTGAAGTCCTGCAAGAAAAGAATGCCCAGAATAAGACCGCCTATTCCAAGAACCGATCCAGGAACTGTAAGGTAACAAAGAGGTTTGTTGAACTCAATATCTTTTAAAATCATTAGAAGAACTCCCAAACCGTGTTTTATTGGGTGTTCGGTTGAACAGTCAACGTCATATCGGACTCCAATTTCAACTTCGGCTATGCGAAGGTCGGATTTGCCTGCATCTGCAAGCATTTCGCTTTCTATGGCCATTCCCTGGGCTTTGAAGCGGAAAGCATCTTTTGTTGAAGCTGAAAAGGCACGGAAGCCACTCTGGGAATCGGTAATATGGAGCCCGGAGTTTAGCTTGGTAGCCCCGTCGAGAATAGTCTGGCCGACACGGCGATAAGAAGGAGTATTTTTGTCTAGGCCGTTTAAGTACCTGCTACCGTTGACAATATCGGCTTCACCTTTAATAATAGGATCTACAAGTTTCGGTATTTCGGCAGGGTTGTGCTGACCATCGGAATCCATGGTAACTATTATATCCGCACCTAGGTCATCTGCGGCTGCAAATCCGGTCTTGAGGGCTGCACCTTTCCCTTTGTTTACTTCATGAACAATTACCTCAGCTCCTGCTTTCCTTGCAATATCGGCCGTCCTGTCCGAACTTCCATCATCGACCACGATTACGCTGTCGGCATAATATCTGGTAAGTAGGACTACACTCCCAATGGAAATTTCTTCATTGAAGGCAGGAAGGATCACTGTGACATTCTGCGGAGCTGTACTCTTAGCACGTGTGATTTGTTTCTGAGTTACACACTGGTCACTCTTACCCACTAGTCTTTCATTGCTCAATTTGGATGACCCCTAAGCGTAATGGAATATTAGAATGTATTCTAATTAGATATTAAAGGGCATCTAATTTTAATGAGCTAATTCCTGCAGAATCAATTTTGACCTTCAGAACAATGTTTCAGAACTACTTTCGTGTTAAGAAACTTGATTGGTCATCCGAGATTTGGAAACTCAGAGATTCTATTTGAGTTTTGGGATTAGTTCAATAACTATATAATTGTTTAACTTATTTTATTATATTACTTTTTTGTAATTTAATATTAAAAACTAATATATTATTTTATAAAGCTAACACAATAACATAATAAGAAATCAGATATAAGTCTATTGGTAGACCTATTAGTAAAATGAATATAAAGTTATATTATTAAACTAAAAGCTTGAAATAAATAATTCTATAAATCTAAAATAAATCTAAACATTAAAGTAACAATTTCTCCAAAATATAAGATAAAAATTCAAAAAAAGCTATCAGAAAAACTTAAAAACATATATGCACGCATAGTCTGGACGGTCGTTGTATATATGGAAAAGCTCTTCCGATATACCCCAGGCTTGAAGACACTTGCCGCAACTCACAGAGGAACAAAACAAAGAAAAAGAAGAAATAGAAGGCTGAAAACGAAAACTATCTAAAAAAACCCTCTGGATACTTCAGTAGTGTAAAAATTAATATAAAAAGTAATTTGTTTAAAAAATAAAAATGTATAGTTAAAAGTTATTTAGGTAATTGAAATTCATAGACTATCATACTACCTAACAATATTGCTGAATTAAATGTAACGAAGATAAAAAGTAATAAATGAAAAGCATGGAAAAAACAGGAAGGAAACTGGCAGACAAACACATGTGACAGTCAGGTAGCTTCTATCGGAAATAGGTCAAGAGATAAAATACAGATTCATTGGTCATCGGTTAAGGAATTTTCTTACCTGAACGCTATCGATTTTGCATTAAAAACCGGCCTTAAATTTTGGCCTGTTCATATGAAATCGATATCTTGTTCCAACTCCTAATTTCTTAAAATATTTTACAAATGTTGGGGACATTGATGCAATTTGTCACGATTTTTCACTTAACCGAAGGCATTGATTCCACTCCACTTGAAGCTTCAAGATATGACAAACATGCTGATTATAATCCTCATTATGAATGCAAAATGGATAAGGCACATATTACAATGGTTGGAACTTATCCTATTTTCATGACTCATACAAAAGGACTTTCTGGTGACTCTCCAGAACTTATCGCCCATATTGAAGCTCTAAAGAACATGAACGCTAATCTGGAATTTTATTTTGCTGACGGAGGTTATGATTCATTCCGCAATCATTCTGATATCTGGTATCATCTGAACGCAAAAACGATTATTTCCTACGCTTCAAATGCAGTAATCAATCAAGAAGGTGAAGAGGAACGAATCGATCACTGGGTGAATAAAAAGTGGAAACTCGGTGGAGATACTCATGCACCAATGGAAAACAAACTCAGATTTCTATATGAAATTGGGAGGAAAGAACAGGTAGGAATGTACCTGAGAAACCAGAATATCTGAGATGAGACTTTTTGATCAGTATAAAAAGAGAGCTGAATGTGAAAAGATACACGGACATATTAAAGGTACAGTAAAGTTCGATATCAGAAGAGTGAGAAATCAGAGTAAAAAACTCTACTCTCTATTGAGTTTCATAGCATATCAACTACTGGTGTTAACAGAAATGCAAAATAAAGTTGAAAGCAAAAATTTGTTTGGGAGATACTTGTAAAGAAGTGGTATCAAATTATATAGAGATTTTAAAAGCTAATTTGAGATTCCCGATCGGAACTATTGACTATATACGAAACTTTATATATTATTTACAATAAGAGATTGTGGAATATCTGACAGATTTGCACAAACAGAAATGAGTTAGCCCTGAGTGAAAGAAGGAGTTCCAATGAAAAAAAGACTTATTCATACTAAACAAAAAAAGCTAGATCTTCTAATAATTATTTTAGTGTTGAGTCTGGCTTTAATGGCAGTTTCTCCTGCATGTTGTAGTGACTCGAATAATTCCTCATCCTCACAGACAGAACCTGTCTTGAAACTGGTACCTTCCAACAATGCGGGAGAACCAGGTTTTTCTAAATTTGTTTTGTCTGATGAAAGTTCAGGGCCTTTCCAACACATCGAACAATATGTCGATATTATTTACACTTTTGGAGGAATTGGGGCAGCCTTTCTGATTATTCTAATATATCGACGTATGGCTTCAAAAGAGCAAGAACTGATCGAACATCCTCCAGGAGAGCTCTATCCGCATAAAATCTGGAAAAAATTAGGGCTTGAAGATATAAATCTGGAAGAATTCGAGGCCGAAAGGATCAGGCTCTTTACTGCAATACCTGTTGTATTCATAGGCTTGGCCGAACTCCTTATCTATGCAGACAGAATAAAAATCGCTATCTGGATACATATCGGAGTTTTAATTGCGTTATCTCTTTCCGATATAATCATAAAGAATCTCAAAGTATACAGAATTTATCAGGCTCTAATGCTCCTCCCTATCCTGAGATTGGTAAATCTTTCGATGCCTGTATTTTTTAATAACACCCTTTATACCTTCGTTTTCGTCTACGCCCCTCTTTTAGTTCCTCTGGCAATTATAATAATTAATCAGCGTTCCTCTTTTGAGCATATAGGGATTACTACAAATAATCTTCCTGCTTATATTATCCTTTCAATTCCACTGGGCTTTCTTTTTGGGCTTGGAGAATACTTTACTATCCATCCAGGCTACCTTATTCAGGATCTTTCCATCGGAAACCTGCTTAAACTTACTTTTATAATGGTTTTCTTCGTGGGTTTAGTTGAAGAACTTATTTTCAGGTCAATCCTCCAGACCAGGCTTGAAGATGCGCTCAGTGTGAAAGAAGCGGTGTTAATCACAGGTCTTCTGTTTGGGCTCATGCACTCGGGATATGGTACCTTCCATGAAGTTTTATATACGGGTTTTGTAGGACTTTTCATGGGCTTTGCTTTCTACAAGACAAGAAGTCTGCCCTTTATTGCTATCTTTCACGGCTTAGTAAATGTTTTCCTTTTTGGGGTTTTTCCTCATTATCTGAGTGGAGTAATGTTCTGAGATTTATTAAAACCAGTATAAGCATTCAGCAGGTAGTGTCGTGAATTTGCTGTAAATTTATAATCAAATTTTTGGGTGCAATGAGAAATAATCTTTCCAATGAGAATTCTCTACCCCAGAACTTTTTGAGAGCTAATATTTACAGAAAAATTGACACACTGCCAGATTAGATTTTGATGTTGATTATAGATAGCTGAAGATAACAAAAAGCATTGGATTAAGCCTGAATTCTGTCTTTTTAGGCGCATATATGCTTTTTCTCATATCTAAGAGGACAGATGATGGCGAGTTAAAAATATTATCTTGCATCCGATGTGCTTAAGTTTAAGCGCATAAGTCGATATCAAGCGATATTTATGCGCTTAAAAATTTGGACCTACAGATTAAATCTAAAATAGGTTTTTTGAATGAAAAGTACTCAAAAAAATAAGAATAATTAACTATTAATTTATAGAAAAGGAGAAAAAGTAAGGTTATTCGTTGTTTTGTGTGGATATCCTCATAATGTCTTCATAAAAATCAATGTGGTCTCGAATTGAAAATCATCTTATCCACAGGGAATGACGAAGAGCCAAAAGTAAAATACTCTATAAAAGCTGTAATCATGGTCTGATAATCGCTATAACATTAAAAACTACAATTGCCACAAAGCTGAATAACAAAGGAACAATTGCCATATTAAATGAATTATTAAGATATTTATTCCACTTTTCAGATGCTGAAAAAACCTCTTTCAGGGAAAGAAGAGCTATAAGTCCAACAACTATTGCAGCCCCATACTGAGGAAGCCCTGGGGTCGTGACCATTGTTATTGCACTCGATGCGGCAGCGCTTGAGGCAATACTAGATGAGATACTACTTAGTAACATCGAAACACACCTTCCACCAATATAATTTCTTTCTTAAATGTTAAAAATGCCTGCTTAGATATTGCAAATGACTTAAAAGAATAATATAGTTTAAAGTAAAAATAACATAATAGTATAAAAAAGTTTTCTTAGAAACTTTAGTTATTAAACCAAGTAAATTGTTTCTCCTGATTCCGAAATAATTAACAGGTATTTCTAAAATTCTAGGCAGTTGTGTTCTATTTGTACATGTGATTTAATGAGGAATCCTTTAGCTCTGAAGCTAGACGTACAGTGTAATTAGCAGTCTGGAATCTATAAAAGATACAGGACTTACAAAGATACAGGACTTACAAAGATATAGACTCACGAAGATATAGACTCACGAAGATATGGGACTTACGCACTTAAAGAACAAACTCAATTACGGAAAAAACTGTGGATTGAAGTCACGTATTAGACAGTTAACGGTCTGATGCTGTTGATTTTTCATTTCAACTGCATAAGTCCTAAGGGAATTAACGAGATTTATAACGAGTGGCTTTGCAATTAACATACCTGTTCAGATGACATAAAATACGATAGGAAGCAATTTCTTTATTATAAAGGAGTAAAAGGAAAGGTTTAGCTTTCCTCTACTTTTTGCCTTCCCGCTTCAAAAGCCCTGAGATTCACTTCAATTGTTTTCTGCGGCACAAGGGCTTTAACACTTTCAAGCAGGGTTTCTTTAGGAATTGGCAGATAGCCTGAGACTGCTCCCACCATCACGACATTCATTGCAAGCCTGTTCCCAGCTTCGTAAGCCAGATCATCTGCATTAAAGGCTTTGACTATGTATTTTTCCGAAAGAAAATCAAGAATATCTGAGACTTCCGGATATTTTGTAAGGCCTGAGGTGACAGTTACAGGAATTATGGGTTGCGTATTCATTATAACAATTCCGCCGTCCTTCAGGAAATCCAGGTACCTGACTGCTTCCATGGGCTCAAGGGCAAGCAGAAGGTCTGCACCTTTTTTCGGGATCATGGAACCGTAGTTATTTCCAACCCGAATATGGTTTACAACCGAACCTCCACGCTGGGCCATGCCGTGAGTTTCCGCAGCCCGGATGGGCAGTCCTGCAGTAACTGCGGCTTTTCCTATAATGTCAGAGGCAAGGATTGCACCCTGTCCTCCTACTCCTGTAATAAGGAGATCTAGTTTCTTTTGTTCAGCCTGGCTCATCGCTTCACCTCCTGAATCGCATCAAACTTGCAGATCTGGGCACATACTCCGCACCCACTGCAAAGGGCCGTAATTACAGCACATTTATTTTGCTCGTTAAACTCAATTGCAGGGCATCCAAACTTAATACACTGCTTGCAGCCTTCGCATTTATCAGGATCAATAACATATGGGTTCCGACGTATACCTGCCCTTTTTCCTGAAATCACGCAGGGTTGCCTGGCAATAACCACAGCTACGCCTTCAAATTCTTTTGCTGCCTTAAAAGCTTCCTGTGTCTCTTCAAGCTTATAAGGGTCGACAACCGATACAAATTCTGCACCCATTGCTTTGCAGAGCTCTTCAAGTGAAACCTGGACGGTTGGCTCTCCTGTTGCCGTGTACCCGACGCCTGGATTTGGCTGATGTCCGGTCATGGCTGTAATACGATTATCCAGAATAGTAACCGTGATATTTGCTTTATTGACAATTGCGTTCAGGAGTGAGTTCATGCCTGAATGGAAAAAAGTTGAATCTCCTATAGAACAGCAGATAGGCCGCTTTTCTCCTGCGTGGTAAAGCCCTGAAGCAACGCTGATACTTGAGCCCATGCAGAGAGTGGTCTCAACAGTCCCGCTCTGGATTCCAAGGGTGTAACAACCGATATCGCTGGGGTAAATCGCATCCTTTCCAAAGACTTTTTTCATTGAATGGAAAGTTGCCCTGTGAGAACAGCCTGCACAAAGAGCAGGCGGGCGAGGAGCAAGCTCAAGAGATTTGCCTGATGTTTCAGCTTCGGTCTCAAGATCGAAGGTTTTCTTAAGAACCTCAAGGAAGGCACTTACATCCAGTTCTCCTTCCCTTGGCACAAAACCATTAGTTTTCCCGAGCACCGAAACCTCAATCCCGGCTTCCTGTGCAATCATCTTTACCTGTTCTTCCACGATAGGCTCAAGTTCCTCAAACACAAGTACGGTGTCTACGGTTTCAAGCAGTTCGAGAATCAGCTTTTTCGGAACCGGATACGTTCCTATCTTAAGGTACGAAACGTCAAGTCCAAGTTCCGTAAGTGCTTCTTTTGCATACACTGAGGCAATGCCTGCACCTATTACTCCGAATTTTGCATCGGATTTTAGTTCAAGGGAATTCCATGGGGATTCGGCAAGGGCATCCTCAATGGACTGCTGGATAGAAAGGAGATGTGTATGGCGTGGACGTGCGTTCTTCGGGAGCATGACCCAGCGGTCCAGAAGTTTTTCAAAATTAGGAGCCGGTTTTTCTACGGGTATCTCTCCAAGTTCAATATCTGACTTCCCGTGCGAAATTCGGGTGGTGGGTCTGAAGATCACAGGAACTTCAAACTTTTCGGAGAACTCAAAAGCATAGGGCAGCATGTCCTTTGCTTCCTGGGGAGTCGCGGGATCAAAACAGGGCACAAGGGCAAACTGGGCATAACGCCGCGTATCCTGTTCATTCTGGGATGAGTGACACGACGGGTCATCAGCAGCGATTACAATCATCCCGCCCTTTGTTCCTGCATAAGCAAGTGTCATAAAGGGATCTGCTGCAACGTTTAGCCCGACATGCTTCATTGTCACTACAGAACGAACGCCTGTCCAGGCAGCTCCGACTGCAACCTCCATTGCAACCTTTTCGTTAACCGACCATTCTACATGGTAATCCCGGTCTTTTCGGGCTGCAAGCGTATCTATAATCTCCGACGACGGAGTTCCGGGATAGCCTGCAATAACCTGCACGCCGCCTTCAAGAAGCCCGCGGGCAATTGCCACGTTTCCAAGCATGTACTCACGCATTGTCATAATTATTGTCTCCAGTACTTATACAGGAAAAATACCTTTATAATTACAGGTTAAATATATTCCAATTGATTAATGTCTGCAAGTTTAGATGATCTACTCGATTGGTGACAGCAAATCTGAAGTTCTATAAGGACAGTTCAGAAACCATACCTGCTGTCCGAAACCAGGTAAAACTTTTACATTATCAAATAACACGATCAATAATATACTTTCGGATAAGTGCCCTGAAGTTCTCTTCTCGTACGTACGATTATTTAACTTGCAGAAAAAATGAGAAACGATGAAAGTTTACAGTTTTTGAGAAAACACAAAAATAGATTTAAAAGCTGGTATAGGTTAGTTTGCTGTCCAGCTCAAGAATAAATAATTCAATTAATAACTCCATTTTTCTCCAGAAACTCTACAAGCTTCTTGATTTCATCCAGCTCGAAATCAAGTTCTTTGCCCTTAAGGGACGTCTTAAAAATTTCTCTTCTTTCCGGAATTTCAGCCACGACATTCACGCAATTTACCGACGCTAGCATCTCTTCTCTTATGTCCGGTTCAACTTTATTAAGTACAAAGTAAACCCTGCACCCACACTGAGCGCCAAATTCACCAAATTTCTTTGAAAGCTTGAGGGACTCATAGGAAGGATCAACAATCACAAGAATCAGGTCAAAGTCCTTATCAACTCCACGCCCGAAGTGCTCAGTGCCGGCTTCGGTATCCACGATTACAAGATCATCCTTTCCAAGTTCAAGGTTCTCAAGAAATTCCCTTGTCAGAGCTCCCATTGGGCACGCGCAGCCCTCCCCAAAATTGTGAATTTTGCCAACTGCCATCAGTTTGACTCCGTTCTTTTCTTCCACAAATTCTGGCGGGAGGTCGGAAAAACTCCATCTCTTCTCGAAAAAGCTGGACTGCTGCTGCGCTGGCTGACCTGAAGTACTCCCACTGGCTGCAAGCCCCAAGAATTGCGTTTTTTTGGGAGCAGTCCTTTGTTTTTCCTTAAAGCCTGTTTTTCCCCCAAAATATTCCATAAGATCCTTAGGAGCCGCCATTCCTAACTGGCTGTGAAGCCCGTAATTGGACTCGTCAATGTCGAGCACAAGCACGTTTTTAGTTTTTGCCATTTCCTTTGCCAAGAGTGCCGAAATAGTACTTTTTCCGCTTCCTCCTTTTCCGCACACTGCTATTTTCATATATAGTTCACCTATCCCAGTAATTTATCATGCTGAAGTGAACTACGTCTTCCTTTAAACATTTTCTTGCCTGAATAGTCAGATGACGGAAATAAGAATCGGGAAAGTGACGAAACGAAAAACAAGGAGAAAATAGAGAATTAATGAACGGAATTCAGAAAATTGCATTGAGTAACGTCGGCGATATAACGATAGCCAGAAAGGATGAGACCAAAATCAAAAGTGCATACCAGTACTGAGAATGTATTTCCGTTTTTTAAATGGAGACTAAAAGCTGGTCATGGAGAGTGACGATCTGGACAGACCCTCTCCTAGCCTGGTATATAGGATGTAACGGGGTGAGCGAATCCCCATAAATAGGTACGAATTTTTAAGTATATAATTGCACATGTTTTGATCTTTTTTGAGAATTTGGGGATTTAGACGCTACTTCTTCGGTACATGTTTTAGCTTTTATCCTGATCAGATACGGGACAATTTTTGTGCCTCAGAACTCATAGGGCTCATCACGAAATCAGCAAAATTTTTCATCATAGGCACTAAATTGATGTTCAGATAATTGATGTTCAGATAATAAATGCGGTTAATATAAGAAATATCTTTCAGAAAAAAAGAAAAACATATGAAGATACAAAATATGTCTTAAAAAATATTTTTCAGATTTCTCCCTTGAGTTTTGCTTCAATCTCAGCAGCAATCTTGCGGGCAGCTTCTCTTGGTGACTCTGCTTTGTAAATTGCTCTTCCTACGATTACCCAGTCTGCGCCTGCGGCAATAACATCAGACGCTTTTCCTCCCTGAGCTCCGACTCCAGGAGAGATGATGGTAAGTTTGTCACCAATAATTTTTCTAATTGCCGTTACTCTTTCCGGTCTGGTCGCGGGTGCAACAAGGCCAAAAGCTCCTGCTTCGGCTGCCATTCTTGCGATTGCTTCTCCGACGGGCTGGAGGAATTCGGCTCCTCCAGGGTGGCTCATTTCACTTACCACGAACACGTCTTTCCCGTATTCTGAAGCAATCTCAATGCAGGCATCAAGGCTGTCCCGGCCTGTAAAACCCTGGACAATTACTGCATCGGTTCCTGCCTCAAAGACATGCTCGCAGATAAGGCGGTTGGTGTTTGGAATATCGGCAACCTTGAAATCAGCTATTATGGGAGCAAACTCTGCAAGCTCCCTGATGATTCCAAGCCCGGTAGCAAGTATTAGAGGATAGCCTACCTTTATAGCGTCCACGAATTCCGAAACATCTTCTGCAATTTTAAGAGCTTCTTCTCTGTCGGAGACATCAAGGGCAAGGATCAGACAGCTTTTCTTTTCCATAAAATCACCTCTTTGAAAGGCGTGTACGCACAGCTGCAACCATAAGCGGGAGAGTAATAGTAGCATCTGCATACACGGTTACGGCTTTTGCGTTTTCTCCTACTTTTCCCCAGGACTGGGCTTCATCAAGGGTTGCCCCGCTCAGACCACCAGTCTCAGGATGATCCATTGTTAATTGGATTGCATAGTCAAAAGATTTGGGGGTTACAAGCATGGACTGGAGGATATAATTTTTGGGAACCCCTCCACCGATGAGCAGGGCACCTGCACTCTCAGCCGCATAGCAGATCTCTATAAACTCGTGCATATCAGCAAATGCATCAACATGCAGAGGGTTTCCTTCTTTATATAGCCATGCCTGAAGCCCTATTACCGAGTCCTGAAGGGCAGGGCAATAAACTGGCACACCCATTTCTGCTGCGGTTTTCAGGATAGAGGAATCATCATCAAGGTTTTTTCCGATCTCGGTAAGCACCTGACGGATCGAGAGTTTTTCTTTAGGAAGCCCGGCATAGACGCCCTGTAGAAATTCTTCAAGGTCTGTAAAGTGCTGGTCAGGAAGATAAACATCGTAAATCCTGTCAATGCATTCATTCCGTAACTGGATATCGTTTGTACAGTCTGTGCCTTTATAATGGTGAAGTCCTAGAGCTTCGACAGTGTCGTGCACCATATTAGCTCCGGTCGTGACAAGCACATCGATGTAGCCGTCGCGTATTAAATCCGCAACAATGTTTCTCATGCCTGCGGGAGTCATGGCACCTGCAAGCCCGAAAAATTTCGTAGTTTTTTCGGAAGCAAGCATTTCATAATAGATTTCTACGGCCTCAGCCAGCCTGCCTGCTCCAAAGGCGCAGCCTTTGTATTCCCTGACAAGATCATCAACACTCATACCGGTGGTGATCTTTGCAGCTTTGATTGGGGTCGAAAGTTTTTTGTTTGGAGTATTACAATCCATTCGATTTCCCTCATGAAAAGGTATGATAGATCATATCTTTGAGAATTATCTTTTTGAGAATTATCTTTTTGAGAATTATCTCTTTGAGAATTATCTCTTTGAGAATTATCTCTTTGAGAATTATTATTTCCCTATTATTTTTGAGCTGATATTGGATTATCTGAAAACACATAGTATATGATAAACTTTCTCTTTATGCATTAATTTATAAAATGCACATGCAATACTCGAGACCATCGGTCTAGAATACAATTTTACCTGAAAATCTAAGAACTCTGAATCATTACGCATTTTATATCAGGTTAATAACTGAAAGCATCAGGCTAGAATATAATCAGGTAATATTAATACCTTCATGGTAAGATCTTAAGAACATGTCTGATAAATCATTAAATAACGAACTGATTAAATACGAAAATATCGGGTTTTCTTTTGAGAACAGAAAGATACTCTCAGGTTTCAACTTGACCATAAAGAAAAACCAAAAAATTCTCCTGCGGGGAAAGTCCGGAACAGGAAAAACCACCCTCTTAAAAATACTGCTTGGCTTTACAAAGCCTTCGGAAGGCACCATCTATTTCAGGAACCGGGTAATCGATTCAAAAACCTGCTGGGAAGCTCGAAAAGAAATTGCTTATATAGTACAGGATACTGACCTTGGGGAAGGAAAGGTCAAAAGCCTCTTAGACGAAATCTTTTCTTACAGGGCAAATAAAGAAAAACTAGACCATGAAAAACTGAGGGCTTTTATCCGGGAGCTAGAACTGGAAGACGATATTCTTGAGAAGAATTTCCAAGAGCTTTCGGGTGGGGAAAAGCAGCGAATAGGAATCCTCATTGCCCTTCTCCTGAACAGGAACATATACTTGCTTGACGAAGTTACTTCCGCTCTCGACGCGAAATTAAAAAAGAAGATTGCAGATTATTTTCTTTCCCGAGAAGACTGGACTCTTTTGATCGTCTCCCATGATAGGGAATGGGAACGCGACGGGATGGAAACAATAAATATTGAAACCAGTTCCTGAGAAACTTCCAGAACCACACTCAAACAAAACAGTAAACAAAACAGTAAATAATACAGTAGGCAGTGTTGCGAATTTGCTGTAAATTCAAAGTTCATTTTTTGTGTACTGATTATAATTCCGTTCTTTTGATATTGGATTTTCAAACTACCAACTTTTTAAGATTTATGATTTTACAGAAAAATCAGCACATTGCCATACAGTAAATAATACAGTAAATAATACAGTAAATAATACAGTAAATAATACAGTAAATAATACAGTAAACAAAACGATAAACAAAACAGTAAACAAAACGATAAACAAAACAGTAAACAAAACGATAAACGAACCAATAAACAAAACGATAAACAAAACGATAAACGAACCAATAAACGAACCAATAAATAAAAAACAAAACCCAAGAAGACTGAAAAAATGCCCATTTATGATATTAGCTACACCTCGTTAATTTTCTGTTTTTTCTTACTGGCAATTCCGCTTTTCATAAGCTGGAAAATCCGGCTTGAACTCGAAAAAAGCACTCTGGAAGCTGTCTTCAGGATGTCAATCCAGCTCTTTTTAGCAGGTATTTTTTTGAACTTTATTTTTAACCTGAATAATGGACTTTTAAATCTGGCCTGGGTAGGAATAATGATCTTCTTTGCGTCCTATACGGCAATAAAAAGTGTGGATCTTAATGTAAAAAAACTCTTTGCACCTATCATTTTAGCAATTGCCTTTTCAAGCCTGGCAGTTCTATTATATTTCAATAAATTCGTTATTAATCTGGAGAATCTCCTTGACGCACGCTACCTGATCCCTATAGCGGGTATGTTTCTTGGAAATTCGCTTCGAGGAAATGTGGTAGGGATAGGTGACTTTTATAGCGATATCAAACGAAACGAGAACCGCTATCTTTACAGCTTATCTCTTGGGGCGGGCATGTATGAGGCTGTTCTCCCATACCTGCGAAAAAGTTTAAGGGCTGCAGTAAAACCCACTTTAGCAAACATCGCGTCCGTGGGGATCGTCACTTTGCCAGGGATGATGACAGGACAGATCCTTGGGGGAGCAAGCCCTCTAGTTGCCATTAAGTATCAAATTACCATCATGATAGCACAATATGTTTCAACTTTGCTTGGCACAACCCTCAGCATTCTCACAAGCTTCAGGACAGCCTTTGATGAATATGGACTTGTAGATACGAAGTTATACGAGACAAATTTCTGAAAAAATCATGACTGAAAAATGCAAAAGCTTGAGAGCCTTACTTGAAGGCTCAAAAAATTGAAAAATACTCTTCTCTAATACTTCAGTTAGATTGATTTAAGCGTATCCTGTAATATCCTGACCAACTGGAGTGCTTTTGCTTATGCACTCATCTCCGTAATGAATCATATCTTCAACTGCAGTTTTCAGTATGGAAGGATAAATCTGGCCTACCTGTTCCCATACAGGTCTTCCGTGACAGAAAAACTTAAACGTAGGTGTGCCCTGAACTCCATACCTTTCAGCAGTCCAGGGACTTGTTTCAATGTTTAGGCGGGCAAAAATTGCTGAATTCTTGAATTCCTTTGCATAGTTCATAAAATAAGGTTCCATAGCTTTGCAATAAGGGCAGGTTGGGCTGTAGAACATTACAATAACAGGCTTTTTAGAGCTTTCGACCATTTCTCCCCATGTCGTATCTTGGATTTCGATCACATTGCTTCCGTTCAATTACTTACCCCCAAGGTTATGAACAAGTTAATCAAACAAATTAATCGAGTTTAGTCTTTCGAAATCAGTCATTCAGTTCATCAGATTTTGTATATCAGATTATGCTTATTAGGTAAATATTTGTATATCAGATTGCTTATTAGGTCAGTATTTGTATATCAGATTGCGCTTATTAGGTCAGTATTTGTATATCAGATTGCGCTTATTAGGTCAGTATTTGTATATCAGATTGCGCTTATTAGGTCAGTATTTGTATATCAGATTGCGCTTATTAAGTCAATATTATCTATTTTTATAAGATTAATATTTATGCTTTGTAAAATTAAAGTCCACGCATCGCAGATAAATTCCTTTAAAAATTTCCAAAAATTATTTTTTTAAGCTAAAAGTTCTAAACAGGAAGTTCTAAACAAATAGAGAAGAAATACACTAAAAACAAAAAAATTAGAAAAAGCGGGTGACAGAACTGAAAAATCAGTTCTGTATTATCTTGGCGAGATTTTCCAGGAACTGAAACCCAATTCTTGTCCAATGATTCAAAGTTTTGGAAGGCTGAATGATGTTTACAGAGGGTTTTTCCATTTAGGCCCTTTTTGCTTCACTCTCAGGGTTCATGATCTCATTAAAACATGTGCTGCAGATGTGTTTGTCATCGAGACATGTTTCTTCAAAGTTAACTTTGGGGCCACCTGGTTTTGTGGTTGCCTCCCTGAATACATAGAATTTTTCATTAAATTCGATTGGTTGGCCACATCTCGAACATACGAAAGGTGGATTCTCAACCGAATCAATTGCACATTCAATGCATATCAGATCGGACTTATCTCCATGAACCTCTTTGAACTTTATTGGTTTCATATCCAGGCTGGTGTCCACAACCAGTACATCTTCCAGCAGTTCCCGACCACAAATATTGCAATGCTCTTTCATTGTGTTGCCTCCTGTGTCCAGAGGATTTCTCACCAAACCTTGTGCTGAGCCTACACAAGGCTTCAATGTCTCCGTGTTTGCACTCAAATCATATTCCCCAGTTTCAGCTTATTACTCATATTCATAACGAATCGGGCTGTTTTTCACACCGTTAAGCTGTGTTTTACCTGCCGACGTTGTCTTGCCAGCATATCAACCTCGAGAAGATCGATCCAGAGCTGGAAAAGCAAACAATACGGATTAACAAAAAAACGTTTTTTATAATGTCGTCTCGAAAATATTTTTCGTATTTGAATCGAAACAACATTAGAAGACACTTTACAAAAATGCACTTTAAACCGCTTTCTAGTCTCTGGTTTTAAACTTCCCTATTAAAATATAGGTCTTGAAGCTATATACAGTTATTGATTTTGATCTATAAGTTAGGGGGTTTCCCGAATAAATGGTGGACTACACAATCAGAAGAAAAATAAAATATGTGTATTAAAATTATCTGCAGTTATTTCTTTTGATCAAAGAGTAGGGGGCTTCCCGAATAAATGGCGGACTAAATAAACAAAAGAAAAATAAAAATACAGTATTATCTTCATGAAAGTGCTTAATGGTCATAATAAAGTTGTGAAGCAAACAGAATTGAAATCATTAAGCAAACAAAATAAAAGTAGTAAGTAGAATGGAGGTTATCAAGCAACAGAAAAGAAGTTACTAATTTAAAAGCTATAAAGGAAGAAAATAAAGGGAATAAAACAAAGAATTTTATTCATCTTTGATCAATACATAAGACGATAACGAAGATTACTCAAAAGGGTTCGAAAAAATGCTTAAGCAGAGATTTGTGCTGGATACTACAGCATTAACGGACCTGCAGACGCGTGAGGTTATGGGCTATGCTTCCCTTTGCGAGGGAATGAAAGCGATTCTTGACCTGATAGCCGATGCTCGTCTGCATTTCGGGATAAGTTGCTACGTGCCCTATCCGTCAGTATATAAAGAGATGTACGAATTTGCAAGCCGCAACGGCTGTGACAGGGAGGTCGTGGCTAAAATAGATACCTGGCTTGTAAAAAAATCTCCTGACCGGTATAGAGTTAGCGTAACTTCTCAGATCTTTCATGAATATGTTGCCTATATGCGGGAAAGAATTAACCGGGGAATGGGAGTAGCTGAGGACGCGATATGGGAGGCAGCTACTGAATGCCTCTTTATGGAAAATCCACAAAACAAGAAAAAAGAGTATAAGGAAGAGGTTGAGAGGGAAGTAATTGGAGGGATCATTGGCAAATTCCGGAACAAATATCGAGCTGCCCTGAGATATGGGATTCTTGATAGTGCTCCTGATATTGATGTTCTTATCCTTGCCAAGGAGCTTGATGCCGCAGTAATTGCAAGCGATTACGGGATTGAAAAGTGGGCTGAACAGCTTGGAGTTCGCTTTGTACCTGCAAATGTTTTTCCCATGATGATACAGGAGTACCTGAAGCATCTTCCGGAAAACGAAAATGAACCAGAGTACGAAAACCGAGGCAAAGGCAAAGACGGGCCGTCGGGAGAAATAGAATTTATTTAATAACTTTGATTTTTCAAAACTCAATAATGATCAAAATCAAAGCCTGGATTAATGAATATCCGGGTACTATCATATGAGAAACTTGAAATTAGTCAGATTAGAGGCTTGAAATTTAGTCCGATAAGAAGCTGGAGGTTTAAATAAGGGGACTTACCTTCAGGCAATGCCTCGAGCTATGAGTCTTAGTGAGAAATAGTAGACACCAATTTTATCAAGCCTTAAAAGAGTTATGCCTTAAGGAAACCGTACTTTTTAAATCGTACTTTTAATGAAAAGCGCCTTTAAGGAGATTGTATCTAAGAGAAGCCGTATTTAAAAAAACTGTATTTAGGGAAACTGTATTTAAAGAAACTGCATTTAGGGGAACTGCATTTTAAGAAACTGTATTTAGGAGAAAATGCATTTAGGGGAACTGCATTTAAGGGAACTGCATTTAAGGGAACTGCATTTAAGGGAACTGCATTTAAGGGAACTGCATTTAAGGGAACTGTGCCTTTTAAAGACTTGGGGGGTAAGAGTTTGAGAAACATAGTTATAGACGAATTAAAAGCATCTGAAGTTTACCGCCAGAGAGTTGAGGTTGTAGAAAGAAAAGGGTTGGGGCATCCGGACTATATCTGTGATGCCATAATGGAACAAATTTCAGTAAAGTTGAGCCAGAAGTACCTTGAGACTTTCGGGAATATCCTGCACTACAATATAGACAAAGGCATGCTTGTTGCAGGGGAAGTGGAGGGAAAATTGGGGGGAGGCAGAGTTGTAAGCCCTATGAGACTTATAATCGGGGACAGGGCTACTTTTGAAGCGCAGGGGATAGAAATCGATGTTCCCGCGCTTGCTGTCAATACGGCGCAGCAATGGCTCCGGGATAATATCCGCTTTGTGGATCCTGAAAATCTAATATACCAGATCGAGCTAAAAAGAGGTTCTGCAGAACTTACGGATATTTTTAGCAGGGGAGAAAAGATCCTCGGGGCAAACGACACTTCTGCAGCAGTTGGATATGCCCCTCTCAGCCCCACCGAGAAGCTTGTTTTCGAATGCGAGAGATACCTTAACTCAAGAAAGTTCAAAAAGGAATATCCGGAATCAGGAGAAGACGTAAAAGTTATGGGGCTCAGGCATAGGGAAGATATGCATCTGACCGTTGCAATGCCGCTTGTTGATAGGTTTATTGAATCAGAAGAAACCTACTTTAAGAAGAAAATCGAGTTGAACAACCGGATTGAGGAATTTACTGCCGGGTTTGCAGAAAAAGCAAGGTCTGAATTTGAGGGCTGCATGTGTCTGAAACCGACAGTTTCTCTTAATACTCTGGACATTCCGGGCAGGGGGCTGCAGGGGATTTATACCACGGTAACCGGTACTTCTGCGGAAGATGCAGATGGCGGGCAGGTAGGGCGTGGAAACCGCGTAAACGGAATAATTCCGCTAAATCGTCCTGTTAGCAGTGAAGCTGCCGCAGGTAAAAATCCTGTAAGCCATACAGGAAAGGTTTACAACCTTCTTTCTCACAGGATTGCAGCGCGGATCTATAGTGAAGTGCCTGATATCTCCGAAGTTTATGTCTGGCTTTTGAGTGAAATCGGAACTCCAATCGACCAGCCTCAGATTGCAACTGCCCAGCTCATTATGAAGAAAGGATCTGCGAGCGAGGTAGAAAAAGAAGTGGCTGAGGTAATGGAAAAAGAGCTTGAGAATATACAGGCATTCTCCATGGAACTTGTTGCAGGAAAATGCCCTGTATGCTGAGAAAAGTTTTATCCGGGAAAAATTACCCCGGCAATAAAAGCAATGAGCGCAAAGAACATTGCGATCTTGAACATTTTTGAAGATTTCGTAGGATTGTTGCGAGCAAGAAGCTGGTAGATCGCTGCAAGAAACCCAAGGTCTGCCAGAAGAACAAAGTAAAGATAATGCAGGCCAAGTATCGACAGACGGTAAGGAAGAGGGCTAAAAACGACGGCCAGAAAACCTATGAGTGCTGCAAGGTAACTTGCTTTTTTTGCCCCGACTCGAAGAGGTAGGGTATCTGCCCCTTCCATTTTATCGCCTTCCATATCTTCAATGTCCTTTACAATTTCCCTGGCAGTAATCGCAAGGGCTGCAAGCAGGAAAAGCACAAAAAGAGCTTTGAGTCCTTCAAGTCCAAAAACTGAGGCTCCAAATAAAAAACTTGAGCCGGTAAGGTAGCCTATGCTCATGTTTCCCAAAAGAGGAGTGCCTTTGAGTGTTTTTGCGTAGAAAATTAGCAGTAGTGAATTAAATAAGGCAATAATCCCGCAAATTAAGTTGATTGAGAAAGCCAGAAGCGTCCCGAAGGCAAATAGGAGATAAGAGAAATAAAGGGCTTCTTTTAATTTTATTCTGCCTGATGGAATCGGCCTCTCAGGGCGGTTTATTGAGTCTATCCTGACATCAAAATAGTCATTAATGGTATTTCCTGCGCCTGAAATCAAAAATACAGCTAGTAATATAAGGACTGAATAAAATAAAGGGAATTCTCCAGGACTATAAGAGCTGGAGGCATTAGATGCCAGGATATTAAAAGCTATCAGTGTTCCGATTATAGCTGCAAAACTTGCCATGAGACAGTTTTCGTATCTCATAATCTCCAGATATGTGCGTACGCTTGCAGACATCACAACAAAGCAGTATTATAAAGTATTAAAGGTATCGGATTTTCTTGCCTGAGTTCCGTCACCCGAGTTCCGTCACCCGAGTTCCGTCTCGGGAGGACGGTGCCCTTTTCGCTCACTTCGTTCGCTCAAGAGGGCTGAATCATTATGAAGATAATAAGTTGAACCAAGAGGATCTACTTATGGGCAAGAAAGGCTACATTCTTAATGATCCCAGAAGGGTGGATTTACTCAAACTTCGTTTTGGGTCACCCAACGGGTGCGATTGCAAGTCTTTTTAATAAAGGCTTGACCGCAACCCTTTTTTATAAAGGCTTGACCGAAAACCCCGAGAAACGGTTGAGTTTGAAAGCCTTATCCTCAAATTTTATCCAACGTGATAAACCGGCGCAACGATTTTGGCTCAACGGTTGCTGGTCAATGGTTGCTGGTCAATGGTTTCAGCTCAACGGTTGCTGGTCAATGGTTTCAGCTCAATGGTTTCAGCTAACGGTTTTGGCTCCAGAGGCTGATCTGATCGATCTCTTCTTGGTAGGAAGACTCAAACTGTATATATGATGTCACTCAATTTTATGAGTATATTTATTGAAAGGATAATATTAAGTAAAACAAAGTTTATTTCTTGCCGTTCTTCCCTTAATATCTGTTAAGTATTAGCCAGCTTCAAAGAGACAGGCAGATGTAATCAATGTGATTCCCGACCTTTAAATCATGTTTTGCTTCTGCTATTACTAAACTTAAAATATTGGCTTGGAACAAAGAATATGTCTTAGACTAACAACTTTAGATTAACAACTTTAGACTAACAACTTTAGATTAACAACTTTAGACTAACAACTTATTGGGAAAAATATACAAAAGTAAACCCCCGGATATTGTTTCTATAAATTACATGGTTACTTGTCAATAACTTACTTGTGTACCAGACATTTCTGCTTACGGACGTGTGGGTGGAGGCAAATAAAAAATGAAAGCCGGTTTTTGTAATTCACTATTTTATATATTATTGATACTGCTAACAATCCTTGGAATGGCTCCCGGCATGGTACATGCTCTAGGAGACAACGAAAGCTCAGTCTCAGATAGCGGAAGTTCTGATACAGGAGATTCCGTCTCAGATAGCGGAAGTTCTGATACAGGAGATTCCGTCTCAGATAGCGGAAGTTCAGATACAGGAGATTCCGTCTCAGATAGCGGAAGTTCAGATACAGGGGATTCAGTTTCAGATAGCGGAAGTTCTGATACAGGAGATTCAGTTTCAGATAGCGGAAGTTCTGATACAGGAGATTCAGTTTCAGATAGCGGAAGTTCTGATACAGGAGATTCAGTTTCAGATAGCGGAAGTTCTGATACAGGAGATTCCGTCTCAGACAGCGGAAGTTCAGATACAGGGGATTCAGACACGGACAAAGTGGATTCTGGCTCAAGTGATGGTAGTTCCGATTCTGGTTCGAATGATAGTAATTCCGATTCAGGCGTAGACGATGGGAATTCAGGCACTAGCCCAGATGATGGTAATTCCGATTCTGGCTCGAATGATAGTAATTCTGATTCTGGCTCAAATGATAAAAATTCCGATTCTGGCTCGAATGATAGTAATTCTGATTCTGGCTCGAATGATAGTAATTCCGATTCAGGCTTAGACAATGGAAATTCAAGCACTAGTCCGGATTCCGGTAATTCCGATTCCGGCTTAGATGATGGAAATTCGGGCACTAGCTCGGATGATAAAAATTCAACTTCCGATTCAGATAACGTAGATTCTAGCAAAGGAGATTCAGACTCAGGTAGCGGTGACTCAAGTAGCGGTGACTCAGATACCAAAAATTCAGATACTGGAAATTCAGGCACAAGTCAAGATACTGGAAATTCAGAAACCAAAAATTCAGATACCGTAAGTTCAGATACTGGAAATTCTGATACCCAAAATTCGGATAACACAAGTTCAGATAGCGGGGATTCTGATACCCAAAATTCGGATAACACAAGTTCAGATACTAAAAGTTCAGTTACCGAAAGTACAGATAACGGGAGTACAGATAACGGGAGTACAGATAACGGGAGTTCAGATACTGAAAATGAGGATTCAGGTTCTAGTGGTTCAGGTTCTAGTGGTTCAGGTTCTAGTGGTTCAGGTATGAATCTTGTTTCCAGCGAGCCAGTAACCAATATTGCTGCTCAGGAACTTTCTACCATGAGTATCGTGAGTGGTTATCCTGTCCAGTTCGATTTTACAAAAAATGCCACGTGCATTGTAAATATTGAATTTGATCCTAAGAAAACATTCAGAAAAACAACAACAGTTGTAGAAGAACTTAAAAACAGATCCACCCTTGTCCAGACCTCTCCTGAAGGCACAGTCTATAAATATGCGAATATCTGGGTAGGAGATCGCGGAGCAGGGCTTCCGACTTCCATTAATAGTGGGTTTGTAGAGTTTAAGGTTGAGAAGGCATGGATCAAAGATAATAACATTAATGAGACTCAGGTAGTCCTTCAAAGATATGATAGTGACTGGCAGCCACTTTACACGGAAAAAGTTGGAGAAGATGATAATTATATTTACTTTAAATCGGAAACTCCTGGCTATTCCTTCTTTGCAATAACGGAATATACCGGGCAAAATCTAATGAATATCAATGGGGCTGAAAAAATACAGGAAACCCTGAGAAATCTGGGAAGTGAAGGAAAAGCAGCTCTTTACGGAAATGCAGAAAATAATAATAGCAGTAGAATAAAGAATCCAATGGGAACAGCAAGGATACTTATGGCAATTTCCTTACCGCTTTTCATGCTTCTTGTTGGATATGGCATATTTAAGAAAAAGATCTAAGAAAAAGTTCTAAGAAAAAGATCTAAGAAAAAGATCTGAGAAAAGATCTAAGAAAAAAGGTCTAAGAAAAAGATCTAAGAAAAAGATCTGAGAATAACATACGTTATATAAAGTATGTGAGATTTTTTTCTCACCTACTTCTTATTATTTTTCCCATCACTTAAATAAAGTTAATCTTACACACAAGATCTTAAACACCAGATGCTTATCGAATTTTTACCGCGAGCATCCGATCAAGTGCTTCTTTTGCTCTGGTCCTCACATTGTATGGGACAGTGACTACGTGCTGGACTTTTTCAAGAGAGACTAGGACTTTTTCAAGATTAACCATTTTCATGCTCGGGCAGCAGGCAAATTCCGAAACGCAGTAATATTTCTTTTCGGGAGCTGCTTTATGTAGCCCGTGGAGGAGTCCGCATTCCGTACCTATAATGAACTCTTTTGCAGGGGAGTTTTTTGCATACATTATCATCCCTCGTGTGCTTGCAATATGGTCTGCAAGTTCCAGAACCTCGGGGCGGCATTCGGGGTGTGCAATAAACTTCGCTTCTGGGTGCTTTTCCTTCATTTTCAGGACATCTTCTCTAAGGATCTGATGGTGCGTTGGACAGTGTCCTTCCCAGGGAATTATTTTTTTGTCAGTCCTGGCTTCTACATAGGCAGCCAGGTTTTTATCAGGCACAAAAATAACCTCATCAGCCTCCAGGGAGTTTACCACCTCAACGGCATTTGCGGACGTACAGCAGATGTAAGACTCGGCTTTAATGGCAGCTGAGCTGTTAACATAGCAGACCACCAAGGCATCAGGGTGCTTTTCTTTTTCTCTCTTGAGACCTTCAATATCCACCATGTCTGCCATAGGGCAGGTGGCATCAATTTCCGGCAGGAGGACTGTTTTATCAGGACAGAGAATTGCAGCGCTTTCTCCCATAAAATGGACGCCGCAAAAAACAATTACATCAGCAGTCTGACGGACAGCCTCTTGGCTAAGGCCCAGGGAGTCTCCAACAAAATCTGCAATATCCTGAACCTCAGGACGGGAATAATAATGAGCAAGAATAACTGCATTTCGTTTTATTTTGAGTTCTTTGATCCTTTCTATTAACTCTGCTTGCTGCATGGAATCACCATAAGTTTTTGGAATAAAGTCCGGAAAATAGGGACCCGGGTATGAGATTGAAGATCAAGCTTAAAATAACCAGTTTAAATGTAAGGTTTTAACAGGCGAGTGAACGTAAAAAGGAGTGCAACGACGGAAATTCCATCCAGCGCGCTCTTTTTGCACGCATGCCATTTGCTCCGGAAAGCTTACGTGCTTAACTCTCCCGCACTATATAATATTTGTGAATAATATTTGTGAATTGTATTTTTTGTGAGCCTCCGAGTTGCCACCTGAGTCCTGCAGTTCTTTTGAAAAAGTTGCTTGTTCATAATCCTTTTAAAAAAACTGCTTGCCTGCAAGCTTTTTGAAAAAAGGTTTGATCGAAAATCCTGAATAACGTTTAGGTTTGCTGACCCTATCCCTAAACCCTGTCGGCATGGTCAACCGACGCAACGGTTGCAGCTCAACGGTTGTGGCGCAATCCTTGTCAAAAAAGCTTGAGCACAATCTTTGTCAAAATGGCTTGAGCGCAAACCCTTTTTTAAAAGTTTTGATCGAAAACGACTTGATTGGACGACCTGGTTGACATCGTTAAGTGGTGACATGCTTGCGCTCAAGTGAACTAATTTATAAGTAAAAATCTCTGTTCTTTCGCTCAATAAACCAGTAAGATATATTGCATTTTTTACTGTGTGAGTAAAATAATATAATATCTTAACTTCAAGTATTTTTTGTCAGTTCATGTTCCGATCTGGACCGGGCTCAGGATTTTTTTCAGGGTGGAAATTGCAGAAAGGGCCGCAAGATAACTTGTTTTCGGATTTTCCGGGGAGGGGAGGTTTTCGACTCTTGTGGAAAGTTTTCCGAATTCGCCTTCTACAGTTATTTCATGTACATTTTTGGACAGAGTAGGGTCAGCGATTACTCTTACTTTTGTTCGCTCAAAGCCTATGCCTGCCAGGCTTATTGTGGCTGCAACATTCACATTTGCGGGGAAGGCTTTAACTGCTTCCGAGGCAGGCCCTTCAAAAAGCAGGGTTTCTTTTTCGATTGTTTCAAGCTTAATTCCCAGAGCTTCAACCTGGGGAGCCCCAGCGAGGCCCATAGGCGGTTTTCTGGTAGTAAGGGTAACTGATGATATTTCCGCTGCTGAGGCGGAGTTTATTCCATCAATACCAGCAACTGCGCCTGAAGGGAAATAGAGTTTGCAGTTATTCTGCTCTGCAAGTCTGAAGAGCCTTTCTCTGAGTTCTTCGTCCGCAAGAGCGCCTACACTCATAACCATCACATCGCGCCCAGCTTCAAGAGCCTGTGGTACTATTAACCTGACAGCTTTTTGAGAGGCACTTTCTATAACAAAGTCCACATTTTTCAGTAGTTCCTCAATCGTCATTGAGGCAGGACTGTACCTTTTCAGGGAGGATGTCAGTTCCAGGACTTTGTTCTTAGAAGAGTCGGAGAGAGCATACAACTCCGCATTAATAACTCCTTTGTCAATAGCCCTGCAAATCTGTCCACCAATAAATCCGCAACCAATAACTCCTATTTTCAGCATTTCAGGCTCCTGTAAATGATCAATAAACCTTGATCTTTAGATTTTTGTCTCCGGCTTTAAAAGCCTGAGGATCGGGTATTGTATTCTTTTCCCTCTTTTAAAGCCTTCTGTTGAGATTATTTTCTTAGTGATAGAACACCCTAAAATGCCCATACCCCTTATAAATCCTGGTAACATAAAATAGCGGGGTAAAATTTATGCTTATCAAAGAGGTTGAAAGCTTTATAGAAGAAGATCTGGGATACGATGATGTCTCGTGCACTATCGTGCCTGACAAACCTGCAGAAGCTATTATTTTCACTAAGGAAGACTGTACTGTTGCGGGAATTAAAGAAGCCGAATCAATTTTTTTCTATCTTGGAATTCAGGCTGAAACCACTCTTAAAGACGGGGATTGCCTCAAAGAAGAGGAGATAATTTTCAGGCTAAAGGGAGGAGCAGTATCTATTCTCAGGGCAGAGAGACTGGCTCTGAATTTCCTCGGGCACCTTAGCGGGATTGCCACTCTTACCCGGGCATGCGTGGATACGGTAAGGCAGTATTCCGAGACTACAAGGGTGGCCTGTACCAGAAAAACCACTCCCGGCATAAGGAAGTTCGAAAAGCTGGCTGTAGCTGCAGGCGGAGGAGATACTCATAGATTCAACCTTTCTGACTCGGTTATGATTAAGGATAACCACGTTAAACTGATGGGAATAGAAGCCGCAATCGAAGCCGCAAAAAAAACCAGCTTCACCCGGAAAATAGAAGTCGAGGTTGAGTCTGCAGAACACGCTGTGCTCGCTGCAGAACTGGGAGTTGATATTATAATGCTGGACAATATGCAGCCTGAAGCTATCCAAAAAACCCTCAAAACACTTAGTGGAAAAGGGCTTCGAAACTCAGTTATTGTGGAAGCATCCGGAGGAATTTCCCAGGAAAACCTTGAAGGTTATGCAAAAACAGGAGTAGATGTCATCTCGATGGGATCCCTTATCCATAAATCAAGATGGATAGATATGAGCCTGGAAATCATAAAATAATTAAATTGCCATGGCAATTTAATTATTGAGCATAATCTTTGATAGCTTCTCATCAACATATAGCGATTCAGAGGTTATATGACCAATAACTAAATTTTCAAGACAACTAGTAAATAATAATTTTTGTGTTAATTTTTAGTTTTATCTTTTTTATCTCCGTTTTACCTTATTAGTTTTAACGGAGTTAACCTTTTGCAGGTGTCAATTCACCTGAAAACAGCCACTATCTCTGGTTCTTATTTTCATTAATTGAAAGAAAGCTGGTTCAGGTTACATCGTAAGTTTATCATCATCTGCTTTATAGGTCACAATAGCTCTTCATTTTTGGAGAGTTCTTAAAATTTAATAACAATTAAGAAAATTTAGTTAACTTTATGTAATACTTTTATTCTCTAAGAATAGAGGAAAGTAACATGAAGTTTAATTATAATGTTAAATTATATAAAATTATTCTAATAGGATTGCTCGTTGCTGCTCTTGTAGTGACTTCAGGTTGCGCGGACAAATCCACATCTGATACGAATCAGAACGGATCTTCTCCATCAGAAACTTCAGGAGTTTCAGACACCAATAAGGCCGTAGAATCTGGAGAGTTTACACTCACGGATGGATATGGTAGGGAAGTTACCATACCTGAAAATGTGGAACAGGTTGTTTGCTCAGGAGCTGGATGCCTGCGCTATCTTGTATACCTGCAGGCTCAGGACGACGTAGTAGGGGTTGATAGCTTGGAAAAAGAGAAAAGCGAAGTAGAGGGCCGTCCCTATGTCCTTGCAAACCCGCAGCTTAAAGATTATCCCTTGATTGGGGAATTCAGAGGCAATGATGATCCTGAAAAGATAATTGCCATCAGTCCCCAGGTCATCCTGAAAACCGGCACAAGTGGCCAGTCGACAGCAAGCAATGGTGCTGATGCCGATGCGCTTCAGAATAAAACTGGCATTCCTGTTGTCATGTTCCCTTACGGCTCTTTAAAGAACGAAGAGCAGAAATCTGAAATCTATAGTTCCCTCCGTATAATGGGTCAGGTAGTAGGTAAACAGGAAAGAGCAGAGGAAGTAATCAATTATATCAATGCTACAATGCAAGACCTGGAAAACAGGACTGCCGACATTCCGGAATCCGAAAGAAAAACTGCCTATATTGGTGGTGTGAGCATGGCTGGAGCCCATGGAATAATCTCAACGGAACCTGCTTATCCTCCATTCCTCTGGGTTAATGCAAATAATGTTGCATCCGGAATGGGTGCAGATCATGCGGATATTGCCAAAGAAGCACTTGTAGACTGGGATCCAGAGTACATATTTATTGATATCGGCACTCTCCAGGTTGGTAACGAAGGAGCAATTGGAGAGCTGAAGAATGATACGTCTCTCTCAGGGCTCTCGGCTGTAAAGAATAAAAAGGTCTATGGAGTGATTCCCTACAACTACTACAGCACCAACTATGAGTCTGTGCTTGCGAATGCTTATTTTGTGGGAAAAGTGCTTTATCCGGACAGGTTTGAAGACATCGATCCGGAAGCAAAAGCTGACGAAATTTATACTTTCTTCGTTGGTAAACCCGTGTTTTCTGACCTGAACAAACAGCATGCAAACCTTGGGTTCAAACAGATTCCACTATGATTGAGGTATATAAAAGTTCATTTTACCAATCGGTAGTTTCGAAAGATTGCGTGAAGTAATTTTTAGTTCTGGAGTCTATTCAAAAATTACTTCATACAGTTTTATCTATTTTTGAATTCTTTTTACCTTATTTTTGTTGTGTTTTTATTTTATTCTTCTTATTCTATTTTTCCTTTTAATTCCGATTTCACTGGATCAATTTTTCACGGAGTTAACTTCTTAAAGACATTAATTTACCAAAAAACAGATACTATCATAGTGTTTCATTTTCTATATTAAACGCAAGTCGGGTAAGGTTACACCATAAGTTTATCTTTATCTGGATTTGAAAGTTATAATAACTCATCATTTTCAAAAAATGTATTAGACCAAATATTAACTAAGAAAATTTAGTTAATTTTATGTAATACTTTTGCTTTCTGAAACTAGAGGAAAGTAATATGAAATTTAATAATAACAAGTTATATAAAATTATTTTTATAGGAATACTCATAGCTGCCCTTGTAGTGACTTCGGGGTGCGCGGACAAATCCACATCTGATACGAATCAGAATGGATCATCTCCATCAGAAACTTCAGGAGTTTCAGACGCCGATAAGGCCGCAGAATCTGGAGAGTTTACACTCACGGATGGATATGGTAGGGAAGTTACTATACCTGAAAATGTGGAACAGGTTGTTTGCTCAGGAGCTGGATGCCTGCGCTATCTTGTATACCTGCAGGCCCAGGATGATGTAGTAGGGGTTGATAGCTTAGAGAAAGAGGAAAGCGCGTTTGAAGGTCGTCCCTATGCTCTTGCAAACCCGCAGCTTAAAGACTATCCCTTGATTGGAGAATTCAGAGGCAACGATGATCCTGAAAAAATAATTGCCATCAGTCCCCAGGTCATCCTGAAAACCGGCACAAGTGGCCAGTCGACAGCAAGCAATGGTGCTGATGCCGATGCGCTTCAGAATAAAACTGGTATTCCTGTTGTCATGTTCCCTTACGGCTCTTTAAAGAACGAAGAGCAGAAATCTGAAATCTATAGTTCCCTCCGTATAATGGGTCAGGTAGTAGGTAAACAGGAAAGAGCAGAGGAAGTAATCAATTATATCAATGCTACAATGCAAGACCTGGAAAACAGGACTGCCGACATTCCGGAATCCGAAAGAAAAACTGCCTATATTGGTGGTGTGAGCATGGCTGGAGCCCATGGAATAATCTCAACGGAACCTGCTTATCCTCCATTCCTCTGGGTTAATGCAAATAATGTTGCATCCGGAATGGGTGCAGATCATGCGGATATTGCCAAAGAAGCACTTGTAGACTGGGATCCAGAGTACATATTTATTGATATCGGCACTCTCCAGGTTGGTAACGAAGGAGCAATTGGAGAGCTGAAGAATGATACGTCTCTCTCAGGGCTCTCGGCTGTAAAGAATAAAAAGGTCTATGGAGTGATTCCCTACAACTACTACAGCACCAACTATGAGTCTGTGCTTGCGAATGCTTATTTTGTGGGAAAAGTGCTTTATCCGGACAGGTTTGAAGACATCGATCCGGAAGCAAAAGCTGACGAAATTTATACTTTCTTCGTTGGTAAACCCGTGTTCTCTGAAATTAATGAACAGTACGACAACCTTGGGTTTAAATCGATTCCACTATAATTGAGGTATAAGAAAGTTAGTTTTATCAATCGGTAGTTTCGAAATATTGCGTGAAGTAATTTTTAGTTCTGGAATCTGCTAAAAAATTACTTCATACAGTTTTATATATTTCTGAATTATTTTTACCTTATTTTTGTTGTGTTTTTATCTTATTTTTTTAATTTTATTCCACTCTTTAATTCCGATTTTACTGAATTAATTTTTCACGGAGTTAACTTTTTAAAGGCATTGATCTACCAAAAAACAACCATTATCATAGTTTTTCATATTCAATAATTAAAAGCAAGTCAGTTAAGGTTACACCATAAATTTATCCTTATCTGGATTTAAAAGTCATAATAGCTCATCATTTTCAAAAAATTAATTGGATTGAATATTAAACTAAGATAATTTAGTTAATTTTATGTAATACTTTTACTCTTTGATCATAAAGGGATGTAACATGAAATTAAATTATGGTAATAAATTATATAAAATTATTTTTATAGGACTGCTCATTGCTGCCCTGGTAGTGGCTTCAGGATGCGCGGACAAGTCCTCATCTGATAAGGATCAGAACGGATCGGCTTCAGCAGAAGCTTCAGGAGTTTCAGGCGCCGATAAGGCAATAGAATCCGGAGCGTTTACACTCACGGACGGGTTTGGCAGGGAAGTCACCATACCTGAAAATGTGGAACGAGTTGTTTGCTCAGGAGCCGGGTGCCTGCGCTACCTTGTATACCTGCAAGCTCAGGACGATGTAGTAGGGGTTGATAGCTTGGAGAAAAAAGAAAACAAAAACGAAGGTCGCCCTTATGTATATGCGAATCCCCAGCTCAAAAACTATCCCCTTATTGGAGAGGCCAGGGGTAATGATGACCCGGAGAAAATCATTGAAGTTAACCCTCAGGTTATTCTGAAAGCCAGTATGATTGGACAGGCAGCAGCACCTACTGCCACTGAAGCCGACACTCTTCAGGACAAAACCGGCATCCCTGTGGTCGCATTCCCTTACGGGTCTTTGAATAATGAGACACAGAAAGCCGAAGTGTACAGCTCTCTGAGGATAATGGGCGAGGCAGTAGGTAAACAGGAAAGAGCAGAGGAAGTAATCAGTTATATCAATGCTACTATGCAGGATCTTGAAAACAGGACTGCCGACATTCCGGAATCTGAAAGAAAAACGGCCTATATTGGTGGGGTCGGTATGGCTGGAGCTCATGGAATAATCGCTACAGAACCTGCTTACTCGCCATTCCTCTGGGTGAATGCAAAGAATGTCGCAGCCGGAATGGGCACAGAGCATGCGGATATTGCTAAGGAGGCACTCGTAGACTGGGATCCCGAGTATATATTTATCGATGTTGGTACCCTCCAGCTTGGTAACGAAGGTGCAATTGGAGAACTGAAGAATGATACATCCCTTGCAGGACTCTCGGCTGTGAAAAATAAAAAAGTCTATGGAGTAATCCCTTATAACTTCTACAGCACCAACTATGAGTCCGTACTTGCAGACGCTTATTTTATCGGAAAAGTGCTCTATCCGGACAGATTTGAAGATATTGATCCGGAAGCAAAAGCTGACGAAATATACACTTTCTTCGTTGGTAAACCTGTATTTTCAGATCTGAATGGAAATTACAGTAATATGTGCTTTAAACAAATTTTGCAATAAAATGGAGGGTATAAAAAGGTGCATTTCTCCAAAGGAGCAGTCCCAGAAGATTATCTTTTGTACATACGCAGAAAATACTTCTGGATTATGGGGGGGGTTCTGTTCCTCTTCATTATGCTTATTTACTCGATCTCGGTAGGAGCGGTGACAATACCGCCTTATGAAGTGCTGCAAACCATAACGGGGCACAGTGTTTCTACAAAATGGGATTTAATAATCTGGAACATCCGGCTCCCTCAAGCCCTGGCTGCAATAGTCGCAGGAGCCGGACTCTCGGTTGCAGGAGTTGCGATGCAGTCTATACTGCGTAATCCCATTGCATCTCCGTTCACGCTTGGAATTTCAAATGCCGGCGCTTTCGGAGCTGCAGTGTCTGTTGTGGTCCTCGGTACCGGAAAAATGCAGTCCACAGTTGCAAATGCTGTGACAATTAACAACCCTTACCTGACAACAACGGTAGCCCTTTTCTTTTGCCTTCTTGCGACCGGAGTGATCCTGCTAATCTCAAGTATACGGGGGGCTTCGCCCGAGGTAATGGTACTTGCAGGAGTTGCACTTTCTTCTCTCTTTACAGCAGGTACGGCATTCCTCCAGTACTTTGCTGACGATACCCAGCTTGCAGCAGTCGTTTTCTGGACTTTTGGCGATGTCGGAAGAGTAACCTGGCCGGAACTTGAGATAATGGCTGGCGTTGTGCTGCTTGCAATTATATTCTTCGTTGCCAATTGCTGGAACTATAATGCCATAGATGCAGGCGATGAGACCGCAAAGGGTCTCGGTGTCAATGTGGAAAGGACAAGGTTAGTAGGCATGGTAATCGCAGCCCTGGTTTCTGCAGTGATTGTTGCATTTCTTGGGGTAATAGGGTTTATAGGACTGGTCTGTCCTCATATGGTCAGAAGGGTCATAGGAGATGACCAGCGATACCTGATACCCGGTTCTACTCTTTTTGGAGGAATCCTGCTTCTGGCATCAGACACTGCGGCAAGGCTTATAATATCGCCATATGTGCTTCCCGTATCTATTCTTACTGCTTTCATGGGAGCACCTGTTTTCATATACTTACTTCTTAAGGGGTACAAACGATGATACTTTCAGTAGAGGAACTTGAATTTTTGTATCGCAACCGTACAATTCTCCATGAAATAGCCTTTTCCATCGAGGAAGGAGAAATTGTAGCAATCCTTGGGCCTAATGGAGTTGGTAAGACTACACTTTTAAAATGTCTTAACAAAATTCTCCGCCCAAAAGGAGGAACAGTTCATCTTGATGGAAATAACCTTTTTGACCTTGGAACAATGGAGATCGCGCGCCTTGTTGGGTATGTTCCCCAGCGGGTGGAAACCGGGAGGTTGACAGCTTTTGATGCAGTCTTGCTCGGAAGGCGGCCCCATATCAAATGGGATGTTACCGAAAAAGACCTTCAAATAGTCGATTCTGTTTTCAAGTTACTTTCCATGGAAAAACTCCGCCTTTCATATATCGATGAAATGAGCGGAGGTGAACTTCAGAAGGTTGCAATTGCACGTTCACTCGTACAGGAGCCAAAAGTCCTACTTCTTGACGAACCTACAAGCAGCCTTGATATGAAAAATCAGGTTGAGATTCTGGGCATTATCAGGCAGATTGTCCTTGAGCACAGAATTGCAGCCATAATGACAATGCACGACCTTAACCAGGCCCTCAGGTATGCAGATAAGTTTATTTTCCTTAAGGGAGGGAAAATTCACGCGCAAGGGGGCGCCGAGATAATTACACCTCAGGTTATCGAGGAGGTGTATGGTTTGCCTGTAATTATCGGAGAGATTGCAGGTATGCGCTGTGTAGTTCCAGGAAATCCTGAAGTTGCACTTGTACATAACGTGTAAAACCAGCAACAAGTAAGAAATTATCTCAAGAAAAAGAGTATATGACAATTTCAAAAGTAGTCAGAGAATTAAGATAAGAGAAAAGAGTAAAAGACTCAGTACCAAAATCTAGTGATTTTGAACTTTACATTCATCACTAGATTTTGGTACTGAGTCAAAATGGAACAACTATTATGTTTTTTATGCGGTTGAAAATCCATTAAATTTGAAGAGGATACCAATGGAGAGCTTATCAAATATGAAATTAGCAGGTCAGGTACCTTAAAAGGTAGTTAGAAGCTATATACATTTCCTGTGTAATGTTTGTACTACAGCTTGGATCAATAGAAAACACAATGTTATTTCTTTCAAGATTTGGTTGCAGCCATTATGGCGAGGTTGCGGGATTTCCATAAGCAATCAACATGTCTAAATCCTGCTGCCTTCATGTCTTGAAACGTCTCCAAAAGCGTTCCAGGTTTATCTCCCATTTTCTGGGAGTTTTCCAGTCGATTAAGCTTCAGTTCCTCAAAGGTCCATTCCTGTCCGAGCTTCTCCTTAAGTTGTATCATCAGAGAGGAGATTTTGTTATTAAACTCCCATTGATCAATAGCTGGAGAGTCTTCCCTGAAAAGATCTCCGTTTATAAATAAACCCTGCTCTTTTAGAAGTTCGCGAATATCGGAATACAGTTTGCTTCTGTTTTCAAACTCTACATGATGAATAGAAAAACAGGATACAACAGCATCAAATCCTCTATCTCCAGTTATATCCAGGAGTCCTTGATTCAGATCACGTTTGACTACATTTATGTTTTTATTATCCCTGAACCTTTCGCTGCTTCGCCTTATCATCTCATCAGAGAAGTCGATCATGAGAACATCTGCTTGAGGCTTTAACTTCAAGATCTCAGCTGTCACATCGCCCAGACCACAGCCCAGGTCAATTATCTTAGGATCCATTGGCCCTAATTCGATTGCTACCCTTGAAATAATTGACAATATTTCTTTCCTTTCAGGTATGATTATATCAGCTGTCTGGGCATATTTTTCAGCAGCTTCTGGATGAGTCCATCCTTTTTTTTTCTCTTTTTCCATAGCCAGCAATATCTCCTTAATTAGTTATAAAGTCCAGCTATAACATTATTGAGCTAATCTCAAAACTCAAAATACTTTTCTATAAAATTATTTTTGGATAAGCTCAATGTTAAACTTAAGGAACAATAGAAATATAGTAACTATTCAGCGTAGGAAAAACAACCTCAATAGGCATCTTCTTAAATCTAAAATGGGCAAAATCCTATTGATTAATTTTTCACAACTGTTGTTACTGCTCGTGCTTTTTAGTTTTATACAGTTGATAATTCTATGCTTATGAAACCTTAAAATCAATATCAGTAAGCCTAATTTTCGTACGCTGAATAGATACGAAATATAATACCAAGTGTTTTTGTTGACAAGGATGATATTTGGGGAAGTGGAACGATAGATCACTTCCCAAACTAAAAATTAGAAGTTATATTTGTATCATTCCTAAATGCGTACAGGCAATGATTTTGAGATCCCAGTTTTTGATTTCCCAGTATCCTCTTCAAATTCAGTGGAGAATTTTCCAATTTGAAAACTATACAATAATTTTATTATACAGTTGTAAAGTTGGATGCATCGCTTGAAGTTGTTGTTTATACTTTGGTAAATTTTTAAATTTTCATTAAATACATGAAATTTACTTTTACCCATACAATTTGAAGAGGATACCAGAAAAAGATTTCCAGGTTTTTACCTGGTAATCATCATTTCTGCAGTTTCAGGCTTGTAGAACCAGTCTCTCGGGAGTACCTTTTCCTGCTGGTAATACTTAACAAGCCTTCTAATCTTGGATTCAGTAAGGTTAAGGGCACGCTTGTTGTGGACATCTTTCTTGTTAATAGAAAGGTGCTTCCTGAGCCTCAGGGCCTTCACAATCAGATTGGTAAGGTCTTCCGGAACGTTCGGATAAACGTTGTTTTCCTTAAGAATGGTTGTGATCTTCTTGCCTGTGATAAGCTTGGCGTCAGGAACTCCGTAACGGTCCCTTAAAGTCATTCCAATTTCGGCAGTGGAAACACCCTGTTTCCAGAGGTCAAGAGTGATTGTAGTAACTTCATCTGCGCTGATCTTGCACCACTCAGGCGGCTCGGTTCTGATTGGCCTGGTGGAAGCTGACTTGCCTTTTCTTTTGGTATGCATTTTTGCCATAATAAGTCTCCTGATATCAATTGATCGATGCCCTGAAGAGAACTCTTCGAGCGGAAGTTATATCTTTACCGACTATAACGGACCAACACATCGATCGGGAGATTTAATCCGCCACAGCAAACTGCTGCGTGGCTTTTCAGGAATCCCTGGAAAAGCATAAGTTTTTCGGTAAAAACATCACTAGAGAACGCACCATAACATATATACTTTGTGTCGGATAGGGAGGCGTATGGCTCTTTTCATATTGAAAAGTTTCAGTGGTAAACGTTTTCCATAAGCACATTTTATCTGAGTATATGTCCATTTTCTATATCCATTTTCTATATCCATTTTCTATATCCATTTTCTATATCCATTTTCTATATCCATTTTCTATATCCATTTTCTATATCCAGGTTCATGAGGCAGAATCCCAGAAGCTCAAAACTATTCGCGCCCCACCCGGATTTATTTGCCTGTAAACATATTCGATATGCGCATCGCGAAGATTACGGGCTTCTGAAAGGTTTTCAGCTTCAAGAATGGAATAAACTGTTTTGTTGACCTCACCTGAAAATTCACCTTCAAGCTCGCTCCGAATTTCACTTTTTATATACTCTGTCATCATGTCTTCAAGCAAAGAGAATTCGACTGTTGATGCATTTTCAGAAAAAGCTTCGGAATCAACCGGAAACCCGGCTTCAAGTAAATCCGAAAAATATACCGCAAAAGCCTCTTCTCCGGACTTTCTATCTACAGGATTTTCAGAAACCCCGTAGATCAGGGTCTGGAAAGATTCCTCATTTTCCTCCCCAAAGCCCGACCCAAAATAATCCGATGGGAAGAGCAGCCCTGTAAGTACCTCTGCACCTTCCAGGGCTGCTGCGTCAAGAGAATCATTAAAAGCCTGGAAGAGTATCTTGCTGGCTTCTTCATCCGATGAGTTCAGGGAAGTTTCAAGCACGGAGTCATTAACAGAATCAAGCAATGCAGCTTTTGAAGGAGGGCTGGCGTAAAGGGGCATGGAAAGCTTTGTACTTTGACGAATTGCATTTGCAGGAGGCTTTTCTCCAATAATAAGCTCGCTTTGTACAGGAAAAACTTCTACAGGGTGCCAATAAGCTTCAAACCTGTAGGAAAATCTTCCTGCGGCTTTCTGATCCAGATATGTTGAAATAACCTCCGAGTCCCGGGAAGAATAGTTCACAGCAAGGGGGTTCAGGAAAACTAAAGAATCATTATTTGAGATCGCAAGGGAAAGAGCAAGATAGTCCGCAATCAGGTCAGCAAAAGTCCTGTGTTTCTGTTCTTTCCCGAAGAGGGCATGAGAAGAATTTTCCACAACCGAGTTTTCAGGTATTGAGATATTAAGAGCTGCAAGAGGAGATATTTCGTATTCAAAGTCCTCAAGTTTACAGGAAAGCACTGACTCAAGCAGATAAACATCAAGTTCCGAAGAAGTGACATACCCGGCTGCATGATATTGTTTTTCTGCCTGCATGGAAGGCATTAGCAGGATACCTGCAAGCGAGATCAGAACAAGTAAAAAAAGGGCATCAAAAACTGTGAAATAACCTGAGCATTCTGCAATTAGCTCGCCTTTTTTCTTTGGAAATTGCCAGAGGATTTCAGGAACTATTGGGTGTCTTACCTTATCCTGTTCTCTTACTATTAATTCCCTGCTTCTCTTTATGGGCTCTTCGTTTCTCTTCCTTTTCATACAGTCTCTCTCACTTTCATGCCGTATCTCTCATTTTCAGGTTCATTCTAATTTCCATCTTCCACCCAGTTTTTTGAGTTTTCACGCGGTTTTTCGAACTTTCATGTGATTCTTCAACTTCCAATTAACTTTTCAAAATTTTATCTGGCTCTTTAATTTCTATGCGATTTCTCTAACTTCTATCCAGCTTTTCTCCTTTACTGCCTCTCTTTTTCAGTTCCATTTTGTCTTATAAATCACCACAGTAAGGATCCCAGGGATCGATTCGGCAGGATTCAGTTCAATAACAACGGGCACAGAGGCTGCAACTTTTTCCAGGTCGTCGGCAAAAGCATCAATCTCGACATTGTCCGGTTTGATCTGCCAGTGCCACTGACCGTCTCCTGTTCGGACTTCAACCAGAAACTGGTAATTCCCGGAAAAAGCTGCAAAAATCTTTGCTCTTTCATTAGCCCCATTCGGGCCCGAAAGTGTGTCAAGGGAAGCTGCCGAAAGTAAGCCTGAGCTTTCTGCTCCCAGAACAGGGTCATCTGCCAGGTTTTCGGCAATGAGAGACGCGGTCTCGTAATTTTCAAGAGCAAATGAACGGTCTTCGTATCCAAGGTAGGTCTGTGACATCAGAGCTGCGAAAACCATAAAACCTATCACTGCAAGGGCTACGGAGAGTAGATCGGTATGAGGTTCAAGCACCCCATGTTCGTCCCTGAGCATTAACGCACACGTTTTTTTTGCAGGTTTTAATGTATCCTTGAGCCGAGCTGTAGCTGTGAGCCGCTTTTTGAGTAGATCTTCGAGCAGATCACCAATAAACAGGAAGTTATTGGTAAACAAGGACACAGCCAAAAGTAGATACCTCCTCTTCATCCTTCACATAAATGAATTCTTTCTTTAATGAGATATTTTCACCTGGGCTCAAGACTGCTTCTTCGGTTCCCAATATCTGGAGGAAAGCCACAATTTTAGAATAATCGGTTGTAATAGGAGTTTCCTCGTTGCCTGGAGCTCCAAATTCCTCACTGAGTTTTTCGTGCAGGGTAGATCCGTTAAGAGGCAAAACCCTGAAGGCAAAGGGTTTTACAGCCCTGAAACTCCTTTCTCCGGATTCGGCTTCCAGACAGACATATTCGCCAGAAACCCGAACCTTTATATCTCCCGCAAAAGGCAAATCCCTGAAAATTTCCTGTTCACTGAAACAATAGGAAGATTCGCGAAATTCATCCTGAGATTCTCCCTGAAAATCCGAATCTGCTCCCTCTTGGAAATTAGCTGATTCTGAATTGCCCGATCCGACTTCATCTACTGCAGTTTTAAAGTCCATAGCCAGAAAATCAAGCTTTTCCCGGGTTTCAAGATCCTTGAAACTGGCAACCAGATTAAAGAGTGCCGCAAAAAGGATAACGCTTGCAAGAATTAGAGCCGCCTTTGAAATCAAGAAATCGGCCCATGCAGAGTCATCGCAAGCAAAATTCCTCACAGCAGATCTTCTCCTATATATCAAATTTTATTAAGAGTGCCATTCTCGGAAATAATCACGAATAGCCTTTCGGACATTGGTTCGAGCTTTGTTGAGAGCAGGAGCCTGTGCCTGCCAGAACCAAGAAATACGGGTCCGTTAAGTTCAGGGTTTGAGAAAGAGGCATCCGAATAATAGAAAGTGCTTTTCTCTCCTGTATGGACGCAGTAATTGTTCGCATCCGCAGGCCATTTGACCTGCCTGTCAGGAAGCGCACCGAAATCCACGCTTACGCCTTCAGGCAACCTTATCTCCAGAGAAACTTCACTTCCTTCCCCACGCAAGGAGAGCTGTTCGGCAGCAGCCGTAAGCCTTGAGATTTCGTCCAGAGCTGCTTTTTCCTTTGCTTCGTCCAGAAAATCATAGAGATAAACGAAGGAAATAAGTAAAATTACAGCAAAAAGGATACCTGAAACCGTGAGTCTGAAAGGAAGTGAAATAACTGCAGATTCGTCAGTTTTAATCGGATCGACTAATTCTGGAGCTTTGTTAGCCGCAACCTTTCTTGAAAAGCAATCTTGACCAAAGAAGTCTGTTTGAACCTTAGCCGTAAACTGCCCCCTCCATTTCTTAAAAAGAAAGCTTGACCAAAGATGTCTATTGCAGCATATAGCTGTAAACCAACCTTTCTTAAAAAGAAAGCTTGACCAAAGAAGTCTATTACAGCCATATAGCTAAAGTATATCCTAATCCGAACTCCTTTGGAAATTAGGAATTCTGTTAATAATGAACTTAGTCAAGCACAGTATAAAAAATTTGTTGCCTTTTGATAGTTGACAAATAGGAACTACTGAGACTGCAGAAATCAATTCCTGTTGCTTTAAAATGGCTCTATTTTTAAATGAAAACAACTGGATTTTTTGACCCGAAAACTGATAACCTGACCAAAGAAGTAAAATATAATAAGAAGAATTCTGATTTATCTGGTATTTATCACAGAGATGGGTGATGGAACGAACAGCAACGTCGGTAGAAGCCCAAATCTGTGACAAATAAATTATTTTACACAGTCAAACTTAAAAAATCCTTCGGTTAACAAAACTTTATATAATTAATATGTAACTATTCAGCCACTTATAAAAAAGTATGTTTTGGAGCAAAATGCTTCAATTCTCAGGCTAATAACGGCGCTCCCTTGAGCGCCGTTAGAATAGCATCCATAACATTCATTTCATTCTTTTTAATTGATGATATGTATGCCCTAATTCTGCAGAAAGCTACCGCTCCTTCTATACTTCGGAAAGTTCCCGAAATTTTCTGTTGTAGCTTCATCATTCTGATATCCCGCTCTGCTTGATTGTTATCAAACGCAACTCTCAGGTTATTAAGAAATTTCTTAATCTGTTCCTTGTGTACTATGAACCTATCAAGGAGATTCTTTGCTTTTGTTTGTGCTGTTCTTCCTCTCTTTTTGACCTGATCCTTTGAAGGATCAGGTGGTGGATTTTCTATAATTCCTTCTTGTATTATTGCGTCGTATATTTGCTCAAATTCTCGGACTTTTTCAGGATCTATTGGAATTTCCATCTCTCTACATTCATCAGTATACTTCTTCATCTCACTGAGAAGTTCATTTATCTTTTTAGCCCATTGCTGCTCAAAACTCTCTTCAATCCCAGTAAGTTCCCGCTTAAGATGAGCATTGCACAGGGCATGTTCACATCCATACTTGTTGTATGAAGAATATCCATCATGAACTGCTACTCCCTTGTATTGCGGAAGAAATCCCAGAGCATCCATTGCTTCTGTCCCTCTTTTAGGATGAGGAAAATAATATGTCCACAAATTGTTTGAGACAACATGAAGCCACCATTTAGTCCCCAAAACTCTCATTCCTGTCTCATCACAATGGGCAGAATGGGAAGTTAATAGATGTTCCATAGCAGCTTTTTCGAAAGGTTCCAGGTTCTGGAAACATTCTTTTTCCGCTCTTCTTATGGTAGCTGGGCTGATACGTATACCGTAGAAGTCCTCTACTAAATCACAAGTCCTTTCATATGGAAGCAATTGATAGTTCCTCAAATACAGCATCGAGGCTAAAAGACGAGGCCCATATTGAATCGGGAATTTTATAGACTCTGGAAAAGAACCTTTGTTAACTTTCCCGCAGTGAGGACACTTCTTGATTTCACAACGATGTTCAGTATATATGATTTGCACAGGAGGAATTTCAATTTCTTGTCTGCGTTCATAATCCTGAACTTCAGTATTTTCAAGATGATGACCACAATTTTCGCAGCAGTCAGGAGAATGGCATATGATCTAATCAGGATTTTCAACCATTTCAAGAGTCTTTCCAGGATGACCTTTTTGGCCACCAACTTTTTTGCCGCTACTCTTGCGGAGACCCTTAGGTTTAGGTTTTTCGTTACAAAAAACATCAGTAGAAGGAGGTTTACTGCTATTTTGGCTGTTTTGATTCAAACGAGACTCTAAAACCCTTACACGTTCTTCAAGTTCAGCAATCCGAGAATCTTGTTTCTCTATGATAGACTCAAGTCTCTGGATGACAGAAATAACTGCTTCAGGACCAGCTTCATAAATTTCAAGGATCTCTTCACGTGTAAGCATGATATTGAAAAAAGAAGGTTATTTTATATGCAATTTTTCCTCTTTCCGAGGAAAAATTGCTTTTACCAAAGCTATGGCTGAATAGTTACATTAATATTTAAATTCGAGTCTAATTTTTTAATGCCGTTTGGCTATTCTATTATTTTTAATTGTAAATAAAAAAGGTATCTGTTTTATCCTGAAATTCTTTCATATGTTGACATCTAGACAGTTGAAGATTTATCATTACTCAGTTTTTACTTCAACTGTATTAGTCCAAAGTATAAAATTCAGGCTCTGTAGAAATCCTATGTTAATAACTGAGTTCTAACTTTGTACCTCTGGTTCTTTGTACCTCTGGTTATAAGTATTTGGAAATTTCTAAATCACAGGATTTCTACAAAAGCTGAGAATATGCCTACGTCATTTCCTTACACATAATGTGGATAATTAGCTGACCATGTTGCAGAATCAGTTACAACTACAACTGGACATCCGGCATTTACCCATGCTGTGAGACCGCCTTGAATATTATATACATTCTTGTAACCGGCATCTGCTATCATTTGACTTGCGGCGCTACCCCGTTTCCCGGTATAGCAATAAACAACGATTTTTGTGTTTTTGTTTTTTGGCAGTTCATTCATCCGGTTAGGCAGTAACTGGTCTTCTGACAAATTAACAGGATCATGTGATGGCACATTTTTTAGTGGTATTAATGTTGCACCTTCAATATGAGAATAGCTATACTCTACAGGCGTACGAACGTCCAGAAGGAATACTCCCTTATCTTCGAGTATGCTTTTAGCCTGACAAGCCGTAACATTCTCATATCCACCTGTGACAGTACAACTAAGCTTAGGTGCTGCTCCTGCAATGCCCGGAGCAATTATGAGAAGCGCGATGAGAATTGCAGCAAAACCTGATAAGTATTGTTTATTCAAGCCTATTCCTCCACTAATACAATTTTTATTTTTTCTTTAAGCTCTAGGGAAAATATAAGGCCTTAAAACATTTTGAAACAACACGTTGTATAACGTTTTATTTCTTAAAATACCGCCAAATTTAGATCTTCCTTAAAAATACTTTTTATCTTATACAAAATTCAATTTTATTTTTTAAAAATTGTAAAATCCACTGAGTGGACGAGTAACAGTCTTTCGTAAACGTTTTTAAAACCTTCTATTACTAAGTAAAAGAAGATTATAACTGGAAATTGCCTTCATGATATTAAATGGTTTGGTTTACGGTCCAGCGAGCAAGAACTTACACAGTAAAAGATATTACCCTTTAAAAAATCAGTTTTGAATGAATCTTAAACTTTAAAGGTTTATAAACTTCAATGAGAATCCAATTTCAGTTAATACCGAAAAAAAATGACTATAATACTTTGAAATATTTTAAAAAGAATGATACGACTTAATTTTTGCAAAAATACCCTTATAACCAGGGAAGTAACGAATCGTTCTTCTCTTTTTTATCCTCTGCCCTTAAACCATCAATCTTTCCTTCTTCATTAGACATGTAATAAGATTTTGCAATTAGCTTTTTCAGAGCCGGTGTTTCTTCAGTGAGGTTCGTTGTATCCATGATCCCGTAGTAAGCTATGAAATAATCTTCTCTTCCTTTAAGGAAAGGTCTCTCGTACACTAGAAAATATCCCGAAGTCTCAGGGCTTTCATACTCTGTTGTGTTAAATGAGTGAGGCCCAAAAGTTTCGCTATAAGAAATTTTAGCTTCACGCCTGCGAATTACTTCCTTAAGTTCTGCACTAATATTTAACTTCTGTTGGGACAAATTGCCGTCTTCTTCTAGATAACGATAAAGGATATCTTCCCCTTTTAAAAATTCAGATTCATCGTCAAAATACCAGACGTTTATGAATTTTCCACCAGAATATTTTCCTGCATTACAGTAAGGGGAAATCTGCGGAAAAAATGACGTACAGTTATGCACATTTCCTTTCCAGGCTCCAGGTATGTACCATTTAGGCATTGATTCTGAAGGGGGCAGCCCTGGTCCGATTGAAATAACATCGAGAATAAACCATGTTCCAATAGTAGCAATTATTAAAAAGACTAAAAGGGCTATTTTCTTATTCACTTTCTTGTAGAACATTTGCCTGCCCCAATTCAATGAAACATAAATGTGGTTAAATTATAATCTGGATCGTTCTCATAAAAATTTGTCCCCTTACTATAAAGAATTTACTTCCATATATTATGCAGAAACTAATATTTAAGTTCGAGACTAACTTTCTATTTACTTGTTTCGTGAATAAATTAAGAATTATTGTATTATTGAAATCAAATTATTACTAAATTTTTTAATTTAAGTTTAAAACTATTCAGATTTACAAATTATACCTTAAATCTTGCAAATCTTCCATGTAATAATTTCTATGTTTTTAGGCTTGTTTCACCCGCATAAAAGCAAAAAGAGATTGAGTTAACATGGTATAGAACGTATAATTCTATATTTTTTGATCTACGAAGTTGAAGATTTTTATATTTCACCTGTAAGCTTTGAGGAGAGGGAATTTTGTTCTTGCCTTTTTAGGTAAAAGAATACTGGATTACTACAAACATATATAAACAACAAGGAATAGCTACAGGAAACATAGCACAAACTTTGGCTTTGTAGAGATCCTCAGAAACAACTAATTTCTGTGAATTTGAGCGAATAAGATGATTATTTTACTTATTTGTTTTTCAGCCTATTGAAGTTAATTTTGATAAGTTTTCTACAAAACCCAAATTTTGAAAAACGGGGCTTAATGCCTATTTTTGGGAGAACATCAGAGTTGGTAAACTTTAAACTGCTTAAAAGATATTTTGTTTTAGTAGCCGGATTGTTTTTTATGGGATTAGGAGTAGACCTAATCACAAAATCAAACTTGGGGACGTCTCCAATTGCAAGTGTCTCATATGTACTTAGTTTGATATTTCCTCTTACATTTGGAGTAACCACTTTTTTAGTAAGCTTCCTGTTCATACTTATTCAAATATTGATACTAAAAACAGATTTTCCAAAGGAGCAATATCTTCAGGTACTGGTAGGTCCGATTTTTGGTTTCTTCATAGATTTTGGAATGAAAATATTCGCTTTCGTAGATTCAAAATTTTATTCTCAAGAAATCATTCTTCTACTGCTTGGTTGCATTCTTCTTGCTTTAGGAATACGTTTAGAAGTTATTGCCAATGTAATTATAAATCCTGGTGAAGGTCTGGTGAAAACAATTGCTAATAAAACGAAAAAAGAGTTCGGGAATATAAAAATTATGTTCGACTGTACACTGGTTCTAACTGCAGTTGTCATTTCACTTTTTGCTTTTAGAGGTATAAATGGATTGGGAGAAGGAACAGTCATTTCCGCTATACTTGTAGGACACATTACAAAAGTAATTAGTACCGTTTTTAAAGATTTTAATGTTGGAAAGTTACTTGTTAATTAAAAATATAAAGGTGAAATCTTGACCCAATCCATTTTGTTGGTCGTGCATTAGTAGGTGGTTAATATTTTGTGTTTGATTATTTTTGCTCGTTGAGTTTGTTTTCTAGGCTTATCTGCTTAAGGTAATTGAGTGTACATAAAGCAGAAAATGAGAGCGAAAAGCGAATGTGTGAGTACTCTAGTGTCGAGTCAAACATAAAATGTCGTATAAAACCTGTGTTTGATAGTTTGATTTTTATGTGGGAAGATTGTTTTCATATCCGTTGGAATGATAAGTAATATTATTTCAACAAATTTTTGTTCATTTTTTACGATTCTATTTGACAGATTATTTTCTATCTCTTGATGGCCATTTGTATGATTTTTGACCAAATTTTTGGTATAGAATTTGACAGATAGCATGAATCTCAGATAAAATATAGATACTATCCAAAAAGTCAGGTCCAAAAGTGCTAAAATGAAATAAAAATCTCTACTAACTTGCCTTATAGTGATTATGATACTGGAAAATCAGAGGCAATTTGACAACGTTTATGAATATTGTCAATTGATTTTTGACAAAAAAGTGAAGCCTCTCACTAAATTTAATTTATACTGTCAAACTAAGGATAAAATTGATTGCAATTATTTGGGATCATTGAATCCTTGATGATTGATTCGACACTAGTGCTTCGATCCCAAAAATCGATTCCTTATTTCCCGGAAAAATCCTATCTTCGGATCTATTCTAAAGCCAAGTTTTATGAACCTATTTCAGAATCGCAGTACTAAGACCCCTTCACAGAACAACCTATGCATATTCCTGATCGGACTTTATGATTTTCACTATCATGGTCGTCAGTCAAAGTTACAATAAATTATAAGTTGCATAGGTTATTTCGTTGCGGACACTAAAAGTGTGTTTATAAATATAATATAAGTGCAAATAACAAAATATAAAAACTTTAATATGTCTTGTACGAAATAGAACCTGGTGAATATACGAAATGGCTGGAAATGCATTTTGCCGTGCTTGTGGTGCTGAGATATTAGACGAAACTGAGATATGTCCCAAATGTGGAGTCAGACAAAAACCAGCTCAAGTTAAGAATCCGGGATTAGCTGCTGTAGCTTCGTTTTTTTGGGTTGGATTAGGTCAAATATACAATGGACAAATAGGAAAAGGGCTATTATTTATGGTTATTGAAGGTATTAATATATTATTACTTTTTGTTGTCATCGGATTTATAACACTTCCTATATTCTGGGCATATGCTATTTATGATGCTTATAAAACAGCAGAGAAAATCAATAATAATACTGTTTAATTATGCAGGCCGTCTCAAAACTATATTTGATTCTACAATTGGATAAATTACTTCATTATGAGATTAACTCATATTTGAATTCGGAATGATTTTCTATCTGAATTTAAGTAAAAATATCGAGTATCCAACTGGAATAAATTAGCAAAGTTTTGAGACAGCCTCAAAAGAGCTGTCTTATCCCGTTTCTTAACAAACTTCCTCAATAATCTCTTCCAGCGTCAGAAGTTCCTGTTCTCCTGAAACCATATCTCTCAGAGTCAGTTTTCCGATTTCAAGTTCTTTTTCCCCGACTATAACCACGTAATCGGCGTTGATGGTATTTGCATAAGAAAGCTGGGCTTTGAAATTACGCTGCATGAGGTCTACATGGACCGGCACGTACTTCCTTAATTCATTTGCAAAACCTATTGCTTTCAGGTGAAGATCGGGTTTCGAGATCAGCATAAGGGTTTTAGGGGCAGGCGGGGTCAGAGGGCAGATTTCCATAATCCGGTCAAAACCTATTCCGAAGCCAGTTGAAGGCACATCTCCGCCTCCGAAAAGCTTGATAAGCTGGTAAGAACCTCCACCGCAGACCTGTTTCTGAGCTCCGAGCCCCTCGGCATAGACCTCAAAAACCATGCCTGTATAGTAGTCAAGTCCGCGTGCAATCCCGAAGTCAAGGGAGTAATCGACTCCGTATGCGTCAAGAAGCTTAAGGGTCTTTTCAAAGTTTACAAGCTCAGGGATATTTCCTACGATTTTTATTACTTCTGGAAGGATATGCTTGCCTTCCAGTTTTATCAGGTGGAAAAGGTCGGACTTGAGCTGTTCTTCGGCTCCTATTTCTTCAAGCAGGGCTTCAAGGCCTGCATACTCTTTCTTGTCTACAAGCCGCATAACTTTGCTCACAATTTCGGGTTCAAGCCCGCTCAAGAGCGTACGTATGACTGCAAGGTTTCCGAGCTTCATGTCGCCCTTCACTCCGGCGGCTTTTAACATGGCAGCGGCAAGGGCAATAACCTCGGCATCGGAATCGGGTTTTCCGCTTCCTATAAGTTCAACCCCGAACTGCCAGAACTCCCTGAAACGGCCTTTCTGGGGACGCTCATAGCGGAAACAGTTTTCGAAGTAGAACAATTTTAAAGGCTTCGGGAAAGGCTGAAGTTCGTTTATATACAGGCGCATGACAGGAGCAGTAAGCTCAGGCCTGAGGGTCATTTCCCTGCCTCCTTTGTCCGTAAAGTTGTAGAGTTCCCCTATGACTCCTTCCCCTGACTTCAGGGTGAAAAGGTCCAGATGTTCAAACGTGGGCGTAATGATTTCACTGTATCCCCATTTACGGGCAACATCTCGCATAACATTTTCCACGTATCTTCTCCGGGCAGTATCGGCAGGTAAAAAGTCCCGGGTCCCTCTTGGTCTATTAACTGTCATTCTTAAATGCACCTGATAATCAAATTAAAACAATTATTTTAAGTTTAATTTAGAATTTTTACTTCAAGGTATAATTTTACTTCAAGGTATAATTTTACTTTAAGGTATAATTTTACTTCAAGGTATATTTTGGAGCTTTTTAGCGCCTCTGGACTGTACTAGTTAAAAGCAATCTATTTTACTTTTTCGATGCTATCTGAAGCTACCAAAAAATGACAGCTTAAATCTAACATTAATATATTTATCCTGTAAAATAAAGTAGACTGGATTCCAAATGAATATTTTTTCGCAATCAAACAATTGTAAAGCAAATAAAGGCAAGCTTACGTTGAATAATATAATAAGCAGATTAATATACATGATTCACACTAAATATTTGCGATTACCGTGTCCGAGCAAAGAAGTGTACCTTTAAGGAAACATCTACTGGACCTGAAGCCCTGCAGGCATGGAGGGTTAGTTCAGGAAACATCTGAAACTTATGGGATTCCTGAAAGTGAAATTCTTGACTTCAGTGCAAACTTTAATCCTCTGGGAAACCCTTTTGAGCATCCGGAAAGCGGATTGAACTTTGATGAGATTCTTAATACTGGTTTTAAGAAACTTGCCGAATATCCTGACAACAGGTATCCTGAGTTTCGAGAAGCTGCTGCAAAGTTCGTAGGGCTTGGAGTCAGCCCAAAGAATATTATTCCGGGTAACGGTTCAACGGAAATTATAAGGCTTATAGTGGAATGCGTAGTTGAAAAAGGAGATACTGTCCTTCTACCCTGGCCCACTTTCGGAGAATACGAAATGCAGTGCCGGATTATGGGCGCAGAACTGCAATACCCAAGCCAGGACGAAGTCGAAACACTTCCTGACGAGCTTCTGGAAAAAGCAAAAATCCTGTTCATCTGTAACCCCAATAACCCGACTGGGAAACTCCGTACCCGAAAAGAAATCAAAGCTCTTGCGGAACGTTGTACACAGCACAAAACACTTCTTTTCGTGGACGAAGCTTTTATCGAGCTTTCAGATCCTTCACAGAGTGTTGCAGATCTTGCAGTAAACAATAATTACGTTTTTGTCATGCGTTCCCTTACAAAGGACTTTGCAATCCCGGGAATCCGGATGGGCTTCGGGATAGCTTCCCCTGAGGTAGCTGAAATTCTGGATACTGCCAGACTTTCCTGGAACCTCGGAACCGTCGCAGACGCTGTAGCAACTTCCCTTCTTAATATTGAAGGCGGGATTGAAAACCCGTACCTGAAAAAAGCGAGGGATATGATCAGGGAAGAAGGAGAGGTTTTTAAAGCTAAACTCGATAGGATAAGGGGTTTTAAAGCCGGAGAGGTGAATGTAAACTTTATCTTGGTTGATATCAGTAAATTCATGCTTGATTCAACGGAATTAACTGCACGTCTGGCAGCTCGCGGAGTCCTCATAAGGGACTGTTCTTCCCTTCACGGTCTTGGAAAGAATTACATAAGGCTTGCAGTCCGGACTTTCGAAGAAAACGACCGGCTAATTGCTGCAATAGGGGATATAATTACCGAGTGGGGTAGAGAACAGGCAAAACAAGAACTGCAGAATGTGATTGAAAAGGCTTCTGAAGAAGGCATTGGAGGCAGGAAAACCTGTGAATACTATCCCTGCCACTTTGAAGGCCAGAACTGTACCTTCTGCTTCTGTCCGTTCTATCCCTGTGAGGACGAGCGCACAGGAGGAAAATGGATCCAGAGCTCAAGAGGCGGAAAAATCTGGAGCTGTGTTGACTGCCATCTGGTTCACAAGACAGAAACTGCGCAGAAAATCCTTGACTGTCTTATGCAGGAAGGAGATACAGATGAACTCGTGAAAGTTGCCTGGAAGAAAGTGATGGAGCCTATTCTATGATTGTACCAGACAGCGGGCATCTTGCTCTGGTACTTTTGCTTGCAGCCGCCATAGACATACTTTTCGGGGAGCCGCCTGCTGCCGTACACCCTGTCGTGTGGATAGGAAAACTAATCAATGTTTTAATAAATGCGGCTCCTCAGACTCACAGGAAAGCCTACGGAGTTGCAATGGCTCTCTGCTGTGTCTTTTTCGCAGCTCTGCTGGGTTACTCCGTGCTTTACATTTCATCCATTCCAGGAATTCCCAGGGTGCTTGCTCTTCTTATAGAGGCATATTTCCTGAAAGCTACCTTTGCTGTCAACTGCCTGCTCGGCCCTGCAAAGGAGATTTATGGGCATCTCGAAGCAAACAGGCTTGATAAAGTCCGGGAACTGCTCCCAATATATGTAAGCCGTAACACTTCAAAACTTACCAGAACCCAGATGTCTTCCGCAGTTATCGAATCCGTATCCGAAAACTATGTTGACGGCGTCTTGAGCCCCATTTTTTATTATACCGTCTTTGGGAAACTCGGACTTGTGGCGGCATATGCATTTAAAGCCATAAGTACTCTGGACTCAATGGTTGGGTACAAAACCGAACCTTACAGGGAACTTGGATACTTTTCAGCGAAATCCGATGACGTATTGAACTGGATCCCTGCCCGCATCTCTGTTCTATTCATTCTTGCGGCAGCCTTTATATTGAGTCTGCTCCCAAAAAAACAGGGAAAATTTTCCCCCATTAACAGTATCAAGAGTGCTCTTGAAGACGGAATGAAAACTCCGTCCCCCAATTCCGGCTATCCCATGGCAGCTACTGCAGGAGCGCTCGGAGTCAAACTTGAAAAACCCGATACTTATATACTTGGGGCTTTATATCCCCCAACCGAAGTAAAAGATATAAAAAGGGTATCCCAATTAATAGCAGTTGCTTCAGGCTTCTTGCTTGTTGCCTGTGCGGCAGTAATTCATTTAGCAGGGATATACCTGTATCCGTGATCCTTCCTTCGCTGATCCAATTGTATAAATGATTTGAATTTTAAGACAGCCTCTGAGATAATCTGAATCCTTTTTGAAACATGGGTTCTGAGAATAAACAGTGTATATCATTAAAGATTTTCAAAAGTAATAAAACCATTTTTTAATAACCCTGAAGTGATCATATGAAGTTATCCGATATTGAGGAAAGAGACCTGAAAAAAGGGCAGCCTGAGAACGTAGAAGAAAAAGCTACAGTCAACATCCTCGATGTCCTTGCTGAAGAAGGCATCAGTGTTCAGGACCTTGCTGATACGGCTCTGGAAATGTATGTTCCCCATCCAGGACTTGAGACCAGGGAGAAAGCCGACGCTTTATTTAAAAGGGAACTTAAGTATGCACTTTCGGACCCAAACCTCTGTCTTCTAATCTATTCCGGGATCTTGCTGGAGCGGGAAGGTAGGGCAGGAACCCTTCCGAACCTCAGCAAAAGTTCTTATGAAAAGGACCTTACTTTTATAATTGCAGACGAAGTGCTCGGCACAAGTATTGCAACCTATATCAGCGGTTCCAAGGGCGCTTTTGAGTTTGTAAGGTTTGACAAACAGAAGCCTGGAATCCTTGCAAAGCTCGGGCCTTTTATGGATGACGTTATCGGGGGCCTTATAGGAGGCGTGTCTTCCAATATGTATTCAAGAGGTATGGCAGAATTTGTAGGGACGGACTGAAAGACGGGACGGACTATAAGAAGGAAAGGATTGAAAAACAGGCGGTGCGCGATGAATTCATATTTGCTTGCTTTTAAATCTGGGTTTGGTTTCCTGTCCACTATTCCTGTGGGAATCAGCATGGAAGGAATCGACGAACTCATGAAAAAAATCTACTTTTATCCCGTTGTGGGGGCTATACTTGGGCTTCTCATAGGGGCAGTTGCATTCATGGGGCAGGTAATATTTCCTGGGCCTGTGCTTGCAGCCCTTCTAATGGGATTCATATATTACATTACAGGCTTTAATCACCTCGATGGAGTCACAGATATCGGGGACGGTTTTATGGCTCACGGGTCACTTGAGAAAAAAATCAAGGCCCTGAAAGACACGACCATCGGGACAGGAGGAGTGTCCTTCTGCATTCTCTTATTACTTACTCTGTACAGTTCGATAAGGGCAGTCCAGCAAGAAGGTTCCGCCGTTTTTGGGTCTAACCTTCCGGTTTTAATGTTTGAATCAATGTTTATTGCAGAGGTCAGTGCAAAACAGTCCATGTTAACTATTGCTGCCTTTGGAAAGCCCATACCTCCGCAGGAAAAACAGGCTTATCCTGGTCTGGGAGCCATGACTATAAAGGGAGCAACCAGAAATAATTTTCTGATTGGATTTGTGTTCGGGGCCATCGTTTGCCTTCTGCCTTTCGGGTGGATAGGACTGTTGCCTTATCTGGGATCCTGCCTGGTGGCTCTGGTGATTCTTAACCGAAGCTATGCCCATTTTGGGGGATTAAATGGCGACGGAATTGGTACTGCTAACGAAATTGGTCGGGTAACTGCACTCATTATTATCGCAGTTCTCCTGCAACTTTCATTGAACGGATATATGGGAGGTTTTAAATGGACGCTATTGTAATGGCAGGGGGGTTTGGACAGAGGCTTGGAATGGGTGAAAAGCCCTGTGTTGAATTACTTGGAAAACCACTTATAGCCTATGTGATAGATACCCTCAGGGCCGCAGAGAATATAAACAGGGTTTTCGTAGCGGTCTCACCTGTTACCCCAAAGACAGAAATTATGATTCAGGAGCGCTACAAAGGAAAAGTTCGTATAATCAGGACTTTTGGCGGAAACTATGTAGGGGATATGATCCACGCGGTCGAAACCGCAGAAACGGTTGGGCCTGTAATGATTATTATGTCAGACCTTCCCCTGATAAGCCCTGATCTTATCGATTATGTAATCGAAAAATATAAGGAAGAAGGAAAACCTGCGCTCTCTGTATATGTTCCTCTCAATATCTGCAAAGGAGCCGGAATCAGGCCAGATACGGTCTTTAACAAGGATGGAAAGTTGATAGTACCTGTCGGAATTAATATTCTGGACAGTTCTCAAATCCGAAACGAACAGGAAGACTTTAATCTGATACTTGATAATCCCAAACTAGCAATAAACGTAAATACTGTTAAGGATTTGCAGCACTGCAAGGATCTGCTGCAGGGCCAAGACTAAAAACTTATAGAGGTGTCATATATTCTATCTGTAAAAAACTTGGTGCTGAGCCGTGATGGAAAGAAAATCCTTAGAGGGGTCAATCTTGAGGTCGGCGACCGGGAAATTCACAGCATTATCGGTGCAAATGGTGCCGGAAAAAGTACCCTTGCCTATACCCTGATGGGACTCCAGGGTTATGAACACGAGGAAGGCAGCCTCATCTTTAATGGGGAAGACATTTCAAAACTTTCAATAACCGAACGTGCAAAAAAAGGCATTACCCTTGCCTGGCAGGAACCTGCTCGTTTTGAAGGGCTGAGAGTCAGGGACTATCTGGCAATCGGGGCAAAAGGCAACGGAGGCGTTACTGAAGAAGAGCTGAAAGAGGCCCTGAGGAAAGTCGATCTTAAACCTGAAAAATACCTGGATAGGGAAGTCGGAGAGGCGCTCAGTGGAGGTGAAAGGAAACGCATAGAACTTGCGTCCATAATTACAATGAAACCAAAGCTTGCTATTCTCGACGAACCCGATTCCGGAATTGATGTCGTTTCCTTAAAGGAAATCGTAAACCTGATCCAAACTTTTAAGGAAAATGGCTCCTCGGTACTTGTAATTACACACAGGAAGGAAATTGCAGCCGCTTCCGATAAAGCATCCCTGATGTGTGAAGGGGTTATCCTCAGGAGCGGAGACCCTCTGGAAATCAGTGAATTTTTCAAAAACAGGTGCATACCTTGCGACAGCAGGGTCTCACCACAAAAGGCGGCCTGAAAAATGACTCAGATAACTCTTAATACACTTTCCAGTGAAATTAAAGATATGGACGCAGCCTATTCGGCATCCGGTGGAGATGCTGCAGTCCTGCATAATCATGATCTTGCAAGCCTTGTGATAAGTGGAAATAAAGTGCTTAATGCAAATGGGATAGAAGGAATTGTGCTCGAACCCCAGGAGACTGAACATGGAGTGGACGTTAAACTGACCATTAGGAAAGGGTATAAAATTCCACATCCTGTCCACCTTTGCTTTGGGCTTATTCCTGAAGATGGGCTCCAGGAAATAAATATGAATTTTGTAGCCGAAGAAGACTCGGCTGTTGAACTCCTCGCTCACTGTACATTCCCTAATGCGGTAAAGATTATTCATAGAATGGAAGCTCAAATGCATGTCGGGAAGAATGCTTCATTAAAGTACACAGAAATTCACTTCCATGGGCCACATGGAGGAGCTCAGGTAATTCCGAAGGCTCATGTAAAGATAGAAGAAGGTGGCAGTTATTTCAATAATTTCTCCCTGATCTCGGGAAGAGTAGGAGTTCTCGAATTCGACTATGATGTGGATGCCGAAAAAGACTCTGTCTGTGAAATGATTACCAAGGTTTACGGGAAAAAAGATGACAAAATAAAAATTATGGAAAAAGTAGCTCTTAATGGGGAAAATGCCAGAAGTGTGATCAAAAGTCGACTGGCTATTACCGAAGATGCGGAGTCGGAGTTCAAGGGAATTACTGAAGGTCATGCACCAAGGTCCAGAGGACACGTGGACTGTTTGGAGGTTCTCCAGGGCAATGCAAAAGCCGAAGCTGTACCGATTATACGTGTTGATAATCCTCTGGCCAAGGTAACCCATGAGGCTGCAATTGGATGTGTGGATAAAAAAGAAGTCGAAACTCTCATGGCCCGCGGCCTTGAAGAAGACGATGCTATTGACACTATCGTAAAGGGAATGCTGGCCTGAAGCCTCTTATTCCCTTTTACAGGACATCAATTAAGTGTATCAGTAAGTAAATATAGAAAGTTAATCCCGAAAATTGATAAAGCCCTAATTTGACAGATTTTATTAATTAATACAGTATTTATTTACACAAAACACATCGCATTGGCATGTTACATTTAGGTAAAATGAAAAATGTCAATAAATCATAAGATGTGAGACAAAACATTGAATTGTATAAAGAAAACAGATGCATGAAGCCCATTTAGACATTATATAATATATGCTTCTGTCAAATTTGGGATAAAGGGGACCCGAAATTTAGTTTGAGTAAGAGGTGGGAAAGTATTATTGGCGAAATTATTATCCTTGAAAAAAAATATTCAGAAAAAAACCTGCAACTTATTACCGGAAAAAAAGATATATCCTCACATTATCAGGATATTCCTGAAGAGATGCTGCTTTTAAGTGAAGTTATAGAAGACCCCCTCAAACTCCCTTACCTGCTGGAAGCTTTCTATACCGCGCCGATTAAGAATGAAAAAGCATTTCACTTCGCGCTCGTAAGAGTCCAGGTTGACTCTGACCTCAGGATGCATGAGGATCTCCAGAAATACCAGCAAAGGAAGTATGTAGCCGAAACTCTGGAAAAGCTGCTCTATGGAGAGCTTATGCTCTCTGTCGGAGAAAACTCAGGAACTGAAAATGACTGATTGCATACATATTTTCTTATAATTCTTTAGTAAAAATCTTCTTTTTATATTTCCTGACTTTTATACTGAAATTTAAAAAATGTATGGAAGAGATGCAGCTTTTCAATAATGCTACAATGCAGCTTTCCAATAATGCTACGTGACATACCTTCAATATTTACAGGACATACCAGTCAGCGTCATCAACCGATAGATCTTCTTTAAGTCCGACTTTTCTCTTTGGAAGCTTAAGAGCATCTGTAATCGCGTCTGATAAGTCCTGAAGGTATTCTCTGGTTGAGAGGCTGTTGTAAATAAAGGGCTTTTCAGGCTGGAGCATAGTCTGGATTGTAGACTCCTTCGGGACAATATCAACTTCTATGTCAACCCTTTCGACGGCTTTTTCCATTGCAGTTCGAAAATCACCAATACAGTAAGCTATTCTGTGTTTGTAATTATCCCGTGTTTTTTCAAGATAAGCAGCAAGTCTTTCACTTTCCATTTTTATGAAATCTCGCTTGATCTTTGCCACGTTACATTTACCCATCATAAAGCTGTAATGCATGAATGGGTATTGCGTATCAAGTTCCCTGGGGGTAATTCCACAGGTTCCGAAGGTTACTATATGTACATCCTCAGGTTTTGCAATCCCGAAGATTATTCGATCGAATTTTTTGTGAGAGGGACTTTCATGATAGGGTTTCCTTTTGGCACAGGGAACAAAAATACATAGTTCCCTATACGGAGCTTCATATTCGTTCAGGACCCATTCATTAGCCCTTATCATATCCGGGTGGTAAATTACCCTATCAGTGTCAAGAGGTTCTTTAGAACGCTCATCTTCAGGAATAATGGGTTTCATAAACGTCAAGCTAATTGAGCCTGGAAATTGTATATATAGTTAACTAACTTCGGAATCTGCAGAGCTTTATGAGTTTGAGAAGTGTCCTCCAAAATTGAATTGGACGCGAATAAAGTAATCAAAAGTAATCAAAGGTAAGCAAAAATAAGCAAATAATCGAATAAGCAAATAATCGAATAAGCAAATAATCGAATAAGCAAATAATCGAATAAGCAAATAATCGAATAAGCAAATAATCGAATAAGCAAATAAGACAAAAAGTTCCATCGAACTTTAAAAAATAAAGCAGATGATGAAAAACAGGTTGACAAAAAAACCCGAATAAAATAAGAAGAAACCCGAATAAAATAAGATTCGATGGAAAATTTGAAAAGTGATGGGAGCCCTTGCTGAGTTTACTGCTTCAAACCATCCACAAAGTCTTCCATTCTGTCTAACGCTTTTCTGATGTCATTTATGGATGCTGCGTAGGCGCAGCGCAGGAAGCCCTCACCTGCCTCTCCAAAGGCATCTCCTGGGATTGCAACGACTTTCTTTTCATCCAGAAGGCGCTCTGCAAACTCAGAGGAAGAGAGTCCGGTATTTCCTATATAGGGGAAAGCGTAAAATGCTCCTTTAGGGTTGCAGCATTCAAGCCCTATCCTGTTAAAGCCTCTGACAATAAAGTGCCTGCGTCGGTCATATTCCCGGATCATCCGCTCCATTTCATCTTTACCGTGACGGAGTGCTTCAATTGCTCCGATTTGAGCCGTTATAGGAGCACAGAGCATGGAGTACTGATGGATCATCATCATTGAATGTATAATCTCAGGAGAACCCATTGCAAAACCGAGCCTTAGCCCTGTCATTGCATAAGCCTTGGAAAACCCGTTAAGCATAACAGTCCGCTCTTTCATGCCATCAAGGGAAGATATCGGAACATGCTTGCCTTCATAGGTAAGGCACTCGTAAACTTCGTCCGAGATAACAAACAGATCATTCTCCACAACCAGGTCGGCAATATCCTCGAGGCCTTCCTGTTTCATGATCGCTCCTGTAGGGTTACTTGGGAAGTTGAGAATTATTGCTTTTGTCTTGTCCGTGATTGCAGGTTTGAGGGCTTCTGCAGTCAGGCTAAACTCATCATCCCTGTGGGTGGCAACGATAACTGGCTTGCCTCCTGCAAGAATAACAGAAGGTACATATGCCACATAGGAGGGCTGGACGATAATAACCTCATCGCCAGGGTTGACCACTGTCCTTACTGCTATGTCCAGAGCTTCACTCACACCTGTTGTGATGAGTATCTCGGATGAAGGGTCATAATCCAGGCCATAACGCCTGTAATAAGTTCTGGCAAGTTCGTTCCTGAGGTCCGGAAGACCATAATTTGAGGTATATGAGGTTTGCCCTTTTTCCAGAGAATGAATACACATCTCACGGATATGCCACGGAGTAATGAAGTCAGGCTCTCCTACACCAAGGGAGATTACATCTTCAAGTCCGGAAACCAGATCAAAAAAACGGCGTATTCCCGAAGGAGGAATTTCTTTCACAACGTCGGCAACAAACTTAGAAGGATCACATGAAGGTCTCAAGCAAAACACCCTGTAAAAAGTATATAAGTATTATGAAATATAAAATCGGATAGGGATTTCAGGTTCTGAACCGGCTAGTATCAAGATGATACTGGTAGCCTTTGAATCGTTTCAGGTTCATGAAGGATGACCCCATCTTCTTTATAAGTTTTCAGTACAAAGTGGGTTGAAGTGCTCTGTACCTGATCAAGGGTTGCAATTTTCTCTGCTACGAAAAAAGCCACGTCCTTCATCGATTTTCCCCGGACAGTAAGGGATATGTCATAATTTCCAGATAGGAGCCTGACTGACCTGACTTCCGGAAACTTGTAGATTCTTTCTGCAATTGCCTGATAGCCCTGATTGCGCTCGAGAGTAACCTTCAGCTCAATAACGGCATAAACATAGTTCTCCCCGACCAGATCCCAATCAACTATGGTTTTGTAGTGCCGGATAACTCCGGTGTCTTTAAGTTTTGTAATTGCCTGGGAAACCTCCTCTGCAGACATATCTGTAAGGGATGCTATTTCCTCTGGACTCGTTCGTGCATCATTCTCAAGAATTTCCAGTATATGTCGAATCTTTTCATTCATGTTGGTCACCGGCACAAAGTTAAGGGAACTTGACAAACAATTTTTGTCTCGGGGATAAATTATATTTTATTTATTCAATTAATACAGCATTTACAACTCCGTCTTGCCCTGGTCTGCTTGTAACTTTAGCGGTTCCAAGAGGAGTCCTTATTACTGAGCCTTTCGTCAGAATGTTACGCCTGATGTAGTGCTTGTTTGCAGCGTTGTCGAGAACTGTTTCAATGGGAGCAGAAGTGGTTTTTCCATCTTTAGGATTGGTTATGTTTGCAATATCACACTGAAGAAGTCTTACCTTCCTGTTGCCTCCCATAGTGTGAACGTTTTTCCTCTTTATTTCACTTATACGGGTTTCTGCAGACTCGCGGCCCATTTCAAACTTGCGCTTTCCGCGGGCAGCAATAACTTTCCCACCGGTCACTTTTCTTCTGGAGCTACCTTGCCATCTCATATTAAAACCTCATCGTGTATTGAAATTATAATCAATGCTTATCTTTAATGATTATTTATGTATTTTACTATTGTAATTCTGTACTTTCCGATTGTAAATATACTGTAATCCTGATTATCCTGGCCTGGTGATCGTGTCAGGGTAAGCATAATTATCGCTTATGCTCTGATTATATATTAATTTATTAGCAGGAGTGCCTAATTAGCATATTTGCTATGGACTAATCAATACAAATAGAATCGTATAAGAACTTTACGATCAGGCAGCTGGAATAAAACTCAATTTTACATTCTGCCTGTATCTGTAAAAGGAGATTAGATTAAAGAGAGTTGTAAATAAAAATCTGACAGTAAGTTCACAAGTGGAGGTGAAGAAAAAAGGCATATGCTAAAAATTATATAAATCTAAAGTGAATGAATCTAAAGTGAATGAATCTAAAGTGAATGAATCTAAAGTGAATGAATCTAAAGTGAATGAATCTAAAGTGAATGAATCTAAAGTGAATGAATCTGTTACAGTTAAAGTTGAAATATTAATTTCCAATTTAAATTCTTAACTGAAAAAAGGATCCGACGTTTCAGGAGAAATAACGAGGAGAGATAACAATGGTTACAGAGATTTCATTGAATACAATATGTGGACATAAGACAAAGATAATTGCCACTAAAGAGGGAAAGAGCACACATATACATATTAAGTCCACATGCAAAAAACTTCGAAAGTGGGGTACACATTTTGATATGGAACTGAAAGACCTTATGGGAGGTCCCGAAAACATTCTTAGCCAGAAATCGGCTGAAGCGCCCCTTACACCTACCTGTCTTGTCCCGGCAGCAGTAATGAACGCTTGCTGGCTCGAAAATGGCATGATTTCGAAGAATCTCGCTCGAGACATGGGAAAGATGGAGATTATTTTTGATAAATTGGAATGAATTTTCAGTACTCTATACAACCCCTATAGTTCTTTTGGGAAGATCTTCAGTACTGGAAAAAAACTACCGAAAAAGGTAGTACTGTGAGATGTCACCTGTATACATATAAACTCGGGAATACTTATATCGAATCTTATCATGTACTATTTGTCTGTAACTGACAAGAATTTGCCCGTAACTGATAAGATAACTCTTAAACTTTTAGGAATCTTTTGATCAAAACTTGTCATGTCTTATTTGCCCAGAACTAGGCAACTAGACAAACAACTTTTGAATATACTTATGAAATACTAAAACAGTATTACTATCTTAGGAGTAACAAAAGTTTCAAAACCCGAGTTGAGAACATGGATGTAAAAGAGATCAATAAATATGGACAAGAACTTGTAGACTGTCTGAAACTGAAGACTTCTCCTGTTGCAGTAAAGCTGATCCCGAAAGGAGGAGAAATTCCTGAAGGAATGAAAGAAGTAGATGAAGCTATGAGGCACTGTCAGCTGGTTGACAGAGTGAGAAGAACAGGTGAGGAGTTCTATACCCTTATCGATGACCAGATGTGTAAAGGTGGCGCTGGTGCAATGGGCCTTGGCGAAATGCCTCCAAAGGTCGCAAGTGGAGAATTTTATTTTAATAAACTCAAACAGTTCAGCACCCAGGGCGCTGCAAGGCGTACCCTTGAAAGAGTTCCCAAGCTTCCGCCGCACTCAACTGAGGCTATCCTGTACTCTCCTCTGGAAAAAGCCACATTTATTCCAGATGTTGTTGTTGTTATCGGTAATCCTAAACAAATAATGCTACTTACACAGGCTGCAATGTACAAAACAGGAGGCAGGGTTGAAGCGAGTTTTGCAGGAAAGCAGAGCCTGTGCTCCGACGGGGTTGTGAATGTATACAAAGAAGGCAAAATCGGAGTCACAGTCGGTTGCAGTGGCAGCAGGACATATACCAAAATCTCAGAGGAAGAAATGATTATGGGAATTCCTGTCGAACTTCTGGCTGATGTAGCCACTGGTCTCAAGGAAATTTGCCCTAAGTAAATCCGGAAAACGAATCTGTTTTAAATAAAAATTTCTTCATTTTCAAGCCCTTTCAAGATGTTTCCAAAAAAATCATTTCCAACAAAATCATGAAAGGGTTTGTCGATGAAAGGGTTTATCAAATACGCAGGTAAAAACTTTTGGATATGTCTCACCCAAAAATTAGTTCTCTTGAGTGAAGCGTAGCGAAAAGGATAACGGACACCTGAAACTCTATTAGGTTAGCGAAACTCGGGTTGTGGAAAAGGATAAGTTCTTTAAATGCTAGTGCCAAAAGCTTGCGCTTTATCTAGCCAATCTCCTTGTAAAATATCTCCTTTTGCTGATACGCTGGTGGCTATTAAGATACCCCTGTCTTCCCATTTCATATAATCTGCCGTATATTTGTAAGTGTCTATGGCACCGCTGAAAAATCGTTCGTCATCGCACGCTCCACACATAATTAAAGCAGATTCTTTTACTATGAGGGATTTTTTACGGCTATCCACACAGTAGGCACAGAACCTGTCAATTACAGCCTTTAACTGTGCAGAAATCCCAAAGAAATATAACGGGGAAACCAGTACAAGCATATCTGCACTCTCAATTAGTGGTTCAATTTCTTTCATATCATCACATTGAACGCAGGTTCCATCTTTTGTCCAACACATAATACAGGCCTTACATCCACTAACATTGAGTTTTGCCGTTTTGATTTTATTTACGGTATGCCCCTTTTCCTGTGCTCCTTTCATAAAGGCATCTGCCAGCATGTCACTATTTCCGTTATTCCGTGGACTACCAGTAAGTATCAGTATATTTTTATTCATAATGCAACATCTCTCTAAAATTATTTTTATATCTCTTCTAACTTTTATCTATTTCTATAATCTTACATTTCACCCTACATGGATTGCCAACAGCTATTTCATTGGCCACCTTTGATACTGTAATTGTTATCTATTCAATCAGTCGAAGATAACACTTCAGGCTTTCTAATCATAACGGAAAGTAGCCGTTCCTTATGATCTTCATATTTCCGATTCAATTATATTCAATAATTATAAGCAAATATTGCTAAAAATATAGAAGAGTTTTGAAACTTCCCTGAAACTACCCTCTTGAGCGTAACTGTTGTGCCGCAATCGTTACGCTGGTTGATCATGACGTTACGTGACCTTAGAATAACTTTGAGTAACTCAAGCCCGCTTGAGCAAAAGACGTTAGCATAACGGGCACCGTCCTCCATATACGGGACCCAGACGGGAATCAATTATATACTAAAAGAGAAAAGAGAAGAAAAATGACCTATTACATAGCAGACTCAGCTGTTTTTATAATGGGAAACTGTGACTTGGACAGTTCCCTTATAATTACCGTTCCTTCGGTTGCGGAAGAATTGAAAAGTAGGGACTCCGCACTTCGTTTTGATCTTGCAAAAGAAGGAGGGTTACGTGTGGAATGGCCAGAGCCTGAAATGGTAACAGAAGTTCGAAAAATGGCTGAGCACACGCGGGACTCCGAAGAGCTCTCAAAAACGGACCTTGAAATCCTCGCAAAAGCTCTTGAATATAAAGATAGGGGCATATTGCTTACGGATGATTATGCAGTCCAGAACGTTGCTGTGCAGCTTGGAATTCAGGTTAAACCCATTGCCCAGAAAAAAATAAAGGATATTATTATCTGGCAAAAGCAGTGTATAGGCTGTAAAAAAACTTTTGACAAAGGGGATGTCTGCCCTATCTGTGGTTCCCCCCTTAAGAAAAAAAGGAAAAAAAGTAGAAAAGAAAAGAGTTACTCTTAAGCTAAAGAAAAAGATATAATGCTTGATAATGTAATAATGTCTTTAATTGAGAGAATGTACATTTGAATATAGTTTTCCAGGCAGTATTCGAGGCAAACGTTGTTAATAAGTTGTAAAATGTGCCGAAAAAGTGCCGATAAAGTGCCAAAAAATACAGCCAGATAAAAATTCAGGTGGGAATGGAGGCATGAAGAACATAGAAGATTTAATCCAGAAAGCTGTGGAATTGCAAAGTAACGGGCTTGTAACCGGCCAGATTGCCGACGAACTCAATGTTTCAAGGGAAACGGTTACCTGGCTTTTAACCCGTTCGAAAAAAGAAGTAGCAGCCCCTGCTCCGAAGGATATTTCCGTAAACTGGAGCAATATCGGAAAAAGTGCTACACGGCTCCACTACATCTCACTTGCGCTTTGCGACATGGTGCTTGAGACTCTGGAAAAAACAAACGCCGAAGTCGACGTTGTTGTCGGTGTCGCTGCAAGCGGCATTCCCCTAGCAAGCATGATGGCAAATGAACTGGGAGCTGATTTTGCCCTGTATCATTCCCGTAAAGGACAAGATGTAGTCCAGCCAGGTCAGAAAGGAACAATAAGTAGAAACTTCGGAGGCGTTGCCGGCAAGAACTGTGTGATCGTAGACGATGTTATTACCACAGGTTCCACAACTATGGAAGTCATTGAGCAGCTTCGGGAAATGGGCGCAAAACCAAGAGCTGTAGCAGTTCTCGTAGATAAAAAAGGCGCAGATATGATTGCTAATGTCCCAATCCGGTCTCTTGTAAGGATTGTACGCCTGGACTAAAACAAAGCAAGGATAAACTGTTAATAACTCTTTTGTATGGGAGCCTTTCCAAGTGAAAGGTTTCCCAGAACTTGCAGTATTTTTTATAATTAGTGTTTAATTAAGATTGTCTTTATTATTTTATGAAAAATAGTCTGCGGAGTAATTTTTAAATATATTTTGTATAAAAATTAAAACTCTTGTGAAGACATGTTTTAAGATTATAACTTTTTGAGAACTCAATATCTTAAAAACTTTATATCTTAAATAGACTATTAAAAAATAGAATCTTTCTATCCAGAATAGAAGCAAAGGAAGGAAAGAGGCTATTTAAGCCCTTTAATATTCGACCTCTGCAGATCCGATTTTCTCGGCAAGCCTTGATAGTACTTCGGTCCTCATCCCTTCTACAAACTTAATGCTGCCAACGACAAGATGTCCTCCTCCGCTGACGCCTGCACCTTTTATTTCTTCCCGCAGTTCTCTGACGATTTTCGGAATATTCATGAGCACACCCTTTGAGCGGATAACCGCAAAATCAGGGCCGTATCCAATGGTTACCACGGGTTTATCCGGATATTTTTTGGTAAGCACGTCATGAACTTCTCCTGAGGTCTTTCCTGGTGGCGGGAAGGTGAATTTATGGGCGTAGTTTTCAACGTCTATCACGTTCATGATGGTTCCATTTGCCAGGTTTTGAGACTTGACATTAAAGAGGCAGGTCTCAAGCTGGTCCTGGATCATGGTATTTGCCTGTTCGCACAGCAGGGAAACAAGGTTTTTATGGGTTTCATGATCCCCAAGGTCCAGAATATCGTCGATAAGGCCTTTTCCACTGCTGAATTTCAGCCAGAACTGCTCATAATCCAGAGCTAGAGCCATTTCCTTCAACTCTTCAAGGGTGTAACGGTCCGAGACAAGAGAAATATATCTTTCAGCTTCCGGAGCTTCTGAACGGTCTCCTACTGCTGAAACCGCTGGGAGATGTTTTATTGTATCGCTAATATTGGGATTGATCATACGAGCGACTTCAGCACAGAGCATTCCGGCAGTAACTCCGAAATCCCCTCCTACATGCGCAGGATTTACATGCCCTATCAGGTACTGGTCAACAATATCATCCGGATGGTGATGGTCAATAACAAGCATGTCGATTCCATATACTTTGGCCTGCCGCATTGAAGGTACGTCTTCTTCGGTTGATCCGTTGTCTACGAGAATTATAAGCGGCATTTTCTGCCCGTGCCTGGAAAGGTCTTCAAGCGCATACGAAATGTCCCTCGTAACATCGGCAAGTTCATAAAAAGGAGCTTTAGACGGGGCACGCTTGTAGAAGTAATATTCCGCATCCATTCCCCCGATTTCCGTAATCAAGGGCAGGATAGCCCTTTCAATTGCAATTGCCGAGGTAATACCATCAGCATCGGCATGATGCCTTAGAATAATCGGGGTTGAATGGAGAATAGCTTTTTTGATTTCTTTTGCAACATGGAGCATCCTGGGTTTAAGTTTCTCCATAATTTCGCTTTTGACAAGGAAAGGAATATCCGCAGGAGTTGCTTTTTCGTCAATTACTCTCTCAACTCTGCCCTTGACAACTGCTTCCTTCTCTCCTGTCAGCAATTTCATGCTCATGACCTCGATCTGGATCTGGTCATCTCGCAGAGTCACTTCTCCGGTAATGGAAACAATCATTCCTACATCAATATGCGGATAGGACCTTTTTCCTGCACTCTCAAAGGCTGCACAGGGCACAAAGCCTCCCTCATCACTAATTGTGAAAATCGTGGGACCACTGGTCTGCTTTACCTGAATTACTTCTCCTTCTATTCTTAGGAGCCTGCCCTTCATACTTGGGTCGATTTCGGCTGAATTCTTGAGTGGAAGCTCCTTTTCAACCTCGACGGTTTCGTATTTTTTAATGGTTTTTGGTATCAGATCCAGCTTTCCTCCGGCTTTGATGCTTTTTACCAGAACAATCACGGAATCCCCGACTTCAGGAGGAACAACGATATTGCTAGAGTGCATAAGTCCTCTTACATGAGGGTTAAGGTCGACAAAGGCCCCAAAAGAAGCTTTACTGCTCACTACTCCGTGGTAAAGTTTTCCTGCTTCCACGTCTTTAAGGTCGCAGGACTCATCAAGGGCATAAACATACTGAGAATTGGCACAGGATTCGCATACTTCTTGATTGGGGTCCTGGGGTTTCTCAATACGTGCTCCACAAATCTTGCATGTGTATATCTTCCCAAGACCATTACAGGTTTTACAGGGAGTTGTTACTTCAATACTTCCAGTACCTTTACATTTCCCACATTCAGCACCATTTTTTAAAATGCTGTCAAGATTTTTTTCTGACATTTTCATGAAATCAATTGATTTTGATTTACCTTTGCCCTTACACTGAGGGCAGATTTCAGTTGAAACAACTTTATAGCCACGCCCGTGGCAGTCTGGACATTCTTTAATCATTAATATCAACACCAATGGTTCTTCCGAACCTGCGTTTTCTTGACCTACTGTTTGTGGCTCAGAATACGTTTCTAAACCTGACAGTGTTTCTCGTTCTTATTGTCAGCTTTTAAGTACACTGATCAAACTTTGTGGCCGTATCAGGGCCAAAAATCAATATCATTCTGTTTCTTTTTCTCTGTTTACTCACTTTTCCATGTTTTATATTTTCGATGTTCCAAATATAAGTGTTTTCAGAGACAACTATTTATCAGAATGAGTCTCTCGCAGTTTCTTCATAGTTTCATCCAATCAGGCATCTGCATTTTTGACATTTATTTCCTTCTCCGATATCGTCAAAATCTGAAAAGTGAATTCAATTGAGAATCTGGAGAAGGAAGTAATAATAAATAATAATACAATAATAATAATATAACTTTTCAGATGGTTGTAGAATGCAGGGTGCAAAATTTTTGAATGATTAATACTTATTTTATAGAAAGTTTATTATTGATTCTCTGTATAAAGAATACTTAGTTATTATTATGTCTAATCTAAATATTAATGGAATGAGAGGTCACAAAAATTATGAGCATCTTTACCAGTCAAATCTACATTCCTGTATTATTAGTTGTAATATTAATACTCTCACAATCAATAAAAATGGTTAACGAATATGAGAGAGTAGTTATTTTCAGGTTGGGACGCCTCAGTGGTGTAAAAGGTCCAGGAATTTTTCTGATTATCCCAATTGTCGATAGAGCTTTAAAAATAGATCTAAGAGTTGTTGCGATCGATGTACCCAAGCAGGCCGTAATTACTAGGGATAATGTCACGGTTGAAGTGGATGCGGTTGTTTATTACAAGGTCATAGAACCTGGAGCTGCCATAACTCAGGTTGAAAATTACATGTTTGCAACTTCTACCCTTTCACAGACTACTCTAAGAGACGTTATGGGCCAGATGGAACTTGATGAGCTGCTTTCGGAAAGAGAAAATATTAATAAGCAAATTCAAGAGCTTCTGGACAAGTATACCGATCCCTGGGGTATCAAGGTTACAGGAGTCACAATTAGAGACGTCTCCCTGCCTGATACAATGAAGAGAGCAATTGCCAAACAGGCTGAAGCCGAAAGAGAAAAGCGTGCCAGGATTATCCTTGCGGAAGGAGAATCTCAGGCTGCGCAGAAAATGAGAGAAGCTGCAACTTCCTATGAAGGAGTACCGGCAGCAATTAAATTGAGAGAACTGCAAACTTTAGCCGAGATTTCCAGGGAAAAGAACCTCATAGTAGTTACTCAGTCCCAGGCTTTTGAAACCGGAAATATAGCGGCTTTATCTACATCTATTGCGGAAAGAAAAGAGCAGCAAAGGCAAGAATAAGCATAAAAAGGATTACAACAGCAAAAAGAACTGAAGGAAATGGATGAGCAAGAAAAGGCCGATAACCATGTCTGTAAAAAGAGGTCCGCATTTCTTCTTTATTTTATTCCTGTGTTTCATCCTCATAGCCGTTTCTATACCCTCTGGGGATGCAGGACCTCAACAGAAAGTACTTGTGCTTGAAATATCCGGGGCTATTACACCGGCTTCAGATGATATTATAGCAGATGCGATAGAAAAAGCTGAAAATGAAAATTTTGAGGCTCTTGTAATTAGCTTGAATACCCCAGGTGGAGGTCTGGATGAAACTCAAACAATCATAAGCGCAATTGAGAATGCGAGCGTGCCTGTTATCGGGTATGTACCCGAAAGTGGTAGAGCCTGGTCAGCCGGGACTCTCATCCTCATGGGAACAGATATTGCTGCAATGGCGCCTTTCACGGTTATAGGATCAGCTCAGCCCGTTCAGATGTCTGTGGAAGGAACAAAACCCATAACAGAGGAGAAAATAATAAATGCCCTTGTCAAGTTTTCGGTTGCAACAGCCAGTAAACACGGGAGAAACGAGACCTTTGCAGAAGAAGTCATAACGAAAAATAAAAATCTCGACGCGCAAGAAGCCCTGCAGGCTGGCGTAATAGAATATGTAGCTCCTTCTATTCCAAATTTGCTGACACAGATTGACGGGCAGGAGGTAAAAGGAAAAGTCCTGCAAACCGAAAATGCAGGAATAGAAAACTATGAACCTCCATTTTCTCTCTCCCTTTTAGGGCTGATTTCAAACCCGATTATCTCCTCCCTTCTTTTGACCCTGGGAATTTATGGGCTAATTTTTGGGATCTCAAGTCCGGGAGCCGGAGCAGAAGTTTTTGGACTCATCTCAATTGCACTCGGGTTGATAGGAACAGGTTTTGATATCAATATAGGGGCAATTTTCCTCATTCTTTTAGGAATAGGACTTCTGATCATTGAGATTAAAGTACCCGGATTTGGGATATTCGGGTTTGCGGGTCTCATCAGCCTCATAATAGGAAGTATACTCCTTGTACCCATGGGAAGCGAAAATATTTACACCCCCGAGTTTCGAAAGGTTCTCACCCTGACGGTTGTTGCCCCTACGGTTGTTTTCGGATTGTTCCTGGTTTTTGCAATCTATAAAGTAACAGAGATCAGAAAGAAAAAACCGGTTATTGGAGAGTTTATAGGAGAAACTGCCGAAACCATAGATCCTTTAGGGCCTCAAAAGACAGGTTTTGTCCGCTATAAAGGAGAATACTGGAAAGCTCATTCAGAAGAGGAAATTGAACCGAATGTAGAGGTCGAAATCACTGGAAAAATAAGGGAAACCCTTTTAGTAAAGAAAAAAATGTAATTATTCCCTCTTCTCCGGTTCAATTTCTTTTTTCTTTTACTTTTCATTAAAGCCTTTTTTTAAAAGGCTTTTTTAAAGGTTTTTGATTTTACCTTCGATTACGCAATTTTCCTCATTTTCGCTAAATCTTTTTTCAAAAGGCTTTATTTACTTCTTATTTTTTCGAGTACTTTTTGTTTCTTTTCAATAGCTTCAAGCGCAGCCTTATCAATTGCTGCTCTCATTTCTTCGAAATCTCTGGGATTCCCTTCTCCATGAACTTTTTTAACTGGTGTGTATGCAGACTCTCTAAATCTTGGTGTGAAGTCTCTGCATTCGCCATTTAAGAAGATTTCAGCTCCGTTTCCTTCCTCAACATGCCCTATGACATCAATTTTAATACCTGAAGCTCTGACGGTATTAAGGATTTCATCAGCATATGCAGGGGGAACAATTATGAGCAGGGCATCGAGAGAAACTCCAAGGTAGTCGATTTTCAGGCTTTCAAGCATTGAAAGCACCTTTGGGTTCACAAGAGCCCTTAGCTTTTCTTCTTCAAAGACCAGTTTTACCCTTGCGGTCTTTGAGATTTCCTTGGCATCGCCCCGAATTCCTCCATTCGTAACATCGGTCATCGAATGTACTTTTTTATGTAGTCCGGATTGCAACAGGACCTCGCAGGCTTCTAGGAAACGGATATTAATGGTTTCCTCCACAACCTCATGCATCCCATAGTAAAGCGCGGTTGTGGAAATCGTACCCCCACCTGCGCCTTCAGTCATGAGGATAAGGTCTCCTACTTCAGTCCGGTTCCGCGAGGTAAGAGAAGAGGTTATGCCTACAGCTCCAACCCCGCCTGTCATGCGTTCACCTATGACCATGTCCCCGCCGATTCGAAGCGTGCTTCCTGTAATAAGAGGTATTCCGGTAAGTTCAGAGACCGTGGTTATTCCTGCAATATGGTCAAAGATCTTTGCTACATCCCCGTCGTCTGCTACATGAATGTCGGAGAGCATTGCCAGGGGTCGAGCTCCCATAGCATATATGTCACGTAGAGCTGCCCGAGCTACGTGAAAGCCCGAGAGAAAAGGAAAGTCACTTAGGCGAGAATGAAGCCCGTCAATTGTAACCACAAGGTAGTCTTCACCGATTTTGACAACTCCAGAGTCGTCTAGCTGGGAGCTATCTACAACAGCACCTGTCTTGCCTATAACTTCTCCAAGCTTAGAATGAACGTAAAAGTCCCCTGTACCTCTGGAACCTACCCCGAATTCTCCCATTGAAACTCCTGAGACAGTGGGGCTTAACACGTCTCCTTTCACATCAAGTGTTGCTTTTGCCTCACAAACGACCGCAGCCGCGATCTCATGAGCTTTTTCCAAACTTATATGCTTAATTTCAAGAATTCTTGAAGCCAGTTTTGCTTCAAGCCCTGCTTCGTTTGAGGGGTCCTCCCTGAGAGCCCGTTTTGCGTAGCCTTCTATATCCATAGTAACCATCTCTTGCGGATCTTTCTGCCCTGAAATATAGCAGGGCAGGAATAGTTTGGCATTAAAGTATCAGTCTATTTTTATAATCTGTTATTTTGAGGTAGTCCATTAATTTGAGGTAGTTCATTAATTTGAAGTAGTTCATTAATTTGAAGTAGTTCATTAATTTGAAGTAGTCCTAATTTGGGATAGCCTGTTGATTTCAGATGCTCATCGCAAAGTGTGTAGGAATCAGAACTAATAATCCGGAAAAAATGAAAAAATGATTTGGGCACAAGGGATAACTTTTTAGAGAAATCCTTTCAGCACATGTCTATAAAGTTTTTCAGAATCTTCAACCCGATAGCTCCACTTTTTTCAGGGTGGAATTGGGTACCCATAACATTACCTTTAGAATTTACGACAGAAGCTGAAAAGTCCAGCCCATAATTGCAGGATGCAAGGGTGTTTTCAGATGCTGTGTCCACATAGTAAGAGTGGACGAAGTATACGAAAGAGTTGTCAGGAATCCCTTCAAATAGAGGGTGGTCCTGCTTGATTTTAATATTGTTCCAGCCAACATGAGGCACCTTTAGTTCGGATTTTGGAAAGCGCAGCACCTTTCCGGGAATAAGGTTCAGCCCATCAGTAAGCTTTCCTTCCTCCGAAGAACTCATGAGAACCTGTTGTCCAAGACAGATCCCGAGCATCGGCTTGCCTGACCGTGCGTATTCTTCTATAGTCCCTTTGATGGGGTCAAGGCACTTCATCGCGTCCACAAAAGCGCCAACGCCCGGGAGAATTAAACCGTCTGCGGCAAGAATTTCCCCAGGATCCCCTGAGATTGCGGGACTTGATCCGACGTGTTCAAGCCCTTTTTGAACACTGCGGAGGTTTCCAAGCCCGTAATCGAGAATCACAATTCTTTTCATAGCTTTAACAAACTAAGTTAAGATAGATTAACTTTACGCATAACGAAAAGTACAGCACGAAGATCATTGAAGGACAGAAGGAAACCAATTAAAAGAAAGATAAAATATGAAAATATGAAAAGAAAAAATTAGACAAAATATAAAGGGATTGTAAAATCTTTTGCAGTTAAGACCTCCCCGCAGGAAGACTGTAAGAGCTATTCTCCCTTTCAAAAGTCACCTTGTATTTGCCACAATGTACACATTCATAGCGTTTTTCGAGCACTGTTGGCAAAAAGAACAATGCCCCGCTTTTCCGCTTCCATTCATGCAGTCCTAAAAAACACAAGAAACTACGGTTACGATCTGATTCGTCTGAGTCGTCAGAGCATTCTTGAGCCAAAAAACTGTTTCTCCTCGTTTCTGATTGTTAAGTTTATTCTACAATAATAAGTAAATTATGGTTAAAGAACTATATAAATATACAGTTTTTAAGGAACACATCAAGAAGTTCTGCTATCGAGAGCGGCACCTGGCTATAAATAGGCGATTGAATACATGTTGATTATACATGACGAGATCATGATTCAATGTACAAATTTACATAAATAAATTTTATCCAATTGTCGGTGATTGATACCGTTTTTCGTCGTTCATCAGGCAGTTATTTAACTCCTTGTTTTCGTCAAAATCAATATCTATCAATTTTTTTTGGTAGGCGGGATAGTTACATCCCATCTTTCTTTTTAAACTCAGAGATATATTCAGGTCCAGGCTTTCAAGGATCCGAGTTATAACATCGAATTTTCTACTAGGCTTCCATTCTTCGCTTATTCTAAATCTTTAAGATATACCAAAAGATCTGTAACAAAATATTAATAATGTCTTGTGCTAATTACTTAGTGAAATTATTGAGAGTGGTGAGATTATGAAGAAATTTAAATTTATCAAACATGATGAGAAAGCCATGGAACTCCCGATTAATATCGTTGTAATGCTCGTTGTCGGGATGGTTGCCCTTGCAACACTCATTTCGATCATGCCGACCCCGACAAAGGACATGTCGGTATTTGTGGAATCTGCAGGGCTTAGTGCAAGCACCCTTGAGAACGGAAACTCAATAATAGTTGATGCCAGTACTGCAGAAAATCCTTTTACAATAACCGTAGTTGTAAAGACAACTGACAGCGATGGAAATCCTGTAAGAAACGCAAACGTTATTCTGAGAGGGCTTGGTGGAGCAGCATCAAATACTACGGATGCTAATGGTTTCACTTACCTGACAACTCCGCAAGGTGCAGAGGTTAGGCTTGACCCTAACCAGAACGAAGGGACAATGGACCTGAATATTGTGGCCGATGGTTTTTATGACTACGAGAAAAAAGATGCTGTAATGATAATCAAGACCAGGTAATTGTGCATCTTCCAAAAGTAAAATTGAAAGGAGGAGCCGTACATGCTGCGTGAAAAATTCAAACACAACGAAGCAGGAACTCTGGGGCTTCCAATAAGGATTGTCGTGCTTACTGTTGTGGGTCTTATAGGATTTTGCACGATTCTTACGGCCCTTAGCAATGCCCCTACTCCTCCAAAACCTATGTATGCTACAGCAAATATGAGTGTACTTTTCTTACCTTCTACTGAAGGAGGCAGTAATACGGAAACAAACCTCAGCTTGCCTGTAAAAGTGTTTGACAGCGAAAATCGCGGTATAAGGGGCGCAAATGTAATTGCCTGGAGTCCGGATAGGAAGAAAGCCTATTCAGGCGTTACCGACCTCGAAGGAAATGTAATATTGAAAATTTCAAATCCCGAACTGCCTCCGGGAAAAGCTGAAGGATACATTAAGATAAAGGTAATGAGAGAAGGATACAGAGATTTCACCAGCGATTATTTTCTGAAGGTGATTCGGAGCTAAATTGCTCTGGATATTAGCCCCCTTGAAAAATGATTAGTTTTTTAAGGAATATTAAACCTTATTTGCCAAATGTAATGTAGTGTCAGCCCTCCCCCAGTTAAGGTACATTCATTAAATGATCTATTTGCTGTTTAAATGATTTAAGTACTTTAATTGGTAAATTAAACGTTGATTTTTCCTTACTTTTAACATTGAATTTTGTATGGATAAAAATGACATCAGATGCCTTATTTATAAATAAATATAAATTGTAAACGAATAAAGTATTTATCTCAATTTTTTCTTGATTTAAAAGAGTATTATAGATTGTTTATCTAAAAAATTGATTTTTAGAGTGTACCTTAATTGGGGAAACTCTAAATGCATACCTATCATCTAAAATAAGCATTGTATGCCCTTAGATTTAGTACTGATTTGGAAGGACCCTATCTGGACAGATTTATGCTGGAAGAGCCTGAGGCAAGAAGGATACTGGATCTTGCTTCTGCATTATTTCTCCGTACTTCATGTTCTCCGTATTTTCTGTTCTCCGTATTCTCTTTTTATTTATGCTTATTACAGCAATAATCCTTATCCAGTATGCCAAAAATTAGGAATGTGTTTCCTCTACTGTTGCAAGATCACCTTTGTTAACATTACTAACCGAGCTGTGAGCTTCGTACACATACCTTTGTCCCCTCATTGCCGACAGCACGGCAGCTATACCACAGAGTACAGCTCCGATTATGAACGAAATCCGCAACGCTGGCATGAATGCCTGCTGTAATGTCTGCGGGAACCAGTAGTTACTTGTCAGTGTGGTCACGATTTGTTGCGGTATTGAGCCAACAATACTCGAATTCATAGAGCTCAGAACTGAATCCATAGGGTTGTAGCCCAGGAAAGCAGAGAACAAAGCGTTGGTCGGTGACATACTGGCTAGATAACTGGCGAGCTGCTGCACAGCAGGGATAACCTGTTCAGACCCAAAGCTGGATAACGAAGCCTTAACTGCACCTGGGAAAGCTTTTTGAATTCCCACAATCACAACGGTGAAGAATACGGACATGCTCAGGGTATTGGCTGAGTTCGCCAATGTGGACAACATGCCCGACGCGACACCTCTGTTCTGAGGTGGCACAGAATTCATTATCGATGAGCTGTTAGGAGAGGCAAACATACCATTCCCAATACCCATGAAGAAAATCAGTATTCCTAGCTCCCAGTAATCAAAGTTATAGGGAAGCAGCGAGAGTCCGATGAAGGCAAATGTAACGATAGTCATCCCTATAGTGGCGATCCATCGAGGCCCATACTTGTCCGAGAGCATACCGGAAATCGGTCCCATGATCATAAAGCCGAGAGTCATAGGTAACATATAAATTCCTGCCCATAACGGCGTTTCCTCAAAGCGGTAACCATGAAGTGGCAGCCAGATACCCTGTAGCAGAAGAATAAGCATGAACATGGCACCACCTCGTGCAATAGCTGCAGTAAAACTGGCGAGACATCCATAGGCAAAAGCTCTAATCTTGAAAAACTCAAGCTTGAACATTGGGTTCTTCACCTTGCTCTCGACAAACGGGAAAGCAATCAGCAATGCGATTCCGATACCTAGAACTGTCATTACCCAGGGGTTGTTCCAGCCCATTGCATCGGTGATACCATTATGCTCGTAAGGCATCAGGGCATAAGTGACACCGATCAGAAGCGAGGTCAGCCCGCCGACAAAAAGTAAGTTTCCTACAATATCGAGACTGGTCCTGGATGCCCGGAACGAAATATCCTTCATCTTCCAGTAGGACCACACTGTTCCAAGAACAGCAAAGGGAATGTTAACCAAGAACACATAGCGCCAGTTGTATGTAGCCAGTACACCACCGAGCAGCAAGCCAATGAACTGACCTGACATAAATGCGACCATATTTATGCCGAGTGCCTTTCCCCTCTCGCTTACCGGAAAAGCATCTGTAATAATAGCTGAGCCGTTTGCTATAGTGAATGCACTGCCTACAGCCTGTATGAGCCTGAAAAGAACTAGTTCCAAAGCACCAGCATTGCCTGTGCCAGGCGTTAGATAGAGCAGGGTTGAACCGATGGCGAATATTAGGAATCCAAGCCGGAACAATTTTACCCGGCCATACATGTCCGCCAGCCGACCAATAGTGAGGAGCAGTGTAGCCGTTACCAGACCAAAGCCCATCAGGAGCCACAGCAAGTACTGGAATGCCCCCGGAGCCATTGGGTTCATCTTGATTCCCTTGAATATTGCGGGAAGAGAGATCAGGATAATACTGCCGTTAATGGAGCCCATCAGTGATGCGAGGGTCACATTAAACAGTGCAACCCATTTGTATGCAATACTCTTCCCCTTGTGATTTTCACTCAATTTATTACCTTCCGTTTTTGTTGTTTTCATCTTCTTGATTCTGGAAATCACAGTCTTGTGCCGCTTTAGACTGCTGCATAACATCCTGGGTATCGTCCACCTTTCCTTTAGCATCACTGTTATCGTCGCCTTCAATCACATTGTTGACGATCCTGGACATCTCGTTCAGGAGTTCCAGTTTTTCCTGTGTCATGCGGTTCAGTCCTTTTACTCCCCTGGGGGTGATCGTGTATACTTTCCTGCGTTCGATCCCCTCGCTCTGGATGAAACCTTTTGACTCAAGTTTCTCCAGGATTGGGTAGATCGAGCCTGCACTCGGAGTCCATCGCCCGTTTGAGCGGCGCTCGACCGTCTTGATGATATCATAACCATGAGTAGGTTTCTCTTTAATAATTTTCAGCACGATATATTTGAGAAAAGCCCGCCTGATTTCTGTACACATCTTATTATTATCGATGCTTTCTTCCATGTTTCGTACCCCGATATATCGGCAAGTGATATAGCGGTAGATAATATAATATTTATATCTTTTTGGTAACTATTAATCATCAAAATTAGTTAGACCGTATTGGTTTTGAAGTAATAGATATGCCAGGCAACTAATGATGAAAAAAGAAAAAGTAGAATCATTTGATACTTATTAGAGATGATCAATTCGTTGAAATTTACCAATTGAATCTGAATAAAGGAAGTTATTGATGCGGTCTTACCAAGACTGAATAGTTACATTATTTTTTGGTTCACGGGGTTAACATGTTTAACTTCACAGAAACGGGATAATAAGCTGGGAACAGCATAAGGTCCTCTGGACATACAATCAACCAAATAATTGGGAACGATACATTTCTGGGTTTTCTCTCTGGGTCTTCTTCCGTTTTCTCTCAAAAATGAAGTAAATATTGAAGTAAATATTGAAGTAAATATTGAAGTAAATATTGAAGTAAATATTGAAGTAAATATTGAAGTAAATATTGAAGTAAATATTGAAGTAAATATTGAAGTGAATTTTTACGGTAGAGCCTATATTTTCATAACTTGTCTGTTTTTCATTATTTATCTGTCAGTACTTTCTTCCTGCGGTTGGCCATGTAAAACTTCATGAAAACGGCTCCTGCCATCAGTACGGCAAGCCCGGCAGAGAAATAAGGAGATTTTATGACATCCCATCTACCTGACCAGACAAGGAATCCGGTAAGAAAAAGCACTGAAGACCCGGCAATTCCTGATATCTCAAAAGGAATTTTCATAGAGCCGAGGGTAAGCCTATTCTGGTTTTCGAGGATTTCTACACGGGACTCAAGTTCCATTATATACTTACTTTTTGCATCTTGCTGAACCTTGAGGTTACGGAACTCCATATCCAGTTTTTCGATTTCGGATTTGAGGTTGTTATGAGTAAAATTCGAAAGCTCGGATAGAGAAGCATGAAGGGAACGGAGACTTTCGGATAGGCTTGAAAAAACCTCATTTATGTTCTTGATTTTATAATTGGCTCCGGACATCTCGGAGGAATTTTCCCCGGAAAATGTAGAAAAATTCGAAGGCTCGCTCGAAGGAAGTACTGCACTGAATTCAAAATTTGAAATATTTCCTTCCGAAACTGAAGGAACTAAATCCGAAAAAAAAGAATTTCCGCGAATAGAAGCTTCAGGAGAAACCGATGGAACCTGAGGTAAAATTGGGGAGTGTGAAGCGATGCTTCCTGCATTTTCCACCGGAAAAAGTCCTGAAAAATTTCCTGAGAAAAATCTGTCAGTTTGCAGTTCAGTAGAAGCTTCTATAGAAAGGCGCCTCTCGACTGCCCTGAGTCGTTTTTCAAAACTTCTTATACTCTGATCGAAAACCTCAATTCTTCCTTGCAAATCCTCCCGAACTTCTGGATCTGCCTTACGTAACTTATTCAATTAACCATTACCCCCGTATTTTGTACTACAAAATGAGGCCCGAGACTATATAAAATTTTTGAAGTTCATATGGTGTTAAGATTAATAACACAAAAAGTCAGAACCCGAAAAGAAGAATGACAAAAGGATAGAACGAAAAAGGAACGAAAATAGAAGAATAACAGAAAAGAGGAAAAATAAAACATAATATAGGAAAACTGAATGTGAAAAAAGAAGAATAACAAAAAAGGAAAATAAAACATAATTATAAAAACTTGGAAGTGAAACTAGAAAAATAACGTAAAAAAGAGAAAAGTAGCTTGAAAGGAATAAAGCAGAGAGATTCAAAAGTACGGTAGTCCTTCAATAATCAGCTGATATTTTCCAGAGTACTCACACATTCGCTTTTCGCTCTAATTTTCTGCTTTGTGTATGCTCAGTTTTCTGTAAGCAGGTAAGCTTAGAAAACAGATGTGGATGAGCAAAAATACTCAAACACAAAATATCAACCATCTACTAATTCACGAATAGGATTTGAAATACGCCCAAAATTTATAATTTATATTTACTTATACTATATACCTATTATTTGAGGAGTAGAATGGACCTGAAAACTCAATATGATTGCTTAAATATTGACTGGAATCGTGTATCTGAAATATTAAAAGAAGTTAATATGGCATCTTTTGAAGGAGATGTGCATAAGAGATGCTTTGAAAATAGCCATACTGTTATATTTGTTTTTGATAACGAGGAACTAATTGGTTTTGGGCGTGCAATTTCAGATGGAATATATCAAGCCGCAATTTATGATGTAGCAGTACTGCTTGAGTATCAGGGTAAAAAGATAGGCAGTCTAATTGTTGAACATATTTTAAACTCACTTCCGCAATGTAATTTTATATTATATGCTTCGCCTGGAAAAGAACCGTTTTATGAAAAATTGAACTTTCGAAAAATGAAAACAGGAATGGCTTTATTTCGATATCCAGAAATGATGCAGAAGATCGGTTTTACTGAATAAATCAAAGTAAATCTAACTGACATCTTAAATGCTCTATCAAGCCTGTAATTTGGCATGAAGGTGCTTGAAATAACTTTCCTAATTTTGTGCATGTTATTCAATGAATTTTATGCTCGTTTAGCATGAAAATGCATGAGGGTATCTCTCATGTTCTCATTTCCTTCTTTTTTCACAAAAGTGCAATTATTCTACTAATTATTTTGATACGTTCAAAAAAGTAAAAAATAAATCAAAGTAAAAATAAATCAAAGTAAAAATAAATCAAAGTAAAAATAAATCAAAGTAAAAATAAATCAAAGTAAAAATAAATCAAAGTAAAAATAAATCAAAGTAAAAATAAATCAAAGTAAAAACAAATCAAAGTAAAAACAAATAAAAGTAAAAATAAATAAAAGTAAAAAGTAAAGGAAGTTTAGATCATTCTGATCTCAATTGTTTCTCCTTTATCCTGAGCTTCCAGAATCTCAGATGCGAGATCCGAGTTCGCCCTGAGTTTCACATCTCCATGCCGGCTTACAGTTGCACTGAAAAGATACTGGTCTTCAAGATAAATTTCCACATCCTTTCCTGCAAGCTCCGGTGCTCCAAGAATAAGGTGCTTTTTATCTCTTTCTATGAAAGGATGAACAGAAGAAACACTGGGCTCTTCCTCAAAGCTGTTTTTCCTTCGTTTCCCTCGGGGAGCTCTGCTTTCAGCTCCATACTTCCGGCCTTTTGTAGCTCCTGGGGCTCCGATCTCCAGTTCTCTTACATCAATATGCAGGCCAAGAACATTTTCGATTCGGTCAATGACATTTCCACCTTTGCCAATAACTTTTCGTACTTCATCTTCCCGGACCTTTACGATTGCGCTGTCGTCTGAAGTCACTTCAACTTCAACCGGGCCGGAGGCATACCTGCCAATAACATTTCTTATTTCCTCTTCCGCAAGTTTCCAGGCAGGTTTCCTTAGCTCGGTAGGAAGTCCTACTGGCATAACAACAACCTGTTCTCCATAGGTATAGATTTCATATTCGATTTTTCGGGTCTCAAAATCGGCAATGACGATTACCGGTCTTGCAAGATCCTGCTCGGTCATCCCATGAGGAACCTTGACGGTAAACTCAAGCACCAGAACCTTTGCCACTTCTCCTTTATCAATGAAAATAACGGTATCCACTACCTGGGGAATTACTCCCAGTTCAACCCTTCCGATCAGGCGTTGAATTGCGTCCACTGCCCTGGTTGCATGTACTACCCCGATCATTCCCACGCCCGCAAGCCGCATATCCGCAAAAATCAGGAAATCGCTGGTTTTCCGTACCTCATCATAGATTGTATAATCCGGCCTGACCAGAAGCAAAAGGTCTGCAGTATTTTCCATCCTGCCGTTCAAAGGTGAGTACTGGGTGATTTCAGGAGGCACCTGGAGGTCTCTTGGTGACTCCATAGTTTTAACTACCTGCCCGCGGTCATTAAGGTATCGGGCAACCCCAGCGGCAAAAGTAGACTTTCCGGCTCCGGGCGGGCCGGCAATAAGAATACCACGCTGACTTACAATCCGCTCTTTGAGTTTATCGCTCAGCCTGTAGTGTTCAAGATCCACAACCACAGTTGGCCTTACAACCGTAATTTCCATATCATCGGAAAAAGGTGGGTGAGCAATTGCAATTCGCATATTCCGGATTTGCAGAACCGTAGCTCCACTTGAAGACATCTCGATAAAGGATTCGGGGTCCAGCCTGGCCCTTTCAATAAGTTCTCTCGAGATACTGGAAAGTTCCGCAGAAGTAACAGGTTCATCTCGAATCTTTACGTAATGTATATCCCCTACAGGCCCCTTTTTGGCCATAGGAGATACTTCATTTTTAAGATGAACGGACATCGTATCGTCAGTAAAAAAATGTTCTACTTTAAGAGGCGAAAGTTCGGATGGTTCCAGGACTTTAGGATGCATGTACTCGATATCAAGCCCTTTTGCTTTAGCTATAAGAGACTGTACCCTGTCTTCGCTTAAAAACAGCCCTCCTACTTCAATAGCCGTACTTCGGATAAGGGCATCTATCCTGCCTTCTTTAGAGAGCTTAATCTCCTCAAGAGTGGGCTGAACCCCGCTGAACTGAAGGAGAATTTCATTCTTCTCTGCCAGCTTGCGGAGTTCCAGAAGTTCTTCAAGCCCTTTAAATCCTATTTCTCTGCCTTTATTTGCCTGGGCTTCAAGTTCCGAGACCACAGCTTCGGGGATAATAACTTCAGCACCCCTGAAATCCCCGCTTCTAATGCGGGATGAAAGCCTCCCGTCAATAATTACGCTTGTGTCCGGAACGATTCTCCATATCCGCTTCTCATCAGCCATATAAATGGATATAGAGCCGGGAAGTATATAATATAACTCTTTAATTCTCTAATATAATATATATACACAATTATATGTCTCAACACGGGTAATTGGAACTGGATATAAATACATTACCTTTGACTGTAAAAATTATTATTGAATATTTTTATAATGAAATGATTCTACGGAAATATTACGAAGCTAAGAGGAAACTCGCATAAAAAATAGTAAACCGGATTTTAAAAGTAACTATAAGCCAGAAAATGAGCTTATATCTAAATTTATTGCAAAAAGCCAAATTATTATGTTACAAATAAGCTTTAAGATAAATTATCATTTTATAAATAAGTTTTATATATAAATTATAATAATATCTTTTTTATTTAATACAATCTCGAATAAAAAAAATCAAATTTTCGTTAATATTGGTTTCTAATTTATATTTCTCTAATTATTATATCCACTGGATAATAATTAACTAGCGATACAATAAAAAATCACTTTTATCGGCAAATAATAAAGCAGTATAGTTTACTAATTGGATAGTCTTCCAGAAACGTATATGGATTATTGATTCTTAAATTAAGTATATTTGCCTATAAACAGTGAATTGAAGAACCAGTCAAGGTGAAATTGTATCGAATCCAGCATAATGATGGAGATGATATAGATGAGAGACCAAAAATTTAACAAAATAAAGAAGGCAGTCTTTATTTTGTTTGCAGTCTTTTTTGTAGTAGCTGTAACTGCTGCATCAGCAAGTGCGTGTACCTCAAAAGTCAGCGACAACAAATGTAAAAGCAACCTTAAAGAAGAGGTAACTAAAGAAAAAGTTAAAGACATAGCAAAGCCGATTCAAAGGGCAGCTAAAGAAAAAGTGGTTGATAAAAAAGTAGCTCAAGAAGAGCTGGGCAACAAATTCTTAGACTTCGTAGAGAATAACTGGTTCGGAAGTTTCAAGGGCGGCGATTGTGACAACGAATGGGGAGGCGATTGTGACAACGGATGTTTTGGAGGCGATTGTGACAACGGATTGTTCGGAGACGATTGGGACGATTGTTGGGACTATTAACTGTTGACAAGTCTGACCATGGACTAAGCTGTAGATATATTATACTAATAAGGACCCATTTGTATACTCCGCATCGGATTGCAGAAACAATGAGACTCTAAAAGTTATTGGAGTTTTTCTTGATAGGACTTAAGCAGTAAACGAGCTAAATAAAGTTCGAGCAGTTCTGTAACAAGCATTGTAGATTGTATGATTTAAGGTTCCATACCGCTGTTTTTCGATTTAACCGCTTAAGTCCTATCATAAAAATATAAAAATGATCAAAAATTCATTGATTATTCTTAATTCCATATTCGGAGAAGCAGTTGTGAATTCTGGAATAGGCTCATATGGTAATTTCCTGACAATTACTGTATTTTGCGATTAGGTTAGAATGTATTTGGTTGTTTTGTGGAAAAATTACTGCGTTTTTTACTTGAAAATAGCTGAAGGTTCCGGCAAGTTCACCGGAACCTTATGCTGAAATTAAGACAGCCTCTTAAAAATATAATGTTTTTACAATAAAGTGTCAACCAAACCTAAAATTTCATAGGACCTCACTGGAACAGGTATTCAAAACCTGCTTTTGTTTACCAGGCAGTATTTCCGGATTCTCAGATCCGTAGTGGCAGCACTCCCCTGAGGCTGTGAGAGGGTCCACATGGATAGTGGTGCCGGAAAGATAAGAGAAGTTTTCAAGAAGTTTCTCTCTTATGGCGTTGGCGATTTCATGTCCTTCTCCAACCGAAAGAGAAGGAGAAACTGAAGCATTGATTTCTGCATGGAGCCGGTGTCCTATCCAGCGGACTCTAAGGTCCGTGACTTCACAGACCCCATCTACACTTTCAGTAATGTTTTTTACTTTATCTATGATTTCAGGCTCAACGCCGTCAAGAAGGCGGGTAAACACAAGCTTGCTCGAATCAAGGACTATTTTGAGGATACTGATTGTGATTAACATTCCAATGAGAGGGTCAATGATAGGATATCCAAGCCAGATGCCGATGGCTCCGATAAGGACTGCAAGGCTGGTAATACCATCTATTCGGGCATGGTATCCATCTGCAATAAGGGCTGCACTCCCTATTTCCTTTCCAACTTTCATCCTGAACTGGGCTACAATCTCATTTCCGATACAGCCTATAATTGCAGCAATAACTACAGCCTGCAAATGTTCTACTGGCTGAGGGTTTAAAAAACGGTTCACAGACTCATAACCCGCAACAGCAGCACTGAAAAAAATAAGGAGAACAACTATTATGCCTGCAAGGTCCTCTACCCTGCCATATCCGTAGGAAAATCGTTTGCTTGGTTTTCTTCTGGCCAGGGAAAAAGCTATTGCAAGAGGAATTGCAGTTGAAGCATCTCCGAAGTTGTGGATGGTATCGGCAAGAAGGGAAACACTTCCCGAGATAAAAACAATGAAAATCTGCAGAACGGCTGTGATCATCAACCCGATAAATGACCATTTTACTGCCCAGAGCCCTTTGTTAGTAGCAAGTATGGAAGGGTCAACAGTCCCATGAGTGTGGCTGTGCCCGTGAGGGTGTTCATGAGAATGGGCCTGTGAATGGGTACAGGAGTGACCATGATAATGAGCGTGAAGACGACGGAGAAAATTGAAAAGTCCATTTTTTTGAGTATTCTCATGCGGCTGCTCAGAACCGCCTTCCTTTTCTAGAGGACAAGAATTGGAATTCCTTTCGGACATACTGACACCTTGATTAGTATTCTATTTCGAGTCTACCCTAAACCCCATTTAATTCCTGACAATCAAAGATTTTCAGTTTTGATCTTTCATGATAAGAAGCTCAATTGGCTATTTAGAGACTAAGTTCAAAGATCGTATTTTGATTTAAGGGATAAAACTCATCAAGCAAACTTGGAGGCCCTTTTATAAATAGGTATTTATCTTTAGAAAATATTTTTTTATGCAGGGCCTCATACGTTTTTCTGGATAAATGCCATAGAAAGGGACTTTTCATCCAGAGCAACTTATACCTTATTTTTCTGTAAAAAACAAAAAATTGGAGATTTATTACTAAAAGTTAGGGTTGAAACAGTTTTCTTGATTGATGACCGACTGTGATATGGTTTTTTCGTACGAATTGATAAACTCATAAAATACTTCCATTTTTAGTGTCAGAGTAAAATAGAATTTTTTAATAAGTTTTAAAACCTTATTATTACAAACACTTACAATGTGATCTAAACCTATGAGGAATTTAGAAAAATAATCTAAGAAATGAAAATAAAAATAGATGAATTTACCTCGATATATGAATAAATATGAAAAATAGATGCCTGATAAGATGAAAAATAGAAGGGAAAACCGAGAACACAACTCAAGTTATGTCCATACCTCAGTTTTCACGAAATTCGGATTTCTCCTCCCTGAGACAGGAACCTTTATATTTGTTCATTTCTGCCGAAATCGGCAAAACTTAGCAGGTCTCTGACAGTTTTCTAATGAATTCTATCTAATAAATTTTATCTAATAATTTCTATCTAATAAATTCTATCTAATAAATTCTATCTAATAAATTTTATCTAATAATTTCTATCTAATAATTTCTATCTAATAAATTCTATCTGATGCGTATTCCCTTATTTTTATATTTACATTATCTCTGAAGCTAAGATCCATTACCCAAATCCATATCCTTACTTAGTTTTCGAGTTTAGTTATAGATGGGAAATTCAATCCTCTATAGCAAACAGACATGCAATAAGCTGGTGTTCGTCCCGGGAATGAACACTCCCGGGAGACGTGCACCAAAATTGACAAAGATCAAATTCTAAAATGAAACTGAGGTCGGAGGAATTAGACGATTCAAACAAAATCAATAGCAAGAACACCAGAACTAATATGGACTCTTGATATTAATAAAGATGGGAAATCTTATCAGGAAAATTATATGCTCCTGTTTCCTAGGTACGTCAGTGCAATTGACGAAGAATGAGAATTGGCAGCCTTAAAAATAAAATTTAAAATTTAAAAAACACAACCCGGTTTTCAATATCTATCAAATATAGCTCGAGGGCAGATACTCTCGAGCAAACCTCCAAAAACATGTCATGGATAAACCTCTATAAATCATGTAAAAAATCATGTAAAAAACCATGTAAAAACCATGTAAAAAACCACGTAAAAAACCATGTAATACCTTACCAAACGTCGCTCGAGGGTAAAAACTCTCGAGCAAACCTCCAAAACTGTTTTGCCGTTTGATCACGCTAACCACGTCGTTTTTCATCAAACCTTTTTTGAAAATATTTGTGGGCAAGTTTTTTAAAAAAATTATGACTACTATTGCTGAGAGATCTAAAACGAAATTTGGGTAAATAGACCATGAACAAATTGAAAATCAATTTCTATAGCCCATAATTCAGCCCTCTTGAGCGAACATGGAAGTGAGCGAAAAGGGCACGGTGCTGTTGCTATTACATCGAAACTCCCAGAATCTACTATTTTCTGTGATCCCGAAGCGGAACTTGGGTGACGGAATTCTGGTGAGCAATATATACATAAAAATTTATAAAAAATCAGCAATAAGCTTAAAAATTCTGGAATAGTTAATTCCAATTCTAAAAATCCACAAAAAAATAAGTCAGGCAGAAGAAAGTGCCACAATGGCTTCTGCCAGATCTCCGTTTGAATCTTTCAGGGCTTTCCGGGCTTCATCTTCAGAAACACCAGTCTGCTCCATTACGAGTTTTATGTCTTCAGCGGGAATTTCCAGTTCTTTCGGGACTTCTTTTACGTCACCTACGATCTGGTATGTTTCCGAACCCTGGACTTTCATGATAGTGACATTTGCATTCTCTATAATGATATTAGAGTCTGCAGTCTTTATGACTACTTCCTGAACATCCTTTAGCTCTTTAACATCAATCCCCATCTGTTTCATCATCTGTTTCATTTTAGCCGGGTTCATCCCCCGGCCTCCCATACCTCCCATTCCTGGGAACATAGGCTTGCTTCTCCTTTATTTTCGTTTATTTTTCAGGTTTGGGTTCGATATCAGCGCGATTTTACTTTTTACTTAATGGCATCCGCCGCAGGTGCCGCATCCACCGCCGGCATTTGGATTGCGGATGAGGAATCCCTTCCCGTTTTCGTCCTCAATAAAGTCAATACTGCCCTCGGAGAAGTTCCTCTCGATATCTTTTGCCATAACGAGTTTAATCCCGTTACTTTCCATAGTCACATCATCTTCCTTTGTTTCATCATCAAAGGCTAAGCCATACTGAATTCCACTGCAGGCAACCCCGGCAACAAAAATTCTGAGAGCAAGCTCAGGTTTCTCTTCCTGTTCAATCAGTGTCTTCAATTCTGCAGCAGCTCTATCTGTTACTTCTATCATTTACGCACCTCTTTTTTATTTTTATACTTATAAAATATTTGTAGGTTTTATTTCCTATAAGATGCCATCCGTTACAGCTCAAAGATAATTTCCAAACATTATATAATCTTGCATCGGGCAAATATAATGTTTATCGTAAAATTGCGCTTTTTCCTGAAAAAGACTTTTTCACAGGAGTCTGGGAGGATAGGGTCTGGATTCTTTTTCAAGAAATCCTGCTATTCTGCCAGTATATGAAAATATATCTTCTATTTTATATATTTTTCTTCCAATACTTCTTTCAGGTTCTCTATTCACAGAAATTCGGCATCTTCATCAACAGGCTCCTCAAGAACCTTTGCATTATAAGCATTGATCTCCAGAGAGTTACGTTTCCCCTTCACTTCCCAGACAGGGATATACACAAGCTCCATATCGAGCTGTATTTCATCAGACCTGGGGCCGATACTCCTGTGTTCATATATAACAGCCTGGCCTTCCGTATTGTTAAAACGTATTTCGCGTGTATTCTCCTCTTTAATAAAGTCCAGAAGAATCTTTTCTGCCTGTTTTTTATCCACAATCGGTCTTTTTAACTCATACTGCACGGCAGGAACCCTTGTAGGTATGCCAAGTCCTTCTACCTCCATCCCTTCCTTTGACTTATTTAGAGCATTAAGAAAACCCTTCCCTTTTCCGGCAATGGTTAGGACTTTTGACCTGAAGCGTTTTTCAGCTTCAACATTATATATATATTTCCAGAAAGGTACAAACTTTAAAACTGCATCCTTAGGGTTGTATATATAGGGTTTTGCAATAATAATAGCCTGATTTTTAGAAATCCTTGGTTCTACAGACCGTATATTCAGCATTTCGTACGTTTCAGTTTCCGGAACTTCAACCTGTTCTGGCTTCCTTAATATTTTTTTATTCTCAATACTCCTTGTTAGAGATTGAGTACCAAACGAAATTTTTTCGGCCTCTAATCGCTGATTCTGAAGAGGCAAGAGTTCTTCTTTAAAGTGAGACTTCTCTCTGTAGTCTTTTTTTAATTTCCAGTTTTCGGCAGGTAATTCGAAAATTGTTTGTCCGTACTGGTCTCCTGTATCATTTGATGTTTGCTTTTCCGGTTCAGAATCCGAAATATTTGATTTCTGTTCCATATTTACAAGAACCGATCTTCCAATTTGAAGAGCCAGTTCATCCCTGTTCCAAACATGGATCCCAAATTCAGCTGCATAATCGATTAATTCTTCAGGCCCTTTCTGGGTCATTACATAGATTCCTGTACAGTTCCCGATCTTTTCTGAAAAGGCTTTTATTTCCTCACGACCCGGCTGCAAGGCACATTTGACATAAGCTTTATGCCTGCTTTTCTCCACAAAAATGTCATACTGGCTGGATATTGTGGCATTGTATCCAGAGGATTTGAAAATATCAACAAGGATTTCTAAAAGGTCTTGCTTCATGATTCTCACTTTCTTATATCCTGCACAGCTAAAATAGTTTATGATCACATCTAAAATTTTCTAACTTACTACTTTTTATTATATACTGGTTTTTTACTCTCTTTGCTTCTTTTACTTTCTTAAATTTTCTCACTTCTTAGTTCCGGAGATACAAATATTTAAGAAATCAAGTCCTAACCAGATATATTATGAGTGGAATCAGGTTTGGAGTAGATTCCTTTTCCACATACGAGGAAGGAATAAAGAAAGAGTGGATCGTAGGAAACGGACTTGGGGGATATGCCTCATCTACAGTAATAGGAGCAGGCACAAGGACTTATCATGGATTGCTTGTGGCAGTTCCAGAAAATTCTCAAGGAAGATTTGTATTGCTTTCTTCCCTTGATGAGGAAATTTCGATTAACAAGGAAGTTTATCGGCTTTCAACCCATAAGTACCCTGATACTGTTTTTCCTTCAGGCTTCAGTTACCTCTCCAAATTCATCCTTGTTCCTTTTCCTCTCTGGGTTTACCAGCCCGGTGATTTTACCATAAAGAAAAAGGTCTTCATGATTCACAACAGCAACACAACCTGCATTCTCTATGACATCAGATCTAGGAGAGAAGGAGCTCTGCTAAGAATCTCTCCGCTGGTAAATTCCAGAAATTTCCATCATACTGTTCGCTCAGGAGAACTTTCCTTTACTCAGAAAGCCAATCCTTCAGGAGTAAAATTAGAAAGCTCCAATGGTTTTACTTTCTTGCTTTCATCCAATCTTCAGTATCATTCCGATCCCAAATGGTACTATAATTTTGAGTATGATACTGAGAAGCAAAGGGGACTCAACTTCCAGGAAGATAATTTCAATCCGGGCTACTTTGAAAGCAAACTCAAACTGGGTACCTCCCATTTTTTCATTGCCGCTTCAACCGAAGATATTTCTTCTCTGACGCTCGAACAGGTCGAGGAATTCTATACAAGGGAAACCTACCGACAAAATCTTCTCGCCTTCAATTCAAGACTTACCGAACCCTTTGCTCTTAAGCTTCTCAGGGCAACGGATCCTTTTATAGTGAAGAATCCTTCTTCAGGTGAAAGTACAGTAATTGCAGGATATCACTGGTTTTCTGACTGGGGGCGGGACACTATGATCTCTATGCCTGGCCTGCTTTTAATTCCCCGTCGTTTTGAGGAAGCAAAATTCATTCTCAAAAACTTTTCTAAAAATTGTAATAAAGGCCTGATCCCGAACGCTTTCCTGGCACTTGGTGGAGAACCAATTTATAACACTGTGGACGCTTCTCTCTGGTTTATTCACACTGTGGGCCGATATTTCGCATATACGAAAGACTTTCTTTTCCTCTCGGATGTCTGGGACACAGTGGAGAGTATCATAGAGAATTACCGTAAAGGTACGGACTTTGGGATCGGCATGGACTCCGATTATCTTATCCGACAGGGTCCTCAGTTAACCTGGATGGACGCTAAAATCGGGGAAAAAGCAGTGACCCCAAGAGCAGGTAAAGCCTGTGAAATTAATGCTCTTTGGTATAATGCCCTTAAAACAGCCTCCAATCTGGGCACTCAGTTAGGAAAAAACATTTCTTCATATGAAACTCTTGCAGCTGGAGTGGCTTCAAATTTTGAGAGTGTTTTCTGGAATCCGGAGACAAATTGCCTATTTGACCTTGTGTCTAAGGACAAAGCAGGAAATGAGGTTAAAGACCCTGCAATCCGTCCCAATCAAATCTTCGCAGTAGCCCTGCCTTATACTAGTCTTTCACCAAAAAAAGAAAAAGCAATAGTTGACAGAGTTGAAAAAGATCTCCTGACCCCCTTTGGGCTTAGAACTCTTTCAAGTGACCATCCTGTTTATAAAGGACGATATCAAGGTGATGCGGCAGCCAGAGATGCCGCCTATCATAACGGGACAGTCTGGCCCTGGCTCCTTGGCGCGTATGTGAAAGCTTACCGGAAGGTTCACAACTATTCTAAAGAGAGTCTTGAGGATATGCGGGCTCTTCTGATGGGTTTTGATACGCACCTTGAAACTGCAGGCATAGGCACAATTTCCGAAGTATTTGATGGGGATTATCCTTACACTCCAGGAGGCTGCATTGCTCAGGCCTGGAGCGTTGCGGAAATTCTCAGAGCGTACGTTGAGGATGTACTCGGAATCAAACCCTGAAAAAAGATCCATGTTCAATTTCGTCTCTATTGTGCTTCCCTTAAGTTAAGGCCCTCTCTTTTTTATACTTGTTTTGTAATTTATCCCTCATGATTGATTTTGATGCTTTGAAATCCGAAAAGGGTCTTATCCTTGCCGTAGTTCAGGACCAGCTTAGCAGGGAGGTGCTGATGTGCGCCTATATGAATCGGGAAGCCCTTGAGAAGACTGTAGAGACCGGAATTACACACTTCTGGAGTCGGAGCAGGCAGCAGTTATGGAAAAAAGGAGAGACTTCGGGGCATATACAGAAAGTGAAAGAAATAAGGGTCGACTGTGATATGGACTCTCTTCTCCTGCTCGTGGAACAGGTTGGTGGAGCCTGCCATATGGGATACAGATCCTGTTTTTATCGAAACCTTGAAGGAGAGGTTGTGGGAGAAAAGGTCTTTGAGCCTGATGAGGTATATAAATCGTGAACTATTCCTCTCTGAATCCTTTTGCCTCATTATGCGGTAAGTGTAATTGTCTATATTATGCGTAAGTGTAATTGTCTATATTATGCGTAAGTGTAATTGTCTATATTATGCGTAAGTGTAATTGTCTATATTATGCGTAAGTGTAATTGTCTATATTATGCGTAAGTGTAATTGTCTATATTATGCGTAAGTGTAATTGTCTATATTATGCGTAAGTGTAATTGTCTATATTATGCGTAAGTGTAATTGTCTATATTATGCGTAAGTGTAATTGTCTATATTATGCGTAAGTGTAATTGTCTATGTTCTTAATCTGTTTGGAGCGCTGTTCATAATAATCATAGAGTTCTTTTCCCCAGACCAGAGCTCCTGGCTCAAAGCAGATCACATATTTTCGGTCAAAGACCGTGCTTTTCGGGAAAAGGGCCATTGCCATGAAATTATCCGCTGCTACGACAGCAGGTATCTTTTCGCAGTCCGTACAGACAAAAAGCTTAGCATTTTCTTTTTTAAGGTATTGTTCGGTCTGTTCCCTGTAATCTTCGACCCATCTTTTCAGGACGGACTCGGGGAATACAAGCGATATCATGATTCCTTTTTCGGCAATCTCTAGGAAAAATGAGGGGAAAAGAGGGTGGAAATATGAAATCGTAGCTTTCAGCTCTTTTGCCATCCGGGCGTTTTTGACGTACTCCGGAATTAGCTCAAACATATAATCTATCTGAGGCTCAATTATAGCGCAGTGCCCAAGTTCACTAATTCTTCGCAGGAGAAAAGGTGGAACCTCGTTTACTTCCCTTTCTGCCCAGTAATTCGCATTTTCTTCGAGAACGGTAATTGTGTCCACAAGAGGCTTCATTTTCTCAACCACAACTCTGCCTATCTCGCTCAGTTTATAGAAGTTTTTTTCCTGGACTACCAGGTGCTGCTCTTTGAGCTTTTTTACCTGGGGCTGGACTGCGGTTGCACTGGCATTAAGGGTTTTTTTAATTGTTTCAATATCCTTTGGCCCTTCAAGCAGAAGAAGCAGCACATTCTTCCTTTTTTCAGAGAGAAATATCAGATTGAGTAGATTGTTTTCCATATTATGCACCTTGACCGGCTGCCTGCAGGCTTGTAAATGTATAGAGGTTTCGTAAATTGGGAGGCAATTTGCAATAAAGGAAGTCTCACTCTAAAAACTGGAGTATACTAATGTTTTCTATAAAACTTGAAAATTAATCGTTAATATATTTTTCTCTTCTATATATAAGTGCCATGCATTTTCATCGATTTCTTTTTTCTGGTAAGTGCATTTTCCTGAAAAAACCTCAACTCAGAAACTCAATTTCAAAATGCATATTTGTTTAACGAATTGTATATACACCATTGTACACAGTTAACTCTAATATTTTAGTAAATTTTCTGGGATTGCATTCCGTGACAGTTTCTATAAAAAGCAGTTGTTACTCTCATTACATAATATCATTCTCATTACACAATAACACATAAGCTGCAAAGATTTCAGTTTCTTCTGTTTTTTTTAGTAGCTATACTAAGCAGGATAGCACTTGAGCTTTGGGTTAATTCTCAACTAAGGGTCTTCAAATCGCCGAAAACGGACATCTCAAAAGCCTTGAAAAACACTAATTTCTTGAAGGCTGAATGAAAGTATGCCTATTTTTTCCTCACATTTTGAAATTTTGCTTCTTAGTATTTTACCTGTTATATCGTCGAATTTGCAACGGGATTCGCTAGAGCAACTTTGATTTTTATAAGGCAGTATTCTTAAAAAAGTGAAATTAATTGAGCTAGAGCAACATTATTAGCCGTCTTAATCCGAATTTGTCACGCTCGACGCAGGAGAGCGGCCTTTCAGAAAAGAAGTCGAAAGAATGTATCCTCTTCAAATTCAATGGAGAATTTTCCAACTTGATAAATGCACAACAATCTTATTAAATATTTGCAAAGTTGTGTGCATCGCTTGAAGTTGTTTCTCATACTTGGTTAAATTCTTAAATTTTCAGCAAATACATGAAATTTACTTTTACCCATACAATTTGAAGAGGATACCTTTTTTGCTTTTTTACTTTTTTGGGCTGTTCCGAGCGTTCGCTCGGTGAAAGAAAGACTCTGGGCGATGAATATGTTTTTTTTGGGACTTTTTACTACATTATTTTTAGGTGGCAGTTCCTCTAGATTAGTGAATTATATTAGCCGAAGAAACATTATTAACCGTCTTAAACCAAATGATACTTCCTTTACTTAGATGCTTTAGATGCTTATACTTGCACCGAGCAGTTCTACAAAAGCTCTTAACCAAGCTGGGTAATTGGGCCAGGCTTGAGCTGTTACCAGATTTTTGTCTATAATTACCGATTCGGACTGCCAATCAGCGCCAGCCAATCGGCATTCTGGAGCACATGCCGGGTATGATGTTACCTTATAGCCTTCCAGGACTTTAGCCGCTGCCAAAAGCTGCAGTCCATGGCAGATAACTGCTACAGGCTTGCCAGCCGCAAAGAAATCCTGTACGAGTTTAATAGTTTCATCATACAGACGGATATATTCAGGGGCTCTACCACCCGGAACTACCAGACCTGCATAATCCTTCGCTTTTACATCAGACATGGAAACATCTACCGGAATGCGATGCCCTGGAAGCTCAATATAGGTATTGAGCGTGGTGAAGTCGTGTACGACCAGTTGCAGCATATTCCCAGTTTTTTTGTTGGGTGCCGTTATTATCCACCTGGTAGCCCAGCATCTGGAGCGACTGTTGTGGTACCTTCACCTCATAATCCTCAGCGCAATCGCCTGTCAAGATCAGAATTTTCTTGGAAATGTATCTTCTTCCCTGCGGTTATAGCAATTTTCAAGTCATCTAATTTATGTTTTCAGGATAGCTGACTTAGTTCAAAATCGAGTTACGGAAGTAGTTGTAACATCATTAATCTAAACTGTAACTGATATCAGGTAATATATCAGGTAACATATCAGGTAACGATGTTACGAAACAAAAACACTAACGATAAATTGTTACCTTATTAATTTTATAACTTTAATAATTTTTCCGAGCTGCCAATTCTTCTGAAGATTTCAAGCAGTTGTGACAACGTTTATCAATATTTCATAATTTCATAAAAAGACATAATTCTTAAACATAAAACCAGCTAATTATCAGGATAGCACCAGATAATCATGTAAGGAGAATACCAGATAATCATGTAAGGAGAATACCAGATAATCATGTAAAGAGAATACCAGATAATCATGTAAGGAGAATATCAGATAATCATGTAAGGAGAATATCAGATAATCATGTAAGGAGAATATCAGATAATCATGTAAGGAGAATATCAGATAATCATGTAAGGTGAGGTATCGGATAATCATGCTTTAGTTATATACTCATACCTGACATCTGCCCTCGTAATCCTTGGCACCTGTCCCCACATACCAATATATACTCCCTGGATTACAAGTGCCCCTTTTATTTTTGGAATTTCCTTTACGGTTTTGAAAGAAGCTTCCACAGATTCCTTTCCTATGTCTACCTCATTTCCAAGAGCCGTTGCAGCTGCATCTGCCAGGGAAACGTCGTCCGAGAATACTACTGCTGCATCCGCCATCCCAAAACTGATTGAAGGGCCAACTGTCCCTGCTGAAGTACATATGCCTGTAATCGAGTCTCTAGGTTCGAACACCAGCCCCAGGTTTTTGATAGGAGACTGTCCTGCATAGATTCCAACCACAACAGGCCTGTCATTGATGAGTGCAATATCTCCGCCGTTGTCGACAATAGCATATTTTGCTCCTGCTTTAACCATTGCTTCCACCGCAAGAGCCGAAATTGTGCCTGCAACCGCACTCATTGGCCCTATACCCATAGTATTTCCTGCTTTTACCATCCTTCTTACAACCTCAGGGGCATTTTCAGGGCATTCGTAGGGTTCGAGAGTAAGCTGAAAATAAGGATCGGAAAGAATATAAGTCTCAAGGGCTGCCCTGTGGATGCGAATTGCTTCTTTTGCAACTTCGATATGAGCCTGGTTATCGGCTGCAATAGTAACTATGGTTTCCTTGAGCTGGAAATGCTCTTTAATTGGAGTACTCGCAGGTTCTTTAATAGGTTCTGTTACAGGATCTGACATGTTGATTCAGATTGAATTTATTGCTTAAAAAAGAGGTGCTTCCCAAGCTCCGTCTAGGGAGAGGCAAGTTTTACGGAAGCAAGATAGAGGCAGACACAAAATTGTTAAAATGAACTCTTCTTAAACCAGACCTCTGCGCCTTTCACTCCTATATTCTTCAAAGAGGCTCTGCAATTCGTCCTGTTTGGCTTTGTGGCGTCTTGCATCGGCTTCTGTTTCCCAGTCTGCGATTGCGGCTTTAAGGGTTTCTGGTTCGGCCATTGCAAAGTCTTCAGCCCTCTCAAGCGGAATATTCTTTAAGACCGGCACATCGCCCTTAAAGAAGGTTTCCTCGGCTGCGTGCGAAATATCCTCAGGGATGATTACGGCACGAATTCCGGCTTCTACAAGGATCTGAGCGGTTGCAGTTCCGCCTCCGCTTGGGTTTTCAAGGAAAACTACATCACCTATCTTAAGCCCGTATTTTTCCTTTGCTTCGGAAATGGATTCCTTCGTAAACGCAGCAATAACTTTGACAGCTGTACCTTCGCCGCGGACCTCCATCTTCTGGATTTTACGCAGCTTGTTGCTTCTACGCCGCAGTTCCTTTACGGTTTTGCTTTTATGACTGACCTCTTTCTTCAGGTTTGCAATGGTTTCGTCCCTGATCTTGATTTCTTTTGATTTCCGAATTTCGCTGTAAGCTTCCTTTTTGAAGCTGTTTAACCTTGATTCAAGCTTTGAGATTTTCCGATCTTTTGCAATCAGTTCTTTTTTTAATTCCTCAAGATATTCCTGAAGGTTCTGAATCTGCTCGCTCTGCCGCTGGACAGTTTCCCTCATTTTCAGGAGAGATTCATCAACTGCCCTGCCCTCCGGCTTTTCGGCATGTTCTTTTGGCTTTGGTTTTTCAGGCTCACCTGATGCTCGGGCTTTTTCAATTGCTGCTTCTATCGAAGCTCCACGGATAACATAGAACTTTATCAGCTCAAGATCTGCATTTTGAGGAGCTTTCTTTTCAATCCTGGAAAATATGTTTTTATAACTCCTGTAGGTGAGAAGGGCAGCAGTCAGTGCATCCCTTTCGTGGTCATTAGAGTAACCAAAAGTCCTTCCAAGCGCTATTTTTTCCTCAGCAGAAACCTCAATACCAGGACTTGCAGGTACGGCATTGAAACTTCTTCGGATTTTCTCAACTGAACCCGGCATTGGAGTTACATCACTGGCAACAACCGCAGGTTTTCCGTATTCGGCAATGAGTTTAACAACTTCATCAGGAGCCATTCCCCTGGAACTTTTCAAGTAAAGAAGCTCTCCGTCAAGAGAGAGAATCGCTATTCCAACGGTTGTTCCTGGATCGATTCCCACGATTGTAAACTTACGTCTCTGGTGCTTCGTTTTGAGGGGGACGTATCGGATTCTATCGCGTTCAACACTTCTTACGCTTACCTGAGCATCGTTACTTGCCATTGGATGTATCGGTATCTCTCCACGTTTTGCATAGACAGTGAATTCAGATCTGACATAGCCTCCGAAACCTTTTACGTTTACGGTTTCGAACCTAATGCCTTTTTCTTGAGAAAGGTCTTTCAGGGCACTCTCAATCTCCCTGCTCCTTTGCAGCACAGCTCCATGTACCTTCCTACGGTATCGGTTCTGGCTCCAGCCTCCCCTTCCCAGGGAACGGGCTCTACTAACTTTAATTTTCGTAATATCTTCAAAAAGGGAAACCTCGTGCCCAACTCCCATATCTGCAAGACGAGCACATGTTTCGGCTTCATCACTCGGGTTTTCGGGATTAAAAGAGAAACCGTGTTTCCGTGCAAGCCTTACAAGTGGTTCAGGATGCAGCCCACCTGTAACCTGAACAAGTTTAACGCCCTCAGGCAGCTTTTCCATAAAAGAAAGGAGCTCGCGTCTGTCGGCTGCAAGCTCAAAAATATTGTCAACAGCTATTATCTCCGGCTTTTCCCTCTGAATCATATTAAAAATTTTCTGGCGACGGAGCATACTTTGATGGAAAATTTCCCCATCCTTAAGGATAGCAAGTGCATACCTGGGAAGTTCTCTTGCCCTTGGAGAGCCCCGGGCAATATCAATTCCATATATAATCCTTTTTTGCATGAGCGTCTATATTTTATTTCTTATTCAATATATATTTAACTGCACTCGTTTTACTATTTAATACTATTTATTTATGTGGTATCTAGAGTTATTTTTGTGGTATCTAGAGTTATTTACAGACACTTCAGGAAAGGCAGAACATTCTGGATAGCCCTTTCAGCTGTGTCCGAATAGTACGCGAAAAATCTATGATTTTATTTTTTATTTTACTGTGTAGTCCACGTAAAACTTCAGTTTACTGGTCGCAGTACACTTTACTACTTGGACTTTTTTTTCAGGACATTCTCCTATTTTTATATATTTTTAACTGTTTTGATCCTGTTTACAGTAATAGAGTCCCCTGATGATACTAATCCTGTTGATACGTCGACTTTATGTGAAATATACTTGCCTAAAATATTACCGAATATGAAATATACAGTTAAATTATAAAAACAGAAGTGGAAGAATTGAGCTATCTGAAATTGTCAGTTTTAATAAACTCTCATATACTTGATACTAACACGCGCCCGCATAAATTTGGGAACACTATCAAAAGTATCATATATGTGGACTATAAATATAACATTGGTATGTATTGAAAATACTTTACATATTTCTCGGGGTTTATTTTTAAAATCTTTTTTGATACGTGCACATTCTCGAGAAAAAATATGCATTTTAGCAAGATGTGTGTGAAAAACAACAAAATATTAAATAGTTTGAGGTGTAAAAGATGTTAAAAAATAGGCTTATAATAGCAGGTTTAGCGATGTGTTTAATCCTTGCAGCGGTTCCAGCAGTCTTGAGTGCTGCATCTTCTCAAGATATGGGAATAAGTCTGAGCTCAGGCAGTCAGCAGACAACAGCCCCAGCCTTATCGCAAAAATCAGTATCTACAACAGCTGTAAAGAATGGCATAGCAACAGAATACTGGCTTGAACTGAAGCCCTATCCTTCCTCCAATACAAGAGCTCTTTGGCTCTATGCAGGTGGTGACTGGAGGTACTTATACAAACCAACCAGCAATATTGAAACCTCTGTACAAAATGCATTCGCTAATCCTGACACCTTCCAGGTTAAAGTCTGGTATTCTGGAAACAAGATTGTTGGATTAGTAGTAATGACTAAGTAATTGTAAGCAAAGACGAATTTTTAAATTACATCAAAAAAAGAACCGTAAAGTCTGTTTACAGATTATGGCCCTGTATACTTATTAGGGCTTAAGCAGTTGCAGGCTTTTAGGTAACTTTTAATTTTTTAAAAAGCTTCATACAAAGAATTTTAGGTTTTATACGGGTTTTAATAAATAGGTAACAGAGTTTCTTGCATTCACTTTTTCTTGCAATCGCTTTTGGCAGATAATTTGTTTTTAATACTTTTTTATTGCATTTTTGCTGAAGAATACATTCGGATCAGTTTCAAGTATTTAGTATTTGAATACCGTATCAAACAAAAAGACCTGAACTAAAAATATGTTTTAACTTAATCAGAACTTTTATAAAGTAGCCATTTTTCATTTTAGGACTTACTCTCTTGAGGAACAAAATCAATTACATTAGAGACTGTGGATTAAAGTCACGTTCTAGACAGTTAACGGTTTAATGCTGTTGATTCTTCAGTTCAACTACGTAAGTTCTATACTTAAAGGAGTTTTATCTTAAACTCCCTTAAAATAATGCCCTGTAGTATACTCAACCCCTCTTGCAGGTTTCAGCCTGTTTTCTTTTCCTGCAAGGGCTTCCTTGTATGCCTTTATTATCTCTTTTATCTCAGCCTGAGTATTGAATGAAAGATCAAGCCGAAGCACATCCACACCGTAATCTTTCAGGTTTTTGACATACTTCAGCATATCAAGCAATTTTGAGTTATAAATCAGGGTCCTGGTCCCCAGGCGCTTGACCGGAAATTCTGAACCTTCTTGGTCAACGAGAAGCACTTTGCTGCTTGTTCTTACAATTCTTCTGTCAACAAGAGGCTTTAAAAGATCATTTTCCGTAATAAGCATAAGTTCTCTGCCATAAACAAAAATTTCTGTCTGTCCTGAGACCTTGCAGGTTTGAAGGACCTCACAGATATTTTTTATCTCACTCAGGTTCAGTTCGCTTGAAAGAGTTGATCTGTACGCTCCTGCCTTGTAGAGAGTACTGGCCGTAAAAGCATTGAAAATATTGAACTCTTTTCCTGCAGTAAAAGGTATGGAAAGCTCTTTTGCAAGCTGTAAAGTCCCAAACTCAGAACAGGCTATCCCGAAGCCTGCATCTTTAATTTTTTCCAGCAGGGGTTTGAGTTTATCCAGTTCATAATCATGATTTATAAGAGGAACCCGAAAAACAATTTCGACCCTTTCGGCTTTCAAATCTTCAAGTTTTTCTGCATTTTCGGGTGCAGAAAGCTCTTCAAACTTCGAAACCGGAACATATATAATATCTGCACCGGCGAATGCAGCCTCAAAGAGAGAGGAACTTTCATTTACTTCAACACTAAGAAGGAGTCGCTTTGAAGCTGAATTTCTGCCCTGGGTTCTACTGAGAGTTTCACTGAGGGTTTCACTGAGGGTTTCACTGAGGGTTTCACTTAAGGTTTTGTTGAAGGTCTCATTGACAGCTGGAGTAAGTTCATCTTGATCACTCGCTTCACTGCTATGGATTTCAGAGTCACACAGGTAACTGTAATCCTCAAGACTCGGATGCTTTTGTTCTTTCTTATCTACACTGAGGATTTTTTCCAGCAGGAGGTCTGCTGCCGTTCTCCTTGCGTTTTTCAGCACTCCAACCGGAATAAAAATATTTTCATCAGCATCGATTTCAACCGAAGCAGCCTCAAAAGAAGTATCCCCAAGGCTTTCCATTGCTTTTCGTATCTTCTCTACTGTAGTTGGGGATTTTTCAGCTTCCTGGACGACGTAATCATCCGTGAATTCCACAAATGGAGCCTCATCTGTGGTCTTCCGGATCTCTCTGGGCTTTTCATTTTCTTCTCCAATCATAACCGTAAATCGCTCTCCTTTCATGGCTCTTACTTTCAGGCTTACAGGAAGCGTTTTCAGTTTTGTTCTTTGAAGGGTATCGAGGAGCCGTGTGTCTGTTGTGAGGTAGAGTTCATCACCTCTCTGGACTGCTCTTCCGGTCTTCGAGCTTATTTCAAGCCCTAATTTTTCACCTTTTTTCGCGCTTTTTATATGCTCGCCTGAAATCGTGACTATACCTATAACTGCCGAGCCGAGCATCCGCTCTCGCGTGAAAATACTTATACCGTCTTTTACCTGGATGTCCTGATTCAGCCGAACTGTAAGTTTCGTATTCCCTTTTGAGCGGGAAATATCAAGGACTTTTCCAAGGAACACCCCGTAGTTTGAACTGTATTTAGGGTGGGATACGCCTTTTTCTCCAAGTATGAAGCCTCTTGTAAAACCCCGGTAAAAGAGTTTTGCAAGTTCGGTTTCTCTTGCTTCAAGTTCCTCTTTTGTCGGATTATCTCCTGGACCGCAGATTCCTTGGACTGCAGCTTTATAGGCAGCGGCACTCGCAGTAACATACTCGGGCTTTTTCATCCGCCCTTCGATTTTAAGGCTTACAACTCCGGTTTTTACGATATCCTCAAGCCCTGTTATTGTGGAGAGTTCGGCACAGCTTATGGGATAACTGCCTCCGATATGCCTTTCGTCAACTTCCCTGCCATTTACCACGAATCTGTACTTGCGTCGGCAGGGCTGGGCACAGGCTCCTCGATTTGCACTCTTACCATGCAGGAAACTGCTGAAAAGACATTTGCCCGAATAGGAGTAGCAAAGAGCTCCGTGAACAAAAACCTCAATTTCCGCTTTTGAGTGATCCACTATGTCCTTTACCTCAGCCGCAGTAAGTTCCCTTGAGACTATAACTCTTTTTACTCCCATTCCTGCTACAAAATTAACTCCTCTTTTATTATGGATGGTCATCTGGGTACTTGCATGAATATCGAGGTCCGGATAGATTTCATTTAAAAGCCTGAGAAGCCCCAGATCCTGAAGAATAAGTGCATCGACTCCGGCTGCATATGCACAGTCTGCTATATCAAGCGCGTGCTGCAACTCTTTTTGCTTGATCGGTATATTGAGAGCCAGGTAAACAAGAACTCCGTGTGAGTGTGCCAGTTTCACAGCTTCGTCAAGATTCTCAAGAGTGAAATTCTTTGCACCCTGACGGGCGTTGAATTCGCCAACCCCGAGATAGACCGCGTCAGTTCCTCCTCGAATTGCGGCAAGAAGGGTTTCTTCGTCGCCTACGGGAGCCAGGACTTCAGGAGGAGTACAGGTATAATTAGGAGTACAGGTATAATTTTCAGTAGACATTTTTGATCAGTTTGTTCTTTCCAGCTGGAAGGTTTTGTAACTATGAAGAGAAAGCTATACAAACGGCTTACATGAAAAGCTTAGCAGAATGCAGGTAAATGAATAACGACGAATGAAGGTGAGTAACGGTGAGTAAAGGAATAAAGTTCAGTTTAAGACGTAAAGGTGCTTCTTGCATAAAAAATGGATGGGTAAGCCCTTGACTTTTATTGTAGAGCTGATCCCAAAACTCAAAATTGCTTCTCTGAATCCTGTATTCCGAACAATCAATCAAGTTTCTGATCATGAAAACAGTCCTGAAAATTCTTGATGATTCAGAACGAAATGGCTTTTGGGATAGGCTCGTAGAGAAAACTTATTGAAAAACTGAAAACCATAAACTTACCGTTGTCGTAAATCTGATCTTATTGTTATCGTAAATCGTATTTTCTTCAAATTATATGAATAAAAGCAGTAATATTCTTTCTGTGGTTGAAGATCCATTAAATTTGAAGAGGATACTGTAAATCATATTTATTTTGGATCTGTAGCTGTTCATTTCAGGCTTATTTTCGTTTATTTGCAAAGTTAATAGCTCTTGAGTAAATCTAATGTTTTTCCAGAGTTTTTAGTCAGAGCTGAACCGTTTTATTCATGCTTTTACCTTTAGACATATTAATGAGTGCTGTTGCCTAAAACGGAAATAGTTTATCTATTTAAATGCTTTTAAGACTTCAAATAAAATAACCTGTTAAAATAAAAAAGAATGCAAATCTATTTATAAATATAAATAATTTTTAATATATAAAATTTGCTTAAAATTAGCTGTGATCAGATAACTATCTGAAGCTGGTTTTACTTGCTTTGTTGCATGATTGCACAGGATTTTGGTTCGTTTGAATCCCCTTTTACTCTTTAAACGGTGAAGCTTCGTAAAACGAATGTGTGCTGCAGGAATGCGCACAAATTAAACCACAGATTATATGCAGTTACCAGTTCGACATAGACAGACTAATTAATTCTGCAACAGGGCAGCTATACTTGAATCTGCGTATTTTCAGAAGCTTCGTCCAGGATGAGTTATGACCTCATGCAAACTATTTGAGAGGACCGAATCTTATTATCTCGATCCTTCAAGAATAGGTAAAACTTTAAAAAGATATCAATCTCTAAAGAAACACAATACAACCTACTTCTCTTTGAACAGGTTCTTCCACCTGACAACGACAAAAAGAATCCCGGGATCTCAAAACCAGGCCTCTAAAAAGAAAGCACCAGAGTTTCAAAACCAGGCTTCTGAAAAGCTGGCTTTAATATTTAAGGAGGACCTGGAATGGTAAGTGGCGAAGAAACGATAAGTAACGAAGAAATGAAATCCGGGAACATAGTGAATCTATTCTTGAAATTTGCATTCCCGACCGTCGTTGGAGTTGTCATTGCCGGAATCCAGGAAATAATTGACGGCTTTTTTATAGGAAATGCTATAGGAAGCTAGGGACTTGCAGCAATTACTCTAGCCTATCCCGCTTATATGGTTATAATCGCTATTGGAGTAATTATCGGGATCGGTGCATCAAGTCTTGCGGCCTTCCAACTTGGAAAGGAGAACCTCAGCCGAGCTCTGGATATAGTACACAATGCTTTTTCCTTGTGTCTTCTTACAGGAGCAGTTTTTACTGTAATCGGGATGATCTTCTGTGAAACCTCAATCAGCATCCTTGGAGCCAGCGGGCCTGCTCTAGCTTTTGCTCGCGATTACCTAAGGATTATCTTCGCTGGTTCAGTCTTTATGATTCTTTCAGTTGCCCTTGAACCACTGGTCAGAAACGACGGAAACCCCAGACTCTGTATGAATATCATGATTGCAGGAGTAATTGTAAATTTCGTGCTTGATTACTTTTTTATCATGCGTATGGGCATGGGAATGACGGGTGCCGCTTTTGCCACAATAGTTTCCTTTGCTCTCCCGGCATTGCTGTTCATGAATTACCTTTTTGGCAGGGAGGCAAAACTGAAACTCCGGCTTAAAGCCATGAAGTTCAAACTCAGGATCCAGCTCCAGATTCTTAGAGCCGGCCTTCCGTCTTTCGTGATGCAGTTTTCACTAGCTCTCGTGCTCTTTGCATACAATTACATGCTGCTCAGTTACGGATCCGAGCTTGCGGTCTCAGCCTATGGCATTATAGGATATGTCCTTTCAATATTTTCTATGCTTTTTGAGGGAATAGCCCTGGGAGTGCAACCGATTATAGGTTTCAACTATGAAGCTGGCTATTATGAAAGAGTTTCGAAAACCCTGAAACTGACAATTCTTTCATGCATCCTTACAGGAGTTTTCGGATTTCTATTAATCTCCCTTTTTCCCGAAAAAGTTGTGCAGATCTTCAGCCAGGGAGACTCCGAACTTCTGGAAGTTACCCTTCGAGGAATGAATATTTTCATATTCTCTTTGCTCGTTGAAGGTACCGTGCTCCTCACTGCTATCTATTACCAGTCAATAAACCAAATCAGAGCAGCACTCTTTATATACCTTGGAAAGATTTTTGTTGTTCTTTTCCCTCTACTTTTTATCCTGCCGATCTTCTTCGGCCTGGATGGAGTCTGGGCTGCATCTCCGGCTACGGAATATATCATGATGCTGGTAGTTGTGGGAATGCTGTCGAAGGAATTCAAGTTTCTAAGGCATTATGCAAAAGAAGCAGAGCCCAGACAATCAGCAAGTACAAAAAAAGCACTGCAGTTAGTCAGAAACAGTGGAATAGCTGATGTTGAGGAAAATCCCAAATTTGCTACTTTCAGGCCTGCCGAAAAAAGAGATATGTCGCGAGAGCCTCTTCCCTGAAATCCAGAGTTTCTGAAATTTAACTTTTATGAAATTCAGATTTTATGAAATTCAGATTTTATGAAATTCAGATTTTATGAAATTCAGATTTTATGAAATTCAGAGTTTCTGAAATTTAACTTTTATGAAATTTAACTTTTAAGGCTGTGAACTACCTCTCTCTGAATTTTTCGCCTAAAGGTTTAGATTTGAGAGAAAAGTGGTTCGCTTTACTATTAGCCCCCTTGAAAAATGATTAGTTTTTTAAGGAATATTAAACCTTATTTGCCAAATATAATGTAGTGTCAGCCCTCCCCCAGTTAAGTTACATTCATTAAATGATCTATTTGCTGTTTAAATGATTTAAGTACTTTAATTGGTAAATTAAACGTTGATTTTTCCTTACTTTTAACATTGAATTTTGTATGGATAAAAATGACATCAGATGCCTTATTTATAAATAAATATAAATTGTAAACGAATAAAGTATTTATCTCAATTTTTTCTTGATTTAAAAGAGTATTATAGATTGTTTATCTAAAAAATTGATTTTTAGAGTGTACCTTAATTGGGGAAACTCTAAATGCATACCTATCATCTAAAATAAGCATTGTATGCCCTTAGATTTAGTACTGATTTGGAAGGACCCTATTTACTATTTAAGGAAAATCCATAATGCATGCGTGCTATGTGCATGGCAAGCTATGTGCATGACAATAAAGCATCTAAGCAAAGGAAGCATCTAAGTAAAGGATTTTAAAGATTTATTACAGGATGGACTCTGGATGAATCCATCCTAAAATTGGATTTGCTCTTCATTTTATTTATATTATAAAAATAGTATTTGTTATAAAATATGGAACATTGGAGTTTAGGATATTGTTATAGAGCTGATCCCAAAACTCAAAATGATTTTTCTGAATCCCAGATCTACAATAAGTAATAGATTTTCTGATCACGAAAATAATTTTGAAATTTTACTAATTTGAGGATAAAATTAGTTTTGGGATGGACTTATAAAATATAGGAACATTGGAGTTTAGGATATATCTGGATACATTCTTTAAAAACGTTTAAATATAAAATGTTTAAATTTAGAAATTTTAAATTTCAGGAATTCGGATTTGACTTTGATATTAGTACTTTATTTTTGGAGAGGGTGACTATCGGGAAATCGAGACATTATTAAGAATCGGGGCAAATGTCTCAAGTTACCCGTAAATAAGAGAAATAAATTGAATTCTTGGCCTTACTTTTTAAAAATTGAAAATTCTCGTACATATATTTTTCCAGCAAAACTGGAAAAAATTTGGTTGAAATTCACCACAAAAAAAATAATTTTAGCTTAAATATACAGGAATTGTGAAAGAAAATATCTCTTCACCATAAACTATTTATAGAATAGCTGGAATTAGAGGGTTGCACTGGTGTGATAGGTGCTCCCTGAAGCAGCGGGGCAGCAGTGGTAGCATGAAAAAATATCCAGGTGCAAAAAAGTAAAGTGGAATTATATACGCAAATGGGCCCGTAGCTCAGTCAGGCAGAGCGTCTGGCTTTTAACCAGACGGCCTAGGGTTCAAATCCCTACGGGCCCGCCATGTTCTTTATTATACCCGGTGGAAAGGCCATCCACGGGAAAAATCGGTCTGACAAATTTTTTGAATACTTTATTTTTGGAGGAAAGGATTTGACAAAATTCAGCCTGCTCGACCATGAGTCGGTCCCTAAACATGAAATCATGCCTGAAGGCGAGTTAAAGTCTGTTTTAAGCAAGTATTCTATTGAAAAGGAGCAACTTCCGAAAATCAAAGTGAACGATCCTGTTTGTAAAGAAATAGGTGCTGTTGTCGGAGACGTAGTGAAAATCACAAGAAAAAGTCAAACTGCAGGGGAGGCAGATTACTATAGACTTGTGATCGATTAAGCGGAGGGGAGTAAACCGCTTGTATGATCAAATTTTCTTTACGGAATGCCTTTTTGAATCCCATGCACCATCGTATGGCAAAACTCAACAGTTGCACACCGATCCAAGGATCAGAATCTCTTGATTTTCATTTTAATAAAGCAAAGAGGGTGCTATCATCGCGTTAGAAACAAGTATACTGTCGCAGGCTTATTTTACACGGGACAAGATAGTGCAGCACCATATAGACTCGTTTAACAAGTTTATAGATTACGGGCTGCAAAAAATCATAGATGAACAGAGAACAATAGAAACCGATATCGAGGATACCTACCTTAAACTTGGAAAAATCAGGGTAGAACATCCTGTGGTAAAGGAAGCCGACGGGGCAATCGAAAAACTTTATCCCAACGAGGCAAGGCTCAGAAACCTTTCATACTCAGGTCCTCTCTACCTCGAAATGAGCGTGGTAAAAGAAGGAGTTGAGTCTGAAGTAATGGAAGCAAAAATAGGACAGCTTCCTATCATGGTCAAATCCAAGATCTGTAACCTTCCAGGACTTAGTGAATCCGAAAAAGTCCGCTATGGTGAAGATCCCCTTGACCCTGGGGGATATTTCATTATTGGCGGTACCGAAAGGGTGGTTATGACCCTGGAAGACCTCGCCCCTAACAAGATTCTCGTAGAGTATGGGGAGAGGTATGGCGATACTATAGAGGTTGCAAAGGTTTTCTCACAGAAGCGCGGATACAGAGCCCTTGTAATCGTAGAAAGAGGAAGAAAATCCTTGCTCGAGGTTTCTTTTCCTTCTATCTCCGGAAGAGTATACTTCATTACTTTGATGAGAGCTCTTGGAATTGTAACTGATGAAGATATCGTAAATGCAGTTTCAAGTGATCCCGAAATTATCAAATTCATGCTGGAAAACCTCGAAGAAGCCGAAGTTGAAACCCAGGAAGAAGCAATCGAGAAAATCGGGGCCCGGGTCGCTGCAGGTCAGGCCAAGGAATACCAGATAAAAAGAGCAAACTATGTTATTGACAGGTACCTGTTCCCCCATCTTGGAAACGACATGAAAGACAGGCTTTCCAAGGCTCACTTCCTGGCAAGAATGGCTGAGTCCTGTTTCGAGCTGGCCCTTGGAAAGCGTTCGGAAGACGATAAAGACCACTATGCGAACAAAAGGCTGAAACTAGCTGGAGACCTGATGGAAGACCTCTTCAGGGTATCTTTCAACAGGCTTGCAAGAGACATAAAATACCAGCTCGAACGCGCAAACATGAGAAACAGGGAGTTGAATGTCGCAACAATAGTTAGAGCCGATGTGTTGACTGACCGGCTGCAGCATCCGCTGGCAACCGGAAACTGGGTTGGAGGAAGAACAGGTGTGTCTCAGCTCCTTGACAGAAATGACTATATTTCCACGCTTTCCCACCTGCGCCGGGTAATTTCGCCCCTTTCACGAGCCCAGCCTCACTTTGAGGCTCGAGACCTGCATGCAACCCAGTGGGGAAGGCTCTGTCCTTCGGAAACTCCTGAAGGTCCAAACTGTAGTCTGGTGAAAAACTTTGCCGAGATGGTCGAACTTTCAACAGGTATAGAAGACATCGACGGGATAAAGAAAATTCTCCACGACCTGAATGTTGAGCGTGCGGTTGTAAAGGTACCGGAACTCCCGGCCAAAATGAAAGAAACCTTACTTGATGAGTTCGGAGAAGAGATTGTTGAAGAATATGAAGAGCCTTCGGAAGGCGAAAGCAAATACAAAGATGATGAGTTTTACGATTACTCAGATTCGGATGATGGCGGATCAATGTTCGGTGATTAAGGGGTCGATGTCAGATGACTAAAGCAAAAGTATTCATAAACGGGGAGCTTGTCGGGACCCACGATAACCCTACGGAGCTTGTAGACGAGCTCAGAAAGATGAGGCGGCAGGGTTTCATATCCAGGCAGGTTAATGTCGCTCTTAACAGCAACACAAGAGAAGTAATTATAAACTCCGATATGGGCAGAGCAAGAAGGCCACTTATAGTTGTGGAGAACGGAGTTCCTAAGGTAACTGAAGAGCACATAGAGAAAATTAAAAATAAGGAAATCAATTTTGATGAACTGGTAAAAGAAGGCTGTATAGAGTATCTCGATGCCGAAGAAGAGGAAAATGCCTACATCGCACTTTACGAGGCTGATCTTACTCCAAAGCACACTCACATGGAGATTGATCCTGAACTTATTCTTGGAATCTCTACGGGAATGGTGCCTTATCCTGAACATAATGCATCTCCGCGTAATACCATGGGTGCAGCCATGATAAAACAGTGTATTGGGGTTGCAACCGCAAACCAGAAGCTCAGACCTGATACCCGGGCCCATGTCCTTCACTACCCTCAGAGAGCAATGACCAGAACTAGGACCTCGGAAGCAATAGGTTTTGATGATAGACCTGCAGGCCAAAACTTCGTGGTCGCAATCCTGTCCTATGAAGGGTATAACATTGAAGACGCCCTGATTTTCAATAGGGGTTCAATTGAAAGAGGTCTCGGGAGAAGTCACTTTCTCAGAACTTTCGAAGGAGAAGAACGAAGGTATCCGGGTGGACAGGAAGACAAGTTTGAGATTCCTGACTCCGAATACCGCGGAGCGCGCAGTGCAGAAGCCTATGCAAACCTGGATACAGACGGGCTTGTAAATCCCGAAACCCCGGTTGGTCCCAATGATGTACTTATCGGAAAAACCAGTCCACCAAGGTTCCTTGAAGAACCGTCAGACTTCGGGATTGCAATGGAGCAGAGAAGAGAAAGCTCGATCACAATGCGGTCAAATGAAACCGGAATTGTTGACACGGTCATCCTGACCGAATCCATTAACGGAACCAGGCTTGCTAAAGTAAAGGTAAGAGACGAAAGGATTCCTGACATAGGGGACAAATTCGCTTCAAGGCACGGGCAAAAAGGAGTTATTGGCCTGAAAGTCCCTATTGCAGATATGCCGTTTACGGAATCCGGCATGACTCCTGACCTGATGATTAACCCACATGCAATTCCTTCCCGTATGACTGTAGGCCACGTCCTGGAAATGATTGGTGGAAAGGTAGGTTCCATGGAAGGCAGACGAGTTGATGCAACAGCTTTCTCAGGAGAGAAAGAAGAAGACCTCAGAGAAGCCCTGAAAAAGCACGGGTTTGCTCACACCGGAAAAGAGGTTTTCTACGACGGAGCTACCGGCAAGATGATCCCTGCAGATGTCTTTGTTGGGGTTATTCTCTACCAGAAACTGCACCACATGGTCACTTCGAAGATGCACGCACGGTCTCGTGGGCCTGTACAGGTGCTTACCCGCCAGCCAACCGAAGGTCGAGCCAGAGAAGGTGGTCTCAGATTCGGAGAAATGGAACGTGATGTGCTGGTAGGCCACGGGGCTGCCATGTCGCTAAAAGAGAGGCTGCTCGACGAGTCAGATAAGGTTGTTGAACTTGTCTGCTCTCACTGTGGAATGATTGCAACGTATGACAAGCAGCGAAATGTCGCTTTCTGCTCAACCTGTGGGGCTGACACGGATATATATCCTGTGGAGATGAGCTATGCATTCAAGCTGCTGCTGGACGAAATCAAATCTCTGGGAGTTGCGCCCAGGCTTAAACTTGAAGACGCGGTATGAGGTGAGACAGATATGGCAAATGTACCTCCAATTCCGAAAAGAATTTCTTCTATTAAATTCGGCTTACTGTCTCCAAAAGAGATCCGTAAAATGAGTTCAACCCCGATCATCACAGCCGACACTTACGACGATGACGGATTTCCAATTGACATGGGGCTTATGGACACAAGACTCGGAGTTATTGACCCTGGGCTTCGCTGCAAAACCTGTTCAGGGCGAGCAGGCGAATGCCCCGGACACTTCGGACATATCGAACTTGTCGCCCCGGTAGTCCATGTTGGCTTCAATAAAGTAATCCGAAAACTTCTCAGGGCAACCTGCAGGAAATGCAGCAGGCTCCTGCTTGACCCTGCACAGAAACAGCATTATCTGGACCAGCTTGTCGGCATTGAGGAAATCGGACATATGCCTGATGACCTGATTAACGAGGCTTATAAGGAGGCCAGTAAAGTAAAGACCTGCCCTTACTGCAATGAGGAACAGCTGGAAATTAAATTCGAAAAACCCACTGAATATCTCGAAAACGGGGAGAAGCTGACCCCTACCGAGATAAGGGACCGTTTTGAGAATATCCCTGATGAAGATATCCGGGTTATCGGGATGGACCCGAAGAATGCAAGGCCTGAATGGATGATCCTTACAGTCCTGCCTGTACCTCCTGTTACAGTTCGTCCTTCGATTACCCTTGAATCCGGGCAGCGCAGTGAAGATGACCTGACCCATAAACTCGTAGATATTATCAGAATTAACCAGCGCTTCCAGGAAAACAGGGAAGCTGGCGCCCCTCAGCTCATTATTGAGGACCTCTGGGAACTTCTTCAGTATCACGTTACAACCTTTTTTGACAATTCTGTCTCAGGGATACCTCCTGCAAGGCACAGGTCAGGCAGGCCCTTAAAGACTCTTTCCCAGCGTTTAAAAGGTAAGGAAGGTCGTTTCAGAGGAAGCTTATCGGGTAAACGTGTTAACTTCTCGGCACGTACAGTAATTTCTCCTGACCCAAACCTGAGCATTAATGAGGTAGGGGTTCCTATGCCCATTGCACGGATCCTTACAATGCCCCTGGTGGTAACACAAAGGAATATAGAACAGCTCAAAATTTACGTGCGTAATGGGGAGGATATACACCCAGGAGCAAACTATGTACTCCGCCCTGACGGCAGGCGTATAAAAGTTACAAGTGTAAACAAAGACGACCTTGCCGAAAAGCTGGAGTTCGGATGGACAGTTGAACGCCAGTTAAAAGATGGAGACATTGTACTCTTTAACAGGCAGCCGTCTCTGCACAAGATGAGTATTATGGCTCATTCTGTGAAGGTGCTTCCGAATAAGACTTTCAGGCTGAATCCTGCTGTATGTCCTCCATATAACGCTGACTTTGATGGGGACGAGATGAACATGCACGCCCTTCAGACCGAAGAGTCCAGGGCTGAGGCAAAGATCCTGATGCAGGTTCAGGAGAACATTCTTTCCCCGCGTTTTGGCGGTCCTATTATAGGCGGGATTCATGACCACATTTCAGGGCTTTTCCTGCTGACACGTTTTGAGAATCATATCCCTAAAAATGATGCTTACGATATGCTCCGGAAGAGCGATATCCGAGAGTTGCCTTCCCCTGCAGGTTACGATCCAGATGGAAAGCCCTACTGGACAGGAAAACAGATCTTCAGCCAGATCCTGCCTAAAAACCTTAATACACAGTTTGCAGCCCAGGTCTGCTCACACTGTGACGTCTGCAAGAAAGAGGAGTGTCCGAACGATGCCTATGTGGTAATCCGGGACGGAGAACTCATTAAAGGAACGATAGACGAGGCAGCCATTGGAGCTTTCAAAGGAAAGATTCAGGACCGCATTATCAAGGAAATAGGCCCTGAAGCCGGAGCTCGTTTCATAGATAATATGACCATGCTTGCAGTTAGGGCTATTATGCGGACAGGCTTGAGTTTCGGAATCGCTGATGAAGATATTCCGAAAGAAGCCAGGATCCAGATCAATGAAGTCCTCGGCAAAGCTGAAGATGCTGTGCAGAACCTCATCAAGTCTTACCAGAATAAGGAACTTGAACCTCTTCCTGGAAGGACCCTTGATGAGACAATTGAAATGAGCATCATGCAGAAGCTCGGAAAGGCCAGAGACGAGACCGGTAACATAGCAGACAGCCATATGGGACTTGAAAACCCGGCAGTTATTATGGCCCGTTCAGGGGCAAGAGGTTCCATCCTGAACCTTACTCAGATGGCGGCCTGTGTTGGTCAGCAGGCAGTGCGTGGTGAACGTATCCGCAGAGGGTATGCAGGCAGGACATTACCTCATTTCCAGAAGGGGGATCTTGGTTCGGACGCCCATGGTTTCGTAAAGGCAAGCTACAAAAGCGGGCTTAACCCGACTGAATATTTCTTCCATGCAATTGGTGGTAGGGAAGGTCTTGTGGACACTGCAGTCAGGACATCACAATCAGGGTACCTGCAGAGAAGGCTTGTCAATGCGCTCCAGGACTTGGAGGTCCAGTATGACCTTACAGTCAGGGATACCAGAGGTGTGCTCGTGCAGTTTAAGTATGGAGAAGATGGGATTAACCCCACAAAAAGCGATTTCAGCAAACCCGATACAATCCACAGAATTGTCAATTCCGTAGTAAACCGGGAGGTGGCCTGATGAGTATCAGTGAAAGTACAATCGATAGTATGATAAAGGATCTGCCCCTCCCTTCGAATATCCTTAATACTCTAAGAGAGGATGTCATCAAAGCCGGAGTAAGTAAGAAGGAAATGGAAGAGATTGTAGAACAGGTAATGGAAGAGTATCATACCTCATGCATTGAGCCCTGTGACGCTGCCGGTGTGGTTGCAGCTCAGTCCATAGGGGAGCCGGGTACCCAGATGACAATGCGTACCTTCCACTACGCTGGTGTGGCCGAGATTAACGTTACTCTCGGTCTGCCCCGTCTTATAGAAATTGTGGATGCTCGAAAAATTCCGAGTACTCCTATGATGACAATTGCCCTTTCTAAAGAGAATCCTGAAGATTATGCTTACGACAGGGAAAAGACAAGAGCTCTTGCCTGGGAGATTGAAGCAACGAAAATTGACCATATCGCTGATGTGACCACTGATCTTTCCCAGATGAAATTGATAATTGACCTGCATGAGAAGGCGATGGAAGGCAGGAATATTACTATAGATCAGGTAAAAGAAAAGTTCAATGAAGAATTGAACGTAATGGTTACCATTTCCCCGGATATAGATAACCAGATTATCATTGCTCCGGGAGAGCCTTCTTACAGGGAGCTTCTCCAGCTTGCAAAAAGTATCCACAATGTCACCCTTAAAGGGATAGAAGGAATCAAACGTGTGGTAGTCCGCAAGGAAGGAGAAGAATACACACTATATACCGAAGGTTCGGCCCTGCGTGAAGTGCTTCAGTTCGATGGTGTGGACAAGACAAGAACAAGTACAAATAATATTAACGAAATTTATGAAGTGCTTGGAGTCGAAGCTGCAAGGAATGCGATTATTAAAGAAGCGACAGACACCCTGCGCGAACAGGGTCTTACTGTGGATATCCGGCATATTATGCTCGTGGCCGATCTCATGACCTGTGATGGGGAAGTAAAACAGATCGGAAGGCATGGAATTTCAGGTGAAAAGGCAAGTGTCTTTGCCCGTGCAGCTTTCGAAGTTACGGTAAATCATCTGCTGGATGCAGGGATGCGTGGGGATGTGGATCAGCTCCAGGGGGTCACGGAAAATATTATCGTTGGCCAGCCTATCCGTATGGGTACGGGAGACGTGCATCTTATAACCAGAAGAAGAGAGGAAATCGAAGAAGCAGTAAAAGCTGCAGAAGCAGCAGAAGCAGTAAAAGCTGCAGAAGCAGCAGAAGAGTGAAAGGTTTCAGGGCAAAAAACTTGAAACTCAACCTATAATTATTTAAATTCGTAGCCTGATAGAAGACCACTTCAGATCAGGTATATATTACCTTTACGAAACTTGGAAAATCCTGATGCAGAAACTCGAGTCTGCTAGGCTCATAACCAGAAAATAAATATAAGGCATCAGGTATTTAGAGTACCATATATTCACCGAGCTTGGAAAATCTTTATTAGGAAAGAGATAGAGTAGACGAGCTCATTTGAGACAGAGTTGATGAAAATGAAGATCAATGTTGATAAATCTCTTATCAAGGCTGTGAAAACAGGAAATGTAATAGTTGGAGCCAAACGGACCGTGGATGCAGCTAAAGATGGTTCTGCAAAAATGGTGGTCCTGGCATCAAACTGCCCCGAAGAAATTAAAACGAAAGTTCAGGCAACAAATGTCCCTGTCCTGGAATACGAAGGTACAAGTGTGGAACTCGGGCCCATATGTGGTAAGCCCTTTACGATTGCAGCCATGGCAATCCTCGATGTAGGAGAATCCGATATTCTGGCTGCTACAGTTTAATAGAAGGAGTTGGCAACGTCTTGGGTGAAATAAGACTTACTGCAGAAAGCATCCAGTACATTGCGTTATTTGAAAATATGACAAGAGCTAAAATCCTCGACTGTATCCCTGAAGAGGAAAGGCTCGTATATGTCGTAAAACAGGGTGATATGGGACTTGCTATAGGCAGAAATGGGGAGAATATAAACCGTGTTAAAAAGGCTCTGGACAAACCAATAGAACTTGTGGAATATTCAGATGAACCTGTCACCTTCCTGAAGAACGCCTTCGGACCTGTGTCCGTGAGTTCGGTAAACATTATAACCAAAAATGGCAAGCGATTAGCTTATGTAGAGGTACCCAATAAAGAGAAGGGGCTTGCCATAGGCCGCAATGGGAAAAATATAGAAAAAGTAAAGATGCTTGCCCGTCGCCATCATAATATAGAAGATGTGATCCTGCAGTAATCTAACTTAATTTACATTGATCCATTAATCCGGCGTTGAAGGACAATCTGGCATCCTGTATGCCTCTAGAAAACTGAGATCAATTTTTAATTTGGAGAAATTAACAATGGCTAAAGGAAAATATGCAGCTAATATTCTCAAACAGACTAGGAAAAATGCCCGCTGGAAAGATACATCCTACGGCAGGCGAGTTCTTGGACTGAACGTGAAAGCCGATCCGCTAGGCGGTGCACCGCAGGGTCGAGGTATTGTGTTAGAAAAGGTAGGAGTTGAAGCAAAGCAGCCAAACTCAGCTATCCGAAAGTGCGTAAGAATCCAGCTCATTAAAAACGGGCGTCAGGTAACTGCTTTCTGTCCAGGAGACGGCGCAGTGAATTTCATTGATGAACACGATGAAGTGACCGTGGAAAGGATCGGAGGCCGTATGGGTGGTGCTATGGGTGATATTCCGGGTGTACGCTTCAAAGTAACTGCCGTAAACAATGTGTCCCTGAACCAGATGGTCATTGGCAGATTGGAAAAACCCAGGAGATGATTTTCTTGAAGATATTCGGCAAATGGGACCCGGCTGAAGTTGAAGTCCGAGACCTAGGAATTAAGCGCTATGTCAGTCTCACTCCTGTTATTGTTCCTCATAGCAGTGGAAAACATGCCAGGCAGCAATTTAACAAATCAGATATTTCGATTGTGGAACGTCTGGCAAATAACCTGATGAGGACCGAGGTAAACACAGGAAAGAAGCAGAAGACTCTCCGCGCCGTTGAAGAAGCTTTCGACATCGTGAACAAGAAAACTAAGCAGAACCCTATCCAAGTGCTTGTGGATGCTATTGCTAATGCAGGCCCCAGGGAAGAAGTAGTAAGGCTGAAGTACGGCGGAATCTCCGTGCCAAAAGCAGTAGACACCGCACCCCAGAGACGTGTGGACACAGCTCTGCGCTATATCAGTATGGGAACCAACAACGCATCCTTCAAATCCAAACGCTCGGTTGCGGAATGTCTGGCAACCGAATTAATAGGCGCTGCAAACCGTGACACGAAGTCCTTCGCTATCAACAGGAAGGATGCAAAGGAAAGAGTAGCAAAGGCAGCACGTTAATTGCTTATGCGGGTTGCCTCGATATAAGAAATTTAAATCTAGATTACATTTGTTTAAAAGGTATTAGCATGGGACGAAGGAAGAAGATGGTCGAGCGCGTAACTACGCTCATGAGTGAACCGACAAAGATCAGAAATATCGGGATCGTTGCGCACATCGACCACGGAAAAACTACATTATCGGACAACCTATTAGCCGGTGCCGGCATGATTTCGAAGGAACTTGCAGGCAGACAGTTATTCATGGATTCCGACGAAGAGGAACAGGAAAGAGGTATCACTATCGATTCCTCTAACGTTTCCATGGTTCACAATTTTGATAATGAAGACTACCTGATTAACCTGATCGATACCCCAGGACACGTTGACTTTGGTGGGGACGTCACTCGTGCCATGAGAGCTGTGGACGGAGCTGTTGTTGTCGTGGACGCAGTTGAAGGTACAATGCCCCAGACCGAAACTGTGCTGAGGCAGGCACTCAGGGAACATGTCAGACCTGTACTTTTCGTTAACAAGGTCGACAGGCTAATCAACGAGCTCCAGGTTGATTCCCAGGAAATGCAGATCCGTCTTGGAAAAGTCATTGATCACGTGAACAAGCTCATCAAGAACATGAACCCTGAAAAATACAAGGAAGGTTGGAGAGTCGATGCTGCAGCCGGAACTGTTGCTTTTGGGTCAGCTCTTTATAACTGGGCAATCAGTGTGCCCATGATGAAGAAAACAGGGGTCTCTTTTAGGGATGTATATGATTACTGTAAGGCTGGAGACATGAAGTCCCTGGCAGAAAAGTGTCCTCTGCACGAAGCTGTTCTTGATATGGTTATTCACTTCCTGCCAAATCCTCTTGAAGCCCAGAAGGACAGAGTAAAGGTAATCTGGCATGGAGACGAGAACTCTGAAATCGGAACTTCAATGACCCATGCAAATGCAGACGGAGACCTTGCCTTCATGGTAACTGACATTTCAGTTGACCCACACGCAGGTGAAGTTGCAACAGGAAGGCTATTCAGCGGTTCTTTCAGCCGTGGTATGGAGGTCTTTACCTCAGGAACTGCAAAGAAAAGCAGAGTTCAGCAGGTCAGTATCTTCATGGGTCCGGAAAGGCTTGAAGTGGACAAGATTCCTGCAGGAAACATTGCTGCAGTTACCGGTTTAAAAGATGCAATCGTAGGGTCCACAGTAACGACCCTTGAGGGCATGGAGCCTTTCGAAAGCATCAGGCACGTGAGTGAACCTGTAGTGACTGTGGCGGTAGAAGCAAAGCATACCAAAGACCTGCCCAAATTAATCGAAGTACTCAGACAGGTTGCAAAGGAAGACCCGACTCTTCAGATCACTCTTGATGAGGAAACCGGGGAACACCTGATGGCAGGTATGGGAGAACTTCACCTTGAGGTTATTGCCCACAGGATCGAAAGGGACAAGAATGTGGAAATTACCACAAGCAAGCCAATTGTCGTTTATAGGGAAACCATTAAGAAGAAGATCGAACCTGTAGAAGGAAAGTCTCCAAACAGGCATAACAGGTTCTATATCTATGTGGAACCCCTTGATCTTGAGATTGTCAGTGCTATCAAAGCCGGCGATATCCATATGAATCTGCCCGAGCTTGAACGCAGGCAGAAACTCATCGATCTCGGAATGAATAAAGAAGAAGCAAAAGGCATTGTCGGGATCTTCAATTCCAATATCTTCATTGATATGACCAAAGGTATCCAGTACCTGAACGAGACAATGGAACTCATACTTGATGGGTTTGAGGAAGTCATGCGTGCAGGTCCGCTCACAAGGGAACCTGTAGCAAACGTGAAATGTGTGCTTGTAGATGCAAAGCTTCACGAAGACGCAATTCACAGAGGTCCGGCTCAGGTTATTCCAGCTTCAAGGCAGGCAATTCAGGCAGGCATGCTTATGGCAGATGACACTCTGCTCGAACCTTATCAGAAGGTTTTTGTTCAGGTGCCCCAGCTTTTAATGGGTGGTGCAACAAAGGAACTTCAGGGCCGCCGTGGAATTATCCTTAACATGAGTACGGAAGGAGACCTGGCAATTATTGAGGCCAGAGTGCCTGTAGCTGAGATGTTTGGATTTGCAGGTGAGATCAGGTCTGCAACTGAAGGACGTGCTATGTGGAGCACCGAATTCGGAGGCTTTGATATTGTGCCTACCAGCATTCAGAATGACATTGTAGGCCAGATTAGAGAAAGGAAGGGCTTGAAGAAAGAATTGCCCAAGGCTTCTGACTTCCTTTCAATGTAAGCGGAATCTCTTCCGCTTTTCCTTAATATTACCTATCCTCAGACAGGATAGACAAGAGCACCCGGACCGATCTGGAAGGGAAGAGCATCCCTATCGGTTCGGGAATACGGCCAATCGGAAAACTTTAAAATAAGGTATGCCTATATTGGGAAAAGCAGTCCAGACTACTGGAAATATATAAAGTGGCGGTTCACGAAGGTATCCAAAAAAGGAAAACTGACAATATTGATCGGATAAAAGAATATAGAAAAGATGAGCCAATATTGAGATCCGCCCTAATCTTAATATAGTAAATATTTGATATACGAATGAAACTCATCCATAATTACAGGAGATTATAATATGGCATCTGATAAACCGCACATGAACTTAGCAGTGATTGGTCACATTGACCACGGAAAATCAACATTTGTAGGACGCTTAATGTACGAAGCAGGAGCTGTACCTGCACACGTTATCGAGAAGTATAAGGAAGAAGCAAAGCAGAAGGGCAAGGAATCCTTCGCCTTCGCATGGGTTATGGACTCTCTTAAGGAAGAGCGTGAAAGAGGTATCACAATTGACATCGCTCACAAGAGATTTGACACAGATAAGTTCTACTTCACAGTAGTAGACTGTCCAGGCCACCGTGACTTCGTAAAGAACATGATCACAGGTGCTTCCCAGGCTGACGCCGCTGTCCTTGTTGTTGCAGCTCCTGACGGTGTAATGGCCCAGACTAAGGAACACATTTTCCTTTCCAGAACTCTTGGTATCAACCAGCTTATTGTTGCAGTCAACAAGATGGATGCAGTTGAATACAGCGAGAAGAGATACAAGGAAGTTGTCGAGCAGGTCTCCGGTATCCTTAAGATGATCGGGTTCAAGCCAAGTGATATTCCATTTGTCCCAACCTCTGCATTCTACGGCGACAATGTTGTAAATCACAGTGAAAAGACCCCCTGGTATAAGGGAGTAACTATGATGGAAGCTCTTAACAACCTCAAAGTGCCAGAAAAACCATCCACCCTTCCTCTCAGGATCCCTGTGGAAGATGCATACACAATTTCCGGTATCGGAACCGTGCCTGTAGGCAGAGTCGAAACCGGTACCATGAAGAAGGGCGACAAGGTAGTCTTCATGCCAGGCGGAGCATCCGGTGAAGTTAAGTCCATTGAGATGCACCATGAAGAAATTCCACAGGCCCTTCCAGGAGACAACATTGGCTGGAACGTTCGTGGTATCGGCAAGGCCGATGTCCGCAGAGGAGACGTTTGTGGCCATACTGACAACCCACCAAAAGTAGCTGATACGTTTGTAGGACAGATTGTCGTTCTGCAGCACCCATCCGCAATCACTGCCGGATACACTCCTGTTTTCCACGCCCACACTTCCCAGATCGCATGCCAGCTGATCGAGCTTAACAAGAAGCTGGACCCGAAGACCGGGCAGGTAAAGGAAGAAAACCCGACCTTCCTTAAGGCCGGAGATGCAGCAGTCGTTACCATCAAACCAACAAAGCCGATGGTTATCGAGCCAGTAAAAGAAATTCCACAGCTCGGCAGGTTCGCTATCCGTGATATGGGTATGACAATTGCCGCCGGCATGTGTATGAGTGTTAAACAGAAGTAACACTCTCCTTTTTCATTTTTTAAGGAGAAAAAAGGTATGCAGAAAGCTAGAATAAGATTGTCAGGCATCAGTCCCAAAGATCTGGACGGAGTCTGCAATCAGGTAAAATCCATTGCTGAAAGAACAGGAGTTAACATTTCAGGGCCTGTTCCGCTTCCCACAAAGAAGCTTGTAGTTCCCACAAGAAAAAGCCCGAGCGGAGATGGAACTGCAACCTGGGACCACTGGGAGATGCGTGTACACAAGCGTCTCATCGATATCGCAGCCGATGAAAGGGCACTTCGCCAGCTCATGAGAATCCAGGTTCCTAAAGATATCAATATTGAAATCGTACTCGAAGGATAAACGAGAAATAGAGACAGGCTACAGAAATCTTCTGTACCCGGTCTTGCAAACCTCTTTTCCACTTCTTTACTTTAGAATAGATTATTTTCCTCAGTATAAATTTATGAGGAATCTGCCGGCGGCCGTCAACTCAGACGCCCTCTCCGCCAGCGTTTCTGCAAATTTTATCTTCTTGTAAATCTGATCTTGCTTAAATATGGGTTTGCAGATATTTTCCTTAATGGCATCTTTTTTTACTCATTTTTCCTTATTTTACCTTTTTTCCCTTATTCCTCTTTTTCTTTATTTTCATTCGAACACCCCGCTAGCTTGCTGCGGGGATGGAAAACTTCCCCGAGAACCATTGTTAAATAACTACCTTATATTTTTAGCTACATTTGTACTGTAAATGAAACTCAGACATGCAAACCATTGTGTCTATAGAATAAAATACCACATGGTTTTTTGTATGAAATATCGGAAAAAACTTCTTTTAGATGCTGAAATCATTAGTTTTTTGAAAACTATACACTTTGGAATTGGTGAAAAATACTGTTGATCTCGTTTCGAGAACTGTCGTAGATTAGCTTTTTTTCGATAGGCACGGAATCGGCAGACATCAAAGAAATCTGCTTTGCCTGGTTATTTTTCAGAGTTGCCGGGTTTTCGAGGGTATAAAGATGATATTCAAAAAGAGCTTCTTCGGAAAAGGGCGTCTGCGATGCCGCTTCACCAGCCACGGCTTTTTCTTCAGTACGCAGAGTCGCGGGCTGAGAAACACGGTTTATCTGACCTGAAACGAGTTTCAATACTGCGTTTTCAAAGGTCATTCCTGCCCTATTGTCACAATATTAACTCATCCTCGAAGGTCAGCTTCGGTATTCTCCGCATTACTCATCAGGACATAAGCCGCTTTCCAGCTTATACCGCTCGTCAGGTAGGAAATCATAAGTTTACGGGTTCCAGATACAGGAGAATAAATCTGCCATATCAGTGCAGGCTTTATCGAAAGTCCTGATGAATCTGCAAGCTCGATTTTTGAAAAAGCCTCAAGTACCACAACTTTTTTTGCTTTAGTCTCAAGGACAACGCTATTTCCTGTATGGCTCAACAGTATACCGGTGTACGTTTCGCCGTTTCTGTTAGTTACATTAACTTCTCTGCCAAGGTATTTCTCAAGCAGGTTCGAACTGCTTAAAAGATCGTATTCATAGTTTTGCTCAAGTAAAACAGTGTCCTTATTTTCAGGATCTTTGATTATAACAGAGCCGGGATCAATTCTGGAAGTAATATCCGTGTATTTAACCTGATTGACCCCATTATCGAGGTTGATTTCTCGCCTTTCTTTCACAAGGGCAATCCCCTGCTCATAAATAGTTAGCTCAAGATCCTTACCGGCTTCGATCTTTCCTGCTTCAATACTTCCTGCTTCAACATTTCCAGAAGCCAGAATACCCGATGGAGATGCAGCTGGAATTTCCACAGAGATTACTTAATTTGACCCGACTGGATTCTTTTCGCTGCCGGACAGATTTGCCTGAGCAATGCTTTCTGGATTTGGAGACATATAAGCTGAAAAAAGTAATGCAAGCCCAATAAGCACTGTAATGATCCATAAAAAGTATTTCCCCACTCTCATGTATAATTAATTAGGGCCTGATTTATATATACATAATTTTTGTGTTCTTTTAGATATTGAACTGTGGGTTTTTAATTTCCTGCTGGATGTCGGACTAACAATGCAAGAATAAGGCACAATATCGTCGGAATAATCAACAGAAACATTGTATCAGAAAGCGACCCAATCAGATCAGCAGTCCATTCGATAACCGCGGCTCCTATTCCTCCAGCACCCATACAAAGCCCGAGAATAAAGCCTGATGCGAAAGCGACGTTTTTTGGAGGAGTTCCTGCGTCATTGTAACCGATGTCACATCGCAGAAACAGATAAAAACAGTTGCATTAATGGTAATCCCTTCCTGGATGCATGTAATTCTTTTGATATATTATCTCGATAAATTAGACAATTGCCTGGGTATATAAAAGAATAGCTAAAGTATAACTTACAGTAAATTTTTTGTTTACTTTCCTGGAAATTGAGATTCGGGTCTTCGTGGTTTCGTGCGGATGACAATCTTCAGATTAAACAGGGTGAGTGATAAAGCTCTCTGTAGATATTTAAGGCCTTAAGTCCACAACTTGAGTACACAAAACTACGAAGAATAAAAAAGATTAATCAAGTCTGGCTTCTTTTCTTTGCAAGAACCATATGTGGAGGCTGGATATAACCTGCTTCATGACCAGACGGATCATTCCGTTCCAAAAACGCATCATAATCTTTCAAAAATCTCCATGAAACGGCCTCAAACCCATGAGATTGTGCAAGGGCAGTTATCCTCTCAGGTGTATTGTTTTTTGCAAGGGGCAGATTCGGCTTAACACCAGAATACAATTCATTAAACTTTTCATAACGACTGCTTTTCTTCTCTGTCCCATCAGGGTTCTGGAACCACAAACCATCAACTATCATCATAAGGCCACCGTCTTTTAAAAGCCGGCAACACTCACTCATAAACTTATCCGGTTGAGGCAGAGTCCAGAGAAGATACTTGCTCAAAACGAAATCATACTCTCCGTCATTTAGAGGAATTTCTTCTGCATCTCCCTGTACTAACGAAACATCTACACCTTTTTCTTTTGCATTTTCTGCTGCTTTTTCAAGCATATTTTCTGACAAATCAACACCGGTTACATCATGTCCCATTGTGGCAAGAGATATTGCAAGAAGCCCAGTACCTGTTCCAACTTCTACTGCACGGATTTTTTTGTCCGTTAGCAGAATTTCAGAAAAAACAGATTTCCAAATTTCCATTTCCTCATCCATACATTTGGCATATTCTGTGTGATAATCAGAACTCCTGTAGTCCCAGTATTCTAAGATTTTATCTTTCATTTCTAATATTTCATTCATTTTCTATCCCTCAAATAAAATTGGCATTAAACTGTCTCTATCAGAACAACATGTTATTCAGAGCGAAAAAGTTTGTAACAGAATTGATTGGGATTAACGGCATCTCATCCTGAATAACTGCTGAACCTCGTCATAAAGTGACTTTGTCATAAAGTGCGTAACGATAGTTGATATTCTGAAAGCTGATGACAGTCCGTGATTTTGGTATCTTTTTTAATAAAATTACATCTGCATAGTAATAATAAAACACTAATTGATATTACTCTTTATAAAGATTGTGCATTTAAATCATCATAATTAACAATAAATTATTAACTATACTCTTTATTTCATAATCTAAATAATATATTTAACTACTAATTTATATCCCGATTATGTATGGGATTCTAAATAGTAGGAATGAACACAGGTGGTTTAAATGGCGGATGCCACCTTAAAAAAGAGATCAGAAATTACTGGGATGAAGGAACCTGGAATTATGACTGTTTACGTAAACCATGGAATGAAGATCGAGGGTGAAAGAGAGTTCTGGAAAGAAGCTTTTTCCATCAAACTGCCTAAAAATCTTGCCTAAAAGACCTATAGATGTTCTGGATGTTGATGCGGAACCGGTACAATGGGATTAGTTCTTCTGAGATGGAACATCGTGTCGGGACACCGTGTCAAGGAAATTGATTCTTCAGAAAATATAAAGAGTATTGGGCGAGAAAAGGCAAAATATCCGGGCTTTCAGTGACATTTGAAATAGGAAATTCTGAACAAAATCACCGATACGGTTTACTGGACCGTTTCTATTTCAAAAAACTAAAAATTTTATCAAATTTTCTGCATAACTATAAAATAAAATCACACAATTTAAATATACATTATATATAACTTAGTTAAAAATAGTGTTAATATCTATTAAATATTTATGCATATTGGTGTGTTAATGGTGAAACTCAACATTTCAAAAATAAAACTCTCCATCCCTGCCATTGCCGTAATTCTGATTGTAGCGCTGCTCTGTGCAGGATGTGTTGATGAGACTAAAGAGGCGTCTAAAGAAAAAGTCCTTCGTGTAGTTTTTAACGAAGGCCCCGATACCGGCGGCAGTCTTGACCCTGCCAATGGCTGGACAGGGTGGTATGTCCATCAGGCAGGCATATATGAAACCCTGTTCTACTATGACGCAGACATGAATCTCATGCCTAAACTCGCAACAGGCTATAAACAGTTAAACAATACAGAATGGGAGATTCAGCTCCGCAAGAATGTAACCTTCCATGACGGGACAAAAATGGATGCGGATGCGGTTCTCTTTTCACTGAACAGAGTACTTGACCCATCAAACAGCAGATCATCAGAGTATTCCTTCATCAAAGATGTACAAAAAACCGGGGATTACACCATTGTTATTGAAACCAATGGCACTTGCGCTCCACTAATTTCATCCCTTGTAGACCCTATCATGTCCATTGTAAGTCCTAAAGCCAGTGATCTTGACAAAGAGCCAGTTGGAACTGGACCCTTCAAGTTTGTGTCCTTCGAACCGAGTACAAGCCTTGAACTCGAAAAGAATCCTGATTACTGGGGTGGGGAAGCAAAAGTTGACCGTGTGCTCATTCAGTATAATAAAGACAGCACAGCCAGGACCATGCTGATAAAATCAGGCGATGTAGACATTGCCAGAGACCCACTACAGAGCGAGTATTCAGCACTTAAGAATAATCCTGATATAAACGTCACTTCCAAAGAAACTCTGCGTACGTACTTCCTTTATGTAAATGGCGGCAAAGCACCATTCAATGACACCAGGGTCCGCCAGGGCCTCTCTTATGCGATCAACCGTCAGGAAATCGTGGATACAGCACTTGAAGGAGTCTCCGGTATCCCGGCAACGGGAGTATTCACAAATACCATGCCCTGGAACGCAAACGACCAGATTAAATCCTACGAATATAACCCTGAAAAAGCTCTGGAACTCTTCGAAGAAGCAGGAATCACAAAAGGGCAGGACGGCAAACTCTACTACAACGGGAAGCCCTTCACCGTTGAAATCCAGACCTACACAAAACGTGCAGCTCTTCAGCCGAGTGCGGAAGTAATTGCCTCAGAACTGGAAAAAATTGGCATCACCTCAAAGGTCACAATTCTGGAAAGTGCTGCACTTAAAGAAAGCGCTCTTGCAGGAACATATGATTTATCACTCAGTGCATGGAACACGGCCCCGATCGGAGATCCCGATTATTTCCTCTCAACCCATTTCCTCTCTACCGGAAGCTATGCATCAGGCTGGCTCCGATATTCAAATCCTCAGGTAGACGAATGGATTCTCGAAGCAAGAAACGAATCTGACACAGAGAAACGGGCCGAACTATATGATAAGGTCCAGGAACAGATTCAGGAAGATGCACCAGTATTGCCAGTCTTCTATGCCAACGAAATTTATGCTCTGTCCTCGAATGTTGAAGGCTTTGTGATGTATCCAAATGAGTACACAATCATCACCAAGGACATAGGATTTGCATAAATTTTCAGGAGGAAGTAAGGAAAAGCTACCGTTTACAGGCAGTAGGTTTGATGTTATTTGTAGAAAGATATGCCCCCGGAGGAGAGATCAGCAAAGGATAAAAGCTTCAAAGCTTCCGCAGCAAAGTTCTGGTGGGTCTCTCCTTTTAAGGCAACAACATGCCGTGAACAATCTCTGAAATAACAGGATGATGTTTGGAAACGGATATTTTCAAGGGTTTTTTCATCCCGGAAAAATCAGTGAAGTGAATAATGGAGATTGATGTTGTTTTATCCGGGCTGGATAGTTACGATATGCTGTATTACCCAGCCGGATAATTACAATTTTTTGACTGGAAGAGGTATTGACGTGGCGTTTAAGGTGAAGTTATCATTTGTCTGTACTGCAGTTTTTTTTATTGCAATCGTCATCTGTTCGGGTTGTGTTCAGACAGAGGGTTCTGAAGAAAAAGTTCTTCGCGTAGCTCTCACGACTGGCCCTGATACAGGAGGAAGCCTTGATCCTTCCATTTCATGGGAAGGCTGGCCTATGCGAAGAACCGGAATCTATGAGACGCTCTTCTCTTACGACGAAAATATGAGTCTACAGCCTGAACTTGCAACAGGCTATAAACAGCTAAATGATACATCATGGGAAATTCAGCTCCGCAAGAATGTAACCTTCCATGACGGAACAAAAATGAATGCTGACGCCGTAATTTATTCCATCAACAGAGTTCTTAACTCATCAAACAGCCGTTCTGCAGAATACTCTTTTATCAAAGGCGTCTACAAAACCGATGACTATACAATCGTTGTGGAAACAAATGAAACATACGCGCCAGCGATTCTCATGTTCACAGACACCATTATGTCCATTGTAAGTCCTACCAGTGATCTCGACAAAGAGCCAGTCGGAACAGGACCATACAAGTTTGTCTCATTTGAGCCTGGTGCCAGTATAGAACTGGTAAAGAATCCTGATTACTGGGGTGGAGAGCCAAAAATTGACAGGATAATTATTCAGTACAGCAAAGATGCCGCTGCAAGAACTCTTCTGCTCAAATCAGGCGATGTTGACATTACAAGAGATGTCCTGCAAAGCGAGTACACAACTCTTGAAGCTGATCCTGATATTAATATCGTATCCCGAGAAACGCTTAGAACCTATTTCATGTACATTAACGAAGGAAAAGCACCATTCGATGATGTAAGGGTTCGCCAGGCACTCAATTATGTAATTAACCGCCAGGAGATTGTCGATACAGCCCTCGAAGGCGTTGCCGGCTCTCCAGCAATCGGAATATTCCCTGACATCATGCCATGGAGTGCGAACGACAAGATTGAAGCCTACGATTATAACCCTGAAAAAGCTTTGAAACTCTTTGCTGAGGCAGGAATCACGCAGGGAAGTGATGGTAGACTCTATTACAACGGTAAGCCGTTCGCAATTGAAATTCAGACCTATACAAAACAGGCAGCACACCAGCCAATGGCAGAAGTAATTGCCGCCCAGTTTGAAAAAATCGGCATTACCACTACAATAAAAATTGCCGAAACAAGTTCAATTAGCGCTGACGCGGTAGCCGGAAATTATGACCTTGCACTCTATTCCTGGGGTGTCGCACCTGTAGGAGACCCTGACTATTTCGTTTCTAGCCACTTCCTTTCAAACGGAACCTATGCATCAACATGGTTACGCTATTCTAATCCTCAGGTTGATAAGTGGATTCTTGAAGCAAGGGCTGAGACAGACAAAGAAAAACGTGCAGAACTCTACGAAATGATTCAGGAACAGGTCCAGAATGATGCGGTATTGGTCTGTATCGCATACAAGAACGAAATTGACGGGCTCTCCCCCAATCTCAAAGGTTTTGAAATTTATCCAAATGAATACACGTTCATTACAAAGGAAATGGAACTTGCCTGAGGGATTAAAAATGAAAGACAAAATTACAGCACACTGGAATAAGATCAGTCCAAATTACCGGAAAATGTATCGTGACCACCTTGACGAAGAGATTCTCCTGATGCAAAACCTCTTTTTAGATAAGCTGCCAGCTGGTAAAAAACTCAATGTCCTTGATATCGGAACAGGGCCTGGCATCCAGGCATTTGTTTTTGCTGACATGGGACACAATGTCACTGCTCTTGATATCTCGGAAGAGATGCTTGCACGTGCAAGAGAAGGGGCAAAGAACCGTAATTTGTCAATTAAGTTTGTTGAAGGTGATGGAGAAAACCTGCCTTTTGAAAACAATACGTTTGACATTATCGTAAACATGCACCTTCTCTGGACGCTCACAGACCATGACAAATTCTTTAGTGAATGCTGCCGCGTTCTGGTACCAGAGGGCAGGATTCTTGCAATTGACGGTCAATGGTTCCAGCCAGGATACGTTTCAAACAGGAATTACAATCCGGAAGAACGAAATCACGATGAATTAATTGAGTATCTTCCGCTTTATGACAGCAACTCACCTGAAATGATTACAGCTATCATGGAAAATAACGGGTTTTCGGAGGTCTCCTGGAAATATCTTCCTGAGTATGCAGAGTATATGAAAAGATGTGATCCGGAAGGTTATGACTATTTATCTGTTCCATATCTCGCTACTGGAATAAAATGTTGAGGAATTTAAAATGGAATACAAAATTGCAGATGATAGATATTGTTCATTTTTGCTGAAATGTGATCCAAAAGAATATGCAGCATCATACTCGGCATCATACCTGGAACTTCTGGATCTCATCTCTGCAAGAAAGAGTGGAAGTTTTCCAGAGGCACTGAAATGCTAAATGAGTATTTCATCCGCCGGGCTCTGTATCTCATCCCGGTCCTCATATTTACCTCATTCATGAGTTTTTCACTCATCTACATCGCGCCGGGAGACCCAGCAGAGATTATGATGACGAGTCCCTCTGGTGGATATGATGAAGCAGCTGTTGAAGCTTTCCGTGTAGCCCACGGGCTTGACCAGCCGTTTTACATCCAGTATCTGAACTGGCTCAAAGGCGCAGCTGTCGGAGATTTTGGCTACTCGTACATGAGTGAACAGCCGGTATTTGATACTGTTCTGACCGCATTCAAAAATACGCTGAAACTTTCCGTTCTCGCGCTTGCAATTGCTCTTGTTATCGCTGTCCCTCTCGGCGTAGTCTCAGCTCTGAAACATAACACCATTGTTGACGACGCCTGTCGCTTTGGTGCTCTTCTCGGAGTGTCCATACCGAACTTTTGGCAGGCCTATCTGATGATAATTCTCTTCTCGGTAATCATCCACTGGCTCCCAGCATCCGGATTCGGACACGGGACAGACATCAGCTACATGATTCTGCCGGCGGCTGTTCTTGGGACAGGGTCAGCGGCTGTAATGATGCGGATGATCCGTTCAAGCATGCTGGATGTCATGGGAAAAGAGTATATTCAGACCGCACGCGGAAAAGGGCTTTCTGAAAAAATCGTTGTTATCAGACACGCATTGAAAAATGCACTTGTTCCGGTTATTACCGTGGTTGGTCTGTCGATTGGTTTTCTCTTAAACGGCTCGGTTGTTGTTGAGACAATTTTCGGATGGTCAGGTATTGGAAATCTTGTGGTGAATTCAATTCTTTCCCACGATTATATGATGGTACAGGGTTCGGTGCTCTTTGTTGCAGTTATTTTCCTTCTGACCAATTTCTTTGTAGATCTTGTCTATGTTTGGGCAAACCCGGAGATACGTTATGATAAAACTTCTTAAAAATCGGCAGATCATTATCTCCCTGATGATTCTTGGTGGGCTTATTTTCATGGCCATGTTTGCCGGTGTTTTAGCTCCTTATGATTACATGGAAAAGGATCTGCAAAACCGTCTTCAGCCTCCGTCTTCTGACCACCTGTTCGGAACCGATAACCTTGGCCGCGATATCCTGACAATGGTGATGTACGGTGCACGGACATCCCTTTTCGTCGGGTTTGTGGTTGTCAGCGTTTCGCTTGCAATAGGAATGACATTTGGCGTTCTGTCAGGGTATTACGGCGGGTGGCTGGATGAGATTATCATGAGGCTGACGGATAGTTTCCTTGCTTTTCCGTCGATGTTTCTGGCACTTGCAATTACTGCGTTTCTGGGACAGGGGATGGAAAACATGATGCTTGCTTTAATTGTTGTCGAATGGACTGTGTTTGCAAGAGTTGCACGCGGTTCAACACTTGATGTAAAGACAAAAGGCTACGTTCAAGCATCCAGGTGGGTTGGTGCTTCAAACACTTATGTGATGATAAAGCATGTTCTTCCAAACATTATCTCTCCGGTTTTGATTATGGCATCGCTTGGAATCGGGAATGTAATTTTGGCAGCGGCCGGTTTAAGTTTCCTTGGGCTTGGGGTGCAGCCGTCAACACCGGAATGGGGTGCAATGCTGAATGCAGGCCGTACATATTTCACAACTGCTCCCTGGCTGATGCTTTTCCCGGGGCTTTTTATAATGATAACTGTTCTTGCATTCAACTACTTCGGCGATGGGTTGCGGGATGTACTTGACCAGAAAATGAAAAATATTGAACTTGAAGGGAGGTTCTGATATGCCTGATTTATTGCTGAAAGTATCCGGCGTTTCTGTAGCAATCCCAACCGGGCAGGGAGCAGTTCATGCGGTTGATGATGCGACGTTTTCGATTAACAAACACGAGATATTTTCACTGATTGGGGAGTCAGGTAGCGGTAAATCAATTCTTGGCCAGGCAATAATGCGGCTGCTTCCTCCAAATGCGGTGTTTTCCGGGAAAGTGGAACTTGACGGTACGGAAATCTCAGCACTTTCCGATAAGGAAATGCAGAAAGTCCGCGGCAAAATAGTTGCATCAATTGCCCAGAACCCATATCTTGCAATGAACCCCGGAATGAGGGTTGGCACTCAGATTGCAGAGCCGATGCAGGCACATCTTGGAATGAGCAAAGAGGATGCAAAGGCCAGGACATTTCGGGCTCTGAAGTATTTTGACATCATCCCTCCTGAAGTGAGGGGAAAGGAGTACCCGTTTCAGTACAGTGGTGGAATGTTGCAGAGGGCAATGGTTGCAATGGGAACGGCTGCAGATCCTGAACTTATTATTGCTGATGAACCAACAAAAGGCATTGATGTGCTTAAGAAGCGCAATATTGCAGCAATATTTCAGAAAGTTGCCTCGGACGGCTGTGCGTTTCTTTTAATTACGCATGATGTAGGTTTTGCCCGGGCGATGTCAGACAGAATCGCGGTAAATTACTGCGGGCAGATTATAGAGATTGCAGGAAAGGATGCGTTTTTCAAAGACCCTCTGCACCCGTATTCAAAAGCGCTTCTGGACGCAGTGCCTGAGCGCGGTATGCACCCGATCCCAGGCTCGTCGCCTTCGATGATTGAAGTGCCTGAAGGCTGCAGATTTCATTCTCGATGCCCGCATAAAACGGACAGGTGCCTGAAGAATCCGCCGATTGTGGATATTAACGGAAGATGTGTGAGGTGCTGGCTGTATGCTTAAGGCAGAGAACCTGCATTACGTTTACACATCAGGACTGATCAAAACCGTCAAAAAAACAGCCGTTTGCGGCGTTGATCTTGAGGTTTGTTCGGGCGAGACGGTGGCTATTGTCGGGGAGTCGGGATGTGGAAAGTCAACACTTGCAAAGATGCTTGTCCAACAACTTGAGCCGCTTTCAGGGAAAGTGTTTTTCAACGGGACGAAGCTTACTGGAATGAGCTGGAAGAATCTCCGGAAGTTTATGGGAAAAATCCAGCTGATTCCCCAGAACCCAGATGATGTGGTTGATCCGAGATGGACAGTTGAACGGTCGGTTGCCGAGCCATTAATGATTTGTGGAGTTTTTTCCCAAGAAGAAATTTTGGTAAATGTAGATGCTCTGTTTGCAGAGGTAGGGCTTTCTGCGGAGCACAAGATACGATACCCGCATGAGCTGTCAGGAGGGGAACTGCAAAGGGTAGTAATTGCCAGGGCGCTTGCTCTGAAGCCTGAGTTGCTGGTCTGTGACGAAGCGACCTCGATGCTTGATGTGTCGGTGCAGGCGTTTATTGTGACGATGCTCAAAGAGATTCAGAAAAGACGCGGTCTCAGTTTGGTGTTTATTACGCACGACTTGGAGGCAGCGAAGGCTGTTTCGGACCGAGTACTGGTGATGTATGCAGGTGAGATTGTGGAGGAGGGGAAGGATGTGTTTGACCGGCCTCTGCATCCTTATACGCGTGCTCTTCTGAATGCAGCACAGTATATGTCGCTTGAAGTTGTGGTGCCGGAAGAGTTTGGAGAGCTGCCTGATGGTTTTTCAGGCTGTTCCTACTACAGATTGTGCAGGGAGAAAACGGACGCGTGTAAAAAGCCGCAGAAACTACAGGATGTTTCGGGGAGATTGGTGAGGTGCTGGAAATCAAAGTGATGCAATCCAAACAATTAATCTGGAAAATATGGAAACTCTGCGTAACTGCAGTAGCTGGAGATACTTGACAAAATCCTGCCTGAAGGATGAAAAATTTTGCATTTGACTTCTTCCATCATTCGACTGCCTTCATCATTTGACTTCTTCCATCATTCGCTTGCTTCCATTGCTCGGACAGAAAATTATCAGGGTGGAAGAAGGAAAATTCCAAAATACAAGACTAAAAAACCGAGGAATTAAGAATGGATTCTTCGCAAGAGCGTCTTAAACTAAATGAATTTGAAAAAATTTAATACAAAAAATTTAAATATGTTGCTAGAGAATTCTACAGTTTTTCTGTCTTATAAATACCATAATTAAGTCTGAACTGTTAGATCCAGGCTTACAGGCATCTAGAAAGTCTTTATAGAATTAAAAATATAAATTCTATAAAATTAAAGACATCTTATTTTAGCAGTTTTAAAGCATCCCTGCAAGCTGCTACGGCAGGTGCCCCTGAGGTTATGAATATAACATCCATAACTTCCATTATTTCTTCTTTGGTAGCTCCATTCTTGAGTGCACTCTGCATCTGCACAACCGTACACCTTTCACACTGCTTGGATGCAACAACAGCAAGGGCGATAAGGATTTTCACCTTTGCAGGTAGAGCGCCATCTGACAGTAATTTTTTGTCGCATCTGCTATATTTTTTAAGGGATTCACTGTCAAGTTCTCCAAGGATCTCAAGAATGTGCGGGGTAAAACCCAGCTTCTCGCTCATACTTTTCAGTAACTCTTCGTGTTCAAACTCTCCGTGCTCTTCGTGATGTCTTTCATGACTTCCTTCCCCATGTTCTCCCATGGCTGTTAACCCCCACTATAATTCAACTGATTATTTGTATATTCGTATAATATTATCTGTATATATGTTATTTATCTATTCCTGAGAATTCGTAGTCTCTAACTTAAGCACTTACTTTATAACCATGGAAGACACGGAAAGTATGGAAGAATTGTGCCTCAATTTCCTTTGTCATTTCCTTTACCAATTTCCTTTGTCATTTCCTTTACCAATTTCCTTTGTCATTTCCTTTACCAATTTCCTTTGTCATTTCCTTTACCAATTTCCTTTATTCTGTGTTTTCCGCGATTTCCGTGGTTGATTTTTCACTTCAGATCGGTGAAGATATTTTGGTCCTTGACGACGGAAAACTTACCTTTCAGCAGCTTTTTCAAGATCAAACTCTTCTCCCTCATTCCAGAGGAGTTCGAATTCCTTACCCAGATTTTTTGCAAGCCCCGCATCCCAGATTTTCACAACCGAAAGGACGCGGTCATTGTCCAGGGGATGGAGCTGAAATAGCACCACAATACTGTCATCAACAATACCGAAACAGGAATTAAAGTTCTGAACAAGCCTTATTTCTATGCCTTTTTTGAATTTACCGAAACTATCTTCTCCCAGCAGTGAAAGCATAGAAGAAAGAGCTGTAAAACGATGAGATCCCAGCAGCTTGATTTTAACCCCGCGGTCAATAGCTTTTGATATCTCAGGCAGCAGGCTAGAAATGATAGGCATTCCAAAGGCAGGAGGAATTATATCTATAGACTTTTTTACTTCTCCATAGATGGAAACGGCAAACTTCCTGATTTCGGACTCGGTTATAGCAGTCGTCCAGAAAACCTCGTCTTTTCGTTTCTGAACCGGCATAGTTTTCAGAACTTGTTTTGCTTCTTGAACAAAGCCCTTTAAGACCTTTATTTCTTTTTCAAACTCGGATTTTCGCTTTTCAAAAAAGAGATCTAATGCTATTTCAGGATCAACTGCCCTGAACTTTTTAGGTCTTGAAGTCTGGACTTCTACAAAACCTTTTCCTGCCAGCGATTCAAGAACGGTATATATCTTTCCATAGGGTACATCAGCGTCCCTGCCGATGTGATTTGCTCCGGAGATCCCGAGTTTCAAGAGAGAAAGATATGTAGCTGCTTCATAAGCACTCAGCCCTATGTCTTGAAGAAGCCTTTTCTTTTGCATACAGAATTCAATTCCTGATATCTTAAAAGTTTTTTGAAAAATAACTTCCAAATCCGGAAAATGAATCCTGTACCCGATAGCAGATGCCTGCCTCTCACAGGCTAACCAGAAATATTTGCTGGAGTCCTTTGAAGCTGCAGAAACTGAAATAATAGGTCCAGAAAAACATGAGGAGTTCCATAGAAGGGGGCTTGATTCTAAAATTGAACTGGATTAATTGAACTGGATTAGCCTTGAATCAGTTTAGGAAAGCAGCGGTACATACTCATACTGCATGTTGTGCTTGAGTGGGAGGAGATAGCTGGTGTCTTCGCCTGCCCCGCAGGTGAAGCAGTGGATGAAGATACCTTTTTTCCTGGGTTGAGTTTCTGCTCTTTCCCGGTTCAATTCGACGGTATGTCTTTCTTCGACTGAGATTGCGCCTTCGGGACAAGATGCCAAGACAGAATCCCCATACCGTCACAGAGTTTTCCTCGGATACGACCTTTGCTTTTCAGTTAATGATTTTAATAGCACCTTCGGCACAGAATGCAACATATTTTCCGTGGCCTGTGCATTTCTTTTCGTCAATTTTTACTATCATTCGTTTTACCATTTAACCAACTCCCCTCAATATATTCAAACTAAAAATATATTTTAATTGCCCAACGCAGTGAAATTTCAGAATAAGATGGCGTTGAGCAAGAGTTACATTCAAAGGTCCGGCAAATATCCTTCTCTGTACAGTATTTTCTTATAGTCGCCTATTAATTTGCACAGTTTGCGAGTATAATTTATAAAGTCCGTGCCTGTATCTCCTTTGAACAACAGCTTTTCAGCTTTTTCCAGAAAATCAGGATAAACAAGTACCAGCTCTTCTTTTGTGTGCAGGAACAGAGCTGAAAAATCCCTGTGGATGCTCATGCTTCTCTGGAGCAGTTCCATATCCAGGGTCTTTTCAGATATATAGTCTTTGAACTTCGTGTAAGCATAAAAGTTTGCAATATTATGGTTTAAGGAATTTAATATCGAATACAGAATATTGTCCGTGTTTGGAAGGGGAATGTCACGAAGCTCAAGGTCCGCACCTTCGTAATTTTCATCTTCTTCAATATTCCTGTCTCGAGTTATATCATGGCTCATTTTATTACCCTAGTTTATTCATAAGTTATATTTTCATCATAGAATTTTAATACAATTTTTATCATAGAATTTTAAATGCAAGAAACATAAAAACGATACCGTGCACCTGATAAAGTTTAACTCTCGTTTCCAGGTGCGGAAACAATCCCTAGCTATTGCGTCAGACCAAGAAGATTAGCTTCACTCCACAACTCATGAGTCTTACCGTCCTTAATACGGAAAATCTCTATTCCATTCATGGTTATCAGCTTGTCTGTAGCCGGGAATCCCATGAAACTACCTCTGGTACACTGCGATCTGTAAAACGCGCAGTAACGGCATTATCCTTTGCAATCATATCCTCAACTGTAACATTTAGGTGTTCTAAGGCTGCCCTACATGCAGTGATTAGTTCATTTATTCCCTCGACTCCCGTAGAAGAAAGAAAAGGAATATGTATAGCAAAGTCAGGTGATAGTAACTCGTCAGCAGCACTTATATTTCCTTTAGAAGGGCCTTTTTCAAAAAATCGGCGAACTATTGCCTTGTTTTCTTCTGTAAACATATTTCCCTCTAGACCGATTTCCCTCATTTGCGCGTTTATCTGCTCGACTTTTGACGTACTTCTTGCCTATAAATCTTTTTATCAAAAGTTGTCTTTGGTGGTGATTTGTCTTCACTAGTGATTTGTCTTCAATAGTAACTTATCTTCAATAGTAAGTTATTTTCAATAGTGAACTATCTTCAATAGTGAACTATCTTCAATAGTAACTTATCTTTTATAGTGAATTGTCTTCAATAGTGAATTGTCTTCAATAGTAAGTTATTTTCAATAGTTAACTATCTTCAATAGTAACTTATCTTCAGTGATGAGTACCTTCCACAATCTTTATTCCTGCATCCTGAATCGTCTTTTTTATATTATCAAGGTTAGGGCACTTAGAATAAGTGTCTTCCATAAGCATACAGGAGCTGAGGTGTACAGCATCAAGGCCATACTTTTTGAGGGTATTTACCAGACGGTACACTCTTCTGCCCGAACAGCCTCCACACGTGAAAAAGGCTATCATCTGAGTGTTTTCATTGTAGGCCTCAAAGTGTGACTTTCTTTCGTTGAAAGCTTTAAAGCAGCCTACTCCCGGACAGGTTTCCGAGACAATTTCACAGCGCACAACCGCTATTTTTGTAGGTTTTGCGTTTTCTTCCATTTATGCCTCGCTTTGAACCATTTCGACAGCCGTTCTTACATTTGCTTTACATTTAGAGCATACGTGTAGCTTCGGTTTGTCTTGGTGCCTTTACGACCAGTACCCTGAAAATCCCATCTCCCGGATTCAGAAGACGATGGGGAATTCTTGCAGGGCTCTCAATCAGCATATCCCGGCTAACTTCCTGTTGTTCATCGCCAATTTCAACAATACCTTTTCCTTCAAGAATGTAGAAAAAGACATCTGTGGGAGTCATATGCTTTTTTAAAGCTTCCCCTGGCTTAAGCTCTATATGTACCGCCTGGGCGTGTTCGGTATTGTAGAGCATCCGGACACTCACATTGTGAGGGTTCGGTTTTTCAGGTGAGGATTTCATCTCGGTAACTTTCATTAATTCTCCCCTTTTGACCATATTTTTTTATTTTTCGGCATTATGCTTTGACCTAGCATTATGCCTTAACACCGTGCCTTAGTATTATACCGACCAGGTTTATGAGAATCGTTCGGATGTTTTTGATTACGCTTTATATTATATATGTTACTCTGAATCCGTTTATCATGTATGTCATTCTGATATCCGTCTATAGTATATATTATTCTAAATCCGTCTATCATGTATGCCATTCTGATATCCATCTATAGTATATGTTATTATAGTATATGTTATTATGATATCCGTCCCATATATGCCTGGTCGGTATAAGTTTTCCCACTACTTTGAAAAGTGTTATGAATTTCAATCCCTGAAACTCTGGATTTGTCTTGGTTTAAGATTTGGTTAAGAGTTTACAGGGGAAACATTTTGAATGGGAACAGATCCGAAAGCACTCAATGCTGAATAAAGCAATTTAAGAGCTGTAAATGACACATGCAAACTTATCTGGTTTTACAGGCCTACCTGGGATTTAAAACTCTCAAGTCCCATGCCTTCAATGAACTTTCCAAGCCTCTTTTTCGTGCCAGAGCTTTTATAGAAAGTAACAATTCTATCGATTGTGTCAAGAACTTCCTCTTCTGACAGGTTTTTTGCAACAACCTCGGCAAGTCTTGGACTTGCAGCTGCAGCACCTCCTACCATCAGGGTATATCCTTTAGCAGTACCCATTACCCCTATGTCCTTAATTGCAGGCTCAGAGCAAGAGTTCGGACAACCGGAAACTGCCATCTTGAACTTGGAAGGCATCGACATTCCGTGGTATTTTTCATCCAGTTTAAGACCTAGACCTACAGCATCCTGTTTTCCTTGCTTGCAGAAAGTAGTCCCGGGACAGAACTTTACACTTCTTACGCAAAGCCCTACAGCTGCGCCGGGTTTCATGTCCAGATCAGCCCATGCATTATCAAGGTCTTCCTCCTTTAGACCCACGATTGCAATCCTCTGGGCAGAAGTCATCTTAAGGGCAGCAGCTCCATATTTTTCTGCAACGTCGGCTATCTTCCTGAGGGTGTTAGGGTCCGCAATTCCTCCTGGGATATGAGGGGCGATTGCATAGGTTTCACGGTCTCTCTGAACGATTGCACCTTTTTCCGGTAAGTTGTCTTTCATGGTTATCACACTCTCCATACTTTGCAAATTTCCGATCGGGTTAATTTTCCGGCAGTTCTGACAATATAGCCCGCATCCCACTCTCGAGTTCCGTCTCTTGAGTATAGATCCACTTTTATGTTTTGCCAGATACAGGAAAACTTTTACAGGAAATTAATACAATTTTGTTTTATAAAATATGTTATATACTAATATTCTTTTAATACTAGTATATTAGAGATATTAATTTATATATTTGACAGTTTCTATGTTTATACTATGAAAGACTGCACAGTCTACAAGACCATGAATATCATAGGGAAAAGATGGACAATTCATATCCTTCTGGAGCTGTACAAGGGGGAAAAAAGGGAAAAGCGCTTTAATGAGCTCAAAAGGAAACTCGGCTACATAACACCCAAAATTCTCTCTGAAAGACTGACAGAGCTGGAAACTGAAGGCATGATTGAAAAGAAGGTTGATCATTCCACAAATCCTCCTAAATCTGAGTATTACCTGACCGAAAGCGGAATGGATTTCGTGAAAATAATACAGGAAATTAAACGCTGGGGGCTGAAGTGGAAATTCCAGAATGAAGAATGCGAAAAGGCTATTTGCATGTACTGTGAGCACTAAACCGTAACTAAGTAACGAGAATCCTAAAACGTAAATATGCGAGAAAAAACAAGGGCATTGACAAAGGCAGTGGGACCTCCACTCGTCCAGTTTATCTATGCTTGTAGCAGTTAAATGTCCTCTAAATGTCCTTTAAATGTCCTTTAAAGGTTTTGTAATGAGCTTCTCTTTATCCAATCAAATTTTTCCAGATTTTGCTTCTTTTCTGTTTTATAAAATCGGAGTTTGTTATGTGTAAATATTTAAGCTCTAAAATATAATCTGAATATAATCTGAATATAATCTGAATATAATTCGGAAGGCCATTAATGACCACTGAAGAACAAATTGACTTTTTCTTCAAGCCTGAAAGCATAGCTCTGATAGGGGCCTCACCAAACCCTGAAAAACTTTCCTGCACAATCCTGGAAAACCTCCTGAAAATGGGGTTTCAGGGAAATATATATCCCATAAATCCGGGTTACCAGGAAATCAGGGGGCTTAAATGTTATCCGGCTTCGAACGAGATAAAGGACAAAATAGACATTGCAATTTTTGCAGTTCCAGCTTCTACTGTCCTTGAAATCCTCAATGGCCCTGTGGAAAATATAAAAGGAGCAATAATTGTCAGTTCAGGTTTTAGGGAAATTGGACCTGAAGAAAAGGAAATGGAAGTCCGCCTGAAAGAGATTTTAAAAACTAAAAAGATCCGGGCTATGGGGCCGAATTGCCTTGGGATCTACGATACAGCTTCAAAAGTGGATACATTTTTTATAAGCAGCGATAAGGTCGAAAGACCTTCAAAAGGTGGGGTTTCGGTACTTACTCAGAGTGGCTCTTTTGCCGCTATGATTATGGACGAAATGGCAAACGAGGGAGCAGGGGTTGCACGGGTAGTAAGTTATGGAAATAAAGTGGATGTGGACGAAAGTGACTGCCTTGAATTCCTGGCAGGAGACGAAGCAACAAAAGCCGTTGCTCTTTATATTGAGGATGTTGAAAACGGACGCAGGTTCCTTGCTGCTGCTTCCAGATGTGTGCAAAAGAAGCCGGTAGTGGCTCTCAAAGTCGGAAAACGGGAGCCAGGCGCAAAAGCCGCGAGTTCTCATACAGGGGCTGTCAGCGGGAGATATGAGGCTTATGAAGCCGCTTTCAGAAAAGCAGGTATAATAGAAGTTGAGAGCTATGAAGCATTAAAAGACGCCTGCAAAGTCCTGAACAGGTATCCGCTGGTAAAAGGGAAAAGGGTCCTCATAATAACTGACGGAGGAGGGATTGGAATTTCCATCGCTGATGCCTGTGAAGAGGCTGGGCTCAGGGTTCCTGATATTTCCATAGAAGCTGTTAGCAAACTGAGGAAGAAACTCCCTACTTTTGCTTCCGTAAGAAATCCTGTTGATCTGACAGGCAGCGTAAAGGACGAACACTACGTTGATGCTCTACAGGAAGCTTTTGGTGAAGAATATGACCTTGCAATAGTGAGCCTGCTATGGGGTCCGCCTCTTCTTTCCAAAGGGGTCGCGGAAAAAATCAGAGCTTTTGCCAGTAATTGTGCAAAACCAGTCCTAATATGTTCACCGGGTGGAAGATTCAGCAGGGAAATGGCTTCGGCTTTTATAGCTATTGGAATGCCGGTCTTTTTTACCCCGGAGAGCGCGGTCAGGGCGGCAGTGGTACTGTGCGGAGGGAAAATAAACTGAAAATTGATCTGAGGTTCAGAAATCCTGAATAACCTGGAGTTCAGAAACCCTAACTAACTAACTTAAAAAGTAAGGAGTGATAAATTGGAATCTCACATAAAGCTTACACAAATCCGGCAGGTTACACAAAGCCCGGCGCCGAAGAAAAGATCGACCAGCGCCTGTACGCCATAGCTTGCTTAACTCGTTTTACGGCAAGCTGGACTGCAGCTTCCCTTGGGAGGATTCCTTTCTTTTTTGCAGTTTCCAGTATCTGAGCCGTGTTTTTTCTAACTTTTTCTTCAATTGACCCGAAAGCTGCGTACTGTGTGGCTCCCTGATACTCTGCAGCAGCACAGATCACGCCGCCTGCGTTTGCGATAAAATCCGGGATGTAGAGAATACCTGCCTCGTAGAGGATTTTTTCAGCTTTTCCTGTGATCGGAATGTTTGCTCCCTCAATAATCAGTTTAGCGTCCAAAAGATGAACATTATTCTCGTTGATCACGTCCGGACGGGCTGCTGGAATCCAGATATCGCAGGGAATGGCAATAACGGCATTACTGTCAAGCTTTTTTCCTCCAGGGTATTCAATCACACTTTTTCCTTCTTTCTTAAGCATGATCAGGGTATCCACATCAAGACCATAGGGATCATAAACCGTACCTCTGGAGTCAGCGGCTCCTACGATAATCGCTCCTCTCTGTGTAAGGAAGCGAGCAGCATGTCTCCCAACTGCTCCGAAGCCCTGAACAACCACGCGGGCATCCTTCAGCTCGAAGTCACAGTACTGCAATGCCACTTCGGTAGCCTGCGCAAGCCCCCAACCTGTGGCTCCTACTTCATCCAGAGGAATTCCTCCAACCTCGCAGGGAAGGCCTACCACCCTTCCGATCTCATCTTTTATGCAGGCCATGCAGATTTCGTCTGTTCCCATGTCAGGGGCGAAGATATATTCTTCCTCATACCTGAGGGCACTGGCAAGTGCTCTAAGCATCTGGCTTTTCTTTTCCTGCGGCATTCGCGGATCCCCGTAGATGACAACCTTACCGCCCCCATGAGGAAGATCTGCAGCCGCATTCTTAAGGGTCATGGTTCTTGCCAGCCTGAAACATTCTTCAGTACTTATATCCGGGGCCATCCTGACCCCTCCAATAGCAGGCCCTCGTGCTATATTGTCCACGACAAGAACCGCTTTCAGGTCAGCAGACGGTTCGTAAACATGGATGATCTTAAATGGCCCAAGTTCATCCGCAAATCTGAACATGTTCTCCATTAATTTTATCTCCCTCTTTTCCCCTCTTTTACCAATACCCTTAATTTCATTTATATCTAATTTTTTTATAAACCCTGCTAGTTTTGAGTCGGTAAGCTATTAAGACATTGAATATTTTTTCCAGATTTTTTCCTTCCAGGTTTTTATTTTTCAGAACTAATGTTTCTTATTTTTCAGAACTAATTACTCATTATCCAGTTGTGTATAATTACCCATAAATCACGAGAATTATAATCAAGGGCTATGCTACCGTGACCCTGGTTCTTCCAGCTTATGGAAGTAACCTTATCATTTATTTTTCCGACTTCGTTTTTGTACCACCAGGAACCGTAGTCACTGAAACCTCCCCCAAGCCCTATATAAAGAACAGGTGAGCTTATTCTTGAAAAGTCAATCTTATAGCCTTTCACATTTCCCATCAGTCCGGCCATATAAAGATCCAGATGCTTAGGTGCGTAAGGAACAGCCCCTCCGGTTAAGGTCAAGTTAAGTAACCTGTTTTCATCAACATAGTAAAGGCCGTCCAGATCTCCGCTCCAGTAGTGATAATTCGGAGTATAGGGATATGCATTGAATGTATGAGTCTGAGTAGCTATAAGCCGGAAAAATTGTATGTTTGTAAGGTCAGGTTGAAAAACAGATTCTCGGTCAGGATCGGTTAAAGCCATACTGGCTATCTGCATCATGAAAGCCATATTGCTGCCGTTATAGACCCTGTTTTCCAAACATCTGGAGATAGTATCAAATTCCTGTGCCTGAGCTCTTATTAACTCCGAATGTTTAGGCTCGTACTTAATAATGATATCAACAGGTACCATTCTGCTAACCGAACCTAAAACAAGGTTTTGGTATTTGCTAGCTCCGTAAGCGGTAAGGATCAAAGCTCCATGACTGTGGCCAATTGCCGTAACTTCGATCTCCTCTGCCGCTTTATCACTCAGGAAAGCTGTATGAATTTTCGACACAGCGATGCCGTTGTATGTATCATTCAGGTAATTGTCAATGGTCCAGTTTTTCATGTAACTGAAATCGGTCTCATTTACCGGAACATTTGTCTCTCTTCGATCCAGAATATATGTACTGTATCCTAGCTGAGCATAGTATATTGCCATATCGGAATAGAAACTTTCAGTCAAAGCCTGCCCGGGCAGGATTATTAAATTTTTATTTTGAGCTGTGCTCCAGACGCTCTTTTCTTTTACATAGTTGGTGAGTACAATGTAGTCATATTCTTTGGATCCAACCTTTATCTTAAGCTTATACTCTGCCACATCGCCGCAAACAAGGCCAACCCTATTGCTTTTCACTAAGGGAGAGTACATACCCGGTACTTGGAACAAAGCAGGATTATGGAAAAAAACCCCCAGTTTATCTGATTGAGTAAATAGGGTCTCGGTTTTATTTTCAGTGTTGATCGTTAATGGTGCTACTTGGGTCTTCATCTTCTCACCTTTGTAAGATTCCCGAGTTAGGTTCTAGACTCGAGAATCCATATTTTTGTAAAGCCAGGCGGGCTAATTTTCAGTTTTGACTTCAAATTGTGGTAGCGTAAAACAGTAAAAAGCAAGTCCATAAGGCTAAAAACCAAGACCTGAAGACATGATAACGTAGGAATCGTTTATCACCAGGAACGGCATATAAAGCCAGGATCAAGTCATTCGGTTTTCAATTTATATGCTTCAGTCATAAAATTTTGATTAATCAATCACATTATTTTATATAGATATAATTTGTGGTTTGAAATTTTAACTAAATTTTATTTGAATGTTTGCATCTGTGTATGAGATAAATATTCACAGAAACGCAGGGAGCCAGGTGTACAAATACTGCAGAAAAAAATGACTACAAAACTGTAAATCTCTTGGGAAAAGGTACATACTTAAAATACTGTCACATTAAATCACATTTATCATCTGCCATTACTGTGAAATGTGCATGGGATATTTAGGATATTCTCAAAAAAATCCGAAAATAAATTAAACAAAGATGCTCATTACGTGCTGGAAAATATTGATTTAAAGTAAACTTTTCTCTGTAAAAATCAACAATGAGAATTTTAAAAAAAATTATTTCAAAAAGCTATTGTACAGGTAATTTAATACCCCTGAAAGGAGGTATCAAAATTGAAAAAATATTTGCTCATGCTATTTATGTCGATTTTTATTTTTGGGGCTGTACTCTCAATTACTGTTGCCGGTGCAGCCGATAACCCAGTAGTAAATGAAACGGCATCAAAGGTTTTAAAGACCAACGAATGTGTCAATAAATCTACTAATCAATCCGCATCACAAAATCAGACATGCAACATAAGCCAGAATGAGTCCATAAACCAGAATGAACCTGCGGCAGAAACTCCTGTGGCTGAACAGAAGTTCAGGGTGGGACCGACTGTTGTATTGAGGCCGGTTAATGATGTCATAACCAAAGACGAAGATGGCCTTGTTGAACTCTATGTTGATAATCCATCCCTCAATGATGTGACTCTGAATGTGGATGCAAGGATTAGCGTACCCTCTGGAATTCATGTATATGGACAGGATTTTGCTCAGACCGGTGCAGCAGGTACAGCTTACGGAACATTTTCAGTGCCCCCAGGAAGCGCTCGAACAATTTCTATTGATCTCAAAGGAGATAAAGTAGGCTCCTATACGGTACATTTCAGTGGTCTCTACTGGCCTGGAGACAATAAAGACAGTTACAACCCTATTTCACTCAGCCATCCCTTTGAAGTCAATGAAGCTTCCGAAAATCCCGAAGAAGCTCCCAGTTCTGATGATAATGGAGATACCGAAACCAAAGAGACTGGAGGAGTAAAAGCTGAAGGACAGGGTTCATTTAGCGCTCCCGGATTTGGAATATTAATTGCAGCTATAGGCCTTTTAGGAGTTTATGCTATTAAAAGGAAGTAAAATCAGGTTAAAAAAGCGTTTAAACGCGATTGCGGGGAAAATACATACATTTTTCCTTTTTTAAATTTTTGTAGTTAAGAAAGGCATCCGTAATCCAGAGAAACCTTTCATTTAAGCTTATACCGGATATTTACAGACGGCAAGCCCAAAAAAGGTGATAGAATGTCTGAGAGGGCTATTTTAAAAACTCTAATAGTTTATCTCTTGATTGGTTGTTTCCTGGTAAGTAACATTTCATGTGTATGTGCGTCATCTGATATTTCGGCAAATTCTTACGAGAATAAAACAGAGGTTTCAGAAGAAAAGCAGTCTTTAGAGGAGGTTCAAGACTCCGATGAGCAGTTAAAATCCTCTGAAAATGCAGACATGCAAAGCTCAGAAAATAATGAGTCCGAAAGCGAAGGAACTCAGCCCACTAAAAATACGGAGATAACATCTGATGAAGAGACCGAAACAAATCTCTCGGAAAATACGGAAATAGAACCTGATGATGAAACCGAAACAAATTCTTCAAAAGATACAAGAGTGAAATCAATCGAGGCAACCGAAACAAATTACTCGGAAAATAACGAAACCGTGTCCTCCGATAACCCGGAAAATCAGTCTTCAGTGGATGAGGATGTCGGAACCGAAGGTACTGAAAATCAAACTTCAGGAGATATAGGAGTCGCAGAGGATATAGAGAACGATTCTTCGCATCGCACAGGAAATTCGTATCATATCGAACATTCAGAGTACACTATAGTAGAGAATAACACATATGTACAACACGAACCTGTAAAAAAAGAGGCTTTGGAAAGTTCAGGATCAACTGAAAATTCAAAATCTGCTGCACCGCCCTCTGCAAGTGTCAATCTTCACGGTGAAAAGACTAGGGTTGTTTCTGGAGAAGACATTCTGCTCAAGCTTTCAGCCGTTAATCTTATCACAAAACCTGTCATGCACGTCCAGGTCATAATAATTCCACCTTCAGGAATGAGCGTCTCTTCCTCGGAGTTTGTCCAGTCTGGTGCAGGACAGTATACGACAACCTACGAGCTTGAACCCGGACAGGGCAGGGACATTGAAGTAAGGATTGAAACCAACCAGCCTGGAGACTTTAATGTTGAGGGAAGGGTGGTTTATTATTTTGGGGAAGATACTGAAAATGCCGAAGATTATACGCTTAATCTACCTATAAAGGTCGAAACAAAATCGTATCCTGTAGAAGAATCCTTACCTGGATTTAGACTGACGAGCCTGGTATTCGTATTAGTAGCGGCATTTATCTTAAAAAGACGTTAATATAAAAATATGCAACGTATGTAAAAATATGCAACGTATGTAAAAATATGCAACGTATGTAAAAATATGCAACGTATGTAAAAATATGCAACCTATATAAAAATATTATAAGCATATGAAAATATGCCAAACAGAACTTATAAAATTACTTATGAGAACAGTTTTATAATTCTGAGTGTACAAAAATCAAAAGTTGCCTGTTCCACAGGCAACTGCATAAGCCACGAATCATATGAGGCCTTTAAGATGGCTTGTGGATTCATGGAGCAGGTCATTTTGCTCTCCAAAATTCAGCCTGCGTTAACTTCTATTTTCTCGATAAAAACCGTAAATAGTCGACTTTTTCTATAACTTTAAGACTCTTCTCTTTTTTAAGGCAACCGAGTTTGGTGTTGACTTTTGTTATGAGCATTTTTGGTTGAGTTATCTTGCACATTCAAACTCCTTCACAAAACTGCTTACAACCAGATATCCTGCGTCTATCTAGGATGATTCCCACCCTCTATATTATTGACGTTTGTGTAGCCTGCGTTTACCAAAAGTTTGCTCGTATTGACACTTCGGCTTCCGGCCTTATAATAGACAAGGATCTATCTTCAGTTGCTGCAATGCAATGTGTGATCACGAGAAAAAAAGAGAATCATGAAACTAAGGTTTCTGATCACTACCCTAATTTCATGCGGATGTATTTTCGTCTTAAATCCAGGTTGAAGGCCAGAAATGTATATGTCAGTTTTTAATCCTTTTTTACATTTCGAACCTTGTCATAACCCCATGCAGTTCATCAGTAGGGAGCTTGTAAAACTGGACAAAGGAAGGCGATACTTTTTTAATTATGGAAAAGATTCTCCAGATTATATTATTGGTAAAGATATCTTCTACTCCGTAGAAGATGGTTTTTTCACCAATGCCCTGGTCTTTAAGGATCTTTTCAACATCAACAATCTCCATATATCCTGCTCGTATCTCCAAAATTTTTAACCCTTTTGCCGGTTCTTTTGTGAACGAGGTTTCTATTCCGAAAGGACTGTCTGACTTGATAATGGAAATAAAAATGTTGTTTTCGTAAATGATGTTGTTTTTAAACATTACATGGGAAATATACTGGGGAATTCTTTCAATGTCGCGTGTAAAGAAGAGGGCAGTCCCCATAATTTTATTTTGAGTAGCATAGACCTGCCTGTATTTTTCAAGAAAATCTTTGGACTTCATTAGCTTCATCAACTTATACAGCTTCTTTTGTCCCGACGTGTATATAAGTATAAGAGAGAGGATGAAAAGTGCTATGATGACTGACCAGTAACCTCCGTGAGGGATTTTATAGCTATTTGAGAGAAGGAACACTACATCAATAAACGTTATAAATAGCGAAATAATAGCTTTGGTTATGTTTTTTCTGTGATAAAATATCGAAGTCATCATTATGCCCGTAATAGACATGGTTCCTGTAACTGCCAGGCCGTATGCAGCTGCAAGTCTGTTCGATTCTCTGAATATAAGCATCATAAATAATACAGCAACGAGGAGTAACCAGTTTACGGTACTTATGTAGATTTGGGACTTAAATACCCCGGAGGTGTAATCAATCTTCAGCATTGGAATTATCCGGGTTGTTATTCCCTGATATACTATAGAGAACATGCTACTTATCATAGCCTGAGAAGCGATAATTGTAGCTACGATGCTCAGGAGGAGGAACGGAATATAAAAAATGTTTGCCTGCTGGTTTATCATCTGATACAAAAAATTTGTCGAACCCGGGTTTCGGATAAGAAATGCACCCTGCCCGAGATAATTTAAAACCAATGCTACAAATACGAATCTCCAGGCTTTTAAGATAGGCTCTCTTCCCAGGTGTCCCATATCAGCATATAATGCTTCACCTCCTGTAGCGCACAGGATGACTTCGGATAGTACAAAAAATCCTATAATCCCGTTATCCAGAAGGAACCTGATAGCATAATAAGGATTGATGGCTTTAAGTACTTCTGGTGTATAGAAAATAGAGGCGACACCTGAAAATCCGATAGCTGCAAACCATAGAACCATTATAGGTCCAAAAACCCATGTAATTTTTTCTATTCCTTTGCTCTGAACTGAAAAAAGTGCTATTGCAATTACGGCAGAAATAAGTATAATAGTTCCCTGACCTATGTTTTCGAACTGAGGAATGATTCGCAAACCCTCGACTGCGCTCAGAATACTTATTGCAGGGGTAATTACTCCATCTCCCATGAGGAAAGATGTTCCTATATAAGCTAACAATGTGACCAGAGCTACATTCCTACTTGACTTGAGCAGAGGAACGAGTATTTCTTTTAAGACTATTGTACCTCCTTCCCCTTTTTTACCCAGACTCATTGCAAGCCAGGCGTATTCCATAGTCACAAGTACGATAAGTGTCCAGATAATTAACGATAAAACTCCTATGATGTGAGTGTGTGTAGGTCTTGTTAGAAGGAAAATAACGGTCAAAGTATAAATGGGGCTTGTCCCAATATCTCCAAAAACAAGACCCATAGACTTTACTACTTCTCTGAACTCTGACTTGGAAAACATAATATTCACCTTTTTGTTCCAGAAATTTGCACAAAGATAAAATTTGAAATAAAAGTTTCACGCGTTAAGCCCTAGGATGATAAATCGTGATCTTTTCTACCCATAAGAAAAAAGGAAACTGATTCTTTTTAAAACCTTGATTTTTATATATTACTGTTTTCATATTGCTTTCGTCTCTATATGTGGTCAATAAGCCTAACAGTAAATAGCGGTTCAATGAAATATGGTCTTGAGTATTACTTTTTTATATATAAAACTCATGACCCTCTCCATATAAATGAAGATTCCACATCTCAAATCTTGTTATAACCCCTGGAAGTTCTTTAGTGTAAGACTTGTAGAACTGAGCAAAAGAAGATGACAGCTTTTTGATTACAAGACAGCTTTTTGATTATAATATTGATCTATTGAGATACCATTTCAAACAGGATATTTGTTGAATAAAGATTTCTAATGAGGGATGATGCCTGTTCAAGATAATTAATAGGTACTGACGAAAAAAGATACAAGTTTCTATGGATTTAATCCGGCATGATATCTGTTATAGGACTTACGCACTTGAGGACCAAAATCAATTACGTCAAAGATTGTGGATTAAAGTCATGCTTTAGACATTTAACGGTTTAATACTGCTGATTCTTCAGTTCAACTACGTAAGTCCTATGTTATATCCTGAAATAATTTCGCAAATTCAAAACCATTTGAAAGTTCAATATACACGATACAACAGCAAACGGCGCAAAAAGTTAAACGTTAAGCAAGTTTCAATTCTGTTTTGGTATTGTGAAATAATCATGTAAAATAAAACAAGTTAGAAGTTGGAGTAAAATAGTGGGTCAGCTGTATTATAAACATATAACCAAAATAAAAAAATTTAAAAAGCTAAATAATTTAGGGATAAAACACATATTCTTTCATGGAAATTTGGAAAAAACAATCAGGAAAATAGTGTAATTTATCAGACATCTGCGAAAAATGGGCTAAAATATGAACATTTTTATAATTCGTTTCATCTCTGAGCACTAAAAACGATACCGGTTTATTGTTGTGGAAGGTTTTGTCAGCCCAGAGAGATAAAAATCCCTATATCAGATAAGATCTATTTTTATCCCATTTATATACTCGATTCGTTTTAAATTCCAGAAGATCATGCAGGAGTGAAATTATTGAGCTCCAGAGCTCCATATCAGGTTTCCGGAAAGTCTAAAAGAAAAAACATTTTATGCCTTATAGGTCTGCATAAATGGAAAAGAAGCGGCGGCTTGAATATTTATTCTTCAAATGTAAGAGAAAAGTATTTCGTATGTATGCGCTGCGGTAAGACAAAAATAGTTTATGAACCAAAAAACGAATAAAATTCCAGAAAAACTTAAAAAAGAAAACTAATCTTTACCTGCTGATCTGATTCTTACTTATAAGTGGGTTATACTAGCTCAATTATTTATATGTTTCTATTAATTTTTTTTAATCCCATTAAATTGACACCTTAATTATGAAGGCGTTTATATAAAGAGCTCTCTGCTAACGAAAAATTTAAGTCCACGAGCCTGCAAAGATCTCCTTTGTTTTTGTAAATTTTCCAGTTTTATGTTCTCAGGTTATTAGTGGGTTCAGAACTTATTAGCGCCAGAAAAACTATATAATTTCATATCACAAATTATTTTGATAACATGCAAAATTTTGACAACAGACAAACATTAGAGCCCCTATCTATGATCTGCAGTCATCATAATTTTTTTCAAAATGCTCCAGACTTAATCTCCAGAGATATTTTCACCTGCTGTTTCATGGGAGACAGTGAAATTAAACTCATCTCCGGACCCACTCATGCAGGTAAAACCACCTTCATGAGTCAGGTTGCCAGTAACCTGGTTGGAGTAAAAATTTATATTGATTTTGAAGATAGTCAGGTACGGGCGTTGGGACCTGGAGATTTACAGGCTATTGAGGAGACTGCAGCCGAAATCCGTAAAAAAGAAACTGAAGACGGAGCAGGACGAGTTTTCTATTTTTTTGATGAAATCCAGAATCTTCAGGGCTGGGAAAACTGGGTTGACAGGCTTCACAGGCAGGGAGCAGAAATTTATCTAACTTCATCGAGATCAAAATTAATAAATGAGTTTTCTTCCAGGTTTTCAGGAAGATCTAAAATTTTAAGGCTTTTTCCGTTCTCTTTTAGGGAATACCTGCAGATTAAAGGTAATAGAATAGCAGAGCCGAACTTTCTAACGCCTTCAAGCAGTGATGAACTGTTATGTATGTTTTTCCAGTATTTCGAAAACGGTGGTTTCCCAGATGTAATAAAAAACAATGATATAAGTCTGTCCCGAAAATATTTTGAAGAAGAGCTGCAAAAAGGGGCTGCAGCCGGGTATGATATCCAGAAGTTAAAAAAGATTGCCGTATTCCTGATTTCGAACATGGCTTCGGAATACTCCTCCGATACCCTGAAAAAAGTTAGTGGACTCGAGAGCGAGGAACTTGTAGACACCTATCTGGACTATCTAGAAGACATTTTCTTACTGTATAGGGTCCCAAAACACAACAACCTCCAGGAAAGCGGGAAGGAAAAAGACATTCCCCGTAAGATTTATTCAGGTGATACTGGAATTTTCAAAGCAGTATATCCCGGTTATCCTGACAGCCTTGGGCTGAGATTTGAGAACCTTGTGTTCCTTGAACTGCTGAGAAGGGAAAAACAGGTATTCTACTTCCGGAACAAAAGAGAATGTGATTTTGTTACTAAGGAAAAAGACAGCCAGAACGTTTCGGCGGCAATTCAGGTCTCGGTTTGCTTCGGAAACCCTGTAGTGAGGGAAAGAGAAATTCTGGGTCTTACGGAAGCCCTTGATGAGTACGGCCTTGAAGAAGGGCTTATCCTGACAATGGACGAGGAAGAGATCATCATAGCTGACAGCAAAGATGGAAAAAAAATAATCATGGTTAAATCAGTGTGGAAATGGATGCTGGAATACAGAAAATGAAGAGCAAAAAGAAGGGCACTGCTATTTATTATTTATCAAGCCTATCCTGAAGCGATATGATGTTAAAATTATAAATTTGCGTCCATGTCCTTCTATGAAATTCTCATATATTTCAGCTAATAAAAAGAAGAACCTGAAAGGTTCTATCTTCTGAAATTTTAAGCACAATGGTGTCACACTGGGATAACTCACTCCGCTAGAAGAACGGCTTCTTGCTTCTTTGCAGTCTTTAGTTCGTTTTTCTGTAAGTGGCTCCATATAGGCACATACAGGAGGAGCACAACAAAACCAACTGCTGTGGCAATCCACCCGCTTTCCAGAGTGCTGATATATATTATCCCAATAAGGAAGAAGGGGATGTTCAGAATTCCGGTTGCAAGAGCTATCTCAGTCCAGCCACGGGGAGCTTTGAAGGGTCTTTCCAGTTTTGAAAATTCAGGATCCTTTTTCGATTTTACATAGGCAAAGAGACTCATCCCATTTGCGACAATGTATCCAACTGCAGAAGCTGAGAGAATTGCAGTCGGACTTCCAAGAAGGATCAGACACATGTTAAAGAGACCATCTGCGATCATCGCATTCACAGGGTTCCCGTTAGCGTTCAGTTTTCCAAAGATAGATGGAAGATTACCTTCAATTGCCATTGAATATATCGACCTTGCCGAGGATAAAAAGGCGGTCTGGATGATCAGGATCATAGCTGCAACCAGCATGAGAATCGCAATCGAGCCTCCAATAGGGCCTAAAGAAAGTTTTGCAAGGGGAAGCATCGGAGAGATAGGGTCTGCAAGTACGCCTTTAACTCCGAGAGCCCCTATAACCGAGGTCTGGACAAGCACATAGAGCACAAGGCAAATCAGGCCGCAGACAAGCAGAGCTTTTGGTGTATCTGTATTTGGGTTCTTATACTCTGGCCCAAATATTGCTGCGCTTTCCCAGGCAACAGCACTCCATTCGGCCATTGCGAAAAGCCCTAGAATAATTAAGATATGCTTCAGATCCCAGCTCCAGTCCTGGGGCAGCCAGGCTCCTGTAATATTGGTAAGTTGGAAGTCTCCAGTAAAGAATGGAGCAAGGGTGATAACAACCAGGGGCAACAGGGATACCACAGCTAGAATATACCCAAGTTTTGCTCCGTTTTTGAGCCCTTTGGAGTTTATAGGAGTTACGCAGTTGGCTCCTAGCATATTGTTTTTTCCAAACTTTCAAATATTTGAATTAATTTAACGTGTATTGGGGATTCCTTAAGTATTCTGTCACTGCCACTCTTCTAATTTTCATAGCACTTTCAAACCAGGATATTCCACTTTTGATTCTTTGTAATTCCAGTCTAAGAAAAGCTCTTAATGAGAACATTATATGTGCTCTTTGTGATTCTTCCTTTCTTGCCTGACATTTTTCGACACCACAGAACTGTTTTATTCCCCTATGATATTCCTCAATTTTCCATGACTTCTTTGCCAAATCTTCACGTTTTGCTTCATCCATCTCTTGCACATCTGTAACCCAGTGTTGCGTGTCTCCATTTTTTGAAACTATCCTAAACACCTTTACAAATCCATATGCTTTGAGGTGAACCACACGTCCTTTTGGAGGAATATCTACTGTTTCAAGTGGCACATTTCCCTTGTTGTCAGGATTTACCAAACGATTATTTTTCAATCTTGTAAGGAAATGCCACTCTTTCTGTCTAATGGCTTTAAGGTTTTTCACACTTGCATACCATGTATCAAATAAAACGAATTTGGGATTAAAACCACGTTCTTCGGCCTTGTCAAGCATATCACGGAAATGGTCATTCTTTGTTTTGTCGTCTACATCGATGTTATAAATTCGAAAATCGATAGGTATAACGGTTGTACCGTCAGTCCAAACTAAGGTAACCAGGCCTATTCCCTTTACAGTACGATGATGTTTTCCACTCCACATACGACGAACAAAAGCAATTTCTTCTGCGTATGGTTTATCTAATGTTGAATCATCAACAATTAGGTATCCTCCCTTAAGCTTGACATAACTTTTTACTTCCTCCCATAGTGCTTCCGTGTCTGGAGGTTGCCTTTGAAGGCAACGAGTAAAAGCATCATGAGAAGGAGCATTAGCTATGTCTGGATAACATCTAGCAGCTTCAGTACAGCTAAAAACGTTAGAAGCCGCAATGAGAAAATTAATGTAGTCAATGTCGGTACACTTAGGTGGATTTATGTCCATAACTCCGTACGTTTTTAGAGAAACACTAAGCCATAAGTATATTTATAAAGATATCAAGTTTTCGGCATTTTAACTGCGTAAGTCCTAGTTTATAATGATCATGTACCCAAATACAAGCGCTCCGACTATCAGGTTGAAAAAGGTCTGGGGAATAACGCTAAAGATAGGAAGCAGTCCGTGGAGATAATCCCCTATCAGGATCGCATAGATTCCAATTACCGGGCTCCAGCCTAACCAGTAACTCCAGGCACTGAAACCTCCTATGAATTTTCCCATCAGCCTGGATTTTTCGCTTGTGTTGTTACCTGTATTCGAACCAAAAACAATCTGGGTATAACCTGGTAGTCCTGAAGCCTTGGGTAAAACAGTTGCAAGCTCTCCGAACGAAATATTCTGGAAAAAACCTAGAAGAACGGTTAAGCCCCATATTATTATTGAAAAAGCCCAGACATAATTGGTGAGGTAGCCTATGGAAGGCAGAATCAATAAAGGAACACCAAGGGCTATTGCAAGTCCCTGTTTCCAGTCAATGCTTCTCTTAAGTTCTTTTAGCTCGCAGTTTGCCCTGCTGCACTCTTCTGCAGATTTCCAATCTATTTGAGTGTGATTTTGATGATTAGCAGGATTATTATGATTGTCCATAAAATCGCCTTCTTCCAACTCCTTTTTTCAGGCAATCTGCTTTCTGAAGAGGTTGCAGGAATTAATCTTAATACCGAGCAACTTTTCGATGTTCATCTTTGCAGCAATACCTTTTGCAGCGCCTGGTACTGACGTTATAATACCAATATCGAGTTCCTCACGCAGTTCACGCATAACGTGCTCATCTACAAGGTCCATCTTGTCGACCCCAAGTTTCTTTGCAACGTACTCTTTTGCCTCGCCTATGCGCATATTCTTTGAGAACTCCATTCTTGCAACCAGGTCTCCTGCAGCTCTTATTCCAGTCATACCTGAAGCCATTATGTGGGAAATCGGCATACCCATTGGGTCGCCGACTCCGATCTATATGCCGTCGACGCCTGCGATTTCGACCATTGCCTTGCTTGCTCTGGTAACCGCATCAATTGGAGGTGTTTCGAGCATGGGAATTCCGCCAACTCCCATACCCATATTTACATGACAGGGGATTGGAGAAGCTCCTACGGCAGCCTTGATGAAAGTAACTGCACGAGCAAGGTTCCAGGCTGAGGTCTTGCTGGTATTGGTGTTGCATACTGGTCCAAATACATTTGCTCCGGCTTTTGCAACAAGCGGAGCCTGTTCATGCGGCCATAAACCTGCGAGCCGTACTCCATTATATTCCAGTTCTCCGTGCATACCGAGTACCATCTCGCCAGCCATTCCGGCTTCAATATACATATCAGAAAACTCTTTTCTAAGGGCCTGGATTGCATAAAGTGTGCCGTACATATCTCCGTCGCCTGCTGCGCCGGTTGTATCAAAGTTAACTCCATCGGCCCCTGAAGCAAAAAGTTTCTGCATAACCCAAACAGTGTCTCTAGTAAGGTGTTCGGCAGCGTGTTCCATAGATTCTTTTGCTTTGTCAATCTTGAATAGCTTCATAAGGTCGCCAGGGTTCTCAAAAGGTCCATCAGGTGTGTAGTAAAGTCCCATATTGGGCATCGCACCGTAAAACAGTGGAATAACCATGTTCTGCTGGCAGACTTCCATTGCCTGGCACTCGTTTGATACGACAGGTTTTACCGGCTTGAAACTGTAATCAATATGCCCGAGTTCCATTGTATCAGCACCAAAAGCACGCTCGTGCGTCATGCAGCCAACTAAACGGCTGGAAGGAATACCAACACCACTGTTGCCCTGGTCACCGTCAAGTCTAATGGTACCGATGTCGTGTGTCACAGGAATTTCCATACCCTGTTCGACACTAACAGTCTTGCCGGGCATCATGAGGATCTCTGCAAGCTTGTCCATTTCATTGGCATTGAGGTCAGGGATCTCTCCAAGGTCAGCAGCGTTTGCAGTACCGGCCTCGATCTCTTCCATTATTTTTTCTTTGGTAAGGTAGACACGTTTTCCGTCTCCCATTCTCAAAGCGTATTCAGTTGCCATTTTTTTAATTCTCCTTTTGACAAACTTAGTTTAGACTATGTCGATTTTATTGAGAGTTGAGGCTCATAGCAGCATTTCCTTTGCTTTTGCCACGGCTTCGCTTGCGTTTTCAGCATAGCAGTCTGCACCTATCTTGTCAGCCCAGGACTGGGTTGCAGGGGCTCCGCCTACCATAACCTTTACTTTGCCTCTGAGCCCTTCTTCCTTGAGGAGTTCAATTACATCTCTCTGCCCCTGAAGGGTTGTCGTCATAAGGGCGGAAATTCCGATAATATCAGCATTAACTGCCTTTGCCTTTTCTACGAAATTCCTTGTAGGCACATCCCTGCCAAGATCATAAACTTCAAAACCAGAAGACTGGAGCATAGTAGAGACTATTGACTTGCCGATATCGTGAACGTCGCCCTCGACGGTTCCGTTTACGATAACTCCCAGTTTCTTGCTCTCTGTCCCTGCCGGAAGTTCAGCTTCAAGCACTTTAACCCCTGCTGTCATTGCATCAGCAGCCATCATTACATGGGGCAGGAAAAGTTTCCCTCTCTCAAAGAGAATTCCTACCTGGTTCATGCCTGCAGAAAGACCTTTGTCAATGATCTCAGCAGGTTCCATGACCTTTTTTGCTTTCTCGACAGCTGCGAGCACTGCATCTTTTTTACAGGAGATTACCGCATCAGCAATCTCGAGGAGTAATCCTTCTGTATCTGCCATTTTTTCTGTCCCTTCTTTATCTGAAAATAACTGACATTTTTCTTCTGTCATTTACTCGGAAGACGGTAAGTTAGTTCCTATTACTATTATATATACCTTCCTAAAAGTATATAATAAGATATCAAAAATATAAAGAAAACATTTAAAAAATGGTGAAAATCATGTTAAAAATTTTATATGACTTTCACTTTTTTAAAAACATCGAAATGTCTAAAATATCTTTGATACTTAGAAATTTCGGAAATTTATACTGTTTGTAGCTCCTCAGCTTAGCATTCTTCAGTGACATTATCTTTCCAGAGATCAAGTATATATTTCATTATCAAAAATAGGAGTATTATAGGGGAGTGAAGAAAATAGTGTACTGTCCTTAAGATAAGGGGACCTGGAGAGTCTTTCTGGAAGAAAACAGAATACGCTATTTTTCTATTCATACTAATTGGAAGTCTCTGGTTACTTCATTACAAATTAATGTAATTGATGAATAACATATTTACCTAAAACAACTCACATAATTCTATAAAGTAAAAATTATACTAAGGGGAAGGGGTATGGAAGTAGAAAGTAGAGCAAAGATGGAAAAAACGCATACAAAGCCAAAGAATGCTTGGGAAAATTTTTTTAAAGATAAAACACACGGGGGGCACAGATATTCATCTGAGGAGTTTCTTGCTATGGAAGCCAGGGAAAAATTATTCCACCTTGACGGAGGCAAAACGCTTCTTGACTTCGGTTGCGGCTCTGCAGAACTCCTTACCTACTATGCTCTTGAATATGAACAGCTTTTAGGAGTGGATTTTTCCCCATCCATGCTTGGCGAAGCAAGTAAAAGAATTAGGGAAAGAAAATGTAATAACATTGATCTTATTCTTGCTGATCATGAAATACTCTGGGAAAACCTGGACTCAACCTTTGATCGAATAACTGCAGCCGGAGTAATCCAGTACTTATCTTTTCAAGAAATTGACGCCTTTATTGCCAAAGCATCAGAACATCTCAATTCAGATGGTAAAATGGTCTTTTTTGACATACTGGACCCGCGATTATACCCATTGTGGAAGTTAGGAGTATTTGCACCGAATGCAGGGCTTTTAAAAGCTTTGTACAGAATGAGTTGTGATTTTCAGAATTCAATATTGGCGGCCTTAAAAAACCGTCCGAGAAACATTTACGGTTTTACTCATAATCCTTATAAAATCCAGAAAATTGCAAACAAACACGGTTTTGAGATGCGCTATATACAATCAATGTACTACGAATATAAGTATCATGCAATAATGTTTCGGACTTAAGCGGGAATGCACTGGAATTAAACTTCACCTAATAACAGGCCAAGTTTGTCTAATAGTCGAACTATGTCTAATAATACTGTGTCATTTATGCTGTGATCAGATCAGTATTCTATATTAGACCAGTATTCTATATTAGACCAGTATTCTATATTAGACCAGTATTCTATATTAGACCAGTATTCTATATTAGACCAGTATTATCTTTATCAGACAAGTAAATCTTCAATCCCTGCCTCTCTCACAATATCGATCGCCTTAGCCTCTTCTTCCGGAGTCAAGCGGCGTCCAATCTCTGGATACTCCATAGCCCGATAGCATGGCCTGTACTGGAACATGAGATTGAACCTGATTTGCGGGATATTTTTTGCAACCCATTCGGCAATCGGCCTTGTACAGCATTCCAGATGGCCCGGCAGGACAAGATGGCGAAGGAGAATTTCTGAGGTTTTGTAGGCGAATTCGAAATTTGGTTGCACGATTTCCAGGTAATTTTTTATTTTTGAGTATTTCCTGGCGCATATATCGTTTCCGTACTTGAAATCTCCAAGGTAAACGTCTACAACCCCTTCGAGGATTTCTGCAATTTCCGGGGAATGATACATATTTGAGTTCCATACCACAGGCGTATTTACAGAGATTTTCCGGACTATTTTAAGGACAGTATGAGCGTGCGGAGTCGGGGTAACGAAATTTACGTTTCTTGCCCCATGCATTCTCCGAAGGCTGATCAGTTTTGCAAGTTTCTTTGGCTCAATTCGAATTCCGGTGTCAGGACAGGTTGAAATATCCCAGTTCTGGCAGTAAACACAGGCAAAAGTACAGCCTGTAAAAAAGATCGTGTGAGATGGTACAAGCTCAGGCTCTTCTCCCATGTGCAGGAACTCAGAAGCGTAATTTGAAAGGTCTGTAAGCCTGCAGAAGCCTTTTTCGCCAGCTTTCCTGTTAACCTCACAGCGCCAACCGCAGCACTGGCATTTTTCCAGCATTTTGCCCACAATCTCAACTTTAAGGTCAAGAAGAGAGGGACTGGCTTTTGGAAGTTCCAGAAAGCTTCTGGTAAAAAATGCTAGCCTGTCATTTGCATTTTTATAGTCAAGGGCTTCCGCGGCTTCTAGTTCAAGGTCTTCTTTGAGTTTTCGGTACTTTTCGATCTCATTACCATGAATTTTCCTGAGTTCTTCAAGCTGCATGCCTGGATCAAACTGGACCGGAATTCTTTCGGTTATCTTAAAAAAGGCAGGCATTTCATCTCTCTGCACCTTGAAGTAACGTTTCAGGTACTTCGAAGCTGCCATACTGAAATATTATTCCACATGGGTTAAAGGCTTATTGTTCGTTTCTTCCGGGTTTCAATTTTAATATCCGGTTCTGGTTTTTAGTTCTGGTTTTTAGTTCTGGTTTTTAGTTTTGATTTTCAGTTTTGATTTTCAGTTTTGATTTTCAGTTTTGATTTTCAGTTTTGATTTTCAGTTTTGATTTTCAGTTTTGATTTTCAGTTTTGATTTTCAGTTTTGATTTTCAGTTTTGATTTTCAGTCCAGACTTTTAATTCAGATTTTCAGTTTTGATTTCCAGTCCAGACTTTTAATTCAGATTTTCAGTCCAGATTTATAATTTTTGATTTTTAATTTCTGCTCTTGCTGGTTTATTTAATCTGAGTTTACTATTCATTATTGTATTTTTTAGAAACGAATAGTCTTTTCCAGGCTTTTTGCAAGCAAGGTTATAAGAAGAAAAAGGCTTTTTACACTTTTTGACTTTTATCCTTACGGTAACTCTAAATATTTACATAAGCAGGTTGGGAACAAAAATGGAATGGTTTTTCCTTTTTATTGCAGGTCTTTTTGAAGCAGCCTGGGCAATCGGGCTGAAATATACAGAAGGTTTCACGAGGCTTTATCCAAGCATTCTTACCGTCGTGTGCATGTTTCTTAGCTTCTATTTTCTTTCCCAGTCCCTGAAGACTCTGCCAATAGGAACCGGCTATGCAATCTGGACCGGAATCGGGATTATAGGCACTACGATTCTTGGTGTCCTGCTCTTTAATGAACCCATGGATTTTGCCAGGGCTTTCTGCATTATTCTTATATTCTCAGGGATAATCGGGCTCAAAATAATTTCTCCATAACCATTTGCAGAATTCCTGTTCTTTTTCAGGTCTTTTCCTGTACTACTGGAAGGAGACCTTTTTTCTGCAGTCGGGGGCCAAAAATTAAAAACCTGCAAGACAATTTATCATGGGATTAAACCCGAGGGCTGTTTCAGTTCCGATTTTTCTTACCTTTTGATCAAGTGGTCAAAAATTAGCTTTAAAGGTGCGGTGCCCGCGGGAGACTTTTGGGGGAATATTCTGGTTACGCTTGACAGCACGACAATTAGTCTCTGGGATTTGATGTCCCTTCTGTTTGTACTTCTGTTTCTTTATGCAATAATCTACCCGCAGTCGCAGCTAAAACAAATCCGGTTGCGGCGCATGGCAAAACTGAAAACTATGGAAAAGAGCCACGGCTGCAAGGTGCTCACTATGATTCACAGACGGGAGGCAATCTCTCTTTTCGGGCTGCCTGCCTACCAGTACATAGATGAGGAAGACGCCGAGCAGATCCTGCGCTGGATAAGAAAATACAAGGATTACCCGCTTGAGCTGATCCTGCACACGCCTGGCGGTCAGCTCCATTCCAGTATCCAGATTGCACGCGCCCTGCGGCGGCACCCGAAAAACACGAAAGTAATTATCCCTCACTATTCGATGTCAGGAGGCACAATTATCGCCCTTGCAGCAAATGAAATCGTGATGGATAAGGATGCGGTTATCGGACCAATCGATCCCCAGATAGGAGACTTTATTCGTGGGATGTACCCTGCTCCCTCATGGATATATGCTGCAGAAACAAAAAAGGAAAAGTCCGATGATATCACCCTTGTTATGAGTGATATCTCAAGAAAAGCCCTCAAATTCACCAGAAATGTTGCAAAAGAGCTTCTTGAAGGCAAAATCCAGCCAGGCCCGGCTGGGGAAAGCAGGCTCGATGAAGTGGTCGAAAAATTGGTCAGCGGAGAAATGATCCACAGCACTCCACTCTCAGCCGGCGAGGCAAAAGAAATAGGGCTTGCTGTCAGTACGGATTTTCCGGAGGACGTGCATGAATTTATGAAACTTTTCAAGCCTGTAAAAAAGAGTGTGGAATATGTGGAATCAAGTTCTTCATAAACGGAAGAAGATAAAAATGGAGGAAGATAAGAGCGAGGAAGATCAGACATCAGAACTTTTCTGTATAAATAAAGTTTCAATATGGGAACTTTCATACATAATAAATTTTTGGCGTTAGAAGGTTCGAGGCTTGAAGAAAGGTCCGGAACTAGAAGGGCTTCAAATGAATGTCAGTAGAGTTACCCGGTCAAAACAGTCAGCTAAAAAAACTTATGACAGACTGAGCAAATGGTAAGACTTCTTTGCCGGCCCTTTTGAAATAAATTTCAGAGATGCCGGGATGCATAAACTGAATGTCGCTCCGGGATAAATTATTCTTGAAATAGGCTTTGGCACGGGACAGTGTATCCTCGAAATTGCCCGAGCTGTCGGAAATTCGGGAAGAGTCTACGGAATTGATATCTTGGAAGGAATGTGTAACATTACTCAATCGAAGGTCGAAAAAACTTGTTTTTCAGGAAGGGTATAACTTGTATGTGGAGATGCTATTAAGCTTCCTTTCTCGGGCAGTTTCTTTAACGCTATCTTCATGAGCTTTACCCTTGAGTTTTTTGCCACTCCTGAGATCCCTGAGGTATTGAAGGAATGCCTGAGAGTACTTAAAAAAGACGGAAGGCTCTGTGTTGTTGCCATGAACCAGAAAGATGACCCTACTCTGATGATAAAGCTCTACGAATGGGCCCACAGAAAATTTCCAACTTTTGTCGACTGCAGACCGATTTTTGTCCGGAAAACTCTAGAAGAGTCCTGTTTTCCTGTTCTTGACTCAGTTGAAATTTTCGCATGGGGTTTGCCAATTGAAGTAGTCCTTTCCAAAATATGTAAAGAGAATTCCAAAAGATCTTAAATGAATCCCAAAAGATGTAAAGGCAATTCCAAAAGATCTTAAATGAATTCCAAAAGATATTAATTGAATTCCAAAAGATCTTAAATGAATTCCAAAAGATGTAAAGGCAATTCCAAAAAGGGTTGAAATAAAAGCTTGATTGAAACAATCAAAAATTTCAAACTTTTTTCGCCTTTTTTACCTTCGCATTCTCTTCACTCAACCCTGCCCATATAACCTTATACTCTAGCTGTTCAAGCACAGGATAGTAAAGGCTGCGGTCAAGCCTGAAACTTTCAAAAACCTTTACTGCGTCGGCGTAAGTTTCTACTGCTCCCGGTCTTTCAAGTTCTTGATCTATTCTTTCAAGTAGCTGCCTGTGGATTAAATAATTTTCAAGGAGTATGTAATCTTGATATTTCTCCAGATCTTCGACTTTTCTGGATTCCCTGAGTTCCTCTAAACCCCTTGATTTTTCGAACTCTCCAGTTCTTTCTGATTCTCTGATTTTTCCTAACTCTCCGATTTCTTCCAGTTCTCCGGCTTTTGCAAGCCTATCTGCAACTACTTCCTTTAAGGCATCTGGCAAAACTCTTTTTCCGGCTGCGATTTCCTCAAGATTTACAAGTTCTCCTGAAATTGGAAATTCCATTTCCTCCAGTCTTGACCGGTCTTCTGAAAGCTTTTTTTCCTCGTACTTTCTGAGTATCTGCATGACTTTATTTGCCGGGATTTTTTTGTCAAAGAAGATTACTTCCTGCGAAGGGAAATCCTTTTCAGAACACTTGAGTTTTCTATCAATCAGGAGAATCACAGGTTCCTTTACTTGCTTGAGCTTCTCAATCTTATTTTCCAAATATTCGGGAGTCCAGAAGCCCACTATTTCCAGATATACCCTCATCCCGTCCCTCTGGAGAGAGAAGTCCGGGACAAAAGCGTATTTTCCGGCTTTAAGAATCGTTGGCTCCCTTTTTATTTTCCAGCTTCCCAAACTGAGGCTCCCAAACATCTGCTCAAGTGTGCTGTCATAGGCAGCTTCTTCGGCATCGATTTCCTCAATCCTGGCTTCTTTTTCAGCTTCTTCTCCGGCTTTTTTCCCGGTTTCTTCCCCAGCTTCATATTTTTCTATTTTTTCTTTAATTTGAAGCTCTGGCGAAAGGGTCTCAGGGTACACGGCTGCTTCAGGAGTGATTTTGAAAAACTTTTCCGAGTCATCAAGGGTAAAATTCAGGATGCGCTTTCCCTGGTAGCCTTTGTGAAGAATGCCTGCCTTGAGCCTCCAGCCTTTTGACCTCAGCAGCGCAGGAAAGATTTTTGCAAAGGAATTCCCATAGCGTTCGGATATCCGAAAAAGAGAAGCAGGCCCGTCAAGATGCAGGTGGACAGCTTTTAATTCTTCGAAATTTTCTCTGGTTTTTCCTTCCTTTTCTTCTTTTTCTCTATTGATTCCTCTATCGATTTTGCCTCTTTCCTCGTCAGCATCTTCAAGGGAATACATAAGCCCTGAACGAAGGATTTTCCAGAGGATTTTCTGAAAATCGCCTTTTATCCAGATGTCGAGGTCAACTGCACGGAAAAGCAGGGTCTGGGTAAGGGAAATGTTATACTGTTTTAGAAGTTCTGCAGGATAAATGGGTACAAAACTTTTGACTATCTGGTTTTCTTCAAGATCCGCCCAGAGTGCCTTTTCAAGTTCCTTTGCCGAAATTGAAAGTTTTTTTGCAGCTTTTTGCAGCGCCTCTTTTCTCTCGGCAGGAGAAAGTGCCATGCCTTCGCAGGCTTCAAAAACCGTTTCCCTCGCCAGAGAAGGGTCAACAGCTGCATCCGTTTCTATAGCGGTGCGCCTTCCAAGCAGCTGGGAAAGTCCCCTGATAAAACGGTAATTCATTTCTTCGTAACCATCAAGTTCAGCCAGAAGATCCCCATAAGTTTTTCCGATATGCTGCTCGAAAGTTTCTATCAGAAGCCTTGCAAGTTCCAGTTTTTCGGGGTCAAAAGCTGCGTATACAGGCTTTATTTTTCCTCCGGAGAGGCGGGTTACAAGAAGATCAGACGTGAGCAGAAGAGCCGCCTCCGAGATTTTTTTCTTTCTTCATCCGGCTTTCCTTTCCAGATTCTTTCTTTATCTGGTTTTCTTTTCCTGATTTTGTCTTCATCTGATTTTCTTGCGCTGATCTTCCAGAGCCTTTTCGGTTTGAAACAGCTTCTTCTCTTCTCCTGGCAGTTCCGGCTTCGGTTGTTTCTTCGGATATAATTTCGTAGAGTATAGCTTCTTTTCCTTCTTTCTTTCTGAGGATCCTTCCCAGGCGCTGGATATATGCTAATTTGCTCCCTGTACCGCTTGCTATAATTCCTATGTTTGCCTCAGGGACATCTATGCCCTCGTCAAGAACCTTTGAAGTAACTACAGCCCTGTATTTTCCTTCCTTGAACTTCTCGAGGATGGAATTCCTTTCTTTTGCAGGCGTTCTGTAGGTGATTGCAGGGATAAGAAATTCCCTGGAAATTCGGTGGACAAGCCGGTTATGTTCCGTAAAAATGAAGATCCTGTCTTCTCGGTGTTTATTCAGGATCTCTTTTAACTTTTCAATTTTAGACTCCGTGTTAAAAGCAAGTTCTCTTGCTGCGTTTCTTGCAAGAAGGGCTTTTCTGGCTTCAGGGTCTCTCCCGCTTCTCATAACCAGTTTCTGAAAGTCCCTTGGCCCACGAAGAATCATCCCGGTTTTCCGAAGATAATCTGTATAAACCGAATGACATTTGTCGTATTCTTTTCTTTCCTCGTCCGTAAGTGCAGCAGCTATCCGTTTTATCCTGTAAGGGGCAAGGTGGCTGCCTGCAAGTTCTGAGACATGCTTTTCGTAGACTTTTCCCCCTACAAGCCTGTTAAGCTCTGAGTGTAACTCATCTTCCCGTTCGTAAGTGGCTGTCAGTCCAAGCCTGTAAGGCGCTGCGGAAAATTCGGCAATGCTCCTGTATCCGGCGGCAGGCAGGTGATGAACTTCATCAAAAACAAGGAGACCGAACCTGTTCCCAAGTGTTTCGGCGTGAATATAAGCAGAGTCGTATGTTGAAACGGTTATCGGAAGAATTTTCTTCTCCCCGCCCCCAAGCTTTCCGATTTCCATCATAAAAGCTTCTTCAAGCTGTTTTTTCCATTGTTCAAGCAGATCAAGCGTCGGGACAACCACAAGGGCAGGGGTATTACAGCCTGCAATTGCGCTGATTCCAACAAGGGTTTTTCCGCTTCCTGTTGGAAGGACAAGCACTCCCCATCTATTATTTTCTCCCCAGGTCACAAGAGCTTCGGCCTGATAATCCCTTAATTTAAGTTTCTTTCCAGACGCTTCATAAGCTGCTGCCAGATCAGGACAGGGAAGGAGGTCAAGCACTTCATCTTCAAATAGAATCTTAGAATTTTTCAGATAATCTGTTATGTCTCTGTAATAAAGAGCAAGAGCTCTAAAATTTCCGCTTCTTTCATCCCAGACTGCATTGGGAACTCTCACATTACCTTCTATAAGAAGCGTTCCCTGCTTGAAGCTAATTTTGATCATTGTTTATTAAAAGTTTGGACATTATATATAATAATGGAGGTAAGTCTATACATTATTTTCTAATAGCTGGCTGGCACTTAATCTTGATTTATTAGTTGCATGGAATAACGAAATGAGAAACAGTTGGCAATTGAAACTAAGGTTAAAATGAATTTAACATTTAACCATTTAACTTTAAGGTGAGAAGTCCCCTTCCTTGGTAATTTATGGCGAAAGCCGGAAAGTGGCAGATGGGGATGTATTCTCTTCAAATTATATGGGGTAAAAGTAAATTTCATGGTATCTTCTTCAAATTGAGTGAAAATCTCTCACTTTCATACTTGCAGAAAATTTACAAATTTTGCCAGGTCCGAGAAACAACCTCAAGTAATGCATTCAACTTAACAACTGTATATCAAAATTGTTGTATATTTTTCGAGTTGGGAAATTCTCCCTTTAATTTGAAGAGGATACCATTTAACCTTAAAAGCAAATTTACTAACATTAGATCTAAGTTGGTTTTAAGATCAGTTCACTGTTTTAACTAAATAAATATTTATGTGTAGTTGGAGTAATCCTATCTATCAGGATGTGACTACATGGATAAATTCATCAAAGATAAAATAAATCAGAGCATAAACGATAGAGTGCAGCATCATTCTCGATTTTTAGAGAATTGTAATACTTATAATTCTTTTCTTAAATTAGAAACGAAAGCATTTGAAGCTGGTTGCCTTTCACGGAAACATAAGGAACTAATGGCTCTATCTATTTCCATTGTTACTAAATGTGAGCCCTGTATTGAATGGCATGTTCAACAGGCTTGCTTAGCAGGTGCATCAGATAAAGAGATATATGAGACTATTGATGTGGCCATCGAAATGGGAGGTGGACCCGCTGCCGCTTACTCACGATTTGCATTGAATGCATTGGATTTTCACAAAGAAGAAAGTTCGGATAATAAGAAATCCGGTAAACAAGCCTGAAGAAGGAAAAAGATAGACGAGAAAGATACTTTCACTTGATGCAAATACCTGATTGCTTTTTTCCTTTTGTTCAGGTTATTTATAGTTTTATTCCAATATAAACACTAAAAAATTTATCTTTATCGTCAAGTGGGGGCGTAATAAATTGATACATCTATGGGAGTATGATTCTCGCAAGCTTAACGGCTTAAACTTGCCGCAGATGATGAGCGAACTTGAAAGGATAGGAAATGAAGGCTGGGAACTGGTTCTGATAAGAAACGATATCAATGAAGAAGGCAGGGTAACTGCCATTTTCAAGCGGAAAAAAGAGAGTGAGACTATAGCTTTATAACTCTATTTTTCATTTTTTTATCTTTTACTAATTTATTGATAGGCTTAAACCCTATTTCGGGTAAATTAAAGCAATTATCTTATCGGGTTTTTCAGAATTTTTTCAGTCTACCAGTTTTGTAACCAGTTTTGTAAAAATTAGTTTTATATTTTTACCGCATATTTGGAAAAATAAACACAAGTGAATTCTAACTTCAGCATAGATTTTCTGCCAGGTTTGAAACCCTTAACAGTTTTATTTAGAAAAGAGCTGCGTTCCCACCTGAAAAATTCTGGAAGTTCCGAACGGCACTTATTAGGTCTTGTTCAGGAAGAGGTTTAGTATTGGACTCACGGGTTGCGAGCTTCTTATCTCTTCACTTTTAGAGTAGATTTTTCGGAGTAGGCGTTGAAGTATTTCTTGTGGAATAGGTCTTGCTATGTGGTCTTGTAGATGAGAACGCAAGTTATACTATGCTCTCACTCTATATAATATTTTTAATAAATAATATTATTTTAACTCTATTTTGTTGGTATACGTATCTAATTTTTCTTTACTGGTTTAACCTTATAGCATTAAGCTACAGTACCTGATGTAACTGAATGTAAATACTAAAAATGATTGCCTGTAAGGTAACAAGAAAAAGGTCAACTCGTTCTAAAAGGATGATTTACCTGAGATCCGGTAGCAGATAATCTTTCTTTAAGAGAACTGAGTTTAAGAGAACTGAGTTTAAGAAAACTGAATTTAAGAGAATTGAGTTTAAGAGAATTGAGTTTAAAAGAATTGAATTTAAGAGAATAGAGTTTTAGTCAATTATTAAGTTGACTAACTGATCTTAACTAAAGAAAAAACCGCAGAAAGCAGGAGATCATGGAAAAACTCTGTACTAAAGAGACCACGGAAAAACTCTGTACTAAAAACGTTTCTGGGGTTTTCGCTCAAGTCTTTTTTTAAAAAGCTTGCGGAAAAGCAGTTTTTTGAAAAGGCTTAAAGAACTCGGGTGGATAATGGTGTCGAATCAATAGCAAATTCAGATATAATCGATTGTAATTATTCAAAGTTATTAAATTTTTGAGGATTGATATGATACTAAGGATATGAAATTCGTAAAGTTCCTAAACACTTTTTTAAAATGAGGTGGCGTTCTCATCCGAAAAACCTGGGAGTTCCGAACGGTATTCAAGAGACTCACTTTATTATAGTTGGGGAAGAGGTTTGAGGTACTTGACTTATGCGTTGCGAGTTTCTCTTTCTATATCCCTTTATTATAGAGTAATTTTCTGGAGTAGGTGCTCTTTGCTAGTGGGGTGTTAAAGGGATGAGAACGCAATTTATACTATGCAGTTATTATATATAATATTTTTAACAGTTAATCTTATTTTATTTCTCTTTTTTTGTGTATCTTTCTAACATAAGTTCATTAAACGAATGCTTATTTCATTAATTTAATAGTCATATAACCGCGTAAATTACGCGAGGAAACATCTCAAAATGTTGAGAATGATGAGGGGGATATCGTTCCAAAATGAAAAAATTCCGGAATAAGAAAATTCAGTAAAAGTAATTGCATATGAAATTGGCCTTTAGTTGTAGGTAAAATCGGCTTGAAGTTGCAGGTGAAATCAGCCTGAAGTGCAACTTACCTCATACGGATGTTATTATTGGAACTCCTCTTTTTTCAAGATGAGAGCTTTTCAAAATACTGCTTTATCAACGGTTCATATTCTTCAAACAGGTCTTCGATATAGGTCTGGCTGTACCTGAATCCTTTTTTAGAGCCGTTTGTATAAAAAGTGATTATAACCGCTCCCACAGCCATTAAAATAATATTGAACCTGTAGGTCAATGTAGTTCTGAGTTTTAAAAAATGTCTCCATTCCGGGAAGAAAATAAGCAAACTCGTAGGCATCGAATAAAATCATGAGCAGGAAAAGAAAGGCAAATCTCTCAGCTATTATTAAGAGCCGCAAAAGCCCTTAATAGTGCTTCAAATAAGTTTTATATTTTACCAGCACGAGCTCAAAAAACATGTAAATCCTTCCCATTATTGGGCTTTCACGCTAACTATATTGTAAATGTTACTAAAATACTATTCCAATAATTTTTGAAATTTGGAAAGTGGGAAGAATCCGAAAGGTGTAAAGAATCCGAAAAACGTGATAGTTCGCAGGAGAAACCCAGATTTCCGGAATAAAAACAGTAAGCAATTCGGTATAGTTTGATTTTACTCAAATAAGATGAATGCACTTGTTTTTTCGGAATTGATCAAAGATTCGCTACTAAAATTAAGTTGGAATTCACTCAAAATTTAACTTATGTGTCGCATGCTCTTTTATAAGGTATTAAACTTTCATAGAGTTTTTAATCTGCGAAATAATTTCAGGATACAATAAATCAAAAGACTGATCTATTATTCAACACAATAATAAAGTTTAAATTGTTTGGATGCAGATTTTATAAGCATTAGTACTTCATATATTGTCCCTTAAATTACATTTTATCTTGCGATTAGGAAGTTCATAATGCAATCAGCCGGTTTCTACATTTTCATTCTAGTTCATTCTTCAATTGCCGCTACTATGTATTATAAGCTTGAGGTAAAAAGTTCATTTGATGAATTGAATCAAATATTTGCACGTAACAAATCTAATGAATACAAAAAATTAAATTACTTGCTTCAAAACCTAAGTAAAAAAACAAATGTCGAATTTGCAATTTATAATTCAAAATTTGGAAGAAAGTTATCTATTATTTCATTTATGGTGGCTAGTACTTTTTTATTTGCTTTAGCTGCATATGGAAACATTATCCTTTTATTAATAGGATTTATTTTATTCTTACCTGAAATTTACATATATTCAAAAAAAGCTACTACTTTTTTGAAACAAAGTCCTATTCATAATTTGGTTGTTAAAAAGTGGATAAACTTAACAACTAGCTTTATGTCTGATTTTTTATTTAATCTTGCGAGTAAGTATCTCAAGTTTTTATCTTATAACTTCGTCATTCTTATTTTGATATTCCTTTTCTGGTTTTTTTTGCAGAAAATTTTTCTGTCAGAAAATGGATTAAACTTTGATAGTTTCTTGTCAGGTACAGCTAAAAATATGATTAATACAACGATTAATACAACAGTACTTTATGATGATAAACCGCTAGATGTAATATCTGGGAATAAGTTATCGTTTTCTGGAATTTTATTTACTCTAAGTATCGGTGGGGCAATTATTTTTTCATTAGTTGATAATTACAATGAACAAAAGGAAACAATTAATCAAAACGTTTTTGAAATTAAAAAACATTACCAAAAATGGTTTCAATCTAAAAAAAATAGTCTTAATTTTGATCTCAGTAAATACGACGAATTTAACTCTGCTGTTAGTTATCTTCGAGATGAATTTAATACCTATGTGCAACTAAAGAACAATGTTTTAATATATCGTTTAACTAAAGGCTTAATGGTTATCATTTATTCAATGGGAATTTTTGTAATAATAGGGTCAGATTGGATAATTAGTCTTATTTTTAAACTATTTCCTATTGTTTCAACTATTTTTATTTTTTTGATTTTTTACCTTTTTTATTGCTTTAAAAACTCTACTTTTTACTCTATAGGAAAGACAAATATTTCTTCAGAAAGAAATCACACTATTTATGAATTTATAGATACCTCACAAGGCAATTACGGTGAAACAATTATTGATAAAAGAAATTACATGGTTGAGCCGATACATAAATAATCTTGGATCTTCGCTATTTCATATGAGTAACTCAAATTTTAGTTTTCCTAATTTTAGATAGATAATAAGGCTCTTCGCTGTTACGTATGGGTTGAAAATAATTGATTAGTTAGAAAGTATTCAGGCCAAATAGGAAAATATCAAGTCTGAATGTAATTTTCAGCAACAACTGTTTTTATATTTAATATATTCAACTCAAAAATTTAGGAATGAAATATAAGTTACCCACTAGAAACAGCGAAGAGCCTTAAGCACTTAACTTTTGCGTTGTCTGCTTGTATCATATATTAAACTTTCAAAGTTTTTAATCTACCAAATAATTTTGGGATAAAACAATCGTTTCTGATTATTTGACTATATGAAAATATACATAAACAATCCCATATTCAGAACTTTATTCAGTAAAATGTAAAATAGTAAATTGAATACTAAGCTTTTACCAGAAGTCACCGAAAGTGAGTCATGGTGGAAGTTTTGGTAAGATTTGGACTACCAGTTAGTAAATATATGAAAGGTGGTTTACAGATGGAAAGGCGGTACTTGAAGGAATCTAATGGTCATTATGAAGTAGATATTGATATCTCTGTGGATGAGTGGAAGTCGATGCTTCAAAATCATGAAATTTTTTACGAAAACGCATTGGATATGGTTTTGAAGTGGTATAATGAAGTTGGCCATCAAGCAACTGCTAATACAGTAAAGGAAAAATATTCACCTGAATTGAAACGTCCTCCATATAACGGAATTGTCAAAGAATTAACTAGAAGGATTCTAAAACATTTGAATCGATTTGAAGTAATTGGTACTACAGGTAAAAAATCAGTATTCATCGTACCATTTGAAGGATGGTATGTTGACTACAAAAGACCTAATAAAGGATTCGTTTGGAAATTGAGAGATGAGTTGGTTCAAGCTTTAGAAGAAGTTGGTATGGTAGATAGACAAATATTTCTATCTAAAGAATACTTAGATAAAAAAGAGCAAGAAAATATTAACAAAGCGTTTCAGTTGTCTATATATGAATTGGAAAAAAAGATAGATGCTAAAACAAAAAAGCAAACTCTGAAAACCACATCTGCAGCTTCGGTAAGATATGACCGAGATCCTGACGTTTCCGCTCTTGCGTTGAAGAAAGCTAATGGTTATTGTCAACTTTGTGGTAACTTAGCTCCATTTTTAAAAAAAGATGGAACTCCTTTTTTGGAAGTTCATCACATCCGATGGTTGTCAGAAGGCGGGGTTGATGACAAAACGAATACTGTTGCTTTATGCCCTAATTGTCATCGTAAGATGCACATTTTAGACTTGCAGGATGATAGAGATTTCCTTATTAACTCAATAAAATAAATAATAGAATTGGATAATTATTAATTTTTTTGATTTAGTATAACTTGTTACTCTCTCATTTTTTCAACATATTTAACCTATGTTTTTCTAAACTTATTCATTCAATATACTGGAGGAGTATATGAGTTATGAATAGTTGCCCTTTAATCAACTGCAAAAAATAGTACGAAAAACATAGTAAACAGTAAACATAACATTAAGAGCCTTATCTAGACATGAAAGCAAAAACAGACTATAATTTAAAAAACATTATATGTGATCGTATGTTACCAAATAGTGATTAAGATGAGTAATAAAAATACTGGTTCTATGTATGCTGAAAACATATTATTATTAGGAGCTGGTTTTACTAAAAATTTTGGCGGTCTATTAGCAAGTGAAATGTGGGCTGAAATATTTAATAATGAAAAAATTCAGGCTCAACCGAGAATTAAAAAATTAATGCTTAATAATTTCGATTATGAATCAGTTTATTACTCTGTGCTAGAAGGATTAGAAGACAAAGAAAGTTTATTGCCAACTTTAAAATTTAAACGTAAAGAAAAAGACGCCATCCAAGAGGCCACGAAAGCTGCATACGACACCATAGACGAAACTCTTTTAAGGCGATTAAGAAAATACCCAGAAATAGAATGGATTCACAACACTGATACATTATTTTTTAATTTTGGCAATACAAAAAATAAAAGTTTTATCTTTACACTGAATCAAGATTTGTTTATTGAAAGATTTTACCAAAATCCTCTTGAGCCTAGAGATCCTACCAAAATCTATATTCTTAGACTTTGTATTCCTGGAATTGATAAATATCCAGTATGGTATATGAATAGAGATTCTTTTTATGATTTTATTCCATTTTCAACTGATGAAGAAAGAGAACAATTCTATAATTTAAAAAAGGAAGATTATTATCTACTACCTAACGAAGATGTATTAAATTCTAGAAAAGAAAATCTGTTGAAAAAAGAAAGTTATTTTCTGATAAAGCTCCACGGGTCATATAATTGGATTAGTTCTAATGGATCAAAATCAATGGTTATCGGCAGGGGCAAAACTGAACAGATTAATAATGAACCTTTATTGAGATTTTATTTTGACACTTTTAAAGAAGTACTTTCACAGGATAAACGTCGTTTATTAGTAATAGGTTATGGTTTTGGCGATGAACATATTAACAGTGTAATATCTAATGCTGTTAAAAATCATGGACTTAAAATTTATATCCTTTCGCCAGAGTCACCAAAAAGTTTTAAAGAAAAATTATGTGATGGATGCGGAAAGTCTAAAGATATTATTAATATATGGAACGGAGTTTCAGGTTACTTCCAATGTGTAGAAGATGTTTTATTAAAGGATACATATGGTAATCAATCTGAAAAAGAGCATTTTTATAATGTATTCTTCGGTAAAAACAACTGGAAGTTATAACATAAAATGATTACTTATTAACTTCTAACTTCCTTTTGATTGAAGTAATTCATGTGATTTTTTGTAATTTTTTTGATTACAACTCTGCCAGACATCCAATACTAATAGAAATTCAATTCTGTAAGAAAGCCATACCTGTCCAGAAAGTTCACCCCTGAATAATTCCATCTTTCAACCTTATTACTCTGTCTGCGTATTCGGCATGCCATTCTTCATGTGTAACCATTACAATTGTCTGTCCTTTTTCCTGATTGAATTTCTCGAAAAGGTCAAGGACTTCCTTTGAGGTCTGGGAATCCAGATTAGCACAGGGCTCGTCTGCAAAAAGGACTTCTGGGGAATGGGCAAGGGCTCTGGCTATTGAGACTCTCTGCTGCTGGCCGCCGCTCATCTTGGAAGGGAGTTGCTGAAGGCGGTCGCCAAGCCCAACTGCGGAAAGAATTTCTGCGGCTGCGGATTCACATTCGGTTTTACTTTTGCCCTGCATTATAAGGGAGATATAGACATTTTCCATAGCATTGAGCTCGGGAAGTAAAGCATAGTCCTGAAAGACATAGCCCAGGTTATGCAACCTGAATTTGCCTTTTTCGCTGTCTGAAAGTCTGGAGGTATCCGTACCGTCTATAATGACTTTTCCCGAATTTGGGGTATCAAGCAGGCCGAGCTGGTTCAGAAGAGTGGTTTTGCCTGAACCACTAGGGCCCATGATTGCAATGAACTCTCCACGCCGGATTCTTACATTTACGCTGCGCAGGGCCCGGACCTCTACCTCTCCCATCTTGAAGGTTCGCACGATATCGATACCCTCTATAATAGTATCTATAATAGTATCCTCTGTCGGTTTTTGGATTTCATCCGTACTTTTTATTGCTTCCTCAGTCTGCTTTTGGATTATTTCCATAGTTTTTACTGCTTCTTCAGCCTGCTTTTGGATTATTTCCATATTTTCACCCTTTGTTTTGCCCCATTTATTTGCCCCATTTATTTGCCCCAGATCAGGTCAAGAAGATCTTTCTGAGCCAGTTTATACGCAGGAATTACCGAGCCCACTACAGAAGAAAGAAACAGGAGGACTGCCCGATTTAAGGCTTCTGCATTGTCCAGCTTGAGGCTCATGTCTCCAAGCGGGATTTCTACAGGATGGGAAACCGTATAAGGCACAAGCCCAAAGCGCATAAACAAGTAGCCAAGTATAACACCCGCGCCTGCGTAAAGCATGGCCTGGAGCACAAAGGATGTAACTATCACGTTTTGTTCTATCCCTATTGCTTTCTGAACCCCTATCTGTCTTTTTTTATTCACAATATTTACGTAAATAACCACAAAGATGATCACAAAAGCAATTAGCAGGCCGATTGCATTCATAATATTCCTGACCAGCCCAAGTGTGCTTTCGATCAGCCGGAGGAGACCTGCAAATTCATGCCAGGTACGGATATTCTCACTGATGCCAAGAGAAAGGAGCGCAGTTCTGGTATCGTCCTCAGGTGTACCGTCTGCGGTTTTAACGGCTATTTCCTGAGCAAGGTCCCTGCCCTCAATACCCAGCATTTCTTCAAGGTCAGCTCTGGTAAGATAGGCTGAGGCATCAGCCATGAAATAGCGCGTTGTATAGATTCCTTTTACCCTGAACTCCCGGGTTACACCTCCGATTGTGAGTTCAACGGTATCTCCTACTTCCACACCTCCTAAAGATCTCGAGTCCATGAGGGCTCCGAAACCTCCTGAGACCTCCCTGCCCAGAATAATCTCTCCTTTATCAGGCCTGCTCAGAAATTCCCCACTTATCATAGCATCTTCAAGGCCTGTTACAAAGATCTCGTCCGCAGGATCTATCCCATAAACCGTAGCTCCTATTTCTTTCTCTTTATAGCGGACGTTTCCAGTCATTTTCAGGCGAGCTGAGGTCCCTACCACCTGCGGAAGACTTTCTATCTTTTTCTGGAGGGCTGATGCGTCCTCTATATAGCGTTCCTCTTCCTTCGGTTCGACCACGACGTTTCCGGTCTGAAAGTTCACCATAAGTTCATTAAACTTGAGCGTAACCCCAGCCAGCATGCTTGAAAAAAGCACAAGCTGTATAAAGATCAGGGTCAGGACGAAAACTGTAAAGATTGTAATCCCTTTATTGCCCCTGGTTATGGAGCGACTGGCAAGGAAGAAGGAAACTCTCGCTTTTTCGAGCATAATAGGCCATCCTTTCTGGTTAATTCCGTTTTCGGGCTTGTTTCCTGGATTTTTGTTTTCAAGATTTTTGTTTCCAGGATTTTTGTTTCCAGGATTCTTATTTCCAGAATTTTTGTTTCCATGATGCTTGGATTTTAGAGCTTACCTTTCTTTTTCGTATAAAGAATCACAGCTGCAAGGACCAGGACGGCTCCAAGAACAATTGGAATAACACTTCCTTCCTGTCTCTTCACATTAAAAGTCAGGTTCTCGCTAACCTGGTGCTCGCCAAAATCATCCTCATACTCGACCAGCAGGGTTACATTCTGATCACCTGTTTTTTCAGGAGTGAATGTAAAAACTGCAGGAGCATCATCATCCTTATCCAGACGCCCGAGAAAAGCACTCGTGCTTCCGCTGCCCTCAAGCCCCTCAAGCCTGGCTTTGACTGAGCGAGCTTCCCCTTCCCCAACATTTTCGAGCCTTAAAGTAAGGGATGCCTGCTGTCCTTTCACAGGTATCTCCGGGTCAAATTTCAGGCTTGAAATATCAATTTGCGCCCTATTAAGTACGTTAATTCCAATTTCCTGGATCTTGTCTATCTGGAAGGTCTCAGTGTTATTCGAGGCTGTTATCCGCAGTGGAATCCTGTAAGGCTTCACATCAGCATTGCTGCCCAGAAGAAGTTTGAAAGAGAGGTTTTCGGAACTGCCTGCACTCAGGTTCTCAAAGAAACGGACGTTATCTTCCAGCGGGATTAAAGGTGACGAGCTGTTGAGGTTAAGCATTACCCTGACATTTTTTGCGTTCCCGTTTCCTGCATTCTTAACTGATGTCTTCAGATAGAACTCCTGTCCAGGAACTATGGCTCCTGAAGAGAAATTATCCTCATTTACAGGAAGAATTTCAGTGCTGCTGAGTACAAGGTCCGGGTTTCCTTCCACCCGAATAGGAATTCTTTTAGAAAAACTTGTCCCGCTCTTGTCTTTAATAGTGAATTCGAGCTGATAGATTCCCGATTCAGCTTTAGGATCTACTCTCAAATAGAAACTCAGTTCGACCTTGGAACGTTGCCGTATCTGTTCAATCTGGAAATTTCGCTCCGTGTTCGTTCCGGAACCGTAAAGTTCTGAAGTGCTATACTTAAAAACGAAAGGATGAATTTCCTCAATTCCCACTATCACGTTCTCTGCGGGCTCGTCTCCGGCATTCTGGATATTGATCTTTATGAGCAGGTCTTCACCCGGCCTGGCAGGATTGGGGTTGATTTCCGAGACATCAACTCCAAGGTGAGTGTTACCGGACACTACAACTGCAGAAGCCGGGCCTGTCAAAAAGACGGTTATCATCAATAAGGCAAGTACAAAATGAAGAAATGACGCCGAGATTCTATCTATCGGTGTTCTGTTTGCCGATTTTCGATTTACCGGCATTTCATCCCTTGATCTTGGATTTTCCGGTATTTTATCAACTTTTCCTTGATTTTTCGGTTTTTTATCTATTGAACTTCTATATCTCAATGTTTTGTCTACTGTTCTTTGATTTCCCAGGATTTTACTTACTGCTTTTCTATTTATCAATGTTTTACTTACTGCTCTCCGATCTCCCGATATTTTATTTATCAATTTTCGGTCTGCGGATATTCGACCTATTAACTTACACTTCTTTTTCCCGGTGCAGGAATACTTTTCTGGACAGGCGGGCTTCATATATAACAGTCCTTGTGCCTAGTTTATAACGGTTGCACTTTATTTGCAACCGGTAATATGTTGTATTCCAAGCCTTTTCAAAAAAGGCTTGAGCGAAAACTACTTGACGGTGTGATCAACCGGTGCAACGCAAGCCTTTTTAAAAAAGGCTTGACCGAAAAACTCAGAACAAGAGCGTGATAAACCGACTAAACGTTTACAGCTCAACGGTTGGGATTGAGCGAAAAGGTCTAACTGCGTGGCTATACCCCATTTTAAATATGAAAAAATTGATTGAAAAAGCTTCTATTTCAACAGGGTTTCCTAGAAAATCCAGCAGGATTATCTTGATACCTTCCTTGGGCTTGAGGCTTAGGCCTTGAGTTTATCAAAATACTTCCTGGTCTCAGCCTTAACAACTTTTCGCAGAGCCAGCAGAGCAATAAGGTTCGGGATAGCCATGAGCCCATTTACGATATCGGCAAGTACCCAGATAACATCTATAGTCAGGAAAGCGCCTGAGGCAACAATCAGGATGTAAATGATTTTGTAAGGGAGGATTCCTTTTATGCCAAAGAGATATTCCACACATCGCTCGCCATAGTAATTCCATCCCAGGATAGTTGTAAAGGCAAACAAGATGAGCCCTACTGTTACGATGTAATTTCCAACCTCCGCAAGTACTGTGGAAAAAGCATAGCTTGTCATATAGGCACCTGCAAGGTCGCCTGTCCAGGAATCCGTTACGATCAGGACGATTCCGGTCATGAAACAGATGATAATGGTGTCAAAAAAAGTTCCTGTCATGGAAATAAGCCCCTGCTTGGTCGGCTCTTTTACCTTTGCAGCCGCAGCAGCTATTGGGGCACTTCCGAGGCCTGCCTCGTTTGAGAAAATTCCTCGGGCAATTCCCATTCTGACTGCAAGCATCACCCCAGCTCCAAGAAAACCACCCCGTGCAGCAGTTTCTGTAAATGCAGAGTTTATTATCAAAGCGAGGATGTCAGGAATTTTCTCAAGGTTTAACCCAAGAATTATCAGGCAGCCCAATACATAGCTTATTGCCATGAAAGGCACCAGAAGCTGGGCGACTGCTGCAATCCTCCTGATCCCGCCAAGCGTTACAAACGCCACAAGCAGGCTTATTACAAAAGCGCTCAGGGTTTCAGGGATATTAAAGGCAATCCTTGCCGAATCTACAATGGCGTTTACTTGCGGAAAAGTTCCGATTCCAAAGAGGGCTACGTTCATCCCAAAAAAAGCAAAAGCGGCTGCAAGAGCGCGGCTGTACTTCCTCTGCCCAAGCCCATTTTTGATATAATACATGGGCCCTCCTGACATCTGCCCGTTTGCATCCATGACCCTGTATTTGACTGCAAGCAGGGACTCGGAATACATGGTTGCCATTCCGAAAAAGCCTGCAAGAAGCATCCAGAAGAGAGCGCCCGGACCTCCCGTTTTTATTGCAGTTGCAACCCCAACTATATTCCCTGTCCCGATAGTTGAGGACAGCGCAGTGGTGAGAGCTCCAAAACTCGAAACGTCCCCCTGTACTCCAGTTTCGGCTTTTCTTGAATTAAGCACATACCTGAGCGCAAGAGGCAGCCTGAATACCTGGACCATTCCGAGTTTCCAGGTAAGGAAAATCCCGGTCCCTACAAGTAAAACCAGAAGCGGTGGTCCCCAGATTAACTGGTCTATCCCTGTAAGGATCTCAAGTACATTAACACCCGATAATTCCGTTAAAGCCAGCCCCCAGAAAGCAAAGAGATAGTTTAAGAAAAGACATAGTCTTAAAAGAGATAGTTTTAACTCAGTATTTGTTCCAGGCTGGTCTTAAACTTTGATGTTCAGGCACTCTTGTTGTAAAATTAAGTTTCGAGTTTAAAATATTCAAAAAAATATTCCCGCAAGCAAAAGGTTACCTTTTTCAGCCGCCAAACAAAGTAAATTTTTATACTAAGAAGTTATTTAATATTTTTTAGGGGAGCTAATATGGTGCGTATCACATCTTTAAATAGCATGTCTCTGGCAAAAGTCCTGAGTCTTATGTATCTCTGCTTTGCAATTGTATTTTCGCCGCTTATTCTTTTCATGGTAAGTATGGATGGGATAGGTCTTACTGAAGGTGTATTCGTAACTGTATTCTTTATTGTTTTTTATGGGATTGCGGGAGCAGTAGCGGGATTTCTTATTGGCACGATATATAATATTGTTGCAAAACAAGTTGGGGGTATCGAAATAGATACTGAAACTGTTTGATATGATAGAAAAACATGATAGAGAAACATGATAGAGAAACTTATCAAAAGAAATTTTTTTTTAAACTCATCAAAAGCAATTCTTTTTTCTAAACTCTTTCTCTCCTGTCCTTCTATTTCAGGTTATTTAATAAGTTTCATATTTCTGGATTTTTATTTTTTCTTAATCCCGGAAAAAAGCCGAAAGTTTCATCTGCTCAATTTTCTGAATTACTTCAATTTGCTCTTCTTGTTTTTGTTGTTTTTTAGATTTTACTATTTTTCCGGGCTCAAGTTCGGGCTCGAGAACAGGCTCAAGAACAGGTTCAAGAACGTTATCAAAAAAAGCGGCTTCATTTTCTGGACTTAGCGAATTTCTATAACACTCTGTTGTTTTTTCCTGCCAGTTTTCCGAAAGCAGTAAGAATTTCATCCCTCTTTTTTGCTCATTCCATTCCCACACTCCAGCCTGGTAAAAGATAGCTCCTAACTGGCTTGAAAGTTGAGCATAAGATACTTCGGAACGGAGCTTATACAGGAATTTCCCGATTCCGTCCTTTTCCGTGCCCATGCATAGTTTTGCGGCGTTATTTGCAAGAGTCTTCCATTCCCTATCCTGCATGAATTCGCAGAGCCTGTCAAGGTGGCGGCAGCTAATCTTATCGATTCTGGGAAAACGATTCTTTCTGAACTTCCTTTTTATGAAAAGGTTTCCTCGACTGTCTATCCGCCAGGAAAAGACCTTCTGCTTTGTCCCAAGGGTTTTTGATCGAGACCAGGAAGCAGCCATTGAAAATAAATTGGATTTTAAATATAAAAAATTGTTTGTTGTAATCTTCCCTGCAGTGCTTGCAAATCTGAAGGGTAAACCATAAATTATTTTATGCAGCTTTCAGTAATTTGAATTCCCTTTAAAAATCTGTTAAGTTTTTTTGTTAGAATTCTAAAGTTAAGAGGTACAGGCATTTATGTAGTTTCTGATAATAATCCAGAGAACAAGCCAACCAATGGCTGAAATTATATCTTTTTTTAACTGTAGTTTCATGTTCTTATTTAATCAACCAATCTTATTTAGATTTTTTCTTCTGTTTAAAAATCGAGTAATCTATCGTTAATTCCTACAGGGAAACTTCCCGTCTCACAAACCAGAATAAAACGGGACGGACTAACCATCAGTTGTCCTTCATGTCTTCTTCAAAAAAATCATCATCCGGGTCCGCGATATCATCAACCAGATTAGAGATATAATACTGTAAATTGTCCCCTATTCCGTAAGGGCTGTCTTCAGAGTCCCGGTATATTTTATGAAGTCTCTCTCTGAAGTATGGGTAAAAATTTTGCCCTTCTTCATTCCTGGCCAGCTCACAAAACTTTTCCATCATGTCAGATCCACCAACGTAAGATGCTTCGTCAATGCCTGAAAATTCATGAATATACTTCATAACGTTTTCCACAAGAGTAAGAGCCAGATCCATTGTCCCTTTTATGTTTCCGGAAGCCTTAGAATAGTCGTTGATAGCTTTTTTTGCTACCGAATAATGGGGCCTACTGGCTGCTCTTCGTGGAGTATAATATGCATTTACAACCTTTTTCCGGTAGGCCTCAAGAATTTTGCTCTCGTCTTCCGTTTTTGCATACCTGGCAGTGATGTACCTGCGGTTGTCTGCGGATTTTTTGTACAAATCGTGCAGCAGGTTGATAAGTTCTTTCTGGTCTGCTTCCTGCAACGATTTCTTCAAGTCAGATCATTTTAAAGTTGGTTCTTCTGCCATGAAAACTCACCTGAGTTTTTTGTTTTAGGAATCAATCTGCTCTTCCTCAAAGAAATCTTCAATATCTGATATGAGATCATAAATTGCCTCCTCAAAACCCCATCCGACATTTTCCAGTCCCACATCGACCTTAAGCAGTCTTTCCCTGAAAAGATGATAGTATTTCTGTCCTTCCTCAGTTTTTAATTGTTCACAAAACCTCTCCAGCATCCCTTCAATGTTGTCATAGAACTCATCATCTATTGTTCCAAAAATACGAGCAAATTGAACCCCTTCTTTCAACATATGTAAGCATCAGGTCCAGAGTCCCCAAAAAGTCTCCTGAAGCATTTGAATAATCATTGATAGCTCTTTCTGCTACAGAGTAATGGATTTTTCCCAGTCCCTCTTTTGGGGAGAACTCCTCTTTAATTATTTTCCGGTACTGATCCAGCATCTTATTCATTTTCGTCTTTACGCTCTCTCCAAGGTATCTGGAATTTATGAGCATGCGGTCTCCAACCGAATGTCCATAAAGTTCACAAATAAGATCGACAAGTTCCGTTTTTTCAGCTTTCTGCAGGATTTTCTTCGCCTGTGTCCATTTTACAGAATCTGTTTTTTCCATGAACCCCCCACCTCCGTTTTTTGTGTTATGAATCACTCTGCGCGTCTTCAAAAAAATCTTCAGCATCTTGAAAAAAATCTTCAATTTCTTTCACACGCAGTTTTATTCCGTCTCCAAATCCCCATGCCATTCCTTTTGTTTTCCTGCTGATTAAAAAGCCTTTCTCTGAAAACGGCATAAAGGGTTTTACCTTCAGGTGTTTCTAACTTGGTGCAGAACTCGTCAAAGGCACTGTATATTTCTTGATAAAACTCCTCCGTCTATATCTCCATATTCGTTGGTAAAATCCACCCCATTTTCTACGTAAAAAAGCATCAACTACATTTTCCCTGCAAAATCCCCGGAAGCCTTCGAATAGTCGCTAATTGCTTTTTTTGCAACCGAGTACCTGAGCGTCCCGTGCCCCTTTTTGGGAAAACTCATTTTTTATTACTTCCCTGTAAGCTTCCAGAATCCCGGGCTCAGCATTTGTATCTATGGATCTGGCAAGCAGGTACCTTCTATTTTCCTCAGAATACCTGTAAAGATCCTGAATAATATTAATAAGTTCTTTCCGGTCTACATTTTGTAGGGTCTTTTTTAAGTCAAGCCACCTTAAGTCCGGAGTATTTCTCATTTTACAGCTCCATAAGGCAAAAGTTACGTTTTCTGAACCTCATTAAAAAAATTAATCCGAGTAAGGACACAGAATATTTCGAGATTTTCAAGCTAGAATTAGCCCGAAGTTCATCCTCTATATCTCATAACCTATACTCATTTTCGTTATTATTGCCTGTCATTTTCACATTTTCTTTTGAACTTGTTTTTACTTCACATCACAGAATTAACATATATAGGTTGCTAAAAAGTAGAAAAGTTTGATGTTAATCAACTTGAACCATGAGGCTTTTTAACTTATAAGGTCTAACTAATTGTCATAATTTGTTTTTACGTTTTAACGGTTTGTTTTTATGTTTTAATGAAAAATTTTTCATCAATATTACTGGACACCCTGAAAAAATAAAAAAGTCTCGTTAATTATTGCCACATAAAGTGAGCTAACGGTCTCGCCGAATGTTTGAGTATTCCCAGAAATAAACTCTTCTAATTGGGGTAGTAAATCAGTAATATACACCTTTAAAACTCAACCGTTTTACAGAAGGTAAAAAATATTTCAAGCGCATACGACAATCGAAGAGGCTCAGTAATATTTGAAACCGATGAAGGAATCCTGCTGGTGAGCAGTTCAGGCTCTTACTACAGGCTTCCCGGAGGAAGACCCAAGAAGGGGGAAGCTAGCATCGAAGCCGCAATCCGGGAACTTCGGGAAGAAACAGGGCTTCGGGCATACGATGTAAGATACCTTTTCAAGTTTCATGCGTCCAAGGTTTTCAAGATTAAGGCTAAAGGAGTGCCAGAACCAAGAAGTGAGATCCACCATTTTGCTTTTTTCAGGCCGGACAAGGAAATGAAGGTGCAGGTCTCTGAAAACACCCTCAAATTACTGGATATTTATTATGGGTTGAAAGAAAAGGAGAGTAAATAAGAATAAATAAGGTATCTTCTTCACATTTGAGTGGAAACTTCAATGATAGAAAATAAAATATGAAAAGCTTTGGCATACATTTCATTTTTAATTTCCATTTTTAATTTCATCTGGATTGATGTCCAGCGAAGCCAGAGATTGTTTTAAAGCTTCAAGTTCTATTTTTACTCAAAGTTTACTCCATGATATGATAAAGGAAAATGGAATAACTGATAAAGGAAGATGGAATAACTATTACATTTTGTCTGTGGTTAGAAATCCATTACTGCTTTTACCCATACAAGTTGAAGAGGATACAAGAGATATCATATTTGGGAGTTGTAATCTTAGCAGTAATAATGAAATTACAGGAAGTTTTGGGATAGAATCTTTAAAAATTCTCCGATTCATAAGAAATTTCCACGACCATTATCACTATTTTTTTGGAAAAATGAAAAAGATTGCTAATTATTATGGTTTTCAATAATTAACACCTGCACTTTAAGATAAATCTCTTAATTTGTCAAAATAAAAATAACAAATGCGCATAAAAATTTATATATTTTTTCAATTTTAAAATGTTAGAAAGATTGATATATCTGAATAATTGTTAATAAAATGATTATTTGTATTAAATATTAGATATAATTTGAAAAATCTTATGAGAAAGAACCCAAAAGATAACTGTCTAAAGGAGTCCCTCAGAAACGGGAATTAATTTGAGATATCTAGTTCGAATACACATTTGGTCACATTTTCTAAAACAGAATAATAATTATTTGAATTTACTTTTATTGGCAACACTCAGGTTCCTGTTAATTATTTGATAAGAACTGCTTATGCACAGATCTCTGGAAATTCTTTCTCTAATTGAAGTACGGGAGAAAGGTCAATGAATAGAAAACTAATTTTGATATTGTTAACTCTTATTCTGAGTAGTGGAGTCTGCCTGGCTGACAATTACGTCGGCGGGATCCCTCTGGCTTCGGTTCACAGCGGAACAGTAAGTGGTGGTGTTTATTGTGACAGCTACTACGGAACAGCAAGTCAGCCAATACACGACGCTAAAACTATAGACAAGACCTTTACATTGCCGTCTAACGCCAAGGTCGAATGGGCAATGTTGCTCACAACCGTATACTGCGGACACATGCAAAATAATTACCAGGGGCTTGCAAAGGTGAGTTTTAACGGGAAAGCCTCGGAACAGAATCTCTTAAAGTTCCTTTTGTATTCCTTACCAATGGAGGCAATAATGGAAAGGGATACGTCAAGGTAAACGACCATGTTGACAGGGTGACCAGTGACTATATGATGTATTATGATGTCACGAGTCTTGTAAAGTCCGGGGCAAACAAAGCTACCGTACACACGGAGCCCAGTGATAGTAAATTTGATGGTCGAATAAAACTGATAACTCTCATTGTAGCTTACAATGACGGCAGCGGAAAAAAGATATGGTATCAGGTGAACCGCGGGCACGATGCGGATACTTATTATAGTGATGATAACCTGGGTGAAAACTACATTGGAAGCACAGCTTTTAAGGCAGCTTTACCAGCGGGTTCTACACTAACATCTGCAAAACTTACGGATATACACATGGCAAGTACAGACGGATCATACACTTTCAACGGAAAAACACTCACTTCAGGTACACCTCAGGGTACTTATTGTGGATCCGATTCATGGAGTGTTAAAGACAACTTTAAATCTACCGGCACAAACACCCTGACCTATGACAGGAGTGCTCCATTCTATAAGAATTCACTCGCCATAATAACAGCAGAATACAAGACCTCAAGTAACAAACCTGTTGCTGCGTTTTCTGCATCTCCAACCTCCGGAAAAGTACCATTAAAAGTTACCTTTACTGACAAAAGTACAGGAACGCCAACGAAATGGAAATGGAATTTTGGAGATGGAAAAACTTCAGTCAAACAGAATCCAGTCCATAAGTATTACAAAGCAGGAAAATATACAGTGACACTTACAGTTTCCAATGCAGCAGGTATTAATAAAGTAACGAAATCAAAGTATATCACAGTGACAGCAAAACCTGTTGCTGCTTTCTCTGCATCTTCAACCTCCGGAAAAGCACCATTAAAAGTTACCTTTACTGACAAAAGTACAGGAACGCCAACGAAATGGAAATGGAATTTTGGAGATGGAAAAACTTCAGCCAAACAGAATCCAGTCCATAAGTATTACAAAGCAGGAAAATATACAGTGACACTTACAGTTTCCAATGCAGCAGGTATTAATAAAGTAACGAAATCAAAGTATATAACAGTTAAAAATAAATAATTAAATAAATCTCCATAAAATGTAAAATGGCAAGGTTTTATGTAGTGGGGGGAGCTATTTACTATATCTAAAAAATACATAATAATTTTTCACTTTTTGCTCCCGCAATTTTTCCGAGAATTCTACGTTTATTTTCCTGAGAATTCTACGTTTATTTTCCTGAGAATTCTACGTTTTTGAGACTATTTATTTAACTATTTTCATATTTAAAGTTTGTGACTCCAAGATAGTTATTTAATATCGCTTAAATCATTATTTAACAGGAATGTAAATCTTGTAATGTATAAATGAGCTTCACGTTTTTGCTTAGTTCAAATTGTTTGGATTTCTACCTTATGTTCTTTAATTTTCTCCATTCTATGAGGCGCACTGTAGTCAACTTATAAAAACTTCCAAATCAGGATTATAAAGCAATGTTTCCAATATTTGCACATGTTTTTAGCAATTATTCATAAAAACTATTAAATAAAGATTACTATTTAATAATAATTATAAATTTTAGGATAAATAATCGTTTATTGAACTATAAATAGATACTCAGTAATTAATTAGCTGGGACAAATCAAAAACATTAAACACCATTATAAAAATTGATAGGCAAACCTATGAAATCAAAATTTTTTAATTGCTGGTTTAGACATTTTATTTTGAATTTTTAATTAGTAACAATTATAATCTGTCAAGTAAAAAATCAACATCAATCAAATAATTTTTAGGAAATTTATAATTACAATTCACATAATATCTTATATATTTCTGCACATATAAAACATTTGGAAAGATTAATATATCTGAATAGTTATTAAGAAAATGATTATTTATCTTAAAAAGTAATCAAAATTAACAATTGGAAAATTGTTGGGAGAAAGAATCCTGAAGATAACTGTCTAAAGGAGTCACTCAGAACTGAAATTAATATGATCCATTCAGTCTGACAAAAGCATTTGATACTTTCCTTAAAACCCAATGAAAACGACTTGGCTCTGCTTTTACAGGTAATAGTCTAGATTCCTGTTATTTTTTTGAAAAGAGCTTCTTATTCACAGATCTCTAGAATTCTTTCTCTAATTGATGTACAGGAGGAAGGTTAACGAATAGAAAACTAATTTTGATATTGTTAACTCTGATGCTGAGTAGTGGAGTCTGCCTGGCTGACAATTACGTCGGCGGGGTCCCTCTGGCTTCTGTCCACAGCGGAACAGTAAGTGGAGGTGTCTATTGTGACAGCTACTACGGAACAGCAGATCAGCCAATACACGACGCTAAAACTATAGACAAGACCTTTACATTGCCGTCTAACGCCAAGGTCGAATGGGCAATGTTGCTCACAACTGTATACTGTGGACACATGCAAAATAATTATCAAGGAACAGCAACAGTAAGCTTTAACGATAAAACTCTAGGAACAGAATCCCTCAATGTTCCTTATACATACATTACTAATGGAGGTAATAACGGAAAAGCATATGTCCAGGTAAACGACCACGTTAACAGGGTAACCAGTGACTACATGATGTATTATGATGTCACAAGTCTTGTAAAGTCCGGGGCAAACAAGGCTACCGTACATACCGAACCTAGTGACAATAAATTTGATGGCAGAATAAAACTGATAACCCTCATTGTAGCTTACGACGATGGTAGTGGAAAAAAGATCTGGTATCAGGTAAACCGTGGACATGATCCGGATACTTATTATGTTGATGACAATGGCGAAACTTACGTTGGGAGTACGTCTTTCCAGGCAGCTTTGCCATCTGATGCGTCCTTGACAGATGCAACGCTTACAGATGTACACATGGCAAGTACAGACGGGTCATACACTTTCAACGGAAATGCACTCACTTCAGGTACACCTCAGGGAACTTACTGTGGATCTGATTCCTGGGATGTTACGGACGATTTTAAATCGACAGGTGCAAATACCCTGACATATGATCGGACTGACGCATTCTATAAAAATGCACTTGCTATAATGACAGCTGAATACACTACTTCATCCTCAGACAACGGCAGTGGAAACAACTCCTCAGACAATGGTAGTGATAACTCCTCAGACAACAGTGGTGGAAACAACTCCTCAGACAATGGTAGTGATAACTCCTCAGACAATGGTAGTGATAACTCCTCAGACAACAGTAGTGGAAATAACTCCTCAGACAATGGTAGTGATAACTCCTCAGACAACAGTAGTGGAAATAACTCCTCTGATACCTCTAACGGATATACTGGAGACAAGCCTCTTGAAACTTATGCCCATGACACTGTTAAAGGCGACATAATTTATGAGTACGGAGACAGCAAGTACAGCGGCAAGGTATTTTCTGACGGCACATATACAGTACACCACAACCTGAAGCTTCCTGCAGATGCAACTGTAAAGCTTGCAAGACTCTATAATTACTGGACATGGAGTGCTACACGCACTACCGGAGTCTATCCTTCCATGAACCTGCAGTTCCAGGGGACTTCTCTGACTCCGGATGCCGAATACAGTGACCAGAAGGGATGGGGTTCTGTATATGACTACCCAAGTGGTACTTGGGCTTATGATGTAACGGATCTTATAAAAGGAAGTGGAAATTATACCACAGTAGTTACAAATGCCAATAGTGATACCGGAAACTTTGTCTGCTTTGACGGAATTGGTTTACTTGTGGTGTATGAAGATGCCACAGGAAACGAAACCGAATACTGGATAAATGAAGGCTGTGACATGGTGAGTACGATGAGTACTTCAGGTGGTCTGACTCCTGAAGAGGCTACCGTAAAAATCCCATTCAACGGCTCTATAAATCTCAGCAATGTAGACAGTGCCAAGCTCTTGACTGTAGTCCAGTCTGGAGGACATGATGGCATTAGATTGAAATTTAATAAAATGAACATATCCGGTGTTTATGACTCGACTCCATATTCGGATCTGGATATCGATGAAGCTAGACCTGTCGGAAATTATCTCCTGGCCAATAATAACATGGCTCAGATAATTCCTCCATCTATTACAGATAATAGTGGGGACTACCTTGCTCCCTCGAGTGCAATCCTTTCTGTCAGTTATAAAGGCGGAACCAGTGACAACGGAACCAGTGACAACGGAACTAGTGACAACGGAACCAGTGACAACGGAACCAGTGACAACGGAACCAGTGACAACGGAACCAGCGACAACGGAACCAGTGACAACGGAACCAGTGACAACGGAACCAGCGACAACGGAACCAGTGACAACGGAACCAGTGACAACGGAACCAGTGACAACGGAACCAGTGATAACGGAACATGTGATAATGGAACCAGTGATAACGGAACATGTGATAATGGAACCAGTTCATCTGGATCTGATTCAGCTACGGTATCACTTACTGTGAACATCACACCTGCTATTTGCTTGCAGGTCACACCGAACTCAGTCAATTTCGGAACAGTAAAACCGGGAGCGTCGAGCGAGTCCGTACCTTTGACCCTTAAAAACAATGGACACGGTAGTATAAAAGTAACGGCTGAAGTGGAAGACCAGGATGACGGCCCATTTAATACAGGGCTTATGCTTGACCAGAACAAATGTTCTGATTACAGTAAGACAATAGCTTCAAACGCGTCCGAAACCTCGGAAGCCCAGCTTGACCTACCAGGAAATTATTCCTCTACAGGACAGTTTAATGGAAGCCTTATATTTTGGGCAGAAGCGGCCTAATAAGGCTGCTTTTTCATTTTTATATTTAGTAAATAATTAAGTTGTGCTTAGTGGCTGGCTGATATTTTATCTTTGTGTTTTTTTGAGTTTTTCTGTTTTCTAAGCTTACCTGTATACAAAAAGTTAGTGTACATAAGCAGGTATGAGATCGGAGTACAAATGTGAATATTCTGGAAAAATATCAACTGATTATTGACGGAACAATAATAAAATTGATATATCCTGAAATTTCTTTCGTCCTCTAAAAGCCCAAACCAATATGATTAAGGTAGAATATAAATTGGGCAATTTGGATATAAGTCCTAAAAAGTAGCCTGATAGGGTATATCTAATCAATTCTGAAAAACCTTTTCCCTTCTTAGAGCGTGTCTTAATATTAGATTGATTCTGTAATAGTGATAGTAATTACTCATTTGTACTGAAAAATGGTGGCATCAAAATTTTAAATAGTTAAAGTATAAATTTTAACTATAATGTCTGATGTATTTGATTTCATACATAGAGTGAGTAAGCCTAATCTAATAAATTTACAATCTGAATTAAAAATCAACAACAATCACTATCCAAATGTAGAAATAGTTTGAATTTTAAGACAGCCTCTTAGATTTCTCAATTCTGGACATATTCAAGCATATTGGTACCTGGATTTAGTCCACGTGTATGAAACCAGGATTTTGTGCAGGCTTGTCTCCACTGATAAAGATTCCCATATGAATCATATTTGTTTTTTTATCAGCTGTAGGAGATTCATAACTGAAAGTATGCCAACGTTCTATGAACTCATCATGTGGAATATACCCTCTGTTGCCAAGTATCCATGGGTCTTCAAAGTACACATTTTTGCTGTCTATGCCTATGACTACCATGTAGTGACTGCTCGCATTCATTTCCCAAGTTTGATTCTCATCCTTCCAGGCCTGAAGTCTAACTATTACTGGAATGCCCTTATTAATGGAGTCTCTTAAATTGTCCAGTGTCAGGTTCTCCCTAATCTCAGCTCTAAACCCCATTTTTTCTGCCCCTTCTACTATGCCGCTGGGGGTGGTGCCCTTGCGTTCAGTCTCTCCAAGAGTAGTATTGACGAGCTCAATAAACTGGCCTTCTCCCATATCTTTACCGCCCCAGTAGCTTACTACAGCCTGAAAGCATGAAGCCCCACACGAGTAGTTGGTGGATTGGCGCACATCAGGCACCTGTAACAACATAGTTGTGTTATTCTCAGGAACTACACTTTTAACTTTGATCTCACTGGCGCCTGCAGGCATTCCTATAGCTGTTAATATTACCAAACCAGCAACGCTTAGAAGAAATGCTGCTTTTCTTATCTTCAAACTCTTATTATCTATTTTCATAGACGTATCCTCACAAAATTCAAATTCGGAGAAGAGACCAAGTTTTTGCTAAAGAGTATAGATCAGGCCTCTTCAATTAAAGAGTCGTAGCTAAATAGCTTGAGCGACGATTTGTGTTTTGAATCAAAGTTACGCTGGGCACCCAGCTGCAAGCAACGGTTTATTCGACTGAAATGAAACTGTTTTATTAGTGTTTGAGTACAGTGTAAAAATTGGTTTAAGTTATTTCTTGACATACATTTAATATCAGATAAATTATATTCTGTTTAATATTTATTTATTTATTTATTTATTTATTTATTTATTTATTTAAATACAATACTAAATATTATAATTATATTTATGAGAAACAAGATTTAGAAACAAAGTAGCTGATTAGATGCACAAGATAATAAAAATCTCTAAAACCTTTCAAAGAAATAAACATCTTATCCTTTTTATCTTGGGTTAAAACAATAGTTAATTTTTTAAATAGTTGATTTTTTAGTTTGTTTTGAGAGATTTTTAATTGCATAAATCAAACTTACCCTAACAACTAGTATAAAGGGCAGACTCTAAGAGACTGTCTTAAAATTCAAATCATTTATACAATTAGATAAAAATCATTTATACAATTAGATAAAAATCATTTATACAATTAGATAATATGCAACGTTCCATTTAAATTCATATTACGCACTCGATGTATAAAATCAAGCACAATAAAAGTCATGGTTTAAACTTTCGTTTTGGATATTAACAGTTTAACACTCCGTTTATCAATTTAAATGCATAAGTCCTATCTCAATTATAGAACCAGATTTAATTTTAAGACATGCTCTTAGAGGATTCTGCTTCAGATAACTCTTCATTTTTGGCGTTTATTCTATCCTGGATACTCATTTTATTCCCTGAACATTCATACTTGGTCCAATATAATTAGTTGCAGTTACCTGAGTTTAAAACCTGAATACAGGAAACAAATATAAGCCAGCTTGCTAAATAATATATTAGAGAGCTTATGAAAATTATAGAGTGCAACACCATTGATATTGCTCCTACGATCTCGAGATTACTGAAAATCCCTATGGTTCCGCCAACTGGCAGGTCAATTCCGGAAGTAGAGAGCTACGCAAAGGAAAGAAGCTGCAAAAGAGCAGTAATCATTGTGGTTGACAGTCTGGGGTATTCTCTTTATAACTATTTTTCTCCGATAATGAAGAACTTGAACAAAATCGCCGAAAAAGGGCTCCTCTTCAGGTGTAAATCCCCGGCAACAATAACCTCCCCTGCGATTGCATCAATCTTTACAGGATATCTACCAGAAGAACATAATATCTACTCGACCGCAGACATTTATACTGAAAGGACAAAAGACTCGGAAAACCCAAAATTGAAAAGCATTATGGAATGGGCTTGTAGGGCAGGCATGAAAGCGTCAGCAGTCATAGAGACCGAAGGTGCGGAAAGTTTCAGGGGAAGGATAAAGGACTTTTATGGAGTTCCGAATTCCGAGGATATCCTGGATTATGACCTTCAGATAACAAACTATGCGCTACATGCCCTTAAAGAAAAGCCCGATATACTGGCGGTTCACCTCAGAACCCTTGACCGTTTTTCTCACAGGGCAGAAAGCTGGGAAGAACTGAAAAAGGCTGCAAAGGCTGTGGATAAAAACCTGGGCGAGATTTTCAGAAATGCGGAAAAAGGAACGATTTTCTTTATCTGCGGGGACCATGCAATTCACGGAGCAAAAAAGTGGTTAAAAGATGTGGAAGGAGAATATATCAAAAACCACAGGCAAAACTTTGTGGCTCTTATCGTAGCCTGTAATCAGGAAGAATAAGCCTTTTCGACCTCCCCTGTAAAGTTTAACCTGTAAAGTTTAGCATATCAGAACTTTTGCTCGACTTTAAGAACCTTAGTGAAACACCGGATCGTCCGACTGGTGTTCTTATGCAGGATTCCTATACCTCCTGCTTCTTCCCATTCGCGGATATTCTCAGAGTTGTCATCAATAAGAACTCTTGCAAACCCTGATTGTAAGGCTTTTTCCGGGCGGTAACAGAGAATTGCAGCCTCTGCATAAGAGGGCCCGAGTTCCTTCCTGATCCATTTGATTTTTCCTTCTCTAGCATTGATTAAGGCTTTTTTTCTCTCAGGTCCGGGAAGCGCAGAAAGGATTGTCGGACAAAGTCCCGAGCTTCTAAGGAAACCATGCAATTCCTGCCCACCGGGCATCCAGGACATCTCGGACCAGAACTCGATTCCTGCAGATGTAATCTTTTTCCAGAAGAGCTCTCTGTCGGTACTGTACCAGAACATCATATTGCCCTCGATCTTCTCACAGGCTGCGGTGAAATCCGTAAGGACTCCGTCCATATCAAGGAAGAGTTTTATTCCTTCCAAAGGCCCGAAAGAAAAAGAGTTATCAGACGAATAGTTTGATTGAAATTCCAGAAAGCTTTCCAAATTTTTCTGGATATAATTGTGCTGATTGAGAGAAACAGACATAATAAACTTCCCTTAATTGCTCTGCAGCGAGTGACTTCCCATTAATCATTAAGACACCATAATTAAAAAAAGCACTCATCATAAAAAAATTTAACTAGTATCAAAACTTTAGATGAAAATAATCAGAGTAAAAAATTAAACGGAGAGTATGAAATGAAAAACAATAGAAGTAGAGGCAAAAATGAGAAAAAATAAGGATGAAATTTCATTAAAGGAAACAATAACCCTAAACATTTAGTTTGAGCATAAGTTAACAACCAAAAAATGGAATTAAGAATCATATTATTATCAACTTCACTTTCGACAGATGTTTTCAAAAAAATAACATTTTTCATGTTATCGTTTTTGGAAAATTATTCGAAAATTTGCAATTGTTACCTCAACCGAAGCCTCAAGATATCAATACTGAAAATTTTCAATAAAGGAAAAAGGTCGAAAACTGCAGGATATTTCAAAAACACATGTTTGAGAAAACAGGTCCGTCTTCAGAAAAAACAATGGCAGAAACAATTATATAAATTGATATAACATGCTGCGGAAAGTGGGCTGCATAATCTACTAAACTCGGAAAAACAGAGAAGTTTGCCTGACAAGAGCCTGACTCGGTTGAAGAACCTGGTAGGCTCATATGTCAACTATGGCGAAATTAACCCTAAATCTAGTGTTCTCTATTTCTTAAAAACAAATTTAGTTCTGCAAACCGTTGAAATTTTCAATACCATTGAAAAATCTCATGACTTGAGATCTGTCCATCAGGGGTGTCATAACGTACTGGCTTTTCAAATTCATAGGCAGTACTCAAGTTCCTGCCTTTTTTGAAAAAACTCTACAGGTTGGGCTAAATAATTCTGGACTTATATATAAATATCCAATTAGAATGCTAGATTTAGTTTTCTCTTCAAATACTAAGGGAATTTCTGGCATTTGTGGAGGTACAAAAAATGGCAACCAAAGAGGAACTTATTCAGGATCTTTCTGATGCAGTTATCTCCTGTAAAAAAGATGCAGTGCTCGCAGCTGTTAATAAAGCAAAAGAAGTTATGGAACCAGCTGAGATCATTGACAAAGGTCTTTCTGCAGGCATGAACCAGGTAGGAATTCTTTTTGAGAGAGGGAAACTTTTCCTGCCCCATGTAATGATGGCTGCTGATGCAATGACAGCAGGGGTTAAAGTGCTTGAAGCTGAGCTCCCTGCAGGAACAGAGAGTAAGAAACTAGGGATTATCGTAAACGGTACGGTCGAAGGCGACGTTCATGATATAGGTAAGTCCATAGTATCCACAATGCTCCAGTCTTCTGGTTTTGAAGTATATGATATTGGCAGGGATGTTCCGGTCAGGAACTTCATCGAAAAGGCAAAGGAAGTCGATGCCAATATGGTTGGAATTTCCGCCCTTATGACCACAACCCTTCAGGGGCAGAGGGATGTAATTGAGCTCCTCAAGGAAGAAGGGCTAAGGGACAAAGTAAAAGTCATGGTAGGCGGAGCCCCTGCGACCCAGTCTTGGGCTGACAAAATCGGTGCCGATTGCTATGCTGAAAACGCAAGCGAAGCTGTCGCAAAAGCAAAGGAAATGCTACTCTGAACCCCAATTATCAATATAATTTGTCAATAAAATTTGTGGTCTAAACTAAGTTGATCTTATGGAGGATAAAAATGGCAACCGAATACGCTTTGCGTATGGGAGACGGTAAACGTGTCTACCTTACCAAAGAAAAAATAATGGCGGAGATTGAGGCCGGAACTGCAAATGCTGCCGACCTTGGCGAGATCCCTACCTTGAGCGCCAATGAAATGGACAAGCTTGCAGAGATCCTCATGATGCCCGGCAAGACTGTTAGTGTCGAACAGGGTATGGAAATTCCTGTGACACACGACATCGGTACCATCAGGCTTGACGGTGACCAGGGCAACAGCGGTGTTGGTATTCCTTCCAGCCGTTTAGTTGGCTGCATGACGCACGAGCGTGCTTTTGGTGCTGACACAATGGAACTCGGGCACATTGATTACAGCTTCAAGCCTGTCAAACCTGTTGTATCAAACGAGTGCCAGGCAATGGAAGTCTGCCAGCAGAACATGGTTATTCCGTTGTTTTACGGCGCAATGCCAAACATGGGATTGTATTATACTCCTGATGGACCTTTCGAGAACCCTGGCGACCTCATGAAGGCTTTCAAGATTCAGGAAGCCTGGGAATCAATGGAACATGCTGCAGAACACCTGACAAGAGACACTGTCTGGGTTATGCAGAAGCTCTTTGCCTCCGGTGCCGATGGGGTCAACTTCGACACAACCGGTGCAGCAGGCGACGGTGACATGTATGGTACACTCCATGCGATTGAAGCCCTCAGAAAAGAGTTCCCTGATATGTACATTGAAGCAGGTATGGCTGGGGAGTGTGTCCTTGGTATGCACGGAAACCTTCAGTATGACGGCGTTACCCTTGCCGGATTATGGCCTCATCAGCAGGCCCCGCTTGTTGCAAAAGCCGGAGCAAATGTATTTGGACCAGTATGCAACACCAATACCAGTAAGACCTCAGCCTGGAACCTTGCTCGTGCAGTTACTTTCATCAAGGCTGCCGTAGGAGCTTCTCCAATCCCCTGTCATGTAAATATGGGTATGGGAGTTGGCGGAATTCCCATGCTCGAAACACCTCCAATTGATGCGGTTACCAGAGCAAGCAAGGCAATGGTCGAAATCGCAGGCGTCGACGGCATATAGATCGGAGTCGGCGACCCAATGGGTATGCCGATTTCCCACATAATGGCTTCAGGTATGACTGGTATGAGAGCTGCAGGAGACCTTGTTGCAAGAATGGAGTTCTCAAAGAATATGCGCATAGGTGAGGCAAAAGAGTACGTTGCAAAGAAACTCGGGGTCGACAAGATGGACCTTGTAGACGAGCACGTTATGCGCGAACTGCGTGAAGAACTTGATATTGGTATTATAACGTCAGTACCAGGCGCTGCAAAGGGTATTGCTGCAAAGATGAACATTGAAAAGTTGCTCGGTATTAAGATTAATTCCTGCAATCTCTTCAGAAAGCAGATAGCGTAAAGAAAAGCTCCAGAATAACTAAGAAGATACGAAAAAGCGGATATAGATCTCCTGTAGATCTTTCTCAGAATATTTCTTGATAATGTTTCTAGGCGATGTTTCTGGAAGATATCTCTTGGAGATATTTCTGGAAAATAGTTCTGGAAGATATTTCTTGATAATATTCTGGGAAGGCTTGATTTTCCTGATTTTCCACTTTTTCCATTTGCAGGCTTTTATGAGTCGATTTATGCTGCAAGAGCTGTGCGAATCGTCAATTTCCGTCTATAGTAATTATAGGAGTGTGTTTGAAAATGAGCGACGAAAACAGTGAAAACGGAGGGCTCCAGCGAACAATTGATTGGAAGCAAGGACTTGCAATTGCCCTGGGGGTTCCTGTGCTGATCCTGCCGTCCATAGGTTATTTTGCAAATTATGTCTGGGCCTTTGCAATCATTATCTGGGCGCTATCTGTCTTTCAGGGTTTCATGCAAAATTTTGCTTACGGAGAACTTGCCACAATGTTCCCGAAAGCATCCGGGCTTCCAGGGTACGCCCAGAGTGTTTTTACGGGTAACGCAAATAACCGATATGACCTTAGCAAATTGCTTGGAGGTTTCAGTGCCTGGAGTTACTGGTTTGCCTGGAATCCGGTTCTTGCAATCTATTCAATTTTGATCGGAAGCTATCTTAAAGGCCTGGTCCCTGCACTTGCAGGTGTGCCTGACCTTGTTGTTTACCTGGCGTCCGGTGCAGTCGTATTCGTGCTTCTTATCCTGGTTAATTATCGCGGGCTATCGGGTGGAGCAAAGCTCGGGTACATTCTTGCCGTGCTTTCGCTTGCCCCACTTATCATTATTGCCCTTGCGCCTTTCGTAACCGGGCACTTTGAGATCAGTAATATTACCGGTGCCTGGCTTCCCACAAACTGGAGTTGGGATATCCAGCATATCCTGATCTTGCTCGGGCTTTTTGCAATGGCTCAGTGGAGTGCCTGCGCCTGGGAAACCGCAGCGATCTACGGGCCCGAATATAAACAGCCCAAATCAGATGTCCCAAAAGCCCTCTTTATCTGCGGTGCGATATGTCTTGTGACCTTCATTCTTGTCCAGGCAGCCTGTACAGGAGCTCTGGGAATTGAAGGAATCCTGGACGAACCGGTTTCTCCAATGCTGCCTATAGCCCAGATGACCCTTGGTCCTATAGGTGGATCTCTGACTATCTTCATGTTGATTGCGGCAATGGTTCTTATTATCCAGACTGCCTTCCTTGGAGCTTCAAGGGCCATGTATTCCATGGCTGAAGAAGGAAATCTGCCAGGGTTCTTTGGAAAAATGAATTCACATGGAACTCCAGTCAACGCAATGATCGTCATTGCCCTCCTGAATATGGGTTTCATCTGCCTGGGAACTCCTGCAGCTATAGTTGCAGCTTCAGCAATAGGTTATGTCTGTGCCAACGGGATAAGTCTGCTCGCGTATGTTAAGGCAAAAATTGACCCGAGGTTCTCTAAGCTTGAAAGACCGTTCAAAGCTCCTGGAAGCTGGCAATACGTAGCCCTTTTCTTTGGGTTTTTTAACCTCCCTCTGTGTCTTATTGGGATAATATACCTTAACAGTCTTGAGTTAGGCTGGACTTCAACGATAGTTGGCTTCGTGGTGCTTGCCCTTTATCTCCCTCTCTGGTACTATTCCCAAAATGAAAACAGGACAACTTTAGAGACGGATAATTCCCTATCAGGCGAGTCCACGATATAAAGGGCGCAAAGAGACATTACAAAAGTAAATCCGAAAATTTCCACCGTTTTCATTTTTCGGAAACCGGTCAAACTCGTGAGTCGATAAATATTATCGGATCATGAGTTCTGTTTCTGGTGCAAAAAGGGTTAGCAGAAAATAGGTGGCTACAGGATACATAATCTATATGCGGTAGTATTAATTTATAGATAATAATATTAATTTACAGATAATAATATTAATTTGCAGATAATAATATTAATTTATAGATAATAATATTAATTTACAGATAATAATATTAATTTACAGATAATAATATTAATTTATAGATACTAATATTAATTTACAGATAATAATATTATAGAAAATATGTAACCTTAATAATCCTGAAGCCTCATACTCATTTTTTTATTATCAAAAGACAAAAAGCCTTGAAACTAAAGACATTTTCGCTATCTCAATTCTACGAGTTCATCCCAAAGCCAACTTTTAGTCACGAGGCTAAATAATGTAACTGCTCATGATAAATGAGATTTTTGTTGCAACAATTACAGGCGTGACTTTTATTCTCAATCGGTATATTTTTAAAACTGTTTTCATGATCCAAAGTTTTGAGAATTGCAAATTATAGCTCAAAAGAAACTGTTTTGAGTTTTAGGATTAGCTCTACAAGAAAATAACCATTCTGGCCGAAAATTGAGTAAGGGGTAAAAAATAGAAAAAGTGAGGAAAAATAGAAAAAGTGAGGAAAATAAGTACGAAGAATATAACTTGACTATATCACGTTACAAGGTAAAAAGTCATCATTAGACCTCATATCCCAAGTATATTGTTTGTAGTGAAATTAATAACTGCAATTGGACTAACTGTCTAATCTGACATATTACCTGCAATGAAATAACCTTTGCAACTTATAAGTTATTGTACTTTGATTGGTTATCTTGATATTGAAAAATCAAAAAGTCCAATTGGACATCTGCGTAGTTTATTCTGAGATAGGGCTATAGTTGAGATAGTAATAGTGAAAAAATTCAGTTACGGAGGTATCCAGAAGCTATGGCATTCCCACATACCAAAGCTCTGGTACATTTTTAATGCATTTGCTGGAATTCGGAGTAAGGAAAATTTCGGTTAAACCTGAAATGTTCCTTTTTAGTTCTCCAGAGATACCGTGAGTTTCAGCCAGATTTTCACATAGATCCGGCATGAATCCAGCAGTACTCTTTAATCTCTTCTCAAAAGGATGCAATAATTTCTATCGTTTTTTAATGTTTGTACTTTTAATCTGTTTTTAATGCGCCATTTTTAGTTCATTTTTTATGTCGTTTTTTATTTTACAGTTTTTATTATTGGTGGTTGTTTTATTCCGTTTTTCTTGTCATTTTTAATAATTTTAGCGGTCACTTTATCCTATCTTTCTTGCCATTTTTGTTTATCCTGTGACCATATATCCCGTTTTTAACGCTAGTTCTAATTTATTACTTGCCCTTCCAGAAGTATTCATTGTTCTTTCAGGCAATTATTTTTTGTTGGATTTGTTCTTGTTAACTGGCAAGTGATTTATCTATGGTTTCAATAATATATAGCCCGATTCGCATTGCTCTTGCAAAAGTTTCGGGTAGGAGAAAGAGCTACATGCAGGTTCTAAAGTAAAGTGATATTTTAATGCCGTTAAATTTTTCAACCTAGTCTATCAAAGCTCAGGAAGCCTTTTAGAATCTTTTTAAAAATCAAAATTTTTTTAAATATAACTCGTTTGTAACATAATCTTTTAATAAAAGTACTCTCTATATATATAAGTTAACAATGAGCTCATCTTTGTGTGACACTATCTGGCTTTCTGAAAAAAGAAAAAATCTCCTTCTCCTGCTTATGGAAGGTCCCAGGAATATTGAGCAAATAAAAACCTCTCTCAACGTGACCTCAAAGGCGATGATGCCCCAGATTAAAATCCTTAAAAAACAGGGCCTGGTCCTTCAGAAAGAGAACACTTATATGCTCTCGGAGATTGGAAAACTTGTTGTAGGAAACATGCTCCCTCTCCTGAATACGCTTGAGGTCCTCGAGGAAAACAAGGAATACTGGACAAGCCGGGATACAAGTGTCATTCCCCAGGAGCAATTTATGCGGCTTGGAGAATTGGGTGAGTGCATGGTAATCGAACCTGATCTTAACCATCTGTTTGACCTTCCAAGGGAATTTACGGAGAATCTTATAAAGTCCAGATGCATCATGAGTTCGCTTTCTTACTATCATCCTCTTTATTCGTCGCTTTATTCCAGGCTTGCAAAAAGCGGAGCTGAAATGGAAATAGTGCTTACAAAAGCCGTACTTGAAAGGCTAAAAAATGATTGTAGAGACGAGCTGGAAACCCTGCTCGACTCCGAGAGTACGGTTGTTAAGATCTGCGAGGAAAACCTGAATCTTCCGACAATTGCTGTTACTGAAAAATTCATGTATATCTGCCTCTTCAACAAGCAGGGAAAATACGACCATAGGAAAGTGATGAGTTTCGATGCAAGCGCTCTTCGCTGGGGAAGGGAGCTTTTCATGCATTATAATGAATTGTCTCAAGAAGTAATCGAAATCTGAAGCATGCCTTATCTTTACAGGCAGGACCAAAATAGGCCTTCCACCTTTCTTTCATAACTGGCTGGAGTTTTGACTATGAGATTTAATAATTTCCCCCTGAAATCAAAGCTAGTTATCTACATTGTTGTTGGGGTTTTTCTTGTTCTCGCAGTTTCTACGGCTGTGATCATCAGTACGGTCACCTCCCAGGAAGAAAAGCTGGCTTATCAGAAATCAATTGAAATGGCAAGCAGTTATGCAAACCAGTTCGATACCGGCATGAAAGCTAACAGCGCAGTTGCAAAAACTCTTGCTCTTACAATGGAAAATTACAAGGCTTCCAACAGGACTGAGGTAATAGGCATCCTTGAGAATATCCTTGAAAAAAATCCAAATCTGATTGGGGTTTATGTGGGATACGAGCCAAACGCTTTTGATGGCAAAGATGCAGAATATATTAACGCCTCAGGACACGATGCAACAGGCAGATTTGTTCCTTATTGCAATAAAATTAAAGGTCCTATGACAATTGAGCCTCTTGTCCACTATGATTTTTCTGATTATTACCAGCTGCCAAAAGCCAGAGAAGAAGATGTCCTGACCGAACCCTACTTTTATGAAGGAATATTCATGGTGAGTTATGACTCTCCTATTTTTAAAAATGGAGAGTTTGTAGGGATTGCCGGTGTGGATGTACCTCTTGATTATATGGACGATGTTTTGAGTAAGGTCAAAGCTTTTGACACAGGATACGCCTTCATGGTAAGCAACACAGGCGTCCTGCTCTCTCACCCTACACGCAAGGACTGGATCGGGAAAAAGAGTCTCTACGACTTTAATTCGAAAGAAATATCCAGAGCCGCAGATGATATAAAAAACGGAACTGGCGGATATATTGAGACCCTGGACTCTACCACAGGCAAAACTGTTGTAATGTTCTATGAACCTGTGCGAACCGGAAATCTCGCCTTTGTGCTTGTAATTCCTAAAGAGGAAATGCTTGAAGGTGTTGTTGATCTTCGGAACAGGCTTCTGGTCATTTCTGCAATTTCCATTCTGTTTATGGCGGCTCTTGCTTATATGATTGCTCTTTCTATTACAAGGCCAATAGATGAAATCGTTAAGGATTTCAAGAACATTGCCCAGGATGCGGTTCAAGGAAAACTTGATGTCAGGGCAGACACAGATGTGGAGAGAGATTTCAGAGAAATCCCTACAGGCCTGAATGAAATCCTTAAAGCTGTAATTGTTCCTGTAAGAGAGTCTATAAGAGTAACCAATGCACTTGCAAGAGGGGAGTTAAAAGAGAGGGTAAATGTGGATGTACAGGGAGAGTTTAGAGAACTCGGAAATACACTTGACAAATTCTCAGAAACTTTGAACAGTATTATTGATGATTCAAATGCTGTTCTTACTGCATTCCAGCAGAATGATTTTAAACGGCAGATCAGTATCCATGGGCAGGGTGATTTCAAGCTGCTTACGGACGGAATCGAAGAAACCCGTCAGGCTCTTGATATGATTACAACCCAGAGAAGAGAGGCGGAAAAAGCCCTTCTGGACTATGCGAAAGAACTTGAGCGTTCCAACCAGCTTAAGGAAGAGCTGGAAAGGGTTATCAATACAAGTCCTGTAATTGTGTTTCTGTGGAAGTATGAACCCAAGTGGCCTGCAGAGTTTGTTTCGGAAAATATTACCAGGCTGGGTTATGAGGTAGAGGATTTCACCTCGAACAGGCTTCTTTATGGGGATATTGTGCATCCCGAAGACTTGAAAAAGATGACCGACGAACTTGAAATGAACGTTGAAGCCGGCTGCGCGGACTATACCTCAGAATATAGGATTCTCACAAAATCCGGGGAGGCCCGCTGGGTTGACGAAAGGACATTTATCCAGCGCAGCGAGGACGGCGACGTCCATCTTCAGGGCATTATTCTGGACATAACCGAGCATAAGAAAGCCGAAGATGCACTTCTCCAGATGGAGGAAATCCGCAAAAAAGAAATTCATCACCGCATTAAGAATAATTTGCAGGTGATTTCTATGCTTTTATATCTTGAGTCCGGAAATTTTACGGACAGGGATGTGATCGAGGCTTTCAGGGACAGCCAGAACAGGGTAAAATCAATGGCTCTTGTCCACGAAAAACTTTACCAGTCCGAGGATATGGTAAGTGTGGACTTTGCGGATTATATTGAGAATCTTGTAGATTACCTGTTCCAGTCCTACTCTTTGGACAGCAGAAAAGTGAGTTTGAAGTTGGATGTCGAAAAGGTTTTCCTTGGAATGGATACGGCTGTTCCCCTGGGAATAATTGTCAATGAGCTGGTCTCAAATTCTCTGAAACATGCTTTTGCCGGAGAGAAAGAAGGAGAGATATATATTGAGTTGCACAGAAGTAGAGAAAACTCTACCTTGCAGAATAAGGATCCTGACAACTCCGAAAATACAAAATCCAGGCCGCAGAATAATGAACAGACTGACCTTAACGGCGTAACAGAGGACAAGGATGAGAAGTTGATCCTTATAGTTAGAGATAACGGCAAGGGATTCCCTGAGAATCTGGACTTCCGGAACACAACTTCCTTGGGCTTACAGCTGGTAACAACGCTTGTAGATCAGATTGAAGGGGATATTAGACTTGATCGATGCAGGGGAACAAGTTTCGAGATTAGTTTTCTCAGAAAATGAATTATAAATAATGTGTGATAGTGGTGGAAGGAAGAATAATGGCAGAAGAACGAAAAAAGGTGGAAGGCAGAATTCTTGTCGTTGAAGACGAGCATATCGTTGCAATGGGAATAAAAAAAATGGTAAAGAGTTTGGGGTACACGGTTACCGGTGTAGCCTCGTCCGGAAAGGATGCCATTAGCAAGGCTGAGAGTACTTTCCCTGATGTTGTGCTTATGGATATCATGTTAAAAGGTGATATGGACGGCGTAGAAGCTGCAGGTGAAATCAGGGAAAGGTTTGATGTCCCGGTTGTTTACCTGACTGCTTATTCTGATAATAAGATTCTTGAAAGGGCTAAAAAAACTGAACCTTTTGGTTATATCGTAAAACCTTTTGATGAGAATGATCTGCACAGCAGCATTGAGATAGCCCTGCACAGGCACAGGAAGGAAAAAGAAAAAACGGAATGATTCAGGACGAAAAAGAGCAGAACGAAAGATATTTCGGGAAACAGAAACAGAATGAAATAACAGCTCGAGTGGTCAACAGCAAAGAAATAAGAAAGCCAGATGGCTCAGGAAAAACTCGTTATTTATCTAGCAGGAAACTGTTTTCCCAGGTTATTTAAAAAATCCTGAAATCTTCCGGACAGCCAAAGTTTACTCTTTTTCTTTAAAGACAAAGGTGCCTTCCTATTCTTCCGGCACCTTTTTCCCAACATCTCCCTCAACTTTTACTAATAGTACAATTAAAATTTTTAATAGGATCAAAATATCCCTTGCACCCGGACAAAGTTCTTCCCCTTTGCCATTGACAGGGTCAGTTTAAAGTTCCTATTCTTTTGTAAGTGCCATACGGGGTGGGTTATATATCTTAATTTATATAGGGTTCAATACCGGAAGCAATACAGAAGTTTGCCTTCGGTCCAAGGTTTGTGATAATTATGAAATCATAGTTATTGAAATCATAGTATTGCAATCAAACAGTTATTTAAATCAAACAGTTATTGAAATTCTTGAATTGCTTTCATAACTTAGAGATCGAATGTGTTCGAGTGCTTCTGTTCCGGCCGATAATTTCATTGACAGATTGGAGGATTTAAGCCTGAAATAGGTAGGAAACCTGTTTCAAATCCAGCTCTCTGAAGCTGAATAAGGGTGTAACAGTAACATGGTAGAAGGAAGAATTCTGGTTGTTGAGGACGAGCATATCGTTGCAATGGGAATACGGATAATGCTGAAGAATCTGGGACATGCTGTTACGGGTGTAGCTTCATCTGGAGAGGAAGCCATTAGCAAAGCCGAAAGGACCCGACCTGATCTTGTGCTTATGGATATTATGTTAAAAGGTAACCTGAATGGTATAGAAGCATCAAAGGAGATAATTGCCAGGTTCGGTATTCCAGTTGTTTACCTTACTACCTGTTCGGATCGTAAGCTTCTTGAACAGATCTGGGATACTGGGTCTGGATGTATTGTGAAACCTTTTGATGAAAAGGACTTGGAAAAGAGTATTGATATCGTTCTTTCGCGGTGCGGTTTGGAGAAGAAGGATGTGAAAGAAGACTCGCAAAAGCTTCAAAGCGATTCAGAAAAAACCAGGTCTGCTTCAGGTTACTTACCCGGCCCCGAAGGTTCAAAGTAAACATTCAGGCTGTGCAATAGGTCAGGTGGATTACCAACTGAGGCAAAGTTTAAAACAGTAATAATATTGTTTGGGTTGTGGAAGAATAACAAAATGAAAAAAGTTTCAAAACTAAATTATTTCAGGATATTTCAGGATAAGACGTATACAATCAGAGCACAAAAACATTATAAAAAGTCTTGTTACAAGCCCAGAACAAAGTAAAATTATAAGAATTAAAAAGCAGGTTAATTAAATAATACCTGAGGTTACATTAAATAGCTTTTTAAAAATCTTACTCAATAACTTTTAAAAATCTTACTTAATAACTTTTAAAAATCTTACTCAATAGCTTTTAAAAATCTTACTCAATAGCTTTTTAAAAATCTCACTCTTTTTCTGGCTTCTATTTCTTAGACTCGTACTTTTAATTTGCGAAAACTTCCTACAGAAAATCCTTTAGTTGTAGGGCTCAAAGCGTTAAGTTCATTTGCAGTCTCGCTTAGAGAAAGCATAAAATCCGTCCTTATCCTGAAAATAAGCTCTTCAGGCTCTACACAGCAAAAAAGTGTTGGTTCACCTTCAATTATCCGGACATATCCCTTCTTCTCCATTCCTCTGAGAGTTCCATAAACTTTAGATCTGGGGACTCCGGAACTTTCTGCAATTTCACTGGCTCGCGCTTGTTTAAGGCAGACAAGTACTGCGTAGATTTTAGCTTCGTTTCTGGTAAACCCCAGTTTTTGAAGATTTTCTATAATTTTACGAGTCACTTCCTCCTCCTCCTTTTCACCCATTTTCTGATTAAATTTATCGAATTTGTTGGCTGACTGCCTTTCTTAAAATCCTCACCATTGTCTCAAGACTCTGGACATAGTCCTCTATATCCTTCTCATCTACAAGCTTAAGCAACTCATCGAGAATCTGATTAGAATAGTTATAACACTCTAATCCTTTCTCCGTCAGCGAAACAAGCACTTTCCTTCGGTCTTCCGGGTCAGTTTTCCGAAATACCAATCCTTTTCTCTCCAGATCATCAACCATTCGAGTGAGGCTGCTTTTATCCATACCTGTGTACCTCCCAATGGTTGAGGGCATGATCTCACCTTCCATACCTATGATCTTGATTACTACGGGTTGATTTTTGCTTAGATTTTTGAATTTGCTAATGATTTTCTTCTGAAAAGTCTGTTCAAAAATAAAATTGTCAAGAGCGTCTCTTTCCATCATCAGAAGAATTATTTTCTTCAGAGTTACTTCATCCATTTTATTCACTGTTCCTCTTTACACCTGATTTTGCAATCATAAGCATATTCTCAGGGAGTAATTTCCGAATATAATGAATTATAATAATATTGATTTTTCAATTATACAAAATTAAATAATTGAAAAATCAATAGTTGATAAATCAACAATACTCTAAACCTATTTAAGCTTCACGGTTCACTCATAAACAAAAAAATTGTAAAGTATAAAAACTGGTTGCCTTTGTTTTGCAAAAAAATCTAATTCTCTGTTCCTTTGAACTCAAAAAACTAGTTAACGAAAGGTCAATTAGAAGAAAAGGATTCAGTAACTCTTTAAAATATAAAATAAAAAGTTATATGTCCAGAAACTAATTTTTCAGAAGGTCAGATAGAATTGAAAGGTTTAAAATAGAATCAGACTAAAGACTTAAAACCTGGCTGCAAATTGATTTTATCCTGATCTGTTCCACTATACTCTTTACCTGGAGGTTTGTTCCTGAAAGAAAAGCTTCTTGAGATCAAATCCGTATTTATGGCTTATTTTAAAGAGCGAGAAGCCGAGATCAATGGCTCACTCCTTGCCGTGCTGTCCGGAGAAAACCTCCTTTTTCTGGGGCCTCCCGGAACGGCAAAAACTCAGCTTGCGAAAAATATCTGCCAGTCAATCGAAGGAGGAAATTTCTTTAATTATCTCCTGACAAGTTTTTCCACTCCTGAAGAGCTATTTGGCCCACTTTCCTTAAAAGCCCTGGAAAAAGACGAGTTCCACCGGAAAATCGATGGCTGCCTCCCAACTGCGCATATCGCTTTGCTGGACGAGATTTTCAAAGCGAGCAGTGCGATTCTGAACAGCCTCCTGACGATCCTCAATGAGCACAAATACCATAACGGCAGAGAGCTTGTAGATGTACCTCTGCTTTCGGTTTTCGGGGCATCCAATGAGCTTCCTGATGAAAATGAGAGTCTTGAAGCTCTTTATGACCGCTTTTTATTCAGGTACAGGCTCTCCTACATTCAGGACGATGAGAATTTCCGGGACCTCCTTTTCAGGAGCCCTGAAGAATTCGAACCTGCTGCAACTCTCAGGGTTTCCGCAATATACGAACTCCGAGCACGTGCAAAGGACATGCCTGTTGATCCTGATGTTGAGGTCATTATAACTGAGCTCCGAAAAAGCCTTCAACTTCAGGAAATTGAAATCTCGGACCGGCGTTGGAAAAAAGTTATTCAGGTCTTGAAGGTTGCAGCCTGCAGCAGCGGATGCCCTACCGTGGACAGGACAATGGTACTCCTGCTTCAGCACATGCTCTGGAACTTGCCTGAAGAGCGAGAAACCATAAGAAAAACCGTTTTTGAGTTCGCAATTTCAGGCGGAATCAGCACGGAAAAACTGTGCCAGGAAGCCGAAGACCTCCAGGCTGCGGTAAGTATTGCTCTGAAAAATGAACTTCCTGTAAATATTATCTGCGACAGTTGCGGAGAAGAATTCCTGCTAAGGCAGGAAATCGAAACCCACCATATTTCCCACCCTAATCACAGCTATACCCTTAAAGCTGAAGGATCTTCAAGGATCTATCCCTATAGCAACCTTGTGAAAAAAATTGATTCGCTCCAGGAAGTCGCTGGAAAAGTGAGCACACTGTCACAGGCTCAAAAAGAAATTTTTGAAACCGAATTAGAAGCCCTGGTCGATCGCATGGAACGCGTAAAATACAGGTTTGAAGCCGAAAGAGAACTTCTCAAAAACCTGATGAATGCAAATATCTGGCTCTCAACGCTTGACAGAAACGAGGCTCTCCTTCTTCACGATACCCGAAGTACCGAACTATCAGAGCTCAACGACCTTATATCGAAAAGTCGGTTAATGCTTGGAGTTCAGAGCAGGCAAGCAAAACCTGAACCAAAGCCTGCACTTCAGCCTGCAAAAGAAGCGGGAAAAAGAGAAATTGAAAAAATTTCCGTATCCGATTCGGGCAACAGTGTCAACAGTTTTATGAAGGGAATTGGTTCTCGATTCAAACTCAGATAAAGAGCTCGGATCAGATAGCTTCAAATCAGGTATCTTTAAACTAGGTAGCTTCAAATCAGGTATCTTTAAACCAGGTATCTTTAAACAAAGAAATGTTAAAATCAAATAATCTAAATGAGGTTTTGATATGGAAAGCTCTGGGGATTTTCCAAATAATCCAGGTGCAGCCTCATATGGAACTTACTCCTTTTCAGAAAATAAAGCCTCAGGAAATAAGGGCTTGCAGGATTTGCTTATACTCCAGAATCAGACTGCGACCGTGCTGAAACGGGATCTCAGGAACACAATAGCCTTTCCTCGAACTATTCCCCGTCCAATACGAGAAAAAATAGCCGAAATCATAACTCTTGAGATCCTCTTTGGCCAGCCTTATGAGATTAAGGATCCTAAAAGGTTTATTGAGACTTTCGGAGCTTTTTATCCAATTCTTCTTACCCTGAGAAACTCAAAACCCTGGCCTAAACTCCGAAAAATTGCAAAAAAAAGCCGGGGAGCCGGAATTGCAGGCTTGAAAATTCTTCTGCCTTTGATTTATGAGATCCTGGGACACTTTTCAGAATCAACCAGTGTTTCAGGTACAGAGTGTCTTAAGGAGCTTGATGCCGGAATGGATGAGGTCCTGAGGCAATTTGAAGAAATCCTGAAAGAAACTCTCCTTATGTGGGGGAATTCGGGACCTGCGGAATTTTCAGGGAGGAAAGACCATGAAATGAAAAATTCCGGAGAATCTGCCCTTGTCGACGTTGTTCTGTCATTCATGCAGAAAGGAGGGTACCAGGAGTTTCTGGAAAGAGTTATGGAGGGGCTATACAGGAGAATGAACGAATTCGTTTCGGAAATGGAAGAAAACCTGGAGCTTTTCGATACGCTTGCTCTGCTTTTTCCCCGGCGCAACTGGAGTTATTCCGTAAAAGAGCTTAAAAAAGAGCCTTTCTATGTGCAGCTTAAAATGCTTAAAAACTATTCGACCTTTTTTGAAAAAAGTCCTGACCTGAAAAAAATTATAGATTTCATAGGCAGGCGGGAATTTGACCCGCCCTCAGACCATATATGCCTTTCACCTTTCGGGAAAAACCGGATACAGACTGTGCGTTTTTCCGACTCCATTAATAACCTGTTGCCCATGGAAGCCGCAAAACTCCTGAATCCTTCTCTGAAAAAGAAGTTCTATGCAGACATGCTTGAAGGAAAGCTCCTGAGCTACCAGCTCCTTGGAAAGCATTACACAGGCCCTCCACGCATAAAACCCAGAGGCCCGATGATAGTGCTTGTGGACACTTCCGGGTCAATGCACGGAGCTCCCCAAACTTTAGCTAAATCTGCGGTGCTGGCTATGGCAAAACTGATGCTTTCCCAGCAGAGGGACATGAAAGTTATCCTTTTTGCCTCGACAAACCAGCACCTGGAAATCGAACTTAGCAGCAGGAAAAAAATGTCCGAAAAATTCCTTAATTTCCTTCTCTATACCTTCGGCGGAGGGACTGACTTCAATACCGCCCTTGCCTCAGGCCTTAAGTCTCTGAAAGAAAAGGATTTTCAGGGTGCAGACCTGCTCTTTATAACCGATGGCAAATCAGAAGTTTCTGACGAACTGGTACTGGCCCGCTGGGAGGAAGCAAAAAAGAAGTATAACGCAAAGGTCTATTCACTGATAGTAGGCAGCAGCGGAGCAGGAGGTTTGTCTGAAATCTCGGATTATATTTATTTTGTAGAAATGGAAATGGATTCTGAGGGCAGAAGTGGATTTGTGAGATTAATCAAATTTACAGGAGAGAAACATGAAAGCCACAGATTCCAATAAGCAGGGAATTAAGAAAGGATTACTAAGAAAGGGTTACTGAGAAAGGATTACTAAGAAAAGGTTGCTAAGAAAAGGTTACTAAGAAAAGGTTACTAAGAAAGGATTACTAAGAAAAGGTTACTAAGAAAAGGTTACTAAGAAAAGGTTACTAAGAAAGGATTACTAAGAAAAGGTTCATTAAGAGAGGGTTGATGGCTCTCTCTTTCTTTTCGATTTAATTTCCAAACCTATTCACTTAAAAGCTGCTTATCATAATCTGAATACCTATTATGACATGTCAGATATTAACCATCAGATATAACCATCAGGTATGAAATATCAGATAGGTGATATTTTATCTGCAGTTTCTGACCCCGCACCTTTTTTTGAAGAATATTTACTTTCTTTTAAGATTCTGTATCCCCTGAAAAGCAGAAACCCGGACAGCATAAATGCCATAAAGTCCGACACCGGAAAAGCCGCCCAGACTCCATTCAGCTGGTATAAACGGGGAAGGAGAACAACAGCAGGGATCAGAAATAGGAGCTGTCGGCTAATGGATAGAAGGAAAGCGGGTTTTGCTTTTCCCAGGGCCTGATATAGGGTTGAAGTAATTACATTCATACCTATCAAAGGCGTTCCGAGCAACATAATCACTATAGCGTTTTTCCCAAGCTCCATATATTCCGGATCTGTGCTGAATAACCCAAGAAGTTGTTCTTTTAAGAAGTAAATACTAACCAGTCCAAGAAGCCCAGTGACCGTTGTCGCTGTGAGCGATAATTTCACAGCTTCGGTTATCCTTTCATATTTTTTTGCTCCATAGTTGAACCCGACAATTGGCTGCAGGCCAAAGGCCATACCCAGGAGGGTCATGAAAATGATAGAATTAATCTTCATTACCACACCAAAAACAGCAATAGCAACGTCTCCTCCATAAGTTGCAAGTGCATTGTACACGAAAATCATCATGACACTGTTCGCGCATTCCATTACAAAAGATCCAGTACCAATAGCCCCAATTTCCTTAATGATTTTCATGTCTGGTTTCAAGGTTTTGGACCTAAAGCGTACAGCCCCTTTTCCTCTAATATAGTATAGCAGGAGCCAGATCGAAGATATCGTCTGTGATATTACGGTTGCAATTGCAGCGCCTTCAACACCCATCCCGAAACCAAACATGAAAACTGGGTCAAGGAAAATATTGAGGCCGCCTCCTAAAACCATAGCATTCATTGCAAGACGGGCGTTTCCTTCAGATCGGACAATATTCTGAACAGCCGTCCCAAAGACAAAGACAGTTCCTCCCAGTATTATATATTTAAGATATTCTCTAGCATAGGGCATAACACCAGCAGTTGCTCCAAAAACCTTCAAAAGCGGATCAAGATAATAAAGGCAGAGAACGGCTATAAGTACGCTTAAAATCAAACTCAGGGAAAAAACATTTCCAAGTACTTTTTCGGCTTTTTTATTTTCTCGGGCTCCAAGAGCACGCGAGATTATGGAAGAACCACCTGTCCCGAGCATAATCCCAAAAGCCATGATTATCATCTGAATTGGAAAAGCTATTGAGAGCCCGCCTATGGCCTGGACGTCATCTGCTCCATAGGCCATTCCCACAAAAAAGGTGTCCACTACGTTATAAATAGCCTGAACCAGCATTCCGACGACAATCGGGACTGAGAGCTTAAACAAGAGCTTCTTTATGTTATCTTTGCCAAGAAACTCACTTTTTTCATCCATATTTTCATCTCTACCGTTTTTTTACTTCATGTCATTAGGTCTGTCAGATGGAGGCTCGAATCCAGGCTCAAAAAGTTTAATCACAGCTTTATGAATGAGTAACCTGAAAATTTCTTTTTCTTCAAAGGTAAAATCCGAAAAGAGAATAGATATGAAAGCAGTCTGCTTTTTAAATATTATATCTCTCATTTCCTTTCCTTTTCCAGTCAGGTAAACCTTGTAAGCTCGAAGGTCACTTTCGTCTCTTTCCCTATGAACATAACCTTCTTTTTCCAGATTCTGGATTGCTCTTGCACTTGTTGCTTTGCTGACTTTCAGGGTTCTTGCAATAGTCTCCTGTGATACTCCATCTTTGCAGTACAAAAACATTAAAAACTCAAACTGTCCGCTTCCTACCCTGTAAGCATCGAGTTCCTTTGCCATGTATGCCACATTGCTCCGATATATGTGGGCAATTGGACCTAATATTTCTCTAGGGTCTATTTCCTTTAAGTTTACTTTTACAGAATTTTCCATAAATTTATCCTTCACATTTTAGGAACTGAGTGATTCATATTGAAATTGAAAGTATTGAAATAATAGTTGCATATAAAACAGATTTATTGCCTGGAAGAGTTTATTTCAGTCGAATACCCCGCTAGCTTGCTGCGGGGGTGGAAAACTTCCCCAGTAACCGTCGATGATAATGTGATTTATCAGTTCCATTTTCGGTTATTAACTTCTGCTCAAACTAAATTGTTTAAGGTTATTATTTCCTTTAATGGAATTTGGAGTGGTGGTGCGAACATACCCCGTTGCTTGTAGCAGGTTGCTCCAGCGCAACTTTGATTTTTCGGTCTTATATAGCCTGTACTTCACTTTTTATGAGTCTGAATGTTTTTAGTACTGATATCAAATATATGCATTAAATCGTTCCATATGACACTATCAAGGGCTTAATAGGTTTATGAGTATATAATAGTTTCGCATGAGACGAAATTAACATGATAAATAATTACTTTCCAGATAAACTATCTAAACAAGAATAAACAATAAAGTTAGTATTTTTGAAGGGTTTGCAGTGACTGATACTAGTTGTAAATCATATGAGTAAAACATTAAAAACAACATCTTTAGCCTTAAATGATGGTGGTTTAAGTGATATTGTCTCATAAAAAACAATGAATAAAATCAATAAAATATTACATTTGTGCATATTTATATAATATAGAAATTAATCTAAATTTCATGGATTACAAAAACATATTACAGTTACTTAAGAAACCAAATTATATCTATCAATTTACAAATTTATCAGCCGGTTAAAGCAATCTTCCGGAATTATTACAAATATTAATTCAACCTTTATTATCATTCAATCTTTACCTCCTGGATTTAGAGGATCGATTCTGAAAAGCAAAATCACGAATAATGCAGTTACAATCCAGGTACCCCAAAAAAACGGGTTTATGGCAATTTTCAGGAGTGTACCTATGATCACTAATATAACTCCCAATAACAGCAAAATTTGGGTCCTTTTACTCAACTGCTTTCTCTCCGTTATCCATTTTTAAAATAAGCCAGTTTTCAAACAAGGTCAAGGAAGTAAAATTAGTTTTCACAATATCTCAATACCAAAAAATAGGAAACTAAGAAAGGAAATTGACCCCCGTTTCTATTTTCCTTTCGTTTCTATTTTCCTTTCGTTTCTATTTTCCTTTCGTTTCTATTTTCCTTTCGTTTCTATTTTCCTTTTTGCCGTTTATTCATATCTCAGTGCATCTACTGGTTTTAACTTTGAAGCCCTGTAAGCAGGGACCACTCCTGAGATAACTCCTATTAAAATTGCCAGGCCAAGCCCCAGAGCCATAAGATCTGGAGCAAAGTACATGCTTGAGCTCCCTCCTCCTCCCATCATCTGCAGGCCCAGCATAGGGAAGAGAGTTGAAATAAAAGCTCCTAACATATCTCCAAGGATACCACCAACAAGACCCACCATTGCGGAATTAAAGAGGAAAATCATGAGGATATCCCTATTTTTTGCCCCAATGGCTTTCATAGTCCCTATTTCCTTTGTCTTTTCCAGGACAGAGGTAAACATGGTATTGGCAATCCCGACAGCTCCCACAAGCAGTGACACAGCTGCAATGGCACTAAGGAAAAGCGTCATTGAACTCGTCATTTCAGTTACAGACTCTGCCATAGATTTAGAAGCTGAAACCGAAAAGTCTCTATCATCATCACTGACAATGTGCCTTGAGATCATGAGCTTATCCACAATATCTTCTGTCAGGCTGTCTACTGCATCTTCGTTCTTAGCTTTTATAGAAATGGAATCATAAACACCATTTTCTGCATCATCGATCAGGGTTACTGCTCCATCGATAGGCATGTAAATACTTCTGTCACCTTCACCTTCTTCTGACAGAATCCCAACAACACGCACTGCTTTACCATTTATAGTTATTACCTGGTTAACTCCGATGTCCTGATCATAAATTCCACTTGCAACGCCACTTCCGATGACTGCGACATACTTGTCAGATGGCTCGAGTAATCTTCCGGACTGTGTCGTTAAAGTGGTCATATATTGCCAGACCTGTGGGTCTACACCTGTGATTGAAAGGGTTGCATTTTGCGCTGCATATATCACTGGCACACTGCCGCTAATCTCTCCTTCTATATATGATATATTATTCAACCCTTGAAGTGCCGCAATATCCGTATCAGTTAATTCAACATCTGTTGTCGTACCTCCCATTCCTCCGGGCCCAGGCATATTCGAGGATGCTTTGGTATAACCCGGACTTATTGTAATTTTTGTCAGATCCATCTCGGAAAGCTTGCTCTGAACCTGCTCTTGCATGGCGTCCCCGAGGGAGAGGATGCCGACAACAGATCCGATCCCTATAACTATCCCGATAATGGTCAGCCAGCTTCGGAGCTTACTGTGTACAAGCATGTTCAGACCCATCTTCAGGTAGGTTGATTGTCTCATCTTGCATCCTTCCATTTGCTAATGATACTGTTTTTCAGACCTTCTGGTCTTCAGGCTTTTTGTACCCGGCTTTTTTTGCTTTCATTGCCTGTATCTTTTCGTGTATCTTCCTGCGATAAACGAATGCTCCACCTGCAATGATGAGCAGTCCGATGTATGGCAGGTACGAACTAATTCCAGAGCTGCGACCTGGGCCTCCCGGACCTGCTGAAGTCATATTTCCTGAGGATGTAGTTTCGATATTTACTTCTTTAGTAACAGTTTCCCTTTCCCCTTTTGCATCCGTATACTCAATCTGGACCTTCAGTGGATTGGAGGAACTCATAGAGTTTGAGCTTGCGCCGTTAGCACTATCTTGTGAAGAATCTGGAGGTGTTTCTGGGCTATTTTCGGTTGTATTTCCTCCTGCACCACCCTGTGAATTCGAAACATCAAATGAAGCAATTGTGTAATCTCCTTTCTCCAGATTTCCTACAATTGTTGACGAACTTCCTGAAACTTTGTATCCATCTTGATCTGGAATAGATACTTTCACAGCATACGCTATGTTATTACCCACATTTGCAACTGAAAGGGAAGTCTCTCCAGCGCTACTTTCCGAGAATGAAACATCGAAATCCGTTGTTCCTCCTACAAAAAGTCCTGCTGTGGTCTGGATATTTTTAGAGTTAGAGTTAGCATCTTCATACGAAAGATTCACATTCAAGGTATAAAGCCCAGGATCGGCATTCACATCGGCCATTACCGAGTAAGAGACGGTTACTGATTGACCTGCTTCCAGATTCTTGATGTGTTTTGTGTTATCAGAGTATACAGGCAAAACCACGCCTTTAGGATCAGTCCAGGAGAAAACCAGGTTTTTCAAGGGAGAAGTCCCTGTATTTGTAACAATAAACTCAAGAGGCTCTTCTTTAGCTATGTCGATATCAGCCTTACTTACGGTCACAACCTGAGCATATTCTTTACCCTGAACCTCTAATTGAATTGTTTGTTTAGTGGTAATCGTGTTTGACGAGGATCCGCTCTTATAAGTAGTGACTATGTCAAGATCATACGTGCCTTCAGATGCATTGGAATCGGTCATGAGTTTGAATTTAAGAACTCCAGCATCATCCTCGTCTTGTCGTGCATTTAGATAAGAGATACTCTTTTCAAGGTCTTCTCCGGAAATTTTACTGAAAGGGTATTCCGGATTGAGTGTAACCTTTATATCCTTGAGGTCATCGTTTCCTATGTTCTGCACGCTGAGGGTAAGTTCAACAGGTTCCCCAGGCCGGGCAGTGTCAGGGTTTTGATTAGTTACATTTACCTGCACAGCGGCAGAGTTTATATTGCCGTTTGATGCTCCCAGTGCTGTGCCTGCCCCCAGGCATAGGAACGTTGAAAGCAGTAGTAAAAATGTTAACAAAGAGATTTTTTTCATTTTAATTCCTCACTCCAGATCGGGTTCATTTTTCGTACTTGGTTCGTTTTTCGTACTTGGCTCATTTTCTATACTTTGTTCATTTTCTATACTTTGTTCATTTTCTATACTTTGTTCATTTTCTATACTTTGTTCATTTTCTATACTTTGTTCATTTTCTATACTTTGTTCATTTTCTATACTTTGTTCATTTTCTATACTTTGTTCATTTTCTATACTTTGTTCATTTTCTATACTTTGTTCATTTTCTATACTTTGTTCATTTTCTATACTTGGTTCGTTTTTCGTACCTGGTTTGTTTTTCGGACGTGTCTCGATTTTTTCAATCTCACCGTCACGGATGTACACGACTCTTGTTGCATATCTTACAAGTTCAACGTCATGGGTAACAATAATTATCGTCTTACCTTCTCTTGCATGCAGCCCATCCAGAAAATCCAGAATATAATATCCAGTCTTGGTATCCAGGTTTCCTGTAGGCTCATCTGCCAGGATTATGGGCGGGTTTACAGCTAGGGAACGGGCTATTGCAACTCTCTGCCTTTGTCCGCCTGAAAGCTGGGACGGAAGGTTCTGTTTCTTGTTTGAGAGCCCGACAATGTCAAGCAGATATGAGGCTTTTTGTCGGGCTATTTTTCGATCATCTTCCTGAAATTCCATAGGTAAAAGCACGTTTTCTTCTGTACTGAGTGTGGAGAGGAGGTTAAAGCTCTGGAATATGAAACCAATCATCTGTCCTCGGATAATGGCAAGTTCGGATTCGTCAAGTTCTGAGATGTCTTTAGAATTCAGGCAAACCGTGCCTTTTGAAGGTATATCCAGGCAGCCCAGCAGGTTCATCATCGTACTCTTTCCGCTTCCGCTGGGCCCGAGAATGATCAGAAATTCCCCTTCGTAAATTTCCAGGTTTATTCCTTTGAGAGCTGCAAACTCAACTTCCCCCATTTGATAGATTTTCCAGACATTGGTCAGTTTGATAAGAGGTTCATTTTTATTTTGAGATATCCTTACCGCGTTGGAACTATTAGTAGCACCGTTTCCGGAATTTAAGTACGGGTTGATTTTAAGATCCTCCTCTGAATCACTCTCGGATGGACCAGTGAAGCTCGCTGCTTCTTCAAGCGAGTTTATAATCTTTGAGGGATTCAATACCGTTTTAAGAGAATCTATTATTCCAGTGAGTGTCATACAAAACCTCTAAAAGTTAGTCATATCTGAGCTCAACCTTTTCAAGGTAGCTTGAGTTTTTATTCTTTTGATGCATGGCTTCCATCTTTTCCGTGATTTATTTTATGATGCAGTCAGAAGATTCTTCGGTAAATTATCAAGACTGCAAAATTATATTGTCAGATATTGTCAGGTTGATATATAAATATCATAAGCGTACAATTTTTATGAGCTATCTGCCACAGGCTATCCTGTTGTGTGGGTATAATCGGTCTAATCAGACCATTTATATGACCTAACTAGACCCTGTGGTTTGATTCGTTTTTGAGGCACTAGTGAAATGCATAGTGCCTCATTTTCTGGAGTGTAGATTTTTTGCTGGTTGCCTCCTTTCTTTATTACAATGGATAACACCTGATTTTCAAGCGATAGGCTTGATGTTCCTAGTGGCGAGGTCATGTTCTCAGGGTGTTCCTTTTCAGTTTTTCCTTTTCCACTGTAGTTAACCAAATTGAGCATCTGATATGGGGTTGAAAACCTGTCTGAGATAGGTGCTTGAGATGGGCAAAACACCTACCTTATTGGGTATTTTATTTTCCAGCTGCTCAACAGGATTGGAGGCAGCCGATCCCCTCATTGGCGTTTAATAATATAAGCATACTTAGCTAAAAACAGGGAAATATAGAGAATTAATTTATCAATGAAGCTTTTCTAGGTGTTATTCGATTAATTTAATCTTTAAATATTCTATAAAAGGCAAATGAAACCTCTATAAAGTATTATTCGTGGCAAAATTATTTTCAAAGGGAGCCTCAGGCCTAACATAAGAGCTTTTTCTTTTGACCCTGACAAATATTCCGAATGGCTGCTCAAAAAACAAAGAAAAATGCCCTGCAATTAGAATTTTAGATGCATTCCAGTGTCGCGTCAAGTCTCAATTACTGGATAACGAGATCGTATACACGAGTCATGGATCTATTCAAAAAACGAGCACTGTTGCCTTTTTTAATATAAATATAAAAGAGTTTCTACCAGTTATGGCTTTCAATAACTCATACCATAACCTTTTTTCTTTGTTAGCAGAAATCCACTGATTCCAGTGAAGCAGGAAATAAGAACGGGGAATTAACCCTTTCTTTTCTGTTTATTCCTTCTTTTTCTATTTATTTCCTACTTTTCTATTTATTCATATCTTTTCCGTTTTATTCATATCTGAGTGCGTCCACAGGTTTTAATTTCGAGGCCCTGTACGCTGGTACTACTCCAGAGATTACACCTATCAAAACTGCAAGAGTAAGGCCTTCAAGCATCAACGAAAAGCTTACTCCACTACCCCCTCCAGTCATATTGCCTCCCATCATCATCTGGAGCCCGGATGAAACAAAAGACCCCAGAATTACTCCAAGGATACCACCAACAAGGCCTACCATTGCGGAATTGAAAAGGAAAATCATAAGAATGTCCCTGTTTTTTGCCCCAATAGCTTTCATAGTTCCGATTTCCTTTGTCTTTTCCAGGACAGAGGTAAACATAGTATTGGCAATGCCTACGGCTCCTACAAGCAGGGAAACAGCTGCAATGGCGCCAAGGAAAAGAGTCATCGAACTCATCATTTCAGTAACCGAATCAGCCAACGATTTTGACGCTGTTACGGAAAAATCCCTGTCATCTTCCTTATTAATGTGTCTTGAGACCATCAGCTTTTTTTCGATTTCTGTCGTCAATTCATCTACCTGATCTTCACTCCTGGCTTTTACAGATATGCTATCATAAACATCTTTTTTCGCATCTGTAATAAGATCTACTGCTCCATCGATTGGCATGTAGATTCTTGAGTCACCTCCCATGCCCTCTTCTTCTAGGATTCCTACAACGCGAACTGCTTTGCCGTTTATGGTTATTACCTGGTTAACTCCGATATTCTGATCATAAATTTCACTGGCAACATCGCTTCCTATGACTGCAACATTCTTATCAGCTGGTTCGAGTAATCTTCCTGATTGCGTTTTCAGGGTAGTCATGTATTTCCAGACTTGAGGATCAACACCTGTGATTGAAAGGGTTGCGTTTTGCCCTGCATATTTAACTCCTTCTCTGCCTGAAATTTCTCCTTCAATATATTGTATACTATCCAGTCCTCGAAGCGCGTTAATATCATCTATAGTTAATTCTGCATCTGTTGATGTGCCACCCCCCATACCAGGGCCATGCATATTGGATGATGCCTTGGTATACCCGGGGCTGATCGTTATCGTTGTCAGATCTAGATCAGATAGTTTACTCTGCACATTTGCTTGCATGGCATCTCCCAGAGAGATGATGCCAACTACAGATCCCACTCCTATAACTATCCCGATAATGGTAAGCCAGCTTCGCAGTTTACTGTGCACAAGCATATTTAGACCCATCTTCAGGTAGGTTGAGTTTCTCATCCTGTATCCTTCCGTTATTTTTTTGCTCAACCGTTGCGCCGGTTGATCACGCCGATAGGGTTTGGAGATAAAATTTTCAAACTCAAACGTTTCTCGGGGTTTTCGGTCAAAATTTTTTTCAAAAGGGTTGTGATCACGCCGACCACCTTGTTGTTTGAGTGCCTGAATTTTCGGTCAAGCCTTTTTTATAAAAGGGTTGCAGGCAAGCAGTTTTTTCAAAAGGCTTGTCTTTCTCATCCCATATCCTCTGTTTGTTAGTGATGCTACTTCTGTGATGCTGCCTTATTCATACCTTCTGTTTTTCATACCTTCTGTTTTTCAGGTTTTTTCCGGATTACTTCTTTTTTCTTCCCATCAGTTTTTCCTGGATTTTCTTTCTGTATACGAATGCTCCTCCTACAAGAGCTATTATCACAATATAGGATAAATATGACCCAAATCCACTACTCTTGTTGCCCGGTCCTCCTGATCCCTGTACAGTCATGTTTCCGGAGTTCATTTCGAGCTTTACTTCCTTATCAACCGTTATTCTTTCTCCTTTTGCATCCGTATACTCAATCTGGACTTTTAGAGGATTGGAATCCATAGAATCGAAAGTTACGTTTTCTCCTTTATCACTGGATTTTATATTCTCTGATGAGGATTCCGCATTCTTAGCATCCTGCTGTGTGCTTGCAATATTGAAAGACGCGATTGTATAATCTCCTTTCTCAAGGTTTCCAACAATTGTTGAGGAACTTCCTGAAACCTTATACCCATCCTGATCAGGGATCGAAACTTTCACGGAATATGCCATGTTGTTTCCTACATTTGCAACTGAAAGAGAAGTTTCTCCCTGGTCACTTTCCGAAAAGGAAACATCAAAATCGGTTTCTCCTCCAACGAAAAGCCCTGCTGTAGTTCGTATACTTTTTTCATTTGAATTATAGTCTTCAAAGCTGAGGTTTACGTCCAGAGTATAGAGTCCAGGGTCTGCATTTACATCTGCCATTACCGAGTAAGCAACGGTTACGGAGTCGCCTGCAGCCAGATACTTGATGTACTTCGTGTTATCCGAATATACTGGCAAAATTACCCCTTTTGGGTCTTTCCAGGAAACTACCATATTTTTCAGGGGTGAATTTCCGGTATTTGTTATTATGAATTCCAGAGGCTCTTCCTTTGCAATGTCAATACTTGCCTTATTTATGGTAACAATCTGAGCGTATTCCTTACCCCTTACCTCGAGATGGATGGTTTTTGTAGTGGCAATCGTATTTGACAAAGACCCACTTTCTTTAGCAGTGGTGGTTATATCGATATCATATGTGCCTTCTGAAGCATTGGCATCTGTCATAAGCTTGAATTTAAGGACTGCTGCATCGTCATCATCCTGCCTTGCATTCAGGTAAGATACCTTTTTCGTTAGTTCTTCTCCGGAAATCTTACTGAAAGGATATTCAGGGCTAACTGTGACAGCGATGTCTTTCAGGTTAGCGTTTCCTACATTTTGCACGCTGACGGTGAGTTCAACAGGTTCTCCAGGACGGGCAGCATCAGGGTTCTGATTAGTCAGGTTTACCTCCAAATATGCAGATTTTATATCACCATTAGAGGCAAGTGCTGTTCCAGCTCCAAGGCATATGAATACTGAAAACAACAGTATTATTTTTAGCAAAGAGAATTTTTTCATTTTAACGCCTCAATTCAGATTTGCTTCATTTTTCGTACCTTGTTCATTTTCCACACCTGATTCGTTTTTTGTGCGTGTTTCGATTTTTTCAATCTCACCATCTCGGATGTACACGACTCTTGTTGCATATCTCACAAGTTCAACGTCGTGGGTAACAATAATGATCGTCTTCCCTTCTCTTGTGTGCAACTCATCCAGAAAATCCAGAATATAATATCCAGTCTTGGTATCCAGGTTTCCTGTAGGTTCATCTGCCAGGATTATGGGCGGGTTTACAGCTAGGGAACGGGCTATTGCAACTCTCTGCCTTTGTCCGCCTGAAAGCTGGGACGGAAGGTTTTGTCTCTTGTTTGAGAGCCCGACAATGTCAAGCAGATATGAGGCTTTTTTTCTGGCCAGTTGTCTATCTTCTTCCTGAAATTCCATCGGTAAAAGCACGTTTTCTTCCGTATTCAGGGTTGGAAGAAGGTTAAAGCTCTGGAATATGAAGCCAATCATTTTTCCTCGGATAATGGCGAGTTCTGATTCATTTAATTCTGAAATATCCTTAGAATTCAGGCAAACCGTGCCTTTTGATGGTATATCCAGGCAGCCCAGCAGGTTCATCATCGTACTCTTTCCACTTCCGCTGGGCCCGAGAATGATCAGAAATTCCCCTTCGTAAATTTCCAGGTTTATTCCTTTAAGGGCTGCAAACTCAACCTCCCCCATCTGATAAATTTTCCAGACATTGGTCAGCTTGATAAGAGGCTCATCTTTATTTTGAGATATCCTTCCCGCATTGGAACTTTTAGCATCACTGTTTCCGGAATTAAAGTATGGAATGGATTCTAAATTCCCAACTGAGCCATTCTCCTCGGAACCATTCTCGGATTCGTCATAGAAATCCGTCTTTCTTTCGAGGGAATCCATAAATTTTGAGAGATTCAATTTTGATTTGAAATAATCTATTATTTCAGTAAGTGTCATACCCACCCTCTAAAAAGTTAGTTATATCTGAGCTGAACTTTTTTAAAGAACCTGAGTTGAATTTTTTTGTTTATAATATAAGTTATTCCTTAAACGATTTTATGATGAGATGAAAACCCTTTTTGTGACAGACCTAACGACTTTTTTGTGACAGATCTGAAAACTTTTCTTGTGACAGACCTAAAGATTTTCTTGATCTGACACAAAAACTCTTTTGTAAACTGTTAGATATTAGACATTTTATCTGCAATTTCTGATCCAGCAGCAGTTTTTGAAGACTTTTTCTGTTCTTTGAAGATTTTATAGATCCTGAAAAGCAGGAACCCGGAAAGCAGAAATGCCAGAAAATCTGAGATCGGATAAGCTGCCCAGACTCCATTCAGTTGATAATACCGGGGAAGAATGGTAACAAGAGGGATCAGGAAGAGGAGCTGCCGGCTAATTGAAAGAAGGAACGCAGGTTTTGCTTTTCCCAAAGCCTGGAACAGGATTGATGTGATCACATTCATGCCTACCAGAGGCATACCCAGAAGCATGATAGTTATAGCTTTTTTTCCAATCTCCAGATATTGCGGGTCTGCACTGAATAATCCGAGAATTTGTTCTTTTAAGAGTAATATGCTCAGCAGGCCCAGTATTCCAATAGTCGTTGTCGCTGCAAGCGATAATTTTACAGCTTCGACTATTCTTTCATATTTTTTTGCTCCATAGTTAAACCCGACAATAGGTTGCAGGCCAAAGCCCATACCCAAAAGGGACATGAAAATGAAGGAGTTAACTTTTATTATTACACCAAAAACGGCAATTGCGCTATCTCCTCCATAAGTTGCGAGTGCATTGAACACGAAAATCATCATGACACTGTTTGAGCACTGCATTACAAAAGACCCAATACCAATAGCCCAGATTTCCTTAACAATTTTCATATCGGGTTTCAAGGTTTTGGGTCTGAAATGAACAGCTCCTTTTCCTTTGAGGTAGTAAAGCAGGAGCCAGATCGAAGCTATTGTTTGTGATATTACGGTTGCAATTGCAGCCCCTTTTACACCCATTCCAAAACCAAGCATAAAAAGCGGGTCAAGGAAGATATTGAGACCGCCTCCTACAAGCATAGCATTCATTGCAAGGCGGGCGTTTCCTTCGGAGCGAACAATATTCTGAGTAGCCACTCCAAAGACAAAGACAGTTCCTCCTAATATTATATATTTAAGATATTCTCTGGCATAGGGCATGACACCAGCAGTTGCTCCGAAAATCTTCAAAATCGGATCAAGATAATAAAGGCAAGGAATGGCTATAAGCACACTTAATATTAAACTCAGGGAAAAAACATTTCCAAGTACTTTTTCGGCTTTTTCATTTTCTCGAGCTCCAAGAGCACGCGAAATTATGGAAGAACCTCCTGTTCCGAGCACAATTCCAAAAGCTACCACCATCATCTGGATTGGAAATGCTATCGAAAGTCCGCCTATGGCCTGGACGTCATCTGTTCCATAGGCCATTCCCACGAAAAAGGTGTCCACTACGTTATAAATAGCCTGAACCAGCATTCCGATGACAATAGGGGCTGAGAGCTTAAACAAGAGCTTCTTTATGTTATCTTTGCCGAGGAACTCACTTTTTTCATCCATATTTTTTTATCTCCATCGTTTTTCACCTCAATCGTCTGATCTGTCAGATGGAGGCTCGAACCCAGGCTCAAAAAGTTTAGTTACAGCTTTATGAATGAGCATCCTGAAAATTTCTTTTTCTTCAAAGGTAAAATCCGAAAAGAGAATATCTGTAAAAGCAGTCAACTTTTTTAAAATAATATCTCTCATTTCCTTTCCTTTATCAGTAAGGTAAACCCTGTAAGCTCGAAGGTCAGTTTCGTCCCTTTCCCTGTAAACGTAACCTTCTTTTTCCAGACTCTGGATTGCTCTGGCACTTGTTGCTTTGCTAACTTTCAGTTCCTTTGCAAGAGTTTCCTGGGATACTCCATCTTTGTAGTATAATGACATTAAAAACTCAAACTGTCCGCTTCCGACCCTGTAAGCTTCGAGTTCTTTTACCATGTACGCCAGATGGCTCCTGTAAATGTAAGCAATAGGGCCTAATATTTCTCTTGGATCTTTTCTTTTTGGGTCTGTTTCTCTTAAGTTTCCTTCTCTCAGGTCTTCCATAATTTGATCCTTCACATTTTATGAGCTGGGCAGCTTGTTTTTTAAATATAACATTGTGAAAATCATTACAAATGAAGCTGATCCGACCTCTATAGGCTTGTGAGGTATATAATAGTTCCGAATGAAACTAAACTTAAATGCAAAATAACTGGTTAGTATATATACTCATAAAGGAAGTAATTTTTATCCCAAAAATAAATATTTATTTACAGGTTTCTATAGCAAATTAATTTCTTTAAGGTGAAAAAATGGGAAGTAAAGACCTGATACAGGATCATCAGCAGATAGAAGAGATTCTCTCAAAGGCAAAGTTCCTTCGTATCGCCCTCTCGGACTCAGACAAACCTTACATTATCCCAATGGCTTTTGGATACGAAGATAACAAAATTTATCTCCACTGTTCTAGCAAAGGCAAGAAGATCGAGATCCTTAACAGGAACCCCAGAGTCGCTTTCGAAGCCGATGCTGAAGCTGAAGTCGTCACTGCCGAAGATATCTGCAAATATAATGTCTGCTATCGAAGTGTTGTAGGGAACGGACAGGCATTGTTTGTTGAAGATTATGATGATAAAGTAGAAGGGCTTACTATCCTTTCCGAGCATTACGGGAAAAAAGGGCCTTTTGAGTTTGAAGAATGGAAAGTTAACAGGTTGTGCGTAATTGAGATTGAGATTGAAGAAATGACAGGAAAGCAGCATGGGTTTTAAGTGAAGCAGAAAAGATCTTTGTAAAAAACAATCTGTTCTTCAATCTTCACTTTTATATTTCAAGTTTTATATTTCAAGTTTTATAATTCAACTTTTATATTTAAACTTCTACATTTCAAGTTTTCTAATTTAATTTTTATATTTTGGCGTTTATTATCCTGACTTAAAGTTCTTTATTATTTATGTAAACAAATTACTATATTTATGATATTTTTAAACCAGATGATACGCAAAAGCACTTAAAACCAGCCTGATTAATGAAAAAACAATTGAAATCATTGAAAAGGCTACAAGATATACGTTTAGAGCCAGTATCTCTGCAAAAAGGCCGGAGAAATCAGCATTGAAAACGAGAGCAAACAAATTTATCAGCAAAATGAAAAAGAGTATGGTTACAAAACCCCTGCCTGCTCCTTTAAGGTCTTCTTTGCTCAGGGCTATATGCGAAGAGATTGCGATTGCTAGGGCAAAATAAATCCAGAAATTGAGAGAAAACAGGTTTTCTACCGAAAATATGCTTTGAAAAAGACCTGCGGTAAGGGCGAAGATTTTTGTCAAAATATACTGGTCCGGCTGGGCAGGTTCAAGGGTAAGATAATTGGCAACCCTTGTAAAAGAATCCGGCAGCAGCAGTTTCATGCCGATGATAAGAGCCGTGGTCCCGCTGAAGATCGGGCCCATACCTATGAAAAAGTTTCCTATGTTCTGGTAGAGGCTTTTAGGGTTCCAGCTATGATTGACGTATCCAAGGGTTCCGTCCTTTTCCTTGTGGGTAAACAGCTTGAGTTTAGTTATTTTGTGTCTGAATACGTAGCACATCAGCAGGTGGCCGAGTTCGTGAATCGGAGTGCCTATCCAGGCTGTGACCAGAATTCCTTTCCTGCCAAAAGCTCTCTGGACGTAAAAGTTAGCCCGGTTCTCAAGAAGGCCGAGTATCATCCCGACAAGAATCAGAGAGCCTGTGACATAGAGAGTGTCAAACAGGCTTACCCGAAAAACCGTAAGAAATGTATTTTCCATTTTGGACTCCTTTTTGTAACTTCAGGAGAAGTTTTGGCTTTGAATTAACCCTGGATTAAATTTCACAGCTATTACTGTGATTCCTAAGTAGGCTCATCACACTTGATTTTTTAATAGATCCGAAGACCACGGATTTTTCCGTGGATAAGGAATTGATTTTGAAATCGAAGCGCTAGCTTATAGGTCAGTGTATAGGGTCAACATATAGGTCAGTGTATAGGATCAACATATAGGTCAATTTGTAGGTCAACTTATAGGTCAACTTATAGGTCAACTTATAGGTCAACTCATAAGTTAGCTTTTTATTATAAAGTGGCCGAAAATATAAACTTCGCGCCTGTCATATACAGAATCAAAAAAGCTTAATAAAGGTTAAAAGAGAAAAATACTTCTTCTTTCAGGAACATTCAATGACTAGACTCAATAGTCATTCTTTTCAGCATATTTCAAGATCTTCCTGACCTGCAAGATCGAACCAGACTGGGTTTTCGTCTTAGTGCCCTCAACGAAAGAGCCCATGAAACTTATAATTCCTTGTAACTTTGATTGGCCAACCTTGATAGTGAAAATCAAAATGCCCAATCGGGAATGCGCAGAGTTTATTCTGTGACTTCTGTGACGAGGTCTTAGGGTCACAGTGATAATTTATTGTGATTTCTTCGTCTTCCTGAATATCTCTTATGCAGACGTATTTTAAAAGGCTGTTATCGAAGTCTTTATAGTACCTTGCATTCGGGTTGTACGAGTGGTTATAACGAGAACCATAGCCCAGCGCCACAGCTGCATCTTTTGAATCAGGATCCACGGCGAAATAATAATTATAGAGCTTGGTAAGCTCAAGTGAGTCTATCTCTTCAGAGGGTAAGACTATGAAAGGACAGGTTTCTATTACCTCGCCTTTTCTAAAGTTCCTCTGTGCAAACACGCCCCTACCTTTTCCAGGTGATTCTTTTACACTTATCGACAATATATGGTCACATCCCCGCAAAATTTAAAAGTTGCTTATGAACTGTTTTATTATATTTATAAAGAATACGATTTATAGTTTTCTCTTTGAATTTTTTAGTTTAGTATTCACATTTAGTGCTTAACATTCAGTGCTTAGCCAAGACAGATATTTCCTGAGTTTCTTCACGGAGTGCATTTTCATTTCCGGATACATGACTGGATGTAGAAATTTTCTCTGTACTCCTGAGAAACCTGTAATATCCAAAGCCTATCAAAAAGACCGGATAGGCAATTTTCCAGGTAAAACCTGAGACCAAAAAACTCAGGGACACGAGTGAAAGAACCGAGAAAGTCCATTTCTTCCAGCCGTTTTCGGTTTTCCAGTATGCAATTATAATGAAAGCGTAGAGGAAAACGAAATTCTGGTTTACGAGCAGTATCATCGCTGATACCGGAATTTTTAGGAGATAACTTCCAAGAATCAGGAAAATTGAAAGTACATACAGCCCAACAAGGCTGGGCACAGGAATATTCCTTTTTGAAAGCTTTCCGAATATCTCAGGAAAAATTCCAGTCCTGCCCCCGGCGTACAGCAGGCGGCTTGCAGTAAAGTCCCAGGAACAGGCATTTGCTGCAATAACTATTATCATGAGCCAGATGAGCAGTTTTCCTCCGGGCGTAAAAAGCACGAGGCCGGAAAGCCCGGCTGCCCCCTGAAGAGAAGCACCTGAAACACTAGCTCCCGTGCTGATTAAGGCAAGTACAAGGTAAATTGAGGTCACAAGGGCAAAACTTAGCCAGTAAAGGCGAGGTACGTTTTTTTCAGGATCTTTTATTTCCCCAAGGGAAAAAGAAAGGTTTTCCCAGCCCAAAAAAGCCCAGAAAAGGAGGGCTGCAACTTTCCAGATGTTATGCAGGTCTATATGCGCGTTGCCGCTAATTGCTTCGCTGGCAATTCCGAGGCCCGAGCCCAGAAAATCAAGGTTAAAGGCAATAAGCAGGCCTATTAGCAGAAAAAGGACAGCCAGAGATGCGTAATTGATTAGAGAGATAACCCTCATTCCTGCCATGTTCGAAAGAAACATCAGGGTTACAAGAAGGATTGCAAAAAGTGCTGCTCCTGTGTTTGATAACTGAAAAAGCTGCTTCATATATTCGCTGCCTATAAGGGCAACTGCAGGAAGCCCGAAAAATAAAGAGCCTCCCACAAGGTAGGAAACCGCATATCCTCCCCAGGGTCCAACAGCCTTTTCAGCATAACCTGCAAGTCCGGCTGTAGAAGGAAATTTAAGGCCAAGGCTGGAGCAGACTTCGATAAGAGGGACTGCGACAATCGCTATAAGGAACCAGCCGAGGATTGCTTCATAGACGGTTCCTGCATCAAGTGCCAAGCCTGGCAGTGCAAGAATCCCTGTGCCTATAAGCATGCAAATTGCAAGCCCCATGCCCCGAGTGAAGGAAATCGTTTTCTTAAGTTCGGTCATTTTTATCTCTTAGGCTACCTGTAAAAGGTTTTGTATATTTATTTGTTCGCAAAGAGGCTTTCAGATAATTAAAACACATACTAAATATATTTTTCTAAAACCCTTAGTAGAAGAAAAGAGTTAAACATCGAAAAAGAATTAAAATATGCCGAAGTAATGCAAAAAAGCAATTGCGAGTGCCACGAAACTAATAATCAGCAAAAATCCCGAAATACGGATGTACCTGTACTTAATTTTCACCATTTCCTCGAATTTTTCCTTTGAGTCCCTAGTCGAATTTATGTTAATCTCATACCTTTTCCTTATAAGCACCATCACCGCAAAAATCAAACTCAGTAACCACAGCACAAGCGGAGCCATATAAATCAGGACAGAATACCATGTTGCTCCCTTAATATCTGAAAATGCAATAGCATGAAAATAAATTCCCTGAAGCAGCCCTGTGACAACAACAAACTGTTTTGCTGTATCCTCTACAACTGAAATAGATTCCCCAACAAGCTTTTCAGCGTTCTTTTTCCAGAAAGGATTGGGCTCAACGGGAACAAAAGGAATCTCTTCCTCACCAGTCCCGCTTTCAACTTCTCCTTCAGTTGTCATACCTTTGCTTCCCATTCAAATTCTTTTTTGCAATTGGGGCAGGCGAGATCTATATACAGGCTTTTGGGAGTTTTTCGGCTGAATACTTTTTTGATATCAGATAAACCAAAGCGTACTGCAACAGTTGTCCCATCTTCCATAATTATTTCTACATCTGTGTAATATTTGTACCCGCAGTGAGGACATTTAATGAGTTCAGAGTCATTCGTTCACCAACTTTTCAAATTCAGCTTTAAATTCTTCTTCTCCCATTTTATCTCTCAACTCTAAGATAAGTTTAGAAGCCAGTTGACTATATGGGGACTTAAGAGATTCGAAAATTGAAAAAGCTTTTATGTAAGCGTTGAGAGCAAAAACATATTCTCCCTTTGCTTCATAAATCACTCCTAACTGCCCCATTGTGCTTGCAATTCCGCTTTTGTCCCCCAGCTCTTTTGCAATTTTCAGTGACTTGTTATACTTTTTCACTGCTTCTTCGTAATTGCCCTGTTGCTGATGAATCATTCCGAGCTGGTGCAGTGTTTGTGCAATTCCACTTTTATCTCCCAGCTCTTCTTTCATTTTCAGTGACTTGTTATACTTTTTCACTGCTTCTTCGTAATTGCCCTGCTGCTGATAAATCATTCCTATCTGGTGTAGTGTTTGTGCAATTCCGCTTTTGTTTCCTAGCTCTTCTTTAATTTTCAGTGACTGGTTATATTTTCCCATTGCTTCTTCGTAGTTGCCCTGATTCTGATAAATCATTCCTATCTGGTGTAGTGTTTGTGCAATTTCGTTTTTATCCCCAAGCTCTTCTTTAATTTTCAGTGACTGGTTATATTTTCCCATTGCTTCTTCGTAGTTGCCCTGATTCTGATAAATCATTCCAATCTGGTGCAGTGTTATTGCAGTTCCGCGTTTGTCTCCAAGTTCTTCTTTCATTTTCAGTGACTGGTTATACTTTTCCAAGGCTTCTTTATAGTTGCTCTGAAGGAAATGAACACTTCCAAGTTGATGTAGTGTTTGTGCAATTCCGCTTTTGTCCCCCAGCTCTTCTTTCATTTTCAGTGACTGGTTATACTTTTTCACTGCTTCTTCGTAGTTGCCCTGATCATAATAAATATTTCCAAGCTGGTGCAGTGTTATTGCAATTCTGCGTTTGTCCCCCAGCTCTTCTTTCAGTTTTAGAGACTTGTTATACTTTTTCACTGCTTCTTCATAGTTGCCCTGCTGATGATTAATAACTCCAAGCTGGTGTAGTGTTGTTGCAATTTCGCTTTTGTCTTCCATATCTTCAAATATTTTCAGAGCCTGCTTATACTTTTTCACTGCTTCTCCGTAATTTCCCTGAAGTAAATGAACATTTCCAAGCTGATGCAGTGCTTGTGCAGTTCCGCGTTTGTCTCCAAGTTCTTCTGCAATTTTCAGTGACTGGTTATACTTATTCACTGCCTCTTTGTAGTTGCCCTGCTCCTGATGAATAATTCCAACTTCATGGAGTATAACTGCAACCCCCTTATTATTCCCCATTTCTTCATATTTATTTTTAATTTTGTTACATATTTTTAATGCTGTTGTTAAGTCTCCAAGGCGATGGTAGATAGTTGCAAGGGTGTACTCGGCGTTTGTTTTCGTTTCTCCTAATGTCGTGTTAATAGAATCATTTAACAGATCCATTGCAAGTTTAATATGACCCCAGAGGATCAGATGATCGACTGTACTTTCTACAATTCGGGTTGCACTTTTGTAGTCTTCTGCTTGGAAGTAATAGTCGCGTGCTTTTAAATGATCCCATAGATTTCTATTCTGGGCAACTAGATTTTCGTAATATCTGGCAGCCCTGACGAGTAGCGTTTTTTTATCCAGTCCATCTTCTTTCAGTTTTTTGAGTGCGAAATCTTTTACAATTGTATGCTCTGAGTAAACACTCTTGTCATACTCCTGTTCTTTTGAAACCAGACCCCATTGGAGGAGTTTTTGTAGAGGTTCGCCGACAGCAGGACATTCATCTTTTTCATCTCCGACAATCCATGATAATGCTTCGATGGGAATGGCTTCTTCGAATATTGAAGCGCTGAGGAGCAATTTTATGGCGTCTTCGTCCAGTTTGGAAAATGACTTGTCTAGAAGGGTGAACTCAATAAGCTCTTTTTTCAAGGGTGACAGATCCAGCAGTAAATCATCTACTCTCTGAACAGCGGCATGTTTTGCAAACTGGCCTATTGTCCAGGGGTGGCCGCCTATAACATCATATATTTCCTTTTTCTTCTGAATTCCCAGATCTGCCAGTTCAGTAAAATTGTTCATAAGCCAGTTTGTCTGAGGGAAATGGAGTTCGGGAAGGGAAATGTGTTCGATTCCGGAAGCAAGCCTGCCATCAAGAGGATCGAAATCATAGCGGGTTGTTATGAGGAATTTTGTGTTTCTGGTTGTATTGTTAAGGAGATGCTGGATGAACGCTTTAAGTTCAAGGTTTTCTATGCCGTTTCTTTCTTCATTCAGACAATCTTCAAAGTTATCGAAAATGACCAGAAATCTTATCTGGTTTAGTATGTTTACCAGCAAAGAAGTTTTAACTTCAAGGGGAACCTGCTGGTTCAGAATCTGGTTCAATTCTGGCCTTCCTTTCATCAGCAAAAAACTATTGAACTTGTTCAGGATATCTTCCGGCCTGGTTGTGGGAGTAAATTTGATCCCCAGAGTGCCTTCGAAGTAATAGCCCATTTTCAACGCGAATCGAGTTGCAAGTACGGTTTTTCCAATTCCTCCAAAGCCGTGAATAATTGCAGCCCGTTTTACATCTGACTTGAAACCTTTTTCAAGAAGTCTGAGTTCTTTTTTCTGGCAACAAAACCTTTTTCCATTACCTGTAAATCCGGCATCATCATAGGTTTGAAAACGAATTCAGAAGGTTCCGGTTTTAAATTGCCCACATTAACGCAGTCGCAGTCTGAAAGATACAGTACAGGAGTTGCAAAATCAAGGCCATTACCGTTTTCTAAATTCTTCATCACGAGTCTTGCTTCTTTTAAAGCAAGGTCAACAGGTTTTCCGCTTGCAATTGCTCTGTAAAAATTGTACGCAAACTTTATGGCGACGTCATCAAGTACAGAATACTGCATTGCTACTACAGCAGGAATTCCTTTTTTGGAAAGCATACTGGCCAGATCATCAAAAGCTTCTTTATTCGAGCCTTTGGCTGATTCGCAGGAACTGAGCATCACAAGCCGGATACCTCGTTCGGAAAAAAGGTCGGAAAGAGTTTTGTTGTCAATAAGCCTTGCTTTCTGGTCTTCGTTTTCAAAAACAAGATGACCTTTGCCATCTATGCTGATCCCGTGACCTGTGAAATGGATAATATGATAATCTTGTTCGTTCAGGTAGCCTTCGACGTTTTCAAAGGTTGCATCTTCAGTAAAATCCACTTTTATTTTCTGATCTCTTTGAAGTTTGTCCACGGCTTCAAGGATAATTTCCTGTTCTTTTTCCGTGTTCAAAGGAGAAATCCTGGGGTCATCAGGACCGGAAATTATTACCAGCATTCTGAGTACGGAATCAAGGGGTTCAAGCTTTTTCTTCTTCACGCCTGCCGGTAGCCTTGAAATAAGGATGTTTCTTCTTCGAATCAGAAAATCTTCGTCGTCATAGAGGTATTCCCAGGGCAGCGCTGAAATTTCCGGAACATCTTCACCAAACCGGAGTGAAATCCTGAGTCCACTGCCATTATCTTGAACTTCCTTTATGGATTTGTTGAAATACTCCCCGAGTTGACCGGAAAATACCTTGCTGTAAAGCATTTTCCCAAATTCGATATGTGGCTCTTCTCTATCCTTTTCTTCCTGTGCCTCTGCATTTTCTTTATGTTTCTTTGGTTCTTCAGGACTTTCGGTAACTTTTTTCTCTATACTTTTAAGCATCTGAGAGAGTTTCAGGTCTTGCCTGAGTTCAAAATCATTGCTTGCTACAACATTCCCATCCTCCAGAATTGAGGCACGATATATATATGGAGATGCTTCGGGGGATCGGGTAATCTGAAAATCGAGAGAAGAGTATTCCAAAAAGATCACCGATCACTATTTGGGCTTCATAATTAATAAATTTAAAGTGTATATATCAATAAAAATAATATTTAAGACTTAAAAATGTGATTTAAAACAGAAATCCCAGCTTTAAAGGTATCAGGACTCTCAATAAAACTCACGAGAATTCAAACCGATTTTGATTCAAGTTGACGTAAAAAGAAAAAGTAGGCAATCAAAAATTCATGTTTTAATCCCTTAAAAAACTCATTGAAAACATGAAAATTAGGTTTATTAGTCTCATACTTAAATGGCAAGAGCTTACAATATAAAACTGGAAAGGGCAATTTTTCAAATCTTTCAAATCTTTCAAATTTCCAATTTTTCAATTTAATTTTGGGAAAAGCCGGTCGTGTCTGCACGACCGGTGAGAGCCTGGGGTTCTGAAATCGATTTATTCACAAAGGGGTTTCTGAAAAGATATTTCCGGTTTTACCCCTTTACTCTTTCTTTTCCAGGCAGATGAGCTCTTCGGCGTACGGCAGCGTCTCTTTTATCCAGGCGCAAAACTCTATCCACTCATCAAGCTTGTGATTGCGGCGCTGGAAGTAAATGTTTCTGAGCTCAGCGTAATTGGTTATAACGGTCCTTTTCTGCAAAAACGCGCTCGGCAGATCCTGGACGAGTTCCCTGAAAATCGCTTTCCGGTATGCGTTGTCCTCTTCACTATCCCCCTCGCGGGATTTGTAGGCTTTGATAAGGTCGTTCAGGTGTCGGATCTGGTCGTTCCTGTAATCTGTCAGGGTATCAAATGAAAAATCGTGAGGAGCAAGCTCCCTGCTGGTCAGCTTGTGCATCGTTGAAGTGGAGTTCTTTTCTGCGAATTTGTAAGTATCAAACTCTTTCCACCAGTAGAGAGGGGCTGTTAGGTCAAAACAGACTGTAATGAACCTTAAAAATTTGCCGTGCTCGTTCCCTGCAAGGGTCAGGCGCTGGGCCAGGTTCAGGTCCTTTTCCCCGAGCGTGCAGTTTCCTGCCTCATCAGGCTTACTGCTGTCCATAAGGTGCCAGGAATTCATAGGGTTCCGCATGCCGAGAATGGCATAGTAGATATTGTATGTACCGTGTAATTTCATCTTAATCATAAAAGCGCCTCTTAAACCCATTACGATAAACAATTTATAAATCTGTTTTTGTAAGTTATTGTAAATGATTCATCAATCGAGGTAATAAACAATTTATAAACCTATCCATGGCAGATAAACTAATTCGTGTAAATGGACTGATTTTAAACAAATGAACTGGTTTTAAACAAGTTGACTGATCTTAAAAAGCTACTTGGTTTAAAAAAACTAACTGTTTTTAAAAAAACTGACCAATGTTAAAAACTGAACACTGAATCCATGGGTCTGATTAGTAGCCATCGTTTTCTGAGGGGAAATTATTTAAGAAAAATAAACGCCTTTTTAACTCATGCTTTATCCTTTCAAGTATAACCTTTCTGCAACTTCCGGATATTTCTATTTGACAATGAGTAGTAACATTGTATATTATCAGTATGAGCCTGTTAGCGTGAAAAAACTTGTAATTCCATTAAATCAGAAGCCAGAAACCTTACCTTAAAGTTAACAGTTCTAATCTTGATACAACGTATTGATACAATGTTTTGGGACAAAACTTCGAGCTATTTCTTCAAGCTCTTTATGGTCTATTATAAAAATAGTTGTTGCTGAAATCACATTCAAGCTTGATCACATTCAGGCTTGATATTTTCCGATTTTTTAAAGTTTTTAATAATAAGGATAAATTGTTCGGCTGTTTTTATTTATTATCTAGCTATATACATTTATGCTCTTAAGTGGAATAAATTTTGGCTCATTATGTTAACAATATGGATGCGTTGTCCAGATAATTTTAAAAATTAATTCTTAAAACTGGCAAGAGATGTTTGCACTTACAGATTTAAAAAATCAACCGTATAAAAAAAATCAACCGTATAATATTGAAAGTAATGGAAGACCAAACATGAAGAAATCAGTTATATTACTGATCTTGCTTGTATTAGCACTCTTTACGGCTGGATGTGATGAAAAAACTCCAACAAATTCAACAAATTCAGAGGCAAACATGGAGAACAGTGTTGTGGCTATAACCCAACTGGAGCAGGTAAACACATCCCTTCAGAAAACTCCCGTCTTTGTGAAGATAGGATCTAGATGGTGTCCAGAGTGCCGGTCTTTGAAGCCCGTTCTTGATAAATTAGCGGTAGAATACCAGGGAAAAGCAACTATTGCTGCCATAGATGCAGACAAAAACCTAGAACTTGCAGAATATTTCGAAGTAGAATTTATTCCTGACTCTTTTGTGATTGTGGGCATTGAAAATGGAACATATGTCTATATGCAGGAGAATGGGAATGTCAGCACAGACAGATCTAAAGCCAGGTTTATTGGACGAAATGAGACTGACGAAGAAATGTTTAAAAAAGTTCTGGATTTTGCCCTTATTCAACAGGAAAAAACAGAAGCAAATGAAACGAAACATTAACTAATAGATTTAATCTCAACGTTTGGATATAAATCGAAAACTAAAGCTAAGGTAAAATTAAGGTTCCGAATATAAATCAAAGAGCAAGAGGATAATTATGGTTTGCCCAGTGTGTGTAGTTGGAGGAATCGGATTTGTTCTCAGTCGAGTTTTTGGGCTTCCTGATGTTTGTGTTTCTTTCGTGGTCGGGATGCTGGCGACTTCGATGTCTTACTGGGTAAATCATATCATGGCAAAAAGATGGAGAAAAGTGAAAGGTCAACTTGTAGCACTCAATCTTCTGTTAGGGATTATGTTTTTATACTCTTTAAAAATGATAGGATTGTGGTAAAGTATAAGAGGAGTACTATTTAATACTCTATTCAATTATTTTAGTTATAATCCAATTTTTCTCAGTAAAACTTCGTTCTTTTATAATTTTTATATAATCCATTTTCGGTCGTGCTGCAACTGTTGACCTGCAACCGTTAACCTGTAATCATTGCGCCGGTTGACCACGCAGAGATGGTTTGGGGACAAGACTATCAAACTCAAATGGTTTTCGTTTTTCGCTCAAGTCTTTTTTTGAAAAGCTTAGGGGTAAGTCTTTATTAAAAAGGAGTGTAACCACGTCATCCGCATGGCCCAAAAAATTAAGAAAGATCAAACATCCTGAGCTCATTAAAAATATAGCCTTTCTTATCCATAATTCAGCCCGCTTGAGCGAACGGAGTGAACGAAAAGGGCACCGTCCTCCGAGACGGTTAATTACTCTAGCCCATAATTCAGCCCTCTTGAGCAAACGAAGTGAGCGAAAAGGGCACCGTCCTCCCGAGACGGGACTCGGGCATCGAAGCATTTACATGTAAGGTGAACATAGAGTGCACAAAAAGCCGACAAAAAGATAGGCGAAAATAAAAATAAAACTGAATGACTGGCAGAGGAAAAGCAATGGCTGTATGGAAAGGAAAGAAAGTGGTTCTGAATACCACTATGGGCGATATAACAATCGAGCTCTTTGAAGACATGCCGATTACGGCAGGAAATTTCGCAAAACTCGTGGATAAAGGCTTCTACGATGGAGTTGTTTTCCACAGAGTGATCGACAAATTTATGATCCAGGGTGGAGACCCGACAGGTACAGGCATGGGGGGGCCAGGTTATGAGATCCCGGATGAGTTTACGAATCATAATCGCAATGACAGGGGCACTCTATCCATGGCAAACGCAGGCCCTAACACAGGCGGCAGCCAGTTCTTTATCAACCTTGTGAACAATAATTATCTCGACAAGATGCACCCTGTCTTCGGAAAGGTAGTGGATGGCATGGATGTTGTGGATTCTATAGGAAAAGTGAAAACTGACCGCCAGGACCGCCCGAAAACCGAAGTTAAAATTATAAAGGCTGAGCTGGTCTGAAACTTCTTATACTTAGGGACAACTCTTGCTTTTTATTTTTCCTATCTTTCTAGCTTTCTATTTTTTATACATTCTGCTTTTTATTTCTATTTTTGACTATTATTTTTTGTCATCATTTTGACCATCATTTTGACCATCATTTTTGGTCACAATTTCTGATCACTATTTCTAATCACTATTTCTAATCACTATTTCTAATCACTATTTCTAATCACTATTTCTAATCATATTTTCGGATACAATGATAAAAAAGCCCGCCTAATAAGAATATAATTTCTTTTATCGGAGACTGAAGCCTGTTGAATGTTTACAGGAGAAGAGATTTTTGTGTGGGAAACAGAGGAGGGACTGGATTTTCTGGCAAGTGAAACCCTTAAAGCCAGGTATCTGCGTGAGGGAGAAAAGAATTGGGAAGATGTCTGTGAGAGGATTGCAAAGGCAGTTGCAGCAAATGAAGAAGAGTATCTTGATTTCAAGGACCTCATGGTCAGAAAGATTTTTCTTCCGAGCTCACCCACGCTCATGAACGCGGGCACCGAACTCGGACAGCTCGCAGCTTGTTTTGTAATTCCTGTGGAGGATAGGGTTGAGGAAATCTTCGATTCGATAAAAACTGCAGCTCTGATCCAGAAAACCGGAGGAGGCACAGGTTTTGATTTCTCAAAAATACGCCCTGAAGGTTCTTCCAGCTCATGTGGCGATGACGCGACAAGCGGTCCCGTAGCTGTCATGAAACTTTTTAATGAGGTAACTGAGATCGTAAAACAGTTTGGAAGGCGACGGGGTGCCAATATGGGCATCCTTGATATTTCCCACAATGATATCCTTTCTTTCATCAGGGCAAAACATGTCGAAGGAGAGTTGAGCAACTTCAACCTCTCGGTTATGGTGCCTGATGCTTTCATGGAACTTGTTGAAGCGGATAAGGCTGACGAAGTTTGGAACAGGCAAACAGATGTGACAGTCGGGTGCATATTTTCCGAGATTGTAGAAGGAATCTGGAGAAATGGCGAACCGGGTATTCTTTTTTATGACCGAATAAATAGAGATAACTTCACGCCTGCACTTGGTGATATCTCGGCCACAAACCCCTGCGGGGAAGAACCACTTCTGCCTTTTGAAGCCTGCAACCTGGGCAGCATAAACCTTTCCCTTTTCGTTATTGACGGGAAAGTAAACTGGGATTTTCTCAGGGAAGTAGCCGGAAAAGCTATCCGTTTTCTGGATAACGAAATTGATAAGAATACGTATTCTGTTCCGGAGATCGAGACTGCAACTAAGAGGACCAGGAAAGTAGGGCTTGGGGTAATGGGGCTTCACGACATGCTTTTAAAGCTCGGGCTGCCCTACGACTCACAGGAGGCTCTCGAGCTTGCGGAAAAGCTTATGGAACAGATTACCTGGGCTTCGATCAGGGAATCAAGGAGACTTGCTGCGGAAAAAGGAAGTTTTCCGGAATATGAGAATTCCACATGGGAACTTCCTATGAGGAATGCTGCATTAACCGCAGTTGCTCCAACAGGCTCGATCAGCATTCTTGCCGGTTGTTCGGCAGGAATTGAACCTGTTTTCAGCTGGGTCTACAGGCGGACTCAGACCGTAGGCAGGGAATTTATGCTTGTTCACCCGTTTTTCAAGGCGCATTTCAAATCAAAACTGTCGGAAGTTGACTATGACTGGCTTCTGGATCATGTCTATAAATACGGTACTGTGCAAGATGTGGAAAATCCAGAGCTTGTAAACGAAGAGGAAAAACAGCTTTTCAGGTCAGCCCTTGACATTGACTGGAAGGCCCATATTGATATGCAGGCTGCATTTCAACGACACTGCCATGCCGGGATTTCGAAAACTATTAACATGCCTGATTCCGCAGGAAAAGAGGATATCAAACAGGCTTTGGTTTATGCCTGGAAACGAGGGGTAAAGGGGCTTACTATCTACAGGACCGGAAGCAGACAGCATGTGGTACTCAGCCTCCAAAAATTTGAAAATTAAATTTTTTGTGGCCTGTAAAAAATGCAAAGCTGTAACTGTAAAAACCTTAAAGTTGTAGCTTATAAAAAACGTTTGTGACCTCAAAACTAAGTCTGGAGCTTACAAAGAAATATATTATTATACAGTGTAATGCTTACTGACTGCATTTTCATCCTTGCTTCAGCAATTGTAATAAGCCTTGATGATTCGTTTTCCCTGAAAAAATTGTTTTTCAGGAACAAAACAGTCCTTGGCAAAAAGACTTTTGTCATAAAAAAACCAATTATAAAGGCTCCGAATAAATAAAAATCTATATTTGAGCTCTATTTTTTCCTTTTTCTTTTCTTTTCTTTTCTTTTCTTTTCTTTTCTTTTCTTTTCTTTTCTTTTCTTTTCTTTTCTTTTCTTTTCTTTCTCTTTCTCTTAAGTGAACCTGCTTCCGTCTCTTTAACTGCAATCCTTGACCGCAATCGTTACGATGTTGATCTCGTCGTTGCTGAGGTTTTCGGTCAAGCCTTTTTTTAAAAGGGTTGCGGGCAAGTAGTTTTTTAAAAGGGTTGCGGGCAAGTAGTTTTTTAAAAGGGTTGTGAGCAAGCAGTTTTTTAAAAGGGTTGTGAGCAAGCAGTTTTTTTGAAAGGGCTGTGATCACGTCATGGAGGTTGAGGATAAGGATTTCAAATTCAAGCGTTGATGGGGTTTTCGCTCAAGTTTTTCAAATGGGTTGTGGTATAACAAAGCTTAAATCAAGTACAGTAATTACTCAATAAATTGATTGGCGTGTGGAAGATACGTTTCCTTCAGGACAGGTAAAGACGTTCTTTCCCGAATACTTATATTATGTTCGTTAAATACTTATTTGAAGTTTAATATATAAGCGGCCGGTAGTAAAGTTTTCCAACAGTCCACCGGTTAGAAATTTATTATCAATACTTATCGGGTAGCTGCAGGACATCTTCAGAACAGGACTGCACTGACCGCACTTTCACTTTATAGCTAATCTTTCTTCAGGGAGACCCTATATGATAAAAGAAATCACTGCTAAGTATAACGCAGAGCAAATTGAAAAAAAGATCACACAGCTCTGGAAAGATAGCGATGCTTATCGAAAGACCAGAGAGCACCGCAAGACTGGAAAAAGACTTTTTTTTGTTGACGGCCCCCCATATACGACCGGACATATCCACTTGGGAACTGCCTGGAATAAGATCATTAAAGATTCCATTCTTCGCTATTACTCCATGAATAACCGTAATATTCTCGAGCGTCCTGGCTGGGATATGCACGGTCTGCCGATTGAAGTCAAAGTTGAAGGCGTGCTCGGCTTCAAATCCAAAAAGGACATTGAGAGCTTCGGGGTAGAGAATTTTATCGAGAAATGTAAGGAATTTGCTATCAACCAGAAGCAGGAAATGACTGAACAGTTCCAGAGGCTAGGGGTCTGGATGCAATGGGAAGCTCCCTATATGACCTTAAAAGACGATTATATTGAAGCTGCCTGGTGGACCCTCAAGCAAGCCAGTGAGAAAAACCTTCTGGATGTGGGCAAACGTTCAGTCAACTGGTGCCCTCGCTGTGAGACTGCAATTGCAGATTCCGAGGTCGAATATGCCGAAAGGACCGACCCTTCAATCTATGTGAAGTTTAAGATCAAAGGTGAGGAAAATACCTTCATAGTCATCTGGACAACAACCCCCTGGACAATTCCCGCAAACGTAGCTGTAGCCGTACATCCTGGTTTTGAATATTCTAAATTCAGGGCAATCAGGCAGGACGGCTCTGATGAGATCTTGATTGCAGCTACCGACCTGATTGATAATGTCCTTAGACAGGGCAGGTATGTTGACTACGAAGTACTTGAGACAATGCTTGGGGAAGACCTGACGAAACTTGAGTACGAAAGCCCTGTTGGAGATCTTGTGCCTGTGCAGAATGAAATAAAGCATGGCATTTATCTTGCCGATTACGTAACTGCAGAAAACACAGGCTGTGTACATATTGCCCCAGGGCATGGTATGGACGATTTTAACGTTGGCGTGAAGTATAACCTTCCAATCCTCTGCCCTGTGGGTCCGAACGGTGCCTATACTGAAGAAGCCGGGGAATATGCGGGCAAAAACGTCAGGGAAGCAAACCCGATTGTTATTGAAGACCTGAGAAAACGCAACAGACTGCTTGCAGAAGGAACTGTTACGCACAGGTACGGGCACTGCTGGCGCTGCAAAACTCCTATAATCTACCTTGCAACCGAACAGTGGTTCCTCAAGGTTACAGAAATAAAGGACAAAATGCTTGAGGCACTTGATGCTGTAGACTGGTACCCTGAATGGGCAGGTTCAGCCAGATTCAGGACCTGGGTCGAAGGCGCAAGAGACTGGTGCATTTCCAGGCAGCGTTACTGGGGAATGCCAATTCCGGTCTGGAAGTGCAAGAAATGCGGAAAACTTGAGGTAATAGGAACCAAAGCCGAACTGCTAGAAAAATCCGGAGCATGCGGTGATGTCGAACTTCACCGTCCCTATGTGGATAAACTAACTATTCCCTGTGAGTGCGGTGGAGAGAAAAAGCGTGTTGAAGATGTTTTCGATGTCTGGTTTGATTCGGCTGTCGCTTCCTGGGCTACCCTGAAGTTCCCGCAGACCAGGGAACAGTTCGACGAATGGTGGCCTGCTGACTTTATCACTGAAGGACATGACCAGACACGCGGCTGGTTCTATTCCCAGCTCGGAGCAAGCATGGTGGGCTTCGGACGAGCTCCTTACAAGAGTGTGCTCATGCATGGCTTTACGCTTGATGCAGGCGGAAAGAAGATGTCCAAAAGCCTTGGAAACGTGGTTTCCCCGATTGATGTAATCGACAAGTATGGGGCTGATACTCTGCGTGCCTATGTGCTTTCCTCAAGTGCACCCTGGGATGACCTTAAGTTCAACCAGGAAGAAGTGGAAAACGTCCACCGTTCGATCAATATTCTCTGGAACGTTTTCAGGTTCCCGCTGCCTTATATGGCACTCGATAATTTTGATCCGCTTAAGGTCAGCCTTGATTCCGTAAAAGACGCGCTCAGGGAGGAGGACAGGTGGATTCTCTCAAGAGTTCAGTCTGTTGTTAAGGCTGTAGATGAAGCAATGAGCGGGTACTTCCTGCATAAGGCAGTGCGTGAGATTCTTGAATTTACTCTGGAAGACCTCTCCCGCTGGTATATACAGCTTATCCGCCCAAGGACCTGGACCGAAGCCGATGATCCTGATAAGCTTGCAGCTTACTGCGTGCTTTATGAAGTCTACGTAACCCTTACAAAATTGATCTCTCCTTTTATGCCTTACCTGGCTGAAGAGATGTATCAGAACCTGATCAGAAATGTAGACCCGAATGCACTGGAATCGGTTCATATGTGCGATTGGCCAAAAGTCAATGAAGCTTATCTTGACCCTGAACTCGAAGCTGCTATGAGTACTGCGCGTTCAATAGTGGAAGCCGCTTCAAACGCTCGCCAGAAGGCAGGAAGAAAGCTCAGATGGCCTGTTTCCCGAATAGTTGTTTCCCCTGAAAATGAGGACGTAGCAAAGGCTGTAGAGAGACTGCGCTCAGTCCTTATGGATCAGACAAATTCCAAGGCAATTGTCCTGACGCCCGTTGGCGAGAGCTGGGATGAACTCGGGCTTGAAGTAATCCCTGATCCGAGCAAAATAGGCCCTGTGTTTAAGAAGGATGCAGGAAAAGTCATTCCTGCCTTGCGAAAGGTTGACGGTTTTGCTTTGAAAAAAGCCTTTGCCGAAGCTGGCGAGTTTGAACTCTCTCTTGCAGACGGAACAACGGTTACAGCTACTCCGGGCATGGCAAACTTCAAAGAAACCCTGCCAGGAGGGACTGCAAGTGCAGAGTTCGATGCAGGTCTTGTCTATGTGGACGCAAACCTGACTCCAGAACTGGAAGCTGAAGGATATGCAAGGGAAGTAATTCGCAGGCTTCAGGATATGCGGAAGGAACTTGACCTTGTAGTGGACGAAAACATCCTTGTCTCGGTCCGGATCGAAGATGAAAGAGTCCTGAGACTTGTTGAAACACTAAAGGATCTGATTGCAGAAGAGGTAAGAGCCGATATCCTTAACCTTGGCAGTGATGTCGATGTTTCCGGAGCCCTTATAAAGGATTGGGATGTCGAAGGCATTGCCATGAAGATGGGTATTGCAAAGAAATAAACTCTTAAAAAGGGTTGAAAATTAAAGAAGTTTTGAACTCAAACTTTAAAACGGAAGGGAAACTGATTCGTATGGATTTTGCTACCTGGGAACCGATTTACGAACGAATCCTTGAGGATTTCGGATTTGACCGAACAGGTGATGAAAAGGCAGCTTTTTTCCTTTCCTACATGTTGACAGAAGAAAACACGATCAGCTTATCTGAGCTCAAAGCAATAATTTCCGGAAATCCTGTCCTTGTCTGCGGAAACGCTCCAGGGCTCAGGAATGACCTTTCGGAAATCAATTTTTCTGCTTTTACGGTAATTGCAGCCGACGGAGCCGCTGCTGTACTAATGGATATGGGCATTGTGCCTGAAGTCATCTGTACCGACCTTGATGGCAATTCAGAAGCTGATATCGAAAAAGAGATACTTGCCTGTGAAAAGGGCTCGATAGTCCTTATTCACGCGCATGGGGACAATATTGATAAGCTTGAAAAATATGTTCCCCGCTTTAAGCGATTTATTGCAACTACCCAGGCAGGACCTTTTAACGAAGTCTATAATTTTGGAGGCTTCAGTGATGGAGACAGATGCTTTTTTGTAGCCAGGGAATTTGGAGCTCAAAAAATTAGGCTAGCAGGTTTTGATTTTGAAGATAACGATGTAAACCCGATTAAGAAAAAGAAATTGAAATGGGCAAAGAAATTAATGGGGACCTGAGATCTTTAAAAAGTAATTCACCTAACTGAAAACGCTAAGAATCCAATTGATAATAACACAAATATAATAAATCAGCAAGTTCTCTTATTTTTATTCACAATCTGAATCGAAAAACTTATCCTATTAAATAGTCGCCCTTTATATTGATATTTTGCTTAAAATAAAAAGACTAAAGTTATAAAGTTTAATAATAAAAAGAGTTGTACTACTTTTTCAACAAAATTATGTTATTTTAAGGCTCTATATTGAATTTAGTCAGGAAATAGGGATTATAGAGATTATTAAGACAATATTTTTTGGCTGAATATTCAATTACAGATTTTTATTCCTGATTTATTGAGAGTTTTTATAGAACTAGATATTGTAGAGTAAATTCAAAAGTAAGCTTGTTTTATTGATAGAGGTTTTCTCTATTTTTATATAGGTTATTTATATTCAGAAACAGTTATTCTAGGTCTTTTATATAATTTATAATTCTATGTTTAATTGTACTTTCATGGGAGAACATGGGAGGACTGTTTCTTTCTAAACGGAAATGAGTACTCTAATAATTTCTAAAAAGTTGCCATGAAAGTATGATTAGGGGGTGGGTGAATAAGTTTGATTAGAGAGTGTAATTCCCTAGTCTAAAAAGCTCACCTTTACAGAGATCTGAAAGTATAGAATAACATAGCAAAATCTTGGAGGTAAATATAATGTGTGGATGGTTTGGTGGCTGCGGCTGGGGCGGCGGCTGGGGCTGGCGTCGCTGCTGGCGCCGCTGTGGCGGCTGGTACGGCTGGGGCGGCGGTTGTGGCTGTTAAGAGCAATCGACAGGCCAATCGTTGAGCTCGTAAAATGTTAATTATGGATGAATAAAAAAGCTGTCAATTCAAGATAGAAGGATAATTTCTGATTAATTGTCTTGAATTGATGGCTATGTATTTTATTACCTGCGGTAGCAACTGTAAGCTACATATGTTTGAAAGTGAAGTTTCTCTATTTAGACGGATCTGGATGTTGTGTATTAACAGATCTTCAAATTTAGTCATTAGTCAAATGAAAATTCGTCACTGTTTACTTAGTAATAAAAATAATAAGGTATTAAAGTTTGAAAACCAAATAAGTAACACTATTTTCTGTCGCTAAATACACATCTTATAAGCCATCAAATCGCTTATAATTAGTAAAATATGGCGTTTTTGTACTTTTAAGGCTCTATTTTTGTCTTAATTTTGATTTCAAACTAAGGTTACTGATTTTATTGAGCTATTCTAAAAATTAATATTTCTAAATTAAATATAAAACTAAACTCATTTTATAGAGCATAATTTCCCAGCTTTTTCAATGACTATTTAGTGTTAAGAATATATTATTCTATTCCATTTATATAATTTACAACTATATTATTAGTTGTACTCTCTGGCAATTAAAGTTGAATCTGATTCTTATTAGGGGTTGGTAGATTACAACTTGAGTGTCAGGAGTAATAATAGAGTTTGTGAGTCGATATAAAATTAGGTTGGAGAAAGATATACTCGAATCTTATATTATATCTTCTCAAATATATAATGAACTGTGTAAATTAACGCGAAAAACATACAACAACAAAATATAGTAAATATGGAGGTAAATACAATGGGAGGATTTCCATTCTTTAAGAAGTTCGGCGGCTGCGGTTGCGGCGGCGGCTGGGGCGGCTACGGTGGCTGCGGTTGCGGCGGTTTTGGCGGCTTTGGCGGCTGGGGCGGCGGTTGTGGCTGCAATGATAGGAAAGTTTGCTGTGTAACAGCAGTCCGTGCATGCTGCTCCAAAGGCGGCGGCTGGTGGGATGACTGTTAAGAGCAATCGCTAGGCCAATAGCTGAATGCTAATTTATCAACCACGGATTAAGTAATTAGGTATACTATAAAACCGATAGTGGACTCATTTGTACAATCCTCCGCCGGGATACAGAAGCAGGAGAACCTTGATGGCGTCAGAACCTGAAATCTATTGAAAGGTCTCTCCTGCAATTAAACAGTCACTTCTCAGAAAGGACTAACGAATAAGCTCAGTCTCATTTTATTCATCCGACTGACATACTTTAATTGAGGTTCTGCCATTTTCTTGAAAATTCCTTATTTTTTAATAATGAGCTGATCCCAAAACTCAAAATTGCTTCTCTGAATCCTGTATTCCGAATAATCAATCAAGTTTCTGATCATGAAAACAATCCTGAAAATTCTTGATGATTAAGAACGAAATGACTTTTGGGATAGGCTCAATATTAGATAATAACGTCTATTTTACAAAAAACTTGGTTAACGTAGTTTATATTCAATTCAATGAAATATTGGGTTTTATTTTTATTCTTCTGTTGTATTCTCAATATCAACCTTACTTGAGTGTTATTTACTGGCGTTTTATCTTTTATCTGAACTTAAAGCAATAATTTCCGAAAACCTGCCCTTGTCTGCGGAAACGCTCCAGAGCTCAGGAATGATTATTCGAAAGTCAATTTTTGAATTTTGCAGGAATTGCAGTGATGGAGCCGCTGCTGTACTCATAGCTATGGTATTGTGCTGAGGTCATTTGTACCGACCTTGATGGCAATTCTGAAGCTAACATCGAAAAATAGATACTTGCCTGTAAGCATGGTTCTACAGTCTGACCCTGCCGTTAGGATATATTTATAAGCTCGAAAAATACGTATCCCGCTTTAAGCACTTTATCGTGACTACCTAAATAAAACCTTTAGGTAAGGTCTACAATTTTGGAGTTTTCCTTCAGGGCGACCGACTCGTTTTTATTGAAAAGGAGTTCCCGGCAAAAACTGTTAAACTTACTAAATTTGAGTTTTAGGATTCGAGAGCGAACCTGCTTAAGAAAAAGAAGTCGAAGTGAACGAGATAAGAAATTTAAATGTTGGAACTTTAAAGCAAAAAGTTCTTCTTAAGGATGGTTAAGGTGAAGAAAGTAAATAAATTTCCCAATATGCGTCTTTTGAATAAATCCGGCTTTTATATTTTTAGAAATAAAATGCTCATTTAAATTAAAAATACAGAGTATTATAATTTGGATTTAAAGTGATTTTTCTATCTAATTTAGTAGATTCATTCATTTTATGAATTATTTTTACATTTGATCACATAAATATACTTATCTTTTCATAATATATTTTATTTTTATCGTATATGGAAAAAAAGAACATTTAATACCTTTTTTATTGATATTTTAAGACAAATCCACAATTTAAATTGAATGAATAAGTCTGCCCATGTTTTCCCGTGAAATTTGCCCAGATTTTCCAGGACTATTTAATTATAAGTATAATTTATTCTATATGCTTTATATAAATTAAAACTATATGTTTAATATACTCACTAGCAATTAATATTTAGATATGTCAATCTTAAAATTAAGATAGGCTCCCAAAGATATCATGAAATTTAATTGTTAGGAGTATCGTGTAATAAAATAGTTTCGGAAAAATAGTTGTTTATGAATTCGAAAAAAACGATTATTTCTCAAAGATTAACAAAAATAGTTAACAATTTAAGAAAAATAAATTTATCTACAAAAAAAGAGTGGAGGGAATGAACATGGTCTTCAGCTATTACTATTCAAGGGTTTGCTGGTACTATGAGAAGGTTTGCTTCTTCATGAAGGTCTGTTACTGATTCAGCAAAGAAGTAACCTACAAAAATTATTCAGTTTGTTTGAAGTAACAGAAATAGTATTATAGTCATCTGTTCAAAGCGTGAAGTGTAAATTTTCAATTTATTGCTCCCTGGACTGGTGACTCTCTTTTATTTTCGTATCAATGGGTAATCATTTCTTTAAACTTTGCTTTCAACGAAATGCGATTTTTGCCTGAGACACAAAACAAGCATCATTATTTTCTTTTCTGAACATGGGGAAATCTCTGCCATCTTAACATAATCGTTATTAGTAGAATTATTCTTTTGTTAGGTATACACAAATAAGGCCGTAAGATAATGTAAAATCAATCATCTTGGAAATTCAAGTTTGATATTAACTATACTTAGCTAGACGAAGTTCTTGAGCAAACTATTTATTTAATGCAAGGAAAAAGGTAACCTATTAGCGATGAATTCCGCCTAAACTTTATAGTCTAAAACCGTTTATGCTGATAACTTTTACATCAACTATTGAGGTTTTACTGATATACTATTATGTGTATACCATTTTATCGAGAGGTATAGGTGGCTTCATAGGTGCTACCTTGAGATATGCTTTAGGTAGATGGATTCAAAATAGCTTCGTCAATTTTCCAGTAGGCACATTAATCATAACATTAACCATAAACACAATAGGAAGTTTCTTTTTAGGGAAGTACTTGAAAGCAAGAAATAGTTGGAAGTGTTGATATGACTGAAAGACAGGTCGAAAGCGTAATTGTTGAAATTCCAAAAGGGAGCCGGAACAAATTCGAATATGATAAGGAAAAGAGACTGATAAAATTCGACAGAATGCTTTCTTCTTCAATGGTATATCCCTCGGATTATGGTTTTTTCCCAGACACGCTATCCCTTGATGGTGACCCTTTAGATGCTATGGTTTTAACGTGGGAACCCACATTTCCGGGTTGTGTAATCGATGTCTATCTTGTAGCGTTATTTGACATGGAAGATTATAAAGGAAGAGATCAAAAAATCCTATGCGTTCCAAAGAATGATCCTATGTGGAATTATATTGAGTCAGTCGATCAGGTCCCGCCTCATTTATTTAAGGAAATTACTCATTTCTTCCAAACTTATAAGAACTTAGATAAAAAACAAGTGAAAGTTATCGGTTGGAAAAGCCTCGAAACAGCAATCACTGTACTTCAGGAAGCTAAAGATCGATATGCTGCACAGAAAAAATAAAGCAGACGAAAAACCGGAAAACCATTGTCATCAATTGTGGGGGATGTGATTCTGGGTCTTCACTGTAGAAAAGTGAAGAAAAACATCTGACAAAATTACTTGATTTGTAAACTGAGCATTGTATGAAAATCCGATTTTACTATTTTTCAGTTTTGTACTGGTTCTGTAAACCTTATACAGAATTCAGTTCCTGAATCTCTTTTTAACTCAACTTCGCCATCTAACTGATCTACCAGGGTTTTCACTAACTGTAATCCAAGAGAATTGGAATCTTCTAAATTGAAATCTTCAGTAATACCAAGCCCGTTATCCGAGATTATTAATACAAAATCGGTGCCATTATAACTTTCTTTTATGCTTTCCTGATCTTTACTTGCGTATTCTGCAGAGTCTTTCCTACAAAGTTTGATTTGGATTTTTCCGTTATCTCTGCCTAAAAATGCGTACTTCAGGGAATTTGATACGAGTTCGTTAATGATTATTCCTAGTGGGACAGCAACATCCATATTAAAGAAAATATTTTCTTCAAGTTCAATATTCAGGCTCGTGTTAACATTCCCAACTCTATAAGTCTGAAAGAGATTTTCAACAAGCCTTTTAATATACGACGAGAAGTTTATTGTATCGTTTCCTCTGCCTTCATGCAGCTCTTCATGGATAAGAGCAATTGACATCACTCTGTCCTGGCTTTCGATGAAAGCGTTCAGAACTTCAGAATCTTCAGTAGATTCTCTGCTTCTGAACTTTTCAGCCTGTAGATCAAGAAGGGAAGAAATCACTTGCAGATTATTTTTAATTCTATGATGAATTTCTTTTTTTCGGGCATCTTCGGCTTTTGCCAGAAGTCTTTCCGCATTGACCTGCTCAGTAATATCTCTACCAATAGCTGAGACAGCAATTAGCTTTCCAGAAGCGTCAAAAACAGGAGAATAAGTTACTGAAACATTTATTAGTCTACCATCCTTTTTTAACCTTACAGTTTTATAACGCTGGATTTTTTCTCCGTGCTTAACTTTTTCAATTAATTTGGTTATGTCTCCTTTAAAATTATCCAGTTCAACGATAGAGACATTTTTACCCAGAGCTTCTTCAGCCGAATAACCATAAATCTGCTCTGCTCCTTTATTCCAGCTTGTAATAGTACCTTCGAGAGATTCAGTTACAATAGCATCACTTGATGATTCCACAACATCCGCTAATATCCTGATCTTCTCCTCGACTTTCTTATGTTCGGTGATGTCCTGAACTATTCCTCTTATTCGAATTGGGTTTTTATTTCCATCATAAACAACTTCACCCTGTGCATGGATTATACGCTCTTCTCCATCAGCTGAGATAATCCTGTGATCAATGCTAAAGGACTTACCACTTAAAGTATTTTTAACGGCATTATCCACATAGTTTCGATCTTCGGGATGCACATAGCTTAAAAGTTCACTGTGTGTATAAAACAACCTTTTAGAAAAATGCCCAAAAATACGACACATCTCATCAGACCAGTAAATTTCACCGGTTGTAATATTCCAGTCCCAGTTCCCAATATGAGCTATTTTTTGAGCTTCAGAAAGTCTTCTTTTTTCTTCCATCAATGATTTATAAGCCTTTTCAAGCTCAAATGTACGCTCTTTGATTTTTGCTTCTAAATTATTATGTGCTAGTCTAAGGGATTCTTCTGCTTTTTTACGCTCAGTTATATCCTGTGTTATGCCGAAACCACCGATAACCTCTCCGTTTTTGTCAAATTCAAAATATGCCCTCTTACGCACCCACTTGATCTTACCATCCACGACAATGCGATATTCTATGTCATATGGTCTGCCCTTTAATTGGGCTATCCATTCTTTATCAACATATTTCCTATCATCCGGATGGACTTTAGAAATGAAGGTTTCATAAGTCAGATGAGTGTCTTTTGGGATGCCAAAGATACGGTAATTCTCGTCAGACCATGTCAATTCGTTTTTAAGAATATCCAGACGCCAGCTTCCGATATTTCCTACTATTTGAGCACGATCAAGATCTTCCCTGCTTTTCTCTAGCTTATCCACAAGAATCTCACGTTCTTTCAGTGATTTGGCAAGTTTGAAGTTACTGTGGCTCAGTTGTGAGATCATGTTGGCAAGTTTCATGAAGAAGGACATATATTTGTTTACAGTTTTTCTACTCAGCCTTGGAATTTTCTCAAACTCTGCTATATACTCATCCTCATTGAAGCCGTATTTTTTAGCCTGGGATTGGAAAAAGTCATATTCAGGAGCCTCGTCTTCAAAAAAGAAATAGCCTGAAAAAATATTGCCTACGTGCTGACCTTCCACAATGAGGGGAGTTGCGACATTCCATATATTATTCTTGCACCTGTATATCTTAAATTCTCCGGGGGCAGCGCCCAGAGACAATTTTGTATCACTTTCTATGCAGTACTTGCAGGTTTCAGGATGAACCCTGTAGGATTTTGAGCAAATCTCTTGCCCCCCAGCAATTACAAAAACATTACCTTTGAGATCAATCAGAGCTGTGGTAATGTGAGTAAGTTCATATAAGTCATCCATGAGAGACTGGATCGATGGAATATCAAGAATATCAGCCAGCTTAAGTTTTTCAACCCCCCTAGCTTCACTTCCCGGGATTTTTTCTTCAAAATCTTTATGACTACTTATATCGAATCCATAAATATTTACATATTCTTGATCTGATAAGGGACAAAAAACAATCAAATAGACTCCTTTTCCAACTTTAACTTCCATTTTTTCTGGATAATTCTGGGTAATTACTTTTTGCACAATATCTAAGATACTTGAAGGCAGTCTTTCTACTATTGTCACGCCCCATTCATGTAATAAGGGTTCACTAGCCTCGTTTGAGTAAAGAATCGTACCATCTTTTCCAACACTGATTACAGGATTCGGACTATTCTCCTGAAATTGCTCCATTCATTTTCCCCTTCAGACTCCTCTCTTTGACGGTGAAATACCTGACTTTAGGGTATTGTTACGTCTACTCAACAAGCAAATGTATGTTTATTAATACATAAAAACACCTAATTCATTAAATTTAATAAATTAAATTTAATTTATTAAATTTAAATGATTCTTCTTTTTAACAAATATTACTATATTTAAAAAATAGTAAATAAAGATATTTATTAATTTAATATGGGTTTGAAACTATAAAAATCGTTTAAATTATGAAACTTTGACCTTGAGCTTTAAAAATCATTGAAAATAAGAGAAACAGTTTTTAGGCGATACAAAAATCTAAATTCCTACTTTACACTAAAGTTAAACAAGATGGCTACACCCCTATGAGCTTTTGGTACATGCATCAAATAAGAAAAATTTTATATTAATGTTAAAGTTTTTCATAAGAACTATGCCAATTGGATAATAAATCAGGTCATCACGTCGTTCTCACTGAGCTAATACTCAATTGTTGAATAATTTAAAAGTTGTTGTGTATACCAATAACTGATCACATATAGAGTTTGAAGGAATTATTAACGTCAGAGTTTCTGTTCAATAACTTGGTGATACAACCGGAACTAGTATAAAAGAAAATATTATATAAATATACTAGATAAAAACGAGCAGGGGAAATAAGTGATAACCGAAAACCTCGGGTTTTTAATCCATGTTTTCACAATTATCTTCGTCGTTGTCAACCCTATCAGTGGAGTGGTAACTTTTATCTCTTTGACCAGCAAGGTGATGGATGAGAAAAAAAACGAAATCGCAAAAAAGTCAGCCATACTTGCGTGCGTAATTGCCCTATTTTTTGCAATTGCAGGAAATATCATACTTAACCTGTTCAACATTAGCGTGGATTCGCTGCGGGTTGCAGGAGGACTCCTGCTTTTCAGCATTGCTTTTGATATGATGCATGCTAAAATCTCAAAGGGGAGGATTACTGAAGAAGAGATCTCTCACTCTCAGGAAAGGGAAGACATCTGGATCTTCCCGATAAGCCTTCCACTTCTGACAGGACCAGGTACGATCAGTACAGTGATTGTCTTGATGGGGGGAACGGAAGCAGTTATGCAAAAAATAATAATTCTTGTATCAATCATAATGACATTCCTTATCTGCTATTACATCTTCCAATTCTCAAGGGTGATTCATAAGCTTATAGGGTATAATGGGATGCTGGTCTTTACAAGGCTGATGGGACTTTTGCTTGCTGCTCTTGCAGTGGATTTAACTGTTAAAGGTATAATAAATATATACCAGTTAACAGTTTAAGACAGTAAGTTTTACATGCTGTCTCACAACTCAACCTGTTCTCTAAACTTCTTGGTATCCCATAATTTACCGGTTTTCGGGCTTCTACACGTCGTTTTAACGGCATGTATTCAAGGCGGGGGTGTTCACCTTACTCAAATAAAATGTCTCAAAATTCATAGTAACCATTGGGTCCCATGGATTCTTTGGAGATGTTAGCCTGTTTATGGGGTAATTTGTAGCATCCACGTCAAAAACAAAACATATCATGCAATTGTTGATGTGCTATTTTTTGATCTTGTAAGCTGCAGCCAAGAGCAAGCTGCAGCCCATTAGGAGATCTGTCTGGAAGTATCAGTGTCTCGATTTAGAAAGAGGTTACTTTCGAGATGAAGCTTTTTTACTGAAAATGAGAGTTGTGCGGATCTGGGAATATTTTTGGAATCGATCACTTGATACCTCCAAGATATAAATAAACTAAGTTTGTTATATATTTATTGGATATGTTCTACATATTTTAATTTTTACTATTTAGATCTACTTTCGTGGGGTTGATTTGCAGGGGTGAAATGAGTATAAGTCCAATATGCAACCATATCAGCATGGTATTCATCGTGCACAACCGTTCAAAAGAGTATATACTAAAGTATACGAATTTCAATATCCAAAAAGAGATTGAAGAAGTTTAACCACTTCTGCTTTTAGTCCTCGTTTGTTTTACCGTCCTCGTGGGTTCCGCCTTAGCCGTATTTCTTTTTGACTGTGATTTTGAGCCGGTTCACCGTTAAAGGTTGGTAGTTGTTGTAATCTTCTGACGGTTAAGCATCATTTTGTCAACAAATTAATAGCCCTATTTTCCGATCAGTCGAAAAAACTTAATACACTTAGAGATAAATTAAGAAGTTGATAGGGAAACGGGTGTTTGATTTGAATATAAAGGCAAAACTTCAGGATGCTGTCAATGCCCTTAATTATGGCAGTCTTTCTGTACCGGACAAAAAAGAAGAAGAAACCTGCTCTTACCGGATAAAGCAGACGAAAAGCCGGAAAACCATTGTTATCAATTGCAGAGATTGTGATTGTGGGTCTTCCCTTAACGATATCTACTGCAGAAAAAATATTCTCGGCATCCTGCAAAAAGAGGTTAAGGCTGACTGTCTGGTACTCTCAAGGTTGTATGAGAGAGATTACGAAGGGGAAGCCCTGTCTTTACTTTATACTCTTGCAGGTTTTGAAGGGATCATAACAGCATATGAAAGCGTGGAAAAAGTGCCCAAAGACTGTACTTTGCCTGAAAAGAAAGCTTGCGAACTGGAGAGAAAAGAGATAATTGCTTCTTTTGCTAAAACCGTAGAAACTGATCCTTTAAAAGCCAGGATGGAAATAAAGCGATTTATTCAGGGAAAAATGCTGAATAAAACTTCAGAAAAGGCTACAAGGAAAATTACAGAGAAAGCTTCAGGACGAACTATTTATAAAATCTCAGAAAAAGTTCCAGAAAAAAGTTTGGAAATTCTTCCGATTTGCAAAGCTTGTTCCGAGCATTTTTATCAGATGCTTTATGAAATTGAAGAAAAACTATCCAGTTTTCCTGAAGTTTCTCTTATTAAAAAATCCGAAACTTGGTTTTTATCAAAAAGACCCGTAGAAAATTCTGAAAAAGGAATTGGTAAGACAATCGAAAAAACAATTGGAAAAGTAACAGGAAGCCTGATAAAGGACACATCAGGAGAAGCAACCCTGGCAAAAATCTCCAGACATTTTCCGTTTATGGCAAGTGCAATCCGGAAGGAAAAAATGGAGAAAAATAAATACGTTGTGGACGAGCTTTTCGACTACGAAAACGGCATCAGACCTCATGTTCGACCCCCTTTTTCTAGCTCAAGGGTCTATGCAGATGTGCCTGAAAATACCGAATTTCTTGAGTGCTACGATATAGACAACAGGGAAGGTAGGAAACTTGAGGTTTCGATTTATCGCTACATTGACAGGCCGGAAAAATTTTACATGATCCGGCCTCCTGAGTATAATCTTAGGGAGGAAGACCTCAAGCTGCTTGAAAAAGTCCGGATGCGAATGATCCATCACAGGCCAAAAGACCTTGTCTTTACAGATCCGGCTGTAGCCAGGGAATATTTCAGGCGCATGGCAAAAACGCTTCTTGAAGAAGAATTGCTCGCAAGTGGGGAAGCCTGTAGCCCTAATGAACTGGAAAGTTATGCTGACCTACTTGCAAGGTATACTAACGGGCTAGGGATAGTGGAAGACCTGCTTTCTGATGCCAGGATCACAGATGTATATATCAATGCCCCTGCCGACAAAAATCCTGTCCACGTTGTGCTGGAGGGAGAAGAATGCGTAAGCAATGTTTTTCTTTCGCAGGACGACCTCGATGCCTTGGTCTCCAGGTTCAGGATCATCAGCGGCAGGCCCTTTGGAGAAGCGGTTCCTGTGCTGGAACTTAACCTTGAGGCTTTCGGAGTAAGGGTTTCGGTAATAGGAGACCCTCTCAGTTCAAGTGGGCTTGCCTATGCCTTCCGAAAGCATTCCCTTTCACCCTGGACCCTGCCTAAACTGATCAATACAGGTTCGGTTTCTCCATATGCAGCCGGGCTTTTAAGCTTTCTTATGGACGGGCAGGCTTCAGTTCTGGTCGCAGGAGAAGTTGGGGCCGGAAAAACCTCCCTGCTATCTGCCATGCTGCTTGAGATCCCGCAGAAATACAGGATTCTTACAATTGAAGACACCCCTGAGCTCCCTATCGAAAAACTTCAGAGTCTGGGCTGGAAAGTTCAGGGTATGAGTTCACAATCCTCAGTTTTGAAATCAGGAGCCGAAATGAGCCCTGAAACAGCGCTTCGAGCAGCTCTGCGCCTTGGAAATTCCGCCCTGGTGCTTGGAGAAGTCCGGGGGGAAGAAGTAAAAGTACTCTACGAAGCCATGCAGGTCGGAAAAGCCGGAAACTCGGTTATCGGGACCATTCATGGCTCGTCCACGGTAAACGTATACGAGAGAATCGTGCACACCCTTGGGGTTCCTCCGGCGTCGTTTAAGGCTACGGACGCCGTAATTATTTGCTCAGGTATAAGGCTTGAGGGCAGCATGAAAAAACTAAAACGAGTGAGCCGTATCGCAGAAACAACCAGTGCCGTGATCGATAATTCCGAGCCTTCGGATATCTTTACGGACATAATGAAATATGATGCCTCTCAGGACTGCCTGCTTGCAGGAAAGGCTCTGGAACAGGGACAATCCGAACTTATAGAAAAGATTGCCAGAAAATGGGGAATTTCCATAGATAGGGCTTTAAAAGGTATCGAACTTCGCGCAAGGATAAAAGAAAAAATCGCAGTTGAAGGGCTAAAAAAACCTTTCCTGCTGGAAGCCGAAGCCGTTAGCCAGGCAAACAACATGTTCTGGCTGCTTTCAGATTCTATGAAGAAAGACAAACCGTATGAGAATGAATATGCAAATGGAAATAATTCTTCAAATAATTCTTCAAATAATTCTTCAAATAATTCTGTAGGGAACTCTGCAAATAATCCTGCAGGTAATTATGCAGCTGATTCGGAAGCCGGCTGCAGGGACGACATGGAACCTCTTTATAAACAGTGGGAAACCTGGTTTGAGAACTTTGCCAAAAAACGTTCGGGTACAGGAAAATAGGTGTCAGAGAGGAGTTGTTAGAGAGAAAAGTTGTCAGAGGGAGAAATATGGAGGAAGAGAGCAACTGGTATGTGCGAGCCTGTAAAATTACAGCAAGGCAATGGATATGGGCTGTCTCTGACCCTGCCGCTTTCCGCAGGCGATGCGAAAAGAGCGTAAGCCGGGAATACAGGGACGCCCTCAGGTTTACTGGTTATGACCTTGAAGCTTTCGAAACCGTGCTCTTTTCCTATGTGGGAACCTTTGCAACTTTAATCCTGCTGGCCGGAGTAGATCTATTTCTAATCCTTTCAAGAAGTTTTGATGCCAGAGTACTTACTATAATGGGAGTCCTGACTTTTATCATTCCCCTGCTCGCACTCTATTACCTGAGTGAGTATGTGAAGCTCAGGGCAGGATTTATGAAAATATCCTCTCTTGGAGACATTCCTGAGATCCTGAGTTATATAGTCATGTCCATGAAACTTGTTCCTAACCTGGAACATGCCGTGCTTTTTGCTGCCAGGAATTCCGATAGGCCCCTTGCAAAGGACTTGCGAAAACTCGCCTGGGACCTGAACCTCAGGATTTACAGCAGCATGGATGATGCGCTTCTTTCTTTTGCCGACCTGTGGGGAAGGAATAGCGAATATTTCAAGCGTTCCCTCCACCTTATAAAGAGCTCGACAGCCGAACCTGACGAAGCCCAGAGGGTTATAACCCTGAACCGTGCCCTGGACATAAGCCTTGAAGGCACGGAAAGTCTTATGGATGCCTTTGCAGCAAAGCTGAAGACCCCAAGTTATATTCTTTACTCGATATTCATACTGATCCCGCTTGCCCTTGTAGCTCTCCTGCCTGCGGTTACAGTTGTAGGAATAAAACCTGAAATAATAGACCTTATTTTCATTTACGACCTTATTTTCCCGGCTCTTGCTGCCCTATATTCCGAATATATTCTTATGCAGAGGCCTGTTGCTTTTACTCCCAGGGAAATTCCAGACTCTCATCCTGACCTTGCAGATATCAAGCAAAAGAAACGCTTTGCTTTAACGCTTTCAGTCCTGGTATTCTGCCTTATAGCGCCTTTAGGATATCTCCTGCTGAGGTTAGGAAATCCAGGAGGAATAGTTGCAACCGCGCCTCTTGAAGGATATTTTTCACCTACTCTCCCGCTTATTCTGGGTGGAACAATTGGAATTTCAGTATACCTCTATTTCTCGGCTGTTCCTTACAAAAAAATAAGAGACCGGATAAAAAAGATGGAACAGGAATTTGCAGATTCCCTTTTTGTGCTCGGGAGGAGAATTTCGGAAGGAAAAGCACCGGAAGAAGCTTTTGCCCATACTGCCAGGACTATGGAAGGCTCAAAAATCGGAGAAGCTTTTCAGGAAATTTCAATGAACCTACTCAGTATGCGGACAAACCTCAAAGCTGCAATTTTTGATGAAGATTTCGGAGCCTTCAGGCACGTATATTCAGAAAGAATCCGGAACACAATGCTCCTTTTTACGGAAAGTGTCCACAAAAACCATGAAGCTGCAGGTGCCTCGATTATAAAACTTGCAGACCATCTAAAAGAGCTCGGGACAGTTGAAGAACGAATCCGACGCTCCCTTTACGACGTTACCTCAACCATGCGCTCTACAGCTGTGATTTTTGCCCCACTCATTGCAGGGATTACCCTTGCCCTATCTGAGGTTATTACGAAAATTCTGAGCCAGGTAGCCGAAAGGGTAAACCGAATTCCTTCCGACACATCAGGAATGCCTGTTGAAATCGGGCAGGCAGCTTTTTCCCAGTCAATTTCTCCTGACCATTTCCTGCTTGCAATAGGGGTTTATATTGTCCTGATCAGTGCTATTCTCACCCGCTTTGCAGGTTCGGTGGAATATGGAGGAGACAGGACTCAGTTGAAATACGACCTCGCCTGCATGCTCCCAATTTCAATTGCGATATTTGCAGTGTCTACTGCAACATCAAGAATTATCTTCAGAGGGCTGGTGTGAAATAAGAGTTATAGTAAACTGGTGATTACTGTTCATTCAAGAATTGATCCTAAAGTGTAAATAAAACCGCATTTTATTCCATACGTCTTCGGTTAAGTGAGTAATCGTGACAAATTGCGTCAATTTCCTCAACATTTGTCAAATATTTTATAAATTACGAGCTGGAGCAGGGTATCGATTTCATGCAAATAGGCCAAAATTTAAGACCTGCTTCTAATACAAAATCGATAGCTTTCAGGCAAGAAAATTCCTTAACCGATGACCAATGGATTGTTCTTTGTTATTTTGAGATTTATAACTCCACTGAAATAATAGCTAAACAATGACTCAAAATTAAATATAATCATTTTTTTATTTTAATCTTTTTCTTTATAAGGGAAGTACTATATAATGTCACGTTTTTAATTCTTTTTCATTATATGTTTAAATATTAATTTACTGGGTTTTTAAATGAGAGACCAAAAATATGGTAAATCTTGTAAAGCATAACGGGGCTCTGTAGAAATCCTTAATTTTATGCAAACTATTTCCACTACTTTTTTATTTATATTGTACACTATCAGTTTAATTTTTATTTCTTTGACTTGATTATAGAACTTTCTTGCTCTTAGTACTTCTCCAAACTTCCTTTTGACAACAGAAAACGTTGTTTCCGCTATGTTCCTTTTATTATATTTGATTTTATCAAAGTTCAAATATAGCTTTCTTCTGTATTTTCCTCTTACTTTCTTCCTCTTTCTTTTTCTTACAGGCATAATTGAATCTGCTTTAATTTCTTCTCTAATTAGAACATGAATTTTTTCAGAATCATACCCCTTATCTAGGACGTAACATCCAGATTTTCTTGACTTATTTGATTGTCTTATCAGAGCTTTTGCATGTTTGACATCATGATCTGTTTTTTGACTGATTTTCCATCCTAATATCACTTTTTTTTCTGTATCTACTGCTATTGAAGTTTTCAGGAAGCTACTTCGGAGCTTCCCTGTTCTTCGAGAGTAATAATGACTTGCATAAGAACTCGTAAATCCAGTTGCATCAATTGCTGTAATTGAAGCATTTTCTCCATGTGAATAAAATAGTTTTAGAGTTTTTGACAAAATTAGGTTAAACAATGACGAAGGGATTCTTGATACAAACTTTTGAAGAGTAGTGTAATGAGGAACCTTATCAAGGTCAAGTTTTTCTTTTATATTACTCATAAGGTCAATAAGTTCGACAAAATCACGATAATCTGTGCTTATATACTCTTTCAGTAAAACAAGAACAAGAAGCTGATGTTGAGTGTAAACACGTTTGGAATACTTACATGAGTAAAGGTTCAGTCTGGAAGACTGAACCGTTTTAAGACTGAGATCAATAAATTTAATATACTTATTTGATGACAATAGAAATTGCTCCTCGTTTTTTGTGGGGACAAAGAATAAGAAGCATTTTTACAATCTTATTTTTATAAATTTTTGGGTAAAAACAGAATCTAGAGGATTTCTACAGGGCCAAAATATACTCATTTTTTAAAAAGCTTTAAGAGATGTCGATTTAAAAAAATGCGTTTCATAGTCTTTGGAATGAATTTTTACTAATTCGCATAGCTCTGATTAGCCGATATCGAAAATTTTCTTTGAGTAAACAAAATTAGATAAAATTTGAAGAAAATTCTTGACTTTTGGACACTCACATTAATCTCAAATTTCTATTAGTAAGCCAAAAAGGTATGTTTCTATTGTAGTATTTTGGCGTAGCCTCCAATATTTATTGTTACAGGGCAATATTCGCTTAAATTTCCCTTTTAAGAATTCCCCATTCTATGAGTCTCTTTTCTATGTCCCTCACTTCGTAATCTGTAAAAGAAAGACTCTGGTAATGCTTTAGGGATGTTATAGTGTCATGACCCTGTCTAAGTATACTTATTAAATTATTTTAAATAATTATCGATAAACCTTTATTTTAACAGACATAATTAATATTGACAATTAAAATGAAGAAAGTCATATAATTATTGTACTTTTATGAATAAATAAAAATTTATTCAATTATATTTATTAATATAGGGATTTTTTATCTTTCTTTTTATTTTATTGTCAAATATAGAAGTAAAAACGCTTAGGTAAATAGGGGTGATATATTTTGAAAAGTGAAGAACATATTTTAATAATTATATTATTAATGTTTTCCTTTATATTTTGTGCAGCAACCATGCCAGTTAAATCTGCACAGAGTGACGTTTTGAAATCCCCTACTGCTGATTTCTTTGCTTTTTTCACTTCTGGTAATGCACCACATACTACAGAATTCATGGATAAAAGTACAGGAAATCCTACTGATTGGTACTGGGAATTTGGAGATGGAGCTACTTCGACCAAGCGAGATCCAGTACATACGTACCAAGATCCAGGAAGCTATACTGTAATACTTACAGCAACTAATGATGCAGGCAGTGATGTGGTAACAAAAGCTGGTTATATTATAGTGAAAGGATCTACAACGAATACAGAGTCCGCAAAGAATACAGAATCTGTGAAGGATACGGAAACCACAGAAAATATAGAATCTACGGAAAATACAGTACAAGAACCCGTTGCTGATTTCTTTGCTTTTTCCACTTCTGGTAATGCACCACATACTACAGAATTCATGGATAAAAGTACAGGAAATCCTACTGATTGGTACTGGGAATTTGGAGATGGAGCTACTTCGACCAAGCGAGATCCAGTACATACGTACCAAGATCCAGGAAGCTATACTGTAATACTTACAGCAACTAATGATGCTGGCAGTGATGTGGTAACAAAAGCTGGTTATATTATAGTGAAAGGATCTACAACGAATACAGAGTCCACAACGACTACAGAATCCGTGAAGGATACGGAAACCACAGAAAATATAGAATCTACGGAAAATACAGTACAAGAACCCGTTGCTGATTTCTTTGCTTTTTTCACTTCTGGTAATGCACCACATACTACAGAATTCATGGATAAAAGTACAGGAAATCCTACTGATTGGTACTGGGAATTTGGAGATGGAGCTACTTCGACCAAGCGAGATCCAGTACATACGTACCAAGATCCAGGAAGCTATACAGTAACACTTACGGCAACTAATGATGCTGGCAGTGACGAGAAAATAAAAGCCAGTTATATAGTAGTAAAAGAATCTGCAACGAATACAGAGTCCACAGTGAATACAGCGGAAAAAACGGTTGCCAAGTCTTCTGCATCTTCAAAAGAATCCACAAAGGATATAGAATCCACAACGAATACAGCGGAAAAAACGGTTGCCAAGTCTTCTGCATCTTCAAAAGAATCCACAAAGGATACAAAAATAAGCGCAAGCAAAATTGTTTCATTAAGTTATCTTCAAGTAGCAGCTGAAACTGACCCCGCAAGATCTCAGGGCAAAACAACTCCTGGAGCTACTGATTCTGTGAAAATTGTTGAAGCCGCTTTGGTCGAGGAAGGATATCTCGATGATACCTATGCACATGATGGAGCTTACGGATCCGCTACAATCAATGCTTATAAAAAATGGCAGGAGTCGTTAGGTTCCCCAGCAAAATATTGTGACGGAGTACCAGGAAAGACAGATTTGACCAAGCTTGGTAATAAGTATGGATTTACAGTGGATGCATCTACAGTCTCAGACTTTTATCTATATCGCTCAGAGGAAGATACTACAAAACTTAATAATGCAGATAGTAACAAGGAAACAACACCCAAATATACAAAAGTGACAAAAAGTAATCAGGATTCATTATTAAAACCATCAAGCGCATCCAAAGTTGATACCTCGTCTAAGGTTTATTCTGAACCAGATGTAAGAGTAGTCAGTGCAAAGCTAGATAGTTCCAGAGAATACATTGAAGTAGATTACTATTTAAAATCTGATTTTTATTCAAATAGTCGCACAGGCACTTCTTTTTCAATTGGCTACAAATTTAATAATCCACAAATAAACAGAGTTTTTGAAAATGAATTTGTAGATATTAATCAACCCAAAGGACATTATGTGGCAAAAATACCATATCCAGGGATTAACTTTGTGGATAAAGAACCAATGTCGGGGATTATTGCCAAAGTAACTATTTACACCCATTATACAACAGCATTTGGTAGAGACGGAAATGACCACTATAGAGCAAAGGGAATAACATTATCTACAGCACCAACTGGAAAACCATATGTTAGTGATCCTCATGTAGTTGATAGGTTCGACGTAGCAAAGGGATTTGTCATATCAAAAGCTACAGGAATTGGTATAGCTCTTTATTCTAAAATACCGAATGTAAAAAAATTAGGCATATTATTGACCGTGTTTGGAGAGTATAAAGATATAGATGAAAAATTTGGATTAAATACAGCGCCTCCCGATCTTTCGGTAGGTCAAATCATTCAAACCACTACCTGGTTTGATGATGATAATGGGTACGAAAACATAAAGATGTGGCAAAATCAGGAGGCTTTTGATAACCACTTAACGCCTATATATGATGCTAACATCTCTTGGCCTGTTCCATAATTACGATGTCAGGACTGTTAGTACAGGCATATCTTTCCCGTAACTATGTTAAGTTTATCATAGTTACGGGAAAGACAGACCAGATAATCTAATTGTTTTGGAGGAAATTTCCTTCAAGAATTAACTGCATAGAGAGATAATAGTTTATCAGGCTGGATTTTCTGGCTTACCTTTCGCGACATTGCTCACCCTTAAGTGCATAGGCCAGATACCCGCCTGCCTTCAATGACTTGGTACAGTGATTATCATAAAACCTATGAGTTTTCACTTCCTTTGAGCCAATTCCTGTGACAAATCACTGGAAATATCAGTTAAATCAATGTTTTACAATAAAACCTCTGCATTTTAATTGGTTAAATCCAAGCTTTAGGCTCTTTAAACATGTTTTTTAGTTATCAAGTTAATTAGGAAATTTCTGACACTCCTATAAAACATCTGAATAGCAGAAGTTCTGACACATAGGTAATTTGGGATGACATTGTTTAATTTTAAAATCCTTCAATGCAGAAAATTATCGTAACTTTTGCATATAATTATTTCAAATTTGGCTTGCTATGTTTTTTTCCTGTTTCTTACGTTTAATGAATACACGTATCGGCAGGTAAAGTAGAGGGGTCTAATTTTTGTGCTCTCTTGATATCGTTTTTTCTTATTCGTCGTTTTTGCACCTATAGTTTATGGAATACGACTAAACAAAAAAATATAGGCACGTTCACCCAATAACGTTTCATCCTGTTAGTTAACAAGTCCGAACAGAACATCCTTTCTTAATTGTCATTTTTGAAGGGCTGCCTAAATATTTCATTTCCACAAGAAATCGAGGTAAAAATTAAGGTGATATATAAATTAAGTATTACAAATTGTATTATCTTTCATACTAATTGTGTTAATGATCTAGAACGTTTTTGCAGTGGGAAAAATTGTGATTCTGGCCTATTTTGGGGTTGGCATATTTCGACTGCAAATTAATAGACACATTGGATTGAAATTTAATGTCGTTATTGAACTGAAACAATCCAGGCTTTATAACTATGTTGAACTTGATAGTCTTATATTTGAGATCTCAATCAGAGTTTAACATTAAATAAAGAGTATACAAAATTAATGCTATTAAGTAACAATATTAGTTTGTTATATAATATTTTTAAAAGTTACAATTTTATACTTAAGGGTAATAAGTTAATAACTGAATTTTAAAGCCTAAATTTTTACTTCTCGAACTTGGAACATTGAAAAAAGCTTCGTTTTCTATTGTACTTCGGAAGGAAAGGCCCCGGAAGAAGCCTTTGCCCATACTGCCAGGACTATGGAAGGCTCAAAAATCGGGGAAGCTTTTCAGGAAATTTCAATGAACCTGCTCAGTATGAGGACAAACCTCAAAGCTGCAATTTTTGATGAAGATTTCGGAGCCTTCAGGCACGTATATTCGGAAAGAATCCGAAACACAATGCTCCTTTTTACGGAAAGTGTCCACAAAAACCATGAAGCTGCAGGCGCCTCGATTATAAAGCTTGCAGACCATCTAAAAGAGCTCGGGACAGTCGAGGAACGAATCCGGCGCTCCCTTTACGACGTCACCTCAACCATGCGCTCCACGGCTGTGATTTTTGCTCCACTCATTGCAGGGATTACCCTTGCCCTGTCTGAGGTTATTACGAAAATTCTGAGCCAGGTAGCTGAAAGGGTAAACCGAATTCCTGCCGATATGTCAGGAATGCCTGTTGAAATCGGGCAGGCAGCATTTTCCCAGTCAATTTCTCCGGACCATTTCCTGCTTGCAATAGGGATTTACATTGTCCTGATCAGTGCTATCCTTACTCGCTTTGCAGGTTCGGTGGAATATGGAGGAGACCGGACGCAGTTGAAATATGATCTGGCCTGCATGCTCCCAATTTCAATTGCGATATTTGCAGTTTCTACCGCAACCTCAAGGATTATCTTCAGGGGGTTGGTGTGAAATAAGAGTTATAGTAAACTGGTGATTACTATCCATTCAAAAACTGATTTCAAAGCAAGAACTGATTTCAAAGCGCAAATAAAAGAAAGGGGCTTTAATTACCCCCAAAAAAATTAAAAGTTATATTCGACAAATTTGCATTCCTAAAATCGAACCAGTACTGTTCTATCGTATTGACAATACCTTGATTATTCACAGTATTGGCAGATCCATTTACAATATTCTGTGCTCCAGAGTCATTTATTTCAACAGGCTGTGTACTGTCTGAATCTGGCATCACAGGATCGGTTGTCTGTTCAGATGCATCCCCAAAATAACTTTTTACAATGTTATAACTAGTAACTCCCATAATTCCACAGTCAAACTTCTTGGAAGATCCCCAGTCTTTATACGACATGGTTTTATTCTTGTTATAAAAGGCTGTTACTTCCTTCCGTTGGGGTCCGAACCATCTATAGTATGCCTCATATCGTATCCTCTTTATATTGAGTGAGTAAAAGTAAATTTCATGTATTTACTGAAAATTTAAAAATTTAATTAAATTTGAGAAACAACCTTAAGCGATGTACTCAACTTTATAACTGTATGATTAAATTGTTGTGCATTTTTCAAGTTGGAAAATTCTCCATTCAATTTGAAGAGAATACATAAAAAGTAATGAAAAAAGTTAATTGTAATGGAATGAGGCTTTTTTCTCAGTAGATTCTATTTAATACAAGAGGTAAATGCCCTGGAAAGTCCAGAGCATTCGAAACTCTCAATTTAAGTTCAGGTACGTCTTCTTCCCAGGATGCCTGTAACTGCGAAAAGTCCTGCTATAGCAAGGACAGGACCAAACCCGGGAGTATCTTCGGGGTCTTCATTTTGCGCCGGAACTGATGATTCATCTTTTTCCTGATTGGAATCAGTTTTTCCCTCAGGCTGCTTGCTGCTTCCTTCAAGAGAAATCGGTACTCCTACATAAACAACAGGAGTATCCGAAACAACCTCTCCTGAGTATTCATCAAGGTCAAGGAAACTTGCTTTGCATGCAGGCAGATGGATTTCCCCTTCTTTATGCATTTGAAGGATATAGGTTACTTTTTTTGACCCGCCGCCGCTTTCGAGAATCTGCTTGAAACTGGTTTCCCCGCTTATTAGTTTAGCTTCAGGAGGTACGGTGTCGGTTACTGTCACACTTGAATCAACGTTTCCTGTGTTTTTTACAGTGATCGTTACGGTCAGTTCATCTCCGGAGTTCAGTTGCTGTCTGTTAATGGTTTTTGTAACTGAGATATCAGGCCCATAAATTTTTACCTTTTCCGAGTTATTGGAACCTGCGTCTCCGTTCTGCCCATTAGGCAGGATAAAATTAGCCGTTGTTTTTGGGAAAGTGAATTCTCCCGGTTTTTCAGGAATCAGGGTGTATTCAAAAACTTTTTCAGCTACTTCTCCGGATTTAAGGGAAAGGGTCTTCTCGAGCACAGCGTCTTTCTTAAGGTGCGTTTCGGAAGCGATCGAATCCTTAAGTACGATATCATCTATGTCGCAGAGCCCTGAGTTCCGGACATTGACCGAGACATGGATAGGCTTTCCCATGTGATTATCTCTTGTAATAAACTTTGAAATAACAAGGCCCCATTTTTTTTCTATTTTTATGACTTTGAAGCCTATGTCTTCGTACTTCTCGTTCCTTACATCCTCGCATGTAATTTTTGCAGTTATATTAAGGTTAGTGTCTTCCCAAGGTTTGGGAGCTTTCAGTGTAAGGTTCACAGGTTCAAGAGTCTCGTCTTTAAGAACATCTCCAAGTGTGTACTTTTTTTTTCCTTTAAGGACATCCATTCCGGCTGTGTCTATTGTTAGAATGGCATTTTTAGCTTTTGCGTCTCCATCGTTTTTAATCTCTATTGAGACATCGAGTACACTGTCTCCGGTAGATTTTGAATCATATGTGTCCTTTTTGGTTTCAACGTCTATGTCAAACTCTGGTTCTCCTTTTATAAGGATATCCAGTTTAGAATAAGGGTTCCAGTTTCCTGTCTTGAATTCCTTTCCATCCTTCTTGATAGTCTCATAATTCGGGTCCACTTTCTGGGCATAAACCTTTACCCTGTCGTTATATACGACTTCCATGCCTGCGGAGAGTGGAGAAGTCTTCAGTTTTTCCCTATCCATTGAGATTGAAACAAACACCTGTCCTTTATCGTTGAAATCTTCTGCCTTTATAACATAATCATTAACTGTTACTGTATCCCCCCAGTACAGTGTTTTTCCATCCAGTTTCTCTACCCACTCGATGTCTTCTTCCGCAAGAGCGGTCATTGAGAAAGCCGAAATGAAGAAAACTGCAAGTAATGCAATCAGTGCAAGCTTCTTAGCCATAGTTACCTTCCTTGAATTTTATCCTTTTATATCGAATCTGCGCACTGGAAGCATGCATTTTGAGCTGCTGTAATAGATACGGCTCTTTAGTTTTTTTATATTTTATAAATTATATCTACTTACTAACGGTTTTATTCACGAATGATACCAGTCATATGATATCAGCCGTATTTTACTATTCGATGCATTGATTTTGCCCCAGCACTCCCTATGATTTACACTTTTCTAATTCACCATTAATTTATTAACTCTAATTTTATGGCTTTCTTATTAAAGTCAAGATCACTATCAATTAGTAACTCTATGATTTGCTGGTCTAGATTGGGTATGGTCTAGACTGGTTTGTATTAAAGTCGTTTTGAGAAGAAATAGTTTAAACTCTATAAATTATCTTGGTATCAAGTATTTAATTTTTTGTACTGTTTGCAATCTTTAATAAACTTCTTATATCAGAGTTGTTTTCTTTTCAAGGCAGGGTATCTTCTTAAACGAAGAAAGGAGGTCCTCAAGTTTCAATTAAGATCAGCAGTCCCTTCCGGATGTAAGAGGTTTTTTCATGGAACTTATAAAAGTTGTAGAAATTCTCGAAGAAATTGCACCACCTGAACTTGCTGAAGGTTTTGACGAAGGCAGGATCGGGCTAATTCTCAACCTGGAAAACAATATAGAAAAAATTGCAGTTGCCCTTGATGCCAGTTCTTATGTGCTTAAGAAAGCTGCAGAAATGGGAGCAAATCTTCTGGTCACCCACCACACCCTTATCTTCCATCCGATAAACAAAATCTCAAAATCCCTGGCTGAATCCCTCAGGCTTGCCCTTGATAACGGGATATCCCTTTACAGCATGCATACAAATTATGATAGAGCCGAAGGAGGCATTAATGACGTGCTTGCTGCAAGGCTTGGGTTAAAGAATCTCAAAAATGTGGAAGTCGGTAGAATAGGAGAGGTTGAACCCTGTACTTCGGCTGAACTGGCTTCCAGTGTCTCGGAGACTTTGCAAACGCCTGTCATATATGCCGGAGAAAAAGAGGAAATAAGGCGGGTAATGGTTTTCGGCGGCAGTGGCTTTGCAACTGAGTTCCTTGAAATTGCAAGGGCAAATAAAGTTGATGCCTTCATATCTTCCGAACTTAAGCATAATATTCTCCGCGATTATGAGGACCTCTGCCTGATTGATGCCACTCACTATGCCACTGAAAATCCAGGCATGGAGGCTTTGTGCTCCAGACTTCGTAAAATTCCTGGGCTCAAAGTGGAGTTCATCGAACAGCCTTCCGGACTCAAGGCGATTGATAAAACCTGAACATTTTTCCGGATTCTAGTCAGTGAGGAAGATCCTGAAAAACTCAAACTAAATATAATACTTTAATTAAAATAACCTACTAATTAAAATAATACTTTAATTAAAATAACCTACTAATTAAAATAATACTTTAATTAAAATAACCTACTAATTAAAATAATACTTTAATTAAAATAACCTACTAATTAAAATAATACTTTAATTAAAATAACCTACTAATTAAAATAATACTTTAATTAAAATAACCTACTAATTAAAATAACCTACTAATTAAAATAACCTACTAATTAAAATAATACTTTAATTAAAATAATTGAAACTAAGTTCACGTGAAACTGTAGATTACAGCAAAATATGTTTTAACTCAGCGAATGTAGGAGTAATTCTAATATGACAGAAGAAAAAGACCAGAATAGACCGAATATAGGGAAAAAGGATCAAAACAGACCGGATGTAGGAAAAGAGGATCAAAGCATGCAGGAAGAACTCAGCGATGATTCACTGGAATCAATGCTTGTAGAACAGTCAAAAAATCAGATCCGTTCGGATTACCGGCGAAGTCTGGGCAATGAATATCGTAGAAGATACATGTAATGAACCTACATGTAATGAATTCAGATTCGAAGTATATGTAATGAATTCAGAGTGGATTTCTCTTTTTCCAGTAAATCATTTTTACAATTTTCATATGTTGTTTTCTTCTCTCTTTTGCTTCAGTTAATCTAAAATTTCACTAGGGTTTCAGTTTAACTTGATCTATAATCTTTAAGGTCTATTGGATTAGTTGATATCTTTTTTCACACCTTTCCAACATCCTTTTTCATAGCTTTAATTCTGGCTCTGGTTTCAACTGCATTCAAATAGTTCTCAATATGTTCACGTAACATCTGTACTTCTTTAGTCTCTGGCATTGAGTACAGAATTGTCTCAAGATAACCGTGTTCTCTGAGAAGGGAAAAAGCTGCAGGAAAACTAATGTCAAAAATCCAGCTCAGACGAAGGAGTTTAATATCATTCAGGTTTTTTACATCTGCAAGCTTTGCCATCCTGTTATTCAGGATATCAGCAACTATATTTTCCGAACATCCGGGCGTATCGGGAATATTGAGTTCAAGGGCTGGATTCCTGAATTCTTCTTCTTTCTCATAATCTTCACTCACAAGCTTCAGGATATCCAGCTTATCGGCGTCCCGGATCAATTTCAAATAAAAAAGGAATTCTCTGGTAGTTTCTGTGCATTTGGGAATTTCCATGCGATTATGATATCCAACAGCTTTCAGGATTATATCTTCCTCTTCCCGAGATAGAATGGAAAGAATCCCGGCATTTTCCAGGATTTTTACGCCAAGCAAGGCATGATCTTCTGATTCTGAGTCTTTGAACGTCCTGTATTTAGTAAACTGTTCAAAGCGGCCCAGATCATGAAATAAAGCTATTGATTCAGCGAGCCTGCAATCTTTCTCCTCTAAATTTTCCGCTTTGGCAAGTAAAAGGATATTTTCACATACTCTTGCTGTATGTTTGATTTTTAGCTCAACGTTTTCTTGGATAAAGACCTCAGGAGAGGAAAATTGGTCTACATAATCCAGAAACCATATTTTGAAAAAGTCCAGGTCTTCCTTCTGCATGCTTTTTCAATAGGAGTTTCAATGTATAATATTTTCGTATATCTACGGAGGCTTTGAGGCTGAATTTAATTGTTAATTTTAGCACTATTATCTCAAAAAAGATTAAAAGGCCTGATAAAAAGGCCTTACTAAAGAAGTTTCAAAAATTCTTTTCTGCACATCCAAGTACGTGCTTCATAAGCATGGCAATTGTAAGAGGGCCTACTCCTCCAGGAACAGGAGTAATGAGGGATGCCTTTTTGATCACGTTTTCGAAGTCTACATCTCCGTATACACCATCTTTTTCCTTGGTAATACCCACGTCAAAGATTACTACTCCTTCCTTTACCATGTCGGCTTTAATAAGGTGTTTGACTCCAGTTGCAACCACCAGAATATCTGCGTCAAGAGTGTGTTTCTTAAGGTCATCTGTAAATACATGACAAACCGAAACTGTTGCATTCCGGTTAAGGAACATTGCTGCCAATGGTTTTCCGACAACATTGCTGTGCCCGACAATAACCACGTTTTTGCCCTTGATAGGCACGTTATATTCTTCAAGAGCCCGGATAACTCCATGTGGAGTACATGGAACAAGCCCTTCATCACCGATCATTAGCTTTCCCATATTGTAAGGGTGAAAGCCATCCGCATCTTTTTCAGGGGCTATGGCTTCCATTGCTTCCTGAGGGAAGAGGTGTTTCGGAAGTGGGAGTTGAAGCAGAATTCCGTGAACATTCTTATCTTTGTTAAGGGTATTGATCAAGGAGATAAGTTCCTCCTGACTGATTTCTGCCGGAAGAAAGTGGTCTTCTGCCCGAATGCCCACACGTTCACAGGCTTTGTGCTTCAGGCGGACATACATTTTGGAAGCAGGGTCGTCGCCAACAAGGACAGTAGCAAGTCCAGGCGTAACTCCCCGGCCACTTACAAGGGCTTCAACTCCAGACTTCACTTCAGCTTCAATTTTCTTTGCAAGAGCTTTCCCATCTATAATTCGTGATTCATACCCTTCATCTAACATTGGTAAAACATCTCACTTCTTTAATTAACAATAAACCGGGAACCTTGAACAGAGTTCTCTGACCTTGTCACTTGTTTCTGACAGAATCTTATCGTTTTCTGAGTTTGTGATTGCGGTCTCAATATAGTCGGCAATTAATTCCATTTCCGTTTCCTTCATACCCCTTGTGGTACAGGCAGGGGTTCCGAGCCTTACGCCGCTTGTGATAAATGGACTGCGAGTCTCAAAAGGCACCGTGTTTTTGTTTGCAATAATTCCGGCTTTGCTCAGGGCGGCTTCTGCATCCTTGCCTGTTATATTCATATTGTTGAGATTGACGAGCATAAGATGATTATCCGTGTCGCCAGAGATCATATCAAAACCTTTCTCTTTCAGGCATTTGCAGAGGGTTTTTGCGTTCTTTACGGTCTGAACCTGATCCTGTTTGAACTTCTCACTCATTGCTTCTTTAAAGGCTACTGCCTTTCCAGCTATAACGTGCATGAGAGGCCCACCCTGAAGGCCGGGGAAAACCGCTTTGTTAATTCCGGTCGCAAGTTCTTCTGTCCTGGAGATAATAATTCCGCCTCTTGGGCCCCGGAGAGTTTTGTGGGTTGTGCTGGTAACAAAGTCCGCATAAGGCACAGGACTCGGGTGCACACCCGCAACTACAAGACCTGCAATGTGAGCAATATCTGCAAGCAGATAGGCTCCGACCTCGTCAGCAATTTCGCGGAACTGCTTGAAATCGATTTCACGAGGATAAGCTGAAGCGCCGCAAACAATCATTTGCGGTTTGTTTTCCTTTGCTTTTTTCATAAGCTCGGAATAGTCCAGCATCTCAGTCTTTTTACTAACTCCGTAAGGCACAATATTAAAGAGTTTCCCGGAAAAACTCACAGGGCTGCCGTGAGAAAGATGCCCACCGTGAGAGAGGTCCATGGACATGATGGTATCTCCAGGATGCAAAACCGAGAAATAGACAGCCATATTAGCTCCAGAACCAGAGTGGGGCTGGACGTTTACGTAATTTGCGTTAAAGATTTTCTTTGCCCTGGCAATTGCGAGATCTTCGGCAATGTCCACGAAATCGCAGCCGCCGTAGTACCGCTTGCCGGAGTATCCTTCGGCATATTTATTGGTCAGAACTGATCCCTGAGCTTCCATAACGGCTTTGCTCGTATAATTTTCAGATGCGATAAGGTTCAGTTTATATTCCTGGCGCTCGGCTTCTTTTTTTATAGCCTCGAACAATTCCGGGTCAATTTTTTCAATATAAGACATTACTGTCACCTGTAATCTATTCCTTTAAAATCTTTCAAAATCAAGAGTTTTTATGGCTTGGATTGATGGGTTGATTAATGTTAACATGTGCATGCATACAGGAGCTACCTTCCAGATTGGATAGTTACTCAAGAGGCTGGCATTCAGCGATAAAACCGCCGAATAATGGGGAGTACTATTAAACAGACTCTATAACCTTCCTGATGGGTTTTTCATTCTGAAGTTTCAAAACTTTCGGTAAAAAGCTCCTGAATATCTTGAAGATAGGAAATTTCGAAACCTGAAAAGTCCTTATGGTCTATGCGGTTCCGTGGAATACCTATAAGTTTGGAATATTTATAACTATCAGGGATTAAAGAAGTTATTAATCGGTAAAATCTATTCCGGTTTTATATGATCTTAAGCGTTTACTCAAGTTCCGGTTACTACGTTTCTACCCTCAATTTTAAGTTTACCCTCGGTAAAGAGCCTGACTGCTTCAGGGTAGATAACGTGTTCCTGCTCTAGAATTCTGGCAGTAAGGGTTTCTTCCGTATCCCCGGTAAGCACAGGCACGCACTTCTGGATGATTATTGGCCCTGAGTCCAGCCCTTCGTCAACAAAATGCACTGTACAACCTGCAACTTTTACCCCGTATTCAAAAGCCTGCTTCTGGGCGTGAAGTCCTTTGAAGGCCGGAAGAAGAGACGGATGGATGTTCATAATCCTGTTCCCGTAAGCCTTAATTATCTCATTTCCTAAAATTCGGAAGTAGCCTGCAAGCAAAAGAAGATCCGTATCGTACTGGTTCAAGACAGTCAGGATAGCTTTATCATATTCGTCCCGATCATACTCGCCCGGGTCAAGGAAAACTGCGTTTATTCCGTGATTTTTGGCACGTTCGAGCGCGTACGCATTTGCTTTATTGGAAATAACCACATTAATTGTAGCATTCTTTATGTAACCCTTATCAATGCTGTCCATAATTGCCTGGAGATTCGAACCCCTTCCAGAAACCAGCACTGCAATTTTTACAGTCATCGAAGCTTTTAGATTGAAACAGTGCTATATTAGGGTTTTGGAACAATCTTTTCGCCGGTTGAACCAAAATCGTTGCGCCGGTTTATCACGCCGATAATGTTAGGGTAAGGGTCTCAAATTCAAATGCTGAACCGTTTTCGCTCAAGCCTTTTTTGAAAAGGCTTGCAGGCAAACAGTTTTTTAAAAAAGGTTTGAGGGGGGCGGGCGGCGGAAACTTGGTTTTTACTTTTCTTCGTGAGTTTCTCTACGTTCCTCTATAAAGGTAAGGAGCTCTTGAGAATCACTTATTTTATCAAGTTCTTTTTTCTCGATCATAACCGTGTTTTCTACGGATTTTATTTTTGAGTGCCCGTTGATGATAAACACGGATTGGGTCTCAGTGACGCAGGAAATACTGCTCATTAAATGAGCCCTTTTGACCACTGTCGTATTGAATTCGCTGACTCCTGTAAGGATAACTGAGGATTCGTCCCGTGATATGGCCTTGAAAGGAGCCTGCGCAGTAGGAAGGACGTCATAGCCAAGCATGGAAATTGTGTTAAGGATCAAATCTTCCGGTAAAAGCGTACAGGGTTTTTCCTGGGTTTTGGTTCTGGATTCTGCTTTCTTTCGGGGCTTCCTGCTCCCGCAGGATTGCAGGATATTTATGGGCTTTGCAAGCTCAACCCCAAAGATATCTTCCAGCTGGAGTACGACATCTATCGACGCGTCCATGCCTTCTTCTTCGTATTTGCTGATAGTTCTCCTTGAAACCCCTACCATGGAGGCAAGAGTTCCAAGAGACATTGACTGACCCATCCTGGCTTTTTTAAGAAGATCTCCTTCTATAGAGACGTATAACCCGCCCGGAGCTGCTGAAACAAGAGGAGGAACATTTTCAATAAAGTAATCGTAAAGAGTCTGTACATTCAGGGCAAGAATATCATAACGCATATACACAACGCTATCTTCAAGCATCTGGTCTCTGGTCTTTGCCCCCACAACAATAGCAGAGCCCCCAAGGTATTCGGCAAGGTACTTCATCTCCCTGGCAGTTTCTTCATTCAGGCCGTCAATATTAAATAAAACCTTGCAAAGTAATAGTGTTTCATCTTTCCGTGCGGCAACATCAAAGCTCCTCGGACGAATATTACAGCGATCGGAGAGTGCAAAACCCGCACGTGCTAATACATCGATAATTTGATGTATGAGAACCTCTTTTGTCATTCCAGTATCAATCTCTGTTTGAACATCTATATATATTTTTCTTTACTTTTGACAATCCTCACAGTAGAAAAAAACGTCGATGAGTAACGAAAACTGTAATTGTCCGAAGCATATCTGGAAAATTAAAAGGCAAAAACTGGAACCGAAAAAATGATTATCGGAATTGATGATACCGACTCAAACGAAGGAATGTGCACAACATATCTGGGGGCTCTGCTGCTGGACGAACTTCAAGCCTACGGAACTGTAGAGACTCGCCCACTCCTTATACGCCTGAATCCGACTATCCCCTACAAAACAAGAGGAAATGCTGCAGTAGCAATGAAACTCAAGACTGACTGCCCTGAAAAAGTAATTGCTCATGTTGTGTCCAGAATAGAGGAATTTGCACGCATTGAATGCGAAAAAACTAACCCCGGCGCGGTTTTTATCCCGGAAAAAGCTTACGAAAAGCTCAAGCCCGTCCTCAGGAATTTTCTGGAGAAAGCCGTAAAGGAAGTGATCGAAATAGAGGAGGCAAAAAGCCTTATCTCAGAATCCGGGGTTCCTTCAAAGGGCTTCAAAAATGGAAGAGGATTGATAGGCGCCCTTGCAGCATGTGGGGCTATGCTTAACCTTGAAGAATGGGATCACACTTTCGAGTACCTGGCATACAGACAAAAGGAAAAATGGGGAACCCCACGCAAGATCGAGAAGGAAAGTTTCTTTGAGGCAGACAGGAACACTTATCCTGATACCTGGGACACCGTGGACCTTAAAAACAGACTTGTTGTCTGTGTACCTCACTCGGCAGATCCCGTGCTTTTCGGGATCAGAGGGAAAAATCCAGCCGTAGTTACAAAAGCTGTATCCCTAATCAGGGCTGAACCCATAGAACGTTTTGCCATATACAGAACAAATCAGGGTACTGATATGCACCTGATTTCCGCAGAAAGTATTGCAGAAATAAGGGATATGCACTCTTACACGCTCGAAGGCACAGTCTCTGCAGTTCCAGAAACTATTCACGGAGGGCACGTTATTTTTCCCATTCAGGATGGAGATGGAAACGAAATTGACTGCGCAGCCTTCGAACCCACAAAGAACTTTCGGCTGCTTATAAGGAAACTCAGGCCCGGAGATAGAATTGTAGTATCTGGAAGTGTAAATTCCAGAACTTTCAACATCGAAAAAATAGAGATAAAAAAGCTCGCTCCTCTTTACAGGGAAGAAAACCCGGTGTGTCCAACCTGCGGAAAACATATGAAATCATCAGGCCAAAACCAGGGTTTTCGCTGTAAAAAATGCGGAACTCAAGCTACCTCAAAAATTCTGTGTGAAACAAACAGAAACCTTACAGAGGGATTATATGAAGTCCCGCCCTGCGCCCGTCGGCATCTTGCAAAACCTCTTGTAAGGGAGCAGAAATCTGATATAGAGATTCACCCTGCCCGCTAAGAAAAATAGGGATAAAAAAATCCCTTTCAATAAATTAGAACCACATATAAACTTATTTTTTATAAATCAATCCGTTTGACCACAAACGCGCACCGTTTGATCACGCCGACAATGACGTTTTCGCTCAAGCCTTTTTTGAAAAGGCTTGCGGACAAACCATTTTACAAAAGGCTTGCGGGCAAGCAATTTTTTAAATAGGGTCACGGGAATCGGACGGGGATTAGGGTAACTTAGTTTGGCGGCACCGGAGGAGCATTTCTTTTATGCTCACTTTTCTCTATACGGTTCATGACCGAATTCAGTTGTTCTGCAGAAATCCCGAGAGTGTTCAGAATAGTTTCAGAATCTTCGTTCTGCTCAAGCTTTTTGAGTACCTCATCTACTTTTAAATACGATATTCCAAGTTCGGCTTCATCGGTTTGGCCTGCCCAGAGACCTGCTGAGGGTTTTTTCGTGATAAGAGAATCAGGAACTCCGAGCCTGCGAGAAAGCTCCCATACCTCGGTTTTGTAAAGTCCGCCTATGGGTTCGAGATCAACGCCTCCATCTCCATATTTCGTAAAGTAGCCAAGCAAGATCTCGGTTTTATTGCCGGTTCCTATGACCATACGATTCATCCGGTTTGCATGGAAGTAAAGGAGAGACATTCTGATTCTTGCTTTCAGGTTGCCCATGGAGAGACGATCTGTAGATTCACTCTCAGGGACTGAAGCCATGAAAGCCGAGATAATTCCTGAAATGTCAATAGTCTGAAACTCAATTCCCAGACAGTCTGCAAGAGTTTTTGCATCTTTGCTGTCTTCAGAAGGGGTAAGGCCGGATTCGGGCATATGGATTCCAAGCACTTTATCTTTCCCCAGAGCTTTTACGGTAAGCGTTGCGGCAAGGGCTGAGTCTATTCCCCCACTAATGCCTACAACAGCTCCGTCTACACCTGCTTTACGGGTTTCATTCCGGATAAAATCAATAATCCTGTTCTGCGCGATTTCAAGGTTCATGCTGTCAATTCCTTGGTACTCATCAGGCATATAATTTTAATGGCCTTAAGATCCTGAGAATTCAAGATCCTGAGGTAGTAGATTTGAAAGACATCAGGTTTAAATCCCTATTCAGATTTAAATGACTATTTTGACGATTAAACAATTTTATACACAGAAGTTCCAGATATATAAAACCTCAGAGGAAAAATGGAGTTATGGTAAACTTATTTAATAAATGGAAGGTATAGGAGTAATATATGCCTGGTAATATAATATAAATAACTGATAATCAAATGTACGTCTAACCAATAACTGATTATCAAAAGTACTTCTAACCAGTAGCTGGTTATCAAATGTACGTCTAGCCAATAACTAATTATCAAATGAGCCTCTAACCGACAAATTATTATTCGGATAGGGTTACAGGCTATAAAGGGGGTTTCTCTGGATAGGAAGACTGGACCGAAAATTCAAGGCATGAAAGTTCCATTACAAACACTCCGGGGTGAAAATCTACCTTATCAAAGGCATTGAAATAAAAAGACGTCTAATATACAAAACGGGTAGCTCCATAATGTGCAGTCCAGAGAAATTGGAAAACCCGGTGTCCATTTATTTTATACGATCATTAAACTAAAAGTTATTATCAAAAAGACAACTATTTTCGGGATGATCTATGGAAGAAATACAGTTGAAGGTTGAAAAAGCATATCCTATCGACCTTGGAAGAGGAATTATCCGACTTGACCCTACAACTTTGCTGAAGCTTCAGCTCTCACCAGGCGACATCGTGGAAATAAGAGGTAAGAAAAAGACCACGGCAAAGGTATGGAGAGCTGACAGGCAGGACTGGGACCAGGGACTCGTGAGAATTGATAACTTCATCCGGCAAAATGCAGGCGTTTCCATAGGAGAGAAGGTAACTATCAAAAAAGTTGAAGCTCCGGAAGCAAAAAAGCTTGTTTTGGCGCTTCCTGAAAGCATGATGCAGGGGGGACCTGAACTTCAGTTTGGGGAACATGCAAATGAAATCATAAAACGGCATATTCTCAAAAGGCCGGTTTTCAGGGGGGACATCATTCCTATAATAAATTCGATGTCTCAGCCAATGACAGAATCCCTTACTACAAGCCAGGTAATCCCTCTGGTTGCTGTTGAGACTGACCCTGCAAACACGATTGTTCTTGTTACGGAAGCGACGCTTATCGAACTTCGTAAAAAGCCGGTTCAGGGGTATGAAAAAGCAACCCGGGGCGTGACTACTTATGAAGATATAGGAGGCCTCGGGGCTGAGATCATGCGTGTCCGGGAAATGATAGAGCTGCCCATGAAGCATCCTGAACTTTTCGCCCACCTTAATATCGAACCTCCGAAAGGAGTTATTCTCTATGGCCCACCCGGAACCGGAAAAACTCTGATTGCAAAAGCCGTAGCCAATGAATCCGGGGCAAGTTTCCATTACATTGCCGGCCCTGAAATTGTAGGGAAATTCTATGGAGAAAGTGAAGAAAGGCTAAGGAAGATCTTCGAGGAAGCAACTCAGGATGCGCCGTCGGTTATTTTTATTGATGAAATTGATTCCATTGCTCCTAAAAGAGAGAATGTAACAGGGGAAGTGGAAAGGCGTGTGGTCGCCCAGCTCTTGACTCTGCTTGACGGGATGGTAGAGAGAGGCCAGGTTGTGGTTATAGGAGCCACAAATCGTGTGGATGCGATTGATCCGGCACTCCGAAGACCAGGCCGCTTTGACAGAGAAATCCATATAGGTGTGCCTGATACCAAAGACAGATATGAAATCCTCCAGATCCATACCAGGGGTATGCCCATAGAAAGGGATGAGGAACCCGAGGAAATCGAAAAAGTCGAAACCGAAGCGGATGAAGCTGCCCTGGAGAGGGAAAGGAAAGAAAAGGCAGATAAATATCTGATGTATTTGGCTGAAAGGACCCAGGGGTTTGTAGGCGCAGATCTGCTGGCTCTTGTACAGGAAGCTGCCATGCGGTGCCTGAGGGAAAATCTGCCTGACCTTGATCTGGAAAATGAACCAGTTCCTCCTGAAAGGCTGGAAAAAATCGTTGTAACCAAGAAAAACTTTGAAGATGCCCTGATGGAGGCCGAACCCTCTGCTCTAAGAGAAATTTATGTTGAAATGCCCACAGTTAGCTGGAATGATGTTGGAGGGCTCGATGAAGCAAAGCAGTCCATTACTGAGGCTGTGGAATGGCCCATTAAAAATCCGGAAAAGTTCGCTCACATGGGTATAAAAGCTCCAAGAGGAATTTTGCTTTACGGCCCTCCAGGAACTGGAAAGACCCTGATAGCGAAGGCTGTTGCCAAAGAGTCAAATGCTAACTTTATAAGCGTCAAAGGGCCTGAGATTTTCTCAAAGTGGCTTGGAGAATCGGAAAAAGCTATCAGGGAGACCTTCAGGAAAGCACGACAGGTCGCTCCCTGTGTGATTTTCTTTGACGAAATTGATTCGATTGCTTCTATGCCAGGGATGGAATCTACTGACAGTCACACTTCTGAGAGGGTGCTTAACCAGCTTCTGACCGAGATGGACGGGCTTGAGTCTCTTAGAGATGTGGTGGTGATTGCCGCAACCAATCGCCCTAACCTTCTGGACCCTGCGATCCTGCGTCCAGGACGTTTTGACAGGTTGGTTTATATTGGTTCTCCTGACAAGAAAGGCAGGCTTAAAATCTTCAGGATCCATACAAAGGGTACACCTCTTGCTGATGATGTGGACCTTGAAGCCCTTGCCGACATAACTGAAGGGTATGTAGGTGCCGATATTGAGTCCGTTTGCAGGGAAGCCGTAATGATTGCCCTGAGGGAGAATTTCGATGCAGAATCTGTAGAAATGAGACACTTCAGGGAAGCTCTGAAGAAGGTAAAACCCACAATTACGGAGAATATCGCTCAGTTCTACGAAAAGATCGAGGCACAGTTTAAGGGAGGCCAGAGACTTACAGAAACAGCTGGCTATATCGGTTACAGGTAAAACTGCAGGCTAGAATTACATTTAAGGGTTACTGGTAAAAATTACAGGTAAAAATTACAGGTAAAAATTACAGGTAAAAATTACAGGTAAAAATTACAGGTAAAAATTACAGGTAAAAATTACAGGTAAAAATTACAGGTAAAAATTACAGGTAAAAATTACAGGTAAAAATTACAGGTAAAAATTACGGTAAGAATTTAATCCAGTAACTCTTTAGAAGATTAGTTTTAAAAGGAAAAAGTTTTAAAGATCCTGGTTTCAAATGGAATAAAATATTCAAAGTGGAAATCAAGCTTTACCCAAACCGATAATATACTGCCAACGGAGATACGATCAAAATGTCAAAGGAATTTGCAAAGAACCTCTTTAACAAGCAGGTCATGGCTACCGACGGAACAGAAATAGGAATTTTGAATAACGTTGTAGTCGAGATTAAAGGGGGAAACATTATTGACATGGTGGTTGCCCCAAATGTCAATTTAGATACTTCCAGGTACAGGAAAGCAGATAATTTTATCCTCGTTCCTTTCGATTCGGTAAGTGCAATTAAAGACTATATAATAATAGACAAGATGAAAGCAAAGATAAACTAAATAGGAGGAAAGGAACAAAAATTCCTTTCCTTTGGGATATTAAATTTGTTTTCTTATTTTTCTTTTAACAGAGGAACTCTTCTTTTAGTTCCGCCTGTTTTCATTAAAACTTGCTTTCATTGAAGCTTGTTTTCTTTAAAATCTGCTTTTTTAAAGGGAATTTTATTTTAATCTCAAGTTTTCGACCCTAAAGTGTTTTTCTAATCACAGTTTTAACCACAATTTTATTTTCAGCAAAGAAATAAATGGAAAAATTTGGGTTGACCAAGAAGCATGGATACCTCTAAAATACGACACATATGATAAGAATGACAATCTCACAATGACTATACAGATTCAATATCTAAAAGTAAATACTGTAATTCCTGGTTCTGAATTTGTTTTTGAAATTTCATTTGAGGCAAAAATAATTAATTATGTATAAGGGCATTCTTTAATATTGCATAATCTATAATGGGAAGTGATGATCACTGAACAAAATTGATATATATATATAAATAATAATAAAAAATTATATTATATTTCGCGATTGACTATTTTTTTTCTTGCATCAAGTATTATTACGGGATATATGCATAGTGACATAACATATGGAATAAAAAATGGGATTGTTATTGTGGTCGGATTAACAATTTTTATAATTTTCTATGAGAGGCACAAAAAAGGAAATAATTGATGCCATGATTAGATTTGAACGGTGAAAAGCAAACGATGGAAAGTAAGCGACAAAAAATACATGAAATTCTTCTAATTACAGACACAAAGAAATGAAAGTACTTGATAGAATTTTCATGCCAAACGCATATGATATTCTTTGGATAACTGGCACAAAGAAATTAAAGTACTTTTCACTTCACACTTTATAGGCTATCTATTTCGTCATTAACTTAGGTAGTCAGGTTGTCCGAACTATGGTTTTTCAAACCATTGCTAAACTAATCAGTGAATTGTCATACAAGGCTTAAATTTGATAAGGAGCAGAGACTCAACAGGGGCATTGGGAGCCAGTTTTGTTCCGTACTTTCATGCTAAACAGGGGTGCAACCGCCAGGAAAAACTTAGAGCTTGCTGGATACTATATTTCGTATGTATCTTGCAAGTGACTGTAGTGTAAAAACCTTTCCTTCCAATTATTATATAACTCAGACTATTTTATCTAAACTTTCCTAGTTTAAAATAAAGATCAATAAGTAACTAAAAATAGAAGAAATTTTACTTGTACAATTATATAATATCTAAGTAGTCTACTTATTTGCCGAGTTTACCTGATATACAAATATAGATGTAATCAAGATTGACATTTTTGATCCAATATTATATTATTATCGGGAAAATCAAAGGCTATAATTCTATCCGAAAGTCCGAATATATAGGTTACACAAATTGTACCCTGGCTTTGAGGGATAAAAGCTATGTGGGGGAGGGGAAATGAAAATCAAATGCAAGTTATGTTCAATAGCTTTAACTTCAACAGTATTAGTTTTTATATTTTTAGCTTTAATTTCAACTTTAGCATCAGCGGCACAGGTGACGAAAATTGGTAGTGGGTCTGATCCTGCTATTTATGGTAACAAAGTAGTATGGACAAATAGTGGTGTTATAAAGGTTTATGATTTGACCGCCAGAACAGTCACTACAGTTAATTCTTCTGCAGCATCTTATCCGGCTATTTACGGCAATATATTAGTGTGGCATGACGAAAGCAGCAAGACGCCAAGGCTTGCAGTATACGACATGTCAACAGCCGCAAAAACTTACATTACACAGAATGTAGATCAATCCAGCAGACCTGCCATTTATGGCAATAGGATCGTTTGGAGTGCAGATTACAATGAATCAAATTACAATTACAACGTATATATGCGTGATATCTCAACTTCCAAACAAACTAAAATTGCAAATGGAAACAGTCCTGACATATACGATACCAGGATAACATATGGTTACGAGGATGCAGATGGGAGAACCATAGCTGTTTACGATATTAATACTAAGGAAACTATAAATGTACACTCTTCTAGCCAGATATTTAGTCCCCATATATATGGTAATAAAGTGATATGGTCAAACTTCTATTCCAGGGACGGATTTATTGAAATGTATGACCTTATTACCAAAAAAACCATAGATGTTACCAGTGATAATACAGGTAATACTTTATATGGACCTGATGTCATAGCTGATGCGGGAGATGACACAGGTACTCATATTGACATAAACGGAGACAAAATCGTATATTCAAAATCTGGCGATGACCAGTTTGGTTATGCAGGTGTATACGTTTATGATATTCCTTCAGCAAAAAGCACTCCAGTTTACATTTATCCAAAAGAAACTTACACTACACCGGACGTGTACGAGAACACTATTGTATGGGGAATAGATAGTAACTATGGCAGGGGGGAGACTGAAGATAGCGACAATAATGGTATCTATTTAAGTGATCTTTCTGCCATAAACTCCCTACTACAGGTAGCTGAATTTACTGCCAATGTAACTTCCGGAACTGCACCTTTAGTTGTGTTATTTACTGCCAACGGTATTGATGGAGGTTCGGCTTCATGGCTCTGGGATTTTGGGGACGGAATTACCTCTAAACATGAAATGAAGGCAACGCACACATTTACCAAACCTGGCACATATGACGTTACTTTAAAGGTAACCGGTGCCACTGGCAATATTTCTATAGATAAACTGGGTTACATTAGGGTCACGAATTCTACTACTCCAGACCTGGGGATTCCGGTTGCAAACTTCAGTAGCAGCGTTATCGAGGGGTATGCTCCCCTAACGGTACAGTTTACTGATCTTTCTCAGAATGCAGTCTCAAGGGTATGGGACTTTGATTCTGACGGAAAGGCTGACTCCAGTGACCCGAATCCCATTTATATATATTCAACCCCTGGTACATATTTCGTTAACCTGACAATCTATAATGCAAACGGTTTCTCTTACCTTATTAATACAATAACTGTACTGGAAAGCAATTCCAGCGACGACAGTAACTCAAGCAGTGACGGAAACAGCAAGAGCGGTGGTAGCAAAAGCAGCGGTAGCAAAAGCAGTGGTAGCGGAGGAGGAGGTGGCTCTCCTGAGCCTGCAAAAAACATTGAAGTAAAGGAACTTTCACAGGTGTTCATTACAAATGGAAAAGAGGTAAAATTTGATTTTACTAAGAATGCAACCTGCGTTGTTTCTGTGAACTTTGATGCAAAAAAGACTCTGGGTAAAACCACAACCATTGTAGAGATGTTGAAAGGAAAATCTTCCCTGGTTTCCGAACTGCCTTCTGGAGAGGTCTACAAATCCTTTAATGTTTGGGTTGGGAATGGCGGAATTGCAACCTCAAAGAACGTAGAAAACCCGACCGTTTGTTTCAAGGTTGAAAAATCCTGGATAGAGAATAAAAAGATCGATCCAGCTTCAATCACCCTTAACAGTTATAGCGAGAAAAAATGGGGGCAGCTGGAGGTAGAAACATCCGGAAAAGATGATAAATTCCTGTATTTCACGGCAAAAACTCCGGAATTCTCTTCCTTTGCAATAACAGGCACAGCAAAAAAAATCTCTGATGAAACTGTGACAGAATCCCAGCCTGAGACAGAGATAGGAGCAGTTAATAATAATGTAAACGAAAACGAGACTGGGAACGAAGGAATGGAAGCTGAACAAAAAGAAATTCAGGGTACGTCTGGATTTGAAATAGGCTTAGGAATAGCTTGTATCCTTGGCTTATTCCTTTATAAGCGGAAGCACTAAAGCAGAATTCCAAAATTCGATATGTAAACAACAGATGAGAGGATTAACCTCTCTTTTTTTCTTTACTCTTCTTTACTCTTCCTTACTCTTCCCCATTTTTCCTTATTCTTTCCATGTTTTTCCAATTTTATCTCATTTTACTAATTTTATACCAATTCCCTTAAGATAATTCTTAATGTCGTGGTAGACACTGCAAATATCACAATTTAAATTAGGAGCATGCAGGCCAGGTCTTATTTTAATTGCGTCCTGTTTTTCAGGATGGAAATATAGTTTTTCCTTCATGCTTAAATGGATATGAATTAAGAGAAAAGTATGTGAGAAATTAAGTGAATCGGATGAAGCAGGTAATCAATCCAAGGAAGTAATCAACGAAAGTAATGAATCTAAACATATTTATAAAGCTTTATGTGATATTATTAGAAGTTACGAAGGTTCAATGACCTGCCCAAAAAAGAATGTGCTGATGTTCTTAGTGAGTATCTTGAGAATAATGGATGGGATACCAGTGTTGAAGTAAAGACCTTCGTAGATTATGGTACAAGAGAGTATGCAGTTATTGACATTGATGATGAAGGTGAAGTATATGCTATTATGGAGAATTGGCTATGAAACTTAAACTACTAAGTATTCTTTTTGTTGCTATGCTCGCAATTCCATCGGCTTCAGCTACGGAAAATTATGTAACTCCTACAAAAGAGCAAGTCACCCAGATCATGCTTGATTACAACCTCAGCAGCCAAAACAATTCCTATCAACTAGCCTGCGAAATCGGTCAATATGTTTCAGAAGAGTATAGTTGGAATTGTGATATAAGAGAACTTAATTTCACAAAACATGCTCCGATTTATATCAATGTCTTCTATCCAGCAGCCGATAATAATAAAGGATATGAGGCATACTATGGCTGGTTCGGACCCCAACGGAAGGAAGTAACGGCCTTTTATGACAAGAATAAAACCATGTGGTATAAAGACTGGGGATCTTCTAAGAAGTTTGACTGTGGTATTATTGGGGTTACTAGTTATAACATTGTGAAAAGTTATTTTGGGGATGCATCTGAACAGACAACAGAACCTGTGCCGCCAGATTCAGACAGTACACAGCCTATTGAGAAGAATGACTCTGGAGTACAGAATATTGTAAATGGATCTGCCAATACTGTGAATAATCAAGGTATTATCAATACGATAGAACAGTACTGGTTCGATTTTAGGAATGCAAATTTGTCGAATATAACTTTTAATTTTTTCGGGGGTAATTAAAGCCCCTTTCTTTTATTTGCGCTTTAGAACCATTTCTTGAATGGATAGTAATCACCAGTTTACTATAACTCTTATTTCATACCAGTCCCCTGAAGATAATCCTTGAGGTCGCGGTAGAAACCGCAAATATTGCAGTTGAAATCGGGAGCATGCAGGCCAGGTCGTATTTCAACTATGTCCTGTCTTTCAGGATGAAAATATAGTTTTTAACCTTGGAACTCATTTGAGTAAAAAATAAAAATTTAATAAAAAAAAATAAATGTCTTTATTAATTTTCGAAATGAAAAAACGAATTCTGTGAAGCAAAAAACAAAGAGTTGAAAGTGAGAAAAGCTAAACACTGCTGTTATAAGAGATATTGACATTAGAAAAAATAAATATTTTTTCGGGAAAAAGGAAGCAAAACATGAAAGAACTCCATAACTGGATCAAAGCGAAAACTCTAGTTCTTACTCACGGAGATTCGGATGGTATATGCTCAGGTGCGATTGCAAAAACCGCTTATCCGGATGCATATGTGTATTTCACGAATCCTGTAAACCTTCTTGAAAAATTAGGGCTTATAAAAAATGTGAAAACCCTTATTATTTGCGATATTGCAATCGATGAAAGGAACTGCTCTGAACTTCATGCAGCACTTAGAGGATTTGCGGAGAAGTGCAACCTTTACTATATTGACCACCACCCTCTCCCGAAAAGCTGTGAAAAAGAGAGCTGGTTCTACCATGATATCGAAGCTTGTTCCGCAGAGTTGACCTACAGGCTCTTAGAGGATCGCCTGGACAGAGATATGCGTAGGATAGCAATCTATGGAGCGATTGGGGATTTTTGTGACAACACTCCATGTTTAAAGAGCTGGGTCAAAGATTGGGATAAAAGGAATCTTTATTTTCAGGCCGGAACCCTGACCCAGGCCATCCTATATAAAGGAAGGGATTACGAATTCAAAAGGAAACTTCTTGAACCCCTCTCAAAAGACATAATCCCTTCAAATATTCCGGAACTGCTTAAGCTTGCCAGGGAAGCTGCAATTAACGAGGAGAGATTAAGGCTTTTTGTTAAATATAATGTGGAAGCTCTTAAAAATAGTGCATATATTGTAAATACAAATAACTCTATTTCAAAGGCAGCGATCTACGCAGCTTCTTACGGCAGGCGGGAAGTAGGGATTGCAGCCGAATTCCGTGAAAGAAAGGGAGCTTATGACCTCAGTATCCGCTCCAGGGGAGAGGTCGACATAAACAATATTCTCCGTTCAGTCGCACCAAGATTCGGAGGAAGCGGCGGTGGACATCCCCTTGCGGCAGGCGCTCGAATTCCTGAAGATTCCCTTAACGCATTCCTCAAAGCTTTTGATAAGGAACTGGGAGAAGCACATGGGTAAAAAACCGGAGCGCTGCTTGACTAAAACCGTTGATTCGCAATCGTCTAACCGGTTTATCACACCGCTGCATGGGATTTTCGATCAAGTCTTTTTTGAAAAGGCTTGCAAGCAAACAGTTTTTTGAAAAGGCTTGGAGGTAAAAAACAATGGAAACCAGTAAGACTGCAGCTGAAAGCGGGGTAAGTTTTGAGATTATTTTTGTAGGCCGTTCAAACGTGGGAAAATCCTCGTTGCTAAGGGAACTCTTCGGAGCGAAAGTAAGGGTTGGAAAACGTCCTGGGGTTACCTTACGCCCTGCGCATGTCCAGGTCTCGAACCTGCTTATTACGGATATGCCTGGCTTCGGCTTCATGAGTGGAGTAAAAGACCGAAAGCAGGACATCGTAAAAGACAAAACCGTGCACTATATCGAAGACAATGCCGAAAGGATCCAGCTCGGGGTGCTTGTAATAGACAGCCCGTCTTTCCCGCAGATAGTAGACCGATGGGACTCAAAGGACCAGATTCCAATAGATGTTGAAATGTTTGATTTCCTCAGGGAAGTCGGGATTGACACCATTATTGCTGCAAACAAGATGGATAAGGTAAAAGAAAGCGATTATGATCCCCTTCTTGACGAGATTACAGTTCGACTCGGGCTTGAACCTCCCTGGCAGAACTGGAGGCATATAATAGCTCCTATCAGCGCCAAAAAAGGAGACATAAAAGCTTTAAAAGGTCTGCTTCGGGACAGGCTGCATGAAATGAAAAGAGATGACCTGTTCAAGTATGTTTGATTTGAAAAAGCTCGTCACAAGGCATATCGTCATAAGGCATAATTGCCATGTAAATTCGCGTCTGAGTGGATCTTATAATACTCAAAAAGCCTTTCTCCCCGCTCAATAGCTTTTGGATCAGAGCTAAACAAACCTGTAGTTATGTCATATTCAGTGCCGCTTTTCTTGTATTTAAGGCCAGGCATTTATCCGTAACAATTAGCCCCATTTTAAGGTCTTCATTCTTAGATTTTAACTGAAAATTTTTATAATTTTTCAGTATCTTCAGTTTTTCTGCATAAGGCGACTGTTTTAATTCTTCTGCAACATGAAGAGGAACTATAAGCTCAACGGGGGTTCCTTCTTTAACTCTCTCCGAGATAGAATCAGCATAGTCTTCAGTTATTACGGATGATATGCCGTATATATAATCAGCATTTTTAATTATTTTTAACTGGTTGCTGTAGACATTATGAATTTTTGTCCTTTTATCATAGAGAACTTTAAAATTGTAAGGACATCCAATTTCTTTTAGCAATGGAATGGGAATTCCCTCTATGTAATGCGTAGACCAGAAATATTTGAATTTATTAACTGTCCCAACTGTTGCAAAAGAATCCGCAACTCCTGCGAGTTTTATCTAATAGTTTTATCTAATATCTCAAAGGACTATTAATATTAAGTAATACTATGCTAAAATGAAATCATAAATTAAGCATCTAGTTTGATAGTTTAATAATCTGGTTAAAACCTTTACAATTTATATAACTTATTTTACTAGTAATTAACGGAGTTCAAATTTACTCTACAGGATCCATTTGAACTATATATGCCCGGAGGTATAGGTGGGAAATTTTTCATGATGAAAAAATCTATTTATAAAATATTGTTTATTGTCGTTATTATTGTTTTTCTGATTATCGTAGTACCCTCAGTACTGTTTACACCTGCACACGTCAAGTCGAATATGTCAATTGATAATGAAACACCTGTTGAAGAACAACAGATAGCTGGTTTATTTATTGAATTTGAAAATGGGACTACTGAGCAGGAAGTTAAAACTATTCTTGAAAATTCCAATATACCTGTAAACTACAGTATAGATTACAATACTGACATTAGCTCAGGAAGGAACTATGCAAAAGTAGAAAAAGACAAAAAAACGGCTGTAGTAGATGAATTTAAGAAAGGAGAAAAAATTCCTGAACCTGATTTTCCTCCTGATATCAAAAAAGGGGATTATTACATAGTTGTATCCTCAATAGGTTTTGAAGACGAAAATTTTCTTAATGTGATGAAAAAAATAATCTTCAGGTGAAAATGACAACTATGTGTTATGTTTCTTTTGGAAATGAACCAAAAAATTGGATCCCAGAGAGTGACGCAATCAGGATAAGAAATGAGCTTGAAGCAAATGAAAAAGTCTTTATTGTAAATTTTGACGGTGCTGCATATTAAAAAGATAAGTAATGATTTGACTTCTAGAATGAAAACTAAAGCACTGGACTACGGATGACCTCTTTCTGCGAGGTGTAGTACAGATTATAAACAGAACTAAACATGAGGAATAAAGACTTCCTTTTAATATTTTTGACTATAAAAATTATTTGATTTTTGTGGGGGTCTAAATATTAAAAATCGCCAAAAAATATTCATCTTTTTAGGAATTCTAATACTGATTTTGCTGAATTATTTCGTCGTTTTCCCATATTTGTTAGTTGGCTCTCCTGAGCCTTTATTTTATATATAATAATGATCTCCAGAATCATGAGGTAACAGTTGAAGTATTTGATTCGTATGATGAATCTATATTCAAAGGAACTTATGAACTAGCTCCTGACGAGCGCATCGCACAGCCGAAATCATTATATGGCTATTGCTGAGATGGTCAATGCCATGGTCTAAAGGAAAATATACATATTTTGCAGAGGGGGAATATGAGTTTAAAGTTATTTTAAATGGCGAAACTACGGACACCTGCAGAACACTGCCACATGCCTGGAGTTCTGTAGTGATACATATAAATAAAACAAATAATTCTGATTCTCCAATGCGTATAGGAGTAATAACTGTGTAATCTGTTTTGTGACAAGTTGTATGTATGAGAGGTTCCTCGTCATTATTATCGGTTACAATGAACACAAGAAAGTAAAAGGGATAAAGTTAAGCGTTTTAGTAGGTTTGTAAGAATCTACCTTTCTATTTCTTCCATAAAATGTCAGTTAAAGACTGCCTTAGAAGCAATGTGTAAAAGAGTCTTGGGGTGGACTATTAGAGTCAAAACTTTGAAAGGGTTGAAGAAAAGGAAAAGCTGTGAAAAAACTATTTTTAAGTGAACAGTAGAGATTGAATTTTCTCACATCGATTGTCTAGTCTCTATGAGAATAGGGATAGTTTCACCTGATTCAGGTTTATAGAGAACAGTTTTACCTAATTCAGCGTACAGATATATAACTACTGTAGTTTTACGATTTGGAATTTCTACTTTAGTTGTATTTGTAATTTGTTTATCCATAGTTACCTTGAATGTATATTCTACATTTCCCCCACGGAATCGTACACCAAAAGGACGACGTTTCACCAAATCACTTTTACGCTCCAGAGTATGTGTTTCATTTATTACTGAGTTGTTATTTTTATCAAATACTTCAACTGTCACCTCATGACTCTTCATGTCATGGTTTTTTATTACAAAAAATGATGCTGCAGGTCCCATACACATTAATAAGCAAAGAGAAATATAGCTGAATAAAACAGTTACTAGTAGAAATCCTATGATAAGTAATTTTTTTCTTACGTTACTGACCAATTAAACCATCTCTGCAATCTTGTATTTCTACTAAACACTACAGAATTTTCAAAAACCTGATATTCTTCGCAGTTTCTCAGCAGTTTAAATTCAACCTTCTGAATTATTAACTGAAATATACATAGTTTTCAGGATGAGGGGGTGATCTATAATTATTAATTGTAGTCACAGAATAGAGTAGGCACTTGCAGTTTGTATTGCAAAAGCACAAACGAATACAAAAATTACTACTTTGTAACTAATTTTGTGTTTATCCAACTGTTTCGCCTCATTTACATTTTGAATCTTTGTGAAAATCTTCTAAGGTTATTATTCACAATTAAGAAAGTGCCAATAACATTATGTAAAAGTTTACAAAGGCATAATGATATAAACTGTATTCTTTTTAATAAATTTTATTTTTTTAAAAATTATTAATTTCTAAAAAATGTTTTTTACCTAAACGCATATGATATTCTTCGAATAATAGACACAAAGAAATGAAAGTACTCTACTTTACCCTTTTTTGACTATTGATCTCGTCATACCCTGGGTAGTAAAGTTGCTCTAATTTTGGTTTTTCAAACCATCGCTAAACTAATCAGTGAATTGCCATACAAGACTTAAATATGATAAGGAGCAGAAAATCAAAAGGAGCATTGGGGGCCAGTTTTGGTCCTTAATTTCATACTAAAGAAAAGATATTTGTTTCCAGCCAAAAAAGACAAAGACTTTAAACTGTACTAAAAAGAATCTTTAAAATTTCATGTGATTGCCGCAAAAAGAAACGGCAGCCACCACTATTACAACCTTTTCAACTGCTGGCTATATACCTTTCCAATTCTCTGTATCGTATCGGCTTCTTCGGGATCTTTATCGTCCCGGATACGAATAAAGCGAGGGAAACGCAATGCAAAGCCTGAATCATAATTGGGGCTTTTCTGGATTTCCTCAAAGGCGATTTCCAGGACTATTTTCGGCCGGATTGCAAATATGCCGCCTGCCTCTCCGCCTTCCATAAGCCCGGAAAGTATCTCTGTGAGTTCCTTTAACTGATCGTCGGTCAGGCCTGTACCCACTTTGCCGATCTGGAGAAAACGCAGGTTTTCTGGGTCATAACAGGCAACCGTATAAGAACCCAGGAGGTTGGCACGCCTGCCAAAGCCCCACTCGGCTCCTACGATTACAAGGTCAAGGGTTTCCATAAGAGGCTTTTTCTTAAGCCAGTTTTTGCCACGTTTACCAGGGGAATAAAACGAATTCGGATTTTTGACCATAACTCCTTCGTGCCCGGCATCTAAGGCTTCCTTATAGATCTTCTCTATAAGTTCGAGGTCTCCGGTTATCACCTGTTTGTCCACGGAGATGGATTTTGAATCCTCAACCGAGCTTTCCACGCAGGATTCAAGCGCTTTTCGCCGCTCAATCAGAGGCAGGTCTATCAGCGTTTTTCCGTTTAAGTACATTATGTCAAAAAGGTTTAGCTGAATAGGGATGCCAAGGGCTTTTTCTTCCACATCGTACTTGCGCCGGAAACGTTTAAGGATCTCCTGAAATGCCCTGGGCTTACCATTCTCGTCCACTGCAACAGCTTCTCCGTCAAGGATTGCGGATTCGGCCTTTACATGTTTGCGGACTATTTCTACAAGGTCAGGAAGGGAGTTTGTGACATTTTCAAGCTTTCGTGAAAAAAGCATAACCGAATCTCCGGCCTTGTGAACCTGGATTCTTGCCCCATCGAATTTCCATTCGATCGCAGCTTCCTTCATTTCCTTTATGTCAGCAACTATGTCAGGGCTGATCTGTGAGAGCATCATCTTGATCGGGCGTTTGATCTCAATCCCGAGACTCTCCAGGGCTTCCACCCCGCCCTCCTTGGCAGTTGCAGCGACTATCCCCAGGTCATTAGTAACCATAAAGGCGTGTTCAACCACATCCGCAGGCACGGAAAAAGCTTTTGCAATTGCATCCCTTACAACGCCTTCTCCGACGCCTATGCGAAGTTCCTCAAGCGCAAGTCTGGAGATATATTTTGCTTCCCTTGGAGTCGAGGAAGTAAAGAGAAACTGAAGATTCTTTATCTTAATGTCCTGTGAGCCTTTTCCTGAGGCTTCGGAGGCAATCTTAAAACGGTTATAAACTTCGGTTATTGAGAGTTCGGGCTGCTCTTCGAAGAAAGAGGAAAAAGTAACCTGATTTTTCCTTTTCTCCTTGAGGATCAGAAGGGCTGTGTCCCCTATATCTCCGGTAGTCCGAATAAGAGATTCTATACTTTTTACTGTCATTCCGGAGGCTTTGGAAAGTGAAACATACAGCAGGCTAGTGCCAATTCCCAATTGTTCTCCGCTCCAGGCAGGAAAAACCTCACTCATAATAAAATGAGTTGCAATGGGCAGCTCTTCAACATCAACCTTCTTAAGAAGGTCAGCAACCCTACTTGTAGTATCAATTGTACTCGAGATTTTTTCAATCGCCTGGCAGGTTTCTGCAAATTCCCTGAAACTTGTCATGATCAACGCAGCTTTTTAATTTTATTTTTCCGAATTCAGGGCAAAACCTGAATTCTTAACCTGAATTCTAACCTGAATTCTTAACCTGAATTCTAACCTGAATTCTTAACCTGAATTCTAACCTGAATTCTAACCTGAATCCTTAACCTGAATTCTAACCTGAATTCTAACCTGAATTCTTAACCTATCAATTTCCGTAAATTGCGATCAGATCGCTGAGAATCGCACTTGCAGTTTCAATTGGGCCTGCACCTTTACCCGTAACCGTAATTTCCCCCGCAAGTTCGGTTTCTACCGAAGCCACATTTAGCGTCCCTCCGACTGCAAGAGGATGGTTGATAGGTACAAGTCTGGGGGCTACATGAATTCTTTCCCTGCTGACTTCTCCTATAAGCTTGATCACATGCCCTTTTTCATAAGCCATCTCAAGGGCTTCAGGTGTAACTTTCGTGATTCCCGTAACCTCAACGTCATTATAAGTAGCATCAAGTCCGAAAATTGCGTTGGCAAGAATAACGAGTTTGCAAGCCGTATCAATTCCTTCCACATCATATGTAGGGTTGGTTTCAGCAATACCAAGCTGCATGGATTCGGCAAGAATGTCATTGTAACTTGCCCTTTCCTCCAGCATTCTTGTCAGGATATAATTACAGGTCCCATTTAGAATTCCTTTGATACTTTTAACCTTATTGCCTGCAAGCACTTCGTTTACTAGGTTGATAATAGGCATTGACCCACCGACAGTCGCTTCGAACCTGAAATGAGAACCTGCTGCCTTTGCGGCTTCCATGAGTTCTTTGTACTTAAGGGTAAGAGGCCCTTTATTGGAGGTAATAACATCTTTTCCGGTCTTGAAGGCCGCAAACATATTCTGCATACCTGCCCCGCCAGTTAGTATATTCGTCGGGGTAGTCTCGATTACAAGATCATGAGCTACGGATTGGATAACCTCGACTCCAGAGATATTTTCAAGAGCTACCGTCCTGTCTCTCCTCTTCCTGACAAGGCAGTCGGCAAGATCCACCCCTTTAGGATTAACAGTTGCGCCCTTTGAGTCCACAACAGCAACTACTTTTACTTCCAGCCCGATACTTTCCAGATACTCTTTTTTCATAAGGAGTACTTCAGCCACGCCCTGTCCGATTGCACCAAACCCGAGAATGGAACAGCACACTGTTTTCATGTTTTCAAATCTCCTAAAACTATTTTTCAGGCCTGGATATCAATTGGAAGAACCATAAGCAGGTCTTTTTTTGCCGAGACTTCTTTGAGAATGGCGAGTGCCTTGTGCAAATCCTCTTTACCGACAGCATCGATTTTTATGAGGGCTGAAGAGAGCATATTGATACCTGGCATAGAGAGGGAAAGGTCCACAACCTCAGCAAACCCTGTCCTGTCAATCTCATCAATCGTATCCTGGATCCCTGTATGGACCACGTGCCCTATGAGCACTACATTTATACTTTCCCTGAAACGGTGTTCACCGACTCTTACAACTCGAATCCCGTTTTCTTCAAGTTTAGCCTTTATTGTCTCAATGCTTTCAGGCCTTGTTTCAAGTACAAGCTTTACAGGTACTGTTTTTCGTGGGGTTCTCTTCTGGTGGTGATGTACTACTGTTATCAGGTTAGCCTTACATTCCGAAAGGGGCTGGAGGGCTAAAAGCATCTGCCCGGGTACATCTTTTAATTCAATGTCCATGGAAACTCGCATGTTGTCCCTCGTACATTTTTTAATAATCCCTTGTGCGATTTAAATAATAATTTAAATAATAATTTTACCCTTATACAATGTTCATTCACGCATTATTAAACAGCTTACTGTCAGGGTTGAGGTGGTATATCAGGATATCCGGCTTTAATCTAGCCATCTAGCCTCTGGAACCTGAATTTTATAACCCGAGTTTCAAATCCGTTCCCACGCGGAGTAGGGCCTTATTACTCAGGTTTGCGATCAGGACATTTATATCGGTAAGCAATTCTGGGCATAAGAGATAAAAAGGGTGCTCAAATATACCGCACACTCTATTGTTAACCATTTCTGCTGCTTAGTCAATGAATTCAGTTATATAGTTTACTGTTTATGATCCTACAAAAAAACTTTAGGGTACAGCATCTGCTTATTCCTTCTTGCTTTCATGTTTGGTCTGCTTGGAGATATGCATATCCGGAATACGGATTATATTCCCTCTTCCTTTTTTGAATTTCTCAATTAGACCGCGTTCCTCAAGGTCCGAGAGCATAAGACTGACTTTTGACTCCGAGTAGGGGGATTTTTTTCGCAGTTCTCTCTGGGTGATTCGGTTTCCACTAGCTCGTATCATTTCTAGAAGTTCTTTGAGATCCTCAGGAAGATTGAGCTTTGAATGTTCCTTAATTTCTAAATTCGATTTATTAGGTTCATTCTCATAGACAGGAGAACTCGAGATATTCTGAGCCTCTTCTGTAAGCCTGTTCTGCTGTATATATTTGTCATTGGATGTTCCTTCGGATTTTTCAGCAAACTGCTCAGAGCTCAGTTCCGAAGTTTCAATAATGTTCTTGGAGGAATCGATTTCGACTTCTTCAGAATATATTTCATTCTTTATGGGGCACTTCGGTAGATATGGTTCTTGGCATTCTTCAGGAAAAGAAGTCCTTGCCGATTTTTGATGCTTCTTTCCTAAAAGGTAGGCTGCCAGTAGCAGGGCTAGCAGCAGGACTATAAGAACCAGGAAGGCAGGAGCTAAAACGGCATAGTTAGAGTTTGCCTGAGGTACGGGCTCTGTCTCTTCATAATCCAGATAAGGGGCTTCAAAGTTATCCTGGTCCAGAAGCTCTTCATGAGAAGGCGGGAAAAGGAGGAGATCATGTATATACTCTCCTTCGCCTGAGATCTCAACTTTTTCCTGAGCTATATAAACTATCTTATTTCCTTCAAGATAGCTGGCATTTATTGTATAGATTCCGGGGGTGAGGTTGAAAGAGTACTCCGAATCCGTTGCAATAACGTTCTGTTCCGGGGTAGAATTGATTTCTACAACTGAGTTATTAAGAGGCTTGAAAGTATCCCACTCATAAACTGTCCCGTGAATTGTGGCCGCGATTGCATTTCCCTGAGAGACCATAATGAGAAAGAAAATAAGTGAGAAACTGCATAGCTTTCTAAAATTCACGAAATGTTAAATGGGTTTTTAGCATAAATCTTTTACTTTTCTTTGTAAAGAGAGAGTAAAAATAATGCAGGCCTATTAAAGCTTTGTAAAGGAGTCAAGGAATGTATCAAGCTTGAAAGCCTATATATGTCTGTTAATAAGATAAATTCCGAAAAGAATAATTATATAGGACTTACGCAGTTAAAATGCCGAAAACTTGATATCTTTATAAATATACTTATGGCTTAGTGTTTCTCTAAAAACGTACGGAGTTATGGACATAAATCCACCTAAGTGTACCGACATTGACTACATTAATTTTCTCATTGCGGCTTCTAACGTTTTTAGCTGTACTGAAGCTGCTAGATGTTATCCAGACATAGCTAATGCTCCTTCTCATGATGCTTTTACTCGTTGCCTTCAAAGGCAACCTCCAGACACGGAAGCACTATGGGAGGAAGTAAAAAGTTATGTCAAGCTTAAGGGAGGATACCTAATTGTTGATGATTCAACATTAGATAAACCATACGCAGAAGAAATTGCTTTTGTTCGTCGTATGTGGAGTGGAAAACATCATCGTACTGTAAAGGGAATAGGCCTGGTTACCTTAGTTTGGACTGACGGTACAACCGTTATACCTATCGATTTTCGAATTTATAACATCGATGTAGACGACAAAACAAAGAATGACCATTTCCGTGATATGCTTGACAAGGCCGAAGAACGTGGTTTTAATCCCAAATTCGTTTTATTTGATACATGGTATGCAAGTGTGAAAAACCTTAAAGCCATTAGACAGAAAGAGTGGCATTTCCTTACAAGATTGAAAAATAATCGTTTGGTAAATCCTGACAACAAGGGAAATGTGCCACTTGAAACAGTAGATATTCCTCCAAAAGGACGTGTGGTTCACCTCAAAGCATATGGATTTGTAAAGGTGTTTAGGATAGTTTCAAAAAATGGAGACACGCAACACTGGGTTACAGATGTGCAAGAGATGGATGAAGCAAAACGTGAAGATTTGGCAAAGAAGTCATGGAAAATTGAGGAATATCATAGGGGAATAAAACAGTTCTGTGGTGTCGAAAAATGTCAGGCAAGAAAGGAAGAATCACAAAGAGCACATATAATGTTCTCATTAAGAGCTTTTCTTAGACTGGAATTACAAAGAATCAAAAGTGGAATATCCTGGTTTGAAAGTGCTATGAAAATTAGAAGAGTGGCAGTGACAGAATACTTAAGGAATCCCCAATACACGTTAAATTAATTCAAATATTTGAAAGTTTGGAAAAAACAATATGCTAGGAGCCAACTGCGTAACTCCTATTATATTTACTTGATCATTCTAACGTTATACTAAGTTATAAAGGGAGGCAGTCAGATGAAAAAGTCAAGAATTGTTCAAGATCTGGCTTGTTTTACGATTATATTAACCTTGCTCAGTTTACTGCCAGGAGGCTCCCTCGCTGCCAGAAACTCTTCTGATCATGGAGACGGCAATCAGAACCAGTATATTGGAGATACCCTCGTTTCATACAATGAAACTGACAATGTGAATGAGAAAAACAGTTCTGAATCCGATGTGAAACAAGAACAGAAGAATCTCAGCATAAAAAACCAAAATAATGTTTCAGATTACAAGCAGGAAAGAAAACAATTAGAGGAAGAACTTCAGCTTCATAAGCAAGAGTACAATGAAGCAAAAGAAGATTTTCTCAAAATAAAGGATCGTATTCGGTCAAAAGAACTTGACCCGAACTCCGAAGAAGCTCTAAATGCCACAAAGTTCTATCTTAATGCAAGTATTAACTATATGATATCTCACCTTTCAATTGTAGAGAGCAATATGGAATACTCAAACGGGAACAGAACTGATGAAAAAGTTCTTGCTATAGATGAAAATATAAAATTGCTTGAAGTTGAAAAGGCAAACGTTGCAAACGCATCAAGCCAGAAAGAGCTTCTGGTCGTTGTCAGGTCCGTACGCGAAGTATGGAATGATGCCGAGAAAGTCAGCCTTTCAAGCGCAGGGCAGACTGTAAGCGAGAAAATCGGAGAATTTCTTGAAAAATCCGAAAATCTCTCTGAAAGGCTTGGAGTAAGAGTTGAGGGTCTAAGAGAAAATGGTGTTGATACATCTGAACTTGAAATTAAACTTGCCAGTTACATTTCTTACATTAAATCCGCGCAGGAAAAGAAAGTAATGGCAGATTCCTTATACAGTGGTGAGAATGTAACCCTAGTAGATATGCGAACTGCGAATAATTACCTCCGTCAGTCTCTCAATGATATCAGTAAAGCTAACAAGTTACTCAGAGAAATTTTTGGCAAGCTCAAAGATTATGAAACCGAAGAGGATAATGGAACTGAGGCTAGAAACCTAACAAAACTTAGGGATTAAGGGATAACGGAACTGAGGCTAGAAACCTAACAAAACTAGGGAAAAAAGGATAATGGAACTGAGGCTAGAAACCTAACAAAATTTAGGTAAAGCAACCTGAAAAACTCTAATCAGTACTGAAAAATATAGCAGATATAGTTAATATTTAAATATAATGCCATTAGTATTGTAAATGTAACACCGTTAATTTTAACTGTAACATAATTAATACCGAATAGAATATGTTTAATTTTAAATTTGGAATGATTAATAACCAAATATAATACCTTTAGTTATAAAGGTACTAACTTTAGTTATAGATATGATCTTTTCAGTTATAAACATATTACTTTTAGTACCATATGTAACACAATAAATAGTTAAGAGATTAAGTAGTATTCCCCCAAAAGAATTACGATTTCTAATAAAAGGGAAAAATCTAGTCAGGGGATGAGACTGGAAAATTTATTGAAAGAAAAATCACATAATTAAGGAGGTAGAAAATGGTTAAATTCGTTCACCTGCTTGTACTGTCAGCTTTAATTATCTGGCTTGCAGCATCCGGTTGTGTTGGGAACAGTACGTCTGAAATAGAGAAGACAGGAGTAAACTCAAACGCAGTCGGGGCAGGGAATGCGGTACCAACTACAGAAATGGAAATGGAACTTACGCAAGCAGATATCCAAGAGGTTGATTCCAATATGGAAGATCTCGAAGACTTGCTTAAGGAGGCAAGCCCTGAAGAAGATATAGAAATTGAAGAGTTGTGAAATAGAAAAAAAGAAGTGAAAATATGCTAAAAACCGTTTTCACTTGAAAAATATCTTTTCTTTGTTTTTGAGTATTTGAATTTCTTCTTCCAGTGTTTCTATTCTGGACTCAAGTTCATGCATATCTTTTTTAGTAAAAATGTCGGTTTTTGATATAGATTCCTGAATCTTCTCAGAGATTTTCTTCTCAAGATCAAGCTTCTGTTTTTTTCGTTCTTCAAGCATATCTTGGACAGCTTTTTTGCCTTCTTCCTTACTGATGTCCCCTTTATCAACAAGTTCCTTTACAAGATCATCTATCTTATCTTCGGTTATTGCCCAGAGGCCGGCTCCTATAAGCCCAAGTTTTCTGATGGATTCCCTCATGTATAAACACTCGCTTTTAAATTATCGATCTGGAAAAAGCTCACATGAAATAATTCTACATGAAAATAGTTAACTGATATGATCTCCAGGGATGTATTAAAAATTCCCCCTAGGAAGTAGGTAATGTATGGCTTTGTTTGAGATGTCTTGTGCGATCTACTTTCTATGACAATTTTCTATTCTGATCTGCACTATGTAATAGTTTTAGGTTTCGATCTACTTCATATGAAAGTTTTCTGTTCTTACATTATTTGTCTGTGTTTTATATAAATGTTTTCTGAGTATAGTTATCAGGCTTCTGACTTTATGTGATCTGGGCTCGAGTTCTCTTCAGATTAATATTTTTAAAATGACCGGGTTATCATTAAGGAAACTATGTATCAGGAAACTATGTATCGAGGTTTTTTCTTAATTTATTTACACTTGTATCCAGTCAAAACACCGAAAACAGGCACGATCAAACGCCGTTGCTTCTGTGTGTTTAACGTTAACAAATTACTTAGCCAAATGAAAATATATAAATATATTAATTGATAATGTCGTTTGGGGGTAATTCTATGGCAGAAACTTTAAAAGTCTCACCAAGTATATGCGCATATCCTGACGACAAATACGAAAACCTTGAAATTGAAGTAGTTCTTCCTGGAGTGGATAAAAAAGACATTTCTTTTAAGATTACCGAGGACGGCTTTTACGTAAGAGCCAATAAGGAAGGGGTTGAGTATGCGGACAGTTACGCAGTCTGTTGCCCGATAGTCCCGGAAAAAGCAGTAGCCAAGTATTCAAATGGTGTACTTAAAGTTACAGTACCTTATCAGCAGCCATTTGAGAACGCGGTGGATGTAAAAATCGAGTAAGGCAAGAGCCTATCCCAAAACCTTGACTTTGGAATAATCACTCTAATTTCTAACGTGAAAATAGTATAGATTTGGGAATAAAATTGGTTTTGGGATGAGCTCCAATTTAAACTCGCACTTACTATATATTTTTATAATTGATTTTTTTCAACTGCGTAAGCCCAGAAATATAATGTTCAGTTTCATAAAAAAAGAGGTTTTTAAATGGAAAAAATGACAGAACAGAATCTTATCAACGCATTCGGAGGAGAAAGCCAGGCACATATGAGATATTTACATTTCGGAAACCAGGCTGAAAAAGAAAAATACTATAATGTAGCCCGCTTATTTCGCGCAATTGCTCATGCAGAATATGTACATGCAGGAGACCATTACCGTGAGTTAAGACATCTCAATGGAGGATTTGTTGCAAATAGCATGGCAACTTTTGGTCCTGGCGATTCCTTAAAGAATCTTAAGCTGGCCATTGATGGCGAAACATACGAGATTGAAGAAATGTATCCTGCATACATTGAAGTTGCAAAATCCCAGGGAGAAAAAAGAGCACAAAGAAGCTTTGAATGGTCATATGCCAGTGAAAAAATGCATAAACAACTTTTTGAAAGGGCATTAGACTCGGTTAACTCAGGAAAAGATATTGATCTCGGTCCTGTCCAGGTTTGCGAAGTATGCGGATATACCTTTGAAGGAGAAGCACCCGACAGATGTCCTATTTGTGGTGCTCCAATGAACAAATTTACTGCATTTAAATGAATAATTATTCTGACACCTTCCCTTATCTACAAACAGGCAAATTTCTATCCTTTAGGTCCAGACTATTTCCTATAAGCTAAATCTGGGCTAATTTTTTTACTAAAAATCCCTCTTTCATTAGTAAAAAATTTGTGAGAATGACTCTCTTTACAAGCCAGTTTCACGAACATTCCCCAAGCCCTCACTACCAGAAGAAATCACTCTGGAATTTTATTGTTTTTCTCCTTGCTTTCAAACCAGTCTGCAATTCTGGGCCAGAGAGACAGTGAAATTATCATGGAGATCACAAAAACAAAAATTGAGCCTGCAGCCATGTCTACATGGGTGTAGGCAATTTCTCCTCTTGAGATATTGGTCAAAAGAGCCCCGGAAAGGAAAATAATATCAAGCACTATCGAAGTGGCAAGACTTAGCAGAAGTACTACTTTTGGCCTGTTATCTGCAGAACCGAATGTTACCATATAAATCTCCTCTATTAAATTCTCTACTGTTAATTTTACGCTATTTGCCCCGTTTATTTAAGCTTGCTTCTTTTCATTAACAGGGAATTGGTGGTCACTGAAACCGAACTTAGAGCCATGAAAGCAGCAGCAAGTGCGGGTGTAATTAGGACCCTACCAAAGAAGGGATAAAGAATTCCAGCTGCGATGGGAATACCGATCGAATTATACCCGAAAGCCCATAGCAGGTTCTGCTTGATCTTGTTTATGGTAAGCCGGCTCAGCTTAATAGCTACGACCACATCTCTTGGATCATTTTTGATAAGCACAATTTTTGCGGATTCCATTGCTACATCCGTACCTGCTCCCATTGCAATTCCAACATCGGACTGAATCAACGCAGGAGCATCATTAATGCCGTCACCCACCATTCCGACAAGCTTGCCCTCTTCCTGAAGCTTCTTAATTTCATTTGCTTTGTCTTCGGGAAGTACCTCTGCCAGCACTCTTGAAATACCTACCTCTTTTGCTATTGCATTGGCTGTAACAACATTGTCGCCTGTGATCATAACTACTTCTAGACCCATTTTGTTAAGAGTTTCAATAGCCTCCCTGGAGTTTTCCTTCAGGGTATCAGCAACTGCAACAAGGCCAATAATTTCGTCCCCGAAAGCTACGAGCATTGCAGTTTTTCCGCTCTCTTCAAAAGCTCGCATTTCAGCTTCTAATTCTTTAAAGGAAAATCCTTCTTCTTCCATAAGTTTGCGAGTGCCGAGCAAAATTCTTTTTTCTTCAAAGTAGGTTTCCACTCCTTTTCCGGGAATTGAATGAAAGCTTTCTGCTTTTCCTGGACTGATCCCCTGTTCTTCAGCCCCTTTTACTATAGCTTCCCCAAGGGGATGCTCGGAACCTCTCTCAGCCGTTGCTGCAATAAAAAGTACGTCCTTTTTCTCGTGACCGGGAACGGAAACCAAATCTGTCAGCCTCGGAGTACCTGCCGTAAGTGTGCCTGTTTTGTCAAAAACGATAGCATCAAGTTTATGCGCTCTTTCGAGAGCCTCTCCACCTTTTATAAGAACCCCGTTTTCCGCACCTCTGCCGGTACCGACCATAATAGCGGCAGGCGTTGCAAGCCCGACTGCACATGGGCACGAGATTACAAGGACAGTAATGGCTATAAGCAGGGAAAATAGAAATGGGCTGATTCCACCCAGAGTTGCGGATTCCCCTACTCCATAGCGCCAGTACCCTATGAAGAACCAGAAGAAAAAAGCTAGAAGTGCAATAATGTGCACGGTTACTATGAAGTTTCCGGCAACAACATCTGCAACTCTCTGGATAGGAGCTTTTGTAGTTTGCGCAGTCTCAACAAGCCTGATTATCTGGGCAAGGGCAGTATCAGCCCCTACTTTTGTAGCTCGAAAATTGAAAGATCCTGTCTTGTTAAGAGTAGCTCCTATAACAGTATCACCAGTGACTTTCTCCACTGGGATGCTTTCTCCTGTTAGCATGGACTCATCTACTGCAGAACTTCCCTCAACTATAATTCCATCAACAGGGATTTTTTCTCCGGGCCGTACGACAACAATGTCTCCAACTGCTACATCTTCGATAGGGACTTCCTTTTCAATACCGTTTACAAGGATTCTGGAAGTTTTTGCCCTGAGGCCCATCAGTTTTCTAATTGCTTCAGAGGTCTGACCCCTTGCCCTTGCTTCAAGATACCTGCCAAGGACAATGAAAATGATTAGAAAAGCTACGGTATCATAATATAGACTATTATACCCGGGGCCAAGATCAAGAAATGTTGCTGCTACACTGATAAGATAAGCTGATCCTGTCCCCGCTGCAATCAGCAGGTTCATGTCAGTTACGCCGTACTTAAATCCTTTGAAAGTCCCGACAAAAAATTGTCTGCCAGGGAAAAGGAGGACAAGAGTAGATAGTATAAAAAGAACGATAGGGTTGGAAAGGAAATCAGGTACAAAGGACAGGAAAGGAAACATCATGCTCATGTTTCCCAGCCCTATTGGAATTCCCAGAACAAGAGCAATTATCAGGTTATTTCTCTGCTTCCTGATTTCAGCGTCTCTGGATATCTGCTCTCTGTCTTCATACTCAACAGCCTCGGTTTTAACAAATGCTCCATAGCCAATTCCCTGAACTGCGGCAATTATTTCTCTGACAGAGACACGGGAGGAATCAAACTCTACAATTGCCTTTTCAAGCGGGAAATTCACAGATGCTGAAATCACGCCTTCAGTTCTATTAAGGACTTTCTCGATATTTGCAGCACAGGAGGCACAGCTCATGCCCTCAAGATTCAGAGTCACTGTGTCTTTTTCTACCTTATATCCAATAGATTCGATGGTTTCCCCAATTTCTTTTGGAGAGATTAGTGAGGGATCAAAACTAACATTTGCCTTTCCAAGTTCAAGGTTGACAACTACTGAGTCTACGCCTGCTTTTTTCTTCAGTACTCTCTCAATATTTGAGGCACAGGCTGAACAGGTCATACCGGAAACCCCTAGTGTAATTTCTTTTCGACCGGTTTTCAGGCCTGAGGTTTGAGGTTCCTCTTCTACCAGTTCACAGGTTTCGGTCAGGGGACAGGTTTGAGGAGCCTCTTTAGGTTCCTCTGATTCCTCTAAAGCCGGTTCCGCAGTTTTTGAAGTCTCTCCTTTGGTCTCTGTTGTGTAGGGAACCTCTGTCCCAGCCTCTTCCTGAGCTTCACTTTCATGTTCTGTTGGATATCCTGCCTTCCGAATAGCTGCCTTTATGTCATCCAGGCTTATTTTTTCAGGATCAAAGCTAACCGTTGCACTTTCGGATTCAAGGTTTACGTCAACGGATTCTACCCCTTCAAGAGAAGAAATTGCATCTGCTACTCTTTTTTGGCAGTGACCACATGTCATGTCGTAAACATTTATAGTAACTTCCATAGGATCTGCCGCCTATCCAGATTTTTCAGGACTGCCCGGCGTTTAAAAGATTCTTCCGAGCTTTTCTACAGTTTTATATTTAGTTTTAAGCAAAGTAATTTGTATGAAATACGCATCAGTTATCCGGCTGTCATAGGCTACACTTATAGTTCTTTCAGAAATATTGGCATATTTACTCTGAAAATCCCTAGAGGTATCCTGCCTTGCGATCTTATCCTTGGAGCCTATCCCAAAAGCCATTTCGTTCTTAATCATCAAGAATTTTCAGGACTGTTTTCATGATCAGAAACTTGATTGATTGTTCGGAATACAGGATTCAGAGAAGCAATTTTGAGTTTTGGGATCAGCTCTGTAGTAACTGCATGAAGGTTTAGTCTAGTATAAATGCAGTCTTTCCTGTACGTTTACCCCCAAAGCACAATTACGTTTTTCAAACAGGTGCTTCACATATATGTAAAAGCTTGTACCTTTTAGTATAACTTTTTGGTATAATAACCTTTGAGACCGGTAAGAGATATTACTGAGATATTACTTACGCAAGAATATCACATTAGATAGGTTCATATCCGGCTTCCCTGACCGCATCTTTGACCTTTTCGAGGTTTTCCTTCCCTTCTTCAAAATCAACAGTTACCTGTTTGGTCTGAAGGTTTACGTCCGCCTTCTGTACACCTTCTACAGCTTCGACTGCTTTTTTAACTCTCATTTGACAGTGCATACAGGACATGCCTTCAACTTTTATGGTTTCTTGAGTCATGGTTTCAATCTCCAATTATAAATTTAAAATGTTATTATCTAAAATCAAGCTGTTAAACTTAGAGCTTCCAAGTATTAAATTCATATGTATAATTATGCAAAGATTATACAAATCACAATACTCAAGCCGTATCATTATGGTTTCAATATTGATCCTTTGGTCAGTGTGCTTAAATTTAAGCGCATAATTGGATATTTTAGCTATTAGCTATTTTAGCTATTAGCTATTTTAGCTATTAATAAATCAATGTACCTGAGAACATTGTTTTTTCAGTTAAACTGTGCAGTACTGGCTGAGAAAACAATAATTGAGATTACAATAATATTAGACTCTCATTAGACTCTCAGCAGTTAAAAACACGAGTTTAGATTACAACATTATCTGTGCTTGATTTTACACCTTAAGTACATAAGTTCTGGTTGTTTAAAAGGTAAAAATTTTTGTCTTTGTAGAAAGCCTACTTGAACCAACTCCCCTGGAGTCGAAAACAAACAAAAATACATCATACTATTTGGCATGAAATTACGGAACAAAACTGGCTTCCAATGTTCCTTTTGAGTTCCTGCTCCTTACCAAATTTAAGCCTTTTATGGCAATTCACTGATGTTTAGCGATGGTTCGAAAAGCCATAGTTAGGACAACTTTACTACCGGGGTAATGATGAGATCAATAGTCAAAAAGGGTAAAGTAGAGTACTTTCATTTGTTTGTGCCTGTTATTTGAATAATTTAGTGTGCGTTTAGCTCAAGTTGATGAAATAGCATGTGTGTTTAGTTCAAGTTAATTAATAATTAGTATAGAGGAACACTTACAAAGTCAAAAATTCAGATTAACACAGGCTGTTTCCTGAGTTTTCTACTTCACTCCATTCTGCAGTTCCAGTCATAGGGAATGATATCATTGTCAATAGGATTTACTCGTCTTTCATCCACGTCTTCGGGATTGTAAAATAGGGAAGGCATCCCTATAACCACAGATATATCATTTCCTACGTTTTTTGTACCATGGAATATTCCCGGGGGGATGTAAATAGTACGGGGATATTTTTCGCCCATAAAAATTTCATTAAGAACTTTGTAAGTGGGAGAATCTGCCCTATAATCGTATAATGCAACTTTTACCATTCCAGTAGCACAAAACAGATGGTCTTCTTGTTTTGAATGGAGATGCCAACCTTTGATCATTCCAGGATATGAATATGATGCAATTATCTGCTTGATATTTTGTGCTTTCAGATCTTCATCGTCTAAACGTATGACCTCGGTTAATAAACCTCTTTCATCGCTGAACAATTTCATATCCCTTATAAAAACTCCTTCAATAAGTTTTTCACCGTAAAATCCTGGAATTTTTTGAACTCGTGGCTTTTCGAGTTCATTAAAATCTTCTATACTCATTACTTGCATTCTTGACCCTCTTCTTTTTTATATATCCTTTCGAGAGGATCTTTACCGTTCTTGAACATAGCTCCATAAGGCTCAAATTTACCGATATCGTTGACAGTACAGAAATGCATACCATCGTCTGACCCTGTCATCATTAATGGTTTAGCTTTTTCTACGTCCCAGGAGCCATTTTCTTTGTTGTAGGCACTATCTTTCATCTCAAGATACACTACTTTTCCAATAATCAATGCGTAAGGAAAGCCATTGTATACTTCATCAATTATGTGGTCCAGTTTGCATTCCATCCATGCATAGCATCCTTCAATTCCTGGAGCCTTGATCTTTTTTGAAGGTTTTTCCTTTAGACCGGCTAATTCGAATTCATCAACATCGGGAGGGACGTGTGAAGCCGTTGGTATCACTTTATCTGCCATATCAGTACCAGGCATGTTAATAACGAATTCCCCTGTGCTTTTTAAATTATCTAATGTATCTCTCCTTTTTGCTGAAGCTACACAAACTAAATCAAATGGGCGTAAAACAGGCATAAAGCAAGAATATGGAGCTATATTTCTAATTCCATTTTCACTGATCGTTGATATGAATGCCACTGGCAAGGGTACTATTGATTCTCTTTTGAAATTTTCCAATATCATATTACCACTACTCTATTTACAATAGGACTTACACACTTGAATTACAAAATCAAGCACTTTAGGCGTTGTGACTTGTTTAGTGGTTTAGACAGTTGAAGATTTGATGCTATTGATTTCCCAGTTCAACCGCGTAAGTCCCGTACAATTCTCTTATTTCGATCTCAAGAATGAATTCCTGAGATTATAAAATCAGCAACTGACTCAATTTCTGGAAGTTCCACTTTTAGCTCGTCTCCTTCAAACCCTGCTATAAATACCTCCGAGTTTGAGGGAACTGAAGTCAGAATACGATTTTTATCCACTGTTTCCATCATTAACTGAGTCCCTATTTTGTCTGCACGGTTAAGAATAAAATATAGAGGTTTCCCGGCTTTCTCGGCAAGTTCATTTATTTTTTCAGAAAGCCTTATGGATTCATAAGATGGATCAAGCACCATTAACACAAGGTCACAGCCTTCTTCAACTCCTCTTCCAAAATGTTCAATACCAGCTTCAGTATCTACAAATACAACATCTTCAGGAGTAGTTTCTGTGTTTATCAGAAAATTCTTTGCAAGAGCACCCATCGGACAGGCACATCCTTCTCCAAAATCATGGATCTTGCCTATGGTTATCATTTTAATGTTATCTTTTTCTACAGTATAATCTTCAGGAATATCAGAAATTTGCCATTTATTCTCAAAAATACTGGCAGTGTCTCCCGTCTGATACGCCTGCATTAGTTTTTCCCCAAGAGTTTTTTTCCCTCCAAGATAATTCATGAAATCTTCGGGCATTTCAAGGCCTAGCTGTTTATGAAGCCCGAAATTTGACTCATCACTGTCAACAACGAGTACATTGTAACCTTTTTTAGCCATAGATTTTGCAAGCAGAGCAGTAATGGTACTCTTACCGCTCCCACCTTTTCCACATATAAGAACTTTCATCTTATTACCTCTGTTTAAGAATATTTAATATTAAAAAAAAATTAAATGGTAACATAAAATATTAATAACTAGGATACTTTTCTATAGTATTTAAACTATAAAGTTAATAGTGATAAAGTGACTATGAAAAAGAATAGTAATGGGATTTGTTTGTGCCCCATCGAGGGGATTATCACCATAATATCCAAAAAATGGGCTATCCAGGTTATCAGTGCCCTTGGGCATCACAGTAGATTACGATTCAATGATCTCATGAACACTCTTAAGGGTATCAGCCCAAAGTCACTCACCGATCTGTTAAAAGAACTCCAAAAAGAAGGCCTGATCCAACGAGAAGCATTTCCCGAGATACCTCCGAGGGTTGAATACTTTTTGACAGACGATGGAAAAGAGCTTTGTGAAGTAATAATTCCTTTAATACAATGGGCAGAAAAACGGGATAATCTACATCAGGAAATCAATTCCACCTGCAAAAGCACAGTTTTTCCCTCAAAATGACTGGTGTGTATGAAAGAAAACGTAACTATTTGATAATATGGGTAATATCTTTCAGAACTGTACTTTTTAAATTTAAAATCCCTTCAAAACTCAATTTGTTTAAAAATACCTTTAGAAGTCCAGTTCGAACTTAAGCAGTTTTCATTTCACAATAATAAAAATAGCACCTGCTATGCTGTTCTGAATAGCACTAGCTATCCATTTCTGGCAATGAACGCAGGTCATGCTGTAGACTCTAATACTCCCTTCCATTGGATTTGCCACTATCCAGATATCGGACCTGGCACTATTCAAATCAGATTTACCACTATCCAGATATTGGATCTGTCAATATTCAGATCGGATCTGTCAATATTCAGATTTTCAAGATTGCCCTGCGCTTAAAAGAGTCTTCCGGGCTCTTCTACGATTTTATAGCCAGCTTTAAGTAAAGTCATCTGTATAACGTACGCATCAGTTATCCGGCTATCATAAGCTACATTTACGGTTCTTTCAGGAATATTGATATTTACTCTGGAAACCCCGTTGATAGAAGCAACGAGTTTTGTGACCATATCCTTGCAGTACCTGCATACCAGATCATCTACTATGAATGTTGTCTCCCCGATGTGTTCACCCCCGCAGCACAATTGTATTTTTCAAACAGACGCTTCACCCACATGTAAAATTTGTACCTTTTATGATATATTCTTTGAAACCAGTACTAGATAGTATTTGCATTTGTACCTTTTATATATATTCTTTGAAACCAGTACCAGAGATTATTATGTGAGACTACATTAAATAGGCTCATACCCGTTTTCACGAATTGCAGCCTTGACCTTTTCGAGGTTTTTCTTCCCTTCTTCAAAATCAACAGTTACCTGTTTGGTCTGAAGGTTTACATCCGCCCTCTGTACCCCTTCTACAGCTTCAACAGCCTTTTTAACCCTCAACTGGCAGTGCATACAGGTCATGCCTTCAACTTTTATGGTTTCTTGGGTCATGATTTCAATCTCCGCCTAACTTTACCTGATAATCCAACATATTAAATTAATGTAATAATTTTCTGGAATATTGTAGGATTGAATAATAATATGTCCTATTTGCCACAAATTCTTTACGCAAATTCAGGTTAATGAAGCTGAGTTTATCGCTACATTAGATAATTCCACTGAAAAGGTTTCATCAAGCCATCTTAAGAAGAATTATGGCTATGATACTGATAGACGTTTTCGCTCAAGCCTTTTTTAAAAAGGCTTGCGATTCACCACATTCCTTGTTTGATATTTAGTCCCTATGGATATCTTTAATAAAAATGAAAATAAGTTGGAAGAGGTTCCTGCCCAGCAGGTTGAAGGCTTTCACATCAAACGTTTTTTCATTTCTTCAAATTCTTCTTCAGTAATTTCACCTTTCGCATATCTCTCCTTTGCAATATCCAGTGCAGACTTCTCTTCACCTCCTTTAGTTTTATTTTGCTCAACAAACCATCTAATTAGAAAATAAGCTAGCACAATTATGAGAATCCAGAAAAGGAACCCAAAAAATATACCTCCGTATCCCATCATGCTGTAACCATAATGATCCATAAATCCATCCATTGTTACCACACTCCCCGTATAACCGTCAATATCTTGTTTTTTCATTCATATGTTTACGATCAGAAACAAAAGCTTACGCTTAAATCAGTCAACTGGACTATAAATAGAAATTAGCCTGTTATGTTTGTCTCGCCCAGATAAGGTCCGTGCCAGGTATGCACCCAGATCTGACCACTGTAGGCATTTACGCTCAACATCCCTTCAATATCTTGTCTTCCAAAATCAAAAGTGTAATAACCGGGCATTTCGTTAGATTCCAGGACCTGCGCTCCCGGCAGGTAGCCTGTTAAGAAATCTCCTGCCAGCTTTTTAGCCTCATTTAGATCATACTCAGGCGCTCCGGTTGTTGTTCTGCCAGCCCCAAAGCGTGTGTTCCACATCATGTTTGGTCCTGGTTCAGGATAGGCTGACCCTGAATAGCGGTCCACCAGCATTTCAGCTATATCCTGACTGCTGTTTGTGTCCTTTAAAACAGCATAATAGTTGCCGCTAAATATCATGACGTCCGCGACCTGAATATTCGAGCCATACTGGCTGGCGAAGTTTTCCAAGCTTTTCAAAGCCTCATCCTGGGTTACAGGTTTTGACTCAGGATAATATATTGCCATCATATTGCCCATCATTCCCGGTCCATAGCCATAGTTATAGCCTGAATTATTCATCATTCCCGGTCCATAGCTATAATTATAGCCTGGATTATTCATCATTCCTGGCCCCATATGCCCGGGCTGATAATCTCCCTGGCTATAGGTTGAACTGTATGTCATTGGTCTGAAAGCTAGAAAAAAAAGAAGCGCTATTAATGCCAGTACTAACAGACCAATTATGATATTTTTGCTGTCTGCCATGATCGCCTCGAATTAAATTCTGTATCGGATTAAGTTCTAATAGTTAAATCAGCAGCTAACCGGACTTTTTATTAGACTATCATAGATTTTTATCAAATTTTAGCAAGTAACTCTGATTTTTTTAGCAAGTAACTCTGATTTTACTATATTTTTGGACGAAAAAATACAATCAAACTCCGGCAATTAAATTAAAACGGGGTGCTTTGAACAATTGAATGAGCTTGTTCAATTTTTGGTGTATTCCTATGTAAACTCTCGCCAAGTTTCTGTGCTTCATTTTGAAACTATAAACCTCAGCTTTTAACCACAACGGTTAATGTCTCACCTTGCAGACAAAAAATCAACGACCACCATAATACCCCAATAATTAAAGATATGTTAATTTATTTATAATTATCATCTGATACTTTAGATAGCTTGCAACCCTCGATCTGGAGAGTGACCTGTCTTTTGGGTACAGCACTTCCCGAAGAACCCAGACCATAGCAAGGGCAGCGAGGCTTCAAGATGTCGAATGCAAGAGAAAATTGAGTCTAATTAAGTCTAATTAAGTCAAGTTACATCTAATTAAGTCTAGTTACATCTAATTGGATCTGATTATATCCGGTTGAATCCGGCTGAATACGGTAGGAGAGCATGTTTGTCTATGAAGAAATTATCTATATAGCCCTGCTTACACTGCTGGCAAGCCTGATAGGGACTATGGCCGGATTTGGAATATCCACAATCATGGTACCTATCTTGCTGATTATTCTCCCTCTGCCTCAGACTTTACTTCTGGTGGGTATAGTTCACTGGTTTAATGACATCTGGAAGATACTCTTATTTCGGAAAGGAATAAGATGGAAGCTTCTTCTTACCTTTGGGCTTCCAGGGATCTTTGCCAGTTTCCTGGGATCATCCCTATCCTTGAAAATCTCAAGGGAAATTCTTTCAAGAGCTTTAGGGATGTTCCTTATAGCCTATGTTATCTTCATCATTTTCAACCGAACTTTCAAACTGAGCCAGAAGTTATCAGTAGCAATATCCGGTGGAACCCTTACAGGATTTTTCGCAGGTATATTTGGTATAGGCGGGGAGATAAATGCCGTAGCCTTAAGCGCTTTCAACCTGAAAAAAGCTGTTTACGTTGCAACTGCTGGCGCTATAGCTTTTATGATCGACTCTACAAGGATAGCAACGTATATCCAGGGAGGTACGAGACTTGCCCCTGTCCTTGTATCAGGCTTTTTGATCTTCATACCCGTATCTTTAATTGGGGCAATGATCGGGAAAATCGGAATTGAAAAAATACCCCAGGAAAAATTCAGGAATTTTGTGGCAGTTTTCATATTTCTATTTGGTTTAAAGCTGGTGTTATTCCCTTAACTTAACGACAGCCTTTCTTCTGGTGAATGCAAATCAAGTATAATAGAAAAAGAGTCTTCTTCAGCAGTTTTCAGTCGTTAGCTGCCAAATTAAGTAATTAAGTAATTAAGTAATTAACCATTAAGACCCGAGTTTACTGAAATATTTTTGATTTTTATTTATCTTCATTTACCTCGAAATACAAGAAGAAGTGCTATCAGAACCGATCCCCCAAACCCAGTCAGTCCGACCCAGGAAAAAGTACCCCCGTTTAGAAGTATGTAAGTTGAAGCAATAAGCAGGACAGTCAGGTAGAGCTCTTTTGAAAATGTAGTTTTCCCTGTTTTCTTCTGCTTTAAGGAAAGAAACTTATCTCCCATTCCTTCCATTTTATCGGCAAGTTCTTGAATCGCGGTCCTCAACTCGGCCTTTTCATCCACGGGCTCGGTGGAAAATTCGATATGAACAGCAGCTCCTTTTGGAGCATTAAGCTTTTTATAAGCGTCCATCAGCACAGGAATAGCAATGGTTTTAATGTTGTATTTAGGGTCCAGCTCCAGACAAACGCCTTCTATAAGCAAGATCGCCCTCTGCAGGGTTGAAAATTCCCCGGGCAGCCGAATATCGTATTTCAAGCCGAGTTTTGCATAATTATCACTCTGCCTGCCTTCAAACCCGTAGTTCTGGTTTGCGATCAGGCTATCCATATCTTTCTTGAGCCTGCGGATATCCACATCCCGTGCATCCGCACCCCCTATTTTCAGGAAACCCTGAGTCGCTCCTTCCACATCCCTGTTATTGATGGCGTAATAAAACTCCAGCATGTTCTTTTTGAGCTCGTCGTCAATACTGCCTACAGCCCCGAAGTCGATAAAGGCAATGGTATCGTTTTCCTGAACCAGCATATTGCCCCCATGAGGGTCAGCATGGTAAAAACCGTCGATATAAACTTGTTTAAGATAACTTTTGGTAATAGTACGCGTATATTCCGATTTCTTGCTCTGGGGCACAGGCATATTGATTATGTCCTTAATCTGGATTCCCTGGATGAACTCCATTGTAAAGACATTAGCTGAACAGTAGTCTGGATAGATTTTGGGCACAGACACATTTTTCACGTTCTTGAAGTTGTCCTCAAAACGCCGCATGTTGACGGCTTCGGTTCTCAGGTCAACCTCGCGGGTGAGCATTTCCCGGATCTCAAGCAAGAAAGCATCAATATCAAAATTACTCCCCAGACCGAGAACCTTTCTCATAACAGGCCTAAAATCGTCCAGAATAGAAAGGTCGATGTTTATAGTGTCAATCAGGTTCGGGCGAAGAATCTTTACGGCAACCGGTTTCCCTTCCAGAACTCCTTTGTAAACCTGCGCAATCGAGCCGCTGGCAATGGGATCTGTATCAAAGCTGTCAAAAATTTTAATAAAAGCTTTTTCTCTTCTCTCCCGGGAAGCTTTAAGCTCTGCTTCCGTTTTTTTTCGTTTTCGCTCTTCAGGTGGCTCGAATTCGCAAACACAGGCAAGGTCAAGAGATTCAGCCATTTCCTCAAAGGGTATCGGTTTAACCTTGTCCTGAAGGTTTGCCATTTCTATAACATAAGGCTGCGGAACAAGATCAGGCCGCTTGCTCATTGTCTGTCCCATTTTAATAAAAGTCGGCCCGAGTTCTTCAAAGGCCTCTCTGAGTTTCACAGCCGTCTGCCTGTTTTCTATATCAAAAGTACAGGTGCACTCAGGATTTGAAATATAATTGGTGCGCAGATCCCGGTAGAGTTCAGGAATAAGGTTGTATTTTAAAAGAACCCGTGTGACCTCAAGGTAACGCTTTGTTTTCCCCAGCATCCATTTATTAATTGGTTATTATTGTTTAAGAGAGTTTCTTTAAAATCGTATTAACGAGTTTTTTGCTTTTACATTATTATCCTTTTGACAGATTAATTGCTTTTAATAATGGACATAAATTCAAACAAAAAAGCTCTATGGTTTTGCTCTGATTTTCCTGAAAACGTCCTTAAAAGCCAGTTTTTTTGCTTCCTTAATGGTGAAACCAGCTTTTTCAATATTCTTCACAGTATGCCGGGTTGCATGATCTCCAAGCAGGAAAAACAAAATCGGATTAATCAAATGTTCTATGAAGTCAACAATAGGGTAGTCACTGTGAACGTGCTCAAGAGCTATCAATTCTCCTGAAGGTTTCAGGACTCGTCTCATTTCCTTGAGAGCTTTCACAGGGTCAGGGATTGTGCAAAGAACAAAAGTTATGACCACGTAATCGAAACTATTATCAGGAAATTCAAGACGTTCGGCATCCATAGGATAAAGAGTAATGTTTTTCCTGCTTTCTGCTTTTTCCTGGGCTCTCCTGAGCATCCTTTCGCTTTTGTCGATTCCTATTACCCTACAGCCGGCCGGATAGTATTTCAGGTTTCTTCCGGTGCCCACCCCTACTTCCAGAATTTTTCCGCTCAGGCCTGAAAGGGCTTCTTTTCTCCATTCCCGGAAAAAGAAGAATTCTAGAGGCAGGTCTATCAGTTCATATATGGGTGCGATTCGGTTATACTTTGAAACAGTGGACATTAAGCAAATTTATGCGTTTCTCATGATTAGCTTTTTTGGGATATGCAAGGGAGAATTATCAATAAGAAGGGGAGATGTTCAAATATGGAAAAATAATTTGATAAATTACAAAATTTTTCACTAATTATACGAAGCGTAAAACCTAAGCGTAAAACCTTAACGACACAAAAAAGTTAATGAAATGGACTTAGAAAATATATGTTTTAATCAGGTTGTTTATCATTTCAATTACAATTTCCGGGATTATTGGCCTTTTTTCTATGTCTCCGATTATCTGGCATTTGTTGCCATCCTGCTGCATTGAGGGAGTTGTAGCGCAATTATTACCGCCTTTGTACGGCTTCCCGGTGCTCATGTCCTTTAATTCGGTAATTTTTGCAATGGGACTCTTTGTATAATAACACAAAATATAGGAAAAAATCATTTTATTCCACGGTGTTTTATTAAATATTTACTTTTATTATTATATTATATAACAATTTTATTTTTATAATTATCTGGGCGATCTTGAGGCTTTATTATTGTATATTATAATTTTGGTCAATAGCTAAAAAATCAAAAAGATGGGTAATTAATAAGCACTAAAAATAATGAAAATAGTTAATTTGAGGAGTTTTTCGATAAAGTATATAACAGCAAACATAAAACAAATTATGGAGTTCAAATGTAATGTGGAAGATCTATTTGAACTCCAGGCGCCCAGACGCAGGTTAGATAACTTTGGAGCAAATTACATTAATTTTGCGTATATTTAAGCTTACTTAAATCCTGCCTCCGGGGTAAAATCCTTAGGAGAAAATAAATAACAATGAATAAAAAAGTTAGAGTAAGTGCAATATTTGCAACATTTTTAATAGTAACTGTTGTAGTTGTACTGGCAGTAAGGACAACTACAGAGGACGACAAATCAGATATAATAAATAACATTGACTTCGACAAAAAAATTGCTTGACTTCAATGATACACTATATAATTTTGAAACTGTTACTACAAATCCTACAGCTTTTCTCGATGATGCAGCTGATGGTCAGGTTACACTTAGACTGTTAGGACAAAATTTTGATCTTAAACTTCAGAAAATGCATGCAGTAAGTGATAATACAACAATTACAGCAGCAGATGGATCTATCTCAGATGCTCCTAAATCCTATTCGTATACCGGAACAGTTGTTGGGAAAGCAAATAGTAGCGTCGTATTAACAGCAGGGGATGGCGTTCTTATCGGAGAAATAAACGTTGATAATAAAAGTTATTATATTGACCAGACTGCTAAGAAATATAACAACAAAGTTGTCCATATAGTCTATTCTTCAGATGAGATTAAGAAGGGAACTATTTTGGCATATTGTACTGTTTTTCCTGTAATTTATTTTGTTCCTCAAGTGAGGAAGTCCTAGTTATAATAGAGAGATCTTGGTTGAGGAATTAACATGTCAAGAAAAATATTAGTCATATTTGTATGCATATTCCTTTTGTTGATAAGCATTATTGTTTTAATTCCTGTTGTTAAGCAGAATATTCTTCTTGACAACAATGAAAATAATAACAACAAAGAAAGCGGTAATTATTTTTTTATACATAATTGGGGTAATAAAAGCCATGAAGTTACTGTAGAAGTACTCGACTCAAAAAATACCTCTATATTTAACGAATCATATATGTCAGCTCCTAAAAAAGAATCCATGAGAAAACAATTCCCATTTACACTGACATCAGGGACATACATTAAAGCTACATTAGACAACAATATTACAAAGACTGAAATGATCTCTAATGATGCTAGTGATCTATCAATATCTATCGATATAGAGATACAACCTGATGATCCATTGGACATAGGCATTGCGATTCCATGAATTAAATCTTATACATTAACCATCGGTTAAGGAATTTTCTTACCTGATAGTATGATGTCATAAATCGCTGAGATCCGGTGTACTTCGAAACCACGGACACTAAGTGAACTTCAGCTTTCCTTACGATTAGCTTTTTTGGGATACCGAAAGAAACCGGACAAGTAAGTAAGCCGTGATAGTTTTCAAAAATTTTTACTGAAAAAAACAAGGGCCTACCTGATACAGTTAGCCTTAAAAGAAAAATCCCCCGAAACCGATTCATATTTAAGCGTTCGAAATAATACCACGCTACAAATCTTACTTTAAATCTTGCATCAAGTATTTCATTTAAGTTTTATATTAAATCTTATAAACCTCATGTTAAATCTCATATTAGTTTCACAAATACTATTGCCACAGACATTAACAGAAATTAAATTCGTATCAACAGGAATTATACTCACACCTACTTATATCACAAAAATCAGAGAGAGGAAAACCGATGAGCAATATTTTACGCAGAGGCAGGCTGGAGGCTGCCCAGGACGAGGAAATCTTACGTTATACTTCCTCTATGGAAGCTGATAGGTGGATTTTTGATGCTGACATAGCAGTAGACCTTGCCCACACAGTAATGCTAAAAGAGCAGGGCATCATAAATAGGGAGGACTGCAGCAAAATCCTTAGTGGGCTTTTAAAAATCCGGGAGGAAGGGATGGAAAAGCTTGATTTCAGCTATGAAGACATCCATATCTCTCTTGAGTCAAGGCTCATCGATATGGTTGGGGAAGACGTTGGGGGCAGGATGCATTCTGGGCGTTCCAGAAACGATGAGGTTGCAACCTGCATCAGGCTGGTGCTCAGGGAAGAACTGACCGGGCTGCTTGAAGAAATCCATGAACTAAGGCAAACGCTTCTTACCCTTGCGGAAAAACATACTGAGACGCTCATGCCTGGTTTTACTCACATGCAACATGCCCAACCGACAACACTTGCTCATCACCTCTGCGCCCACGAAGCCGCTCTTGGCAGAGATTTTGACAGGATTCAAGATGCTTACTCGAGGGTAAACCTCTGCCCGCTTGGGGCTGCGGCTTTTGCTTCCACGGGTTTTAACCTGAACAGGAAAAGGACCCAGGAGCTTCTGGGCTTTGACGGCTTGCTTGGAAATTCAATGGATGCGGTCAGCACCAGGGACTTTCTTATTGAATGCGCTTCAGGATTTACAAACCTCATGATAAACCTGAGCCGTATGGCTGAAGAACTTGTAATGTGGTCCACTTCCGAATTCAATTTCATAGAACTGGACGACATGTACGCTTCTACTTCTTCAATCATGCCGCAGAAGAAAAATCCTGACACTGCCGAACTTATGCGCGGGAAAACAGGAGTAGCAGTGGGTGCACTAATGTCTCTGATTACGATCTGCAAAGGGCTTCCCCTGAGCTACAACCGGGACCTTCAGGAAGCAACCCCAAATATCTGGCGGTCTGTAGAAACTGTAAGGGCTTCAGTAAGGGTCATGGAAGGAATGATAAAAACTATGAAAATCCACCCTGAAGTGCTTGCTGCCCAGGCAGTTACAGGTTTTACAACCGCAACCGAACTTGCGGATACCTTTGTCCGGGAAACCGGAATTCCTTTCAGGACTGCCCACCAGATAGTCGGGATGCTCGCAAGGAAAATGGAATACCCAACTCTCAAAAAAATCGACTCTGCTGCCGAAATTGTGCTGGGTGAATCTCTTTCAAGCCGGGGGCTCACAGAGAAAATGGTAAAAGAAGCTCTTAACCCAGTTTCGAACGTAAAGAGAAGAAAAATCGCTGGTGGACCAGCTCCTGACGAAATGTTAAATTACCTCTCGAAAAGACAGACCGAGCTTGAACTTAATAGGCAGGAAATTGCAACCCTGAAAGATATTACAGACTCAGCTTTTGAAAATCTGCTTGCAACTGTTAATGAGTACACAGGAAAACTTGAGCTATAACGAAGCAAACTTCAGATTTAAGTATACTTGATGTCAATGAACTAAGTATTAATACTCAGTATTAATATTACATTGACCTCTTAAACTTAGTATTAATTTCAGTATTAATTTCAGTGTTAATTTCAGTGTTAATTTCAGTATTAATACTACTTTGACCTCTCAGTATCACGCAAAATGTATAATATTGTAAAAGTAGCTAGGTATTATACAAGAATGTCTGTATGATATCGGAGTACCTATTATCTATACAGCATTTAAAAAAGTTATCATAAAAGGGATTATTTATGGAATTTAAACAGGGCGACCGGGTACGTATTGAAAAGAACGGCACTGTCTACGAAGGCAAAGTAATGCCGTCCATGGAAGGATATATTACAATAAAGATGAACAGCGGTTACAATGCCGGTTTTTCCATGGATAAGGTAAAGATAACTCTTCTGGAAAACAATGGAAAAAACACAAATGGAGGCCGGAACGGCGGAAAAGGACCTAAAACGGCAGGAGAGGAGATCCAGAAATCTGGAAAAAAGCTTCCAAAGGTAGCTATTCTTTCCACAGGCGGAACGATTGCAAGCAAAATCGATTACAGGACAGGTGCAGTAACTTCCCAGTTCACTGCTGATGATATCCTTGCAGCTATCCCTGAACTCAGAGAGATAGCCGATTTCAAAGGAAGGGTAATCTCAAGCATTCTATCGGAAAACATGGATTCGGAGTCCTGGCAAAACCTTGCCCGTGCCATCGTAGAGGAAATCGAGGCAGGTGCCGATGGAATAATCGTAACCCATGGGACAGATACCATGATGTACACGGCTGCAGCCCTTTCCTTTATGATCGAAACGCCAGTGCCCATTGTTATTGTGGGTTCCCAGAGAAGTGCAGACCGTCCGAGCAGCGACAATGCCATGAATGCAATATGTGCGGCTCTTGTTGCTATTAGTGATATTGCTGAAGTTTCGGTTGTTATGCATGGAACAACCTCAGATGATTTCTGCGAGATCCACCGTGGAACTAAAGTCAGGAAAATGCATACTTCCCGCAGAGATGCCTTCAAGTCAATAAATTCCCGACCTATAGGAATCGTGGATTACAATACAAGGGAAATAAAAACTTTCATTGACTATATTAAACGTGGAGAAAGACCTCTCAAATTCAAACCAGGCATGGAACCAAAATGTGCCCTTGTTAAATTCACTCCGGGTTCAGGCCCTGAAATCCTTGACCATTACATTGACAGCGGGTACAGAGGACTGGTTCTTGAAGGTACCGGGCTTGGGCATGTTTCTACAAAGTGGATTCCTAAGATCCGGAAAGCAACAGATGCAAAAATGCCTGTTATAGTTACATCCCAGTGCATTAATGGCAGAATTTGCGACCGGGTCTATGATACCGGCCGTGATATGCTGAAAGCCGGTGCAATCGAAGGAGAAGATACTCTCCCCGAAATCGCCCTTGTTAAACTTATGTGGGTGCTCGGTCAGACCGATGAATTTGACGAAGCTGTCAAAATGCTCAGGGAAGATCTCAGTGGAGAAATTACAAAGTGCTGTTTTAAGTAAGAAATCAGATTTTTCTTTCTTCATTTTTCTTTCTTCACTTCTTTTTCCTGAATCTTGTTTTCTTATTTTTTGTTTTTTTCACTTGATCTGCTAGCTCTAAGCTTTGAACGTAAGATGCTTTTTCTGGCTATGAAATTTCACCCCACTTTCCGCAGATGTCTGATAAATTTCACTATTTTTCCCGACATCGTTTTTTTCAATATCTCTATCTATTATATTAAATTGTATTTCTTAGTTCATTCATTCATTCATTCATTCATTCATTCATTCATTCATTCATTCATTCATTCATTTAAACATTATATATTCAGTAAAGGTTTTCCTTCTTGTTTTTTGGTAGCAACAATTGAGATCCCAGACAATCTCAATACTAAATTTTGGAAATTTCTCCAAAAACGATAGCAAGAAAATTATTCATGTTAAGAGGACATCTGCAGAAAGACAGTTTCACCTGCACCGGTAGGAAAATATGTTCTGGAACAAACCGGTTTGTTTTCAATGAGATCATTTTGCGGATACGTGCTAAGAAGTAATATCATACTCATAACAAACCTGTCATGATAAAACGTCTGCACGAGAGTATAAAATATTGGATTACAGAGCAACATATTGGGTTTCAGAACAATAAATTAGATTCCAGAACAACAGATTAGATTCTAGAACAAAGAAATAAGGAAATCAGGCTGGCTTTTAATAATCTGCATATAAAAGTCCCTCTAGATTTTGGAATTAAGTTAAAGATCTCATAATCCAATTGGATCTGTGACGAAAATGCATAAAATTGTTTATTTAGTTTTCAGAATTCACTTCGTTACATTCTGCTGGAGTTTTACCTTACTCAATATATTTAAATAACAAAAAGGTTAATGTACAGTGCTAACAAGTATCACGTTAACTATTGTCAGGATATTCTCCAGGAAGGTTATTGTATATGGTATTAGGAATAAATGATCCGCAAATTTGGCTTGCATATCTTGCTTGTATATTTAGTGCACTCGGATGCATGGTTTATGGAGTATTGAACTGGAAAGAGGAGAAAGAAGAACAGGTAGTAAAGAGCAGTACTCAGAAACAGGTGACTCAAGACCAGTAAACTAATGAGGGGTTTACTTTAGAGATTTCTCTAAAGAGCTCACTTCAATCAGACCTTTTTGGTAATACCTGAGAAAAAACAGTAGTCGAAACTATTCTGGAGTAATTTTTATGGCAGTCAGTACTTCAACTCTAATCCTCCTCGTCATTATTTACTTTACGTGCACTTTCTACGTTGCTCGGCTGGGGTATAAGAAAAATTCCCAGACCGATGATGGGTATATGCTTGCAGGCCGACGTGTACCCCCGGCAATTATGGCTCTCTCCTACGGAGCTGCGTTCATCAGCACTTCTGCAATTATAGGGTTCGGAGGAGTAGCCGCTTCTCTCGGAATGGGGCTTCTATGGCTTGTTTTCATGAATATCTTTTTCGGAATTTTCATCGCCTTCGTGATTTTTGGCCCAGGAACCAGGCGCATGGGGCTAAACCTTGGAGCCATTACTTACCCTGAATTAATAGGAAAACGTTTCCAATCAAGATTTATTCAAGCATTTTCCGGGCTTCTTATCGCGGTTTTCATGCCTCTTTATGCTGCAAGCGTGATTATAGGAGCAGGCCGATTTCTTGAAACCACGCTTGGGATAAACTATAATGTCGCTCTTTTGATCTTTATCGTCATCATTGCTTTTTATGTGATTAAAGGCGGACTCCTCTCAGTAATGTATGTGGATGCAATGCAGGCCACTATCATGCTGATAGGAATGACCTTTTTGCTGGTATATACCTACAGTAAATTGGGAGGAGTTGTAGAAGCCCACCAGGCCCTTACCAATATGGCAAACCTTGTGCCTCAGGCGCTTGTTGACCAGGGGCACAGGGGTTGGACTGCAATGCCAGCTTTCAATTCCTCTATCTGGTGGACAATGGTTTCCACAATCGTAATGGGAGTAGGGATAGGAGCACTTGCACAGCCACAGCTTGCAGTCAGGTTCATGACTGTAAAAGATGACCGTTCCCTGAAAAGAGCAGTTGCCGTGGGAGGTCCCTTCCTTCTTATGATGGCAGGAGTTGCATATGTTGTAGGAGCTCTTTCCAACGTATACTTTTACAGGACTACAGGAATGATCGCCACTCAGGTTGTCCCGGGTGGAAACACTGACCTTATAATTCCCGCATACCTGAATCACGCAATGCCCGCGCTGTTTGTGGCAATCTTCATGCTAAGTCTGCTTTCGGCAGCAATGTCTACCGCAGCTGCCCAGTTCCACACCATGGGTACAGCCATAGGGTACGACTTTTATCAGAACGGCCTTATGAAAGGCAAGTCAAGTTCAAGCACGGTTCATGTTACAAAAATAGGAATTGCCTTTACCATCGTAGTAGCAGTTATTCTGGCTTACGTTCTTCCTGGAAGTATTATCGCAAGAGCTACTGCCATGTTCATGGGACTGTGCACATCCGCTTTCCTTCCCCTCTACATTGGAGCGCTGTTCTGGAAACGCACAACAAAAGCCGGAGCAACTGCAAGCCTTGTTATAGGATCAATAAGCAGCCTTTTCTGGCTGGTCTTTGTCCATGCAACAGAAGCAGTGCCTCTAGGAATCTGCCAGGCAATTTTTGGAAAAGAAACTTTACTTACAGGCACCTGGCCCCTTGTAGATCCTATCATGATCGCAACTCCACTGTCCTTCCTTGTCCTGATTGTAGTAAGCCTTATGACACCCAGGTTATCTCCGGAGTTCCTCAAGAAGGCTTTCAGGCTCAGGCTTGAAGATGAAGAAGAAGCATCTGAAGCAACGTCACACAGTGCAGCGGATTCGGCAGGCGTTTAAGCCTGCATCTCCCCAATTCATTTCAGTTTCACAGTTTATTTCAGTATTGCAGTTTATTTTTTTAGTTTCACAGTTTATTTCAGTATTGCAGTTTATTTTTTAGTTTCGCAGTTTATTTCAGTTTATTTTTTAGTTTTGCTCCCTTATTTCCTGCTTATTCTAGGAAGTTCTCAATTTTCTTTTCTAACAGGTAGGGTCTGCCCTCCATGAGGCATAAGGTGAATTTTTGCGTCAGGATTTTCCGATAGCACTGCAGACAAGGCCTCCTCTACACTTACCATAGGAGTAAAGAATGCATTTCTTGTTTGCTCGTCTGAAAGTTTTGAAACCAGATAAAGCTTAAATCTTTTTGAAGTTTTTGCAATGATTGCCGTCTTGTGCCCCCCGAATTCAAAACATTTTTTGAAACGCTCAATCGCGTCGTCTGGGCTTCGACACTCTCTGTTCCAGCATTCGTAGACCTGGTTTCCTATCCCTTCGGCACATTCGGCTACAAGAATGATGGAACCTCCCGCTTTCACAGCCTGAGTTGCATTGTCAAGCGCCTTATTTGCCTGGAAGAGATTGATATCTTTAGGAAAGCCTCCGCAGGAAACAATTACCGCATCAGCAGGCTCCACAGACACTTTATACATGGAATCCACAACTTCCACGCCTTTCCTGTGAGCCTCGATAAAGTCCCCGGCAACGGCAGCAACTATCTTTTTTTTACTGTCAAGCACCACATTCAGGATAAAATCAAGGCCGAATATTTTTGCGGCTTCTTCCATGTCCTGCCTGACAGGCCCATCAACCCTTCCGGAAACAGCTTTTTCATCGATCATCATTTTATGGTTTGTAATAACTGTTTCTTTCGAGCTTACACCAGGCAGTATGGACTTTGCCCCTCCACTGTATCCTGCATAATAATGGAATTCAATGCTTCCGGTCCCTATAACAACATCGGCATCCATAATGTCTTCAAAGACCTCAATCGGGGTTCCACGGGAAGTTATGCCAATGCGTCTGCACCTGCCGGTATCATGCTGAATGCAACGAATTTTTTTGTAGACTTCTTCTCCAACCAGTTTTCGGGATTCCTCTTCAGTCTGGTTTCGATGAAGCCCGAGAGCAAAGACAATAGTAATATTTTCGTCCTTTATCCCTCCAAGGTAAAGCTCTTCAAGCAGAGAAGGAAGAAGCTTTGCAGTAGGAGTTGGCCGAGTAACGTCACTAACTATAATTGCAACCTTCGAATCAGGGTTTACAATCTCAGAAATCCTTTTGCTTTTTATGGGATTTTCAAGAGCTTTTTTAATTAAATAAGTTGGATCTTCCTTTTTTTCAGGCTCTGAAGGCAAAATAATGCTGGATACGTTTCTTTCCGGGATATCCAGCTCAAGTGCCGTGCTTCCAAAAGCTAATGATATTGTTTTTGTGTTTTCAATCATATTTGGCACTTCACTTGACCTTTTTTCTATATTTGCTTTTATAATTGTCTTCTTTTACAGCTATCATTTCATATCTGTCTTTTATAGCCGTCTTCTTATAGCCATCTACTTATAGCCATCTACTTATAGCCGTTTTCTTATAGTTGTCTTTATAGCTGTCTTTTTATTTCATTATGGGCAGAGTCCACCCGCCATTGGGCATAACATGGACTTTAGCGTCAGGGTTTTCTGAAAAAATCTTTTCAAGTGCTTCTTCGACGCTTTTTACAGGAGTAAAGAAAGTATTTCTGCTTTCAGTGTCCGGAAGTTTAGAGACAAGATAAAGTTTGAAGGTTTTTGCAGCCCTCCCAACAGTGGCAGCTTTGTGTCCCCCAAATTCAAAACATTTTCTGAATTTCTGTATCGCCTCATCGGGAGTTTTGCATTCTGTACTCCAGCGCTCATATACCTTATTCCCGATCCCTTCAGTACATTCAGCCACAAGCACTATTACTCCTCCTTTTTTTACAGCAAAAACTGCATTTTCAAGGGATTTTGTCGCCTGGAAAAGGTTAATGTCTTTTGGAAAACCTCCGCACGAGACAATTGCTGCATCCGCAGGTTCTACAGGCACCTTGTACATGGAATCAACAACTTCTACTCCTTGTCTGTGAGCTTCGATGAAATCTCCAGCAACGGCATCAACTATCTCTTTTTTGCTGTTAAGCACGACATTAAGGATAAAGTTAAGGCCCGCAATCCTTGCAGCTTCCTCTATATTTTGTCGTGCCGGACTGTCGGTTCTGCCTGAGAGAGGGTCTCCTTCAAAGAGTTTGCTATAAAAACTATGATAAGAAAGAATCGATTTTTCCGAACTGACTCCCGGAAGAACAGATTTCCCTCCTCCACTGTATCCCGCATAATAATGAAATTCCAGGGTTCCTGTGCTTATGATAACGTCGGAGTCTGCTACTTCTTCAAAGACTTCTACAGGCGTTCCGAAACTTGTCTCTCCTAGATGCCTGCACCTTTTCCTGTCATGCTGGATGCAGCGAATTTTTTTGTAGACTTCTTCTCCAACCAGTTTTCGGGATTCTTCTTCTGTCTGGTTTCGATGGAGCCCGAGGGCAAAAACAATAGTAATATTTTCATCTTTTACCCCTCCAAGATAAAGCTCATCAAGTAGAGGAGGAAGAAGTTTTGCAGTAGGAGTTGGCCGAGTAACATCACTAACTATGATTGCAACCTTTGAATCAGGGTTTACAATCTCAGAAAGCCTTCGGCTTTTAATGGGATTTTCAAGCGCTTTTTTAATAAGGGAAGCTCTGTCTTCCTTAATTTCAAACTCCGAAGGCAAAATAGCACTGGCAAGATTTCTTTCAGGAATTTCAAACTCAATTCCCGTACTTCCAAAAGCAAGTGATATTTTTTTTATGTTTGCAGTCATGTTTATGCCGATGTTTTATCTTGATATTATTTTTCTTTTTATTATTTTACAATAATAAGGGTAAACAAGTATAAAAAGAACGAGAAGGTAGTTTTAAATGAAAAGGTAATTTTCAAGGAGAGGGTAATTTTAAGGAGGAAGTAATTTTAAGGAGGTAATTTTAAGGAGGTAATTTTAAGGAAGAAGTAATTTTAAGGAAGAAGTAATTTTAACGGCAACTTAAACCTTCGTCTTTTTATCTATAGTACATTTTTATTGCTTTACAGTCAAAGTCCACCCACCATTTGGCATAACATGGATTTTAGCATCAGGATTTTCTGAAAGAACCTTCTCAAGCGCTTCATCTATGCTTTTTGTCGGTATAAAGAACGCATTTCTACTTTCCGTCTCTGGAAGTTTTGATACCAAATACAGTTTGAATTCTTTTGCAGTTCTCCCTACAATAGCAGCTTTGTGCCCACCGAACTCACAATGGTTCTTGAAACGTTTGACTGCATCTTCAGGAGCCCTGCATTCCCTGTTCCAGCACTCATAAACTTTGTTTCCTATTCCCTCGGCACATTCGGCTACAAGGATAATTGAACCTCCTTTTTTTACGGCAGAGGTAGCGTTTTCAAGTGATTTTGTTGCCTGGTAAAGATTGATATCCTTTGGAAAACCACCGCAGGAAACAACTACAGCATCCGCAGGCTCTACAGGTACTTTATACATAGCATCGACATACTCTGTCCCTTTCCTGTGGGCTCCGACTAAATCGCCTGCAACGGCATCAACTATCTCTTTTTTGCTGTCAAGTACAACATTCAGGATAAAGTCAAGGCCTGTAATCCTTGCAGCTTCCTCTATGTTCTTTCTTGCCGGACTGTCGGTTCTGCCTGAGAGAGGGTCTCCTTCAAAGAGTTTGCTATAAAAGCTATGGAATGAGAGAATGGATTTTTCCGAACTTACTCCTGGAAGGATGGACTTCCCTCCTCCTCCATATCCTGCATAATAATGAAATTCCAGCGTTCCTGTGCTTATGATAACGTCGGAGTCTACTACTTCTTCAAAAACCTCTACAGGTGTTCCGAAACTTGTCTCCCCGAGATGCTTGCACCTTTTCCTGTCGTGCTGGATACATCTTATTTTTTCAAAGATCTCTTTCCCTACAAGCTGGCAGCACTCTTCTTCAGTTTGTAAACGATGAAGTCCAAGGGCAAAAACAATAGTGATATTCTCGTTTTTTGCTCCTCCAAGATAAAGCTCTTCAAGTAGAGGAGGAAGAATTTTTGCAGTAGGAGTTGGCCGTGTAACATCGCTTACGATAATTGCAATTCTCGAATCAGGGTTTACAATCTCAGAAAGCCTTTTGCTTTTAATGGGATTTTCAAGCGCCTTTTTAATTAGGGAAGCCCCTTCTTCCTTTATTTCTAATTCCGAAGGCAAGATAATACTGGAAATGTTTTTCTCAGGGATATCAAGCTTTAAAATCCCGCTTCCAAACGCAAGTGGAATCGTTTTTACATTCGTAGTCATGATCATTCCGATGTCATAGTATTAATTATATAAAATCATATAGGTAAACAATAAAAAATTAAATTCTAAAAAGAATTCGAACCGACATCTATAGGACTTTTATATTATAATTAGTTTATGATATTGCAATGGTTTTTTATGTTATATTTTGTTTCCACTTATTTTTTCCAGAAGGTTCAATTAAATTTCCGGTAACGTTTGCAGTGTAGCATTTGCAGTGTAGCATTTGCAGTGTAGCATTTGTAGTGCAGCATTTGTAGTGCAGCATTTGCAGTGTAACATTTGCAGTGTAACATTTGCAGTGCTTCATTTCCTGCCATAATTTACATGCGATTTTAAAACTCCGCAAGAGACACTTTTATTTATATTTATTGAGCTCGTTTCAGAACCGATCTTATTTGCACATAAATAAGAGTTCAGAACTGGTTTTATAATAGGAAGATTGATTGATAATTAAAAATTAAAGTCATTACAAACCTGCATACCACTGTTAATTTATTTAAAAAAACATTCAGACGCATAAGTACCGAAAAGAATTTTTTTGGTGCTTCAGAGGAGGCAGGAAAAGGAAATTCGTTGTGGGGGAGATTAAATGGACAAAGAAAGAATTTCTTATCACGAATCCGTTCTGAATATGTATGAGCGGATAAAAAAAGACGGGATGACGAATGTCTGGGACCGTTACGAAGCCCAGGGTCTGGGAGGAAATCCAGACAAAAGATGTACTTTCTGTATGGGAGGAGTGCGCTGCGACCTGTGTTCCAACGGGCCATGCCGTTCGGATGCTGCAAAAGACAAAAGAGGAGTATGCGGAATCACTGCCGATGGTATGGCAATGCGGATGATGCTTCTCAGAAATGTGATGGGAGCTTCTACTTACCACTATCATACGGATCAGACCATCAGGACTTTGAGGGAAACTGCCAGAGGCAACACTCCTTATACAATAATGGAACCTGAAAAGTTAAGGACGTTTGCAAGCCGGCTGGGGCTCAAAACCGAAGGATCGGACTCAGAAATTGCTCTTCGCCTTTGTGAGTTTGTAGAAAAGGAGTTTAACAGACCTGCCTACGAACCAAGCCGGATTGTTGAGTTCCTTGCTCCTCCCGAAAGAAAAGAAAAGTGGAGAGCACTGGATATATTTCCAGGTGGAATCTACGGGGAGATGATGCTTTCCACAAGCTCCTGCCTGACAAATGTGGATGGGTATTATGCTAGCCTGGCCTTAAAAGCCATGCGTCTGGGAATTGCAATGGGATACCAGAGCCAGATTGTAAACGAATATTGCCAGGACATCCTTTTTGGAATTCCCAGACCCCACAATATGAGAGTAGACCTTGGCGTGCTTGATCCTGAGTACGTGAACGTGCTCCCTAATGGGCACGAACCATTTATCGGCTTTGCCATGGTCCAGCTTGCCCGAAAACCGGAATGGCAGGAAAAAGCAAAAACTGCAGGAGCAAAGGGACTGAGGGTTATTGCTAGCATTGAAACAGGGCAGGAAATGATCCAGAGATGGGAGGAAGACAATGCTTTCTACGGATTTACAGGCAACTGGATTTCCCAGGAAGCGGTGTTTGCAAGCGGAAGCGTGGATCTCTTTGCAGCAGATATGAACTGTTCTCTTCCTGTTGCTCCCCTTTATGCCGAAAAATACAATTTTAAACTCATGCCTGTAAGTGAACTCGTAGCCTTCGAAGGCATCGGGGAACGCCTGAACTATAATCCCACCGAAGCCGAAAAGCAGGCAGCACAACTTCTGGATATGGCGATTGAAAATTTCAAAAAACGAAAAAGCTCGATAGAATCCGTTTCGAAGCTCCCTATGAAAGAATCTGTGGTAGGCTTTTCAAACGAGAGCATCCTTGCAGCGCTTGGAGGCAGCTTTGCCCCTCTCCTTGATGCTATAAAAAACGGAGCAATTAAAGGAATTGTGGGGATGGTATCCTGTACTACCTTGAGGGACTACGGTCAGGATGTATACAGCGTTGCTGTGGTAAAAGAGCTTATCAAAAGAAATATCCTTGTTCTGTCTCTTGGTTGCGGGAACGGAGCTATGCAAGTGGCAGGCCTCTGTACCCCTGAAGCCAGAGAATTTGCAGGAGACAGCCTAAAAGCCGTATGCAAAGCCCTGGGCATCCCACCAGTGCTAAGCTTTGGGACCTGTACTGATACAGGCAGGCTTGCTGATCTTCTTGGAGCTATCTCCAGAGCCCTCGGAGGAGTTCCAATTCCTGACCTTCCTGTTGCTGCCGCAGCACCTGAGTATATGGAACAGAAAGCCACAATAGATGCTATCTTTGCTCTGGCCCTCGGGCTCTATACTTATGTGAACCCGGTCCCGACAGTCACAGGCGCCCCGAATCTGGTCAAACTGCTTACAGAAGACTGTCGGAAAGTTACAGGCGGGGTCATGAATGTGGAAAAAGATGCAGTAAAAGCCGTTGATGGGATAGAACAACACATTATGGAAAAGAGAAAAAATCTTGGAATCTAAGTCTGAGATCTAAGCTTGGGATCTAAGTCTGGGATCTAAGCCTGGAATCTGAAAACCAGATAATAACAGATTTCTGATAAGAAGAGATCTAATAAGAAGAGAGCCGAAAAATTCGAATTTATCTACTCTCTTTTACATTTCATATTTAAACAGGATAGATCCGAACCTGATAAATCAAAGCTTAAATCAAGGCTTAAATCAAAGATCTATAGATTCTCCGGGTTTCATGATAATGACTTTTGTATCGATTTTTGCCTCAACTGCTCTTTTAAACTCTTTAGGGTCCTGTTTTATTACGTCAAATGTGCTATAGTGCATAGGAATTACAGTTTTAGGCTGAATTAGTTCTACGGCTTTTGTAGCTTCTTTTATGCCCATTGTAAACTTGTCGCCTATGGGTAGGAGAGCCAGTTCAGGTTCATAGAGTTCACCTATGAGCTTCATGTCCCCGAAAACTCCAGTGTCTCCGGCGTGGTAGATGGAATGTCCGTTGATTTGTATAATGAAACCTGCCGGGGAACCACCATCGAAACTAAAACCTGAGGCATCAATTGAGGAGGAATGGAGCGCTTCGGTCATGGTTAGCTTTATCCCCTCTACGTTTACTGTACCGCCCTTGCCCATGCCTTCTGCAAAAACTCCTTTCGATTTTATATAGTTCGCAACCTCATGAACAGAGATTATCCGGCATCCGGTTCGTTTTCCGATTTCGATCGTATCTCCAAGGTGATCGCGGTGCCCGTGAGTTACGGCTATTATATCAGGGTTCAGTTCTTCAGGGATGCACGGAGCCAGTGGGTTCCCTGAAATAAAAGGGTCGATCAACAATTTCTTTTCAGCTTCGAACAAAAAAGCCGAATGTCCGAGCCAGGTAATCTTTACGCCAGCCATCTTTTTGCCTCAAAATCATTACTTATACAAAAATAATAATATGTAACTACGGAATTAAGTTGTCCGTAATTTAGCTATTAGTAAGTAATTTAGCTATCAGTGAGTAATTTAGCTATCAGTGAGTAATTTAGCTATTAGTAAGTAATTTAGCTATCAGTGAGTAATTTAGCTATCAGTAAGTAACTTAACTATCAAGTAATTTAGTCATCAATATTTTCGCTATCAATAATTTAATTTTCGATAATTCTTGGCTGGTCATGAAATATTAACAATAGAGAATAAAAGATAAAGCAAAGACAAAGGAAAAATAAAGAGTTGTACTGAGGATCATGTTAATATGCTTCTTCTGTCAAACGGAGTGAAAATGAAAATCGGTCTGGTAATACATGGTCCCGAAGTTATTGATTCGGGAGAGGCTAAAAGAGTTTTTGACAAGCTTTCCTGTGTGGGCAAAGTCGAGGCGAGGCTTGGCGGAACAATGGGAAAAGTAGCTATCCTGGATGCCGGACTTGAAAACATTATAAATATAAGTCAGCACCAGAAGCCAAGTGCCTGCATTGAATCGCTTTTCGAAACCTCAGACCTTGTATGTCTCCTGAACCGTGGAAAAACTATTGAAACCGGGAAGGTGTTTGGAAAAATGGTTGCTGTCCGGCTTAGAGAGCCGGAAATAAAACCTATTATCCAGATCGAAAGCCCGGAAAGTACCGATGGAATTCTGATACCTCTTAATAAAAAAGCCGGAGAATATGGAGAATATCTTGAGAAGCTTTCTGAAATCCTGAGGCTTCCTATGGAAAGTCCTTTGTCCCTTCAAAGTTCGAGAGTTCAAAATTCTGTTCTTGTAGAAAAGTGTCCGGGAACAGGCAAAATCCAGGTTATACGCAAGCTTTCAGGCGTTTTTCCCGGAGAAAATATTCTGGTAAACGGAACCGTGATTGGAAAAGCCTTTTCTTCCAAAGTAAGCATAATCTCAGAAAACGGCTTTATTGTCGCAATCGAAGGGGGAGAAATAAAAGAACATGGGCTCGAAAAACTTCATAATTATGAAAAAAGAGACCCTGTTGACCTTGCAAAAGCCTGGGTAAAAAGTGGCGACCTGAGAAGAAGCAATTTCTCTCCCCTGCAAGGCCGGAAACTAAACGTTCGCGGCCAGAATTCTGGTTTTTCTTCCAGGCCAGCCGCAGGAAGAGTCGTACTTATAGACCATGCTGCGGAAGATACTTTTGAGCTGGCTGTCGATGCTGAACTTGTAGTTACCGTGGGAGATGACACCACAACAATAGCAGGCGACATTCTCTTCAGGCTTGGAATCCCAATTTTAGGGATCACGGACGGAGATTGTGACAGGCTTGCTTGCCAAACGGCCATTTTTCCAGGTTCTATTGTGCTCAGGCTGGCAGCGGGAAATGACGATATTCTGGGTAAAAAACTGAAGCAGAAACTGCTAGGTGGAGAAAATTCTGCGGTTTTAGAGGATGTGTATGCTTTTAAAGAAGATGTGCTGAAACTTGCAGAGCCCTTGATTGAAGCTGTTTTTGAATACTGATAATAAAAGAATAAGAACTCATTGGCTGGTTCCTGATACTGATTCTAACCCGCACGAGTTGCATCTCCCTAATTGTGCCTTGGGAGTAACCTGTCCGTTTCACTTTCTTCGCGCACTCAAATGGACCAATCAAAGTTTCATTAGCTCACATCACAGCAAGTTGCGGGGTATTCGACTGAAATTAAACAGTAAATTGAAATGAAGTAGAAAGTGAAGTTTTAAAATGAACTCACTTGTGTTAATATCTTTTTTCATTTAAAAATTCATATTCTTCTTTTGAATATTTATTAATTTTAGCATTTATTTCTTCAATGCACTCGCTGATAATTATTCTTAACTTCCCCGGTTTGAACGCATTATACATTTTTTGGAATAAATTTTTTTTCGCTACTAATATCGGTGGTATATTCCCACCTATTGATACTATACCTTCTCTTCCACATGAAACGTGACTAAGAAAAGCGGTTCTAATCTTTTCAATTTTATCTGGAGTAGTTGCATTTTTTGCTAAATTTATCAGTGTTTCTATCGTTGCTTCTTCGAATGGTAAATATTCAGATACCGCAACAGCGGAATAAAAGTCTCCTCTTTCGAGTTTATGCATTATATATTCTTCTGCATATAATTTATTGGAGGAACTGTTTCGAATACCTATAACTGAATCCATTACAAAATTAATTGACTTTCCTACAAGATAATTGTCGTCTTGATTCCAAAGTAAAAGACTATCCAATAACTTATCATAATCATCTAATGAATAAATATGATTACCAATTGACTCTAATCCGTCATGTGGAATTCCTTGATATGTTGAGTAGTAGCCAATCTTTTTTTGATCAAAAATGCGAGTTTCTAAAAATGAAATTACAGTATCAATGTCGCTAAAAGAATAATCTAACAGTTCATTTGCGTACCAATCTAATTTAGAGGTACACTTTAATTTTTCAATCAAATCTCTTTTAAAACTCCTTAATAGGCCAGCATCAACTATATTTTCATATTTTTTGATATTACCAATTTGAAAAAATATATTCTGGGGTAAAACAGCGTCAAAATTTGGTTCTGTTCTGATTATCAATTGCAGATATGAAACGATAAAATTGAATTCATTTTTTGGGCCATAAATAAAATACAGAAAGTCAACAACTAATTTTCGAATATCGGAGTTTCCTTTTTCTATAAGCTGTATTATACAAGAATCTCTAAACTCAACTGGGTTAGTTCCAATAATTCTTAAAAATGTATCGATTTTTCCAATATCTACATTGGGGAGATTAGAAAATAACTCGTCATATAGTTCTTGAATGAATTTTTCATTTCCACAAGATATTGCGAAATCAATGATATTTTGGAATTTGCCTGGAACTAATTCCCACAATGATTTATTTTTTCGAATTGAGATAAATATATCTGGATTTATTCTTACCCAACAATCAATTATTAGTGATCCAACTGAATTTATTTTTATAATTTGATGAAGATCACTTAAATACCCTATTATTTGAACGCCGCTGACATATTTATTATTTAGTGAAATAGCTAAATGTTTAACGTCCTCGGACTTAAGCTTAAAGTTATGTAGATAATTATTAATGTACCAGTTCCACTTTTCTTCCTTAGGTACCTTACTCTCAAGTAAAGAAAAGTCTTCTATAACAAAATCAACAGAATAAAAATATTTAAATACTACATACTCTATATTTTGAGGTAATTTTTTAATAATTCACTTACTCCGTCAGTACCTTCTTTTTCAAGAGCCCACCATTCCAAAAACAGTTTTTCTATATTATATAACACTCGAAAGTCTTCATCAATTGAAATATGATTGCTTAATTCATTAATCAGTTGACTTCGTTCATTACGAATTTCAGTAGCTAATGATAATCCGTTTTCTGAAATGGAATGAGTTCTACCAATGTTATTTATAATTTCAATTGCAGATAATCTTAAATTTAGATTATGATGATTAAGCATCGTTTTTACGACTGCAATTGCCTTTCTCCTTGTATAAATTAATTCAGAATTTGCCTGTAAACTAACAGGTCTCCAAGATGTTTTTCCAAAACCATAATCTGAAACTATATGGGTACCTGAAAGTAATTCAGACAAAGCAGATGATATATTTTCAACAATTGGTTTATCTGAGTTAATCACCCAATTTTGCAAAATCTCTAGAGTAGAATTAATTAAGGCAAGATTATTTTCTGTAGGTGATATTGATGTAAAAATCAATTGATTTGGTTTATAGCTGTCATAAGTACCGTATTTTACTTTTTTATCATATAGTTCACTTATAAACTCCAAAACGTTTTCTCTCGAGTGCCCACTTATTAATAATCTTATTACGATTGGCCCATAATTATCTGTAGTAGGGTAGACATTGTTTAGCCATCGGTGATCAACTTCGGAAATTTGTGGTAATGGAGAGTCTAAGTAAGTGTACATTAAATCCAATGTTTTATCAGGAACAATATGAACAATTTTTTGTAACAATTTTAATTTTTTTATTCGAGTATATCCAAAATCATTGTCAGCATTTTTAACCCAGTCATTTAATAATCCAGAACAATATTTTTTTAAGATCGGGGGATTATCAAATTTCGAGGCCGCTGATAAATTTATAAACACTTTATCAGTAGTTACAAAAATCCATTTTTCTATTAGTTCTTTTAAAGTAGATTCATTAGCAATTTCTTTTAAATTGTAAGCCAGATATAAATCTCCCTTCATGTCAGGATTAAATCTCAAAGAGTTACCAACGATTCTTAATAGACCAATTTTTATGAGAATATCAAGTGATTTGGTTATTTTTTCTACACTTTGTGAACATAGAACACTTAGATTTTTCACTATTTCATCGTCTTTTTGCGAAAAAGGAACTATGAGAGAGAGATTTAATATAAAATTTTTGATGATTGAAGCTTCAAGAACACCATTTAAACATTTTTTAGCTTCATAATTAATGTCATTGACAAAGTTATTTTTAATAGTGTTGAATTCAATTACTTGATCATTTTTAATTTGTTTTCCAATCCACACAATCAAATAAGGATTTAAAAAAGTATTGACGATTATTTCTTCATCGTCTATTCGTTCTTTTCCTGCAACAATTCTCAAAAGTTGAATTAAATCTTCATTAGACCATCTTGTGATCATCAGTTCTTCACGAGAATTTTTGCATGGCAGTTGATTTATTATTTCATTGATGCCTTGTAATCCAGATGTTCTGGTTGACAGAATAACTTTAATATTTTTATTGATATATGAAATATAAGACAAAAGAGGTTTTACTTCTTCTGGATATCTATCGGCGTCGTCAAAAATTAATAGATATTTTTTATTTTTAACTATTTCGTTTGATATTGCATCGTTGATTTCTGGAAATCCAGGAGTTACAATAAAAACTTCTCTATTCAAATCTATCTCATTGATAGTAGAGGCAATTTCCCTTAGTAAATGAGATTTTCCATAACCTCCAGGGGAATGTATTATAAAAATATTACTGGTTTGAGAAAGTATAAAATTTCTGGCCGTATGCAGATAAGCTTTAAACGTAGGAATTTCAGAAGATAATGCTGGAATCAAGTCAATTTCGTTTTTAGAGAAATATTCGCACCAGTTTACAAATTTATATATCTTTGGTTTTGAAAGAGTATCTATTGAGTTTCTTATTTCTTCTGTGTTACTTTCAATTCGGTCTATTTTATCTTCAAGTAAATTCAAACGGAATTGTGTTTTTGCATCATGAGCAGAAACAATTCCCTCTGAAACGGCTTCGTTTAATGTTAGTTTGCACCCTTCAATTAAAATATTAAAAAGATTAGATGCAAAAGAATCACAGTTCTCAGTTTTTAGTTCAAAATTGAGTGAAAATAATAAACAAAAATCATATTTTATTTCTTCAAGACTTTTATGTACTAATCCTTGATCAAAAATTTGTAGAACTATTGATTCGACATCATCGGATTTCAAAAATAAAGATAATGATTTCGCTTCGATTTCTGGAAATTCTTCAAATAAAATTTTCGTTTCAATGATTGATTCGAAGTCCGTCTTATTAATCAGTATGTTTTCAATATCTTTATTAAATATTTTTGAATATGCTAGTTTGAAAGACTCTATAACCAAACTGGGTACAACATTTGTTAGCATTGAAGAAATAACAGTTTCCATATAATAGAATACAACTTATTTAAATTATTTAATTATATTGATGTCATTTTTCCGATCGTTTAATTACTTCGTTTTTGATATTCTTTCTTTTGACGGGCCGCCAGACAAGCTGGCGGAGGCTTCCTATTTATTGTGGATTAAAATATGGTTTCACGGTATAAGGGAAGTATTTCTTAGGTAGGTAGTGGATTTGAACGTTCATTTTTAATATTCTACCATTTCTTGCATGCGAATAATAGGGATGTGAATCAGAGTTTAACTGGAAGTAATTTTAACATTTAGTAACAAACTTTAATTTAAATAAGACATCGAGGTTTATTACTCGAATATTTGTGACACTACACACCACTCTATGAAACTAATTATAAAATTATAAAATAATAAAATAATGTTACAAAGTATCTTATACTATAACACTATTTTAATGCTGAAACTCAGATCACCACCAATACTATCCTGTTATCTGTAGCAACAGGACCGTGTGGACAGATTTTCGTAATGACTGTATTGTATCTACGGAAAAGTCAACCTAAAACAGACATGATGAATTATTTCTGTATGAATCTTTAAGTTTTATTAATTGTAAACAGGCGGGTAAAATGTCAGATAACGTATTTACTCACATTATCAGGATTATTTGGCTAGTTGCCGTTATAATTTTTTTTTTGTTAATTACCCTTCCTTTTATAGCGGAATATATCTCAGGAGACAATATTTTAAATGAGTCCATTGGGCCATCAAAAGACCTCGAAGCAAACATATTGCTAACTGAAAATGAAAAAGTAACTGTTGTATTCAAAACAGAAGAACGGGCTTTAAATTCAGAATCGCTGAATCTATCCTTAGTTGATCCGCAAAAAAAAGAGCTTTTCTGGGAAAAAAGCTTTGAAAAAAGCTTTACTCCTATTCCATCTGATGAGACTGGGACACAAAAGGAAGCTATGACACAACAAACCATCGATTTCTTTTCATTTACACCGAAAGCATCAGGAATATATCATATCAAAATAAGTAACGCTGATTTTCCTACAGATGTCAAAATAGTCTCAGGAATGATAACTCCATCCGAACAACCATCCTACATACCCTTACTATTAATATCTCTTATAGTCATGTTTGCTGGCTGTTTATTCAAGAGTATCAGAATGGGCTTTAGAAGATTTTCATTTAGTGGAGCAATCAATTTTATTATATCTCTATCTCTGAGTCTGATTACAATCTATAAAATAATTGGTTTATAATTTAGCTTGACTATGCCACATTACAAGGTAAAGCTTCATCATTATACTTCATAACCAAATATTTGTTTGTGTTAAAATAGAAGTTGATAGGGAAATAGGGGATCTTATTTGAATATAAAGGTGAAACTTCAGGATGCTGTCAATGCACTTAATTATAGCAGTCTTTCCGTATCGAATAAAAAAGAAGAAGAAACCTGTGCAATTCTGGGTCTTCCTTGTAGAAAAGTGAAGAAAAATAGTTGGCAAAATTACAAAGTTTGTAAACTGAGCATTGTATGAGAATCCGATTTTACTATTTTTCAGTTTTGTACTGGTACTGTAAACCTTATAAAGAACTCAGTCCCAGAATCTCTTTTTAATTCAACTTCTCCTAACTGATCTACCAGGGTTTCCACTAACTGCAATCCAAGAGAATTGGAGTTTTCTAAACTAAAGTCTTCAGGAATACCAATCCCGTTCATCCACATGCTGAAGTGGAGATAACAATGATAGTGCTTGAGGGAGAATTTACTAACAAAAACATGTGAAATAAAGGAAAAGAAAAAGGAGAAGGTACAGAGAAGAGGAAACAGAGAAGAGGAAACAGAGAAGAGGAAACAGAGAAGAGGAAACAGAGAAGAGGAAACAGAGAAGAGGAAACAGAGAAAAGTAGACAGAGAGAGGAGACAGAGGAGAGGAAATAGAGACGAGGAAACAGATAAAAAGAGGCGTTAAATGAGTCAGGAGCAGCTTGAGAGAGAAAGTAACAAAAATGAGCAACCTCGGAGAGGAAGTTATGGAAAACGGGCACAATCGGGAGAAATTGAACAGAAACAACCTCGAAGAGGAAGTCATGGAAAGCAGGGATCGTCGGAAGAACCGGAACAGGAACAGCCTGAGAGAGGAAGTGACAGAACGCCAGATCAGCCAAGGGAAGTTGAAGAAGAACAACCTGGGAGAGGAAGTGACAAAAAAGAAGAACAGCCTGGGAGAGGAAGCGACAAAAAAGAGGAGCAGCCTGGAAGAGGAAGGGGCTGAGGAATATATAATCATAAAAAAGCATAGGCTAAAGTTAAAAGCAGAATCAAAAGGATTCAACAGATATTAGCTGGGCTGCAGTTAGAAACAAATTGAAGTGAGAGGTAAAAACAGTAATAGAGAGGGATTTCTCTCTCACTTCTTTTTGTTTCTGATATCCGGAACCTAAATGAGGAATGGCGAACCTCATTTCCGGTTCTCTTGAAACCTCTCCTAACTAAAGCTTGAGGAATGGCAAAAAACCTCAGCAGCTTTTCCATTCAGGCGGGGTTTCGGATTTGTGGAGGGCAGGGCTGAGGAATGGCGAACCTCGTTTACCTTGCTCTACGTTTTTGCTAAATGCTACTCATGAACCCCATTCAATATTAGCATTTAGAACTGCATGATATAGAATATCAATCACATATAAAACATAAGTGGAAATGATTTTTTTTTTTCTTTGATGTAATCAAGAACACTCAAAATTTTCAAGTGGCTTATCCCCAGATTAGACTAAAATTATTCCAATCAGTAAATATTTATTAAAGTATTCACAACTTGACCACAAAGAATTTATATCATAAATTTCAAAATTACTTAGTTAAATTATACCTCATGTTCAAACTACTTTTCTTACACTCTTCTTTTTACTACTTCCTTTTATATTTCGTTCTCTGTATGAGCTCATTCCAGAACCAGTTTTATTCTTAAATTCAAGGATCTTAATTAAGATATCAATTGTTACTAAAGTTTTTACTGTTTCAAGAGCAATGCCATTCCCTTTTGCCATAATTTTTTTCAGCAGAGTATCTCCACATATCCGCAAGATTTCTTGCCTTAAGATCCAATGACCCCGGCTGCATGCAGGCAAGGTTACTGGCATCTAGCTGGTCTTTTTAGTTGATATTAATAGTAGATATCTATAACTTAGATTTATATGAAAATCAGTCATACATTGATTTCGTAATGAGTAGACTGGTTTAAATATAAAAATAGTAGTCCAGGTAGTCGAAAGTTATAAAATTTATAAAAATAATATAATAAAGAATGGTGTATAAATACTAATTATTAACGTCACCTTCAGTAAAGATACACAACATTAATTTCTTGGACACAGCTTATAACACTAATTTTCGGTCTGAAGGTTTGAACCTCAAAAGACTTGATAAATCAGAAAATGTGGCCAAAAATTCTGAGGAAAGGGGGCAAATTTAGCGTGCCGGATACATCGGATATGTTGATTTTCTGGACTGTGGTTATGTTACGTTTCTTTATACCACTCGCTATTCCCAGATATCCTCTGCCGGCAGTAATCGCTTCTATGGTCCTTGATACCATAGACCAGACAATTTTCCAGCAGTTTACGAGCCTGCCTCTGGAAGGTTACCAGGGCTATGATAAGGCGCTGGACATTTATTATCTGGCGATTACATACCTTTCAACTCTTCGAAACTGGTCAAACCTTTTTGCCTTTAAGATGAGTCGTTTCCTTTTTTATTACAGAATGGTCGGAGTAACCCTTTTCGAAATAACACACCTGCGTCCATTATTGCTTATTTTTCCCAATACCTTTGAGTATTTCTTCTATTTCTATGAAGGAGTCCGCTTGAAATGGAATCCTTCAGTGCTTACAAAAAAGAAATTAATTACGGCTGCGGCCCTGATCTGGGTCTTCATAAAACTTCCACAGGAATACTGGATCCATATTGCCAAACTGGACACAACCGATTGGATAAGAGCCAATCCTTCAAACGCTCTCATTCTGATTGCATGGGCTCTCTTTCTGCTCGGCATTGCATGGGCGCTGCTTCGAGACCTGCCTCCAATGAAGCCTGGTTTTGAAATTGCAGCCGACTCTCTTCCTGCCGCTCCAGAAGGTTTTTCCGGGCAAGTACGTGAGATTAATTTTCCGGTACTTAATTCTGCAGAACGTTTTTTCAATACCGCGCTTGTCGAAAAAATAGTGCTGGTATCCCTCTTGAGCATAATTTTTGCCCAGGTTCTTCCCGAGATACGTTCAACCAACTTCCAGCTGGCGATAGGTATGGCCATCATTATAATAATAAACACTGCATTGAGCCACTGGCTTGCAAAGCATGGGACTCACTGGAGGTCTATAATCCGGGAATTCATAGTGATGACCATGGTGAACTTCGGCATAGTCCTCGCATTTGATTTCCTGCTGCCCAGATATGACGGTTCGATCAACCTTTTTAACGCGCTATTTTTTGTCCTTCTCCTTACCCTGAACGTAACGCTCTATGACAGGTATCGTGTGGTACATATAAGGTATAATGTCGATTGAGGGACTGGCAGGAGAATGGGGAAAAAGTATCCTCTTCAAATTGAGTGGAAATTGAGGAATTTCCACTCAAATATGAAGAGATGCTATCTTTTTGATTTCGTATCCTGAAAATACTTTCTTGCATGATTTTATCCAGTGAAAGACCCTTTCTATTGCACTTTTCTTCGTGTATTTTTCCGTCTACCTTTATTGGTCTTCTTATCTTCTTTTTTTGGTTTTTTTGTTTAGTATATTGGACTTTATTCCTCTTTTTCGGTAACATTTTCTAATCTTAGCTGTATCCTTAGCTGTATCATACATTTCTTCAGCTGTCACTTTGGAAGGTCCGGAAACAGGCCTTCATGTATGTGATTTCTATGATGGAAGATAAGGTTCTATGGATTCCCATAGAACATCATCGATTTCATAAAATAATATAAAACAATATTTATAATTTCTAACTATTGGTTTCTGGATAGGCACAACAAAATTATATTAATAAGTTCGCCCCAGAACTTAAAATTTGCTTCTTAGGCCTTTTATTTTGAATAATCAATCAAGCTCATGATCATGAAAACAATTCTGAGAATTCTCACTGATTAAGAATAAAGTGGCTTTTGGTATAGGCTCAAATCTAGCACTAAAAATAATAATTTTTTAAAATAACATAACATCATTTAGAAAAATTAATATATGAATAATATAAAGTATGATAAAATTTAAAGTTTGTTTGAAATAATATGTAATTAAAAAAATAATAATCGACTTACGTAATTAATTACTATATATTCCAGCTAATGGCTTTAATAGTTGCCAGAAATTAAAAACTTATAGAGAAATTATGAAGAGATGGGCGAATAAATATGCTGTTAAAAAGCAGTAAATTGAACAGATTTTTAATATACGCTGCAGGACTCTTAATTCTTTTTATGCATATTTCTCCTTGCCTGGCAACTTACAATTTTGAAGGTGTTCCTGATCAGGACGAATTAACCGAAATTACATCAGGGACGGTAAAAGGCGGACTTTACGTTGATGGAGGAGAGGGACTTAAGGAAACCCCTTATGTTCAGGAATTCAATATTCCGGGAGATTCCGTAAAATGGGCCAGGGTATATGTGGGTGTATGGGGTGGTACAGAAGAAAAAACCGGAACTGTGGATCTTACGATAAATGGAAAAGATTTTGAAAGTGTGGACTTGGAGGGTAAAGCAGATTCGGGAGATGATGAGGGTCAGAATCCATCAATATATTGTTCTGGGCATGGAGTATATTGGTTAGCTTATGACGTAGGCACAAACATAAGCACCGGACCTGTAAAAGTGGAAGCAAAAACTGAAGGGGACATTGATGGCAGAGTATATGGTATAGTCCTTACTGCTGTATATGAAGATAAAGAAGGAACGAATACAAAGTACTGGATAGAGGAAGGAAATCTGAACCTTCACGGTACAGGATGGAGTGGGGATATGCCATCAACGCATGACGAGGGATATGCCAAGTTTTCTGGACGTATAGATACGGATGAGTACAAAACTGCAACCCTTGCTGTAGCTTATCTCTGTGGCAGTAAAGGGCTTGATGACTCTCTCTACTTTAACGATGAACAGCTATCCGATGGGGATAACAAAAACGATATTGCCGATTCAAAAAGTTATTTTGATTTGAAATTCTTTGATGTACTGGACTTTCTTACGGAAGATGACAACGAAGTTAAGTTCCAAAGAGATGATGAAGATTATGTCCATCCTGTATTGGCCGCGCTAACTTTGGGAACAGAAGAAGCTGGAACCTCCTCTGATCTCATAGTCTCTGGACTTACCTTACCTGTGCTCTGCACAGGCAAAGATAATGTCATCAAGGCAAACATAAAAAATATCGGAACAGACCCGGCAAGTAGTTTTCAGGCAGCACTTTATGCTGATGATGAAGTAGTATCCACTGCTTCCGTATCTTCTCTTGCCAGTGATAAAAACAAAACTATAGAGTTTAATTGGAAACCTGCCAGTGATGGACAGAAGGCTCTAAAAGTATATGTCGACTACGTGAACAAGATAAAAGAAAAATGTGAAATAAATAATTGCAACATTCCTGTTCTTGCCAAAATTGTCGATATGAATCCACCCGAGATTGAAATAAAATCACCTGAAGACGGAAGTTTCGTAGACGCTGGAGAGATAACTGTAAGTGGAACGGTTGAAGACACAAGTCGGAACATAACAGTGGACGTGAACGGAAAAAAAGCCTTACTTTCAGAAGGGGGCTGGAGCGCAAAAGTGCCTTTGGTTTCAGGACCTAATGTAATAACTGTTTGCGCGGGGGATAAAGCAAATAACACAGCAAAGGAAGTTATCGTTATCAACCGAAAAGCTTCTTTCCTGCGTGACTTTAATGAGTCTTCCTTGTCTAAAAATAAAAATAAAACAAGATCTACTAATGAGACTCATCAGATTCCCCAGTATGAAGACCTGTTACTAAATAAGATCGACCTGTCAATAAATAAGATCTATCTATTTATCAAAAAATTGATCTCTAATTGGTGGCAACGATTTTGAAAACCAGGACATACAATCGAAGCCTGTATATAGGGTGTTCTTTTGCAGGTTCTAATAAAATTGGAAAGCAGGCATGTTTTTCCAAATTTTACGTAGTCTCAGGGTTTATTTTGGCTGCTTTGCTCATAAAGTTACAAAACTGGAGGGAACAGTCATGAAGAGAAAAGGTAATTTCTATACAATTGCGGTTTTTTTAATTGTTTTTTACATGCTCATAGGTATTATGCCTGCTGCGGCAAATGAAGATGAATGGAGCAGCCTGACCGTTACTCTCGGAACTGAAAATTCAATAGTAAGCATAGTTTCTGTTGATGAATACACTATTGAAGCATTGAAATTTGATGGTTATGGCATGGTCTGGCTTCGTGTCTCGAAAAACGGTTTGACTCTTGGGGATACGGTCCTGGAAAATAACAGTTCAAGCTGGTGTTATATGGACAATAACAACATACGGCTTAAGGCTTGCAACGTCACCAATATGGAAAACCTTCCTATGTTTTCTAATCTTTGTTCACCTGAAGCAGAAGTAGTTTTTGAAGCAAAAAAGTCCGCCGATGAAACATCTACCGAAGATAACGTGAGTCTGGCACTTGATTTGGAGGCTGATAAAGATGAGTACCTGCTTAGTGACGAAGTAATTGTTGATACGGAGATTCGAAATATAGGGAACATTAAAGCAGACAAAGTAAAATTTAATGTTGACCCCGATGGGCTTCTGGTTCAGGATGGAGGTCCTGAAAATATAACGATTGATAAAGGTTCAAAAAAATCTTTTGAACTTCGTCTCAGGTTTCCAGAAAGAATAAAAGATAATTATAGTATAACCGGAAATGTGAGTTGGGAAGATAATTCCGGTAAACATTTCCTTTCAAAAGTTGTAGACATTTCAGTCAGCGAGCCCCTGAAAATCTATAAATACACAGGGTCCGAAGTTTTTATAGGAACTCCTGCATATGTTACGGTTTCCGTTAAAAACGTTCAAGACAGGCCAGTAAATATCTCATTAATCGACCCGGTGCCAGCAACATTTACAATGATTAACAACTCCGAACTGGCCTCCAGTGTCCTGGGTTTGGATAATTTGTCTTATTTGAGCCAGGATTTTGTGCTGGCCCCGGAAGAAATGAAAACAATTTCTTACTCCATCAAATCCGAAAAACTCGGAGCACACAGGGTACCGCAAACTCATGCATATGCAAATTTATGCGGGCAACTATACAATGAATGTTCAGATTCCGAAGATATAATCACAGTATATGATAATATTTCATACAAAGAATATAATCATGAGACTCAGGTAGAAGAAATATCTCCTGTAAAAACAAAATTGTCCGTTAATCTGGTTCCAGCATAATTTTTTTGGTCTTCATAACTTTATTATTATAAGGCGAGAAACTCCCTTCCTCGAAAACCTGAGCATGAAATGGTTCTAGGGAGAGGTACTTGACTTTCATAACTTTTTATAGTTATAGAATGAGGAGAGATTCAAGAGTTCTATGCTTTCACGAAAGTCGAAGCAAGAAATCCACTGCTTTAGTTGTGGAAGGACTTCGCCAACTCTAACAACATTATTTTCATCGTGTGTTGACTTATTTTAAGTCAAAATTCCAATCATATATGAGCATCTCATGCACAAATCAATGAGGGTTGCAACGGTTCGACGCTACTGGCTTTAGTCAATAAGCCTATTGTCCTCTGCCTCTTTCGAGGAATTTCTATGGGCTTTGTGTAGTCAATGAGCCTATTGTTCTCTACCTCTTTCGAGGAATTTGAAAGCCAAGCCAACTACTTTAGCTGCTGGTAATTGACACCTTATCTGACAATTCTATTGTGAACTCACCGAAGCAGGCAGCAGCCAGGATGAAATGTTGGTAGTTGACAGCTTATCCGACAATTATATTGTGGGGTAAAAAGATGACAAAACAACATGAAATTCTTCGAATAACAAGTACAGGTAAATAAAATTTTAAATAATCTTACTCTCTTTCTAATTTTCCCTGAAAATTTTCAGTTATGATTTATTATTTAAGTAGCCTCCTTCTCATTAGCAGCCCTGAAATCACCAGACATACATATGCAAGGGATGCATTAAAACCAGGTAAAACATGGAACTTTTCTTCATAACTTTTAATTTTAGTCAGATCAGAAGGATTTTTTTCACCAAGGTTTTTAATTGTATTACCAAGACTCTTAGTAATAACTTCAAAACTTCTGGTTGCATTATCAATACTCTTGGTCATAATTACTTGCAAATTTTCAGTGTAATCTTTTAGTTCCTCATCTATATGTGTAGCATTCTGACTAAAATTAAGCCTGTCGTCGATGTTTTCCAAAGATTGCTGCAAGGTCTTGTTGATTTCTATTTTAGTTAAAGGATTTGAAGAGTTTTCTATCCCTTTTGAATAACTACCATTGGAAGAGTTTTCTGTTCCTTTTGAATAACTACCGTTGGAAGAGTTTTCTATTCCTTTAGAAGAGCTACCACTAGAAGAGACTCCTTTAGAAGAGCTACCACTAGAAGAGACTCTTTCAGAAGAACTCTCTTCTAATGTGGAGACTTCAACATGAACAGGAATTATGACCCCCGCCCCAACAGATCTTCCTGGTATGGTGCATGGAACATATATTTTGCATTTAATGTCTGTTTCAGTAGAAGCGGGAACTTTGAGCGTAACTCTAACTTCTTTCGTTTCTCCTGCTTTTAGATCAAAGGAGGAGGGAGAAAAGGTAAACCAATTTTGATAAGTACTTTCATTAACAAAAACATCATATCTTGCAGTTTCATTTCCTGTATTTATCACATATATCTGTTGCTCTGCAGACGTCCCAGGAGCAAGTTTAAAACTCATATTTCCTGGGCTCACTCCAATTCCCATACCATACGCTGCAGTTCCTTGCAATGAGATCAGAAGGACGCTAATGAATAACACAATCTTTACTTTCATTTACAAACCTCACTATTTCCCAGTACAAATTTTATGCATAATTTAAGTTTGACTTTTCACGTTTAGAGAGTTATCTCGTCTTTTGTGCAAATGTAAACGTAGTTCAGTATTCTGAGACGGATTCAAGAGAACTTTCTGCGAGATTCATAATTCTTAACTTCAAGTTATCAAGATTTTCAAAAAAGGCGACTTTTTTTCCTGATAAAATATCCTGCAGAATTAGTCTACCGAACTCGTCATCCTGTCCGGATTTTAAATTCAGGATCACAGAACCCGCAGAATAGGTAACTGAAGCTGCAAGTTCGTCACAGTCACCATCCGTAACTCCAATAATCGGAATTCCAAACCTGGAAAATATACTTCCTGCAATCTCAGTTGTGTCGTCTCCAATGGTAATAGCAATGTCTGCTCCTTCAATCATCTCAAGTGAACGCTCTGCACAGTGGTCTATAAGAATGACCTTAACTCCGTTTTCAGGAGTTGTCTCCATTAAAGAGTTCTTTTTTAAAATAGCAGTTTTTGCCACACATTCGCTTTTGTCTTCAGGAGAGCTTTTATGGCCTTTGAAATTTTCCCGCTGAGTACCGGTTTTTATCCAGGACCTGGAAAGGTCTATAGGTACTCTTTCTCCATGCTTATGGAGAATATCAATACCCTGCTCTTTTAGAATTCCTCCTTCTATTGAGGTCAAGAAACCATCTTCGGATATGAGGGTGACCTCAGAAGAAGTAGCTTTTCCAATAATGATCCCCTCAACAAGTATGTATGCCCCGGGAAAAGCTGATATTCTTCTCAGAATCCGCCTTCCCTGGTTGGTTATTTCAATAGTATTAATCGGACGCGGAGGCTGGGAAATTTTTAGATTAAGCAATTTGGAAAGTTTTTCAACATGGGGTTCAGCAGCCTGATTCCATGGGATGATTTCACCATCGAGACAACCGGGCCTTTCTATCTGTATAAGAGGCTTTTCATCAGGGTTTTCTACATGCGAGACTACGATCCTTCCAAAAGTTCGGCCTGTTTGGAGCTCTCTACCATGGTTCAGAAGGCACACCATGTCATTTGATTTAAAGAGAGTCCCAATACAGGCACTTGGACTTCGAAACTGGTTAATTTCAATCAAGTCTTCCAAACCGGCATCAATAACTGCAACTTTTCCCAATGTACCGCAGAGACAAGCGTCGACAAGGTTTTCCCTGGAGAGTAGTGTAAGAATATTTTTAATTATCTGGGGGGAATCCATAAGCTGGACATTATGAATAACAATTCCAATCTTCATAGATACAAGTCATATAGTCAAACTAATTATACTCATCGAATTAATTTCGTATTAAATAGGTTATATTTCTTTATAATATTTAGTTATATCAATTTTTATATTATCAAAATCTGTTTGGAAATCTTTTATGGTTAAGCTTGTACATCAGATTAATACAACGTGATAAACTCATTTTATGACTATTAAAAAATAAATTACATTTTAAATTCGGGCTTAAATTCGAGCTTGTTTCCAAATAAGTACCTGTAAAAATCAAAAAAGATATATATTCATAATTTATGTTAACTAATAAAAAATAAGTAACATTTAATCTTGTAATCAGCAATGTTTTTTCTTTCATTAATTATACGTTACTGTAATCATAATGCATTGATCTGGCTACGTTTTGGTCTTATCCCTGCCCCATTACAGTAATGGAAAAGGAAACAAGGATTGTTGAACGATGTTTGACGAAGAATTTTCAATGGCAATAAGGCAGTTGCGTCTTAAAAAACTCCGAAGCCTGCTGATACTTCTAGGAATCGCAATTGGAGTAGCATCTGTAGTAGCCGTCGTCTCTTTCGGAGAAGGTCTACGAATCAATGCGGTAGAAGAGATTCAGAAGTCTCGTGACCTGACTTTAATTGATGTTTCTCCAGGTTTAAAAGATAATGGACTCATCCTGCTAAGCGAATCGAAAGTAGAAGAACTAAAAGAATATGGGAATCTGGTCTGTCCGTATGTAAAAGATGCCTATGTTAGTCCTTCAGGGAGCTATTTTGACTTATTTGGTGTTCAGGAAGATTACAGAACTGCAAATGAGCTTGAGCTTGCCGGAGGGGGCTGGTTTGAGAGTGGGCAGAACCAGATTGTACTTGGAAGTGACCTGTGGGAAAAACTGGAAAAATTGGACGGAGCCGAGATAGGGACACCCATAACAGCTAAGTTGCGTCTTTATGGAGCTGATGGGAGACCAATCGATAAGGAAGTAAGCTTTATTCCAACGGGCTATTTAAAGCCAACTGGGAGCGAAATCGACAATGAAGCTTTTATGAGGCTTGGATATGCAAAGGAACTCAGCAAAAAGGAGTATTATGATGGGGCTCTGGTTAAGGTGGAAAGTTCTTCTCTTGTTACCGATACAAGAAAGAAGATCGAAAAACTTGGGCTTGCTACTTCAAGTGCCCAGGACGAAATCGATTCCGTTAACCGGATAATGAACGCGGTGACTCTTATCCTTGCTTTTTTTTCGAGTATTACCTTGCTTGTAGGTGGACTAATGGTAATCAACACTATGGTGGTCTCGGTCTACGAACGAACCCGGGAGATAGGGATCTCAAAAGCTCTTGGTGCTTCAGAATCTGACATCCTGCGAATGTTTTTAGCTGAATGTCTGTTTATCGGGGCTCTTGGTGGGATTTTTGGAGATTTCTGTGGTGTTATTTTCTCGATGCTCATAGATAAAGTAGGAAGACCACTGTTGATATCACGGCTCGGAATTGAAAATATCGGCCACCTGACTGCATTAAACTTCGAGATTCTTGCAGCCGGTTTTATAATCTCTTTATTTGTGTCCGTGCTTTCAGGGCTTTATCCTGCCTGGAGGGCTGCAAAACTGGATCCTATCAAGGCATTGAGACATCTTTGAATGGAATACTTAGCTTTTCCGGGAGATGATTTAGTTGGATACTGGAAAGAAAATCTTGATAATAGGGCTGCTTGGAATCGGGCTTTTGCTCCTTTACTTCTTCTCCGGAAACGGAGGCTGGCAGGGAGATGGTATTCCTCCATATACGATTGCAGAAGGAGTTGTCAGAGGAGAAGTCTATGTTGATGGGGGACATGGCTATACCGGGGAAAACCCTTATATCCAGTATTTCAAACTGCCTTCTGGGGACATCAAATTTGCTAGACTTTACGTACCCGTCTGGAACTATAAAAGCGGGAATAGTATCCGTGTAACTGTCAATGGCAATAACCTTGCAGTAAAGCAGGAGCCGGATTATTCTTCGGCCTGGGGAGTCGGCCTCTATTGTTTACAAATCAATAATTCTCTCCATGATGGAATAAACGAGGTTTCTATCTCTCCTGAAATCCCAGGAGGTGGCCCTTACGGCACTACCCTCGTAGCTGTTTGTGAGAACAGGTCCCTGCCTCCGGTCAAGTTCTGGATCAACGAGGGCAATTATGCTCTTGCGTATACAACTAATAAAGATGATGTAACGAGCACTTTTGAAGGCACATCCCCTGGGAAAAATGCAAGCCTCTATACAATGATTGTAGCAGGCACTGAAGGGGAGAGAGATGAACTGTACTTTGATTCTACGAATATTGGAAGCGATGTTGGCAGGTCTGCTCAGGGAAAGTACTTTGACCTTTTTTCAACTTCAGTCTCGCTGAAGAGTACGGAAAGCTCTCTTCGCTTTGAACGGGGAGATGAAGGCTACTTACATCCCTGTGTTGCAGTCCTCGTTTCTGAATCGGAATCGAATGATGAGTATCTTAAAATACATGAACAAAAAAGCGCAGAAAGTCAACAGGTGCCTCTTCCAGTAATAATCGTCTGCCTTCTAGCTTTCCTTGCTATTGCCATCAGGTTCAGGAAGAGATATGTTCAGGAAGAATAGGTTTAGGAAGAATAGGTTAGGAAGAATAGGTTAGGAAGAATAGGTTAGGAAGAATAGGTTAGGAAGAATAGGTTAGGAAGAACAGGTTCGGAAGAATAGGTTAGGAAGAACAGGTTAGGAAGAACAGGTTAGGAAGAGATAGGTGTGTACATAAAAGGCTTTCTAACACTGATTCAAAAAAATCTTCTTTGGCTAAAAAGTATGCAGTTCCTATCCCACGTAAAATTAGATAACTGAAAATTAATCCTGATACAAATGAGGTAAAACATGAAATACAGACTGATTCTCGCAGCAGTGCTTGCACTGATCCTGGCTGTTTATTTTGTTCCTGGAGTTATTATATCAGGAGCAGTTTCCAGCTCATCGCCTTCCCCTTTTGCGTGTAGTCTGGAGATTCCGCTGGACAAGAGTCAAGCTTCCAATGTTCTTGTAGCGGGACAAACCTGGGAGAGGGCTAGAGTAAACATCCAGAATATCGGAAGTGAACCTTTACACAATATAACCGTACTAATTGAAATTCCACAAGATCTGGAAATCGACATACCTTCTCAACCATATCATATAACAAAGGAAGGACAGAACCTCGAGGCCGAAATTGGGGATCTGTCTCCCGGACAAAGAGAAGGCCTCCTTCTTGATGTAAAACCACCTGCCTCTGTTGAGTTTAAAAAAGAGTTCCCTCTCAAAATTCACGTGGTCTACCTTGAAGGTGAGCAGCAAAGTAAACAATTTATAAATATTGTACCACCACCTTCCTGGCTGACTTATATTACGATCCTGGCAAGCCTCCTGCTCTTTGCTGGCATTCTGATTGCTGTAAAACATTTTGGAGTTCTTGAGCTCTTTTCAACTGTTGACCTGATAACAATAGCACTTCTTGCCGCCATTATTGCCGTAGTGTTCCGGTACATAAGTAAACTCATTAATCTGGGTTGGTTTGACGGCCTGGTTATTGCAATTCCCACAGTTATCCTGATGATAGTAGCCCTGCAGCTGGTCCGAAAGCCCGGAACTGCAACTTTGCTTTTTGCCTGTGTCCTGCTAATCAGTATTGTTGTCTGGGGTTCTCAGATTATGTGGCTGGGTTTCTATCTGGCTGAAGGTGTTATAGTTGACCTTCTTGTCTTCTTATTCGGGATGGATTATGCAGATAGGCGCTTGACAGCTGTGGTCTATGGCATATCAAGAGGCGCGATTTCAACCCTTGTATTCTATATGCTCTATGCCCCCGTTGAGTGGAAGATCTCATATGCACCCTGGTACGTAGGGGTTCAACTTGCACTTGCATGTGCAGGAGGGTTAATAGGAGGGCTGCTTGGCTACGATACAGCTATTAAAATGAGTGGTGCAAGGCTTTAAAATATCTATTAAAATTTTTGTTTTCTAAAAATCTGTAAAAAAGATTCAACTGGGCAGAGGATCAGAATTTTTTTCTGGCCCAACCCCTGCCCTAATATTCCGCAATAATATGTGTAGAGTATGCTTATGTTTACTAATTTTACTTTTATTTTAGTGAGATGAGTTTTTCAAATTGCTACAATATCTGGAAATAGTTTCATTTTGTGGACTTTTGCGGAATACAAGCTGCACCTAAAACTCTTCACCTGCCCATACTTACAGGCGAAGAATTTACAGGAGTTGTATGTTCAAGTAACGAATCTAGGAGGCTTTTCTTTTTTGTGTCCTTGTAGACATATATATGTATGATAAACTTATATTTAACATTTTCTGTAATTTTCATAACATTAGATGTTATTATAATAAAAAGTTATGTTATTTATAAAGAAGAAAAATACTCAGAGGGAAGAACCAAAAGGAATAACCATCATGATTCTCAGAGTGTCTGACTACTATTAGTTAATGAGCCTATCCCAAAACCTATTTTATTCTAAATTATCATGAATTTACAGGATCATTTTAGTGATTAAGTATTCAATTGATTGCTCCAAAAACGAGATCCAAAAATCAAATTTTGAGTTTCTGGATAGGCTCAATAAGAAAAAGAATGACCGTATCTGAGATGCAGCCTGAAAAATGTATTTAATTTTTCGGGTAAGTTCCAAATAGAATGATGGCTCTTCGCTGTTTAGAATGAGTAACTTATATCCATCCCTTAAATGTCGAAGTAGCGCATCTAAACTTTAAAAATGTTTATGGTTGAAACTCACATTCAAACTTGGTGTTTCTCTTTTTGGCCTAGCTACTTTTTAACTGATAAATTATTTTCAACCTACACAAAACAACGAAGAATCAAAATATTGAAAAATTAATATATCTACTATATAAATACGTTAAATTTGAAACAAAGTTGCATGTTTGCATATTATATAACACTTATTACAATTTTTATAAAATTTAATGTTATTTCATTAAAATTATTGTTATCAAAACAGAGCAAATGTGTCCCGGTCAAAGCAGATGATTTGATTAATCTTTATTGAATAATCACAATCGCTAGCCATATCTCTCATTCATTTTTATTATATTTATAAAACTATAAACTAATTTCTTTAACTGGCTACAATTTTAATTTCAACATGAGAAGGCAGTAAGGTATTTTCATAGGACAAGAACCAGGGGTAGTGTCCCTTTTTATAAAGTTGAAACATTTGAATTTTATTAAGAACTGCCACCCAATATTAAATAAATAGTAACAATATATAATTTGAAAATTTAATTTTATATTAAATTTATTCATCTTATGTATATCAAATAAAATTAATGAAAAAAAAAGTAATACTATGTTAGAAAAATTTAAATAAATGTTATGTCTAAAAAAATACTGCCGGAAAAAAGTAAATAGGCAAGAAAAAGTAGACAGTCCAGGGAAGTGGAACGTATTGACTTGCTGACTTGTCTTAAGACCCCTCATATAACCTTTAAAAATATGCCGATCCACATTCGTGAAACAGAGAAAGTGGAAATATATTCCGGCTATCAATCATCTGGACAAGGTGATTAGATCACATGAACACGAAGAATCTGAACAGAAGATAAAAGTGTCTACGTTCAGATTTTTCATTGTCCATTTTGAATGCTCTGTGCATGCTTACTGCACAGTATCGCTCGACGAATTTCCCAAAAAGCGTCGAGGATAACCGGAAGAAGGATAAAAGAGAATCCATTCTCGGATTCCAAAGTATATTATCCAGATTATATATAAACTTACTGGATAGTGTCGCTCGGCGGACCCCCAATGAGCTGTCTGAGGATGGAATAGTACAACGAGTTTTCAACTAAGATGCGGGGACAACCTGCGATTAAAATCAATATTCGAGTAGATTTGAAGGAGAAATTCATAGATGATAAGAAAATCTGATTTAAGTTTGCACATAGGGATGACTATGCTGGTCCTGTGTGCGGCACTGATTCTGACAGCGTTACCGGCGGCTGCTAATTATACGGGAGACAAGAATCTTACCGAAAATTTCAGTGGAATAATTACAGGCGAGATGAACTACACTATAGGTGACAGCTACTATAGCCCCAAAATGTGGAGTAACGACGATTATGTGTACACAACTACTATTTTAGAAGCCATACCGAATAACGCCGAGCCCGTTATAGCAAGGTTATATGTGTATTGGTCATGGAGTTTCAACGACACTGATCCTACTTCTACTAAGTATGACACAGGCGTTCCTTACCCTGAGATGAATGTAACCATTAATGGTGGTCAGCCTCTTGCGTTAGATGCTAGGTACAATGACACCAAGGACTTTGATGGATATAATTATCCCGCCGGGACGTACTGCTATGATGTAATAGGCAACGTTACACCTGGTGGTGTTAAGTCCTATGTTGTGAATATAACTAATTCATATAATGGTGAGTATAATCAGTCATTCAATATTGCGGGTGTGGGGCTTTTAACACTCTACAACTATACATCTTCAGAAAAAGAATACCGGATTGCAGAAGGACACGACATGTTGTATGACAAATACAATACCAGCACCAGTTCCTGGGAGAATGGAATACCACCAACTATGGCCACTAGTTATGCATTTTTAACTGACTTGACCGAAAATGAAAATAATGGAACTCTGACTACTGTCGTTCCATTTGCAGGTACAAACCCACCCGGAGGTACAGCATACAACGTGTTATTCTTTAATGATCAAGAGTGGGTAGGATTATGGGATGGAATTCCAAGAGACAATAATTTTGCATATGAGACTGTAAACGTAACTGTTATAGGAGGCAACAATACTGTCGGATTCCGAGATGGTGTGGACAACGCCACCCATACAACTGACCTTCAGATGGACCCAGCGAATGCGTTCCTGTTGCATCCATTATAATCAACAGTCAAAGTATAATTTTTTAGTAAGAGACAGTCTTTAGCAATGAAATCTTTGCAGGCTACAATTATCAGGAGGTATAAAATAAAGCGATCTCAAATAGCACCAGAAAAACATGACCGTTACCCTCATTCTGCTTGAAAAAGTATGAATATCAGGAAATGTAAAAATGATAGTTGCTTTCAGGATGTAACTGCTTGAATAAAGCAGTACTTCCCATATATTTTTTGATTATTTGTAACTTAACTCCGCCATATAATAAAAACACCGAATAAGCAAGTTTGTATCTTTTCGGGGAAGAGTAAAGTTAGATCCATGCATCTTCGGTTAAGTGAGGAATCATGACAAATTGCGTCGATTTCCTCAACATTTGTCAAATATTATAATAAATTGTGAGGTGGAGCAGAGCATCGATTTCATGTAAATAGGCCAAAATTTAAAACCGGCTCCTAATGCAAAATCGATAGCTTTCAGGCAAAAAAATTTCTTAACCGATGACCAATGAAGTTAGATCCACTTTCCTTACTTGAACACAAATCTAGAATTTATTTGCCTAATTGCCTAAAATTATCCTTTGTGGTATACGGTATTTTAAGCTATTGTCAGTTTGAGAAAATTAATGTCATTTTTTTTACATATGTTGAATAAGAAATAGCGATTACTCACTCTTCCTCTTCTAAGAACCATACGTAAAAGTTTCCCCTAATACGGCTCAAGCATTCTATAATTTTTTCGGTATCAAACAGCAGTTTTTTTAATCAAACGAATTGACCTTTCCTAAACTCAGTTTGTATTGGCGTTCACGGAAATAATTCTTGTCAAAAACGGATTCATTTTCAGCTTTAAAGGAATATTGGTAATGTCTCAAATTTGCTGTAAATTTGAAGTCAAATTTTTGCGTACTATGGAGATAATTGATCTTCCGATATGGAATTTTCTACCCAACAACTTTGTAATATTTATGATTTTACAGAAAAATTGGCACACTGCCGAAATATTTCTACAGATTCTGGTTTTTGGTAAAAGCAACAGACTGTTTCTTTCTGTTCTGAAGTTTCATCTTCGTGTAGCATTTCGCTTCCAGTATTTGTTGACAATCCAATCTTTGGACTTATTCGGATGTCTTCTTTTAGCCCATTTTCACAACAGTTCCCAAATTATGTGATCAAATTTCTGGAAAGTATCCGAAGAAACCACGGAATTATGGTAGTTAGACCAGCCTCTTATTATGGGATTTAGTTTGGCAATTAAGACTTCCTGAGACCATGCCATTCTTTCCGCTATGGTTTAACTGATTGTTTCAGTAAATTTTTTAATGGATTTTTTGGAAGACTTGATCAGAAGAATTACTATTAAATGCACATTCTGGTAGAATTACTTCAACTGAAAGGGACAGATTGAAGCAATTCGCGAAGTAATTTATTGTCGTATTGTGAACGTCATAGTAGTATTGCCTCAAATGGAAAAGGTAGCATAGTGATTCAATTATGGAAGTCGAAGCATTTGTTGAAAACATACTTTTTTATATCTGTAAAATGAATAGCTACAAAGATATACTATATGCTACTTATTTTTTTATTTATGTTATTTATTTCCTATATTAATAGATATAGATGTTATTTTTTAGTAAAATTTATATATTCACAGTCTGTATATCTTTTTTAATAGGGGCGACCTGGGCTCCTATAGTTTAGGCACATTTACATAACTCTACTAATTGTAATGTTCGATGATTACGATTTCAAAAATAAGCCTTTTAGTGCGTTTAAAGTTATACATAATTTAACATTTTAAAGATTTATGTGCTTAAATATGTGAAATTCCGGTAGTAACGGCGCTATGACAAGCAATTCCTTTACAGATGTGAATTTGTATAAAATATTTTTGTAAATGTTTTTGTATTTAATTTTGGTCTTAAAGTGGTGATATCAAAGAAAAAATATGACAAGCATAAATAAAAATGTGAATTTTTATCCGTTTAACTAACTCATTTAGAACATAATCTGAATTCATTGGTCATCGGTTAAGGAATTTTCTTGCCTGAAAGCTATCGATTTTGCATTAGAAGCTGGCCTTAAATTTTGGCCTATTTACATGAAATCGATGCTCTGCTCCACCTCACAATTTATTATAATATTTGACAAATGTTGAGGAAATCGACGCAATTTATCACGATTCCTCACTTAACCGAAGACGTATGAATCTGAATTGAAATACTGTCTTATTATAAAGGGCAGCGAAGAGCCAGATTCCAATTACTGTCAAGCAGAAACGACCTGATCGGGTCGTCCTTGTTTTTTAATTGATCAAAACAAAGGTGATGAATATAACCCCCAAATACGCAAAATATCTACTTCCAATACTATTAATACTGCTTTTTGCCGGTACTGCCTCGGCTTTACCCACAGTAGTACACGACACGGTTCGAGGTGAGATGTATGTCTCATCCACTGCAAACTGGTATTCTAAATATACTACAAACAATTTTAACGTACCAAACGGTACCGTTGCTTTTGCACGATACTATGTAGGAATTTGGGGTTCCTCTGATGACCTCACGTATGCAAGAATATCCACTGCATTCAACGGGCATGCATTCCCAACAAATCCATCATATTATTCCTCAGAAATGGGTGTAACATGGATACCCTATGATGTCACAGACTACCTGCGCCCAGGAGAAATAAATACCGCAACTATCAACTCTAAATTATGGGGTGACGGTAGACAGTACGGCACTACTCTTGTAGTCGTACTGGAAAACGAAAGTAAACCACAGATGGAATACTGGATTGCAGATGGTCTTGACTGGATGCATGATGGTGACTATGTAGGATATGATGTTCCGAACTCTATCACATATTTCAATGGGACAGTAAATCTCTCTGACGTGCAGAGTGCCAGCCTGTTCTCAACTCACCTCACAGGATTCAATCACGAAGATCTGAATGGAAACTCTCTTTCAGATCCTGCCGATTCAACAAGTGGTGAATACTTCAACTATATCAGGTGGGACAATGTAAAGAACTCACTTGTGGCCGAGAACCAGACCGTAAACGTGGGACGAGGAAGCGACTCATACTGTTCTGCAGTCTTTCACGCTCTATCGATAATACACAAAAATAAACCCGATCTAGTTCCAGTAAACCTTACTCCTTCTTTTGTAACTGCCAACATCACAAATGCCATGACTGTAACCCTCAAAAATCAAGGAAACAAAGATTCTTCAGCTTTTAATATATCGCTCTTCGTGGACGACAAGCTAGTTGATACGCAGCCTGTGGCCAGCCTGGGAAGCGGAGACAACACAACCGTCGACTTAAACTGGACTCCTGATGGCAGTAAAGGTGCCTATTTGTTGACCGTGGTTGCAGATCCTGAGAATGAGATAGTCGAGTTGAATGAAACTAATAATATGATCACAAAACTGGTCGGCATAGCTTCGGCAAACTCCCCGATAGCTGAGTTCAGCGCAGATAAGACTTCAGGTGATTCCCCGCTTACGGTCAACTTCACAGATCAGTCAACAAACTCTCCCCTATCGTGGGCCTGGGACTTCAACAATGATGGAACAGTGGACAGTAACGTGCAGAATCCTACCTACACATACAATGCCGCCGGCACTTATACAGTCAAACTCACAGTCACCAACGCCGGTGGGAGTGAGTCCGAGACGAAAACAGGGTATATTGTTGTTAATCCACTAGCTGCCAACTTCACGGCAATACCAATTTCCGGTAATGCTCCACTTACGGTCAACTTCACAGATCAATCCACAGGCACACCAACTGCATGGGCCTGGGATTTTGAGAATGACAGTACTGTAGACAGCACACAACAGAATCCTACCCATACATATTCAACCCCTGGCAACTATACTGTCAGCCTTACAGTTACGAACGTTGGTGGAAACAACTCCACTGTGAAAACAGACTACATAACAGCTTCATCAGTTATTCCAGTAGCTAATTTCAGTGCTAATAAAATTCATGGTATTTCCCCACTCAGTGTCACATTTACAGATCAGTCAACAAACACGCCTACTGAGTGGCTCTGGGACTTCGGGGACGGTAACACCTCAACAAGCCAAAATCCTACACACACCTACACCACTGTCGGAACATATACAGTCAAACTAGAAGCCACAAATCTTGCCGGAACTAGCAATATTACAAAAACAGGATACATAACAGTTTCGGCAGGAGTTAGTCCTGTGTGGACAAGGAATACCTCATGGGATATACCTGATATAGGGTCTCGTGCAGCTCCGTGTTTTGTCGATTTAGACGGTGATGGAGACTATGACTTGCTGATAGGTACAGGTAGTGGTATTACTTATGCATATGAAAATACAGGAACTACAAGCAGTCCAGCTTGGACGAAAAAATCAGAATGGGATGTACCTGACGATGTGGGTAATTATGCTAAAGTGGCATCTGCTGATCTTGATAGCGATGGAGACTACGACTTGTTAATAGGTGAATATACAGGTAAAATATACGGCTATGAGAACACCGGGAATAAAAGCAGTCCTATGTGGACGAGGAATAACTCATGGGATAGTAAGGGTGGCTCGACTAGAGCATCTCCATGTTTAGCTGATCTTGACGACGATGGAGACTTTGACTTGCTAGTAGGTTTCCATGATGGTATCACATATGGATATGAAAATATTGGAACTAAAAACAGTCCGACTTGGACAGTAAAATCGGAATGGAACGGTCCTGCTACAGGATCTTCTTTTACAGGTCCCTACGCAACCGACTTAGACGGCGATGGAGATTACGACTTACTTATAGGTGAATCCGATGGTATTTCACATGCCTACGAAAATATTGGGACTGCAAGTAGCCCAATATGGGAGGCAAAATCAGAATGGAACACACCTGATGTGGGAGATAATGCTGAACCAGAAGTTGCCGATCTCGACAATGATGGAGATTACGACTTACTTATAGGTGCAAGTAACGGTATTTCATATGCCTACGAGAACACTGCAGTTTCAGTTGTAGCAAAGCCTGACCTCATCCTCACTGCGTTCACTCCAGAATCCAGCATTGCTGTGAATGCCCTCTGCACCATAGTTGCCACCGTTAACAATACCGGTACAGAGAATGTAGATACCTTTAACGCGACCCTTTCTGTAAATGGCACTGTCGTAGATACGCAGTCTGTATCAGGCATCGCATCAGGCAGCAGCGCTTTAGTTAACTTCTCGTGGACACCGGAAGCAGCGGGTGACTATAACCTCACTGTAACTGCAGATCCAGAAAATAGGATCGCTGAATCGGACGAAACGAACAATGCGTTTACAGTACTTGTCACAGCTTCTTCAGCGTCGACAACCCTGGTTGCGAACTTCTCTGCTGACGTAACGAAAGGTACGATTCCTCTCAGTGTAAATTTCACTGACCAGTCAACAGGTTCCCCAACATCCTGGTTCTGGGACTTTGGAGACGGTACCAACGCTACTGAGCAGAACGTTTCACACAAATATACATCAGCTGGTAACTATACTGTGAATCTTACAGTTGCAGATGCAGAAGGAAGAGATTCCAAGGTAAAGACTAACTATATTACTGTTTCTGAGTCCTCAATACCTGTAGAACCAGCACCAATTGCCGCTTTTACTGCTGATGTAACAAGCGGTACTGCTTCTCTCACTGTCAACTTTACGGATCAGTCCACAGGTTCTCCAACTTCCTGGTTATGGGACTTTGGGGACAATTCGACTGCTACCGAGCAGAACGTTTCACACACGTACACATCAGCCGGTAACTATACCGTTAACCTTACGGTTTCCAACGCTGATGGAAGCGATTCTGAAGTAAAAACTGAGTACATTGTGGTAAGTGAATCACTTCCTGGAGCACCGGTTGCAGATTTTGCAGCAACACCTACTTCTGGCGATGCACCACTTACTGTTAACTTCACTGATGCTTCAACTGGCAATATTTCATCCTATGCATGGGACTTTGATAATGATGGAACTGTTGACAGTACTGAGCAGAATCCAGTCTATACGTATTCAACAATAGGTAACTATACTGTTAACCTTACTGTTGCCAATGTAGACGGTAACGATTCTGAAGTAAAAACTGATTACATTGTAGTAAGTGAATCACTGCCTGGAGCACCGGTTGCAAACTTCACAGCCAATCGGACCAGTGGAACAGCTCCGCTTGACGTTCAGTTTACAGATGCATCAACTGGAAATATCTCATCCTATGCATGGGACTTTGATAACGATGGCAATGTAGACAGTACTGAGCAGAACCCGATTCACACTTACACCGCAGCTTGGAACTACACCGTCAATCTTACGGTCACAAATGAAGCCGGAAGCAACAGTACAGTAAAGACGGATTATATCACTGTAAGTTCAGCGAAAACTAACGATCTCACAATCTCCGGAATCATAAACACTGTACCAAGCTCTGCAGTCTTTGCCAAGGAGGCAAACACTGTAAAGATAACCGATGTCAAGAACACCGGAACTGACACCCTTACTAACATTTCGCTGGCTCTATATGCAAGCGACGTGTCCGATGGAACAGTTCCGGTAAACACGACAACAATTTCATCCCTTGCAGGCGGAGCTAAAACTACTGTCTCTTTAATTGATCCCACAATCCGCAGCCTGGAAGGCGGCACCGTAACCTATACTGCAGTTGTCGACCCTGACAACCTTATTCCTGAAAATAACGAGGCAAACAACAATGCCAGTGTGGATAAGCCTGTCAAATACAATGGGTATAAAGGCAAACGCTATTGGGAAGGTGGAAGTGATATCACAACAAAAGAGACCTATGATCTCCAGGGTAACCTTCTGTACTCCACTCAACCTTCTTCTGCTTATAAGGGTGTAAAATGGACTGGCAGGACGGAAACCTGGACAGCAAGCGATCTTTTGATTCCGAGCGGTTCCACTGTGGAAAAAGCCTTGCTCTATGTGCCCTATAACTGGGATACCAACCCTGGCGGAGTGCCAAAATGGACTGCAACCTTCAACGGAAACACGCTTGCAAACGGTACCCTCTACACTGATAAGAGTAATTTCGGCAGTTATGCAAATTATACATATGGTCTCTACGTTTTCGATGTAACAGATCAGTTCGATACCGCTGGAAACAGTCTTATCATGGCACCTGACTCTGAAAACAGCAATGCTCTGTATCCAAGCACTCTAGTCGTGGTCTACCGCAATTCTAACGAAACTAGAAAACAGATCTTCATCAATGACGAATGCGACGAACTAGCTTATTCTCCTACTAGTTACGGAACTACGCTTGAAGAAGCGACAGCATATGCTCCTTTCACAGACATGTCCGTTGAAACCGAGAAGGTCAGGAACGCTACGCTGTACAGTTTCGTAGGAAGTGCCGGTCCCAATGAAGGAAATCTGCTTTTCAATGGCAATACCGTTGCAAGCAATGCATGGCAGGGAGATTCAAGCTCCAGCAATGCACAAGTTTTTGACGTGAAAAATTACATTAATGAAACAGGAAACGAGGCCGGAATCCAGGGCACAACAAGTGGAGGCATGGATGCACTCCAGCAGATCCTTGTTGTTGAATATCAGGAAGAACAAAAATCTGCACCAGTAGCTAACTTTACTACAAATGTAACAACCGGTAAAGCACCTCTTGACGTTCAGTTCATAGATGCATCAACTGGCAATATCTCGTCCTATGCATGGGACTTTGATAACGATGGAACTGTTGACAGTACTGAGCAGAATCCGGTCCACATTTACACCGCAGCCGGTAATTACACCGTCAATCTTACGGTTTCCAATGCGGACGGTAGTGATTCTGAAGTAAAGACCGAGTACATTATCGTAAGTGAACCTCTTTCTGGCTCTCCGGTTGCAAACTTTACTGCAAATATGACAAGCGGTAAAGCACCACTAACCGTCGAATTCACAGATATCTCGACTGGCTCACCGACGAGCTGGCAGTGGGATTTCAATAACGATGGAACTGTTGACAGCACCGAGCAGAACCCGATCTACACTTATGCTGCAGCCGGTACCTACACTGTCAATCTCACCGTAACCGGACCGGATGGAAATGATTCTGAAGTAAAAACTGATTACATTATCGTAAGTGAACCTCTATCTGGCTCTCCGGTTGCAAACTTCACAGCCAATAGAACCAGTGGAAAGGCTCCGCTTGACGTCCAGTTTACAGATGCTTCAATTGGCAACATCTCATCATATTCATGGGACTTTGATAATGATGGAAATGTAGACAGCACTGAACAGAACCCGATCTACACTTATACTGCAGCCGGTACCTACACTGTCAATCTCACTGTTTCCAACGCGGATGGAAATGATTCTGAGGTAAAAACTGGGTATATTAAGGTCTCCAGTCCGTCTTCAGCAAAACCAGTTGCAAACTTTTCTGCGAATCCAACATCAGGAAAAACACCATTAAATGTTAAATTTACTGATACAAGCACAGGCTCCCCAACTTCCTGGTTCTGGAACTTTGGAGACGGATCAAAGTCATACCGCCAGGACCCGATTCATAAGTATTCAAAAGCAGGAATATATACTGTTAACTTGACAGTAAAGAATGCTAAAGGCAGGAACACGGTAACAAAAACAAATTATATTAAAGTGATAACAAAACCGGTTGCAAACTTCACCAGTAGTGTTACATCAGGAAAAACACCATTAAATGTTAAATTTACTGATACAAGCACAGGAATACCTGCTAAATGGATATGGGACTTTGGAGACGGATCAAAGTCATTCCACCAGAATCCGATTCATAAGTATTCAAAGGCAGGAATATATACGGTTAACTTGACTGTAAAGAATGCTAAAGGCAGGAACACGGTAACAAAAACAGAATATATAAAAGTGATAACAAAACCGGTTGCTAACTTCACCAGCAGTGTTACATCAGGAAAAGCGCCATTAAAAGTTACTTTTACTGACACAAGTACAGGAATCCCCGATAAATGGATATGGGACTTTGGAGACGGATCAAAGTCATCCCACCAGAATCTGACTCATAAGTATTCAAAGGCAGGAACATATACTGTTAATTTGACAGTAAAGAATGCTAAAGGCAGGAACACGGTAACAAAAACAGACTATATAAAAGTTGTAACAAAACCAGTTGCTGACTTCTCTGCAACTCCAACCTTTGGAAAAACACCATTAACGGTAGAATTTACTGACAACAGTACAGGAGTTCCTACGGCATGGAAATGGAGTTTTGGAGACGGAACAACTTCCAGAGAAAAGAACCCAGAACATCAGTATTTGCAGGGAGGAAGCTATAAGGTTACACTTACAGTGGTCAACGTTGCAGGTAGCAGTACTGTAACGAAGAAAAACTACATAAAAGTGACAACAAATACAAGACCTGGTATATATTCTGAAAACAAATAAACCTTAATTGGAAAATAGAAAAAAATCGAGGCTAAAGGGTAGAAGTCATTGAGAAAAACTGGCAAAACAACCCTTTAGCCTCGTTGACCAGAGTTGAAAGCCAACCTTGGTTTGAAATTTTTTATAACTTACTACACAACTTTTGGCTTTGTAGAATTCTTACATTGTGGAGTTTCATAAAATAATTTAAATTAAGTGTTCCTTCTACTTTTTAAGACACTGGGTATATTAACGTCAGTAGTCTGTCCCAAGCAAAGCCAGTAGCTGCTTTTTCAGTATCTTTTACTTCAGAAATTGTGCCATTAACAGTTGCTTTTACTGGTAAAAGTTGGAATTTACTGATAAAATTTGAATTTACTGATAAAATTTGAATTTACTGATAAAATTTGAATTTACTGATAAAATTTGAATTTACTGATAAAATTTGAATTTACTGATAAAATTTGAATTTACTGATAAAATTTGAATTTACTGATAAAATTTGAATTTACTGATATAATTAGAATTTACGGACAAAATAGGAAACCTGTAAAAAAGAGTCTTAAGATTACGATTTGCAACACCTCATGGACACAACTAAAGATTGGAGGAAAGGAAAACTCCTCCTCTCAAAATCCAATCTTCTTCAAATATTTAGTAGTCACAAATTTATACGTTAAGGTTTTTAGTGGCACTTTTATTGGCTGAACAGGTTTTTGGAACATTTTTGTTACTTTTCAGTAGAGCCGATTTTGCTTTTGACACCGCGTCTTCCGATCCTGCAGTATAAATATCAGCTCCGATCTGGTCAGACCAGGCCTGAGTCACCAGCGACCCACCCACACCAGTTATGACCTTATCTCGGATCCCTGCAGCTTTGAGCTGCTCCTCAATCTGGATCTGGTGGATCATTGTAGTACTCATAGAGGCGAAACTGAACACAAAATCGGCTTTCTTTTCTTTCGCATTTGCAGCAAAACTTTCAGCCGATACGCCGTTTCCAAGATCAATTACTTCAAAACCTTCATCTTCAAGCGCAGTCGCAACACTATCCTTCCCAAAAGTGTGTGAATCCCCTTCAACAGTGCCGATTATGACAGTTCCAGAACTCTCATTCCCTTGTTTGCAAGAAGCTTCGGCCGAAACCGGAAAGACAAATTGAGCAACAACTATTACCAGGATTAACAGGACCAATAAATTGAAATTTTTCCCGTACATATTTTTATCTCCTCTCTTTATACAGGCTTTTTTCTCCTCTTTCTTTATCCAGATTTACCTGCTTTTCTCGCACTTTTTTCCATCCTTATTTTCGGTTTTTTCTACAGGCTTCTCGAATACAAGGGGGAGATAGTCATAGTTCGTTTCCGTTACATTGTAAGGAAGGTCTGCAATCAGAGCTCCATCTTCATCCAAAGCTGTTTCTGAAAAACCATTTCCTTCAGGAGAAGCCCAGAAATTCCCGCCCAGGTAAGGTCCTCCGACGATATTTTCACCTTCAGTTTTTGAAATGTTCCAGGTATTTGTCCCGTAGTCTTCGGCATTTTTACTGTTATTCAAATAGTTGTTGTAGATAATGTTGTAGCTCGAGGTTGTACCATCAGTCCAATTCAAGTTTAGAGATATTCCCACATCATTATCTGAAATTTTATTCCTTGAAATAGTGTTATTGCCGCAGCCTTCCGTAAATAATCCATAGGAGCTGGCCGTAATATTGTTGTTGTTCAAAGTATTTTTCTCACTGACCCCGTACAGATAGATTCCTTCATAGGCCCCGGAAAGAGTATTTCCTTCAAGAGTATTGTTGCAGCTTGTATCCCCAAGGTCTATGCAGCACCAGCTACTCGAAGTAACTGTGTTTTCTTTGAGGATATTGTCTCTGCTGATATCACAGAGCCAGATGCCTGCCATATTGTTCGAAGCATTGTTCTCCTTTACAAGGCAGTTCCTGCAGTTGCTTAAGATGAAGGCATCACCTTCATTCAAATTAGCATCATTACCCCTGAGAGTTACTACCGAACAGTTTCCAAGGTAAACTCCGTGTTCATTGTTTGAAATATTGTTTCCTTCAAGCAGTGAGTTTTGAGTATTGTACAGGTAAACTCCAAAACTGTTGTTTTTAAGAACCAGGTCTTTGAGAGTTATATTTTTACAGTTAATGCAGTAGACAACTCCTACATTTGAATCAGAGTCAAGAGTCTTATTCGAAACTCCTAAGAGATAGTATATCGATTTTCCATCTACGGTGTTGCTGGTATCTATTGTGTTATTCATCTCACCAGTGTAGTGATATGTATAGGCTCCGAAATTCCTGTTGTTGCAAGACATTGTGTTGTTTTTAAGTACGTTGGAGCTTGAGTCGAGATAAATCCCCCATATATTTGAGTTTGCAATATTTCCTTCCAGAGTGCTTCCATTCGAATTTCCCAAGTATATGCCATACATCTCATTTGAGTTTGCGGTGTTGTTTCCGAGCAGGCTTTCTCCAGAACCGGTAAGGTAGATCCCGTAAAAGTTGTTTGAGGTTTCCGAGCCAATAACACGGCAGCCTGAAGAGTTTTCCATGTAAATGCCAATTGCGTCCTTAAATGCACAATTATTTTGAAAAGTATTGTTTTCGGATGCATTCAAATAGAAACCGTAATGACGGTTAGAATCCGCTTTGTTGTTTTTTAGTAAGTTTTGTCTCGAACTTTCAAGCCAGATTCCATTGTCACTGCTAGATAAGCAGTTATTTTCCAGAGAGTTCTTATGCGAACTTTTTAACATGATACTTCTCCAGTTTCCTGAAAAATAGTTGTTGCTGATGTTGCTTTCCGAAACCCTGTCAAGATAAATCCCATATGCTGAATCTGCTCCTTTCAAAGTAAATCCACTGATATTTACGGAATTAGAAGTCACATGGAGTACAGGGAGCTCGGGGTCCAGAGCAGTGATGACGGTTTTATCAGGGCATGGATTCCTGGCAATTATATCAAGAGATTTATTTACAAGTACATTTTCACTATAACTCCCTTCCCTAACGAGGATAACATCCCCTTCAACAGCGGCATTTATGGCTTCCTGAAGGCTTCCGTATTTTCCCGCACCTCCTCCTTCCTTCACGCAGAGAGTAGCTGCGGACGCAGAGCTTGATATAAGGATTAACAGTACAAAAACGGCAGTTAATACGAGTATTGTTTTCCCTTTCAATAGATATCATCTACCTATAGATGGATTCAGGTTAGTTTCCGCTCTTGATTTCTAAAAAGATCCAGGAGAGGCTTTCTACCCGGCACTTTATATGGTTTGAACAAACTCTGAAGATCAAGAAGTAAAAGTCTATTTACCGAGCAATTCATCACAATCTGCACCCAGCTAATCCTAAAAAATGATATTTAATGGGACCACTAGCGGATTTAAAAAGGAATTTAAACACTATTATTTAGATCTGATTATTTGGGTAACAAACGTTATCCTTTCCTGTAAGTTCCCTCTATTGACAAAGTTGCGCTGACGCATCCCGCAGCAAGTTACGGGTTATCTGGCTGAAATAAAGTAAGTAACTTTTCATCATAAATTTGATAGTCTTCAACTTTTACAACGCTCTTATTAAAAGAAGTAAATAACCCACGGACACGCCCTTCTGTTACAAGGTATATCAATAGATCTTCCGCATTCTCAAGTCCGCCTCCTTCAGTGCTAATGTTGTTGTAGTAGTTGCAGATAGGGTCATCAACAGAACCGTTAGAATCATAAGCAAAATAAGAAGGTGTGTCTGAAGATTGAATTGCCATAAGTGAGGTTCCATTATCAGAAGCTGCTTTGAAATTTTCATCCATTGAAGCATATACAGATTTGTCAAGCATTTGGCAGAAGATTACATCCTGTGTCTCTAGGAATCCACTCTTTCCTGCTGCAAGCAGCTCGTCACTTGCACAATATGTGGTGAAATTATATGCAGGGATATATGTGTATTCTATGAATTCATTGTACAAATTTTTCTGGCTGGCTAACTCTAGGGCATCACTTGGAGAAAATGCAATATAAGTTACGTTTATCTTATTTTCTTCTGCCAGTACACCTGGTGAAAATACCAGGAAAAGCAATGCGATTAAGAACAAGAAGTAAGTCTTTTTATGCATGTTATCCTCATCTAATATGTGCCACAAATCTTTGAGATTCACATATGAAAAATTATAGTTATTTCTCTTGTTTTCATCAGTCGATACGTTCCTGTGTTAGTATTAAAAGTAACACTGTAAATAATTCCAATAACATTTTTTGTGTCGTACGCATCCTATTCCCAGATTGTGTCGTACGTATCCTATTCCCAGATAATGTATCATAGATCATTGAGAACCCGGAAAGTAAAATAACCAGATGGCATGACCCATCAATTTCTTTTCCGTAAAATGTTAGATACCTTCTGAACTTACAGGATAACAGCCGTTAAGTTTTAATAATGAAAATTGAAAGGTTTAGGTTCAAACTTGTCATTCAAACTCAGAACTTCCTAAAACTAATGAGCAGCCGATTCTGTATCATAAACTTCAATATTCGGAGCATTGGTAGAAAAATATATAAAAAACGGTTTTTGGCTCACAATTATTACCTATTTAGGTAAAATAAGTATAGATCTAACACATTTAACCAAAAATAGTTATAATTATGTTTAAAATTAAAGAAAAAATCGGTAATAAATTTGAGTTATAAAAATCGTACTTCAAACCGAAAATATGGACAAATAAAGCACGTATTTGCCTTGGAACTTGTTTTCGAATCCAAATTAAAAGGTTCTTATTTTGGAATCTCTGTAAGTTCCACTAAAGCAATTTAGATTAAATAAAATGTGTTCAAACAATAAAAATAGCAGTTGAAATAATAGCATTTGAATTGAAAAATCAATAGTCTCAAACTTTTTACCGTTTCAAATATAAATTTATACTATTTGACGTACTTGATTTTGTACTTCATGTGCATTTCCTGTACTCGGTAGAGCTAGATTGCATAAATCTAAAGAAGCAGAAATACTTTTCGAATCTATCTATTATCTATATTCAAGTTAGCTTGTTTTATTTTATATTTATGGTATTTTGAAAACATTCTTACCTTTAAATTAATTTTTTGAGCTCCTACGCCCTTGTTTTTATTCACCGCAACCTTTATGTACAAATTAACGCAATTTAACTTGTTTTACTCTCAATAATATTTACTTTATATAAACTTTACTTTATTCCCTTATTATCATGGTGATTCGATGCACATAATGGAAGGGTATTTACCAGCTATTTGGTGTATAGTATGGTTTGTAGTATCAATACCAGTTGTAGCATATGGTGTTTACAAACTGAATAAGCTAGTGAAAGAAGAACGCGGAATTTTACCTGTACTTGCTGTTGCAGGTGCATTTATTTTCGTCCTTTCATCACTCAAAATGCCTTCAGTTACCGGAAGCTGTTCTCACCCAACAGGAACTGGTATAGGTGCAATCATATTTGGGCCTGCTATTACTGCAGTTCTCTCGACAATTGTACTTATCTATCAGGCTCTTTTCCTGGCACATGGTGGCCTGACCACCCTTGGAGCAAATGTCTTCTCCATGGGCATCGTGGGTCCGATAGTGTCATACCTGATCTATAAGGCTGGGATGAAGGGCAAACTCAATTTCTATCTAGTTGTCTTTTTGGCTGCAACCCTTGGAGACTGGGCTACTTACATTGTGACTTCTACAGAACTTGCTCTGGCGTTTCCTGCAGGGAATATACTTACCTTTGGAGGGTTCTTCAGTTCATTCAGCAAATTTGTGGCAATTTTTGCAATTACTCAGATACCGTTGGCGATTGTAGAAGGCGCTGTCAGTGCACTGCTTTTCAAGTATATCATACAAGCTAAAAGTGATTTATTAGTTGAAATGAAAGTTATTGGAGAACCACTTGTAAGAAAACTTAGGGGGCTCTCTGCATGAGTAGAAAATTAGAACTTATAGTACTTGCCATCCTCCTGATTTTCGTAGCTCAGTTTATTTATGTCTCTTCGACCACAGATGCCGAATATGGTGGAGCTGACGACAAACCTGAAGGTGTTATTGAGGAAATTACCGGTGGGACTTACAAACCTATTGCAGAACCTATATGGGAACCTCCAAGTGGTGAAATTGAAAGTCTTTTATTTGCTTTACAGGCAGCTATCGGTGCATCGATCATTGGATATTTCCTTGGATATTACAGGGCCAAAAGCAACTATGAAAAAAAACTCGGGTTCAAAACCGAAAGTAAAACTGAAAAACAATCGCTATAAAAACATCCTCTGTACATTTTTTTCTTTGCCATGTTTCCTTTCCCTCCTTTTAGGAAGGAAAGTTTTTCTCTTCTAGTTTTTAATTTTTAGTTAATGATTTGAGTTCTTGAAAGCCACAAGCAAAAGAATTCCTATTTTTCTCAAATTCGGGAGATTTACTCTTTTGGCATGAAAGTCGTTTCAAGTACTTTCATATTTTTGTGCCTGTAATTCGAAGATTTTCATACTCGTTTTTTCGGAATTGATCAATAATTTCCGGGCACAAACCAAACATTTTTGCTCTAGTCCAATTTTTTAAAGTATTTTATCAACTTTGGCAAAACCCCGTATATAATTAATTGTCTCAAGTGGATTGTGATTATCTGCAACTCCACAGCTCAATAAGTTTTTTGTTTCCAAATGATACAGCTGTCTTTGTAATTTTGAGCTTTCCTATGGAATATTTGCATATAGTTTTTCAAACAGATTTCTGAAACTCTTTTTCCCCAGTCCTTATTTCTGCAAAAATTGATTATATATAAAAGTTTTTGTTTAGGGGAATAGGAATGAAACATTTATGTATATTTCACAGGAAAACACAAATTTAATTGTTTTCTCTGTTTTTTCATTTATTTACTACTTCGCATGTACATGTTTTTCAAATATAATTATACTTCTTAGTAATTCATTATTACTTGTTTTCATCAAATATATTATTTTATAAATTCCTCATAAATTTGTATTATATTGTGAAAATTTATGATAATAAAATTTTAATATTTATTAAAAATTCGAATTTTTCGCTGCACTAAAAGATTGAAGCATTATATGAGTTCGTCAGTCCATACGAAAAATCAGTATCACGATCTATTGTTAATACACAGAAATATCCCATATCTAATTTCCAGTAATAAATATCTAATTTTTTTGCTTCTTTCAGGAAGATTAGCTATAAACTGCTCATGATGGAAAGCTTCTTTATATAATATTTCTCCAGAAAAACGTATGAAACCCTGCATAAAAAATTATTTTCTAAAGATAAATACCTATTTATAAAACTGCTTCCAAGTGTCCTTGTTGAGTTTATACCGTTGATCATTGAACTTATATCGTTGATCAAAATTTGCTCTTTGAATCTTGTTCTTTCAGTAACCAATCTAGCTTCTTATCGTGAAAGAACAATTCTGGAAATCCTTAATGATCATGAACAAAATGGGTTTCAAGATAGGTTCAATAATTAAACTAATCAAGAGGTCAGTTATGTCTGAAAAAAATTCTAATTCTTATCCCAATGGAAAGGGAAGCGGTTCCAAACAGCTCCATGAGAATACCCGTAAAAAAGGATTTTTCAATTTTCTCTCCAGTTTTCACGTTCATTCTCATGACCACTCCCACAATCATTCCCATACACACTCTCACAAGCACAGCCATACTCATGGAACTGTTGATCCTTCCATACTTGCTACTAGCAAAGGGCTCTGGGCTGTCAAATGGTCGTTTATCGGGCTGATGGTTACAGCTCTTCTGCAGATTTTCATCGTTTATATGTCAGGTAGTGTTGCCCTTCTTGCCGACACCATCCACAACTTCGGGGATGCATCTACTGCAATTCCTCTTGCAATAGCTTTTTCCCTGGCCAGAAGAAAACCAAGCAAACGCTTCTCCTACGGATATGGTAGAGTAGAAGATCTTGCAGGCGTGATCATCGTTTTCCTTATCCTTTTCAGTGCAATTGTAGCAGGATATGAATCTGTAACTCGTTTCTTTAGCCCGCAACCGATAGAGCATTTGCAGGCTGTGGTTGTTGCAGGGATTATAGGCTGCGTTGGAAACGAGTTAGTAGCCCAGTTTCGGATGAAAGTCGGAAAAGAAATAGGGAGTGCAGCTCTTATTGCTGACGGCTACCATGCTCGGGTAGATGGCTTTACCAGCCTTGCAGTCCTTATCGGAGCTGCAGGAATTTGGCTAGGATACCCGATGATTGATCCTCTCATTGGTATGCTAATCACAGTAACAATCCTGAAAATAGTCTTTGACACAAGTAAACTCGTGTTTACTCGCCTTCTTGACGGCGTTGAACCTGAAGTCATTGATAACGTAAAAATTATTGCTGAGAGCGTTGAAGGTGTTTGTGAAGTTACGGATCTTAGAGTCCGCTGGATCGGACATCAGCTCCATGCGGAGATTAATGCTTCCGTTGAGCCTTCCCTTTCGGTTGAAGAGGGACATGAAATTGCTAACGCGATAAGAGAAAAGCTTCTGGAGAACTTTTTCTATCTATCTGGAACAACCATCCATGTAGATCCACTTACAGCCTCAGGGGAAAGCTGTCATTGCGGACATAAAAATTTGGAAAAGATACGTGGGAAACAAAAGAATATTTTAGTTGCTTATTCCCAATAAGATCACAAAAGATTCAGGTTTAGGTAATAAGGTTTCTTGCCCACCATAACCATTATATAATAACCATCATATAGAACAAAACTCAACTCAACTTGATTTTATTTTACTTGAGGATTCCCTGATGACCAATATCCTTGACGATTATGCCCTAATGAGCCCCCTCAGGCATCGAAACAACTGGTTGAAATTGGCGATAGTATTATTCGGCTTAATTGCAGGAGTTTCAGCCACGTCCCCAATTCCTCCTATTTTTATGGCATTATGCATGAGCTTTGCAACAGTGGCTCTTGGCAAGGCCCCTCTTAAAACATATTTTAAGCTCTTGCTGGCTCCTTTGGGCTTTGCTATTGCAGGTATTCTTATTATTGCCTTCTTTTCCGGATCGGGACCTGAATTGTTGTCATTCAAATTCCTCGGCTATCCTCTCTCTGTAAGAACAGATGGATTTGAGCTTGCCATGCTGGTACTTGCAAGATCAATAAGTGGGATGTGCTGTCTTTATTTCCTCGCACTGACAACCCCCATGATCGAACTTTTTGCCGTACTCAAAGCTGCCAGGCTTCCGGAATCTCTTATCGAACTTTCAATGCTTATCTACAGGTACATTTTTGTTTTCCTGGACATGGCTCTTTGCATAAGGTATGCCCAGACTGTAAGACTCGGGTACTCAAACTTCAGGCGTTCTATAAATTCTATTGGAATGCTTGCAAGCACCCTTTTCATCCGTTCCTGGGAGCAGGGAGACAAACTCTTTCTGGCAATGAATTCCAGGTGCTATGACGGAAAAATGACTCTTTTTGAGGTTAAGAGGCCTGTAAAGGCGACAGAATTACTTTTAACTTCTGCCTACTTTATTTTAACTCTTGCACTGTTTTATTTTACAAAAAACATATCCATTGTTTGAGGTAACAGATCATGATCATTCTTGAGACCAGGGGCCTTAAATATAGATACCCTGACGGAACTGTAGCTATTCAGGACCTGAATATCGAAATCAAAAAAGGAAAAAAGGTAGCCTTTGTAGGTCAAAACGGCTCCGGAAAGTCCACGCTTTTTCTTTTACTTAACGGGACCTTAAAACCAGCTGAAGGTGAGGTCCTTTTCCATGGAACTCCTTTTAAATACGATTCAAAATCCCTCAGGGAAATCCGAAAATCCATAGGAATTGTTTTTCAGAATTCCGATGACCAGATCTTTGCCCCTACAGTGTACCAGGATGTAGCTTTCGGGCCGGCAAATCTGGGTTATTCAAAAGAAAGGGTTGATACCTGTGTACAGCAAGCCCTTGAACAGGTGGGACTCTCTCGTCTAAAAGATAAGCCACCCCATCACCTAAGTGGAGGACAGAAAAAACGAGTTGCAATTGCCGGGATTATGGCAATGGAGCCTGAAGTGATTATCCTTGACGAACCGCTCTCGAATCTTGACCCTGTAGGAGCGGATGAAATCATGGATTTGCTTAACGAATTTAACCAGTTTGGGAGCACTATTATTATCTCTACTCATGATGTGGATTTAGCATACCGCTGGTCTGATTACGTGTTCCTGCTGTCAAACAGCAAAATTATAGGACAGGGTACTCCGGCAGAAGTTTTCAAAGACTCTGACCTCCTTAAAAAAACTGGGCTCAGGCAGCCCACTACCCTTGAGATCTATCATGAAATCGAAAGAAGAGGGCTTGCATCGGGAGGAAATTCCCCAAAAACCATCCCTGAACTTGTCAATACCCTAAAACCTATTGACCTGATATGGGTTGATGTCCCTCCGGGAGTCAAAGAAGGAGATAGCCTGAACTTAGGGATCATGTACGGACAGTATGCAACTCAGTCTCCTTACGAGGCTGTTAATGCTACTGTGTTGCATATCCATCCAGATGGAAGGGCTATTGTTGAGTTAAAGCGTAAAGGGATCAAAGCTGGTGGAGTCCTGATTTATGATACTGATAACTATTCCCTTCCAGAAGTAAAACAAATCCTTAAGGAAGGAGAAATCATCTTTGTCGGGGCAATGGGTAAAAAAAGTAAAATCCTTGCTGAGCAGGACGGAATCAGGTTGGATATTTCCTCTGGTGTTATAGACAAAACTATCCTGGCGGCACTTTGCGGAAAACGTTGCCTTATCCTTACGGCTGGCGGGATGGTTGACCACGCCCTTAAGAGAATAAAGGAGTATGTGGAGACAAGCGGGATAGAGTTTACTATTGGAGTGGTTAACAGGAAAGAAGATCATCAGTGGATCGGAGAAACTGGGGACAGCCCTGAAACGCTTAAGGTGTGATTAAAAATAGAACTTGTAGTTGGGATCCAAACAAAGTAGAATAAACGTTCCTATTAATTTACTGGTCGTTCTCTATTGTCTGGTTGATATTATTCTCAAATGCTCATAAAGTAGTTTCCAGATCCTTTTTGTTCCAAACCACAATACAACTGGAGCTGACTTTCGCTCCTTGCACAAAAACTCAATTATTTGTTATACGAATATTTAATCATGGCAGTATCAACCATATAATATCAACCATATAATATCAACCATATAATATCAACCATATAATATCAGCCATATAATATCAGCCATATAATATCAACCATATAATACTGGATGACCAATAAAAAAGAAGTACAGAAAAATAAAAAGTCTTAAAATTCTGTATATATTTACTGAGGCCACATGGCGATTATTTTATCTATAGCTACATGGGTATACTTTCCGTCGTTTTTGAGAGTGAGGACATTATCGGCACAGGCTTCTATGGTTCCCTTGAAAACATCTGGCCCACCGCAGTAAACGTCTACAGCCTTGTTAAGGTAATGTTCTACTATAAAGCATTGATACATTTTGTTTCCTCCATTTTCTTGTTAGTATCTGCTATAATTGTTTGATAATACATTGGCTAATATGCATTATCTATTTACTAGTTGCGCATTTATATGTAATAAATGTATTTAAAAATTAAATTTGATTTTTAAAGATGCAAAGCCGTTGATCCTTGAAATTAAGTTAGTTTTTTTCTCTAATAAATATTCATTATAAGATTCCCACTTTACCAGGATAATTATATGACATTTTTCATCAGATTTACTTGCTTTAAAAGTGTGCAAAAGATAGGTTTATCTGGATATTATTATCCTCATTGTAGAAAACCAATCTAAAATGATATTTTTCAATTAGCTGGGACCGATTACCGAGATCTACCTATTGCTTTTGTGTCTACTTGCATTGACGTATACTGTGTATGATGAGCTCTTGTTTAGTGATTTATCTCTTGTTTAGTGATTTAGCTCTTGTTTAATGATTTAGTTCTTGTTTGATGATTTAGCTCTTGTTTAATGATTTAGCTTTTGTTTAATGATTTTGATCAAGTGTCTATTACCTTTAAAGCTCAAACTTGTTATCAGTTTTGTTAAATTTATATAAAGAGACTTAGATAATAAGGGATTGAAAGTAAATGTATTGGCCAGTTTAACTACCTATGACCACTGAGAAAAGTTCCAGAACTTTTTATCAAACATCAAAAAAACATTGAAACAGAACATAACCAAAGCTAGAGCCTCTACATGAGGTTCAAAATCTCCTCATATTCCTCCATTTTTATCCGGAAGATGGTTAGCCGTCATTTCAAGGAAGTTCGAATTTCCTTCCTGAAAGCATAGGTTTAATCCAATAATGTAAAAGAAAAATTTTTGTTTTCGTTCAATTTAGCTATCTGGTATCAATTTAGACCTGGAGTTCTATGGCAAAAGTCGAAAAGGTATTACTACTGCTTAAAAATATGGTGTACGAAAGCACCAGCCCTAAGGAAACTCTCAAGTTTGCGAAATACTATAGGAATAAGGGGCTCGACGTGCTGGTTATTCTGTGGGGACCTATGGGAGTGTTGCTTGCAAAAAAAGATAAAAACCGAGGATCACCAAAATATGATTCTACTGTTCAGGAATGCATCGACATGGGAGTAGAGTTTAAATGCTGCCAGCTTGCCTCTGATATGATTGGGCTTAAGAAAGAAGAATTAATCCCTGGAATCGAATTTATCTGTTCAAAAGAGGTGGCTGAACTCTTTTTAATATACACAGACGAAAACCAGCTAATTATTACCTTATAAGCCTTAGATTCTCAAAAAAGCTGCGGAATGCCTTTAAGTCACTTCATGAACCAGACAATAAATTCTTGACTAGTGGTTTTAATTATGAAGGTATTGTCAATTTTTTCCTACCATATCTATTTTTTGTCAGTTTGTTAGGATTTCGGGTATAAATTATTACCCCTTTCTTGAGGGATATATAGTGTGCGAGATATGAGACATAATGCTTTTTTTTATAAAAATGAAAGAGGGTTTTGAACGCCATGTCTGAATCAAAATCATCATCAAGTGACGGCACTGTATTAATATTTCCCTGTGAAGGTGCCACAAATCTGGGACAGCTTCATACGTCATCGGTTAAGCATTAAATCCCCTCTCTTGTATGTGTTTTTTTCTATTAGTAATCTAAATATCTCTGTATCTATGTCTCCTCGTCCCCCACCTACTCTTGAAGACTCTCTTCGAAAAATGTTTTCCCAAAGAGTGGTTAAGGCAAACTGCCAAAGAAACTGGTCTTATAGTACGTGAACGTAAAATTGACCCTGTCATTATCTTTTGGATTTTAACTCTCAGTTTTGGTGTCCGCTTGCAGCGTACACTTGCCAGTTTAAAACGAGAATATGAAACTGAGTCACAAAAAACCATAAGTGATAGCAGCTGGTACTATCGTTTTACTCCAGAATTCTGCTTGTTGATCTTGGTTTTTACAAAACTCAGATGTTTGCAAGGGTTGAGGAAAATGGAGGATATTTTGTTTAAAGAATAAGGAAAAATATGGATCCTATTCTTGTTTCTGTTGAAGTGGGACTTTCTAAGACAAAAAGCAAGGAGTTCGCTGGAAAAACTGTTAGTGAATGCATTAAACAACTTTCTGGGAAAGATCTTGATGCAGTTGTAAAAATAGAATTCAAAAGAAGAGAGCATAAAGGCAAGCAAAAACAGGATGAGATGATTGTACGTCTTGTTGCAGTCTATAATGACGAGGATGAAAAGTACCATATTTATATCACAAATATTCAGAAAGATATTTTGAATGCAAAAGACATTGCAAACTTATATGGAGCAAGATGGGACATAGAACTGTTGTTTAAGGAATTGAAAAGCAAATACTCGCTGGACGTTCTTGAAACAAAGAATGTGCAGGTAATTGAAGCTCTAATCTGGACAGCAATATTGACACTAATCGTTAGCAGAAGAATCTATTCTCTTGTAAGAAAATCAACAACTCATCCTGAAAAAATGGCTAGATATACACAGTTACGTTGGAGTACAATATTTGCAGAGAATGCATCAGATTTGTTAACAGTAATTCTGCATAGATGTGGAATTCAAAGTTGAAACGATAATGAGCGTATATGAAAGTCAAGCATTAGATCCTCATGTAAACAGAGAAGGGTTTAGAGATGAATGGTTTGAGTAATAAATGAAAAATTGGATTCAAAAAAAGTAACAGAAGACGGAAATAAATCCTTAACCGATGACCAATGGAGTCTTTTATTTATTTCTGCTATTTTTTTCATTTCCAGTATATATTAACTTATTCACTTTTACTTGTTTTAATATTTACTGTTTTTATAGGTAAGGTCCTATGAATACGAAATCTATATATATCTAAAAGTTATTTCATATATGGGCAAATCAGATTTACTTGATTTATCCTTTAAGGTTCCATTTTGTATCCTCCTTAAATCTGTAGTCTTCCAGGAGTAATTTTCCATTTTATATCTCCTTAAACCTGCAGTCTTCAGGGAATGATTTGCCTGTAAACCTCCTATATTTTTTCTTTTTTATTATTTATAGTCAATTAATAGAAGCAGTTCGCATATTATTAGTTAGTTGATGTTGTTTCCAAAACACTTTTAGTGGTGCATCATGCCTTTTGTGCAATTTAATAAGGTTAATAGCAAGCTTGATGCACGAAACATAAAAAATTTCTAGCACTGGATAATAAGTCATGAAAACACCAACCGCATAATGATGGACGATCTAACATTCAGGCCTTCATTTATTTCCCAGTGTAACTCTTCTGAGTGCAGGTATTTTCAGAGAAAAACAGTCTTGACTGATTTGCCAAGGACCAATAAGACCGGATAAGTGGGGTTGGTAAAAAATACCTATAATGTGTTTATTTTACCCATAAAGCTCAAACTTATTATCATTTTTGTTATATTTATATAAAACAACTTCTATAAGTAGTGCTTGGAAGTAAAGATGTCAAACAATTTGACAGAGCATTACTTCCGCCTTGAAAACTAATGCGAAGGTATTGAAAAATCAGTATCAACTACATAAGCCAGAGGCTTCACCAAAAAAACATTCTAAAAATTTGCCTCAAAGATTAAAAAACTATTGAAACTGAATATAAACAAATTAGGGTTCCTTCATTGGGGCCCCAAATCCCCAGTTGTGTTGCAAAAATTTTCTTCTCGTACTTTAAGGCTATAATTGATACTTTTATGTACCATTCTAGGTGATTAGATTTGTTAACTTTCAGGATTTTTGTAACAAAACCTGTACTTTCATGTCGAATAGTAAAATCTGTATTTATACTTTATTTATATAGTCACTTATCAAACGAAAAACTTACGGATAAAGTGAGGTTTACATGACAAAGAAAATTAAGTTATCAGAAGTAAAAGACATAGTCAAAGACGCACAAATACTATCTCTTGAAGGGGTAAATATAGAAGGAGACACCGAGTTTGATTTTGGTGGACTCGGAAGCAGCTTTGATCCGATGCTTGCTGCTGCTATCGGACAGGAGTGTGCAATACTTGCACAGCAGTTATCAAGACTTAATAGCGGGTTCAAACGAGCATGAAATTCTTGCAAAATAGGCACAAACAAATGAAAGGGTTGTGTTGCAAAAATTTTCTTCTCGCACTTTAAAGTTATAATTAATACCTTTATGTACCATTTTTCTAGATGATAAGAGTGGTTAACTTTTCTAATTGCAAAGTTACTCACTAATTTTGTAAAATAACCAGATTTTTTGCAGCAGAACCCAGTTTTTCATGTTTTTTTACACGTGTCAGAACGTCGTCTTTGACTTTAGGTGCAAAAGAGATTTTAATTTCAATGGCTCAAAAACGGATAATCCCTTATTTTTATATTTATGTTATCTCGAAGCGGCAGTGTGCCTAATCTTCTGTAAGTACAACAAAAAATTACAAAGTAGAAAATTCCATGTCGAAAGAACAAAATTACACACAGTATATAAAAAATTGGCATAGGATTTACAGCAAATTCGCGACGATGCCCTTCAAGCACCGGGCTCTCGAATAGGAAAAGGGCCTCCTGGACATCCGTGTTAATTGCAGCATTCAGAGGATCAAAAACCTTATTCAGCCTTTCCAGCAACCTGTTGAATTATAAAGTTATGATCAGCTACTCTTGTCACAACTCAACAGATGCTTCTTTTTTCCCCCTCGCTCATCTTCAGGATGTATCGGATCTACATGAGCAGCCTCTTCCTCTTCTTCCTTCTTCTCTTCTTTCTCTTCTTCTACCATTTTCTTATCTTCTACCATAGAGTTTCACTCCCCATATAAAAATTATTCAAGCGAACATCATGCGGTGTCGGTTAAGATTTGGAGACTCACTCCTGGATGTGTTATTATTCATTGAATTATATAATACTCAATAAAAGGATAATAATTCTTATGCAAACCCCTAATAAGATGACAAAAAATCGACACGGTGGAAATTGACACGGCGGAAAAAGGTTATTCTCCAATAGAGGAAAAAATGTAGCTTTTCAAAAGCTACCTAAATAGATACTATAAATTTAGGCCTCTTAAAAAACTAATCATTTTTCAAGGGTCTATAATTGGAACTTCTCACTTAACACTTGACGTAATAGACATCAATAGTTTGGACAAGAATTATTCTCTTTTAATCGAATCTTTATTCAAAAGACTTAAAACGATAGGTGTAAAACAGGAACAACATACCTCGATAAAGAATTTTTTAACACTGATGTGATTTCAAAGTTGGATGAACTTAAAGTCAATTTTGTGATAGCAGCTAAATCGACTCAGGTTATCAATAGATAACTTAAAAATCATCAAAGAGAGTATGGAAATACTTTGACTATTTTTGAATATTATTTTCAGAACGGAGGACCTTCTTTCAATGTTGTGGCAACATATAATGATAAAAAGAAAAAGTATCTTCTGTTTGCTGCAAACAAAAAAGCAAAATCAATTGAGAAATTTGAAAAGATGATTCCTGAAGAATATAGAAAACGATGGAATATAGAAACTGGATATAGAGTGAAAAACGAGTTCAAGATACGATCATGTACAAGGTCTCCAGTAGCAAGAGTATTGTTCTTTATTATTCAATGTATAATGTACAATGTGCTAAATATGCTAAAGTCAGTTCTAGAAATTACAGCTTATGAGCTAAAATCATTAATAAATGAAGATATAAACAAAGTTATAAGATATGGACTAAAATCGCTGAATTTTATTCCTGTTAGTGTGTTACTGGATTGTTTGAAATGGGTCAATGAAGAAAGAAATCAAGTGCTACGCATTCGATTAACTGTAATATAACTTATCTCAAATTAAAGTTTAAGAACCTGATAGCGTATGCTATAAAATTACTCAATGTGATCTGATTTTTTGAAAAATGTAAGTGAAAGTTATAGCTTAAAAATTTTAAAATCTGATCAATAATATAATCCACTTTGAAAATCAGTAGATAAAAAGTAAGATCAATTGGTTTTTATCATTCGGAAGTCAGTCTGATCGGAACTACTGGGAATACAACAACAAAAATAACACTTTTCTCATATATTGTATTATCAAATTGAATGAAATTGATTTATTTATTATGTCATGAAATTTTGTATATATGTTAACCCATTTTAAACGCATTACGTATTATTTAACGTTTGAAAAACCCCAACCAATAAAAAAGTTCAAAATTACATGTTTACCTGCCAAACATCGGACAATCACTTACAGCTGGACTAATAGCTTTAATATATTTTAAAAGCAACAATATCCAGCAGATGACTAAAGGAATACTTATCGCAGGAACGCATAGTGGAGTTGGAAAAACTACAATTTCAGTGGGCATCATGGCTGCCCTTAAGCAAAGGCAGTTAAAAGTCCAGCCTTATAAAGTAGGGCCTGACTACATTGATACTTCCCATCATACTGCAATCTGCGGGCTCCCGTCAAGGAATCTGGACACATACATAATGGGTATAGATGGGGTCAGGCAGACTGTAGCCAGAACATCTGCAGATGCGGATATCATGGTAGTAGAAGGTGTAATGGGACTTTTTGATGGAGTCGATTCTACGGAAATTGCAAGCTCAGCACAGGTTGCAAAAATTCTGGACTTACCAGTGATTCTGGTAATAGATGTTAATGGCATGTCCAGAAGTACGGCTGCTCTCCTTAAAGGGTACTCGGAGTTCGATCCTGAAGTAAAGGTTTCAGGCGTAATTCTGAATCAGGTTGGAAGTCCACGCCACGCGGAACTTGTAAAAAATTCACTTTCGGATGAAATCCCTGTTGTAGGCGAGATTCCACGAAGGAAAGATATCGAAGTTCCTTCCAGGCATCTTGGTCTGTATATGGCTCACGAAAATGATTACAATATAGAAGAGATGGCATCATTTATTGAGGAGAATGTTGACCTTGACGCAATTCTTGAACTTGCCGAACCCTGTTTAATTCCGGAGATTTCTTACATGAAGAAGCCGGAGACAGATGTCAGGATAGGAATCGCCATGGACCCTGCATTCTGTTTTTATTACCAGGATATGTTCGATGCCTTCAAGTACCATGGAGCTGAAGTTGAATTCTTTAGCCCGATGGCAGGAGAAATGCCGGACATAGATGGAGTATATCTTGGAGGCGGATATCCTGAACTCTATGCAGAATCCCTTGAAAACTCAAAGACTACACGCAAGCTTAAAGACCTTGCAGCTGATGGCCTGCCTATATATGCAGAATGCGGCGGTCTACTCTACCTCTGCAGAACCTATGAAGTAGATGGCAGAGTCTATAAAATGGCAGATGTCGTGCCTGGAAATACACTCATGACGCACCAGCTTAACGCTCTGGACTATACCGAAGCGCACCCTCTAGACAGAAATTTTTGTTCTCATAACATAAAAGGTCATGAGTTCCATTTTTCTATTACGGAATGTGACCGTGATGCAAGATTTGAATACAAAATGCTTCGAGGAAAAGGTATACAGGACGGTTTTGACGGGCTTATTGAGCACAATACTCTCGCAGGGTATATGCACTCTCATCCTGCAACTTTCCCGGCAGGAAAATTCGTACAGAAGTGCAGAGAGTATAAAAGAAGATAATATTTAGAGGCTGTAAAATTTAAATCGTTCATATTAAGGCCTATCCGAAATAATTACATCGTGAATGTAGAGTTAAGAATATCCTGTCCTTTACCAGCTGTCCGACAATTCAATTTCAGGGCAAAAACATGTGATAAATAAGGTAGATAAAGCCTTTAATCGAAAAAAAAGCTTTGATTATTACCAACAGTAATTGTAGAACATCTTGTTTAGTGTGTGGCGATCGCCTGCAATTTGATTTTTATTTCTGTAATTTTTATTTTGACTTTGTCACATTTCCTTTTCACGTCAAACGTAAAGTATAATTTTTTTCTTTATAAATATAGTTCTATGAAATAAATAACATCTGACAAATAACAGCTGACTTTATCAAGTCAAAAATATTCAAAATAGGGGAATCAATTGGAAAAACATGTAGTAACAGCTTCAAATAAGAGGTAATTTGACAATGTATAATTATTTGCCCGGACTAATAAAGCAACATCTCTCTCTTTATGGCTCAGAATGTTTTTGCAGGATCAAAGCTTATAGATAAATTTAAATTTTACAGGAAGAGTCCCACATTTTTTATCTGTTCTCATAAATAATAAATATAATGGATTTTATTTGTATTAATTGTATGAGTTAATCTGATAATGAATTTTAAATAATGCTTGTCTTTATGCTAATGAATCAATCTGAAACAAAATGTTTAAGGCAAACCGAGCAAAATAAATATATTATTGAAGTTACAACTTATTGAGTATATTATGTCAGTTGAAAACCAAAATGAGACTGTTTGCCCAAATCCTGAATGCAAATATTATCTCAGGATAGAAGGGAAAGCTATTATAAAGCGAGGAAAGTATAAAACCGGACACCAGCGATACTATTGTAAACATTGCGGAAAATTTTTTATGGATACAAAAGGCACCGCTGTTTACCGCAAGCATCTATCCGCAGATGAGATAAGACTGATATATCGGTTATTCCTTGAAAAAAACGGAATACGAAGTATTGAGCGAATAACAGGACATCATAGGGATACAATAAGCCATTTGATAAAAGACACGGTAAAGAACCAGAAAACGGAAGAATACCTTGTCAAGCAAATCGGGCTTACAGCCGGTGAATGTGAAAAATTATGGGGACTTCTGGAAAAAAAGAGAGAAACTTCCCGAAAGAAATCCTGATAAAGCAGGTGTATGCTTATTTTCCTGAATATGGGTAGGTTGACCGTAGTATTTGAAAGTATATAGCCTTGCAAAAAAGAAATATCTTTGAAAATAAAGAAATATAAAATACTATGAGATAAAAAATACTATCCATATGGGCAATTATACTTTGAAATATATTGTGAAAGATGACTATTAATGAAAGATGACTATTTTAGATAAAGATATCATTTGAAAACATTATTTGAAGATATCATCTGGATACATTTATCTAATTATAATAAGCGAGTTTGTACTTAAGCAAGTCCTTTTTAAACTCCCTCACTTATTGCAAATATTTAAATCTTTCTGTGTATAATTCCTGGCTCTATTTTTCTGGTTTTAAATTCAGAGTTTTTGAGAAACAAATTCAGTGCAGATTTGTAAGCTGCGTTGTAATCTTCCTAAATATTTACAAGGTTTCATAAGTATTTTATAGGGGGACATGTAATGAGATTATACACATTATAAAAAATGTTCATCCAATTTATTTATTAAAAAGTATAGATTTACGAATCAAGAGTCTTATACTGCTAGTTTGCAGGAGATTGGAGACCCTGAGTGCATCGGTTATAAATGCATAATTCTCACTAGAAGAAGGGAGTCAGAAACATGAGGAAAAGTACAGCATTGAAGGCAGCATCTCAGTTTTTTAGTTTATTGCTTTGCCTGATATTATTACCGGCTGCGTTTGCTCAGCCAGAAGAGCTTAATGGAACAGCTACCTACGAAAATGGAACTTACGAAAGTAATATAGTTTCTGGATTGGAAGAAATTTACGGAAATTACACCGTACACGATATAAATCCATCCTACTATTCGGTATATCTCATGCCGGGAGAGAATGAAACCTTCAACGTCAGTTTCAGGAACGAAGGGAACGAAAACCTCGATATAGCCCCGAAAGTTGTAGCTCCATCTGACGATTATTATTATGATGTTGTAAACGAAAGCTGGATTACGATTTTACCTGAAAATGTAACGGTAAGTCCTGGAGTCGAGCAGAACTTTACCATTGAGGTAAGTGTTCCCGAGGATACTGAAACTGGAGATTATGAGGCCCAGATAGCCTTCACAAATGATACTTATCCAGAAGAATACGATACTCCTGTATATATTCAGGAATCCGCTGAAGGATCTGATGATTCTCTATCTGCTGAAGGATATAGTGATCCTATGTATGTCAATGCAATGTACCTTTGTGTCTCAGTGCCTGTCCGTCCAAAGCTTGAGCTTCAGACAAGCTATATTTCTGACACTATTGAGCCTGGAAAGGAATATGTATACGCTGTAAAAATTAAAAACGTTGCAGGGAAAGATGTTACTATTGATCCGAAGGTAACGAAATACGAAGTATATGACTATTCATTTGAAGAACTGGCTTTTAGTGATGATACAATAGAGATCTCTGCACCTTCAACCATAAAAGCCGGTGAAATCGCTAATATGACCATCAGGGTTCCAGTCCCGGAGAATGCAAGCGGAAGTTATGATGCCTATATCGAAATGAACGCTGATGGGAAAGAGAATGATGGGTCCGTCCCGCAAATAAGTCTGAGCTTTACGGTTGATAAACAGCCTACAACCCCTTACGTAAGAACCTTTAATACCACAACTACCGACCCGATAATGCTTGAAGTTTCTGCTGAAACTTCTGGCCAGGATGACTCTGTGCGTATTTCTCCTGAAATAGAAAAGCCAAGTTTTGAAATAAACCTGAAATGCAATTCTAGCCCTGTTAATCTAACCCTTGTGAAAACCTCTGAGAGTGGTGCCGTATACTCTCAAGGATATATCTTCCCAGTGTGGGCGACGGAAGATAGTTCAAGCTATCAGAGTGACAGCAGGGAATATACCGAAACATATAGAGCAGTTGGAGCAATTGGAACCTGGGAACTTACAATTCTCCCGAAAAACACAAACAGTTTCGACTACTCAATAACTGTCGGGGAATCCAAATAAAAATCCAAATAAAAAACTGAAAATGAGGTTTAAAATAAAAAAATTAAGAGAAGATGACAGAACTGGTTTTGCAAGGACTGGTTTTGTATCCTCTTCAAATTGAGTGGAAATCTCTCAATTTCCACTCACTAAGCTTTTTTGTTCTCAAAAGACGTTTTTTGTTCTCATTTATAGGAAAATCAGCCAACTGTCATGATGATATGCAATTTGCTGGAATTGAAGTGCATCATCACTCAAAAGTGCAGTAACCACAGGTATGTCTGTACGTTGATGATAGACTGCAATTGTACAGGCTTCAATAACTTTCTTCTTAGTATTTTTTCCACCACGCAAAAAATACAATCCAGTTTCCAGTGCATTTCCTCGTCACTGAATATTTTGTTTTTTAAAGAAGAAAGCTTTTCCAGCCAGCTTTTAAAAACATTAAATATTTTCATCAGAGCAAATGCTTTAGTATTAAAGCAGTACATTTTTTCTTTTCTACATAAAAGCATATCTAAAATGGTTTCCTAATTCTTTTTGGCAACTATAAAATAAGCAGTATAATAAGGATTCATGCGTCATCGGTTAGGCATTAAATTCCATCTCTTGTATATGCTTTTATACTAATATTCTATAAAATCTTTGAACCTATGTTTCCTTGTTCCCCACCTACTCTTTAAGGCTCTTTTTGGGAAATGTTTCCCGAAGAATGGTTAATAACTTCCTCATGGAACAGTAATTGTAGACACAGTACTATAGCGACTTTCTCCAGAAGCCATAGCGGTTTCAATATTTACCATCAGAAACGCAACAAGAGTACACCATTTCTAAGTGTACTCTTGTTGTCATTTATTTTCACCCCGTGATTTAACTCCAGATACAGAATTAAGTAAACCTTATATTTTTTCAAAGTTGACTTAATTAAGCCGCTGGACATTTGGAGTTCAAATTAGTTTTTCAGAGAGGTTTGAACTCCACAATTTAATACTAACGCACTCTATATAAAATACAAAGTTTTTAGCCAAATCATTAAACTATCAAATCAGATGTTTAATCTCTGATTTTATTTTTCAGTGATAGTGCTTAATATAACAAATATTTTAGTGAAAATATTTTTGTGTTTTGAATATAAGTTATACTATGAAGTAAAAGGTGTGCTATGTTAGATAATTTGGATTTTTTACTTACAAAGCAGTTCCTCAAAAAATAACGTAAATGGGCAAAGTTGCAGGAATAAAAATCATATTTCATTTTGGGTAGTTTTTAAAATATAAATCGTGGAGAGCTATAGGTTCAAGTAAAAGACGGGGTTAAAATACATTTATTTATCTGAGTCTGTTTTTTAATGTTTTATCCTGAAGTAAGCCCATTATTTAAAGAATATCAAATAGGTTTTTTCAATTTCATCCCGATAAACAGGATTTTGATACATACCATCAGAAATGCAACAAGAGTACACCAATGAGTGTTCTCTTGTTGTTCTTTCTTTTCACCCCGAGATTTAACTCCAGAGACTGGATTAAGTAAACCATCACTTTTTCCAAAGTTAACTTAATTAAGCCACTGGACATTTGGAATTCAAATTGGTTTTTTGGAGATATTTGAACTCCATAATTTAATACTAAGGTATTCTATATAAAATACAAAGTTTTTAGCCAAATCATCAAACGGTTAAATCAAATGTGTAATTTCTGATTTTATTTTTCGGTAGAATACCTAATATGACAAATCGTTTAGTATCTTGGATATAAGTTATATAGGGTCCTTCCAAATCAGTACTAAAACTAAGGGTATACAATGCTTATTTTGGATAATAGGTATGCATTTAGAATTTTTCCAATTAAGGTACACTCTAAAAATCAATTTTTTAGATAAATAATCTATAATAGTCTTTTAAATCAAGAAGAGAGCGAGATAAATACTTTATTCTATTACAATTTCTGTTTATTTAGAAATAAGGCATCTGATATCATTTTCATTCATACAAAATTTAATGTTAAAAGTAAGGAAAAATTAACGTTTAATTTACCAATTAAAGTACTTAATTCCTTTAAATAGTAAATAAATTCTTTAATGAATGTACCTTAGCGGGGAGAGGACTGACACTACACTTAATTGGGCAAATAAGGTTTAATATCCCTTAAAAAACTAATCATTTTTCAAGGGGTTTAAAGTTATACCATGTGTGAATTTTGAGCTTTTTCGTGTCCTTTTCAAATTCAATGGAGAATTTTCCAACTCGAAAAATGTACAACAATTTAATCATACAGTTATAAAGTTGAGTACAACGCTTGAGGTTGTTTCTCAAACTTAATTAAATTTTTAAATTTTCAGTAAATACGTGAAATTTACTTTTACCTATACAATTTGAAGAGGATACAACGATACATATAAACACTGAATCATTTTTCCATTAAAGTTTAGTATGAGAAATTATGTTTTGGTCATATGTAAACCTCACAAATGCACACAATAATAGATCATCATATTAATAGACTCAGTACCAAAATCCAGTGATAAATGTAAAATTCAAAATCATTAAATTTTGTAATTGGCCACAATCCCTGTGATATAACTCAGAGGTTGAAGCCTTAAGACGTCGAATATTGATTTTGATGAAAAACGGATTTTTCTTGTTAATTCAGATTTTCAATCAAGAAATGCAAAAATCACTAGATTTTGGAACAGAGCCTATTAATATCGTCATCAACAAAAATTACCGAAAATGAAATGTCGACCTGCCGAATCCAGGTTCTGTGATTTTGATTACATTTACATTTTTTTTGAGATTTTTTTTGAGATCTCTATAGATCCCTGAGTATTCTTTGGGTTATTTAGATGGACTTACGATTCTGAATAAAAGTTCAGTGAAAAATAATTTTTTTGGCAAGAACTGTATTTTGAATGGGTTGACTTTGTTTTGGGAGTTTTTATCTAATTAATATCTCTTTTTTAAAATGTTCATTTAATAAAGTTTATTTTGTTTGAGTACATTTCGTAACACTCTTATATTTTTAGATAATAACAACTACGTGTTGCTAGTGTCTTTATTCATATTGCAGGTGATTATTCATATTGCAGGTGATTATTCATATTGCAGGTGATTATTCATATTGCAGGTGATTATTCATATTGCAGGTGATTAGGTAGGTTAATTCACAAAATAAGGTGTTCTGTGATGGAGAAAAAAAAGTTATTATTTTCTATTTTCTTGACAGCACTGATTTTAATAACGGCGGGCTGTGCTAATAAGGACAATACTCAGGCCGGAGCATCGGCTGAAAACGCTTCTGATCAGACAGGGGCATTGGTTGAGAACCCTTCCGACGGATCAAAGTATGTGGATGTTGTAAATCTAAGCGGAGGAGATTGTGGCTATCCACAGCCGTTTACAATATATCCGAGGGGTCCTGGGTCATCAAAAGTTGGAATGATCTTTGACAGCCTGTTCGAAAGGGATGAAAAAGGTATAATTCCCTGGTTGGCTGAAAGCTGGGATGTCAATTCAAATGGAACAGAATATACAGTTTATCTCCGTGACGGTGTCAACTGGAGCGATGGAGTGCCTTTTACGGCAAATGATGTTAAATTTACTTTCGATTACGAGCAGAAAAATGTGCCCATATCAGGTGGAATTGAGTCCGGTATTATAGATAATGTTCAGGTTGTGAATTCCAGTACCGTCAAGTTCGTACTCACTCAGCCTGCTTCTCCATTCATTTATAAGCTCACGAGTTTTAAAATCATACCTGAGCATATATACAAAAATGTCTCCGATCCTACCAGTTTCCTTGATCCGGAAGCAGTCATTGGCACTGGCCCGTTCATTCTTGATGAGTACAACAAAGAGCATGGAACATATCGGTTTGTAGCAAATGAGAATTTCTGGGGACCGGAGCTTGCCGTTAAAGCCGTCGAATTTATTCCGGTCAGCGACTCATTGATAGCTTTTGAACAGGGACAAATAGATTTCACAAGTATATCGCCTGATACTCTTGACCGGTTCAAATCAGATTCTGATATAAGAATAGTCCAGCAGCCGGCTTTCTGGGGTTACCAGTTTTATTTCAATATGAAAAAATGTCCTGAACTAAATAACAGTAGAATAAGGCAGGCCTTTGCTTACGCCATTGATCGCGATGAACTGGTGGAAAAGATCGCAAGAGGTGCAGGCAAAGCCGGTAAAATGGGCATACTCCCTGAAGACCATATTTGGTATAACTCTGACCAGCCAAAATATGATTACAATCCGGATAAGGCTCGAGCATTGCTTGAAGAAGCCGGATGGACTGACACAGATGGGGATGGAATACTTGATAAAAACGGGGAAAAACTGTCATATGTATTATCTCTTGGCAGTAACGAAGTCCGTATCGGCGAACTTATAAAAGAGAGACTGAGTGAGGTGGGAATTGACGTTCAGGTGAAAGCCCTTGAGAGTAAATCCCGTGATGCCAATCTAAAGAGCGGAGACTTTGAACTTGCGATCAGCGGCTTTGGCGGCTGGGGGCAGGATGCGGATTATCTCCGTACAAGGTACTGTGACACAGGTGCACAGTCAGGAAGTGTATCATCTGGCGCAGCAATATTTGGTTACCACAATGATACCCTGAATGATCTTGGCACTCAGGAATTGCAGGAATTGAACGATAGTAAACGGAAAGAAATAGTATACAATATGCAGATCGTACTTGCTAATGATGTACCCGCAATACCGCTCTATTATACTACATCATATGATGTATGGCGCATTTCAAAATATGACGGCTGGATGAATAGATACGATCACCATGCAAGAACACACAGTATTCTTTCGTATTTAGAGAGGGATGGAATTGCAACAAAAAGATAACATTGATAACCTGATCGACTGCTGGAAAAAAACTACAACTAGTGTGATGCTCCAGGATGAGGGCAGGATGGCAGCGTTCTGGAACAAACGTTCTGGGGACTATGCGAATAACATTGAAAAAGATAACAGAAAGAAGAGAACCGATGAGATTCTCGACCTCCTTGAAGAGGCCGGATTTAATCCGGAAGGTTCCAGAGTCCTGGATATCGGGTGCGGGCCCGGTACTCTCACTCTCCCTCTTTCAAAGCTTGGAGCAGAGGTGACAGCACTTGATATCTCATCAGGAATGCTTGACAGACTGAAAGATTCTGTAAAAACAGAGTCTCTTCCGGTAGATATCGTTGAATGCTCCTGGTGGACCGCAGACATAGATGAGCTTGGGTTCCGGAATGAATTTGACCTGGTAATTGCATCCATGACCCCGGGAGTAAAGGATATCGAAAGTTTTGACAAAATGATGGAGTGCTCGAAAAATCTCTGTTATTACAGTAACTTTCTGAGAAGAGAAGAGGACAGGGCATATCGTGACATCAGGAGTTCGATACTCGGTGAAAAATCCGAAAATAACATGAACGGCATAATTTATCCATTCATGTATCTTTACCTCTCAGGCTACAAGCCATCGCTTCGGATCAACCATTCCGAATGGAAGGATGAACTAAACTGGAAAGAAACGGCAGAACAGACAATAGGGTTCATTGGAAGGGACCGGGATTTTGATGACGAAACAAAGCAGAAAATAAAGGATTATTATCAAAATGCCTCCCCAGATGGAATCTACCATTCTGAGTCTGATGTATATACCGGTATGATGGTTTGGGAAGTTAAAGGCAGATGATCGGATAGTAAAGGGAAAAGATGATTGGATGGTAAATGACAGGAATTCGTTTATTTTCAGGTTGTTATCAACACTTTTTATAATTCTTGTCATTAATTTTTTTCTACCGAGGATGATGCCTGGAGATCCATTCTCAACAACTTCCGCAGATGAAGTTGGGGAAGACATTATTGTAATGACAGAGGAGCAGCACCTTTATTACATAAATTATTACGGACTTGACAGGCCATTGCCTGAACAATTTTTAGCATATATGAAAAACCTGATGACTGGCAATCTTGGAAGGAGTATTTATTATAAAATGCCGGTCAGCGACGTAATACTGCTCCATCTTCCCTGGACTATATTGATTGTCATGAGTGCTACAGTAATCAGTACAATCTCCGGTGTGGTTCTTGGAACAATTTCTGCAAAGAACCGGAAGAAGGAGAGTGATAGAATTATGATGACGGGTATGATTGCCTTTGCAGAAATTCCTTCCTTTCTGCTTGGTCTGATCCTTCTTCTGATTTTTAGTGTATATCTCAGGCTTTTTCCACTTGCAGGTGCTGTTATCCCCTTCGCAAACTATAATGGTCCTGCAGAACAGATACTGGATATATCGTACCATGCCTTTCTGCCTGTTCTGACTCTCTCACTTTCACAACTGACCGGCGTGTACTTGCTCACCAGAAACACACTGATTACTGTAACCACAAAGGATTATATCAGGACTGCCAGAGCCAAAGGTCTGGGTGAAAAAAACGTTTGGATCCGGCATGCACTCCGAAATGCACTGCTCCCGGTAGTGACAAGAACAGGTTTTACGATCGGCATAATGATGGGGGGTGTTGTACTGGTTGAGAATGTTTTTTCCTATCCAGGCATAGGGATGACACTCAGAAGTGCTGTAGTCGGCCGGGATTATCCGCTTATTCAGGGTATTCTCCTAGTAATTGCAATTTCCATACTTATCTGCAACCTTCTGGTTGACAAAATATACGGGAAACTTGATCCGAGGGTTGTGATATAATAAAGGATACTGATGCTTCTGGAAACGCCGGAATACTCTCTTTTATTCAGGCTTTAAATATTAATAAAATTAACAAAATTGGTAGAGTTAACGGAATTGACAGAATTAACAGAACTGTCAGCAGCATAGCTAAACCATTCTCCAGGTTCAGTACTGAAGGTAAAATTGGTATCCTTGGAATTCTCTGCATCATTTTAATGGCAGTTTTTGCTCCTGTGATAACAATTTATCCTCCTCAGAAGATTACAGGCGATTCACTTGAACCTCCTGGTCCCGGACACATACTTGGAACCGATGAACTCGGTCTGGATATCTGGTCACAGATATGTTACGGTGCAAGAATGAGCCTTACAATAGGGCTTGCCGTAGCCGTTATAGCAGGTTTTGGGGGAGGAGCTCTTGGAATACTGGCAGGATATATTGGAGGGCATGTTGATCAGGGCTTGATGAGAGTAATTGATGTGACAATGGCTCTTCCAAGCTTTCCTCTTCTGATTGTAATATCTGCTTTTCTTGGTCCAAGCATTCTTAACGTAATTCTTATACTTGTTATTTTCAGCTGGGCCAAACCTGCACGTATTGCACGTTCCCAGACATTGTCACTAAAGAATAACAACTATATTATTGCCGCCAGGAACTACGGCGCAAAGCCATTTTACCTGCTCCGGAGGCATATATTTCCTGAAGTTCTGCCTGTCCTGTTTGTGCTTGTCATCGGGATATCCTCACACGCAATCATAGCCGAAGCAGGACTTGCCTTCCTGGGCCTTGGAGATCCTACTTCCAAGAGCTGGGGGATGATGCTTAATCATGCAACCAGTTTCCGTTCGATATATTTTACACCTTACTGGAAATGGTGGTTATTGCCTCCGTTGTTTATGCTCATTTTCCTCCTGCTCTGTCTTGCATTCATAAGCAGGGATATGGAAAGGATACTTGATCCGATATTAAAGATAAAAAAAGGCTTATGATCATGAGTCTGCTTAAAACCAATGATTTTAAATGCCACTATCTGACCAACATTTCCAGGCTTAAGGGAAGCGAGTTTAAACACCTGGAAATCGGAATGCAGATGATTTTCCAGAATCCGAAATCTTCCCTCAACCCCAGGATGAAAATATACGGTTTCATTGCCGAACTTTTAAGGCTACATAGGCTCTGCGAAAGGGATGAAGAAAAAGCATGACATGGAAGTCGTAGATTAGATGAGCGATGGGGTGTGGTTATGGAAGAGGGAAAATTATTGATTTCAGATGACTTATCATGGTTTCTATGATTTTCAATTTATTTCCAATTAACTTCCAATTTATTTCCAATTTATTTCCAATTAACTTCCAATTTATTTCCAATTTATTTCCAATTAATTTCCAATTTATTTCCAATTAATTTCCAATTAATTTCCAATTAATTTCCAATTTATTTCCAATTTATTTCCAATTAATTTCCAATTAACTTCCAATTTATTTCCAATTGGTTTACGAAAAAAAAAGCGTAAAAGGAGATTGAACATGAAAGTAAAGAACGAGCTAATGGACACTCCGGCTGTGGGTGTAGACCGTTTCGTCAAGACCATGGAAAACTCGACCAGGGGACTGAAAGAGTACAGGTTGATCTTTACAGCTCTTGAACTTGAGGTGTTTGAAGCTCTGAAAACCCCCTTTCAGGCAGGTGAACTTGCCGAAAAAATAGGGCTCGATCCGGTGTTAACTCCCCATTTCTGCGAAGCTCTTGTCAGTCTCGGGCTTTTGGACAGGTTTGAGGAGATCGTTGAGGAAGAGATGACGGAAAAAGAGGGAGAAGAAAAAGAGGGAGAAGAAAAAGAGGGAGAAGAAAAAGAGGGAGAAGAAAAAGAGGGAGAAGAAAAAGTTGAAAAAAGCACGTTTTTGCCCAGGTATGTGAATTCGGAACTTACCGCTACATATCTCCTTAAAGAAAGTCAGTTTTCCCAGCAGCAATACCTTTCCGAAATGTCCAGGAACGCTGTACTCTGGGCCCGTTTGCCCGAGCTTATGAAGAATGGGCCTGTAGTTGTCGATAAAGGTCCCTTTTTCTGGGAGATTATCAGTTGCATGGCTGAAAACACCCGCTGTGGACTGCTCCAGGAAACCGTCAGGACGGTTATGGAAAACGTTGATTTAGGAAAGGTTCGAAAACTTCTGGACATGGGAGGAGGGCACGGGCTCTATTCTATTGCTTTTGCTAAAATGAACGAGCAGCTAAAAGCTTTTGTATTTGACCTTCCCCAGGTAACCATAAAGACGAAGCAATACATTGAAAAATACGGGGCTTCCAATGTGAACGTAATTCCCGGTGATTTCTTTAAAGATGAACTCGGAACCGGGTACGACCTTATATTCTCATCCTTTAACCCTGGTGGCAAGGCTCCCGAACTTATTCCTAAAATTGCTTCAGCCCTGAACGATGGTGGGGTTTTCGTAACTCTGCAGGTCCCGGATGAAAATACGAAATCAGACCCTCTCTTCAGCCTGGACTGGAACCTTTGGACCTTTGAAGACACAAAGAAAGGTAGTACAGGATACTGCTTCGAAAATAGCGTGCCCTTCAATGAATATATCGGGATGCTGGGAGACTACGGACTTGAAGTCTTCAGGACCCTGGACATGAAAGAGGGGTCAAGAATGGTTTTTGCAAAAAAAGCAGGAGTGAACTCAGGGGCGGATGAACAGGAGTAAGAGCCTGATATTGAGTGGATTATTGAGAGGGAAAAAAGTCAGGGACGAAAAAGGGTTATGATTATGAATCTGCTTAAAATCAATGATCTTAAATGCCACTATCTAACTGACGTTGATACCATTAAGGCTGTTGATGGTATTTCTTTTGAGATTAAAGAAGGAGAAATTCTGGGTATTGTTGGAGAATCCGGCAGTGGTAAGACCACCGTTGCCCTCGTGATTATGGGGCTATTACCGGAAAATACAGCTATTTCCGGGGAAATTCTTTACAGGGATGAGCTAATCTCATCTTTGCCTGAACCTGAAATGAACAAATTCAGATGGAAGGATATTGCAATAGTTTTTCAGAATAGCCTTGAGGTGCTGAACCCTGTTATGAAAGTGGGCATTCAGGCAATGGAACCGATGATAAAGCACCTTGATATCAGCCCTGAGAAAGCACAGAGTAAATGTGCGGATCTGTTCAGGACGGTTGGCCTTGATCCTAAATGGATGGATTCATATCCGCATCAGCTATCCGGAGGTATGAGGCAGAGGGTTCTTCTGGCGATGGCTCTTTCATGCGACCCGAAATTGCTGATTCTCGATGAAGTTACTTCTTCCCTTGATGCATTTACCCGTAAGGAAATCAGAGACCTTCTTGTCGACCTTCAGAAGAATAACAGGTATACGATGTTAATGATCTCTCATGATATCACTTTTGTATCTTCTGTGGCATCCAGGATTGCTGTTATGTATTCAGGAAGGGTTGTTGAAACCGGGCCTGTAAGGGATATTCTTGTATCTCCCCGTCATCCTTATACAAGGGGCCTTGTCCACTCGACCCCGGATATTTTTGTTTATAAAGATTTATGGGGAATTCCCGGCGATGCACCTGCAGGGGACGGATTTAAGGGCTGTCCTTTCAGCCCGAGATGTACACAAAAAATCGATATCTGCAGTAAAGTTTCCCCGGTTCTGACGCCGATAGGAGATGGAAGGGAAATTGCATGCCATAGAGGAGGTATAGCAGACGTTCTGGTGGCTAAAAACCTGCGTTTCAGATATCGTCTACCTAATAAAGAATATCTTCAGGCAGTTGATAATGTTAATCTGGAAGTGAGGGAAGGAGAGGTTCTTGCAATTGTCGGCCAGACTGGTTCGGGAAAGTCAACACTTGCACATATCCTTGCAAATGTAATTAGGCCCGAGTGTGGAGAGGTATTGTTTATGGGCAGGAATGTTGTCGGGGAAAGCTATGGAAGCAGGTTCAATGGCATTCAAATAGTATTCCAGGACCCATTCAATTCAACCAGCAACAGGTTTACTGTGCTTGATGCAATCAAGGAGCCTCTTTATATCAATAATATCGGGTCCAATGGAGATAGACTGCAAATGGTTAAAAGTGCCCTTGAACTTGTTCGTCTTCCCAGTACTGACAATTTCCTCAGCAAATATTGCGGTGAACTCAGCGGCGGGCAGAGGCAGAGAGTTGCACTTGCAAGAGCAATGGTTATGGAACCAAAACTTCTTATTGCCGATGAGATAACGTCGGCTCTGGATGTTTCAACCTCTGCAAATATATTGCGTCTGCTAAAGGGCCTTCAGAACAGGAGAGGGTTTGCAATGATATATATTTCACATGATCTTTCCCTGACACTGAAGATTGCTGACAGGATAGCCGTTATGAATTCCGGAAAGATTGTCGAGATGGGGAATTCCCACGACGTTATGCTCTCACCTTCTGATGAGTACACAAAAAGACTTGTGGGTTCAAGAATCGGACTGTGCTGTCATACTCATTAAGAATCATGATCTTTATTCGTATTTACAATTCGTAAATCGGTACAGTTTATTACATTGGGAGCACAGAGTGTCACGAATACCTCGTTCTTTACAGGCTGTTCAGCAATTATTGGTAGTAATAAAAAGTGCTAAAAAAAACAAATAAGATCTTTAAATCAAAAAAGAAGGGGTTCTTTTATTACTGAAGGTAATTGTCGGACAGCTTGTAAGATAGCGTCGTAAAAGTTCAAGATTACCTATAACTTGGTCAATTTTCACGGCATAATTATTAAATTATTTATTCTGTTATAAATTTGTAGAATTGAAGCTCGATGGCTATACATGATTGATTAGAAACTCCAGATCTTTACGACTCTCTCATCACTATATCCAAAATTTAATATATCCTTTAACACAGTTAAGATATGAAGTCCTTACCAATCTTTTTAATACTCATTTTCTTTCTCACGTCTACTGCTTCTGCAACAGTTACTGTATTCCCAACCCCTCTTGGTGCAGGAAATCCTCCAGCAACAGCCCGGGTAAACTGCTCCTGCGGGAATAGTTATATTGATTATACAGCGGTAGCAGTTTCAAGTGATCCACGAACAGTACAATTTAAGGATCTCTCAAAAGGTAATGAGACATATGTCAGATGGAACTTTGGAGATGGAACCTCTCTCGAAGGCACAAATATTACTCCATCACTAAAAAATCCGGTACATACGTTTTCAAAGAATGGCTATTATATTAGTTGTATGACCACCAGGAATAGTTGTTGTGGTCAGAAGTTATGGGTTCATATGACTATTATTATTACTGACGAAAACACGACAGTGCCTTTTAAAGCTCCAATTGCTACTTTTTCGGCAGCTCCAACTTCAGGAGAAGCTCCACTAAAGGTTCAGTTTACTGACAAAAGTACACCATTTCCATATACTGATAAGAATACAGGAATTTCAACTTCATGGAAATGGAGTTTTGGAGATAGCACATATTCAACAGTTCAATATCCTGCACACACTTACAGTAAAGCAGGGAACTATACTGTCAGCTTAACAGTAAAAAATGCTATGGGTAGTGACACTAAAACAATAAAGAACTATATTGTTGCAAACGAGTTGAAAGCTCCAGTTGCTGCTTTTTCGGCATCCCAAACTTCAGGGAAAGCACCTTTAACTGTAAAATTTACTGACAAGAGCGCAGGATCACCAGCTTCATGGAAATGGAGCTTTGGAGACGGTTCAAGTTCATTCGCTCAGAATCCAACGCATAAGTATTCAAAAGCAGGAAAATATACCGTTAGCTTAACAGTCAAGAATGCTAGAGGCAGTAATACAGTAACAAAAACATACTATATAACAGTGATAGATAAACCTACTGCTGCATTCTCTGCGTCTCCAACTTCAGGAAAAACACCTTTAACTGTAAAATTTACTGACAAGAGCACAGGAATTCCGACGAAATGGCAATGGAGTTTTGGAGACGGTTCAAGTTCATTCGCTCAGAATCCGGTTCACAAGTATTCAAAAGCAGGAAAATATACCGTTAGCTTAACAGTAAAGAACGCTAAAGGCAGTGACACTAAAACAATAAAGAACTATATTGTTGCAAACGAGTTGAAAGCTCCAGTTGCTGCTTTTTCAGCATCCCAAACTTCAGGAAAAACACCTTTAACTGTAAAATTTACTGACAAGAGCACAGGAATTCCGACGAAATGGCAATGGAGTTTTGGAGATGGGTCAAGGTCATTCTCTCAGAATCCAACGCATAAGTATTCAAAAGCAGGGAAATATACCGTTAGCTTAACAGTAAAGAATGCTAGAGGCAGTAACACGGTAACAAAAACAGACTCTATAACAGTGATAGATAAACCCACTGCTGCATTCTCTGCGTCTCCGACTTCAGGAAAAACACCTTTAACTGTAAAATTTACTGACAAGAGTACAGGAATTCCGACGAAATGGCAATGGAGCTTTGGAGACGGTTCAAGTTCATTCGTTCAGAATCCAACACATAAGTATTCAAAAGCAGGAAAATATACCGTTAGCTTAACAGCAAAGAATGCTAGAGGCAGTAATACAGTAACAAAAAAATACTATATAACAGTGATAGATAAACCCACTGCTGTATTCTCTGCGTCTCCGACTTCAGGAAAAACACCTTTAACTGTAAAATTTACTGACAAGAGCACAGGAATTCCGACGAAATGGCAATGGAGTTTTGGAGATGGGTCAAGGTCATTCTCTCAGAATCCAACGCATAAGTATTCAAAAGCAGGAAAATATACCGTTAGCTTAACAGTAAAGAATGCTAGAGGCATTAACACGGTAACAAAAACAGACTCTATAACAGTGATAGATAAACCCACTGCTGCATTCTCTGCGTCTCCGACTTCAGGAAAAACACCTTTAACTGTAAAATTTACTGACAAGAGCACAGGAATTCCGACGAAATGGCAATGGAGTTTTGGAGACGGTTCAAGTTCATTCTCTCAGAATCCGGTTCACAAGTATTCAAAAGCAGGAAAATATACCGTTAGCTTAACAGTAAAGAACGCTAAAGGCAGTGACACTAAAACTATGTCTGAGTATATCGTAGTATCCTAAAAATTAATACCTTAAGTTGAAAAACAATATAGGACTTACGAGGTTGAACTAAGAAATCAATAGCATGAAACCCTCAACTGTCTACACCTTTAACCTATTGGCAAAGTTAATTGTGCTTGATTTTGTACTTTGAGTGCGTAAGTCCTACAATAAAACGGAGACTTTTTTATTGCATCGGGATCTTGAAGGGTCACGAGTAACCTATTCGTCACAGGCTGTCCGGGAATTGTCTCCAGTAATAAAATAATTCCTTCTTTTTTGATTCAAAGGTCTTATTTGCTTTCTTTTTAGCACTTTTTTATTACTAACAATAATTGCTGGACAGCCTGTTTAGGTTGGGGTGGCCGCCCGCAATTTGATTTTTAGGCTAGAAGTGGTTTTGTCAGCAGTATTCATTCAATTAACTCCCCTCTATTGCGGGAGTTACAGCATGTAACTATTTTTCAGATAAGCTCTCATTTAGCAACGCGTCCTAATATGTAGCTTACAGAGAGGAAGACGGCAATAGCAAGAATAGCGTAAATGGCAAAAAGCAAAAGTGAACCGTACTTACTCAGGATAGGATTTGTGTTATTTATCTGCTCGTTTGTCGGATACATAATGTCCTGCTTGTCATTGCTGTGATCCAAACCCAGAGCATGCCCCAATTCATGTTTTGCAATGGCGAGCATTGCAGTATCACTATATGGGACCCATTTTCCCCATTGAGAAAATCCAACTCCAAGCGTTATGTCTACGCGTATAAATCGCCCATTGACAATATATGGAATGGCATCACCTGCAACTCTAGGAGGAACACCCTGTTCTTTCTGAAGGTCTTCGACCCATCTTATTCTGATATCAGCTTTTTCGGAATCCACAATTTTAAAAACAGGGGTGTAATCCAGTTTTCCATTTCCTCCTTCTGCCCAGTAATTCAGAGCTTTTTGTACCTGTGTGTAATAGGTAGGACTATAATGTGGAGGAACACTTTTGTTATCTATATATACGGTGATAGGAGAATGATCCCAGGGATGATCTACAATTCTTGGATAATTAAACTCCGAAGCTGCCGGAGCAATGGGCAAAATAAGTACCGTCAACAACAGTAAAAAGAGTAATCTTATTCCATGCATACTGTTTCGGGTAATATGAATCTGCCTCCATATTATTATTAAATGATCCTTATTAATATGATCCTGAGAATTAATAAGATATTATCAACAAAACGCAATTAAAAGCAATTGCTGATCTACACAGGAACTAAGAGCAATCTGCAAAGAAGAAAAGTGAGACTATTGATCTGACTTTATTCTCTCTTTTTGCTTGCTAACCAATTTAAAAGTGAGACAATTGATCTGACTTCAGTCTCTCTTTTTGTTTGTTAACCAATTTAAAAGTGAGACATTAATCTGACTTCAGTCTCTCTTTTTGTTTGTTAACCAATTTGATTCGCTGTTCACAGAGGTCACTTCGCCTATGGTTTTCGTTTGTTCCCCTTCACTACTCCCTTTGCTAATATGTGAACGTACTTTCATGAAGTAAGCCAGGGCTGCAATGGGCAGGGCATAGCCTATTCCATATACTGCCAAATCTGTCTCTTGCGGTTCAAAGATAACGCTCAAGAAATTAACTCCCAGTACGACAATAGTAAGCCCCACGAGGTTTAATTCTAGCTCTTCGATATTGTTTACTTTTACCCATTCTGGTAAAGGTAGCGGCTGTATAAACAACTGGTATAGCCCGAAAGATGTAAGGAAAAGCACCGTACCGACTAAAAAGAGGTGTACAGTCTCCACAATTTCAACAATGATACTCTTCTCTGGACCTTCTTCTGATATTCCGTTAATGAGTTCTCCAATGAAATGAATAATATCTATGCCGCCTTTAACAAATAAGACGCAGGCAGCAATCGCCAGCCCTATCACTGGAATCAACACAAAAAAACGCATTCCTGCAATGAATTTTACAACTTTCATTGGCAGACTCCTGTTTTAAGGAATTTAATAAAAAAGTCTAACCTATCCTTCTTCAATGTAACTTCTCAATCATGGGCCATCTGGTCGAGAGCAGCTGCTATCGCCAGGATAAGTGCACTGTCCTGTCCGGGCTCAATCTCCACACCATAAGTATCTCTTATCCGGAACCATCTTTTTGAGACCTCTGCGACTTTTTCCCTCCCGGCTTCAATCTTATACTCATGGTCTAAAATATTACCCCGGACATCCATCTCAGGTCCATCTACGACTTCAACTTTCCAGCGGTCGCGAAGAGGTGAGATCAGAGCTTTTTTGATCGTTGCAACTGTTTTTCCATCCGCATCCTGGACGCCCATCGTATCCTTTATCCTGAGAAGTTTCTCCTGGAGTTTGTATACCTCATTACCCTGCTCATCCTTGATAATCAGGGTATCACGCAGGCGGAGAGCTTTGCCGTCCACATAGAATTCCCTTTTTCCAGTTTCGTTTTCTATCCGGTAGTCGTCTCCTATAGAAACAAGTTTTTCATGCATTTTGTAGCGTTGTATGCTTTCTTCTCCACGGCCCTTGAGACCGCCCATGATTCGTCTCATCAATAATCACTCCTTTTGTTTACTACATTTACGTACCTTTGAAGGCAGCTTATTTATTCTGTTATTAAATTAGGGAAGATTATACTGTTAGCTTACCGGCCCCAACAACCTGTGACACTGGGCCTTGTTTCCAATTATAGTCTAAGCTATGGCTCTCTTCAGGCTGCCCAGAAATTTTCCCCCACATAAATAAATGAATAAATATGCAGTACTAAATATGTATTATTTTATAATTTTAAAATTTATAATATAAATGAACTTCGTTTTACAAACTGCAGTTAAGCTGCCAGCTATTGATTTCTTATATTCCCATTTTTTATTACATCCTCATTTCCCGCAGATTTCTATTTCAGATAAAGCTTTAACCTTCAGGTGCTTCCGATTCCCTGCAAAAGCTTATCCATTATCTGATCAACTGTAAAGCTTGCCGCTTTCTGGCGTGGAGGAAATTCTTTGAATGTCTCCAGAAAATCTGCCACAACACCCTGGGATGGCACCAGCAGGAACGCGTGGTCCAGTAACCAGTCATAGTAGGTGTTTGAGGTCTGATCCGCCCTCTCATAAGGGTCTGTACGCAGGTTGAATATTTTCGGTATTCGCAGCGGGACAAAAGGTTCAGCCCATACCTGTAATGTACCGGTAGCGCGCTGCTCCATAAAGACCATTTTCCAGTTGTCATACCTGGAGCTACCAGGATACCTGTAATGTACCGGTAGCGCGCTGCTCCATAAAGACCATTTTCCAGTTGTCATACCTGGAGCTACCAGGTCTCCATCGTCAGAGAAGTAAAAGAACCCGATACGTGGAGATTTTTCCTCTTTCCCGGTCAGGTAAGGAAGCAGGTTATAGCCATCAAGATGCACTTTGAAAGTTTTGTCCTCTGCCTTGTAGCCTTTTTTGAGCTTTTCCTTGATATCCGGCTCTCCGGCTGCTGCAAGCAAAGTGGGCAGCCAGTCAAGATGGCTCACAATCTCGTTAGAAACCATGCCTGCCGGAATCTTGCCAGGCCAGCGCATTACTTCAGGCACGCGGAAAGCTCCCTCTCAGCAGGAATTTATCTCATTGCGGAATGGGGTCAGGCTGCATCGGGCCAGGTATTCATATTGGGTCCATTGTCTGTGCTGTAGACAACGATAGTGTCTTCTGCAATGCCCAAGTTCGTCCGGCAAATTCAAAATTACTCCCACCTGCCAGTCATGTTCAATCATGCGGTCATGGTATTCCGATTGCCAGCGCCCGGACTGCCCCTTAATCCTCTGGAATATGTACCCTGAATGCATCCAGGGTGTATTTAACCAGACAAAAAACGGTTTTCCAGCCGCATGCTTGCGTTTGATAAAATCAATGGCCGCATCCAGAAATTCCAGATCTACGGTTTCCATGCGTTTTCTGGTCAGCGGGCCGGTGTCCTCGATGCGACCGTCGGCATAGCTGTGGATTACACCCCTTGGGCCATAGTTTTTCCGGAAATTGGGATAATCTTTCTCAGAGGGATAGTCAGGTTTTTCCGGTTCCTCTTCAGCATTCAGGTGGTAGAGATTGCCATAAAATTCATCGAAACCATGGTTAGTGGGCAGATATTCGTCCAGGTCTCCAAAATGGTTCTTTCCAAACTGTCCTGTGGCATAACCCAGCGGTTTCAGCAGTTCGGCGATTGTAGGGTCTTCGGGATGAATTCCCTCTCTGGCTCCTGGTATTCCCACCTTGCTCAATCCTGTACAATACGCTCTGTCCTGTGATGAAAGCTGCTATCCCAGCAGTACAGCTCTGTTTCCAGTAAGAGTCTGTAAATCTGATACCTTCGTTTGCTATCCTGTCAATGTTTGGTGTTCTATATCTCATCAGCCCATCGCTGTAGCAGCTAAGGTTGGTGATTCCGATGTCATCTCTCCAGATGACCAGTATATTTGGTTTCTTTTCTTCCATTCTTATTCCCTCCAAATAGAATGGTTTATGGCTCGGTCGTTTATGGCTCGGTCGGCAATTTAAAGCAACCTTCCGAAATTTGATAGATAAAGTTAATTTTTTTCTTCGCTATACCCCGTTTATCTCACAATCGCATAATTTATCCATACTGCGGAACCCTTTGCTTTACCTAATTCTCGTTTCTCCTTTCGCGTTAGTTTTCCTTAGACCATGACAACGTTTAAACTTTCGGCCGCTGCCACAGGGACAGGGATCATTGCGCCCTGCCCGGGAGAAAGCATCTTCCAGAGCCATAATTCTCATAACTTCCGAAACCGGATAACCCCTGCGAATTAAGCCGGTCAGAATCTGTATCGGAAAGTCGATATGTCGGAAGAAAGCTTTCCAGCCCTCGCATAGGTAGTTCAGTCCGGTTTCTCCGGCAGGAGTGGTAAGGAAGCGGTTTTTAGGGCATTCTCCCTGGCAGGCAAAAAGTACCTCACATTCCCGGCATACCTGTGGGAGATTGTCGCGTTTGTTCTGTCCGAACCTGTACTGCTTTTCCAAAGCAGCAAGCTCAGAAATCTCTTTTTCCATAATATTGCCAAGCAGGTAGTCCGGTTCCACAAAATGGTCGCATGAGTAAAGATCGCCATTGTGCTCCAGAGCAAGCCCAGTACCGCACGTTTCCTCAAAAACGCACATTCCTGAAGGCATACCTAGCCATTTGCGTGCAGAAGCTTCAAAAGTTTGCACGAATACCTTTCCCACATCGTTTCTTACCCACTCGTCAAAAATGCGGCTCAAGAAACTGCCAAACTGCTCTGGCTGCACAGAACGGTCCGAAACTGTGTCTCCTCTCTGATAAAGAGTATGCCCCTTTTCATTGATTCGCTCTACAACCGGAATAAACTGCATCCAGTCTGTCCCTACTTCATCCCGAAGGAAGTGGTAGACTTCAAGTGGATAATCGGCATTGGCTCTATTTACTGTGGTCAGGACATTGTATTCAACGCCGTGTTTTTGCAGCAATCGAAGCCCCTTCATGACCTGGTCGAAAGTTCCATTCCCTTTTTTGCCCACCCTATAGGTGTCGTGCAATTCACGAGGACCGTCGATGCTGATCCCTATAAGAAAATTGTTTTCCTTAAAAAACCGGCACCATTCGTCATCCAGCAGCGTGCCGTTTGTCTGCATCGTGTTTTCGAAAGTCAGGCCAGGCTTTCTGTATTTTTCCTGCAGTTCTATTGCACGCCGATAAAATTCAACTCCCATAAGCGTGGGTTCCCCTCCCTGCCAGGCGACGGTTACCTGCGAGCTTTGGTGAGCTGTGATGAGTTGCCGGATGTAGTTTTCCAGAACTTCATCTGACATGCGGAACTTGCTGCCTGGGTAGAGTGCTTCTTTAGTCAGGAAGAAGCAGTAGGAGCAGGCAAGGTTGCAAATTGCTCCTGTTGGCTTTGCCAGCACATGAATTCTGGGAGGCAGATAGTTTTGTGTCATTCAGTATTTTCCTCCCTGCGTCGGAATAACTAGATATAACGTACAGCGCGTTACCGGCAAAAACGTTCTAGAACCTGTGGGCCTTGATGATAATAATTCTCCCTCTTTCTAAATAACTGGGAGTCCCCTGGTTCCTGGGATGTATTTCCGTTTATTGCCTTGCCATGACCATGCGTGTTTCAGCTTCCTTGTCCTCGATTAGTTTGCCACTCACGTCCACATTTACGCTGTAGATCTTGCCTGTGAACTCAAAAGGAGGCTCGTAATCAGGTGTAACTGGTGCTCCATGAGCTGAGCCACAGGTAATCCCACTGGTTAGCCCGAGTACAAGCGGAGTCGTTACAGGGACCTCAGACTGGCCGACTAATTTCCCGTCTATATAGAGCTGAGCCTTTCCAGGTGTCCCCTTACCATTGGTAACATCTGGCTTACCGGTCACCTCAAACTCGAAGCGAAGTTGATGCCGTCCTTCTGGAACATTTTCTCCGGATTCTACATGATAAAGAGCCTTGGCTACATAGTTATGTACCCAGTGCAGCTTTCCACCTTTAATATAAAACGAATAGCCGGCATCGATACCACCATGGGCAAGCAGGATGCCTTCAGCACCCTCTGGTGGAATCTCTACATCGGCAGTGATGCTGTGTGCACGGTTAAGAACATTGACAGCTGCGTTTGCGGGAACTGGCTGAGTTCCGGGATAATAAACGTAGTTAATCCGATCGGCTGCAATCTGTGGCCGTTCATCAGCAAGGCGCAGCACTCCTCGGGCATCGATAGGCAGCACATTATATTTTCCTGCCTCTGCATACCAGGTAGTAATCATCTCGATTAACTTCGGCCGGTTTTCTGCAGCTACATTTTCGTTCTCTGTCCAATCCTTTTGAACATTGTAAAGTTCCCAGCCTTTTGCATCCAGCTCGGTCAACTTTTCTGCAGTAATCGGTTCACCAAAGGGTTTTCCTGCTTCAGTAAATGAAGGACCAGGCCATGGGCATACGGCACGCCAGCCATCATGATACAGGGAGCGGTGGCCCATCATCTCGAAATACTGGGTGTGGTGCCTGGTAGGTGCACTGGCATTGTCGAGAGTATACGCAAAACTTACGCCTTCAATAGGCGATTGGGTTACACCTTTGATAGCAGTCGGAGGTTCGATTCCCAGGCAGTCCAGAACTGTGGGTACCATATCGATAACGTGTGCATACTGATTTCGGACTTCGCCTCTTGCCTTTATTCTTCTGGGCCAGTGGACTATGAAGGGGTCGCTGACACCGCCACGGTATGTTTCACGTTTCCAGCGGCGGAAGGGCGTGTTTCCAGCAAAGGTCCAGCCCCAGGCATAGTGGTTGAAGGTCTCCGGGCCCCCTAGCTTATCCAGCAATGAGAGGTTCTCCTCTAGCGACTCAGGCACGTTGTTGAAAAATAAATTCTCGTTGACCGATCCCGCAGAGCCGCCTTCGGAGCTGGCACCATTGTCGGAAATCACCATGATTAAGGTATTTTCAAATTCACCAGTGTCTTTCAGAAACTGCAGCAACCTGCCGATGTGGTAATCGGTGTGCTCCAGAAATCCGGCAAAGACTTCCATCATGCGGGCATAAAGCTTCTTTTCTTCCGGAGAGCATTTTTCCCAGGGCTTGACATCCGGGTCATGGCGAGATAGTTTTGCATCTTTTGGAACGATGTCCAGTTCTTTCTGCCGTGCGAATGTTTTCCCCCTGTAAGCCTCCCAACCGTCATCGAATTTCCCTTTGTATTTGTCTGCCCATTCCTTAGGAACATGATGAGGAGCATGCATGGCTCCTGTGCAGAAATACATGAAAAAAGGCTTGTTTGGAGCTACCTGTTTGGCATCGGCAATGAACTGAATAGCTTTGTCCGTCAGGTCCTCATTCAAGGTGTAACCTTCTTCGGGAGTCCCGGGTGGGTTTACAGAATGATTATCACAGGTCAGCTCAGGGTAATACTGGTGAGTTTCACCTCCCAAAAAGCCATAAAAGCACTCAAAACCTCTTCCTAAAGGCCAGCGGTCATAAGGTCCGGCTGCCGAGATCTGGTCTGCAGGCGTCAGATGCCATTTGCCTATAGCATAAGTATTGTATCCATGCTCGAGAAGGATCTCCGACAAAAAGCCATTTTCAAAAGGTATATAGCCGTTGTAGCCGGGATGGCCTGTTGAACCCTCTGTAATACAGGCCATGTTGTTTGAATGGTGATTTCTGCCGGTCAATATGCATGAACGGCTAGGAGAGCAAAGCGCAGTCGTATGCATATTACTGTAAATGAGGCCTCCCGCAGCCAGGCTGTCCAGGTTTGGTGTCTGGATAGGGCTGCCATAACACCCAAGTTGTCCAAAGCCTGTGTCGTCCAGCACAATGAAAAGTACATTTGGAGCCCCCTCTTTGGCGCGCAGTGGTTCCGGCCAGGCTGGTTCAGACTTGTCAAACGTGCGCCCGATTACGCCTGGAAAAGTGGTTCCTGATTTGTATTCTTTTAGTGGCATTTGTCCCCCTATCATATTAAAATTCATAAAAAATTTATATAATTAAGGGTGTGAAGAGGAACTGAATTTACCCTGCACCCCACTCGTTTTCTTCTTGAATTTTTGTTCTTGACTTATTTTTGTTTTCGACTTAAACTAAATTACGGAAAAACTAATTTTCTCAGAGAGGCGCTTTTTCGATCAAATTTTAGCGTGCTGGAGCTGCTTCTTCTTCAACAAATGTCTCATGCAGCTTTTTCTCTTCTTCTGCGGACAGATTGGTAGCAATGACTTCAAACTTGAATTGTTTCATGGCATCTGCGACTCTATCTTCTACAGCATCACTGGTCATCAAAAAGAGAGCTGAAGTGCCTTCAGTCACTTTGCTGCGCACTGACTTTATGAAATCATCACTGATACCCACATGAGACATGGAACCTGCAAGTGCGCCCATTGCTGCCCCAACAACAATACCAAGTATAGGAACAAAGAAAATCAGGCCAAAAAGCATACCCCAAAAAGCTCCACTCAATGCGCCCACACCTGCTAAATTGTGCAGTTGCTCTGTTTTTGGCTTCTTTTTCCCTTCAGGCCAGGTAACTATGGCTGCGTCATGCAGGTTGATTAATTGTCTCTTGCTTAAGTCCTCAACCACGTGAAGCGCTTTTTGGGCGCTGTCGGCGGTATCAAACTCCAGAACTGTTAAAGTTGCCATTACTCAAACCTCTTTTATGTTGCATACTTCGTTGATTATTGTGCTTTCGTGTCAGTTCACCAATCGAGATGAGACCATAATCTCCACTAGCTTTTTGTAAATCTTGAAAAACCTGGGTTAATCATGTCTTCTTCTCTAGGTTACTCATTTTCTGCTGTCTTAACAACAGCAGCACAGTAGCCAGGAAAAAACCCTACTTAAATTCCTCAAGCCATTTTTGTCCGAGGTCAGGGAATAGCCAATTTATTACAGGAAAGCCCATTGTGTGATTCAGTATGATTTTTCACACAATGTGATCTTACGTCTCTTCCATACTCTGATATTATACTCTGATATTATACTCTGATATTATACTCTGATATTATACTCTGATGTCATATTCTGATATATTTCTACAGACTCCGCTGTCCAGATCTAGGTGAATCAATTTAAATTATCTTTTTTTGAATTATAGGTTTCAACCCGGATGCTGAGAATCCATCAGAATCCATCAAATGAGGTCTCATTAAGAAAATCGCTTTCCGGTATCTATCATTACTTTTACTGTTGTAATCCCCCAACTAAACCTTCGAGATTTTCCCCCAAGCTCATCGTTTAATAATTCATTTTATATAATTATTTTTTTATACATATTACCTTATGCGTATTGATTTATTTTACCAAGTATAACGAAATAAATTGCTATTCAAAAAAGCTGATTCTACATTTACTAAGGATGCCAACAAAGCCTGTGAATTAGATTCTTCCACCCATTCGCTAGCAAGTTTTACTTCATGAAACCATTCGTTAGTAGGTTTTACTTCATGGACTAAAATTCGTTGTAAGTCAAACCATAATATTGATTTATTATTTTGCTCGTAAGTTTTTATCTTCTGTTCTAAAGCCCAATTATAGACAAATATTCTAAAGTCCAATTATAAACAAATATACAAGCTCCAAAATAAATGTTTATAAGTCTTTTTTGACCTTTTTTAGGATAGATTCGGTATTTATAGGCTTTTCACATCTATAACAATAGGCTTTAAATAAATAATTTTTTTAAAGGTTATTTTTTGAAGTTGACGGCTTTCATCTACTACCTGCCACCTTCCGGTTCTTACCGAAAGTTGCCGAGGAAGTGAACTTCTCGCCTTAGAGCTAAAATGTGAACGTGAACGGTGTGTTGACTTAAAACTCAGTCCTTTCATTGGACATTTCCAGGGCTCTTTATAGTTAAATTACTCCAAGCTGCATTAGCCGGGCAACGGATATCAGTATGATTCCTGTTGTCAGCCTTATTTCCACTCTCCATCTTTCCCTGAATTCGGTGACTTTATTCGGGCTGAGTCCGAAAGCAAGGAGGAGGCCAAGAACTATTACTGGAAGCAGAAGTCCTATATGGTAAATACCAATATATAACGTTCCTCTGGCAATATCGGTTTTTGTTGCCAGGATGCTCAGGAGTGAGAGAAAGATTGCTCCTACGCAAGGAGCCTTGACCAGAGAAAACATGCTTCCTGATAGGAAGGACAGCGACACAAGGCTGTTCTGGTCCATTTTGCCCATAAAGTTTTTTAAGGGCTTGGGAGTCCTGAAAGTAGTTCTCGCATGTTTTTTCAGCCAGTAGCCATCAAAAATATGCCAGAAGCCGAGCAGGGCAATGATAAGGATTGAAGCTCCTATAAAACTTTCCTGGATATCAGGCAGGAAATTAACAACGCTGAGGATGCCTATTCCGGCAAGCATATACATGGCAAAGATTCCTGCCGAAAAACCAAGTGTAATTTTGAGCATATCCTTTCTTCTTCCATGCTTGGCAAGTGTAACTGAAGCAAGAAAAGCCATTACCGCAAGGAGGCAGGGGTTAAAACCCGCAAGAATGCCTGCTGCCAGAAGTAAGAAGGGGCTGATTTTTTCAAAGTGCTTGTTTTTTCCGTCTCGAGTCTCTGTCATGGGGAGCGCGAGATTCTCGGCAAGAAGTGTAGAAGGTATCTGAGTTTCCGTCAGAAAAAACCCTGCTGTGCTTAGATATATTTCATAAAAACCGCCCGTCACCTGTCCTCCAGATACCGTGGCTGAAGCGATGGATACAGGGGTCAGTAACAAAAAAATGCAGACCAGCGCAAAAATTCCTTTGTGTACAAACAACTTAGGCACATTTTTCTTGTTCATATCTTTTTCCAGAACTATTTTATAACATGATTTTAAACATCCGGGACCAAGACACATAATCTCTACTGAAATTCAGATTTTTACTCGTTTTAATTTTCTTATTGAAAGAGAGAGTCTGTATCCAGATTGAGTTTTCTTTCGTTAATTTTTTCTTTTATAGTAAAAAAATTATTTATTGATAACAATTATTTCTTTTGATTTTACTAATTAGTGCGATACTTTATGTGATACTTTTAGCCTTAATTTGTGGATATATATTAATTTTATTGTGAAGCTGATTCCGTAAATTAAAAATTACTTTTCAGAATTCCGTACCTTCTCTTTTTTGCTGCAATTACTGAATTAGCACTTATTTCCTCTCTGATAACTAAATAAAGTTTTTCTGGGCCATATTCTTCATCAATAATATAAAATAATGCTTTTCCTTTCTACTTAATTTGTTTTAATAACCAAGTGCACGTTTTATATTTAATTTATATTTATATTTAATACTTTTACTTTTTTGTGGCAAAAAGAGGAAGAAACGTTTAATTTAAAACCGTTTTTATAAAATATTCAATTTAGGAGTCCCACTTATCATGAAATTTTATATACAGTAAACACAATATTCAATTTTGTATAATGATTCGTTAAGCATCCTGATGTTTGTATATATCAGCATTTTTACAATATAAATTTAGTAATTTTTGAAAATATTTCTATCATTTCGTAGAAATATAAGTTTGCAGAGATGATTTAATTGGCTAGTAGTGCAAGGAAAAAGTTTATCATTATAGGATTTCTTCTAATGACTGTTTTACTTATCTACATCTCTCTTCCCATAATTATTCCTTTTATTTTCACAGGATCAACAGCACCGTTTTTTGTAATACATAACGATGATAGAAAAAGTCATGAAGCAGCAGTTGAAGTGTTTGATCAAAATAACAAATCAGTGATAAACGAAACATATAGCCTTGAACCTAAAAGTGATTTCTCACAATCTCGTCCTTTAAGTTTAAAGTTATCCTGGGAAAAAAAAGAGTATATATTTAAGGTAACTATGGATAAAAAAATTACAAATATGACTAAAGTGGAAATTCCAAATCGTCGTACTTCTGTATACATACGTTTATACTACAAAAACCACGGAGATATTCCTCACATGGACTATGAATCCCCTAAGATAATTCCTATTTTCATTCAAACTGTAGAACGGATGTGCTAAGAAACTATTAAAAAATGTAGATATCAGTTGAAAGAAAATTTTGATAAAAACCTATAACCCGATGGTATTATCGAAACAATGGTTCAAGTAATAAAGTCAAGTAATAAAGTCAAGTAATAAAGTCAAGTAATAAAGTCAAGTAATAAAGTCAAGTAATAAAGTCAAGTAATAAAGTCAAGTAATAAAGTCAAGTAATAAAGGATTGATATAGAGATTGATATATAACTACATAAATAAAAATCTAATAAAAATAGAAATCCAATAAAAATAAAAGTCCAATAATAATTCAATAGAAGTAAAAATCCGAGAAAAAGTGTTTAATCTACAAATCTCTGAAGATTTTTCAGAGTATTTTCTCCGGAATTTTAAACTATTTCTCAGAATATTTTATTAGAGTAGTATCTCTGAATTATCAGAGTACTTTTTCCATGATGCTCAAGGCTTTTTCGATATCCTTCATTGAAGCCGCATAGGAAATTCTGATATGTCCGTCTCCTTCGCTTCCAAAGGCTGTGCCGGGAGTAACAACAACACCGTTTGAGATAAATTTCGAGGCAACCTCTGCGGAATTCTGGACTTTTGGGAAAGCGTAGAAAGCACCTTTCGGAAGGGCACATTCCATTCCTAGATCATTCAGCCCTTTTACAAGCACGTCCCTGCGCTTTCTGAACTCTTCTCGCATGGCCTTGATAGAGTCTTTGGGTCCTGTCACTGCTGCATAAGCAGCTTTCTGAGCGATTGAGTTGGCGCAAGCCTGGAAGTACTGGTGCACCTTAAGCATCTGGCCTATGTAGTCTTTTCTGGCTGCCACGTACCCTAGTCTCCATCCGGTCATGGCATAGCTCTTTGAGGTCGCATTTACGGTAATCACATTGTCCGAATAGCTGGCAGGGCTTACGTGTTCCCCTTCGTAAACGAAGTACTCATAGACCTCGTCGGAAACAATGGTTATATTGTGGTCATCTGCGATCTCAGCCAGGGCTTTTATATCTGCCCTGCTTGCGACTGTACCTGTGGGATTTGAAGGAGAATTAAGAACGATGACTCGGGTTTTCGGAGTGATTTTCTCAAGCACGGCCTCAGGCTTCATAGTAAGGTCTTCGGCAAGGGGAACACCTACGGCTTTACCACTAAGGATTTCGGTCAGTGCATTGTAAGAAACGAAGCCAGGGTTTGAGATAAGGACCTCATCCCCATGGTTTAAAAGGGCTGCAAGGGCAATTGTAAGAGCTTCCGATGCTCCAGAAGTTACAATTATTTCCTCAGGGGAAACCGAGAACCCATTCTCTTCCTGGAACTTGGAACTCAGGGCCTCTCTTAACTCCGGAATTCCCGGACCGACCGTATAACCCGTAAAGCCTTCGTTTATAGCTTCTATTGCCGCGGCCTTAATATGCTCCGGGGTGTCAAAATCAGGCTGTCCCAGCCCAAGGTTGATAGCGTCCGAGCCCGCAGCTTCAAAAATCTTCCTGATTCCTGAGGTATCTATTCGGGCTACGTTCTCTGAAAACTTTATTTCCTTCAAATTAGGTTCTCCTGTATCCCTATAAATTAATTATTTTTATGTACCTTCTGCTTTCTGGCGATTAAGGCTCTCTCATTCGATATTCGTATGTCTCGACTTCAGTTCGACTTCAGAGGCGCCTGTAAGCGTAATAAGCTGAGAGATTATCGAGTCAAGGAAAATAAGCGATGTAATTTCAAAAGATGTACCCAGTGGAGGCATGGTTTTGTAACCTCCCCGTATGTTTCTTTCAAGGTAGCCATATGTATCAGAGTCATTTTTAGTCTTGCTTGGAAGAATCATAGTAACATCCGAGATTCTACCGAGTGTGGATTCTTTTTTAGAGGTAACCGTTATGAGGGTTGAGCCAATATCTTTCACTATTTTTCCGAGATCAGCTATAGAGTGGGTTTCTCCTGACCCTGAAATGGCAATCACTACATCCTCCGGCCGGACAGCAGGAGTTGTGGTTTCGCCAACCACATACACACTGAATCCGAGGTGCATAAGCCTCATTGCAAAAGCTTTGGCAACAAGCCCGGATCTTCCGGCCCCCATCAGAAAGATTCTTTTGCTTTCCAGAATTTTCTGGATCATCAATTTTATGTTTTTTCTGTCAAGTTTATCAATTATCTCACTGAGGTTTACTGAAATCATTTTCATTGATAATAGTACATCTTCGCAGTCGTTTACCTGAACTTTTTCCATATGAGTTCTCCGAAAAACATTGAGTTAAGTGCCTGGTTAAATGCTTAATTCTATAATAATTAATTGATTAAATTTTATTTACCTGCTTATGTCAATGATATTTATCTGTCTATGTTAATAATAATAATATTTACCTCTATGTTATATGAAAAATGCTCCTGAAATACCTTTACCAAAACCCTTTTTCAAATTTACAGTCGGATCTCAGGGTAAAGTTCGGAAGCCTTCTGTTAACTTTGCCGTAATATCAGCAGTTCAGGTTTTACCTGCTTGTTTGCGACTCAGTTTTATAATTAATAGCTTTCAGTTCCCAGTTCTCAATATTATTTTTAAATTCGTAATAGAGCCTCTGGATATCACAGTCATTCCCATTCCAATAAAAGTCTTTACGCGTTTCTCCTTTTTGGAGCTCTTCAAGTATAAATTTTGATAGGTGGAAAAGGGCTTTTTTATTGGAAAAAGGAATACTATAATTTACGCGATAACCACCAGATGTTTTTCCATAGGACACGAGTGTGTACCCTTTACTCTCATATTCCGTAATCTCATCAAAACTGCAGACAATTTCAAACTCATGGACTGTAGACTGGTCAACTTTTGAAATTCCGATTAGTACCTGCGCTATAATATAATCAGGAACTTTCCGTCCAAACCATACGGCGATTTTCCCGTAAGTACAGACTAAGTTGACGTCATTCCTGCCCATCTCAAAGGAGCCTAGAGACTGGGGAGGGTAGATTATAACTTCCGAGTCTTGGGTCTTCTGGGCACACATTGCTTCCACTTCGTTTACTTACTTGCAGAGACAAGTGCACTTATGAGATTCCGATCTTTCTTAAGGGTTTTGAGCTGGTTTGCAGGCCCTATTACCGTAAGTCTCTTACTGCTCTGTCTTTTGAAAATTTTACCAAGAAATGAACCGTCCGTATTTGCAGGATAACTTTGCATCTCTATGCCCGAAAAAACATCAGGCTGGATCGCTGACATTGTCATTTCTATAAGCTTTGCTTCCTCCATTGGGTTCAGGCCCTTTTCAAGCACTAGAATTTTACCTTTTCGTACCTCATCGATTATGTATCTGACTTTTTCCATTGAAGCCATCTGAGAGATTCTGGCTTCGGATATCAAATCAAGCTGAATTCCCTGCATGTAAATCACCCGAACTGTTTTGCCAGAGCTTCATAAAACGAGTCCATTCCCACTCCTTCAAGGGCAGAAACCGGCACCATAGGATGCTGGGGGAAGGCTTCCTTTATGACAGACGGGTCGGCATCAGGAAGGTCTACCTTGTTTGCTACTATAAGAAGTGGAAGGTTTCTTGCTTCCATATTCCCTATTACTGTTACGTTGACCTGGGTATAGGGATTTTCAGTGGAATCCATAACAAGTATGACGCCGTCGAGGTCATCCAACCATTTGACAGCTTCGATTACGCCTTCTGTTGCTTCTTTAGATCGTTTTTTGGATTCGGAATCACTCATTCCCTGCTCCATAAAGTCGTGGAAATCGATTTTTGTGGCAAGCCCGGGCGTGTCTACAATATCGAGGCTGATTGTGTGTCCATTGGTCTCAATATTTATTGCGTTCCTTCTCTTGGCATGCCGGGTTTCGTGAGCAATATGAGAAACCGAACCCATTGTTTCTTCAGCTCCGACCCAATCCTTAAGGATCCGATTGCTGAGGGTCGTCTTACCGGCATTGGGGGGGCCGTAGATTCCTATGCATGCTCCTTTTTTCTTGAACAGTTTATTGAACATTTTTGAAAAGCTTACCTTAAATCGTTCTAACATATTCATAGCTTCCCTCCTTTGGGAAAAGCATAGTACCTAAGGATTTCTCGGATTGCTTTCCTTTACGGATTGATATTTAAATTTTTAATCTATTGATCCATGCACTTAAGTAACTTCTATTTATCGTACTGAGGGGATTGGGGAAAATTATAGATGTTTTTCCTTTCCAGTATATTTGAGACTAAATAGGAAGTTTAAGGTTCTTTCTACGGTAGAATAGAAAGTGCCTCCATGGAAATAACACCAGAATATAAATAAATTGCTTTCTATCGCCTGATTCCCTCACCACATTAATAAAAAAGCTTTTTATTCAGAGATAAAAAGCTTGTTATCCAGAAGACTTTGAGCTCTCAAGAACTCTTTTTGTTAGTACTAAATTTTTATATGTGCACTGATGTTCTGCACTTTCCTTTATATTTTTTCCTATTTTTATTCATTCAATCTTAAAAATATAAATCGTTTTTATTAGAATATCTTCTGATATCCTTCCTAACATAATTCTTTTTATAATCTTTACAGCTCAATTTTCCTCCAGATATTTCAAGATATCTTTTGGGAGCTCTAAAACATTTTTATAAATTTTAATATATTTGTTGAGCAACTCAGAGCATTAAAAGCTAACTTATTATCTCGATTTAAGGCCTTAGTTATATATTTAACTTTTTTATTACTTTTGAGAACTTTTACCTGAAAATACCTATTATTTACTTTTTCAGATTGAAGAAAACTTATGTTTTCTCCGATAGAGTTTTGCTCATCTGTCTCGAATTGCCATGTTTATAGCAATTTCGGCTATATTGGAACTAAGGTCTCCTATTCTGGATAAACTGTCTACGACTGTCCCGAGTGAAATCATAATCTCATTGGATTTCAATTTCAGAATAGATTCATGCAGTTCTTCTACCCATGCGCGCATGTTGTCAACATTATCTATTACTTGATTTGCAAGAGAAATATTTGTTTCAAATAGTGCCTCAACTGACTGTTTTACCAGTTCCGTATAAGCAGCATTGAGTTTATCGATCTCTTCCATTACCTTATCATTAACAGGCTCTTGCAGCTTTAAGGCGGTGTTTGCTATTTTCTGTGCGTGGTCGGCTATCCTTTCTAGCGGGCTTGCCGCCATTCTGAACTCGTGGTATTCCTCTATACTTGTTTCTGTGTTGCTAGGCATTCCTCCTTCACAGAGAATGGAGCGAAACTGCTTGGAGATCAGGAGATATAACCTGTCAACCTCATCATCTCTATGACTTACATCAAGTGCAAGGTCGTGATCAATGGTTTTAAAGGCTCTTACCGCGTCCTTTTGCATGGACACTGCAATAAGGAACATCCTCTGTACGCCTTTTTTGATAGGAAGTTCATTCGGGTTAAGGAGGTCCTGGATAACTACACAGTTTGAGTTTTCTTCAGTAATTTCATGACCTATGAGTTTGTAGCATACCCTCCGAATTGTTTGCTTCTGTTCGACGAGTATCCTTTCCGAAAAAAGCTCGATCATGTCATATCCGTGGAGATATGCAGCAATAATGTCTCGTTCAAGTGCTTTTGCTCCACAACCTGTAACATCAATTCTTTTCGTTTTGATTGAACGTCCTTCAATAACGGGGTTTATCAGTAGTTTTCCATCAGGCTGGGCCTGAATGGAAACCCTCGTGCCTGTTTTGATTCCCACTTTTTCAGCCCATTGTTTAGGAAGGGAAATAATGTAAGTAGATCCACCTGTCTGCTGTACTTTCCTGGTCTCGATAATGATTCCCCGTTTTTGATTAAATCTGCTAGATCTTAAATTAGAACTGTTTATTCCTGATTCAGATAGCGTTCTCTGATAGTACTTAGAAGTATTTTTTTATATACGTGATTCAATTTTACTATTTATATTTGTGGATGTACGCTTTTTTTATGAATATGTTGCAGAGCTCTGCGTTTCAGGAGACCTGGATTCTGTGAAAGAACGCAGTAAAAAATATTAAAGAACAGCGCATTCTGAGCATGATGATACTCGAAGGTCACGCCTGCGCGTCGGGAGCAGGAACCATTATCGCGGCATTTGCAACCTGGAAAGGTGCGGCATTTGGAACTGGCTTAAAAACATATTCAGAAGTGGAACTCTCGGATCGCGAGAGAAAAGTCCAAGGATCAATTGAGGGAATGCCTGAAGCAGACACTTTTCTTATTGAAAGGTGTGTTGAACTTGTGCTCGAATACTTCGAGATTAAACTTGGGGGCAAGGTAAAAACAAGCAGCAATATTCCTCTTGCAGGTGGGCTTAAGAGCAGCAGTGCAGCTGCCAATGCAACTGTACTGGCAACCTTAAACGCTATTGGAGAATCAATGCCTCCTCTTGATGCTGTGAAACTTGGGGTAAAAGCTGCAAGAGAAGCAAAAGTAACCATAACAGGGTCTTTTGATGACGCTTGTGCTTCTTTTTTCGGCGGAGTTGTGATCACTGATAACCGGGAATTGAAACTGATTAAAAGAGAAGAATACAATTCAAAAGTCCTTATTTTTGCGCCGAACAGAAAAGTGTTCAGTTCACAAACAAATGTTAAACGTTCAGAACTCATTGCTCCGTATATAGATATGGCATATGAACTTGCACTCGCAGGAGAGTATGAAAAAGCAATGACTTTAAACGGTTTCCTCTACTGCAGCGCTCTTGGCTTTGATACCGAGTGCATTCTTCGAGCCCTGGAATGTGGAGTAAAAGGGGTAAGTCTGTCCGGGTCAGGCCCGGCGTATGTTGCGCTTGTCAAAGAAAAACAGATCGAAGAGCTCCGGTCGGCCTGGGAAAGCTGTGGGATCGAAGGCAGGGTTATAGAAACCTCTATAAATAACAGAGACGCAATGTCTTTGTGAACTGCCACTAAGCTAAAAACTTAGCGGCTTCTTAATTCATAGATGGCCATCGGCATCTCCAAAGGCTTTAATTCCGGCTGGACCGTTCGCACTGAGTCTTGCTCTTTCGCTCGTTTCGGCTTTACGTAGTTACAAGCTAGAGTCGAAGGTTTTTCTACTACCTGCTGGGCCTGATGATAGACTCATGGAAAAAGGTTGCCTAGTTTTCGCATACCTTAATCTAATTAAATTATCCGATGGTCTATATGAAGTTAAAGAATACTGAAAAGAATAGGGAGAAGTTGACGCTTATATCCCCTGGGGTAAAGACACAGGGGTTTTACGCTTCTTCATATAAAACGAGGGGTTCATTTGAGCGAACTTGAAGATGTCCGCAGAGAAATCGAAGAAATTGATAGGGAAATTCTTGCCCTCATTGATAGAAGAGTAAATCTGGCTGAAAGAGTACTTGAATCAAAAAGAATAAATGGAACTTCGATAAATGACCAGAAGCAAAACGAGGTTGTAATTAACAGAGCTTTAAATGCCGCAACCGAGCTCAACCTTGATCTTGGGTCTATAAAGACTATTTTTGAGACTCTTATCAGGATGAGTATCGAACGTCAAAACGAGTTAAGCGGCAAAGGAAGCCTGCCCTGACTTCTCAGGAGAAACTAAAAATGGTTGATATCTCAGTAATTATGGGTTCCGAATCCGATAGGCCTATCGCCAACCGTGCGGTATCCGTGCTTGAAAAGAGCAAATACACTTACGAAGTAATGGTTATCTCTGCTCACAGGAACCCTGAAGAACTTGAAAGCTATATCTCAAGTACCGACGCAAAAGTCTTTATTACAATTGCAGGTTTATCTGCAGCCCTTCCCGGGGTTGTAGCTTCCAGAACAAAAAGACCTGTAGTTGGAGTCCCAGTAAGCGCAAAGCTTGGTGGACTCGATGCCCTGCTCTCGATTGCCCAGATGCCCCCGGGAGTGCCTGTCGGAAGCGTAGGGATCGATAATGGAGCAAACGGTGCACATCTTGCTCTGAGAATTCTGGATTTGATTGACACTGTGAAGCCTTAAAGAGCCTGTTAAAAATTTCAATTCCTGGCTTGATACAGTAATAATCGATTTACTAAAAATCAACTAATAAATTGAATCGGAAGTAAACTCAGTCGGCTATTTACAAAATTCAGTCGACTCACTCCGAAGACTCTTTTTTAAAAAATCTCTTATTTTCCCTATGTTTAACCCCTGTTAAGTTCATTCAAAATGGATGTTAAATCAATTCCCTGTCATTGCTTGAAAGTCTTACTTATCCAAAATACCTCAAAAGATTTTCATGCAGTAATTTGTTGCGAACATGGGGGCACTAATGCTGTTGCCGTGATCTGCTCCAACGTATCTATTAATTCATCAATTTGAGTTGAGGTGAAAAGCCCATCTGGACCCTGTGGCGTAAGGTCGGTAAATGGCGACTCGTAAAGTAATGCAGCATCCATTGCTCCGTGTTCTGTGAGATGATCAATAATCAAGTTTATGAATTCTATCTGGTTTGCAGTCAGGGTCTTACCTTTCAGAAATGTGGTCAACGACTGTTTTGCAGCTTCTCTATCAAGCCCAATGAGTGAGCGCACGAAGAGGCCGAGTCCATGCGACATCTCTTTGGCACGGGCAATTTCTTCCGGGCCTCCCAGCCCGCTTTCTGAAAGTATCCGCTCCAGCTCATCAAGATCAGTTACAGTCAATGGAATATTCATCCGAAGCTTATGGATAACCGTGTTGTCCTGATGTTCCAGAAGGAAAGCACGGGTTTTGGCGCGAAACTTTTCAAAATCTCCGGCTTCAGCAAAGCCCGGTAATTCCACGTCGGTTTCGCTGCCTATTTCGTCTTCGAAGTCAGTGTAAAGCGGTTTTCTGTGGTGTTTTTCTATCAGTTTTACCAGGTTACGTAGATGCCTTCTAAGTGTTTCCAGCATGGGAGTCGTTACATTCTCCCACCATTCATCGGTCTGCACATCCAGAATTAGAGCCATCTGGTCACGTACCATTGGGATGGCTGATTTTTCTTCAAGGAGACCGGCAATTTCTCTGACCTGATTGCTCAGGCGCTCAAAAGCAGGCTCGGCACGCAGTAAAGCCAGTTGCAGGTTCAGGACCAAGAGATCAAAACGTTTTGCTTCCTCGGCTTCCGGTTGTAATTCCGAGGGAAGGCCCGCGACCTCATGGGAAATCTCGGAGAGGTCTTCGCTGGAAAGTTTTATCCAGGCTTCGGGTTTTGAGTATTTCTCGACCAACCGTCTCCTTGGACGCACTACGAAGTTATCCAGGTTCATTGAGGCAATTTCATTTTGTAGCGTTTCGGCAACCGAGAAGCGGACTTCGGCTTCAGTTTTTGGTTCACCGTATATTTCCGAGGCCTCGGCACCGGTTGCACAATCGCTGTCAGATTCAAGTTTTCGGTCAAGCTCTGAGAGTAATTCAAGACGTGATTTGAACAGGCGCGTACCAAGCGAATCTCCAAGTGAACCGTCAGTGGTTTCAGGGTTCTGGCTGAAAAACTCCAGGTTCTGGCAATAATCAAAAAGATAAAAGAACTGTTTATCTTTTCCGGGTTCGAAAAGGTCAGGACACAGACGAGTACCACGTCCTACCATCTGCCAGAACTTTGTCCTGGAACGCACCAGTTTGAAGAACACCAGATTCACGACCTCCGGTACATCGATCCCCGTGTCAAGCATGTCCACTGAGATGGCAATATGCGGGGCTTTTTCTTTTACCGAGAAATTGTCTATCAGGCTCTGGGCGTATTCGGTCTTAAAAGTTATAACACGGGCAAACTCGCCTTTAAAATTCGGATAATTGGCATTGAAACGCTCGGCAATATACTCAGCATGAGCCTGATTTTTTGCAAAGAGGATAGTTTTGCCCAGGCGGTCACCACCAGCGACTTTCAGGCCCCGTTCCATCAGGTGAGCCAGCACTTTATCTACGGTGTCTTTGTTAAACAGCCACTTGTTGACGGCTTCGGCTTCCACCCTTTCAGGGATTTCTTCGTCTTCGTCTCCCCAATCCAGAGATTCCCACTGTTCTTTATCCTCGTCTGAGAGGTCGTCGTAATTGATCCCCTGGCGCTGGAACTTCAGTGGCACTGAAACCGCTTTTGGAGGAACCAGGAAACCGTCTTTTACAGCTTCTTCGAGCTGGTAGGCATCGGTTGGAACACCGGGTTCAAGGTCAAAGAGGCTGTAGGTATTTCGTTCAATTTCATTTTTGGGCGTTGCTGTAAGGCCCACAAGAAAAGAGTCAAAGTAGTTGAAAATCGCTTTGTACTTCTTGAAAACCGAACGGTGCGCTTCATCAATAATTACAAGGTCGAAATGCCCGGATCCAAAGCGGCGCTGTCCGTTGTTCATTTCTTCTATCTGCTTCATCATTGTCGGATAAGTTGAAACGAATACTCTCCCGTCGGTGTCCTTTTCCGTTACAAGGTTCACAGGTGCGGAGTCTGGAAGGTGCCTTTTGAAGGCATTTACTGCCTGGTTGACCAGAGCTACCCTGTCAGCCAGGAAAAGCACGCGTTTGACCCAGTTGCAGCGCATGAGAAGGTCGCAGAGTGCAATGACTGTACGGGTCTTACCAGCGCCTGTTGCCATTACTACCAGAGCTTTTCTGTCGTTGTCATGTTCAAAGGATTCTCCTATGCGCCGGATGGCACGAGTCTGATAGTAGCGGTCTGCAATTTTTGAGTTAATTTTAGCTTCGGAAAGAGACCTGCGGCTGCTGCGCCGCTGGATAAGGAGTTCAAGTTCGGATTTTTTGTAGAAACCCTGTACCTGTCTTGGAGGATACCTGGAATCGTCCCAGATCCAGTTTTCGTATCCGTTTGAATAGAAGATCACCGGCCTCTGCCCGAATTGTTTTTCCAGGCAGTCGGCATAGAGTTTTGCCTGCTGCTGGCCGACCTGCGGGTCTCTGGTAGTGCGCTTTGCTTCAACGAGGGCAAGGGGCTTTCCGTCGTCTCCCCAGAGCACATAGTCTACAAAACCGACCCCGCTTTCGTTTGGCATGCCTGAGACTTCAAATTCCCTGTCCTGGTCTTTGTCAAGGGCCCAGCCGGCTTCTTTAAGCAGGAGGTCAATGAAGTAGTCGCGAGTCTCAGCTTCGGAATAATCGTGTGTGTCCGGCTGTAGGGCTGAAGCTTCTTTTGCTTTTGCAACTTCGGCACGCAGGCGTTTTAGTTCTTCGTCCATTGCGGATTTGTCGGCCAGGAGCTCAGAGAGTTTTTCGTCTTTTTCCCGGAGGCTGGTTTCCAGGTTTTGAAGCTGTTCTATTGTCTGCTTCGGGACTGTTGTTTTTGGAAGGTCATCAGGGTTGAAGCTCAGCCCGGGCTCAGGCTTTTCTTTTCGCGCATAGGTGCGTGCCAGCCAGTAGGTAATGTGGAAAAGTTCACTCACGGCTGTCACTGAATCATATGCCTGAATGGAACTGTTGCTGTGCACAGCCTCGTTTCCAAGCCGGATAATGATACGTGCTTTGTTGAAGATTGCCTCTCCCGCAACTTTTTTGAATGTAGGCTCATGAATGAGAGCACTCAAATTTTCCTGATACGGCAGGAGCAGTGAATAATCGTACTTATATATCCACTGCACAGCCAGTTCCAGAGCCCTGCGAGCGTAAAAACAGGCAGTGCGAGGGTCAGGATAAACTGCATTTGAGGCTTTTTCGGCTGCCTCATACAAAGAAGGCCATTCGGCTTCGAGAAAGGCAAAATTGGTCATTAATATCCTCCGTTACTCATCTGGTGTTCGAAAGATTGCCGCACCAGACCTATTACATAGGGCAGTTCATTCAGTGATCCGAGGCCGACTTTTACGTCGCCATTCCCCCAACAACCGACATCGGAAACATCCTTGCAGAGCCCTCTTGGGTCGTTTATGTCAGAAAAAGGCAGATTGAGAGACAGGATCAGCCGTTTAGCTTGTGGGACTACATCCACAAAGTTAGTCTCAGCTTTATAGGCGACATAGAGCTTGAGAAACTCCTCGGTTACACAGGGATCAAGAGCCAATACTTCCTTGCGGAAGGCTTCGAAAAGCTCATGCACTGTTCCCGTTAACAGGTATGGATGGTCTTCAATTGTGTAACCAGATGCTGTAGCCTTTGGCCTGTACGCTTCAAAGGTATCGTTAGTCAGTTTTGGCATTGCCCATACATTGAGAGCTATTTCTGCCAGCCTGCTTGCCCTTTCTTTAATAGTCTCTTCATTCCACTGGTCGAGCTGACCAAGCCCTTTATTGAGCTTGAGAGGGCTTTCTTTAAAACCGCCAGGCATGTCACGTTTCTCTGTGAAGGACCTGTCACTATATTCTGAGTTGTAACCAGTGAGTGTGAGGTTGCCAAGGGTATGCAGCCACGTTTCGTGAATTCGTTTCCATTCTGTGCCAAGTTCTGTTTTCCAGGCTGTGGAGAGATTCTCATTCTGTGGCATTATATGTTCGATAGTATACTCATCTACCTGCACACGTTCTTTACGTCCATAGTTTTCCAAACGTCTGATCCAATAGCTGCGGCTTCGGAAGTTGTAGAGGTCTCGGATTTTCAATTCACGCCTGAACTCCTCATCGTTTGGAAAGCGGCGATATGATGGCAACTGAAAAAAGTGTACCTGAATGCTTTTGAGATAATGGTCCTTTTTTAGATATCTGGAAAAGGTTGCAAAGGTCTTGTTCATTGAGTTTGTGGGAATAGAGCAGATAGCACGCCGGAACACATAGGATTCGATCAGCCGAACTGCTGCAACAAAGTCTTCCCTTGACAGCATTCCGGTTGCATAGTCGTGATAGAGTTCGAGCAAGAATGGATAAGCTACATCTACTCTAAGCTCGCGTAAGTCGTGGAAGGCAAGTTTCAAATCAGGATCTGTCTCTTTTCCGAGAGCCATAGCGCAGAAGTAGCGGGAAAAGGTCCGGATGTCGGCTACAAGCGCTTCTACTCCTGCCTGTGCCGTTTTTGTGGAATTAGCATGAACCTTAAACGCTTCATAGACTTCCCCTATTCTGGGAATCTCTCCTGTTTTAACAGTCAAATAGTGGCGCATGAAACCGTCGAACTGCTCACTGTAGGCTTCCTGTCCGAAATCCACTTCCATTGGCCGCCAGTACTGTTCATAAAGCCTTGTCTGTAATTGCGGTTCCAGTCCCATAAGGATGTAGTTGCGGATCAGGTCAGCCTGGCTGAGTTCCTTGCCCGTTGAGTTCATGCTTTCAAAAATGAGCTGCGGGTTGTCCTGATCGCGATTGAGCGCGATATCAACCACTATAAGTTTGGCCAGCCCTTTACACAGAGGAGTTAGATCATCTTTACATCCGGCAATCCATGATTCGAAAAGTTTGAAATTTTCCGTTACTCGCAGAGAAAACTCCTTTGGCTGCTCTCTGTTGGAGACAATAGAGGTAAGCGAGTCTTTATCCGTCTGAGAAAGGATAAGTTTGTAATATTTTTCCCCTTCTTCCTCAGGGTTGAGCAGATAATAATTTCGAAGTTTGCGAGGAGAAAATCCTTCAAGAGGCTCGCGATTATTCTCATCCAGTTTTTCAAGCGCTCTGGCAAGAGCAGCTATCAGCAATGTTACTGTTGTCAGGCGCTGCTGTCCGTCGATTACGAGCAGAGGAGACTGGCTTGACACCTGATAAATCCCTTTTTCTATGTAGACAATAGAACCAACAAAGTGAGCTGAGATATCATCATTATTGCCTGTGCGGAGAATATCGTCCCATAGCTGACGACACTCTTTTTCAGTCCACGAGTAAGTGCGCTGGTATATGGGAATCACAAATTGAGGGGATTTTCTGAGAAAATCAAGCAATTTGGCTTCAGTGGCTTTCATGTTCTAATTCCCCCCTGAAAGCCCGGTACTGGAGAGAGGAAAAAAGATCATCCAGTTCTGCCAGCGAGGCTTTGTGAACTGTTTTTAATTTTTCGATTGAAGCAGTTCGGAAGGCGAACTCTTGTTGTATTTTGAGGGGTGGAAGAGGAATTTCAATCTTACCCAAACCATCTTGATTTATTGTATGCTGGCCAGCTGATGTTTTCCTATGTAAGGCAATTTCTCTTTTACCACGAGGTCCATTTAACATGTATACAAGGAATTTTCCGTCTACTTTTGATTGATCTGTTTTCACACGCATAATGTGATCATTAAAATATACAGGTTCACTAAACCCTTCGAATAACGCACATCGTCCAACATAGTCAGGGTTCCCGTTTACACGAATGAAAAGAAGATCATTGACTGATATTTTATATCGACTTGATTCTTGGTAGCTAAGAGATATTCGGTTTACATCACTAAAATCAATCCAACCTTCACGAATATCGCGAAGGCGAAGAACTATATCTGTACCTTCATCTGATCCTTTTCGCCTTCGAGTTAAGCCATTAGTGACATCCGTAAGCAAAGCTCCAATTGAGCAAATTTCCCATTCCTTTGGATTAGTTATAGGGTCACCGAACATATCTATAAAAATAGATTGAACAAGTTCATCAAGCTGGGCAAGGATAGCTCTGCGTTTAGCTCGAAGAGCCTCCGCACGGTCCAGAATATCTGCAATTCTCTTTTGTTCCTCTAACGAAGGAAGGAGAATCTTCACTTTTTTAAGGTCTGAAAGAATTATTCTCCGAATTGCGGAACCAGTTTTTCGCTTTAGTGCATCTTCAAGCACTGTAGGTGAGCGTAAAACATGTCCAAAATACATAGAGTCAACTGTATTCTTTTTTGGCCTTAAAATCGCCAATGAAGATAGAACTGCAAATGGCCTATTCGTTGTAACAACGTGAACCTTTCCTACAGTACCATCCTTCGAGAAAAGAACGTCACCTTTTTGTGGTGCAGAATTGCCTTCTTTTGCTGCAATGTAATCTTCTGTGGTGATGAACGAGCAATTGACAAAATCCATCTCTGAGTCTGTAACATCTTTTACTGTCAAGAACGGAATTCCATTACCTGTATTTTTTGGAGTATAATGGGTGCCGTCTGTGACAATCTCACAGGCTTCCTCTACTGTTATAAGAGGACTCATCCTAACATCCCTTCCAGTTCGTTCATCCCCTGCTGAATCTCCACTTCCAGCTTTGCGAGGCTTTCAAGTATCTCTTTCGGGGCTCTGTATTCCACTTCTTCATACACAACTTCCTTGTAGCGGTTGAGGGAAAGGTCGTAACCCTGGGCTGCGATGTCGGCTTTTGGCACGCAGAAGCTCTGCTCGGTCCTGGCGCGTTTAAGTTCACTGTTATTGCGCTCCTGCCAGCGAGCAAGGACGTCAGGAAGGTTATTTTTGGCGTGTTCGTCTTCGTTAAGCCCGGTTGAAGGGACAGGGCCCAGTTTATCCTCGCTCAAAAGCGGGCTCCGTTTATCGTCAAGGCTCCAGCCGTCGGCCTGCATATCGTAGAACCAGACATGGTCCGTGCCTCCCGAATTTGTTTTCGTGAAAAGGAGGATAGCAGTTGAAACGCCGGCATATGGCTTGAAAACGCCGCCCGGAAGTGAGACAACCGCGTCAAGCTTCTGCTCCTCAACAAGCATGCGGCGAAGCTCCTTATGGGCTTTGCTTGAGCCGAAAAGCACGCCGTCAGGAACGATAACAGCCGCCCGTCCGCCTGGCTTTAAAAGGCGCATGAAAAGGGCAACGAAAAGCAGTTCGGTCTTTTTGGTCTTGACGACCTTCAAGAGTTCCTTAGAAGTGCTCTCATAGTCCAGCGAGCCGGCAAAAGGAGGATTTGCAAGGACAAGAGTATAAGCTTCTTCGTCGCTGGAATAGTCCTGGGCAAGAGAGTCGCGGTAGCGGATGTCCGGGTTTTCCACGCCGTGCAGGAGCATATTCATGCTGCCTATGCGGAGCATGATATGGTCGAAATCAAAGCCGTGGAACATATTCTGGTGGAAGTGCTGTTTCAGCTTTTCGTCGTGCAGGATATTCGGGTAGTGTTCCCTCAGGTATTCGCCTGCACACATCAAAAATCCGGCTGTCCCGCATGCAGGGTCGCATATGATGTCTGTCGGCTGCGGGGAAGTTAGCTCTACCATCAGGCGGATAATGTGGCGAGGGGTCCTGAACTGGCCGTTTTGCCCTGCGGTTGCGATCTTGCTGAGCATGTATTCGTAGAGGTCGCCTTTGGTATCACGGTCTTCCATTGGCACATCGTCAAGAAGGTCCACCACTCTTGAAAGCAGGGCAGGCGTGGGTATGGTGAAGCGGGCGCCTTCCATGTGTTTGGCATAGGTTGAGTCGTCTCCGCCCAGGGTCCGCAGGAAGGGGAAAACATGTTCGCTGACTATTGTAAACATCTCTGCCGGAGTAAAGTTCTTGAAATGGGACCAGCGCAGGTCTTCGTAAGATCGGCCTTTCTCGTCCCCGCCTTCAGGAAAAATATGGCGTTCCATAGGGCGTTTAAGGCGGACTGATTTGTTTTCTTCAAGCGTCTGGAGGTCGTCCAGCCTCCGTAAAAATAGCAGGTAGGTAATTTGTTCGATAACCTCGAGAGGGTTGGCTATGCCGCCGGACCAGAAAGTGTCCCATATGCGGTCGATTTTGTTTTTCAGTTCACCTGTGATCATTGTTATTCCTCTAAATCATGGAGGTTGGAATGCATGGAAAGAGCAAGCACATGGAAATGATTCTCATATTTTTTAGGGATACGCTGTCTATCCTGTGCCTCTCAGTTAGTGGTTTTGTGATTTTTTTGTCGTGTACTCAGTTATTCCCGTTTATTTTTAACTTTTGCTCTTTTTTACGAATTTTCACATTAAGGGGGGTAAGTTCCACTATCTTAAATCATGATTTTTCTTTTGAATGATATTATACAGTTCATATTATAACAGTTAGTAAAAATAAATGTTTTTGAATTGACTTTTTAACCTTAATAAAAATTTTCTGTTTACGTGCTGGTTTTTCAATAAGATATTCTAAAAAGAGGAGAGACGACTGATGGATGAAACAAGTTATGACAAGTCTATTTCTATTGTTCAATTGGGAGTTTAGTAAAAATCTCAGTAGCGACCTTACCGGTGTTACTGTTCCAGAAACGGCCTTACCGGTGTTACTGTTCCAGAAAACGGCTCAAACTCCCGTACCTGCAAAAAGTAGCTCAAAAGATGACAATGTCACAGAACAGGCTGATAACCAGGGGCAAACTTTGATAAGAAGCGAAGTTAAGGAATCAGCAGTACTTGAACTGAAAAAAATAAAAAGAAAGGTAACTACTCAGCGTAGGAAAAACAATCTCAATAGGCATCTTCTTAAATCTAAAATGGGCAAAATCCTATTAATTAATTAATTAATTAATTAATTAATTTTTCACAACTGTTGCTACTGCTCGTGCTTTTTGGTTTTGTACAGTTGATAATTCTACGGTTATGAAACCTTAATATCAATATCAGTAAGCCTATTTTTCGTACGCTGAATAAATACAAAGAAAAAAAAGAAAGTTAACCGTTCGGAGATGGAATTACTTAACCGAGTGCCTTTCTTATTTTTCCCATTTTTGTGAGTGTCGAGCATACAAGCTGGGAAACTTCCTCGTCCATACAATTTCCTTTACTTCCTGCCTGCAGGAGGTCAGGCTGCATCATTTCTACCAAGATGCGGTATGAAGGTTCTGGGCTGGTTTCAAGATCAAAGGTCTCATGCAGGATATCGAAATCTTTGCGGACTTCCTTCAGACATTCACTTGATAGGAAGCGGGAAGCTACATTGAGATCCAGATATCCTGATGCAAACTTCAGGTCACCTGCAAGGGAGGGGAAGTATTTTGTAAGCAAGTTTTCACAGGCAGCTTCTCCGAGTTTTTCCCGGGCTTCTTCAAGAGCACGACCTGTCCCTATGAATTCCGGAGGCAGGCCTATGGAATAAAGAGCGCCTGTAAACTTGATTGCCCTTGGAAGCTGAAGGTCTTCAGAAGGCATACTGGCTTCAAGCTCTTTTCCTATATCGGTACGGCAGAGGTTAACCAGGCCTGAGATATCAGGAGCACTTCTTGAATAGCCACCTGTACCTTTGTGCATAAGACGATCCCGCTGCTGTGGAAGAAGGTCAGCTATCTGGTTTATCGTAGGAGCCAGTTGCCTGATAATCCTGCTGTAGCTTGCCCCAAATATCCCAATAAGGTTTATTATTTCTTCTTTTTCTTCGACGGAAAAGAGTTCAGGCGTTTCAGGCAGCCTGGCCTTTGCAAGTTTTACCAGAGATTCAGCGTCCCCTTTTTTATGGCTGTACCTGAGCGCGGACTGGAGAGTAATGGTCCCTACTCCCTGGTATTCCCTGAAAAAATTCTCTGCATTCTTCAGGTCAAGATGTCCTCTAAAAGGCAGTGTTCCTGCTCCGAATATAATGCCAGTTTGAGTGCCAAGTTCGGAATTTAGTTCGCAGATCCCGTTTATTGCGTATTTGCATGAAAGCGTGCTTGCAATGTGCCCAAAAGAGAGAGCAGAGTCGGATTTACCCAGAAACACCCTGAATTTCTCAGGAACTGTCCCGAAGTGTCCTTTCCAGGCAAGAATCGTATTTTCTGCAAGTTCTTTTGCATGCAGCAGCGCAGGAGCATCTTCTATGAGAGGAATTATACGAGGGACTTCCATTGAGAAACCGAATTCCTTTTTTGCAAGCTCACTTACGTCTACCATATGCTGTTGAGCTCCAATAATTTCCCTGACGCTGTCTGTCATGGGGTGCACAAACTCATTGATTGCCTGAACATCCGAGTATTCAAGAGCATTGTGATTAGCCTCAGCAATTGACATCATAACCATGAGCTGCCTGAACCGGTTTTCCTGAACCGCACTCGGAGCTCGAGGAGTGATAAAAATATCTTTTCCTGGGATCAGGTCTGTTTCTTCTATGAATTTTGATACAATCTGGACATTCTGATGGTAGGGAGTTGCCTTCCCTTCATAATCCGGCATGTACTCATCACAGCCGAATATCTGTGCAGCCTCTATAGCTTCTTCCGGCTCTTCCTGCGTTGCAATATATTTTGACGCCGAGTCCGGATGCTGGGTACACATTACTTTTGGAAAAACGGTTTTTCTACTCATAAAATAAATCCTCATTGTGTACAGCTCAGACCTTAGTTGCTGCTGAACTGATTATTAACTTACCATAAAATCCGCTACTGATTCCCTTACTGAATTCGTTAGTGGATTTATTACTAAACTTGTAATTCTTTTAGTGAATAGCAGGTAAATTCCTTTATTGTTAACCCTTTGTTTTATGCAAATCAGTATCGAATCATATTGTTTACTATATGATAAATGTTTCCGTTTACAATAAGTTGACATATATGGCCTGAGATAACAAAACTACTGCAACTATAACGAAACTACTGAGAATTGTGCTCTGAAGCCTCAAGTAGAAAAGATTATTCTGTATATAAATATGCAAAATTATCCAGACAGTTGTAACTACAAACTTTTAAAAAGAGTTTGATCAAAAAAGGAAAACTGTCTGTCTCTCAGCCTTTAAAAACTGCTTGCCTGCAAGCCTTTTGAAAAGAAGCTTGAGTAAAAACTCCAAGAAGCGGCATGATCAGCCAGCAACGGTTGTGGCACAAGCCTTTTCAAAAAAGGCTTGACCGAAAATTTCAGCAACAACATAGTTGGCGTGATCAATTGCATAGAAAGTTAGAGAATTATAATTATTTAATAATTCTGAACCTTTTACTTAGTCTAATTTCATGGTAGCCGCAGTTTCTGCATTTAAAGTACCTTATTTTCTTTTTGAGAATGTAATTTAATACATCCGTGTTTCTATATTCTTCTATTGCATGCTCTTCCCCGCATTCCTCGCAGGTGTCTTCTTTTAAATTGCCCTGCCTTTTTTCGTGATAGTGATCTATGGGTTGAGGTTCAACTTTTATATCTTCATATCCGCAGTTTATGCAGTGCCAGTATTGTGTCAGGGTTTTTGTATAAGCATCGATTTTGCTTTCTTCTGTTACGAGTGGAGCCTGAAATTCCTCAAAAACTAAATACTTCCCGCATTTCTCGCAGTATGAGTCTGTACAATAATTTGCTATGGCTCTGTAATAACCAAACATATAAAGGAAAACAATTTCTGACACAATCGTTAGGAATCTTCCGGCTGATAAAAGAAAGCTTTCGGATTTTGCAAAGAAATGAGCAGGGAAAAACATCAAAATCAGGAATAACAAAATTGAAAGAATGAAGAGTTTTGAGAATAACCTGGCTCTTTTTTGAATTTCCTCTACTCCAAGCTTATTTACCAGATTAAAAGCTTCTTCCATGCTTTCAGGGCTATATCTTGGATTTAAGTTCTGGGTCATTTCCACGACGTCATTTTCAGGGTCTATCTTATAGTGAATGCCTTCATAAAAAGCCTGATATGAGCCCGATGGAAACCTTATGCGTTTGTCTTTTGCCAATAGATCAGCGGCCCGTTTCTGGTTAGGTTAGCTGTTATTCGTGAGTAATTTTATATCACAAGGCATAATAAATGTTTTTCCAGCAGAGCTACGGCTCTGCAGCCCGAGTTCCGTAAGCCTATTCAGAAAACTGCTTTTCTGCAAGTCTTTTTAATAAAAACTTGAGCGAAAATCCCGGGCAATGTTTGGTTTTGAGAGTCTTATCCTTCAACCTCCATCCGGCTTGATCACAAGCCTTTTTTGAAAAGGTTTGACCGCAACCCTTTTCAAAAAAGGTTTGACCGCAACCCTTTTCAAAAAGGCTTGACCGAAAACTTCAGCAACAACATGGTAGGCGTGACCAAACGGCGCAATGGTTGCGGTTCAACACTTCACTCAGAGGGCTGAGTTATGGTTAAGATACTGAGCTATGTTCAAGGGGGGCTGACTTGTTATAAAGTAGTATTACTTTTGCTCAGCCGGCTCGGTTTTAAAGATCTTGTAATTATATTGTCAGCTATGAACATTTTTGAAATCCACTCAAAACAGACTTTATATCTCGAATTTATCTCAGGCTCACAGGAAACTGGAGTTCTCTAGGATTTACTTTTCACTTACAAATATCACAGTATCCTTTCCGTTCCCTTCTGCTCTACTAAATAATACTTAGAAAAACTATTTTGTACGTAATATAGAAACACTAGCAGTAAAAACTTACAGTCGCTGTGAAGGTACTTCCTGGAGAAACGAATAGACTTTAATTATATATATCATGAGGTAGACTAGGATGTGGGCATCTGGGAAGGTCATAAGAGACCTTTTAACTCTTTTTAATAACCCCCAACACCCCCACTCCCCAATATCCAGATGCCCAATTTCCATATTATCAGTTTTTCTAATTATGTTTCAGGAGTATGAATCGAGTTCCGCTTCGACAGTACGTAATATATTTATCTCACTTCATTCACTCAAGCGGACTATTTTAAGTACAGATATCGAGTTTAGCTAAAAGCTTATTTTAGGCAAAATCATAGAACTAAATTTAGCTGTTTAGACTCTTTCCTGACGAAAAATGAAAAAGATTTACAAGATATGTAAAAGTTATTGAATAAACTATTTAATAAATTAAACGAAGCCAAGGTCCGGATTTGAACCAGGACTGAATCGCTCTGCTGGCGATTGCGTGACCGCTCCGCCACCTTGGCAATCTGTGAACCTTATACAGCATATACAATATATAAATTTATAGGTTGCCAGGTATTATCACGAATGCTGTGAGGTTTTTCCTAAAATAAGTTTAAAAGCAGTTTTAATATTTTTTTATAATAAATATAAAAATTTACTAGCTTTTATCTATAAAAATGCTTTATTGTATCCTCTTCAAATTATATGGGTAAAAGCAGTAATATTTTTTCTGTGGTTGAAAATTCATTAAATTTGAAGAGGATACCAAAAAGGAATGGAATTACATAGAATATATAAGAAATTTTTAGAAATTTATACGACTTGTCAAGCTCAATTGGACCAAAAAAAGGAAAATGTTCAGTATCAATTAATGGATGCTGTCAAACTAAGGATATAATATGATACTGGCCGTTTTAAAATTTTAACAGAAACTATATATGTCTGCCTTTATAATTTACTTCTATATATTGCTATAAAAGTATATAACGTGTTGATTTTATGCATTATTGTGGGATTGATGACTATTCCTACGGTTTCTACTGAAAAATGGGACTCCAAAAATGCTAAAACAAAATTTATTTTAGATTTTAATGGAAAAGATTGCATTTTTAGCTTCTAGATACAAAACTCTTTTGACATAGAGAACTGTTTTTCTCTATATTGTTGACTCAGTTCATAAGCCAGGGGCAGACTATAACCAACAATGTAAATGTGGGATCAAGGAATGAATTATCTTGAAGTGGACTTGAACTGGGGAGGTACTAGTGATTCCCTGACTCTTAGTGTTTATACCCTCTCAGGAAGCAAACTCGGAACTTACAGAACTCTGACGGAAGCGTAAATGGTAGGATATGCCTCAATATAGATGCCTCTCAGGGATATGTACAACAGGGAACCTGGAAGTTTAAAGTTTATGGGGAATTGGTTAGTGAAAAACAGAGATATACACTTAATGTTTACCAACATTAAGCTTGAAAAAAAGCTTATCTTCTGTTTGCTATTTTTTCTATTAGTAACAACAGCCAGAGCTACGGAATATACTGTAAGCCCTTTTCCGAGCGATCAGTCTGGAGCTTCAATTAACGGAGAAAAAGTAGTTGAACTTGAAGTTACTGAGATACCTTACTGGCAGTTTTTGCTCTGGTTAGCTGCGATGCAAATCTTATCAATAATAGACGTAATTCTGTACTTTACAAAGCTCATTTTCGTAATACTCGGATTTCGAGTTGCGGACCATCCAATTACTATTGGGACTCTAAAGAGAAAGCACATATATGCTTTCATCAAAGCCTGTCCAGGGACGTGTATCAGCGAGATTGCAAGCGATATGAGCCTGAGTAGGGGAAATCTTCGCTATCATCTCAATATTCTCAAAGCAGAAAATCTGATAGAATCCCGCAGTGATTGCGGAAAGATCCGGTATTTCCAGAATAATTCTACATACGGTGAGGAAGAAAAACTGGTTATTTCCGTTCTTCAAAATGAGATGACCCGAAAGATACTATATAATATATTAAAGGAAGAATGCAACACCAACGGAGATCTTGCCCGGACAACAGGAATTTCTAAAGGTGCAATTACCTGGTATATGAAGCAGTTGAATGAGTCAGGCCTTGTTAAAGAAGATCGGATAGGAAAGAGTACAATATACAGTATAAATCCTGTTTATCGGGATGAAATTGAAAAACATATTTGAAATTCTTTTAAAAACGGTCTTACTTCAGGATAAAACATTAAAAAACAGACTCAGATAAATAAATGAATTTTTAAAAAACTGGTTTTGCAAGTAAAAAATCCAAAATGCCTAATATAGTATATATTTCACTTTTGAGCATAACTTCTATACAGGACACAAAAAGATTTGTCATATCAAATATTATCCTTGAAATATGAAATCACAGGTTAAACATCTGATTTGATAGTTTAATGATTTGGCTAAAAACTTTGTATTTTATATAGAGTGTCTTAGTATTAAATTATGGAGTTCAAATCTCTCTGAAAAACTAATTTGAACTCCAAATGTCCAGCGGCTTAATTAAGTTAACTTTAAAAAGATTTAAGGTTTACTTAATCCTGTTTCTGGAGTTAAATCACGGGGTGAAAAAAAGAACAACAAGAGAACACTTAGAAATGGTGTACTCTTGTTGCGTTTCTGCTGGCAAGTATTAAGACTACTATGGCTTCTGGAAAGAGTCGTTATAGTACTGTGTCTACAATTACTGTCCCATAAAGGAATTATTACTGTTTTGGAGGGTACACAAAGAATTAGGATAATTAAATTTCCTGTGTATGTATACACAGATTTGTGATATTTTCTTCATATACAATTGTTTGATAATTTACATACAAAATATATAAAACAATTAAAATTTTCAAGTATGTGGCAATGTTTTATACGATTAGTAGAGTTTGAGAGCGATTCTGAACCTTGCTAGAAGTAGCAATCAAGAAAGTAAAGGATATGAGGAGTATGAATGGACAGAATTGGGTCAAATCTCCGGAACATTTGCAGTTGGACTGAACATGTTTCGCTATCAAAGTGAAGGGTTATTTCTTTTCAAATGCATATTCTTTGCTTTTGAAACATCTTTTTGCTTCTACATAGGTGCGACTATTGCGATATATTTTTTGAATAACTGAGATTATATATAAAACAAATAAAAGCAATGTTTCTAATGTGCGACTTTATTGTAACTCATAAAGGATGTAATTAGGAAGTCAGTGAAGTATTCAAAGGAGATATATTATGCTAAAATCTCTTCTTACTTTTTTTATTTTTTTATTAGCCTCGTTGTCTACTCGCGTAATAATAATGACTTATTATCCACAGTATACTTATTTTGCACATGTATTTTCTACCTTTTTGATTTCCATAGGCATGGCTTTTTCAATTTCCTCCATGATTATGAAATATATTTCATTTCTCCCAACTATTAGTCCGAAAATGAAAAAACAGATCAAGATTGGACTTATTACTCTGATTTTTGCATCAACACTTTTGGAAACTTATTACGGATCTATGCCTCAAACTCAATGATAAATATATGTAATCGATAAATTTTTATTAAAACTTAATTAAAAATCTTAAAAATGGAAAATATATAAATGTAAATGAATTTGCAATGTGTAGATTACAGAAGTTTGTAAATGCAACTTTGAGTAAAAACTCAAAAAGAAGTTGCTTTAAAAGTTTTTATAAGCTATATAAGAAATTTACAATTTTATTCTGACACTGAAGATGGAAAATATCCTCGCTACTTTCCTCTTTAAAAGATATTCTTGACAAAAGGTATCTTTATACTTTTCAGATGGTGTGCCAATTATTCTGAAAAATCATAAATATCAAGAAGTTACTGAGTAGAGAATTCCATATCGTAAGATCAATTATCTACATAGTACGTAAAAACTTGACTTCAAATTTACAGCAAATTCGAGACACTGTCTTTTTTAAATTTAGTAGCAAATTATTATGTAATAAAACACTGGTCGTTTTAAAATATTAACAGAAACTATATATATATCTGTGTTTATAATTTTGTTTGGGTGTTACTATGAAATCCTGTAATGTGTTGATTTTATGCGTTATTATAGGATTGATGACTATTCCTGCGGTTTCTGCCGAAAAAGTATACTCAGAAAACTCGAATAGTGAAGTTATTTTAAATTCTACTGGGGAAAATTACATTGTTAGCCCCTGGATAGAAAATTCTTTTGATATAGAGAATTCCCTTCTTTCGATATTGTCAACTCAGTCCATAAGCCAGGGACAGACTATAACTCACAATGTAAACATAGGTTCAGGAGTGAATTATCTTGAAGTGGACTTGAACTGGGGAGATACTAGTGATTCCCTAACTCTTAGTGTTTATACCCCCTCTGGAAGCAAACTCGGAACTTACCACGATAGCTCTGATGGAAGCGTAAATGGTAGAATACATTTCAGTATAGATCCTTCCCAGGGATACGTGCAACAGGGAACTTGGAAGTTCAAGGTCTATGGGGAATCAGTTAGTGGAACACAGAGCTACACATTTGGTGTCGCATTGCATTAATTATAGGAGACTCTGCCTCCTTTGCTTTTTATTTTTATTTTCAATATTGACAGCTGAAGCTACGGAATATACTGTAAGTCCTTTCCCGAGCGACAAATTCGGGGAGTCCGTAGCCGGAGAAGATGTACAGATAGTAGAAGATACTGTTATACCTTACTGGCAGTTTTTGCTCTGGCTAGCTGCGATGCAAATCTTATCAATAATAGACGTAATTCTGTACTTTACAAAACTCATTTTCGTGGTACTAGGATTCAAAATTATAGATACAGAAAATGTACTAGATAATTCTAATCGGTCCAGTATCTATACGTATATCAAGACTAAACCGGGAGCATGCATTGGTGAAATTGTAGAAAAAACAGGCTTAGGCAGAGGAAAAGTAAGGCATCATATAACTATTCTGGAAGTTCAGAACAAAATTGAAGTCCATAACGATGGCGGAAAGATTAGGTATTTCGAAAATAATTCCACTTATGATGAAGAAGAAATAAAAATTATTTCTGCTCTTCAAAACATAACAAATCAAAGAATAGTTTCAGAAATACAAAATGGGAAGTGTAATACAAACTCAGCTCTTGCACATGAAATTGGAGTTTCCAGAGCTACAATTAGCTGGTATATGAGAACTCTTAAAGAAGTAGAACTCATAAATGAAGAAAGAAAAGGAAAAAACATCATTTATAGAATAAACCCTTCTTATGAAAATTTAATTGAAAAATATGGATAAAATAACCTTGAATCCGGTTTTAAAAATACCGACTATCAAAAAGTTTCTGAAAAAGTCTGCTTCAATCTCTCGACATCCTTTTTTAATTAAGTAGATATTTTTTTCTCCGATCTACTTATTCTTAAACCCTGAATCTATATAGTCCAAGAATAAAAGATGACTTTGGCCTTCTTATGGTAAAAATATATAGATGGCAAAGTTTTAAAATCAGACGAGTGAAGTCCGATTCTGCCGTAGAAAAATACAATATCTCAAAGAACATATCAGTTCCTTTTTTAACAAAAAGCCTGATTACTAGCTGTATACTTTGAATAATTGACGTTGAACTATCCTATATATAACTTCCGACCAATTTCTCTAACTGTTTTTTTGTAGCTCATTTTAGATCTGTAATGATTCCCTGATCTCTGATAGTTAGAGAAATTGGCCGGAAAACTTATAACTAATTCTCAAAAACTGAATAAGTGGGAATGTTTGCAGGGTTCAGTGAAGTTTGAGAACGATCCTGAACCATGCATACCCGAAGGCAAGAGGTAAGTTACTTTATAATACTTAATGTTTTCTGAGTCTTGCCTTTCAACTAAAATAAAGAAGGTAAGTAGAAATGAAAACAAGAAAATTTGTTGATATGAGTAAATTAACGCTAAAGGCACTACTATCATTAGGAATTCTTGCGATAAGTTTAAGTTCTATTGCTTTTGCAGAAACAAACACATCTCCAATTAGTACCAATGAGCAGATACCTATAACCTTGAATATAGATCAGGCAGACGAAATTACTACTTTTTATCTGGAAGAACTCTCTGGAATAATACCTGAGCTATCTGATTGGAAAGACGCAAGTACTGAACCTGACATTACATTTTATGATCTAGAGGGGAACATCACAGCATATGCATTTGACGTAATGAAAAACAATCAATATGATGGCTATATAATTGCGTCTGCCACGAAAGACAAGTATCCAATTCTCGAATTTTCAAAAGGGAAACTTCCATCTAAAATTTCTACAATGACCAAGAAGTCGCAACTTAAAGTAGCAAAATATGCAAGTGAAAATAAATTGAGTATTGAGAAAAGCACACCAATCTATGAGGGTGCAACATTCTACTATACAGAATATAATCTTCAAGACAGTAAAAATATGGTTAAAAAGAAGGTTATTGTAGATCTCGTTACATCAAAGATAATAAGTGAGGATGCTGAAAATATTTCTGCCATCACAGGTAAAGTAGAAACAGTTGAGAGCGACGAAATAGAAGAAGCTTGGAATGATTTGGAAAACAGAATGGAAGGGAAAAGCGCTGGAGGAAAAACTGTAGTAATTACAGCGACTAGTAAAGCCATTTCTAATGTTCCTTATTATTCCGCCAATACTGCTGGCTGCGCTCCAGCTGCAGGTGCTATGGTTCTAGGATATTGGGATACACATGGATATCCAAATATCCCAAGCGGTAACACCCTCATCTCGGAATTAGCAACGGCAATGGGCACTTATCACGGTAGTACAAACCCATCTACTGTGGATGATGGAATAGAAACAGTTTGTAGTAACCATGGTTATACCAACTTTAATGCCATAACATATAGCGGTACTATGTACATGAGTAATGTTGTATCAGAAATCAATGCAAATAGACCGTTTGTCCTGGGTATGTATGGCGCCGGAACTAGAGTTGGAGGCTCAACTGATTATGGTGATCATGGCGTTACATGTATGGGTTATTATTATCAAGGGACTACTCAGTATTTAAAACTTCACGATGGTTGGGATACAAGTGCACCTCATTACATTACCTATGGCAATTGGGACAGCGCAATACCAGTATGGGTAAGACCTTAATCACCTTACCCTTTTTTATAAGAAGAGATAACTATGTCCCTCTCACAAATTAATATAAAGATAATACTTGTTTTTTCTTTAGTCTTTGCTATTTCAGCTCTATATGTATTTTATTCAGAAAATAGCGAAAAAAATTCAGGTGATTTTCTCGATAATAGCAATAACTCAATAATAACTAACGTGTACTCAGGAGATTCTATACAGCAAGCAATAAACAATACCAGTTCGGGAGGCACTGTTACTGTTGATTCAGGATTATACAAAGAGAATCTGGTTGTTGATAAATCTTTAATTATAATATCGCAGCCAGGAGAAACGACTGAAGCTATTATTCAAGCTGCAGACCCAGAAAAAGACGTATTCCACATAACTGCGGATAATGTGACGATTAGCGGCTTCAATATAACTGGGTCACATGGTAAAGCCGGCATCTATTATAGTGGGTCTGATGGTAACATAAATGAAAATAAATTAAGTTATAATAACTATGGAGTTTACCTTAACAATTCAAACAGGGATATCCTGGAAAATAATGAAGTAAATAACAACTCATTTGGAATCTATCTAAAAAATTCTAACAATAACCAATTAAAAAGCAACAATGTCTCAGGAGTTGGGATATTTGTTGGGTTAGAAAATAATGCAACAGGAATTTATCTTGAAGACTCAGACACCAATAAATTAATGAGGAACACCATATCAAAGTTATGGGATGGTGTGAACTTCACCGAATCGTCTAATAATGAGTTAAATAATAATTCGATTTTACATAACTACTTCAGCCTTAGTCTTGTTAACTCAAATAATAATAAAGTTTTGAATAACACTATTGTGAGACGTGGATATTCATATTCAGTTGTTCTTGCCGATTCTCAAAATAATACGGTAAAAGGCAACAATAAAGATTTGAATACTGAGCTCAAAATATGTTATAGTTTTAAAAGCACAAACAATACACTAGAAGGAGAACTTTATACCTCAAAAGGGGAATGACGGTGTTTTTAGAGTAAAATAACGCAAAAGTTTACCTATAAGTAAAAAAGTTATTCTCCTCATATATTTCCAATAGTGGCTTGCTGCTTTCAGTGAATCATGTTGCTATTAAAGTCTAGCGCGCGTGGATGATTATAGGCAACTGCTACGGGTGACAATTTTACAGTCAAAGCTCGGTTGCACACTTTAATCCACGCAGAGCTTGGCAGAGCTTATTTTTACAAGCTTTTCAAAGTCCCAGGCAAAAAAATCCCTCATCTGTTCCTTGTAAGCCTTGTTATAAAAGGCTGAAAGATTGTAAGATCCCAGAACGTCTGACTGGATATGTTCATAATGGAAGCTAGTGCATCGATTCCAAAGTATGTCCAAAATGAATTTTTTGAAAACCAGATCGAATCACTCTGCGACCGGCTGCGTTTTCCGTGTTACAGAATTCCATGTGACTTTAAAAAAATATTTGTGCCAATATTTGCGTCATAAGCTGTAATTCTTTTCTTATTATGCACGTATTTGAGAATCGATGCACTAGGTTATACATTCTCCTCGCTGTTGGGCTGATTGAGCAAGAATATTTAACCTGACGTTGACAGTATCCACTAATTGTTACTGACTATTTCCCTTCTTTTTTATCCCAAATGAACTTGACAATTTGTTTAAGTTTATAAAAATTTGGTATATATATGTAATTCCATTCATTTTTGCTACTATCCAGCTATTTATCCAGTCAAAATTCGCAAAAATATAATTTTTGACTCCATTTATCTTGAACTTGATTGTAAGTGTCAAATTCTTCAAGCTTTTTTTAATGAATTTTGTAGACGTGTGTTTCAGGTCCTCAAATTCATCTCGCATCAGCGATATGAATAATTGAGCGATAAACCCAAGGATAATAGCTCCATTAATGCTATCATCCGACCAAACTCTCAACGGTTTAATGTTTATTTCGTTCTTCAATGAATGGAATATTTTCTCAATAGAATCCTTTTTTCTGTATGTTATCAACGCATCTTTAAGTGTCAAATCTCTGTTTGATTTCAGACAGAAAAATCCTTCTCTCCCATTAATCAGTGAAGCTTTCAATAGTTCTATAGCTTTCTCGTCACTAAGCTCGAAGAGCTTAGTTCTAAAAGAGTAATCAATCTCAATCAACTCATTATTTACTCTTGAATCTTTTGGGAAGATTTTTTTGTTATGACGGCCTTTTGAACTTCTTTTTCTTCCTGTAATTTCCTCATAGCAGTTCTTGCTTTTGCTTCTAACTGCTTTTTCTGTAGAGATTCAGAGAAATAAAAGTACTTAATAGTACTGAGCTCAACGATTTTTATTCCATATATACATTTTTTGGAATCAATCAATTCTGCTCTTTCCAGATCAAAGTTCTCAATGATTTTATCGTCACTTGAATTTAGTTTCATAGAAGTGAGATAGTCCATTTTAGCATCCAGTATAAGGTTGAGATTATCTTTGGTATTAGCTCCTTTATCAAAAACAATAAGAGAGCCTTTTTTAAGCCTACTTTTAACCTGATTAAAAGTATCAGAAAAGTGCTCAAGATCAAGAACGTTTCCTTTATTCACTGTAATTCCAATAGGTATGTTTATGGGGTCAGCTAACTCACTCACTCCAACTGTTATCTGCAACTTGTCAGGTCCGTGATCTCTGCTATATCCGAATTTACCAAGGTTGGCTTTAGTTCCGTGAAGAACTATACTCGTCCAATCCAGGTTTATATTCGTCTCTTCAAAACCATAAGTAGAAAATAGAGAGTCCAGAATATCACACAGAATTTCCTCTTTGTTACGTCCCAAAAGCTCAAGAGTTCTGTAAAGAACTCTTTCGTGAAACCTTTCAAGATTTAAGGTATCCAGAATCTCTTTCTGATTTAACCATTTGCCAGCTTCTTTGATGCTAAAATTATCAGTTAATTTGTAGCTTAACAAATCGATTACTAAACTATTGAGATCAAGACCTTTACTTTTATGATTACTAAAAATATCACAGAAATTAAGCTTTTCATAAAAATATTGGACAGCAAGAATAGATCCGATAGAAACACATATATTCTTGTTAGGAATTGTAGGGAAGGCTCTTTGTTTTGTGATGTACATTAGAGCGAATAACACAAAACAAAGAGCACTTATTTTTATGTAACTGTCAAAGTCAGGTTAGTTAGCAGAACCTGTCAAATTAAGGTTCAAAAATACTGATTATCAAAAAGTTTCTGAAAAAGTTTGCTTCAATCTCTCTACATCCTTTTTAATTAAGCAGATCTTTTTTCTCCAATCTACTTATTTTTAAATCCTGAATCTATATAGTCCACGAATAAAAGCTGACTTCGCCTATCTTGTGGTAAAAAGACATAGATGACAAAGTTTTAAAACAGGCGATTTCGTAAAGACCGATTTTGCTGTAAAAAAATTCAATATCTCAAAAACATATCAGCCATTTTTTTAGCAAAAAGCCTGATCATTAGCTGTAGACTTCAAATTATTAGCGTTGAACTATTCTATATATAACTTCCGACCAATTTATCTAACTGTTTTTTGTAGCTCATTTTAGATCTGTAATGATTCCCTGATCTCTGATAGTTAGAGGAATTGGCCGGAAAACTTATAAATGATTCTCTAAAACTGAATAAGTGGGAATGTTTGCAGAGTTCAGTGAAGTTTGAGAACGATCTTGAACTCTGCATACCCGAAGGCATGGGGTATATAACTTTACAACTATTTTAAAGTTTGCTTCTAGCCTCTTGAATAAAAGTGAAGACGTAAAAATAAATGATCGCAAAGAAATTCAGCACCGGAAGATTGTTTTTGGCAATGTTCCCGGTATGTATGGCTTTTATGCCGGCAGCAAGTGCAGAAGAAACTGCTAATGTAGTGGAGACTGCTAAAGGTACTCCAGGATACGATGGTTCAGCAACTGTTTATAATTGATTGATAGCTAATCAATGATAAAGATTTTATAGGGAAGGTTACATCGCACCTTCCTTTAAATTTTTGGAGACCATTTCTTAAAGTGATATATATGAAAATTAAAGCTTATTTTTCAGTGGTGTTTGTTTATCTAATATTAATTGCAGGCACCGCAGAAGCAGCTACGGTCACAGTGAGCAAAAATGGTGAAGCGAATTACTCAATAATTCAGGAAGCTATCAATAACGTAAAAGATGGCAATACAATTCTTGTTTACAATGGAAACTTCACGGAAAATGTGATTGTTAATAAATCTGTGTCCATAAAATCTAACTCTGGCAATCCAGATGATACTATAATTCAGGCTTCCAATCCTGGAAAACATATCTTCAATGTGACTGAGGATAACGTAACTATCAGTGGCTTTAAAATTACTGGTGCCAGTAACTTTGTTACATCTCCAACCGCCGGAGTACATCTCGAAGGAGTTAATAACAGCATTATTAGTAACAACAAATTATCAAACAACGTAATTGGTATAGATCTCCAGAGTTCCGATCATAACATGCTAAGCAAGAACACTGTTTCTGATAATGAGAGAGGTATTAGTCTTACAAATTCTAACGACAATGATCTCATCAATAATGATGCTTTTGACAACCGATTTGGCATCTACTTTTGGGGTTCCAAAAATAATATTTTGAGTTATAATAATGCAAGTTCGAACGAAGGAGACGGTATCTGGATTGAAGATGGCAGTAATAACAACACACTGAGAAATAACATGGTCTCAAATAGTGATGACGGTATTCTACTTACTGAATCCAGCAATAACAACACAATGTCAGGTAACAATGTAACTTTGAGCCTTGTTGGAGTTCAAATAACTGATTCCAACAATAATACGGTCAAAAATAATTTTATATCAAACAACAGCCGTATTGGAATTTCAATAATAAGGAATTCCAGTAATAATACAGTTAAAGATAATTTCCTATCAAATAACAGTGAAAGTATCGTAACGGAAAGCTCTACCAACCAAATCTACAATAACAAAATTAAGGAAGGAAAAATCCATGATACGAACGCTTCACAGATAGCATTTATCTATCCTTTCCTGACAGTTGTTATATTTGGAATAACATTTGTATTCTTGAGAATAGAGTAATTTTTGGTGAGAATATGGGCAGAAAATTAGCAAACCTAGTTATTACTTTTTTAATCTTAGTTTTACTTTCGGAAACCGTATTTGCCCATGATTACCATGTACTTTCTTCTGATTTTCATGAAATTAATGAAACAAATAGTTGTTCAGAAAAAATTGTATACAATATTTCGTACTCTGGCTGGAATGATAGTCCGGACAAGACAATTTCCCTGCTCTCAAAATTAAGTGAAGAACCTCTATCAGTTCCGCTTGACATTTCCCAAACAAGAATCGAAAACTCAACCCGGATCATATCTTCTTTTGGGGAAAGAAAAATCGGAAGCAAAAACGCTGCCGAAGCTTCTCTATTCATAAAAAATGAGATGGAAAACGCAGGTCTGCATGTCTCTTTTGATAATTTTTCCGTAAGGGTGCGCACAAGGAATTTCAATTACTGGAATGTGAGTGGAGCAAACGTTGTGGGAGTTAAAGAGGGAAATGTCCTTAAAGATGAGATTATTCTCGTAACTGCACATTATGATTCAAGAATACTTGTACCTCCTAAATCCGGTCTACGAGGTTTTTTTGATTCCAGGGTCAAAAGGCCCTATTTCTGGCCGGTCTGGTCCGATACTTACGTTTGCGAATCGGCCAATGGAACAGGAGCGGATGATAATGCAGGTGGAGTTGCCTGCATGCTTGAACTTGCAAAGGCATTGCAGAATAAGTCATTAAACAGGACAATATATTTCATTGCTTTTTCCGGAGAAGAGTCTAATCTTCTTGGCAGCCAGGCATGGGTTGAAGCCCATCCTGAGCTGAAAGACAATATTGTTGCAGTTGTTAATCTCGACTGCGTAGGAAACGAACCTCTTTGCGTATGCTATCTTCCCCAGTATGCCTGGCTTAAAGATATTTTTGAAAATGAAGCAAGAAATTCGGGGGTTAGAATTCAATCTGCACTTATAGAAAGAGGAGATCATGAAATCTTTTGGGAAAACCACATTCCTGCAGTAGTCCTTTGCCACCACAATTACAAAAGTCATGATAATTTCCACAAATTGAGCGATACGGTTGATAATATCGATTTTTCGGTTATCAGGAATGCAAGTACTCTGGCTGCCAGAAGTGTTATTTATCTGGCAGATCCAGATGAGAATCAGGCTCCTCTTGTTAATGTCTCCAATCCGGAGATTTCAGAAGCCTCATTTGAACTCATCTATAACGTCTCCGACCCCGAGAGTACTGTGGAAGTCTTTTTTGACAATCAGAGCCTGGGAAATCTCCGATCAGGCAGGACTTTTTCGCTTCCTGTAGGAGGACATACCATCAAGGTTCTGGCAACCGATCGTTATGGAAATAGAGGCACCGAAAGCATAAATGTTGTAAATAAGGAAAAACAAAGCAGAAGTTCTGAACCTCCTCATCAGGAAATAGAGTGCTCTGAGAATGAGGTAACATATGTAATCGGTTACCCAGAAAATTACATGGACTCAAACAGAACTCTTTATTATTACCTGGATGATTTCGGGCCTCTGGATCCCGAAAATCTTTTTGTTCTCACCCCTGGTAGTCACAATTTAAAGATATGGTTTGAAAATGAAAACGGAACTTTGTTCATGGAAAATAAAACTTCTGATTTTAGAAAATATTCCATGGAACGAGTCCAGGTAGATAACCCATTCATGGATCGTAGAAATCCTCTTATCTTTGTCTCGGGTGTAGTTGCAATTTTGGCTGCTTTTGCATTTTATGGAAAGTGGATAATAAAGAGATTTTCGGATCCAAAGGTCTCTAAAGATGAAAAGAAATAGAGTATATGATATATCGAGTAAGGCACAAAAAGCCTGATCACTAGCTGTAGATTTTAAATAATTGGCATTGACCTGATCTATATATAACTTCCGACCAATTTCTCTAACTGTTTTTTGTAGCTCATTTTAGATCTGTAAAGATTCCCTGATCTCTGATAGTTAGAGAAATTGGCCGGAAAACTTATAACTAATTCTCAAAAACTGAATAAGTGGGAATATTTTGCAAGATTCAAGTAAAGTTTGAGAACGATCCTGAACCATGCATACCCGAAGGCATAGAGTCTATAACTTTATAACTATTTTATAGTTTGCTTCTTGCCTCTTAAATGAAAGTGAAGAGGTGGAATTGATTGGTATTGAATAGCAAAGTTCAGAGAATGAGTGCACAAGTTACTACCTGGATCACGGAAGCGAATGGGCTTGTGACCATAAGTGTTATTGAGAGGTGACTGAATGAAGACTCCAATAAAAAGAAATTCGAAACAATTTCTCTTTTCATTTTTTGTTTCTATCTGTATCATCATAGCGGGTGTTGCAGTAACCATAATGGAATCACTAATTACTTCCTATATCGTGCTGATGGGAGTCGGACTTCTTTTATTCATCCTCTCCATTTCTGAAACTGATGCAAAATTATCTAAATTGCTGTCAATTTGTAGCAATGTCTTCGCGAGTGCTACCTGTTTTGGGTTGTATTTTCACTTTAAATCATCTGGCAGTACTGTAACGGCGAAGTTTTTCGCCTTATTTGGTATATTTATATCCATTACGACTATCTATTCACTAATTCCTATATTTAAAAGGTAAATTGGTTTCGGCTTGAGCAAGTCTTGTATTTTTGTTTACTTTTCTTGCCAGTTCCAACCATATTTGCACATTAGTTTTCATTGAATACTTCATCAAAAAAGTTGTTTGTATCAGGAGATACAGCGATGGTTAATATAGATTATATTGTAAAAGAAGAATTATTACGTTCATTCCCGGTATTAGTTGTTAGTTTTTTAATAATCGGGCTGCTAAATAGGGAAGGATATATTCCGCTAAGGATGTCAGGGGTATTTATTCTTTCCCTCTTTATTACAGCTATCCATTTCTCTTTTATGGTCTGGTATAGAAAAAAGGAACAAATTGATAACAATAATTTTTTCGTTATAATTAACCATATTTTGAGTTCAAAGTCTCATGACGAAAAAATCACAGAGGTCTATAAAGATGAAGAAACTAAAATTTCTTCATCAATTCGAGAACATATGGGTCTTCTACTTGTTACAATACTTTTGTATATCGCCTATCTTTATGCTTCTTTAGTTTATAATATGGATCAGATATACTGGATTTTGCTTTTATTATTTATCGGAGTCTCACTCTCAAAGATCATATATGGTGAAAGGAAAGCAAATCAAAAAGATCCTATAAGATTGCTGGTTTTCTACGTAATCGCATGTGCCTTCATTTTTGTACGTTACCTTGTTCTTGACTATCCTATTCTTTCTATTTTGAAAGGAAGTATAATTCTTGGAATATTATTGATATTTTTGGTTTTAGGAATAAAATGGTTGCAGCGCAAACAGAATTCAGATAATTGAGTTTCCTATTATCGACATACACAGATTCGTGAAAATAAAAGATGTACTTATAGGGATTTTCATGAAAAACATTTCTCATATAATAGCTCTCATGACTATGATTTATTTATCTCTTATTTTTATACCGATAGCATATGCAAATCCGATCACAATTCAGTATTTTCATCAAAAAGGTTGCCATGATTGCGAAGTGACTGGTCCTATTGTTGATCAAATAGAAGCTCAATATAATTAAGCTTAATTTTGAAAAATTCATAAATAATTACAAATGTCTTTAAGATTATTAGTTTTACAATATTTAAAAAAAATGAACTATTGAAAGATGAGTAATATGACAACAATGAAAAAATTTAGCTCAATATTTGTTCTGACTTTCATAGTTGTAGCCCTCTTTGCTTCAGGCTGCGCGGAAAAAGACCTGAGTGCAGAACAAATTGCATCCCAGATGATGGATAAAGAGAATAATACTCGAGATTATTCATATACAATGCATATGACCTCTTACTTTGGAGGAGAAACCAAAGAATCAGAATCCAAAACTATGTTCAAAAAGCCTAATATGATTAAAAGTATTGTAACAGAGCCCGGTAAAGAAAATCAAACCGTAAGTGTTTCAGATGGGAATATCTTGTGGAGTTATACCCCAGATACCAATACGGTCACAAAAATAAAAATTTCCAAAACTTCCGAACTTACGAAAAATGACTATACCAATATCATAGATGATTTCCTGAACGATACTAATGTAACAGTACTTGGAGTTGAGAATGTAGATGGAAGAAAAACTTATCTGCTGGAAACAACTCCGAAAGAAAACGATGGAGATTACGAGCTTATATACAAGACAAAAATTTGGGTAGATCAGGAAACATGGATGCCTCTCAGGTATGAGACATATAATGGCGATGGAAATCGAACCATGAAATTGGAAATTCAAGACCTGCAGGTTAACACAGGACTTCCAGATTCGGAGTTTAAATTCGAGGTCCCAGAAGGCGCAAAAATAGTAGACTTAGGAGAAATTAAGCCTCCTGAAAAATTGAGCCTTGAAGAAGCCAGAAAGGAAGCCAGTTTTAAGATCCTTACTCCGGAGTACCTTCCTGAAGGCTATGAATTCAATAATTCAATGGTCTACAACAACAGCCAATTTTCTCCTGAAAACCAGAGTTTTGAAACCGTTGAAATTACGTACACAAAAGACGAAGCCTTTATAAGTCTCGCAGAAACCGTCTCTACGAACCAGTCATCCGATTCTACAATTATGGATAGAGGTGAGGATATTCAGATTAACGGGATAGATGGAAAATATCTTTCGATGGGGAAAACGAAACTTTTAATGTGGAAGTTAGGAGAGGTAAATCTAAGTCTTTGCTCTTCCCTGGAAAAAGACGAAATGCTGAAAATCGCGGAATCAATTTCAGAAAAGGCATAAAACTTGTAATCTTTGAAAAAAAGTAACTAGTCAGGTACCCTAAAATGAATCAATTAACACCGATTTTGGCCATAAGGATATGTCTAATAAGGGATTCATAAGAGATTCATAGCAAGATTAAAAACAGCATCATTTGGCATCAACTTACAAAACAGACTGAAATATATTGTAAATACCAAATCATTTAAATTAAGGCTTTTGATGTTGATTTGTGGTGCCTGAATAGTTACAAAGTCAAAATCAAATCAAAATCAAATCAAAATCAAATCAAAATCAAATCAAAATCAAATCAAAATCAAATCAAAATCAAATCAAAATCAAATCAAAATCAAATCAAAATCAAATCAAAATCAAATCAAAATCAAATCAAAATCAAATATAGACGAAATAAAAAGTGTTTAAAGCCCGCCCGCAGGCGGGGAACTTGACTTTAATTGATTGAAATTTACTCTGCCGGAGCTTCTTCTGGAGCTTCTTCCGGGGCTTCGAGACCGAGAAGAGCTTTTATGGATTTGCTCCCATACTCAACGACTTTTGCATTAATCTGGACAATGTCAGGAGCAACTTCTTTGCCACGGACCATCTTTCTCCTGCGTTGTCCTGGATGTTTAGGGGTATAGCCAACACCTACTGCCATCAGGATTCTTTGTCTTCTGGGACCTAGAAGGTCAGGTTTCATAACAAAACCACTGCCATCACAACCGCCAGTTAGCTTTACTTTGTAACCGGACAGGCCGAAAACAGCACCATCAACAACGTCGCCTATTGACTTTCCGATTAATGCGTTTGCTTCAGCGTCTTTTACATCGATCTGGTAAGCACGCCCTTCCTTTGGGTCAGAAACTACAACTTTGAAATTAGCCATGTGAAATCCTCCAATATCAAATTTACTTTTAATAATTCCTTTGCCTTGCCTCTTCATCCGAAACTTTACTCGGATTTTCCTGAATTTTTACCTGAACCTTCCGTGTATTCTGAACATAATTTCTGAATATAATTATACACTTATAAGCATTATTTTGCCCAGAAAGGATTATCTTTTCTTTTCAGGGAAAGAAAAATATCAAGAGTTTCCTTTTCATCGGTTGAAAGGGAATCGTATATCTCGTGCTCAAGAACTTTGGCATGCCTCTCAGGCACGTTGACATAGAGCACGTCCTCCTCTTTGATCTGCCTGCCTACGGTTGCACCTTCAATTGCCATTGCAACCTCTTTGCCTATTCCTGCAGACGGAATATTCTCTCCTTCGATCTGCAGGCCTTTGATCTTGCCTACAACGTTTCCGTTTTCAAGCATCACATCGGCATTTGTGCGCACGACTCCGCCAAGCACTCTTATGCCGACAACTGCGGGTTTACTCTGGCGGAATATGCAGCCAGGAAGGATTTTGAATTTTCCCGGACGGATTATTGTTTCGAAAATCTTCTTTTCAGCCTGTTCCTGCTGCTCTTTTACATATTTCTGGTAATCTTCAACCAGGCGGTAAATCACGTCACTTGTGAATACCTTCACAGTGCTTTCCTGCAGGAAATCTCTGGCGTCAGGGTGAACTTTGACATTGAAACCTATAATCACCGAATAGAGCGGGTCTTCAACTGTCGAAGCCTCAATTGCGTCCCGGTGTGAGATATCTCCTACTTCGGCTTTCCTGATGGAGATCTCATCTTTCTGGAACTCATGGACAAGGGCTTCAAGGGAGCCGAGAGTATCGGCTTTGATCATAATTCCGACCGCACCAGTATCAATCCTGACCTCATCTATCTCGGATTTTATCTGGTCTACAATCTCGTCAAGAGTATCTTCGTTAGCAACCCTTATTGGAGAACCTGCGAGTGCACCTTCGAGCCCTGGAGCTGAAATCTTAACTCCAACCGCAGCAGTAACCTTGTTCACCTGCTTGAACTTGCTCTCATAACGCATCTCAGAAAGTTCCCTCGGCTTTAAGAGAGCACGGACTTTTGTCTGGATTGGTTTTCCCAGGCTTCCGATAACAACAGTATCGCCCTTTTTCAGAGTGCCGTCATAAAGGATAACATCCAGGGTTGCACCAAGCCCTTTTTCTTCCTTGACCTCAAGCACAGTGCCGACTCCGGGACCTTTGGCACTGTAATGCAGGTTTGCTTCAAGGAATTTCTGAGCCAGGCCTAAAAGTACCATCAGGACATCAGGAATTCCTTCGCCTGTCATGGCACTTACAGGCACTACACCCAGGGTTTTCTGGAAGTTTGTGACCCTATCGTACCGTTCTGCTGCAAAACCCTGGTTGTATAATTCACCGATTACTTCATAGAGCTTTGTCTCAAGCCGGGCCTGGACGTCCTCAGACTGTTTTTTGAAAGTGACCGCAAAAGGCAGGTCTTTTTGTGAAACCCAGCCGCCAATCCTGTCAATCTTATTCGCAACAACAACAAAAGGAGTTTTGAACCGCTTTAAGATCTGCAGGCTTTCGTAGGTCTGAGGCTTGAAACCTTCGTTTATGTCCACTACAACGATTGCAAGATCGGCAAGAGCGCCTCCCCTGCTCCTTAGAGTTGTAAAGGCATGATGTCCAGGTGTATCAATAAAGAGCAGTCCTGGCACTATGAACCTATCCCGAAGCCTTGGGTCTCCAAGCTTGTTGATAATTACATCTATTGGAACTTCAGTTGCCCCAATATGCTGGGTGATAGCGCCGGCTTCTCCACTGACAATTGCAGTACCCCTGATCTTGTCCAGCAGAGTCGTTTTCCCGTGGTCGACGTGCCCCATCACGCAGACTATAGGAGTCCTCAAATTTTTCTTGTCGGCCATATGCAAAACCTCTCTCATTCCCGCGTCTTATTTGCTGCAGGTCCAGAAGGGTCCGGGTTTACCCTGACGGACCCAAATTGCAGGTCGGATAAACAAAGGCCCTGAATCGTGTCCTGAAGTTTCAGAAACGCGAAAAGGCTTTGATGCACCTGCTTTATTCGTACAGACAGACCTCGTCAATCCTGGAATAGTTCCCGATTTCGGAGTCCTTAAAGTGAATTGCAATTTCCCTTGCAGCAGCTTCTGGGGAATCGGAAGCATGAACTACATTTCTGCCTACATCCAGAGCAAAATCCCCACGGATTGTTCCGGGAGCTGCATCTACAGGATTTGTAGCCCCGTTTATAGCCCTCATAACTCGAATTGCATCTTTTCCTTCAACTACCATTGAAACTGAAGGTCCCGACGTTATGAATCCGACAAGGCCGGGGAAGAAAGGCTTGGCCGCATGTTCACTGTAATGCTCTTTTGCAGTGGCTTCACTGATAACGTTCATTCTGAGGGCAACGATTTTCAGACCTCGCTTCTCGATTCTGGAGATTATTTCTCCTACCAGCCCGCGCTGGACTCCGTCAGGCTTTACCATAACGTATGTCTGTTCCATGTGCACACCTTAATAATCCGAACAAATAAACTGACAATTCTTATGCTTTCTTCAACTGGATTTTACCTTTTTCAGTCCATTCGGTACGTCTTGGAAGCCTACCCAGATTGAAGTTACTCATACACTTGGAAGAGTGAATGTAGTAGGTAGAACCGTCTTTCTTGACGTAGAGCTTACCGGTTCCGGGCTCCAGCATCTTCCCGCAGAAATAGCATTTTCTCTGTTCCATTGTCTCACCGCTTTCTTATCTGGTGGTCAGTTTCTTTGCTTCTCTTGAGGTTTCAAGAAGCATCAGGATATCACCTACGCGGACTGGGCCCACGCAGTTTCTTGTAATAACACGGCCTTTATCCCTGCCTTCCAGAACCCTGCACTGGATCTGACTGGCTTCACCATGCATACCTGTATTCCCGATAACGTCAATAACCTCAGCAGCAAAGCCGCCGGTTATGTTTTCATCAGCCATAATTAGCACCTCATGTTATCAGGATTATTTAAGGGCTTCAAGTTTCTGGGCAATGTCCTGGACCATTTCACCTGCTTTTCCTGCATCTACGATTGCAACAGTTGCGCAGGACACACCAAGCCCACTGGCTGCACCGAGTTCCTTCTGGTTTTTGATGAAGATATAAGGTGCTTTCTTTTCTTCGGAAAGTGGAGCAATGTGAGCAACAATCTCGGCAGGCTCGATATCTTCTGCGATCAGGACAAGCTTTGCATTGCCTCTTTCGATTGCTTTTGTGGCTTCATTGGTGCCCTTTTTAATCTTTCCAGTATCTCTGGCAAGCTCCAGGGCTTCAAGTGCTTTGTTTGTAAGTTCTTCTGGAACGTCGAATTTAGCTAATTGTGCCATATAAGATTCTCCTTCGAAATTGCGAGTATCGCAATTTTTCATCAATCATTGGTTTTTAACACACATCTGTCAACATTGAAATCAAGTCTTAAATCGAAACCGTATAGGACTTCAATGCGGAGAGTAAATGAGTTGAAACATAGATACTGCTAGCTAAATGCTGCAGATCGAACCTTAGAAGTACATGATCACCTATAAACTTTCTGCTTGAAAACATGAGTCATAGACCAAAAGCAGAAGTAGATTGATAAGAAATTCATATATATAAGGCTATTTCCAATTCCAGGATAAAAAATGAACTAATACGTCATGGTTATAAGGAATGTCAGAAATTTTGATCTCATGGACGCAATTTATTATGAAGCTCATAAAAATCTCTATATTAATCTCACAAACCGCTGCAGTGCAGACTGCGTCTTTTGCATCCGTAATTTTGCAGACGGGGTTTACGGATATGACCTGAGGCTTTCAAGAGAACCGACAACAGAGGAAGTTATCGGAGCCCTTGAAGGACTGGATCTTTCAAAATACAGAGAAATCGTATTCACAGGCCTTGGAGAGCCAACAATCAGGTTCGATGTGGTGCTAGCAGTAACCCGCTGGCTGAAAAGCCGGAATATTCGAGTCAGACTAGATACTAATGGACAGGCAGCCCTGATAAATCCGGGAAGAGATGTAGTCTCAGAACTGAAAACCGCAGGGTTAAACTCTGTTTCCGTAAGCCTGAATGCCGAGTCCGAAGATAAATATAACAAACTCTGCAGACCGATTCATAAAAATGCATATTCTGCAGTACTTGATTTTGTCAAGGGAGCAAGGAAGGCAGGAATCAGTACAAGGGTTACAGTAGTTAATGTACCCGAAATTGACTTGAAAAAATGCAGAAAGCTTGCAGAGGAGCTTGATTCAAGCTTCCACATAAGGACTTTATCCGAAGCTGCAAGCAAAGAAATCTGAAAACTGTTAAAAGTTAAAATACTTAGAAAATCATAACCTAAAAATTTAAACTTGATATATTTATAGTCATCACTTTAAATAATGTGACATTTATTTACATTTATTCATTACCTTGGGAGCGCAGAGGGTCACGAATACTCCGTTTTTCACAGGCTGTCCGACAATTATTGCTAGTACATTGATTCCAAAGTATATCCTAAATAAATTTTTAGAAAACCACGGTAAGCACGGAAGATACGGAAATAAGTAGGAAAGGCATGTTTCTTCTGTGTTTTCTGTGTTTTTCGTGGTTGTGTAATATTCCAGATTAAATCACTCTGCGACTGGCTGCTTTTTCCGTGTTACAGAGTTCCATGCGACTTTAAAATAATATTTGTGTCAATATTTACGTCATAAGCTGTAATTATTTTCTTATTATGTATTTATTTAAGAATCGTTGCACTAGTTTACTTCTACCTGCCCTTTAACCAAGCATTTTCTTACATGCGTTTGCATTCATCTATGAAGCGTGTTATTTCGCGGTCTGCAGTTTCGCAGTTGATGAAAACAGGTTTTCTTGTAATTGTTAAAGTAAGATTAGACTGTCCATCCCATTCAAACCTTCCGGTAATCCCTCTTCCTGAAAGTTCTCCTTTGTTTCCAGGTGGAACGTCGATGCCATAGTTCTGAAGATTTGTTTTCAGGCACTCAAACGTATCAGGTGTTACACCTGATATCGTTACAGGCTCGCAACTTCTACTCCCTAGCTGTGCTTGTGCAGATCCGATAGAAAAAACCAGGCATATTAATAGTAAAGAAACTATTAATTTAATTTTCATTCTTTACCCCCCAATTACAAATTTGGCTCTTAAATTCGGCTGAATACAAGTACGCAGTTAAATAAAAAAATTAAGATTTAAAATATAATACAGATTATTAATATAAATTAAATAATATATATCGGCTTATAAATAGTTAATCTCTACTAACTATAAGATCCAGTTTAATTTCCAGAATCGTCAAGAATTTTGAAGAACATCTATCCTCTATATGTTATCGTATTTTTTGAATTATTTGCAACAGTGATTAAATAGTTGCAAACGTTTTCAGCATTTAGTTCAATCACTCGCTATCACCTTTGAGATTCAGTTTCTTATATTCTTAGGGTCCTTAAATATTGGTTCGTTTTTTAAGGATTAATGAGCTTTATTTTTGAAATCAAGTATTTTTCTGTTGTTTTTCAGAGTAAAACACACTTATAAACTAACTTTTGTTATATTTAAATGAAATCTGTGCTTTTAATTCCATATTTATATACTAATTAGCCCTTTTTTAGATAGTGTTCCAATTTTTCTGTAAAATCATAAATATCAAAAAGTTATGGAGTAGAAAATTCCATATCGGAAGATCAATTATCTATATAGTACGTAAAAACTTGAATTCAAATTTACAGTAAATTCGAGACACTGCCATTTTTTAAGGTGAAATTGTGTATAAAGGAAAAATGTGATCGAATTCCATTATTATAAATAAATGCAGTTTGTTGAAAAATAAAGCTATTATTACACTCAATTTTTCATTTTAAAACTCAATTTTAGTTATTATTCTAAAATTTTGATTTGTAAGATGTATTTTTGTTTGGTAAACTCTAGTTATATGTATATAACTGAAATAAGCATTTTGGCATCTTTCTTTATACACTTATTTTGAAGGGCCTTATATATTCTTCTTTTTCATCTTTTTCGGAAAGGCCGCTCTCCTACGTCGAGCGTGACAAAAACGACATAAGATGACTAATATGACTTTATGGTTCAGAATCTGGGATTCAGGATTTTGCTTCAGCCGTTTAAAGTTCAATTTTTTAATGCGACAACCATTCAATGTTTATTCTTGCTTCTGGAGAGGTGGGTAGAACTGTGGTTAAAACGATGATGAAAGCTAATTAACGCTAATTGAAGCGATAATGAAAACTAATTAACGCTAATTGAAGCGATAATGAAAGCTAATTAAATCTACATGTTCCTTTTTGATAAGTAGCACACTCTAAAATAGTAATTGACATTTCATCCAGAAAGCATCGAATAGTACGCAATGTACATTTTTTCATATAGTTGGCGTTTTAAAAAAGTATTTCCAAATTTAAATATTTAATAATGGTTGTTTATAATATATTCTACGTTATCGGTTATTGTAGAAAGCCCATATTTTTTTCCGTACTCTTGGAACCTTAAACAAAATGCTTGGGCAATGAGTAAAGGGTGTGGTAAATGTTTGGAATAACATGTAGAAATAAACGTATTTAGATCACTATAAACGCATTCAGGCAATGTTATCTGCTGCATATTTATAACACCTCAATACCTGAGCATTATAGGCTTAGCATAACTTTTTGCGATATGATGTTGTTGATTTTTTGATAGTATTTCAATCGCTGGACCTGAAACTCCCCACCTGCCTGCTATTACAGGTGAGGAATTTACAGTCTCAAGTTCGATTAATAGATTTAGGAGGTTTTTCTTTGCCTTTTGAACAAAGATATATATGGCGAACTTCTATTTAATACTTTTCGTTAAATTAATAATAACTAATGCTATTATAATGTATAATTGTATTACTAAATTCGAGGAGCCGACATATAAAAACTGTCACAATTTTCAGATAATAAGTCTGATCAACTAACTTCTTCTCATTGGATGAGCCTATCCCAAAACCTATTTTTATTTTAAATCATCATGAATTTAGAGGATCATTTTAGTGATTAAGTATTCAATTGATTGCTCCAAATACGAGATTCAAAAATCAAATTTTGAGTTTCGGGATAGGCTCACGGATTAACCTTCATTAACCGCACTAACAGTCTTGAGGGTGGCGGACCACATAATAGAGTGTATTGTTAATATTGCCAAGGGTCGTATATATAAATCGCAGTACCTGTTTAATAGTGGAGGAGGGTATAACTTACCAGTGGAGACTGTTGAATCTTATAAAGTATATTGGGACTAAAACTCGGATCACATTCCCTCTAGTAAATTCACAAATTGTCTAAGGTCTACTATTATCTTCAAGTTTTTAGAGTTATGAATTACTGCACTTACCTAAAAGTCACATGTTCAAATTTATTTTCAGTACATCTTAGTTATTTAAATTGTTTCTATAATTATATAATCAAGATTGTCTATTCATACAAAATGATGAAACGAACAACAAATTTCTTTGTATTAGTGTTATTGGTCTTGACATTATGTACTGCTACCGCAGGAGCTTCATCTAGTACTGCGTGTAATGTAAAAATTGTCAAGTTCACAGTAAACAACCCAACTGGAACAGCACCAGCTAAAATCGGGTTCACAACTTATACGTCAGGCACTGTTAAAAGTGTTCAATACCAGGTATTGGATAAACATGGAAAGGTAGTTGCATCCTGCAGATCTTATTGTAAACACTGTACGGTAAAACATATCTGCAATTGCTCGCTTATCATAAAAAAGCCTGGTACCTATGACGTAAAAGTAACTGTATATGGTGCTGGAAATTGTCATGTACAGCAGACTAAAAAGTCAGCCATTAAAATAAAAGCTGCAAAAAAGTAACTGTAAAGCAATAAAGGTAAAGTAATAAAGGGATAATTCCCTTTTTACTTTTTATTTTAACACTGTCAGATCTGCCTTATTGGGTGCTTTTGCTTCCAGTCCCAAGATCTGGTTTCATGCTTTTCTTGCTCTAACTTTTTCTGCCTAATTTTCTCTCTTTCCAATTTTTTCCTCTTTTCTCTTACCTTACCTTACCTTACCTTACCTTACCTTACCTTACCTTACCTTACCTTACCTTACCTTACCTTACCTTACCTTACCTTACCTTACCTTACCTTACCTTACCTTACCTTACCTTACCTTACCTTACCTTACCTTACCTTACCTTACCTTACCTTACCTTACCTTACCTTACCTTACCTTACCTTACCTTACCTTACCTTACCTTACCTTACCTTACCTTACCTGGCAGCCTCTCTAGCTTGTCTTTCTTTCTCTTCAATCTCTTTTATAACACGGTATATTCTTCTTGCTTTACTTTTTCGTATTCCGTTCTTAATGTCACATTCTTTTCCGTCTGTGAACAGACCAATCATATAATATTTAGTGAACTCAAGCCCATTTTAATAAAAGTCAATCCGAAGATAATCTGTGCAATTCCCAGAACGCGGATAATAGAAAAGTAGTGTTTACTATTTATAAAGGACTTTGACTTTTCTACAATTAGTGTGATGACTACCTTTGACCCGACAAGAAAGATATAAAACCCTAATATAAACAGAACTGTAGCTGAAACATGAGTGTTCAGGCTCCTATAAATTATCGGTCCACCTATGGAAAACCAGAAAACGTATGGATGCGGGTTTCCAAAATTTACAATAACTCCTTTTTTAAGGGCATCCTCTTTTTCTACATTTAATTCAAGACTGTCTTTTTTGATTTTCAGTAATTCGATTCCTGAATATATGAGATATGAAGCCCCAAAAAACGCAATGATTCCGATAATAAAGTCATAACTTTTCAGATGCGACAGCACATACAATACGGATAAAACAATTGGCAGGTCCGTAATTAGAGGCGACACTGCAACCTTTATTCCTTCCCACTTGCCGTACTGTAGAGTTTCAGAAATGGTCACAGCAAGCAGTGGACCTGGGGATGTTCCTGCAGCAAGGCCGAGAAACGAACCCAGGGCTAAAAATTCAATAAGATCCAGCACCTTTAATGCCTCATTTTTTATATCAATCCAAGGAAATGTCAGTCCAGGAAATCTGCCTTAAATCTCGAGCAGCCATTAATTCCCAACTCAGTTAGTCAGATGCCTGATTTAAAGCTATAATAATTTTAAGGTATATAATAGTACAACACTGATACATAATAATCATTGACACTCATTAATTATCTCAAAAATACCTTAATTTATATCATTAATACTCATTAGTGATCTCTAAAATACCTTAATTCATACTGAATTTTGGGCCTTGAATCTTTAAATTCTTAAAAAAAGGAGGTTTTTATGCCTCTATTTTTGAAAACAAAAATGCTCCGACCATGCAGACAAGAGCCGAGAGCAAACCTATTATTGCCAGGTCATTATAGATACCAAACACGTTCATTCCGGCAATGGCTCCTCTTAAGCCGTCTACCCCATAGGTAAGGGGATCGATCCTGCTTATGAAATAGATCGCTGGCGGCAGGTTTTCGAGGGGGAAGAGGGCGCCGGACAGGAAGAAGATAGGCATAATCAGGAAGTTCATGATTAACTGGAAACCCTGCATATCTTTCATTTTTGAGGCTATGGCAAGGCCCAGACCTGTAAAGAAGATAGCTATTAAGGACATGAAGACCAGCCCGACGGCAAGGCTTGCAAGACCTGGAACTCTAAACCCAAGTAGATAGGTCAAGCCCAGCACGATCAAACCCTGGATCATGGCTATGGTTGCGCCTCCAAGGGTTTTTCCGATCATAATTTCTGTCCTTGAGATCGGAGCTACCATGGTCTCTTTGAGAAAGCCGAATTGTCTGTCCCAGATAACCTCAAGCCCCGAAAAGATAGCAGTAAACAGAATAGACATTGAGACGATTCCTGGTGCAAGAAAATCCAGGTAGTTTGCTCCTCCACTTGCCCTGGAATACATTGGGCCGAACCCGAACCCAAATGTAATCAGAAAGAGTAGAGGCTGTCCGAGAGAACCCAGCAGTCTGGACTTTGAGCGCCAGTAGTGTTTTAGCTGCCTGAGCCATAGGATATAAATTACCTCGATCAATGCCTGGCCCTCCTTCTCATACCCCTTATAGCTCGTACTCTGTGCCCAGACTCGCTATCATCTCTGATGTCCCGGCCTGTTAATTTCAGAAAAGCCTCTTCTAAGGATTCGGTTTCTGTCCGTTTCTTTATTTCTTCAACAGTGCCGGATTCTATAATTTTTCCGTGATCAATGATTGCAATCTGGTCTGCAACTGCTTCGGCTTCTTCCATGTAATGCGTGGTCAGAAAAATTGTCATCTTTCTTTCTTTGTTCAACTTTTTGATATGGTCCCATATAGAATTTCGAGTCTGGGGATCAAGGCCTACAGTGGGCTCGTCAAGGAAAAGGATTTTAGGGTAGTGAACAAGCGACCTTGCAATCTCAAGCCTGCGCTTCATGCCGCCTGAATAGTTTTTCACATAATCTTCCCGCCTGTTCCAGAGCCCGACAATTTCAAGGGCTTTTCGGATTCTTTCGTCCCTTTCTTTTTTAGGTACCTTATAGATGACTGCATGGTAAACAATATTCTCGTAAGCAGTCAGTTCTTCATCAAGGCTGGAGTCCTGAAAAACTATCCCGAAAGATGCACGGGCTTTGTCCTGCTCTTTAAGCGCATTGAAACCATTAATGCTTATTTTTCCTGATGTGGGTTTCAAAACAGTTGTGAGCATTTTGATAGTTGTGGACTTACCTGCCCCGTTTGGCCCGAGAAAAGCAAAGATCGAACCGGTTTCAACATTGAAACTGATATCTTTTACAGCCGTAAAGTCATCAAATTTCTTTGTAAGAGATTGGACTGAGAGTATGTTTTGCATGGGCGAACCTGAAATGTTTTTTTTAATAAGGAAAGGCTAAATAACAGAATTTTTTCTGCAATATTTTTCTGCAATATTTTTCTGTAATATTTTTTTATAATATTTCTATGTAATCTTTTTTATAATATATCTTCTGTAAGATCTCTGAGGGCGAATCTCTTCAGTTAAATTTTTTATGTTAAAAATATATTATCTCAATCTCTGCGAGTTCTGGGAGAATTCTACGGAAATTCAACAGAAATAAAGTATTTTTAGAGAAGTTATCTATAATCATTCTCATATAATTATTTTATTTTTCAGAGATGAATGCAACATACAAGTCCTATTACTGAGTCTATCCCAAAAGCCACTTTACTCTTAATCATTGGGAATTCTCAGAATTATTTTCATGATCATAAGATTGATTGATTGATTGATTGATTGATTATTCAAAATACAAGGTATAAGAAGCAAATTTCAAGTTTTGGGATGAACTCACTAATTATGAATTGTATTATACTCAATTATAATTTATATCTTACTTATTATATATAACACAACTTATAATTCTATTGTACAACGCTTATAAATTCCATTATATAGCTTTATAAATACTATTGTGTAAATCTTATCATTCTTTATATAGGTTCTTATATGAGCCGATTCCAAATGCAGACCTAATTGGAAGTGATGAGACTAGAACGTCAGACTCTTTAAGAATAATTAGTAGCAGTCGTAGGAATTAGTAGCAGTCGTGTCAGAACAGATAACTAGAATCGAGAATGTTTCTTCCGGCTTGGCTTGGGACCAATTGCCGTTAGATAGCGACTCATAATACTCGATATCGCTGTCAACGGTGCCTATGAGAATGTGATCGAGTTGGCTCCTGGAAGGCAGAAATCTGGTAGTACGATCGATGGGCCTGAAGTGCGAAAAGCGATAACTGACTGATACTATGGATGGTGACAAAGATGCTTTTGAATGATACTTTTGAACTACATAGGAAAAAATACCACTTCTGAGAGCTAGCATAATGCTCAAAACCAGAGTCAACTAGCGTATCGATGTAAAAACAGCCAGAGGTACCTTAATGGGTTTTCGAAATAGAGTGAGTTTGCGTGATTCAATGAGGGGAATCGTTGAAGAACCCCTACTTCAACTGGTTCCGAAACGTTTTGATTATATAGGGAATGTGGCCGTAATTTCGATTCCTCCGGAACTTGCGGCTTATAAAGAAGCTATTGCTTCAAAGCTATTTTCCATGCGGGGCAATACGCGGGCTGTGCTTAATAAGGTGAGCAAACTCGGAGGAGAGCACAGGGTTGCGGATTTTGAGCTTCTGCTTGGGGAAACGACTGAGACCATTCACAGAGAAAACGGCTATACCTACAAGCTGGATGTCAAAAAAGTCTTTTTTAATCCCCGGCTGTACTCTGAGAGAAGGCGGGTAACCTCAAATATTAAGTCGGGAGAAATTATCATAATTCCTTTTGCCGGAGTGGGCCCTTTTGTACTTCCTGCTGCAGGAAAAGGGGCAAAGGTTTATGCTCTCGAAATAAATCCCGACGCCTGTGCCTGGCTGAGGGAAAATATCAGGATTAACAGGTTTGAAGGGCAAGTAATCGTAATTCAGGATGATTTTGAGAATCTTTTTCGGACTGGGGAGATTTTCCAGATACTTGATTCAAAAACCCATAAAGAATCCCAAAATGGCGAAAGTGGTGGAAATTGCAAAAAAGTAATACCTGGCGAAAAAATCGAAAACGGTGAAAAAGCCGGAAATAAGGATTTTTCTGGCCTGCCCGCCTGTTCAGGTCCAGGCAAAGGAACGAATAAAGAGCTTCAGGTTCAGGGCAGCGGGTTTGATAGAGCCATAGTGCCTACACCATATGGAATGGATCATTTTCTTGTTGAAATCACAAAACTTGTTCGGAAGGAAGGGCATATTCACTTCTACACTTTCAAAGCCGAATCTCAGATTCCTGGGCTGATCAATGAATATGAAAAAATGGGACTTGAAGTGGAGCTGTACAGGCGGACAGGAAATGTTGCTCCAGGCATCAGCAGGTGGGTTTTTGACCTTATTAAAAAATAGGTATGAAATAAGAAAGTGTAGAGACTTTGAGTTATAAACAAGTAAAGATTTTAATTTCTCATCTGGTAGATCTTTTCAGTCCTTATCTGGTAGATCTTTTGAGTATTCATTGGGTAGATCTTTTCAGTCCTCAAACCCGATATGTTTAAGGAAATGATGATAATTTTCAGGCGGCAGCCGCGAATAAAAGGCCCTGGTTACAACTTCGTTCAGGGACGGGTGAATATCCATACCCCGCATTATTGGTTCAGGACTTCTTAACTCCGTATACATGAGAGGAATTATCTGATGGATCAGGACTGAAGCATGCGGGCCTATTATGTGGGCTCCCAGGATTTTTTCTTCCTCCGAATCCAGAATCACTTTTACGAAATAATCTCTGATTCCCATAGCCGATCCTTTTGCAGTATCTTCAAAAAACTTGAGGCCTATGAGGATTCTTTCCTCTCCATACTTTTCTACGGCTTCTTGCTCTCTCATGCCTACTCCGGCAATTTCAGGATAGGAAAATACTGCGTGGGGTACGGCATGATAGTCTGCCTTTACTTTTTCTTTCAGGATTGCATTAAGGTAAACTATTCCGGACTCATAGTTTGCTACATGCTTTAGCAGGTATTTTCCGTTTGCGTCTCCAAACGCCCAGATATTCGGTTGTGAGGTCTCAAGAAACTCATTCACCAGAATCCAGCCCTTGGTATCTGTTTTGATCCCGGCTTTTTCGGGATGGAGAATATCGGTATTCGGGGCTCTTCCTGTTGCCACAAGGATTTCGTCTACAGTGACTTTTACCTCCTTTCCAGAATTTCTATCCCTTGCAACAACCGTTTTCTGCCCGTTGTCTTCTTTTCGAACCTCTATAGCTTCGTGGTTTGTAATTATCTGCATGTACTCCGACATCTTCATACTTGCAAGTCTGGATATCTCGGGTTCCTCCTGTGGAAGAAACTGGGAATTTCTTCCGATCACTGTGACACTGGCTCCCATAGCGGAAAAAAAATGCCCATATTCGGCTGCAATGAAACTCCCTCCTAAGATGGCGAGCTTTTTTGGGCATTCCGTGAGCTTAAGCACAGTATCACTTGTAAGGTATCCTGCTTCTTCGAGGCCTTTAATGGGAGGAATTGAAGGTTTTGAGCCGGTACAGAGAAAGATCATTTCAGAGTGAAGGGTTTTTTCACCTACTTTCAGGGTGTAAGGTGAGATAAACTCTGCACTTTCTTGATAGTAATCAAGATACGGGTCATCGGTCAAACTCTTCCTTATTGCCTCGATATCTTCTCCGATTTTCCTGCGCATTCTTTCCATAATGGCAAGGAAATCTATGTCTTTTATTTCAAGCTTAATTCCAAAAATAGATGCAGTTTCAATTTCCCGGATTAGTTCGGCAGGATAAAGCAGGATTTTTGAAGGAATACACCCTCTGGTAAGGCAGATCCCGCCTGGTTCATCTTTGTCGATAACGGCAACTCTCATTTTCGGGTTTGAATCAAAAATAGGATTTATGTAGTTCATTGCAGAACCCGTACCTATTATAATAATGTCGTAGTTTTCCATACTTATCCCTCACCACACATATAACACGCAGCTTTGCCAGATATAATATACTATTTATTTACGGTTATATTTATGGACCATAGTTTTGAATAATTTATGGACCATAGTTTTGAATAATTTATGGACCATAGTTTTGAATAATTTATGGACCATAGTTTTGAATAATTTATGGGAAGCACGTAAAGGTAGTGCGTCAATTTTTCCTTAAAATCATAAATCTCAACAAACTATTGGGTAGAAAATTCTATATCGGTAGATCAATTTTCTTCATAGTACGCAAAAACTTGACTTCAAATTTACAGCAAATTTGAGACACTGCCGAGAAGATTAAGTTTGAGAAATCCTGAATAATAAAATGTGAGGCAAAAGTTATTTTATTCATTGGATAATCTCTATAGGACTTAAAATATTTGCGTAAATTTATCTCGATTACAATTGCTAAAACAGATATTTTTAAATTTTAATACATATTTTTAAATCATCTCTAAAAGAAAAACAACTACTTATTTATAAAGATAAGCTTATCCTATGTATCTTTCAATAATGAATAAAAACAAAAGATGTCTTATAATGAACAGAGCTGCCCGATTCACTAAAAACGGGGATTTCTGCCAGGGAATTCCTGTAATGCATATCCTGTATCTCCTGCTCATTCTTATAGCTCCTTTTGCAGGGGTGAATCTTCTTTTTATCTTCTCTGTCGTCCTTTTCCTGGGAATACGGTTTTCTGGGAAAACCATTTTATGTGACAGAGATGCTACCAGCCTTATTTTTTCTCTGGCTCTCATGCTCTTTGTTTCCGTGATTTCTGGGAGCTATTCTTATACATATCCTTTCTACATAGTGCTCGCCGCATTTGCGATTGCGGCAGTCGGAAACCATAAAACCTCTTTTTCGGAAACAGATTCTGTACCTGATTCTAATTTAAGGCGGAGGACAATCAAAAAGAGGAGTTTTTCAATACTCTGGAGTTCGGCTTTCCTAGCACTTCGGATTGCTGCTGCATTCTTTGCCGCAAGCTGGATTGTCTACTGGCAGAAACTGCCGGTTTCATATAACCTGATATTCTTCATAGCTGTTATCGGGGCGGTTACCGGTTCTCTTTTCGAGTCAATCCCCTCCAAAATAGACAAGAATATTTCTGTGCCGCTGGGTGCAGGCATGACAATGTGGATTTTTGAAGATTTCAGGTACTGGGTGTCTCCTGAAAAAATGGTCGTAGCACTTGTATTCTCGTTTATCCTGGGTGTGCTGGCTTACAGAGCTAAGATTGCAGATGTCTCTGCCCTTCTGAGTGCTGCCCTTCTGGGATTCCTGATAATTGTCTTCAGTGGACTTTCCTGGTACCTGCTTCTGCTCACGTTTTTTATTCTTGGAGGCGGGTTTACAAAGTATAAATATGCATACAAAGAATCCATCGGGATTGCGCAGGCTAAGGACGGCATCCGGAGTTACGAAAATGTATTTTCAAACAGTACAGCAGCCCTTGCCCTTGCAGTAGCATATGGGGTTTTCCCGGAGCACAGTCTTCCGATCATCTATGCCTATATGGGTACGGTTGCAACAGCTACCGGAGATACTCTGGCAAGTGAAATAGGGACAACAGCAAAAGGAAGGCCAAGAATGATAACAACCCTCAAACTCTCGGAACCCGGGGTTGACGGAGCCGTATCATTGCTTGGTGAACTTGCTGCAATCTTCGGTTCTGCAGTGATAGGAGTCCTTGCATATTTACTGGGAATCTCGGATAATTTTATATTAACAGTCCTTATTACAACCGCAGGAGGGTTTTTCGGGACAAATATAGACAGCTTCCTTGGAGCTACACTTCAGAAAAGGGGAGTTCTTTCAAATAGTGGAGTCAATTTAGTGGCGACCTTTGCAGGAGCAGGGATCTCCGCTGTTTTGTATTTCCTTATAGCTTGAACCAGATAGGAACAATATTATTAATTTCTATTTCCTTATTCCTTTTCTGAGACTCTCAGATTATTTATACTGGTCTTTCATTTTTTTCATTTTTTCACAACTTTCTCCAGGCTTCAAAAATTTTTTCAGTCTTCTTATACCTTTTTTCAGTCTTCTTATACCTTTTTTCCGGCTTCTTCACCGATCTCATGATGTTTCCACTTTTTCTCATGATCTCTCTACTTTTTCTCATGATCTTCCTACTTTTTCCCAGAATCTTTCTAGATTTTCTCAGGTTGTTCACTGCCGAAAAGAAGTATCCATTTATATTTGCATTGCATATTCTTAAGGAAACAGGGTTACTGAACCATTCCACTTTTTATTTCTTCGACTCTTAGTTTTCAAGCTTACAGGAGGTAAACAGATGACAGAAACCGAGTATAAAGATAAGAAAATCCTGCTTGTAATCGCCCAGGAGCAATTCAGGGACGAGGAATGTTTTGTTCCGAAACAGCTTTTTGAGGCTGCAGGAGTAAAAGTTACCATTGCAGCCGAATCTAAGAAAACGTCTAAAGGGATGCTCGGAGGAACAATCAAGCCTGATATCGCGATCTCAGACGCCAGAATTGACGACTATGATGCAATAGTAATCTCAGGGGGCTCAGGCTCTAAAAAGTACCTGTGGGATAACAGAGCTCTGCAGGCACTCGTAAAAGAAGCTGATGACCTAAAAAAGGTGCTCTCCGCGATCTGCATTTCTCCTGTAGTACTGGCAAGAACAGGCATCTTGAAGGACAAAGAGAGCACAGTCTTCAAAAGTCCGGATACTGTACGTGAACTTAAGGAACATGGTGCTATCTATCTGGACAGGGAAGTAGTGGTTTCGGGTCGTGTGGTCACAGGGCGAGATCCTGCAAGTGCTGATGCGTTTGGAAAAGCCGTACTTGAGGCCCTGAAAAAAGCTTAATTTTCATCAAGGATTCTGAAATGCAGATCTCCTTTACCGAAAAGTTGTCTGAGAATTAGATTTCTCAGGTTACCGGGTGTGCTTATTATGACAGCGGAACTTGAAGCCATACTGGCTTATCACCAGGCAAGTAAACACAACTTCAAAGCTTATGCTCCGGGTCCTCATCGCCTGGATCTGCCTCTCAAGCCAGATCCCTTCCTTAACTATCATGGAACTCGACTTTTTAATCTGGAGATCCGGAGCGATGAGCATATAATAGCTGAGACTTTTCCTGCCTATGAACAGGCTTTCTCACCGGAAAAACTCAAGCCGTATGAAATGAGTGTGAAATCGATTTCCAGGCTTTTTTTTGACAGTTTCGCCATTTCTGCCTGGAAGAAAGCAGAAGGTATAAAATGGCCTCTTCGCGTTAATCCTTCAAGTGGAAACCTTCATCCTACCGAGGTTTACCTTCTTTCCGGTCCTGTGAAGGGGCTTCTGAAAACCCCGTCTGTCTGCCATTATGCTCCTTTTCCTCATGCTCTTGAACTCAGAGCGGAACTTTCGTCAAAGACCTGGGAGCTATTAAGTTCGGGCTTTCCTGAAGGCACTTTTTTCGTGGGGCTGAGTTCAATTTTCTGGCGGGTTTCCTGGAAATATGGGCTCAGAGCCTTTCGATATGCACAGCATGATATTGGGCATGCAATCGCTGCTCTGACCTTTGCTGCTGCCGGGCTCGGCTGGAAAACAAGTCTTCTTGCAGACATGGGTTCGGACGAGATTGCAGTGCTTCTTGGCATTTCCGGAGAGAAAGGTCCTGAAAAACAGGAGCCTGCCTGTCTGCTTGCGGTCTATCCGGCAGGAAAGACCTGTACAAAAGGCAGGATTTCTTCCGGAGCGATTCCTGCTTTTAAAAATCTTTCCTGGAAAGGCGTTCCTAACAGTTTAAGCCCAGGGCATGTTGAATGGGTAGGTCTCGAAAAAGCGGCCTCGGCAGCTTATAAGAAGGAAACCGATTACCTTGAAAATAAAGAAGAAGTAAAAGAAGAATCAAAAGAAGAAGTAAAAGAAGAATCAAAAGAAGAATCAAATGAAGAATCAAATGAAGAATCAAATGAAGAATCAAATGAAGAATCAAATGAAGGACCAAAATCCTATTTGCAGACTGCTTCATCACTAAAAACCAGCAGCTTCGGGAACCTGTCCGAGCTTGATACAGTTCCTCTGCGCAGAGTTATCCGGGGAAGGAGAAGTGCTATTGAGATGAATAACAGCGCATACCTAGAAAAAGAAACTTTCTATGCGATGCTGCAAAGAACCCTTCCGCAAAACAATCCGATTTTCAATTCGCTTGCGTTTGGTTCCTTTACTCACCTGCTCATTTTCGTGAACCGCGTAAAGGACCTACTTCCGGGACTTTATATTTTCCTTCGCAAACCCGAAGAAAAAGAGAGGTTTAAAGCTGCGATCAGGTCGGACTTTTTATGGGAAAAACCGAAAAATTGCCCATCAGATCTTGAGTTTTATCTGTTGATGGAAGAAACTCTGGATTTTTTTGCAGCCCAGCTTTCCTGTACACAGAGAAAAGCTGCCGATGCCTGTTTTACTGCCTGCATGCTTTCGGAGTTCGAAGGTCCTCTGAGCAGGTTCGGAGCCTGGATATATCCGTACCTTTTCTGGGAATGCGGAATTCTTGGGCAGCTTCTTTATCTTGAAGCCGAAGCATATGGCCTCAGGGGCTGTGGGATCGGGTGTTTCTTTGATGATCCTTTGCATGAAGCTATAGGGCTCAAAGGGCTTGAGTTCCAGGACCTCTACCATTTCGCTGTTGGCTATCCACTTCCGGAGATAGGTGTTAGAACTCTTCCTGCATACAAAGATTGATTTTTTATTTTTCCTCTTATCCTATCAAATGCCACAGCACTATTTATGTTATTCTTGAATCTCTTTCCATTATCCATATGACATAGTTACGGCAAACGATAATCGAAAATTATTCAGGTATTTTTAACAATCTCCTGAATATTGTCCAGCATCCTGAATATCAATAACTTTGACTCTGCTAAAAATGAATCTTTATCCAGCATTTCTTCCTCATTCTGGATATATGTTCCTTCAATCAGTTCATCCCTGCAGTTTTCAATAACGTTTCTGATTGTTCTGTTGCTCATTTCCAGATGGAACTGGAGTCCAATTACCCTGTTTTTGTAGATAAAACCCTGATTTTTGCAAGCTCCACTTTCAAAGAGTCTTATTGCTCCTTCAGGCAGGCCGAAGGTGTCTCCATGCCAATGAAAAGCGATAAATTCTTCAGGAATGCCTTTTAGCAGAGGGTTTTTAGACTCCTGCTTGATCTTGAATACCGGAAACCATCCGATTTCCTTATCATTGTTCTTAAATACCTCGGCTTTTAGGGCATCAGCAATAAGCTGAGCGCCAAGGCAAATTCCAAGTACTGCTTTTCCTGCAGAAATAGCTTCTTTGAGAAATGTTTTTTCTTTTCTTAGCCAGGGATATTTTTCATACTCATAGATATTCATCGGTCCACCCATGACTATGAGAAGATCGAACCTATCTAGACTGGGAAAGTTCTGATTTTCATATAAACGTGTTATTGATAAAGAGTGATTTCTTTTTTCTATCCATTCAACAATAGTTCCCAATGTTTCAAACTCAACGTGCTGGATACAGTATATTTTCATGCTTAAACCTTTATTTAAAATATTTAAATTGATATTCGACTTTTAATAGGTAGCGTATCATTTTAATAGATAGCGTACCAAAAGTTCCGTAAAATATAATTGACTCTGTATCCTTTTTCTTGATCACGAAAAAGATTTATTATTTCATTGATGCATGGTTTTTTATTCTTTTTTCTGCTCTTCGCTTTCTTTCTTCTTTCCTCTTCTCAAACTTCTTCTGACAACTCCAGGCTGGGAAGGAGGAACAGGCGTCTCGCATCCTGATTTCAGGTCACACTCCACTACAATTCCCCGCAGCAGCCGACCCAGAATATCCGAACCCGTGATAATTCTTTTCTCCTGGTCCCAGTAGAGGATAAGGTCCTGATCGATCACATCGTCTTCAGGGTATTGCGGATACACCTTAAACTGCCTGATTACTTTCTCAAGCCTGGTCTTGGGAGACCTCACCACAACTGGAAAGTGACAGTAAGAAAGCGGAATAAATGGGCCTTTCTTGTAGACCACATCCCTGAGGAAGCCGTCTGCGTCAAGCACCATGACAGGTTCGTCCTGAGGGTTGGTAATGATTACCCATTTTTTCCCGGAGGCTTCTATCTTTTGCAAAAAAGGATCGTCTGGTTCTCTTTTAAATGGAGGAAATACCGGACGGTTATTTTCAACCGGGAGTGAGATTATGCTTCTCTGGTCTATTAGCGAGCCTTCATCGGAGATGCTGACGTCATCTATGGAGAGAAAGTTCAGAGCCCCGATTCCCTCAAAAGTGCCAATATCAGACTTTCCCGATTCAATATGCTTTTCGAGCATAATCCGCATGGACTGTTCCTTGAAGAGTTCAAGTTTTTCCCTGCCGAGCCACCAGTCAAGAATAAGAGCTGTAGGCTTGGCTACCGGATAGAGCAGCATCTGGTAGAACCGGACTAAAGGAGTTAACTTTGCTCCAATTGAAAGGGCATTTCGGGAAAAGTAAGCCTGGGGTACAATCTCTCCAAAACTGGTGATTACAAAAGTAGAGAAGAGGAAAGCTGAGGCTCCTGTCAGTACGGAACCTGTAAGCAGGGCAATCAGGACATTTACACCTACGTTTCCCCAGAGCAGTGTCGTAAGCAGGAAGTTTGAGTCCCGCCGGATCTGCAGAATTTTGATAGCTTCTTTGCTGTCTGCTTCGGCCTCTATCTCAAGCCTGAGTCTACCAAGGCTGAAAAGTCCAATTGTCATTCCTGAAAATATAGCGGACTGTATCAGGCAGAGTATGATCAGTATCCAGATAATAATTTCATTCATTGTGAGTCTATAACCTCTATGATCTTCATATTGGCATAATTTAAGGTTTAATCCTAGGTAAATTATAGGTTAATCCATCAACGATTTTCGTATAAACATAGGTTTAACGGCTTAACCTGTCAATTTTTATATATTTAACTGAGTCGCAGTCATTTTCTAAATTTGGTTTTCTGGTTTTGCATTACTTCGGCTTGTTGTAAATTTAGCCTTAAAATATAAACTTAACCTTAAGATTTTACCTCGCCCTAACCATTAATTTCTTTTAAACTTTATACGGTTTTAACAGTACTGAAATTTCTCTTAAACTTTATACGGTTTTAACAGTACTGAAATTTTTCTTAAACTTTATACGGTTTTAACAGTACTGAAATTTCTCTTAAACTTTATACGGTTTTAACAGTACTGAAATTTCTCTTAAACTTTATACGGTTTTAACAGTACTGAATGGAAATTTTCTGATAATCTTAATTCTACATAGTCTTAATTCAATTATTACTCTATTCTAATAGTTTAATTTGTGTTTTCTAATTTATTGCGATCCTTTTGAAAAAAGGTATCATTTTGAAATTATATAGATAAATACAGTAATGGATTTCTAATTACAGATAAATATAATAGTCATTATATTTCCCTTTATCAGATCTTAGAGTAAAAAATAGAACTCGAAGTTTTAAAACAATCTCTGGCTTCGCTGGACATCAATCCAGATGAAATTAAAGATGAAAGATATGCCAATGTCTTTCGTTTTTTGTTTTCTATCATTGAAATACAGAATGAAGAGGTTGATTTTCTCATGGAAGATAACCAGAAGCTTCGAGATGAAATCAACTTACTCAAAGTTGAAAGTACTCAAAGTTGAAAGTACTCAAAGTTGAAAAGTCCAAACCTAAAATTCTTGGCTCTAAAAAGAATGAAGACATTTCTTCTGAAATTGAATGTACTGTTTTTTCCAGAGATTCCGCTGCATAACAATGCAGCTGAACTGGCGGCGAGAGCAAAGGTCAGAAAAAGGGGTCAGAAAAAGAGATGTGAGCCTAAACCATAACATAAGAAGGAACAAAAGAAAATGACACATTTATGACGATTGTTCAGACAGCAAAGAAACTGGGAGTAAGTGCATATCAGTACACATGTGATAGAGTAGGCAGTACATTTGAGATACCATCTCTGGCTCAATTCATCAGAGAAAAAAGTCCATAGAGTGGAAATTGAGGGATTTCCACTCAATTTGACGAGGATACATAAGATAGAAATAAACTGTGAGATTAACTCCAATTTTAGTAAAAAACATTTGAGTATGTGCTTATGATTAATTACTGAGCCTATCAAGAAACTTAAAATTAGTTTTTGAATCCTAATTCTGGAATTATTATCTGAAATACTTTAGGACTTACGCAGTTAAAATGCCGAAAACTTGATATCTTTATAAATATACTTATGGCTTAGTGTTTCTCTAAAAACGTACGGAGTTATGGACATAAATCCACCTAAGTGTACCGACATTGACTACATTAATTTTCTCATTGCGGCTTCTAACGTTTTTAGCTGTACTGAAGCTGCTAGATGTTATCCAGACATAGCTAATGCTCCTTCTCATGATGCTTTTACTCGTTGCCTTCAAAGGCAACCTCCAGACACGGAAGCACTATGGGAGGAAGTAAAAAGTTATGTCAAGCTTAAGGGAGGATACCTAATTGTTGATGATTCAACATTAGATAAACCATACGCAGAAGAAATTGCTTTTGTTCGTCGTATGTGGAGTGGAAAACATCATCGTACTGTAAAGGGAATAGGCCTGGTTACCTTAGTTTGGACTGACGGTACAACCGTTATACCTATCGATTTTCGAATTTATAACATCGATGTAGACGACAAAACAAAGAATGACCATTTCCGTGATATGCTTGACAAGGCCGAAGAACGTGGTTTTAATCCCAAATTCGTTTTATTTGATACATGGTATGCAAGTGTGAAAAACCTTAAAGCCATTAGACAGAAAGAGTGGCATTTCCTTACAAGATTGAAAAATAATCGTTTGGTAAATCCTGACAACAAGGGAAATGTGCCACTTGAAACAGTAGATATTCCTCCAAAAGGACGTGTGGTTCACCTCAAAGCATATGGATTTGTAAAGGTGTTTAGGATAGTTTCAAAAAATGGAGACACGCAACACTGGGTTACAGATGTGCAAGAGATGGATGAAGCAAAACGTGAAGATTTGGCAAAGAAGTCATGGAAAATTGAGGAATATCATAGGGGAATAAAACAGTTCTGTGGTGTCGAAAAATGTCAGGCAAGAAAGGAAGAATCACAAAGAGCACATATAATGTTCTCATTAAGAGCTTTTCTTAGACTGGAATTACAAAGAATCAAAAGTGGAATATCCTGGTTTGAAAGTGCTATGAAAATTAGAAGAGTGGCAGTGACAGAATACTTAAGGAATCCCCAATACACGTTAAATTAATTCAAATATTTGAAAGTTTGGAAAAAACAATATGCTAGGAGCCAACTGCGTAACTCCTAATACTTATAAGTCAGGTAACTCAGAAACGCATATGAATTTGGAAATAAAAGTTGGTTTTGGAATAGGCTCATACTTTTGATAGAATTCTGAACTAAAAAGTGCTTTATCTTTCGACCTCCAATAAGTAGAAGAATCGAATCTAATAGAAAAATAGAATCATACATAGAATCACACAGAAGGCCTAATTTTAGGAGTTGGTAACTTTATGGAAGATCAAAATGATGAACTATATCTTGCAGAGCTGCAAGCATGCAAACTGGATTTTTTGGAATGGACACCTGAGAAGGGAGTGAATGTTAGTGAAACGTCAAAACAATTTGCAAGGGAATTTCTGAATTTATCAAGTACAGAGGACTACAGCAAGGTCAAAGAATTTAACGGGGCTAAAAAGACATTCAATGAAATAGCTTCATTACTGATCCAGTGTAAAGCAGGGAATGACGGAACGATCTCTAAAGCGACCATAGATGAAATAGCAGAACAAAGCGGAACTACAGATCGCAGAGTTTATACAGTACTGGAAGCATTAGAAATTGAGGGATGGAATCCATTAAAGAGCTGTATTATAAACTGAGGGATGGAAACCATCAAAGAGCTGTGAAGAATGAACTAACGATCAGCTTTAATTTTATCACGGGAAATTCAGTTAAATTCAGGATGGTTAAGAAAAGAATTTATCTGGTTTATGGGAAGGAGCAATATCTTTTCAAAATGTATTGCAATAAAAATGCTACAGTTTACAGGAAATCAACATTAAATTTAGGTTGTGAAAAAAAAGTACTAATTTCAGATTATAAAGTAAAATTCTGAAAATTTTTAAAAATATTAAAGATAGGCAGTCTCTAAACTATGTCTGATCGTACATTTGGGTTAAAAACCACAGAATAGTTATAATTATTACAAAATTTAATTTTAGTGTTTCACCATGTTTATAAAGTACAATCAAACGCAGCAATTTTTACTTCCATTAGGCCTGAAAGATTTTGTCTCTTAAAAACATATTGCCAGAGTACGAAACGACATCGCAGATGTTGTTGATATTAATGCCATAGAATCCACTTACTCTAAGGAAAGTTGTCCAGCCTATCATCCAGGACTTCTTTTAAAAATATTGCTTTATGGTACCTTATAGACATTAGAAATTTACGTAAACTACAACAAATGACTCAAAATAACACAGCTTTCATTTATCTGACAGCCATGCAAAATGAAGTAAAAATTGAAATGGGTATTACCCAATTGTAATATTCAAAATGGTTTTGAGACAGCCTGAAAAGCAATTTTTTAATAAAAAAGGGATTTAATGCATTTAATTTAAGATTAAAGTATTAATTCAGAAATTAGCAAAGGCTCAATTCATTTTTGTGGCTCTTCGTCATTCTCTATGGATATTTCAATCCGAGACCGCGTTGGTTTTTATGAAGACATTATGAGGATATCCGCCTAAAATAACGAAGAGCCTTTTTTGTTTTCGTGTTGTTTCTAGCAGCATTCTTTACCGTTATAAGCTAACAGTATAGTTTCCTGCTCTGAAATATTTATGTGTAGGATTTTCTAGTTGTTGAAAATATGCCATTTCCAAAGCCAGTTCCATGAAGTTAGCGGTTCTGTACTTTTATCAGTAGAAGTAACATTCAAGGGAGTTTTTTCTGAGGTAACATTACTGATAAAATCAGTGTTTGGGTATACAGATGCCAGGATATGTTTAGCGACATAATTCCCCATGAGTGTATACCCAGCTGAATTTGGATGTATTCCATCATCACGTGAGTTATTCATATCATACCCATCGCGTACACCGTTTTCTGGTGATAAGTCAACAGAGTCGTATGTATCTATTACCGAGATGCCGGCCAACTCAGCTTGTGTAGTTAGGTTGTCATTTAACGATATACGCTTGTAGTTATTCTTTGAAATTGGTACAGTCGTCAATATGTAGGGAGTGATGCTTCGGTTTGTTGCCTCCTGTGCCATCCACAGTATATCATTAATTATGTCCTGTTCACTGCGCCCAGCAGAAATGTCGTTTTGCCCATACATGATTAAGACAATGTTAGGATTGTAGATATCTAACCACTGAGGAAACGTGACTCGACCCTGCGCTGCCGTGGTGCTCCCAATTCCGACATTAGACACGTACCAGGTAGGAGAATGTGCATTTAGAGTGGCGTTTAGATACGCTCCATACCCGAGCCCGTGATTAACTCCTACACCCTTTGTAATTGAATCTCCTACAGTTAAAATATGTTTGGAATCATGTGGTGCAGATGCCCTTGTAGAGAAAACACTCATATTTGAGAATTTGTTTGTAGAATTTGTTATCATTATGGGCATATCTTCAATAACATTGACAGTACACCCGTTGAATATATTATCACACGAGTCAGTTATATTTATTCCCAAACCATATTCAGCAATCGAAACACAATCCGTGAATGCATTCCAACTTGAATTGACTAACGAAATCCCATTATTTTTTCCAATAGCCGATGTATTACATCTCAAAAATGTATTATTATTTGATGCTTTGATGTCAATACTGTCTCCAAAAACAGTTGACACTATACAATCAGTGAAAGTATTGTTATTTGATCCACCATTCAAATTTATACCAATATTTGTAGAGTTGCACTCACAACCCGAAAAATTACAGTATCCCGAATTGGATAGACGGATGGAATTGGTTTTCGTGGAGTTAAGGGTAGATCCATTAACCATTATATATTGACTGTCAGCCGCAAATATTCCATGGATATTTGAGGAAATATTACAGTCACGGATATTCACATGTGATGATGCTGACTTTGCATAAATTCCCGCACCTTTATATACGTCAACCGTAGCATTCAAAATACTTACATTATCACAGTCAACCAAGCATATTCCGTACGCAGATGCTATACTCTTGTTCTTTTGGTTGATTGTGACATCTTTGATCACGATATCATTTTTGACCGAAGATAAAATCCCGCTGCCAGCCGTGTTCTGTGCAAACGTAATTGTGTGCCCTTTTCCATCAAACGTTACATTGTCAGCATCTACTGAGAATGCTGTGGCTGAAGCATCAACATCACCTGTCAGCACATAAGTTTCTCCAGAAATATTTAGCGAGTAGGACGAAACTGTACCCGCTGGGATTTCGACAGTCGCCGACGATGGCATTGCTGTAAAACATAACAAAAAGGCCGTTAAAATAACCCACAATTTCATTCTTATGCCTCTCCCTCTGTTAGATAAAAGTATCCATGTTTGTTGGTAATATAAAACTCTTGATAGATGTCGCAATTGTTAGCGAATATTCTGCAACTTCAAGATGTTCAAACAGTGCATCCGATTCTGAGAATCTCAATTTATACACTCTTCCAAATTTATTGTTATTCAATTGACATTAGATCTGCTTTACCTTCAAAATCAAATCCAGAGACACATTTAATTGCATTGACAAACGCCCTGATCATGTTCTTTGCATCGAAATTAACGGCAATGTGACGATTTTTTGTAAAATCATAACTTTCAAGAAGTTAGTATTTTGAAATTTAATATTGAAAGAACGGAATAATTCAATATTGAAAGAACGGAATTATACTCAATACACGCAAAATTAACTTTGAATTTACAGCAAATTCGGACACTGCCTTTAAAGTTTTTACATATCATATTTTTTACATGTTTTTGCCCTGAAATTGAAGATCGGACACCTGTTGAGGGTAGGATGTCCGCCTGCAATTTGATTTAATTGAAATAAGGAAATTACACAGGAATAACAGGGAAGCTTAAGGTAGGTGATGATATTCCGCCGGGATATTGGATAGACGAGAAATCTTTGTCACCAAGTTATCAATCTCTTTAGGTTATTGTTATAAGTTAATAATCATAAACCAGTCTATTAATATAAAAAGGTTCATCTTTTCTTTCATCAATCCTCCGATTTCCTTAGTTTTCCAAGTTAGGCAGGAACTTTGCAACTGTTAGATTATTGGAGTTAAGTGATTAAAGACCTTTTAATTACTGGATTGACCCCAAAATTCAAAATTGCATATCTGAATCTCGTATTCAGAATATCAATTGAGTTTCCTATCGTTCCACAGAGTAAACACTGCCTTTTTTACTGTATAAAGCATATTTGTTTTTTCTACAGAAAATTTCATCCATATTAATGTTTAAATAGGTTATCTGGGCGAAATACAGGCATGTTTCATAGGGTCCTTTCCAGAAATCCTCAGGATAGGTGAATTTGAGAAGGGGACGAAAATTTTGGTAATCTTTTTGCACTAAACCTTTCTATTGATTCTTATCATCTTCAAATTATATGGGTAAAAGTAGTAATGGATTTCCAACTACGAAAAAATATAATAGTATTTCCATTTTTCCTTCTCGTATTTTGGAGTGAAAGTTTTGATTTGACGACCACATCTCAAAACACTATCGGCATGATTACAACTCTTTTGAAAAAAAGCTTGACCGAAAAACTCCAGTAACAAGCTGGTCGGCGCAATCAACTGGTGCAACGGTTGTGGCACAAACCTTTTGAAAAAAGGCTTGGCCTAAAATCTCAGCAACGACAAGATCAACATCGTAACAGTTGCAGAGTAACGGTTGTTTCAAAGTTTTGCTTCAGCGTAATGTTTAATACAAACAAACTGTACTAAATGACCGATTAGTCAGCCATAACGAGGAAAAGTATTAATGAAGAGTTTCGTCTCTGATATAATCTATCCTGCATATCAATTGATTGCGATTTTTCTGACACCATAAGCATAGATAACGATCCTTCTGATAAGTGATACACATGAAAAAAGATACGAATAACGCCGGATCACCTGCTAAAGGTCCGGAAATCTACAATACACCTGATGCTTCTGTTGTCGGCACAGGGAAACAGGTCGTGCTTTTCATTGCGATACTTTCTGGATTTATTACTCCTTTTGACGGTTCGGCAGTAAATATTGCCCTGCCTGCGATTGGGTCCGAATTTCACATGGATGCTATTGCCCTTTCCTGGGTTGCGACCGCTTACCTCCTTTCATCAGCATTGTTTCTTGTCCCTTTCGGAAAAATCGCAGACATTTATGGGAGGAAAAAGATTTTCCTCTATGGTATTACGCTCTTCAGCCTTTCGTCTTTAATTATGACCATGGCTTTCTCATCGGAAATGCTTATTGGAATACGGGTTATGCAGGGTATCGGGAGTGCAATGATTTTCGGGACAGGCGTCGCCATCGTTACCTCAGTCTTCCCGCCCGGTGAGCGTGGAAAAGCTCTTGGTACTTATATTACTGCAGTTTACATTGGGCTTTCTGTTGGTCCTTTACTCGGAGGCGCGATGACGCAGTATCTTGGCTGGAGGAGCATCTTCTTCGTAAATGTTCCCATAGGCATTACAGCAATTATCCTGATCTTGTGGAAGATTAAAGGTGAATGGGCTGAGTGCAGAGGGGAGAAGTTCGACCTGATAGGGTCAGTCATATACGGTGCATCTGTAGTTGCAGTAATGTATGGTTTTTCAGTTCTCCCAGACTTTAAAGGTGCTGTCCTCTTAGCTGTGGGGACTCTCGGGGTAATTATTTTTGCTCTATATGAGATTAGAACACCTTCTCCCGTTCTTGACATAAGTCTCCTGACAAAAAATAGAATTTTTGCCTTTTCAAACCTATCTGCGCTAATAAATTACAGTGCTACTTACGCAGTGACCTTTCTTTTAAGTCTCGATCTTCAGTACACGAAAGGTTTCACTCCTGAACATGCCGGATTTATCCTGGTAGCACAGCCAGTTATCATGGCTATGGTTTCGCCAATTGCCGGCAGGCTCTCTGACAAGATTGAACCGCGGATTGTTGCGTCCGCAGGGATGACATTTACTGCGCTTGGGCTCTTCCTTCTAATTTTCCTTAAAGAAACAACTCCTATCTGGCACCTCATTATCACCCTGATTATTCTTGGTATAGGTTTCGGGCTCTTCTCTTCTCCAAACACGAATGCAATCATGAGTTCCGTTGATAAAAGATTCTATGGCGTTGCATCGGGAATGAACGGGACCATGCGCCTCCTTGGGCAGATGCTGTCGATGGGCATCGCAATGATGATCTTTGCAATTGTTATCGGTCCTGTAGAGATCACGCCTGAATATTACCCCCAGTTCGTTTTAAGCCTGCATTATGCTTTCACGCTGTTTACGGCTTTCTGTATTCTTGGAATATTCGCATCTCTAGTGAGAGGAAAAAGGAGTCCTGTAGCTCACGCCAGTATTCCTGAAAAAGGCAAAAAATAATACATTAATCCTGTATAATTCCTGTAATCATTGTGTAACTCATTTAATCTAGGTGATAATAGTGAAAATTCTAGGAATTAATGCAAGCCCGAGAGGAAATGAAAGCAAGACTCTTCAACTTGTAAAATCAGTGCTCAAAGGTGCTGAGTCAGAAGGTGCCAATGTAGAACTAATAGATCTCTATAAACTGCACATAGAATACTGCACAGGGTGCGGAGCCTGTTATGCGACTGGGGAGTGCCCTCAGATCGATGACTTTGAGGAGCTTTTTGACAGAATTCTGAACTCCGATGGAATCGTTTTTGGCGCTCCGAATTATATTAACTCGGTTCCGGCCCCTATGAAAGCTTTCTTTGACCGACTTTCGGATGCTATCCATTGCCAGATGCTGACGGGAAAGTTCGGGTGCTCTGTGTCCACAGCAGGGGGAAGCAAGGCAGATGTGGTTGTAGAATATATGAACAGTGTGCTAATGAATCTTGGTGTTACTGTTGTCGGTGGCCTTGGTGTTGCAGTTGGGATGTATCCTTCTGCACTCGAACAGGCTGCGGGAAATGCCGAAGATCTTGGTAAAAAGCTAGCAAAATCGATTCGTGGAGATATCAAATATCCGGATAAGGATGAAATGCATCGCCAGACAACAGAATATTTCTGCCAGCTTGTAAAATCTGATAAAGAGCGGTTTGCCCACGATTATGACTGGTATGTTCAAAAGGGCTTGATAAAATAAGATTTATCTGGAGATTCTAGGTAGTACGATTAGTCACTTGGGAATAAACTTGGGAAGCAGTAGTAAGGTAATATTTTTCCCTTTTTCGATACTTCCAGTAGTTCCGATCAGACTGACTTCCGAATGGTAAAAACCAATTGATCTTACATTTTATCTACTGATTTTCAAAGTGGATTGTATTATTAATTAAATTTTAAAATTCTTAAGCTATAACTTTCACTTACATTTTTCAAAAAATAATATTACACTGAGTAATTTTATAGCATTCGCTATTAAGTTCTTAAATTTTAATTTGAGATAAGTTATGCTATAGTTAATCGGGTGTGTAGCACTCGATTTCTTTCTTCATTGGCCCATCTCAAACAATCCAGTAACACACTAACAGGAATAAAATTCAGCGACTTTAGTCCATATCTTACAACTTTGTTCTAAAAGAAGTCTTGTTGAAATTTTGCAGTAGCGTTGTGTTTTTTTGAGTTACCTGTAATCCCAAAACTTAGTGCAAAGTATGGTGTTCGAACCCACGAACTCCTTCAATACAGACCTTAACATAGGGCAAGATAAAACTGAACTATGAAATAGGTGTGGTGAAGGTGTTGGCGGAAAACTTTACTCTCAATGCTTCTTTCTAACAAGATTGGAAAGTTACGACCTTTCATTACTAATATGTTTATAAATTCGGAGAAAAAAAGACCAATAATTGAGCTTGCCCACAAAATGAAGTGAAGCCTACACGAAAAAAAGGCTTGTCGGCTTGAGCCCTGTTAATTCATTGCTAAGACTGTGCTTCATTGTCTAATCCGTGGCAACAACCATCAAGTAATCGTATCAGAGCATTATATCCGCAGCAGAGCGAATCCTCCGGAGATAGCTCCTCTGGCTTTCCAGACCCTTTTCAGCTGCTGCCCGGGCCATAGGATCGGCATCTTTAGGTAAGCCGAATGATATGCCGGTCAGCGCTTCAACCTGCACTACCGGTACTTGCCAGGTCTTGAACTCATCGTCGAAGAACTCCCTGCTCTCCAAATAATTCTTCTGCGTGCGCAGGTAGGCAGTGGCGCCGAACTTTCCGTTCTTATTGACGAATACCACCACTTTCCAGAAATCGGCAGGCAGGAGGTATTCATTGCGGTAAATCATATCGTCTTCGCGGAAGACGGGACCGGTGAATACCGATATCTGCGCATTTGCATTATCTGCGGTCTTCAGTATGTAGTCTTCTACTTCAAGCCAATCATGCTGGTTGAGGCGCTTGTGCTGAGGCGAGCAATTAGTAAAATGGAATGTATCCTCTCCCGCGTCCCTGGCATTTGGTCCCCAGCAGGGATCAAGCCGGCGAACCAGATGTCCGCGGTCAAGTGGATTATCTTCATACAATTTGGGTCCAGCCTGATATTTCTGGTCGAGACGCGGATCAAAGTACCATTTGTCGCGGGTGCGTTTGATCTTCTCCAGCTTCTTGCCGTCAATATTGGCCGCGGTATAGAAGGCCAGCCTTCGATCGGCATTCATCACAATTGAAAAGTGCAGATAGGTGAGAATCTGACCTCCGTTCTTGAGCGTTGCGACTTTGGACTGGAGATTCTCGGCCAGTTTGGGAAGCGGCAGATGGTACAGAGAACCCAGGAAATCGGGGTTGTAACCATCCGCCAGGCGGTAATGTTCCATGGGCAGTTTTCCCAGCTCCATTACTGCATCGGGGATGGGTTCTGGGGCGGTTATGATCGCAGGGCCGACCGGACCGGTGCCATGGCTGCGAAGCCTTCTCAGAGCTTCGGCTGCCATCGGCTCGTTCTCACTGCGCGACTCCAGTGCCTTGAAGATGCGGCTGATGCGCACGCCCTCATTGGCCACCCAGGCAATGGTACTGGGTGCATCGATGCCTTCTTGATAGGGCTGACCGTCTGTCTTGAGGATGTTACCCTGAGCATCTTTCATTGACACTCCTGAATGGTGCAGGCCCACAACCAGCCACTGATCGTTGAATACGGGTGAGCCTGAGGCTCCGCATTGAGTGTCGGTCAGATAGTGCAGCCAGTCGTCGAAGATATCTACAACTTTGTTTTCCCGCAGGCAGCAATTTTTGAGACCACCATCAGGATGCTGAATAATAGAGACGTATTCGCCGGTCCGGACCTTGCCGGTGTCTTCCACGAGACGTAGTAATCCGTAATCGGTAAGCTCTGTCCCTTCTGTGGCAATGGGAGCCACGGATACAAATGTGAAGTCCATTTCCGGATCGGTGACGAAGACCTCGTCGGGTCGCAGGTCGAAGGATTTTGATGTCTTTTTTCGACCGTTTATATCTTGTTCATATTCGAACTCTGCAAAACTCTTCTTTGCTAGCTCTGCTGTATCGAGGACATGGTTATTCGTTAGCAGCAGATTTGGGCCGACAAGAAAACCTGTACCGTAACCTTCTGGTCTGCCGAAGAGGTTCACGACCTGTATTCTGCAAACTGGTCTGGCTGCGAGCAGTCCAAGTTCCAGATAGGAGGTATCGACAAGATCGCTCTTTCCCATGATCCTCTCCAGGGCTAGGTTATCATTTGGTTCAAGAAAGATCAGTCGTCTCTCTATGGGTTGTGCCTCTGTCAAGGGACTAATGATTTCGCGCCTGAATCTTTCGCCTGGCTTCTCCATTTCAGCGGTTTTCTGTCGTATATAATACCTTTCAGAGGCTTTTCTTTGTTGCTCTTCTTTTCGGGCATAATACCTTTCAGAGGCATTCCTATGTTGCTCTTTTTGGGCATTTTCAAGCATATCCTTCTCCTCATCATGACCCAGCAGTTTGAAATTATTATAACTTAAGGAAAGCGATTTTGATTTTTATAATAAGCACATTAATATACTTTTAATATAATACTATAAAGTAAATAATATAATCTCCAATTTTTAGTATTTTTACACATAATTCAATATAATGTTAGAAATGATAAATATAATTATTTGGAATTTTATATTAGTATTTAATTTTTATTTTCTTTTGGACTGTCTCCTGAACATATGTTCTCTCGATATAAAGAACTGTACCCTCCTTCTATATATCCCGGAAGCCTCTCAATGTCACAGATCTGGAACATCGAGAAAAAATAGTCAAACAGTTATAAAGGAAGCGCTGACGTAGATTAGTCATTTTACTTATATTAATTATTTATAAATTATTCCTGAATATATTTAATCATCTGGCTACAAACGATGACTTGAACCTTCGTATAAAAATTGTATAACTATTTTAAAATAAAACTAATTTTCGCATATATATTGGGAATCATCTTTGTATCTATATATTAAAAATTTTTATGCGCACTTAAAAACAAAAACTGCAAATAATTATTAATTTTAGATAAGTCTACTTTATAAAAATCAGTAATGTAGTTTTTTCACAGTTGAATTTACTTTTTTGGCGTTGTGTATATCCAAAATCTTAGTGCAAAGTACGTATTTTAACCTATGGACCCTGTCAATCATAGATTCTAGCATAATTCTATTTCGAAAACTAGTGCATTGATTCTCAAATACATGCATAATAAGAAAATAATTACAGCTTATGACGCAAATATTGACGCAAATAATGACACAAATACTGTTTTAAAGTCGCATGGAACTCTGTAACACGGAAAAAGCAGCCGGTCGCAGAGTGATTCAATCTGGTTTTCAAAAAGTTCATTTTGGACATGCTTTGGAATCGATGCACTAGTGCTTCGATTCCAAAATTAATTCCTTATTTTTCGGAATCCTAGTACTAGTAATTAAAAAGAGAATAATCGAATGTGACTCTCTCAATATATTTAATCCGGTAAATAGAAAGCCAGAGACTTTTCTCTGTGAGCATCTGGAGTATTTCGGGGTTACTTAGCTATACCTTCCCTCAAGCACATCCCTGATCGTCTTTACGGTCATGGCTCCAGGGGTTCCTTTCATATTATGAGGTGGCCAGTCTCCTGACTTTATTTCTTCGGAATTTTCATCATGTTCGTCTTCAAGGAGCAGGATAACCTTTATGTCTTCAGGAATATCATCAACCATTTTTGCTCCGCATCCCGTAAGTTCGCTAAAAGCTTCTCTCCCTTTTTCTTCATCAAAAGGCGCAGTACAACCTTTTACGATATTTGTTCGAAAGCCTCTTTCAAGGAAACCAAGGCTATTAACGTATATGCAGACTTCCTCAACCAGGCCTGTCATGAATACTTCATCGATTCCTAGCTCTGCAGCTTTCAGTTCGAGTTCGGGGTTCATAAAGGCGTTTAGGTGATCTTTCGGAATCCTGATAACACTGACTGTTCCCCCTTTTACCACCTTTATTATCAGCCTGGCTATTTTGTCAACAATTGCCTTTGCCATAGGGGCTACAAGTTTTCCCTCATATAATGTTCCTTCATGTTCGTAGGTTTCATATACGAAATCGTTAGTCATATCTATAATAACCAGGGCTTTCAAGGTTTCACCATTCCTTTTTGATTCCACACCACATTTATTTTTATCGATCCTACTTTTAATTTATTATATGAACTTCAGCAGGTTCTTGTATGTAAAAAGTTCACTGCTTCGTGTATGAGATCAGATATTTTAAGCTGCTTAAATAAGGTTCTTTGTGGAAAACCAAAAACACAAGCAACGGGCATGGCAAAGTGGCTTGTCTAAGGATGGAAAGAGCGGGGTTTGCTTGTAATATGTTACCTCAGTTACCTTGAAATGTACTAGATAATCTACAGAGAAAATATTTGTCGCTTTATAAACTTACTTAGCTATGAGTCTATCCCATAACTCAAAACTGCTTCTCCAAATATGGAATTAAGAATGATCAATGAGTCTCTGATCACAGGAAATAGTTCTGAAATTCGTATCAATTTTGATTAATGGGCACTGTGAATGTGGAAAAACTGCCTGAGGAAATCGCAGTCTCCCCGAGTGGAGTAACTGTCTATGTGGTTAATGGAAAAAATAGCACTGTTTCTATAATTGACACTGCAACCGACGCTGTTACAGTCACCTTTGAGGGTAGGAAATAATCCTTACGGGGTTGCAGTCAGTCCAGACGGAAAAAACATTTATCTGGCTAACCGGCAGGGCAATTCTGTCTCTGTAATTAATGCGACCACAAACACGTCGTAACCACGGTGAATGTAAGGAGCTGACTTGTTGGTGTTTCAGTGAACCCTGAAGGGACAAGTGCGTATGTGGTTAACTACAATGATGGCACCGTCTCTGTAATCAATACCGGTACAAACAAAGTTACAGCTATTGTGAAGGTAGAAAGCAATCCAATGGTAATCAGGTAGTTCACAGGTAAACTACCTGAAACAGATTTACCTTCCATACCCCGGAATGGGGAAGAACTCACTCCCAGTATTTATGCATATATTCCTAATGGAAGAGGCGATAGTGTCTCTATAATTGACACTGCCACAAAAACCTTAATATCTACCGTGGCCTGTATTATCCAGTCTTATTTATTTAATTCGAGTATCTCTATACTATTCTCTGAATTAGCAGGCTGGTCTATAGTCCGAAATTTGAGAAGTGTATTGCAGGTATTATATGTATCCTGTACCGAAACCCGCGGGGATATATATAAGCTGGTCAGGACGTATCTCAACCGGGGATTCCGTCAATAAAGCAAGGTCTGCCCTTCAAAGATATTACAGGCAGTTTTTATTAAATCCATGAATTTTCCTGCTGTTCTGGTTTAAATCTTCTCTGCTACTGAAGGAAGGTTTATCAGTGTTCGGATAGTTTTTCTGAATAATTACCTGAAGTATTAGTTTATTTTTTTCATTTTGATTCTAAACAAAAAAGAAGTCTTGCGCTCAATATGCAGGGATAGTCATTTACTCAATACGTAGGGAAAGTCATTTACTCAATACGTAGGGAAAGTCATTTTTTATTTTTGAAGGTTTTTGATCAATAGTAAACTTTGTGCTTGTTAAATTGGCGTTAGCAAGAGAGAGTTAACAGATATAGTAATCTGTTATCTCTCGATGAAAGAACCCAAAAAGATAATACCTGGTAATTCAGAAGTTTTATATTATTGGCTTCTGCATTGGTATAGATAATAAAACCCTATTTTTGATGAAAAAATATAGTATATAAGAGATAGAAAGTTACAGAATAATAGTCACGTTACTATTAATATGACACAATGTATCTCTTATAAACCCTTAATTCTCAGTTCACCAAACTCTATTTCAGGATGCAATCCGTTCTTACTTTACTTTTTCCTGAGCTTCCAGCCACCGTATAGGCAAACCAGGCTTCCCAATAATTCGAAACCTGGAGTTGAGTTAACCTTACTCGATTTATTTTCATTCGAGTCACTTGTGTTAGAAATACTATCATTAACAGAGTTTTCATCATTCTCCGTCGAGCTTGGAGGTTCAAGATCATCCAGAGGTAGGTCATCTTCGCGCATGAACACTACAGGAACTTCTTTAACCCCCATACTGCTTGCTTTTGTGTCAATAAGCTGATAGAATTCGTCCAACAAAGGCTTATCAACTTTTGAACTATTGTTAACACTTATCTCTATAACACCATCAAAGGTTATACCAGAAGTTTTAATAGGGCCAAATGGATCAAAATACTTCAAATTTTCCTGGTCTTGCATAAAACTTGAATTATATAAATTGTCCAGTATGTTACTGAGGGTGTTAATCCATTGATACCTCTCCTCCGAAGTTGTAAAAGCTGGTATGCTTCCATATGCAGCAACACAATACGGATCATTTTTCAGTTTATCAAGAGTTTCCGGGCCAAAGGTAAGCTCCATAGTCATATTTTCTTGTGTGGTCTCATTTTCTTGTGCACTTGCGATCGACACTGACAAGATGGCTGCTAATAGTATTGTTGCAAATATCGCACTTATTCCAAATTTTTTCTTTACTATCATCTACTCTTTACCTCTTTTCTTTTATTCAAGAGGCAGGAATAAACAAACCTCAAGTACTCTCAAAGCTATCATTTCTCGCCTCTGGGTATGTGGGTTTCAAATTTAGTTTGATAGACGCATTTAAACTCCGCACATTACTTTTGAGGCACTTTTTATAAACTTTCTGCACAAACTATCGAATTATGCTACTTTATAACTATTTTGAATTTTACGATTGAATAACATCATTTTATCTTCTTGCTTTCGTTTTATTCCACGGCAGTATGCCCATTTTCTAAAAAACCATAAATCTAAAAGAATTATCCCAAAATGCTTGAGACTAATATCTAAAACTAATAAAGTGTAGAGATTTTTTATAGTTAAATCTGTGAATAAAGTATAAAATAAGTTTAGTGCAGAAAATAAGTTTAGTGCAGAAAGTTTGGTTCGCTGCTTTTTCTGATAATATTTTAAAACCGTTAATCCTAAAAAAAGTAGTTTTTGAAATCGAAGAATACTTTCAACTTACTTGGCAAAGTATTATAAATTTCAGACAACTTTTGGAAATAAAGGTAAATATGACATAGTGAGCTTCAAAAGCTAACTAAATGTACTCAATAATTTGAATAACCTAAAACAGTTATTTACCTTAAACCTCAAAATTTGTTTATATTTTATAAAATTGTTTACGGAAGGTATATGATGATTTGTGTATGTGGAGTAAATTGTGATGGGTGTCCTCTCCTGAATAATGAATGCGCCGGTTGTAATGCAATTGAAGGCAAGGTTTATTGGGCTCAGCATATTGGTGCTGATGTCTGCCCTGTTTACAAATGCGTTAAGGAAAAAGGTTATCAAAATTGCGGCGACTGTTCGCAAATTCCCTGCGAACTTTGGGTTTCTTTAAAGGATCCTTCCTTGAGTGAAGAGGAACATCAAAAATCAATTCAGGACAGACTTCTCATCTTGAAAGGATTAAGGTGAACTTCAGATCAAAATTAAATCCAGAAGAAGCATCATAAAAGGTATAGAATAGTAGTAACTTAATTTTTTTAAATTCGGCTCATTAGATTAAACCATTCCTGATAAGTATAATCAAAAATAGATACCTTAAAACAGTTACGTTTGGAGTCGATAAACAAAAAAAATTGATGTAACCACTTGAAAGTTTCAGTATTATTCTTAACTCGTTTTTACCTGAGATTTTCAAGCGGTAATGTATTGCTCATTAAGTAGCGTAAAATTTTTGTCATCTAATTTTGCATTATGAAGGGTTTTTACTTTAGAGAGCTGGTCAAATGATAAGTTTTTCACATTAGTTAGCTTAGCTCCTTGAAGGTTTGCTTCCTGAAGGTTAGCTTCTTGAAGGTTAGCTTCTTGAAGGTCAGACTTTTGAAGATCAGCTACATAAAGATCAGCTGCCTGGAGGTCAGCCCCACGAAGGTTAGCTCCATGAAGATTAGCTCCCTGAAAGTTAGCTCCTTGAAGATTAGCTCCTTGCAAGTTAGCCAAATGGATATTGGATAACTGGAGTTTCGCTCCTTTAAGGTTAGCTCCCTTAAGGTTAGCCCTTGTAAGATTAGCTCCCTGGAGATTAGCTCCCTGGAGATTAGCTCCTTGAAGATTAGTGCCTATACCCTCTAAAAGGTACGAATTTGAGAGGTCGGCTCCTTGCAGGTTAGCCTCCTGGAGGTTTGCCTCTTGAAAGTTAGCCCCGCGAAGGTCAGCCCCGCGAAGGTCAGCTCTATAAAGGTTAGCTCCTTGAAGATCAGCCTGTGTAAGGTTAGCTTTTATGAGATAAGCTTCCTGAAGGTTAGCGTCTTGAAAGTTAGCCCATATAAGGTTATTTTTTTCAAGATGGGCGCCTGGAAGGTCAACTCCTCTATAGTTTTTTCTCTCTATAATATTCATATGTAATAATTGGCGCTCCATAAAAATAAATATTACTATTCTAGGAAGAAACCTTCCGTTATCCGGGGGTTCGTTCATCCGAAGTATAGTTTACATACTGGTTGTGTTTTAAAAAAGAGGAAACTCTTCGATATGGGTTTTGCTTGCGTTTATGTGCTTTCACAAAAGTAAAAACATTTTAAAAATTAATAATAACATTTTGTGCTCTGAAAGAAAAGCAGGCGACGCAAAAGTTTAAACGTTGAATAAATTTCAATTCCATTTTGGCATTGTGGAATGATTACGTAAAATGAAACAAATTCAAAGTTGGAGTAAAATAATTGGTCACCTGTACACGATATACAACCATAATAAAAAATATTTAAAAAGATATGTTTTGGGATAAAACAATCGCCAAAATCCCAATACCAAGAAACAGGTGCTTTGCCTTTACTTGTAAGTTTCACCTTTACTTGTAGCAGCAAATAACACCGTTAGAGGTGTTGTTCCAGAGTCACATTGGATATAAATCCAGCTTGTGGTTCCATGGGTCTAGCAGTGAGATCATACATATAGATATCACTAAAAAAAACATGATCAACGGGTAATCTTTGACGACTATCCTTCTTATATACAATCATGTCTCCATAGATATCAGGATCTTGTGCACCTCCGCTAGTGGTAATCTGAGTCTCCTTCTGAGTTGAGAGATCGTACATGTAAACGTCCAGGTTTCCATTTCGATCATCCTGCCATACTATCTTATTACCATAAATAGCAGGATAGTATTGACTTGATTTATTGGTAGTAATCTGAGTCTTCTTGGAAGTGGATAAATCGTACATGTAGATATCGGTGGTGACATCTTCTCTGTGCCACTCTTTCCACACTATCCTGTTACCATAGACGTTAGGGAATGTTGCTTCTCCGTTGGAGGTTATTTGAGTTTCCTTGGAAGTGGAGAGATCGTACATATAAATATCCGGACTTATGTATCGAAGGTCATCCCAGACTATCAAGTTACCTTCCATATTAATAAATAGAGGTATTCCGTTTGAAATTATTCGAGTTTCCTTGGAAGTGGAGAGATCGTACATATAAATACCTTTATTTCTAGTTCGATAATCCATCCACATTATCCTGTCACCATATATTTTAGGTCTCTGAGCGCGCCCGCTAGTGCTTATTTGAGTTTTTTTGGAAGTAGATATATTGTACATATAGATATTATACTGTCCATTACGATCATCTTGCCATACTATTCTATCACAGTAGAGTGAAGGATATGTCTGATTTGATTCATTAGCAGTGATCCTGGTTTCTCTGGAAGTGGAGAGATCGTACATGTAGATATCGTAGTTTCCGTTGCGAAGGTCTTGCCATACTATTCTGTTACCATAGATATCAGGATTGGATGCTAATTCGCTGGTTGTAATCCGGATCTCATTTTCTGTAAGTACAATTATTGTATCAGTTTTTGAGGTAGTGCCATAAGCATTTCTTACTGTCAGGTTAACAGTATGGATTCCTGGCGTTGTAAATGTATAAACAGGATTTACATCGGTTGAGTCTGTTTTTCCATTATTGTCGAAGTCCCATACCCTTGACGTTGCATTTTGAGAAGTGTCATTAAACTTTACCGTCAGGGGAGCATAACCCTCGATAATGTTACTACTAAAATTTGCATCGGGGGCTTTTGGATCGATAACAACTATGTAATTTGGCATTGTCGCTGTACTATTACCCACAAAATTTCCTACGGTAAGATTTACTGTGTAAATCCCTGGTTTTGTAAATGTGTGGATTGCATTCGTGGTGTGTTTTGAATAAATGCCATCGCCAAAATCCCAATACCAGGAAATAGGTTCTTCGCCTTTACTTGTAGCTTTGCCAATAATTCTACCATAGAAATACACCATTAGAGGTGCTTTTCCAGAGGTTACATTAGCATAAAAATCTGCCACTGGTGGTTGTGGAGGAGTTACTGTAATATAATTCGGTTTCGTTACCGTACTATTGCCGGCTTCATTTGTAACTGTTAAAGTAACGTTATACACCCCTGGGTTTGTAAACGTATGGGTTGCATTCATGGCATGTTTTGAGTAAATACCGTCGCCAGTGTCCCAATGCCAGGAAGTTGGTACTCCACCAGTGCTGGTATCAGTGAATAATACCGTTAGAGGTGCTATTCCGGAAGTCACATTGGATGTAAACCCAGCTTGTGATTCTATGGGTCTAGCAGTGAGATCATACACATAGATATCACAAAAATAACCATCGCCAGGGGGCAATCTTTGACGATTATCTCTATACACTATCCTGTCTCCGTAGATATCAGGTCCCATTGCACTTCCACTGGTGGTAATCTGAGTCTCCTTTTGAGTTGAGAGATTGTACATGTAAATATTGTAGTTTCCGTTGTGGTGGTTCTGCCACACTATCCTATCACCATAGATAGCTGGAGGCGAACCTGACGAGGACTGTCCGTTGTAAGAGATCCGGCTTTCTTTCTCAGTTGAGAGGTTATACATGTAGACATCCCCTCTTCCACCAGTAAAGTCTGAATTGCGACTACCCTGCCATACTATCCTATCACTGTAGATCACGGGAGCATATGCTCTTCCGATAGTATTGATCATAGTTTCCTTCTTAGTGGAAAGGTCATAAATGCAAATACTATCTCTGCTAATGGAATTGTTATTTTTATCTATAATAGTTCCATTGTCCCCGTAACCCACCCACACTATTTTGTTTTCATATATTGAAGGGTTACTTGCAGATCCTCTTGTGGTTATCTGAGTTTGTGTATGAGTGGAAATATTGTACATGTAGACATCAGTCTTGTAGTTGCGTTCCTCAGCCCACACAATAATATCACCGTAAATATCAGGAACACAATAGGACAAATTCTCTGTGATTAGTGAACTTGTAGAATTAAGTGTATCATACACGTAAAGTCTGACCCTAACTGGATTCTCATTTCCATTATAAAGACAGTATACAATTTTATTATCATAAATAGCAGGACGTGCTACGTAATAATAATGTTCAGGCATGGTAATTATAGTATCATTTCCGGTTTTTAGGTCATAAAGATGAATTTTGTCCCAATATGACCACACCACTTTCTCACCGTAAATAGAAGTCTCTCCATTTACTCCAATATCCTCTGAGAGCTTAATTTCCTGGGCAGCTAACGTTACAGCTGAGTTTGAAACAAAAAATACGAAAAATAATGCCATTAACACTAAAGGTATTGAATGTAACTTTTCCTTATTTGCCATTTATTTACCCTCAACACACCTCATTAAAAAAATATAATTACTGACCGTTTTTCAATAATTTTTACTATTTCCTTTGAATTTCAATCTGTGATTGACTGAATACTCTAAATATGATGACAATTTAGAGTTGTCAAAAACACAACTACTTCAAATAAAAATGAAAAACACAATCAGTAATTGTAGTTAAAACAAAATAATTGCAAATAACGCCTGCCTAATGTAGATTCTATCCGTCCTATCCGAAAACCAATAATCAAATATTGAAAAAGTAAGTACTTTCCTTCAATTGTTTTTCTCCCTTTTCCCCCATATTGCTAATGATCAGCAATGTTGATGTAGTTTTCCAGTATTATATCCTTTATGGGGATTAATGTGGGAAACAAAATAATACATCTGGTATTTGTTTTGATTTTTCTTACAAGTTTTACATCAATAGCAAACGCTGGCAAAGAGACTATGCTCGTAAGTTGGAGGCTAACGTTGAGTCCATCGATCTATGGCAACGTTGTTACATGGGCTGATACTTTTGGTAACGGAGTTTTCATGTATAACTTGACTACCGGAAACATAACCGGGATAGGACGTGCGGATAGTAGCTCATCTATTCATGGAGATAAAATTACATGGTGGGATGATGGAAACATAACTGTGTATAACATTTCCACTGGCAAAAAAATGGAAATTGTTAACGCAAGTACACCAGCGATCTATGGTGATAATGTCGTGTACGTAAGGTCAAAATATACTGACGGTCAGCCTGCCTATTCTCAAAATGCTGAGTATAATAGTTTGTATTTATACAATCTCAGCACCAATGAAGAAACTCAAATAACTCCATATGAGCATGCCTATTTTGATCCTGCAATTTACGGAAATAAGATTGTATGGAAACGGTCAACTCAAGTAAATCCAGGCGAATGGAGTGCAAACATTTCCATATATGACATACCTACAAAGAGAGTAAGCGACATCAGTAGAAGTGGTAAAGCAGAGGACGGTAAAATTTATGGAAATATTGTCGTGTGGACAGAAAACCAAAATGGATCAAGGTATGTCTATATGCGAGATATTGCCAAGCACAAAACACGTCAAGTAACATTTGATGGCTATCCGATCAGTCTAGATGTATATGGTGATAGAATAGTGTGGGAAAGAGCATACTGGGTAGGAAACAACTTCTCAAGTGACATTTATATGTACAATATCTCAACTAATAAGACAACTCGTATTACAAGCAGCACTTATGCAAGAGAGCCTGCAATTTACGACGATAAAGTTGTATATGTAGACACACGAAATAACCCAGAATACCAGGAAAACAGAGATATATATTTGTATAATATTTCAGCTTGAAATTCTTAAGGCGAAAGCCTCTTTTTCTTTTTAGGACGGAGTATAAAGCTAGAAAGTCCTCAGCTAAGCGGTAGTTGCAAATATTTCTCATTTTCTTCTTTTAATTTCTGACAATAAACATGGAGTATTTATCAATTTAAATGACAAGATAGAATATATATGAGTTAGGTTTGAGGAAATTAGAAATTTAGAGTGCAGAAAAAATAAAAGAAAAATGCATCAGTGTTTATTTACTTAACCTAAATTTTTTCTCATGACCCGTGGCGTTCTTTTACGTAATTTCAGTGATTGTTCGCAAATTCCCTGCGAACTTTGGGTTTCTTTAAAGGATTCTTCTCGAGTTATTTTATCAAGCTCCATACAATAAGAACTCTTCAAAAAGTTAACAGTGAAATGTTGTAAAAGTTGGTTATTATCTAATATTCAATTGATAGTGTTTCCAAAATGAGTTTAGCATTTTCAATTCTTTTTATTTTTCAACTAAGTTAGTTCACTGGAGTAGATTTGACTTAGTACATAAAATACCAACCACAAACTAATGAACTACTTGACTATTTGAATGCATATAATAGGGTTTGTCATAAGTAAGTCAAAAGGAGAGCAACTAGATACTACAGTCTTGACCGCATTTACTTATAGCTTTTCCGGAAAGGAAAATTGATCAAACTTTAGAGAGATTCTAGATAATTTTTTATTAGTCATTATTCAATTAGAAGTGTGGTTTAAATTATGATTGACAAACAAGACAATTTGAGTTCAGCAGATCGCGAAATCCGTGAAAGTTTTCAAAATTTAATACTAGAAGTTTTATCTATTTTACCAAAATATATTCAAAATAGAGAGGACATCCCAATACGTGAGACTCTGAAAGTAGTACCTCTTCATAATGGCTACCAAGAAAAATCACATAAAGTTTATGATCTTATTTCTGTTATTCCTAATATATACTCTTTAAAAACTTATAACCATTGTCTTCAACTTGTTTCTGAGAATAAACAACTAAGACCACACAGTTGCAGTTACTTTGTTATTTTATCGTCTTTTATCCGAGACTACTTAGAGGGAGTTAATCCAGAAAAAGTCGATTTCGACCAAAAGAAATTCGATTACATTTTTGAAGAATACATAGATTCATTACTTTCAAAGGATTATGAATCCGTTTCTATTTGTCCTCTAATAGGGTTTGAAAGTGACACCGAAAGCATCACACTTGACGAAGGTTTGAGTATTAGAAAAATAACACCTGATGAGCTTAACGAAATATGGGATCTCATCTCATCTTTTGATCAAAACTCAGTTAGTTTCAAAGATAAGTTAAAGAGTACTAAATACGTGATTGAACAGCTTTCGATAAAAACTAAAAGTTCTGATATTCATTCTGACTATGACTTAATTTCATTTGTAATTTTAGCTATGAGGCTCTTAAAAAGTGATAAATTCTGGGCTAATCGTAGATCTGATAAGCTACTATTACCTTGGAAGAAGAAATTGTCTAGTATCCACGGCATCACCAATTATGATAATCCATTGTTAAACTCTTACCATTATTTTCTAAGTAAAGAGGAAATAACTGATTTGAGAAGAACGTATATTCTGGTAAAAAATTCTGATAAAATAATATCTGCGCAAAAGGATAAATCTATTTCAAGATCTATTGAGTGGTTCAACAGATATTTCTATGAATTTAATATCGAACATAGGTTTATTTTCCTTATGTTGTTAATGGAATCTTTATGCTCATCAGAAGGCGAAAAAACTGAAATTCTATATAAATTATCAAACCGAATTTCTTTAATTATCGGAAGAAATGATGAAGATATAATTTCCATTGCTAAATGCGTCAAGAAGCTATATGGTAAGCGAAGTGAAATTATTCACGGTAGTTCCTTGGTAGTAGAAGAAAAGTATGTAACAAAGGCAGAAGAATATTCTCGAAGGTTACTTAATATGTTTCTTCTTTTCTCGTCAAACGGGTACACTAAAAATGATATTTTTAACCTTGTAAACCATGCTATTGTATCAAAAAGTTATAGGGAAGAATTGGATAGAATTGTTAGACCTGAAGAGAATCTGAAGAAATATGGGCTATGTAAAGAAAGCTTGTGAACTGTAAATTCAAGAAATTACTTGTAATATACTAAAATTCTTTTTTATTAAAGTCGATTTAATTTGCTGATTAATGTGGTAATTTCAAAGAGCACAACTCCCTTTATTCAGTGAATTGCATCACTCCTTACCTTCTTTTATAATTTTTATTTCAGCCCTTACGATTACTTTCTTACTTTGGTAGAGTTCATACCCACAATTTCACTTGTTACTTTCTGCCGGACACGATGTATGATCAGTAAACCAGAAACACCTTTCACATCCCAAACACGTATTTACAGGCTCGCTGTTTATCACATGATTCGCAAATTCAGGGTCAGTTAACATACCCCTGCCAACAGCAACAAGATCCACATAATCATTTTCAATTAAGAACCGTACCTGTTCTTCATTGCGGATTTCATTGACTGCGATAACGGGAATCTTTACTTCTTTTTTGATCTTACAGCCGCTATAGGTTATAGGACTGCAAATGAAACCGTCTGGAACCGGGTTTGTTGGGGGCTGCATGCCAAATGAAATGTGCAGTAAATCAATACCGGCTTTCTCAAAGGCTTTGGCTGCTTCAACGCCGTCCTTGCTTTCCGGCAGATGCTCACCCATGCGCACACTAACAATGAAATTTTTAGGAGTGTTGTTTCGAATCTCCGGCAAAATTTGTGTTAAAACTCTTGCCCTGTATAGAACGTCGCCGCCGTACTTATCAGTTCGGCGATTGTAAGAGGCATCAAGAAACTTACATAAGGTAAATCCGTGTGCAAAATTAAATTCAACGCCGTCAAACCCTATTTCACAGGCACGAATAGCCGCACGCTTCATATTTTTTTGCATCGAATGAATTTCTTCGGTTGACAATTCGTTAATATCCATATTGCCGCAATGAAGCTGCATCATTACTGTTGCACCATATTCATGGCAGTTGCTCGCAATTTGCTTTAAAGCTGAGATATCACCTGCCGACCACATACCTGTTGAATCTATAGCCCCAAAAACGCTGGTCGCCTGTACGATGATAAGGCCGGCACCGCCTTTTGCACGTTTCGTATAATGTTCAATGTGCTGCTTGCCATAGTAAGAGCCATTGTCCCCATGAAAGGAAAAAGTAACCATAGGAGGCATCACAATTCGGTTTTTTATGTGATTCCCACGAATCACTAATTCATCTGTTATCTCAGTCATTTTATTTTCCCGCTAATTTCTTTTTTCTGGGGTTAGTGAATTTTAATGAATTCCCTTGATCTCTTCCTATATGATTTTTGCCACAAAAATTCCGAGAATGAGAAACATGGTCACATTTTTGTAGAATTCTCTATTTATCTACTAACAAAATATCTAACTATCTATCAAAATATCTAACAAAAGATGTTTAATAAATCAAAAAAAACTCACAGTAAAGAATCGGGAAACCTGAATAACACTATTTGAGTATCTACTGTAACTTGCTTGAATTTAAAATCTATGTAGAGGACGAATAATTTGCAAAAGCCTGGAAATCAATTATAATTTCACTTTCAAGTTAGTTTGGCTCGGCAATTATTCTAATTATATTCAAAATCTCGGGTTCAAAAGGATTTACCATAAATCCCATAGCGCCTATTTTTAGAGATTCTGTTATGATGATCTGCTGTCCGAGAGAGGAAAACATTGCCATTTTTGCTTCCTGGTCTATGATACGAAACTTGTTTAACAAATTTTTCCAATTCATATTGTTTGGCACGTTATCCGGCGCTATTATGTCCATTAAAACGAGGTCTGGTTTTACCTCCATATATTTTTCAATGGCTTCATCGTCGTCAGCCACTTCGGCAACTACTTCATGCCCATGTTTAAAAAGTGTATCCCGGATCGCTATTCGCATGAACTCAGCATCTTCTACGATCATAACTCGTGCCATTTACAATTCCTTCTTTTTATTTTTATAAAGATAATTATGTTATTTCCATGTTTTTCACTCATGCTTTTTTAGTCGAGTACTCCTCAGGTTATCTATAAATAAAAACTTACTCGTAAATTTTACGAAATAAACGACGTTGTACTTTATTAATTTTTTCGTTCAAAACTGATAAAGAGTATGTCTGATCTTCCTGTAATTGTGCCACTATTTCGAACTACTGGTTTCAGGAAAACGTATTTTATCAACACAATCCTATTCCACGCATTCACTACTGTGAATCTCAACCAAAAATTTAACATTAACAACACTGGCAAAAGAAAACTATTGGAACCAGTGAGTGGTATAGAACCAGAGTTAGTATAAATTCATGGAGATCAAACTTTGTCCGGCGAAGAACGACTATTTGATTTGATCTTAAAACTCTAAATTATTTATTTAGATCTCTTATAAGTTTAGATCTCTTGTAAGTAACTAATCGGGCTTTTGGATTTTGAACTCTGATTGTTAATTTTATACGCGACTTAATTCCAAACTTTACAATTTCTAAACATCAATATAAGTTGTACTACCAAAGTCTCTAACAATTAATACTTTAGTTGACTTGATTAAAAATTAACACTTTAGTTGACTCAATTAAAAATTGATTACTGAAGTTAAGCAGTGTACTAGAAAAATCATACTTTGAAGTTGTAATGCCAGCAACAATACCGAAATTAAATCAAGTTTTGGGATGAGCTCTTTATGTAGAGGAATATAAATGTAAACTGTTCTGTCATTTTATGTTACAGCATAATTCCTTTGTTTAATGGGTATACGAAAGCGGGAATATTTGATGGAAATACAAAAGCTGGAGTATGAATAAAATTATATGAAAATTGAAGACTACATAGCTAATTTTCAAATACCTAAGTACCTCTATTATATGGATAGTGCGGCAACAAGTCTTATTCCTGAGCTTTAATAACTGCAATGAACGAGTATGACGAAAATACCACGCGTGGAAAGAGTAAGAAATAAGTAATCGCAATCTTTCCAAAGGATAAGGAATGAGTAATTTACTGCAGGATGATTCCTAATGTCGAGTCAAACACAAAATGTCGTATAAAATCGATTGTAATTATTCGGGGCCATTGAATCCTTGATAATTGACTCGACACTAGTTACAATAATTTGATATAAATCTCTGGCACAAGTTGTCAGTATGCGGATAAATCGTGTTTTAAAACGTTTTTGAGGAATTCTATGAACAACCCATTAAAAACAATAAGAGAAACAAAACCACTCATACATCATATAACGAACTGGGTAACTATATACGACTGTGCAAACATGACAAGAGCTTTTGGTGCGCTGCCTGTAATGGCACATGCCCCTGAAGAATGTGCTGAAATGACAGGGATTTCATCGGCTCTTGTGCTTAACATCGGAACTCTTACTTCCAAAATAATCGACTCCATGCTTCTCTCTGCTGCCGCTGCAAACGATAAGAAAATTCCGGTCGTGCTTGATGCCGTCGGGGTTGGAGCTACAAAATTTAGGGACGAAATGGCTGCAAAAATCCTTGGCTCTGTCCGTATCGATATTATAAAAGGCAATTACTCGGAAATTGCAAAACTGGCAGGTGAAAGCGCTGAAACTAAAGGGGTTGAGGCAACTTCAATTAAGGCGGACCCTGTAAAGATTGCGAAGCAATTTGCAAAATTAAGCTCTTCCGTTGTTGTGATGACAGGAAAAGAAGACATTATAAGTAACGGAGATAAGGTTTTTATCGTTAAGAACGGACATGAACTTATGGGGTCAATTGTCGGAACAGGATGCATGGCTGCATCTGTAATAGGTTTGTTTGCTGCAGTTAACCCGGATTACTGTGAAGCGTCCAGAGAAGCATTGTGTTATTTTGGAGTCGCAGGGGAACTTGCAGCCAGTAAGTCAAACGGGCCAGGAAGTTTCAAGGTTAACCTGTATGATGAAGTGTTCAACCTGTCGGATGAGAAAGTAAAAAGTATGATGAATTTTGAAGAACATTAAGTTCTGAATAAAAATGGAAAACATTAAGTTCTGAAGAAAAACGGAAAACAATAAGTTCCGAGGATAAAGAGAAAAAAGTAAATTCAGAAGAAAAAGAGAATAATCGTAAGTTCGGAAGAAAAAGGTAAATTAAGTAAAAAGAACCATAAGTTCAGAAAAATGAGATTATAAAGAGCGTTTTTAAAAAACGTGCGTATCGGATGGATTAATTATCATGAACCAGAAAGGCTTCAGCTGGAAAAGTTCCCTTTTAAAAGAAATCGATTTCTACCTCGTGACAGATTCCGGACTTTCAAAGAAAGGGACTTTATCCAATGTCAAGGACGCAGTCAATTCAGGCTGCAGGATTGTTCAGTACCGGGAAAAGGATAAAAGCACGAAAGAAATGGTCGAAGAGGCTTCAGAAATTAAGAGAATCTGCAGCGGCAGGGCAATCTTTCTGGTAAACGACAGGATCGATGTTGCTTTAGCAGTTGACGCGGATGGAGTCCATATCGGCCAGGACGATATGCCTGTTGAAACGGCAAGAAAGCTCCTTGGTGAGGATAAGATAATCGGCCTTAGCGTAAATGACAGGGAAGAAGCAATCCTGGCGGAAAAATTAGGGGCTGACTATGTGGGTCTTGGCCCAATATTCGATACTGCTACAAAAAAAGATGCAGGAGAAGGAATTGGTTCACTTAAAATTCGAGAAGTTAAAGATGCAATAAAACTTCCTGTAGTTGCTATTGGTGGAATAAACAAGGATAACTGCGAGAGTGTTATTCAAAACGGAGCTGACAGCCTGGTCTCAATTTCTGCAGTTGTGTGCAGTGATGATGTAAAAAGAGAAACTAAATACTTTATTGATATGATTCGGAGAAACAAAAAAGCATAAGAAGGAGTAAAAGGACTTATTCTCTACTTTTCTCCACCTTATGCCTGCATTTTTTGAAGAAACTCCCATTTTAGAGCCTTTCAGAAGTCAGTAATGCATGTTAAAAGTTACAATAAATCTACAATATCAGAGTAGTAGGTCTACAATATCAGAGTGGTCTACAATAATAAGAGTATCCGTACCGGTTTTTCTATTGTATATTGTAAAATTTATCCAGTAAGCAACCACTTTTCGAATAGGTTCTTAGCTTGTTACGTTCATTTCGCCCAGGTAAGGCCCATGCCAGGTGTGCACTCAAATATGGCCACTAAAAGCATTAACGCTCAGCATGCCCTTGGTATCATTTCGCCCGAAATCGAAAGTATAATAGCCGGGCATTGCGTGTGATTCCTGTATTTGCGCTTCAGGTAGGTAGCCAGTCAGGAAATTCTCTGCCAGTTTCTGTGCTCCGGCCAGGTCATAACCAGTGTCTCCTGTCGGAGTTCTTCCCACACCAAAGCGTGTGTTCCACATCATATTTGGCCCCGGCTCAGGATAGGTAGCTCCGGAATAGCGATCCACCAGTATTTCTGCTATGCTCTGTCCACTGGATAACCCATCATTCCAGGTCCTATCCCCTGTCCAGGTCCATAGCTGCGATTGTATCCTTGATTGCCCATCGTTCCAGGCCCCATCTATCCTTCAATGGGCTGTACCAATGCAATTATTATTCCTATACATACCAGCAACATCACGGACTTTATTGCTCCATATTTGGTCACTTTATCCCCACTATATACTTAATTTGGCAAGCTAAAACTTGCTACGAAACATATTATACAAAATATTTTATAAAAATTTATTATACTAACAATTCTTCTGAATTCTTTTCGCGTAAATAAATGAACAATTTTACAACCTGAACTTGGTAATATTAATTACTACAGTTTACTTAAAAAAGTGCATCTCATCGAAATAAGATCGTTTGGAAAATAAGTAACGCAAAAAGTCAATAGATGCAGGATAAAAATTTGAATTCTCTAATAAAACAGAAGAATGAGGCCTATTTATTCACTTTACACTGTATACTTCCGTCAAACCAGAATCACAAAACCAGTTGTAATTTCAAAAGGATTTTGTAGAAAAACTATCTAAATCAGCTTTAAGGTTCAGCTTTAAGGTTCAGCTTTAAGGTTTAGCTTTAAGGTTCAGCTTTAAGGTAGAGCTGATCCCAAAACTCAAAATTGCTTCTCTGAATCCTGTATTCCGAACAATCAATCAAGTTTCTGATCATGAAAACAATCCTGAAAATTCTTGATGATTAAGAACGAAATGACTTTTGGGATAGGCTCTTAGTGAGTAAGAGCTGCTCCTAAAGAGTACAGCTACCCTGAATGTTATTCATGAACATACGAACAACACAATAACGGCTAATAGACCTTTTTTATTGAAAACAAATTTTTAGAAGAAATGAATTTGTCATCAACAGACATAAAACCTGAGGAATTTGACTTTCTTGTGAAAAAAGCTCTGGAACTGGAAGCAATTGACGCAAAGATAATTCCCACTTACAATGTCTTTGTAGAGAAAAGAGTGGTTTTAAAATGTAGGGGCTGTATAGGATACGGAAAAAAGTTGACATGCCCGCCGCATGTTCCGACTGTTGACGAGGTTAGGGAAATCCTTAAAGAATACAGCTACGCAATGCTTGTCAAATTCAGGTCGCCTGCAATCGCAGATGAAGAAATTGCCAAAGCACCATACAAAACCTGGCTTGACCCAGCAGAACCCGAGGAAACAAGGAAAAAAGCCGCAAAGTTCTGGAAAGAATATTTTGACTACAGCAAGAAAACGGCTTCCACAATGCTGGAGCTCGAAAAGGTAGCTTTTAATGAAGGCTTCAAATTCGCAGTCGCATTTGTGAACGGGTCGTGCAGGCTATGTGAGAAATGTAATGTGGAAAAGGGAATCTGTATCCATTCAAAATGGCAAGAATTCCGGAACACGCTGTCGGGATCAATATGAAGAAAACGGCTGCGGAATCAGGTATGCCCCTGGAATTCCCTATAAAAGGGCAGCCTGAACCAATGTCTATTCTATTGATTGACTGACGGTATCAATTATAATTGAACGCTATTTTGAAAATTGTAACGTATTTAATTGGGTATTAACGAATTAAAGTCATAGATGATTGCAAATTTTACTAATAAGGATCTAAAAGCCTCTTCTGAAGCTATATCTCGAAATATTAATTTATTCTATTAAGTGGAGATTTTAAATGAACATTATTATTCGATATACTAATATTTTTTCTTTAAAGTTTACAGGCTTCATCATAAGATTTATTGTGATTCTCATTCTTAGCACAGTTTGAACAACAGTTTTCATATGACTGCTTACGGCAGACTCTTCCAATTTTACTTCTTTCTTTTTTCACCTATTTCCTTTCTCTCGCGGTTAGTTCTTTCCTTTTTCCACTAGCTCACCTACTTTCATGATTATTTGTGATTTTCTTTTGAAGATTTAGTACCAAAATCTAGTGATGAATGTAAAGTTCAAAATCACTATATTTTGTAATTGGTCACAATCCTTGTGATACAATTTAAGAATTGAAGTCTTAAGATGTCGAATATCGATTTTGATGAATACCGAATTCTTCTTATTAATTCAGATTTTCAATCAAGAAATACAAAGATCACTGGATTTTGGAACAAAGTCTTTTGAAGATTCAATTATATATCTCGCAGTCTCTGTATAACTTTGTTTATATTATTAATTCTTAAACAGCCTTAACTAACTATTAAAGTGGCCAGGTAACGAAGACTTTACAAAACCTGGTTAAATTAAGGACTTCGTGCAACTTCTGTACAGCTAGGAGTTTCATTTACATTATCAGAAGTTTCATTTTCAAAATAATCTGAATAATATTGACTACTGTATGAAGAAGTAGAATCATTCCCACCTATATTCTGTCCAAGAATGGCCTTGACTCTTACGTATCCCGTCTCATTAACTTTTGCAAATAATATGTTATCATACCAGCCAAAGTATTCACCAGACCACTCCGTTGGGTCATTGTTTGCATCCAACTGAACTTCAAAAGATACCGTACCTCCTCCTTTTAGGTTATCACTTATATATACGTAAGTATCATATGTTGGACTTGAGACGTACCTAGTGTATTTTCCATAAGGAACTGAAGAAGTATTAGAAGCATTTTCAACAGGGAACAATATCGGGCTTCCATTATTTATGGGATCAAAAATATCAAAATAATCTGCAATTAAACTCACACCACAATCAATATCTTCAAGCTTGGTCTCATTTGTTCTGAATCCAAGCATATAGCCTTTATTAGTTTCTGCAATGAAAGATATCCAGTCACTGCATAATTCTTTGTTATCAAAAATTTCGGTTGCATTTTCAAAATAAGGTCCTTTGTCCTCTTCTTCAGACCAATCAAAGACTTTATGTGTCCGTTTCTGGCTAAAATAAATACCTTTCTGAACAGGGGGAGTAAAAAATTTACCCTCCTTTGATGCTGGAATAGGGACCATTATCGCCGTCGTTCCATTCACTTCCCTGCCTGAAAGGCCTGTCACTTTGACATCATAATCACAGAGATATCTTTGACCGTAATCTCTCCAATCCACAGAATCCCTATAAATACCATGGACAAATATGCCCATAATCAGAAAAATAAAAAAGACAAAAATCAGCAGAATGTTTCTTTTTCTCATATTATCTCGCCTGATATCTGTATAATAAAATTAATTTTATTATACATTATAACTTTCTGGACAACTTCCATTATAACTATTATATATTTGAGTCAGAACCGGATGTAATTGGATAAAAGGTGCTTCACGTAGTTTATAAATGATTTGTCTGCGTCGCTAAACCTACTACGTTGGATATCTCTCGTCTACTTATTTATATTCAATTCACCAATGTAACGGTTTAATATCAATGATGGTTAAAAATAGAAATATTGGAAACTGATTCTTCAGCCCACAGATCAGATGTAATCCTTGGTTCAGTTTCCAATATTTGCTTTTAACTCTTTATGTATTTTGCCAGACCTGCATTATACCTTGCTGTTTCACGCAAAACTTTAGCCGTTATGTAACTGTGTAGTAGTCGTGTTGAAATTGTCTGGATGACTGTTAATTTCTCCCCACAAAGAATGATAGTAATCAAAGCTAAATTCCGCCAGGTTTTTTGTTGCTTGAGATGGGCTGCTTATAGATTTAATACAAGTTGGCTACATGCGTCTTCGGTTAAGTGAGGAATCATGACAAATTGCGTTAATTTCCTCAACATCTCTCAAATATTTCAATAAATTAAAAGCTGGAAAAGGGTATCGATTTCATGTAAATAGGCCAAAATTTAAGGCCGGTTTCTAATGCAAAATCGATAGCTTTCATGCAAGAAAATTCCTTAACCGATGACCAATGAAGTTGGCTATAAAATATATGAGTATAAAAAAGTAGTATAAAATACTGAAAAATGAAAATATCGAGTTTCAGCGTTCTTCATCTCTCAGGATAACAACGTTCCCACGTCCCCGCTTGAACTTCTCAATCAGTTCTCTTCTTTCCAGGTCCGCAAGCATGAGGCTAACCTTTCCTTCGGAGTATTTCAGCTTACTACGCAAGTCTTTCTGTGTAATCCTGCCTCCCTGACCTCGAATTATATCCATGACTTCCTGGAGATCCGCGGGGAGCGGGAGCTTCTTCTTGGAAGCAGTAGTTTCAGTTTCAGGACTCTCTGTGGGCTTATCATCCGCTTCGTCAGATAAAATTCCCTGTTTTTCCTTTTGAAGCTCAGATTCAACCAGTTCTTTTTCATTCTCCTTAGAGTCCACTTTAATATCTGCAGATTCCTTCTGCATTTTCTCTTCCGGAATCAATTCTTTGTGCTCCTGTAGAGATTCCGGTACCGGCTCTCTCATAGGCTCTTTTACAGGATCTGCTATTGATTCTGTTGAAGATGTAGTTTCGAGGGGCTTTACTTGAGAATCCTGCATTTGAGATTCCTGTACTTGAAAATCCTGTACCTGAGAATCCCATTTTAGCTCGGGCTCTAAGCTTTCGTGAGGAACTTCGGCCCTTTTGTCATGGACTTCTACCGAGAGTTCTGGCACCTTAGGTTTGAAAAAATCTCCTGTAGAATGACTTTTTTCGACTGCTCCTGTACCTGAGATTTGATGTCCCCTAAATGGCTGATTTTTCTCTATTTTCTTATCCTTTCTGGAGACTCGGTAGCCCGCTGCAATCAGGATAAGAAATAAAAGGGATGCTATTGGCAGGTAATTCACATTTATATAGCCAGTTATGTTTTGGTCAGCCAGATTCATGCTGCTCGAATTGCCTTTGCTTGTCGTTCGACCTGTGGATGTGTCTGTTAGCGAATTTGTTGTATTTGAAGAGGAACTTTCTGCAGTCCCATTATGGTTTTCGGAAAGTGTGTTTACTTCGGAGTCACCCATAAGTTCCTCGGAATAAACAGGAAGGAGCAGGAGATCACGTACATATTTTCCTTGATCCTTAATTTGAATAGTCTCGCTAGCTGTATATGTAACGCTACTGTTCTGATAGTAACTGGCTGTAATGTTGTAATCTCCGGGCACCAGATCAAAAGAATACAGGCCGTATTTTGCTACCATTGACTGTGAGGGAGTCGAATTTACCTCAACCACAGCATTTTCCAGAGGCTTGAAGGTATCCCAGCCATATACCGCCCCGTGGACTGTAGCCGTATTGTTTGCTGCTAAGGCAGGCCCTGCTAAAGCAAGTACGGCAGCGATACAAATAATATAGAGCCTTATATTCATTTTCGATAGACCCAGAGTTGTATATTGATTTTCGACTTTTCCAGGCATTTTTAATATTCTCCTGGAACGCTTACTGCTTCTTCACGAAATCTCTCCTGCATCCTGTTTCCGGAGAAGCTTTGTTAACGTGGTATTATTTCATGCCCTTCCTTTGCCCGACTATATCATTATCGTTATTATCAGGCACTTGCCCGACTATATCTTTATCGTTATTATCAGGCGTTTGCTCGACTATATCATTGTCATTATTATCAGGCCCATTTCCGGTATTATTATGCTTTCCGTCAGGCCCGTACTCTTGTGGATTCATTCCCTCTTCAAAGAAAGGTTTCGCCCATTCATCTTCTTTTATTGTCTTACCTGCCTCTACAATACTGTAGGTGCCGTCTCCCTGGAAAGCTACATAACCCTCGCCATCTGCAGTGAGGGTAACGTTTTCAGTGTTTAACATTACTGTCTTACGGGAACCGGAGATTTTCACATCAGCAGAATTTATATGGTAAAGGCGTACCGTATCATGCATGTCGGTATTCTCTTCAAATGTATAATTCCCGTTTATATCAATTTCGGAATTCCTGGAGAGGCCCATTATTATCATGTCTCCGTTTTCCAGGTGCATATTCAGAGTGAAACTGCCCATAAGAATAGCTTTTCCTTCTCCTGCTGAAGTAAGCCGGGATGTATTGTTGAGTTCTTCACTTCCCATTAGAGAATTAAGTTCTTCGAAAATATCTCTCAGGACATTATTAGCTTGCATCATACTCTTCTGAGACTGAATCAAATAATCTACTTCCATATTTTCGGATGAACTGTTGTTATATTGACTCAAATTTGTAATTGAGCTATTATTTTCTTCGCTTAAGGTTGCATTCGCAAGGGCTCGGTACTGCTTTGCTTCTTTTATAAGACGGTTATACTCTTCAAGCAGGGTTTCAAGTCTGCTAACATCTTTCCCTTCTGCTTTGTAGCGCTCAATACCGGCTTTAAGCTTTAATGAAATCGTTTCTGCTTTTTCGATGTTTCTGTCAAGAAGGGATGTTGCATCTCTCAGAGTAGGCATGGACTCAGGGCCTGAATTAAACTTATCTTGCGGAAACTCATGGGGGTGTTGGCCTGGTATTTCACCCACATGGTCCAGGAGCCCTACATAGGGGAAAAAAATAGTCCTAGCTAGGTCTTCTGTAGCTTTACAATTAAAGCCCTGAGCCTCCTCATCAACACAGCCTGAGATCACGATAATAGTTGCGAGTATAAGGAGTAAGGACAGAAATTTTATTTTCATACTGGGCCACGTCCTATGGAATAGAACTCATTGCTGGACTGTATCTTTTCATCGAGTTCGTATATTAATATTTGGTTATTTTTAAAAGTCTTTCTCAGAAACAATAGAATCGTTCCAAAACTCTGAAGCCTATAATTAACTTCAGGGCAATTTTAGGATTTCCGTTTTCTCCAAATTTTCCTGGCTGTCTCGCCAGGATTTCACAACAAAATAGGAGTTTCCAGGTTCTCTTTTGCGGGCAGAAAAACAATTACTTTTTTCGAGGCCTCATAAATTTTTATTTCCCTTCCTTTCTGACTCCATTTTACGTGCCTTACTCTAATCATTCCGGCTTCCAGAAGAGAGTCCAGATTATATTTGAGAGTATTCAGACGCACTCCAAGCTCATCGGCAAGGTTTCCTGCCGACATTGACTTCTTATTAAGCAGTTTAAGAATTCTGATTGAAGTTTCGCTTGAAAGAAGCCTGGCAATTTTTCTGGAATCTTCGGAAAGCTGCAAAATCAGCAATTTTTCCTCCGGGTTATCAGGCATTTTTATCCCTGCTACATTTTTTCTCGTATTTAAGTATTTTCGAAATCCTTTTAATTAATCTTTTTAATTAACCCTTTTAATTAACTTTTTAAGAAGTTTAGTCAGGAACTATCGAATTGATATTGCAGGTCTTAGTACACATAGTTTCCTCGTAATCTTCTATGCTTTTATAAATGCTTTTTTGACCGTTTTTTGATTACGGCACAAAATTGCAGCATATCTCTGGGTCTCTGGGTGGAATGTTACTAATCGATATGTTCCTGACAGAGGTGCTATATCTGGATTTAAAAATAAAAGAATACTTACTTTTTTAGGAGTATTCCTGGATTAAATTTACAATTTACACTTTAAATGAAACTATTTTGGAATTTAACCCTTTATAACCCTTAAATAGATTATTTCGAAGGTTTACCTTCCTTTAACGGTTCAAATTGATTTTTTTATTCCATCAGGCTATTTTTCAAATTAAAAACCGTTCTAGTTCCAAGATTATAATTTGCGATTGTTGTAAAGTTATATAAAGAATAAAATAAGGACACTTAGTGAATTTAATTCAGAACCAATTAAAACTGAATTTTCCAAAATAACAGGTAAATAATATTTATTCTATTAAAAAATACGGCGCCTAGAGAGCTCAATAAGTATTAGTTTTAGAATTTACACCCTTTTATGCGATTTAAGGTTTAAAAACGCTTATTTCCCAAATTAAGTTCTGTTAGTCATATTATATCTGTAAGTAATATTATATTTAATATAATATAATTTAAAATTGTCAATTGGCGGATGGTCAATCTCCGAATAGCCGGTAAGGCGATTAGATCAAAAAAGGAATTACACAATTGAGCTGAAAAAACGTAGAATGAAACTATAAGACATCTAGGTTACTTGCAACAACTTGCTTGTGCAACCTGCTTGTGCAACTTGCTTGTAATTTGCTTGTGTAACTTATTTGTTGCTTGTGTAACTTGCTTGTGTAACTTGCTTGTGTAACTTGCTTGTGTAACTTGCTTGTGTAACTTGCTTGTATAACTTGCTTATGTTTTATTTCGCTTATCAAATGTGTAAGTCCTATTTATACCTAAAAAGTGCCAGTAGTCATATAAAAGTAAACTAGGGTATTAACTGGCATAATATCGTCCTGCAACAGATATGTTGCAGGAAGTGAATTGAAAAACATACAGTTTAAAACTACATCAATTAGACATAATAACATCAATTAGACGCAGTAACATCAAGTTAGGTAAAATAACGTCTATTTGAGAAAATAAGGTAGATAAAATAAGGAGTGGACATATGGGAAAAAAGATATTTGATAGAATAAAGAAGACAATATGCATTTTGATGCTGGCCTTTTTTGTATCGTCAGTAACTATTGCATCAGTAAGCGCAGCTTCGCAAAAAACTGAGAATCAATGGGGCAATGAAAAGAAGCAGTGGGAAAATGAACAGAATAATTGGGACAAAGAGAAGAGAAACTGGGAAAGCGAAAAGAAAAACTGGGATAATGAGAAGCAGAAATGGAATAATAAGAAACATGGCGACGATTACAAAAAATGGCAAACAAAATATAAAAAATGGCAAGATATCTATAAAAAATGGCAAAATACGTATAATAAATGGCAAACAAACCATAAAAAATGGTTAAATAAATATAATCACAGGTCCCATTGAAACAGACGATGAAAACCAAATGTAAAAAATGGTTATGACTGACTCGTAAAACAATGACTGACTCGTAAAACCCTCTATTGGATTGCAAAACGGAAGATTCTTAACCATTTGTGTTAAAGGATCTTTCTTGGTCGGACTTATGCAGTTGAAAAGCAAAATAAAGCATGAGCAAGTCTATCATATATGTTATTGATTAGACAATTTGAAATTTCATGCTACTTTTTTCTCGATTCAACTGCGCAGGTCCTTATAAAATATCCTGATGACAAATGCATTTTTTCTTAAAAACGAAGTATTTAAGGGCCGAAGTATTTAAGAGTCCTAAGTATTAATCAGTAAATCCTAAGTATTAATTAGTAAATTATTTATAAGATTCTGCTGGAATATAAAGTTCAAAAAAAATTTATTCTTTACATTAAATTCCTATAATCTTTTCTGTTTCTAAAAGTAAGCTTATATTTAATCCAGTTAATTTCAGGACTGTTAACAGGCAAACAGCGTTGAGACAAAAAGAGCAGGAAAACATGGTAATTAACGGAGGTAATCTATGACAGTAAAAACATTAAAGTTAATTTCCCGTTTTGCGATAGGGCTGATTATATTGAGTATTATTCCTTCAGGGGCTTTTGCTTCAGAAAACGAAAACCTGACAAACCTGACGGATCTGATTTATGATCCAGGGTCCTGTCCTTCTTGTCCTGCAGATAATATAAGCGAAGAAAATTTCACTGAAGTTCAGGCAGACATGCTTGACTCAATCAGTAAGAGAATTGCTGAACTTCAAAATCTCTATAGTGAGGTAAGTAAGGTTTCAAATGCATCTGACCTCCAGAATGTTTTGTCTAGAAAAAGGCAGGAAAAGGAGGATTTGGAAAATGACGAAAGGAATATAGAATCTGACGAAATGCAAACGGAGCCTGAGGAAGGGCATGAGTTTTGTCATATCCTGCTTGAAAATATAACTGATGAAAATTTCACTGACGTTCAGGCTGTTATCCTGGATTCCATCCAGTACATGGCTGAGGAGTCCGAAACTGCTCAAACCAGGCTCGTGGAAGCCGGTGAGAGCGGCAAAGCTGAAGAGCTCAACGAGAAAATTACTGAGATTCGAGACCTGTATGCCGAGGTGAGCGAAGCCTCCACTGCAGCAGAACTCAAAGGGGTCCTATTAACCTATGAACAGGAAAAGGCACTTGATTCCATTGAGAAGAAAATAGAGCTTCTTAAAGCCAGAATGAACGAAAGCGAAAACGCAAATGATGAACAGCTCAATAGCAGAATTACTGAACTTACGGCCCTGATCGAAGATCTCAAAGGGGCCGAGTCGTTTGACGAACTAGAGAAAATAATGCACTCAGCTAGGGATACCACAGTGTAAAGCAGAAAACGGATGCCGAAGATTCTGTGCAACAAAAAGTCTTCGGCCCTATTAACCGTCCTGGTTGAATTCAGGATAACCAAACTGAAAATAACACAAGTGGCAGCGTTGAAATCTAACGCAAAAGTCCCAACCTATCGAAAAACTGTAACCTGCCAAAAAGAGAAATATCCTCCTGAACATGACTCTGAGAAATTAATCCTCCTGATAGAACTTCAGTATCTTTGTTTCCCTTTGTCTCAAGATCAGCCTGTTTGACCACGCCGACCACGTTGTTGCCGGGGTTTTCGGTCAAGCCTTTTTTAAAAAGGGTTGTGCTTAAGCCTTTTTTAAAAAGGCTTTTTACCATGCCGACAATCTTTTTCGGAAAAAGCGACGCGGGTTTTAGTATTTCAACTTCAACTTCATTCCGCAGAAAGGACAGAAGTTGGGGGCAGTGGTGAAATTCAGGTTTCTGGAGCAATATGGGCAGGTCAGCACGATTCCTTTTTTCTTCTCGTTAATTGCATTTTGGTGGGCTCTGGACTCCTTGGTTTCTTCAACAGAAATTGAAAGTTCAAGTTCTTTAAGAGAATTCATATTGCAGATATCGCCTGAGATATTTGAAGTTTCAGTCCGAACTTCAGAATCATCATCTGTCATGCAATTCCTAGAAACTGGCTTTGCGCCAGAGATTTCTGTCTCATCCGGAGAGGTTACTGATGAGGAATTGGATTTATTTATTTTTTCAAGAGCTTTCAATGCAGCCCTTCGCACGCAGGCATCTGTACTTTCAGTAGCTCTGACAAGTCCTGAAACTGCCTCTAAGGTACCGATTTTCTCGAGTGAGCAGATAGCGACTTTTTGCATTGAACGATCAGGTTTTTCAAGAATTTCTACCAATTTAGGAACAGCTTGCTGTGCTTTGAGGTCCCCAAGTGCAGAAGCTGCAGCTTCTCTCACTACTGCCTTAGTGTCATCAAGGGCTCTGATAAGCCCTGAAATAGCTTCAATAGTGCCTGATCTTCCAAGGCCCAAAACTGCTGATTCTCTGACCGAATTATCAGGGTCGTTAAGAGCTTTAACCAGCCCTTCTATGGCTTCAGGGGTTCTGCTTTTTCCAAGAGCACAGGTAATCGCCTTCCTTACGGAGTTTTCATATATATCAAAAGCTTTAACCAGTCCCCTGGCCGCTTCCGGAGAACCTATATCTCCCAGTGCATCTGCAGCGCGGCTTCTCAGATACCAGTCAGGGTCATCCAGGGCTCTCAAAAGCCCTGAAACTGCTTCAGGCGTTCCGATCTTCCAAAGAGCTTCAATTGAAACTTTTCTCACATCCCTGCTCGAAGCTCCGAGAGCTTTGACAAGAACAGGCACTGAAGTTGACATACTTACAATTTTACAAAGAGTTTCTGATGCAGTTTCCTGTACAGGTTGCTTTGGGTCCCTGAGGATTTCCATCAGCTCATCAAGCACATCTGACTTGCCTCTTTTTCCCAGTGTTTCGGCAGCTTGCTGCCTTGTTTTGTTATCCGAGTTTTCAATTACCTTTACCAGACAGAGAGCAGCTTCATAAGTGTCAATTTTCCCAAGAGCTATTATTGAAATCCTTCTCAGCGAATTATCTGGATAAGCTAGGGCTTTTTCAAGGCCGTAAATTGCATCTCTTGAACCTATCCTCATCAAGGATTTCACCGCTTCCTTCTGGACAAACCTGTCCCTGTCCTCGAACCCTTTCATAATGCCTGAGATAGCTTCAGGTGTGCCTATTTTTTCAAGGGAAGCAATTGCAGTCTTTTTAACCGGACTATCAGGATCATTAAGTGCATTTATAAGATCAGGGACAGCTTCCGGCGTATTGAGTTTTCCCAGGGCTTCTGCAGCAGCGGTTCTTACTTTCGGATTTGAATCATCCAGCGCTCCAATCAGTGCGGGTAACGCGTAAGGGTCCCCTAGCGTTCCAAGTTTTTCGGCAGCAATTGCCCGGTTTCCCGCAAAGACCGAGCGTTCCAATTTCTTAATAAGATTCTTTATATTATCATCCATTTTCCTTCTATCCCCCATTAGTGTAAAGCTTATCAGGACTAACTATAATATAAAAAACATTTTAAAGTATATCGTCAACAGACTAAATATATATAAAATGTATTCAGTCTTTTAATTCTAAAAGTGGCACTTTCAATTCCTGGTTTTCTAGCCTGTTGTGTATACAATTTTTACATAACTAACCCCATCTGTTTACCGACCCCATTTGTTTACTAATCCCATCTGTTTAAATGAGCTTGATAAGTTGCAAATGTCCATTCTTTACACTATTAAACTCATCCCTTAACAGTTTACGTTTTTAAATATATTACATTCAAAGATATATGAAGTTTTAGATTGTTAATATAAATAATATGTAATTTGGTTGCCTTGCATTTTTTTCAGGTTACTCTCAGGTTACAGGCTTCATTTTAAAAACCTACGTTTAGAGAAAGTGTAGATTTTGAATTGAAAAAGGAAACGTAAAATGAAAAATGAAACAAATTATAAAAAGAAAGATATATGAGAAAGTTTGCCGAGATAAATCAGTAAAACGGAGCCGTAAGCGAAGGGGGATAGTAGTGAGTTGAGAGCAGGATAAACAGGCCAGATACTGGTACTGTGATATTACCATCTATATTCTCGACTCTTTCTATAAGTGTACATACTATTCCTGCAAAGACCCCGGCAAAGCCCATTTTTGCGCCGATAATTATGCAAAGCAGGAGCATACCTACAGTACCTTCCCAGGCTTTTGCCCTTTTGTTATACTTAAGGTTCCTTATTATGTCTGTAATCCCATTCCATATGCCATGAAAAGTACTGGAACCACTCCAAGCCAGAAACTCCTGTCAATGTACCAGGTAAAAAGCACTATCAATCTCCAGCTTAATGTAAAATCAACATCATAGAGGTTTTCGGGGTCCTGGAACCAGTACATTCTCTTGTTGAATTTATGCGGCGGTAGGTTATAAGAGCAAGTCCATAAGCAGTAGCGACCGATAAAGCAGGCTCATGAGCAATAAAGGGGAGTAGCATTGCTGTCAATCAGCCAGCCAGGAAGTGAATTACTTTTCTTGAAAAATACATTGAAGAATTAATCGATCTTCCTTTTTCCAAAGCAGTTTGATATATCTTTTTTGAGAAAATCAAAATCACAAACAGGTTCCAGACTGCAATTGCCTTAAAGACAGGCAGATCTTCCAGTATAGATTTCAATGAAATTTGAAACACAGCCTCCATGATACACTCCACATCTTCTAAATATTAAATTTTTTGAATTTATTACCACCATTTCTGTTGAATAAAATTTCTCATAAAATATCTATAACTGCGAAGACTGGTTACGGAAACCTTTCTAAAAATAAAATTTCCCCATTTTTATTTTTTAACTTTTTTTAAATAAATATAGAAATACCTATATATTTTATAATCTTTGTACTGTCAATGGAGGACCTATATGAGATTCAACAAGCAGATCTTTACAATACTTATTCTATCTCTTTCACTGGCCCTTTTAGGAAGCGGATGCATCTCCGAAGGTGAAGGAGCAGAGGGCAATGCCACACAAGGAATAACCGAAAGCGAGTTTTCTAATATCAGGGAAAATCCGGTAACACCATGGAATCCTGTACCTACAGCACCTGATATTGATCCCACAGCTTATATTGACCCTCAGGCTTCAGTTATAGGAAATGTGACAATAGGTGCCAGTATTATGGTTTCCCCTATGGCATCTATTCGGAGTGATGAAGGAATGCCGATTTTCGTGGGAAGCAGGAGTAATGTCCAGGACGGAGTTGTGCTTCATGCACTTGAGACAATTGATGAGGAAGGTGAACCTGTAGAAAAGAACACTGTTGAAGTTGCCGGCGAGAAATATGCAGTTTATATAGGAGAAAATGTTTCACTTGCTCACCAGTCCCAGGTTCATGGCCCGGCTTCCGTAGGCAACGATACTTTCATTGGTATGCAAGCTTTCGTTTTTAAGTCAAAGATAGGAAACAACTGCGTACTTGAGCCTACAGCAGCAGCAATTGGTGTAACTGTTCCTGACGGAAGGTATATTCCAGCAGGTGTGGTTGTCACTTCCCAGGAAGAAGCAGATAAGCTGCCAGAAATTACTGAAGATTATGCATACAAACATACTAATGAAGCCGTAGTGTATGTAAACGTCCATCTGGCTGAGGGATACAACAAAGCCTCATAACCAGAAACTGTTTACACAGCAGGGAATTAATTTAAATAAAAAAGTCAATTGGTTGAAACCAAAAAGCTTAGTTAATCTTAAGTTTTGCCCGAGATTCCAGCCTTTATCCTTTTCGGGTAAAACTTCTATTTTACTTTCAGATTTCTTTCCTAAATTGGCGAAAATAAGGTTTATTTTCCAATTATAATATTGTCTTATCTTTTAATATATAAATACAATTATAAGCTCATATTAATCAATATAAATAATCAATTTTTTCAACAAATTAGCAATTAAATACAATTATAAGTTTATATTAATAAATATAAATAATCAATTTTTTCAACAAATTAGTAATTAATTATTTATATGGATAACACTATCTTTTTTAAGTTAACGGTGGTAATTTATGAAAATCGCATACAGGTACTTTTCTTTATTCTTAACGCTCGTACTTCTTACGTTACCTGCAGTAGCGGAACCAGGCGTCGCATCCGACTATAGTAATTTTACGGAAGATGAAACTTATACTAATAGCCCTGTAGAAAATATTACTTTTCTTACTGACAGCTCCGAATCAGAATTGTTTCCTGTATGGACTGCCGATGGAAATTCTATTCTGTATACGGTTCACAGGGACGGATCCGATAATTTAGAATCGTATAAAATGAAAGCAAACGGAAGTGAAATAGAGCGAACAGGCATTGGGGAGGGAAACCTTGCCGGCTTTAGCGATATAAATCCTAATGGAACCGAATTGCTTTCAACGAAATTAAATGGTTCCCAAACCGGCCTTTATCTTGTGAATCTAGAAAACGGAACTGTAACCCCGGTTGCGGATGATCCTGACAAATCCGAAGGTTGGGGTTCATGGTGCCGCCTTGGAAAAAAAATCGTGTATACTCAGAAGTCAGGGGATGCCCCTTCCGAGCTCTGGATAGTTAATCGGGATGGAAGCGATAAGAAAAGGCTCGGTACTTCCGAAAATGTCGGAATGGGAAAAGACTGGTGCCCTCTTGGCCTGAAAATAGTATACAGTGCTAATGATTCTAAAGAGGAACCTGATCTATGGACAATAGAATGGCATGGCACAAACCAAACTCAGCTTACCGATACTCCATACGGGGAATGGGATCCCTCTTATAGTCCAGATGGAAAAAGAATAGTATACATATCCGACGAAGGAGGAAAGCCTGAAATCTGGCTTCGTGATACCAAAGGAAGCTATAAGGTCATGCTTACAAACAATATCGGAGTAATCGACTCAAGCCCCAGATGGAGTCCTGACGGCTCAAAAATAGTTTTTACGGTACATAGGATGCAGAATATTTTGGAAAATTCTACAGTAAATGGTTCGAGTTCTGTTTTACTTAATGGTTATATCAGTAATATGATTACGGATAATTCTACGATGATGGATAATTCTACAATGGCAAATAATTCTATAATTGGTGGCTCAGATATTGCTGTTATAGAACTTGAACCTTTATTAAGCATTTTAGACTCTACTTCAGAAAATGGTTTAGATAATTTTACAATTAGTGGCTCAGATACCGTAGTTATAGATCCTGGATCTACATCTTCGGCCTCTCCTCTTTAAATAATTTCCAGATAATATTTAACAGAGGCTGAAGTCGATGATTTTAGTAAGGCTCAGAAAAAAAGAACTACTATTATTTTTAGATTGATTTCTTAAACTTTGAGCGCGATCATCGAACTCTATATCATCGAAATCCATATATCTGAACTCCACACGACTGATATCTATTATAGCATGTCTGTCATGGAAACTGAAGGATGGAAATTAAAGGCATTGGCGTCGATCCATCCTACTTTCCATTTTTGTTCTTTTATTCTTTAATTATTCATCCAGCCCTTTTCTTCCAAAAATGTAATTTGCAACCCTTATAGCATCTATTTCTCCGGTTTCCTTTTCCGGAGAGTCGCTCAGTTTTACGACAGGAATACCGTCAATGCTGTGCAGCTTTATGACCATGTTAAGAGGAGGGCTTTCTCGGAAAAAATCGGAGTTGTTGGTAAGGCTTGTGCCTATGCCGAAACTGCAGTTGATTTTACCTTCACAATATTTTTTGAGCTGGATAGCCGTATCCGCATTGAGGGCATCACTGAAAACAATTAACTTTTTCATGGGATCTATGCCCATTTTCCGGTAGTGCTCTATCACAGCATCCACAAAATCGTAAGGGTCTCCGCTGTCGTGCCTGAACCCGTCGTAAACTTTTGACAACCTCAGGTCCATATCTTTAAAAAAGGCTTTTGAGCCGAAAGTGTCCGTAAGGGCGATTCCCAGGTCCCCTTTATAAACATCTATCCAGTTTTCAAAAGCAAACCGGTTTGCATACCTTAGCCCTACAAGTGCTGAGGTACCCATAATCCATTCGTGCCCGACAGTTCCGATCGGTTTCAGGCCGTATTTTTTTGCAAAATACACATTGCTTGTTCCTGTCAGGGTTTTTATCCCTGTCAGGGTTTTCATCACATGGTCGTGGAGTTCGGAACTTCTTCGCCTGCGGGTCCCAAATTCCGAAAAAAGACAGTTGTTTTCCTCAAGGGCTTTTCCCATCTCAAGAATTTTATTTTCATAGGCAGTCAATACGGATTCGGAAGTACAACCCTTTTGGGAATCTCTATTCCACTCTTTTTCAATGGTTGTGAAATATAGTTCCGAAACCGTAGCCATAAGGACAATTTCCCAGAGAATCGTGCTGTGCCAGGGTCCTTTTATCCGAATGTCCAGATCTTTTTCTTCGGTAAGGCAGACTTTTACCTCACCTGGCTTGAAGCGGAAATTCTTAAGATATTCAAGGTACATGGGTTTCAGGTAAGGGCATTTCTCTGAAAGCCAGTTGTATTCTTCTTCTGTTAATGCTAATTTCGAGATCTCTTCGCGTATAGTCCTTTTCAGTTCTTCTACAAACTCCGTAGTAAAGCGCTGGGAACCCCGGTTAGTAAACCGGTATTCAGCCTCAGCTTTAGGAAAAAGTTCAAGCACTGCAAGTTGCATGGTGAATTTATAAAGGTCGTTATCAAGTATGGATTGTATCACAGAAGGTCTTCCTGTAGCGTTTTAAATGCTTCTAAAGCAAATATTTTTTATTTAATTACACCTTTTGCTCCAGATATATAACGGTTTTATTTTTAAAATTTCTGACACACGTGTATAACTTCTGTGGACAAAGTCAGGTTTTCTTTATTAGCTTTCAGAAAATAGAAAAGATTTTTTGAGAAAAGATTTTTTGAGAAAAGATTTTTTGAGAAAAGATTTTTTGAGATAAGGCTTTTTCGGGCTTCACGCCAAACAAATAATTACGTGAAAAGCGATACTTATTCCGGATACTAATTTAGAGAGGTATTTGGGGAGATGAAAAGAGAAGTGAAGTTCGCAACAAAATGTGTACATGCCGCAGAAAAGCCGGATCCGGTTTTTGGGGCGCATACAACTCCGATATTCCAGACTTCAACGTTCATTTTTGAGAATGCCAGGCAGGGAGCAGCGAGGTTTGCAGGAGATGAATCCGGGTACGTATATGCCAGAATTCCTCCAAATACTCCCACGCATGCGGTTCTCGCTGAAAAATTTGCTGCGCTTGAAGGTGGGGAAGCGGGGCAGACCTTTGCCTCTGGAATGGCAGCGATCACTGCAATTGCGTTAACTGCCCTGAAGCAGGGAGACCACCTTATCTCAACGGATGTGGTATACGGCTGCACCTACAGCCTCTTTTCTCAGGTTTTGCCAGGGCTTGGAATAGAGGTCAGTTTCATCGACACTTCTAAAACCGAAAATGTAAAGCGAGTTTTCAAACCCGAAACAAAAATGGTTTTTCTTGAGAGTCCTGCCAATCCTACGCTTACCGTGTGTGATATTACCGAAATAGCCAGGATAACCGGAGAAAACGGGGCCCTCTGCGTTGTGGACAACACTTTTGCAACGCCTTATTTCCAGAGACCTCTTGAGCTTGGGGCGGACCTTTCCCTAAGTAGCTGTACAAAATATATAGGCGGCCACGCAGATCTCCTTGGCGGAATCGTTGCAGGAAATAGGGATTTTATAGACCGAATGTCCACAATTGTCGGATATACGGGAGGCATTATGGGTCCTCATGAAGCCTGGCTCTGCATAAGAGGGCTTAAAACCCTGCATATCCGGATGGAAAAGCACGCTGAAAATTCAATGAAGGTTGCGGAATTTCTTGAATCCCGACCCGAGGTAGATTGGGTCAGGTATCCAGGACTTCCAGGGCATCCTCAGCACGAACTTGCACGCAAGCAAATGAGTGGGTTCAGCGGGATGCTCTCTTTTGAGGTAAAGGGCGGAATTGAAGCCGGGAGGAAGCTCATGGACAATGTAAAGCTCTGTTCTCTTGCTGTGAGCCTCGGAGCTACGGATACCCTTATTCAGCACCCTGCATCGATGACTCATGCATGTGTTCCTCATGAAGTAAGAAAGAGTGTAGGCATAACTGACGGGCTTGTCAGGCTCTCGGTAGGGATTGAAGATTACGAAGACATAATTGAAGACCTCAAACAGGCCCTTAAGGCAATTTAAGCCAGCTCTTGAAGCAATTTAAGTCTTCCAGACCTAAATGTGTTACCTGTTTAATGGCCGAGCTGTGGTTACTTATTTCATGACCTAATCACTGTTACTTATTTCATTTTCAAACTCAGATAAGGTATATGTGCTGTAGAAATAATCATTCATTTGTGAAATTAAGTACTCAAAATTGTACCTGTAATATCAATTTTGAAATATCTGGAAAGTTAAATCCGGAAAATTAAGTCTGGAAAGTTAAATCCAAAAAATTAAGTCTGGAAAATTTAAAAGTAAGGTTAAAGCCGTAAAGTTAAAACTCGGGGGGAGTTTCATATGAAGGCACTCATATTCGGAGCCGATGGTTTTGAAGATCTTGAACTTTTCTATCCTTACCACCGCTTGAAAGAAGAGAGGATTACAACACATATAGCTTCAATGAAGAAGGGGCTAATAAAAGGAAAGCATGGTTATGAGGTCAATGTAGACATTGCTTTTAAAGACATAAACCCTGAAGATTATGGTATTCTTGTAATATCCGGAGGAAAAGGCCCCGAAAAAATGAGGCTTGACGAGAATGCACTTGAGATTACAAGACACTTTTTCAAAGAAAACAAACCGGTTGCTGCAATTTGCCATGGTCCACAGGTTCTCGTCTCTGCAGGCGTTATAAAAGGCAAGAAAGCAACCTGCTGGCTAGGGATAAGGGATGACATCATAGCCGCAGGAGCACTTTACGAAGATACAGAAGTTGTAATTGACGGAAATTTTGTATCTTCAAGAAGCCCTGCTGACCTTCACGCCTTTGGAAGAGAAATGATTAAGCTACTAAAGTAAACAGTTTTTGTTTCTTCCTTATCCTTTAATCATTTATGATACAGTTTTTGTTTCCTCTTTCTCCTTTAACTATTTATTTTTTTGTCTGTAGCTTTTTTAGCTCCGTTTTAGTTTTTCCTTCTCGAATTTATGCTTCTTCCACCCCGTCACTAATTATCACTAACTAATAGACATATCAATAGACATTTTTCGGAATGAATGAAAATTTGATCGCAATTATCAAACTATTTCCTCTGAAAAAATACGTTGTCAATATAAATTTTTTGTATTTTATACATGTGCCAAAGGCTTATGAGGGTTTCTACAAATTAAGGTCTCATTTTCAATTAGGCCATCAATGTCTGTTACCAACCCTTTTTATATTTCTTTGGAAGTTTCTGCTCCTTATTATTAGCTTTTCTTTCACGCGTCGATCTCTTAGCTTTTTTTGATTCAGATGTTTCATGCTTCAAAATATTTGAGCCTTGATTTTTTCTGGTTTTAGTATCTTCAAAAGAAGACGGCTTAGTATCTTCTTCCTCTTTTTTAACAAGCTTTTTCATGCTATCTAGCATTTTCTTAAAAGGATTTTTTCTTTTTTCGGGATTATTGTGCGAACTATTAGGGTTATTATCAGCCATAAATTATCAACCATAAAACTGCATACTTTTTTATTATCTTATTATTTTCGTAAGCAACATTAGGATTAGCAGGTAAATGCTAACAACAATGAATATGAATTGTTGCAAAGATATTTTAGAGAATTACTGCATCGTGCATTAATTTATTTATATACTTAACTACATATGTAGTAGTGTGAAACAGTATAAAACTATTCGACTCTCAAAAAGTGTATTTTCAGACCTGAAAGCCTTGCAAAAAGATGGTGAATCGATTCCAGATACCGTCAGAAGAATACATAATGATTACTTGGATTGTATTGAAGAAATTCAGTACAGATATTCAAGAGATCTGATGAATGACGGGTCATTTACTCAGTATATTTCTATCACTGCGAGTGATAACAGTAGGTACGGTCCACGATATAATGAATATTTCATGAAGATCGGAGACGATATGAATGACATCGTTAGGCTTCCAAAAGACGTTCTTGATGAAATTAGATGGATGCCGCAACACCCCGATGAGATATTCAATACTACCATGTTCACTTTGATATCTATTGAAAAGGCTTTGATGGAATGGAATAGAGAAGATAAAAAATAAAACTGATGTGTCTCTCTTTGAGCTCATCCCAAAACTCAAAATTATTTCTCTTGACCTCAATAAATAATAACTAGAGTTTCTTATCGTGAGAAATGGTTCTGGATTTCTGTTCAATTTCAGAATAAAAATTGGTTTTGAGATAAGTTCTTTTTAAAGTTTTTGATGTTTATACAGTTCTTATATCTGTTATGTTTACTGACTTACAATTCAATCAACTTCGTTACTCCGTTTTCTAATCCTTCAATACGGTAGCCAGGAAATGAAATATCTTAATTGCTCCTTCCTTTAAAGATTTTTTTCTGGATATATTTGGTCCGTCTGGCTAGAGTGATATTACTGGCTTTTGCACGTGGTTACTGGCCGGGTTACGATACTACGATTGAGTTAGCTGTCACGATTATCCCAAGATAACAATGTATAAAAAAACTCTTTTAATTATCTTCATGATGTCAATAAGCTATTTACCGTGCAAATGTATATATTTTAAAACTGTTTATAAGTTATTATCTAATTTATAAAGTAATTGTAAAAGATTTTTTAGCTAACAACCTATTCATAAACTCGAAATATCAGGAGGTTACCATGAAAGACTCTGAAGTAAAAGTGTTGGACGAAAATGACTATATTTTTATTAAAGCATTAAATAATCTTGGAATGTCACGAAATGCCGCTACAACCATGGCATATCTTATGAATGTAGATGAAGCTTCATCCCGGGAAATTGAAATAAGTACCGGATTAAGGCAACCCGAAGTCAGTCTTGCAATGAGATTAATGTGCAACCATTCCTGGGTTAATATGCGCTCGGAAAAAAAGCCTGGAAAAGGGAGACCGATGAAAATATATTCTCTTGCTGTTTCGGTTGAAGAGATCATAAGTTATTACGAAGATAGGATTTACAAAGAATCTCAAGCAACCATATCAGCAATCAAAAAGCTGAAAGTGATGAGCAAACAAGTGCCTCTTACATCTTTAAAATGAAAAAATTCAAACAGAGCTAGCTCCATAATGGTTGACAATCTTTTTTGGAATTCACTATTATGGAGTGGAAAAAACATTTAATATTGACAGCTTGCTCGTGTGTAATTTCGTTTAGCTTTTCAATCTCTCATTTTTATTGTGCGGCTGGTTCTTTGAAAAGCAAAGTCTTAACGCCAGATGCTCCGAAATATCCTTATTCCAAGCAATAGTTGCTATTGTAAGTAGCTTCCAGGTATATGCTTGCGGTTATATCTGCGGATTATAAGCCTTCAATTTTAGTGCAAAAATAGCTATCACGAATTCCCCCAATGCGTGCTCCAGTTCAGTCTGGTTTTAGTGGCTCTTATTAGCTACTTTTTTTCTGTAGTTAATCTAATTCGATTAAATTGTGAGTCAATAATAAGGCTGCGACCTCATTTAATGTCAGTTTAAGTTCTGACTTTCCCTGAAATAGTTCATCATGGATCGCAGTTAAATACTTTTTATTCGGCGGAATATACCAGTAGGGATGTGATAAAACCCCATTTTCATAAATTAACGATAATTCCTCTATTTTGTTCAAGACAGCTTTTTTATCCATAGTTCCTTCGAAAATAATGTTTATAGTTCTCTCAAGCTCCTAGATAAAAGATATACGTTTTCCAATGTTAGGGTTCTCTCTTAAGTTCCCCATTTATCTCATATATCTTATATTAACTCTCTTATATATTCTTCTAAAATTGCTATTTTGTTTTATTTCAGTCGTTTAGCAAAATAGCAGAAACCTTCTCACAATCCTGTTTTTAAGCCTGTTACGAGTGTATGCCCCGCTACGAGCGTATGCTTATCTTCCTGAATATGAAAGTCAGAGAAAAAATTAGAGGACGAACACTCGGCTGGCACAGCTCTAGCAGCGAAACTGGGACATGATACCTATTATTTAAATATCGAGGGCTATATCTAGTATCAAGATGATCGACGAAGCGCTGAGGGTTTTTAAAGATCTTGACTCTAAGGATTTCAGGATCCTGACTGGCATTGAAACCGGAATGAAGCATTATGAATGGGTGCCAATGGAAGAACTGAATAAATATACCAGGATGCCCTTTGAGAAGCTGGAATATAAACTAAAAAAGCTTGTGCGGAATAAGCTTGTGATCAGGACTACCCAGCCTTACGAAGGTTTTCAGATTTACTTTGAAGGGTATGATGTCCTTGCCCTTAATGCCTTTGTCAAGAGAAAGAGTATCAGTGCAATAGGAGACGAAGTAGGGGTAGGAAAGGAATCGGTTATCTATGAAGCAATCCTTCCGCCTGAGCTTGCAATTGGGGAACCTGTTCCGGTTGTAATCAAGTTTCACAGGGAAGGAAGGACAAGTTTTAAACAGATAAAACGTGTGCGTGAGCACCTGGGAGAAAGGGAACACTTTTCCTGGATCTATGCAGCCAGGCTTGCAGCCCAGCGGGAGTACGATATCATGACCACTCTGTATTCAGAGGTCTCAATTCCAAAGCCCTTTGACCACAACAGGCATGCAATAGTCATGGAGCTTGCAAAAGGTAGCCTTCTTTCAAAAACAAAACTTATTGACCCCGAATGGTATCTAGATGAGATCCTTAAACAGGTGAAAATTACCTATTCACTGGGAGTCATCCATGCCGATTTAAGTGAGTATAATATCTTTGTTTCCGAAGATGGCATCCAGCTAATTGACTGGCCTCAGTATGTCACTCCTGAACATCCCCACGCCGACGAAATTCTCGAAAGGGACGTTTCAAATATCCTGACTCATTTTTTCCGAAAATACGGAATTAAAAGGGAGCTTGATGAAACAATCCGCGAAATTAAGAGTCAGGCAGGCAAAAACACAGAGGATATAAAAAAAGGCACAGAAAGCGAGACTAGTAGAGGTACTGTAGAAGAAGGGGAGCTTGAAGAAGCTCTGGAAGAAGATTTTGAAGAGGATATTTTCCAGGAAGAAGACTTTGAGGTCGAAAGTTTCGAAGCTGAAGAATTTGAGGCTGAGAAATTTGAGGCTGAAATAATCAAATCCGACGAAACTGAAGCAGAAAATCGAAAAATACAGAATCCCAAAAAAGCTGCCTCGAAAAAAGAGACTACAGATAAAGAGTAAATTGAGGTTTTGGTATTTTTCTTTAAATTACTTATTTTCCAAATAATAATCACAAAAGGTGATTTTACAAAAATATTGTCTATTTGTTTTTTAAATAAATTTTTAATACTTATCGTATGGATTATACCTGATTAAGGCTATTTTAAGTTAGTAATCTAGAAACAAGCCATAAAAAGGTATGATACATAACAAAAATTATTGAGAAGAAAGTCAAATATTTATTGCTACAACTGAGTGATTTTTTAGGGGTTGCAAAAACAATAGTTGTAAGCCTGAAGAGCATTGAAGGTAGACAAATATGAAAAACTATTTAGAAAAAAGTAAAAGACAAAAAGGAAAATATAAGAGTTTATACTCTTCACACCAACCAGTTACTACTCAACCAGTTACTACTCAACCAGTTACTACTTATAGATTTTATAAGTCACCTTTTTGAAAAATCAACATCTTCAACCACTTGCTTTTCAACATATTAAAACATTCAAGTGACATTTAGGCAATATTTTTGCACTAAACTCTTCGCTTGATTCTTATTTCAATGACCTTCTTCTCTAATTGGTACGCTTGCCTCAAAATTAACTCGAACAAAAGTCTTCTGGTCTAAAATGTTAATGGAACTCAATAAATTACTTGGTTCAAGATTATAATCTATTTTATATTGTTTTAGTTCACTCTTTCTATTTTATATTCTTCTTAATATTTTACTAAAAACCGTCATTTTGTTTATTATTACTTCAATTTATTAAGTTCTTTCAATGAGTAACATATTACACTAGTTAACATTGTAATAACTGGAGTTTTAATCAATAGATGATAATTATTAAAGTATAACCAAAAAAAATTTAAAAATAACTTCAAAAGATAAAACGACAAATGAACAAATATGAGAGAAAAGGTATCATGAAAAGTAAAATCGTAATTTGCATATTCTTATTAAGCATTACCATAGCGAGCCTTGGATGCAGTTCGCAGTCAGATGGGTCACAAGAGAGTTCTCAACTAAATGACACGAAAAATGAGATTGCTGGAGATCTCAAGGACATAGAAGGCACCTGGATGGGAAATTTAACAGCCCCAGGTGGATTGGAGTTAAGGATTGTGTTCAATATTTCTACTAATTCTGATGGGTCTATCAATGCCAGTATGGACAGCCCTGATCAGGGAGTAAGCGGCATACCTGTTGAAAGTGTTAGTTATAAGGATGGTAACCTGAACCTTGGAGTAAAATCCATAAAGGGAAGTTTTGAAGGGATATATAAGGAGAATAACAAAACCATAGAAGGAGAATGGAAGCAAGCAGGATCAGCTTTTCCACTTGTGCTTGAAAGGGTCGAGAAAGTTCCTGAAATGCACCGAGAACAGGACCCGGTAAAGCCTTATCCGTATACCGAAGAAGAAGTTGTTTATGAAAATAAAGAAGCAGGAGTAAAGCTGGCAGGAACGTTAACTCTTCCGCAGTCAGAGGGGCCTTTCCCGGCAGTCATACTCATAACGGGTTCAGGCCAGCAAAATCGTAATGAGGAAATTGCGGGTCATCGCCCGTTCCTTGTACTTTCAGACTATCTGACGCGACAGGGAATTGCCGTGCTTCGGGTCGATGATCGAGGTATTGGAGGTTCAACCGGAAACTTTTCACAGGCTACAACTGAGGACTTTGCTGGAGATGTACTCACAGGAGTTGAATACCTCAAAAATCGCAAGGAGATCGATCCAGGTCGAATTGGACTGATTGGACACAGCGAAGGAGGGCTGATTGCCCCTATGGTAGCAGTAAAGTCTCCTGATGTTGCATTCATTGTACTCATGGCTGGTCAGGGAATTACCGGGGAAGAGATTTCATACCTCCAGAGTGACCTGATTTACAGGGCAGAAGGGGTAGACAATGAAACCATCGCGCATAACGAAGCTCTGTTGAGAAGAATGTATTCTGTGGTAAAAGAAGAACAGAATAACACAGCAGCTGAGGAAAAGCTTCGGGAGATTCTAAAAGCCGAGATGGCAAATACAAGTGAGCAGAAAATAGAAAGTTCAGACCATTCCGAGGCTGTCATTGACGCTCAAGTAACAGCACTCACCTCGCCATGGATGCGCTTTTTCCTTACATATGATCCCAGGCCAACCTTAATGAAAGTCAAATGTCCTGTCTTGGCTATAAATGGAGAAAAAGACCTTCAGGTTCCGCCTGAAGAAAATCTCAAGGCTATAGATGAAGCTCTCAAGGCTGGAGGTAATAAAGACTATACAGTTAAAGAACTGCCAGGTCTCAACCATTTATTCCAGACCGCTAAAACAGGGTTTCCCTCAGAGTACTCAAAAATAGAAGAGACAATTTCTCCGGCTGCTCTGGAGATTATAGGGAACTGGATCTCGGAACATACACAGTGAAAATCAAAACAAGAAATTTAAAAAGTTATAGGGTGAAGGGAGAATAATAGTACTGTAAATGTATAGACATCTTTTTATTGTAACTTTTCCTTCCTCTTTTACGATATTGATTAATATTTATAATCTTTGTTTCTATTATGTAATTATTAATAACGATTTCTACTAAAATATATCTATCTATCTGTTATATATTGAGTATACAGGCAAAATATATCTTTAAATATCCTCTTACATATTTATAAAATTCGAAGTTGTTCTAAAATAGCTAGACAAAGGATTTACTTTCCACTGGCCACTAATAAAATAGGCAGATAATATTATTTAAAAGCCTATATTCCGTCTATTATTCTATATTTTAATTAAACAAAGATAATCAGAGTTTTTAAATAAATATATGACTTTAATAAAGCAGGTATGTGAAAAAAAGTATCATCCAGCAGGCTTTTTTGAATATAAGTAACTACATTAACTTTTTAGGAGATAAAACTTTCAGAAAAGGCCTTCATTTGGTTTTTAACTAACGAGAGATATAGTTACGTACAATTTGTAATATTATCATCTTTCAGTATATAAAATAAAGCATTATAAAGCTTTAAATTCCATTTTTGAGTTTTATAAAAGTACATAAAAAAAAGTAAGCTTATATATTAGTTTATCCAGTTAACTCCTGTTACGGATATTCTCAACAAATATAAGTATATCAGGAGGAAAAAAATGAATTTTAACAGAAAGTCAATATGGAAAATTACGGCATCTGTTTCTGTTATATTAATGTTATTGATATTAGGGATTTCTTCAGCTTCGGCATGTCCAGCCAAATCTACTGCCGAATCTACTGACTATAATTATACATATGTCTCATCCCATAGCAACTGCGACAACGCCGAGTGTGAAGGAAACTGCTGTGATGAGTGTGCAGATGTTTGTGGCCAGGATTGCAAAGGAGAATGCTGTGACAACTGTACTGAAAACTGTAACTGTACTGAAAACTGTAATGGATCAGACTGTGCAGGAAACTGCTGTGACGAATGTGCAGATGTTTGTGGCCAGGATTGCAAAGGAGAGTGCTGTGACAACTGTACTGAAAACTGTAACTGTACTGAAAACTGTAACTGTACTGAAAACTGTAATGGATCAGACTGTACAGGAAACTGCTGTGACGAATGTGCAGATGTTTGTGGCCAGGATTGCAAAGGAGAATGCTGTGACAACTGTACTGAAAACTGTAACGGATCCAACTGTGTAGATAACTGCTGTGACAACTGTAACGGGTCCAACTGTGCAGATAACTGCTGTGACAACTGTACTGAAAACTGTAACGATGACGATTTTGCAAAAGACTTCCCTGACGACTGTATAGTAATCTGCGACCAAGATTGCGCAGGAAACTAAAAGACCACCTGCAGCAAATAAACCTTAATAGCCTATTATTGATTCAGACTTGATAAACAAGAGGAGAATTTCGAGTACTTTATCTTGGTAACTTATACATTTCCCGATATATCATTCTGATTTTTCGAAATTCTCTTTATTACTTTTTTAATTTACATGATGTTTTAGCCTTTCGTTATTATGATTTGCGCCTTGTTATTATTATTTAAGCTGCATTTTTTAAGACCCTAAAAGGCAGGATTCAACCCTGAGAAACAGAAGGAAACGGCGTTACCAGTACTTTATCTATTCGATTGCCGTCCATATCCGCAACCTCGTACCTCAATCTTCCTAGAACGATATGGTCTCCGGTTACTGGAATTCGCTGCAGGATAAAAATGATCAGCCCTGCTGTGGTACGATAGTACCCAAGTTCCTCACCTGGAAATGAGTCCACAGACAGGACATCTTTAAGTTTCTCAATGGGAGTGTCCCCATCTATCAACCAGGAACCATCTTCCCTAACACTAATCTGTGTCTCCACGGGCTCGCCAAGGGAGCGGACTTCACCCACTATAGCCTCAAGGATATCATGAAGGGTTATTACACCCTGAATACTCCCGTATTCGTCAGTTATAAGGGCAATATGTACTCCGGTTTCCTTGAATGACTCAAGAAGCTTCAGGACTGAGGCGCTTTCAGGTACAAAGAGCGGTTTTGTAACAAGTAATTTGAGATTAACAGTCCCACTTTCCACAAAATTCTCAAGGACTTTTTTTACGGATATCATCCCGACGATATTATTCAGATCACCTTCATATGCAGGAAAATTGGATCTACCGCTTTCGATCATTTTCCGCAGATTTTCATCAGTTTGGTCTTCAAGGTCAAGCGCAATAAGGTCAGTGCGATGCGTCATAAGAGAATCTACACGTCGGTCACCGATCTCAAGCACACTTTCTATCATGCTTAATTCGGCTTTCTCAAACACTCCAGCTCTGGCTCCTTCCTCAAACATAATCTTAATTTCCTCTTCTGTTACCGGGGGCTCAACAGTCTTCCTGACTTTCATGACCCTGAGCACAGCTTCGGTAGAACTACTGAGAATAACTACAAGCGGCCTTGCAATAATAGAAAGATAAAACATAGGTTTTGCGATACTGGAGGCAATTGATTCCGCATTATTGAGCGCAAGCCTTTTTGGGACAAGTTCTCCGAAAATTAAGGTCAGGTAAGTAATTAAGAGCACTACAAGAGTGATGCTTATCACGTTACTGTACGGAGAAAGGGCAGGAAATTTTTCAAGGTATACTGCAAACTCTTCTGATATCGTAGCTCCACCAAACGCACCTGTAAAGATTCCTACAAGAGTAATTCCTATCTGGATCGTTGAGAGAAAAGGAGTTGGCTCATTAGCAAGCTTAAGTGCAACAGCTGCCCGTTTATCTCCTTCTTCCTCCCGTTGCTTCAAGCGGGTTTTCTTTGCAGATACAAGAGCAAATTCTGACATGGAAAATATGCCATTGAGTGCGATCAAAACAAGGACGATTGCGATCTCAAGTAAATATGCCATTTTAAAGGTATTGGTCTGGTTATAACATAAAGTTATTTATAATCTTTAGAAAAATTTATGCATCTATATACTTCTTATCTTACTACGAGTATCTCTATTTTTATTCACTCGTTTTTTCGTAGAGTAGCTAATTTTCCTGCAATTTCGACCGACTGCCGACCCCTTTGGAATTCTCTCCACAACCCAGATTTTAATTCTTACAGCTTCAATTTAATTCTTACAGCCCCAATAAGTCCTACAACTCCAATCTTAATTCTTACAGCTCCAATCTTAAGCCCTGTATTTTTTTCAATCTGAAAACGAGTAAGATTTTCCCGTTTTATTCCAACAGATTTTTTAAATTTATCTTTAGAAAATCTTTCCAGGCCTGTCTTCGTTTATTGCTCTGATCCTTCTGAGCAATACAGGATGTGTTGAAAACAAATTGGTAGACCAGACCCAGAAACCTTCAGGACTTACTGTGGTTTCAAGGTATTCCTCATAATCAACAACTTTGTAAAGGTGTTCGCCTGCTGAAAGAACTATAAGCCCTTTTTCGCCTGAAGGAACGAGCCGAATTGCAATTCTGTCCGAAGTATATTCCCTTGCCCGGCTCAGGGCAGTCCATAGAAAGTCCTTGAGGACAGGCACAAAAGCAATTGGAAAGATAGCAAGATTGTAGAGTAGGGTCACATGTCCTGCCTTTATGTGGGCCAGTTCGTGAGCAACAATGAACTCAAGTGAATCAAAGTCTCCTTCCCTGTATGCGACCTCAACTATATCCGCGTAAAAAACCACATAATTTTTTCGGAAGTACAGCCGGGTAGCAAACGCGTTTAAAATCCCGCCTTCCTGAATTAAAAAGGCATCCGGAACTTCTTTAAAGTTCAGTTCATAAGAAAGGCGTTTTATGACTTCATAGAGTTCAGGAAACTGCTTTTCTGAAAGTTTGATCGCATTTGCCATCATTCCTCCGTAGGTCTGCCCGGAAACAAATGAGAGAAATGCAATCGCTGCCGGAACTACCAGTATATATTCAGGCCCGAGTTCTTCAGGATATAGAAGTGGAACTGTCATTAGTGTGACATAAATAAAAATACTGATCAGCAGGCAGATAACAAAAAGAGGTATTTCGGCAGGATGTCTGAGATTTCTTACTTCGCTATCCAGCAAGTTATTCTTTCCCCCACTTTTCTCAAAATGAAATTATATTGCCAAAATTAAGATGATATTGCAAAGTTCAGTAAAGAGTATATTGCACATCGATTACATATTAATTTTCTTAAGAAATAGCAGGTTTCACAGGAATTTAATTCATGGGAAGCTTTTGCCGAAGTACTTGAGCGTGCAATAAATGAGTATAAAAACGGGGTATTAACACAGTGCAGGCTATAGAAGAGCTCCTCTATCTAGTAAAGAAAATCAGTGAAGATGATAAAAGAGGTGAAGGATTAGAGATGATAAAAGAGGTGAAGGATTAGAGATGATAAAAGAGGTGAAGGATTAGGCTTGAATAGTGAAAAAATTGCTTTTTATGAAGCTCTTGCTGACAATAAAAGTGTCGTGGAAATCCTGGCAATGAAACATTAAGGCTCATGGCAGTCGAACTTGTCAAGATTATTCGGCAAAATGCAGGCGTTGACTGAACTCTCCGGAAAAATATCCAAGCAAAAATAAAGGTCAATGTAAAACGATTGTTGAAAAAGTACGGATATCCTTCATGTCATTAAGCGAAGAAGCTTTCTGGGATTGAACAAAAACTTCTGGCTACTATTTGCTTCCCAAAGTGGGATAAACGCAGAGTGAAATTTGAAAAATAGCAGTATTGATATACTGTTATAAGTTTTTAAATAGAATCAAAAATTTTTAAGTGGACTCGGCGGGATTCGAACCCGCGGCCTTTACGTTGCGAACGTAACGATCTTCCCCTGATCTACGAGCCCTTTTGGAGAAAGGAGAATATAGAAGATGGTTTTTCCGGACACATTGTCCGGGTCTTTTCTCCTCTTAAATACGATAGACATCCACAACCTGGACGTTTTCAACGCCGGAAACTTTTGCAAAGGCTTCTTCTGCAGGCTCAGTTCCGCCTTCTTCATCATTAACTATTAATGTTACAATCAGAGCATTCAAACCAAAAGCAATAGGCTCTTCAACAATATCTCCGTGAAGGTCTGCTCCTGCTGGAATTACGCCCTTTATCTTCCCTTTCAGCTCTCCAAGGTCAGTATCAACGCTTTCTGGCATAATTTTAATCTTTGCTGCAACGTCACCCATTCTTATTCCTCTACTTTTATCTGATCTTTTTGACCGAGTTTTATTTCATTTACATTTTTGGCATAAATCTGGTTCGGGATTATTGCCTAATCAGGGTGCCTTGTATCCGCACTTGGGGCAGGTGTATACGTTACCCTGCTGCCTGCAGCTTCCACATCTTCCTATTTCTGATCCGCACTGCGGGCAGGGAAACTTTACATAACCCTTTTCCACGAGGCGAATTCCGCATGAAGTACAGTATTCAACTTTTTGTGCTGACATTTTTTTTCTCCTTAATGGTTACTTCAAATTAATAGTTATTTCAAATAGTGAATTTTGTAACGAATTGCCGGTGAATTAGGCGCCTTCCTTAAGCATCAAGCTTCTGCTTTTCCTGGCACCTTTGTTAACGTTAGCAAATTTAATGAACTGAATTTAATTAATGCTTTTGGACATGCTGTGCTTCTTCTGCCCTAGTCATATACGATATACGATTTAAATATTCCCCTTTACCACAGTACCGAGCACAGACTTTCCATACACGGCCTGAATTACTCTATCCGAAGATTTCCCGTTTACAATCAGGCACTCCATTCGGTTTTTCAGAAGAAATTCCGGCAGGGCAAAATCAATACAGCTTTCACGACTTCCTCTATAGCTGTCAGCAGAAATTTCCCTGACTAATTTCCCATTTCTGAATATGCCGTCCACATCCGTGGCCTTTATTAAGGTTGCCCCAATCTGCTTTGCAACCCAGGCCGCGATAGTATCCGAGGTCACATCCCAGCTATGAGGCAGAGGATCCTTTGTTCTCAAGAGCCTGTATGGGAAAAGAACAGATACACCCTGAGGCAGACTAGCTATCGAATCTATTCCCAGTGCGCGGCTTTTATCCTTCAGATAGCAGGCATACTGTTCCATACCCAGTATAGCCATCCAGTGAGCTGCATCCGCACTCAGCGAAAATCTCTCATCAGTTTTCCTTACAGCATCAGCAAAAATGCCTCCTCCGGGTACTATTAGAATGGAATAAGGATGTTCTTCGGATGTACATGCTTCCTCTGGAATTCTCGGGCTCTCTGAGCCAAATTCCTTTACCAACCTGTCTACAAGCTCGGGAGCCTCTTTGATAAGGCTTCCTCCTATTTTAATTACCACTCTCATAGTTTTTCCTTTCAGGCAACCGTTGAGCCGCAACCGTTGCGCCGGTTGATCACGCCGTCATGACGTTTTAGATTTAGCAGTAGTTTTCGGTCAAGCCTTTTTTCAAAAGGGTTGTGCCACAACCGTTGCGCCGGTTGATCACGCCGACCACGTTGTGGTTGGAGTTTTCGCTTAAGCCTTTTTTGAAAAGGCTTGCGAGCAAGCAGTTTTTTGAAAGAGCTTGTTTTTAAAAAGGCTTGCAGGCAAGCAGCCTGGCAGCCGCATATGCCGGAAAGACTTTTGAGATCTCTTCTCCCCAGCGTCCAGATACTGAAATACATTCGAAACCAAGCCGCTCTGCAGCTTCCTTTATAAGAAACTCCCCAAGGCCTGCAGCTGCGATTCTTTTAAGCCCGTTCCTTTCTGCAACTTCGGAAATCGCTTCAGCCAGGACAGAGATTTGTTTTTCCTTTACCTGGGCCGCAATTTCGTAGATATCGTCTTCCTGGATTTCGGAAAGGTCTGCACATACTAGCCTTGCAAGCCTGCGCATAGCATCAGTTTTGCTCCTGCCTGCTCCATCAGCGGTCTCGCATGTGTACATATTTTCATCAATTTTTCCAAGCAGGAGATAAGCGTCTGCAGTTGTAGCAAAGAGTTCGGAAGCTGTCCTACACCAGCCCTTTTCAAGTTTTACTTTTTCTAAAAGTGCGGCAAGGTTTGTCCGGAGGGTGCCTGCATATACTAGCTCACTTCTGACCAGTCGCTCAAAGTCAGTAAGCCCGGCTTTATGTTCTCCTGACAGGATAGGAATAATATCGCTTGTTGTACTTCCCACATCCACAAAAATACAGTCTCCGATCTCTTCTCCTATCAACTTAGTTGAAGCCGCCCAGTTGGCAGCAGCAAGTTCTCTCATATCGTCAGCTTCACTCTGGAACTTCCCCAGACTGTTTATATAAGACACCTTTGAGAGTCCAAAGGCAGAATCGACACATGACTTTATAAAGCGGATTCCCTGTTCCTTATCCTCAAAGCAGTCCGCAAGTTCACCGGTCATAACAATAGCAACTTTTTCGGGCTGCAGCCGCTGTGCGATTTCCTTTAAAACTTCCGGAAGCCGTGTATTCTTCCAGAGGGGCAAATAGTGCAGTTCTACAATAGTTCCGTCCGAGGAGGCAAGTTTAGTATTCGCTCCTCCAATATCAAGCCCGATAACTTTAGAATTCATTTTTGAGCCCTTTGTCATGTTTTTTTCAATCTGTTCTCTATCTTTCAAGCCTCTGGCTTTTTAACTGTTCCTTATATTTCAAGCTTCAGGCTTTTCAATCTGTTTCCTACCTTTCAAGCTCTTCCGAAAAGCTCGCCCAATGCATCCTTTGAAAAGCGGTATTCTCCCTCAATATGTATAGAGTCCGGAAGTTCTCCAAACTTATTTTTCAAAAGCAGGTCTCCAATTTCTTCTCGCATAACGCGGCTAATGCCGAAAAGCGAAGCTGTAGGCCTGGGATTTACATCTACTACATACGGAAGGTCAGCAAGTATGATGTCTACACCCACATATCCGAAACAGTCCAGACATTTGACTGTGGAGATTGCGGTTTCATAGAGTTCGTCTCGCCTTGGAGTCTGGTAAGGAGTAAGGCTTCCGTTGTATTTTATGCCGGAAACTCCTGTTTTCTCATTTTCTCTGGTTTTAACCTCTTTCTCGCCAAACTCTATAAACTGACAGTTTACAGTAAGAGGAAGCGGTTTTTTTCCTGCGATAAGGCTTACGCTCAGAGTTTTTCCTTCAACATACTCGCTTGCAATAAATTCTTCGTTGTTCTCAAACTCTGTGACGAGGTATGTTGTCTCTGCACCGCAGCCGAACCTGGGCTTTGTAACATACTTTTTGCCTTCTTCAGCTTTTTTTGCGATCTCAGGGGCTTTAATTCCGGCTTTCGTCAGAATTTCCGTGCACATCAGCTTATCAGCACAGCAGGCTGCCGACTGAGGTGAACATCCCAGGTTTACGGTATTTTCTTCAAGGACTTTATTCAACTCGGGAAGCATGGAATCAGGTGCAATAATCAGCCCTGCATCACAGTCCTTTGCCTTTTTCTCAATTACCTGCATGAAATTTTCAGCTGTAGATTCAATGCACGTGCCTGTGCAGATTTCCGTACCTGCTGAAGGGTAGTATACCTCGTGCCCAAGACGAACAAAGCTTTCCGAAAGGGTTTTTAGCATGGCAGCTCCCTCCGGGATAAGGGACTTTTCAATGTCCGTGCCGACAGCAAATTCTGCAATCAGGATTTTCATCGGAAAGGAAAAACTCGGGAACTTATTTATTACTTTTTGTCCCAGGTCTTTTCAAAAAAATACTTAATGTGCAACCGTTGAGCTGCAATCGTTGCACCGATTGATCACGCTGTTATGACTTTTTTGATTTAGCAGTAGTTTTCGGTCAAGTCTTTTTTAAAGGGTTGTGCCACAACCGTTGCGCCGGTTGATCACGCCGACTGCATTTGTTGCTGGATTTTTCGGTCAAGTCCTTTTTAAAAGGCTTGCGGTCAGGCAGTTTTTAAAAAGGCTTACTAAAAATGAAATTGCGTATGTAAAAGTTTATATAAATTATACAGTTTATAACATAAAGTTAAACGTTGAAAAACATAAAGGTGCCTGGTACTATTAACAGCATAAACCCAAATACTCAGTCGATCTTTGAAAACCCGTTTGTCAAAACCCTTGCCATTGCGGTTTTCATGGGTATATTCCTGGTTGATATGGGGCTCGGGCTCTTTGAGGTTTTTTCCACAAAAGAAAGTCCATTGCCCTCCGCAGTCGTACTTTTGATCTTTGCGGTAATGTTTATTGCAGGCATGGTTTTTTACGAAAAACGTGGGCTGGATACCCCAAGTTCCCTTGTCGGTGGAGCTCTTGCAGGTTTTGGCTTTTCCTTTGTGTTTGTGTCGCTTGTAGGCGGCGTACAGTTTGCACTGGGAGGAGGAATTTCAGCCATCGGGTGGGACCAGGTGATTTCGGCAGTTGCGGCTTCCATGATTGCAAGCGTAGTAATGCTCAAAACACTTTTCGATAAACTTCAAAACCACTTTTACTGATTTTTCTTTTTCTTCGCTTTCTTGAGTGATGTGTATCTTCAAATACCCAAAAATTATTTATAGAATTACAAACAATCACAGATCAGGACGAGCGAAACCGTTGTACTTACTTGATGGGGTTCGACTAATGAAAATATTCAATAAAGAAAAGAACACGGATTCTAAAGAAGATGCCCAGGCTGGGACTGAAAATTCTGAAGCCCAAAATTCTGGTTCTTCGGCGGAAGAGATTAATGAAGCACGGGAAAACCCCGAGGAGGCTTCTGCCAGTTCGGAAGCTGAGAAAAGTCCTGAAGTCAGGTGCCAGGAGGAGAAACAGGTTCTCATGGATAAGTACTACCGGCTTGCAGCAGACTTTGACAATTTCAGAAAACGGACCGCCCGCCAGATGGAGGAAAACCGGAAAGCTGCTCTCGAGCAGGTACTTCTTGACTTTCTGGAAGTAACGGATAATTTTGATCGCGCCCTTAAATCTGCAAAAACCGCAGAGGATATGAACTCGATCGTCGGTGGAATAGAACAACTTTCAAGGCAGTTTTTCTCAATCCTCGAAAAATATGGGATTGAGAAGATTGAGAGTGAAAAAGCCAGTGAATTTGACCCTCACAGGCATGAAGCAATTCAACATATCGAGACCTCTGAAGTCCCGGACAATACTATAGTAGAGGTTTACAAAACCGGATATGCTCTTAACTCTAAAGTTATCAGGCCTGCTATGGTCTCAGTGGCCAGAAATCCTGATGAAGCCGAGAAATAAAGGAGAAAAATCTTACTCCTGAATTAAAGCATACTTACTCTCTAATTAAACTGAACATAATTAAACTGAACAACTTTACTCTAACTTTACCAGATAACTTAATTACTAATTTAACTTAATGATTTGTCTAAATATTTTGTAACGTTATGATTGAATGAAAACTTTAATTGAATAATTTAATCAGGTAATCTAGTGAGGATAAAACATGGCAAAAATACTGGGTATTGACCTTGGTACTACGAATTCATGCATGGCAGTAATGGAAGGCGGGGAAGCTGTCGTGATCCCAAATGCCGAAGGCGCCAGGACAACTCCGTCAGTAGTTGGATTTTCCAAAAAAGGAGAGAAACTTGTAGGCCAGGTTGCAAAGAGGCAGGCCATTTCAAATCCTGAAAATACTGTTTATTCCATTAAAAGGCATATGGGAGACGCCGATTACAAGGTGACTCTTCAGGGAACACAGTATAAGCCGCAGGAAATTTCCGCAATGATCCTTCAGAAGCTTAAAGCCGATGCAGAAGCTTATCTTGGAGAGACCATCAAACAGGCTGTTATTACGGTTCCTGCCTACTTCAATGACGCCCAGAGACAGGCTACAAAGGACGCAGGGGCAATTGCAGGCCTTGATGTCCTGAGAATTATCAATGAGCCAACTTCCGCATCCCTGGCTTATGGTCTCGATAAGGGAGATATAGAACAAACAATTCTTGTCTACGACCTGGGAGGCGGAACCTTTGATGTATCTATTCTCGAACTTGGAAGCGGAGTCTTTGAGGTGAAATCTACAAGCGGTGATACTCACCTTGGAGGAGATGATTTCGACCAGCGTATAGTTAACTACTTACTCGCCGAGTTCAGGAAAAACGAGGGAATTGACCTCTCCAAAGACAAGGCCGTACTCCAGCGCTTAACCGATGCTGCGGAAAAAGCCAAGATCGAGCTGTCCGGAGTTGCAAGTACAAATATCAACCTTCCCTTCCTGACAGTTGGTACGGATGGAGAACCAAAGCACCTTGATATCGACCTGACAAGGGCTCAGTTCCAGAAGATGACCGAGGACCTCCTTGAAAAGACTCTTGTATCTATGCGTCAGGCTCTTAGCGACGCAAAGCTCACTCCAAATGATCTCGATAAAGTGATTCTTGTAGGAGGTTCCACAAGGATGCCTGCAGTAGTCGAGCTTGTGGAAAACTTTACAGGCAAGAAACCCTACAAGAACATCAACCCAGATGAGGCAGTTGCAATCGGGGCAGCCATCCAGGCAGGTGTGCTTGGGGGCGAAGTCAAAGATGTCTTGCTGCTTGATGTTACTCCTCTAACTCTCGGAATCGAAACGCTCGGAGGTATAGCAACCCCCCTTATCCCGAGAAACACGACAATTCCTACCAAGAAAAGTCAGGTTTTCTCAACTGCTGCTGATAACCAGCCTTCAGTAGAGATTCATGTCCTTCAGGGAGAAAGAGGAGTTGCTTCCGAAAACAAGACTCTCGGCCGCTTTACTCTGGATGGTATACCACCAGCTCCAAGAGGCATACCGCAGATTGAAGTTACCTTTGATATCGACGCAAATGGAATTCTGCATGTAGGTGCAAAAGACCTTGGAACCGGTAAGGAACAGTCCATTTCCATCCAGAAGCCGGGTGGACTCTCAGATGAAGAAATCGATCGCATGGTCAAAGACGCAGAATTGCATGCCGAAGAAGACAAAAAGCGCAAAGAAGATGTCGAGACCAAGAACAATGCCGAAGCTCTGATTAACGCTGCGGAAAAGACTTTGAAGGAAGCCGAAGATGTGGCAACCGAAGACCAGAAGTCAAAGGTAACTGCCGCAGTCGACGACCTTAAGAAAGCTCTTGAAGGTACGGACATCGAAGCCATTAAGTCAAAAACCGAAGCTCTTCAGGAAGCAGTATACCCAATTTCTACTGCAATGTACCAGAAAGCTCAACAGGCTCAGCAGGCTCAGCAGGCTGAAGGCGGAGCAGCAGAAAGCCATGATGCACAAGGTCCTGATGAGACAGTCGTTGATGCCGATTATGAGGTAGTTGACGACGAAAAGCGTAAATAAATAAATAAATAAATAAATAAATAAATAAATAAATAAATAAATAAATAAATAAATAAATAAATAAAAACAAAGTAATGAAACAGGCCTGGAGATTCTCAGGCCTTACCGGAAACCTGGCTTTGCAGGCTCCGGAACTTTATCTTTTTTAAAATAACAGGGAATCCTGATGGCCACAACACGTGATTATTACGATATTCTCGGATTATCCAAAGATGCCTCACCCGAGGATATAAAGAAAACCTATCGAAAACTTGCGCTAAAGTATCATCCTGACAGAAATAAAGAACCCGGAGCTGAGGATAAGTTCAAGGAGATCTCTGAGGCTTATGCCGTTCTTTCGGATGATGAGAAACGCGCTCAGTACGACCGTTTCGGACATGCCGGAATAAACGGGCAATACAGCGCAGAAGATATCTTCCGTGGTGCGGATTTTGGCGGCTTCGGAGATATATTCGAAATGTTTTTTGGCGGCGGGGGAAGCAGACGAGGTCATATGGGACCAAGGAGAGGTTCCGATCTCCAGTATGACCTTTACATTACCTTTGAGGAAGCAGCCTTTGGAGTCCGTAAAGATATCAATATCCCTAGAACGGAAAGATGTTCTAAATGTTCCGGAACCGGAGCCAAACCTGGAACAAGCCCGAAGCGCTGTCCCACATGTGGCGGTACAGGTCAAATCCACACAACTCGCTCCGGACTGGGTATGCAGTTTGTAAGCACCTCTACTTGCAGTACCTGCCATGGCAAGGGTCAGGTAATTGAGTCTCCCTGCCCGGTTTGTGGCGGTACAGGCAGAGTTCGAAACAAGAGGAAGATAACAGTAAACGTACCTGCTGGAGCCGATTCAGGCATGAGTCTTAGACTCAGTGGAGAAGGAGATTCGGGAGAGCCCGGGGCTCCGTCCGGAGATCTCTATGTCGTGCTTCATGTGAAGGAACACCCCTACTTTAAGAGAGTCGATTACGATGTAATTTCCGAGCTTCCTATCTCTTTTGTCCAGGCTGCGCTCGGTACGGATGTAATGGTCGATACTCTTCACGGGAAAGTCAAGATGAATATCCCTGCAGGAACCCAGACCCACTCTGTATTCAGGCTTAAAGATAAAGGAATTCAACACCTTCACGGAAGTAGAAAAGGCGATCAGCTTGTCAGGGTTGTAATCAAGACTCCGACAAAACTTACTCAGGAACAAAAAGAGCTACTCCGCCAGTTTGAAGCTCTGAGCAGCGGCAAAAACCCAAATGGAGATGAGAAGGGAGGAAATGAGAAATCCACAGAAAAATCCCGAAAAAGTAAAGGTTTTTTTGAGAAAGTAAAGGATGCCTTTGAAGGGTGAAGTACTCCTCTGCCCAAAAGGTATGCCTTTTCTGTCAAGGAAGGGGCTTCTTGATTCATAGATGACCTCATGGTCACTTCAGACAAGCTTGAATACAGGCACTTTCTACCCTACTGAGGCCCACTCCACCATTCGTTTTGGCTTTACGTGATAACAAATTAAGAACAGTGAGAGCTTCATTACGACCTTTAGAACCTGGAGGTTAACTCTTTGAAAAAGGTTGCTTGATTCTCGCTAATCTTAATCTGTTAATGAGTCCGTCCCAAAACTTGAAATTTGCTTATTGGACATTGTATTTTGAATAATCAATCAAACTCATGATCATGAAAACAATTCTGATAATTCCCAACAATTAAGAGTAAAGTGGCTTTTGGGATAGACTCAATTATATGTTTGGAAGTATTATTAGATTATTAGAATCAATAACGAAAATTAGATTCTTAAAATCAATAACGAAAATTAGATTATTAGAATCAATAACGAAGGAGTGTTGAAAAGTTGACGGCTTTCAGTTCCCATCTGGCAAGCCCCCAGTTTTCACCGGAAGCTGTCGAGGAAGGGACTTTATGCCTTAGAATTAAATTCATTCCCTTCGTTCTTTCCTGGGGCCGTTTCATTTTCTAACTTATTCTTTACTTTATCTTATTTCCTGAGGACTCGTTCACTTTGGTATTTGTTTTTTACTGCAAAAACTCCAAAATGTTTATATAATTGTTCAGGGTTAACATTTTAGCTTGTAGTTGTATTTAAAAAGCCTGGATCTTACAAACTCTGTTTGCAAAATATTTAACTTTTAGAGATGGTCAATACGCTGATTAATTTTATCACAAACAGTTTATCGGGCCGCGTTCCACAGTTTTGTTTTATCTGTGTGTTCTTAACTTTTTATATTTATTTACTCAATTTTTCATATCTTACTGATCTCGTGCCTGTTGCTTTTTATACGCCAGGTTCCATATTTAAAGGTTCGTTAAAAACAGTTTTTCTGAAGGTGTGCTATGAAGGTTATAATTATCGGCGCAGGGGAAGTAGGTTATCACATCGCAAAGGCTCTTTCCCCCAAAAACGATGTAATAATTATTGAAAATAATGAAGAAGCATCAAAACGGGCAGACGAACTTGATGTCCTTGTTATTGAAGGAAACGGAGCAAATGCTGAGATCCTATCAAATATTCTTCAGGATACTGATTTGCTTGTAGCTGTGACAGGTATGGATGAGGTTAACATTGTAGCCTGCATGACCGCCAAGCTGATTACCCGGGGAAAGCCCGGATGGAAGGAAACTAAAACTATTGCCAGAGTCAGTAACCCGGATTATATTGATTCACCTGTAACCTCAAGGACTCAGGCCGGAGTCGATATAATGATCTGTCCTGAACTTTCACTTGCCTCTGAAGTTGCTGAGATCCTGTCAAGTCCATCCGCAATAAATGCCGAAATGTTTGCCGATGGAAAAGTCAGGATGACTGAGTATGCAATAAACCCCGAAAGCGAGCTCGTAGGAAAGCAGATTCGGGACCTCAGGCTTGCTGACTGTTGCATTGTTAGTGCGATTTTTCGAGGGCATGAAATAATTATTCCTCATGGAAACGACCTAATTAGCGCAAACGACCATATGGTAGTTGTGGGTAAGCCTGAATCTATGGAAGGGCTAGGCAGTACTTTAGGGAACAAGGTGCCCCACAAAAATAGAATTCTTCTCATAGGCTGTGGCATTGTAGGATTTTATCTCGCCAAACTGATAGACAAAGAAGAAAATGCCGACCTTAAAATTGTCGAGCATAGTAAAAGCCGCTGCATAGAAGTGGCAGAGAGGCTGGAAAATGCCCTTATTTTAAACGGAGACGGTACTGACATCAGTCTACTCAGGGAGGAAGGCATTGAGAATATGGACGTTGTTATCTCGGTTACGGACAGCGATGAGAAAAATCTCCTGTGTGCTCTTCTTGGAAAGCAACTGGGTGCAAAGAAAGTGATTGCCAGGGCTGACCGCTCGGACTATCTTCCCCTCTTTGAAATGGTTGGCATAGATCTGGCAGTCAGCCCCAGAGAAGCTACTGTAAACGAGGTACTTAAGCTTACAATGGGCAGAGGAATACAAACCCTGACGACCATTGAAGGCGAAAAGGCGGAAATCATAGAGTATACGGCTTCCAAGAGCTCAAAAATTGTCGGAAAACCTTTAAATAAGGTAAAATTCCCAAGGGGAGCTCTTATTAATATGGTAGTTCGTGGGAAAGACACCATAGTCCCTAGAGGGGACTTCATCGTTCAAGATCAGGATAGAGTGGTTATCTTTTCCATGGCTTCTGCAATGTCAGAAATAGAAAAATTTTTTAGATAATCTTTGGGAGGAAGGTGGTTTCTTATAGATAACAGTGCAGTCTTTAATGCATTAGGAAAAATTCTTTTCCTTCTGGCATTTACAATGCTTGTTCCCCTTTTAGTAGCCTTTTACTACCGTGAACCTCTTGTCCCCTTTATTGTTTCCTTTTTCATAACACTTGTTTCTGGCTTGCTTCTCATGCGATTCAAAGGTCGTGAGGATTGGCAGCAAAAAGAGGCCCTTGCCATTGTGGCTTTGAGCTGGCTTGCAGCAGCTATTTTCGGGGCGATTCCTTTTCTTTTTGAAGGAGTTTCTTTTATTGATGCAGTTTTTGAATCAATGTCGGGTTTTACTTCAACGGGTTCTTCAATTCTTACGAATATAGAGAGCTATTCAAGAGGACTTCTTTTCTGGCGGTCTTTTACCGCCTGGCTTGGAGGCATGGGAATCATTGTACTTTTCATAGCAGTTCTGCCAAAGCTCGGAGTTGCCGGCCGTCAGCTGTTCAGGGCTGAGGCTCCAGGTCCTACTGAAGATAAACTGAAGCCAAGAATCCGGGAAACTGCAAGGATTCTATGGACGCTCTACATTCTTATCTCTGCTCTTGAAGTTGTGGCTCTATTTCTGGGTGGAATGTCCCTTTACGATGCTCTCAATCATTCTTTTGCCTGTATGGCTTGCGGGGGATTTTCTACTTATAATGCAGGAATAGAAGCTTTTCACAGTCCTATTATTGAATTTATTCTCACATTTTTCATGTTTATTGCTGGGGCTAACTTTGCTCTTTATTACCGGGTGATTCGTGTCAATAAGTTTGCTCTCTTTCGAGACGAGGAATTCAAGGCCTATTCTTTTTTTATCCTCGGTTTCACGGGTTTACTTACACTGGTTCTATTCAAAGATATGGGATTCTCTCCATTCAATTCTTTTCGTTATGCCATATTTCAGATAACCTCTGTTATGACAGCCACTGGCTTTGCTTCAACGGATTTTAATATGTGGAAGGACTCAGCAAAAATTCTGGTTCTTTCAGTCATGTTTATCGGAGGCTGTGCGGGTTCTACAGGCGGTGGCATGAAGGTTGTACGTTTTCTGTTGATGTTAAAATATGCAAGGAGAGAACTCTTCAAATTTGTTCATCCTCGACTCGTCAGGTCTATCCGGTTAAATAATAAAGCAGTACCGGAAGACATTTTACAGTCAATTCTCTCTTTTGTTGTGCTTTATATAGGAGTTTTTGTTGTAGGTACAGTGCTTCTAACACTACTGGGAGTTGATATGGTAAGCTCGGTTACAGCTTCGATAACGACTCTCGGAAATATAGGTCCTGGTTTTAACATTGTCGGGCCTATGGCAAATTTTGAATCAATCCCACTGCTAGGCAAAATTATTCTTATCAGTAATATGTGGGTAGGCAGGCTAGAGGTTTATACCGTGCTTGTACTCTTTACAAGGGAATTCTGGCACTCATAAAGAGAATTGTGGAAAAAAAAAGGAGTATTAAAATGCTGTTTTATCCTAAAATAATTTCGAGAATTGTGAAAAAAAGATACTGTACAATCTTCGAGGGCTGACCATTTGACTGGTTTCAGTGCATGCTGAAAATTTATCTTAGTTCCTGTAGACTACCACGAGCCAGAAAAGTCCCTAACTTTGAGACCCTATCTGAAGATTCTATAATATATTTTTTAATGTGGGTAGGATCTAAATTTCTTCTCGTATCTTATATGTCACATTTGTAAAATGACTTTAAATTATTTACTCAAATTGACAAAGAGTTGATTTATTGCGTGGCTAGATATAGGAAATAAAGGCCGATTATTATAATTGATACTCCTATTACTCTATCCATGAGGTCACCACTCATTCTGGTGGTTTCCTTAATTTTTTTACCTATTGAACCACCAATAGAGCTGATCACCATAAGAGGAATACTTAGACCAATAGCGTATATTAACATAGTAAGTGTCCCTTGAAGCGGCGTTTGATACAATCCTATATAAGTTAATACAATTATTAGCATCGGAGCACCTCTACCTATTGTAATTGCCCCAAAAGAAAGCCCAAGTAAGAATGCTCCCATTATTGTGTAAGAGTTAGGTAATTTAAAAAAATTGTACATGCTTCGTATTGGTGGTTTGTAAACATGTAATAGTTGTAATCCCATTGCAATCATTAATATACCACCAATTGCCCAAGCGATTGCACTATTTAAAAACAATATATATTTACCAATGTATCCAGCAATAAATCCAAGCGGCAATAGTACTAGCACAGTGCCTATTGAAAATGAGAAAACTAGTTTAAGTATGTTCAAAAGTGATAAGTTTGTTTTTCCGCTTGTAAGGTAACCTATTAATCCTAAGCATAACACGCTATTACATGGGCAGATACCTGCTAGTAGCCCAAAAACAAATATACCAGTTACAGAAGGGTCAAATGTTGCTGTCATAAGCTCATCCTATTAGATTAATTAATTCCGTATCCAACTGTAAATCTATCTCATTTAGGGCGCAACTAGAAAATCCTAAATTTCGTACTTGTCTAGATTTCAGATAGTAAAATCTTAGCGTACGATATTTAGAATCTGATGGCAGCATCCCATTTAGGACCTGTAGAATTTAAATATTCAATTGATCAATTGAATATTTAAATCATATGGTAAAATTGTATTTAAGCATAACGATGAATTACGACTTAGAACAGATAAAAAAACGAGATGAATCAGGAAGTTTTTATGGAAAAAGAAACCCGTGTGTTTAAAGATAGCGTTTATGCGCAGCTCGCCAGAATCGGAAAGGCTATTTCAAGTCCTCGAAGACTGGAGATATTGGACATTTTGATGCAGGGATCCAAAACGGTCGAAACAATCGCCCGTGAAACGGATATGAGTGTTGCAAATACATCCCAGCATCTGCAAACTCTGCTTGAATCCAGGTTGGTAGAGTATGAGAAGCGTGGAGTTTACTCATATTACAAATTGGCAGATCGAAAGGTGGCGAATTTCATCTTATCTTTACAGCTTTTAGCCGAAAAGCGTATTACGGAACTTCAAAAGCTTCGGGAGGAAATTTACACTAACAGAGATAATATAGAACAAATAAAAATGAGTGAACTCATTGTCAGAATGAAAGAAGGCAATGTGACTTTAATTGATGTAAGGCCGAAAGAAGAATATGAGATGATGCACATTCCAGGAGCTAATTCTATTCCTCTCGAAGATTTGGAAAAGCATTTAGCTACTTTACCTATAAATCAAGAAATTGTTGCTTATTGCCGTGGTCGTTGCTGCTTACTGTCTGTAGAAGCAGTGGAGATATTAAGAGCTCATGGCTTTAAAGCTGTGCGTTTGGAGGCAAGCGTTCAGGAATGGCTTTCACAAAATGATGATGAATATAATAACGCTCATAATTGCTGCAACAAAAAAAACAGCATTATCTAATGAAATGTTGCATTAATTAACCTAATGACTATAGATAATTAGGATATGGCAGTGTATCGAATTTTCTGTAAATTCAGAGTCAAATTTTTGTATACTGATCATAATTCAGTTCTTTCGATGTTGGATTCTCCAACGACTAATTTATTAATATTTTTGATTTTACATAAAAATTGACACACTACCACGGATATTTATATGAAGGGTTCTGTTGCATAAAATCTAGATTTTTTACAAAATCAGTTAAAACCTTCACAATTAGAAAAGGTAACCGTTCTCACCACTCGGCCTAAACACTTATTTTTCTCGATGTCTGCAGACTCCGAGAAAAATGCCTATGTGTTTATCATAGAATTTTTGCATTTGATGAAAGTTTATCGAAGGAATCAAGAAAATTCTGATATGATGTATAACAGCTGGGTTTACACTCTTATAGCCAAAAAAACGAACCTTTAATAAAAGTTCGTATTTTAGTTCTTATAGAATATGCGAAACCATTTCAGGATAGAACAGGAATAATTACAATGCAGAAAAAATATCTTCTGTGGGACTTTGATAATACATTGGCATATCGGGATGGAATGTGGGGGCAAACTATATACGATCTATTACAGGAACATGGATACAGCAGCATTAGACTTGAGGATATTCGTCCACTTCTTACCAGAGGATTTCCCTGGCACACTCCGGAAATATCTCACGAAGAGTTTTTTGGAGGAATCCAATGGTGGGATTACATGACATTGCACTTTTCTAAAATAATACATCAACTTGGGATTAATGAAACATTATCATCCAAAATTGCAGGTCAAATAAAAATAAACATGAACTCATTAGAAACTAAAAAACCCGCGATTTTTGCAGATTTAAAGGAGTTTAGAAGGAGCCCTTCGCGAGCTTTTTTGGAAAAAGTGATCTTTTTCCTTTTGGAAAGGATTTTTCTGATTGAAGTGAATTTCTTTTTATGTTCAACTCAGCTTTAATATATTTTTATTGCTGGCGGTATGCTGAAATCTGCTCCCGAATACAATTGGTAGGAAAAATGAAATTAAACATCCTTTTTCCCATGCTCCGACAGATATTGCTCAATTGCACGTTTTGAACTATGCCATGTTTTTCCGATTTTTACTGCATCCAGGAGCCCCTGTCTAGATCGCAGGCTAAGATATTCCTGAGAATAAGGAGTTTCTATAGCAAGTTCTCTGAGAGGTAGAAGTTCATCGTTTCCTCCTGAAATGGAGAGATATAGAGTCAGGTTTTCATCTACGGCTTTTGCAATGAAATTGGCAAATGGCTCCAGGTTTCCAGAATCTGCGGCTCTAAGGGATTTGTAATATTTTCCTCTATCCTCTTTTTTGAGTATGACAGGAGGATAATCTCTTGTCATCAAATACAGATTTGTAAGAAGCCGAGCTACTCGGCCGTTTCCATCAATGAAAGGATGAATTTCAACAAACCTGTGATGCAGGAAGGAAGCTGTTTCAATTGGATGTTCCTTGCTTTCAGTTATCGTTTCAATAAGCTCATCCATCAATTTGATGATCTTTGACCAGTCGGGTGGAGTCTTTACTGCACCTGCTATTCTCACATTTCTTGTGCGGTACTTTCCGGCGTCCTCAAGTATGCCTCGGGTTACGATTTTGTGAATCTCCTGAATTGTGACATGGTCTATTGCACGTTTCTTTTTTGCCAACTCTTCCATTCGGTCAAAAGCTTTCGCATTGTTGCTCGCTTCAAGATGTTCTCTAAGCGATTTTCCGCCAATAGTTAGCCCTTCTTCCAGAACAAGTTTTGTCTCCTGAAGTGTTAGTGTATTTCCTTCTATCGCATTGGAGTGATAAGTATGAACCAGCCTCATTTCTTCATGTAGCCTTGCTAAAGCATCTGCAGGAATAGACCGCATGAAGTTTAGCTGCTTCATTTTTTCATTTATTCGTGCAAGAAGTTCTTCTTGAATCAGGGATGTATCGGTATGTGTCATAATTTGATGTATCCGATATGAGCCCCCTGGTATATATCGGTATCGGCAATTTTTAGAGTTATCCGATATAACTATTTTTTATTTATTTCACCTTAGTTAAAGTATATTTTTCCTGCTGGCGGTCTGCTGGAATCTTCCCCGAAAACGGTTGTAAAATTGAAATAAGATTGCAAAACCGTTGTTTTTCAGATTTAAAAATATAAGAGTTAGAAAGACTCCTTTGCAGGCGCAAAAAGTTTTATTTTAGTTTTTAACGAGTAATTCAGGTACTTTATTTTGATTTGGCGTTTCTTACAAAATCTTTTACGCTAGTTTCTCCTCCATCAAAGCCCATATTCTGGATTTCACGATAGAGACAAGTAGAGGCACAGGAATCTTCATTAATCCTTTTGAGTATGTAAGTTTATATGGGTCAAGTTTACTGGGTCTTGTTAGACATTTGTAAGGTTCAGGCTGCATCTTCAGATTGAGATATTTCCTCACAGTTTTCCTATCGTGATCTATCTGTCTGGCGATTTCACTGATACAGAAGCCTTTTGAATGCAACACTTGTATTAATAACCATTCTTCCTTTTTCAGCATTATTTATTATTGATATGATTTAGATTTTCCAATCTAAAAAGAATCATAATAGAAAATGAACCTCAATTGATTCCAGAAATATTCTTTTTTCGTTTTATGGAGTAATTGCTATATAATGTAGTGAAAACTTCACTACATTATTTATACATTTTAAAGAACTATATATCAAGTTAATAAATGGAGATTATAAATGGCCAAAGTCATAAAGAAAAAAGAACAAATTAACGCCACAGTATCTCCATGGATCAAAAAACAGTGCCTGGAACTAGCTAATACTCCCGAATTTTCTAGCATTTCCGATGTGGTATCTCTAGCATTATCTGAATTTTTTGGAAAATACGAGTATATAAAGACTAAGGAATTAAAGGAACATGAGACTCGACTTCCTGATTTAATTGAAGTCCTCATGAAAACTAAAGAAGGTAAAGAATGGCTTAAATCTGTTTATGAGATCGGAACTAAAAAAATCAATTATTCAAGAGAAAAAAACTGTCTTTTAGAACAAAATATTGAAGGTCTTATAGGACTCAGAGTAAAAGAAAACTTTGTACCAATAGTCATAGATGGAGATCTAGAAGGCGTCACAGGTTACGATAAAGAGGATTTTCTTTCCGGTAAAATTAAGTGGGTAGAAATAATTAAACCCGAAGATCGTTTATTAGCTTGTGAAAGCTTAAAAAAAGCTATGTATGAGTCAGATATCTCTACCGAAATAGAGTACAGAATATTAAGAAAGGATGGGGAAACAAGATGGGTTCTGCAAATTTTCCAGAAACTTCCAGCAGACTCCAGATCACAAGGATGTGTACAAAGTTTAATTCGCGATATTACAAAAAGAAAAACTTCAGATTTTACTCTTAAAAAAACGTATGAAGCTCGTATGAAAGAAATCCACCACAGGACCAAAAATAACTTGCAAGTAATCTCGTCTCTTCTCAGCCTCGAAGCTGACAGATCTACCGATGCAAAAATGCTTGAAGCGTTTCGGGAAAGCCAGAATCGGATTACCTCCATGGCTCTGATTCATGAAGAACTCTACAAAGGGAACAAAGTAAATAATCTTGACTTTGCAGATTATCTCCAAAAACTCACGAATAATCTTTTTCATTCATACAGATTAAGAAATGAGGAAATCAGCCTGAAGCTTGAACTTGAAAAGATATACCTGGACATGAATACCGCAATCCCACTCGGAATTATTGTCAATGAACTGATCTCAAATGCTCTGAAGTATGCTTTTCCAGCCCAAAAAGGTGGAAAAATCCATGTAAGTCTTCATACAACAGAAAAATGTGAAAAAATACATAAAAGTGTCAGAAACTTAGGAACAGAACAAAACTGTATAAATAAAGAAAAATTTCAGTTTATTTTGATAGTATCCGATAATGGAAATGGATTTCCTGAGGAGATCAATCATCAGAATACGGATTCTCTCGGACTCCAGATTGTGAACATTCTTGTTGAACAAATAGAAGGTTACATTGAACTTAAAAGGAATAATGGAACTGAATTCAGCATTTACTTTAACAAATTGGTATAGAGCCCTTTTTATTTACTTTAGCAAATTGAGGCTCTGGTCCAAAATCCAGTGATTTTTGCATTTTTTGATTGAAAATCTGAATTAGTAAGAAAAATATGGTTTGGCTCTTCGTTGTTTTGTATGGCTATCTTCATAATGTTCTCATAAAATCCAGCGTGGTCTTGAATTGAAAATATTATCCATAGAGAATGACGAAGAGCCTATGGTTTTCACTCAAATAAATATTCGATACATAAAGACCTCAATCCCTAAGTTGTATCACAAGGATTGTGACCAATTACAAAATCTAGTGATTTTGAATTTTACATTCATTACTAGATTTTGATACTGAGTCCGCAGGGCCTTTTTGATAAAAGTGATCTTTTCCTTTAGGGGGAGGTTTTTCTGATTGAGGTGAACTTCTCTTCACGTTCATTTCAGTTTTAATATATTTTTCCGGCCGGCGGTCTGCTGAAATCTTCCCCGAGTACGTTTGTTACAAAAAGATAGCTAAAAAACTTGAGTTTATTACTTCGCTCTCCGTGCTAAAAAGGTAGAACTGTCTCCGAGATGAAACCTAAACTCGCCTTCCAGTACGTCTTTTTCTTTTATCCTGACCCAACCACTGCCAAATACATGGTCGCACTCTTCATTTCCTTCCCAGGTGAATTCAAACCTTTTACCATCAACATAATCAACGATCTTTCCGTCTATAAAGCCATAAACTAAACCAAATTGAAAATTCCCCATGTTGTCTGGCTTTATCGTAATATAAGCCTGAACTTCCATGTTGAAATAATCCTCATCCCATAATTCCATCTCATAAATGTGCCATGTCCCTGTGAAGTCCATATTTTTAATTCTTTTTCCTCGAATAAAAACATCGTTATACAATATCATAAACTTGAAATTTAAGGGGACTATTAATTCGGTAAATTGCAGATTTGTAAGAAGCCCTCCGCAGGGCCTTTTTGATAAAAAGTGATCTTTCCCCTTTTGGGAGGGGTTTTCTGATTGAAAATAAACTTTTCTTCCAGTTCAATTCAGTTAAAATATATTTTTCCGGCCGGCGGACTGCTGGAATCTTCCCCAAATACGGTTGTTAAGAAAAGTGAAATCAAAAACCTGCGAATTTTGTAGATTCAAACGAAGTTTATAAGGAGCCCGCTGCAGGTCTTTTTTGATAAAAGTGATCTTTTTCTTTTGGGGAGATTTTTATGATCATTTACATCTCGTCCAATATACGTTTGATATCAGGCTTTGCTTCGGGAATACCCTCTTTAACGGATAGCCAGACTACTTTTAGGTTCACTCCGAAGTAAGCATGAATCAATTTGTCTCGTATCCCTGCCAGATCTTTCCAAGGAACGGAAGGATATTTTTCACGTATTTCAAATGGGACATTCTTTGTTGCTTCGCCAATGATCTCTAGAGCCCTAACTACTGCAAACTGCGTTTTACGATCTTCGGTAAATTCTTCAAATGTCCAGCCGTTGATAAATTCTTCTGCTGCTTCCATTGCATCATAGATATCCTGGATATAGTCTTTTACTTCACGAATTTTAATCCCTCTTCAAACAGCTTCAACTTCACTCAGGATATGTTTACCTATATTCGGCTTCAGTGCATCTTTCATAACAAGGTCTACCTTAATACCCAGAGCATCCGAAAGGTAGTTTTCAAGATTGACAAATTTAAAAATAGTAGGAGTCTTGCTGAACTCAACGAGTATGTCCAGATCACTTCCTGATTTTTGCTCCCCCCTTATGTAAGACCCAAAAATTCCCAGGTAGCTGACGTGGTACTTTTCTTTAAGCTCAGGGAGCATCTCATGGAGTTTCTGGATGTAAGTGTCAGCTTCTTTTCGGTTTTCCGGCATTTTTTCAGGCTCTATTTAGTTTCTTTTTGAGATAATATAGTATTTTGCGGTTGTAGTATTTATAATTACTAAAGAAGGAGGGTGAAATCTTCTTTACATTCAACTCAATTAAAGGCTCTTCGCTGCTTTGTATGGGTTGAAAATAATTGGCTAGTTAGAAAGTATTCCGATCAAATATGAGAACATCAAACATGAATGTGATTTTCAAAAAAACTGTTTTCATATCTGATATATACTACTTCAATATCTAGAAGCTAAATGCAAGTTACCCACTCGAAATAGCGAAGAGCCCAATTAAAATATATTTCTCCGGCCGGCGGACACTGGAATCTTCCCCGAAAACGTTTGTAGATATTGAAAAACTGAAAACCTGTAAGTTTTCTAAATTTAAAAGAGTTTATAAGGAGCCCGTCACAGGGCCTTTTTGATAAAAGTGATCTTCCCCTTTTGGGACTCAGTTCCAAAATCTAGTGATGAATGTATAACTAAAAATCACTAGTGTCGAGTCAATCGTCAAGGATTCAATGATCCCGAATAATTGCAATCGATTTTATACGACATTTTGTGTTTGACTCAACACTAGATTTTGGAACTGATTACAATCCTTGTGATTATGCTTATAGATTGAAGGCTTCACATATCGAATATTAATTTTTATTGGAGACTGAATTCTTTTTAAGAATTTAGATTTTCAATCACGAAATTAAAAAATCACTAGATTTTGGAACAGAGTCCCTTTTGGGAGGATTTTATGATTGAATATGAAAACCTGGTAACCAATTATGTTCCACTAAATCTGTCTGAAAGTAGATCCTCTTACCCATAACAATTTAAGTAAAAAAGCCTTATAACCGATATTTATGCGGTTCAAAATTATCCTTGAGGAAGATGAAGAAGTAGGCGGATTTATTGCCAGTTGCCCGGCTTTAACAGGCTGTTTTTCACAGGGAGATACGGTAGAAAAAGCTATTGAAAATATTAAAGAAGCGATTCAGGCTTGTTTGGAATCTCTGGCGGAAGACGAACTACAGGAATGCATTGGGAAACCTTCCTGCAGAGTAGTTGATGTGGTTGCTTAATGTCTGGACTTCCTGTAATTTCCGGAATGCAGGCAATTAAAGCTTTTTCTAAAGCTGGCTGGCTCCCTCACCGGCAGGTAGGAAGTCACGTTGTCCTGAGAAAAGAAGGCTCTAAAGTTACGCTGACCGTTCCGAAGCACAAAGAACTGAAACCGGGTCTTTTAAGAAATTTGATAAAAGCTTCAGGACTGACAGTGGAAGAATTTGAAGCTCTTTTGAAGTAAGATTTTTGTGATTCAGCCGTTTTACTTCATGAGCTCACTTATGAAGGATCTCTTCTTTCCTCGACATATTAAATCAGTTGAAATATATTTTTTCTGCCGATGGTCTGCTGGAATCTACCTCAAATACATTTGTAGATATTGAAAAACTGAAAACCTGTGAGTTTTCCAAATTTAAAGGAGGTTAGAAGGAGCCCGCCGCAGGGCCTTTTTGAAAAAAGTGATCTTTTCCTTTTGGGGAGATTTTTCTGATTAAAGTGAACCCTTCTCCACGTTCATTTCAGTTTTAATATATTTCTCCGGCCGGCGGACTGCTAAAATCTTCCCCGAGTACGTTTGTTAAGAAACGAGTTATGAAAAGTGAAAGTGAAAACTTCGTGATTTTTGTATCTTTATAAGGGGCATTTTACAGGGCTTCATTAGATTCAGCGATTCTGTGAATAAAATGGGTAGAGAATATTATAATTTACAGAGCTTTCGTTACATTGCCAAATATGGCAGTGTCTCAAATTTGCTGTAAATTTGAAGTCAAGTTTTTGCATAGTATGGAGAAAATTGATCTGCCGATACGGAATTTTCTACCCAATAACTTATTGAGATTTGTGATTTTACAGAAAAATTGGCACACTGCCAATTTGTCACTATTCCTCACTTAACCGAAGACGTATGAAGGAGAATCTAAATTATCTATTTCTAAAGTCATTTATTCAATTCCAATAATCCAGCAGAAATATCTAATAACTTGATATCAGCACTATCTAGACAAACCTGTGCCGTTCTAAAATGATATTCTTGGGCAATCAATATTCCATTGTTCATTTTGAGAGCAACTTGAACATAAACCACATCCTTTTTACCAAAATCTCTGCTTTGGATCAATCTCTCAATACATATTGGGATTTCCGCGTCTGCTTTTACCTTTTTCCATTTTTTCTCAACGATGGTGAACCATTCTTTGAGGAATCTTCCATTGCCTTCAATAGGCATTTCTGCGTTTGGGATTTTACATGTGAGTAATCTCTTGTATTCTTTTAAGATTTCTTTGGATATTTTTAGATTATGTTCTTTTACATTTTCAAGTAATTTCTTTGCCTCCTTGTTCCCCCTACAGACTTCTCCCAGTATGTTGGCATCTAATACTAGCTCCATTTTTCACCCTTCATCCATTTTGTCAAATACAATATCTGTCCTTTCTACAACTTCATTGAATCGTTCTTCAAAGAATCCTTCGGGGAAATTCACCATTTGACCGTCTTCATTTATATCTATTCTTAAAATTTTTGTTCCATCAGTTGATGGATCAAAATAATATATGGCTACATCATCTGGAGATATATCGCCCTTCACAACATGGGTGCAAACACGCGATATAATAAGATCGCTATGTGTCTCAACAATTATCGATTTTTTTAAATTATTTACACTATCTACTAACAAATCTCCCATAGATGCCTGACCCTTCGGATGTAAATGGATTTCTGGTTGTTCAATAAGAAGCGTTGAACTATCTGGATTAAAACATTCTACAATAATTGGGAGAAGTTGTGAGACTCCAAAACCAACATCAGCTATGGTGACCCAAGTACCTGTGTGATAATCCTTTAACAGAATCTCATACCTCCTAGAACCTTTTCTTAGTTCTTCCAGTTTAAATTCAGAAGAAATATTAAACTCTTTAAACCATTTTTTTACTAAGAAACGCATTTCTTTTGATAGAAGAATCTCATCAACGGCCCATTGTCCATATTTTCCTACTTCGTGTGGCGCTGCTCCACTTTGTGTATAGAGACGTTTAGGTTCAGTTCTAGAAGGTCCAATGTGAGACATGCTTCTAAAAAAAGCATCTAAGTCCCTATTCGCTTCATTACTTACTATGAAAGGCTGAAGATATCTTTGCCCATTTTTGAGATGTTTATCGTTATCTAACAGTTTGACGGGAATAAATTGTGAGATATTCTTCCTATAAACGGATATCTTTCCTGCAAAAATATCTGGCTTCTCTATAGTAAAGGAGTATTTGTTTTTTCCAAGCCAGCTGACATTAAAAGAAACTAGTTTTTCCTTTATTTCATTTGTTTTATATTCATTATATGAATATTTATTAAGGATTATTTCTCCCGCGTAAAATCCTCTTTTCACCAGTTTATACACAAACTTATAGCGTTTAAGTAACGAATCTTCAGAATTATACGAATTCGATCCCACATCAAATTCTATCTCAAGTTCTTGTTTTTCATCATGGTTCCAGATTATGTCTTTGTATGAACCTAAATCAATATAGTCTTGAAGGATAAGAGGAGTATTTTCATCAGAACTTTTTACAGTTTGTTTTAATGCCAGTAACACCTGAAAAGCACTTGATTTTCCCGAGCTGTTAGGGCCTACAAAAAATGTAATAGGTTTTATGTCCAGTGAGTCAATATTTTTCAATGCTTTAAAATTTTTAATTTTTATTCTTTTTAACATTGTCCCACCATGAAATTCCAAACTTTTTAGTCACTCTTTTACCTAGTATTTTTTTATGTATGTGCTTAAACAGTTACTATTATTAAACTATTTTGAAATTATTACAAAATTTGTAATTTAAGATATGATTCTTTTCTGTATAAAATCAAATACTTTCTGTCTAGTCTTTAGTAGCCTTTACATTTAATAAGTCTTAAACAATTTGACAGAAGTATACATTTTATAATGTATAAATAGGCTTCAGGCTTTTGTTTTCTTCATATAATTTAAATTTATCTCGTGTGTTTGTTGAATTTTGAAATTCTTCATTTTACCACAAGTAATGTGTCAATGCAAAGTGTTTTTTGTAAGAAAATACTGTATTAATTAATAGTTTATGTCAAATTAGAGATACATCCTCACTTGGAACCCATGATACTTCGCAACCTCTTCTGAGTCCTTCTGGTAAATGGTCTGGCTGTCAAACGAAACCAGGTCCTCGGAATAAAGTGCATTCGGTGAGCTGCGGGCAAGGATTGTAAGTGCGCTTTTGTAGAACCTGACTTTCACCATACCTGTGACCCTTTCCTGGGACTTGTCGATAATTCATTTTAAATATATTTATCCTGCCGGCGGTCTGCTTAAATCTACCCCCGAATACGTTTGTTAAGATAATGTTAAGAAAAACGAAATTGACAAACCCGCGATTTTCGCAGCTTTATAAGGGGCACTTTGCAGGGCTTCTTTAGATTAAGCGATTCTTTTTTCATCCGGAAGATTCTCTGATTCAAGCGAAATTTTTCAGGTGAGTTATATATTAAGGAAAAAACATCAGAATCAGGCTTGTGAATACGAAATGAAAATATTCTTCCATCACTAAATCAGTTAAAATATATTTTCCTGCAGGTAGTCTGCTCAAATCTTTCCGGAATACATTTGTAGAAAAATGTAAAATAAAAAATATGTGCTCTTTTGCTGATTTATAAGGCATATTTTCAAACAAGCCTTTTGTATTCTTTATTCAATTTAATTTTATGTAATTATTTTTTTCTTTCCAAAAATATTTCTCCATGAGTTTGCCTATCCTTACAAGTGAAATAGCTTCCCTCAAGTCGATCAATTTCATCAAAATCTAAAAAAGTAACTCCATAATGTTTGTGTAGAGTTGCGACAGAACTAGACAAAGGTTCATTGAAGTATTGGTACACCAATCGAGCCTCTGACAACGATATCGAAGCAGTCTTGCTTTTTGATTTTGAATTACTAGTTTTCAAAACTATAGATATAGAACTCCAAGTCTGCTTAATGTTGACCTCTACATCGATTTCTTCTCCTTTGCCATAACTTGTTTTTATGCGGCCATTCCACTTTCCACTTAAATTTGGGATCTTGGAGAATTTAAGTTTCCATAAATATCTGTCATAAGAATAGAAAAAAATCATAAATACAATCGCAAAAAATGACATTTGAGGAATATATGGTATATGGCTAAAGTAAGGAAGGCTATTAAAATAATCTACAAACGAATTTAATAATTTAAGGATTACAATAGAAGTTATAAATGCTAAGCTTCCCATAGATCCTAATACTTTAATTCTGTTATTATCAGTGGAATATGGATGCATGATCTTTACCAGTTGTTCCAGAGGTTTATCGCCTTGTTGATGAAATTTTTAGCATTAGTCACAGACCATTGGTCGGGAGAGTTACCAAATAAATTTATTTGGCAATTCTGACACTTAAAAACTTTTATATCTTTGGAACTTAAGTATGATAAGATGTTATGAACAGTTTTTTGATGGCTTGATTCAAATTCAGAATTGGGAACATTATAAAGTAGACATTCGATGAAATATGAAGGAGCCTCATCTATTTTTATAATATTTTTATCTACAAGATGAGATCTTATATTTTTGAAGATTCTGATTGTACTATTAAACATGCCGTTTGTTTGTTGACTCTTAGAAGTACCATTTTTATCATGGTATTTTGGGTAATTAATAATCCACCTTCCATCAGTTGATCTAAATTTTATTCCTTCTATGTAATAATAATTATACGGACCTTTTTTATAATACCTCATTCTATAATGATAATGATCCCGAGCTTCAGAACGATTCACATATAATCGATGTTGCATACAAACAACAACGTCTGCATCTAAGTATGGAGTTTCTACATTTATGCATTTATTCCCCTCACTAACAGTAAAACTACTCATATTTCTTAACGCTTTGATCACATCGTATCTAAACTGTTCCCATTGATATGATGATTTTGAAAGAAACTTTAATAGTAATTGTTTATCATTGTATGATAAATTGTCTAAATCTTGACTATAAAAGGAATTCAATTGTACAACAATGTCAACGTCACTATTACTTCGGACTGTAGTTGAATTTTTGTATGAGCCTTGTAGATAGATTTCATAGTTGGGTTTTCCATTCGGCCAATTATATATTTCCAATACTTTACGTATTGATTCATGGGCATCTTTAAATTTAGCCTGTGAACCAGGGTTAGCCCATATTTGCAACTGACTCTCAGGTATTACCATGATATATAATCCTAAATTTATGGTTGTAAATATGAAAGAATATATAAATTGTATTTCTACAAAATATAGTAAATTAAATTCAATAGTTATATATCGAATGTAGTATTTAATTTATCTACTTCAATTTTCAACCAGTCATTTAGAATCTTCCCCTATCAACAATTCACTTAAAATATATGTTTCCTGCCGGTGGTCTGCTGGAATCTTCCCCGGGTACGTTTGTAAAAAAAGAGAAACTAATAACTCACGATTTTGTATATTTTGCAGGAGCTCTTTATTTCAATTTGCTATTTTTGATATCAAAATAATACTTTACTAAGGATTTCATCCATTACTCTAAAATGTAAACTTTCCCTAAATTCGTTAGAAGAACCGAAATCAATAGACTCTTTATTTTTTTCTTTATCAACATCGGTAATTTTGTCAATAAAATCCTTTAATTGAGAATTTATTAACTGTGGTAGAACTTCAGAAAAGATGTTGATATTGCCCAAAGCAATTGCTCCAAATTGTTTAATATCAATTTCTTCATGAATTCTGTTTATTATTGTGTTAAAAGTTTCTTCACCGTCAAAGAAGTGCTTGTATGCCTCCATCAGTTCTTCCTTTTTCTTTGCATCCACCTCTACTGCGGCTTCAATGATACTAAATTTTTTGTTTGAGTCGGGGTATGTAAGGTTAAATGATATCGGTGTTTTTGATTTTCTGATAATTTTTGAAATTACATTTACTACGTTATCATTTTCTGTTAAAAACTTAAAAGAATCCAAAATTTGAAGTTTAGGATCAGTTTTTTTAGAAATCCAGTTTCTAAGACAATTTCTATCTAATGATTTTTCAGGTAGACTATTGTAGAATTTCTCAAAATTTGTTTCTTCGTTGATTATGAATTCAATTCTCTTTTCATTAATACTAATTTTTGAAGCTATTTTTTCTTCATGCCTTTGTAAGTAGAACTGGAAAACACCTAATAATATACCAAGTACTGTGATTACGTTATAAAAAGAACCCAACGGATGAATATCTAATAAATTTGCGAAAAACAACAGTCCTAAAAAACATACCCAGATGATGCAAATAGGAAATAACTCATAAAGAGTGTTGAAAAAAAGTTGTTTGAATATAACGAGTAAGTTCTTAGTGTTCATGACTTTAAGCAATAAACTGAAATAGCGTTTCATACATTTGTCTTTCTTATCTATTTGTTCTAAGTTTTCGTTTTTATTTTTGATTTTTAAAAGATCGAATTTCCAAATAACATAATCTGTTTTTAGAACCATGAATGAGATCACAAATATAATTACATAAACAAAAGCAGGAATATTAGAAATGAAGTGATTAAAAAAAATTCCCATAAAAATATTGGCAAATAAAAAACTAAGAATCGAAATGCTTCTTAATATTTTTATTATATCATACATAAAAATCCTACTATGAAAAAACATAATTTTTTACAAAGTATTTATGTTGCTACCTTTTAAAACCTTCGATCTCTATATATTAGTTCTTCTCTGTATATTTATAAAAAGAAATAAAAATTGTGATAGAAGTTGCCTTTTTCTTTGGAGGGCTGTTTTCTGATTGAAGTGAAAATTTATTAATCTAGTTCAAGTTTTGGGAGCTATCAAAAGTGACCTTCTGTTATACAAAACCAAATATATTCAATTGATTCCAAACCAATTAAAACGTATTTTTCTAATTGACAGCACACATAGAATAGAGGATTTAGATTTTTTTCACATTGTCTTATTTCTACAGAAAAAGGAAATAATATTTATAATACAAATCAATTAAAATAATTAATATAAGTGAAGCCCGATCACAGGCAATAGATTAATTAGCACAATATCAAGAAGTGGCTGAAGGGATAAAGAGAAAAATGGCAGATTTGTTTTTATGGTTCAACGAAACTAAACAGGCTTTTGAAAGTGGAAACCCGGCATCATTATTTGGGGTATATGCTCTTTTAATAGTTTCAATAGTGCTAACATGGAAAGATATATGGTTACCCAAATATAGACTGAAATTTTTAATATTGTCTCTTTTTGGCTTTATTACTATAGAATTATGGAGTTTTGGTTTGCTTAATGGACTAACGCTTTATTTCGTATTAGTACTACTTGGAAGCCTTACATTAGTGTTCTATTACTCTTCTCGTAAACTTTTATGGCCATGTTCTTTAGTTGATTGTGAAGTTTCCAATTTTCTCATGGCTAATGAACCCGAAAAAGCAGAACAAATGCTGTACTATTATAGGCGATATTTCTTGGATTCAACGGGAAAATATTCATATAATATTCAGAAAGCAGCCATTGCTGCAGCAAAAGGTAACATGAGAAGTTCAGTAGAAATTCTCTTTAAAATTGATGAAAAAACACTTAATGAGGATGAGACTCTGCGTCTTGAACTAATAAAAGTAAATTATTATTCACAGTTGGGGGACTTTGATAGGGCAAAACAAACTGTGGAATATCTTTCTAAAATTTATGAAATTTCGGGGAAATACTTGATTCAAGTATATCTCATTCAGGCATTATCTGCAGAAGTTGAAGGAGATCTCAAGAAATCATCAGAGCTTCTTCTAAAAGCTATTAACATCTGTTCAGACGATACAGATGTATATTATCAAGTTGCACTAAATAATATGGGGAGAATTCGAAAGTTGGAAGGAAATTATACAGACTCTTTATATTATTATCAAAGAAAACTTAAGGCAGTAAAGTATTCGAGAAATAGAACATCAATCCACATTGCATATCAAAACGTTATCGGTTCACTTACTTTGGATCATAAATTAGACGAAGCAAATAAAAAAATTCAAGAGTATCACTCTTTTATTGATTCCAAAAATCCAAATGACTTATTAGAATACTATAACTGTCTCCTAGAACACTATAGGCAAACAGATGATCGCTACAACTTGTCTAAAATATTAGAGGAATTAAGGGAAAAAATGTATCCAAATATTTCACGAAAAGAACAGCTTATGTTTGATATATCCGAGTTGAGAATAAGATGGAATAGTAAATTATTGTCTCAAGTGTTTCTAAACCAGATAGAATCCCAATATACTGAGTATTCGGATTTTTCACCAGTGGAAAAATTCAAATGTTTCATGGAAATACACCATATCCTGCAAGATTTGAGCGAAACAGGATTATTGGGTGATCATGTAAACCTGTATAATACAAATAAGGAAAATATTCGAATCATCATACCTGGGCTGGAAAACTATCTCTACACAATTCCAGAGTATTGCATTTCAGAGAAATGTGAGACTATGTGGAATATAGTAAGAGCAAAGACGTGTAACGTTGATTATGATAGAGATGAAGTCCTTAGAATGCTCAAGGACATCAAAAAGACATACTCAGAACACGGGAATTTTATTGGAGCTTTTAATATTGGATTAGATATTTGTGATGAAGCTTGTGGGCAGAAGAGATATGAAGAAATGTGGGAGTTCACTCAGTTAGCAATAGATGAAATTCAACGACTTTACGGTCATCCGGTTGCAACTCCCGCATTTTTAAGAATTGCATACTATGCATATATCGCTGGAAAAGTGGAAATTTCTAGAAAATATATAGGGTTGTATGAAAAAACTGGTAATCATATTTCCCACTATTCAGATTGGATTCAAAATTATTATTATGCGGTCAAGCAAGAATTAGACAAAATTGATTATTTACAAAAGACTTGAATATTAAATTAAAAAGTAGAAGTCCATTCCTCTAAAAGGAACAGACAAAATCATTAACTTACTGCTTATCCATTACCTTCCTATACATCCTGGCCTGGAACCCGTGATACTTCGCAAACCCTTCTGAGTCCTTCTGGTCAATGGTCTGGCTGTCAAACGAAACCAGGTCTTCAGAATAGAGGGCATTCGGTGAGCTGCGGGCAAGGATCGTGAGGGCGCCTTTGTAGAGCCTGACTTTCACTATACCTGTAACTCTTTCCTGGGACTTGTCGATAAAGGCGTTCAGATCGGCATAAAGCGGCTCGTCCACAAGCCCGTAATAGGCAAGTTCAGACCACTGGTCGTCCACGATCTTCTTGAACTTGAGTTCGCTGCGGGTCAGGACGAGTTTCTCAAGGTCGGCGTGGGCTGCCAGAAGAACGGTTGCAGCCGGGTGTTCGTAGTTCTCGCGGGCTTTTAAGCCGAGCACGCGGTCTTCAATCATATCAGTTCGACCAACGCCGTTTTCGCCTGCAATTTCATTCATTTTCTTCACAAGGGCGTAGCCGCTCATTTTTTCGCCGTCAAGGGAAACCGGAACACCTGCTTCAAAGCCGATGTCAACAACCCTGGGCTGTTCAGGGGCTTTTTCAGGCGAGGTTGTCCACTCGAAGATCTCTTCCGGCGGGACAAACGAAGGGTCTTCAAGCCTGCCGCCTTCGATACTGCGGCTCCAGATGTTTTCGTCAACGCTCCAGGGCTTGGACTTTGTGACTTCCACCGGGATTCCGTGCTCTTTTGCGTAGTCGATTTCCCACTCGCGGGTCAGGTTCATCTCCCGCATCGGGGCAATAACATCCATGTCGGTCTGGCGGAAAACGGCCTCGAAACGGAGCTGGTCATTGCCTTTTCCTGTGCAGCCGTGGGCAAGGGCTACTGCTCCTTCTTTCCTGGCAGCCTCGACCACTTTTTTCGCGATCAACGGGCGGGCAATTGAAGTTCCCATTACATAGCCTTCGTAACTTCCGTTGGCTTTGATCAGTGGGAAGACGTAATCTTTAACGAACTCTTCCTTTGCATCGATCGTATAATGCTTGTTGCTGATCTTCTCTGCTTTTGCGTCTGCCCGCTTGATTTCCTCTTCAGGCTGGCCTACATCGACTGAAATCGTAACTACTTCGTCGTATCCGTACTTTTCCTTAAGGATAGGGATGCACACCGAGGTGTCAAGCCCTCCTGAATATGCAAGTGCAACTTTCTTTGCCATGCTTTTACTACCCCTTTAACTTATAGATTAAAACAAATAAGTGTGACAGGTGATTTGAACTTAAGATTGATGAATACTTAAACTTAAACTTGAGATTGATGAATACTTGAACTTAAACTTGAGATTGATGAGTACTTGAACTTGAGGAGTAACTTGAAACAGATGTAACGGATATAATAAGCCCGAATTAGATTAATAGTCTAAATAAATTATGTAAAAGATGGTAAGCAAGCCATCTTTTTTGGTTCAGAGAATTTAAGCAGAATTTCGGGCTGAAATTTCTATCTTTACTCGGTTTTCACCAGTTGGATTTTACCAGTTGGATTTTACCAGTTGGATTTTACCAGTTGGATTTTACCAGTTGGATTTTACCAGTTGGTTTTTGCCAGTTAGACTTTGTTTTCCTCTTCCATCTCTTTGTGGTACTCGTTGATGGATTTAATTGTAAGTTCCTCTCCCTTCTTCATAGTCTCTATGGCAGCGGCTGCGGCTATTGCGGCCTGCATTGTGGTGATGTACGGGACCTTGAAATCAACAGCAGCCCGCCTGATCCTTGAACCATCCCTGCGGGACTGTTTGCTTGTCGGGGTATTGATGATAAGGTTAACCTCGTCCCTGCGCATCATATCTATGACATTCGGACTTCCGTCATGGACCTTTTTCACCACATCCATGAAGACCCCGTGCTGTGCAAGATAGTTTACAGTACCCTCTGTGCCCATAAGTTCAAGGCCTGCTGCCTGCAGTTTCTTTGCAACGTCCACAAGTTCGGTTTTGTCTGCATTCCTTATGGAAAGGAAAACTTTTCCTGTAAGAGGCAGCACATTATCGGCTGCAAGCTCTGCCTTATAATATGCCCTTCCGAAGTCGTAGTCAATTCCCATTACCTCGCCAGTACTCTTCATCTCCGGGCCGAGGACAGGATCTGCACCTGGTAATTTATCGAAAGGCAAGAGGACTTCCTTAATCGAAACATGTTTGGGTTTTGGCTCGTCCATGTAGCCCAGGCTCTTTAAGCTGTGTCCTACAATTACCTTAGCTGCAATCTTTGCAAGCGGGATTCCAACGGCTTTTGAAACAAAAGGAATTGTCCTGCTTGAACGGGGGTTTGCTTCAAGCACATAGACCTTCCCGCCTTTCTCTGCCATCTGTATGTTAATCAGCCCTTTGACCCTGAGAGCAAGAGCTATCTTGCGGGTATAGTCCCTTACCTGGTCAAGAACCTCAGGCGAGAGACTCTGTGGTGGAATTACACAGGCCGAATCTCCGGAGTGAACACCTGCTTCCTCGATGTGCTCCATTATTGCGCCGATAATTACGTCTTTCTGGTCGCAGACTGCATCCACATCGATTTCAGAAGCTGCCTCAAGGAAATCATCAATCAGTATTGGGTGTTCGTGAGAGACCCTGACTGCCTCTTTCATATAGCGTTCAAGGTCCATTTCATCGTATACGATTTCCATTGCCCGCCCGCCAAGCACATAGGAAGGACGCACAAGCACAGGGAAGCCGATCCTCTTTGCAACCTCAATTGCTTCCTTCTGGGAAGTTGCATACCCGCCTTCAGGCTGTGGAACGCCAAGCTTCTGCATAAGGATATAGAACTTTTCCCTGTCTTCGGCAAGGTCCATGTCATCAGGGTCTGTTCCCAGGATCACGGTATTAAGGTCGGTCCTGCGCTTCAATTCCTGCTTGAGTGGAATTGCAAGGTTTACCGAGGTTTGTCCTCCGAACTGCACAAGGACTCCATCAGGCTTCTCACGCTCGATTACGTTCATCACATACTCAAGAGTAAGAGGTTCAAAAAAGAGCTTGTCTGAGGTATCAAAGTCTGTAGATACGGTTTCGGGGTTGTTATTGATAATATGAGTTTCTATGCCTTCTTCCCGAAGCGCAGTGACTGCATGCACAGTACAGTAATCGAACTCAATTCCCTGTCCGATCCTTATCGGGCCTGCACCAAGAATAAGAATCTTCTTCTTATCTGTGGTGGCATTTGTCTCGCAGGAGTCCTCGTAAGTAGAATAATAATAAGGAGTAGCTGCCTCAAACTCGGCTGCACAGGTATCTACCATCTTGAAGGTAGCCAGAATTCCGGCTTTATGTCTGAGGTCACTTATTTCCTGCCTGGTACTTCCAGTCAGTTCGGCAAGGCGAGTATCAGGGAAGCCCATCTTTTTTGCTTCAAGCAGGAGTTCAGGAGTGAGTTCTTCTGCCCTGATGCGCTTTTCCATATCCACGATACTTTTTATCTTTGAGATAAAGAATGGGTTGATACTCGAAAGCTCGAAAATTTCTTTTACCGACATACCCTTCTCAAGTGCATCGAAGATAACAAAAAGACGTTCGCTTGTAGGGGTCTTGAGGAGAGTTTTAGTTTCAGGCTCGTCCCAGTGCTTATTTCCTAACTGGTTGTCGATATCCAGGGACTTAAAAGCCTTCAGCAGGGATTCTTCAACAGTCCTGCCAATTGCCATGACTTCTCCCGTACTTTTCATGGCTGTAGTCAGGGTCTTGTCTGCAGTTGTGAACTTGTCAAAAGGCCACCTGGGAATTTTGGTAATTACGTAGTCCAGAGCAGGTTCAAAAGAAGCAGGAGTGCTCTTAGTAACATTGTTTATGATCTCATCAAGCTTCATTCCAATTGCAATTTTTGCAGTTACGCGGGCAATTGGATAGCCTGTAGCTTTTGATGCAAGGGCTGATGACCTTGAAACCCTTGGATTTACCTCAACAACGCGGTAATCGCCTTCTTTTAAGGCGTACTGGATATTGCACCCTCCCTCGATCTTGAGAGCTCGGATAATCTTGATTGAGGCACTCCTGAGCATCTGATGCTCAGCATCGCTTAAAGTCTGGGAAGGAGCAACAACTGCCGATTCTCCGGTATGCACTCCCATGGGGTCAATATTTTCCATGTTACAGATCACGATGCAGGTATCATTTGCATCTCTCATTACCTCATACTCGATCTCTGCCCAGCCAAGCACACTTTCTTCAATGAGCACCTGGTTGATGCGGCTGCGCCTGAGCCCACGTTCCGTAATATCAAGCAACTCTTCTTTTGTGCGTGCAATTCCGCCCCCTGCTCCTCCAAGAGTGTATGCCGGACGGACAATGAGAGGAAGGCCAAGTTCATCAACAACACTTTCGGCTTCTTTTAAAGAATTAACTGCCCGGCTTAAAGGAACCTTTTCTCCTATCTTGATCATTGTCTCTTTGAAGAGTTCCCTGTCTTCGGTATTTTTAATGGCTTCAACAGGGGTTCCCAGAATCTTAACCCCGTATTTTTCAAAAACACCCTTTTCTGCAAGTTCACTGGTAATATTAAGGCCAGTCTGACCTCCAATACCTGCAATAATCCCGTCCGGACGTTCTTTTTCAATAATTTTTGATACTATCTTGGCGTCAAGGGGCTCAATATAGACCGAATCAGCCATTTCAGGATCGGTCATTATGGTTGCAGGGTTTGAGTTTACAAGGACAACCTTTATCCCTTCTTCTTTTAAGGACCTGCAAGCCTGGCTGCCTGAAAAGTCGAATTCCGCAGCCTGTCCTATAGTAATTGGCCCTGAGCCGATAAGCAAAACCTTCTTTATGTCCTCGCGTTTTGGCATTAAATCTCACCTCCGAGGACCTTTACAACCTTGCCAAAGAACGTCTCCTCGGTATCCATAGGCCCTGCCTGGGCTTCAGGATGGAACTGTACACTGAAAATATCCAGGTCTTTGTGAGAAACCCCTTCTACGGTTTTGTCATTTGCATTCAGGTACTTTACATAAAGCCCCGTGCCGTCAAGGGAATCAGCATCAACGGCATACCCATGGTTCTGGGAGGTTATGAAAATCTTGTTTTCAATCAGGTCCTTTACTGGCTGGTTTCCTCCTCTGTGCCCGAATTTTAACTTGTAGGTTTTTGCTCCCATAGCAAGGGAAATAATCTGGTGCCCGAAACAAATCCCGCAAACCGGAATTGTGCCTGCAAAAGCCTTTACGGCATTGATCGCATCCGTTGCTTTTTCCGGGTCTCCTGGTCCATTTGAGATAAAAAGGAGGTCAGGTTCGTAATTTGCAATTTCCGAGGGTTTTATAGTTGCAGGAACCAGAGTAAGGTCAATTCCCCGCTTATGAAGGTTGTTTATGATATTGCGCTTAATCCCGAGGTCGACTATAACCGCATGTTTGCGTTTACTGCTGCCTTTCCAGGCGCCTTCTGCTCCGGGAATGAAATATGGCTCTTTACAGGTTACAAGGGAGATAAGTTCCTCATCCGTGAGCTGGGGAGAGTTTCTTGCTATATCAACAGCCTCTTCTCCGTCATCGCTGCCTGCGATAAGGGCTGCCCTCATGGTTCCGTGTTCCCTTGCCCTGATGGTGAGCATCCGAGTATCCACGCCTTCAATTCCTGGCTTCCCTTCATCCTCTAAAAATTTATGAATTGAACGGGATGATTTATAATGATAGGGCTTTTTGCAGGCCTCTCTTACAACAAGCCCTTCCGCATGCATGTTATCGGACTGGGCGCGCTCCCCGCTGACACCGTAGTTTCCGATAAGGGGATAAGTGAACATTAAAATCTGACCCTTGTAAGAAGGATCTGTTAGGGCCTCCTCATATCCCGTGAATTGAGTGGTAAAAACAAGTTCGCCGCAAGCTGTGCCTTCGGCACCAAAACCGGTGCCCTTAATAACTGTTCCGTCTTCTAAGCCTAGTACTGCTTTCATCATCTGAACCTGCGAGTAAATATCATAAGACATGTATAAGTGTTACGATGAATTTCCCAATTCCAGGAAGTCCTATATTTTTCAGTTTTTAAATATATAAATCTTTCAATTATATTTTTTCATCCGGGAGCCCTTTCTTCAAGTTCCAAAATAAAACTTATCTCCTGGAATGTTGACATTAAAAATAATACTTTTTTAATTAATTAGTTAATTCATTAATTAATTAATTAATTAAAAAATGCAGGAAATCTGGAAGATCGTATTAAAAATATATGGAAAGTCGTTAACTTACTGGAGTGGTGGATTTGTATTACAACAAAATCGTAACCTGAAGCTCCAATATGTTAAAGTAAAGCCAAATTTCATACTTTTAGATCCTGAAACCATATGTTACTTGTGCCAATTTTCTGAGAGAAATTTATTTTTTATATATTAAATTTTCGCAAAAATTGTATATATAATTGGGCAAGAAATAACAGCTAGGAAAATAAGTTGTTTAAGCTGCAAAAAATCGAGTGTTCTCTTAAGTTTATATTTCCAGTTACCTGATTTTTAGCTGTCCGAATCAATAGTAAAGAGAACTAACCAACTCGAGTAAACTTAGTTTTTATTAAATGGGTTTTGTGGCAATTTTTTAACAACGTTTTACCTTTGCAACGACTGTAAATAATTTTTGAAACCACTTAGGTCAAAACCTGGGTATCATTATGAACAAAAAAATAAAACTTGAAGTTCGAAATATTACCAAGGTCTTTGGTAAAAATCCTCAGAGAGTAATCTCCCTTCTAAAAGAAGGCTTCTCCAAAAGTGAAATTTTTGACAAAACAAAACAGACTGTTGGGCTCAACAACGTCAATTTCGAAGTCTACGAAGGAGAGATCTTCGTCATAATGGGACTTTCAGGTTCAGGTAAGTCTACTCTTTTACGCTGCTTAAACCGCCTTGTCGAGCCAACTGCGGGAGAAATCCTGATAGATGGGCAGAACATCACGCAGATGAATGCGGAAGAACTGCGTGATGTTCGCAGAACCAAGATTGGTATGGTATTTCAAAACTTCGCCCTACTTCCCCATAAAAACGTGCTTGATAACGTTGCTTACGGGCTTGAGATCCAGGGAATTCCTAAAGAAAAACGCTTCTCTAAGGCGCTTGTATCCATAGAAAACGTGGGCCTAAAAGGCTATGAACATAGCAGAATAACCCAGTTGAGTGGAGGCATGAAGCAGAGAGTGGGGCTTGCAAGAGCGCTTGCCAATGATCCTGAGATCCTGCTCATGGACGAAGCTTTCAGTGCCCTTGATCCACTTATCAGGAACGAGATGCAAGACGAGCTGATTGCCCTTGAGGATAGGGTGCAAAAAACAATTATCTTTGTCTCCCATGACCTGAATGAAGCCCTGAAACTCGGAGACCGCATTGCCATCATGAAAGACGGTGAAGTAGTCCAGATAGGGACTCCTGAAGAGATCCTGACCGAACCTGCAAATTCCTATGTTTCAAGGTTCGTTTCAGGTGTTGACAGGTCTAAAATCCTTACCGCTGAATCGGTTATGAAACGGCCTGAACCGCTAGTGTCTATCAATTCCGGGCCCAGGGTTGCTATTCAGTTGATGAAAGATTATGGGATTTCCTCGATTTATGTAGTTGAAGGAAAGAACAGGCATCTGAAAGGCATACTTATGATAGATGATGCACTTGAAGCCCTTAGGGGTGGGAAGAGCCTTGAAGCAGCAATGTTTCCTGAGGCCCCACGTGTCACCCCAGATAGACCTCTTAGTGAGGTGATTTCCTTGATTGCAGGAAGCCAGTACCCCCTTGCTGTGGTCAATGATTCAGGAAAACTGCTTGGGATTATAGTCCGGGGCAATGTACTTGGTGCTCTTGCAATGGCTGGAGAAAACGGGCAGGCTGAGGCCTCCAAAGAAAAAAATCCAGAAAAAAGGAACTCAGAAGAAAGAAGCGTTTCAGAGAAAACTTTTGAAGGAAAGCCTGCTGAGAAAACTGTCCTGATAGGTAAAAATGAAGGAGAAGCCGGACCCCCATCAAAAAGTTTAGGAGTTCCGAATGTCCAGAATAGTATAGACAACGGAACTGCCAGTGAGTCTGTGCCAATTAACAATGAAACTGCCAGTGAGTCTGTGCCAATTAACAATGAAACTGCCAGTGAGTCTGTGCCAATTAACAATGAAACTGCCAGTGAAGCTGTACCCGCCGAACTGACTGCTAAAGAATCTCTCAGGTCTGACTCAGAGCAGGAGCCGGAGGTGAAAACATGCTGACCTTCCGGTTACCTATTGGAGATACTGTTGAACTTGCTGTGGACTGGATTGAAGCAAACTTCGGTTCGTTTCTGGACATTATAAGCAAGCAACTTGATTTCCTGATCTCGAGTTTAAAAAATGCGCTTCTTTTCCTGCCTCCAGAACTTTTTATCGCTGGGATTTTCCTGCTAGCATACTTTGTAGGAAAACGCAACATAAAACTTGCAGCCGGGACTGCAATTGGCTTTTTCCTTATCGAAAACATGGGGCTCTGGACGCTCTCAATGGAGACACTTGCTCTTGTGCTTTCGTCTACCCTGCTTGCACTTATTATCGGGATTCCGCTGGGGATTCTTTCTGCAAAAAACACTACGCTTTCCCGTATTTTAAAGCCTGTACTCGACTTTATGCAGACCATGCCGCCTTTTGTGTACCTGATCCCTGCACTCCTATTCTTTGGGCTTGGAAATGTGCCCAGTATGATTGCAACTATTGTGTTTTCAATGCCACCTGCAATAAGGCTCACAAACCTTGGAATAAGGCAGGTTCCAAAAGAACTTACCGAAGTTGCAGATTCCTTTGGCTCCACGAGCTGGCAGAAACTTTCCAAGGTTGAACTGCCTGTAGCGCTCCCGACCATAATGGCTGGGGTCAACCAGTGCATTATGCTCTCCCTTTCGATGGTTGTAATCGCAGCCATGATCGGAGCCCGGGGTCTTGGGTACCAGGTCCTTCTGGGTATCCAGCGTATTGACATTGGCATGGGCTTTGAATCAGGGCTTGCGATTGTCATAATCGCAGTTTTTCTGGACCGGATTACCCAGCATCTAAGCCCCAGGTAAAAAAGCTCCTTTCCTGATTTTTCCTTAAAAGGAACTCAGGATAAAGCTCTTCACTTTAACAGGGTCGCCTTCTTAATCCCGAAAGAATGCGCACCATTCATTTCAAGCCCTGAAAAACTCAAAAAAACTAGACAAACTGAAAGAAATTCAAATAGGTTGTAGATATTTTTGACCAATACAAAGTTTAATTTGAACGTAAAGAAACTTGGATCTGTTCTGGCAATCTGCCTGATGATAGGGCTTGCCCTTCTTGCAGCAGGTTGTTCCGAAAAGGGAAACGAAACTGCGGGAGGAACGGAAACTCCTACAGCAACAGAAACATCCGAGTTCAGTGAGCCTGTAAAGATAGGATATGTCTTATGGGACGGTGAGATTGCAAGTACTAATGTTATGCAACAGGTGCTTAAAAAAGCAGGATATAAAAATGTGGAAATAACTGCAGTTGATGCAGGTCCACTTTATCAGGAACTTGCTGATGGGCAGTTTGATTTCACTACTTCGGCATGGCTTCCCTATACCCACAAGCATTACTGGGAAGTTTACGGTGATAAGCTTGATTCTGTCCAGACAAACCTTGAAGGTTGTAAAATCGGGCTTGTTGTTCCCTCTTACGTACCCATCAATTCTATTTAGGAGTTACGCAGTTGGCTCCTAGCATATTGTTTTTTCCAAACTTTCAAATATTTGAATTAATTTAACGTGTATTGGGGATTCCTTAAGTATTCTGTCACTGCCACTCTTCTAATTTTCATAGCACTTTCAAACCAGGATATTCCACTTTTGATTCTTTGTAATTCCAGTCTAAGAAAAGCTCTTAATGAGAACATTATATGTGCTCTTTGTGATTCTTCCTTTCTTGCCTGACATTTTTCGACACCACAGAACTGTTTTATTCCCCTATGATATTCCTCAATTTTCCATGACTTCTTTGCCAAATCTTCACGTTTTGCTTCATCCATCTCTTGCACATCTGTAACCCAGTGTTGCGTGTCTCCATTTTTTGAAACTATCCTAAACACCTTTACAAATCCATATGCTTTGAGGTGAACCACACGTCCTTTTGGAGGAATATCTACTGTTTCAAGTGGCACATTTCCCTTGTTGTCAGGATTTACCAAACGATTATTTTTCAATCTTGTAAGGAAATGCCACTCTTTCTGTCTAATGGCTTTAAGGTTTTTCACACTTGCATACCATGTATCAAATAAAACGAATTTGGGATTAAAACCACGTTCTTCGGCCTTGTCAAGCATATCACGGAAATGGTCATTCTTTGTTTTGTCGTCTACATCGATGTTATAAATTCGAAAATCGATAGGTATAACGGTTGTACCGTCAGTCCAAACTAAGGTAACCAGGCCTATTCCCTTTACAGTACGATGATGTTTTCCACTCCACATACGACGAACAAAAGCAATTTCTTCTGCGTATGGTTTATCTAATGTTGAATCATCAACAATTAGGTATCCTCCCTTAAGCTTGACATAACTTTTTACTTCCTCCCATAGTGCTTCCGTGTCTGGAGGTTGCCTTTGAAGGCAACGAGTAAAAGCATCATGAGAAGGAGCATTAGCTATGTCTGGATAACATCTAGCAGCTTCAGTACAGCTAAAAACGTTAGAAGCCGCAATGAGAAAATTAATGTAGTCAATGTCGGTACACTTAGGTGGATTTATGTCCATAACTCCGTACGTTTTTAGAGAAACACTAAGCCATAAGTATATTTATAAAGATATCAAGTTTTCGGCATTTTAACTGCGTAAGTCCTATATTGAAGAACTCAATTCCGAAAAGGACAAATTTGGTGGAAAGATAATCGGGATAGAACCAGGAGCAGGCATAATGCAGGCTTCAGAAACAGCAATTTCCGATTATGGTCTGGAAATGGAGCTTGTCCCAGGCAGTAGTGCAGCAATGACCGCTTCCCTGAAAAAAGCTCTGGATTCCAAAGAATGGATAGTTGTTACTCTCTGGTCCCCTCACTGGGCTTTTAACAGATGGGATCTTAAGTACCTTGACGACCCTAAAGGCTCATATGGTGACGCCGATCACGTTGAAACCGTGGCAAGGCTTGGACTTAAAGAAGAAAAACCCAATCTCTACGGCATCCTGACACGTTTCAAGTGGACTCACGATGATATCCAGACCGTTATGATGGATATCGAAAACGGAACTGCGCCTGAAACAGCCGCAGCAAAATGGGTTGAAAACAACCCGCAAAAAGTTAATGAATGGATTGGAAAAGAGTAAGTTTCTTTTCCCTTTATCTTCTTTTTATACATTTTTACTTCCGTTTTTTCTTCATATTTTCGCTGTTTTTATTACTTTAGAAAGCGCCCCCAGATGAGTTTAATCGCCGGGCGAATTTAAAATTATTATATATTATAAAATACCAATTGTTTATTAGGATAATTTTTCAGATTCAAAGTGGATTACTTTAGAATACCACCTCAGAATGCGAATTATGGCAGTTCAAATTTTGAGGATGAGAATTTTTATAATTCTTTCGATATATTAAGTAGAAAAGAGGCAGAAAAATGGCAAAAATGGCAAATAAATTTAAAGAACTTGACAGGACAGCTGAGGAAAAATACAAAAAAGGCAGAATTTCTTTTAAGGTCGGGAGGTTTGAAGACGCGCTTGCTGCCTATGGAGAAGCCGCTGACGCCTGGAAAGAAATGGCAGATCTGCTTTTCGAAAAAGGAAAAGAGACGCGAGGGACAGAGTTCCTTGAAAAAGCCATGGAGGCAAAATCGTGTTACGGAATGGCTCTTTTCAAGCTTGAAAGGTATGTAGAAGCCCTGGAAATCGTTGATGCCGCCCTTGAACTTAAGCCTGAAAACCCTACCGAGTGGTCCAACAGGGGTTTCGTGCTTTCAGCGATGGGGCGGAACGAGGAAGCCCTTGAAACTTTCGAAAAAGCGCTTGAATTTGACCCGAAATCCCCCAAAATCCTTACCAACAAGGGTATAGTATATTTCAGGATGGGATTCCTGAAAAAGGCTCTTGAGACTTTCGATCGCGCTCTGGCAACCGAACCCAGGAAAGCCTCGGACTGGGCCTGCAAAATTCCCAGGTTCAGTTTCTTTTCCCGGAATAAGGCTCCTGTTATGAAGCCTGACAATGCTGAGACCTGGTACTGGAAAGGCAACGTACTTCTTGAGCTTGGAGAAAAGGAAAAAGCCCTTAATGCTTTCAAGATGGCTCTTGAAAGCGATCCAGACCACCTCAACTCTCTTCTTAGCGGTGGGGATTTGCTTTGCGAATTTGCCGAATACGGTGAGGCTTTCAAGTGCTATATAAGGGCCCTGAAACTCAGCCCTGAAAATGAAGCCGCTGAGAAGGGAAAAGAACTTTGTGAAGTGAAAATTAATGAGTGATTATTATCCGGTATTGAGTTTGGGATATTGAATTCGGGATATTGTATTTGGAACGTTGAATTCGGATATTGTATTGGAACGTTGAATTTGAGATCGTTCTTATTCTTAAGGCACACATTTTCCGCCTCCAAAAGGAAGAATTGATAACCTGAATAAGTATATAGTTATATAATTTCATGATGCTGAGTGATAAAACTTATATTTTCTTTGAGTTATAATTATATTTGATTTGAGCAATAAAAATTGTATTTTTGATTCCGTGCATCAATCAAAAACATCAGGATAGCTACCAAATACAGGATAGCTACCAATCTGGTTAATACAAAACATTCGATATTTAAGGAGAAAACATTGATGGACTTCATATCTAACTTGTTTGGTAAAGATAAAACTCAAAATCTTTTTGAAGCTTCTAAGATAGGGCAGATAGAAAATGTAGAAAAACTTTTGAAAAGCAATAAAGTTGATATTAATTCGCAGGACACATATGGTAAAACTGCTTTAAATTATGCAGTGAACAAAGGGTACAGAGACATTGTAGAATTGCTTATTAAAAGCGGTGCAGATCTTAATATTCAGGATGAAAACGGGGATACCGCCTTAATTTCTGCGGCAAAGGCCGAACGTGGAGACATTGTAGAATTGCTTATTAAAAGTGGTGCCGACCTTAATATTCAGGATGGAAACTGCGAGACTGCTTTGAAGTTTGCGGTAAAAGTAGGATACAGGAACATTATTAAGCTTCTTCTTGAGAGCGGTGCCGATCTTAATATTCAGGACAAAAACGGCGAAACAGCTTTGATTTCTGCTGCAAATCGGGGGCAAAAGGATATTGTTGAGTGGCTCATTAAAGGTGGAGCAGAAATTAATATTCAAGACGAAAATCTTAACACTGCTTTGATTGCTGCAGCAAAGATTGGACATAAAAATATTGTTGAGTTACTTCTTAAAGCCGGTGCTGATCTTGATCTTCAGGACAAAAATGGCAATACAACTTTGACTTATGCGGCAGACAGAGGATACAGAGATATTTTAGAATTGCTTCTTGAAAGTGGTGCCAGTCTCGATGTTCAAGAAGAAAACGGGCTTACCGCTTTGATGCTCTCAACACAGGCCGGGGATAAGGATATTGTTGAGTTGCTTATTAAAAATGGTGCCGACCTTAATATTCAGGACGAAAATGGCAATACTGCTCTGGATATTGCGACAGAAATGGAGTTTAACGAGATTGTTGAATTGCTTCTTCAAAGTAACGCAAGTTTCAGTTCCTGATTTGTTTAGAAGGATTAACTAAATAGCGCTGTTACAGTGAGAAATACACAAAAATAACTGCAATAGAATAAGGCGCTTATCAGAAATCATTGGCTTATCAGAAATCATTGTAATTTTTGTTACAGCGAAGAAAACCGGAAAAGCCCTCGTATAATTGATATACCATCGTGACAATCCTTACTGCTATGAATGACAGTGAACCAGAAAATTCAGCTTTGCCTTCTCACTTAACTGACCGCGTAGCCCGCGAAAAGGCCCTTGCCAAAAATCTTACTCCAACTTACGAATCAGCTACTTTTTCAAATCCGGTCCTTGACCAGTTCAGGGGACTTATGCCTGATTTCAATAAACGTCTCTCGTCTGATAGGGATCTTGGACTCTCTTCTTCTGATCATCTTCGCCTGAGTTCGGAAACTCTTCCGAGGCTTGTTTCCAGCTCCGTTACCGGAATCAAATCTGCTGGTCTTCTGGAGTCCATACCCAAAAGCCCAAAGATGCCTGTAGGAAAAGGGCTTGAGGTCTTCCCTGACCTGCCTGGAAGAATGCTGACAGAATCAAGAATAAGCTCTCTAACGCTTAGTGCAGACCTTCCTATGTCCCCTCTTGCAAGCAGGCTTTTAACGCTCAGGCAGACAGATAGGTTAAATGACATCAACAAGAACAGAAAATAAAAGAAAGGACTGAAAAGATAAGGGAAAATATATTTTTTTCTTTTTTATTTAACAATCCGTATTTTATTTGAACAATCCGTAGTTATTTAATGAAAATAAGTAGTTGTATTTTGCCCTTTTTTTAGAGTGTGTTTTATAATTAAACCGGATACCTCAATTAGTAGAACTCATTTACTTTTTGAGGATAATTGGTTTTTGAATGAGTTCAATATAAAAAAATGTTTTATTGAATTTGGCAGTGTCTCTAATTTGCTGTAAATTTGAAGTCAAGTTCTTGCGTACTATGTAGAGAATTGATCTTCCAAGATGGAATTTTCTACTCAATAACTTCTTGAGAGTTATTTCTTGAGAGTTATTTCTTGAGAGTTATTTCTTGAGAGTTATTTTTTGAGAGTTATGATTTTACATAAAAATTGGCACACTGCCTAACTTGATATTGTCAATGTAAGATAAATTAATAACTTGGAATAAATTTTATCTATTTTTTATATATATTTTATGGTTAAGTTCTCAAATTTATTTTGAAATAACTTAAAAATTCTCCAAAAGGATAAATATTTTCAAGACAAATATTACAAAAAGTTTCTGAACGGATATCTATATATAGTCAACATTAATATGTTTACTTAGAACTCTTGACAGTGAAATTAATTGAATATAGAGCCTGATTCAAAGCAGGCGTTATAATGTCGAGTTTCACAAATAACTTTGAAACCTCCTGGAAAGCAGTCTCAATAGCTTTTCTCTGAACAGGTAAGTTCACTGAGAAAGATTTGATGAATGCAGCCGGAGTAAACATAATCGAAGTTGAAAAACCTGATTAAAGAGCCGGAGTAAACATGATCGAAATCGAAAAACCTGATTAAAGAAAGGAACCTGGAAAACCTGTTCTTTCAAGCTAATACAATTATTCTCATTTCATTTTCATTTCAACAAAGGATGAACTCTTGGCCAAAAATATCAAACTTGCCAAATTGACACTAAATATGGAATTGAATAATTCAATTATGAATATAAATTTTCTAGTTAGCTTAATTATATTTACTTTAGGAGATAAAGTATGAAAGAGCTATTATTTAATCCAAATTTGTTTTTCAGTGAAAAGTCAAAAAAGAAGGTCAGTTTCAAATATCCTGTACTGATAGTACTTATTATTTCCATACTTCAAATAGGTTCAGGTATTCTAATGATGAATAAAATGAAAGAAATCCTGCCTTTAGATGGAAATTCCTTTCTGTCTACTGCTGTGACGTTAGGTAGTGTCATTGTGGGTCTCTTTGGAACATTCTTATACTGGATCATATTGGCTGGGATTTTCTACCTCATATCATTTTTATTTCATCCAGATGGTTCTTTTAAAAGGACTCTGGAGTTTGTAGGCTATGGGTTTGCTCCACAAATCCTTGCAGGGATTGTAAATTTAGTTGTTATGTACTACATACTACCCTCAGTACCGATCTCATCACAAAACCCTCAACTTTTTTCAGAAAGTTTCGCACAAGCATTGGTGAATAATCCTCTCTCTTTGGCAGCGGAAACATTTGTAATGTTATGTTTCTTATTGTCTGCAAACATTTGGGTATTCGCACTCGTACATGCACGCAATATGTCAACAAAAAATGCTATCCTTACTATCGGCGTTCCTGTAGGCCTGACTCTTATCTACCAGGTTTATTCATTAATCGGAGGATTGACTTGATACGAAAAACAATGATAAGATCAATAGCAACTTCGATACTGTGTATATTTCTTATAATTCCAGTTGCGGGTGATACTACTGTAAGGCCAACTGTTCAAGTAACCTGCCAATCCGATCCTCTTTCCCTTTTTCCAGAAGATAACGGAACTGTCACCGTATCCCTTAAGAATATGGCAACTGGAGATGTTTACGTACAGGAGGATAGTAAAACCTTTGATATGAATGCCTATATTGTTAGTGCATCACTTATAGGAACCAATGACATAGAAGTAATGGATAAAGGTTATTCAAACATAGGCTTGATAGGACCTGGAGATACGCTAAATTTAACTTTTAACATTAAAGTCAAAAAAGAAGCATCCAGTGGCACACACTTCCTGAACTTTGAGTTAATAGGGGGAAGTGATATGTACGATTTAAATTATAAAATTCCAATAAAAATTGATGACAGGAATGCACAACTTGTTTTTTCGAATCTTCCTTCAAGTATGATAAATGAAATTTCGACTGTTACGGTAGATGTAATAAATCCACGTTCTAGCGATATTAAAGATGTCATTTTAAGCCCTTCATGTGAAGATGTTCTTATTTATCCGTCCAATATTTTTGTCGGAACTATTCCTGCAGGAAATAACTCAACCGTTGAATTCACAGTAAATACGGTAAAGTCAAGCCCAGGAAATAAAAAAATAAAATGTTTGATATCCTATTTTAACGGAGATAATCATCATACGAGTGAAACAACAAGTACAAACCTAGACGTGATCTCGAAACCAACACTGACTTTAACAAACATCGAAGTAAATAATCTGGGAAGTAAATACACAGTTAGTGGAGAAATCAACAATATTGGGTTAACTGATATGAAAAACGTCATGGTTTCCTTAATTGATTCAAAAGGAATCAACTCCACAAAACCCTACCCAAGTTACTTTATAGGCAGTCTTGAGAAGGATGATTTCAGTAGCTTTGAGTTATCAGCATTTGTATCTCCCGGAACTCCAGAGATCCCTTTATTAATTGAATTTAGAGGTACTGACAATGCTTATACATCAATTACAAAATCTGTATATTTAGATTCAAAAGAATCATCGTTTCAAACTGACAAAAAGGCATCATCTCCTCTCCTTATAGCCATTATTATAATTATGTGTATTGCGGTTTTCGGAATTATCGGATATTCCTGGAAAAAGCAAAAGAAGATGAACAAAGGGGAAGGCGAGAGTTGAGTTTTTATGGCTGATCAAGTTGTAGAATTGCAGGAAATCGCAAAAACATATGCTCTCGGCCCAAATTATATTCATGCACTTAAAGGCGTGAATCTTTCGATTAAAAAAGGAGATTTCCTCACGATTATGGGTGCGTCTGGCTCAGGAAAATCTACTCTTCTTAATCTCATAGGGTGCCTTGATACTCCAACAAAAGGGATTATAAAAATAAATAATATTGATATCTCAAAACTTGATGATGAACAATTGACAGCTATTCGTAGAAGTAACATTGGATTTATTTTTCAACAATTCAATTTAATCCCGACTCTTACAGCATTGGAAAATATTGAATTACCGATGGTATTTAGTAAAGTTTCGGAAGTAACGCGACAAAAAAAAGCATTATCGTTGTTAGAAAAGGTAAATCTTGATTCAAAGTATGCAACTCATAAACCTTACGAGCTTTCAGGCGGACAACAACAAAGAGTAGCAATAGCCAGGGCTCTTGCTAATTCTCCGTCTCTACTTCTTGCAGATGAACCAACAGGCAATCTAGATACAAAAACGGGAAGAGAAATCATGGAATTACTAAGGTTTCTTAATCTCAATGGAACAACATTGGTTGTAGTAACACATGATCCAACACTTATGCATTATTCAAATAGAAACGTAAAACTCATTGATGGTGAAATATCCAATGAAAATAGTTAAGCAGCCTGGCAATATTTATATTCAACTTGCAAAAAGGAATTTGGAGAGAAGAGTTGTACGTACTATTCTTGCAGCAATCGGAATAATTATCGGGGTCTTTGCGATATCATCGATGGGAATTCTTGGAAATTGTCTGAAAGTTTCTGTTTCTAATTCCTTTGAAGACTATAATAATGAGATAGTAGTCTATCCGGCAGGTGGAGAAACATCTATCACCGAAAACCAGGTAAAACAACTAGATAAAATTAGTGGGATTGAAAGTGTCTTGCCTATCTATTCCTCAGGTACTAAAATAGAATACAAAGACAAATCAATGTATGGTGCTGTATATGGAGTTGGAAATGAAGATTTGACTACTCTGGCTGAGATAGATAATGGAAAAATGCTCAAAAGTAGCTCCACAGGTTGTGTAATAGGGCAGGAACTTGCAAACTTTCTGGATATAAAAGTGGGTGGGAAAGTAACATTAGAAGATACAAAGTTGAAAGTAACTGGTATTCTCAAAAAGCGAGGTATGAGTCCTGACGTTAGTGTGGATAATTCAATTTTTGTTAACCCCGAAGTTTACAACAAAATATTTACTGACAACAATAATGAATATGATTTTGTGATAGTTAAAGCTAAAAATGTTGATGATGTAGACAGCGTGGAAAATTCAGTTAAAAAAATGCTCAATAAGAAAGATGACAAGGTTTTTTTGTCTTCAGTAAAAAATATGTTAAGTGGTGTTGAAGACGCTTTGAGATATGTTTCTCTATTTTTGATGGGAATTGGTTCTATTTCTCTAGTTGTTGCCAGTGTAAGTATTCTAAATATAATGTTAATGTCAGTTACAGAAAGGACAAAAGAAATAGGTATAATGAAAGCTGTCGGAGCATCTAAGAAGGATATAATGAAAATGTTTGTTTTAGAGTCTCTTATTCTTGGAATAATAGCCAGCTTCATTGGGGGAATATTAAGCTTAGGTGTAGTATTTGTTATAACAGATTTAATATTAAAAGATGTATCTTCGTTGTTTGATCGAGGTGTCTTTTTGTATATAGTTGGAAGCATTGGATTTGGAATCATTACCAGTCTTACCGGTGGAGTTTACCCGGCATTGAAAGCCTCAAAAATGAAACCTATAGATTCACTTAAATATCAATGATTTTAGGACTTACACAGTTGAGAAACAAAATCAATTACAGTAAAAAATCAATTACAGTAAAAAAGCAATTACAGTAAAAAAGCAATTACAGTAAAAAATCAATTACAGTAAAAAATCAATTACAGTAAAAAATCAATTACAGTAAAAAATCAATTACAATAAAAATCAATTACAGTAAAAAATCAATTACAATAAAAAATCAATTACAGTAAAAAATCAATTACAGTAAAAAATCAATTACAGTAAAAAATCAATTACAGTAAAAAATCAATTACAGTAAAAAATCAATTACAATAAAAAATCAATTACAGTAAAGACCGTAGTGTCGAGTCAATCATCAAAGATTCACTGATCCCAAATAATTGCAATCGATTTTATACGGCATTTTGTGTTTGACTCGACAGTAGATAAAAGTCACGTTTTAAACAGTAAACGGTCTGATGCTGTTGATTTTTCAGTTCAACTGCGTAAATCCTAACCCTTTTTAGAAATGGGTTACCTTAAATGGGTTACCTTAATACAGATGAGTTACCTTAATACAGATGAGTTACCTTAATACAGATGAGTTACCTTAATACAGATGATTATCCCTAAGAGACTTACTGCCATTGCAATAGCAATTATGAAAATTATCAAAGCGAAATTATTCTTCTCAAGCATATCATTGTTCTTATACTCCATATTATTGTATATGTGATTACTACTTAAAAACTTTACAATTTTCATGTAATTGACATACAGAAACGTCGTGAATTAGCCTTTAATTTATTTTTGAAGATTGCAAAATTTATTTAGAAAATTTTTTCATTTTTGCTTATACTATAATGCGCTTAATTTTTTTTATTTTTTAGGCAGCTTAGATGTCTGCTTAGCTTAAGTGCCTGTTTAGCTTAAGTGCCTGTTTAGCTTAAGTGCCTGTTTAGCTTAAGTGCCTGTTTAGCTTAAATGTCTGCTAGCTTAAGATCCTGCTTTTTTCATAGCCTTCTGAAACTTCTCGATTCCAGAATCAAGTTCTTCATCTGTAATAACCAGCGGTGGAGAGAAACGAATTACCGAATCCCCGCAGGGGAGAAGCAGAATTCCTTCTTTAAAGGCTTCCCTTAGAATTCTGTCCCTTCGTATCGGGTCTATTGATTTATCAGGTTTTACAATCTCGACTCCAACCATCAGGCCGAGGCCGCGTACGTCCCCAATGCATGGAAAGTTTTCCTGAAGCTCCCTCAGGCGTTGCTTCATCTGGGAACCAAGCTCCTTTACTCGGTGCTCAATATTTTCCTTTTCCAGAAACTCAAGAGACGCAAAAGACGCGGCTGAAGCCAGAAGATTTCCTCCAAAGGTGTTTGAATGAACACCCTGTGGCCAGTCCATAAGCTCGCGATCTGCAAGTATTGCTCCCAGTGGAAGCCCTCCTCCAAGAGCTTTTGCAAAGCATGAGATTTCAGCTTTGACCCCAAAATTTTCCATTGCAAGGAAAGGTCCTGTCCTGAAGCAACCTGCCTGGACTTCATCCGCTACAAGTAGAACATCGTTATCAGTACAGATCCTCCTCACTTCTTTATGAAACTCAGGAGGGGGGACGATATACCCACCTTCTCCCTGGACCGGTTCCACGAAAACTGCGGCAGTATCCGTCGGGCTCAATTCCCGCCTGAAAATCAGGTTTTCAAGCTCTTTTGCGCACTCGATCCCGCAGGAAGGATACTCGAGTTTAAAGGGGCAGCGGTAACAGTAGGCATAATGGGAATGAGCTGTGTGAAGCACAGGAAAATGTTCCTTTTGCCTGGCTTTTGAGCAGGTAAGAGAAAGGGAGCCCAGGGTCCGGCCGTGAAAGGAGTTATAAAATGAGATAAGGCCCTGACGTTTTGTTTTCCAGAAGGCAAGTTTGATTGCAGCTTCCACGGCTTCAGTCCCGCTGTTACAGTAAAATACTTTTGAATAGCCTGAAAGGTCTTCTAACTTTTTTGCAAGCTTTACAGGAGGTTCGGCAAAGAAATCTCCATATCCGCAGTGAGTCATTTTTTCAAGCTGAGATAAGATTGCAGCTTTAACCTCAGAATTGGAGTATCCTGCATTCATAACAGCAATTCCTGCAACCAGGTCAATGTATTCTCTTCCGTCAACATCCCTGATTACGGAACCCTTTGCGCTGTCCACAACCAGAGGATATGGACGAGCTGTACAGGCTGATGTTATTTTACAGTCCTGTTCGATTATCTCCCTGGCTTTCGGGCCAATGGTATTAAACGTTCCTGCCTCATGCTCAAAAAAATCAAAATACTGTCCCGCTTCCATTGCTTTATTTTTTCCCGGCTTTTCCACTCCCTGCACCGTTTCAAATTCTTCAGTTTTCTCCTGAGCCAAAATTTATTCCTCCCCAGTTTCTCCATGCTCTCGAAATTTACTCCTATGAATTTTATTCCGCTGAATCTATCTGAGCTTTTTGCAGCCTGCCGCTGTAGTCTATATACACAGCTTTTACCTCGGAAAACTCCTTGACAGCCTCGGTACCAGCTTCCCGAAAACCATTTCCTGTCCCTTTGACCCCTCCAAAGGGGAGATGGACTTCGGCTCCTATTGTAGGAGCATTAACATATGTGATTCCGGCTTCGATTTTTTCGATTGCCCTGAAAGCGTTTCCTATATTCTCAGTGTAGATTGCCGAAGAAAGCCCGTATCTGGTACTATTCGCAAGTGTGATCGCCTCTTCAAGGTCTGAAACCGTAAAGACCCCGAGTACTGGCCCGAAAATCTCTTCCTGTGCAATTCGCATGTCTGGCCTGACATCCGTAAATATTGTGGGCTCGAAGAAATAGCCAGGAAGCCCGAGATCAATTCTGTTTCCCCCGTAAAGAAGAGTTGCTCCTTCTTCTTTTCCTATTTTCACGTATTTTTCGATCTTCTCAAGCTGAGCTTTGTTGATTACAGGTCCTATATCCGTCTCAGGCAGGAGTCCTTCACCTATTCTAAGAGCTTTTGCTTTTGCAAGCAGCCTTTTTATGAATTCATCCTTTATCTTCTCATGCAGAATCAGCCTGCTCGTAGCAGTACAGCGCTGTCCTGTAGTCCCAAAAGCTCCCCACAGCACACCTTCAAGGGCCAGTTCAAGGTCGGCATCATCCATAACAATTACCGGGTTTTTGCCTCCGAGTTCCAAAGAGACTCTTTTCATGGTTTTTGAACACTCTTCCATGATCCATTTTCCGGTATCAAGGCTGCCTGTAAAGGAGATAGCCTTTATGTGAGGGTGCCGGACTACAGCTTTCCCAACAGTTCCTCCGGGCCCTGTTACTAGATTTATCACTCCGGGAGGCAAGCCTGCTTCACTAAGCACCTCTATCAGCTTGAAGGCAAGCAGAGGCGTGTCACTTGCGGGCTTAAAAACAATCGCGTTTCCAGCTACAAGGGCTGGCATAATCTTCCACGCGGGAATAGCAATCGGAAAGTTCCAGGGAGTTATTAAGCCAACTACCCCTATCGGCCTGAGTACGGTCATGCAGAACTTTTCCTTGAGTTCGGAAGTCGTTGTCTCCCCAAGCATCCGCCTTCCTTCCCCGGCGGCATAATTTGTGATATCAATGGCTTCCTGTACATCTCCCCTTGTCTCAGGCAGCACCTTTCCCATCTCTTCTGTCATAAGGACGGCAAGTTCTTTCTTCCTTTCCTGTAAAATCCGGGCTGCCCTGAAGAGTACTTCAGCTCTTTTTGCAGCCGGGACCTCGTTCCAGAGCCTGAATCCTGCTTCAGCAGCCTCAACTGCCCTGTCCACGTCCTCAGGTCCAGCGACCTGTATTGTTGCCAGGCTTTCTAGAGTAGCCGGATTTAGATCTTCAAAAGTCTCTCCGGTTGAAGAGGCCTTAAATTCTCCCCCTATAAACAGCTTGTAATCCTGAACCATAAGATCCCCATAAAGGCATGAATATACAAGGAAATAAATATATTCCAGAAATCTTTTGTTACAGAAGGCTTTTTCTGACCTGCTGAAGAATCCTGCTTCTTATTAAGCAAGTCAAGACTAAATAAAAATATAAGTTGAGAAATATAGTTGCATAGTGTTAAATACAGTTAAAAGAAGCTAAATAAAATGTGGTGTGTTATATATTATGCTCTTTAAAAGCCTGCAATGAAAAATCCAAAAACCGACAAAATCCAAAAACCGACAAAATCCAAAACCGACAAAATCCAAAAATCGACTTAGCAACAGCTATTGACAGATATAAACATTTTGAATATGGTTGAGAACTAACGCAGGGTTCAAAGCTCTTACTCTATTCTTTTTAGTAGCTTGTATTACTACTGACAGCCTGCCAGATTCTCTTTGACAGCTCGGAATACTGAGCTTTTGGGTCCCCTATTTTCTGAATAAAGGAATCTGCACCATTCTCAATTGCCTGGTGCATAAGTTCGTCTTTACTCACACCTGTGAACAGGATAAAGGGAGTGTCAATCCTTTTGTCACGGATAGTTTTCAAAAACGTGATGCCATCCATTAAAGGCATATCATAGTCTGAGACTACCACGTCATAGGAGTTTTTCTCCAGCCTCTGAAGGGCTTCCCTTGCAGAGTTTACAGTATCCGAAGTTATATCATGAAAGACTTCTAAGAAAGTCTTTGATAGCTCCAAAAACAAAGGGTCATCATCTACAAGCAGTATTTTCACGGGATCTTCTCCTGAGGTTATTATCTTGTAACCTTCTTGTGGATCATCTCACCACTTACCATCTCCTATGTACCAAAATGTCACCCACAACTACCAATAATTACTATTAGTATAAATGTCTTAATTAATATAAAAAGTTATCTTCTTTACTTCATAACTAAGAATTTATGTCATTCGGTCTGGCCTGAAACATTCTTGAAGGAAAAATACAGGTATAAAAAGAAATAGAAAAGTATTTCTCAACAATGTAACGAATAAAAACAAAAATGGAGAATAAACAACAGAAAATAATAAAAATAGACAATAAAGAATAATAATAATAATAGACAATAGAGAATAATAAAAATAAACGAATAAAAGGGAGTTACCCCTGATTAATAAAACTATCCAGTTCCTTTTTCAACATCTGGCTAAGGATTTTTCCGTCAACAGTGCCTCTGTATTCCTTCATGACAATGCCCATGAGGGGACCAAGAGCTGCCGGGCCTTTTTCCTTGATAAAGTCTCCTCTTTCCCTGACGGTTTTCTTGATGAAGTTTTCAACTTCTTCTGGGTCAAAAGCACTGAGCCCGAGCTTTGAGATCGCTTCCTGAGTGCTCAGTTCAGGCTCTTTTGCAAGAGCGGCCAAGAGGTCCTGAATTGCTTCCTTTGCGATATCCTGATTTGAAATAGCTGCAAAAAGCCCTTGGAAATGCTCATCCGTAAGGTTTTCAGTCTCTACACCGTTTCTCCGGATTTCCGGAACGATCCCGACAAGAGTTCTAGCGATGAGGGTTGAGTTTACGTTTTCATCTTTCCCGTAAGTCTCGATCAGCTCCTCAAAGAGAGGAAGATGCTTTGAATAAGCTATTTTTTCAGCAAGCTCTTTATTCAAGCCGTTTTCAGAGATAAAACGTTTCGCCCGTTCAGTAAGGAGTTCGGGAACCTCAATTGAATCGAAGTATTCCTGTGATATTTCGATTTGAGGCACATCGGTTTCAGGGTACATCCTTGCAGCGCCAGGTAAGGGACGCATATAGGCGGTGTTTCCATCGGGAAGGGCTTTTCGTGTTTCTTCAGGAATTCCTTCCATGGCTTCTTTTGCCCTTTGAATAACCGCTTCGATTGCGAGCCTGGCTTTCTCGGGTTTGTCCGCAACCATTATTACGGCGTCTCCTGCAGACGCGCCTATCGCATCTCGGACAGTCTTGACTTCTTTTTCAGTTATCCCGTAGTTTGGAAGTTCGTCGGTGTGGAAGATTCCTCCAACGCCCGCGGTCTTTGCCCGGTCTGAAAATTCGGTTCCGAGTCTTCTTCCTGGCTGCACTTCTTTGCCTACAAGCCCATCGAATTTCTTGAGAAGGGCTGCAAGGACTGCGCCTTTTTTCACGCCTTTTTGCAAGACCTTGGATTTCGTGTCTACGAAAAGCCCTGTTATGTCATAGATTTCTTCGCAGACAAAGGCTTTTCTTTCTATAAGTTCCTGCCTGATAAAAAGAAGATTTAACTGTCTTTCAACTTCCCTGCGGACAATATCTTCTATGAGGTCAAGTGCCTGTACGCCTTTAATTTCAACTCTTGCGCCTTCGGCAATTGAGATATTTACATCCTGCCTGATCGTGCCAAGTCCTCTCTTTACTTTTCCTGTCGACCTGAGGAACATTCCTATCTGCTCGGCGACTTCCCTTGCGTGACGAGGAGACTTGATATCCGGTGCAGTCGCGATCTCCACAAGCGGAATTCCAAGCCTGTCCAGGGAATAAATAATCGAATCCCCTATTTCCTCTACTTTCTGAGCAGCTTCTTCTTCCACGCAGAGGCTGTCAATTCCGCAACGCCCCTGGGAGGTTTCAATAAATCCGTCACTTGCGAGAAAAGCAGTCCTCTGGAACCCACTTGTGTTAGACCCATCTACCACGATCTTTCTCATAACGTGCATCTGGTCGACAGGCTTCATGTTGAAGAGTTTTGCAATCCCGAGAGAAATGCCCAGGGCTTCCTTATTGAGTTCTCTTGGAGGCTCTTCATCATTCTCTATGAGGCAGGTCGTATCATAAGCCTTATAGATATACTTCCTCCGTATCTTAGTCTGCTCCACCGCAGCCCTGTCTTTTTCTCCCATCTCGCTTTCCGTAGCTCTGAGATACCTGAAAAACTCGAAGTCCGAGTCCTTGACATCCCTTATAAGGGTCGGACACCTGCAGAACAGTTTCTCCTTCGAATCTAACTGCTGGTGAATTTCAAGTCCGGCTTTCAGCCCAAGTTCACTATAATCATATTTTTCCATATTTTCACCCGAATCTAAGCAGGAAGCGCCTCAAATTCTCTTTAATTTTACTTGAATTCCCTTAAACGTTCCTTGTAAACTTTCCTAGGATTCTCTGTAAATTTTACTTAATTTTACTTAATTTTTCTTAAACTTTCTTTATTTTCCCTTCAGCCCCTTTTAATTCTCTTTCAAGTCCTATCGTTCAAATCCAGCTCTTTTTGTTCTCCCTTTAGTTTTAAGCTCTTCGGCTAATTACTTCCTCTCTTCTTTTATAACCTTTTTGCGCCCGATTCGTATCCTTTTCATATTGAATGGAAATTGAGGAATTTTCACTCAATATGGAGAGAATACTTTCATTCTTTTTAGAGCCATGAATCTTAAGTTTGTTTTGTTCACCTTTGAATAAGTTGATTTCATCTCGAAGCTTCTGGATCTCTGCTTTGAAGAATTCAATCTTTTCATTCTGTTTTTCAATGGTAGAAAACAAAATGTGAAAAGCTTTGGCATACCTTTCATCTTCAACTTCATCCGTATTGGTGTCCAGAGAAGCCAGAGATTGTTGTAAAGCTTCAAGTTCCATTTTTTTGGCTCTTCGCTATTTCGAGTGGGAAACTTACATTTAGCTCCTGAATATTGAAGTATGAATATTGAAGTATGAACATTGAAGTATCATAGATAAGATATGAAAATAGTTGTTGTTGAAAATCACATTTAAAATTGATGTTTTCATATTTGATCTGAATACTTTTTAACTAAACAATTATTTTTAACCCATACAAAACAGCGAAGAGCCAAATTTTAGAATCTATTTTTGATGTCTTTATACTCTATGAGTTCATCCCAAAACTTGAAATTTGCTTTTTGGACCTTGTATTTCGAATAATCAATAAAGCTTATGATCATAGGAACAATTCTGAAAATTCCCAATGATCAAGAATAAAGTAACTTTTGGGATAGGCACTATTAAAGACGTAATCCCCTATAAAAAAACCCTTCCTGCTATAAGGTCAGGTACTATGGTTCGAGTTTTCGGACGCACTGTTCACTTGCAGAAAAAATAGAACAGAGTGTTGAGGTATATGATTCTTTTTTAGCGGGTACTGATATTGATAAGCCCGAATATCTGGTCGAACTGCTTATACAAGGAAGCAGAGCTGTGAAAGAATATATCAGCAAAAAGTTAAGGCTTGAGATGAACAGAGGAAGGGTCGGACTGGTTCCTATTTAGGAACAGTTTTCCTGACTAGAATCATATATGTTTGTCTGTAATTTCAAGATTGACTGATCAATCAGTAACTTTAAATAATTAATGTACCTATTAAGCTATGAATAGAAAACTCAATGATTCATTGAGATTAATATTGTAGATCTTGAATAGTAAAGTAAGAATATACAAAATCAGCAAAAATCTGGATGGGCTATTTTCAGAAGAGGCGAGCCTGTGAGATCTTTTACATCTGAAGAAAGAGAGATCATAAGAAACAAAATCATAGATAGAGGAAAAGAATGTTTTGCCATATACGGAATAAAGAAAACAAGCATTGAAGATCTTACCAGAAACCTTGGAATTGCAAAAAGTTCTTTTTACTCTTTTTTTAACAGCAAAGAAGATCTTTTTCTACAGATATATACGGAAGAGCGAGAAGCCTTAAAGGACAACTTATTAGAAAATTCCTTTCTGAAATACAGGAAGGAACCTTATAAAGCGATAAAGGCTTATCTGCATTATGTACTGGATATTGCGAATAACCACCCTGTCTGGAGAAAAGTTTACATTGAAAAAGAGCACCTTGAGCTGACGATTTCCCGATCTTCAGAAGAAAAAATTAAAACTATTCATAGAGAAAACGTAAAAATGATTTTACCTTTTTTTGAAGAGTGGGCAGCCGCGGGTCTTCTGATAGACAAAGATGCCAGGATTCTTGCTGAAACCACATATACGGTTCTTTCCCTTATCCACTTAAGGAATGAAATTGAGGATGAGGATTTTCAGGATATAATGGATATTCTTATTGATCTTCTGGCAGAAAATATAACAAAAAAGTAAATATAAAACTATTGATAGGATTAAATAGTGAAAAGTTTCCTGAAAAGGAAGATCTTTTCAAAAAAAACAACATACTTCCGTAATAAATTTAGGGGAGCGTATTAATGAAACATATAAAGTCTGTTTGTCCAGAATGCAAAAAAGTTCTTGATTCCACTATATTTGAAGAAAATGGTAAGATAATGCTGAAAAAAACTTGTCCAGAACACGGGACCTTTACGGATGTCTACTGGTCGGACAGCAAACTATACGACAGGTTCAGACGCTATTCTTATGTCGGTAGTGGAGTTTCAACCAATAATGGGACTCTTTCTTCCGTTGGCTGCCCCTGGGACTGCGGAATTTGCTCCAAGCACAAAACCGGAACTCTGCTGGCAAACATTGACGTTACAAATCGTTGTAATCTCAGTTGTCCGGTATGCTTTGCTAATGCCAAAGCAAGTGGCTTTATATACGAGCCAGATTTTGAACAGATAAGGGAAATGATGCTGAATCTCCGAAATCAAGAACCTGTTCCCTGCTATGCCGTCCAATTTGCTGGAGGAGAGCCTACGGTCCGGGAAGACCTTCCGGAAATCATCGAAACAGCTCAAGAACTTGGGTTTTCACAGATTCAGATTGCAACTAATGGTGTCAGGCTCGCAAAAAGCCAGGAATACTGTGAAGCTTTAAAGACCTCAGGGCTCCATACTGTATATCTATCCTTTGATGGAGTCTCTAAGGAACCATACATAGAAAACCGAGGATTTAATGCCCTTCCTATAAAACAAAAAGCTCTTGAAAACTGCAGGCAGACAGGTCTGAATAGTGTTGTGCTCGTGCCCACCCTGATAAAAGGTGTTAATGATCACCAGGTTGGAGATATTGTCCGCTTTGCGGCTAGAAATGAGGACGTCGTGAGAGGTGTAAACTTCCAGCCAGTAGCATTCGCAGGCCGCATTGATCAAGCCATGAGAAAAGAACAGAGAATAACAATTCCCGATCTAGTATCACTCCTGGAAGAACAAACCGAAGGAGATATTCCCAGTTCAGCCTGGTATCCTGCATCTGCCGCAGTCCCCATCATCCGCTTCGTGAGCGCAGTGCGAAAGGTTCCACTTCCCGAGTTTACAATTCACCCTCACTGCGGAGCTGCCACTTATATCTTTGAAAATGAGGGAAAGCTAATTCCGATAACTGATTTTGTGGACGTGGATGGGTTCCTTGAGTTCCTTGAGAGCGTTACTCCAGAATTTGAAGGGCAGGGTTCTAACGTAAAGAAACTTGCAAAAGTTCTTTATCATATTCCGCATTACATCGATGAAGCCAAAGGCCCAAAGGATCTTAAGATAGTCTCCCTGATAACGAATTTTCTTAAAAATGGTACAAGAGAACATGCTGCCCAATTCCATCGAAAATCACTTTTCCTCGGAGCTATGCACTTTCAGGACCTCTATAACCTGGATCTGGGAAGGGTTGAACAATGCGGAATCCACTATGCTACCCCGGATGGCAGGATAATTCCTTTCTGCACTTATAACAATTTTCACAGAGAAGGAGTAGAAGCAAGGTATTCAAAACAATATCGGAAAGATATAGAGGTTGAGAAGAAAACCCTGGACGTTCAGGAAAGAGAAGCAGCTTGATTTTTCTTAAAAAGGAAAGCATGATACTTTTTATTAAAATATAAAAATATAATACAGAGAGGTGTAATACAAAATATTTATATTAGAGAAAAAATTAACTGAAATAAATTTTTATACCGAATACATGATCCAATAGAGCCAATAACTTTAACTGGACAAACACATTATTGTGAAAACTATTCGGAAAAGTAACCATACAATGGGTAAATCTTAATTTAATCGGATCTTTCCGAGGAAGAATTTAGATATGAAAATTGGACCTCAGAAAGTCGAAAAAAGATTCATTGACCGAAAAAATAAAAGTTTAAAAATATAATAATTAAAAAAGAACTTTCAGGACTCTATTGAAGTAATCAGTAGAAATAATGTGGCATTATACTGTCATGCTTTTCGGTCCATGTCACAATATTTGCAAGAAAGAGGATGTCTACTGATTAAGCATTATAAATTAATTTTAAAAGGTACAGGTGAGCTGGTGAGCCTTAAGATAAATAGATACAAGTGTGGATACTGTGGTGCCTGTGTGGGAGTCTGCCCTAAGGGAGCACTCGAACTTGTAGAGACCTGGGTCGAAGTAGACGAAAGTACGTGCATTACGTGCGGGATATGCGATCGCATCTGCCCTGTAGGAGCAATTGAGGTAATGAAATGAAGGACATGTATGATGTTTTAGTGATAGGTGCCGGTCCTGCAGGTTCCATTGCCGCCAGAACCGCAGCTGAAAAAGGGCTGGATGTACTTTTAATCGAGAAACGTCAGGAGATAGGTGACCCCGTACGCTGTGCCGAAGGCGTGAGCAAAGTACATCTCAAAAAATATGTGGAGATTGACAAGAGATGGATTTGTTCTGACCTTAATGCTTCCCATATTTACGCTCCAGACGGTACAAAGATAGAGATGGCAGAAGAAATCGCTGGTGGAGAAGTAGGTTACGTCCTTGAGAGAAAAGTGTTTGACCGGGCTCTTGCAGAACAGGCTGCCGAAGCCGGAGCGGAAGTGATGGTAAAAACCAGAGCAACTGGTCTTATCATTGAAGACGATTTTGTCAGAGGAGCCAGGCTCATGCATCTTGGAAAAGAATATGATGTGCGGGCCAGGATAGTTATAGGTGCTGACGGGGTCGAATCAAAGGTAGGCAGATGGGCAGGCATCGATACTTCTTTAAAACCGATAGATATAGAGACCTGTGCCCAATATCTGATAGCTGGAGCGAACATAGACCAGCACCACTGCGAATTTTACATAGGTAATGAAATTGCACCTGGCGGTTATATATGGGTCTTTCCGAAAGGCGGCGGAAAAGCCAATGTAGGAATCGGAGTTTTAGGGAGCAAGACTGGAAAATTCAAGCCAAGACCTGTAGACTATCTTAACAGGTTTATGGAAAAGAAATTTTCAGATGCCAGGATAGTCGAGATGGTTTTCGGAGGAGTTCCGGTTTCAGGTAGCATTGAGAAAACTTCCACTAACGGGCTGATGCTAATCGGAGACGCTGCCCGCCAATCTGACCCTATCACAGGCGGTGGAATTCTTAACGCAATGAATGCTGGAAAGATTGCAGGAGAAGCTGCATATGCAGCTATATCCGCAGGAGATGTTTCCCTCAAAAAACTCGAAGAAGTTTATGAGAAACCATGGAGAGAAACCATGGGTCACGACATAAACATGAGCCTTATCGTAAAGAATTGCTTTATCAATCTAAGCGACGAGGAACTTAATTCTCTTGCTTATTCCCTGAAAAATGTAAAATTCGAGAGAATGAGCCTTCTTGACCTGTTACAGGCCCTCTTTAAAGCCAATAAAAAACTTCTCTGGGACCTTCGAGTACTTTTTAAAGATGCCGCAAAAGAAGTGGTGAAAAATAAGACGTAACGCAGAGTAAATTCAATGAGTAAGATGTAACGCCTGGAAGTCCAGGCACTTTCTTCCATTTATTAGCTTCTTTTTTTAGTTACCTTACAGGAAATTATCTCACCTCAAGTCATCCAAAAACAACCGTTGAGCCACAACCGTTGATTTGGTTGATCACGCCGTATCAAGAAGCTTTTCGGTCAAGCCTTTTTTCAAAAGGGTTGTGCCACAACCGTTGATTTGGTTGATCATGCCGTTATGACTTTTTAGATTTAGCAGTAGTTTTTCGGTCAAGTTTTTTTCAAAAAGTCCTCGGTCAAACATTTTTTAAACTGACTTGTGCTGCATGATCCAAGAGAAATTTGAGTAAATTAGTTCTCCTGAGAGCATTGAAAATACCTGTCTCTAAAGATTACTCCGCTTGAGCGAACGAAGTGAGCGAAACGGCACCGTCCTCCCGAGACAGGACTAGGGTGACGGAACTAGGGCGACGGGACTAGGATGACGGGACTTAGGCGATTACTTGCTCCAGAACTCAGGCGTAAAGAGTAAAATTACAGTATAAACTTCAAGCCTACCGATCCACATATTTGCAATCAGGACCAGTTTACCCAGGGCGGGAATGGGGTCAAAACTGCCCATTGGACCTATGACATTCAGACCTGGCCCTATATTACCAAGCGTAGCTATGGACGCAGTAAATGAAGTTATAATGTCCATGCCCAGAACCGAGAGAATCAGGGTGCTTGAGAGAAAGATAAGCAGATATATAACAACAAATGAAACAATCGAATTGACAATCTCATCGGGCACATTTTTATTGTTAAATTTAACGGCTTTTATGGCTTTCGGATGAATGGCCTTGAATAACTCCGCTCGACTGTACCTTAGAAGAATAAGGATACGCACAACCTTCATGCCTCCACCTGTAGAACCAGCACAGCCTCCAATAAACATTACCGTTATAAGTACCATTTTTGCAGAATCGGGCCAGAGATTAAAATCTACTGTAGCAAACCCTGTAGTTGTTATGATCGAAACTATCTGAAAAATGGCAAATCTGAAGGAGTTAAAAATTCCTGTGCCCATATCCCGCCAGAGCAGAATAGCAAGAAGCGCGGTTGCTGAAAGAACTAGGACTGTATAGAAACGGAATTCATCGTCTTTAAGAAGAAACTTTTTGTCTATGTAAATTGCCCGATAGTGAAGTGCAAAGTTTGCACCGGCAATGAACATGAAAAAGGTTATTATGAATTCAATAAGAGGGCTGTGAAAAGCTTCAACGCTCAGAGCATAATTGGAAAAACCTCCGCATGACATTGTAGTAAAAGTATGGTTAATGGCATCATAAAGGGAGACTCCTGCAAGCAGGAGGGCAATAACCTGAAGAAGGGAAATTGCAAAGTAGACTACCCAGAGAATTCTTGCAGTCTCCTTTATTCTTGGCTTTAATTTGTCCTCAGTAGGCCCAGGCGCTTCGGCCCGAAAAAGCTGGCGGCCTGCGACTCCGAGTTTGGGAAGGATAGCGATGAAAAGCACAATAATACCCATGCCTCCGAGCCACTGGATCATTCCTCTCCAGAAAAGGATGCCTTTTGGATGGCTTTCTATATCAGTAAGAATTGTTGAACCTGTAGTAGTAAATCCGGACATGGATTCAAAGACAGCGTTTAAGGGAGAAATCCCATCCAGCATGAAAGGAATTGCACCGAAAACAGCAGCTGCAAGCCAGCTCAGAGCAACGATTGCAAAACCCTCTTTGCGCATCCATTCTTCTTCAGTCTTATAGGAAAGCAAGAGAAAACCTGTAAGAGTGGTTATTAGAATCGAGACCAGAAAAGGAGTCAAACTCTCTCCGTAATAATATGCAACTCCGAGAGGGACTAACATGATCAGTCCCAGGAGCCGGAGCACACCACCAAGTGCATATAAGACAACTCTAAAATTCATGTGAGACCTCGATTTTAAAACTGATGAACGTTTTTTAAGTTTTTAAATATATTCTTTACTTAAAATATTTCTCCACTGCCGAAACCGCGGAAGAAAGCGCAAAAACTATTACCCTATCTCCTTCCCGAATTACGGAATCTCCTCTAGGTATGATGATGTCATCATTATGAACAATAGTGGTAACGATTGCGTCTTTAGGGAATTTGACCTTTTCGAGGGATTTTCCTATGATTTTTGAGTACCTTGAAGTAGTGTACTCGATAATTTCTGCCTTTTCGCCTTCCAGCATGGTAAGCTTTTCGATACCTGTTCCCATTGTAAGCTTAAGTACTTCATTTACGGTTGCTTCCCTGGGACTGACCGCCATATCAATTCCAATCATTTCAAAAAGAGGTATATAATCAGGGCGGTCAGCTCTTGCGATCACTTTCCTTGCCCCCATTTGTTTTGCCAGAAGCGAGCACAGAAGATTTTTTTCGTCATTGTTCGTAACTGCGAGCACTACATCCATGTCTTCGATATTCTCTTCCCTCAGAAGGTTGACATCAGTGCCGTCCCCATTTAAAATAAGAGCATTTTCCAGCATCTCTGCCACTTCCATGCAGCGGCTTTTATTGTACTCGATAATTTTAAGGTCGGCATTCTCGTCTTTGTCTATCAATTCAGCAAGATAAAATCCCACAATACCGCAACCTATGAGGAGAATCCTATTTCTGTGAGGCTCCACATTCCCGAAAATACGACCAAGTTCTTCCAGAGCTCTGGGCTTGCCTACGACTACCATATGGTCGTTTGCGTTAATGATATCGTCCCCATGGGGAATAATGATTTCTTGCTTCCGAAAGATTGCACTTACAATGCAGCACTCATCAAGCTTGAGGTCCTGAATCTGCTTTCCTACAAACTTGCTGTCAGGACGGATGGCAAATTCCATCATCTGAACTTTTCCTCCAGCAAAGACCTCCGCATCTATAGCTGAAGGACTCGAAAGGACCTCGGCAACCTCTGAGGCGAGCGCAAGTTCAGGACAAATCATTATATCGACTCCAACCTGAGACCTCGAAGTTACAGGCACATCGATATAATCAGGATTGCTAACCCTTGCAATTGTCTTTGTTTCTTTCCATCCGGAATGGGATCTTATGATCAGTTTTGCAGTCATGCAGGCAACGATGTTGACTTCATCTATTCCTGTGACAGCTACCAAAATGTCCGCGTCGTGGATGATACTGGCGAGAATATCAGCATTTGCACCATTTCCCTCAAGAACCTGGACATCGAGTTCATCGACCCTTCGTGCAACGTCTTCATCTTTTTCGACAACAATTACGTCGTGTGTGGCGGAAAGAAACTTTGCAATATGATATCCAACCTCGCCTGCTCCTATCACTATTGCTTTCATAAGGTTTCCTCGAAAAAAACTTGATTCCAGATAAATTAACCTGCTTATTTAAGTATTCTTTGGGAAAGGAAACTTAAACGGGCGCATTCTAAGGAGCATTCTTTCTATAGAGGAATAGCTTAAGGTTCAGAGTGTTTAAGATATATTTTATTTTACTATGATAACACCCTTCATGGAAGGCTCAATAGAGCAGTAGTAATTATAGGTCCCTATCTTCGTGAATTTATGATCGTATGAATCCTGACTTGCTATATTACCGGATGAGAAACCAGTTCCTACGACCGTGTGATTAGTTGGATCGAGATTTGTCCATCTTACAGTATCACTAGAATACATTGTGATTGAATTTGGATAAAATTGAGAATTCTCAATTTTAACGTAATATGTCTCGCCTTTACTTGTGCATCCTATTGCCAGAAATATGCTAAATAAAACCATCAAAAGAATAAGCCCAGTTCTCATTCTTTTCCCCATCAAGATGGATGTAGTTCCAATCGAATAACTTTTAGAGTAATTCTCATCCCTCAAGTTTAAGGGTAAATAGTTTTCAATCCCCAACACAATAAATAATATTGTGTTTAATATTTAAAAAGTAGTTTTAAATTGGCAATGTGCCAATTGAATTAAAATTCAAGAAAATAACATACAACATAAGTTTGCAGATGAAGCTGGCTTCCAACTGGCTTCCAATAGTTTTTTTATTACAGGATTTACGCAGTTGAATTGAGAAATTAATCGTAGTTGAATTGAAAAATCAATAATATTAAGCCTTCAACTGCCTGACGGAAAGCTTAAACATTATTGTACTTGATTTTGAGCGTCAACTGAGTATCAACTGCATAATTCCGATAGTTCAACTGAGTATCAACTGCGTAATTCCAACAGTAGTCAATCTTTTCTTACGATTGGGAAACAAAACCATACTTTTTCAGTATATCCTGTCCTTCTTTCCCGGTTACGAAATCAATGAACTTCTGAGATTCTTCTTTATGCTCGGAATAAGAAATCACAGCTATCGGATACTTAACAGAAATACTAACAGGCACATTTGTAACGATTTTGATAGTTCCTGGTTCTGCAGTTTTTGTGTCGCTTGTGTATACGAACCCTGCGTCAACTTCTCCTCTTTCCACGTATGTGAGTACCTGTTTGACGTCTTCGGCAAATACCATCTTATTTTCTAGCTGACTCCACAAACCCGCTTCAGTCAATGCTGTACGTGTATAATTTCCAACAGGGACTGTATCAGGATTTCCAACGCCAATTCCCTTAACTTTAGGGTCAGCCAGATCTTTCACGCCAGTAATATTAAGAGCACTATTTTTAGGGACAATAAGCACAAGAGAATTTTGAGCAAAGTCTTTTCTTGAATTGTTTACGATAAGTGATTCATTGGCAAGCATATTCATTTGAGCCTCATCAGCTGAAGCAAAAACGTCAACAGGTGCTCCTCCTTCAATCTGCCTGCGCAGGTTCCCCGAACTTGCAAAATTAAGGTTTACACTTGTTCCGGGGTTTTCCTTCTCAAACTGGGATTTAATATTTGTAAAAGCTTCTGTAAGGCTAGCAGCCGCAGAAACAGTTATAACTTCAGGCCCTGCTGTACCTGGAGTTACTGAAGTTGCTGGAGTCGCCGTTGCATTTGGAGCTTCACCTTTCTGACCAGCGCATCCTATTGCAAAAGATACACTTAACAATACTAACAGAATTATCAGTTCTTTTCTCATAATTTCACCCCCACATGAACAAGCTTGATCTCCACATGATACAAGCTTGCGTGTAAATAGAGAACTTATGTGGATATAGAACTTATGTGGTTGAATTGAAAAATCAATAGCATTAAACCCCTACTGTTTAAAACACTGAACATGTGTATAAAACATTAAACAGGTAACAACGCTGAATGTGCTTGATTTTTTACATCAAGTGCGGATCAAGATTCTGGACGACACCCTGATAAGTTAAAACAATTGAAAAAACGAAAGCTATTGGAAAAAGTAAGAGAGCAACATTGCGGTGTATTATCAGTGTAAAACACTACTGTTAAAAGAATGATGTTCAGACGTTTGTTTAAGGTTTTGCATTCCCCTATAGCAAGATATCATAGATATCATCTAAATTTTTAAGTAGTTTTGATAATTGTGGGTGTTCTCTTTTCTTACCAGTATTGCTTTAATTCCTGCATTTATTGCCCCTTCGACATCTGCAATGTAACTATCGCCGATCATTGTTACTTCACTAGTATCTTCGAGTTTGTCAAGCACTTTCCTGTACATCTGGATATTTGGCTTTTCATACCCTAAATGTGCTGACGAATATACTTGAATGAAGTAATTACTTATTCCTAAATCTCTAACCAGACTGGATAATTCAGGTACATGGTTTGAGACTATTATATTTTTATAATCTTTACTTATCGCTTTTTTTAAACAGGGAACTGTATCATTATAAAGATGCCATTTTGTAGTATCTAAGTATTTTATTTATCTGAAACTTTAAATTACCACGTATCTATCTCAGAATTAGGGTTTTATAACAGGTAATACCCATTTTACCAAAATTGTGAGAATAACAAATATAATAATAAGCCAGATTACCCAACCGGGTAAGTTTTCGGGTGTATCAACCATAATAATAGATATTTCAGAATCATATAAAAAGACGTATAGATAGATGACTCCAACTTACCTTTTTCGAATCAATTTTGAGTTACCTTGAAAGGATAAGGAGAAATTTTCACTTCTTATTAAGCGATCCATTTTCTGGCTACTTTCTTCAGTTTATAATTAACTTGAAAAATCCCTTAAATTAGAAAAATCTCCCCCAGAGGTAAAGGATCGCTTAATCTAAAGAAGCCCTGCAAAATGCCTCTTATAAATCTACAAAATCACGTTTTTTAAATTCTCTTTTCTTAACAATGTACTCGGGGAAGATTCCAGCAGTCCGCCGGCCGGAGAAATATATTTTAACTGAATTAAGGGCTGTGTTCCAAAATCCAGTGACCTTTGCATTTCTTGATTCAAAATCTGAATTAATAAGAAGAACCCGGCATTCATCAAAATCAATATTCAACATCTTAAGCCTTCAACCTCTAAGTATATCACAGGGACTGTGACCAATTACAAAATCTAGTGATTTTGAATTTTACATTTCTCACTGGATTTTGGCACTGAGTCATTAATGAGAATAAATTATTCAATTCACCTAACGCATGTATATGCTCTTCTGGATCATCGCTTGGACATTGATTGTGAATTTTCTTCTGGTCGACCAACTGCCAAACACCGTAAAATTATATCAAGTTGGTGTTTAAAAATTTTCCTTTTTGGTTTTCGAGAATAGAGAGCATAGATCATTTTGCTTTAATCCAGACGTGAGTCCAGGTCTATCCTTTGGATTGCCTAGTGAGTTTTTCTCTAAATCCTGGTCTTGAAAACAAAAAAATCCAAAAATGAGTTAAAACAGTTTTTAACGGACGTTTGCTTTTAATGAACGACCTTTTTTTTAGTTCGGTCCCAGCTCCAGGGCTCATCAAGGATATTGACATTAACCTTTTCTACCCCTTCCGCACTCAGGACCTTTCGCCGGATTTGTTCCTTAAAGTACTCGATCATGGGGCAGGCGCTTGTTGTCAATACAAGGTTTACGTTCACATTTGGCCCGTCGACTATTACTTCCTTTACCAGGCCCAGTTTGACGATATCCATCCCTACCCCTGGGTCGACCACGTCTTTTAGCAGGGAATAAATTTGCTCATCCTTAAGCGCTGTTCCTTGTGGAGTTTTTCCATGTCCGGAAACTAACTCTTCATGTGCCTGCAACTTGTCTTCTAACTTGCTCAGCCTGTCAAGTATCTGGCTTATCACAATAAGTCCGGGATCAGGCAGCTTATCATGGTCAAGTTGACCTGCAGAAACCGAAGGATGTGTCTCTGCAATTCTTGCAGGGACTCCCACAACAGTAGCTCCGGCTGGAACTGACCGGATCACAACCGAGCCGGCACCTATTTTAGCGCCTCTTCCAACAGTAATCGGTCCAAGTACAGATGCTCCCGAACCAATAACCACGTCATTTTCAATAGTAGGATGACGCTTTACCTTTTCCAGAGCTGTCCCGCCCAACACAACTCCCATATATATCAGAACGTCATCCCCTACCTCAGCAGTTTCTCCAATCACAACTCCAGACCCGTGGTCTATGAAAACTCTTCTTCCAAGCTTTGCCCCTGGATGGATTTCAATACCTGTTAACATCCTGGAAATGTGAGAGAGCAGACGGGCCAGAAAATAAAAGTGTCTTTCCCAGAGCGAATGAGATATCCGGTGTATCCAGATAGCATGCAGGCCCGGATAGCAGCAGATTACCTCAAGCGTAGACCTTGCTGCAGGGTCTTTTTCAAAAACGGTCCTGATATCTTCCCTGATTCCCATTCGAAATCTTCCGGTATTAATTGTCAAATCAATCGGTCAGCCAGCCTCAGACGAATCAGTCAAACTGTTGCTGATAGATCGGTCAAACATTTGCTGACAAATCGGTCAAACATTTGCTGATAAATCAGCCAAATGCTACTGATAAATCGGTTAGCTGGGAACTCATTGAAAAGTTGTTGATAGATCGGTTAAACAATTGCTGATAAATCGGTCAAACATTTGCTGATAAATCGGTCAAACATTTGCTGACAAATCAGTCAAAGAGGTCAGTGCTCAGATAACGCTCTCCCGTATCCGGCAAGATCACAATAATCGTCTTTCCGCTCATTTCTTCCCTGGCTGCGACCTGAAGTGCAGCATAGGTAGCAGCGCCTGAGGATATGCCTGCAAGGATGCCTTCTTCCTTTGCCAGGCGCCGGGATGTAGCAGCGGCGTTGTCTCCGGTTACTTTGATCACTTCATCTACAAGGTTAAATTGGAGTACATCAGGAATAAAACCTGCACCGATACCCTGGATTTTATGTGGTCCAGGGATTCCGCCGCTGAGTACGGGAGATTCGGCAGGTTCGACTGCAATCGCCTTAAACTCAGGTTTCCGTTTTTTGATAACGCTGGCAATGCCTGTGATAGTTCCGCCTGTTCCCACGCCTGCTACAATGACATCTGCTTTGCCATCCGTGTCTCTCCAGATTTCTTCAGCCGTTGTACGTCTGTGAATTTCTGGATTTGCAGGATTCTGGAATTGCTGGGCTATGAAGTAAAGTGAAGGATCATCAGCAGCCATCTGCTCGGCTTTATTAACTGCTCCTTTCATTCCTTCCGTTCCCGGAGTCAGGACAAGTTCTGCTCCCAGGGCTTTCAGCAGTTTTCTTCGTTCTACTGTCATTGTTTCAGGCATAACCAGTATGAGCTTATAGCCACGGGCAGCGCAGACGCAGGCGAGTCCGATGCCGGTGTTACCGCTGGTGGCTTCAATAACAGTGGTACCTTTTTTGATTTTCCCTTCAAGTTCGGCTTTTTCAATCATCGCCAGCCCTATTCTGTCCTTCACACTTCCCATAGGATTAAAGGACTCTACTTTAGCTAACACATCCGCATGTAGACCTTCTGTTATGCGGTTTAACCTGACAAGAGGCGTATTACCAATTGTCCAGGTTATGTCGGAATATATTCGCCCCATACTTTTACCGTCTCCTGCAACTTACTTTTTTCAGGTTCCATGTATTTTAATTCGATCAGATTATATTAATTAAAATATATTAATTAAATTCTATTAACTCGATTATATTATAAGCTGCCAGTCACGTACGTTTTTACGCTCAAACTTTTTTCAGGTTTTTTTCAGGTTTTTTTCAGGCTTCATTGCAATTTATCGGATGACTTTTTAATCAGCCTGAGATCATTTTTGAGTGGTCGGCACTGCTGCAAGCCAGCACTGCTGCAATATACAACAAGATACGGCAACATACAGATAATTCACAGAAAATTCACAATTGTGAATTAATTTCATGTTAATTAATCTCATGTTAAATATAGTTATCGAGAAGTTCCTGCACTGAAAATCCGTACTTAAGAACAAAAAGAATTCGACAGCATAATGTAAAAAACAGTAAAGAACTGGGAAAACAGTAAGGAACTGGGAAAACAGTAAGGAACTAGAAAAATATTAAGAAAATTAGAAAAACAGTAAAAAGACTGAAAAAAGTAAAAGGACTAAAAACAATAATAGAGCTCTGAAAGCAGTAAATAAGTTGATAAAATCCGACTTTATGCTTCAGATTCTTTTTTATCGTCCTCTTTGTCTTCTGTTTTAGAATTAGCTTGCTCTTCCTTGCCACATTCACTATTGCATTTATTTTCAATTCCTCTGGCACTTACACAGATCTCACAGATTCTTATAGGAGTTACGCAGTTGGCTCCTAGCATATTGTTTTTTCCAAACTTTCAAATATTTGAATTAATTTAACGTGTATTGGGGATTCCTTAAGTATTCTGTCACTGCCACTCTTCTAATTTTCATAGCACTTTCAAACCAGGATATTCCACTTTTGATTCTTTGTAATTCCAGTCTAAGAAAAGCTCTTAATGAGAACATTATATGTGCTCTTTGTGATTCTTCCTTTCTTGCCTGACATTTTTCGACACCACAGAACTGTTTTATTCCCCTATGATATTCCTCAATTTTCCATGACTTCTTTGCCAAATCTTCACGTTTTGCTTCATCCATCTCTTGCACATCTGTAACCCAGTGTTGCGTGTCTCCATTTTTTGAAACTATCCTAAACACCTTTACAAATCCATATGCTTTGAGGTGAACCACACGTCCTTTTGGAGGAATATCTACTGTTTCAAGTGGCACATTTCCCTTGTTGTCAGGATTTACCAAACGATTATTTTTCAATCTTGTAAGGAAATGCCACTCTTTCTGTCTAATGGCTTTAAGGTTTTTCACACTTGCATACCATGTATCAAATAAAACGAATTTGGGATTAAAACCACGTTCTTCGGCCTTGTCAAGCATATCACGGAAATGGTCATTCTTTGTTTTGTCGTCTACATCGATGTTATAAATTCGAAAATCGATAGGTATAACGGTTGTACCGTCAGTCCAAACTAAGGTAACCAGGCCTATTCCCTTTACAGTACGATGATGTTTTCCACTCCACATACGACGAACAAAAGCAATTTCTTCTGCGTATGGTTTATCTAATGTTGAATCATCAACAATTAGGTATCCTCCCTTAAGCTTGACATAACTTTTTACTTCCTCCCATAGTGCTTCCGTGTCTGGAGGTTGCCTTTGAAGGCAACGAGTAAAAGCATCATGAGAAGGAGCATTAGCTATGTCTGGATAACATCTAGCAGCTTCAGTACAGCTAAAAACGTTAGAAGCCGCAATGAGAAAATTAATGTAGTCAATGTCGGTACACTTAGGTGGATTTATGTCCATAACTCCGTACGTTTTTAGAGAAACACTAAGCCATAAGTATATTTATAAAGATATCAAGTTTTCGGCATTTTAACTGCGTAAGTCCTATCTTACTACAAAGTCGCTGACTTTGTTATCGATAAGGTCCTGAGCAAGCTTTTCGATCAATTCTTTCGTCTCACCCTGAAACTCAATTTTGTAGCCTCGTTTTCCCGATATATACTGGGAAACTGCCGACGGGGCAATCCCCAGCAACTTTGCCGACGCTGCCTGTGACTGTCCTTTTTTTACAAGTTCGATTGCAAGACTGGCCCTTATTGCGGGGACCAGATCCCACACAATCTTCTGACACGGAGTTTCCATAATTACCATCACTTTTTGAGATTTTACACTTGAGGAAGAATATATCCTATGTACATATATATTATTTTCAGTACCAAAAATAATAATAAGATTCCCTGCCGGTCTCAGAAGGAATAAAACTTACAAGAAAACGGCTCGATTTTTAACAATTTACAAAATTTACAAAAAGATTCCGGGATTTTCCCTGCATATCTCTAAGTTTTTCCGCGAGATTTTACGATAAAACTTATATAGTCACAATTGTTATGAGTATTCACAATTGTGAAGGTGCAAGTGTGACCATTAAAGACAAAACCATTTACATGGACAACTCTGCTACAACGCCTGTAAGAAAAGAAGTTGTCGAAGAGATGCTTCCTTACATGACCGAAAATTTCGGAAACCCTTCTTCTATCTACGAGATCGGAAAAATCTCAAAACATGCAATAGACAAAGCAAGAGCAAAGGTTGCCAATGCTCTCGGGGCTAAAGAAAACGAGATCTATTTTACATCCGGAGGCACGGAATCCGATAACTGGGCACTTAAGGGGACTGCCTTTGCAAACCGGAATAAAGGAAAACACATAATCACCTCTTCTATCGAACACCACGCAGTCCTGCACACTTGTGCCTGGCTGGAAAGACAGGGTTTTGAGGTAACATACCTGCCTGTTGACAAATACGGAATGGTATCTCCTGAGGAAGTAAAGAAGGCGATTCGAGATGACACTATCCTTATTTCTATAATGCTTGCAAACAACGAAATAGGTACAATCCAGCCTGTAGAGGAAATCGGAAAAATCGCTAAAGAGAACCGGATTTACTTCCATACGGACGCTGTGCAGGCGATAGGCCATGTTCCTATCAATGTCAAAAAAATGAATATCGACCTTCTCTCCCTTTCTGGGCACAAGTTCGAAGGTCCAAAGGGCTGTGGAGCCCTCTACATCCGAAAAGGGACAAAAATAGATACCTTTCTGCATGGTGGGGCTCAGGAAAGAAAACAAAGGGCCGGAACCGAGAACGTTCCTTCCATTGTGGGCCTTGGAAAAGCTATAGAGCTAGCAACAGCCGAAATTGAAGAATCAAATAAAACCCTGCTCGAGCTGAGAGGGCACCTTATTAAAGGTCTTCTGAAAATCCCGAAAACCCACCTCAATGGGCATCCTACACAGAGGCTTGCAAATAACGTGAATGTTACATTTGAATACATAGAAGGCGAATCGCTTCTGCTGCTATTGAATGCGAATGGAATTTTTGCATCTACCGGAAGCGCATGTAACTCTTCTTCTCTCGAACCCTCACACGTGCTTACAGCCTGTGGAGTCCCACACGAAATCGTTCACGGTTCACTCAGACTCAGCCTTGGAAGGATGAATTCCAAAAAAGACGTGGATAGAGTACTTGAGGTTCTACCTGAGATCGTGCAGAAGCTACGAAACATGTCTCCACTTACCACGAAAGAGTACAGGACTATTTAAAGGCAGTATTTAACAGGCAACGGTGAACGATATTGAAGGAATTCGAGGTTGTTTTGAAAGGTTTTGAATATTTTGAATAATTTTTGAGTAGTTTTTGAACAATTCTAAAATTGAGAGAACATAATCGAAAAGCAATACTGGAGGACAGCTCATGGATTACAGCCTTAAAGTAATGGACCACTTTTCAAATCCAAGAAATATGGGAAGCATTGAGAACAGTGATGGTATAGGAGAGGTTGGGAACGCGAAGTGCGGAGATATAATGAAAATCTACCTCAAGGTAGAAGATAATCGGATTGCGGACGTGAAGTTCCAGACCTTCGGATGCGGAGCTGCAATCGCATCAAGTAGTATGGCAACTGAAATGATTAAAGGAAAAACTCTTGAAGAAGCCTGGAAACTTTCAAACAAAGCCGTTGCAGAAGCCCTTGACGGACTTCCTCCAATAAAAATGCATTGTTCAATGCTTGCAGAAGAGGCGATCCATGAGGCAATTAACGATTATCTAAAGAAAAAAGGGCTTGAGCCGTGGACAGAATAAGACGGCGGCTATAAAAGCTGAGTCCGATATCTGCTGCATATCGGCAAACGCTATAAATGTAGTAAATTCAGTTGAAGACAAGGAGATTATATTTATTCTGGACAAAACTCTGGGAGCCTTTGTATCTCTTCATACTGATAAAAAGATACATCTCTGGCCCGGATTTTGCCATGTTCATGATGACATCAGTGAGGAAAATATACAGAAATTAAAAAAGCTGCATCTTGATGCTGAATTTCTTGAACATCCCGAGTGCAGAATCGAAGTCCTTAACTTTGCAGACCGGATTCTAAGCACTTCGGGAATTGTAAAGGAGGTGGGAAATTCAGGCTTCACGGAATTTATAATAAGAACCGAAAGGGAAATTGTTCGAAGCCTGAAAAGGAAATACCCGGATAAGAAGTTCTATCCTGCTTCAAAGAAGGTTTTTTGCTACAATATGAAGAAAATAACTCTCGAGGCTATTCTGAACAGCTTGCAGAGTTTGGAATATGAGATTCATGTCCAGGAAAATATAAGGGTTAAAGCCAGAAAAGCCCTGAACAGGATGCTTGAGATTAGCGGATCTTGATGTATGGAGAGGAGAGTATACAGGAGAACGGTAACGTCTTAAGGCTCTTTTTCCTTAACTTTTCACGAAAATGGTTTTTATAAAAGATTTTCTGAAACTCTAAAATATGTGTTTGCAGATTATTATCAATAATTATTTATACTTTCTTTTATTATCATAGATAATTATCTGTATTAACATCGCTATTTAGTAGGTAGTTATTTATAATAGGTTCACGATTGTGAAGATAATCACAATTGTGAATGTATGCAAGAAGATTGTGAACACATGCAAAAAGAGAATAATCGTCAGGATGGCAGAGTGGTGATGCTTCCGGCTGCAACCCGGAATTATGTGAGTTCGATTCTCACTCCTGACTTTTCCAAAGATTACGATAAGTCATATAACGACGAATCAGGATGAATAAAGACGAATAAAAAAACTTCGAGAAATAGCCTGACGGATATCAAAAAAATTTGGACTGGGGATAAGGCTGGAGATAAGATAGAATGACGGACAAAAACAGAAATCGGAACGAAAAAGAAGGCAAGGAAAATCGGGAAATTCAGACAAAAGAAATTCAGACAAAAGAAATTCAGACAAAAGAAATTCAGACAAAAGAAAGCAGGAAAAAAAATAAGTCTGAAAGCCTGGGAGTTTCTACTCTTGCCGTGCATGCAGGCGCAAAACCCGATCCGGTTACAGGAGCAAGGTCGGTTCCGATTTATCAGACCGCAGCGTATGTATTTAAGGATGCTGAGGAAGCTGCCGATCTTTTTGGGCTCAGGAAAGAAGGCAATATTTATACCCGCCTTATGAACCCCACAACCGATGTCTTTGAGAAAAGAATAGCTGCCCTTGAAGGAGGCATAGGTGCCCTTGCAGTAGCCTCAGGAATGGCTGCAATTACAACCGCACTTCTCACTTTCACAAAGCCCGGAGATGAGATTATTTCAGGGGACAAGCTTTACGGAGGAACCTACGAGCTTTTCAATTATACTTTCCCAAAGCTCGGAAGAAACGTAAAATTTGTAGACGTCGGGAAGCCTGAAGAATTCAAAAATGCAATCTCGGAAAAAACAAAAGCCATCTATGTGGAATCAATAGGAAATCCCGGGCTTGATATCCCTGATTTTGAGAAACTCGCAGAAATCGCTCATGGCGCAGGAATTCCACTTGTTGTAGACAATACTGTTTCTCCTTTGATCTTACGGCCAATTGATCATGGGGTAGATATAGTCGTATATTCAGCAACAAAATTCATAGGAGGTCACGGGACTTCTATAGGAGGGGTAATTGTTGACTCAGGAAACTTTGACTGGAAACCTGAAAAATTCCCTGAGATTTGCGAACCTGATCCCGGGTACCACGGCCTGAAGTATAAGGAAGCCTTTGGAAAGGCTTCCTTTATCGCAAAAGCAAGGGTGCAGTTTGTCAGAGACACTGGAGCATGCATTTCTCCTTTTAATTCATTCCTCTTTACCCTGGGGCTTGAAACTCTGCCTCTCAGAATGAAAAAACACTGTGATAACGCCCTGGAGATTGCAAAATTCCTGGAAAAGCATCCTAAGGTTTCCTGGGTTTCGTATCCTGGGCTTGAATCCCATTGCAGCCATGAACTTGCAAAGAAATACCTTAAATCAGGTTTCGGCGCACTAATAGGCTTTGGGATCAAGGGTGGAGCCATAGAATGTAAAAAGTTTATTGAAGGGCTTGAGATCTTTTCCCACCTTGCAAATATCGGAGATGCAAAAAGTCTTGTAATTCATCCGGCTTCAACCACCCATGAACAACTATCAAAGGAAGAGCAGGCAGCCTGTGGAGTAACTGAGGACTTTATCAGGCTTTCCATAGGAATTGAGGATGCAAAGGACCTTATTTCCGATATTGATCAGGCACTCTCCGAGGTATGAGTATGGAAATCTCGACCCAGGTTCCTTCCTTTAAAAACCTTTTTTCGGGAAAAAAAGGCCAGAATCTTGGGATAGTCCGTTCAATGAACTATGAAATTCCTGGAATTTTCAGGCTCGAGAGTGGAAAGACTCTTTCCCATGTCAGGATAGAGTACGAGATGTACGGGAAGATGAACGCGGATAAGAGCAATGTTATCCTAGTCTGCCATGCCCTTACAGGCGATGCTCATGCTGCCGGATTTCATGCAGGGGACAAAAAGCCGGGCTGGTGGAACATTGTAATTGGCCCGAATAAGGCATTTGATACGGAAAGATATTGCATTGTCTGTTCAAACATTATTGGAGGCTGTAAAGGTTCTACAGGTCCTTCTTCTATTAACCCAGAAACAGGAAAACCCTACGGTATTTCTTTTCCTGTACTTACTATCGTGGATATGGTAAATGCCCAGAAAAAGCTTGTCGAGCACCTGGGAATAAAACAGCTTTTTGCAGTTACAGGTGGCTCAATGGGCGGAATGCAGGTGCTTCAATGGACGGTCAGTTATCCTGAAATGGTTAAAAAAGCAATTGCAATCGCAACAACTGCGTCCACAACCCCTCAGCAAATCGCATTTGGAGCAATTGGTAGAAAAGCAATAACAGATGATCCAAAGTGGAATGGAGGTAACTATTACGGAAAGAAAACTCCTGCACAGGGCCTGGCGCTTGCCCGCATGATAGGCCATATTACATACTTAAGCGATGCTTCGATGCAAAAGAAGTTTGGGAGAGCTCAGCAGGAGAAAGCAGGCCCGAATCTACCGAAAACTTCTTCAGAAGCCGCTCCGGAAATCTCTTCAGAAGTCTCTCCAGAAGTCTCTCCAGAAGTCTCTTCAGAAACCTTTTCTGACCATTCCTCGAATTTCCAGGTTGAAAGCTACCTGAATCACCAGGGAGATACTTTTACAAAGCGTTTTGATGCCAACTCATATCTTTATATCACAAAAGCCGTGGATTTCTTTGACCTTTCAAAAAATGGGTCTCTAATAGAAGGTCTTTCAGGAGTTACTGCAAAATACCTTGTGATTTCCATAACCTCGGACTGGCTCTATCCTCCATATCAATCTCAGGAAATCGTATCTGCACTTACTGCAAACGGGGTTGATGCCAAATACGAGGAAATCAGGTCTCAGTATGGGCATGATGCTTTTTTGCTTGAAGAAGGGCAGCTCAATTACCTTATAAGGGGCTTTCTTTCACAGATTCTTGTAAGTGACATCATGTACCGGAACTTCTATTCGGTTTCTAGAAACGAAACGATTGAAAACGCTTCAACCCTTATGGTAAAAAAGAAAGTGAACCATCTGCCTGTAATCTCAGAGGACGAAAAGCTTGAAGGCATAGTCACTTCCTGGGATATTACAAAAGCCGTTGCCTGCAAAATCACCGAGCTGAATGAGATCATTACCCGCGACGTGAAATACGTATTCTCAGGTGATAAAATCGAGACTGCATCCTCAATAATGGAAGATTACTCGATTTCCGCGCTTCCTGTAATCGATTCTGAAAACCGAGTTATAGGTATGGTTACGAGTGAAAGCATAAGCGCGCTTATTGGAAAGTTCAGTTAATTCAGAAAAGTTCAGTTAATTCAGAAAAGTTCAGTTAATTTTGAAGAATCTGATGATTCAAAATCCAAATTCTTTTGTCCAGCACACCACATTCAGCTTGAAAAGAAGAACTCTGTCTTTTCGGCTCTGTAAGTTATTTTTTAAATTAGTTTTCGTAAGTTCTATTTTGCAAGTTGGTTTTTGTAAGTTATATTTTGTAAATTAGTTTTACTGAAAAACTTTGAAGGTAGAGGATAAAGTTCCTCAATTTTAAGTTTAGTTTTTTATGACTAATCAAAATTTGTGGTTGGCTGGACAACCATTGAAATTTGGCATTTTTCTATTATTTGACATTTTTCTATTTTTACTAAATTATGGAAAGTATACATTACATTCTTGAGAGCGATACCATTAAGTATATGGAAAGCTTACTTTCCATAAATGGAAAGCTTACTTTCCATTAAGGGAGATCCCAGTTTGAAAAATAGGCTGGAAATATTACGAAAACAAAAAGGAATCAAGCAGGAAGAACTCGCTGAAGCGCTGGAAGTTTCCAGGCAAACAATAGGTTCTCTAGAAAATGGAAGATATAACCCGTCTATCATTTTAGCCTTTAAACTTGCCAGATATTTCAACACTACAATTGAAGAAATCTTCATTTATGAGGAGGAAAAAAATGATAAAAATTAACAGTCAAGTTAAAAATTATATATTAGTTGGGATAAGTGCAGGAATTATTATAGGATGTTTATTTGCTATAAAATTATATGGCAGGGATATTAGGGTTATTATTCCACTTGTAATAGCATTACTGATATTCGGACATTCAGTTGACAACATTTTAAAGATTTTCGCAATTAAAGACTCCACAAAAGCGGAGAAACAACTCAAAATTGAAATGAAAGACGAAAGAAATACCCTCATCAGGGAAAAAGCCGGGTCCAAAACAAATGAATATATGCTATATCTAAATACTGTTATAGTATTTATATTGGGTTTCATGGGCGCAGAATTCTGGATGCTTTGTCTTTTCGGTTTTTTAATCCTGGCACAGGGAGTTTTATCCATATTTTTATATAATTACTATGATAACCGATATTGAGACCTCAAATTTATCATTCCAGTCCAGCGCAAATTCTAGGTTGTAACCTGTACTTTAGGCTGAATAAAAAATGATATATTCAGATACGCTGCAAAAACGAAATTAAAAATGCAATAGTTTTATATAACAAATTTCTTGACAGCTTTTCGAAAACTGAGAAAAATATTGTATTAGGTTTGGTACTGCAAAGCTGATGAGCTTTTTTGTCAGATTTAATCCACTATACTCATAGTCGAATTTTCCTGTTTTTATAATCTTTTTGAACCTTTACTTTCTATATTTTTACGGCCTTTCTTTTTTAGATATCTTACTTAAGGCTATTACGAGTGTTAAGACGAATATCATAGCAAGGAATATTATGTTTAAGGGGCTGGTTAAATCAGAATAGTTATTGACAAAACCAGCAGTGAGAACATCAGTATTCCCAAGACGTAGTCCATAGTAAGCTCCTTCTAAAATTAATGCTATAAGTGGTACTAAAATGGCTATTAAAAAACTGCGTATTATAGTGTCAAACTTCATTCTTGATCAGATTTATAACTGCACATTGGAATATAAATACGTTTATTTCAGCCGAGGATTATGTAGTATATCAAGGCAGGTCATTTTCAAAATCATAGACAAAAAGACGACGATCACGAATTGATGATTAGAAATAGTGGTCAGGATTAGTAAAACAAAGATTAAACTTCGCTTCTATTTTGTTATACACTTTGTAGTAAATATATATAAATTCGTATTAAAAAGCTAAAATTAAATAAGTAAAGATATATCTGGCTGTTCAAGCTAAAATTAGTGTGTAATTAGTGTGTAATTAGTGAAATTTGTTATTTCAGAGCATCCTACAGAGTCAATTTATATGGATTAAATCGTCAATAATTGTATCAATAATTTAAAAATTATTAGTATCTTCTTCAAATTGAGTGGAAATATCTCAATTTCAATTTTCACTCAATGAACTTTTTATATACTCTTTTTATATAATCTTTTTTATATACTCTTTTTTTATACTCTTTTTTATATACTCTTTTTTATATACTCTTTTTTATATAATCTTTTTTTATATACTCTTCAACTTGTCTGGGTAAATGTAAATTTCATGTATTAACTAATAATTTAAGAATTTAACCAAGTTTGAAAAACAACCTCAAGCGATGCATTTAACTTTATAACTGTGTAGTATATTGTTGCACCTTTTTCTAGTTGGAAAATTCTCCATTGAATTTGAAGAGGATACAAAAATATGATGGATCTGTTTTATCCCAAAATTATTTCGCCTTTTTGATTTTTTTATTGCATTATCTATCTATTAGGTGACCCACCATTTTAATTCAACGTCGAATTTGTTTCTTTTACATGGTTCCTTTTATATGATTATTCCAAAGTACCAAAATGGAATTGGAGTTTACCAGTGTTTAACTTTTTGCATCGCCTGTTGTTGCATCGTGTATTGAACTTTCAAATGGTTTTGAATCTGCGAAATCATTTCAGGATACAACAGTTTTGATTACTTTAGGTTATTTTAAGCTATTTTAAGTTATTTTATATTATTTTAAGTTATTTTAGGTTATTTTAAGATATTTTAGGTTATTTCAGGTTATTTTATTATTTTAGGTTATTTCAGGTTATTTTATTATTTTAGATTATTTTACGTCTCTCGATTCCTGTTTGGATATCTGTCAATTTACTCCTGTTCAAAGAAATGTCCATTTATTCCATTCCTGTCCACCACTTTTCACAGGATAAGATCTGAAAAAGATCATATCCTGAAAATACACCCAGAAGATGGCGAAAGAATTAACAGATTAATCCACAATTTTTTTGCTCAGGATATACAGGATCATATCCGAATTCAATTTACTTTCCCTAGAAAGCTTTTCAGCAATAACTTCATTGGTAAAGCGATCGGCTTTTAATTCCTGTATTTTCTCCAGAACATTCTGAGAGACATTATAATATTCGTTTATGTCTTTTCTGTGTCCCCATACATCGCCTTCCAGAAGATTTATCTTCTGCATCTCCAGGAACATTTCAATTGACTTGGAAACCGTCCTTCTGTAAGATTTAGGAAGCTGTATAGCTTCAATTTTCGGACATGTTTCCGCAAGCATGAATACATCCTTGTTAGACGGTCTGAAAGCAAGATGGATAACCTTTTCGTTCGGGTTCAGGGTAGGAATTTCCTCCCGTGAACTAACTACTCTTATTTTCATACTATCCCCACTCCTTATTTAATATTAGATTTTCATTTATTTAAAAATCAAATTTTGTTTACGCATTTACATTTTAAATACATATCGATTAGCCAATATATTATTTAGAAGGTTTATACCCAAAACGAGTTCTAATAGCATCAGCATGTGCCTGTAGACCCTCTTCCTCGGCTAATGCGATTACAGTTTCTTTCAGACTTTCAAGCCCACTCTTGCTGATTCTCTGAATACTTGAGTATTTAATAAAATGGTTTATATTCAGACCAGAATAAACTCTGGCATATCCAGATGTAGGAAGTACGTGATTTGTCCCTGAGGCATAATCCCCAACAGGGACAGGAGAATAGTTTCCTATAAAAATCGATCCTGCATTTTTAATCCTATCAAGTACGAAATCCGGGTCCGATACCATAATCTCAAGGTGTTCGGGAGCAAATTTATTGCTAAAGCCAATACACTGTTCCAGGGAATCTGCAATAAGAATTGCGGCATTTTCAAGAGAAGCCTTTATAATACTGCTTCTTGCAGCCTGTTCCGCCTGAACCAGAACCTCTCTTTTTACAGCTTCTGCCAGCGTATCCGAACCTGTGACGAGTATTGAAACTGAATTTGGATCGTGTTCGGACTGTGCAAGAATATCCGAGGCGACCATGACGGCATCTGCGGACTCATCTGCAATAATGAGCACCTCGCTTGGGCCAGCCGGAAAATCAATTTCTGCAACATCCCTGATCTGCATTTTGGCAGCTGTGACAAAAACATTTCCAGGTCCTACGATTTTATCCACCTTAGGAACCGTTTCAGTCCCATAAGCCATTGCTCCTATAGCCTGCACGCCTCCTAGCTTGAACACTTTATCCGCTCCCGCAACCTTTGCAGCGGCAAGCGTAAGCGGGTGTACGGAGCCGTCCTGTCTTGGAGGTGTACAGACTATAACCTGCTCCACACCTGCAACCCTGGCAGGAATTACAGTCATGAGTACGGTTGAAGGATAGGATGCCCGCCCTCCAGGAGCATATGCACCCACACTTTCCAGAGGCGTTGCTTTTTGACCCAGCACGATCCCTGGTTTGAGTTCCATAAACCAGGTAGCTTTCGGGAGCTGAGCTTCATGGAAAGCCCGTATGTTTGCAGCTGCAGACTTAAGGTGATCCAGAAGTTCGGGACTTATGCCGGAAAGAGCCTGTTGAAATTCCTCCTTACTTACCTCAAAGTTTGCAAGTTCTACTTTATCGAATTTAGCCGTATATTCCCTGAGCGCGGAATCTCCTCTGGTACGCACATCGGAAAGCACGGTTGAAACGGTTTTCGCTACATCCTCAAGCCCGGAACCCCGGGAGACTAATTTTTGCATTTCAGCTTCCGAAACATCAGACAACTTTTTGAATAACATCATGACCATCTCTGAAAGAACCTGACAGAACCTGATACAGGTTGAAATCTGAAATTTGATATAAATTGACTACTCAAATCCGATATAAACTGACTACTCAAATCCAATATTAACTGATTATTCAAATCCAATATTAACTGATTATTCAAATCCAATTAAACTGACTCTATTACAAATTAGTAATCGGTAATCTGAGAACCGAATAAGAAGATAATTGGTTAACTTGATAATCCGATTCAATTAAATCCCTGCTCTCATTTAATATTTTATCCCTTACTGAGCCCATTAATAGAGATAAACCGTAAAGAATATCTGATTTGTAAAATTAAAATAAATAAAGCAGGTAAAATCAATAATCACTAATTGTTTTTTGCCCTGAATACGGACTTTTCTCAGGAGGCTTAGACTCAATAATTCCAGAAAATGCTCCTTTGCTCCTGATCTGCTTGAAAATCCGGTCTGCAATTTTTGGCCCAAGAAGAGCAGCAACTTTCTCAGGATCAACTCCTGCAAGCTCTGCTGAGGATTTGAAGCCTGCCTCATAGAGTTTCCTTGCTCTCACGCGCCCTATACCTCTGATATTGAGCAGATCCATAAGTTCAGGGGCTGCTCCGTAATGTATCCTCTTTTCAAGTTCTGCGGCTTCTTTTGCACCTTTGAGGTCAAGGAGCCCGGCAAGTTGAGAGGTGACGTGCATTATCCATTCTGCAATATCCGCAATTGAATGAATGTCACCTTCCCCGGTGCCAAACTTTAAGCAAATTTCGTTTTCAGATTTTTCATGGACCCAGTCAAGCAGAAGGAGGGAAGTCTTGACTTCCCCAAGGAACCATTCATATTCCGTAGTATCGAAGGGACTGGGCACCTTTACAAACTCGCTCACATGAGCCATTACATAATCATTGATACCCTGATAATCATGGCTCCGCATGTAAAGCAGGCGCATGTCAGGTGTGCTGCACACCAGATGCAGCAGAGTAAGCTCACTCAGGCTCTTTGTCTCTTTCAGGCCCCTTGCAATCCTGGTGGCTGACAGGGGGTCGATATAGAGTCTTGAAACAAGCTTTCCGAAGCTTGTAGGAATAAGGTCATCGTCTTTCTCAAGCATCCCTTCCTGACGCAAAAAGTTAAGGCATTCTTTTACAACCGTAGAAAGCCCGAAGTTCGAGTACTGAAAAGCGAAAAATGTTGCTTCAAGAAAATCCATGAGTTCATCATATGTCCGCGCAAAACCGTTAGAGATCGTAGAGAGCACATGGGTCCTGAGAGCATTTTCGGTTCCGAGCTTGGACCAGATATCTTCGGCGTTGGCTTCGATATAGTTTTCAAAAAGGAAAACAAACTCCTTATATGATTTTGCAACAAGTACAGCTTCTCCGTATGGGTCAAGCCTTGGCCTGCCTGCCCTGCCTGCCATCTGTTTGTACTCGAGCACAGGAATAGGCTGCATTCCGTCTTCAGAGGAATAGCGTCGATAATTTCGGATAATTACACGCCGTGCAGGCAGGTTAAGCCCGGCTGCAAGGGTAGGCGTGCTCGAAATCAACTTTATCTTTCCAGCCCTGAAACCGTCCTCCACAAGTTCTCTTAAAGGCGTGGTAAGACCTGCATGGTGAAAAGCCGTGCCTGAACGAATACAAGCTGCAAGGTTCGTTGAAGTATCGGTTTCACTGTTTTCAAGGATCTCGTCTGCAATTCCTGCAAGTACATTTCTGTCTTCGGCTGAGAGTATCTTTTTAACAGTTGAAGCTGCTTTTTTTGCAAAAGCCATGCAGTTTTTTCTGCTGCTTTCGAAAACCAGGCATTGTCCGCCTTTTTTGAGGGTATCCAGCGCAAGGTTTACAGCATTGTCTTTTGTGGGCTGCTCAACAGCTTTTTCCCTATCTTTGCAATAGAAGGTCCCATTAAAGAATACTCCTTCAAGAAGCTCAGTAGGCCTCCATTCACTTACTACAAGCTCGGCTTCCAGCCAGGCTGCGAGTTCGTCGGCATTCCCGACAGTTGCAGATAATGCAAGGATCTGGCAGGAAGGGTTCATTTTCCGAAGCTTTGCAAGGGTAACCTCAAGCGTTGGGCCCCTGTCCGGCGAGTCTATCAGATGCACCTCGTCTGCCACAACAACCGAAATTTCCTGCATCCAGACGGTCTCGTTTCTGAGCAGAGAATCGGTTTTCTCGGAGGTTGCAACAATAATGTCGTTTACTCCGAGTCCCTCGTCCCGCAGGTCATAGTCCCCTGTAGAGATCCCTACCCTTATTCCAAGTTCTGAAAACTCCCGAAAACGCCTGAATTTCTCGGAAGCAAGAGCTCTAAGAGGCACGATATAGAGTGCTTTTCCTCCTGCAAGGATGGATTTCAACATTGCAAGCTCGGCAAGGAGAGTCTTCCCTGAAGCTGTAGGGATTGCAGCAAGCAGGTTTCTTCCTTTAAGCAGCCCTTTTTCCACGGCTTCGGCCTGAGGGGGATAAAGTTCCATAATTCCGGAATCGAGATAAAACTGCTTTACTTCATCGGGCAGATCAAGACTTTCTATCTTCATTGAAAATCAGACACTCACACATTGGATAAAAACTATTTTGGAATTGCACGCCAGTATCGAAAAATCTTATCTTCAAAATCTGAGCCCTCTGTTAAGGGAATCCGGATTCATTGAGATTTTTTGAACGTGATCTAGACTTCACTTACTGGACATCACTTGCTGAACATCACTTACTGGACATCACTTACTGGACATCACTTACTGGACATCACTTACTAGATATCACTTACTGATATCATTTAGAGATACAGAATTTAATCACCTGCTGAGTAATAGTAATTTCCGCTCTCTTTTTGCTCCCGATCAAGCCTTGAGCCCAGATTATTCACACGTGGACGCCTTGTTTCCTCATCCCTACGGAAAGTTATACCCAGGTTTTTCAGGAATCTGTTCATACCGTCTTCCATGCTGAACGGGCCATGCGCTTCACCGTATACTGAAGGCTTGCCTTCAAAAACAACGAGTCTCTGGCTTAGCATATCTATCATGTAGATATCGTGGTCTACGACAAGGGCTGTCTTATTGTTGTTTTCGGCAAAGCGGTTGAGGACTTTTGTGACCATGGAACGCTGTTCCACGTCCAGATGGGCACTTGGTTCGTCCAGGATATAGAGGTCGGCTTCCTGAGAAAGGCAGGCTGCAATCGCAACTCTTTGCAGTTCTCCACCACTAAGGTCTGTAAGCATGTTGTCATATATCTTATCAAGCTGGAGTGGGTTTGAAATCTCTACCTCGTAGTAGCTGGTTCCAAAATGCTTTGAGATCCCGCGCAGGAAGTCCTGTACGCGCACAGGGATGTCGGCTTTAATATACTGAGGCTTGTAAGAAATCTTGACATCTATGCCTGGATCACCCTCTTCAGGTTTGATTTCTCCTGCAAGTACTTTTACGAAGGTTGACTTTCCTATCCCGTTAGGGCCCACTATCCCTAGCACCTCGCCTTCTCGAAGACTGCCGCCTGTGGCTTTCAGGGAAAAGCCGTCTCCAAATTTCTTTGAAAAACCATTAAAGGTAACCATAGACCTTAACTGGTAGTCTTCTCTTGGAGGATGGACTTCAAACTTGATGGCCTCAGGCCGGATCCTTATATTTTCTTCAGGGAGATAGCCTTTGAGGTACTGGTTAATTCCCACACGTACACTCTTCGGAAGAGTAACCACACCGAAACCTGCAGGCTCTCCGTAGGCAATGTGAATGACGTCTGCGAGCATGTCCAGAAGTGCAAGGTCATGCTCTACTACGAGCACAGTCCTGTCCTTTGAGATATCCTGGATCAGGCGGGCGACGTTAATCCTCTGGTAGATATCAAGGTAGGGGCTAATTTCATCAAAGAAGTAGAACTGAGCATCCTTTGCCGCACATGCTGCTATTGCTACACGCTGCAGCTCTCCACCACTCAATTCCGAGATTTTCCTGTCAACTATGTTTTTTAAATCGAGATAGTCGATAAGCTCATCAAGGACTCCTCTTTCATCGGTATTTTCAAGCAGTTCGGAGGTTTTTCCTTTGAAAGCTTTAGGAATGAGGTCCACGTACTGGGGTTTTTGGGAAACCCGAACTTTACCATCCACGACATCTTTAAAGTAATCGTAAAGTGCAGTTCCGGCATAGTGTTCAAGAACAGTATCCCAATCGCCTTTTTCCTGTCCGAAATTAGGGACCAAAGTTCCTGAAAGGATCTGGACGGACGTACTTTTTCCTATCCCGTTAGGGCCGAGAATCCCTGTTACTTTTCCTACCCTGGGTACAGGCAATCCGAAGAGAGCAAAACCATTTACTCCGTACCTATGAGTAGGCTCCGTCAGAGTTTCAGGAAGCCCTATGATCATAATGGCTTTAAAAGGGCATTTGTGGACGCAAATTCCGCAACCTACACATAATTCTTCGGAAATTACGGGCTTTCCGTCTTCTTCAAAAACAATCGTCTCATCCCCTGTTCGAACTCTAGGACAGTATTTCTCGCACTCCTTACTACACTGTCTGGGCTGACACTTATCTTTATTAAGTATAGCTATTCTCATAATAGTCCCCGAAAATTGCGTTTTTCGTTAATTTGTTAAATAGTATTAGATTAAGCACCTGATGATTTCAAGCGTGACCAGAGCTTAGCAATGTAAATTTTTGCTATAGCAAAGAAGTAACCAGAGCTTAACAGCGTAAATACTTGCTATAGCAAAGAATGATTCTCACAGCAAAGCAGTATGATAATGCAATGTCTGGTATGTTGAAAGTATATTTTACATATAAAGTATTATTTGAGAAAATATTGCACGTATAAAGCAATTACTTGAGAAGATATTACATGTATAAATAGCAATTACTTAAAAGGAAATAAAAAGAAATAAATACCTTAGAAAACAGGCTGTTGATTTAAACTCAGCATTTTTCTTATTTTGTCTCCTTTTTGTTTTAACTATTACTTTTGTTTTAACTATTATTTTTGTTTTAACTATTATTTTTGTTTTAACTATTATTTTTGTTTTAACTACCATTTTTGTTCTAACTATCATAAATCTATCTCAAACACTCAAAAATACCTAAATCCTCAGCTTTCTTTCCACATCATATCGAAGTTGCATCTCTTTTTTCCTGATAAGCATACTTGAGACCCTGACACCTGAAATACGACTGGTCTTTCATATAGGCGGCTGGGTCTTTCATATAGTAATAGAAACATCGTCAGTGAGCTTGATCTCTTCACCCATATAAAATTCCTCGGTATCTTCACAGACACATACAAAATCAATATCATTGAGAAGACTTGTAGTGTTGGAAATGCCTTGATAGAGTGAACATTCACTAGAGAGTGCGCTTCTAATGGATACAGCAATATTTCTTAGTGCTCCTACAACCTCAGAGAGTTGTGGTTAGACCCTTAAAACATGCATCTGAACTGTCAAGGACATTCCATACCCTATCAAGGACCAGGGCGTTGCCCCTATTATGTTTCCATCAGCCTGCGCCAGCATCACATCTAATAAATTCGAGATTGGTGCCTGCTCCATCAGCTACTTTTAGTATTGCATCAACCAGTTACGGACTTATGCTATCACCGTTTATAACCACTGCTTTCTTAGCCATATAAATTTCACTGGCCTCTTAAAGGCATGTTTGCTTATTAAGCCCTGGATATATTCTGAATATATTCTGAATATAACACATAATATTATGAGCCTATCCTGAAACTCAAAATTTGATTTTTGAATTTCGTATGTGGAACAGTCAGTTGAATACCTAATCATTAAACTGATCCTGAAAACTCATAGTGATTTAGAATAAAATAGGTTTTGGGATCGGCTCTTATATATACAAAATATTAATAACGATCCGCATAAATGCAAAAATATCATGGAAATTATGCAAGAAAGCACTTATAGGTATTCCATTATCACTAATACTTATTAGAGAATCTCAAATTAGCTTTTAAAATCTCAAATCTAATTTGATACTCACTTTTTTAAAAGTATCTCCCAAACGAATTCTTATCCTCAACTTTATTTTGCATTTCTGTCAACACCAGTAGTTGATATGCTATGAAACTCAATAGAGAGTAGAGTTTTCTACTCTGATTTCTCACTCTTCTGATATCGAACTTTACTGTACCTTTAATATGTCCATGTATCTTTTCACATTCAGCTCTCTTTTTATACTGATCATCAAAAGTCTCATCTCTGATATTTTGGTTTCTTAGGTACATTCCTACCTGTTCTTTCCTTCCAATTTCATATAGAAATCTGAGTTTGTTTTCCATTGGTGCATGAATATCTCCACCGAGTTTCCACTTTTTATTCACCCAGTGATCGATTCGTTCCTCTTCACCTTCTTGATTGATTACTGCATTTGAAGCGTAGGAAATAATCGGTTTTGCGTTCAGATTATACCAAATATCAGAATGATTGAGGAATGAATCATAACCTCCGTCAGCAGAATAAAATTCCAGATTAGCGTTCATGTTCTTTAGAGCCTCAATATGATCGATAAGTTCTGGAGAGTCACCAGAAAGTCCTTTTGTATGAGTCATGAAAATTGGGTAAGTTCCAACCATTGTAATATGTGCCTTATCCATTTTGCATTCATAATGAGGATTATAATCAGCATGTTTGTCGTATCTTGAAGCTTCAAGTGGAGTGGAATCAATTTTTGCTTCCTTTTCCTGAGAAAGTTTGAGAATTTTCTCACCTATAAGCATCATTATCTCATTGACTCCTTTTTCTCCAAGTCTATACTTCATAAAATGATGAAGGGTTCCACCTGAAGGAAGTTTAATCTGGCCATTTTCATCATAAAAAGAAAGCAGGATAGCTTCTTCTTCTGTTAAGGAAGAAATGGTTTTATCATATGAGAGTTGCCTGAAACACTTCACAACAAACAGTTTTATCATAGAAGAAACACTGTACTTAAAGTGCCAACTTTTGTTGGTGTAAAAAGTACGTTCGACGTGCTTTGCAATATCGTCAATGCAAAGAAAGTACAGGAATTGGCAAATTGAAGTACTTTCTCTGCTCAAATAATTATCGAAGGAGTCCTCGAAGAGGACTCCTTTGTATAACATACTGTTTTTTGACATGAGAAAGGCATAGAAGGTATTGTTTTAAGTTGCCACTACCAAACAGAGACAAGTGCTATCAGAGTTAGTGGAAAAAAGAATAAGTTTTTAAGTCAAAATTCTAATTTGAGAGCCTCTATTATACTTCTCATCGCTACTACCAATTCATTCCTATGCCACCAGGAGAGTAAGGAGCTGGAGGACGTATATGGACGTCTGGTTCAAGTTGATGGAAAGAACATGTGTATAGATATAGCGGGTAGCGGGGATCAGGTAGTTGTGCTCTTAAGCGGTTGGGGTTCCCTGTCTCCTGTCCTTGATCTGCGACCACTTGCTGCAAACTTAGATGATAAGTACACGGTGATAACAGTAGAACACTTTGGATATGGGCTTAGCGATGACACCAACAGTGATCGAAGTGTGGAGAACATTACATACGAATTGCACAGAGCCCTTAAGGAAATTGGCTATAATAATTACACTCTGATGGCACACTCCACATCAGGATTGTACGGATTATACTATGCGAATATGTATCCTAATGAGGTAAAATTCTTTGTCGGAATAGACACCAGTGTAGCGAATGAAGACGACCTGGAAGCATTCATGCAGGAAAGTCTAAGTTATGGAAATACGCTTCGTACATTGAATAATCTTGGAATAATCAGACTTCTCTCTGTAATTGATCCTTCAAGTATAATACCTGAGGTATCTGGGTATCAGCGTTCAGAGTAAGAACAGGAACTTCTGCGAAAGATGTACCTGAACAGACTGCTATCTCAGAACGCTATGAACGAAATGGAAATGTTGGAAGAAAATTGCAACAAGCTCTCAGGTATGAAATTCCCAAATAATGTCCCTGTCCTCTTTTTCATATCCTCAGAAAACGTGGAAACAACACCAGGTTGGAAAGAGAAACACGTAGAGCAGTTCGGCAACAATGGGAAAAACAAACTGATAGTGCTCAATGGATCACACTACCTGTATAATGAGTATGCCCCAAAGATATGTAATACATTTAAAGAATGGGATTCTGCAGAACAGGTTGATCGGAGTTAAGGACAGTATATGAACTAGGACAACATCTGCACCTTTTCCGAAAACGGAAGAGCGTACTCACATCGACTTGAACTTGTTACTATAATTAGAGGAGGACCCGAACAACAGATACAGGATTTGTTGGTTATAAGATGCCTGCTTTGGGATATGAATCGTTGGACTATTACAAGCACAAAACTTAGTATACAGAGTTTAATGAAATAACGAACAATACTGGAATTGTGGGTAAATCAAAAAGGTAAAAACCTGTGATAAAAAGGCTGTATAAAAGGCCCTTAAATTTAGAGAGCCTTTTTGCAGTTCAGGAAATAAGACCTTAATTCAGGAGGAGAGTCCAGACGATAAGGAAGAAATCAACGACTATAAACTCTACGTAGAACCAGTCCTTGAATTTGAACTCTTTTGTATTGATCTTGATTTGAGGATAGAGAAACTTCTGTATGTAATACGTAAGCCCGATGACGATTGTAAGTACAGCATACCAGATCCGATCTTCTCCGGCTCCGTACAGGTGGAAACACAAAATTCCTGCTATTGTGCCAAGTAATGCGGCTACTACTGTCTTTACAACTCCGTCCCTATGCTCCTTTTGTTTTTCCTCAGGCGTCCTTTCCTTGATAAAAGTCTTCTTCTCTGGAGTCTCAATCTTTGCTGCAGGAACTGCTGAAGTAGCCTCTGCTATTTTTGCAGGTTCCTTTCTGGACTTTGACTTCGGATTTTGCTTACTCAACCTGTATACTCTCCTGAACGGCAATTAACATTCCTGGGATGTAGTCGTAGTCAGAATCTAATCTCGGTTAAAAAATTAGACCTGAGTTCTAAGATTTTAATTTGCAGATAAGATATTGATTGTACATAAGATTTTAATTTGCGGATAAGACTTTGATTTGTACATAAGACTTTGATTTGCAGATTTTTTGCGGATAATATATTGATTTATACATAAGATTTTGATTTGCAGATTTGAGATCTCAGATTAAAATCATTGTATTTAAATTATTAGAATCAAATTATATATCAGGTAATTATAATTTTTTGCTGAAATAAGATTCTTGAATTACAATACGGACTTAAATCCTTGGAGTTAGTTTTTGATACAAGGTTCTCGAAATTGAATTGTTAAGATTAATATTAAGACTGGATTTCACAGCTTTAAATAAATTCATTACTTAAAACATTACCGATCTGATCTATAGATATCGAATCAATTCCTATCGAATTTAAATGTTTTGAAAATTTTGAAGGTCTATTCCCTCCTGGGTGATAGACTAGAGTGACTTCAGGAGAAAGTTTTCTGACCATATCTTCAAGCCCGCAAGCATCAAGATGGTCACTTATCCTGATTGTCGGGTAAGGATAATCCATGCGGCAACTTAAAACGTATTTTTTCATGTTCCAGGGCAACTTGTCAAGGTTCCAGGGAGGAACTATGAAAACCCCGTTGCCTTCTCCAGAATCAAGCCCTGCCAGTTCCCCGGCATCCTCAAGCATGCTGCGGGTAAGAGCCCTTGTCCTCGCCTCCATACAGATGACGCCGTCGTATCCAAAGCTTCTTATAAGTTCGACTGCACGCTGAGTCTTTCCAAATTCATATGCTCCAAAAGCTACAGGCCCTTTTTTGAAAAGTGCAGATTTCATGCCCTCAAGGTCATCTGCAAAATGGCAGGAGGGGTCAGCAGGGTCGCCGTAGTTAGCTTCAGTGATAAGGACATCACAGGGAGGAAGGCTACTTGCATCTTTGACGTCGCCTGTAACCAGAATCCTTGTCCCTACATCGTTTTCCCAGTAAAAAGCACTCGCGCCTACGGTATGTTCCGTAGGAAAGGTCTTTACCTTTGTTCCTTTGATGTCAATTTCATCCCCAAGCCTGCACATGCTGCCCGCATATTTTCTGTCGTGCCTGATTTCAAGTGCCATCGCGGTTTTTTCCGTACAAACGGCATTGGGGGATAGCATAGCCGATTTTCCGTTGTGGTCGGAATGGGCATGGGTGATCAGATAAGCATCGGGCTGGGGGCGCTTTCCAACCGTCCTGGTAGTATCAATGGAAAAGGTGCGCAAGTCCCCGGCTTTATCCCTGAACCGAAGAGAGATATGCGGTTTAAATGTCCCGCGAGAATTACGCTGCCTGAGCGCCAGAACACCAAGATCAATTAGTTTTTTAGAAATCACGCAAATCCTTGAGGAAATAATACTTAAGGTATTTAAGGTTAGGGAAAAAATGTAAATTGGTGACGTACTGGTCTTTAAAAATAAGAGAGTGTATAAAAACTTGTTTCCCATTTAGTGTTGACAGCAACTTCCACAGCAACTCTGGGAGTCCCAATTACTCCACAGATTCTAAATCTCTTAAATAAGTAACAAAAGAAGTTAATAAATAAGAAATCCTCTTAAAAAGCGGATTTCAATTATGTTTTCAGGGTTTCCTACTTTCTCTAGGCATAAGCCTTCTCTAGTAGAAGATTTAAGCCGGAGATCAGATCGCGAGAACGCGAAAGTTCAACGCCTTTGCGGTTCAATCTCCAGTGAAACGCCTTGTAGCGTATTTTATCCAGTTCAAATTCAGGCTGTGGATTCCTTAGTTATAATATAAGCGACCATTTCAGGGTTAAGCATATTTTCTCTTGAAATCTTCGCTTCAATATCCTCAGTGGACATACCTTCGGATCTCATTTCCTTTATTTTTTCAGTCACTGAGGTCGGAATCGTGTAATACTCGTTTATATCTTTTCTGTGGCCCCAGACGTCGCCTTCAATGAGTTGGATTCTCTGCATCTCAAGGAACATTTCTATGGATTTTGAAACTGTAGCCATATAGGATTTTGGCAACTGAATTACCTCAATTTTTGGGCAGGTCTCAACCAGACCCAAAACGTCCTTGTTCGATGGCCTGAAAGCCAGGTGAACAATGCGCTCATTTGGGTTAAGTGTAAAGATTTCTTCTCTTGAGCTAACCACTCGGATCTTCATGTTTTTCTCATCTCACCTTAAATTTTTTTACGTTTTTACATTGATAGTATTAGGATATACTGACTATAAATATTTATCCCATTAAACTAACATTATTTAGATAGTATATGAGATTTTCGATTCAAAAAACATTTCTTTAATCAAAATTTTCTAGTTTACTCATATAATTATTTGATGTGAACTTATCCAATTATTGTTACCCTTTTAGAATTTCATAGTTTTTTGGCCAGGAATCTCAGTGACTCACTTTCCGCAGCAAAGTTTTGTATATACATAGTTGTTCTGCTACTGTTTTTAGGTATTAGATGAATTTACTGGTTTTTTATGAAGAAGTTAAAAATAGCTACATTGTTTAATTTAAAAACCAGAAAAACAGCATTAAATCCCATCAATTTTCCATTCAGATTTTATATTATTATAATAAGTTTTAAAAACGTTATAAATATATTAAATTTAAAATAAATATTGAAGAATACAGGCAATAAGACTTTTTCCATTTCAAAGATACAGAAAAAGTCAAATAAACAGATAAAAACGGATATGGAAAAAGATAGCCCCAGGTTTCTGGAACCTCGGGCGGTCTTGTCAGAAAAACTGAGGGTCAGAGGATCTTATCGAGTTCCGATGCCAGTACACTACCCTGGGTAACCCCCATGAAGCGCTTTACTTCAGCCCCATCTTTCTGGATAATCAGCGTTGGGACAGCATGTATGCCGTATTTGGAAGCCATTTCCTGGTTTTCATCCACATCGACAACTTTGAACTCAACTTTATCCCCGTACTTTTTCTCAAGCTCTTCAAGAATTGGTTTTTGCATCCTGCAAGGTCCACACCATGTTGCGGAAAAGTCCAATAACATTGGTTTCATAAAATCACCTTTATATTTTGAAATGTCTGAGAATTTCTCCATTTTTATTTAATCCATTCCGGGAAGCATACAGAAGAGTCGTACACACACTGTCTCAAGGGCCTGTACGACAAAGCTGCCGGAAACCCAATCCTGACGATAGGCGACATGAAAGCTGGATTTACCAAATACAGGGTCGGGACTCAATAATTGTATATTATCTTCGATGATGTGAAATAATTTTTCATATATTAAATTATTTCTTCCTGCTTCATCCTTTTCTCTACCGAGAATAAATCCACAGGATCTACCCTGGAATCTCCAGGTAAATTATTTCCATATCGAAGTGCAATAGTCTTATATTGCTCGCTGCATTTATATTTCTATCGTGTATAATTCCACAAAAAGGATTGAGATCGATACTATCCATTGAAACTAAATTGGATAGAATTGAAATAATCGCAAATATTATATTATTTTATACTATTCTGATAATGGTTTGAAAGTGCTAGTTTGTAAGTGTTTTTTTCCATACCAGAGGGCTCTATATTCCAGTCAGAAGATAAAGCTGCTCACAAAACATCATTTATTGCTTGCGCAAGTTTGTAGTTTTTTGGATTCGATTCATAATACTTCGTTTTTGTAGCCGGTCTAGTTGGGCAGAAACTAAAATCGGTAGTTTGCCAAACGTAAGTAAATCTATTCTATCATCAAAGGTTTACCAATTTTTTAAAATTATTGATAATAAGAAAGAATTATTCTATTGTTATTATATAAAATATAATTATATTTATGTTTATGCCCATGTAAGTTGAGGTCGAATATTTTCACTCAAATAAAAGGGAAAAAAATTAATCATTTCGAAAAATAGCTGGCGTGGGTGTATTACAGGATTGAGGAGGCTAAAGTTGAATTTGATCAGATGGTTGCATTCTGATCTTAATAAGTTCATCTTCTCCAGTATGCAGCGCAAGTGCTAAAAACGTAGAAAGGAAATCGTAAAACTATGGAGGCAAATATAATGGGAGGATATCCATTCTTTAAACACAGGTTCGATGGCCGTGGCGGTTGTGGTGGTTATGGCGGCTGTGGTGGTTATGGCGGCTGTGGCGGCTATGGGGGATTTGGCGGCTGTGGCTTTGGTGGCCGGTTTGGTGGCCGGTTTGGTTGTGACGACAGATTTAAAGGTCGTCGATGCGGGCACCGAAGGTACTGTTAAGGGATCATGACTGTAGCTGTCAATAATGACGCCGAGTGTGAAATAATTAGTGTGAAATAATTATGAAATAATTATTGAGTATGAAAGGAAAAAGCATAATAACCATCTTTTCACGGCGTGATGAATAAGTCACCGAAACTTGTTTTTCTTGAACAGATGACTACTAATTTTTCTTTTTTGGGATATACTTATTATTAGAAAGCTATTGCAGGCTCTCCAATGTAAATTCCTGAAGGAATGAGATCTGTACTTTGTACTACGTTTATTAGTTTTACGTAATAATTCCTGTACAAAGATCAGATAACTCTAAAAAACTTTCAGTTTATTGAAGAGTACTTAAAAAGAAAAAATTCCCTATTATCAGGGAACCCATTAAGGAATCATACATTTTTCTCGCAGTTTTTATCCTTGGGCCTACCTTTTATTATGTTGCCGAAGTACATACAGCCTTCCATTGGGATCGTTGGCATATCAGGTGACTCATTTATCATGTTTACAGGAGCACCACGGATAAGCACGCACGGCACACTTTCCCCGGCTTCTCCCATAAGGAGTTCGGCGGCCGAGACAAGGTTATCTGCTACAGCCTTGTATGTAATACGGAGAGGCCTTCCGTAGATATCGTCAGTTCCCCGCGCATCTTCCACAGGTACAAAGCCTGAAACTCCAAGTGCAATTCCCGAGCAGCCAAGCCTGAGAGGCTGGGTCCTGCTGTCTCCTATAATTACCCCTAACTTGCATGAGTAACGCTTCTCAAGCCGGCTCCTGATAATCTCGGAACTTTTTCGTGGGTCTTCCGGGAGCAGGACTACATTGCCTTCAGGGGCATTGGAAGCGTCGATCCCTGCATTCGGAGCCAGAACACCTTTTGTAATTGTAAGGGCAGCTCCGGGCACACCCCCAAAAATCTCATCGCATTCCTGAAGCACGAGTTCCATTTCCCTGGGATCGATCCCGTACTGTTCCCCAAGCACCTTTGCCTTTTCGCCCGGAGTCACGCTTGCAAGCCTGACGATTCTTCTTTCCGCAGTACCAACTGCAGATTCTGCAAGTACGAAAATATCCCCGTCAATGGGGACAAGCCCTGCTTCCTCCAGAGCCTTATCTAAAATCTTTACGATATCATCCCCTTCCCTTATAATAGGGGTCTTAATCCCAAACATCTGGATGGAAGTATTTTCTGAACTCATACTCTGCTGCCTTTAGAAGTTAATGACTAGATTGGTTTGCTGAATCTAAAATAAATGCAAAATCAAATCGTAAAATGCCGGAAGATATTGATAAATGTATCCGACGGCTCCCAAAAAGATGTAAGAAGGTATTCTCAAAGATGTAAAAAGATATTCTAAAAATGTGAAGAAGTATTCAAAAAGATGTGAGATAATGTTCAGAGGATGAGAAGATAATGTCCAAAAGATGAGAAGATATCCAGATAAAGTGCTCGATAAGAATAAAAGCCCGAGGGAAATACAGGAAGTAAAAAACCTTATCGCTAAAAAAGAGTTTTCCGGGATAGAAAGAGTGATTTTTGCCTATCAAAAAATTATTTCCCGGAAATTCCAGCCATAGAAAGTAGTCTCGCGGTATTTTTATGAGAGCCTATAGGCATAATATGAACCCCTCTTGAGAGTTTCATAAGCTCCTTTATAGTCTCTGAAGCTATTGAAAGACCTTCTTCGACAGGATCAGGTGCATCTTTTATACGAAGCATAATTTCTTCAGGCACATGAATTCCTGAAATATTCTTGTTCATGAATTCAGCCATACCCAGAGATTTTAGAGGAATCAAGCCTGCAATTACGGGCACTTCAAGGTGGCCTATAGCTTCCGTAAACTCCTCAAACATGCCTACATCATAGACTGCCTGAGTCTGGATAAAGTCAGCTCCACACCTGACTTTTTTTTCAAGCTTTATGAGTTGCAAAGGTTTTTCAGGGTCTATACCAGAAACCGCACCTGTACAGAAAGAGGTCCCTCCGTTTAGCTGGTTTCCTGCAAAATTAATGCCTGAGTCAAGCTTTCTTATAAGTTGCAGGAGCTGTACTGAATCAAGATCGTATACAGGTTTTGAACCTGGGTGATCTCCACAAGAAGGAAAATCTCCTGTCATCACACAGATGTTTCTGATACCCAGAGCATACGCTCCGAGAAGATCAGACTGAAGTCCTATCCTGTTCCTGTCCCGGCAGGTGAGCTGCATAATAGGCTCGTGCCCATCATCAAGCAGAAGCTTGCTAAAAGCTAGAGAGCTCATGTGCATAATTGAGCACTGATTGTCCGTAACATTTATAGCATCTGCAATACCTTTGAGCTGGCGAGCATCTTCTAGGGAAACTGAGAATTTTGTGCCCTTAGGAGGGGAGACTTCAGCAGTAACCAGAAATTTGCTGGAATTCAGTTTTTCACGAAAATTAAAGAGCATTGGGTAGAATATTAGGAATGAAATTATTTAAAACCATGCTCCTGGATAGTGCATCAGTCGGTTAATATTATTTCCAAAACCTTTAATCTGTATCATCCCAGGGTTAATATTATTTCCAAAACCTTTAATCCGTATCATCCCGTTTTTGCATAGTCCAGTGAGGTTTGCAGTTCAGTGAGATTATTGCAGATATGAATTAATGCCCAAATATATGCATTTTAAGCACCGGTAAAAAATCTGATTAAAATATTAAATAAAAACTGTAAATGAGTTTAGTCAACTCTATGCTCCTGAGGGGCATGAACTGTGTAAAGGAGATCAAGCCTATTGATTTTTTTCAACCTATTATAAATCAAAGTCCATACACAGTCGTTCTCTCTGTTGACTTCACACATCCCGTCAATAGCTCCTCCACAGGGCCCGTTTAGAAGTCCTTTTGGGCACCGTGATTTGGGACAGATCCCTCCGAATTCACCAATTGTGCATTTTCCACACATCGCACACTGGTCTAAAAGCAGCTTGCCTTCGCTTGAACCTCCCAGAGAAAGCGTATCATTTGAGCCGAACACAGGCACCTCCGTAACACCGGCAACCGTTGAAACTCCACTACCGCAGCCCATAACCAGAATACAGCGTGCCTCAGTTATTTTTTCATTTTTCTGGACCAGGGAGTCAAAAGACCGGACGCTGCAGGCTGCTGTGGGGAGAGCCCAGCCTACTACATGCTTTCCGTTTTTCTCAAGCTGCCTGATCATCTCAAGCACTTCGGGTTCTCCACCGGTCTTCAGTTTTGCAGCGCAGACATTGCATCCGATAATAAATATGTCATCTTCGTCCTGTAACAGGGCCAGGATTTCTTCAAGGGGTTTTGCTGAAGTTATAATCATAACTACCTCAAATATCGATATTCCAGATCGCTCCGCTTTGCAATGCATTCGCGGATCATTTCGGCAATAAGTGGTAGGGAGCGCGCCTGCCCTTCAAGTTTCCTGGCAAGGCGTCCAAGCTGAAGCAGAGTGCCCATTACAAGCACATCAGTCATCTCTGTTTCGTGGGAAACTGCATTCCTTGTCAAGGCTGCATCCCCTCCTCGGGAAAGTATCTCCTGTTTTATTATCAAAGCCTCTGTGGTCGTAAGATTACGAATTTTCAGCATAAGATGGATACTTTTATTCTGCATTATCTTTGAGCCTGTTGTGGTAACTCCAAGTTTTCGCATTGCAATGGCTGCATCCTGTGGTGTCTTTACCTCGACCACAGAGACCTCATAATTGCCCTCTTTTACTATACTTGGCCTGCTCCTTATAGCTCCTGAAAACTTTACAACATCAACGGTCTCAGGTACATCATGCGTACGGACGATATGGGCACCTTTGTAGACTGCAATAGATGTTGCAGCCAGGCTGCCATAGAGCCTTTCAGTTGCAGGTTTTCCAAGTACGTCTCCTATGAAAGATTTTCTTGAGAGAGCTGCTAACAACGGTTTTTCAAAAATTTTAAGGCGCTCAAAATCATCAAGAGTTTCAAAGTCATAGATGGGAAGTTTTTCTTCGATCCATCTGCCAGATGCAGGGTCAAGTATAAGTTTTTCCGGATTTATGCCGCCTGCTTCAGCGGCCTGTATAATAGAATCAAGAGATTCGATAATAGCATCCATTCCGAGGGGATCACCCGGTACTTTATTTGAGGCCATGACAACAGCAGGACATCCATAATCTGCCACTACTTCAATCATTCTGGGGTCTGCTGTAAAACCGGAAACATCATTTATGATATCAGCTCCCCTTTTGAGAGCTTCTTCTGCGATTTCAGAAAACATTGTATCTACGGAAATCACAGCATCCACATTGCCTTCCAGTGCTTCTAGAACTGGCAAAATACGTTCAAGTTCCTGTTTCCTGCTAATAGGCTCGGCGTGTAACCAGGTTGAACGGGCTCCAATGTCCAGAAAGGTTGCTCCTTCCTCAACCATTTTTTGAGCTGTCTCAAGCGCGGAATCCGGGCTTACAACCGAATCTCCGTAAAAGGACTCAGGACTAAAGTTAATAATACCCATAACATGTGCAGGGTATTGATCTCCTATTTTTATACCACATATTTCAGTATCAACAACCATTTTTGACAACCAGGATCTATAAGTTTCAATTAAAATAACGCTAGCTAACGCTTAATAGACATTGGTAAATAGATACTAAGGAAGCCGGCTTTACAGAGCTATCTCTCTGTCGGAAATTTCAACGATATGTCTTTAAATCGCGAAAATAGAGTTTATTCCGCTTTTACTACATTCCGTGAAAAATCTTTATATTCCGTCCGCAGAGGCTTCCAAACAGGGAGAGTTTGTTTATCGATTATTATCAGGATTTGACAAATAATCACTATAATCATATATTAATTAATACATATAAACTGATTTTATCAGGTATACTTGTTTAAGGCATGTTTAAGACGCGTTAAAGCAGGTTTCAAGCCTTTCTGTAAGCCCTATTTTGCCGACTGAACACTATTTTAGTAATTAAATTATAAATTTAAACTCAATAATTATTTTGATTATTGTTGGCAGTAAACGTCATTGTGATATTATAAGCTTCAATAATACATAAAAATATTGATGTGTAAGAGTAATCTGGTACAATTAGGAAAGCAGTGTTGTATGTTAAGTGAACTACCACTCCCTGAATCCTTCGCCTCACGGCTCAGTTTCGAGGAAGAAGGCTTTTTGGTTCATTCCTTTTTCTTTTGAGAATAAGTCCCAAACCCTTCCCAGCGTTCCGCAGGTGTCAGATAAATATATGATTTAGATTTAGATTTTGATCTGGATTTTGATCTTGAAATAAGAATTTCTTGATATTGATTGCAGCATTAACGTCCTTATCATGTTTTGTTTTACAATTAGAGCATTCCCATTCTCTAGCATAAAGAGTCAGATTAGAGTTATAATATCCACAAACGTTACAAAGTTTAGAAGATGATTCAAATCTTCATAGAAGGATAACTTTAACTTCTCCAATATATTCATTATTTGTAGATAATTCTGTTTTAACTGATTACAAACCAGAAAGGAATCCATGCGTCTTCGGTTAAGTGAAAAATCGTGATAAATTGTCTTCGGTTCCATAACAGTTGTCAAATATTCCAATAAATTGTGGGGTGGGACATGATATCAATTTCGTGTAGAGGACAAAATTGATGAGTATACAAGAAAATTATTTAAATAAAGTAGTATAACTTATTTTATTGACTCTTTAGTTAAGTTTTGGGTCGGGGGATCTTTATGAAAATAAGAGTTATCAGTTCAAGAAATGAAATTCTGTCACTGAATCCAAATGAAAAGGTCGTTCACTTTGCATTCAGGCCATCAAATAAAGATATTTTTCTGCTTGTTGAGACCTGTCCGAAACTGGAGGTAATCCAGCTTCCAAAATCATACATAAGGACAGTTTCAAGAGCTATAGAGATGTTTCTGGAAATGCAAAAGGTTCAGTTCATTGAAGGAGATGTATGGGGACACAGGAAAGACATTAATGAGTATTATACTGTCCCCTCATCCATAATATCAAAAATAAGAAGCATGAAAGCTGAAGGCATTCCCAGTGAAAAAATTGCGGAAAAAGTAGCGCATGAAAGCAAACTTGGTCCTGGAATGGTTTCTTACATTCTGAACAAAAAAGATTTGGAATAAAAACGAGTCTCTGCCCGAGTTCCGCAAGCCTTTCTTAAAAACTGCTTGCTTGCAAGTCTTTTTAGGAAGGGTTTGACCGAAAAACCCCTCGTAAAGGCGTGATCAACCGAATCAACGGTTGTAGCACAACCTTTTTCAAAAAAGGCTTGTCTGCAAATATTTTCAAAAAAGATTTGATCGAAAACACGGTAACGTTTGAGTTTGAGGATCTTATCCCCAAACCCTATCTGCGTGATCAACCGGCGCAACGGTTGCGGCACAACAGTTGTGCTCAATAGGACTAGCTCAAGTTCAGATTGACATGACATATTCTCAAACAAGACTATATATAATCTACGGCACAAAAATTTAAAATTAAAGCTGGTTTTTCTTTGCATTTCGAGTTTTCAAGAAAAGTTTTTACTATATATACTTATGTAGGCAAATTTAATCTCTAGTCTGACTACCAATTTCTTATTATTGTTAACTATTCTTGAGGAATAAATAAGGTCGCATCCCTGCCTTTTCAAAGGCGGGTTAGACCGTCAACTTCAACAGAACTACAAATTTAAAATTTTTATATTTTAAAAGATTAAAACAATTTTATTCAGGCGCATACACAATAACAGTAAGTTCCCATCCTTCGAACTCTTTAATTGATTACACCAGTATAGACAGAGTTGGATAATTTATAGATAAATAAGTCTATATTTATTGGTTATTAACTTAAATAAAACTTTTATATATTAATATTGAATAATATTTTCTGTTATACTTATTTTTGAATATTGGTTAAGACATATACTCAAATAAAGAATTTATGGCCAAATCATTAAACAGTATAAATACTGGAAAGTAATCCAGACTCAAAATCCTCTTGAAAATTGCATTGTTAGAGAGAGTGGACATAAAACTTATAAGGAGTTAAAAAAGAGAAATTTATGGAGTTTTGAAGTGATTCCCAATGCCACCAGAACTCCATAAAACACGCCCTATGAGGCAGTTATCATGTTTAGCTGTGCGAATATTTAAGCTTACCTGATCCTGCCTCCTAGAGAAAAATAACTAGGAGTTAAACGAATGGTTAAGAACAAAATTGGAATAGGAATAATTCTTTTGACAATGCTGGTTGGTATGGCATTGATACCAGCTGTGAGTGCACAGAAAGAGGTATAGTGTAACTGCGGAGAAAGCCCTTGAGCACGCAAATGCTCACATGATAAACTTTATCTCAACTAACACACCGGGACTTGAAAACTGGACAGAGGCATATATTGACCCTAAACCATTGGAGCTTTATGACCCAAGTGGTAGAAAATTGTATTATCAATTTTCGGTATACAAAAATAGTAACCTAATAGGTAGAATCTACATTGGTGCCGATAAAAAGATGGGGCACTCAGTACAACTCGTTGAACTTGATTCAAAACCTTTTGATGCTGCTAAAGCCATTAAAAAATCAATTGAAATCGCCAAAAATGAATACCCAGATGGGAAAATTAAGTCAACTCAGTTGGTTGTATATGATTATCCTGCTATAGGAGTGATGACCGTAGTAAAGGACAAAACAACAGGAAACGAATATCGGATAGCTGTCCTTACTGTGGTCTTACTCTTGATAGGAGATCATAATGCTGCTATTAATATTCTCAGACTGGGATTACAGTCTGTAGCGAAAGCTTAGATGCCCGCGACTTCAGTCGCGGGAGTAGTCACGCCCAACCATCCTGAGTCTTTTGGGTAATTTAATGTTTCATAGAGCACTCTCTACTGGCTATGTCTGTACAGATACAATTCTCATAATGTCTTTCTATATAGCAGTGCTTTAGCGGTATAGTTTAATAATTATCAGGATGCCTTTAATGCATCCTGTTTGAATTTTATACTTACTTTTTTATTTTTCAATTTTTCAGGCAAGTTCTTTGTTGAAATACTTGTCATAGGAACTCATATCAAAATGTCCGTGTCCGCTCAGGTTGAAGAGAATCGTTTTTTCTTCTCCGGTTTGCTTGCATTTGAGAGCTTCGTCGATTGCACAGCGGATAGCGTGGGAGGATTCCGGAGCAGGTACTATACCTTCGGTCCTTGCGAACTGCACAGCGGCATCAAACACCGGGTACTGATCATATGCAACAGCTTCAATAAGCCCTTCAGCGTAGAGTTTACTTATAATTGGGGAGTCACCGTGGTAACGGAGCCCGCCTGCGTGGATGGCAGGAGGAACATGTTTGTGTCCTAGGGTATACATTTTAAGAAGCGGGGTCATTTCCGCAGTATCTCCGAAGTCATACCTGTATTCTCCTTTAGTCAGGGACGGGCAGGCGGAAGGCTCGACTGCAATTACTCTTGGATTTCTCTTTCCTTCAATCTTGTCTTTAATAAACTCAAGAGATATTCCCGCGAGGTTGCTTCCTCCGCCGCAGCAGCCTATAACTATATCAGGATAGGTTTCAACCTGTTCAAGCTGCTTCTTGCATTCAGCCCCGATTACTGTCTGGTGGAGCATAACATGGTTGAGGACACTTCCCAGTGAGTATTTAGTGCTATCATGTGCGATTGCATCCTCTACGGCTTCACTGATTGCTATCCCCAGGCTTCCCGGTGTTTCCGGCTGTTCCTTCAGAATCTTTTTCCCAAATTCGGTATCTTCACTTGGCGAAGGCACAACATTTCCTCCCCAGACTGTCATCATGGATTTCCGGTAGGGTTTCTGGTAAAAACTGGAACGGACCATATAGACTTTACATTCGAGATCAAAGTAATTGCAGGCAAGAGCTAATGCACTTCCCCACTGCCCTGCCCCGGTTTCAGTTGTGATCCTCTCGGTTCCTTCTTTCATATTATAATAAGCCTGGGCAATTGAGGTATTTGTCTTATGACTGCCTGCAGGGCTTACCCCTTCATTTTTATAGTATATCTTTGCAGGGGTTTTGAGAAGTTTTTCCAGCCTGTGAGCCCTGTAAAGAGGGCTTGGTCTCCAGAGCCTGTAAATTTCAAGTATCTCTTCAGGGATGTCAATAAACCTTTCACTGCTCATTTCCTGCTTGATAAGACCTTTTGGGAAAATAGGTTCAAGAGCCTTAGGGCTTATCGGCTCCCTGGTTCTTGGATCAAGAGGCGGATCGATAGGAGAGGAGAAGTCTGAAAGGACGTTATACCACTGTTTAGGCATTTCATTCTCGTCAAGGATAATCTTTGTCTGTTCCATAGGTTTTCTCCATCAGTCTTTTATGCACAAGTTCGTACTTCGACGTATATAAGTGTTATTTACTTTACATTTAAGGAGTTCACATTCCATTTATGTACTTTTGGGAAAAAGATGTTTGAAGGAAAGTTACTTATCAAAAATAGGGTCTGAAAAAAGAAAGATTGCCAGAAGCTGGAATCAAAAAAAAGGAAAAACAGCTAGAAGCAAAAACCGGGAAAAAAGTAAAGCGAACAGAATAGGAGCCAAAAAACGAAAAACGGTTAGAATCAAAATATTGGTTATGAAAAAAGTTTGATTCTAAAAATATTCACTTGAGGTTCTGAGAATTTCACTTAACATTCCGAGAGTTTCGTTTGACATTCTGAGAATTTCACATGATATTCTGAGAGTTCCACTTGATTTTAAGATGGATTGTCGATAACTGAAGTTCTTGATTTTTAACCGGATTATTGTATCTTTTCTGCAAGCTCCACAGCAAGTTTTGCCACTTCAGTAGCACATCTCCCTAGCAGGCGTATCATTGGTTCTTTTCCCTTGCCTCCTTTATCATAGATGACTTTCGGCACGCTTCCGTACTTTTTGATTGCTTCGGCTGTACCCCAGTCCATAGTACTGGAGTTCTCCGGTTCTTCAGCCCTGTCAAAAGAGGAAATTCCAAGTTTCATATCTATGCAGGCTGCAAGTGCCTCCCTGGAGTATTTTACGTTAATTGCTGCTCTTACTTCAGGATCATAACGAAGGGACGCAAGAATAATCCTTGCTACATGTCGGCTGGCCCCAAAATCGACACAGCCTACGGGAACTGCCCGATCCCTGTGCCTTACTATCCTGCCTTCGACGGCCGCAACGTCTTCGTAGCTGTCAGCTTCGGGAATAGCCATTCCTATGTTACAACCTACTTCGGGAATCAGTTTTGAAAAATCAGGGCTGCTTTCAAGAATCGAAACTGCTTCTTTTAATTCTCTTAAAACCAGGTAGCGTTCTTTTTCCTCCAGAATCAATCCAAGCTGGTTTACAGGACTTACTCCCCTGCCTGCAGGCCTGCTCCTGAGGATTGCCTGTTCAACGAATTTCTTTGCTTTCCTTGCAGCTCCCTCCAGGTTTTCTCCGGAAGCTAAGAAGGCAGTCACTGCCGCAGAGTAAGTGCAGCCCGTGCCGTGTGTTCCTCCTTTAACAAAAGTGCCCGGAACACGGGTAAAAGTCTCAGAATCAGCTTCATAAATCAAGTCAGTGGCATCCAGATGTCCTCCTGTAACAATGACAGCTTCAACACCCAGGTCCGCAATTTTCCTGGCTGCAATTTTCGCGTCCTCAGGGGTTTTGACAGACATGCCAGCGAGTGCACCTGCTTCGGACGCATTGGGAGTCGTAACCTTGCAGAAGGGCAGCAGTTCTTCAGTAAGGACAGAGATAGCTTCTTTTCGCAGAAGGTTTCCTCCTGCTTCAGCAGCTATGACAGGGTCCAGGACGAGAGAAAGCTCGTACTTCTTTACTTCTTTTGCAACTTCCCTTACGATTTCTGATGAGGCAAGCATACCACTTTTTGCCCACCTTACCTCCATATCAGTGCAGACGGCTTCGATCTGGCTGGCGACAGTTTCAGGAGTGAGGTCAAAGGTTTTCAACACTCCTGTGGTATTCTGTGCAGTAACCGATGTAATAGCGCAGGTTCCGTGTACTCCAAGAGCGGCAAAAGTCTTCAGATCCGCAGCAATTCCGGCTCCTCCTCCTGAATCCGAACCTGCAATAGTCAGAGCAATCGGGGTTTTTACTTTTAAGGTTTTTTCGGTCATGGATTCCTTCTCTTTTTTTCATTCGTTTTCCTGCTACTTTCTGGAACTTTTTCTTCTGGCAATGGGGATTTTATTTAATATTCTGGAATGGGAAATTAATTTAATATTGTGCCTTTCAGGAAGATTTTTATAAGTTTTAATAGAATTATTTGTAAAAAATCTTCTCAACAGGTTTAAATGACCCTTTGTTTTTTCTGGGGGATTGTCTCTGTCCTGAAGTAATTTTCGTTCATTTCGCGTTCATATCAGGGCATTTTGTAGAAAATTCTCGTTTATCTCAAGGGGTTTTTTCTGTATGATAACTTATAAAATGATATATTGCTTCGATACATTTATATATTGTATTTGCGACTTTGATGCAAATAATCATATTTAAGACGCATTTAAGACGCGGCGATCAATTTAAATCTGGATTAACTATTTATATTGATATAGATAATGACTTGATTTGTAATGTTTTAAGGGGACTGTAAGGATGGCAAACCGACCTCTGGATATTTTGAACAACGCACTGGACACACCTGTAATCGTTAGATTGAAAGGCGCACGCGAGTTTAGAGGCGAGCTGAAAGGATACGATATTCACATGAACCTCGTGCTTGACAATGCTGAAGAGCTAAGAGACGGAGAAGTTGTAAGCAAGTTCAGCAGTGTCGTTATTCGCGGTGACAACGTGGTATACGTATCTCCGTAATCTATATCAAGCACTTCATCTATTATCGTTAAACCTCGGAGCACCAGGACTTATTGTGACTGGCCGCAAAGAGTGAATTCAGATGAATAGAATCGCTTCAGATTATCGAATACTGCTCTAACAAATTAATTTTTATCAGGAGATTTAGGAATGAGTAAAGGTACTTCATCAATGGGAAAAAGGCAGAAACGCACACACGCTAAATGCAGGCGCTGCGGTAGTGTTTCTTTTAACGTGCATACAAAACAGTGTACTTCATGTGGTTTTGGAAAAACATCTCGTATAAGAGCTTACAAGTGGCAGGCAAAGTGCAAGTATTAAGCCTGTCTGTTCCACTTTCTCTATTTTTTACCTTCACCGGAGGTCGAAATTGAAAGAAGAATGTGGCGTTGCAGGCATAATTCTACCAGGCGATAGGCCGCAATCCAATACTGTCGCATTCAAGCTGTATTACGCCTTGTATGCCCTCCAGCATAGAGGACAGGAATCCACTGGCATAATGGTATATGATGGTACATCCTCTCATTCCATTAAAGGCATGGGTCTTGTCCCTGATGTGTATAACAAAGATTCTCTCGGACACCTGGTTGGAAATGTAGGAGTAGGGCATGTCCGCTACTCAACCACCGGAGGATCAAAAATAGAAAACTGCCAGCCCTTTGTTCTGAAATTTAAAGGAGGAGCAGTTGCAATTGCCCATAACGGGAACCTGGTTAATGCCAGAACGCTCAAGGATGAACTGGAGTGCGAAGGCCGTATCTTTATCAGTGAGTCCGATACCGAAGTTATTGGCCACCTTCTTGTAAAAGAACTGATAAGGCATGACCCTATAGAATCAATCCGGAATGTCATGCGCAAGCTTGTCGGTTCCTATTCCCTGGTTATCCATATAGGCGGTGTTCTGTATGCTGTGCGGGATCCTCTCGGTCTTAAGCCGCTCTGCTTCGGGAAAGTCGATGGTGGATATGCAGTCTTCTCGGAAAGCGTAGCCCTTGACACCCTTAATGGCACCCTTATCAGGGATGTGCGGCCAGGTGAGGTCATAGTCTTTACAGGCAACAGTTTTGAGAGCTACCAGATAGGAAACGAGACTCATCCTGCACATTGTGTTTTCGAGTTCATTTATTTCGCAAGGCCTGATTCTATTATTGACGGAAAACTGGTATACAAAGTGCGGGAAAATATCGGGAGAGAGCTAGCCAGAGAACATCCTGTAGAGGCTGATGTTGTTTCTCCTGTTCCTGACTCCGGGATTACTTCGGCAATTGGATATGCCAGGGAATCAGGTACCAAATACCTTGAAGGTCTTATGAAGAACCGTTACATAGGGCGTACATTTATCCTGCCTGGCCAGGAATTGCGTGAAACCGCAGTCCGGCTTAAAATGAATACCATTCAGGATAATGTTAAAGGCAAACGTGTTGTTCTGGTTGACGACAGCATTGTCCGGGGTACAACCTCAAGGCGGATTATAGATATGGTCCGCAGGGCAGGTGCGTCAGAAATCCATGCAAGGATAGGAAGTCCTGCAATTATTGCCCCCTGCTATCTGGGTATAGATATGGCTACCCGGCAGGAACTTATCGCCTCTTATAAAACCGTAAAAGAGGTTGAAAGCCTTATTAATGCGGATTCCCTCGGATATCTGAGTATTGACGGACTTATGAGGGCTCTTGGGCGCGATAAGTGCGACATGTGCCTTGGTTGCCTTACAGGTGAGTATCCTGTAGAAATTCCTGGAGAAAACTGCATAAGGAAGCAGACACGTCTGGATGATTTTAACAATAACCAGGAAAGTTCCTGAACGGCTCTTCCAAGTCGATTCGTAAGGAACTTTCTTTACGATTCTTTTTGAATTTTCACTGTATTTGTGAATTCTTTCACTATCTATTTGATTTTCCACTACTCTTTTTGAATTATCAATGTCTATTTGATTTTCCACTACTCTTTTTGATCCGTTCGTAGTTTTTATCTATTCTACGTTTATTCGTCATCTTGTTAAGCCTTTAAAAGCGTAACATTAACTGTCCTGCTTCTTGGCCCATCCATTTCGGCAAAAAAGATTCTCTGCCACGTCCCGAGCTCAAGCTTTCCTGCCGAAACAGGCAGGGCTTCGCTTGCTCCAATCAGTACTGCTTTGAGATGGGAATCCGCATTGTTATCTATGCGATCGTGCCTGTAACCAGCACCGGCAGGAACAAGCTTATTTAAAAGATCCAGTATGTCCTCTTTTAGCCCGCTTTCGTTCTCGTTTATTATGATACCTGCGGTAGTATGTCGTGTACTGATAAGGCATATGCCTTCAATTATTTCGCATTTCATTACTTCTTCCTGAACTTGTGAAGTGATATCAACCAGTTCAATGCGTTTGGACGTCTCGATTTTGAGTTGCAAAGTCTTTCCCTCTAAAGCTTTCTAGATTCTATTTCAGTCTTTTCTTACAAAAAATGCATTGATTCAACGTAATATCCTATTTTCCTCACTTCTTAATGCAGTGCGCGGACTTGCTGTAAATTCAAAGTTCATTTTTTGCTTACTGAATATAATCCATTCTCTTAATATTGGATTTTAAACTACCAACTTTTTGAGATTTCTAATTTTACAGAAAAATAGGCATACTGCTTAAGTTTTTATAGAAAGCAGGAACTAGGTAAAGACGACGTTCAGTAAATCCTAAACCGTTAATGCACATTGCCTTAATTACAGCAGAATGAGAAATGTTGTGGCCACTTTTCTGAGGAGAAGAGTGTAAATCGAATATGAACTATCGAGTTCGTCAAATACGCCAGCAATAAGGCCATAATGACTAAGATGAGTTGTGGATTCAGATCTAGGAGAGAGAGTCATTATGGCAAAATTAGGTGAGATTTTATAAAAAGTAAGTACACGATTTGAAAAATATTAAACCCAAAAAATTTACTGTGGGAAGGCAATATATTATATTAAAGAAACATATCTGATAGTCGTCTCTTCTTTAATGAGAAGTACTTGCGTATTTATTCTAAAAGCAGCCCAATGTCAAAAATTGTTGATTCTCAGTAGTGGTTTTACCTCTTTAAAGCAGCACAGCTTCCTCTTTCTAAAAGTACTTTTCTTCGAATTGATACAACAAGAACCTCGAATAGGTGTAGTAGATTGCGCCAAAAACTATAATTTTAATTTCTGAATTATTTTCAAAGCTAATGCCACAAGTATAATAAAAAATATTATTCTCAATATTATCGTTATTACTACAATGGTGTCTATCATTTATATTCCTCATATTCATAAATTTTGAATTTATTTTTGATTTTTCTTTATGTTACTATAATTTCAACTCATCAAATATATTTATTTTTTGAAACGTTTGAGTTCTATACCGCATATTAATAGCAAATAATGTTTATTATTAACTATTATTTCCTTTTTTCTATCGAAGTTGAATTTTAATACCCCAAGACTAAATTATCGCACGAGCCCATCCCAAAATTTGATCTAATCTTATTATTGCTGCCACCATTTACAACTCCAAGGTACGATATTTCTTTGATTTCATATCTTGGAAACACTTTCTTGCATGACTTTATCCAGTTAAAGAACCATTTTATTGCACTTTTCTTTTTGTATTCTTCCTGATTTACCTTTATTGGTCTTCCTCTCTTCTTTTTCTTCTGATTTTTCTTGTTTACTGTATATTTGACTTTATTCCTCTTTTTCGGTTATATTCCCTAATCTTAGCTGTATCATACATCCATCGGCTGTCTTACTTTTTTGTAGCCATCATATTCGGTGGTTCTCCTTTTTTAGCTGGAATATACTTTGTATCAGTAAAGCAATGAGATAGATCTATTTTCTTCAAGTCGTAACCTTTGTTTAAGAGCTCATTGAAAATTTTCAGATATGTGTACTATGTTCACAAAAATAGAGATGGAACCTATGAACTGTTGACTTAGATCCCTAGCAACGGGGAACATCTTTTCACGTACAACCTGTCATAACAACGTACAAATACCGTTCATTAACTTACTCATATCTGCACACGGCCTTCCTGCATGTGGTTTATGTGGAGAAAGATAAGGCTCTATGGACTCCCAGAAAGCATCATCGATTTCACGGAAAGACATTAAAGTAAATTTATAATTTCAATATAATATTACTTTTGGGATTGGCTCCATAATTATTTATAGAAGTTGACCTCTTTTTCATTAGGGGTGTATGAAATTTTTAATAGGGTGCTTTTTGAATTTAAATCAGTAATTATCGAGAAAAGATGAGGTGATAAGATTAACAGAATTCGTATTTTGAACTTTTGGTGTGTCTCGTTTGTATATTTAGAGAATCTCAAATTAGCTTTTAAAATCTCAAATCTAATTTGATACTCACTTTTTTAAAAGTATCTCCCAAACGAATTCTTATCCTCAACTTTATTTTGCATTTCTGTCAACACCAGTAGTTGATATGCTATGAAACTCAATAGAGAGTAGAGTTTTCTACTCTGATTTCTCACTCTTCTGATATCGAACTTTACTGTACCTTTAATATGTCCATGTATCTTTTCACATTCAGCTCTCTTTTTATACTGATCATCAAAAGTCTCATCTCTGATATTTTGGTTTCTTAGGTACATTCCTACCTGTTCTTTCCTTCCAATTTCATATAGAAATCTGAGTTTGTTTTCCATTGGTGCATGAATATCTCCACCGAGTTTCCACTTTTTATTCACCCAGTGATCGATTCGTTCCTCTTCACCTTCTTGATTGATTACTGCATTTGAAGCGTAGGAAATAATCGGTTTTGCGTTCAGATTATACCAAATATCAGAATGATTGAGGAATGAATCATAACCTCCGTCAGCAGAATAAAATTCCAGATTAGCGTTCATGTTCTTTAGAGCCTCAATATGATCGATAAGTTCTGGAGAGTCACCAGAAAGTCCTTTTGTATGAGTCATGAAAATTGGGTAAGTTCCAACCATTGTAATATGTGCCTTATCCATTTTGCATTCATAATGAGGATTATAATCAGCATGTTTGTCGTATCTTGAAGCTTCAAGTGGAGTGGAATCAATTTTTGCTTCCTTTTCCTGAGAAAGTTTGAGAATTTTCTCACCTATAAGCATCATTATCTCATTGACTCCTTTTTCTCCAAGTCTATACTTCATAAAATGATGAAGGGTTCCACCTGAAGGAAGTTTAATCTGGCCATTTTCATCATAAAAAGAAAGCAGGATAGCTTCTTCTTCTGTTAAGGAAGAAATGGTTTTATCATATGAGAGTTGCCTGAAACACTTCACAACAAACAGTTTTATCATAGAAGAAACACTGTACTTAAAGTGCCAACTTTTGTTGGTGTAAAAAGTACGTTCGACGTGCTTTGCAATATCGTCAATGCAAAGAAAGTACAGGAATTGGCAAATTGAAGTACTTTCTCTGCTCAAATAATTATCGAAGGAGTCCTCGAAGAGGACTCCTTTGTATAACATACTGTTTTTTGACATGAGAAAGGCATAGAAGGTATTGTTTTAAGTTGCCACTACCAAACAGAGACAAGTGCTATCAGAGTTAGTGGAAAAAAGAATAAGTTTTTAAGTCAAAATTCTAATTTGAGAGCCTCTATTTAATATTAAGTTTGGCGACAATTTCTATTTGTACGGCAGAATCATTGGATTTAGAAAACAAATTCAATGATACTGAATATAATATACAGTTGAAAGATATGATAGTAGAAATCAACAAACTCGATGATGATGTTGGGCTAGGGAGAATCACTCAGGAAACTGCTAATAAAACAGCAGCTTCTCTTATAGATGATCCACGATATAACCAAGTTAAATTGAAAAAGCAAATTGATGAAAGAGACCATGAAATTTTACTACGCGACAAAAGTAGGTTCAATGATACTGAATATAATATACAGTTGAAAGATATGATAGTAGAAATCAACAAACTCAATGATGATGTTGAGCTAGGGAGAATCACTCAGGAAACTGCTAATAAAACAGTAGCTTCTCTTATAGATGATCCACGATATAACCAAGTTAAATTGAAAAAACAGATTGTTGAAAGAGAACACGAAATTCTGCTACGCAATGAAAGGCCACCGCTCCCAAATTGTACAGCTTCATTAACTAATAGTTTATTAAACCCTATAGGTCTTTCAAATACTATTTATTACTACCCCTACGTAGGGGAAATGCGAGTATATAGTGACGGATGGGGAGTAGGCTATGCTGAAGCTATAAAACATGAAGCAACTACATCTGATCCCGACCAGTATGTGAGGGTTGCAGCTCGGGTCGAGGGTGCTGGTTCATATTATGCAGATGGATATATGTTCAGTTATACTTCAACCCAACAACCTCCATCAGGTAATGCAAATGTAGGCGTTGATTTTGATTGGATTGGAGGTTGCGTGTTTCCTGACGATTGTACTATAGACTTTGTTCTGTGGGAATTAGTAGAAGTGGGACCACTAGAATACCAATGGGTTAAGGCTGGTGAAGATCAAGATGTAGTTAGCTTAACTGGCATAACGTCTGCAATTGACGACCCTTCTGATGCGAGTGGAAGTTTTTCAAATTATATGGACGGTAATATTTTATTATATTGCTTCGCTCTCGAAGTCCATACAAACGCGAGTTGTATTGGTTCTGCGTCTTCAGCTAATTTTGGATTTGCTGATATTACTAGAACTTCTAGAGTAAAATGGAATCAAGGGAGGATAATTTACTAATCTTTGAGCTTATCCCAAAATCCATTGTATTTAATCACGAAAGATAACTATTCAGCCTGACAAAACAACCCACTTTCCGCAGTAAAATCTCAGATTTTATAATTTTTCCTGCTATCGATTTTCAATCTAGCACGGATCTACTGAACTTTTATGCAGAAGGTAAAAGCAACTATATGGTGTATTCAGAGACCAAAATTTTCAAAAAATACTGCGGAACGTAGGTAATATCTTCGAAAAGCTGGATATGATACGGAAAAAGTACTATTCTGAAAATAATACTCGGGAAATAGTACTCCGAAAAATAAAACTCAGGAAATATGAGAATCTAAAAATAGTAATCAGGAGGGTAATTTATTCCAATCTGACCCTAAAAGACAGATATACTTGTTTGTCAGATTAGATTAATAACCCTCACTATGCTACCAATTTACTTTGTTTTATCTATTCTTACTTCTATACAGGAAAATACAGAATAAACATACAATGCCACTGACTATACTAAATCCCGGAGACTTTGTACTTTCTTCAGCTACCTTATTTTCAATAGTATTTGCATTACTGCTTGCGTTACTGCCTTCATTAATGCCTGTACTACTGCCTGCGTTACTGCCCGTAGTATTATTTGTGGCTACTTGAGCAGGTTCTGCAGCTATTGTGTTGCCTTCGTCTTTTGTACCTGTTATTGCGAAGGAAGAGTAGCCAGGTACGTTTGCTGTGAAATGCAAGAACTGATCATCTTCACCTGTTAGACTTACTGGCAGTTCCATCCACTCTTTTTTCTCGTCATCGTACCAATCAAGTATAATCGAGGACTTGTTTATGTTGTTCTCGTCTACCCATGAGGTATTAACTTTAAAATTGACAGTTGGACTCTCAACATTCTTTGAGGTGCCATAACCACCGTTTCCAACCCATATATTGAATGATTTGTAGACGATACCTTCAGGAAGCTCGGAAACCAGACTTGACTTATTTTTCAGTTCCTCTACTATTGTAGTGGTCTTTCCTACGGTTTTTGTTGATCTGAATGTTATCGATTCAACACAGGTTGCATTATTTGTAAAATTAAAATTCACATCATTTCCACTGGAAATAAAGTTCTGTAAAGTCTCTTTTACCTGGACGTTATTCGCGGGTTCAGGGGACCCACCAATGCCACCACTGCTACCTCCGCTCTTGTGGCTGTGTCCTCCACTACTGCTACCACTGTTACTGTCGCTTTCGCTATTACTGTCGCTTTCGCTATTACTATTGCTTTCGCTGTTGCTATCACTTTCGCTAATAGTGTCACTGTTACTATCGCTGGAACTGCTTTCTTCCAGTACGTTTATTGTACTGATTGTTGAGGCTGTTTTGTTTTCATTAACTACTGTCAGGTTGACTTCATAGTTTCCGGGAGAGGAATAAGTGTGCATTGGATTTTGTTCGGTTGAGGTTTCTCCGTCTCCAAAGTTCCAGTACCATTCATTTGCATTTTGCGACAGATCTGTGAATTGCACAGAGAGAGGTGCATAGCCGCTCGTAATATCTGCATCAAAGTCCGCTACAGGAAGGATTTCTTCTTGACCCGGTTCTTCCTCTACAGTTATACTTAGAGATTTTGAGCTCGAACCATTTTCATTATTTACGGTCAAGACAGCAGTATAGCTTCCGGCTGAACCATAGGTATAAGCTGGGTTCTGCTCTGTTGAGGTAGCTCCATCTCCAAAATTCCAGTTCCATTCATTTGCATTTTGTGACAGATCTGTAAATTGAACGTAAAGAGGAGCAGAGCCACTCGTAGTATCTGCATCAAAGTTAGCTACAGGAATGATTTTTTCTTGTTCCGGTTCTTTCTCTACATTTATACTTAGAGACTTAGAACTCGATCCATTTTCATTATTTGCTGTCAGGACAACTTTATAAGTTCCAGCTGAAACATAGGTATGCGCTGGATTCTGCTCTGTTGAGGTTTCTCCGTCTCCAAAGTTCCAATTCCATTCGTTTGCATTCTGCGATCGATCTGTAAATTGCACAGAAAGTGGAGCAGAGCCACTGATAGTGTCTGCATTAAAGTTTGCTACAGGAATGATTTTTTCTGCAGCTGGTTCGCTCTGAACAATTACTTTTTGAGTCTTTGAGCTTGAGCTCTTTTCATTTTTTACAGTCAGGACAACGTTATAGTTTCCAGCTTCAGAGTATGTATGCTTTGGGTTTTTCTCTGCTGAAGTACTCCCGTCTCCGAAACTCCAGGACCAGGAAGTTGCATCTGTACTTTTGTCAGTAAATACTACGTTCAATGGAGCTTTTCCGGAGGTAGGGGACATAGAGAATGCAGCAACCGGCGGGTTTACATCGTTATTCTCGGGAGTTTCATCATTATCTGTGTCATCGGTCCCTGTATCATCGCTTCCACCAGGGTTCCATTTTGCATAATACGGCAATCCTTCTTTATACACACCACTAACACTTTCTGTCGTAACCGTTTTTGTATCAAAAGATGTGTCTATAAATTGCCCGCCTCCTATGTATATTCCAACATGACTGGTAAGCCAGTAATTTCTGTTATTTTTAGTAATGTCTTTTTTCCAAAAAATTACATCACCAGGCGTCGGAGAAGCTGTAGTAACATAATATGCATTTTTTTTCATGTTAGGTACAGTTTGGAACACTATATCTTTGGCTCCAGCTTGCTTGTATACTTGATACACTAAGTGAGAACAATCAATTCCCGATCGGCTATTGCCGCCATGTACTGATTTAACTCCAATCCAGCTTTTTGCGGCTGCTACTACTGTAGATTCAGACGTTCCTGCAGGAGCTGCTGATGCAAGGGGTATGAATGCTATTAAGATAGCTACAAGGAGTATGGCCATTAATTGATGTTTATTTATCTTCATTTTTGCTCAGTGCCCGTACTTTACTAACTTAGTTGTACTATCTGCATTTTATTATTATTAGAGTAACACAACGACTCAACTGAATTTTTAAAAACATAACTCAATTTGAATGTAAACCTGGTACCAGTACTCATTTATGTACGTGAAATTGGATACATTGACTTTGCATTTATAATTATTTAGTAGGATTTATCCAGTATCCTCTTCCCCAGATATCTAGCTTTTCCTTTATGGAACTGGCTTTTTTAAAAAACGTGTCAGCAACTTTTGCCTTAAAATGTAGTACAAATGTAGTTACTCTGGCTTTTACTGTATATCCAGCAGTTTAAATTTAGAGTTCTGAGACAATGAAAAGAGATAATAAAAAGAAAGCGTTTAAAGTCTTTAATTAAAAAAAGAATTCGTTTATTACTGAAGATTATTATAGTATATCCTTTCTAAATAGGGCGGCTACTAATAATTGATTTTATAACAACGTAAAATAAGAATGTAAATCAGAATAAGAGTAACTGCACAAAAACCTGAACTGCAATTGAGATTTAGAATTTATCTTATCTGGCTCTTTGACATTCCGATTTTCTTACCTTTTCAGCATTATTTTCATTTTTAGTATTTTTATTGTATTTTCGACTCAGTTCCAAAATCTAGTGATAAAAGTAAGTGTAACATCACTACACAAAATTATAATTCTATAATTATGTAATGATGTTACGGCAAAAACAATGGTAACTATAAACCTTACTCTTAATAACTTTTCGGAGCTCCCTTCTCTCTTAGACGTTTTTGGTTGTTTTGGAAACGATTATGAATATACTACACGAGGACTTCTTCGTAGAAAAATTCCTCCAGTCTGTTTCATTTGTAGTACTCTAATGGTTCATAATGGCTATAATCCCCATACTAAAGAAGGTCCTGGAGAAATCAACATTGGTCGATAGTTTTTGTTCTGAAATATCCTATCCAAATAATTAATTTGGTAGAGAATTAGTTATAGAGCCTATCCCAAAAGTCATTTCGTTCTTAATCATCAAGAATTTTCAGGATTGTTTTCATGATCAGAAACTTGATTGATTGTTCGGAATACAGGATTCAGAGAAGCAATTTTGAGTTTTGGGATCAGCTCATAAAAAAAGAATTAGATCTACTGAATCTACATGATTTTTTGAGCAAATATTCTGAGGGAGCCACTTATCATATTGTTTTTAGTAATCCAGATATTAATAAAGAGACTGAAGTATTCCTGCCTTTGATTAATTAATAAAGAGACTGAAGTATTCCTGCCTTTGATTAAAAACTCTCATGGTGAAATTGTTTCTTTTCTTAGATTTTTTGACAATTGCAGGCTTTTTGTATTCCCCCAAATTATGGATAAAAGTGTATTCTTAGAAGAGTTACTAACAAATCAATTACCCACTTTATGGCCAGATCTATTTTCATTTAATTCAAAGTTTAAATGGCTTGAACAAGAAGCGTATATGTTACCGAATGTCAGAACATTTGCTTGAAGAAAAAGAATCTCTAATTAAAAGATTCGATACAGAAATTGAACGAAAAGAAAAAGAAATTGAATCTAACTACAAAAAGTATGAATGCCTACATCGTTTATTAACAGAAAGTGGGGATGAACTTGTAAAATCCGTAAAGTCTTTTCTTGAATGGTTAGGCTTTGAGAAAATAAGAATCATGGATGAAGCAAGTGAAGGATTATTGGAAGAAGATTTACAAGTGGAGACTGAAGATGGATTGCTATTTATAGAAATCAAAGGTATTGGGGGCACATCAACAGACGAACAGTGTAGCCAAATTGAAAAAATAAAAAACAGAAGAAGAAAGGAGAGAAGAAATTTCGACGTTTTTGGCTTATACATTGTCAATCATCAGAGATATCAGCCTCCATTATTATGGAAAAATCCTCCATTTAAAATAGAACAGATACAAGATGCTGAAAATGATGAAAGAGGTTTATTGACAACATGGCAATTATTTAATTTATACTATTCCATAAAAGATGGCTGCATATCAAAAGAAGAAGCGCGAAAAGCTTTATTAAAATATGGATTGATTGAATTTTCACCTCAAACCTGTGTTTCATTAGGCGAACCAGTGAAGATATTGCATAATGGAAAAATTATTCTTTTAGATCTGTCTCCTAAGATGAAAACTAATGACGAGTTAATAATAAAAAGAGCAGATCGATATATAAAAACTCAAATTTTGGAAATCCAAGTTAATGATAAGAACGTTGAGTTTGTAGATTCTGGCCCAGTTGGAATCAAAATTAAAATTCACGTAAAAAAATCAGATGAGTTACTCCTAAAAAGCAACGACTCTTTGGATATATCTTAATTTACTTCTGTTAACCATACATATACTAAAGTTAAATTTTCAATTTTCAATTTTAATTTCTTTCTATCCCATACCTTTTAATATTCCAAATACCGTAACTATGAAAACTTACGCATGCTAATCATCTTCAGGTGACGTTATCAATGTACTCTGATCGAATCAATGCACTACCCCCATATCTTTTTGCTACTATAGACGAAGCGAGGGACGAACTGATTGCCAGGGGAGTCGATGTTATCGACCTTGGCGTAGGGGACCCTGACCTGCCGACGCACCCGCACATTGTAGAGGCTATGCGAGAAGCTGTCTGCGACCCAAAAACGCATGATTATCCATCTTATGCCGGAATGCCGGAATTCAGGAAAGCGGCGGCGGACTGGTGTAAGAAATACAAGGGGATTGAGCTTGACCCTGCAACTGAAGTCCTTGCCCTGCTAGGGTCAAAGGAAGCGGTTGCACACATTCCGCTTGCTTTTGTCAATCCTGGAGATGTCGTGCTCTATACTGATCCCGGGTATCCGGTTTACAAAATAGGAACAATGTTTGCGGGTGGAGAACCGTATCCTCTGCCGCTGACTGCCGAAAATAATTTTCTGCCTGACCTGGACTCAATTCCTGAGGATATCCTGAAAAAGGCAAAGTTATTCTTCTTCAATTACCCGAACAACCCCACCGCTGCAACTGCGGACATGCAGTTTTTTGAAAAGGTCGTTGAGTTCTGCAAACAGAATGACATCATTGCAGTGCATGACAATGCCTATTGCCAGATGACATACGATGGGTATGAGTCTCCTTCTTTCCTTGCTGCCGACGGGGCAATGGATATTGGCATGGAACTCTATTCTCATTCCAAGACCTACAACATGACAGGCTGGAGGCTTGGGTTTGCGGTCGGAAATAAAGACCTTATAAAGGGGCTCGGCAAGGTCAAATCCAATGTGGATTCAGGCGTCTTTGATGCTATCCAGATCGCGGGCATTGCAGCCCTCTGTTCATCCCAGGCCTGTGTCGAAGAAACAAATAAAATATATCAGGAGAGACGGGATGCTCTGACAGAAGGGCTCAAAGCCATAGGCCTTAAAGTAAAGCCGCCAAAAGCTACTTTTTATATCTGGGCTCCGGTACCTGAAGGTTTTACCTCAATGAGTTTTGCAAAACTCCTGCTTGAAGAAGCCGGAATCATTGCAACCCCTGGTGTCGGGTTTGGAGAAGCCGGTGAAGGTTATGTCAGGTTTGCCCTCACAAAGCCCGTTGAGAGGATTATAGAAGCTGTCGAGAGAATGAAGAAACTGAAATTCTAACTGACTGGATTTAGAAAAGTTCTGAGCTTTAGAGAAACTATAAGTTTTGGAAAAGCTTTGAACGTCTCAAAACATTCGATATAATATTTGGATTTTAAATATTCGAAGAAAATATTCGGATTTAAAATATTCAAAGAAAATATTCGGATTTAAAATATTCAAAGAAAATATTCGGATTTAAAATATTCAAAGAAAATATTCGGATGTGTAAAAATAATCTGGTCAGGCGCCTTGGATCCCAGGCCAGAAAAATTTTCCGTTTTTATCTAGGTGTATCCTTTTTTGAAAGTCCTGATAGGAGCTTTATTCTTACAGGTCTTATTTTCTGATGTTCCATCTTTATTCGATTGATGTTTTAAAACACCTGAGAACTTTATTGAAACAATGCTGTACTTTATTTTCTTTTACTAAGTTGGGAGCAGCGGATGAATATATATCATTATTTGTCATGTATACCTTTTTACGTATGGAACCCTAGCTCAGTAAAGGTTAACTCCCACATTTATCGTAACCATAACAGTACTTGGGACTGTATATTATTTACAGATAAATAAGTTAACTACCGCGTCAAAAAATAGATCTCAACATAATACAGCGAGTAGTGAGTAAAAAATAAGGGTTGCATGACTTACTCTTTGCCAGGAAATGCCTTACCGTAAAAAGTACACCATAATGAAAGGTATAAAGTACTGAATGATATATCCCGCTGCGGCACTTATACCAAACAGTAGAAGCAATACAACAAACATATTTTTTTTGTCTTTTTCCTCTTTAAGCAGGACTAATAATCCTACACCGCCGCTGGCGCAGAGCCCGGCAATCACTGAGCCATAAGCGATAACACCTTTGAGATACAACATCGTTATTGCGACAGAAGCAGCACAATTTGGAATGAGTCCAAATAACGCTACTAAAAACGGTTGGAAAACACTATGCATTAAAAACATTTTTTCAAAAGTTTCTTCACCCATTTGAGCAATAGCAAAACTTATTGCAAACGAAACACCAAAAATAAATATAAAAATCTTGACGGTATGGATTACAGGATGAAAGATAATCTCTTTTGGATTAAATTCTGTTGATGAAGGACTTGTGCTGTGATCGCAACAAGCTTTTTCGTTCATGATTGTTTCATGGTTATGATATTCGTTATTGTGACCTTCTGCATATGCCTTAATGTGGGCTAAGGTCTTTTTGTTTGATTCCTTAAAAGCGAAATCAACAGCATATCCACCGATTAGAGCGATAATAATTTTTGTTATCATCAAAGGCACAACAATTTTAGCATTTCCCGGTTGAGATAGAATTACCGGAATTGCCTCGTCTGAAGTGGACAAATAAACAGCAAGTAAAGTACCAATAGTGATTAACCTTTGCGTGTATAGAGCCGAAGCGACAACGGATATGCCGCACTGAGGAAAACTACCTGTCACTGCTCCTATAGCAGGACCAAGTACTCCAGCTTTTTGTACCGTTTCTCTGATATTGTTTGAATATTTATATTCAACTAATTCAATTCCAACAAAAATAACAAAAAGTAATGGAATCATTTTTGCGCTATCTGTTAAAGCGTCTAAGAAAATATCGAACAAATAAGCTACTTCCATCTAATGGCCTCTACTTCGATTTAGTTTACCATTTTTTGGGCTTCCTGGGTCTTCACTCCACCAAATTTGGGAAGTAAACCTCAGTAACCTTTCACACGTCATCGATTTTGCCAATAACTTATTCTCTTAGTGACTCCTGGTCTGGAAGTTGCTTCATCGATTCCTCAATACAATATCCAGTATCTAAACCCCATATCTAAATCTAGTATCTAAACCCCATATCTAAATCTAGTATCTAAACCCCATATCTAAATCTAGTATCTAAACCCAGTATCTAAACCGAATAAAGTATAATTTTTGTTGAACTTCCGTGTTTGATATTATCTTTATGCGGCAACTAAGCTGGTTAAGAGAAACTCTTTCTAATGCAATGTTCTTGAGTCACTCTTTAATATATAATTACAATTTTATAAATGTATGCAATTTATGTGAAAATAAAGCTCTGTAACAATAAGGTTTATCCGCTATAAAAAAACATTATCGATTGGGGGAATTTTATGGAAACAATGGACGCAATTTTAACCCGAAGAAGTATCCGAAAGTATTTGCCAGACCCGGTAAAACGGGATGTGATTGAGAATGTTTTAAAAGCCGGAATGAATGCACCATCCGCAGGAGATGAACAGCCCTGGCATTTCATTGCAATTGATCAACATGACCTGCTTGAGAAAATCTCAGAGGTACATCCATATGCAAAGATGCTTAAGGGTACTCCAGCTGCAGTGCTTGTCTGCGTGGATCAGCACGCTCCAAAATTTAACGATTTCTGGATTCAAGACTGTTCGGCTGCAAGTCAAAATATGCTGCTTGCCGCCCACGATTTAGGGCTTGGTGCTGTCTGGATTGGGGTTTATCCTGTTGAAACGATGATTCAGGAACTAAGGAATTTGTTAAATATTCCGGCGCATGTAGCTCCGTTTTCGATTATTGCTATGGGTTATCCGGCAGAGGAAAAATCAGGCAGGATGAGGTATGATACTTCCAGAATCCATAGTAATTCCTGGTAAAATTTCTCGAACCCGAGTCCGAGTCCAGAATAATGCCTTATTTCAATCAGGCAGCCTTCTACATAAGTTCCCGGAGGAAGGTGTGTTACTGAGAAGTATGATTTATACTGTTATTATTTTCACTGAAGCTTTCCTTTACTTTTTATTATTTATAGTTAAACTTTTTAATATTTGTCTCAGATATTCTTTTGGAAATGTTGTCCAATTAAAGAGCAACTAAGTGTAAACTCAAGCAGTGATGTAAATTAAGTGCAAACTCAGGCAGTAATGTAAATTAAATTAAAAGTAAGCAGTAATCTAAATTAAATGCAAAATTGAGCAATAGTGCACAGAGGGCTGGTTTATGGAAAAGAAGCTGACATTAAGTCTTATTTTACTTATAATTATTTTTGCTGCACTGCCTTACTCAGCAGGAGCTGCCAATGAAAATTTTCTTAAATATACGAGTTCAGGAAATGCTTTTGGAGCTGGTGAAGTTCTTCAGATCGACCAGGACATTCAGGGAGACCTGGTGCTTGCTGGGTCCCAAATTGAAGTAAATGGAAACACAGGAGGTAATTTCCTGGGTGCCGGCGGGGAGATAATTGTTAATGGAAACATTTCAGGAAACATTATCGCGGCCGGAGGCTCCATAAGGGTAAATGGAAATGTAGGTGGAGATGTGGCAGCGATAGGCGGCCAGATTGTTCTTTCTCGAGACAGCGTGGTTAAAGGTGATATTCTGCTTGGCGGAGGGGAAGTAACACTCAACGGAATAGTTGACGGAAATGGAGATATCTCGACAGGTACTCTCAAAACCGGAGATGACTTCGAGCTTAAAGGAAACCTTGCACTCCAAGCCAATAATTATCCACCCAATCTGAACGATAAAGTTGGCGGAAACCTGAATATTACGCAGGTAAATGCAAAAGAAGAACAGCATGAAGGTGTTTTTGAAGGGTTTAGCATTTTCTTCTTCATCCTGAGACTGCTCGCGTCTCTGGCTCTGGGCCTGGTTCTGATCTATCTTTTCCCGGGGTTCGTAGGTGGGGTTGCGGAACTCGTAAAAGATTCACCTCTTAAGGCAGGATTACTGGGTTTTCTGACTCTAATTTTCCTTCCAGTGCTCTCAATAATCTTGCTTATTACTTTCTTTGGATGGAGTCTTTCGATTCTTATTATCCTGCTTCTGATACTTGCACTTCTTATCGCGACAGTGCCTGTGAAACTGCTTGCAGGCGAGATAATCTATAATAAAATATTAAAAAAGGAAGCGGGAAAACTAATGTACTATCTTGTCGGGGCAGTCCTGTTTGCAATTGTATACGAAATTCCTTTCCTGGGAGGGCTTATACGTTTTATTGCCCTCATTATTGGGTTAGGAGCAATAGTAGTCTGGCTTGCAACTCGCGCCAGACCAACTGGTTAAGCGGGTGAATTTTCTAAGAGGGAAAATTTCAATTTTTTTCATTCAGGTAGCTTCAGACAGATTTTCAAAAAACCTGATAAAACCAGAAAATTTGGAGAAAACAGGGAAATTTGGAGAATTCAGACAAAGACAGCGATATCCTGTTTGATTACCATATTAAATCCGTTGTTGACGGAACTTGTGAACTGGAAAGTGGGAACGAATATCCTTAATTAACGGCCAAGAACGTCTAAAAGAGCGGAGAGCTCCAAAAAGATATTATGAGTGAAATTATGAGTGAAATTTATAGCTTCCGTTATATCCATCACAACATCAAATAATTATATAACTATAAATTTCTGTAGTGATGTTATACTGGATTTTTATCACTAAATTTTGAAACTGAGTCTAATGAAGGCGAATAAAATTTATTTTTTGCTTATAGATAAGTGATAGAATGGAGAAAAGACATTTTTATATTTCAAATAATAAAATTCGTATTCCTGCCGTTCTGTGGGGAAAGCAGAGTGAAAAGCTGTTGATTGAAGTTCATGGCAATCTTTCTAATAAAGAGGACACCGTAATTTCCATGATGGCACAAAAAGCCGTTGAAAAAGGTTACCAGGCGTTAAGCTTTGACCTGCCTATGCATGGTGAACGTGTAGATGAGGAATATGCCTGTATTCCCAAAAATTGCGTAAGTGATTTGGCCGCTGTTTATGAATATGCAAAGTCACTTGCACCTGACATTTATTTGTTTGCGTGCAGCATGGGAGCTTATTTCAGTCTGCTTGCCTATCATGACATTAACATAAAGCAAAGTTTTTTTCTCTCGCCCGTCGTCAATATGGAACGCATCATACACAATATGATGGAAGGTTTCCAGGTAAGTGAAGAAAGACTAAAAGCAGAGCATGAAATCCGATTGCCGATTGGACAAACACTGGAATGGAACTATTATTGCTACGTGAAAGAAAACCCAATTTGTTTTGAATGGAAAGTACCTACTGCCATTTTGTATGGTTCTGACGATAATCTCTCTGAATGGGATGAGATCTCAGCATTTGCAGAGAGGTATCAATCAACAGTTAAAGTCCTGGAACATGGAGAACATTACTTCCATACGGAAGAGCAATTAAAGGTTTTTGATAGATGGGCAGATGAAAATCTGCTGTAAAACTTGATGTTATACTGCAAACAGAGAAGTATGCAGTATTTATTATTTTACTCACGTGGTGATCGAATAATTCAGGTTTCACAGATTGAGAAATAACGAAAAGTAATAAATGCTGATGATCAATATATCTGTCCAGAGGATTTGATATGATGTCTCACCTTATCATTGATCAGGATCGCTGCACAGGATGCGGCCTTTGTGTAAAGATGTGCTCCTCAGGTATTATTGCTCTGGATGATAAGTCAAATTTTCCTCAGGTGCAGGAAGAAAACGTTTCCCACTGTCTCTATTGCGGGCACTGCGAGGCATTTTGCCCATCTCAGGCACTCACCCTGAATTTCCTACCTGATGAAAAAGTTTCCCTGCCTGCCGGTGCTGGCAATATCTCTCAGGAGGATATAGCTTTCTATCTCAAAAAACGCAGGTCTATCCGGCATTTTACCAGGGAACCCGTACCAAAGGAGAAAATCCTTGAAGTCCTCGATATTGCCCGTTATGCAGCATCTGGAGGTAACGGTCAGCCGGTGCAGTGGCTGATAATCCATGATCCTGAAGAAGTAAAGAAGATTGCCGGGCTAACTATCGAATGGATGAAAAACCTGCTGAACACCGACCACCCTATGAGCGGGTTTGTGCCGATGCTTATTTCTGCATGGGAACAGGGAATTGATGTCATCTGTCGGGGCGCTCCACACCTGCTTTTCGCCCACATCCCAGAGGACAACCCTATTGCGCCTACTGATGCCATCATCGCCCTCACCCATTTCGATATCGCTGCACCGGCATTCGGGATCGGGACATGCTGGGCAGGATTCGTTGCGGCTGCTGCCATGTCCTATGCACCTCTCCAGAAGGAACTGGGCTTTCCAGAAGGAAGGAAATGTGCCTACGCAATGATGTTTGGCAATCCGGAGTACAAGGTTTATGGAATCCCACGCAGGAAGCCTCTTGAGGTTATGTGGAAGTAAGGTTGAAGTTTTGAAAAGCGACAAACCACTATGATAAGAATTGCCGTTCTCCTGGGAAGCCCTTGAATGAACGGCAGCACCACTATTTTGCAGGGATCACAGCTCGGGCCAAAACCTGGCTCGACTAACTCTTTCCATATACAGGCATGGACCTGAGTCCAGAAATGCCGGAAATTAAACACCTGCTTTATTAGCGTCCATCAAACCTGATAATAAATCCGGTCTTAGATTTACACTCAAATCCAGCATTTTCATAAAACGGTATAGCTTCTTTTCTTCCTGTAAGGAGCATAATTTTATAACAGCCTTTTTCTCTGGCTATTTCCTGTGCCTTTTTTAAAAGTCTTGTTCCAATTCCCCTTTTTCTATAATCTGGATGCGTCACAACACTCTCGATAATGGCATAAGGACTTGCGCTCCTTGTCAGGTTCTTGATAATAATCATTACGCAGGTGGATACCAGTTTTCCATCTACTTCAACCACAAGGTAGTGCTGACTCGGATCTTCCAATATTTCCTGCCATAGCTTTTTGAGCTCAGCATCCTCTACAAGATCTGGATCGTCCTTGTTCAGGTACTTATAGAGATCCAGCAGTTCTCTCAATTCATGTTTTTGAATATAGCGAATAATTTCATTCATAGTCAGTCCTTTTCCTCAGTTCCTTTTCCTTAGTCCCTTTTCCTTAAATACTCAGGAGCCTGCGGAATTTTATGCATCATACCATAAGATCTGCCTGACGGGTAGTACTCGGCACCGAGCTGAATTTTTCCTGCCGTTTTTTCGTCTGTCATATATTCTATAAATGCAAATGCAAGATCAATGCCAGCAGAAATGCCTGCCGAGGTCCAGATGTTTCCGTCTCTAACAATTCGATCCTCCACTACCTCCACGTCACCCAGGTCTCGTAGTTTCTGGAGTGAAGCCCAGTGGGTAGTAGCTCGCCTGTTTGAGAGTAGGCCAGCACGGTGAAGGATGAATGTGCCGGTACAGACCGATAGTACAGCTTTGCAATGTCTGGCTTGCTCGGCAACGAATTTAATTAGGGATGGGTTATCAACTTCTCTCTGTGTACCTTCCCCGCCCGGCACAAGGAGAAAATCAAGTGGAGGGCAATCTGCAAAGGTGACATGAGGATTTATGGACATTCCTTTGCTACAGATCACGGGAGCGGGATTTTCGGCAACCATGAAGCATTTCTCAGGTCCCTGGGCAAATTTGCTCCAGAGTGATATTATTTCCCAGGGGCCAACAAGGTCCAGTTCTTCCAGCCCTGGGAAAATCAAAAATCCGAAATTCATGTTAGAAAGGTTGGGGATGTTTTGTAAATAATTTTCTATGGCATAACTAAAAATAGATTTTCATACTTTTTTGAAGATATCGTATTTAGCTGTCAGCAATTGATTCCATAACTTGATTCCTAAGAAGAGTCCAATAAGTATTTCATTATAATCCCAAAAAGTATTTTATGTTAGTGGAAACAATTACAACTGTCTTTCCGCAGATGTCATCTTAAAATGAATAATTTTCTTGCTATCGTTTTGGTGTACTGGCCTGTTATTATGGGGTTCTGTTGCTTATTACGCTCCTGAATTTCTATTAAACTAATTTCATTCAAAAGTTTGTTTTGTTATCCTACCCTGCAATACCAATTTTACTTTTTTTATGAATAAGGAGCAGGAAAGTCTGGATCTAATAGGGCCAGTATGAAAAATTTGATAAAAAAGAGCTTATCGAACACGCGGATCCTGCTGCATTATCCCGAATATGTTTCTCTCGGTATCGAGGCAGTATGCGTACCAGCCTACTCCACTAATGGGCTTTTTTTCCATAGTAATTTTTCCACCATGCTTTTGTATTCTGATAAGGTATTCATCGATATCCTGGACGCCTATTGTGCAGATATAGGTACTTATCGGCGTATCTGCCTTTGGTTCCATTCCCTGCCTTTTCATCAGGCCACCATCGATTCCGGTCTCGTCTTCCTTGCCGGTGGTTATATTCCAGTATTCCATCGAACCTTCCGATCTCTCTATTTTCCAGCCAAACACATCTTGATAGAATTTCTTAGCTCTTGCAATGTTTCCTGCGTATATCTCAAAATGAATTACTCTTGGCGTGAGAATTACCCCCTGTCTTATTAGATAATTTGGACGATATTCATATATTAATTTAGGTTTTATTTTAAACACTTAGTTTTCTGATCCAGAACGACATATATAAGTCAGGAAACTATTAGAGGATACTCAGGAAACTATTAGGGGATTCTCAGAAAATTCTTAGGAGATACTCAGGAGATTCTTAGGTAATTAGAAGATTCAGACTGGCTTTTTCGCTTTGTCGCTCTTTCCTTTATTCTAAGAGCTGATCCCAAAACTCAAAATTGCTTCTCTGAATCCTGTATTCCGAACAATCAATCAAGTTTCTGATCATGAAAACAGTCCTGAAAATTCTTGATGATTAAGAACGAAATGGCTTTTGGGATAGGCTCTAACACTTAACTTTTCTACCAGACTGGTTAAGATTCTGGCTTTTGAGCAGCTTTTGGGCAAAGAATTAAAGAGAAATGTTAATCCTTCTTTTTAGCTAAAAATTGTGCAACATATTCAGTGAAAAGTTCCATATCTCCAATGTCATTTTGCAGATTTTCGTAAAGCCGATCCAGCTCTATTTTCGCATACTTCAGCTCTACTTTCGCATACAATGTACAAACACATTTAATGAGATAAATATTGAGGCAGGAATTATCCAATTGTAGAAATCAAAATGGTTTTGATACCACCCGGAAAGATTACTATTTCATCTTATCGACGAAATAGTTTTGGAAATATCTTGAAAACATAAAAGGAAACCCACGAACGATGTTGTTGGATTCTCTCCTGAATAATAAATAAATATAAATATAATAAGGTAGCAGGCTTGTTGCAATTAAAGCTTATTACATTAAATCTGATTTATGGCATTATGAATGATAAGAATAAAAATGATAAGAAATGAAAATAAAGTATTTTTTAATAAATTAACTTCAGAATCAGTAGAACTTGGCATACTTCTTGCAATTGTAGGGGGATTTCTTGATGCTTACACATTCGTTGGAAGAGGTGGAGTTTTCGCCAATGCCCAGACCGGAAATGTCGTGCTTATGGGCATAGAAGCTGCAACAGGAGAATGGGGGCAGGTAGTGCTTCATGCGGTTCCTATTCTGGCATTTATGGTCGGAGTGGTAGTTGCCGAGATGATTAAAAAGCTTTCAATGCGCATGTTTATAGCGGATTTTGAAAGAGCAGTTTTAATTCTTGAAACTGTAGTACTTTTTATTGTAGGCTTTATACCGTATACAAGCCCGAATATCATTGTAACGGTTGCTGTTTCATTTGTCTCTTCAGTTCAGATATCTTCATTTCGCAAACTCGTTGGTTCTACATATAGCACAACAATGGTTACGGGAAATTTACGTTCAGCTACACAAGAAGCTTATATTGCTTTCACAAAAAAAGATGAGGAATCGGCTCGCAGAACCATTCGATACTCTGCAATTAACCTTTCGTTTCTAGCAGGAGCTATTTTGGGAGGGTTGCTTACATCAGTTATTGGAGTTAAAGCCGTATGGGTAGCTGTTGTCGTGCTGATATGTTCTATAATTTTGTTCAATAACGAATGTAAGAGTATGGATGATGTTATTGAAATATAAAAAACTCAATGGGTTAACATTAGATTGGTGAACCACTGAAAACAAATCAGGAAATTCATAACAATTAGAGCGGTAACAGTCTAAGTAGTAACAGTTAGAGCATTAACGGTCTAAGTAATAACAATTAGAGCATTAACAGTCTAAGTAATAACAGTTAGAGCATTAACAGTCTAAGTAATAACAGTTAGAGCATTAACAGTCTAAGTAGTAACAACCTAAGTAATAACAGTCTAAGTAATAATAGTCTAAGTAATAACAGTTAGAGCATTAACAGTCTAAGTAATAACAATTAGAGTATTAACAGTCTAAGTAGTAAATCACTAACAAAAGTCCGTTTACTCTGGGCAAAGATTATTGAATTCTTGGCAAAAGTCGGGAAATTACTGACAAAAAAGTTTTTGCGCAATCTATATCAGCTTTCAATGCAGGGAAGGTAAGCAATGGCAAGAGATAGAAGAGATTATTATTATCACCAGGCAAAAGAAGAAGGGTACCGTTCCAGAGCTTCCTTCAAGCTCAAGCAGATTAACGAAAGACACCATGTTATCAATCGGGGAGATTCGGTTGTTGATCTGGGTGCAGCCCCAGGCGGATGGCTCCAGGTTGCAAAGGAACTGTCTGGAGGTAAGGTTCTTGGTGTGGATCTTCAGAGAATTGTGCCTATTGAAGGCGTCGAGACCATTCAGGGCAATATAAACGCAGATTCAACCATACAGAAAATTATTAAGAACGTAGGGGCAAAAGGAGCTGATGTGGTACTTTGTGACGCAGCCCCTAACCTGTCAGGAAACTGGTCTTATGACCATGCAAGGTCAATCGAGCTTGCAACTTCAGCTCTGGAATGTGCAAAAAAAATTCTCAAGCCCAAAGGGAATTTCGTTGTGAAGGTTTTCCAGGGAGACATGTTTAATGATTACATGCAGAAAGTAAGGGATAACTTTGTCCGAACAATGGCTTATTCTCCGAAAGCATCGCGTTCCCAGAGTGCTGAAATCTACGTTATCGGAAAGAAGTTCCTTACAGCTCCACTCCGCAAAGGCGACAAATTCGTTGTGGACATCGAAAAGCTAGGCTCGAGTGGGGATGGGGCTGTGCTCATCGAAGGATTTGTTGTCTTCGTAAAGGAAGTTGAGATCGGAGAAAAAGTCAGGATCAAAATAACGGATGTCAAGCCCAACTTCGCTTTTGCCGATGTCGCAGAAAGGCTTGGAAAAACTGAAAAGCCTGAGTAATTAGACACATCAGTTAACACAAACTAGAATAACACAAACTAGAATAACACAAACTAGAATAACACAAACTAGAATAACACAAACTAGAATAACACAAACTAGAATAACACAAACTAGAATAACACAAACTAGAATAACACAAACTAGAATAACACAAACTAGAATATCCAGCAAGAAACTATATACTTAAATAATTAAATATATATTTTAACTATTAACTATATTGGTTAATTGAATACGCAGTTGGTAAAATTAATAAGAGTCTACCCCGATTTTAAAAACCACTTTCAAAACACGGTGATCCGGTTGATTGACCTTCACACTCACACGATTTTCAGTGATGGGGAACTGATCCCCAGCGAACTTGTCCGGCGGGCGGTTATTCACGGCTATAAGGCTATTGCACTTACCGACCATGCCGATTACACCAATCTCGAACAGCTTATCGAAGCAGGACATAAAGCAAAATACCTTGAAAGTGAATGGGATATCCGCGTTCTAGCCGGGGTTGAACTGACACATGTGCCGCCACGGAAAATAGCCCCACTTGCAAAGAAAGCAAAAGAGCTGGGTGCAGAAATTGTGGTCGTGCACGGGGAGACCACCTCCGAGCCAGTCGCCCCCGGAACAAATGCAGCATCTGTTGTTTGTGAGTATGTGGACATCCTGGCCCACCCGGGCCTGATCTCTGAGGAAGATGTCGAGAGGGCTAAAGAGAACAATGTCTGCCTTGAAATTACAGCCAGGAACGGGCACAACCGGACAAACGGCCATGTCGCCCGGCTTGCTCTTGAAATTGGTGCAACGCTTCTGGTAAATACCGACACACATGCCCCTGAAGACCTTATCACCGATGAAACTGCCATGAAAATCGCCATGGGAGCTGGGCTTACCGAGGCAAAGGCAAGAGAAGTGTTAAAAGCATCTGCAAAAACGATAGCAGATATTGTTTAAACTGTAATTTCATACTCTTTTTCTATTTCTTCCCGTGCTTTTTCTCAATTATTCCATTTTGAATTTATTTCTAGTTCGTTTTCGTTTTTCTTTCAGTTTATCCCTTTTTTTTACTATTTCTTTGTTTCCTCAGCTTATTTATTACTACGGGAGCGCAGAGGGTTCACTTCATCCCCATTCTTTAGATTGGGGATGAAGTGAACCCTCGTCTCTTTTTGTTTTCTTTTTTAAACCTCTGTACCGTTGCTTCTTTGCAAAGTAGGTTTCTTAGTCTCATGGTTACATAAATTGGTAATGAAACTCTGCATCAAGGAAGTCTTATAAATGGATACTTAACTATTTTCCGGAAACCGGGCGGCCCGAAGATACCCCATCCTTTTTATGGTGGGGTGGCCGCACGCAATTTGATTTTTTATTCTATTAAATAAGAAACATAATTACCAAATCCGCGCTAGATATTCTAAATAAGATATAAATTGAACAGAAAAATATTAAATAAATAGATGAATATTGGCAAATATAAAAAGGTTTTTTAGTGTTTGTGGCATTTTCTTTTCGAAAAGTAAATGCTATCTGAAATATTTAGCGTACTTTATAGTTAAACTCTCGATCTGCTATTTAGCTGAATTTCCAATATTCTTTATAGGAGGTTTCACCTCAAAGAATCTAACTGTTTATATTATGTAAAATATTAGATTTGGATTTGCAGTAAACTTCCAAAACTCCCAAAATTGGATTACTGATATTGAAAATTCAGGACTTATAGATACAACTCTTTGAGATTGAGAGTTAAAGTTCGAGAATATCTGAGGTACTATAATGAAAAAAGTAAGTTTTTTAGTGATCGGCTTGCTACTTATGTCAATAGTAGCTATGTCAGGATGTGCTGATAATAAGACATCTGACAATACTGCTCCTGCAGAAGAGAATGCAGGCAATATGTCAGCTAATAATACTATGCCTCCAGGAGGAGAAAACCAAGGTCAGATGCCACCTGACAACGCTACTATGCCCCCAGAAGGAGCTCCAGGTAACATGTCAGGTAATGGTTCCATGTATCATGGAGACGCTCCAGGTAACATGTCAGGTAACATGTCAGGTAACGGTTCCATGTATCATGGAGATGCTCCAGGTAACATGTCAATGCCCCCTGAAGGAGCTCCTCAGGCAGGAAATGCAGATAACATGTCATAATTTGACTAGTTGAAACATGGCTTTCAACTGGTTAAACAAGGCTAAAAGGTAGTTGATTAAATAACAGGTTTACTACCTTTACCTTGACTTTTTGATTATGCTTTAAATTTCTCGCATCGGTAGTAAAGGTTTATCCTTAATTGTTAGAGAGAATCAAAAACAATATCTTAGAAGATATTGAAGAGATATTCTATTTTAGGTGTGATTCTTGTCAGAGTAGCTATAAAAATGCCCTAAAAATCTTATCCGTACTGAAACTGTCTGAAAATCACATGGAAGCCAGAATTACCGAAGCAAGGGCCAGAGAAGCGTTAAATGCATCTGCAAAAATAACAGAGATTGTTTAAATTATGGTTTTTAGCTTTATATTTTTCTCTCTATATCAAGAAAAATATTTTTTCTTTATAATATATAGCCCCAGGGATATGATGCCACTCACTACTGCAATAATAATACCAGCAACTATTGGATGTTCCAATACAGATTTTTTGGAACTTAGATCTTGACCTATTAGTGTGAAAGAAGAGGATGTACTTGGTCTAAACTGATTATTGCCTTTATATCTTGCTATTATCGAATGTGAGCCATTTGAAAGCAATGAAGTATCCAAAATTGCTTGTCCATCACTTAAAGTTTCAGTTCCTATGGATGTGGCCCCTTCCATGAAGGTGACTGTGCCTGAAGGTTTTTCTGTTACTTGAGACGTTGCACTAACTGTAGCAGTAAGTGTTCTTGATTCCCCAACAAGAAATCGATTGGGTGAAGAAGTTAAAGTAGTCATTGTTTCCACTCTGGATCCTGGAACAGAACCTATAAACTGACCTAAACCAGAAGGAAGAATTCCTACAGAAATTGGCTGGCCCATAACTGTTTTGGTTTCAGTGTCAATTACAGAAACAGTGCCTCCAAGATCATCAGTGGTGCCGGAATTTGTCACATATATCTTTGTTCCATTTTTGTTGACTGCAACTCCACAAGGATTTTTTCCTACAGTTATATTTGTAACATCTTTTGTGGTTGTGTTAATCACAGAGACTGTGCCCATGGGAGTGTTATGGTTTGCCACATATACCCATTTTTCATCTGGTGTGACTGCAATTCCATGAGGATCTTTTCCTGCAGTTAAATTGTCTGTAACTTCATTGGTTATTGTGTTAATTACAGAAACATTGCTACTCTCCATGTTCGTGACATATACTTTTGTTCCATTCTTGTTGACCGCAACTCCATAGGGTTTGACTCCTACGTTTACCGTCTTTGTAACATTGTTCGTTACTGTGTTAATCACAGAGATAGTATTGCTGCCGGTGTTAGCCACATATATCCTTGATCCGTCCGGGGTGATTGCAATTCCGCAAGGGTCGGTTCCTACAGGTATATCAGAAGCTTTGTTGGTTATTAGGTCAACTGCACGGACTTTTCCATTCAATAATTTTGCCACATATACTTTTTGTTCATACGGATAGATTGCAACTCCAGCAGGTTTGCCTGGTTTGCCTTCTTCTACATTCATCGATGTAACCTCTTCGGTGGCCGTATCAATTATGGAAACAGTACGTCCGGGAATGTCGTCATTACCAAAGTTAGTCACATATACCTTTGTTCCATCAAGGCTAATTGCAACACCCACAGGAACATTTCCCACAGGCACCGTGGAGATAACAGCGTCAGTTGTTGTGTTAATCACAGAAACAGTATTGCTTTTTTCATTAGGCACATATGCATATTCAGCGGACAAGTCGCTATGCGCAGTAGCCACCAACTCTATAGATGAAATAATAATTAAAAGTAAGAGAAAAGCTGTTGAAGTTAAAAACAGTGAGTATGATTTGTCCCCCTTTCTCATTTATGTTACATCCTTAAAATATAATATATATAAATTAGATTTCGCAAATAAGTTTGAGATGTTTTGAATTTGAATTTATAAAATTCTTAGATTTAAGGAGATCTTTTAGGGATAATGTTCAATTTTAGTTATGTTTTAGACAACTAGTGATTTTATTTTATTGATTTTTCTTTTAAATTGCTTAAATCGGAGTAATTTGTAACATCAAAATAATATACTTAGTAATATATAATACTGAGCAATATAATATTTAATAACAGGAACATTAAGTAAAGATAAAACGTACTGAGCCTGCTAAAAATACCAATTTGACTACACTTACTACCTCTTTATTATTTCATTTGCAAGACTATCAGATCCAGCAGAGCATCTAGATCAGAAAGGCTTTTGCCTTTAAACCAGAAGAGACCCAAATTCGTTTACTCCTTGCTACAATTTCTTCATAAACGAATTTATGGAACCTGATTCTGTGAGATTCTTCACTCAGGTTCTCTGTATAATGTAATGGTTTTCGGGATTGTAGCTTTTAACGAAGTCTTTGAAACAGAATATTTCATCGGTATCAAAAATGACTTTTCTTTGTGTACTCTTTGGCCTGAAGTAATACAATATCTACTAAAAATTTAAAGGTAAAATGAGTTGTAGAGAAAAATTAAGGGGATTTGAGAATCTCCTGCTTTGCGGACAAGCATATAAGTCCTATACTATAAAATCATAATAATATAAAAACCAGGATTTCATTTTTCGAGGTGTATTAGCATGAGCGTTTATGTAATGCACTTTAATGAAGTCGATAGGACAAACTTGCCCGAAGTCGGGGGAAAAGGTGCTAATCTGGGAGAAATGGTCAAAGCAGGATTTCCTGTTCCGCCTGGATTTTGCATTACAACGTCGGCTTACTGTGATTTTATTGCAGCAAGCAATGAGATAAACAAATTTTTTGATTTGCTGGATCAGTTGAAACTGGGTCAACCGGGCGAAATTAGCAAGCTGGGAAAACTGATCAGGGACCATTTATTAACCATCCCCATATCCCAAACAATAAAATTTTCTATCCTTGATGCATGGAAAATAGTAGGAGAAGAAAAAGCTTATGCCGTTCGGTCCAGCGCTACAGCCGAAGATTTGCCAACTGCCTCTTTTGCCGGCCAGCAGGAGACCTATTTGAACGTAAAGGGAATGGATCAACTCCTTCAGGCTGTGCGGAAATGCTGGAGTTCTTTATTTACTGACAGGGCAATTATCTACCGAATTAAAAACGGATTTGACCACCGTTCAGTCTATTTATCTATAGTGGTTCAGCAAATGATATTTCCGGAGGTTTCCGGGCTTATGTTTACCGTAGACCCTGTCACCGGGCACAGGAATACTATTTCCATTGATGCCAGCTTTGGGTTGGGTGAAGCTCTTGTCTCAGGAATTGTTTCAGCCGACTCTTATCAGGTCCGCGAGAACCAGATTGTTAAAAAGCAAATCGCAGAAAAGAAGAAAGCTGTTTATCCGGTCACAGAAGGAGGAACAGTAACCAGAGAACTTGCTCCTGAACTCCAAAAAAAGCAGGTCCTCTCTGATGATAAAATTCTGGAACTAGCCCAACTTGGTCAAAGGATAGAAAAACACTACTGCTCAGAGCAAGACATTGAGTGGTGTCTGGCAGGGAACAGGTTCTATATCTTACAGAGCCGTCCTATAACCACTCTTTATCCTATTCCTAAAGGATATAATGATAAACTTCATGTATTTTTATCTATTGCTCACCTGCAAATGATGACAGATGCCATGAAACCTATGGGGATTTCTGTTTTTTGGGAGATATTTCCCTTTGAAAAAGACTCCGTACCCTTTCCCGATTCAGTGATCGTAGAAGCGGGAGGAAGGCTTTTTTATGACGTTACTCCCCTTTTGTACAGTAAGGCTCTTCGGCGGTATTTTATCTGGAGAATTGCTATTGTAGACGAACTAATGAGAGGTGCCCTGGAAAAAATAGTATCAAGCGAGATATTTCAACAAGAAGCAAAAGCAAACAAAGATACAACTAGACAGGTTTTTAAATTATTCAAACCGATTCTTCCGCTCTATTTAAAGGGTATCCCGATTATTGTTAACAATTTATTTTTCCTCGATCCCTCGGGCATCATTGAACGAGCCACAGTTCCTCCAGAAAAAATAATCGATAAGCATAGGCACTGCATTATGCAGGCCTCAGGGGTAGAGCGAATTAAAAGCGTTCAGGAAAGTATGGGTAAGTTGCTACAGGAACTGATTGGCAGCATGATGTACGTACCGTTACCATTCATTGTCCTGCCCATTGCCAGACGGTTGACCAGATTATGGCTGGATGAGAATCTTGATGTTGATACGCTGAATAAATCCCTGCCTGGTAACGTGACCGTTGAGATGGGATTAATGATTGGGGATCTGGCCGACACCGCGCGAAAATATCCTGAAGTGGTAGATTATCTGGAAAAATCGGAAGACAGCACTTTCTATCATGACACTTTCTATCAGGGTCTCAGTAAAGTAAAGGGTGGAGATATATTCGGGACCGAACTGGACAGGTTCATGGAACTGTATGGCATGCGCTGCCCGGGTGAAATCGATATTTCAAACGTTCGATGGTGGGAAGCCCCTACCCTTCTTGTTCCATCTATTATAAACCATATTAAAATCAATGCTCCGGGCGAGCACCGAAAACGGTTCAGACAGGGCAGAAAAGAAGCGCAGGAAGTCGTACAAAAACTTATGGAAAGTATTAGCAACGCCTCTGCCGGAAGACTCAAATCAAGATTGATGTTCAGGCTTCTTTCCATTTACCGAAATTCTACAGGCTTGCGTGAATTTCCCAAGTATGTTATTGTTCGATTTTTTGATATATATCGCCAGGCTATCCTGATAGAGGCACGAGCTTTACATAAAAGAGGAGTCCTGGAGAAAGAAGAAGATGTATTTTATCTGTATCTCGATGAGTTGGTTGCATTGTTAGAAAATCATTTTAGTGAGGACCTGACGCGGCTTATAGACTCCCGTAAAAAAGCTTGCGAGCAGTACCAGAAAATGACTCCTCCCAGGGTTATGACCAGCGAAGGAGAATTTATTACAGGTGTAAGGAGCGATGTTGAGGCTCCTAAAGGGGCTTTAATCGGGACTCCTGTTTCTGCTGGGGTTGCGGAAGGGTACGTAAAAGTTATCCTCAGACCTGAAGCCGTAAAATTGAATAAAGGGGATATTTTAGTAGCGCCTTTTACTGATCCTGGCTGGACTCCACTGTTTTATTCCGTTGAAGCCCTGGTGGTTGAGATTGGGGGTATGATGACACATGGTTCTGTAATTGCGCGAGAGTATGGTATTCCTGCAGTCGTCGGTATAGAAAATGCAACCAAAATCTTAAAAGACGGCCAGTACGTCCGTGTTGATGGTACCAGGGGTTTTGTACAGATCCTGAAGTGAAAATAATCTTAATCAGGCAAGTTCAAAAAGGGCAGGACAATTCTGTTTTAACTTAAGGTAGGAAGTTTTTCATCTAATTTTGTACTATAAGTTCTTCATCTAATTTTGTACTATAAGTTCTTCATCTAATTTTGTACTATAAGTTCTTCATCTAATTTTGTACTATAAGTTCTTCATCTAATTTTGTACTATAAGTTCTTCATCTAATTTTGTACTATAAGTTCTTCATCTAATTTTGTACTATAAGTTCTTCATCTAATTTTGTACCATAAAGTGCTTTCACTTTTACTGGAAAAATGTATATACTAATGGAGCTAGTAATGGAATAATAATCAAAAAAGAATACTAAGGGGTACAGAGCAAATTATACCGAAAAATAAGCACATTGCTGAAAAATATCTTCTACTGCTCAGGATTTAACTTTAGTGTTAATCTCATGAGTTTTAATCTCATGAATTGTCAAAATTTTTTGTCAAAATTTTTTTGGACCTGAACTCTGGCTGATCGCGGGTACGAGATCTTAGGTACGATATCTTAAGATGTATGCCTTGAACTTTTCATAATTCAACAATTCAATTCACATTAAATATTTTAATTAAAACGTTTATTTATTAGTAGGGAAGCCCTAAATGATCGAACCTATATTTTTAATGGAAATAATTGTTGCCTTGCTCGTTCTATCCATGCTGGCACAGGTCCTTACCCACTATTCTCAGATACCTTTTATAATCTTTCTGTTTATTGAAGGAATAATAGTAGGACCCGAGGTTCTAAACCTATTAAACCCGGCTCTTTACTCTGATGTGCTAAGTGCTATTGTTTCGATCTGCGTGTCTGTGATTGTCTTTGACGGAGGATTCCAGATCGACTGGAAGCACATGAGAGGGGTTAAAAAAAGTGTTATTAAATTAAGTACATTAGGAGTTTTTATCACTTTTATTGGGATAACCATACTGACACATCTTCTTATAAATATCTCTCTCCCGATTGCTGCTCTTTTTGGCGCTCTTGTTACTGCAACTGGTCCTAGTGTTGTTGGTCCAATAATCAGGAACATCGGGATTTGCCATAGGGTTGCCAAAATTCTGGAATTTGAGAGTGTCTTAAACGATGCTGTAAGTGTAATTCTAACTGCACTGGTTTTTGAATGGATTACAGCTGAGATTTCCGGAACTGGTGCAGTACTTTTTATGCTGCAACGAGTTGGGATGGGGTTAATTATAGGGAGCTTATGTGGGTTTATTCTACGCTGGTTTTTTACCAGAGGTATATCCATTAGCAAACAGCCTGCAAGGTTGTTCACTCTCACTTTTATCTTTGCTTGCTATGTATTGTCAGAAACTATAGGCAATGAGTCGGGGATTCTTGCAGTGGCTGTCTTTGGGATTATTATGGGATCTACCGAATTTCCCCAGAAGAAGATGATAGAAGAATTCAATAACAACCTAGCGGTTTTAATGATCTCTCTGATCTTCATCTTGCTTGCTGCAATGCTCAAGTTCTGGTACATCATGGAGATCGGGCTAAAAGGGATTGCCCTTGTCTTGCTTATAGCACTATTTGTCCGTCCTGTAGCTGTATTTATCTCGATGCGGAGTTCAAAAATAAGTACTAAAGAAAAAATGTTCATATCTTTTGTGGGACCAAGGGGAGTAGTTCCTACTTCGATCGCAACTTATTTTGCAATCAAACTGGATGAAATGGGAATTGCAGGAGGCCAAACTATTGTAGGACTGGTCTTCCTGACCGTTATTATTACTGTTTTCCTGACAGGTAGTATGTCAAAAAAAGTAGCTCAGATACTGGAGATAATTCCTATGGAAATTTTGATTATTGGAGGAGGAAAAATAGGCCGTATCCTTGCCGAAAGGTTTGATAACAGAGGAGAAAATGTGTCAGTTATAGACATCTCGGAGGAGGAATGCAACAAATGCAGGGAATTAGGGATCAGGACTGTTCAGGGTAATGCAGCAGATATAAGCGTTCTGAAAAAAGCCGGGATTGAAAATGCCAAATATGTAGTTGTAACTACAAAAAAGGATGATGCGAATCTTCTTTTTTGCCAGATTGCAAAGGCAAAGTTTGGATTTAAGGGAGAACAATTAATTGTTAGGGTAAATTACGTAGAAAATCTTCCGGCATTCTGGGATCTCGGAATTCGGGCGATGAGCACTACAATGACAACTGCTGCGGTCATGGAAAATATGATTGGTGGGAATAACCTGTTTTCTATGTGTGAAATCGGAAACAAAGGGAATATTATGGAAGTCAGGGTTACCAATCCAAAGGTTGTGGGAAAGGCGATAAAGGAAATTAATTTTCCAGAAAAAAGCCTCATGGTTATGATACAACGGGGAAGTGAATCACTTATCGCACATAGCAATTTGATACTTGAATATAACGATATTGCAACGATTATTGCTGAGAAGAGTTCAGGTAAGAGTATTGCTGATATGCTGTTTAGATAAGTTTAAGCGAGATTCGAACATATTATAAAATTGCAAATTAATTCATAAACGAATATGATATTCTTTGAATAACATGCACAAACAATGGAAGCGCTTTCAGATAACAGCATTTTCATGCTAATAAAGTAAGTGTAAATAAACAGGATAACATAGCAGAAGATAGTAAACAGTAGTAAACGAAAAAACACATACCTCCTCAAACTTCTAATTTCTTTTCCTTATATATCTAAAGCTCTATTATTTTTGTCTTGTTCTCCAATTAATGGTGTTCGCGCAGAATGGGAAAAATCAATTTTATGGAAAACATTACATTTTTTAATGAAGGACATTATCTTTTGCACATTAGCGAGATTGATGTCTAAGGTATACGAATGAAGAAATAAATAAGGGAGGAATTTTTAGCAAAGTACTGCATTTCTAAGTTCTTATTAAAAACAAGATCAAATGCATTGGTTGTGGAAAAACTTACCCCTTATATGCGGCAGAGTTAAGGTACTAAATAATTCATGCTATCTGATTCAAGATTTCTTCTATTCTGGAAACCAGAGGTTTTTCAGTCTTTACGTATATATAAGCAGGGAGCCCTGATCTGGAAAAATTCTGGAAGAGCTTCATTGCCAGGCTGTTAATTCGGGGAAATTCTCTGATTTTCTCATTTGCAAACAAACTAATTACTCTGTCAAAGCTCCAGACATTCGTAGTGAAATTATAATCTTCTCTTAACTGTTGATCCATGGAAAAAATAAGCTCAATCCAGGAACTCCATTCTTTTGTAAGATGTTGCCTGGTTCCTCCTTCAACTACAATATAAGAACTTCCTTTTTTAATATTTTCAAAAAATTCCCTGAAAGTTTCACCTTTTGCAAGGGTATAAACAGCTCCCATACCTCCTGTATGACTATCTGTAGTCGCAGCAATCCCTTTTCCGTATTTTCTGGCTAGTGTTGCAACCATAAGGTTTTTTTCCGTTAAGTTCTGCATGTTATATTCAACAACGGGAAATTGCTTTATAAGTTCAGGTACAGCCCACAGATTAGGTTGTTCTCCGCCTACAAACTGAAAGGGATGGTTATACATATGGGGGAGATCGTGAGTCCTTAGATAGCGGATAAAGCTTTTAAAATCGCATTCCTGATTTGCAATCAACTCAAGTTCCTTAAATTCTTCCGAATCAAATTTAAAAACATTAATGTGTAGGGTATGTCCTATATGTTCAGGATCACTAATTGAGATCTCAACTCCTGGAACCAGTCCTTCTTTATCCCAACCAAGCAGATCGTAAGCTTTGACAGTATCATGGTCGGTAAAAGTAACAAAATCAAGTCCTTGCGACCTTGCGTTTTCAAAAAGAACTGCAGGATGCATTGCCTGCACGGAAGGAACATCATAGGAACAGGAAGAATGTACATGCAGATCCACTTTCTTCCATCCTTCCTGAAGAAGAGTTTCTGCAACTTCAGCGCTTACAGTTGTTTTAGCATCGTTTCCGGTTTTTCCTTGCATAAACAAGCACGACCATTTTATTCAGAAATTCCTTTTAGTGTAAAAGTTCAAGAATCCTATTCAATTAAAAGAATGCAAAAAGGCTATATAGATATTTTGCTAAAAAATTTATTTTTTTATTTATTATATATATTTCATGAGGGGTATATTGAGCATTAATACAAGTAAATATTATAAGTATAAAATCGAAAAAATTTATATATAAAAAGGAAAAATAATAAAGAAATAATAAATAATCGTGATTATATGAAACAAATCGTGATTATGCGGTCCATTTACTATAATATCTTGACAATTTCGAGTTAACGTTCAAAAATAAAATAGCTTTTGGAATGAACTCTAAATATAAGTTTTCCACAGGTTCGGGTCTTGCTTTTAAAACTAATTCTTGACGCCTTATTGCTGCAGAAAAATCTCTTCATGTACTCTGGCAAAATGTTTAAATATCTTTATTCTAATTATATATAGAAATTGAGTATAACTTATAGTTTTATTCATTAATATTTATATTAGCTTAAAAATACTTATATTAGCTAAAAATATACTGGATACTGACCGCGGAGCAATAACCTGGATGCTACTGACCTATAAAATCAAGCACAATCAAAATTTTTCAGAGGAACTCCGAAAGGCTCGAAAGGTTGCTGAGTTCTGTATTAAACATCAGACTCAAAACCGAAGCCTTAACTCGCCTCCAATACAAAAATCTATTTCTTCTCTTCCTTCTTCCCCTTCACCCTCGTTATCTACTTTTTCTGAGTTTTCTCAGGACTTTTCGATTATTTCTTCTGCTCGTTCTCTCGGTTCTCTGTCTGCGCCCAATTCACTTCCGGTATCTGGACATCTTTCATCGAGGAATGTAAAGCATATAGGCTTGAAGTCAGTTATTTCCGGCCAGATTATCAAAAAATATTCCCGAAACCAGAACTTCAGATCTGCAAAGAATGTGAAATTGATCATTCCTTCGCGGGCGGTTCGTATTGACAGGGAGGAGCAAACCATTACAATTCCCTGTTTGAAACTTCTGCTGAACTATCATTTTTCCAACAACTTTTCAAAAATTTCCCAGATAGAAATCGATAACATCTATGCTTATGTAGCAGTTGTCTTCCCGGACGACGAGCTCAAAAATTCAGAGCACTATATAGGAGTTGATCGCAACACTAAAGGACATATTGCAGTTGTAGCGGATCCTGAATCCGGAAAAATCTGGAAGTTAGGAAAAATGCGATACCATACGCATAAAAAATATGAAAACATAAAAAAACGGCTCTATAATATGGGCAGAAGTAAAGAATTAAAAGCTGTAGAAATTAGGGAAAAAAATATTGTAAAGGACTTGAACCATAAAATCAGCCGAAAGATTGTGGATGTCGCCCTGTACAACGGATGCGGGATCAAACTGGAAAACCTTAAAGGAATACGAAAACTCAATAGCAAGATTGGAGATGCAGGAAAAGACGAGAAAAATAAAAGTAAAAACAGAAAAAGGGAAAAAAATAGAGACAAAAATATAAGTAAAGAAATTAGCAAAAACTCTCTCAAAAGTAAAAGTACATCTGAAAAACAATCCTGGTCAAGTGAATACTCCCTGAACAGCTGGTCTTTTCAGCAACTTCAGCAGTTTATTGAATACAAAGCCAGGCTGCGAGGAGTAGAGGTAGTTTATATCGATCCCCATGCGACTAGCAAAAAATGCAGCCGCTGCGGACATATAGGCAACCGACATAGTAAGCAATTTGAGTGTCCACACTGCGGACACGTTGACCATGCCGATGTCAACGCCGCCTTTAATATAGCGTTGACGCCAAAAGGCAGCGGTCAATTCTCTGCAGAAAGAGATGCAGGGAAAGGGAGCACTGACACCCCTCGACGGGTCCTGGACCGTACCATCTTCAGTAAACGTACAACCAGAAAAAAAACTTCTCCACAGTTTGCGTGGGAAGTATGTCAGTTTTTAAATTAAGACCTGTTACAGACTTCTTTTTTGTAATGTATACATATGAAAGCATGTTAACAACTTCCTAAGGTATAAAAAAACTTACGGGAACATAAAAAATAATAAAAGGGAAATAATCCCTGTCAATTAACTCACATTTTCAGGCAGTTTCGGCTGCTTTTCGAGTCTCATTAATTTTTGTCTCATTAATTTTTGTTCCATTTACAAGTGAAAGTGCTTCACAGGGAATATAGACTTTACCAGTTGCTGGAGCATAGACGACTATTCCTTCTAACTCATGCGCTACACCATTCTTGATAAGAATATTCGTGTCCACTGGCAGTTTGGCATCTCCAATTTCCAGCACAGGGTTTGAGGAATTCGTCATATTTAGCAAGTATTCATTTTTATCCAGTTTTCCATCTCCGTTATCTTTGGAGAAAATCTTATCCACATCAATAAAGAGTTGCGAGTTAGTCTTGTTAAGGTCAAATCCGAGTTCTTTAGCTATGTGTCCTGCAATTTCTGTATTATCAACATGGCCTGTTAGATCGTCAGGACCATAAGCCCACAGAGGGACATCATCTCCAGAATGTCCGTGAGTAGTCCAGCCAATTACTGTGTGATTGCGGCTGATTACCTCGCTAATTGCATAGTCAAGTGAGAGGCCTTTTCCATCGTTGTAGAGCTTAAGAATTTCAGCTATGTCCTCATCAGTAGCATCAATTCCCCACCAGGTTTTTAGCTGTTTTTTGATATTTTCGGATGAAAGATCTGTCCCTATTTCTGTCTCAAGACCTGTGGAACTGAGTTTCATACCTTTGAGAGGTGCAATGACATCTTCTACGGTTGTGGATGTATAATTGGGGTCAGAGTAGCTGCCAATGGTCATGCCGCCTGTATTATGATCCGGAAAAGCTAGAACCAGAGTATGCCCGTCTTTTTTAGCAAAATTAACTGCAGCCTTAACAGCTTTATCAAAAGCCAGGAAATCGGTTACAGCATAGTTAGGGTCATTGGCGTGGTCTGCCCAGTCAACCTGGCTGCCTTCAACCATCAGGAAAAAGCCATTTTTATCCTGAGATAACAGTTCGATGGACTTATTGGTCATTTCTGCAAGAGAAGGCTGTTCAGGTGCAAGTGAAGAACGATCTATATCCGGCATCATGTGGCTACTGGCAAAAAGACCCCAGGCTCTCCCAGTTGTAAGGTTCATCATTTCGTCTCTGCTGTCAACATACTGGTAGTCTCTGTCAAGAAGTACTTTTGTCAGGTTTTCTCCATCTGTCCTCTTTCCTCCTTCAGCTACAGGTATGAGATAACTTGAACCGCCACCAAAAACCACATCAACGTTTTCATAAACCATCTGTTTCATGATTTCGGTTTCATTATCTCTGTTATCAACATGAGCAGCAAAAGCTGCAGGTGTGGCATGGCTTACGCGGGAGGTTGCTACAAGTCCTGTAGATTTGCCTTCGAGTTTTGAACCTTCAAGCACTGTTGCAAGCGGTCTGTATTGTAGTTCTTCAGGTGGGATTTCCAGTGTACTTAAAACAGAACTATTACTTGGCCCTACGCTTAAAAAACCGTTAGTAGTTTTATATCCCGCAGCAAATGCTGTTGCGGCTGAAGAAGAATCAGTGATGACTGAGTCCGTACTATAAGTAGATACTGTTCCAGTTACCATATTATCAAGCTCAAGAGGCTTTCCGCTATACCAGCGAGCTAAAGTCTCCACACTTTGGGAACAACCATCAGGAATCAGGACGATCACGTTCTTTATTTTAGCTTCCGGCGTTATAGGAAATTTGCAGTTAGTAGAGTTCGTGAAATTAACGCTAGAATTCGAACCAAATTGTGCAGCTGCTGCAGAACCAATATTTCCCAGCAGCAAAAGTCCTATTATTGAAATAATTACTAAAGTATCGGTTTCCTTAGTCTCCATAAAATTACCTCAACATTGGGAATAATTTTTAAATTTATGATTTAACACAATATAAAAAATACAAATCCCAATTTTAAAAAAGAAGCCAGCTGTATTTGAATCTTTCACATATAGAATATATGCAGATTCATACTCAATATTTGTGAAAAATGGCTATGTAACTCTATTTTGCGGTATCAGCTATTTATTAAAATATTTAGGATATATACTCATTTATATACTTGATAGTTTTCCATAAACTGTATACAAAAGGACAATACTACAGTCTAAATAAACTTCCTACTAAAATTAAAAAATTCAGAATAGACAACATAATCTGAAAAATGGGTTAAATTCCAGACATCATCCTGTTGATCACATTACTTTCAAACCAAAAACCAGAAACTGAGATTCTCTGCGGAGGCAGCTTTTGTAGAACATTAGATGGTTGCTTAAAGATATTTTCTATTCAGAGGCAAAGATTTTGGCACATAAATTTTTGGCACATAAATTTTTGGTAAATAAATTTTTGGTAAATATATCTATTTTTGAGTAATATATTAATATCTAGCTCAATAATTATATAGAATATAAAAAAATATATAAGAAATGAGCGTTATTACTTAGTAGCGTGGGACCAGAACATACTACAAATAGACCAGAAAACATGTTAACATCTATTAAACCCAAATTTCCTGTGATACTCTCTTTTAAATTGGATTTTGCCTCTAAATCTCTTCATTCTATTTTTGAAAATATACAACTGATTCGTGCAGAATAGATTATGTTTACGCAAATTGTTTTTGAAAATATTAAGTTCACAGATAATGGTTTAGAGTAATGGAAGAAAGGTATATACTGGGATTGAAATAAAATGAAAGTTTTACTTTTCATGTGTGGAGAAGGGCTTGGCCACACAAGTCGCTGCCTTGCTTTGGGAAAAGAGTTTCTGACTGCCAGGCACGAGGTATACTTTGGGGCATATGGGTACTCAAAAAAGCTAGTAGAAAAAACAGGGTATCAGGCATATGAGATCCCTCCTGAAATAAGGCTAGCTGGAGAATCCGGAATTTTTGATGTCAAAAAATCTATTAAAGAAACCTTCAAGAGTATTTCCATTTCAGGGTTCAGAAAGCTTTTAAGGTTGATTGAGGATCTCAAACCTGATATTGTACTTTCGGATGGTTACTATACAGGCATCCTTGCTGCGCAGACAAAAAAGATTCCTGTGTATTTTATTGGCCACCAGTTCAATATGGTGGAGTTTTTTCAGAACCAGGATTTTCTAGTAACAGTAGCAGGAAAACTAGTTAAGAGTTTTTACAATTATATATTCAGAAGCGTAGATGGCATTATTGTGCCTGATTTTCCTCTTCCATACTCTGTAAACAGAAAAAACTTCAATTTTAATAAAAGTATCAATAATACCATTTTTTTCAGCGGCCCCCTCATCCGGTGCAAATATAGTGAAGTCGAATCAAAAATCTTCCAGTGCCCAAACGTCCTTTCAACCATCGGTGCTTTCGGATACAGAGCAACCATATTCAGGAGCATACTTGAGGCTGCAAAACTGGACCATACTATCCATTATACCTTTATTTCAGGGCCCGAAATAAATCCCAAGCAGTTTTCAAAAATCTCGGAAAATGTTGAGTTTACAGGCTTTACGGAAAATCCTTTTCCTTATTACAAAGGCTCTGACTTGGTAATCACTGCAGGAGGACATGGAACAATCCTTGAAAGCCTTTCTTTTGGACTCCCTGTGCTTTCTTTTCCGGACGAAAAGCATATTGAACAGGAAAATAACGCAACTGTAATTGAAGAAGAGGGATATGGGAAGAGAATGAGCTACCTTGCAGAGCCGGAAACTATTCTTGCCTGTATTAGAGGAATTCTGGAAAAGGAAGAATACCACAAAAAGACCAGAAGATTGAGAGAACTTGCAGAGGAACTTAACGGACCTGCAACTGTAAGAAGATTTCTTGAAGAAAAGGTTAAAGAAAGATTTAATGAAAAAAGGAAAAAGAATCGAAAGTGGAAAAATTAGGGCTCGATGTAGACATCCTCTGAAAGAAAGAAGAGCGAACATATAGAGAAATTAATGAAAGAGCAGCAAAAAAGAAAGTGATCTGGAGCAGACCATTTATTTTACGTACTATGAACAGAACAAAAAACTAAGCTGATTAGAAACACAGGATTTTTAAGTGATTTTTTTGCAAAAAAGGTATTATTTGGAGGATAATATTTCCCAAAATCTTCAAAAGGAACATAGAAAAATAAAAAATATTGTTTTTAATACTAAAAATAATACTTAATAAAACTATGTTATAGAAAAAACAAAAATCGATCTACAAAAAATGAGTATTATTGATTAGTAACGTGGGACCAGAACCTATTAACAGACTAGAAATATACGAATAGGCCAGAAAAGTATGCCTGCACAAGGAACTTAATTAATTATCCCATGTTACTTATTTTACAGTGGCCAGGGCTCAAATCTCTTCATTTTCTTTTTTTATGGCCATGATTTAATAAGTTGACGTCTTCCAGACCTTTACATACTTGCGTTTTGCGTCTCAATTCCCAAATATGAATTTCTGTTTTCTCGCAGATTATTTCGGAACACGTTCAGCCAAAAAAAATCGAATATCAAAGAAAAATTCACTCGATTAGATATCTTATTTTGTATATAGAAACTATACTTAATATATTAATTATTTTTTTCTTTTGTATATATTGACTAAATCGAATAACTATATATAACTCTATTAATTATTATTCTCAACGTTGAAACGCGAATAAGTAATGCAGAGGAATAGAAATTAAAAAAATAGTACATATTTCAGACATTCATTTTTCAGAGGCATATTATGTGCCTGAGATTGCAAATTCCATGCTTGAAAACATAAACAGGAACTTTCCAGATATTGTAGTAATCACTGGCGACCTGACGGAAAACGGGCTTGCAGCCGAGTATAATGGGGCAAAGAAATTCATCGATAGGATTGAATGCAAAAACAAGGTGATAGTTCCAGGAAACCATGACTCCAGAAACGCTGGTTACCTCTTTTTTGAGGATCTTTTCAAAACCAGATCGACTTCTGGGCACTTTGGAGAGGTCACTGTATTAGGGCTTGATTCTTCCCAGCCGGAACTTGACGAAGGGCATATCGGAAGGGAGAATTACAACTGGATAGAGAATGCTTTCTTAGTAAACGGTTTCAAAGTTTTTGCCCTTCACCACCATCTTATTTCGATCCCCAGAACTGGCAGGGGAAATAATGTACTTGTAGATGCTGGAGATGTTCTGGAACTCCTGGATCGCTCAGGTGTCAATCTTGTGCTCTGCGGGCACTGGCACATCCCCTGGGTCTGGAGATTAAACGACATGCTTGTAATCAGTGCGGGAACTGTCTGTTCTTCTAAAGTTCGTGGAAAAATGTCTCAGTGTTACAATTTGATTGAGATTGATGCACCAGAATCCGATTGCAAGCGCTGGCATCTGCAAGTTTACAGAGTTTTTTCAAGAGGAGAAAAGGAGAAGGTTGTTGATAGTATACTATAATTAAGCAAAATAAAGTTAGAAAAATATGAGGTCCAGTGCCTGAGAAGTATCTCGTTCCTTCTCCTTAATAACTTAAAAAGTAAACAATATTTTAAAAATTTATAATCACCTTCTCCTTTTTTGCCTGAATACCAGGAATTTGCCTGGATACTAGGAATAATATATGCAATTACTATTGATGCACAATTTATGAGTCTTCTTTTCAGATCTCTTTTCTTCTTTGCAAATAATTATTTGCTCATTTTCATCTATTCCTAAACATATTATTGATCTGGTAATTGAAATCGATCTGATTAACAAATCCACTGATGAATGCGATTTCAAAAATCACCCAATTCTGGAACTAAATCAATTTTTTAGGGGAAAATGAGAGGATAATTCGTTATTATCAAATTTGTATTTTAAAACTCTAATATTCAGATCGGAGATCACTACATGTAGTATTTGAAGCTGCTATGAGTGTTTTAGTCTTCAATCAGTTAGCTTACGTTCGAGAGTATATTAGATTTTCATAGTTAGTTACCAGTAGTAATAAATAAATTCAATTCAATAGTATCCAATACCAGTATATAGACTCAAAATTACTATCTGCTCTTTTATCAATAGGAATAATTTTAATATGAACGGTATAACTGTTGACTAAAGTCAGATTAATCAATATATTTTTGAAGTGGTGGGTATAAGGTGGCATATCAATATGTAAATACTTTAAGCTCTGGAAATCCTTTCAGAGATTGGCTTGTTGAGAAAGTTGTAACAGATCGGCTTAAGAATAAGCATTGTTTGGTTGATGTTTATAAATCAAATTCTTCTCATACTGTCTGCAAGTATCATTTCAAGGGCCAGCATTACAGTGTAGTGGCAAAGTTTTTTTCGGAACCTACAGGACAACTGAAAAATTATAACGCTTATAAAGGTATGATGAAGGAATATAGGAATCTGGAAAGAGCCTCTTCAATAATAAATGTTGCAAAACCGCTTGCAGTAAATAAAAAATTTAACTGTGCACTTGTAACCGAGTACATACCAGGTAAATCCTTGGGCTGGTACATAAAACATGAAAAAAAACTCGATGAACGGCTTACTGCCATTGCACATATGCTTCGCCGGCTTCACGATAATACAACGTCCTCTTACAATAAGGAAAACGAATTTAAAAATTATCATGAGGTTCTGGGCCATCTGAAACTAGATCATGATACCAGAAAGACTTTTAATAAACTGCTTGGAAAATGGTGGTACAGTTCGTGGCTCGATAGGGAATGCGGCTGTATGGTTCACAGGGATGTCAATCCTTCCAATTATATATTTTATGAAGGTAAGCCTTATGCAATTGATTTTGAAAGCTCCTGGTCGCATGCTCATCCTGTAAGAGACCTGGGAATTCTCACTGCAGAACTTAAGAACGAATTCAAATGGTATAAAGGAGGAAGCTGGAAAGCCGAACCATACATAGGAAACTTCCTCTGGGAATATAGCAATGATGAAAAGGACTTTACCTATATTACCAAAGTTTTGCCTTTTTTCATGAGTATAGGTCTACTTCGTTCAGCGCGCATTCATCGAGGCAGCCACAGAAATTATCTAATAAAAGAAGCACGTAAGTGTTTAAAAGCGATTAATAAAGGTTAAAATGAGTTTATTCTGAGGATATGCTAAAGGATATAGCATTTCAAATTCATTATTTCTTTTTTTTCAATTTATTGCTCCAAAATATCTCCTTTTTTCTAAGAGGTAATTTCTGTATCTTGTATTTGATAGACTTAGACGGTTGAGCTGGGAAATCAATAGCATTAAACCTTCAACTGTCTAAAGTAAAAAGTAGTTCATAACGCCGAATGTGCTTGAGCTTATATTTCAAGTGAGAAAATTCTTTGTGATAAGGAACACGTACTTTACAACTAGTTAGTACAGTTTATTACTATATTGTATATATCCAAAAAATATATAATAAATTTATTCTATTTATATCTTGAAAGGTTTCTAGTACCTTCAACCAGATCTCTATGGGCTGCAGGCATCTCTTCCCCTGCAGCTCACAAATTTAATAAGAACAGTAAATGAAGGAAAGTCAACCGGCTGTACATTTGGGAATACTGTGACTTTGCAGTATTGCCCAAATTATGAAGGTTTCTACAGAACTCTAAAATCCTTTATTTAAGGTTCTATTCAGATAACTATCCATTTACCAGGGAGGTTTATTTACGAAAAGTCTAAATATTTGTCCTGAGTGCCATTCAATCCTGAAAATAAGTCAAGGCGGCGAAACTCAATACTGTCCTGTGTGTAAATACTGGACAAAGATAGGTACTGCAAGGCTTGATTCAATCATGATTTACGAATAAGGGACCTGTACGGAGGGGGCCGGTTTTTCTATTTTTTGTAGTGTATGTAAAACAAAATGAAACGCAGGTTTATATTGGTAAAATTAGCTTCGCGGTAGATGTGAAAGTAAATGTGATAGCGTCAAGTTAGATTTTAGGGTTACATAGATCAATGGGAGTTTAAAAGTTTAATGATCATGGAACAGTTACTGAAAACTCAAGTAGAAAGACAGCCCTCAAATCCAGGCAAAAAAGGTAGATTTACTTCTATTAACTTCTCTTGTTAAACTTTATTTCAATTTATAGACATAACCAATTTAATCTCACTTTTCAAAATATGCTACATTCCATTTTTAATTCTTTTTAATTTTTTTCTTATCTAGTTCAACTTTCAAGGATATTTCCTTCACGGATATTTCCAAACTTGGAACTTACATAAAGCAAAAGCGATTACTGGCTTAATTGATGAGGCTCAAAAATCCACATAAAACCTAAAACATGATATAGTGAAACCAGAGTAATAGAAAAGTTCAGTCATGAAATATGAGATGCCATAGCTTGTCACTCAGGTGTTCATAAGGGTTCGGGAACTTCAAACCAACAAGCCAGCTTAAATCCCTACCATTTCTATTTTTAGGTTTCGAATTACAAAAAGACTATATAGAAACGAAAAACTATATATTGATATTTACATATAATAATAGTATTTCCAAAATATCTATATACTTAAAGAGGAATATCAAGATTAATTAACCATACTATAGAGAACCCAAAATTCATAATAAAGTCTAAAATAAACGGAGGAAATCCATGCTTCAAAACGGAAAAATTAAAGGCTTAATCTTTGATTGTTACAAAACCCTTATTGACATCAAAACTGACGAAAGAAGTCGAGAGACAAACGAAAGAGTTAGCAAGTGGCTGCTTTATCAGGGAGTGAGGATAGAGTCCGAGAGGCTCAGGGAAGAATACAAATGGAAAATCATAGGCAGACTAGGCAATTCAGGCCAGCAGCACCCGGACATTCGTATAGAAGAGATCTTTGCGGAAATTTGTGCCGAAAACGCCTTTAAAGAAATAGATCCCTATTGGCTTGGAATTGAGACAGCAAAGGTCTTCAGAACGGCATCTATAAGAAAACTTGAAGCTTACCCTCAGAGCCTGCGTCTGCTTAAAAAATATAAAAATGTACCGAAGTGCATTGTTTCCAATGCCCAGAGAGTTTTTACGGAACATGAACTGCGCTTTCTGGGTCTGTATGATCGCTTTAATTTTACAATTATGTCTTCGGACCACTGTATAAAGAAACCTGATACCCGGCTCTTTAAGATGGCTCTCGACGGTCTCGGGCTTGAGCCATGGGAAGTGCTCTCTATCGGCGACACTCCAGAAAACGATATTTATCCACCTCAAAGTCTCGGAATGAACGCGATGCACATCCGGGATGCCTGGAGATATGCATAACTCTGTCCACATTCATGACTAATACTCCAAAAAGTAAAATGTCAGTAAATCTCTTACTGTCGACTTTGAATAAGTAATTATACATCCTGACTTTGACAGTATCCACTAATTGTTACTGAATATTTCCCTTCTTTTTTATCCCAAATGGACTTGACAATTTGTTTAAATTTATAAAAATTTGTTATATATTCTATGTAATTCCATTCATTTTTGCTACTATCAAGCTATTGATCTTATCAAAATTCGCAAAAATGTAATTTTTGACTCCATTTATCTTGAACTTGACTGTAAGTGTCAAATTCTTCAAGCTTTTTTTAATGAATTTTGTTACGTGTTTCATCCCTTCAAATTCATATCGCATCAGCGACATGAATAATTGAGCAATAAAGCCAAGGATGATAGCTCCATAAATGCTATCATCCGACCACACTCTCAACGGTTTAATGTTGATTTCGTTCTTCAATGAATGGAATATTTCTCAATAAAATCCTTTTTTCTGTATGTTATCAACGCATCTTCAAGTGTCAAATCTCTGTTTGATTTCAGACAGAAAAATCCTTCTCTCCCATTAATCAGTGAAGCTTTCAATAGTTCTATAACTTCCTTGTCACTAAGCTCTTCGAGCTTAGTTCTAAAAGAGTAATTAATCTCAATCTTTACTCTGAAATTCATTATTTACTCTGCGTTTCTTAGGAAGCTTTTTGTTATCTATGACAGCTTTTAACTCACTGACTCCAACTGTTCTCTACAACTTGTCAGGTTTGTGATCTCTGCTATATCCGAATTTACCAAGATTGGCCTTAGTCCCGTGAAGAACTATACTCGTCCAATCCAGGTTTATGTTCGTCTCTTCAAAACCATAAGTAGAAAATAGAGAGTCCAGAATATCACACAGAATTTCCTCTTTGTTACGTCCCAAAAGCTCAAGAGTTCTGTAAAGAACTCTTTCGTGAAAACTTTCAAGATTTAAGATATCCAGAATCTCTTTCTGATTTAACCATTTGCCAGCTTCTTTGATACTAAAATTATCAGTTAATTTGTAGCTTAACAAACCGATTACTAAACTATTGAGATCAAGACCCTTACTTTTATGTTTACTAAAAATATCACAGAAATTAAGCTTTTCATAAAAATATTGGACAGCAAGAATAGATCCGATAGGAACACATATATTCTTGTTAGGAATTGTAGGAAGGCTCTCTGTTTTGTGATGTTCATTGGATCGAATCATACAAAACAGAGAGCACTTATTTTTATGTAACTGTCAAAGTCAGGATTCATATGCACATTCGGACTCCTGGAGTCAAAAAATGAATAAATTATTTCTGCAATTTATGCTTTTTTGGGAATCCTTTTTCTGGCAGTCCTGCTTTCAAAACCCTTTCGGTCAAAGCTTGCGAGTTTCCAGACAGATATGAACATGGTTGCAATCTCGTTTTTAAGGTCAGGAATAACTCTGATAACCCGGCACAACTCGTTTTCGGAAGAGGCCTATATGGGCTTTTTTAATCTTGTCTTTCTTAGGCTTCTGGTTTTGCTCCTGTATGCAGGGTACTTCTGCAACAAAATACTCCATTGCTATATTTTCATGGCCCATCTGTCGTAGTACAAGACTTACTTTCTTCCGATACTCTCCCAGATCCTTAAACGTAGAAAATACAAATTTATAGTCTATTTTGTCCACTAATTATCTAGCTAATCTTTCCTGAAATAAAAGTGTGAGGTAGTTAAATCTTTTGAATTTGTTTGATTTTTAAAATTACCTCTCATGCCCTTCTTGTAGCATGGACGAAAATACGTTAACCTTACAATCCATGACCAGAGGTTGCCCAACCAAAAGCTATTTAATTAGGCAATGACTAACTAACGACTAAGATCCAGCATGACAGAGAAAAAAGAGCATTTATTATTAGTCTTTGAAAACCTGTTCAAAACCCAAAGAGAATGCTCCTGTGATATCCTCTCTGAATGTGGGTTATCAGATATCACTGTAAAACAGATCGGATATCTGAAGCTTATTGATGATAATGGGGACGTGACTTTTAGCAGGCTTGCTAGGATCACTAGAAACTCAAAGCCAACCATCACAGAGATGGTGAACAAATTCGTGAAAATGGACTGCGTGTACAAAGAAAAGTCCTCAAAAGACGGAAGAATTTTTTACATTCGCCTGACGGAAAAAGGACGGAGAATAGCTCGTGCCGAAGAAAACGCATTGTTGAGGGTCATTGAAAAAATGGCAGATTCTCTGGACGAGAAAGAAATTGACACGCTTATCGACCTCCTGGAAAAGGTGTGGTAATTTTTTTTGTTCGGCGAAAAAGTTAGGTTAATTCAAACTAAATAATTGGACTAACCTGGAAAACAGAGATAACAAATTTAGAAAAATGAGACGATTGACAATGTATCCAGAACAACCCGATGAAACCAGAGAAAGCATCGTAATGCCGCTTTTTGAGGTAGTTGTCTACCCAAAAAGCCGGGCCAAATTTCTTGCTGACAAAGTCACAGGGGAAATACTCCTAAATGACATGAAAAACGCCGAATCTGTATCTGCCATCGGGCTGACTGTAAAGAGCGGCACAAAGGCTTCAGAACTATCCGAAGAGAACCTGTATAAGATTGGAAACTTGCTTAAGATTACATATGTACAGCCTGCTGATGACGGATATCTCGTTGTCGCAAAGGCTATCGAAAGGGTAGAGGCTATATCTCTGTATCGGAAGAATGGGCTGTTCTACACAACTTACAGGCCTGTCCATGATCTGCCGGATTTCGATGAGGACGCTGAAACTGAGGTACTGGCAAATATAAAAAAGACAATTCACGAGATCAGTGCCCGGTTCCAGGGTTCTGAACAATTTACCAAGTCAATCGATAAGATGGACTCCATTGACCAGATAATGGGATTTGCCATGCCGTACATACCCGTAAAACTTGCCGAAAAGCAGAGACTCCTGGAGCTTGCCTCGGTTCGCGAAAGGTATCTTCTGTTCCTTCACATTCTGACAAAGCATAAAGAAAATATCAATCTCCAGATCGAAATGGCAAAAAAAGTCACTGACAAAATAAGCAAGTCCAATAGAGAGGCAATGCTCCGTGAGCAACTGAAAGTGATTCAGGAAGAGCTCAACGAAGGTGGTGACTCGGTTTCAGGCGATGCTGCATACAGGGAGAAAATTGAAAACTCAACTATGCCTGATGAGGTAAAAAAGAAGGCATTTTCCGAATTAAAGAAACTAGAAACCGGAGGCAGTCACAATCCTGAAGCCCCTGTTATAAGGAATTATCTTGACCTCCTGCTCGACCTTCCCTGGGTAACCGAGGAGAAAAAGAGCATCGATATTGAAGAAGCCCGTCGTGTGCTTGAAAGCAACCACAACGGACTTGAAAAGGTTAAGGAGAGAATAATCCAGCACCTGGCAGTTATGAAATTAAAACACGAGAAGCAGGGCTCAATTCTGCTCCTGATTGGACCGCCCGGAACCGGTAAAACAAGCCTTGGGAAAAGCATTGCAGATGCTTTGGGCAGAAAATATGTCCGGATCAGCCTCGGAGGTGTCAAAGACGAAGCCGAAATCCGGGGACACAGGCGGACATACATCGGTGCCCTTCCCGGAAGGATTATTCAGGGTATGAGAAAAGCAGGCACGAAAAATCCTGTGTTTATTCTTGACGAAGTTGATAAGCTTTCAGCTTCTTACTCTGGAGACCCGGCAAGTGCTCTCCTGGAAGTCCTTGACCCTGAACAGAACAGCACGTTCTCAGACCACTATCTGGAAATCCCATATGACCTGTCCGATGTCCTGTTCATAGCTACAGCCAACTCTATGGCAAGTATCCCCTGGCCGCTTCTCGACAGGATGGAGACCATTGAGATCTCAGGTTACACAAAGAATGAGAAACTTGCAATTGCAAAAGATCACCTGGTGCCCTGCATACTGGAAGACCACGGCCTTGATGCAGAGAAACTTAAAATTGAAGATGAAGCCCTGAAAGTAATCATCGATAAATACACTCGCGAAGCCGGAGTCCGGGGGCTTAAAAAGCAGCTTGCTAAGACTGCAAGGTTTGTGTCTGAAAAGATCGTGTCAGGCAAGGCCGACCTTCCTTATGTGGTCAGGGCGGATATGCTCAAAGAAATTCTCGGAAAAGAGATAATCCGGCAGGAAGAAGCCAGAAAAGAAAATGTACCCGGCGTGGTTACAGGACTTGCATGGACGCCTGTGGGAGGAGATATTCTCTTCATAGAAGGCACATTTATGCCAGGCAGTGGAAAACTCACACTTACAGGCCAGCTTGGGGATGTAATGAAAGAGTCTGCAAAGATATCGTTGAGCCTTGTAAGGTCACGGCTTGCAAACACTGCAAACAGCTTTGACTTCACTTCAAGTGATATTCACATCCATGTACCCTCAGGTGCAACCCCAAAAGACGGCCCGTCAGCAGGCGTAACCCTCTTTACCGCCCTTACATCCCTGATAATCGGAAAAGCGGTTGACCCCAAACTTGCCATGACAGGGGAAATAACGTTGAGCGGTGCAGTACTGCCTGTTGGAGGCATAAAAGAGAAAGTTCTGGCAGCCCACAGGGCAGGCATAAAGAAGATAATCCTGCCAAAAGAAAACGAAAGAGACCTTGAAGATGTGCCTGAAGATGCCAGAAACAAACTTCAGTTCGTGCCTGTGGAGACCATCGAAGAAGTCTTGAGAGAAGCCTTGGATATTGATCTACCCAGGCCGGTAGTACCATCCTTATATCCTGGAAGCAGTTATGCACCTGCGCATAGTGCATAAACGTTAAGAAATGCAGGATTGGGATTACAGTCTCCAGACCATAATACCCATCCAATTTTTCCTCCTGATTTTTCCTCCTGATTTTTCCTCCTAATTTTTCCTCCTGATTTCTTTCTAATTTTTTCTCCCAGTTTTTTACACAAACTTTGAGAAAACGGCCTTTTTCGTCATAGAAAAACATGCAAAATGGCATCGAGAATGAAATTATTGTTTTAATTAACTTAAATTAACTAGGTTATATTCATCAAACTCAGGAAAAAAACGGCTCTTTTACGGCTCTGGACTGTTGTTAGAGTCTAATTTACAAAACCGGAACTCTGCCAAAGCCAAAAAATCAAAAATCGCCATTTTTGAAGTTAAAAACACAAAGATTAGGGGAGATAGATCTTAGTTTATTTTTTTGATGTTTTTTATTCAGGCAATTCTTTCAGTTTTACTGCATAAATTTTATAATATATAAAACATTAATCATGTAGTAGCAGACAATCAACATGAAGCACGATCAATATGAAGCAGTTAGTTATATTATCGATTCTGATTATAGCTGTGCTTTTTACAGCTGGTTGTACTGAGCCAAACTCTACTCAAGAGTCTCATGATAATGGCTATGTTGTCAATACAACCGAACTTGGGCAGATAAATACATCCCTTGAGGAAGGTCCGGTTTTTTTGAAACTCGGCGCTGAATGGTGTGGGCCATGTCAGAAAATGGAGCCCATCCTTCAGGAACTGGCAAATAAATATGAAGGAAAAGCAACGATCATGTCCGTAGATATTGACCAAAGCCCTGAATTTATTGAGTATTTTGGAGTAAACTCTATTCCTGACTCCTGTGTGATCATAGGTATTGAAAACGGGGAATACGTATATATGCAAGAGGCTGGAAATGCCAGTAAGGACAGGTTCACGGCCAGAATTCTTGGACTCAGGGATGAGCAAGAATTCGAAAAAGTTCTGGATCTAGCGCTCCAGAAAGAAAAGGTCAAATCCAAATAAAATCCGTTTTTTGCAGTAAAATTTCAAATTTCATAATTTTTCATGCTATCTATTTTTCCGCAAAGTATACATTGGAAAATCACATCCGACCTGTCTTGAATACATTATATATAAGCCACAGTCCAAAGATACTGGCAATAACGAAACTGAATGTGCCAAGAAAAGGCACACCCCAAACAAGAGGTCTCATATGTGTCTGAATGACCAGAGAAGAAGCGACAATCATAGCAGAGATGATCAGACTGATAGATAACCGATTACTTGCAACGTCAATCTCGGACACCAGCTTTTTACCTTCCTCAGATTCAAGTTTTATATTTAAATAGCCATTTTCAGCATGATCAAGTATATGTGAAATTTTATTCGGGGCTTTTCGAAAGAGACGCGTCCAGCTTGAAATATTGCTATATGCCTTACGAGCCAGGTTTTGTGGATAAAAACGCTTTTTCAATTCATTTTTTGCATAAGGTTCGAGAAGTTCGCTAAAATTTAAATCCGGGTCCATTATGAGTCCAAAACCCTCAACAGCCACTATACCTCTAACCAGTAAGACTATGTTATGAGGCATAGTAACCTGATGATCCCTTAAGATACCTATTAGTTCTTCGATTATCATAGAGGCATCAAGCTTTTTCAGAGCTTTACCATAGTATTTGGAGCGAAAAGATTCAACATCCTCTTTCAATAACCTTGTGTCTGCATAGGAATCTATACAACCCATATCTCTGAGTAACTCGACGAATAAAGAACTATCTCCATTAACTAAAGCTACCATGCCATCCAGAAATATATCGCATACTTCTGAGGAAAGGTGACCTGCCATTCCAAAATCAAGAAAAGCTACGTTCCCGTCTTCCATTATAAGGATGTTTCCGGGATGCAGGTCTGCATGGAAAAATCCATCTTCAAATACCTGCTGCATGAAAGCTTCTATGACTACAGAAGCTATATTACTCCTATCAAATCCCTGTCTGTCCAGTAAATCCACACGGCTACTTTTTATACCTTTGATATATTCCAGCGTCAACACACGTGTGTTTGTATAGTCCCAGTAAACCCGTGGAATATGGATCTGACTATTCTCTCTGAAATTGTCTGCAAAACGGTCTGCGTTCCAGCCTTCCTGAGTATAATCTATTTCTGCAAGAATACTGCGAGATAACTCATCAACAAGCTCAATTGGTCTGTATAATCTCGCTTCTGGCATATGTTCATCAACAAGTCTGGCTATACTGTACATAATGTCCAGGTCAGATTCTATTACTTCCTTTATGCCAGGACGCTGGACTTTCACAACAACCTCATCGCCATCTTTTATCCTTGCCCTGTGCACCTGCCCAATAGATGCACAGGCAAGTGGTTTTTTCTCAAAACACTCATATAATTCTTCAATGGGATGGCCGAGTTCTTCTCTTATAATTAGCTCGACTTCTTCAAACTCAAAAGAAGGCGCTTCATCCTGAAGTTTTGCAAACTCGGCAGCATATTCCAGAGGAATAAGGTCATGCCTCATGCTCAGTAATTGACCTAATTTAATGTAGGTCGGACCCAGTTCCTCGAATATCTTACGTACTCTAACCGGACCTGAAGTATTGAGCCTGTCCACCTTATCTTTATTGTTAAACTTATAGGTCAAGTCCCTGATACTGCTCAAACCTATCTTTTCAACAACATATCCAAACCCATACTTCTGGAGAACCTCGATTATCTGGCCATATCGTTTCAACATGGCATAGCGATGAAGCCTTTTACGTATCATAATGTCATTAGCCTGGAATTTTTATGGGGGTTGTTAATTTATTTTTATAATAAGTTAACAGGATATATTATATATCTTTAGTTATCCCTATTTCAGAGTTCCTGTTTCTTATCTCGCTTTCATATTTTTCAAATTATTTACAAACTCTGGATTCCGGGAGATAAAGAAATTGCTTAAGCTTCAGGCAGGCAGATAAAGAATTTGCTTAAGCTTCAGGCAGTTTCATCACATCATTAAAGAAGTGTGAAAAAATTCAAAGGTGTCCACCGCTTCAGGAGGAAGTCCCATTTCTTCAAACATCTCCCTAAAAAATGCGCGATATTTTTTTTCAGGTATCGATTCTCTGACGCTTCCGACATGCATTATGATTTCAAGCCTGACCTTTCCTGAAGAATCAAGTTCAACTATATACTTGTTTCCTATGTACCTGTTACCTATGTACCTGTTCTCCTTATCATAAGTCACGATCCCTGCCTTTGGGACAAAATACCTTACTGAACCTACCTGGTTCCCGTCCTTTAAAAAAATTTCTTTCGTATCTGAGCCTATCTTGGGGTATCCATAAAAACCCAAAACGTAATTGTCGTAACTGGAATCATCACTGTTTTCCGTAAAATACGCATGTACAGCCGGAAAATCCGGAGACTCATTCACCTGTATTTCGGCGTCCCATGTCTGATTTTGTGCAGCTTTTTTCAGAGCCTCAAGATACTTTTCCGAAGCTTTTTCATCCGAGCCGAAGAGGAGCCCTAATTTTTCAAGCATCCAGGAGTCATCAGGAAATTCCGATAGCTGTAAAGGGGATTCGGGATCGGAATGGCTAAAATTCGAGACTGCAATACAGGTTTTAATCCCGGTTTCAGTTCCGTTTTCACATACAAAGACCATAAGCTCGGAGTCATCTTTATAGTTAAGCCTTATATTCTGCACAAGAGCAGCACTTCCGAAGTTTTCCCGGACTTCAGGGACATCTCCTGGTTCAAAGCCCGAAAAGTTTCCGGGCCAGGGCCATGAACCTTCTATTTCATAACCAGCTTTCTCCGCTTTCGTAAGTACGGAATTGTAGGCAAAAGACCCAATATCAACTTCTTCGGAGTAATACCAGGAACTGTCAAGTAACTCCATTAATAAGAAAGGGCCGTAGAGAAACAGCATAAATAGAATGAGTGGGAGCAATAATAATATTAGTATGGCTTTTTGCTTATTCATGAAACTCTCAACTCTGGAAAAGCGTCAGTGGACTGGGAGGCTGTTAGTGTCCCTTAGATGTAGAATCTTAAAAATACTGGAATTATAATTCGGAGTTTTTCATATTATTATATGAAATAGGTCAACTTAATAAATAATTTATACATTTCCACTACTGATTTAAAAAATTATCTATAATCAGAGAAAAAAGCGCAGGTAGACCAAAAAATCTATCTTGGAAACTTCCCCAGGGTTCAGCAGCCTGCCTATTGTGATGTTATTTGTGATGTTATTTGTGATGTTATTTGTGATGTTATTTGTAATGTTATGTATGATGTTATGTGTGATGTTATTTTTCCTCCTTATCTTTTCGGTTGAAATTCACTACTTTGACTTTTGAGAAACACTTTCTAAAAAACGGTTTTTAGTTCCAGATTTTCTGTTTCTGGCTATTGAGAGGATACTGTAGTAATCTGTAACGTAGTAAAACCTATAACTTTTCAAAGTTTTCAGATAAAACTCGTCCATGATCCTAATGATCTGTAACGTAGTGAAACCTATAACCATAGTGATCACATAGAGAAAACTAAGGTACTTATATTGCCTAAAGTGCCGATATTGCGAATACAAATGCAAAAGAAGTTGAAAATATGAGGTAAAAATTATGAAAGTGATAGCGATAAACGGAAGTCCTCGAAAGAACTGGAACACAGCTACCCTGCTGGAAAAAGCTCTTGAAGGCGCAGCTTCGGAAGGTGCAGAAACAGAATTAATCCACCTTTATGATCTCAACTTTAAAGGCTGCATAAGTTGTTTTGCCTGCAAATTAAGAGGTGGAAAAAGCTTTGGAAAGTGCGCAGTAAAGGATGAACTGACATCTATGCTGGAAAGGCTGGAGGACGTCGGTGCTGTAATACTTGGATCGCCAATTTACCTTGGAAATTCCACAGGAGAAATGCGGTCATTTATGGAGCGCTATATATTCCCATATATAACCTACTCTATTGACACACAGACATTTTATCCCAGAAATATTCCTGTTGGTTTCATCTACACTATGAACATCACTGAGGACCTTTTTGAGCTGGTTGGGACTAATAAGCTTATTGAGTCAAATGAATGGGTTGCAACAAGGATATTTGGGTATTCCGAATCGTTATGCAGCACCGATACATACCAGTTTGATGATTATTCAAAATACGCTTCGTCTATTTTCAATCCTGAGGAAAAGGCAAAAAGGCGAGAAGAAGTGTTTCCGCAGGACTGCCAGAAAGCTTTTGAGATGGGAGCCAGGTTTGTTAAGCTGCAAAAAGCTCTGGAGGCCAGAAGTAGAGTGAATGACAGAGATCAAAAAGGATAAAGCCAACGGCATTCTCTTTTGTGACAAAGTCAATTCTAAATCTATACCTTATCAGAACAGGCGAAATAATATAACTTTTAAAAGCGATTCCGCCAGCTTACCTGGCGGTGTCTTTTATAAGGGTTTTAAGACATTATAAAGTTAAGCAATTCCCTTTACGCCTCTTTTCTGTATAACAAACCATGCCGTAAACACCAGAGCTCCGCAAACTATGACCGTGGTTCCGAGCACAGGGATTTTATCCGCCCATTCCAGAGAGATAAACCACATGCTCACAGCCCCAAAGATGAAATAGGTAAAAATCAGCAGGGAAGAAGCTGAACCTATATCCTGGTCAACCTGTTCCAGCGCAAGGTTATTGCTGGGAGGACGGCTTAAACCCAGGGAAAACGAAACCATAAACATGGAAAGAGCAAAGCTCCAGGGACCATGTTGTCCCATAAAAAGTAGGAAAATACCGCCCAGAAAAACTCCCGCAAATGCGATTGTCATCAAGTGCTTTGAATTCACTCTTCTTGTTAACCGAAGGCAAGAGAAGGCACCGGTCATAATGGCAAGGGCATTTAAGGCAAAAAAGTAGCTGTATTTTTGCTCGCTCAGGCCAAACTCGTTAATATAGATGGCAGAAGAACCTGCAATGAAGCTAAACAATGGGAAAAAACTGACTGACATGACTAGAACCATGATCATATACGGGGGATTGAGCAGCAATCTGCCGTAGGTATTAATGACCTGAGATAAAGGAGTTTCAGATACTTCTGGTAGTGTTTCCGGAAAGTGGAGAACGCCAAACATTGCGATAATTCCCATGAATGCCTCCATTAAGAATATCCAGTGCCAGGACATATACAGAAGAATCCACCCGCCAATGATCGGAGCAAGCATGGGGGCAAGGCCCATGATTACAGCTATATATGCAAGAATTCTTTCTCTTTCTGAACCCACGAAAATATCTTTTGTCATTGCCATGGATATAGAGGAACCGGCAGCAGCTCCTGCAGCTTGCAGTATGCGAGTACCTATCAGCATGGGAGCACCAGAAACAAAAGCACCTAGCAGACTTGTCACTATGTACACTGCAAGCCCGACAAGGAGAGGACGTCGACGTCCATAACGGTCAGAAATCGGGCCGTAGAAGAGAAGGAAAAGCCCATAGGTCACAAAGAAAAAAACCAGGTTCAAGTTAATTAGCGATAGAGAGACGTTCCAGCTTTTGGCCAGATCGGGAAGGGCCGGTAAAATCATGTCTGTGGTAAGAGGAGGAAAGGCAGACAGAAGTGCCAGAAGCGGCACGGTCACTTTCAAATTTTTTTGTATTCTGTCTTTAGAAGTATTTGTTTTTTGTTTGAAAGCCATAGCTAAATCCTTTATCATTATTGTCATTAGAAGGTTATAAATGGAAGTTATAAATGGAAGTTATTAGTCCAAAATATAGTTACAGATGCAACTATGTCGTATGAATACCGAAGGAATATAATTGTATATAACAGTTACGATAGTAAGAATGAAGCCCGGCTAATTTGATACTCTTTTATAACTAAGTCAAAAAAACAGAACCGGATGCTAAAATGAAAAATTATACAAACATGAATAATCTGAAAAAATACGGAAATCCACCTTTTAGTCTTGCTGTAATCCACGGCGGCCCGGGAGCTCCAGGGGAAATGGCACCTGTTGCAAGAGAACTCTCCGTTTTTGGAGGCGTACTTGAACCGCTTCAAACCGCAGTAACTATTGAAGAGCAGGTCAGGGAGCTAAAGGAAATTCTGGAAGGTCACGGCGACCTACCGGTTACATTAATTGGTTTTTCCTGGGGTGCAATGCTCAGCTTTATTTTTACTGCCCGGCATCCCCATCTAGTAAAAAAGCTAATACTTATCGGGAGCGGCCCATACGAAGAAAAATATGCTGCGCGCATAAAGAAAACCCGGATAAACAGGCTCGGAAAAGAAGATCTGGAGAACTTCGTTTGCCTGACCGAAACCCTTGATGATCCTTCAGCTAAAAACCTGAATGAAACCCTGTGCAATTTTGGAAAATTAATGTCGAAAACTGATACTTATGATCCTCTTCCCTATGAAGATGAAGTTCTTGAGTGCAACTACGAGAGCTTCAAAGGCGTATGGGAAGAAGCAAGTGAACTGAGAAGCCGAGGAAAGCTACTCAAAATCGGAAAAGAAATCCACTGCCCGGTAGTTGCGATTCATGGCGACTATGACCCGCATCCATTTGAAGGAGTTAAAGAACCTCTTTCTCGGACTTTGAAGGATTTCAAGTTTTTTTTGCTGGAAAAATGCGGACATCAGCCCTGGATTGAGAAGGAAGCAAAGGAGAAATTTTACAGTTTACTGAGGAACGAAATTTAAGTAAAAAAGGAAAAGTTGGAAAGAGGGACAACGGGAAAAAAGAAAAAACAAAAAAGGAACAGTAGGAAAGAGAATAAATAAAAAAAGAACAGTGGGAAAGAGCAAAGGGAAAAAGGGGAAAAACAAAAAAAGGAATAGTGGGAAAGAGCAAAAACAAAAAAGGAACAGTGAGACCCTTGATAGAACAATCTCAGTTAATCTATTTTATTGCAGCCTCTGCGGCACTTACGCTTCTTCCGGGACCTGATATTCTATTCGTAATTACTCAGAGCATTTCGCAGGGCAAAAAGGCAGGAATTGCAACAGCATCCGGCCTCTCTACCGGCGTACTCGCCCATACTACCGCAGCCGCAATCGGAGTTTCTGCCCTTATATATAAGTCTGCTCTTGCTTTTGAAATTGTAAAATACGCGGGTGCAGTTTATCTACTCTACCTTGCCTGGCACGCCTTAAAAGAAAGTGAAGAGCTAGTATCTTCGGCTCCTGTTAGGGAAACCAACACTTTTGCCCTCTACAGGCGCGGTATCTTTATGAACGTTTTAAACCCTAAGGTTGCTCTATTCTTCCTCGCCTTCCTGCCCCAGTTTGTAAACATAGGTTCGGGAAATGTCCCCATGCAGATGATATTTCTGGGAATAATTTTCATGGTTCAGGCCTGGCTGATCTTTTCCGCTGTTTCGGTTTTTGCCGGAACCGTTGGAGAAAGAATAATACAGAAGCCAGGAGTTGGTAGATATATTAACTGGGGAAAAGCCGGAATTTTTACATTCATTGGGATAAAACTTGCATTGTCTCATAAATGAACCAGAAAGCGATGAGAACTATGAAAAGTAGCATGAAAGTTAGCAGTTAAAACTGGCCATTGTTAAAAAACTAACCGTAGAGCCGTTATAGAAAACAAAATACGAAAAGCTTTGGTATACTTTCATCTTTAATTTCATCCGGATTGATGTCCAGCGAAGCCAGAGATTTTTTTAAAGCTTCGAGTTCCATTTTTTACTCCAAAATATGATAAAGGAAAATGGAACAACTATTATATTTATTATGTGATTAAAAATACATTACTGCTTTTACCCATACAATTTGAAGAGGATACCTTTTTTATCACTACCAATAATTGTAGGACAGTCTGTACAGGAGGGAAAAAGAGAATCATTTCTTTTTCTCTCTTCCTATAGTTCATTTTTCTAAAGCTAGCCGGTTTTTTACTCTTTCTTTGCTCCTAAGTTCTTCCTGCTAATTTTTCCTCTTTTCTCTTTTTCCTGATCCAGACTTTTCTTTAGTATCTCACTTGTTGGCTTTTTTCTTGTCCACACATTTCGCTTCGCTTTCGGCTTCTCTTCTCCCATTCTTTCTTCTTCCTCTTCTTCGAGAGATATTCCGAGCTTAGAATTCACGGAAGCCAGAGCTTTTCTAGCCTCGAAATTGTCCGGATCGATCCGGAGGGCTCTTTCAAGAGCTCCAAGAGCTTCTTCATTCTTATCCAGGCCGGAAAGGGCCATGCCTTTGCAGTACCAGGCATCGGAAGAATCAGGTTTGATTGAAATCGCTTTGCTGCAGGCTGCAATAGTTCTTTTGAATTTGCCAAGTTTTAGGTGGACAAGACCTTTCCCTATCCAGGTCTTTGCATTATCAGGGTTTATTTTGAGAGCAGCGTCATAAGCTATCATGGCTTCCACAGGCCTGTCCAGGCTGTAGAGGGCAAATCCTTTCCCCACCAGGACTCTTGCAAGGTTCGGGTTAAGCTTAAGCGCGGCGTCATAGGCTTCTATAGCCTCTTCATATCGGCCCATATCTGCAAGCACAGAACCTTTTGCGTGCCAGGCTCCTGCAAGCTTCGGATTGGCAGAAAGAGCTTTTTCAGAATCTTTAAGGGCTTTTTCGTGCTGCTTTAGTCTGCAAAGTACTGAAGTTTTGAGATTCCAGGTTTTATCGCTGTCAGGTTTTATTTCGAGCAACCTGTCAAAGACCTGTAATGCATCTCCTTCCCTGTTGAGCTGCAGGAGCACAAAACCTTTTTCGTAAAGGTAGTGAGGGTTTTCAGGCTCGATTTCAAGAGCTTTTTTAATCGCCTTTAGGGAGGCACTATACCTCCTATGCTTTAGAAACACTGCTGCCTTGCCAGCCCAGGCTGCAGCATCCTCCGGGTTTTTCTCAAGGGCCTTTTCGTGTGCTGCAAGGGCTTTGTCCAGCCGGTCATAAGCTGTCTCAGTGGTTTTGTCGGTTCTACTTGTTCTCTTGCTTGTTTTGCCTGTCTTGTTTGTTCTACCCGGTTTTCCTGTTCGTACGCTTCTATTTTCTTTAAAATCATTTGCCATAATATCAGTTCCATATGATTTAATTTAGAGTGATTATTCTTTGCAAAGAGAATTCGGTACACGCCCCAACTCCCCGGATGGATGATAAGTTCTCCGGGAAATCTTGTTTCAAACTCCGTTTTCTTATTTCAATCTGATCCTGTTATATTTTAAGTTCAGAGTGCTGGATTGCTCTACAGAAAAGAAAAACTTGCCTTTGAGTACAAATTTATCTTGACTTTGTCAGATTAAACAGTTACTCCAATCGTTGTTAGCGATTTCACTACAAACGATTTCTTTGGCATACGATGTCTAATGATGACGCTTTACCTTGTGATGTGACATAGTCAAGTTATCTATTCATATCTTTTTCATTTAAATGGTGTTCATTATAATAAGATACTTGTCAACTAGGTAGTCATTACAGGGTAGTCATTATAAGGTAGTCATTACAAGGTAATTATTACAAGGTAGTCATTACAAGGTAGTCATTACAGGGTAGTCGTTACAGGGTAGTCGTTACAGGGTAGTCGTTACAGGGTAGTCATTACAGGGTAGTCATTACAGGGTAGTCAGTATAAAGATAAACGTATGAATCTACTGAGCCTATAAACACAGAAAAAGTGAACTGTGACTCGATAGAACAGGCCAGTAAAGCTATTTTGTAGATTTACAAAAACTCTTACTCTACTTTAACTCTTACTCTACTTTATATGTCAGAACCTCAAATAACCTGTTAAAATGATCTAATCTTTTTTCCCTTTTATCTCAACCTTTGAAACCTCCTCTTTTCGAACCCGGTGAGCCTCGTTTCTGGGACGACCCGCACATCTCGAAAAGCATGCTCGAAGCCCACTTTAACCAGGCCCATGATGGGGCTAGCCGAAGAAATGCTGAGATCGAAAAAACAGTTTTCCATCTCATAACCTCAAGAGTTCTGAAAAAAGGAGACCGAATACTTGATCTCGGCTGCGGGCCAGGGCTGTACAGCAGCAGGCTGTGTTTTGAAGGCATGAAAGTAACTGGCATTGACCTTTCCAGACGGTCTATAGATTATGCGCGAGCTCAGGCTGAAAGAGATGGGCATGATATCGATTATATCTGTGCAGACTTTTTCAATATCGATTATAAAGAGACTTTTGATGCTGTTCTTCAAGTCTATGGGGAAATCTGTACCTTTTCCGACGAAAAACGTGACCTTCTCCTGAGCCTTGTTCACAGGGCACTTAAAGAAAACGGAATTTTCATCTTTGACGTGTCAACAAGAGAGCTACGCATGCAAGAAGGGCTCAAAAACAGGTGGTATTTCTCTGAAGGTGGATTCTGGAGACCAGGCAGGCACCTTGTGCTGGAAGAAGGATTTGACTATCCTGAAAATGATACCTGGCTAAATCAGTATATAATCATGGATGAAGATGGGGAAGTAAAGGTCTACAGACTCTGGTTTCATGATTATTCCCTTGAGAAAATAAGCAGGGTTCTTGAGCAGAATGGATTTAGAGTTGAAAATGCATGGAACAGTCTATCCGGAGAGTTCTACAGGAAAGGCGGAGACTGGATAGCGATAGATGCAAGAAAAGTATAGACGAATATGGAGAAATATACGACATATATGTAGATAAGTTACCAAGTGTCGATAAGTTTCAGTCACAATTGACGAAATGAGAAAGATAAAGCCTGATTATGTCGTACCTATGCACTGTACGGGCTGGAAAGCCATAAATCGGTTTGCAGAAGCAATGCCAGAAAAATTCCTGCTATAAGGTTGGCACAACTTATGTATTCAATGAAAATTAACAGAATCCCTTAATAGACATCTTAATTTGAGGAATTGAGTCCACAAATTTTAATGTCCCTTTAACATAGCCATAAAAATCACCATTAGCATACATGCGAAAGAAAAGACAAGCACAAAAATTGCCTTTTTCTGTTCTTTTTCTTGTTCTCTGGATAGTTGATCTGGTGCTCCTTTTATATACAGCACAAAAATTAATGGCCCTAAGACTGATTCTATCCAGAAGAAATACTTAATGTCTTCATAAGATGTCATCCCAGTCATGATCAATAAGATTTGCGCAATTATAAGCCATATTAGAACAATATAAATTTTGAGACTAGTCATTTTATTTAAAGAAAGAAATTTGGAATTATTTTTGCTATGTTGAATATTAGTTTTAGAATCTGTCAATTGTACAACACCGTTATCTATTAAGAATATAATGTTTAAAAACTTTTTTATCAAAGTTCAAAATATTATTATTAAGTATGCAGTTTCTATTGGGCAGTCTCAACTAAATACTTCAATCAACAAACTTCAATCAATAATAGTGATACAGACTCATGCTGGCCTTTAATAGGAAATATTATCGGCATTTAAATTTTGATGCTGTCTTCATGATATTGATTCCAACGGCATATTCCGAACTTTTTCCAGATTTGAATTGAGGAAGATCCCTTTTTTTACATTGCCTTTTTCGTATAACTTGCACAGGTGACCTGAACTTGACAAGCAGGGAATACATATGCCCCTTAAATGTTCACTCCTTACATATTTCCAGAAACTTGCCTACGGTTAATAAATCTCCAGTCCTGCAATTTTCTGCCAACCGCAGGCTATCAAAGTTTTGTCTTAAATTATTTGGAAGCAGTTCTCTAAAGTAGTTCTCTCAGTTTGCGTAAAATAATAATTATTATATGTATTATAAAGTAGCAAAAAGAAAATCAAAAATGTTAAATATTAGTTTGTAATATAGTAAAGTGTCTCTACCAAACAGACACGAGTAGCATAACCAAGTGTCTCTCCGAATAGACACGATCTAAATCGCCTCCTAGATTGTTGAAAGCACCAGAATCTCTTTTTGCCCCTGCCTGCGAAATAAAACAGACAGGGACCAGGGTGCTGAATAACTAATAAGAAATCAAGGGGCAGGTTGTTGAATAAGGAATCAAGAAATCAAATTTAAGGTGTTTTATCTGTCTGCAAGCCATGGAATATATTCTCTACACATTGCTTCTATTTGACAGAGTAGTTAAATTTAAGTATTCTTTTTAATGACAAGTTTTTTATGTTTTTTCGTATATAAATCTTTAATTATCTGATTGAGTCCATCCCAAAACTAATTTTATCCTCAAATTAGTAAAATTTCAAAATTATTTTCGTGATCAAAAAATCTATTACTTATTGTATATATGGGATTCAGAAAAATCATTTTGAGTTTTGGGATCAGCTCATTATGAATATTTATTTGAAACTAGGTTACATTACATTTTTCCGTGATTGATTATCTCATATTCTACACTATATACTTGAATTGAAACCAGAGGTTAAAACCCTCTAAAATCTAATTAAAGCTTTTTTGATTAAACTTTCTTTACTAAATTGCACTTTTTAGAGTAAAGTTAGTAATGATTTATAAAAAGTGGAAAGTATTTTATACTCGGTCATACATTTTTAATAATACTTACACGGTTGAGCATAAGTCATCCGGCAAAACATTAAAAATATCTAAAACATGCACTTTCAAATAAATTTATACTTACTTTATTTTGGGCTCCAAGCGTGCGAGTATTATCAACTAATTCCTCCGAGATTCTTATTAAAAAATAACAGAAATATACTGAAATAAAAACGGTAGTTATAGAGATGCTCTCGAAAATAAACTGAAACAATGCTGTTTGTTCAATTGGATAACATGTCAGGGGAATCATTATCCATAAACAACTTTGTAAAAGTTCTGAACTGCTTTTCTGTCCAGATTAAAGAAGAGCAAATGCTGGTTTCTTTGAGATGTACTTCTGAATGATCAATACAGCGAAAGAGCTTATGCGATAAATGTTCAGGAGTAAGATGTACATGTCAGAAATATTAGATGACTCTTTTGAGCCAAAGGCAGTGCATGACCATTTTATGGAACTAACAACAAAATATCACCCATCTGGTGAGGAAAACCAGGTCCGTGAGTATGTTATAGAATGTGCCGAAAAGATAGAAGGTGTAGAAGTCATTCATTACGATCCCGGAGCTAAAGATCCCGGAGAAAGAGTAATTGTTCTTCGTAGAAAGGGCTCAGGGGACTATGCCAGTGATCCTTATGTCACTCTACAGGCTCACATGGATATGGTATGTTACCCTGACAGAACCATCGAATTTCCCTTACATGTCTTTGGTTATCTTGATAACGAAAGTGCAAAATGGATAAAAGCAGGAGATGAGAACAGTGTCACCGATCCATCATTGGGTACCACCCTGGGTGCAGATGATGGAATTGGAGTAGCAACTATACTTGCCCTTCTGGAAGATGAGAACCTCAAAGACTACCCAATTGAATGCTTATTTACTGTTCAGGAAGAAACCGATATGGGTGGAGCTGCAGGTTTTGACAAAAATCTCTTGATCGGTAGAAAGTACATAAATCTCGATGCAGAAGATGCAAATATAATTATTTACGGCAGTGCAGCAGGGCAGGATGTCCAGTTCGAAGGGAATGTTATCTTAGAAGCTGTTACAACTGATTTTGTTACCCTGGAATTGTCGATCTCAGGGCTTCTTGGAGGGCACTCCGGTGTTGATATCAACAAAGGGAGACTTAATGCTATTAAAGTTATTGCCGAGGCTCTTATCCGGCTTAACAAAAGACTTACAAACCTTGATGGCACAGCAGGCAAATGCATCACAAGCTATGACCTGCGCCTGATTTCATTAAACTCATTGAAAAAGGACGAAATAGAAAAGAAAAATCCAGTAGTAAACAAAATTCCGACCTGGATTGTCGCGAGAATAGCTATTCCAAGAAGCGAGAAAGACAATTTTAAAAATGATTTTAAGGCATATATTGCCGCTTTAAAGAGACAGTTTCCTGAGGAGAAGAATTTTGAATGTAGTGTTGAAGAGGTAAGTTCTGAAGATGTGATTTCATTCCAGAAATCTCTTGATAAAGCGTCGACAGATGCACTTCTTTGCTTACTTCGACAGATACCACACGGCATCATCCGCATGATTCCAAAAATCACTGACGTTGTGGAGACATCAAGCAACCTGGCAGCTGTTAATTTATTTGGACTAAAGGAAGACAAAATAACAATTAAATCCTTAAACCGCAGCTCAGACGAAAATTCATTGGGTGAGCTTGTCCAAATTCAAGAAATCATAGGTAAAATATTCAATTATCAAGTAAATGCAGAAAAAGCTTCTCCTATTTGGCAACCAAAAGACGAATCTGACCTGGTTGATAAAGCAGAAGATGTGTATAAGGATAAAGAACTATATGGCGATGAGACCAAAGCAACCGTAATCCATGCAGGCCTTGAATGTTGCTATATTGTAGAAAAATACGGTGACTCTATGGATTGCATTTCCATAGGGCCTACTATAGTAAACCCTCATACAGGAGGCGAACGCCTTAAGGCGGACACAGTGAAAACCTTCTACAAGGCAGTAAGCACTCTTATTCAGGAACTCTTTAAGAAAAGTGCATAACGCGTTAATTGGAAGCATAAACTCTGCATCCTCTTGTTTTTTATTTTTTCTTTATTTATCAAAGTAAGCTGGAAAAGGCAGAGTGTTTTACAAATGTTTTAGGGGTTGAAGTTATGATTTCAAAGAAAGTAAATCTGGAAACTTTAGATGAGTCTAAAAAGTATCGTGTTGGTGCATACAGTGCCAGATATATCCAAAAGGTCAAAGAAAAAGGAATTCCCAAGTACGAATTCCCTGAAAAAGGGATGAGTCCAAGAGCTGCTTATCAACTGGTACATGATGAACAGAGTCTCGACGGCAATCCCTTCCTGAATCTGGCAAGTTTTGTCAACACATGGATGGAACCAGAAGCAGACAAGCTTGTCATGGAAAACATAAATAAAAATATCATAGATATTTTCGAATATCCTCAAACTGACAAAGTTATTCACAGGAATATTGTGAATATGCTTGGGCGTCTTTTTAATGGGCATCATACCGAATTCATGGGTACGGCAACAGCAGGCTCTTCAGAAGCTATAATGCTGGGTTTGCTGGCTCACAAATGGAGCTGGAAAAACTCAGGGCGAGGCACAGGCAAACCAAACATAATTTTTGGAAACGATGCTCACGTTTGCTGGGATAAATTTGCCAAATACTTTGACGTCGAAGCTAGAAAAATTCCTATAGACAAAGACAGACGTACAATTACGGCAGATGCTGTCTCAGAGCAGATTGATGAGAACACAATCTGTGTTGGTTGCGTTTTGGGAACAACTTTTACAGGAGAAATCGATCCTGTAAAGGATATTAATGATTTACTTTTGGGATACAAGGAAGAAAAAGGCTGGGACATACCCATCCACATAGATGCTGCAAGTGGCGGCTTCATATTGCCATTTACCGAACCTGATTTTGAGTGGGACTTCAGACTGGAAAGAGTAAAATCGATAAACGTTTCAGGACATAAATACGGATTGACTTATCCGGGCCTTGGCTGGCTTATTTTCCGTGATGAAAGTGACCTTCCCGAAGACCTGATTTTCCATGTGAACTACCTCGGAGAAATGGAAGATTCGTACACCCTGAACTTTTCAGGAGGCAGTGCGATGGTTGCGGCCCAATATTACAATATTTTAAGATTCGGAAAAGCTGGTTATACCGGAATAATGAAGAATATCCTTGAGGTTTCTCAGGATCTTGCTGAGAGGGTTGACAGACTGGGCCGTTTCGAAATGCTGAACAAAGGAGAAAGACTTCCTATAATTGCTTTCAAGCAAAAAGAGGAAACTGGTTATTCCCTGCAGCAGCTCTCGTACAAGCTAAGAGAGAAGGGCTGGATAGTTCCCGCCTACTGTCTTCCAGAAAATGCGGCGGATATCGAGATAATGCGCATTGTCATAAGAGAAAATTTCACTCCGGATATGGCAGCAATTCTTGTAAACGATATCGAAAATGCATGTCAGTTTTTTAAAAATGGTAGAAAATCCGAAACAAAAAAACCCTGCCCGCCTGATGATGGTATGGTCCATATTTGCTGAAAATTTGCACCTCAGCAATCTTATTTTTTAGAAAAGAGCGAATAAGATAACTTTTGAATTAGATAACCTTATACCCACCCTATCTGCGCGATAAACCGGCTCAACGGTTTCGGCTCAACGGTTGTTCCAAATTAAAATTGCGCTGGCGAATACCGACACAGGAAATGCTGTATTTCATTGGAATTAAATATCCTTAACCACTCGAAATCCCAGACTATTTAACCTTTTATCCTGAGCCACAAAAAGTCTTTCAGCCGACCGACAGCATCCTGCATTTCCGTTCCAGCCTCCGCCTCTCCTTACTCTCACTGGAGTGGATACACTTGGAAGGGCGTTTTCCCATGCCCCTCCATCTATCGGGGCGCCTTTGTAACTGATATGGTACTCGTCCTGTACCCATTCTCCTGCATTTCCATAAATATCATAAAGCCCCCAGGGATTTGGCTTTTTCAGGCCGACCGGATGGGTTGCAAACCCGGAATTCTCCAGAAACCAGGCATATTCTGAAAGTTTCGATCCATCGTCTCCAAAAAAGTAAGCGGTTTCAGTTCCTGCTCTGGCTGCATATTCCCATTCGGCTTCAGTTGGAAGGCGGTAGATTCGGGAAATTCCATCGACATTTTCCAGAGCATTAAGTTTCCGGAAAAAGACCTTAATCTCATCCCATGAAACATTTTCAACAGGATGCTTTTCGCCCTTAAAATATGCAGGATTGTTACCCATGACTTTCTGCCATTGCTCCTGTGTCACCGGATACCTGCTAAGGTAAAAAGGTTTTTTGATTGTTACTTTATGCACAGGACTTTCCCAGAGCTTTCTTCTTTTTTCACGCATTGGAGAGCCCATGTTAAATTCTCCGGCAGAAATCAGAATAAACTCCATTCCAATAGAGTTAATTATTGAGCTGCCGGACAAATTCTTGATTGAGTTATTCAGTGAGTTATTCAGTGAGTTATTCAGTGAGTTATTCAGTGAGTTATTCAGTGAGTTATTCAGTGAGTTATTCAGTGAGTTATTCAGTGAGTTATTCAGTGAGTTATTCAGTGAGTTATTCAATGAACTACTTATTGGGTCATTGGCCTGGTTGTTTATTGAGTCACTCATTGAGTTACGGACTGCGTTGTTCATTGGGTTATTCACCGGAACACCGCAACTGTGGATTGAATTACTGATTGAGCTATTAGCCAAACCGTCAGGTCTTAGAGGTTCAATTTCTTCAGAACCTTTGCAGTGTGAAGAATATTTTTTTTCAGAAATCAGTGTTCTCACCACGTTGATTTAAGAACCAAAAAAATACTATAAGAACAAGAAATATACTTTAAGATTTATCTTTTTTGTTGTTACTACTTCTAAAACCAATAAAACTGTACTGATCAAACCTTGCATACACAACATAACATACAACATAAAATACAATAAAATAGTTAAAAACCAATGATCCATAATCAAAAAGTTTTTATGATATTGGTATAGAGGCAAAGGTAGAGACCGGAAGTGAGCAAAAATGAAACACTGCCTTCTTAACCTGATTCTTTTTTCTGGAAGAAGAAAAGATATTCTACTACTCTTAAAGGAAAAACCAAGAGACGTTGATGAGATAAAAGAATTGCTTAATGTGAATGCCAGTTCGATCCAGCTCCATATGAAAAAAATGAAAGATTCCGGCCTGATAACCCAAAAAGGCAAAATTTACAGTTTGTCCGAGATTGGAGAGATAATAGTTGAAAATATGCAGCCCCTGCTCAGTACGACTGAGACCTTAGGAGAAAATACTGAATACTGGCTGAGCCACGATTTAAGCTCGATTCCTGAGTTCCTGCTGGAGAGAATCGGCGAACTAGGGCACTGCGAGCTACTGGAACCTGACGTCGGACACCTTTTTGAAACCCCAAAAATACTCCGGGATAGTATTCTAAGCTCAAGGAGACCCTAACCTTTGTATCCTATTTTCACCCTCAAGCTCCTTCAATTTATACCGAACTTGCGGAGACGGGAGCTGAAATTGTACTCTGTATGACCGAAAGTGTTGCACAGCGTTTATTTTTAAATAATCGTATAGAAGCAGAGAAACTGTCCAGAGCAGTTAACTCCAGGCTTTTTATATCACGAAGGCCGACAACAATCCCATCCCTGATTGTAACGGATAAGATCATTGCATTTAAACTCTTTGAAAACAATGGAAAGTTAAGGGACCAGCTAATCCTGTCTTCTGGAGAAAGAGCACTATGCTGGGGAAAGGAACTTTTCAGGTACTATCTGGAAGCAGCCGAACCTCTGAATGAGAAATCGTTTTTTCAGTAACACCTGATTAAGGCCCCGATTGATACTAATTCAGATATCCAGTAACAGATAACGGACATACTCTAGCGGATATACTCTATGAAAGCTTTGTCCTTGAAATCCAAGCCTGCGAAGAATTAAAAAACAAACTGGATATTCAGTCATTCATAGTCTTTCTTGGACTTGCCGGGCACATCCTGAAATTCGTACCTTTGTCCTATTTTTTCAGTGACTGCCTCTGCAAGCGCATCTAGGATGTCACTCAAGCCTTTTCAAACAACCCTTTTTAAAAAAAACTGCTTGCCCGCAACCCTTTTAAAAAAAACTGCTTGCCCGCAACCCTTTTAAAAAAAATGCTTGACCGAAAACCCCGAAAAACGTTTGAGTTTGAAAATCTTATTTCCAAACCCTATCGGAGTGATCAACCGGCGTAACGGTTGATTTATAACCAATTATAAAAACCTGAAAAATAGTAAATTGGGAATATAAGTAAAATTTCTAGATAAAGGCAAAATTAAAATAAAAAGGAGGCAGGTCATGAAATTCTGGTTGCTCAAAGCTGCAGGCACCCTGGAAGATGAAGAACTGATTCTGGAAAACAGTGTAATTACAATAGGGTGGGCTGAATTCCCGGATTTGTCAGGCGTTAGAAATGAGGCACAGGTAAAGAAAATAATGCTCGAGAAATATCCCGGGATGCAGGAAGAGCGTAGTTCTGCCTGGACAGGAGAGATATACTCATTTATCACAAAAATAAAGAAAGGAGACTTTGTGGCAGTTCCACTAAAAACCAGGAACGAGATGCTGATTGGAAAAGTTACCGGAGACTATGAGTATCGGCAGATCAGTGATTTTATCAGACATATCAGGAGTGTGAGTTGGTCTAAAACGATCCCGAAGGGAGATTTCGAGGAAGAATATGATGTTGACCTCAGTTCTCCTGAGACACTTTCCCTTATAGAAGCAGGCCCTGAAAAATTTTTAGAGATAACTGAGATAAAAACCCTGGGGGTCCTTCTTGAAGAGCTTAACTTTACTCTTGATGAACTTGGTTCCCTGAAAGAAAGGTTGCTTGAACTTACTTACAGGCTAGCTGAGACTGAAGAGATTTCCGAAGTCAGAAAAATCGCAGCCGAAATGGGGAAAATGCTGAAAGAAAAGTGAAGGAAAAAAGAGAGAAGAGAGAAGAAAAAGAGGAAAATGAAAGAAAAGAATCGGAGGGAAAATGAAAGGAAAGAATCAGAGGAAAAATAGAAGAGAAGAAAAGAAAAGAAAAGGAGAGAAGAGTCTCTTCTCAACTGTCTCTTCTCAACTTAAAATCTATTTTTAACCAATATTAAACAATAAGGTCATTGAGGTCAAGTTCAAACCCGACAACTGCGTATCCAAGGGCAAAATTGTTTATGACCTCAGGATGGAATTCTCCAAAGACTCCGAGTTTTTTGCCATTGACATAAACATCAGCCCGCCTGCCTTCAAGGAATGCAGGATCTTCGGACTCTTTTACCTTGTAGGGAAGCATCATTTCCCTCATCAGAGCGTCTACAACCTCATAGATCTCGGTAAAGTTGGCCTGCGGGTGAATCGAGACTGCAGCTACGTGCTGGCCGGTTATTTCGTTATTTACGACCTCGCCGAACTCGAAAATCTTCTGAGGCAATTCCCTGTGCTGATTTAAGGCAAGAATTTCAAGGAGGTTCGGAAGCAGGTTTGTCCGAATCATTGTCTGGTCTTCGCTGATCGGGTGAAGCACATAGGTAACATCATCCGTTTTTGGCCTGCACATGTTATCGAAGTTAATTTTTTCGCTGGTAAGCGTAAACGGCATGACCTCATAGTAGCCGAGCCCTACCATTATCTCGTTTACGGGAGCGCGAAGCAGGGAAATCGGGTGAGACTTTCCTGGGGTATAGGTTTCAGGAATCTTTACTTTAATATTTTCATATCCATAACCTTTGGCAATATCTTCTACAAGGTCGTAGTTATGAAGAATATCGGCCCTGTAAGCCGGGACTTTTACCTCGATGGTTTCTTCGTCAAGGGCTTTTGCTCCAAAGCGCATTCTCTCAAGTTGTTTAACAATTTCTTCGATGGAGAGTTCCATGCCCAGAAGGTCTTTTACTTCAGTTTTTGTAAGGAACCTGGTTTTTGGTTCAAGGTCAGGCAGGATAAGTTCTCCGGAATCGGGCCTGATAACCTTTACGAATTCGATCTGGCCACCTCTTTCCGCAAGGGCGGTAACAACAATATTCAGGGCGGTATAAACGGCTTCTCCAAGTCCAGTAACATCAATAAAGAGGTCGGTTGTGCTCTCGGTCACACTTGTAAGTGTCCCGTTAATGATAGGCGGGAAGGACAGCACATTATCGTCTGAGTCCAGGATTATTGGATATTTCTCAAAGCCCCTGACAAGATGGGCAAACCTCGTGCCTTTTGGGTGCTTTTCCAGGATTTCGGTCATGCTCATTTTTTCAGTGTAGTCCAGTGGCACGAACTCGAAACTCGGGTCTACAGCCATATACCTGAAAGGCGGCTTAACGTTCGAAATATCATGCACGCCTATAGACACTTTTTTCCTGTTTCTTCCAAGCCCCCAGTGCAGGTCTTCCTGAAGGTCCATAAGGGATTTTATGGACGAAGATGTGAATTTTATGCCCCTTACAACCGCACACCCGAGAAAAGGCCTGATTCTAAGTATCTCCTCACTAACCGAGATTGAAACCTTTGGAGGCTTTATCTCATACTCTGACAGTCCGGTCTCGATGTCCAGGAAACCCCGCATTGCCCTGGCTGCTCCTTCTACACTGTAAAGGTCAGGCCTGTCAGGGAAAAACTCGATATCTATAGATTCCTCTTCAACTCTTTCGATATCGGCCCCTATCATGGGCGCTCTTTTTATAATGGTTTCCTTATCGGTTCCTGTGAGTTTTTCTAGGTCGTCGTACTGTAAGGTAATTACTGGCATTGGTGATTCATCCCCAAGAGATGTGGAAATCTAATATCAATCGTAACGTTTACACTTAATATTTAGAAAGAATCAAGAACATAATGTATTAAAAAATGTTTAGAGATCCCTTCTTTTAGGTGTAACTCATCGTGAGAATAACTATAATTTAACTCCCAAAATACTCTACTTTAGATTTAATGCTTTTGTTTGTGAGGTGTTTGAAGAATCTCAGTGTGATCTTGAAACTCTGGAAAGCCTGTAGGCTGAAAACTCGATTGGATTGAAAGCCACGGGGGCGAGTTTGTTCCAGAGTCCCTTATATAGCAGGCACAGAAGGATGTCTTAATATTCAACCAATTCTACAACTGGGCAATAAGTATTTTTGACTTTAAATTCAGGTAGGAAATTCTTCCAAAATTCAGGTGTGAATTCTTTATAGCTAATACTTTACTCCCAACCATGAAATTAAACACATTCTTGAGCCTGCCTGCTAGAATCAACTTTGCAGGTCTAAAAATTGTAAGAAATAAGCTAGAAACAAAAAATAAGCTAGAAGCACCTGGGACAGCAATGTTCTGGAGATTAATATTGCTGTCTTGATTGTAAGATCAAAACAATTACTTTTAATACATTTTAGTTTAAATTAACATTCAGAGCCTAAAAAGCAAATTTATATTAAAATTTGTGTATATAAATGCTTAAATGTTTTCAATATCTCTATAGCTAGCCAATAAACTAACCTAATATAGAGAATACTGGAATGTTTGAACAGAAATTACTTGCTTGATATCTGTAATTAAGTACACAAACATTGTGATTTCAATTCCAGTATTAAGGCAGTTAAAGATATAATGCTATAATTTTTCAGTTAACTGGAAAGTTCTTTAAGTAAGTGGATTCGCTAGGTGAATTGAGGATGGGACAGAATTTTGATGAATTTATCAATTATTGCTATAGCAAGATCTTAGGTAGAGTTCCTGATTCTGAAGGGAAAGAACATTATATTGACTTATTGAACAAAGGTGTACCAAAACATGAAGTCTTAGTATCTTTTTTGAACTCTAATGAATATGCAGGGCGCCTAAAAAATCCCTCAGTAGAACCTCATGAAAGTTTGAAATCAGAGCAGAATTTTGACGAATTTATCAGTTATTGTTACAGCAGAATTTTAGGCAGAATTCCTGATCCTGAAGGAAGAGAATATTATACCAAAATATTGAATGAAGGTACACCAAAACACGAAATCTTAGTATCTTTTTTGAATTCCGATGAATATGCTGAGCGCGTAAAGTATCTCATGAGTCCTACAATTAAATTTGCTCCTCCAGGACATTTTTACTCTCCATTAACAAATCTGGATGACATCTTGGACTTATATCAAAAAATCGACAAATTCCGGAACCCGACTGGAATTGAGATTAATGGTGATAAGCAGATAGAATTACTAAAACAATTCCAGAAATATATTTCCGTAATCCCGTTTGGAGATGGTTTCAAGCAGAACAATACCAGGTATTTTTTTAACGGAGACGAATGGTATAGTTACGGGGACGCAATTGTATTATTTTGCATGATCAATTACTTTAAACCAAAAAGGCTTATAGAAGTAGGATCAGGTTATTCGTCAACTGTTACTCTGGACACCTGCGAACTGTTAAACCTTAAAACGAAGATAACTTTTATTGAGCCTTATCCAGAGCTTGTTTTAAGCCTATTGTCTGACCGAGATGATCCTGATAAGCTTCTTTTGAGAAAAGGGGTTCAAACTGTAGATTTGTCTTTTTTTGAAGAGCTGAACAGTGGGGATATTCTGTTTGTAGATAGTTCTCATGTTGTGAAATTTGGGAGCGATGTTCTTTTTATTCTTACCGAAGTACTTCCCCGTCTGAAACCTGGTGTGATTATCCATTTTCACGATATCTTCTGGCCATTTGAATACCCTATTGAATGGCTGGAACAGGGTTCTGCATGGAATGAAGCATACTTCTTAAAGGCATTACTTATAAATAATAAAAATTACGAAATTTTATATTTTAATGACTATATGGGGCAAATGAATCACGATCTTGTGAAGGAATACATGCCACTGGCATTGAAAAATTCGGGATGTGGAATCTGGTTAAAGAAACTTGAGTCTGAATCCTCTGTTGTTTGAAAAAGTATAAAGCAGCAATTAATATAAACTGTTGACAGCTTTCATCCTGCGTTGAACCTTGAAGACATATAAAAGATCCTTGCTAAGATTGATATCTCTTGGTAAATATTATTTGCAGTCCTGTTCCTCAGATCATGAAAGCAATCTTTCAGGACAAAAAATTTCTCCCGTTATCACAGGTTCTGGAAACTCAGATCTCCTATGAGCTAGAATCTACAGCTTTGCGTCTCTTTATACTCTTTATATAATCTTTGCAGTTTTGAGTGTTTATCTTATTTTACTCCTTTAGTTTTCATTATGCGAATTTGGAAAAATTTGGCAACATGTGGACAGAAAGCGTCAAGAATAGCCGGAGGTCAGAGTGTCCATATAGTGAGAACGGAAAAGGGATTCCTAATCGTTTTTTGAACCTGTGAATACTTTTGTAAATGGATTTTCATTTTTTCAGAGATTCTGTAGGGCAAACTATACCTTTATTAACTTTTATAAATAATAAGAAGCTCTCTTCCTTCAAATCAGGAGACAACCGAAAAATGATGATCGCAGGAATTGATGAAGCCGGAAAAGGCCCTGTAATCGGGCCCATGTGCATAGGAGGCGTAAAAATTGAGGAATCCAGAGAACATATCCTCAAAGTGCTAGGGGTTGCGGATTCCAAGAAACTGACTCCCAGAAAAAGGGAACAGCTTGCAGCCCAAATTAAAAAACACGCAGACGGCTTTTTTGTTCTTGAGGTCAGCCCTTCTCAGATTGACGAACTCCGGAAAATTATGACAATGAACGAGATAATGGTGGTCTGTTTTTCAAAAGTGCTCGAACAGTTAAAGCCTGACCTCTTATATGCCGATGCTGCTGATGTCAATGAAGAACGTTTTGCAACCAACATCCGCAAGCAATACTCAAAAACCAACCCTGAACATGCAAAAGAAATAGAAATAATTTCCATGCATCAGGCCGATGCTACTTATCCCGTTGTATCGGCAGCCTCAATTATTGCGAAGGTACGCAGGGATGAGCTTATCGAAGAGCTTAAGAAAGAATGGGGCCTCGACTTCGGTAGCGGTTACCCCTCAGACCCGAAGACAAGAGGATTCCTGTTGAACTGGGGAAAAGAGCACTCAGGGAAGTTCCCTGAAATAGTCAGGCAGTCCTGGCAGACTGTAGAAAATATCCGGGAAGAACTAAAAAAAGCCGAACTGAAGTAAGTATTAGAGAAACTACAAAAAAGTTCTGAAAAATAAAAGAAAGAAAAATGCGGAGATATAAAAAATAAAATTGGAATATATATTCGAAATTTTTAGAAATTCTCAGTAATATAATCCACCATGGACTCGAAAACTCGTAGACCATCGTCTGAGCCCAGGATCGATTCGGAAGCTCTTTCCGGATGGGGCATGAGACCTAAGATATTTCTTGAAGTGTTTACAACTCCTGCAATATTTTCTAGAGAACCATTAGGATTAGCTGCATCCGTTACTTTTCCGTTTTCATCCACATAACGGAAGACAACCTGCTCGTTTTCGTCAAGCTCGGCCAGAGTTTTCTCTTCGGCATAGAACTGACCTTCCATATGGGCAATAGGCATTCTGATAACTTCACCTTTCCTGAACTTCGAGGTGAAAGGCGTATCAACGGTCTCTACCCTGAGGTTAGTCCAATGGCACCGGAATTTCGGGTACTCATTAGTTGTCAGAGCACCCTCAAGCACCCGGGCTTCGGTAAGAATCTGAAAGCCGTTGCAGATCCCAAGCACAGGCTTACCTTCGGCTGCGAGTTTTTTTACTGAGTTCATTATTGGAGTGCGGGCTGCAATTGCTCCTGCCCTGAGATAGTCTCCGTAGGAGAATCCTCCAGGGACGACGACTCCGTCAAAACCTGTCAGATCTTCTTGTTTGTACCAGACAGTCTCGGCGTCCACACCCACAACGTCTTTAAGGACATGCAGGACGTCCTGGTCGCAGTTTGTGCCTCCGAACTGAAGTATGGCAATTTTCATTTTTTTCCCTCAATTTTCAAAGCTTTGGCTTTTTCTTATGCCTTAGTCGCTTATCCACACGCCTCAGTTAAGTTCCTTGAGCTCGATTGTATAATTATGGATAATTGGGTTTGCAATAAGTTTCTGGCACATCTCATCAACTTTCTGGTTTGCAATCTCGGCAGACTCGGCCTCAAGCACGATTTCATAAAGCTTTGCGGTCTTTACGCTACTGACCTGGTAGCCAAGTTGTCCGAGGGCCCTTTTTGCGGTAGTGCCTTCCGGGTCAAGCATACCTGCTTTCTGTTCAATTCTAACTGTTGCCTGGTACTGCATTTATAAACCTCAATTTTAAATTTTGAAATTAACTGAATGTCCCCACTTTTCGGGACTCGAATGCGGGATTAAATAAGATAAGTAAATAATTCTCATTTTCACCATACTAATTATAAGGTATTTGATTTATTTTTTGGCGAGAATTATAGTGTTAGGTTTTCCTAATGTGTCTTTTGTTTATTTTTGGACGTTAGCTGGTTCTTATCGCCTTACCAGCGCCGATTTCAAGGGAAATAAGGATAAAACATATTTAATCTTATGGGTTTCAGTTTGTTTTGGCTGCTGTGGCTGGTTGAGTACTAAAAATAGAGATTTCAATTGAGTCCTGAATGCTTATAGGCTCTCTAAATATCATTGAAATGGTCATTTTCTGGCTCATTTTTAAAACTCAAAACTTCCTATAAGGCTCAAAAATCATCTTAAAATCCAAATATTACTCTAAAAATTAAAACTTATTTTAAAAATCTAAATATTTTACGGGTCTCTGGGGCAACAAGGCTTACTTTAAAAAGGCGCACGTGGCTACATCAGGTCGGACTTTACTGTATAAAAAATACACTTGCTGGAGTTTTTTGTCTATCAAGCGATAAAACAAGGATAAACTGAGGATAAACTGAGGATAAACTGAGGATAAACTGAGGATAAACTGAGGATAAACTGAGGATAAACTGAGGATAAAACTACGCGAGAGGCCACTTCAGCCAATTATGAAAGTTTTGTATGAATTTTAAGGAGACAAAAAAATAAAAAAATAACTGTGGGAAGTTTTAACTTCCCTTACTTCTTATTACTCAGACTTAGTTCAGTATCTGATTAATTTTGCTGTAAAAATCTATGATAACACCAGTTGCCTCATTGTCCATGTTCAGTTGGAAAGTTCGGATTTGCTTACCCAGGGGTTTTTCCTGAACAATACCTGAAAGAACCAAAGGTGTAATAACTCTTGATACGCTGGAATGAGACAGACCAGTTTCTTCAGCTATCCCTGAAAGATAGGTTGGTTCGTTCTGGTTTTTTATCAAGTTCTTAAGAACTGTCATCTGTGCGGTTTTTCCAAATATTTTTTCCATTGAATCCATTGATATCATCTCAGAGGTGGCTATTCTCTATAAGTGATTTCCAGTTCCAATAACTGTTGACGGTTAATAAACTTATCTTCTAATTTAATAGGTTAGAGATCTGTACGAATACTCTTAATATCTGGATTCTCTACTTTATCGAGAATGTTTAATCTCTCTAATTTAGCTTCAAGCGCGTAAGTCGTATATATATTATAACTTTTTATCTTCACTACGAGATTTTATGGAGATTTAATATGAGAAGCGATATCATCAAAGAGGGACCGGAAAAGGCTCCCAATCGCTCACTTCTAAAAGCGACCGGAGTCACAGATTCCGAGATGAGAAAGCCGTTTATTGCAGTTGTCAATTCCTGGAACGATATAATTCCTGGTCATATGCACCTTAACAAACTTGCTGAGGCTGTAAAAGCCGGAATCAGGAATGCCGGAGGAGTTCCTTTTGAATTCTCTACCATAGGAGTCTGCGACGGTATTGCAATGGGGCACGAGGGTATGAAATATTCCCTTCCCAGCAGAGAAATTATTGAAGATACAATTGAACTGATGGTTCAAGCTCATCAGTTTGATGGTATGGTCCTCATTCCCACATGTGACAAGATTGTGCCAGGTCACCTTATGGCAGCAGGCAGACTTGATATCCCTGCAATTGTTGTAACCGGAGGGCCTATGCTCCCTGGATACATCGATGACGGTTACAAGGATTTCATTTCAGTCTCCGAAGGAGTAGGGGCTCATAGAGTAGGCAAGATTTCAGACGACGATCTTAAAAGACTTGAAAATTTTGCATGTAATGGAGCCGGGTCCTGCGCAGGGATGTTTACTGCAAATACTATGGCCTGCATGACCGAAGCGCTTGGCCTGAGTCTTCCGGGCTGTGCAACTGCTCATGCAGTGGATGCAAAAAAGGTCCGAATTGCCAAGGAATCCGGTGAGCGTATTGTCGAAATGGTTAAAGAGAACCTGACTCCCAGAAAGATTGTCACTTTTAAATCTTTTGAGAACGCCATAATGGTAGACATGGCAGTCGGAGGTAGCACAAATACCACGCTGCATCTTCCTGCCCTTGCCCATGAATTCGGGCTGAATCTCCCTCTTGATAAATTTGATGAACTGAGCCGGAAAACACCTCACTTGATCTCGCTTCGTCCTGGAGGGTCAAATTTTATGTTGCATTTTGACAGAGCAGGTGGAGTTCAGGCAATTATGCAGAGACTCTCCACGAAACTTCATCTGGAGCAATGTACTGTCAACGGCAAGACTATTGGGGAAAACCTGAAGGAACTGGACATTGTTAATCCGAAGCTTAATAAAGAGATTATAGGAACTCTTGAAAATCCAATTCATGTTCAGGGAGGAATTGCAGTCCTTAAAGGCAGTCTTGCTCCTGGAGGTTCGGTTGTAAAACAAGCCGCAGTTGATCCCCGGATGCATGTTCATACAGGTCCTGCGCGGGTTTATGACGGCGAAAAAGCTGCTATGGAAAGTATCCTTGCAGGCAATGTGAAACCTGGAGACGTTGTAATTATACGATATGAAGGCCCGAAAGGTGGCCCTGGAATGCGGGAAATGCTTGCAGCTACAGCCGCACTTGGAGGTATGGGCCTGCTGGAATCGGTTGCTCTAATAACTGACGGACGTTTTTCCGGAGGTACTCGTGGACCCTGCATCGGTCATGTCTCCCCTGAAGCTATTGAAGGAGGGCCAATTGCTCTTGTGAAAGATGGAGATATGATTGAAATCAATATTCCTGAAAGAGCCCTGAACCTGAAAATTTCAGACGAAGAACTTAAGCAACGGAAAGCTGCCTTCATACCTCCAAAAACTGAGGTCACAGGTTACCTTGCCAGGTACCAGCGCTCAGTCCATTCCGCAAACACAGGCGGGATAGTTGACTAAGTTGTCTGATTATGTTTAGAAGTATTGCGTGTTTGGAGAGCTTTTTTCTCCATTACTTTTTTTAATTATTTATTACTTCAAGTGCTTTTGTAGATATGATTTTAGTACTAGGACTTACGCAGTTAAAATGCCGAAAACTTGATATCTTTATAAATATACTTATGGCTTAGTGTTTCTCTAAAAACGTACGGAGTTATGGACATAAATCCACCTAAGTGTACCGACATTGACTACATTAATTTTCTCATTGCGGCTTCTAACGTTTTTAGCTGTACTGAAGCTGCTAGATGTTATCCAGACATAGCTAATGCTCCTTCTCATGATGCTTTTACTCGTTGCCTTCAAAGGCAACCTCCAGACACGGAAGCACTATGGGAGGAAGTAAAAAGTTATGTCAAGCTTAAGGGAGGATACCTAATTGTTGATGATTCAACATTAGATAAACCATACGCAGAAGAAATTGCTTTTGTTCGTCGTATGTGGAGTGGAAAACATCATCGTACTGTAAAGGGAATAGGCCTGGTTACCTTAGTTTGGACTGACGGTACAACCGTTATACCTATCGATTTTCGAATTTATAACATCGATGTAGACGACAAAACAAAGAATGACCATTTCCGTGATATGCTTGACAAGGCCGAAGAACGTGGTTTTAATCCCAAATTCGTTTTATTTGATACATGGTATGCAAGTGTGAAAAACCTTAAAGCCATTAGACAGAAAGAGTGGCATTTCCTTACAAGATTGAAAAATAATCGTTTGGTAAATCCTGACAACAAGGGAAATGTGCCACTTGAAACAGTAGATATTCCTCCAAAAGGACGTGTGGTTCACCTCAAAGCATATGGATTTGTAAAGGTGTTTAGGATAGTTTCAAAAAATGGAGACACGCAACACTGGGTTACAGATGTGCAAGAGATGGATGAAGCAAAACGTGAAGATTTGGCAAAGAAGTCATGGAAAATTGAGGAATATCATAGGGGAATAAAACAGTTCTGTGGTGTCGAAAAATGTCAGGCAAGAAAGGAAGAATCACAAAGAGCACATATAATGTTCTCATTAAGAGCTTTTCTTAGACTGGAATTACAAAGAATCAAAAGTGGAATATCCTGGTTTGAAAGTGCTATGAAAATTAGAAGAGTGGCAGTGACAGAATACTTAAGGAATCCCCAATACACGTTAAATTAATTCAAATATTTGAAAGTTTGGAAAAAACAATATGCTAGGAGCCAACTGCGTAACTCCTAAGTACTTTTCTTTAGTAGTTATTCAATCCCTCAGTTATGGCTTAAACGTTAGTTATTTGGAATACGTATACACAAACAGATAGGTGGGAACTCAAATCGTTTAAATAAATAATTGATGTAAATATAATGTATATAACAGTGTGAACACTATATCTGTATCACCTTTAAGGTCTTAAAAAAAATCAGTAATATAGTAGATGGCAAATATGAATAAATTAGTTATACTATTGGTTCTCTTTGCGGCTGTGATCTTAGCAGCTGGCTGTATTAATAGTAAGACAAATGTCACGAATCCTCAGGATGCCCAGGAAAATTCTATAAATTCTCAGGAGATGCAGGAAAATTCCACGAATTCTCAGGAAACACAGGAAAACAGTACTGTTGTAGAAATTACCCAACTGGATCAGATAAATACATCTCTCAAAAAAGGACCTGTTCTTTTGAAACTCGGAGCTGAGTGGTGTGAAGAGTGCCAGGAGTTAAACCCTGTTCTGGCTCAGGTTGCAACAGATTATGCAGGTAGAGCCACAGTTATGACCATAGATATAGATAAAAGTAAGAACCTTGCTAATTACTTTGGAATATATGTAATCCCTGACTCTTCTGTAATTATGGGCATTGAAAACGGGAAATATGTTTATATGCAGGAGGATGGGAACGTTACTACTGAAAGATCAACGGCCAGGATTCTAAAAATAGAGGGTAAAGAAGTATACGAAAATGTACTGGATTTAGCTCTTCAGAAAGAATAAAATTAAATCTAATTATTTTACAGCCAAAACGTATTTCTTTTTTCTTTTTAAATCCAGCGTATTCTTTTTAAATCCAGCGTATTCTTTTTAAATCCAGCGTATTCTTTTTAAATCCAGCGTATTCTTTTTAAATCCAGCGTAAAGGAAAAAAACTGATTTCAGAAAGGTTGCCTATTGGTGCACTTGTATAACTTTTTGCTCCCAAACTCATAAAGCTTTGGAGCTATCTTTTCATTATCAGAAACTCGTTCAATTACTCAGAGTCCGGTATTTAGAGAAGTAATATTGAGGCTTGGAATTTACTCAATATAACTTAATATTAATACTCTGATCCGGGTTTCTTGTGGAGTCACAGATAATATTACTTTTATAATATGTTACGTTTTGAATTCCTGCACTTACTGTGGTTTGACTCCTTTCCTATCATCCTTTGAGCTTGATATTAAGGCTGGCAGGATGTTAAAAGGTTGAATAATCTCATTGTCGAAATTTTTAGTAGAGCCCTGCTTTGGCATCTCCATTTTGAGGTCATTATACAGTGTTTGTGTGTGTGGCCAAATACCAGAAGAAGGCCTGTGAAAAGACCTGTTAGGTCTTGCTTCCTTAAACCGCATACCATAAAACTGTAGATAAAAATCATCTGCTTCCTTTTTCAGGTCAACTTCAAGTTTTCCGGGATGCAACTTGTCTGCTATATACATTAGTCCCAATATCCAGCGAGGGCTTCCAAAATCCCAGGAAGGCGGAATTTCATAGACCCTATGCTGCGTCACAGCATCGACATGTATTTCATATTTCTGGCACAGGGCATAGAACTCATCGAGAGGACGAGAAAGGAAACCGGAGACAAAAATAACCCCAGGATTGTGCTCATTGATAAAGGAAGGGGAAACACTTACACCCAGTTTACCTTCCTTTTGAAGCTGCTTATTGATACTCACACCACCGGAAAATGTCACAAGGTTATTTTCCATTCTGCCGGCATTCAGGGCAAAGAAAGGAGAGCCCATGCAATAATACACATAATAACTACTTTTTCCTGCTGAAAGATTCTGGACAATTTTCAAGCGCTTATGAATGAAAGAAACAAGTTCTTCTCCTTTTTTCGGCATATTAGCTTTTTCAGCAATAAACCTGATGAACTCCAGATAAGAGTACGGCTGACGTATCATATAATGTATTTGTGTAAGGGTTTTGGGGTTTGAGACCTTACTCCAGACATCCATTAATTTATCCTCACCCCAGATATCCATTAGTTTATAATCGTCCAGTACTCCCAGGCATGTAAGTACTGCATGAACCATACTGAAAGCCTGGCTTATACTGTAACTGTCTATTAAGCCTGCTTCACTGAAACCTTCAGTGGAAGCTTTACCCTGAACTGGAATGCTGTAACCGCAGCTACATTTGTGACTTACCCAGGGTTTTACAAGCCTGGAGCCAAAAGGCCTGTAAAATTCCCGCTCTATCAGGAGATTGCCACATTCAGGACAGTATGTGTTTAATAGTTTCGTGCCTGGCGAATTAAAGAGGTAGACAAAATCCAGATATCTGTGCAGGGCAGAACAAATTTTTTCCGCTTCTCCCACTGATGGCTCCAGTTCTATCGGGGCATAGCCGAAGGGCAGGAATCTCATGACATGCAACGGAATAGTAGAAGAGATATCAGATACTGCCTCTGCGACTTTTATAACATCATCTTCATTTCCCTTTGAATAAGCAACTGAAGTTTCAACATGCACTCCCATGTCAAAAAGTCTGGAAATGTTGCGAAAAACAGGAGTTGATGAAGTAACTCCACAATTTTTATAACCTCTGTCAGAATAACCTTTAATTCCCACGTTCACAAAATCAACAAGCTGTCCAAACTCTTCTAAAGTTTCACTTGTAAAATAGCAGTTGGTTGAACAACCTACAAGTAAATTTTTTTCCTGTGCCTGTACTGCAAGGTCCCTGAAAAGATAGTAATTGGCAACAGGATCATTTATTGCTGAAACTACGCCCAGGCACTCTTGTTGTAAGACCCTTTTCACTATTTCGGATGGACTGAGTGAGGATTGTTGGGACGGAGGTCTACTTGATGCTGGCATCCGTGCCATACAACCAGGACACTGAAAATTACATCCTGTACTGAAAATTTGCAGGAACTTGCCTGAAGGATAAAAATGATGTAAAGGGACTGCTTCTATTGAAATTGGATATGCTCCCAGATATCCCATACCGGGGTACTGGGTTATTTTATTGCCAGTGCTTACATAAGTGCCACATCTGCCCATACTATGCTTATTGATTTCGCACCTGACTTCGCATATATTGCATTGCATTTAACCTCCCTCAAATAATACCACAATAAAGCTAGAGTCATCCTGAACTAAGCTAGAGTCATCCTGAACTATATGGCAGGAAATATTTTATTAGTTTCCAGTTTCGCGTATAATTTGAAGTTTTTCTAACTGAGGCATTTTTGAATTAACATTCCGTTCCGGGAAAACTGTATCTGTTTTTTTATATATTTTTACTTTAACCTCTTTTATGCTTAAAACACCATCATCATCCATTATTCGAGTTTTAAACGTTATGTCTATTATTACATATCGATATGATATATTTTATCAAGACAGTATGCATCAGGATTTAATATTGTAGTGTTCTTCGTTTTTGTGTCAAAATACCGCATCTATATGATTTAATGGTTTGACCGTTGTGACTATTTATACATAACGGTTCGAGGTTTTTGATCATACAAAGTTCCTCCCCAAACTCAAAAGGCACAGTCATAAAACAGTATATGATATTCATAAGTATGACCCTAATTTTGTCAGTATGTTGGAACTTTTAATTTGTTCAGTGAAAACTAAAGGTCGAAAGATACCGTTTTTATATCAACACTTTTTACATAATTATCCCATGTGCGCATTTTTTGATTCATACCTTGAAAATTTAACTGATGATAATCTATATATAGTATTAAGTAGGAAATAAGAATCTGTATTCCGCTAAATAAGTTATTGTTATGTTTAGTTGAACATACCAATGACAAAAAAAATTTAAAATGTTTGGAAAGGAGTACACAATACAAGAAAACTGGCAAAAAGGAGTGTTATGTAAAAAAGACATATTTCATACAAAAATAGTATACAATGTATAAATTTGAGCAGGCAACATAAGAAATCCAGTAACTTTGCATAGAAATTCACCTAGCTGTTCAAAATATGGAATTCAAAGAAACAAATGAGTTTCTGGGCAAAGTTTGCGTAAATGCTGAAGGAGTGTAAAATGACAAGAAAAATTGCTTTCTATGGAAAAGGTGGAATCGGAAAGTCCACCACTCAACAAAATACTGCAGCTGCTATGGCATATTATCATGGTAAAAAAATTTTTATTCACGGTTGTGACCCCAAAGCTGACTGTACTCGTCTTGTGCTCGGTGGGGTAGCTCAAACTACAATAATGGATACTCTAAGGGAGCTTGGTGAGGATGCTGTGACAGCTGAAAATGTCATAAATACCGGTTTTGATGGAATAAAATGCGTTGAGTCCGGTGGTCCAGAGCCCGGTGTTGGCTGTGCAGGTAGAGGAGTTATCACTGCAATTAATCTCATGGAAGAAATGGGAGCCTATTCTGAGGACCTGGATTTTATTCACTTTGATGTATTGGGCGATGTTGTCTGCGGCGGTTTTGCAATGCCTATTCGAGAGGGAAAAGCCCAGGAAGTATACATAGTTGCTTCTGGAGAAATGATGGCGACTTATGCAGCAAATAATATTTGTAAGGGCCTGTTGAAGTATGCTGAACAAAGCGGGGTGAGATTGGGAGGAATTATTTGCAACAGTCGCAGAGTGGATAATGAACTGGAAATGATGGAAGAATTTGCTTCTGCACTGGGAACGCAGCTGTTATACTTTGTACCACGTGACAATATTGTCCAAAAAGCAGAGTTCAATAAAAAGACTGTAGTGGAGTACGACCCTACATGCAATCAAGCACTTGAATACAAAGAACTCGCCAAAAAAATCCTAGAAAATGACATGTTTGTTATCCCTAAACCATTAAGTATGGATCAGCTAGAGAAAATGGTTGAAAGATATGGTCTTATGGATTAATTTAGGAGAGATGAATAATGAAGATGGTCCGTGCCATATTACGTCCTGAATGGACTGAAGAAGTAACCGACGGACTCGCAGAAGCCGGTTATTACTCCCTTACAAAAATAAACGTTTTCGGAAGAGGGAAACAAAAAGGGATCACTGTTGGGGATGTGCACTACGATGAACTCGCAAAAACAATGATCATGATGGCTGTAGAAGACGAGGCTGTTGACAAGGTGATTAAAATAATTTCCGGAAAAGCATACACAGGCAACATGGGAGACGGAAAAATCTTTGTGAATACGATTGAAGCTGCATACACAATTAGTTCGGGTGAAAAAGGGTTATAAGGAATAATATAATAACTAAAAAATTTTGAAAACCGGGAGGTTTTCATATGAAAGAAGTTACTGCAGTCGTTAGACCTAACAAGATGTCGGTTACGAAAGACGCACTGGATAAAATTGGTTATCCGTCTATGACGGCAATTCCGGTATTAGGAAAGGGTAAACAAAGAGGGATCTCAGGAGAGCTTAACTTCTACATACAACCAAAGCTGCTCGCGAAAAGGTACAGCACAGGTATGAAGTACATACCCAAAAGACTTCTGAGCATAGTTGTAAATGACGAAGATGTGGATCAGGTGATTAAAACCATTATTGGAGTCAATCAAACTGCCCAGATTGGTGATGGAAAGATTTTTGTCGAGTCCATTGACGAGGTTATTCGGATCAGGACTGGCGAAAAAGGAGAACTAGCTTTAAAATAAACAGATACGAGGCCTGTAAAATGCCGTTGAAATTATTCTGTTGCGATGAATGCATACCTGAGCGCCAGAACCATGTTTACATAAAAGAAGAAGGAGAAGACACAACTCAATATCTCCCACTCTCAAATATAGAAACAATACCCGGATCATTATCTGAAAGAGGGTGCAGCTATTGTGGAGCAAAACTCGTTATTGGTGGAGTCATCAAAGACTGTATTCAGATGATACATGGACCGGTAGGATGTGCTTATGATACCTGGCACACGAAAAGGTATCCCAGCGATAATGACAATTTTCAATTAAAATATGTTTGGTCGTCGGACACAAAAGAAAAACATATTGTTTTCGGAGCTGAGAAGCAGCTCAAAAAAGCGATCAAAGAAGCTTTCAAAGAATTTCCAAAAATCAAGCGAATGTTTGTCTACACTACCTGTACAACCGCATTGATAGGAGACGATCCCAAAGCAGTATGTCGTGAGGTTGAGGAAGAGCTTGGGGATGTGGATATATTTGTTGTCGAATGTCCAGGATTCGCTGGTGTCAGTCAATCAAAAGGACATCATGAACTGAACATCGGCTGGATGAGAGATAAGATCGGAACGCTTGAACCTGAAATTAAAAGCGAATACACAATTAACGTCATCGGCGACTACAATATTCAGGGAGATACCTACGTACTGCAAAGATATTTTGATAAAATGGGAATACAGGTCATTGCTCATTTTACCGGAAACGTAACTTATGATCAACTACGCTGTATGCATAGGGCAAAGCTGAATGTGGTCAACTGTGCGCGTTCTGCAGGATATATAGCCAACGAACTTAAGAGAGTATATGATATCCCAAGAATGGATGTAGATACGTGGGGCTTTGACTATATTAAGGTAGCACTGAGAAAGATTGGAGCTTTCTTTGGACTGGAAGACAAAGCTGAAGAAGTAATTGCAGACGAGGTTGCAAAATACGAAGGAAAACTTAACTGGTATAAGGAGCGGCTCAAAGGGAAAAAGGTCTGTATCTGGACTGGTGGGCCAAGACTGTGGCACTGGACAAAGGCTCTTGAAGACGATTTAGGTATGGAAGTTGTTGCAATGTCTTCTAAATTTGGTCATCAGGAAGACTTTGAGAAGGTTATTGCCAGGGGAAGAGTCGGGACGATTTATATTGATGATGGAAATGAACTTGAGTTTTTTGAAGTACTCGACAATATCCACGCCGATATTATTTTCACCGGGCCCAGAGTTGGAGATTTAGTCAAAAAACTGCACATTCCATACATTAACGGACATGCATATCACAACGGTCCATACATGGGTTTTGAAGGCGCAGTAAACATGGCGAGAGATATGTATAACGGAATTTATTCTCCGATGTGGAGTTTAGCTGGAAAAGATCCGAGAGTGGTGCAGGAATTATGAATGAAAAAATCGAGGAAGTGACCGCCCTTATTCAGAAACAGTGCTTATGGCAATTCTTTTCAAGAAGCTGGGACCGGGAGGAAAACATTGAAGGTATTATGACAATGACCGGCAAGATTCTGAACGGAGATAAAATAAATCTTGTAACGCCGGCAGATAAGGCGTTTTATTCCGATGCAAAATTTTTGGCTGCGGAGATTCAGAAAAAAATGCCCTGGCTCTTCGAACTCGACAAGTCAGGAGTACTGGAACTAATTGAAGGCGTCAAAGAAAGACTGCTCTATATTGCTGTAAAAAAATCACGTAACTGCGAACTGAACTTGTCAAATTACTAAACAAAAGGCGGTAAAAAAGATGTCGTGTGAGCTGATGTTGAAAGAGCGAACAGGAATCATTAATCCAATGTATACCTGTCAGCCTGCAGGTGCCCAATTTGTGGGAATTGGTATAAAGGACTGCATTCCGCTTGTACATGGCGGTCAGGGTTGCAGCATGTTTGTCAGGTTGTTGTTCGCTCAGCATTTCAAAGAAAATTTTGACATTGCGTCTTCGTCTTTGCATGAAAGCGCCGCCGTTTTCGGGGGCGCAATAAGGGTAGAAGAAGCGGTTGAAGCACTTATTGCGAGATATCCTGACCTGAGGATCATACCTATTATAACGACCTGTTCAACTGAAACTATTGGTGACGATATTGAAGGTATAATCCGGAAAATGAATAAAATAATTAAAGAAAAACATCCTGACAGAGATGTGAAGCTCATAGCTATGCATACGCCAAGCTACAGCGGGAGCCAGGTGACAGGTTACGATACGGCAATTAGCGCGGTTGTAAAAGCTCTTGCAAAAAAAGATGAGCCTTCCGGAAAGCTGAACATATTCACTGGATGGGTCAATCCAGGAGATGTTTCTGAAATTAAGCATATATTATCTGAGATGGAGGTTGACGGAAATATACTTCTGGACACTGAGACCTTTGACGCTCCTATTATGCCTGACAAATCGGCATTCGCATATGGAAATACAACCATTGAGGAAATAGCTGATTCTGCCAATGCTATCGGGTCAATTGCATTAAGCCGTTATGAGGGCGCAAATGCTGCAACATATTTAAAAAATAACTTCGGCGTGCCTTCGGTTGTAACTCCAACCCCTATAGGCATAAACAATACCGATATTTTCCTTAAAAATATCAGCAAGCTTACAGGCAAGCCTATACCTGAATCACTGGTTATTGAACGCGGAAAGGCAATAGATGCGATTGTAGACCTTGCTCATATGTTTTTCGCGAATAAGAAAGTAGCCATATTTGGGAATCCGGACCTTGTCTTCGGTCTTGCGCAGTTTTGCCTGGAATGCGAACTTGAACCTGTGCTTTTACTTTTGGGCGACGATAATACACTGTATAAACTTGACCCAAGGCTCGAATCACTTAAAGAGAAGGCAAATTGCGATATAACAGTTATCTGGAACGCTGATTTGTGGGAACTGGAAAGCCGTATCAAAAACAAATCCATAGACATCGATTTAATTTTGGGGCATTCAAAAGGACGATACATTGCAATAGATAATGATATCCCCATGGTCAGGGTAGGCTTCCCAACATTCGATAGAGCAGGGCTGTGGAAATATCCAGTAATCGGATACAAAGGAGCAGAATGGTTAGCTGAAACAATTGCCAATACGATTTTTGCATCCATGGAAAGTAAGCATGACAGAGAATGGATAATTAATGTCTGGTAAATGAATGGAGGCAAAAAATGGAGAATTATCTGGTAGTAGCAGCATTTGTCATAGCGGAATTTTTGGGAGCTTTAATTTATTTCAAAACAGAAGATTCTGTGAAAAGAACGTTGTTGACCTGTCTTGGACTTGGTTTTGCCATTGCAGTGGTTCTTCTGGATATTATCCCGGATGCTACTGAGGATTTTTCAGCAGGATACTGGTTGATTGTGATTGGGTTCATTGCAATGGTTGTGGCAGGATTCTACACTAAAAGTGTTGGAAAGTATTCAGCCGTTTTAGGATTAGCAATTCACAACATTGCAGAAGGCGTGATTATAACCACTGAGTTTGGACCGATTTCTCCGATTTTAGCAGTCGGAGCAATTCTGCACAAACTGCCAGAAGGAATGGTTTCCTTTTCATTACTAGATGAATTAGAAGACAAAACCAGGTTTGCAATTGCAGCTTTGATCGCATTGTTAATTCCAGTCGGTGCGATTGTACCTATCTCTGACAGCATTACAAAACCGCTTATGGCGCTTAGTGCTGGTGTTATCCTTTATGTTGTAGGAAACCTGTTGATCACTATCATTTCCAAATATTATGTAACTGAAATCGATAAAGGAAAACTAAGTAAAAAGCACGATCTAAATATAACTACGCTATCCTCTGTGGCGGTTTTCGGAGCAGTAATAGCCTGGATATCCTGTTTGATGGCGTAAAGTTGTAGCTAACGCGATCAACAAATTTTTTAACAAATTTTTTATTTTTTGGTTGAAACCAATTTCACAAACTAGAAAATAGAGGGGAATATGGTCGGCATTGCTAACGAAAGTGTAGTGTTTTTTGGGCATTTAAGCGAACTTTATCAATTAGCAAAAGAAGGGAAAATTGAAACTAAACTCCAGGGCAGCCATACCCGTCCCTGTAAATTCTGGACGGCAATGAAAATCCTGAGTGGCATTAAAAATACTGTTGTCATTGCTCATGGTCCCAGTGGCTGCGCATTTGGAGTAAAACAGGCTTACAAGCTCACAAATTGTAGAAACAGTGGTTCTCCATATGAGTCCATAATTACTACAAATATAGACGAGAAAGCCATTGTATACGGTGGCGAAAAGGAACTAAAAGGCGCCATACTGGAGGTGGACAAAAAGTATAAGCCTGACGTTATTTTCGTAGCAACAAGCTGTGCCACCGGAATAATTGGGGATTATGTAGATGCCATAGTAAATAAAATCAAGCCCAAAATTAATGCCGAAATCATGGCCATTCACTGCGAAGGCTTTGCTGGAGAATACAGGAGTGGGTTTGACCTGGTTTTCAGGCAGATTGTTCAGCTTATGGATAAGCCTGATTCGGAAAGCAGATCAAAGCTTGCTAACTCCGTCAACATCGTAGGGGGCAAAATGGGTCCTGAGAGGACGGAGATTGAAACTGATGTTAAAGAATTGAGGCGGTTAATAGAAAGTATGGGTGCAAATGTAAATGCCGTGATAGCAGGCAATTGTTCACTGGAAGAAATAAAACAGGCTCCCAGTGTGGCGGTAAATTGTACCCTTTGCCTTGATCTGGGATATGCGATAGGAAGAGAGATGCTAGACCAATTTGATACTCCCTTGAACTCCACTATCCTTCCTTATGGTATAAGCGCAACTGAGAGGTGGCTGAGAGAAGCAGCAAAGCATTTACACATGGAAAATGAAGCTGAAAAATTAATCAAAAGAGAATATGAAGCCATCCGCATCGAGTTTGAAGAGGCAAAAAAATACCTTGCAGGCAAAATGGCAATTGTTGAAGGACATGATGCGATAAAGTCTCTGTCAATTGCTCATATGCTTGAACGCGATTTTGGTATGAGGGCAGTAATATACAATTTTCATCCATGGAGTACGCAGGCAAGAGAAACAAGTATTGATTACCTCTTAGAGACCGGGCTTGATCCGGAAATACTGATCACAAAAGGTACGCTTGCCTTTGGAAAATATGAGGCAATGGTTCAGACTGAAAATGAGCTTATGGAATATCTGGGAGATCTGAATCCTGAGACAACCGTGTATTTTGGGTCATCAATGAGCTTTCCGAATATTCCAGTAGTTGATTTAAATGCCATATTGAACCGCCCTAGATTTGGATATAGAGGAGCCTTAAAGGTAGCTAAATGCATCTGCACTGCTCTTGAGTATTCTTTCAGACCGCGCAGCTGGGTTACGAAAAAAATGGTATTCCCTGAAGACTCCGGGCTATGTTCAGCCCAGTCCCTTACACCGAAACTGGCTCAGGATTTGCCGGATTGCACGGTTTATGCAGGAAGGGAGAGAGGCAAATGTATGATGAGTTAAAATTCGATAACTGCAACCATAGCAAAGACCCTATGGTCGGATGTGCTCTTGAAGGTGCCACCGGAGTGCTGGCTGGCATAAAAGACATTAGCATTGTCATACATTCCCCGCAAGGCTGCTCTTCAACGGTTTCGGCAGCTTATGACGTCCATGAAATTGATTTTACGAAAAGAAAAGTTGCATGCACCAGGCTTTTTGAAACTGATGTGGTTATGGGCGCTTCAAGCAAGCTGAAAAACTTAATCGAAGAAGCCGACTCGAAATTTAAAACTAAGGCGATATTCGTAGTTGGTACATGTGCAGCTGATATCATTGGTGAGGATATTGAAGGCTTATGCCGAAATATCCAGCCACAAATTAATGCGAAGCTTATTCCCTTGATGGCAGGAGGATTTAGAGGAAACCTCTATGATGGCATTGAACTGGGACTGAATGCATTATTTCCCTTTATAAAAAAACAGAAAGAAAAAATTCCAGATAGTGTAAACCTAATAGCGCCTCAGGCAAACCTGAACCCTACCTGGTGGGCAGACTTGAAATGGGTACGTGAAACCCTTGAAAAAGTAGGAATTAAAGTTCAGGCTGTACTTCCTCACGATACGTCTCTGGAAGAACTGGATAATGCTGGGCTAGCATCGGCAAATATACTTCTCAGTCACGATGCGGGGTATAAGTTTGGGGTAAAAATGCAGGAAGTACATGGTATACCACTTATACTATCGGATATTCCACTCCCAATAGGACTTAAAAATACTGCAAGATGGCTTCGTGCAGTGGGAAATTACTTTGGCGTCGAAGAAAAGGTTGAGGCAATAATAAAAGACGGAGAATATATGGCCATTGACGTTCTGAGACGCAGAGGACTGATGATGATTCCTAGGTACCGTAACTGCAGAGTAGCCGTTTCTGCAGATGCGACTATGGGAATAGGCCTGACCAGAATGTTATTTGAAGAGCTGGAGATGATTCCGGAACTGTTGCTGTTCAGATCGCCTGTTTCTGACTCCCAGTTGTTGCTGGAAAATGAGCTTAACGATATGGGAATTACTCCAAAGGTTGTCTTTTCGGCGGATGGATATCAGATAAAACAATCCTTGATGGAAAGCTGTGTAGATGCTGTATTTGGCTCTTCGTGGGAGTATTATCTGGCTGAAGAACTGGGGATAAAGTTTGTGTTTGATGTATTTAGCCCGACAAACCGACAGAATTACTTGAACAGGGCATATTTCGGATACGAAGGCATGTTGAACTTTTTGGAAAATGTTGCAAACGACTGGGAAAGAGCTCTGCGTTCAAAGCACATTAACTGGGAAGAGTATTCGTAACTAGCTAAAAAATGGAGCTTGTAATATGGACACTGAATGTACAACTTTAAATGAGGTAGAAAAACAGAGCTCTGAAAAATTCAAGGTGGCAGTTACTTCAAAGGGTGGAAAACTTGTTGACCAGCACTTTGGGCAAACAACAGATTTTATGATTTTTGAGATTAATGGTGAAGATTATAAGTTTCTTGAGACTCGCTCGACAAAGAAGTACTGCAATGGAGGTCACGAGCTTAACAAGCAATCTCATGGAAAAAAAGAAGCAATAGTAACTATCTCTGATTGTGATGCTGTACTTTCTATGAAAATAGGCCTGGGTGCACAAAAAAAGCTTGGGGAACTTGGAATCGAGTGCATTGAATATTGTTACACCGTTGAGAGGGGATTGAAATATTTGCAAACCATGAGGAAGCAAAAACAAATGAAAAAAATTAGCCCACATTCTACAGCATTATTTAAAATCAATAATTTTTCCTGATTCCAGACAGTAATAAGCTGCCATATATTAAGAAGTATCTTTTTGATGATAGCAGATGCTATGTCAAGAGTACCTTTGCCACTAATATTTGACTGGAAAATTATTGCTGTATTCTAAAAATAAAAAGAGGTACCTGGATGAACAATAAAACAATAGTTATTCTATTTGTTGCAATCACGGCAGTATTAGTTTTCACCGGCTGTACGGGAGAAAAAATCAGTCAGGTGGCACAGGATAATACTACAGAGGTATCCACTTCAAACGATAAAAATGTGGAAAATGCGACAAACGTATCCACTTCAAACGATAAAAGTGGGGAAACTAGAATTGTTACTGATTCGGCAGGCAGACAAGTAGCAGTTCCTATAAAAGTGGAAAGAGTTGCAGATACCTGGATGGGACATAATGAAGTGCTGGCTATGCTTGGAGCTGATGACAGGCTTGTTGCAACTATGTTCAGCTCCAAAAAAAGACCATGGGCGTATAAAGTTTGCCCGGCCTATTATAATGCTGTAACACTCAGCCCAACATATGATGTGGAAGCTTTGCTTGCTACCAAGCCAGATGTTGTTTTCATGCCAAGCAGAGATAAAAATATCGAGAAAGTATCCGCTCTTGGAGTCCCTGTTGTAGAGGTAAGTTTTACAGATTTTGATTCTATGAAAAAATGTTTTTCAGATACTGCGAATGCTTTGGGAGACGAAGAGGCTTTAGAACGTTCACAGAAATATAATGCATATCTGGATAGCAAATTAGAATTGGTAAGAAATATTTCATCCAGAATACCTTACGACGAAAGGCCAAAAGTTCTCCATCTCGTATCACTGTCACCTTTGTGCGTAGATGGTGGCGGAAATATCATCAGTGATTGGATTGAAGCTGCAGGAGGCATCAATGCTGCTGAAGAAGTAAAAGGTGGTATTATGCAGGAAGTTTCAATGGAACAAATCTTGAAGTGGAATCCTGATATGATTATTCTTAGTGTGAATGCCAAATCTGAAGAAAAAGAGAAGATAATGAATAGCGAGTCCTGGAAGAAGGTTAAAGCAGTTCAAAATAACAATGTGTTTGTAAATCCAGAAGGAGCGTTCATATGGAGTCGAGCCGGAGCAGAACAAGCTCTTCAGATTCAATGGGCTGCAAAAACCATCAATCCGGATACGTTTCAATCCATTGATATAAACAATGAAACAAAGTGGTTCTACAAGACCTTTTTTGATTACGAGCTTACAGATGAGGATGTTCAAAAAATTTTGAATGCACAGGCTCCAGATTAATCAGAAACTTTAGTGTAAACTTTGGTTTTTTAGGGGTATCAAGTTGTTTTGCAAGGCTGAGATACATTAAACAACTTAGCCTTTAGCTTTGTGTTCAAGATCTCAGAATAAGTAAACAAGTGGACAGCTACAGTAAATAAGTGGACAGCTACAGTAAATAAGTGAACAGCTACTAAATTATTGAAACATTAACTAAAATTACTTTTCAGGTGAGGTGTGACTATGAGTCTGATTATAGGCCGGGTCTGGAAATACGGAAACAACATTAATACTGATGAAATAATCCCGGGTAAGTATTTGCGGAGCAAAGATATACAGATCTTTGCAGCTCATGCAATGGAGGGAATTGACCCGGAATTCACAAAAAAGTTCAGGTTTGGAGATATCATTGTTGCAGGCACTAACTTCGGCTGTGGGTCTTCAAGAGAGCAGGCTCCTCTTGCCTTGAAATATGCAGGAGTGTCATGTGTTATAGCAAAGTCTTTTGCAAGGATCTTTTTCAGAAATGCAATCAATATCGGGCTACCTCTCATAGAAGTTGATATTGAATGCCAGGAAGGAGATAAAGTTAAAGTTGATCTGGCCAAAGGTGAAGTTATAGTCTCAGACAAAGACACATTCAGGGGAAATAAACTGCCGGATTTCCTTCTTGAGATACTCAACGATGGTGGACTTGTAGCTCATAGAAAAAAACTCCAGAGAAAGAAAAACAAAACAATTATACCAGGTTAATTTAAAGAAAAATGTATGAGTTAATCGAAAGACTCTATATCCTATTGTACCTAAAACAGATCATATTGTGCCTAAAATACATCCTATTGTACCTAAAGCAGATCATATTGTGCCTAAAATAAATAGTATGCCTTAAAGATTAGACACCAAAGACCCAACTACTGGCTTATATGGGAACAATGTCCTTTCACTTGCTCTTGAGACCATTTCAGCCAGAAACGGCAAAGCTTCAAGCTCAATTCCACAATCGTAGTTGTAAAAACGTTTTAATGAAAATGCTGTCTCTTCCATTGAGGCATTTCCAGCACGTTCCCCTAGCCCTGTTACTGTTACACTTGCAAACTTTGCTCCCGCTTTATATGCTGCCAGGGTATTTGCTACGGCCAGGCCGAAATCATTATGCGCATGAATTTCAACAGGAAGAGGGTTATGATCTGCAATTTCTTTTATTTTGCGATATGTTGTAAAATGGTCCAGGCATCCTACGGTATCCGAATATCGGATTCTTATTGCACCGTAAGAAGCTGCAATATCTGCATATTGAAGAAAAAATTCTGGATCTGCCCTTGAGGCATCTTCAGCTCCTATAATAATCGTTACCCCGTAGTTTTGGAGATATTCCATGCATTTTTTCAATTGGTCCAGCACCCAGGTTCGGCTTTTTTGGAGTTTATGTTCAATATGCAGATCGGATACCGGCAAAGACACATGAACAAATTTAAATCCGCAATCAATAGACGCCTTTAAATCTTCTAAATTTGCTCTGTTCCATGCAATAAGGTTCGATTTTATCGGCAGGTTGAGCATTAGTTTCAGGTCTTCACATTCCTGTTTTCCCATAGCAGGAATGCCAGCTTCAATCCATTTCACTTTTGCTTTATCTAAAGCCAAAATTATATTCATTCTTTCTTCAACCGAAAACACAACACCTGCAGATTGTTCCCCATCACGCAATGTGGTGTCAATGATTTCAAAGCCTTCATTTCTAATCACAGGAGATTTCTCCTTTAATTGATAAGTGGACATTAGATTCTTTTATCGCTTCCATATGTAAATTATAAAGAGTTTTAAGCTGAGCATCTGTCACCGGTTTTTTTTGCAGAACCGCTGTATGCCTTACTTTATCAAGCAGTGTAGCTGCTTCCTGCGGACTAAGAGACAGATCCAGTTGTCGAAATTTTTGTGTTAAGGATGCTGTTCCTGAGTGTTTTCCTATCACTAAAAACCTGCTTAGACCAACTTCTTCAGGCTTGATCGCTTCATATAAATTTGGATTTTTGATAATACCGTCAACATGGATACCGGATTCGTGTGCGAATACATTTTTTCCTATAATGGCTTTTTCTCCGGGCAATATAATGCCAGCCCTGTGTAAAATGTTCTCACAATCTGCTGCAATAGTATAACCATTAGGTACCTGTTCATTTTTCCACAAATGCCTTGCTGCCATTAAGACTTCTTCCATGGCTGCTACTCCTGGAATCCCAATACCGCTAACTGCCGTTGCGACATACTCAACGCCTGCCCGTAATGCTGAAAGCGTATTGGCAGTAGCCATACCATAATTATTGCATCCCATGTATTCAACAGGACATTGAGCCATATCCGTGAAAAGATTAAGTTTATTATAAGTAGTGAAAGGGTCCATTTTCCCGTTTACATCGCCCAGTATCAACCTTTTTATCTCGTACTCAGCAATGAAGGGATCTAATATATCTACTATATTTACTTCTTCTACTGGGAATTCCAGTGCATTATCAATACTTAGATAAATTTCCTGATTATTACTACAAACTGTTTGCAGTACATGTTCAGTTAGTTTAAGTTTATCGTGTATGGAGGCAAATGGATCCAGAGAAATATTGATTACTATTTTTGAAAACCCGAGCTTTTTCGCCTTGTATACCTCTTGCTCTGAACATTCCACTCTACATCTTAAATTTTCCAAAAGGTCATCGGTCTTAAATTTAACCATTTTTTTATCTAATTTAACCATACTTGTCTTTAATTTGACCACGTTTGTCTCTAAACTGCTCAAAGAAACATCTGCCACGTCCAGTGAATACTTCTTTAAAACAGACAGAATAAACTTAAAATCGGCAGGATCATTAAATCCAAGGCGTAGTATCTCGTTTATTGTATAATCCACAATTGAAATTTTATTGTTTTCCTTCAATTCAATTCCTTTCCCGATATGTAATTTAACCTGGATTGATGTATTTGATCAAGTGAGTGAATAAGAAACTGTAATCTTTCAAAAGTCAGGAAAATCCTGCATCCACATGTTGTTGTATTTGCATAGGAATACATGCTCTTCTATGCTCATCTACATCTATAATTCTAACATCAATTCCATAGACCTGTTTCATATTATGTTCAGTGACAACAATTTCCGGTTTTCCTGTTTCCATAATTGTGCCCTGATTCATGATAGCTACCTTATTACAGGATAAAAAGGCGTGGTCTGGAAAATGTGAAGTCATTACAACCGATAGCCCAGTTTTAGATAATTCCTTTATGACTTTGAGCGTTCGTATCTGGTTCCCAAAATCCAGATGGGATGTTGGTTCGTCGAGGAGAAGGATTTCGGGCTGTTGAGCTATTGCTCTTGCCATTAAAACAAGCTGTCTTTCACCACCACTGATCTCAGTGTAGGTTTTATTCTTTAGATGCAAGATTCCAAGCCTTTCCAGAGCCTCTTCAGCAATTTTATAATCTTTCGTTCCGGGAACAGATGTTAAACTCAAATGTGGAGTTCTGCCCATCAGAACTATATCGAGAACTGAAAACGCAAAAATTGAACTATTTGATTGCGGGATATATCCGATGATTTTTGCAAGTTCAGTTTCTTTCATTGAGTAAATACTCTTATTTTTCAGTAATATCTCGCCGCTTTTCAGTTTAAGCAAGCTGTTCATACATTTGATTAAAGTCGATTTTCCGGTCCCGTTAGGCCCCAGAATACATAGGACGTCCCCCTTCTCAACTGAGAGGTTTACGTTTTTGAAGACGTTTTTCTTTCTGTTGTAAGAGAACTCTGCATCCCTAATATCCATAATATTGCTCATGACCATCCCTCGTAGCCTTTCTGGAGTAAGTATATGAAAACTGGTGCTCCTATTATGGCTGTTAGTATTCCCAGAGGAATTTCAATGGATGTGGCTGTTCTGCACACATCATCAACCAGCAGAAGGAAAGTAGCCCCCAGTGAAATGCTTGCAGGCAAAAGCTTTCTGTGATCCGGGCCTACGATCATCCTGGCTGCGTGAGGTATTACAAGGCCCACCCAGCCGATGATACCACTTATGCTTACAGCGGAGGCTGTTAAGAACGTACAGCAAAAAATTACCAGCAGCCTCATTTTTTCTGTGTTTACGCCCATTGAACGCGCTTCATCATCCCCCATTGAAAGAACGTTAATTCTCCATCCAATAAGCAGTAGTGCTGTAAATCCGATCAGAGCAGGCCCTATTATCATCAAGACACTGTTACTGTTAACTGCAGAGAGGCTCCCCATAAGCCAGTATACTATTTCTGGCAGTTTGCTGTCAGGATCTGCAAGGTATTTGATACACGAAATGAGAGCAGAAAAGAGTGCTGCGATAGCTATCCCTCCCAGTACCATCACCAAAATAGTATTGCCCCTAAGCTTTTTGCTGAGAGAGTAAGTGAGGATAACTGCAACGAGGCCGAATAAAAAGGCTGTAGCCTGAATCATTACTGCGGAAAAACTGAACAAAATAGCTATTGCAGCTCCGAAACCTGCACCTGATGAGACACCCAGTATATCTGGAGAGACCAGCGGGTTCTGGAAAGTTCCCTGAAAAGCAGCCCCTGAGATTGAGAGGGCAGCACCTACAATCATCGCAGATATTATACGTGGCAGACGTATATCCCAAACTACTGTATAAATGGTTGAATCCAAATTTGTAGTGATAGGCGCAAAAACCGACACTATAGCCAGTATTACTTCCATAGGAGATACTGGATATCTGCCAATCATAAAAGATCCAAAAAACAAAAGTATTGGGAGTAAAATCAATGTGGTTGTTAAAGATATATTTCTAATGGTTTCCCTGTTTATTCGCCTGTTCATTATTCTTTCCACACCAAACGTTTACAAATTATCCGTGGTTTCTTTCGGAGTATCTTTTTCAAGCTCGCTCATTGAGTTCAAATTGTAGTTAGTTTGAGGCTTCAACTACTGGTTTTCTGTTTGACTATGTGAATTTTGTGTGTTCTATTTTAATTTCTCCTGTACTGTTTATTTCTCAATTTGAATTTCTTTGAACTTTTCTTAGGCGTTATGTTCAATTAAACATAACAAATTATATATGTTAAAATACCAGTAATCAATTTCCTATACAATAATATAAATAATTTACTACAAACTCGCTTTCTTACCGTGCCTTCGTGCGAATAAAAAAGAGTTAATAGAAGCACCTCAGTTGGAAAGGTATGTTCTTTTTTAATCCGGTCGCTATCTCTTTTTTGCTTTTGATCCCTGCAGCCATTTCTTTTTTGTGATTTATTCATACCTTCCTTTTGAATAACATATTTCAACTGAAAACTTGAAAGGTCAATTTATGAAATAACTATATATATAAGATAATCGGTAATTGATTTCTGTATTAATTAAATATAATATTTGTTATGTCTAAGGGTACATATCACATATCAACTGTAGTATAAAATTTTAAAGTAGTATCCAAAGAAGTAAAATCGTAGGTTTTGGGATGGACTCAAAAAATAATGAAGGGCTATCAAGATGAGAACAACAAAAAGGCAATTAAGTTTGTTTATCGTGCTGTGTCTGTTAATAACACTATCCATACTTCTTGTAAGTGGATGTTCACAGAAAACAAACGATGTTATGGATACGACATCAAATCCCAAAACTGAGATAACTGCTGCAACAAATATTGAGCAAGAAACAACAATGTCGGACACTGCACTGTCAGGTACTCGGGTAATTACCGATTTAGCAGGCAGAAATATTACATTGCCTGCTGATATTACTAGGATTTCAGTGTTACATCCGATACCGTGCCAAATGGTCTGGAGACTGGCGCCGGAAAAGCTTGTGAGCGCGGACAAGCAGTTTACTGAACGACTAGAATTTATGTCAGATAACGAAGAAAAGAGGCTGCTGGCTCTTCCGATTAATGGAGAATTCCACAGTGACATGAATGTGGAAGATCTTTTAGCAGTCAGTCCACAAGTAGTAATAACGTTAACAAAGGATACGAAAATCGAATCCGAACAAAAAAAAGTTGGCATTCCATTCGTTGCTGCGTCAAAAGATACACTTGAAGAGATTGCAGATTCATGGAGATTTATCGGTAAAATTGTTGGAAATGAAAAAGAGGGAAACGAGCTTGGGGATTACTGGGATGAAACCATCAAAAAGGTTACCAATCAAACCTCGAAAATTAATGACAGTGATAAGCTCAAAGTATATTATGCGCAACCAGATGTCACCAAGACAGTTGGGTCCAGAACCATTATGGCGTCTATCATCAGTTTGGCGGGAGGCATAAGCTTCATGGAAGCAAATCCGCAAATGGAATCGGCCAATACAAGTGAAGAAATCCAGGTCTCACTGGAACAAATCTATCAGTGGAATCCAGACGTTATTATTACTAAAACTGCGAAAGGTCGTGATGAAATTCTCTCGAAAGACGCCTGGAAAGATATTGCTGCCGTAAAGAATAAGCGCGTTTACGCATCTACAAAATACGAGATGCTTGACCGGACACAATCACTGATGGGACTTTTGTGGACCGCGAAAGTGCTTTATCCGGATAAAGTAAAAATTGACCTGGACAAAGAGGTAAAAACATTTTATTCAAAAGTATATCTTGATAATAACGTGACTAATGATCAAATCAGTCAGACAAATTAATAAAAATCAGTCAGACAAATTAATTTCATTCGAATACTCCGCTAGCTTGTAGGCTGTCCGATAATTATTGAAGTAATAAAAACATGCTAAAAAGAAAGCAAATAAGGCCTTTAAATCAAAAAAGAAGGAATTCAATAATTACCAGAGGTAATTGTCAGACAGCCTGCTTGCAGCGAGGTGCACCAGCACAACTTTGATTTTTGATTCTGCCTTTATCTTTTTTTTGCGACTGATTTTCATAGTTTCCTTGTGAATAAGATATTTCAACTGAAAACTTGAAAGATTAGTTTAATAAATAACTATATATACTAAATAATAGGTAATTGATTTCTGTATTAGTTAAATATACTTTTTGTTATATTAGAGAGAACATCTCACATATTAATTGTGGTATGAAATTTAAAAGTAGTATCCAAAGAAGTAAATCGTAAGTTTTGGGATAGACTCCTCAAAGATGTAAAGCTAAGAACTTGATTCGTTTTTAACCCAGGATGATAAATAATGTTAGCTGTTGAAACAAGTGGACTCAAAGGAATAACGAGCTTTACCACATATGATAGCGGCGAACTGAAGGACTGTAAGCTTGAAGAGTATAATTTAATTCACACAAGGTACGGAGATCTTGTTCCACAATATGGTGATCTAGGATTTCGAAGAAAGCAGCTAGCAGTATTGTCTTTCTACAAAAGTGGAAAAGTTAAAAATATCTCATTAGAGCAGCAGACTGAAATAAGCACACCAATAGGAACATTTCCGGCAGAACTGGTCACTTTTTTTGAGGATGGATCAATCAATAGTTTGTTCCCTCTAAACGGCCAGATCAGTGGTTTCTGGTCAGAGGAAGAAGAAGGCGAACTTGCACAAAAATTCCATTTTTCATTCCCGTTTGGGGAATTTTATGCAAAAATAATAGGTTTACGGTTTTATCCGGACGGAAGAGTCAGAAGCCTGATTTTGTGGCCGAATGAACGAATCATAATTGACACACCTGCAGGAAAAATGCCAGTTAGAATAGGATTTAAGCTTTTTGAAGATGGGAGCATAGAATCAGTAGAACCTGCAGAGCCGTTCCCGATTGAAACCCCCATTGGTTCAATAAATGCATACGATGCGGATGCACTTGGTATCGATGCGGATAAAAACTCCGTGTGTTTTGACGAAAGAGGTAAATTAATTTCTCTCATTACTTTCGACATCATTACAGTCCGGAAAAAAACCGGTGAAAAAGAACTAATATTCCCAACGTTAAGGCCGGGTTTGACAACTGAATTTGAAAAAGTGCCGATTAAATTGATCTTTGATGATGATACAGTAAGCATTGGTGATGCCAGAGCAAACGACTACAATGATGACGCCAAAACAGCCAGCTACAAGATAGCTGAATGTACGTTCTTAATCATGCGTGGTAACTATATGGAAACAAAATCATGCGACGACTGTTCCAGTTGTCAGGGTTGTATGTAACCGATGTTTATAGTTGAGCTTGCTCCAAAACACTTTCAGTCCATTTAGACCAGTACTTTGGAGTAGATAAACAAGCTCTGTAGAAAGTATTAATAGTATACAAGGCAGGGCAAATGTTAAAAGATATGAAATTCTGAATTTCAATGAGCTGAACAGCCAGAAACACAACCAATACAGCTTTGAATAGGAATTGCACCTTACAAGACAGTTGTCCTCTGCAATATGGAGTCCTGCGAGGAAGTAACTGCTGCAGAGCCTACAAACCTGAAAATAACTTATATCTTACTCGTTGCTGCTGTATTTACTGCGCAAACTCAATCTGAATAGGGAATGAAAAAAGCGTAGTAAACCCTTTTGCCGCCCTGAAAGGATATCCCTATATATGCAATAGAAGTCGTAAGGGAAGAATCTCCAGATGAGGTTGCGACAAAGGCCAGAACCTAAAAATTTAAAAAAAAACGAGCCTTTATTTTTTAAATTGCAACCCTAACTATTCTTGAATCAGTAATTTCAACTGTTCTTAAATCAGTAATTCTACCTATTCTTGGATTTGCTATTTTTAATTCTCTTAAATTCACAGTTTTTACCATTCCGGATTTGGTATATTTTTAAATGGAAAAATGATAAATAGAGATAGAGTGCGTGTATACACCGAAGATAACGAAAAAAAGGAGTAAACATGTGCGGAATAGCAGGAGCAGCAGGAACTCCTGATACAAATGAAGAAGTAAAAAAAATGCTTGCAGCCCTTGGACATAGAGGTCCCGATGCTTGCGGAACCTATCAGGCCAAAGGACTGAGTATAGGAAATACCCTGCTTAAAATCACAGGCGACATGCTCCAGCCTCTGGTTGGAAAAGGGGCTCTGGTACTCAATGGAGAAATTTTTAATTTCAGGGAACTTGCAGCCGAACAGGGTATAAAAACCGATTCAGACACTGAAGTGCTTTTTGCCCTCATAGAAACAAAGATAAAGGAAGGAGAAACGCCTACAAATGCGATTTTTTCCGTACTTTCCAGAGTTAATGGAGATTACGCTCTGGCCTATGCCCTGGATAACGAACTTGTATTGGCCAGAGATACTGTAGGAGTCAAGCCTCTTTTTTATTCCCTGGAAAAAGGAGTGGAAATACCTAAACTCGCTTTTGCTTCCGAAAAAAAAGCTTTTTACAGCCAGAGAAACCAGATAAAACCTTTTCCACCTGGCAGAGTCATGTCTTTCGATATCAGAAATGGAAGGCTTGAAGAAAAATCCCTTACAATTGAGCCTCCGCAAGAAAGAATCTCAGAAGAGCACGAAGCTGCTTCCAGCCTGAGGGCAGCCCTTGAAAAAGCTATCGAGATAAGGCTTACAAAAACTTCAGGAATTGCGTTTTCAGGAGGTATTGACAGTACCTTTTTAGCTGCCCTTGCCAAAAACATTGATCCCTCAATTTCCCTTTATGCCGTTGGGCTTCCTGATTCCCATGACCTTGCCCAGGCTCAGCGTGCAGCTGGAATTGCTGGCATGGAAGATTCCCTCAAGACCCATCTCCTTTCTCCCGAAGAAATAGAAGCTGGAATCCCGGATGTGATCTATTCAACGGAATCGACGGACCCTATGAAAATTGCAATTGGGCTTCCACTCTATTTTGTAGCGAAAACTGCAAAAGGAGACGGAAAACGAGTCCTTCTCACAGGTCAGGGTGCAGACGAACTTTTTGGAGGTTATAGCAGGCATGAGGGCCTACTTGAACAGGGACCCGAGATGCTTGACAGAGCTATCTACTCAGACCTTAAAAACATTTCAACTATAAACCTTGAGAGGGACGACATGGTTACCATGGCCAACTCCGTGGAGCTCAGGGTGCCTTTTCTGGATCAGGAGGTAATAAAAACAGGGCTTTCAATCAGTCCTGAACTTAAAGTCCTTAAAAGAGATAGCCTGTATATAAGAAAATATATCCTGAGAAAAGCCGCAGACGGCCTGCTTCCATCGGAACTTCTCTGGAAAGAAAAGAAAGCAATCCAGTATGGGACAGGAGTTCAAAAGGTACTCGACAGGCTTGCCCGCGAGGCAGGATTTTCAAAAAGGGAAGGAAACCATATAGAGAAGTATCTAAAACAGGTTGCTGCAAACGAGGGGTTTGATTTCATATTCAGGTAAAAGAGTTCCCTACTGAATAAGATACTGGATAAGATACTGAATAAGATACTGAATAAGATACTGAATAAGATACTGAATAGGATAATTAATTCCTTCCCTGGAAAATTTGTTATTTATATCCCTTAAAATGTCCTTTAATCTTTAATAAATATCTTTTTAACTCTTATAAAACGAAAAGACTTTAAATAATACTCTCTAAGGAATAACGGGATGAAGCCAGGGATAAATGAACAAGTATAAACAGCTTGATGACTATACCCCTGCTTAGAAAACCACTATTGTTAATCTGAATTAACTATTAATCTAACTAGGACTTACGCAGTTGAACTGAAAAATCAACAGCATCAGACCACTAACTGTAGTAGACCATTAACTGTATAAAACGTGACTTTAGTCCAAAGTCTTTGCCGTAATTGATTTTGTTTCTCAAGTGCATATAATCCTGCTAAATTAATAGTTGATCTAATACATTTAAATATAAATTAATGTTCAGGGGGAATCCTCATAAAAATAGCAATTACCGGAAAAGGCGGCGTTGGAAAAACAACTCTCTCAGGCACTCTGGCCAGACTGCTTGCAAGGGATGGATACGAGGTACTGGCAATAGATGCAGACCCGGATATGAACCTGGCATCTTCGCTTGGGGTCGAAAATCCCCCTAAGCCCCTGACAGAATTCAAAGACCTGATTCAGGAAAGGGCAGGTGCCCCAGGTGGAGCTTTCGTCTACAACCCTAAAGTCGATGATATTGCAAGCAAATATGGCGTTATAGGACCCGATGGAGTCAGAATGCTTGTTATGGGCACCGTAGACCGCGGGGGAAGTGGATGCATGTGTCCTGCCTCGGCTTTCCTGAGGGCTCTTCTCAGGCACCTTATGCTCAAGGATAAGAGTGCAGTGATCCTTGATATGGAAGCAGGGATCGAACATCTTGGAAGGGGCACTACAAGAGGAATGGACCTCATGATCATTGTAGTTGAGCCCGGAGCAAGATCGCTTGAAACGGCTGAGAGAATAAAAAAGCTGTCTTCCGAAATAGGGATAAAACACCTTGCTGCCGTAATTAATAAAGGAGGCTCAGGAAAAGTTAATGACAAACTTGAAGAGATGGGCATCCAGGTACTTGGAGAAATTCCCTTTGACACCATGTTAATGCAGGCCGACCTGGAGAAACGGGCTCCTATTGACGTAGGCGGCGAAGCTGTTGACGCTATAGTAAAAATTAAGGAAAAACTAATGGAAGTCGTTGAAAAGATCGAGATAGAAGATGAAGATAGCAAGAGCAAAAAGTAAAGGCCGATTTCCGGCCCTGCATTTTTCATCTCAAATTTCAAAAATTCTTAATTCAATTGAAGTCGCTGTCTGGAGAGTCAGTTAAAGTTCCTTTTTTATAAATAACTTCCAGAAGCCTCAATTTTTTTTCTCTGATTAGAACATCAGTCGGATCGATATCAAGCGCGTTGTCATAACACTTCATGGCTTCTCCATATCTTCCAAGGCTTTCCAGAGCTAAACCTTTCTGATACAACGAGAATACATCGTCAGGATTTACTTTCAGAACCTCATCATAAGACTCGATCGACTTTTCATATTCACTCAGGTTGTTAAAGGCAAAACCTTTGAGGCACCTGATCCCCAGATTTTCAGGGTCGATTTCAAGAGCCCTGTCATAGCAGTCAAGAGCTTCCTTTGATTTTCCCATCCTGTCCAGAGCGAAACCTTTCTGGATCCAGGCATCGAGAAATAAAGGGTCCAGAGTTAAGGCTTTATCATACAGCCTGAGTTTGTCTTCGTAACTGCCAGCCTCGCCAGCTTTGACAAGGAGCTGCTTGAGATCCTCTGGTTCTTCGGTTTTTTCTGCCGCTTGCAACTCCTTTTGCTTTGCTTTACTCATATTTTCACTCACATTTTCTTCTGTCATATCGGAATCCTCGCTTTTCCAGTGAAAGCTCATTCCGGACTCCTTCCGGGTTTTTGCCACACCTGGCCGTTTTTACATTTCACGCATGGAACCAGAGCTAAAACTGGTATTTTGCATTTTTTGTTTTCAATAAGATATACTTTTTCTGATTCGAATTTTCCCTAATATAAAAAAACTGTTTTGTAACTGAAGGAGTAAAATCGATTCTTAAGCTCAGGATAGAAGGAATAGATTCTATTTTTAAACTCAAAACAGGATAGGAAAATAAAGAATAATAGAAAGAGCTTAAAAAAGGCAAAAGAACTTAAAAAAAGGCAAAGGAACTTAAAAAAGGATAAAAAAACTTAAAAAAGGGTAAAACTCCAAAAAACAAACAAAATAACTCCAAAAAGCCCAACCCATATTTGATTGGGGAAAATATCAGGAAAAAGAAGGCAAATTTATGATGCCATTTGCAGTCCAGATTCATCACGCATTTGTTGATGGTATTCATATTGGCAAATTTGCGGATAATGAATTTCACTCCTGAAAGCTTTAAAAGTTCTTAAATACACACATACTCAAGAACATTAGCAAGCAAAAAGGAAAAACTGGATTTTGTTAAACCTGAGTATGAAATTGAAAGAATTGATTCCTATGATATAAGGCAAAAGATTCTCAATATTTCTTACGTTGGCTGGAAGAAGTTAGGATTTTCTAAAGGTACTTTAACATTACATAAGCAGAACACGCAAGCTGATAAGCCGTTTACTCTTAACAGCCATGTTCTGGAAAGGGGAATAAATGGGAGGCTCTGGTTTCAGGTCAAAAGTAAACTAGGCACTTTATAAGCAAATGTTTACAAAGAACAAGCAGATAGACCAGCTTAATGAAGTTACACAGAAACAGGCTGTTCATATCCAGAGCCTAATACAGGAAAACAGTAAATTGAATACGAAACTTTTTCCTGAGATTACCGAAAAACTCTGTTGGAAGCTGTTTTTCAATATTTAGCTAAAGAAAAGCCATTTAATTTCTATATATACGTTGACAAGCATAAGAAGGACCAGAACTATCAAATGCCAGCCTCGATAGTGTTTCATGTCTGGCTTAAGTTCCTTATCCCAGTCATCTTCATTTATTTCTATATATTTTCCTCCTTCGTTTTTTATTGTTTCAATTCTTATTTTGCTGAAAGTTGTTTTGCAATATGATTCCAAAAAGCCATATCCTGCTTTTGTTTGCAAAATAAAGTAATTTAATAGCAGATATTTTTGACATATTCCACTGATCTCACTATTACACTGGATATATAAATATCAATGGAATATAATTTTTTCGAAAATGAACTAGCTGACATTGATAATATATTTTTCTGATGTATGTATTATACATTGAAATTAATTTTTTTAAAACCTTAGGGTAGATCAGCAGAAAAAACTGATTGTTTTTATTTGCATTCAAGCCGAATGATCAGGGAATTGGAATTATAGGCTAAACGCCACATAAACCTTATTTTCTTTTAACTTATTCTAATTTTAATTTAATTTGTCTTTGATAGATGTGATGCAATTTGAAAAAGATGAAGGGGTAATCTCAATTATCCCGGTATTTGGACAAAAACAGAATTATTTAAGGTAGTAAATGTTTCCATGCAGGATAAGATTGAGAAGTTTGTACAACTGGCAACCGTAACGGCAGAAAATCAAAAAGGACATTTTAAAGGACCTGTAGAAAACGATGTATATCAATTCTCTGCCTTTCCGTGGATAACGTTTACGCATATTTCGCACACGGATTTCGGAAACAGGGAAAAAGCGCAACCCATATTTTGATTGGGGAAAATATCAGGAAAGAGAAGGTAAATTTATTATGCCGTTTGCAGTCCAGGTTCATCACGCATTTGTTGATGGTATTCATATCGGCAAACTTGCGAAGAAGCTGCAGAGATATCTGGATGAAATGTAGATTAATCAGTAGTTCACTAATTTTTACTTTTTTAGCCCACTTTCCACAGTATTTCCCAGATATTCACTATTTCTTCCGTTATCAATTTTAATCTTAACGTCAATTTATTAGCTTTCTGTAAAAGAGTTCAAAATGGCTAGATGGTGTGTTCAGATACCAAAATAGATTGCATTATCTTTTTTTACTTAAATCCCAAAGACATCTTTTAAGTTTCCGCTGAACGTGTTTCCTTCACTTGTAACATTGAATTTGCCAGGCACAGTAACAGCGATTGCATACCCTGCGTACGCGTCCCTATTAAAGGGAGCCACAGTATTCTTTATTTCATTGCCTGTAAGACGCACAACATACCCGGATCCTGCAGAAGTAGTTATGTAGGTTCCTATTCGGATACCGTTACAGTTACCATCCAGGACATTTTCCTGAATGTCTACCTCTGTCCACCCATCCAGACATATTCCGGCGACGGCTGAAAGTCTATCAGCAGTTTCTTTGTTTGCAATTACAGGCATTTGCCCACAGTTTGTTATGGTATTCCCTTTAATTGTAAGCCCGGTTGCTGCATCTAAAGCAGGTGCAGTATGACCAGCCGCCCAGATCCCTGGACCCTGGCACCCGTCAATAATGTTGTTGAGTATCCGGACATTCGATGTAGATTCGTTTGCCCTGGAGTTTTCAACCTGAATGCCTGGACCTGTACGAGGTTTGTACTTCACAGTGCTCTTTATTGTGTTATCTCGGAAAATTACATTCCTGGAACCTTTAGAGCGCAGGCCTGAATTGATCCTTGTATAGATCTCATTTCCTGAAGCTTCTACGCCAACACACCTTTCACAATAGAAACCATCATGTCCGACGCCGTATATTTTGTTTCCAGTGAAGGTTACATCTTTTGAGTCTAAAATCCTAACACCATCACCCTTTGAATTCTGAATTTTCACGTTCCGGATTTTGACTTTTGAAGCTCTGTTTCCTCCAAATAGATTATGGTAACCTTTCCCATGAAGCACATTCTGCTTATCAGCCAGCCCATCAAACGTGAACCCTTCAAACAGATAATTTTCGCCAGAGAAACTGAAGACTGGTACCTGTGGCTTCCAGAGGCACGTCGAAGCATATGGTATTAGCTGGATGATTGCTTTTTCATCTCCGGTTATGGTCGTACCAGGATGTAGCTGAATAGGAGTTTTGGCCGTAAATGTTGTCTTCGTTCCTGTTGTTTTGAGCTCTATTTCTTCGTATCTACGGCCATCGCCGACTTTATCAAAACTACTCTGAAGAAATGTTCCTGGTGTTAGAGTTAGTACATTTGTCATATATTATGCAGGTTCCCCGGATGTTGAAAAAGAAAACTGAATTCTTATTGAGGTGTTTTAATTTTAAGACTTTTATATTTGCTGTTACAAAGACACTTTCTCACACGTATTTTGAAAATAGGGAAAAAGCGCAACCCATATTTGATTGGGGAAAATATCATGAAAGAGAAGGCAAATTTATGATGCCATTTGCAGTTCAGGTTCATCATGCATTTGTTGATGGTATTCATATTGGCAAACTTGCAGATAAGCTGCAGAAATATCTAGATGAAGTGCAGATTAATCAGTAGTTCATTAATTATTATTTTTTAAAGTTATGTCTTCAGAATATATAGGTTTTGTAGTAAAACATATCCATTTTTTAGTTTTACTCTCCTAAAAACCTTAAAAGTTCTTGAATACGAATATATTCAAGAACCCAAGGCAAGCAAAAAGAGATAAGTCCTTCACCCTTAATAGCCATGTTTTAGAGAGAGTTAAGGCTTGGAAAAAGTAGTTATTGGATGTAGATATATTTAATTTCTAAATTGAGGTGAGTTAAGGCATAGAGGAATTAGTTTAATATGCTGAGGATTAAAGGGCTTCAAATTTTAAGGTAAAGGTTTTATTTTAAGTTTTTACTTAAGGTGTGAAGATCGGATATATTCTGAGAGGTCTATCATTATTGACAGTAAAGTTACAACTTTTTGCCTATCACCAATACTAGACATGTGTTCAGAGTAAACACTATTACTTTTCAACTGTCCGTAGTAGTCGTCTTTTTCTCGAATTGTCCCATCAATATAGGTATTATGATCTTTAATGAAATATTTCCATCCTTCAAAGCCAGTATATTTCCGTTTATAAGTAGGATTATTATGTGCGTTTATAACAACAATTACTCCAAAGTTTCCATCTGTCAATTGTTCAATTATTTCAGTTATTGGCTCATAGGATTCCCCATTAAATCGCCATAATATTTTAACTTCAATAGGAATATCATATCCTTCTCGTCTAACTGCTAGTAGATCTGTGGTTCTTCCAGAACTCAAAAATGCTTCTTTTTCAATATACTCGACATCATCACTTTTATTGGAGGAAAGTGCCACTCTTAACAAATCTCTGAAATAATTTTCATTGTAATTCTCGTCCCTTATTTTTTGTTGAATGTCTTTTACTTGTTTAAAAGATTGAATGGCTTTATCTATAACAAGCAGTGTTTCAGAATTGTGTTTAAGTTTATTATAAGGTGTATAAACAATTGGATTAGGTTTAATAAGTTCAAAATATTGAGAATTCCTGAGCTTATCAAGCAAGGCTAATAAAGCATATCTTGGCTTTCTAGTGTGATTTGCACCAGAAATCCAATTAGATTCTACAAAAAAATCATTTGGAATTTTTGATTTTGTCTGGAGCAAAATATCTTTATCTAAACCAAATAAGAAAAAAGTACACCATGTAAATGAATATTGATCCCATTTATTAACTTCAATCATGTCTTTTAATACTTTTTTTATACTTGAATATATATCATTATATTCTGGATCAGAATATTTCTTTTGCAAGCATCGAATAAGATTCAATGAATTAGCACGAATTTCATTTGATCGTTTGAAATATTTTAGTTTTCCATTATTTTTTTCATAAAGTAATTTTAGAAAAGATTTAATCTCATCTAAATGAGTTGTATCTAGTATCTTGTCAGTATTCAATATTAATCGGATACATTCAAGATAAGAGAAAGCAGCTAATGGAACACTAGCTTTTTCCTTTCTTGAATAATTAAAGAAATTTGGGAATTTTTTTGCAAAATATTCTCCATCAGAATTTTCAAGCAAATACTCATTTAAATTTATTATATTAAATTTATGCAATAAGTTCTTCATGCGTATTGTTTGCCAACAATCTAACCACCAATTATTCTCATTATTATAAAATCGGGAGTCGAATTTTAAAAATCTACTATAATAATCATTCCTACATGGAAGTTGACATAAATCAAATAGGGATTGAATTCTACTGTCAGATATTATCTCGACGTTTGAGGAGGAATTTTCACGTATATAATTCAATACTTCAATACTGTCTAAAACCAAAGTTTTTCGGTTTTGCCACATATCGTGATCTCTTTCTAAATCATAGTCCAAAAAGCGTAGCCAATCACTAACCACGGATGAATCATTTAATTGCATATTAATTAGCACCTTTTAGTATTTGCTTGTGAAATCTCAAATCATTTAGTAATTTATCATTAAATTGTGTAGGAGTATATATAAAAATATCAAAATTATAGGGGATATCGACAAGCATCTTTTTCACGTACTTTTTGTTCTCAAAGTATGAATACTCTTCAAAAGACTTATCTACACATACAATATCTATATCTGAATTTTCATAGTTCCAACTATCACTTAAAAATGAGCCAATTATAAAGAAATTTGATACTTTATTTTTGAAGCTTTTTCTAATTAGATTTACTATATCTGATTTTGCTTGACTCATACTTTACATCTACATCGATTTTATTGAAAAAATGTCGTTCATACATAAACATATACTGCTATATTTCGAACACTTACCAAATATTTAAAAAACTAAATGAAATATTATTTTGAATTTACTACTTTACTATAAAAGTAGTTTGAAAAGAGAAAGAAGATTTGAAATGAATTCAGTTATTTAACAGAGGAATTTTTCAGCCGGAACGAGAAGGAATTTTCAGGCACAATTGAACTTTTACAGGATAAAATATCAAAATATTTATCCATTTAATCGGATACTTCCATCTTATGAACAACCATAACGAAGCAGAAAGTTCAGGTCATAATTCAGTTCACTATGACGCCGATAAAATTCCAGGATGGAACGAAGATCTTGAACTGGCTTTTTCTGCCTACAAAGGCCCCTACACTCCCGGAAGAGTTGCATTAAGGCATAAAACGGTCTGCGAGGTACTTGTCTCTGGGGCTGTCGTACAGGCGGGAATCTCAAGTGCACTTCTGAAATTGGAAAGCAGCCGGTTGTAGGGGATTTTGTCGTTTTGCTTGACCAGCCTGAACTGAGCTCACGCATAGGTGTGAATGTTCTTCCCAGGAAGAGGCGGTTGAAGACGGGATTATTCCAGAAGAACGGCTTACCAGCTATCACAGATTAACTGAAGAGCTCATATTCCAGTCAAAAAAGCAGAAATTGGGCTGAAACGACTTGAAAAGGAAAAATTCAAGAAAAGATAGGCTCTTAAGATCTTCTGCTGAATACTTTCTTACATATGTATTTGTATAAAATCATCTAACATTTGAATAAGCGGATCAAATGCTCTTATATCTCCACTCTGATTGAATCACGTACTATTTCCTCTCTTTTTCCCCATATAAAGCTCCAAAAATCATTCCAAAGGCAGGTCCGAGAGCAATCCCCATGGTTAGATTGTCCATCATAAGGCCAAGTATCAAACCGAATGACATGCCAATGGAAAGTCCAATCGCCATTGCGTCTTCTTTTTCATTTTCGCTCTCATTTTCTTTCTCTTTAGCACAGCTTCCAATGTATTTGTCAGCCTTATCGAGCCTTTTCCCTAAAAGTGAGGATATAAGTAAAACGGCTATAACAATGACAATAAAAATTACAATTATTCGTAAAGATGCAGAATCGATCATTGCTTTGAATTTGTTACTTTACTATAAAAAGAATTTGAAAATAGAAAGAGGATTTAATATGGAGTCAGTTCTCCGACAGGGAACTTTTTCAGCCGGAATGAGAAGGAATTTTCAGGCACAATTGGATTTTTACAGGACAAAATCTCAAAATATTTATCCATTTAATCGGATACTTCCATCTTATGAGCAATCATAACGAAGCAGAAAATTCAGGTCATAATTCCATCCACTGGGACGCCAATAAAATTCCAGGCTGGAACAAAGATCTTGAACTGGCATTTTCTGCCTACAAAGGCCCCTACACTCCCGGAAGAGTTGCATCAAGGCATAAAACGGTTTGCGAGGTCCTTGTCTCTGGGGCTGTCGTACAGGCTGGAATCTCAGGCGCACTTCTGAAAATTGGGAAGCAGCCGGTCGTAGGGGATTTTGTCGTTTTGCTTGACCAGCCTGAACTGGGCTCACGCATGGTTGTGAATATTCTGCCCAGGAGGACCTGCCTTTCAAGAGGGGCAGCAGGAGATGGTGGCGGAGAGCAGGTAATTGCTGCAAATCTTGATACCATTTTTATCGTGACTTCAGTTGGTAAGGATCTCAACCTTCGAAGGCTTGAGAGATATCTTGCCATTGTGTATTCTTCCGGGGCAAGCCCTGTGATTTTACTTAACAAAATCGACCTTGAAGATAACCCAACCCGGCTGGTAGAAAAAATCCAGTCCATTGCAGGTAACGTGCCAGTTATTCCATTAAGCGCTCTTTCAAAAACCGGACTTGACGAACTTATCCCTTACCTCAACCCTGGGGAAACAATTGCATTAATCGGTTCCTCAGGTGTTGGAAAATCCACGCTTATCAACGCTTTTCTTGGCGAAACCATCCAGAAAACCGGAGATATCCGGAAAGACGATGAAAAAGGCAGGCATACAACCACAGTCCGCCAGCTCTTCCTGCTTCCAAATGGGGCGGTTCTTATAGACAACCCCGGAATCAGGGAAATCCAGCTCGGAGACTCTGCAGACGGGCTTGAAAAAGCTTTTTCCGAGATTGTTGACGCAGCCCGCAATTGCAAGTTTAAAGACTGCACTCACCGCGACGAGCCGGGCTGTGCTGTCCTGAAGGCGGTTGAGGACGGGCTTATTCCTGAAGAACGGCTTGCCAGCTATCACAGATTAAACGAAGAACTCATATTCCAGTCAAAAAAAGCAGAAATTGGGCTGAAACGGCTTGAAAAGGATAAATGCAAGAAAATAGCAGTGGATATTAAAAAATATAAGAAATTTACAGGCAAGTTGTGAAAATGCGTATTTTTAGGTAGAAGTTCTCAGGAATTTATCAGTCTCTTGAATTTATCAGCCCCTTAGCAGTATATTGTATTATATTTTGCTGCATCGGCATGCTAAGTGAATTTAATCGACTGAAGCTAATCGACTGAAGCTAATCGACTGAAGCAGCGTTTTTAGTTTTCTCTCTTTCTCTCCAAACAGCGCAATGCCTAAAAATAAACAACACTTTTTTAACTTCATAGTTTTATAAAAACATTAATTCAGATTTAGGAGGCACTTATATGGCAAGTAAAGTTTATTTTTCAGATCTCAGAGCGAGAAATCCAGAGGAGAGTACGATCAGCAAGATCCAGAAGCTTTTTGACAAAGCAGGTTTTGCTGAATTCCTTAGAGAAGGTGATCTGACTGCAATTAAAATTCATTTTGGAGAGTACGGAAGTGACGGATATATAAATCCGGTCTTTGTGCGGCAGGTCGTAGAAAAAATCCGGGCAGCCGGAGCAAAACCGTTTGTTACGGACACAAATACTCTTTACTCAGGCAGCCGGCATAATTCAGTTGACCACCTGACGACTGCGATTGAACATGGTTTTGATTATTCTGTGGTCAGGGCTCCGCTTATCATATCAGACGGTTTGAAGAGCCAGAACGCTGCAGATATAGAGATCGGGAAGAAGCATTTCAAATCCGTAAAAATAGGGTCGGATATTGCTGCTGCGGATTCCATGATTGTGATGTCACATTTTAAAGGGCACATTATGGCGGGCTTCGGAGGAGCTATCAAGAACCTTGCTATGGGCTGTGCTCCGGCATCCGGCAAGAAGGAACAGCATTTTCCGACAAGCCCGCATGTGGTTAAAGAAAAGTGCATAGGCTGCCAGAAATGTATTAAAATCTGTCCTGTAGGAGCCCCTTATCTTCTGGGAGAAGTCTCAATGATCGATCCCAATATCTGTATAAGCTGTGGACAGTGCATGGAAGTTTGCCCTGCCGGAGCTATAACTATAGACTGGGAACATGATATTCCGAACTTCCTGGAATGTCTTACTGAGTACGCTTATGGGGCAGTAAAAGGAAAAGAAGGAAAAGTAGGTTACATAAATTTCCTGCTTAAAATTACACCTGACTGCGACTGCGTACCCTGGAGTGATGCTCCTATCGTACCGGATATAGGAATTCTTGCCTCAAAAGATCCTGTTGCCCTTGACCAGGCAAGTTACGACCTTGTAAATAGGCAGAAAGGGCTCATCAACTCCTCCCTTCAATGTAACCACGAAGCCGGAGCCGATAAGTTCAAAGGGGCGTGGCCAATGATCGATGGAACCCACCAGCTCAAGTATGGAGAAGAAATCGGGTTTGGAAGCCGTGAGTATGAATTTGTTGATATTTGAGTTTATTTAAAGATGGACTGAGAGATTTGAGTTATTTTAAGACCGGTTGAAATTCAACCTCATTTAAGGAATGAACTCTCATGGTTCTCCACTTCAAATATTGAGAGAAATCAATTCTCAACAACTTTTTCTTTTTATTTGTTCATTAAATAAAAAGTCCTGAATATAAATTTAGTTGGAAAGATTAACTAAGGTCAATTCTCAGGTCAATTCTCAGGTCAATTCTCAGGTCAATTCTCAGGTCAATTCTTAATCAATTTACAGGTCAATTTTCAGGTCAATTTTTAAATCAATCCGCAAATCAACTTTAGTTGCTTTAATCGCAAATCTATTTTTTAAAAAGCTAAATATAGCAGATGCCACCACTTAATATATGAGTTAATCTTACCCAACTTTACTGGAGATGAATTAGAGTGACCATCTGGGAATATGATGTTAAAGAGATAAGGTTCAGTGAGTGGTCAAAAGCAAAAGAAGATCTTAACAGCCTCGGGACTGAAGGCTGGGAGCTCATCAAGTTTGCGGACGAGATCGACGAAAACGGTATGATAGCAGCTGTTTTTAAAAGGCCGGTCGATTATGTTGACGCATCCTTCTAAAGTTCTTTTTTAAATTTATCGTTTTTTGCCTTTTTTTGTGTGAAAAGTTCAGTTTAGAGAATCGGCCTGGTTAAGTTGAAAATCCCTGTCTCTTACATTCATTTACATTCATTTTTTTGCTTTTTGAACATGATCCGGAACTCAGTTCCAGTGTATCTTTTAAGTTCAATACAACCTTCAATCTGTTCTACGAGAATATTTACAAGTTGAAGCCCAAGAGAATCGGTATTTCTGAAGCCGAAATTTTTGGGAATGCCTACTCCGTTATCGGCAACTATCAGAAGAGAAAATAAACTGAAAGCCTCCTTCGTTTTTGCAGACTCCTGGCTTCATTTTCTCTATTGCTATACTCTGATGCAAAGAGACTTATGTGAATTTCTTCATCTTCTCTTTCTCCATCTTCTTTTTCTCCATTTTCTCTTTCTCCATCTTTTCCTTCTCCATTTTCTCTTTCTCCATCTTCTCCTTCTCCATTTTCTCCTTCTCCCTTCTCTCCTGCAGGAAAAGCATACTTCAGGGCATTTGAAACAAGTTCGTTTACTACGATTTCCATAGGAGCAGCTGTATCCATTCCCAGGCAGACCTGCTCAAGTCCTAACTCTACCTGATCCTAACTCTAACTAATCCTGACTCTACCTGATCCTAACTCTAACTGATCCAAATTATCATAAAAATGTTTAAGAAGAAAAAGAAAGTTTCTATGCAAGTTGCCGTATGTACCAGTTCGTTATAATAATATTTTTCAATTGTTTCAATCTTAACCTTGAATTTTATCTTCATAGAGTAGTACCTTTAGTTAACAATGTTTACTGATATTAATATAAAGCAAATTTCATATCTTATTAATTATTACAATATTTCAGTAGATTAATATTTACAGTGGGTAAATATATGAGAATATTAAATTTTTAAAATTGATCTGTGAATTGATCTGTGAAAAGTATGGAAGAATTAATAAAAAGGAGATAGGGCATGGAAAGTAATATTGATGATAAAGCGGAACCTGATACTGAAGTTAATGCACAGGCTACAGATAATAACAGATTAAAAAATGAACTCGACGCCAGTGTAAAGCTTAAAAATGAAGATGAAGCTGGAAATATTCTGGATTTAATGCAAAAGCCTGAGATCGATTTCGATCACTTTTTCAAGTTTATAGATTCTTCTATTCAGGGTTTAAAAGAGTACAAACTAATTGTTTCGGCTCTTGAGCTCGGAGTGTTTGAAGCACTTAAATCTCCTTTGTCAGCAGGGGAACTGGCTGAAAAGCTTGGCTGTGATCCTCTGCTCATGCCTCATTTCTGTGAAGCTCTCCATGGTCTCGGGTTCCTTGACAGGTTTGAGGAAGGAATAAACAAGGAAGAAGAAAAGGCGCAGATTATAAAAATAGATGCAATCGCCAGTCAAAACAATAGAAAACCTGAAACCGAATCTGAGAACCATGATAATGGAACAAAGAATGGCGATGCAGTGTACCTTGTCTCTGAACTCAGTGCAACTTATCTCCTAAAAAGTTCTCCGTTTTCTCAGCAACATTACCTTGCCGAAAGGCTCAGAAATGTCGAACGCTGGGCTCGCCTCCCTCAGATTATAAAACAGGGGCCCGATGTTGTCGATAAAGGGCCTTTTTTCGGGGAAGTTGTTCACTGTATGGCTGAAAATGCACGCTGTGGTCTGCTCCAAGAAACTGTACAGGTTGTCATGGAAAATGTTGACTTTACAAATGTCAAAAGGCTGCTTGACATAGGAGGAGGACACGGGCTTTATGCAATCGCTTTTTCAAAGCTAAATGAAGACCTTCAGGCTTTTGTATTCGACCTTCCACCTGTTACTGGAGAAACAAGATATTTCATAGAGAAATATGGAGCTTCAAGAGTAGAGACAATTCCGGGAGATTTTTTTAAAGATGAACTCGGAAGTGGCTATGACCTTATTTTTTCTTCCTTTAATCCCGGAGGAAAAGTGCCTTCTCTAATCCCCAAGCTTTCTAAAGCCTTAAATACTGGAGGCATTTTCGTAACCAGGCAGATGCCTGATGAAAAAATGAAATCAAGTCCACTTATCAGCCTTGACTGGAACCTCTGGACTTTTGAAGGTGTGAAAAAAGGAGGATCAGGTTACAGTTTCGAAAACAGCGTCCCCTTTAATGAGTATATAGAGATGCTTGGTAATTACGGGCTTGAAGTTTTCCGTACTTTTGACATGACGGATGGCTCAAGGATTGTGTTTGCACGGAAAACAACCTGAACCTTGCAGGAGGATTGCCTTTTCCTCAGTTCCTTTTTTTCAGTTATTTATTCTCAGTTCCTTTTTTTCAGTTACTTATTCTCAGTTGTTTTTTTATTAATTGCGCTATTCTGATTATTATTATTCGAGATAGTCATTATTAACAATAGCATAATCAATTAATCATTATTACCCATCAAATTTATTACTTTCAAATTTCAAAAATTACTTTTTCCTTTCTTTCCTGAAGAGATAACTATTAATTATCATGAAATATAACCTAACTTATTGGCTAACGGTAAATTGAATTTAGAAAACGTCAAAAACTTTTTTTAACTTTATATGTATTTATTTAACCGTGTATCCTGTCCATTTGAAACATAGAGCTTATCTGTTAATTTGAGTGCCAAAAAACTTGATTTTCGAGAACCTCTTGGGGAAAGAAGATGAAAGACTATAAGGAAGAACCAGAATGTCATGAAGAAACGACAGCACTGGTAAATAAAGATAAAAAGACAACTGAGCTAAAAGCCAATGATGTGGCTTGTAGTCAGGTTAAAGTATCTGATGAAAAAAGCAAGGTCTCAGATCTTATTTTTCGGGGTGGTCCTCGTATTATAAAAGATATGCTCGACACTATGGTTAATCCAGTCTCATACAAAGATAAAAATGGAGTTTTTCTTCTAGTAAATGAGGCGCATGCAAGGACAATCATTGGTCTCCCAAAAGAAGAGGTTATAGGGAGAACACTCCTCGAACTTGCCAGGAAATTTTCAGATATTCCCAGAAAATATATTGTAGAAAAGAGGGATCTCCTGGAAGGTTGTAACGAATGGATCCAGATAGAAACTGAAATCCTGAATCATGGTGGGACGAGAACCATAGAACAGGAACTTATAGTTGCGGACGGAACAACAAAGACTTTTATTTTAAATAAATCAGCCTTATGCGACGAAAAAGGGGAGACTATAGGAATTGTTACTGTAATGCAGGATATAACCAAACTCAGGAAGACGGAAAAAATCCTGAAAGAGAGTCTCAGTTCTAAAAATGAACTGAGTGAACAAATTAAGAAAAACGAGGAAATGTACAAGACAATTCTTGAAAAAACAGGGCAGATGGTATACAATTGCGACATCGTGGCTGATAAGGTCGACTGGCTTGGCTCGGTTGAAGAAGTTACGGGATATACCCCTGAAGAATTAAAAAGTGCAGGTGTGAACTTATGGATGAATTACGTTCACCCTGAGGACAGGTATAAGCTCTGGATAAACAATGAAACCCATATGAAAAATGGAAGAAACTGCCGTCTGGAATACCGGTTCCAAAAAAAGAATGGCAACTATGCTTGTCTTGAGGAAAACGTAACCGATATACTGGACTCAAGCGGAGGTATAAGCAGGGTCATCGGAGTTGTAAAAGATATAACAGAACAGAAGTTTGCAAGCCAAAGCCTGCAAGAAAGTGAGGAAAGATACCGTACTGCAGCCGAACAGACAGGGCAGTTAGTATTTGATTTCAGGATTGAGACACATGAGGTTGAATGGGCAGGAGCTATCCGGGAAGTAACAGGATATTCTCCGGATGAATTCAAAAATCTTGATGAATCATTGTGGATAGAGCATATTCATCCCAAAGACAGGACTGAGACGATTAAAAATCTGGAGAACTTCTTCAGGAAAAAAGCGAGAATTCAGGCCGAATTCAAGTTCAGGAAAAAAGATGGAAAATATATCTACGTTGAAATCCGGGGCGTCTGGCTAAAAGATGAAAAGGGAAAAGTTTACAGGGCCATTGGTGTGATGAAAGACATTACAGAATGGAAATGCACACTGGAAAAAATTGAAGCGAGTGAAATGAAATACCGTTCTCTCATACAGAATTTCCAGGGGATTGCCTTCCAGACAGACAGGAATTTCATTCCCATATTCATGCACGGAGCTGTTAAAGAGATCACAGGGCATACTGAAGAAGAACTTATGTCCAGAGCTAAGTGGAAAGAGATAATTCTTCCTGAGGATCTGCCTTTACTCCTCAAAGAAGAGGAACGGATTCGTGATTCAACTTGTAATAAATATGCCAAAGTTGATTTTCGCATAACACACAGGGACGGAAAAATCCGATGGCTACACGAAATTTACCAGAAAGTCTTGGGAAAAGATGGGAATCCGAAATTATACCAGGGCACAATTTATGATATAACCGAAAGGAAGGAAACCGAAGAATTTCTTGCGAACATTAAAATTGCCCGCCAGAGAGAAATACATCACCGTATCAAGAATAATCTCCAGGTAATCTCTTCCCTGCTAGACCTCCAGGCTGAAAAGTTCAACAACATGGAATGCGTTACGAATTCGGAGGTACTTGAGGCCTTCAGGGAAAGCCAGGACAGGGTAATCTCTATTGCCTTAATTCACGAGGAATTGCATGAAGGCGAGGGAACTGAGAAGCTTAACTTTTCTCCGTACCTTCAGAAACTCATTGGAAACCTTTTCCAGACTTACAGGCTTGGAGATGCAGCTATCAGCCTCAAAACGGAGCTGGAGGAGAATATTTTCTTTGACATGGATATTGCTGTACCTTTAGGGCTAATTGTCAATGAACTGGTATCAAATTCCCTGAAGCATGCGTTTTCCAATGGGAAAAACGGAGAAATTCGGATCAGACTTTCCAGAAACGACAAGCTCGGACACCTCAGAGAAGAGATAGGTCCAGAAGGCGAAAGTACAGAATTTAACCTTACGGTCTCGGACAATGGGAAAGGTATCCCGGAAACTGTAAACCTCGAAAATCCTGAAACCCTTGGCTTGCAGCTGGTAAGCATCCTGGTTAATCAGCTGGAAGGCGAAATCGAATTGAATAGAGAAAACGGAACCGAGTTCAGCATGAGGTTCAAGGTGGAAAACAAATTATAATTGCTGCTTTTTCTGCAAAGGCAATGTTATCAAGGAATGAGATTGTTTCGGATTGCATTGTTTTAGATCGCTTTGTTTCAAATCGAATTGTTTCAGATCGTGTTGTTTTAAACCCTATTGTTCCAGATAGTATTACCAGGTTCAGAAACTTACACATGAGTTGACAACTTCTTCCTAAAAAACTGAAAAATCTGAAACAGCAACGTTATTATGCTGTAAAACAATTTCTAAATGGGGATTGCTGTGATAAAAGAAGCCATGCTCTACGAGAAAATCGGAGATAATAAAGTACACTGCAAGCTCTGTGCCCATAGTTGCAAAATTTCCCAGGGAAAAAGGGGCTTTTGCGGAGTTCGGGAAAACAGGGATGGAGAACTATATACTCTTATCTATGGAACGGTTTCAAGCGAGGCAGTTGATCCTGTCGAAAAAAAACCCCTTTATCACTTTTATCCAGGTTCTTATGTTTATTCTGTCGGGTCAATAGGGTGCAACTTCCGATGTAAGCACTGCCAAAACTGGTCGATTTCTCAGGTCTGCCTGGAAGATGCTTACACAATGGATATTCCACCTGATGAACTTGTTGAAAGGGCGCTCCTCTCACGTTCAAGCTCCATTGCCTGGACCTATAATGAGCCCACAATCTGGCATGAGTATACCTACGAGTGTGCAAAACTGGCAAAAGAGGCAGGGCTTGGAACAATCTATGTGACAAATGGGTATATGACGCCTGATGCCCTCAGACACATAGCGCCCTATCTGGATGCCGCGAATATCGATATCAAAGCATTCACTGAAAAATTCTATCACGATGTAGCCAGCGCAAAACTCGCCCCTGTGCTCGAGGCTTCTGCTCTTGCAAAACAACTTGGAATACATGTTGAGATTACAAACCTCATTATTCCAAGTGTAAACGATTCCCTTGATGAAATAAGGGAACTTTCAAAATGGGTATATAAAAATCTCGGACCTGAGACTCCCCTGCATTTTACCCGTTTCCATCCCCAGTACAAGATGCAGGACCTCTACCCGACACCTGTAAAAACCATGGAGGAAGCCTGTAAAATTGCAACTGAGGAAGGGATGAAGTATGTTTACATGGGCAATGTTCCTGGCAGTGACCGCAACAATACTTTCTGCCCGAACTGCGGAAAAATGTTGATCAAGCGTGGCTATTTCGATATTGAAAAGTATGAGATCACACCTGAGAAAACCTGCCCGAAATGTGGGGAACACATTCCCATAGTAGGTGAATATGCCGGTTCAAAACATCCACCGAGTGAATACGGATATTAAGCGGAGTACTCAGCAAACGACAGATAAGAATAAGCACCAGACAAGAATCGGAAAGAAACTCCAGGGCAAAACCGCAAATTTACCAGTTAGGTATTCTTTGCTGAACCAATCATGATTCTTTACTGAACCAATTATGTATTCTCACTGAGAGAGTTCCATTAGATCTCAAAAAATATATTTTTCGCACCCTTCGCGGAAAATTTTTATAATTCCTTCTCGCAGGGAAGGCGTATATTTCTCAGGTTCAGTTTTGACAGCCCTATGCAGTTCTTCAAGTTCAATCCATTCTACAGATACGGCTTCTTCCGGATCAGGCCGAATTAAGCTTGCATTTTTTTCCGAACAAAGGCCTGAAAATACCATATGAAAGGCTCCTTTGTTTTCGACGACGCAGGGAATTTTAAATAATTTTTGGAATGGAACCGAGATTCCTATTTCTTCAAGCATTTCCCGTGCCATGCAGGCTTCATAAGACTCATTTGCTACAGTACCGCTTACCGAGTATGTATAACGTCCCGGAAACCACCGTTTTTGAGGTGCTCTTTTCTGGATAAGCATTTTATTTTCAGGGTTGAGAAGGATAAGTTGGGCAGCCCTATGAATATGTTTTCCCGAATAAAACTCCTCTCGTTCACGCAGCCCGAGAAAGTTATCGTTGTTGTCGACTTCAGTGATTAGCTCTGCCACAAAAACACTCCTGTTAAGTTGTTTCACTACTCTTTATTCTGGCAGGACAAAAAATAAAAATTTCGGTTAAAATAAAAAAGAGAAACTTAATTAAAAAAGGTTAAACCTGGAATAATGCCATGAAAAGAAAAAAGAAATTCACTTTTCAGGATTTTTCAGGGTTCTGAGACCTCTTTTGGTTTTTCTGCGGCTTTCTGGATCTCCTCCAGAAGCTGATCATCGGTCTTTCCTCTTATGTCAATCCCGAGTTTCTGGGCAGTTTCCTGTACCTTGCTCTTTGGAGTTATGGGGTCTGTTATGGATTTTTCAAATTCCTTAAGGCTTAGTTCGGATTCCTTCTGAGCTTTCTTGAATTCGCCCACTGAACTTCCCATGGACCTTGCCAGTTCGGGAAGTTTAGAAGCCCCAAAAAGGAGTACAATTATTGCGAAAATCGGTATAAGTTCTTGTGGACCTATCATGGCTTAACCTCAAGCTTTTCGTTTTCTTAAATAAGTAAAATTCAGCAGTAATAATGATCTAATAAATTGAAAATATCTATAAATTAAGCTAAGATTTTTTATGGTATATAAAGTTTCTAGTTCTATTTATATCTTAAATGTTTTATATTTATTTTTTTCTATTTGATTTTGATCTATTCAGTCTGTCTCTTTATTCTCCTTTTATCTTAGCTTGGTCCCAATGCTTCAGCTCTTTCGAGACTCTTCCTGTTCGGAGAGAGATTTTTCAGCTTCCTGCTTATTTTCCAAGTCTGTACCGGTTTTCAGTTCTGTATCAGTTTTCAGCTCTGTACAGGTTTTTTGCTCTGTATAGGTTTTCAGCTCTGAATCGGTTTTTGCTTCTTTACTACTGCCTGGAGTTTCTTTTTGTTCCTTCTCTTTCTCTTTTTCCTCAGAAGCGACTGTATTTGCAGCCTTTCGGGTGTAGGCATCGAATTGATTGAGCTCAAGCTCAGAAGCGCGCTGGGCTTTTTTAAATTCTCCCATCGCACCTCCTAAAGACCGTGCAAGCTCAGGAAGCTTCTGGGGCCCAAAGAGAAAGAGAACAGCAACGAGAATTGCTATCAATTCGGGTGTACCTATCATTGTTGGCTATTATCAACAATCTAATATAAAAGTTCTTGTAACAACATCGGTGGACTGGCTTATTTGGAGATTATTTTAAAAATACATGTTTTTAAAAATAAATAATCCCATAAATATGCAAACCGACTATCAAAATAGTCGGATAAGTAACAGGCTGAACTCAAAAAGGACTACAAGTAAAAATGCCACAAGGATTTGGGCAATGAATGTAGGATCAGGCGAAAGGAATAGTGAAACTGCCATAATCACACTGTAGACCAGTATCCTCTGCTTTTTAAGAGTCTGGTATTCTATAAGTCCCATTTTCACGGCAAAAACCACAAGCAGGGGAAGCTGGAAGACGATGCCGAAACCTGCAAGGATTGTGGTTACTGCTGAGAGAGTATCCTGAACGGAAAGTTGCGCTGTAGCCGCATCGCCTGAGTAAAATAGAATGTACTTGAACATTACAGGCAGGACGATAAAGTAACCTATAACGACCCCGAAGATAAAAAGCAGGAAAGATGCAGGTATGACCTTGAGGAAAAAGCGCTTTTCATGAGGATAAAGTCCCTTGCCTGCAAACCTGTAAAGCTGATAGAATAGCTGCGGAATAGAGATCGCAAGGGCGAATACAAGACAGAGCTTGAGACGAGCAAAGATCCATTCAAGGGGCGAGTACGCTGTCATGTAAATGTCAGTACTTATAAATTCCTTCCAGATAAGCAACATCCCTTTTGCCGAGAATGGGAAAGCAAGAATTATTCCCAGAAAAAGCCAGATTAAAACAATTGCCAAACGGTTCCTTAGCTCTAACAGGTGGAACGTAATGGGTTCTTCGACATCTCCCGGAACACCGGAGGTATATGAATTGATTCCCGATGTTTTTCCGTTAGGAGCTGTTGTTCCGTTGGCTGTGTGCTGTGAGTCCATTTATTTCCGCTCTTATGTGTACCTGGATAAATATATTAATATCGAAACATAATATTAAATGTGAATCTGCATCCCATTCGAGATATTTCGGTTCTCAGGTGCAGGAGATCTTCGGGATGCAGCTTATGGTTCTTTTTCACAATATCTTTCTACTATATATTTGCATACCCAATAGCGGCATATCTGAAGATTTATGTCACCCGAGTCATTATAATAGAAACACTTTATAATAGAAACACTTAAAATGATTAATATAATCAGATTAAACAAACTATCTTAATCCGGTAAAGGAAATAATATAACTTAATTAAGATAATTTATAGAATATACTTATCGTAATTAATATAAATTAGTTGAGAATTTATAATATATTTATGGTAATTGGTACAACTCAATTAAGATAATTACTATAGCCTGACTAAGGTAATAAATATAATACACTTATTATAAATATAAGTTTTTAAGATAACTACTTATTTCCCGGTACTTGAACACTATTGTTCCCCGTACTTGAACACTATTGTTCCCCGTACTTGAACACTATTGTTTCCGTACTCGAACTTTGTGGCTTCCGAGAATCGAATTCCTCCTGAATGGTGGCAGTTTCAGGAAATATTTGAAGGATTCCATGAAAAGAGCCGGATAAACCCAAAGCGAAAAAACAAAATAGGTAAAAAGAGAGTTGATGATAAAAATCCCTGCAGTGAATAAGAGTTCCCTCAAATGGGATAAAGAACTTTCTTTTGCTTTTCCGGATAGGTACTCCATATGTCTGAAGCCATTGAAAACCTCAGTGTAATCCTGCTGACCCTGCGAAATAAGTTACTTGTGATTTTCGGGGTTTTTACTGCAGGCATTATTCTCTCTTTCCAGTTTACAGGTCCTATAATTGAGAAAATGAAAGTTGACCTTCTGCCCGAGGGCGCAAAGCTGGTTTATGTGTCTCCTCTTGAAGTAATGATGCTGAAGCTAAAGCTCTCTATTATAATAGGAGTGCTCCTTATCCTGCCTATTATTGCATTCTATGCTTATAGGGCTATCTCGAAACGGTACTCAATTAAAGTTCCAGTATCTATTGGAAAGGGGCAGTTTACCGTTCTGAGTTTAGCGGTCATTGTCATGTTTATTCTTGGGGCTTCATACGCTTACTTTATTATGTTGCCTCTCTTTCTGAAATACCTTTACATGGATGCAGCAGGCTCAGGAGTGACTGCAACTTATTCGATCTTTAAGTTTATTTCATTTGCAGCTTCATGCACGGCAATCTTTGGTGTGATCTTCGAACTTCCAATAGTTCTTACTTTCTTGACCCGTAACGGATATGTAAAATATAGTACTCTTGCGACCTACCGCAAGCATATATACATTCTGTTCTTAGTCGTAGGAGCTATTATCACTCCTCCCGATGTTTTCAGTCAGATAATGGTTGCCGTGCCTATGGTGGTTTTCTTTGAGATCAGTATGGTGGTTGTGCGGTTAGTTGGAGTAAAGAACCGACTTCCCAAGTCTGATCCTTCAGCAACTGCTTTTGGAATTACAAGAAAAAACTAAGGAAAAAATGTGATAGAATAAGTACAGTTTAGGGATCTGAAAGTAAAATAAAGTTTGATAATGTGCAAGTTAACTTCAATTAAGACCATAAATTATTCAGCAGTCCAGATCTAGATCTGGACTTTAAAAATATTATTTTAATAGAGCTCATCCCAGAACTCAAAATTGCTTTTCTGAATTTCATATTCTGGATTATCAATAGAGATTCTGATCCTGAATGATAATTCTAAAACTCTTACTGATGTGGGAATAATATTGGTTTTGAGATGAGCTCATATGTATTTTTTAAAACAGACTTTACTATAGGACTTGCACATTCGATGTTTTGCAATCAGGGCAGATATATTCTCTATCCTTTAATGTCAAATCTGAATTCTAATATCCACAAACGTTACAAAATTTAGAAGACGGTTCAAATCTTCTTATTTTCAGGATAGTTTTACGAACCAATCTGCTTTATTTATATAATAATATATAATTGGAAAAAAATAAAAAGTGGTGTGTATAGAGAATGGGCATCTGTAAAGGACGAGATTAGAGAGTCTGTCAAAACTCTTTATTTATTTTGAAGCGCACCTTCTCAGATATCCATATTTATGATCGCTTTTTGAATCTCTAATATGAAAGTATCAAACTGTCTTTCCGCAGATGTCCTCTTAAATGAATAATTTTCTTGCTATCGTTTTTGGAGAAATTTCCAAAATTTAGTATTGAGATTGTCTGAGATCTCAATTGTTGCTACCAAAAAACAAGAAGGAAAACCTTTACTGAATATAAAACCTTTACTGAATATATAATGTTTAAATGAATGAGTGAACTAAGAAATACAATTTAAAATAATAGATAGATATATTGAAAAAAACGATGTCGGGAAAAATAGTGGAATTTATCAGACATCTGCGGAAAGTGGGATCAAAAAGTATACTATACTTTTATATATTGTGTTATTAATAAATTTTATACTGCAAGTTGGATAAGTCTGTAATTTTTCATTACATTCAGTGTTTCAAGTTATAAAGTTACAAACCACTCATAGAGTTACAAACCACCCATAGAGTTACAAACCACCCATAGAGTTACAAACCGTTCATAAAGTAGTTATACTGGCTTCAAAGTACATATTTCCAGCCGTCTATTTTCAAGCTATTCCTGTATTTTTCATAATCAGGCATGAGTTCTCGGACAAGTTTCCAGAACCTTGCAGAATGATTTTTCTCTTTTACGTGGCAGAGTTCGTGCACTACTACGTACTCAAGCTGCTTCGGCGGGCCCATCATAAGCTGGAAATTTATCCTCAATACATTCTTTGCAGAACAGCTTCCCCAGCGCTTTTTCTGGTACTTTACCATAAAAACCGGAGTGGATACCCCGAATTTTTTTGAGTAAATCTTCAGAAGCTTTTCAACTTCCTCTTCGGCACGTTTGCTATAAAAGTTCCAGACAGCTTCTTTTACCAGAAAAGGAAGCTGATCTTCAGAAGTATTCTCAGAAATCTCAACCGTGAGTTCGGAATTCTTGAAAAAAGCCAGAGGTTTTTTAATGTCATTCACGAATGTGATTCTCAGAGGACATTCTCTGCCCAGATAAAGATAAACTTCCCCTTCACAATACTGCTTTTTTTGATCAGGCAGTCTGTTTGCCTCAAACCATTCAAGCTTTTTAAATATCCACTGGGCTTTTCCTTCAACCATTCCCCGAATAGTATCCGCACTTAGACCCTGAGGTGCTCGAAACTCGACTCTCATGTCCGGGCGGACTAAAATAGCTGCTCTCTTTCGCTTTTTGCTGTACACTATCTCGTAATTTATAGTCTTGCCACAGGCACTGACCCTATCGTTTTTCCTCATTTCGGTTTCCTCGAATTATAACGAGTTTTCAATTCAATTGTTCTTTTATTGTTCTCTTGTTTTTATTTTTGTTCTTTTGTTCTTTTTTGTTCTTTGTGTTTCCTTAATTACTTCCTATCCAGATTTGATTTGTCCTTTTCATCCATTGAATTTTTTGTAAAGGTAGTTGCCGTTACCTGAAAGATCAGGATGAATATTATGAGCGCCAGAATATCCAATAGTGGTGGAAATAACGATTTACCGGTATTGCATACTCAATCATATCATTTCCACAGGTAAGAGGCGACACCATTGAGATCTGCCTGCCAATCCTGGGTATTGACATCGAGACCTGAGGTTGGTTCATCCATAAACAGCAAACGTGGACTATTAACCAGTCCCATTGCAAGCGTAAGACGTCGTTTCATCCCCTTTGAAAAAAACGTGAGTTTTGTCGTTGCGCCGGTTGTATAATTTAAACTTTTTGAGCAGTTCCTCTGCCTCGTTTTCTCTTTATTTCCGCCCCACATGGTAGAGTTCGTCGGAAAGCACCATTTTCTGCCATGCAGTAAGGTCGTCATAAACATTTGAATTTTCGTACACTATGCCCATTGACTGCCGTGCGGCAATAGTGCCGTGCTCAATATCATGGCCAAAAATAGCTGCAGTTCCCGACGTCGGTCTTGAAACTCCGGACAAAATACGAATGGTAGTGGTCTTGCCAGCGCCGTTGGGACCCAAAAAACCAAATGTTTCTCCCTCACCAACTGAGAAACTAATATCATTGAGTGTGTGGTAAGAGAACCAAATTTCTTGATTAGATGAGATACCTCAATTGCTTGCATATATCCTGATACTGTGTTTAAAACTTAAATCATTCTCACAATCTATTTTTCAAAAAAAGCTTGACAAAAAAATAGTACAGGTGATGTATATCACAACCTTTTTTCAAAAAAGCTTGGCCAAAAAACAGCACTTGACCAAAAACAGTACTCACAAAGTCTGTCTTTACTATATTCACCTCGATTCACGCATAAGCAGTATGCATGTTATATGCCCGCGTGTAATGCTCAAAAACTAACATGGTAAGGATATTTGTATCACGGTCAAAAGTATAGACCAGCACGAAGGGTCCGATATGAATTCTCCATTTATCTTCAAACTCGGCTTCAAGGGGAATGCCCATTTCCGGCCTGTAAGCCAGAAGTCGGAGGCGGTGTTTCACGTAATCATAACCTGGCCTGTCAAGTCTATACAAATTTTTAAGGTTTTTGCAGACTGAGGGATGAAGGGCTACTTTGTATGTCATTCCTCTACCTTCTCGAAAAGTTCATCAAGCTCAAAAGCAGGCAGCCGGTTGATCAAACTATCCTGTTCTGCTTTACGTATTTTAAAAGAGAAAGATGGCTGAAAAGCAGTTTCAAGCGGGTACTTGATCTCATTAAATTTTTTCTCAAGCTCTGTTAGCTGGTTGAAAATTTCCGTAAGTGTCATACCCACCAGCGCAATTGGTTTATAAAGATTTCAGGAAATTCCTTTTAAGTTTTAAGGTTTTATTAGAACTATGTTTAAAGATATACTTTAATAGGACGGTTTCTATAAAATAGCTATATTTAATCATGATAATTAAATCTTGAAAAAAACTTAAAAACTAGTTTTTCATTAAAAACTAGTTCTTAAAACTATATCAAAATCATTTTGAACTGTACAATTGAGTAATGCCCATTTCAATTTTTAATTGATTTCAACAAGAACAGATTAATTTTCATAGATCAACATAGCTTATTTGCTATTCTAGCTCGAATTTTCTCTTTATTCCAGCCTTAATTTCTCCCCCTATCATTTCTTTTAAAAGGAATCTCAAATGCAGCAGGACAATAATAACAGTCTTTTTCTTTATCGTATTTAAGAAAGATTTTCTGAACTTCCTGTTTTTCCTTCTTATCAGCTTTATACAAATTATTAGGGATATAGGCATCAATACCTTCTTCCAGTAAAAATTCCAGATTTTCATCTGAAAATACCTGTATCTGAAAGCATTATTGTTGGCTTATATCCCAGTGTATTTTTTGCCATACCTAAATTTGAGCGTGCACCCCTTCAGAATCAATCTTTCAGAATCAACCTTTCGGAATCAACCTTTCAGAATCAACCTTTCAGAATCAACCTTTCAGAATGCAGCTGCTGCTTGAGGCCCTTTTTTCTTTTTCTCTGCAAATTTAACAGCTTCTGTCAGTTCTTCCCCAACTGCAATGAGCAGCTCGGGTGTGAGCATACCCTGGGAGACCATCACGCCCCCTGCATCTCTGATTGCCTGTTTTAGGTTTTTTGCCCATAGGTGTTCGATAATAAGAATAGCAGCAGCAGTACCTTCAGGTATAGCCTCAGTTATCTCCAGAATATCTTCTTCAGTGATTCCATAATTCTCCTGGGCTGCTGCCAGGAGTCCTGCCTCTGTGCCTCCCCTAGCTCCTTCTTCACCGCCAGCTCCATACCCGATAAGCCCCCCTACGACAGCGCCAAAACGCATTTTTTCTTCTTCATCCAGTTGTGTAGTCTCAAGAGACTTGATATTCCCAGCTTCGTCTTTCCATATAAACAACAAATCAATAAGCCTGACCATTCCTTTATTCATGACTGAGTCAAGTTCACGGCGGATCTGGCCGTGGAAGTTCGGATTGTCGAATACTATAACTAAGAGCTGCATTGGTCCATACAGTACTTCATCCATTTATTTACTCCCCCTATTCGAAGTTCTGCTTCTGCTGTGCAGTTTATGCTGCGCTGCTTTTCACGGCTAACTGGTGACCACATGAATGAGATATGAAATCTCGTACAGTTCCTGTAGTCTTCTTCCCCCTCTTTCAGGAACTCTACAATCAAAAGACAATTACAATAGTATTAACAGGTAGTATTAATACAAAAAATATATAAAATTAAATATATATATAAACTAGCATATCTAATATTCGGGTTAAGATTACGAGTGAACAGGCAAAAAATATAGACGGATTAAAATATAGACGGATTTTTTGTATCTTTACAAAACCGATAGCTTCCGAGTATCTCTTCATCGGTCCGGATTTAATTTTCTTTTTCCTGCCCTGTACTTTCCTTAGCTTCTGCTTCGTTTCCTACCGGGCCCATAAATCCGGCAAGCCATCTGGTTTCATTAAAACTCTCCAGGATGATCTTCAAAATCATGGTAAGAGGCGTGGCAAGCAGCATTCCTGTAGCTCCAAACACATAATTCCAGTAGAGAAGGGACAGAAATACAATAGCTGGAGATAGTTTCAAGCCTTTTCCTGCGAGTGAAGGAAAGATTACGTTTTCCGTGAGTGCATTGACTATCGAGATAGCGATAATAACAGCCAGAGCCCCTACAAGCCCATACTGGAGAAGCCCGAAGAACGCAGGTGGGATTGTAGTTAAAGCCAGACCTATGTAAGGAATATAACCTAGAAAAAATGCCATGATGCCCCAGAAAACCGCAAAGTCGATGCCTCCTATAAGGAGAATAACTGCAATTCCAATGGCTGTAACAAGATTTACTTCTGTTCTTATAACAATAAACTCTATCAGACCCTTACCAAATTTATTCAGACGTGATTCGAGTGCGAGCTGTTCTTCAGCCTTTTGTTCTGTTTTTTCCTGAGCTCCGGCAGCACCCAGCAGCAAAAATGCTGCTGTGACTATGATTATTCCAACTGTTGTCCCGGCATTTATGAGTCCGTTAAGGGCGCTTACCGTGAGGCTAACTGCAAGTGATGCAATACCACGAAGAATAGACTGCAGGGATAGTTCTTCGGTAGATGGAAGATATGGTGACAGTTTGTCCAGGATCTCTGCCAACTGACTCTGATAGTTTGGAAGTTGGTTTCCAATCTGGATTGCAGCTCCTACAACCACTGCCCCGAAAAGCGAGATAATTAGGGTTAATAATAAAATTACCAGAAGCACACTCAGTACTCCTGGAATACCTTTTCGATTGAACCAGCGGACAGGTGGGGTAAGTATCAGTGCAACGAAGATTGAGAAAAATACGGTTGTGAGTATAGAGGATATTTCCCTCATTCCTATTGTCAGGATAACAGCAAAAGTACTGTACACTAAAATCTCAGCAGGTACCGAGATTCTATTTATTTTCATATTTTACAATTCCCCCCATGTCATTTTACAGTAAGCTGATTCTTTTTTTCATAACCCGTTAACGCAGGTTGATTAATGCCTCCAGATAAATAATGTATCCGATAACCTTTGTAGAATAGTGGAGGAGTATCTGGTTAGCTTTCCAACCCCTGAAACCATAATAACACTCGAACCTGCTCCCAAATCTAGTTCAAACTAATGGCTCTTCGAAGTGCCCCACACCTATTCTCATGAGCAAATAGATGAAAAATATATATTCAAATTGATTTATAATATCTTGCATTTTTATGGGCTTAAGATATCATTGTGAACTTTAAGGAAAACTATGAATTAAATCACAGAGTATCGCTATAATACGATACCTTTTGCCCGCAAAAGTGAGCCTGAAGATGTCCTGTATGGCATTATCGGCAGAAATTCAAGGAAGTTTTCTTTCCTTACACCGAGTTCCTTTAAATTAAGCAGGATCCTGAACATCTCGTGTTATAGTTTCCTTTCCATAGACAACGGATTCACGCAGGTATTTCAAAATAAGTTCTAAAATTAAAAACATTGGATCAAAACAAATAATCACAGTAAACGCACATGATATTCTTTGAATAACATGCGCAAGCAATGAAAATGCTTGCAGGTGGCAGCATTTTCATGCTAATCTACAGCAATGTTTTTACCTTACTTTTTCATCCGGTTTTTGAGATGGTATCTGAACAATAACATGTTTTTATGTTCAAATCTATAAGATTCGATTAGCTGCAAATATTTCTTGAAGCCAATCTATAGGATTCGATTAGCTGCAAATATTTTTTGAAACCAATCTATAGGATTCGATTAACTGCAAATATTTCTTGAAACTAATTTGTATGAAATAGATATTATATATATAATTATATTATGCGTCTTGTTCAGGTACTCATTCCAGTAGGCAAGCGACAGCCTGTGCTCGCAGTGCTAGATGAAGAAGGGATAGACTATGCCGTATGGGATGAAACAGGCCGAAAGGACTTTGAAGCCCTTGTTCAGTTTCCGGTTCCTCCTGTTGGTGTAGAACCAGTACTTACCAGATTGAGCAAGGCAGGAATTAGAGAAAATACATACGATCGTCCTGACACCTGAAACTATAGTATCAAGAAAGACGCATTGAAGTTCTAAAGCAGCGCTACTTTGGAACCCGTATCTCGCGGGAAGAATTGATTGCACGTGCAGAGAACCTAGCACCTGAAACTTCTACTTATCTCTCGTTTCTTGTTCTGAGCACGATTATTGCAACTGGAGGACTCTTGCTTGATTCGGCTGCAACAATCATCGGAGCAATGGTCGTGGCTCCACTTATGGGACCTGCAATTACTGCAAGTGTAGTCACTGTTCTTGATGACAGAAAACTTGCGTCTCGAGGAATTAAGATGCAGATTGGAGGGCTTCTGCTCGCAATTGCAGTGGGTACCCTTATCGGCATGCTTCTTAAAGAATCAATACTTTTGCTACCTGTCCTCGATATCCGAGAAATATCCCAGATAGCCGAGAGGACCAGCCCTAATTTCCTTTCTCTTTTCCTTGCTCTGGGATTGGGTATAGCAGGAGCTATCAGTATTATCCGGAATGCAGGGTCTGCCTTTGTGGGTGTCGCAATTGCAATTGCTCTCGTTCCACCAGCTGCAACGTCAGGGTGGGTACTACCCTTAGTAGCAGTTGCAGCTGCCGTTCTCGTGCTTGTTAACCTTCTTGCTGTCAATGTATCAGCTCTCATAATGTTCTGGGTTTCCGGGTTTCGTCCGGTAGAGAAAGAAGCAGTTGTACATGCCCGTTCTTCTGTGATCTCGCATGTAGCTTTACTTGTCATTGCAATTGCCTCACTCTCTGTAGCTCTTGGGCTTGTTACTTATTCTTCTTTTCAGACAATTCTTGTTGAGCAGGAGATTAATGGAGAATGATAGCTATGTTCAAAGATTCCGAATATGCAGAAAAAGATTTGACACTTGAAAAAGTTACAGTAGGCTATATGCCTTTAGATTTCTTGTTAATAAACCTGTAAAAGTATCCCTCCTGATAGGCCGCAAAGTAGGTCAGGAAGACCTTCCAGATATGCCAGTAAAGCTGCTTACCGCCTGACAGAAGCTACAGGTAAAGATGTCAGAATTAATATCGGCTTTGTATAGTCACAGAAATTCCCGTAAGTGCTCCCCTGTAATTACTTTTCATAAACACAATTTGTAAATTTTTGCTTTTTGGAAAGTAGTTTCTGGAAAGTAGTTTCTGGAAAGTAGTTCTCTCCTTTTTTCCAGATCTTATAGCCAAAACTCTTTATCCAAGGTAAGGTGCATAGAGAATATGATTAATGACTGGTACAGGATAATCTGGCAACGCCACTTGTTTGTAAAGAGCTTACCCGAATTGCTTTTTCATAAATCCCCTAATTCCCCAATTCAAATTTTGCTCTGCTAACCGTCTCTATTTTCACTGCACCTGGCAAGTACATTGTTTACCGAATTATAGTCACGCCTGTAATTGTTGCAACAAAAATCTCATTGTATCTCATTTGAGCAGTTGCATTATTTAGCCGCGTGACTATAGCATGACTATAACTATGGAATTTCTTCAGTCACTTTTTATACTTTTATCTAATCTGACGGCTTCATAGTGTTTTCTTGTCTTTCCGGAGTAATAGTTATTTTTCCTTGTCCTGGTTTTTTCAAGTTACTCTATATCTCCTGGTGGATCCATTAATCTGGCCATCCATTTTGTTTCATCAAAACTCTCAAGCATGATTTTCAAAGCCATTGTAAGAGGTATGGAAAGCAATGCACCTGCGCCTCCGAGTACAAAATTCCAGTAGATTAGGGCAAGAAATAAAAAGGCTGGAGATAACTGCAGGCCTTTTCCCATAAGTGAAGGAAAAAGGACATTTTCTGTAATCCCATCGACAGCAGTGATAACAACAATGACTGCAAGAGCACCTAAAGGCCCATACTTAAAAAGCGCAATCACTATGGGAGGGATGGAAGCTACAACAAGACCAATATAGGGGATGTAACTAAGAATGAATATAAAAACTCCCCAGAGAATCGCATAGTCGATCCCACCGATAAGGAAAGTAATAGTAATTGCAACGGCTGTGATAAGATTTATTTCAGCTCTTATAACAATAAATTTTACTAACTTCCTGCCAAAGATACTTAACCTCAATTGGAGTTCAGATTGCTTTTCAATTTTCTCATTTATTTTATTAGGAACATTTGCAGCCTCTATTAACATAAAGGCCGTCGTGAGTATGATAATTCCAACTGTTGTCCCAGTATTTACAAGTCCATTAACAATGTTTACAACAAATGAAACCGTAATTGATACGATGCCACGAATAATCGACTGCACGGAAAAACCGTCATATGAAGGGATATATTTTGCAAGATTACTCATGAATTCAATTAACTGATTTTGATATAGCGGGATCTGGCTTCCAAATTGGATTGCCGCACTGGCAACTATTAACCCAAGAATCAGGACAATGAAGGCGAATAAAAGAATTACCAGAAAGACACTCAGTACCCCGGGGATTCCTTTTTTCTTAAGCCATCGGACAAGCGGAGTTAAGATCAGTGCGATAAATACAGAGAAAAAGAAGACTGTAAGTATTGAAGCAATCTCTCGCATTCCAATAGTCAGGATAACCGCAGCTGTACTGTAAAGTAAAATCCTAGCTGGTATCGACTGATTCTCTATATCCATATAATGCCCCACCTGTTTTTTATACTTTTTAATTAACATTAGCGGGAACAGTTATTCCTAACTATCTAACTGTATTTATCTCCTTCTATGCCGGAAAGCTCAAAACAGTCCGATAATACAGTAAATCACTTCATCAGGGTTAAGAAATCTCTTTTTCGATTCTGACGTAAAAATTCTTCAAAATACTGCAATGGATAATATATCTTTACAAAATCACGTGAAAATTACAAAATTAAGTCCCAAAATTATGAACTTCATTGAATACACGTTTCTTATGAAATTCTTCAGCGTCCATAATACATGATTTGTATACCCTATTGACGGAGGCTATGTTTGCAGAATAAATGAAGAAGATTATTTTCCCTAAAGTACTACTTATTAAAATGTTAGAAGATGAACATAAAAAAAGAAGTGATGGAAGCTTTGATAATCATTATAAATTGGCAATTCCAATTAATATTATGATCGTTATTATTAACGCACCCATTATATCCCAGAAGCTTTCCCAGAAATTAGTACGTGACATACTTCACCCCCCTTACGGTAAAAAGAGAAAATAATTAATAAAGTTAGTTATTCTCATCTATTTTTTGAAAAGAGTTTCGAACCGGTATCTCCACACAAATTAACTGAGTTGGAGGAAATAGTTTATCAAACGAGATCGGTATATGGTTTCTGTGGAGGAAAACAGGATTCTATGGGTTTCAAGAGAATATCATTGACTTCACGGAATGACAAACTATTGTATTATAATTTCAAGAATAGTATAATTTCAAGAATAGTATAATTTCAAGAATAGTATAATTTCAAGAATAGTATAATTTCAAGAATAGTATAATTTCAAGAATAGTATAATTTCAAGAATAGTATAATTTCAAGAATAGTATAATTTCAAGAATAGTATAATTTCAAGATAATATTAGTTTTGAGATAAACTCGTTCACAAAAGTTTTCCTCTAACAACCATTAACTCCTCAAAAGAAACCTTTTTTCTTGCCACAACATCAACCACAAACCCCATATCTATCATTTTCTCCTTAACGGCATCCAGCCCTGTAATAGAAGAGATAAGCACAAGAATTTCTCCTTCTGGCTTGAGATAATTTCTTATTTCATCTAGGAACATGTTAAGAGTGTCTCTTCCGCTAATTCCACCATCAAAAGCATAATTCAGCCAGCCAGGAACCTTTTCTTCCTCAGAAGTCGGGAGATAGGGCGGATTAAAGAGAATAAGGTCAAAAAGAATATCAGGATTTTTGGACTTTATTCCTCTAAAAAGATCAGTACGAATAACCTCCACGCCATTTACTTTTGCACAGCGAGCGGCATGGGGGTTAATTTCCGTAGCGACCAGACAAATCCTTTTCAGGTTTGCAAGAAGTACAGCAGATACAAAACCCGATCCTGTTCCGATTTCAAGAATGCGCATGCCTGGCTTTGCCTCTTTAAGGACTGCGTCGGCAAGTAAAAAAGAATCTTCTGCAGGCTCATAGACAAGGTCCGTGTCCCCGAGCTTAATCCGAGCTTTTCTGTATTCGATTTCAACCATAATTTTCGAGTTCTTTATTTTTTTAGTTATATTGCCCTAAGCTTTTTATTGCTCATTTAATTCATTTTCAAAAAATGACTTTTTTAAATCAATTATTTGATTTGCAACCTGTGCAAGCTCTTCAGGAGTCAAGTTTTCAGCGCGTTTGCTTATTATATCCTCAGGCAGCCGGGCAATAACCTCTTTGATGCTGGGAATTTTGAGTACATGGTTCATGTTCAGAATCGCATTTTTCAGTTTTTTCCGTCGCTGGCTGAAGACTGCAGATACAAAATCCATGAAAAAGGCCTGGTTTTTGACTTCGAAAGGCGCAGGGCGGGGAACGAGTCTGATAACTGCCGAATCAACTTCCGGTGCCGGCTGGAAAGCACTTTTTGGAACCTTCATCAATATAGAAGCATCAGCAAAATAGCAGGTATCGACTGTTAAACGTGAATAATCCTTACAATTGGGTAAGGAGACCATCCGGGCTGCAAACTCATACTGGTACATGAGAATGCCAAGTTTGAAGTTATGGCGAAGAAGCTTGAAAGTTATCTCAGATGAGATGGAATAAGGAAGGTTTGAGACGACCTTATTGAATTCCGGGAACTCGACTTTCAGTGCATCTCCTGCAATAATCTCAATATTTTCGACTTTATCGAAACGGTCATGGAGAACTCTGACAAGGACAGGGTCGAGTTCAATTGCAATTACCTTTTTTGCTTTTTTTGCAAGTCTTTCAGTCAGGTTTCCGATACCTGCACCGATTTCAAGAACTACATCCTCAGGTCCAAGCTCAGCAGCAGCTACTATTCTGTCTAGATAGCCTGCATCGACCAGAAAATGCTGATCAAAAGTGCCTCCTTTTATATTATATTTTTTAAGAAGAGAACGAACCAGACTGAAACCTCCTGAATAAATCGAGTAATAAATAGAGTACATTGCTAAGTAAATTAAGTACTTTGATCTAACACGGAATCTTTGGTCAACATTTGGTCAATAATGGTATCTGGATCAATAATGGTATCTGGATCAATAATGGAATTACTATAATTTAAATGATGAAAATCAAAAACTGAAAAAGTTAACCTTAAGAGCCATACTGAAAAAATAGATCCGAGAGAGGTCATCTCACTCGGCTTACTGTCGGCGCGGTGGAGCTGTGAACAGTCTGTACTTGATGAAATCATCCTTGAGTTCCTCTTCAATCCTGTGGGCAAGGACTTTAGCCGGGTCATGCAGGCTTGGAATTCTTTCCCGGATATCCTGAAAACTCTTGAAGTCTCCTTTTTTGCGCTCATCGATTATAGACCACATGAGTTTTTTTCCTATCCCGGGAAGGAGGTCAAGCATGTGCAGGCGGGTAGTTATGGAATGCGCATCGTTGAAAAACTTTACAAAATGTGCTTCCTGATACCTCACACAAGCCTCAAGGATAAAAGGCAGTTCGAGATTCGCTCCTGTCGTAAGATCCAGGTGTCCGATTCTCTGCTTTACGTGGTCGATTTCATCCCGGTCTCCCGATCCTATATAAACTCTTGACTGAATCTGAGGAACCACACCGTTTTTGGGAACAAGCTCCATAAGAGTGAATTTTTTATCTCCCACAGCCTGGACAAGAGGTTTTTTCTGGTATGCAGAAGTGCCGTCAACTGATTTTCCATATGGAAGATAGTCAAGAACCCATGCATACTCTTCTCTCTCCTGTGAGCTTTCCAAGGACTTTCTGGATGAGCGCGGAGCTCTTTCTGATCGTCTCTCGAATTGCGGTTTGCCTGTCGGACGCCTGCCGCCATAAGAAGGTTTTTCAGCAGCTGATCTGCCAGCGTACGATCTACCTGATTGCGACTTATCTACTCTCATCAGCACCCATCCTATCAATTGATATGAAATCCCAAGGAAATCTGTGTTCAGGACATATCTTCTCCTGATATGCCCAACTCGCGTCCATTCGGTTTGGAACCTATTCATTAATCGACTGTCGACAATTCACAAATTTCTGGTGTTCTATGTGTCCTGTAAAACTTTAAACTACCCTGTAACCAGCATCCCCGGACTCTATATTCAATAACCCAAAGAGTCCTCTGTGTTTGAATTCGGGTCAGGTATTCCCTGACACTTTAAAGTACTCTAAGTTTCGGATACTTCCCTTATAAATAAGAAGATGAAAACTTCTATATAGGTTATTCCCTTTGCATTTAAGTTTTATTCAATCGTTTCCAACACGTAATCGAGAATTTGATCAAGTTCTTCATTGCTCAGGGTATATTTTTCTTTAGCGTAGATTGATCGGATTTCATCCCTGGATTGAGGCAGAATATCTGCGATCCTGATCGCAATTGAAGGCTTCATTTTTTCGAGTTCTAACAGCCTGTTAACCAGTTCTCTTGATTTTTCTCCACTGATCTTTGAGAATTGTTCAGCATGGCGAAGAGCTTTTCTAAATCCATATCCGACTTCAAGTCCCTTCTCTCTGCGCTCTTCGGCGATCCTGGTAAGTAGTTCTCTGACTTCGGCCAAGGTCAATAAATCTTCACTGAGGACTTCCTTAACTATCATTGGAATACACTCTTTTCGACTTAAAAGTTGTAACAATCTGCCATTCCCTGCTGAGTAATCTCTTCAAATCACTCTTCAATTCTCCAGGAGTTCCCGGCAAGTAAATTTCTGCCTGTAAATATCCGGAAATCTGAATTGGCCCCGAGATTGCTTACCTTTTCTCATAGATAGGCACTCTTCAGATTACCGTTATGCACGAAATTCGATCTTATTTAATAATCTAAAATTGTTCCGAATAATCTTTTCCTGATCTGGATCAGGTATATGTCTGACAAACGATATATAATTATAGATATTCACATCTCGAGATAATAAATCACCATGTAGGAATAAAGGACCAATTTTTTAAAATCAGTTTTCTTTAAGTCCCCCACCTCTTTTAAGCAGTTTTCCAGGGGACACTGGGTTTTTTACATTTAATTACAGATCCTTATCTTATTACAAGTTACCGAAAACCCTGACATGAGCCCGAGCCTACGGCAAAAGCCTGCATACTGTAAACTCAGGTAAAATGAGTTAGGTTTTACAACCTAACTGCCTGGAATATATATTAATACTTCTGCGGTTTAAGGTGCTGAGGGAGAGAGATAACTTCCTTCATCGCATTTCCGCTGCGGACTTCAAGAATGTACGAACGACCGCGCTGTCCGAGAATCTTTCCGGTAGAACCCTGGAATTTTGGATTAGGCATGCCTTTCTGAATGCTTGGGTCAATGTCAATATGGACCATTTGCCCTTCTTCGAATTCCTGAATTGCCTTGCTTACAGGGGAAATCCCTCTTTCACGAACTGTCTTCTGTAATTTGTACCTTGTGCAGCGTTTTTCGCCGTGGGAGTTTGTCATCGCATGTTCCTCCTTAGAATGCTCGATTAATTAGTCTATAGTATATACAGTTTTTCTCTAGATAAGATGGATATTATTTAAATAAGACGTTCAGTCAGGCAGTATTTTCCTGACTCTACATATTAAATAAATCTGATTCAGATTGAGTTTAAATATCGACGTTGACCACATCAAGATCTTCCACAAGCGCAGGAATCCCTAAAAGTCCGCTCAGACTTGGGTTTGTCCTGCCCTCATCTCCGGAAACAAGCTCTTTTACATACAGCCCGCCTTCGCAGTTTACTGTTATGTAAGCGTAACCTTCGTCTGTCAGTTCGTCGAGCTTGATGCCATGCACATGCCTTTTCCTGACAAGGTCGGCCCGCCTGTGAACTACCCGCCTTGGAGTCTGCTGTGAGATCTCTATGCCACTCAAAGCCTCAAGGCTGGATTTAAGCTTTTCCTCCGAAACAGGCTCTTTAAATGTAACTTTAAGCTTATAAGTTTTATCCGCCTTTGAGCTTTTCAAGGTCTCAATCATATTCTTTCCGGTGAAAGAAAACTCTCTTACCTCAACTTTTCCGGCAGCTTCCTCGTTAATATTTCGCATAAGCTCTTCAAGGTCTGTGCTTCGCTTTACAGGGGATTTTGCTTCTACTACAAAAGGCCTGCCGCTTCCCAGCATCAGGGCATCGATATCTTCCCTGCCAGAGCCATGAAAAGCCGTATCAACTGCCTGGAAAGCCTTAACTACAGGCCCTTTTATAAGTTCATCTACGGATTCCTGATACTGTTTTCCTGTAAAATTGCAGCGTTCACATCCTTTGCCCTTGCATTTCCTGCAAGGCCAGCGCGTCTGGGGAATTCCCCTGATAAGTTTGCGGTAGCGCCCTAGAAGATATACCGAGCGGAGCTGGAGATCAAGCTTGTTTTTTGCGAGGTCAAGAGTAATTGTAATATCAGGGTTTTCAAAATCCACGTCTTTCTGGACTTTTTCGGCTATCCGCTTGCCAACTTCCCTGTTTAGCTCGGTCTTAAGCTGTTCGGCATATGCAGTCCCAGCCTCAGCCCAGAGCATCTCCTCGTTTTCACTCAGAAGCCCGCTGACCTTTGTACCTACAAGAAATGTAGAATATTCGAGTCCTTCAAGGGCTTTTACAGCTTTATCGGCCCATTCATCCAGCTTTTTAAACTGGTCAAGGCAGACCCAGCACTGTTCATCTTCACCCTCTATTCCGAGAGCCTTTCTCGCAAATACACTGCAAGGAGCAAGTTCTTTGAGAAGGGAATCATCATTTTCAGTTTTGTAGATCCGGTCCCCTTCAAGGACAAGGGCGAGTTTCAGGGCCTGCCCCCGTTCTCTGTTGCTCAGGCCTGTGGATAATTTTGCAAACTGACGGCCCAGACAGTGGTCACATATCGGGCCTTCATGCAGAATCTTTTTTGAAATTTCGAGTACATCCATTTTCTTTCACTTTCTTACGCTCTTTGTTTGGGAAATAGACCTGGGAATGAGTGATAAAATTAAAGGATAAGTAAAGGGTAAAAGCTTCTTATCATCTCTTAATGCTTCTGGTCATCATTTAATATGTTACCACTCAATCTTCGACCCTGCTGTCAGCTTCTCCGGGGAATTCTCCCCTTTCAGCCTCAGCCCTGTCCAATTCATTATGTATAAGGGTTATGCAGTGATTAGAATGGAGGGAAAGAGGACCTACCGAGATAATTTTCGCCCCTGCCTTAAAGAGCTGTGCTTCCTCCTCTTCGGTAACTCCTAAATGGTCTCCAAGGATGAAGACCGGGTCACGGATTTCATTTGCAATTGCCCTGATATCCTCTCCGTCTTCTCTCAGGTAGAGCAGAGTGCGACCCTCAAATTTCGAGAGCAGGGAATCGAGATCTCCTCTACGAATCCAGACACCTGGAGTGGAACGAATATCCTGTTCGCTTGCGTCCTTCTGCAGGGCTTTCTGGATAAGTGAACCGCTGCTCCGCTCGTCCGGGTTAAGGTATCTAAGGTGCAGTCCTTCAAACCTGATGATTTTTCCGGGATCAGGTTCTCCCAGAAGGAGCAGGTGTACATTTACGTCCCTGCGCATTCCGAAAGAGAGAAAAAGGGCAGAACTCACGCAGCGGCAAAGAATATCCATTCTTCCCGCAGAACCTGGAAGATCATTTAAAGTAAAGTCGCCGCTTGTATATGCTTTATGCCCTATAATAACGATATCGCGCATGGGCACTATATTTACGCAAGAGGTATAAAAGATGTACGTAAACTTTTTTGGGAAAAAAGGTTTTTTGGTTCCAAACCTTATATTAGCGAATTTGTTTACAAAGTGAAGGTTTTTATCAATTAAAAGAATCGAGAATGGTTCTGGCTTCAAAGTAATTAAAAAAGACGACAACCATGTGATTTTCAACATAAAAACGATAGATTAATAAATCAAAGTAACCGGATTTGTCAATTTTGCAGGTTGGGAACTTAACGTAACTGACGATGTAATATATATTAACCCCGGAAATGGTAGAGTGGGGGGAAATCATATAGTGTATGCTGACAATCATTGTGTTACTTTATCTAATTACGGTTTTGCAGTCTAAGTTGCTTCATAACTTGCTATCTAATAGAAGTTATTCTCTCCAGTTTTAGGATACTCAAATATCCTGAAACTGGTAGCTCTACTCAATGAAAATCAACACACCAGAAAATTTTATATAGAATGGTAAACAACTTATAGAGTATTGGCTCGGCATCAGAATTACGCTTTTTTATTCATTTTATGCTATAAGTGTTAAATAATCGTAAGTTGCTGACTCTTTTGCTAATTGAATTGGCGTGATTACTTGATGCTTTCAAGCTGCAAACGACTTAATGTAAGAATAACAAGAGATGTTAATATATGTCATGTAATCATTACCAAAGACCAACTAAACCCGTTGGAATTATGACAGAATCTGGATTAAAGGTTATACAGCCCGAAGAAATCAAAAAATTTTGTACAGCTTTTTGTGTAAGATACTACCCATCAGTAGAGGAGAAGAAAGACTATTGTACAAGTGATAATTTCGAAAAATGTGAACGATATATGAAACGACATCGTGGACAAGCTAGATAATGACTGAAGCTGAGCCGGCTTAAATCTCTATTAGTGATTGGAATATTTGGGCATGCTAAATACCCCAGCAACCGACCAAGCGCAAACTTAAACAGTGCCACAGTATTCGTTTATATTTCGGAACATATCAAGGATGTCAGTAAATAGAAGATCAAACTGATTTGGAAGGCTATCTGGATATTCCCTACCCCAAGCATCGTGGCTAACAATGTTAGACCACTTTATCATAGGTCGCATTCGGGCTGTGAACTCTACTAATTTGTTAGACACTTCATCGGGTAATATGCCAATAGAACTAATTTCATTCGCAACGAAGACGAATTGGTCTACATGATACTCAAGTCTTTTATCATCGGCTATAAACATAATATACTGAGCGTCGTCATTGAAATAGATTTGATCAGCTGTTGAATAAGACCTCCAGTCGTTAATAAATCCCAACAGAACTTTGTTTACTAAAATTTGAGCTGTCAGCACACGATCTTCTTCAGCTATTCTTTTGTCCCGCATTCTTAAAATTTCATTATATAATATATCAGATAGAGCCATAGAAATGGCTATGCTTCGATATATATTAAACATTCTTATTTTATTTTAATAACACTTCAGGTATATTTGACGTTTTTCATCGCCACAGTATGCTAACGAGATGTTTGACTAAAATATTGACTAAAATAAAAAACTTTTCATAAGATTACACTGCTTAATCTAACAAACATATAAAAATAACTTCATAGAGGATTATAGAGTGGTAGATATAAACAGTATACATGGAGATAAAATCGAGTTCCTTAAGTCGAATATTGCGGCGTATGAAAAAAGAATCGAAAAGATTAAAAGAGAAAAGCTAAAAGCACAAAAAATACTTGGTCCGAATATCATTGATGATGTTTATGATATGCGTATAAAAACAATTGAAGATGGAAAGCAGCGTTTCGAAAATTTATTGAAAGAGTTAATGGAAAATCAAGCGATGTGACATATTTCTAGGCATCGGGATATGCACAAATATACCAACAACTAGCCCGGGCTTGAATCTCTACTGGAGCCGGAATACTTGAGGAGCTGGCCAATCCCTACTGTACGTTACGTAGATCGACGCTACTGGGTTTTAAGGATATGCTTGAACAAATCCTAAGACAATATCCCTGAGCCAGAGGATTGCTGAAGGGACAATGTTGTCACATCGAGGTAAAACCTGAAGCCATCAACTATAGTAAAGATAGTTTTAACCTTAGTTGACTCGAACTGGCCAGAGCCACAAAATCGATTACAGTTTAACAAATCTCGGACCTTTATGGTTAAGATTTTCTTTATCTTATTCCTAATAAAGTAAAGTAATAGCCTGTCATAGCAAAAATATAACGGTATCAGCCAAAAGCGATTTTTGAGATATACCTGGAATAATTACACTGGCTGGAGTATATCTATGATATGGAAGATTAAGCTGAGCAGGAAGAGGTTGAGCAATGTTGCAGTAGCTTCTGAAGATTATTCACGAAGCAATGTCTATTTTAGCCAACTGTGAAGACTTAAGATCTAGCTTTAAAGGAGTTCAGGGGTTCGAATTCCATCCATCACACTAAATTTTGGGGTTATAGGTAACTCTAAAAAATGCAATGCAGTTTTGTGTAAATAATGCACACCATTTTTTAAAAATCCCTGTAAAATAATTCTTTATTCATAATTTTCTTCAAATAAAACTCGAAAAGTATAACCTATTGTAAAATATAAACAGTGCTATTTTTCGGTTCTTAATTGGTCATATATAAAAATACATTGTTAAATTATATTCAGCTTTTTATATACTTTATTTTTAGTTAATATTTACTCAAATGAAAATGTTAATCTACTGTGAAAATTAAAACAGACAATATATACTCTAATTCTAATATTTAATAAGATCTGGTTTTAATGGTAAACGGCTCCAGTGATTTAGATTCTGAATTTGAAAAGCATATAATTAACCCACTTGAAGATGAATTAAAAAATTTAAAAATAAATTTGAGTGAAAACGGAACTAAGTTAGAAACCTTAGATAAATCAATTCAATCGAAACATAAAGATTATGCCAACGGATTAAGTATCTATAGCAACGAATTGAATACTTACAGAAATGAAGTAGTAACTAAAATTACTAAATGTTTAAACTCCAGTAGAAATATTATTGATTCTGGTAAAAAAATTTTTAACAATTGTATAGATCATTTTTATAACCAATTACTTAAAAATGTTGCATTAGTTAGCTTTTTGTTTATCGTGTCAGTATTTTTTTTAGGAATACGTGGCTTAAATACTGATGTTTTTGGAGGAAATCATACCTACTTACTTGGGAATAGTTTTCCTATAAATAGCAAAGTTTCCAACATGCTAATTAACTTACTACTAGTTTTATTATATATCGTTGCAATTTTTCTTTCAGTATATATCTCTAGACAAAAATCTAAAACAAAATTGAAACTAACTCAAGAAAGTTTTACAACTAATATTAATGCTCTAGAAAATGATACTAGTAGTATAAGACAATTAAAAGACAAACCTTATTCTACTGATCTGTGTTCTATTGACTCTGAAAATAAAAAGAAACAAGAGGTTTTTCGAGAATTTGCGAATTCCTTCCAAGATTCGATAACAGTATTTAAAAGAACAATTCCAGCCTATAGAGAAATAAATGAAATGGAAAAGTATAGAGAAAAATGGCATTTGGAATGTAATAAATTAAAAACTGTGGTTGCTTTCTTTGGTTTGGATGAACTAAAAGATATAATAGACAATGTGGGAAAAACTCCTGTTATTAAATTGAAAGGCTCAGATGATAGAACCATTAAAAGCTCTATTATTAACTCAGTATGTGAAAGAGCCTTCTTTGATGAAGTTTTAATGAATCTTTTTGTGTCATATTACGAAGAAAGTAGAAAAACTGAAAATATTTGGGAACAAATCAAAGTTGATAATAACAAATTACATCCACTAGCTGAGATATTGTTAAAATTAAAAAAGCTAAATTTTGATAAGGATGTTTTAACCGGAAATATTCTACAAAAAATTCTCGCTAAGACTCAGTTTTTTAATCTAACTTTAATAACAAACAATGTTTCATTATACATCCGTATACGTAAGTTCCTAATAAACTATCGAGAGAAACTTCATAATGAAAATATATTTTTGGAAATTCAATTAAATGATGAGGAAATTGTTGAGAATATAAGTTTTGAGGATACTTTTGAAAACAATTTTTTAAATGTTTTCTGCAAAGAACTACACCAATCTTTAAATGTAAATTTCAAAGATGCCTATGTAGATGCGTTAGTGGCAATTATTTTAAATCAGGATATTAATTTCAGGGACGAAGTATGCAAGATCGCATCAAGAAATGATGAAGCCGTATATGTTTTGATGGCCTATCACGATTTACGTAAACAAAAAGGAGAAGGAAACGAACAGTTTTTACTCTCCAATATCTTTGATCAAGGTGAAACGCCTTCCCAGATGAAAGAAAAGATTGAAATCGACCAAGGAAGTAAGAAGACATATCAATATTTTAAATTGGGTTTATCTAGAGGGGAATGGTATGAGTCGAGTCAAATAATAACCCAAAAAATGATTAAAGAACTTTCAGACAGAATAGACCATGAACAAAAATATCGTTCTCTCAAAATTGCATTTACAAAAGTTCTAACAAAAGTAAATATAAATACTTTAGATAAAGCGGTTGATGCAGGACTTTTTTCTGTATACTTGATTCTTACTTCAAAACCTGCAAAAGGAAGGTTTCTAGATAATATAGTGGATAAACTTTCAGTTAGAAGTAATAAATGCGAAAAAAGGAAAAAAGGAACTTCAACTAGAAGTTATGATACTGATATAGTTGAATCTTTTAAATCAAAATTTGGAATTTCACTGCTTTTTGATTCAAGCACTCCAATATATGATTTTGAGAAATACTCTGCATCTACTAGAATTGGTATACTTGATAAAAAAATTTCATTTACTACTTTTGTTGATAGGATAAATAAAGACATTGAGAAGTTATTGAAAGCAGAGAATGAAAAAGATCCTACTAAGAAGTGGGAAGATATAGGTTTTATAGTGTTGAGAATTAGTCCTTCAAAGTATAGTTTTGGAATAATGAATGAAAAAATAGAAAAAACTTGCAATGTTACATCAACAAATTTAGATATTGCAAAAAAAATTGCAACACTTGCTTCAGATTATCTTTCAGATGCTGAAAAGACAGTTATCTCTACTTTTGATAATACTGTAAATCTTGTAGATATAATTGAGCAGCTTACTATTTTTGACTTCATGTCACCAGTAGTACAAAAAGAATTTAGTAAATATAATAGTTTCTTAAAGGATGAAGACTTAAGAGTTTCTATTTACAAATGTTTGGAAGAGAATGGCATTGATTCTTTCAAACAGTTAAGTATTTTCCTTCATCATGATAAAGAATTAAAAAATAAACTCAAAAACTCTTTCTCTTCTTGTCTAGATAGCTTGTATTTTACCAAAAGAAGATCAAGACTCAATAAGAGTACACAAGAAGTTTTTGTTAATGAATTTTTGGATACACTAGAATCATTAAATGAAATTTGGAATATGTAATTCAGGGGTTAAGAACCTCTGAAAGATAATTTTAATAGCTTAGAGCTAATTCCCAGCTTTTTATACCTAGATTAATATTTGTTTTATAACTTCATATTAAACTGTCTCTCTCTTTATTTCCTTGACTTTGGACTTTAACCTCTTGTGGCCAAGTTTTCCCAGGCTTTAATCCTCCCCAAAACATGGCTGTTAAGGGTGAAAAGCTTATCACTTTTGGCCATAGAGGATATGCACAAATATCCCAACAACTGGGCCGGCGCGAAGCTTAACGGTCGCTGGGTAGTAGTCCACACGTAGTTAATTTACACGAGTTGTATAGCCCGAGCACCTGTTTTACCTTTAGGAAAAGTTAGCTTGCAGCTATGACTATTGAAATTTACATCCTTGACTCTATATGGAATCAGTTTTCCAAGCCTACCGCCAGACTCATACAGGACAGCAATGATTGCCCTGTTTTTGGTTCCAGTTGCGGTATCAATCAGATATGCGACCTCTTCCTCAGTCAAAATATCTTCTGGCAACTTTCGGGTCACCACACCACGATTAATTTTCAGACTTTCTGCAAGCTTACGTATGCCTGGCTGCTCGAGTTCTTCACTAAGATAGTTGAGGAACTTTTTAGCGCCGAGCTTGTACATATTTTTTCTGCTCTCTGACAGGCGTTTGCCTTTACTAGTTCGCTTGCATATATAGGTATCAAGGGCTTCAAGAAAATCGAGGATGTCATTTTTGTGAGCTGATCAAAATCTGTTCGAACATGCGCAACAAAAAAGTTGCAACCTCAAAGTTGTTTATCGTAGTCCGCATTTTAGTGCCAGAGAGCTTCACCGATCGGACATAAATTCTCACAAGCTCCCGGTCCCTTCCAGAGACACCTGCTACTTTGTAAATTTAATATAGTGCTTTAGCGTCGTGTCAAATGTGTCGTCAGGCGTGTTGATTATGAATAACAATAATTATATATAGTTCAATTTATACGTAATTTTATATAAAGTTTATCAACAAAAAAACTTTTTCCAAAAAAGTTTTATCAAAAATATTTTTTCCAAAAAAGTTTTATCAAAAAACCTTGTTAGAAAAAAAGCTTACAAAAAATACATGGCAAGATCTTTTTGAATAATTATGAATAATAAGACTTCTACAAACAAGCGTGAGTAATAAGACCCTTACTAATAGTTATGAATAACAGGATTATGAATAACAGGACCTGATAAAAATGAAGATACTGGCTATTTCTGACCCCCACGGGGATTATTCGAAGATAAAAGAAATGATTGAAAAGGCAGGGGATTTTGACCTTGTAGTCATTGCCGGGGACATTACCAATTTTGGGCCCGATGAGAAGGTTGAAGAATTAATGGAAATGTTTGACAAACCTGTACTTGCGATTCCGGGTAATTGCGACTATAAGAGCATCTTAAAAGCCCTTGACGCTTCTAAAGCTACTAACCTGCACGGAAAAGCCGAACAAATAGGAAATATCAGGTTTATAGGTCTGGGCGGCTCAAATCCCACCCCTTTCAATGCTCCCTTTGAGTTATCCGAAGAAGAAATTGAAAATTCCCTTGAAGGAATGGTCTGCTCTGCCGAAAATGACAAAGATTGCGACACCATAGTGCTTCTGACGCATGCCCCACCTTACGGTGCAAGGGATGAACTTCCTTTCGGACACGTGGGCAGCACAGCTATCCAGAAATTCCTTGACCGGGTTGACCTGATCGTCTGCGGGCACATCCATGAGGCAAAAGGCCTGGAGAAGGTTGGAAAGACTGTGGTGGTAAACCCTGGCGAAGCATGTAAAGGTTCCTGCACACTGATAACCCTCGGAGAAAAGGAGGAAAACAAACCTATTGAGGTTGAATTTATAGAGGTGTAAAATAACAAGATTCAATAATAGCCAAACCTCAAGTTCTAATCAGCTTCAGTCAGGTTTGGAAAATTTTCCCAGGTATATCAGGTGTAGCAGTTGCCTGAAAGAATATTACACAGGTTTAATACACTCTGAACCTTTTCCTGTTTTTTGGGACTAAATTCATTACCTGGAAAATCCATACTATATAATTATATTTTATTTTAGCTCACTCTGTTTACTTTACCTTAAGGAAAAATCCATTTTGCTAACCCACAATTATTCATTTGCCTTTGTTGAGTTGCTTTCGTTGAGTTGCTTTCATTGAGTTGCTTTCGTTGAGTTGCCTTCGTTGAGTTGCTTTCGTTGAGTTGCTTTCGTTGAGTTGCTTTCGTTGAGTTGCCTTCGTTGAGTTGCTTTCGTTGAGTTGCTCTCGTTGAGTTGCTTTCGTTATATACTTGTATAAAAAAAGCTGATGTTTGATTAAAAGCGCTTTGAGAGACGGAAATAAAAGGATTAAATGGTAGATGTCGGAGCAAATGTACAAATAGAATACTTAAATAAGTCTTAGAAATATTAATAGAAATTTAATAGAAACATTATTCGAAGTTTCTTGGAACTTGACTCTGGATTTTATAAACCGAAAAATTGTAGAGGTTGAGCTACGGACGTCATAGAGGAGTTTGGTTTTGATCCGGTTTTTCTGGATTTCATGACAAAACTTGCTATAGCCTTTCTGATAGGGATAATGGTAGGTATAGAAAGGGAGCATAGAGGTATTGAACATGAAATTTTTGCCGGGGTGAGAACCTACAGCATAACCTGTATAACAGGTATGTTAGCTGCTTTCGTGAGTGAGTCAAAAGGACCGGGTTTTGTCTATGTAGCTGCGCTCTTTTTCGGAGCAATCTGCTGCATAATCACCTATTCCAAGATATTCCTCTTTAAACGAATAGGAGTCACCAGTCCTATCAGTCTTTTTTTCATTTTCGTTATGGGAGTACTTGTTGGCTATGATTATGGCCTGTTTGCTATTATTTCTTCAATAGTTGTGGCTTTTCTTCTAATCCAGAAACAGCCTCTTCACCAGTTTGCAGGAAACCTGACTAAGGATGAACTCTATAATGCCGTACAGTTTCTGGCTGTGACTTTTATACTTTATCCAGTGGTGCCGGATAGGGAGTTTTACGGAGTTATAAATTTCAGGTCTGCAATACTTATTGTAATTCTTGTTTCCCTTATCAGTTTTTTAAGTTATGTGCTCCTGAGAAAGTTCGGCACAAAGCGTGGGATCTGTTATTCAGGCTTTGTAGGTGGCTTTGTGAACAGTGAGGCAACAACAGCCGCGCTTGCAGGTCTCTCAAAAAGAGTGGATGAAATGGCTGATCCTGTGCTTACCGGAATCCTGCTCTGTAATATTTCCATGCTCATCCGGAATCTTGTATTAGCCCTGATTGTTGACACAACTGGCCAGACAACTCTTCGTATGCTTCCTCCCCAGGCAGTGATCATCCTTGCTTCCGTAGCAATAGTTCTCAGGTATGATAAAAAATTTTGTCCAGTAGATGGAGGAGAACTTAAAATTGAATCTCCTTTCTCACTTGGGCAGGCGTTTAAATTCGGCTTTGCTTTTACCGTCATTCTGATAGTAGGAAGCTTTGCTTATAAAGTCGCAGGAACTGCTGGAATTTACGTCACTGCCCTAGGCGCTCTTGTTAGCAGTTCGGGAGTGATTGTTTCGGTAACCTTACTTGCAGTAAGTGGAAATATTTCCTGTGCAACCGCAGCGAACACTGCAGTGCTTGCAAGCCTTATTAGCACGATTAACAAGATCCTGCTGTCGAAAATCTCCGGTTCTCCCAGCCTTTTCACTCTTGCAAAGAAGAGTTTCGGGATAATTACAGTTATAGGGACTCTTGCTTTACTTTTATGGAACTTAGTGTGAACAGGATCTGACACGGATTTGTGCTTACATTATAATCTTTTATTATCTTTCAGTTCTATTATTGCCTCTTAGGTTTGTTATTTATCATAGCTGCAAAGCTGAGAGAGTTTCTTTTTTCACGTGAATTCTGGGAGAGACTCAGTACCAAAATCTAGTGATGAATGTAAAATTCAAAATCACTAGATTTTGTAATTGGTCACAATCCTTGTGATACAACTTTGTGGTTGAGGTCTTTAGATCTCGAATATTGATTTTAATGAAAGCCAGATTTTTCTTGCTAATTCAGATTTTCAATCAAAAAAATACAAAAATCACTGGATTTTGGACCAGAGTCCTGGAGAGAATGATAAATTAACGGGTTTAGGTTTCACTCAGCAAAACTGCGCCCAATATCGGTGTGCTTTGACGTAACTTCCCCATAGTACGAAATCATTCCATTCTTCAAGCTCGATCTCTGCTTCTCTCAAATAGACCTTATTTTGAAAAGTTGAAAAATCCATGTCGTACTTCTGCTTCATTTCAGCTATTTTCTTGTCGTAGTAACCGGCTTTTTGTTCAGCCTTGTTATGCACAAAACCCTGTAAGATTTCTTGCTCGTCTTTGTTTAAACCGATTTTGGCCATACTATCTATAGGCTCAAGGAGTTTTCCAGGCATTTTTATATAACGACTATAATGACAATATTCAATGGTTTCCCCCATATTATCACCTATAATTATTATTATTATTTTTATTATTCTGTCCCTTTAATATAAATGTATTTGTGTGCTTCCTCAGTTTTAAGTAAGTTATCTAGAGTTAAATAAAAATAAACTTATAAATTAGGAAATATCCTTTACAAACTCACATATTAATATTTTATCAATTGTTTTGTTGAATTTATGTATTTGAAAATTTATAAAGTTTGTGGAAAAATCTGTATATATTATGGAAATTCGGACTATGAAAATTCTGACACCCAGAGATTCAAGCTTCTGCCGCTGGTTAGAGAAAAATAAAACTTTAAAACTGAAATGTAATAAGAGGGGGAAAAATATAAATTTTCTATTTTGTAGAGGTCTTCAGAACTAATAAATAGAAATGAAACAGTTATTCTATTTTTTCTGCGGTTGAAAATCCATTAAATAAAGAAGATACAACTTTGTAGATAGTCATTACACTTTATTTATATAATATTATTGTTCGGCTTTAAAATATTTTATTCTAGGCTGTCTTTTGTTAATAAGCAATTTTTCATATAAATAATTTAAAATAATTATAAGAATAATTGAGTAACTACTGGGAGAATTATTTATTGTAACATGAAAGGAATTTGATTGACGCTAGTTAATTGCTAGCGGAATCAACTCAAATTTTGTGATCCCAGGATAATAAAATCTCTAGATTATGTATATGTTATCAATATATGTTATCAAATTTGATCCCGTTGATGTTTTATTGGTCAGAGGGATGGGAAAAACTGTCAATGTATCTAAAAAGTTGGCAGGAGCAATCTGAACATAAATAAAAATTGGGAATCCTTTGAAAGGTGATAAATATTTAATCAATAAATATAAAAATTATTATAAATTGTTATAAGTATAAATGATTTAGGAGTTGAATCTAATGACTCAACATAAAGAAGAAATAAAAGAAGAAACAAAGAAAGAAGAAGTCAAAGTTGAACCGATACACCCCTCTGAACAAAGAGGAGGTAAAAAGAAAGGTCTTCTTGACACCTGTAAGTAAGCAGGCTCTTATCCGCTAGTGGGTGAGTCTTCAATAAAATCAAAAAATAAGCACACCATATTTGTGAAAAAACATATAAAAATATTATTAGTGCTTTGTTCTTTGATAATTCTTCCACATCTTCCACAGTAAATAAAGACAAATGTATTTTAAGATCTCATCCATAGCGAATATAATTTTTTGCCATTTCAGTTTTCAGAAAATCAGCTTTGAATTTTGGATTATTCTCTAAAAACTGTATCAGTATAGCAATGGGAAAGTTTAATTAAAATGCTTTGAGATAATAACTTAAAGGAACCAGGGTGAAAGGTTTATGGGCGTATCTGCTAAAGGAGAAAGATATCTTTGTGAGATATGTGGTAACGAAGTTGTAGTAGAAGAAGTAGGTGGAGGAACTCTTGTTTGTTGCGGCCAGGAAATGACTCTTGTTGATAATAAATGAAGTCATCCGTATAATTTAATTAATAAATTATACTTTAATGCATTTTAACAAATTTTCGGATAAATAAACAACTTTTTCTTACCTGGAGGATAGCTTATGAAATGCTATGAATGCGCTAAAGAAGGCAAAGATACGGACGCAGTTGGGATTTGTATTGCGTGTGGTAGAGGGGTTTGCAAAGAGCACCTTATTCGTGAGGAAACTCCTGCTTGGGAAGGGAGTTATCCAATTGAACTGAAGCCTGACATTGAGCACATTAAAAGAATTATGTGCCAATCTTGCCATGAAGCTCTGAAGGAAAACTGCCTATTTAATGAGGTTTGTTGAGGTGATAAAGAATGATGAAGTGTTATGATTGCGCTGAAGAAAATAAAGAAAACGAGGCAGTAGGGGTTTGCATCGTCTGTGGAAAAGGTCTCTGTATAGATCATATCAAAGAAGTAGAGTTACCTATGAAAGGAGGATATCCACTTCCCCATTTGACACTAAAGAAAGATCTTCCCAGAATGATGTGTCGTGAGTGCATTGATGCCACTATTGGGGACATAGGCTGCGTCTAAAAAGCTGGTTTTAAATTTTGATAGTTTATTCCGTAGACTGAAGGCTTATTTCCTCTTTAATTCTATTGGCATTATTTCCTTGTCCCTAAATACTAATCTAGAGTGTTTGAAAATCATTTAGAACGGGCTCAATCAAAAAATCATCTATAAATTTATAGTTGTACCGTTCTTTATTTGCCAGTCAAGTCTTAAATATAAAAAAAACATCTGATCTTTCTACATATTATTCAATAGGTAGGTGACATAATTTGGCAGACCATAAAACAGTAACAGAGAGTATAGAAAAGAAAATGGGATTTAAGCCCCAGATCTTAGAAACACTTGAAGAACTTGATCCTGATTTTCTTACAAAGTACAGACGTTGTGATGGAAAATTATTATCTGATGGAGCTCTGCCTGCAAAAACAAAAATCCTTATGGCTCTTGCAGTTGTGGCATCTAAGCAGTGTGAGGCCTGTACAGTGGCACAGATGAAAAGTGCTCTTAATCATGGAGTTACTAAGGAAGAAATCATGGAAGCTATGGAAGTTATCTTTATCACCTCAGGAGCTCCGGCTGTTGCTGCTTGTCGTGAAGCCCTGAAATTATTGAAATAAAACACTTAAAATATTTATTTAATTTATTTTTTGTGAAATTATAGTTATAATAAGAAGGCTCTGTCAAGTCCTGGGTTAATGAAATATTTCTTCAAGAATAATAGAGTAAGAATTACAGTAAAAGCAATCAATAGGTTATCAAAAAAAAGTACTTAGCTCATCTGATTTTTATGAACCTATGATTTGACAGAGTCTTTTCTTTTTTGATATAGTTTTTTTTCGGAACCGTGCCGTTTTTTTAGAACTGTACTGTTTTTTTAGACATTAGCAGAACTTCAAACTGGTTTTTTAGTCTCACAATATCATTCAGGAAAAAAGAGATCATGCCACTCATTCAAACTAGTGAAGAGCCATTTTTAGTCTTCAAATTTTGTCTCTTAATCATAATTCTCTCTTTATCACAAGAAATAGTTTGAAACTCTTTTTTATAATTAACTTTATATAAAATAATTCTCTATAAATTAGTAGTTGTATTCAATTTTCATCGAGCTACATTAGATTTTAAGTCACTCAAATGTGTTTCAAAAGCCTACTGAGAAATATACTGCGGAACGCAGAGTAAATGTAATGAATCCTATCCGTTGCTCCGATGAAAATAACACAAAAGAGAGATATTTATGACGTTAGCAAAATCTCCATGGATTATACACGTGAATTGTAACAGTTGTAATGGCTGTGATATTGAAGTAATAGCTTGTCTTACTCCTTTATATGACGCTGAAAGATTTGGTGTGTTAAACATCGGTACCCCCAAACAAGCAGATATAATGGTGGTTACAGGCGCAGTGAATTACAAAAATGTGGACGTGCTTGTAAATATCTATAACCAGATTCCTGATCCAAAAGTTGTTATAGCAGTCGGCGCCTGTGCATCCACAGGTGGAATTTTCCATAGCTGTTATAATGTAATAGGCGGAGTGGACCAGGTTATACCCGTAGACATATATGTTCCAGGCTGCTGCCCAAGACCTGAAGCTATACTTGATGGAATCATGGCGGCTCTTCCAATTCTAGAAGATAAGAAGAAAAAGAATATCAAAGGAAAAGAGGTAAAACTCAAAAGAAATGAGGCACCGGTACCTGGTGATTCCCTGGGCACGCCACGCTGAAGCAAAAGTGGTGTAAGCTTTTTGCCTTAGAACCTATCCTGAAAGTCCTGCTGCTCTGAATGTTATCCGTGCAGATGCGAAATGAAGCATAGCAAGGTCATTCTCGATTTTCTTTTCCCATCTTATAAGCAGTCTTCTGAATCTGTTTAGCTAGGAATGTGTCCTTTCTACAACACGTCTTCTTGCCCTAAAACCGGTACTCTATTCTTATTTATTCTTCTCCACGGCTTTTACTATGGGCAGTATAACCATATTCTTTAACCAATTCTCTGATATCCGGTTCCAGCTCCACTTAATGGTGCTTTTGTCACAGCACCATCAATTGCTTGCTATTCCCACTCTAGTCCGTTCTTATTATGTTACTCCATTAGACCAGCTTGCCGCATGTTTTCAAAGAATCCAGAAGTTTGCCACTCCTTAATCAATCATGAACGGTTCTTGGAGCTCCATAAAATCGTGGCGAAGATTTTCTTATCGATTCTCGTGATGAATTCAAGGCTTATCTGGAAAAAATGGTGCCGAAATTCTCCGGGGCCTGAATAAGGTCCCGACCGGCAGGAACATAACAGTAAAGCATCCCGACGGCTCGGTAATAGAGTACGCGGATCACTCCAAAAATGCCAAAAATAAATAATTTAAACGTTATTTTTGAGCTTTTTCAATTAAATTGTTAATTATATCGTCTACAGTTTCTGATTTTCGTGCACTTAAAACTGAGCAAATAAACCATAAAGCTGAAATTATACCAGCAATGTAAAATATTTTTTGCCATGTATCACCACTTACGATAAAATCATGAAAATCAGAAGTGATAAGTGTTATTACAATAGTGGCAAATATAGCATAAGGAGTAGTCCAGCGACTCTTCTTCTCTAATCGTTTCAGGTGATTACTTAAACAAACTCTTAGAGTATCTTCATTTATACGTATATAAACACCTGGTACAAAGATAGTTTCTCTGGCACTGTAATCCACAGAAACATCATCTAGCATATCTTTCTTACTTTTTTTATATTCAGGAATCTGACTCAGAACTCTCTACTCTCCCTCTTTCTATAAATCAGAATTTTTTATTTTTACGCAAATATTCTAATATTCCCATCTAGCTTGAAGAAGGACCTTTTTATTTACCAGTATTTTTGTTAATACTAATTATATTTCTTTGAATTTTTTGAATATAAGGGTGGCCTGATCCATAAACGCTCTCCAGGATTTTGAGTGCACGATTAAACATTTTGAGAGCTTCTTTATATCTTCTCATTTCCCTATAGAGAACAGCCATGTTGTTTAGAGTGATTGCAACATCAGGATGCTCTGGTCCGTAAATATTCTCCAGGATTTCTAGTGCACGATTAAACGTTTCAAGGGCCTGTTCATATTTTCCAGTTTCTCCGTAGAGAACAGCTATATTGTTTAGAGTATTTGCAACATCAGGATGCTCTGATCCATAAGTATTCTTCAGGATTTCTAGTGCACGATTAAACGTTTCAAGGGCCTGCTCATATCTTCCAGTTTCTCTGTAGAGAACAGCTATATTGTTTAGAGTATTTGCAACATCAGAATGTCCTAGCCCCAACAATTTTTCACGGATATCAAGAGATTTATGATACAGGTTCATTGCTTCTTCATATCTTCCCATATCTCTGTAGATTCCTGCTAGATTGTTGAATGCAGTCCCTACGTAAGATTGATAGGCTACGTTTTTGGGGTCTTTATTAAAGAGTTTTTGCCTCATCTCAAGTGCTTTTTCGTACCTTTGTTTTGCCTCTTCAATGTGCCCCATATCAGAAAGTAAAGCACCTAAATTATTGATTGTCATTGCTACATCTGACTGATAGGCTACGTTTTCGGGGTCTTTTTGGAGGAGTTTTTGCCTCATTTCAAGTGCTTTTTCGTACCTTTGTTTTGCCTCTTCAACTCGCCCCATATCAGAAAGTAAGGTACCTAAATTGTTGAGCGTCGTTCCTACGTAAGATTGATAAGCTACGTTTTCGGGGTCTTTTTGGAGGAGTTTTTGCCTTATTTCGAGTGCTTTTTCGTATTTTTGTTTTGCCTCTTCAATGCGCCCCATATCAGAAAGTAAGGCACCTAAATTGTTGATTGTCATTGCTACATCTGACTGATAGGCTACGTTTTCGGGGTCTTTATTGAAGAGTTTTTGCCTCATTTCGAGTGCTTTTTCGTATCTTTGTTTCGCCTCTTCAATGCGCCCCATTTTTTGAAGGAGAATTCCATAATTTGATTGTGTGTTGACATGTTTGGGATCTGCTTCCAGAGCAAGTTTATACTGTTCTTCTGCTTCCTCAAGGCATCCCGAATCTGAAAGGAGATTACCGTAATTTGAGCGTGTGTTGACATTTCTGGGGTCGACTTCAAGAATAAGTTTATATTGTTTTTCTGCCTCCTCAAGACGTCTCATATCCAAAAGGAGATTACCGTAATTTGAGCGTATGTTGACATTATTGGGGTCTGCTTCCAAAGCAATTATATACTGTTTTTCTGCTTCCTTAAGGCGTCCCATATCCGAAAGGAGATTACCGTAACTTGAGCGTATGTTGACATTATTGGGGTCTGCTTCCAGAGCAATTATATACTGTTTTTCTGCCTCCTCAAGGCGTCCCATATCCAAAAGAAGATTTCCGTAATTAGAATGCGTGTTGAGATGATTGGGATCTGCTTTCAGAGCAAGCTTATATTGTTCTTCTGCTTCATCGCGTCGCCCCATTTTTTGGAGGAGATTACCGTAATTCGAGTGTGTGTTGACATGTTTAGGATCTGCTTTCAGAGCAAGTTTATATTGTTCTTCTGCTTCCTCATGGCGTCCCATATCTGAAAGGAGATTTCCGTAATTAGAATGTGTACTGACATGACTGGGGTCTGCTTCCAGAGCAAGCTTATATTGTTTCTCTGCATCCCTAAAGCTCCCCATTTGTTTCAGGAGAATTCCATAATTTGAGTGTGTGCTTGCATCATTGGGGTCTGCTTCCAGAGCAAGCTTATACTGTTCTTCTGCTTCCATAGGTAGGTTCAAAAAGTAAGAAGCTGTTCCCGCATTATAATGAGCAACTGCTTTTTCAGGTCCTGTTGATAAGCTTGCAGCGGTCTTTGCAAATATATATACTAATTCATAGGATCCTTCCGATCCACAGAGAGTGCTCAGATCTAATAACTGATCAAAAGAAATCAAATTTTTTGTTGAGAAGTTAATTGCAAGGTCAACTGCTTTGTTTAAATTTCCTTCTTCAGATTGCAGAGATTCAACTACAATTTTCCGCAGTTCTTCTATCATATCATTATCCATTTACTGGCCTACCTCAATGGAACTTCAACCCGAAAAACAATTTTTAATTCATTGTTTTGAAACATATAAATAATTTTTTATATTGTGGGCAGATGACGATTTATAGAAGTATAACAAAAATCAGTTTTTGTGATATAATGAAAATCCTTCAGACCCTCTCTCGTCTCTACGTAAACGATCTCAACTCAGCCCTTGAATTCTACGAAGAACTTCTCGGCTCCCCCAAAGCCATGCGCTTTGCAATCCCGCAAATCGGCCTGGAACTGGTTCAAATAGAAAATGTTTTACTAATAGCCGGTTCGGATGAAGCTCTAAAACTCTTCAGAAGTACGCAGGCTACCTTTCTTGTCGATTCTCTTAATGAATTCAAGGCTTATCTGGAAGAAAAAGGTGCAGAAATTATACGGGGCCCAAATAAGGTCCCGACCGGCAGGAACATGACAGTAAAGCATCCCGATGGCTCGGTAATAGAATACGTGGAACATTCAACCCTGGCCTGAAAAATAAAAATCAGCTATCAATTCAAAAATCCTGCTCCAGAGCTTCAGAGTCAATATTTTATTTTTTTACTCGGACAGGAAAAGTTTTAAACTTATAAATTAACGGAATCTACAACTCATAATCATGATTTTATAAATTTGATAGAATCGTCACCGAAATTTAGAATCATTGATATGTTATTGACACACTCATTGATATAGTAATCCAGGAATTTTCCAGAGGGGTAATTATGGTAAACACTAGCTTTACGCGGGATATTCAATTCCCGCCTTTGCCACTTGAAGAATGGGAAGGTACGAAGAATAAGCTGCACCTGTTCCTGCAAATCGTCGGGAAAGTCAGGCTTGCATTGTTTCCGAAAATGAACCACTGGTGGCATGTGCCGTTTTATGTTTCAGTGCGTGGACTCACGACCGGACCTATTCCTTATGAGGACATGACTTTTGAAATGGAATTTAATTTTCGGGACAAGGAGCATATTTTAAGGATTGAGACCAGCGAAGGAGACTTGAAAACCGTACCTTTAAAAGGGCTTTCAGTTGCCGTTTTTTATGACAGAGTATTTTCAAGTTTGGGCGAGCTTGGGATTATGGTGGGCATCAGGCCTGTGCCTTACGATATCCCTGAGGTAAGTACCGAACCTTTTCCATCTGATTACCAGCATACCGCCTATGACGAAGAATACGTGAACCGTTTCTGGAGAATCCTTGTGCAGGTCTGTTCTATCTTTCAGGTTTTCAGGGGCTGGTTTATAGGGAAAAGTTCGCCTGTGCACTTTTTCTGGCATCACGCTGACCTTGCCCTGACTCTATTTTCAGGCAGGTCTGCGCCTGTCAAGGAAGGAGCAAATTCTGTAGAACTTGAGGCTTCTTCACATGAAATTCTCAGCTTCGGGTTCTGGGCTGGAGACCAGCAGATAAGGGAACCTGCTTTTTATGCTTATATGCACCCGCAGCCAACGGGCTTCATGAATGAGCCGCTAAGCCCAAAAGAAGCTTTCTGGAGCCATCATACCGGGCTTGCACTTTTAAGGTATGAAGATGTCCGAAATGCAGCAGATTCACCGGAAAAAGCGGTTCTGAATTTTCTTGAGAGCGTGTATCAGGCAGGAACAAAGAAGGCGAACTGGGATATTGAGGCTCTCAGGCTTCCGTCATCCGAAAAGCAACTTAAGGAAAAAGCTCAAAAGCAGCACAAAGAATATGCGGATATACTGGAAAAATTGGAAAGGCCGGAGATCTGAATTTCAAATTAAAAGAGTTATGAGGCGCTTTTGTCTGATTTTCCTTTATATTTTGCCTGATTTTCCTTCATATTTTCTTTAATTATTCTTTTGCCCTTTTATATCGAATCATGAGAGTATTAATCTCATTAGAATTTTTTTGAACTGAAAGCCATGTTTAACCAGTATAAACTGCGAAAAGCCGGTATTTTAATTAAATTTCATAAAAAATGATTTTTACTATGTTGATGTAAATTCAATGGGTCATAAATAGCTTAATCTTAAATTAAAGCTTTAGAAATGATTATTTTATTAATTTACTAGTTTTTAAGCTGGGTATATTATAAGTATACTTATATTTAATCCGGTTAATATTAAAATTATAAGTTAAGGTGCCAAGTTAATAGGTATCGGCAAAACAGTTTGGCAATTTCTTCCAGAACTGCGAGGTCAAGTAGAAATTACATACACATGAAAATCTTAAGTTAGTTAGCTTAAGAATTGAGTTCAGGTTGGGGGGTTGAAGTACTGAGTTCAGGTTGGTGAATTTAAAAATTGAGTTTAAGTTGGGGAATTGAAGTACTGAGTTCAGGTTGATGAATTTAAAAATTGAGGTTAAGCTGGAGAGTTGAAGCACTGAGTTCAGGTTGATGAATTTAATTATTGAATTCAGGTTGGGTAGTTTAAGGATTCTTTTTCACACACATATATAGTATTTTTTAATCAAACTAGTCAGGAGTTAATTTATGGTAAATACAAAATTTGATAGAATAAAAAAGATTTGTGCTATTTTACTGGTACTTTGCTTTGTATTGTCAGTAACGGCTGCAGCAGCAAGCGCAGCTGGTAATAGCAAGAATAAAAATGGTTACAAAGACGGCTATAAAAAAGGTTATGGAGATGGCAGAAAACAGGGCCAAAAAGATTGCAATAAATATGGCAGCAGAGAAGCTCTCTCGAAAATCCCCTCTCCTCACAATGATAACAGATGGACCAAAAATTACAAAGACAATTATAATAGAGGGTACCAAAAAGGATACATCGAAGGATACAATGGATATAGGTATACGTGCCTGAAATAAAAGATAAAAAGCTTGAAATCCAAAATAGAAAAAAAGCTATTCCTGATATGATACAAAATTACCAGAGCAGAGGACCTTGTATAAGAACTCCTGTTTTAGTGACTGTTTAGTAACACTGTTAGTCTTCCTGTTAAAGTCTTCCCGTTAAATGACACAGTTTGCTGCTATCTTCCTGGTGATTTTGTTTGCGAATTTTTAAAAATCTATCATCTTTTATAAAAACGGAATGTTTTGCAAAGAAATATTAGAGCACTGTATCTTTTTTTTTGATTTATTTAAATTGAAATAAATAATAAACGATATATTTATTTATCATCTGTACTTACTTAATTGTAATTTATAGCCGTAATAGTCTGAAAACATGGGGAGGGTGTTCAGTAAGCCGGCTTCAAAATTCTATATTTGACTTCTCAAAAGTAATTTTGGAACGTGCTCATTATAGCAAAATTAATTTTGGGTCTGGGGGCAAGCCATTGAAATTATCCAAAAAAACAGCTATGTATTCTATATTCGGATAAATTTAGAGACATTTTACGCTCATAACTTTTAGCAACTGATCCCCATAGCCTAGCAACTGATCCCCATAGCCTAGCAGCTGATCCCATAACCTCGAATTACAACACAGGATTAACTGATAACACTGAATTAACTGATAACACTGAATTAACTGATAACACTGAATTAACTGATAGAGATGAAACTGAGGTTTTACATTCTGTGCACTGCTGCTCTACTCGCTTTAGCGATATCTCCTACTTCAGGAGTACCTTTCTTAGCAGACGGCAACATCACTGCAACGATCCATGGGGCTACATATGCATGGGATACTCTTGAATCCCTCAATGACACTGTGATTAGCATCAATTCTAATCCTCCTCAATCAGTACTGGCAAAAGATGGTACTTATTCCTTTGAACTCGGACCCGGAGACTATGTTATTACAGCCAGGTATTACCGGAACAGCACTATAGTCTATTCAAAAGAAGCAACTTTGAAAATTGAAGAGGAGGGAAACTATGTCTTTGATCTCCTGCTTTATCCTGTCTCCGAAAATCCGGTAAAGGAAACAGCCGAAGACAAAATAAGTAATGTCAATAACGTTAATCCCACCGAAAAAACCAGGAATGACTTTTTTACTGTAAGCCATCTACCAGTAGCCCTCCTGGTTCTTTTTCTGTTCGGCGGAGGTTATAAACTTTCCAGAAAGCGGAAAAAGATGAAAATAAACAGGTCTCAGGAAGGGAAGTTCTATACATCCAGGCTTCTGACAAATGCCCTTGCTAAAATCCCTGGTTCTGGAATAAAGTTGGGGGTCAAAAACACCCAAGAGGCAGTTTCAGTAAAGAAAACAGTAATAGAGCCAGGTGAGCCAGGAATAAAAATTACAGATAATTCCAAAATTGAGACCGATGATTTAAGAAGATCTCCTCTTACTAAGGATCTCCGAGAAGTCCTTGATGTGATTCGGGGCCACAGGGGTAGAATTACGCAAAAGGATCTACGCAGCAGGCTTGATTATTCCGAAGTGAAAGTCAGCCTCATGCTTTCAGAACTGGAAAAGAGAGGCCTGATTCAGAAGTTCAAGCATGGGCGTGAGAATATTGTGATTTTAACAGATGAGGATCACAGATAAGTAATCACAGATGTAGCGAATCACAAGTAAGTAGCGAATCACAGATGTAGCGAATCAAAGATAAGTGGCGAAAGGGAAGCTAAATTTATACGACTCAACAAAAGTATACCATATGATATAATTTAATAATTAATGATGCAACGATAATAATTTAATAATTAATGATGCAACGATAATAATTTAATGATATAATGGAAAAAAGAAAATCAGGGATATTTCACTTTGTTCCTCAGGGCAGAGAACTCGTGAATCTCCCCACTTTCTGAGCAGTAAGAACTCTATTGTTCTTGGTCTTACTGCTCTTTTAATTAATAATTTTTAATCCAGAATATTTTCTTTTAATCTGGATTATTTTTTTTAATCCAAAGGGTTGTATGGCTAAGTAATTACTATATTTTACATTTACATAATTTACAGCCAGCTCTGAACATCTATTTTAAATAACTGTTATAATCACCGTAGAACTTCTTATAACCTCCAAACTATTTCATATACATTTTGAGCCATTTCTTACCATCTGCTTCCATAGTGGCTTCTATAACTGCTATAGTATTCGTAGTAATAGCTGTAGAATTCACTGTAATAACCGCAGAACTTTTTATAACTGAAGGACCAAACTATATACGCTTTGTACCATTTGTTGTACTCTTTGCCATATTTCTTATTGTTCCACTTTCTCTTGTCGTTGTCCCACTTTCTCTTGTCGTTGTCCCACTTTCTCTTGTCGTTGTCCCACTTTCTCTTGTCGTTGTCCCACTTTCCCTTGTAGCTATCCCACTTCTTCTTGTCATAGTTGCCAAATTTAAATTTGTTCTTGTTGTCCCAAGACGCTGCACTTGCTGCTGCAGCTGTCACTGACAGTACAAAACAGACTGCCAAGAAAATTCCCAGTATCTTTTTCATTTCTAACACATACCTCACTCCAGAAATTTATTTAAATTGTATTCAATTTAAACTATATTTATTTTTAAAACCTTAGTTATTTTTTAATTATTTTATTTTGTATTTTACGTTCTTTATTTTATTTTCTATATATTACTCAACTTTGTTTTGTCCTTAAATTACCTGTTTAATTTACCTATTCTGGTTGTCCTGCTGACTATACGCAGCTTGACAAGTCTAAAATTCGTTAGATTAAATATAAATATACTTATATCAAAAAATAGCTTAAAAGGGTTTAATTAATAAAATAAGAGTTTTAAAAGATTTAATTTGGAAAATAAAGGTTTTTAAAATTTAAAAGATATTTTCATCTATTTATAACGTGCTTAATACGTATAAACCCCCTTAAATCCGAGTTTTCAGTGATAGTTACTAAGATATGAAGTATATAAGCCTTCCAACATATTCAATTAAATAGGGTTGTATTTGCTCTTTAAATATGATCAACAATTTGCCTTATGGTTATATCTTTGAATTACCGCTTCTGATATCTATTAAGTAATTTTTTTCTAAATACGGAGTTTTTTAAGTAAAAAAGGGATTAATAGGAATTTTTAAATTAAATAAGGTTTTTTAAACTTTAAAATCTGTGTAGAATCTCAAGTAATACATATTCCATGAAAAAAACCTCTTAAAACTAGCACATATTTTAAAAAAGCGATAAATTTGCTTATCTATATTTTCAGACACATGCATAAGAAATTACTTTACGATAATTGAAAGTGCAAGAGCTATGCAATACGCAGTTTAACTAAAAAACCAGTAGCATGAGCTTAAAAACTCTTTACTATTCCTATTGATTTACTGGATGCGGTAAGGTACCAGAACCTCATCCCAGCTGCATCAAGCACTTCTATGGTCAGATATGCGCACTTTCGGTTGGGTATTAGTGAAAAAAAATCTAATAAAATCTGGCAGCTTTGGTGAAGACCAGGCTAACTGATGGACAGGCTCGCTGATATCTTTTAAAGCAAATTAAAAATTTATTATTCAGTAACTCGATATTTGCTTCATGTAACGAAAAAATGCATAAACGAATTGTAAAAACAAGTTCCAAAAACAAGTTCAATACCAACTGTAATCCAATACCAGCCATAAACCTTAATTATCTTTCTGAGGACTCTGTTTAGATCGAATCTGAAATCGATGTGAAATCATATGGCGAAGAATGTGAAATCATATGGCGAAGAAAACGAAAGATATTCCAACAATCTAAGAAAGAAAGTAATCTTCTGGGCAAATAATATGGAATAAAAATGCTGAATATAGCATTAATGGGGATTGGGCATCTGGTTATTGGGGAGTTGGGGGGTATGGGGGGTTATTAAAAAGAGTTAAAAGGTCTATTATGACCTTCCCAGATGCCCAATAGCCTAGAGTACTTCATGATATATAAACTAGGAGTTACGCAGTTGGCTCCTAGCATATTGTTTTTTCCAAACTTTCAAATATTTGAATTAATTTAACGTGTATTGGGGATTCCTTAAGTATTCTGTCACTGCCACTCTTCTAATTTTCATAGCACTTTCAAACCAGGATATTCCACTTTTGATTCTTTGTAATTCCAGTCTAAGAAAAGCTCTTAATGAGAACATTATATGTGCTCTCTGTGATTCTTCCTTTCTTGCCTGACATTTTTCGACACCACAGAACTGTTTTATTCCCCTATGATATTCCTCAATTTTCCATGACTTCTTTGCCAAATCTTCACGTTTTGCTTCATCCATCTCTTGCACATCTGTAACCCAGTGTTGCGTGTCTCCATTTTTTGAAACTATCCTAAACACCTTTACAAATCCATATGCTTTGAGGTGAACCACACGTCCTTTTGGAGGAATATCTACTGTTTCAAGTGGCACATTTCCCTTGTTGTCAGGATTTACCAAACGATTATTTTTCAATCTTGTAAGGAAATGCCACTCTTTCTGTCTAATGGCTTTAAGGTTTTTCACACTTGCATACCATGTATCAAATAAAACGAATTTGGGATTAAAACCACGTTCTTCGGCCTTGTCAAGCATATCACGGAAATGGTCATTCTTTGTTTTGTCGTCTACATCGATGTTATAAATTCGAAAATCGATAGGTATAACGGTTGTACCGTCAGTCCAAACTAAGGTAACCAGGCCTATTCCCTTTACAGTACGATGATGTTTTCCACTCCACATACGACGAACAAAAGCAATTTCTTCTGCGTATGGTTTATCTAATGTTGAATCATCAACAATTAGGTATCCTCCCTTAAGCTTGACATAACTTTTTACTTCCTCCCATAGTGCTTCCGTGTCTGGAGGTTGCCTTTGAAGGCAACGAGTAAAAGCATCATGAGAAGGAGCATTAGCTATGTCTGGATAACATCTAGCAGCTTCAGTACAGCTAAAAACGTTAGAAGCCGCAATGAGAAAATTAATGTAGTCAATGTCGGTACACTTAGGTGGATTTATGTCCATAACTCCGTACGTTTTTAGAGAAACACTAAGCCATAAGTATATTTATAAAGATATCAAGTTTTCGGCATTTTAACTGCGTAAGTCCTAAGAACAAGAAACTTCAGAGATGATTTAAAAATTAAGCTAAAAACACAGAAATAAGTTCTGTAGAGACTTCAACGTGGATTAAAATATGACTTATATATACTGTTGTAAAGAGGCTTTGTTCTAATTTGCTGTCAATTTCAATCCAAATCTTCCTCTATTATTGAAACGGGCTCTAGATTAAAGTTTGATATAGGACTCGTTTGGTTTCAAAAATTTCATAAGTGGTAATTTTACAGATGAACTGAAGCACTGTTTAGGAGAAAACGGTAAATGTCCGATAAATTAGATCTCTCAATCGTAGTCCCGGTTTTCAATGAAGGAGAAAACGTAGGGGAATTATATAACCAATTGAATGTAGTTCTTTCAAGATTGGGAAAAACATCTGAGATCATTTTCGTAGATGATGGATCTATGGATGACACTTTTAAGAAGTTAAAAGCGATCAAAGATAGCAAAATTAAGATTGTAAGATTCCAGAGGAACTATGGAAAGGCTGCGGCTCTTTCCTGCGGGTTCAAGAAATCACGGGGAAATTTTGTTATTACCTTGGATGGAGACCTGCAGGACGATCCCAAAGAAATCCCTAGATTTCTTGAAAAATTAGAAGAATATGATATGGTTTCAGGCTGGAAGAGTAAAAGGCACGATCCTGTTTCAAAAACCCTTCCCTCAAAATTATTTAATGCTTTGACTCGATATATCACAGGAGTCAAAATTCATGACTTCAACTGTGGATTCAAAGGTTATAGAAACTATGTCGTAAAGAACGTAAGATTATATGGAGAATTCCATCGCTATATTCCAGCTCTAGCACACTGGAAAGGATACACTGTCGGAGAAATTGAAGTCGAACACCATCCTAGAATTCATGGAAAATCAAAATATGGAGTTGAAAGGCTACTTAAAGGCTTTCTGGATCTGATCACAGTAACATTTTTGAATCTATACAAGAAAAGACCCCTTCACATCTTTGGAGGTATCGGCTTCTTACTAATATTCTCAGCAATAATTATAAACCTGCACCTTGTTTCTTTATGGCTCATGGGTATCAAGATCGGAGACAGGCCTCTGCTGATGTTGAGTATATTAATCACGGTTCTTGGAGCTCAATTTATATCCCTTGGCCTGATAGGAGAACTGATCACAAACTCCAGAAATAACGATGATTATATTATAAAGTACGATAGCTATGAACTGGAAAACGATAGGTAAAACTGTAGTCAGTTTGGGGCTAATGTTTTACCTTATAGCCAAACTTGACCTGAGGACAATCTACCAGACCTTTACCCAGACAAATCTGGAATTGCTTTCTCTCTCGTTACCTTTTATTGCTCTGATGTACCTGATAAAAGCGATAAAATGGAAGTCTCTACTCGATTGTATAAATGTTCAAATCCCTGTAAAAAGATCACTTGAAATAATTTTAATGGGTAACTTTTATGGCGCTCTTACTCCGGGCAGGGCAGGAGAAGTTTCAAGAGCTTTTTACTTAGATACTGAGAACTCCAGAAGCATACCTACCGTAGTAATGGACAGAGTCATAGACATGGTCTGTCTTCTGGTTTTAAGTGTACTATCTATAGCTTTCTTTTTTAAAGATAAAAATTTAATATATATAATGACGCCAATGATAATGATTTTTATCGCTGGTATTTTCGTTATCACAAATGAAAAGATTGTAAATCTTATTTTCGGGATATTTTCGAAAAGAAGTGAATTTAAAGAAAATTATATTAAAACAATAAAACAAATCACCGGAAATAAAAAAGCTATTTTTTCTGTTTCTGCATTAACTCTTGGGTATTACTTGCTGAATTTATTGGTATACTGGATAGTTATAAAATCCTTAAATCCCGCATTAAACAGCTTACTTACCTTTTCTCTCCCAATAGTAGTAGTTCTGGGTAATTTTCCAATTTCTATATCAGGATTTGGAGTTAGAGAGTTTGTAAGCGTTACAATATTCAAGTTATTGAATGAAAGTTCTGCATATGGATTTTCCTGCTCTATAGTTCTATATTTCTTGACTACACTATTACCAGCAATATTTGGATTCATACTTACTTTAAGAAAAAAACCTTAAAATTTCAAGGCAGGTCGAATTGTTATAAAAAGGACATTGGGAATGGATATTAAGAGCGGATATTAAGAATGGATATTGAAAAAGGACATCGAGAACGGACATCAAGAAAGGATATTGAAAACGGACATCAAGAAAGGATATTGAAAACGGTTATTGAAAACGGTTATTGAAAACAGTTATTGAAAACGGTTATTGAAAACGGTTATTGAAAACGGTTATTGAAAATAGTTATTGAAAATAGTTATTGAAAACGGTTATTGAAAACAGTTGTTGAAAACAGTTATTGAAAAGGTTATTGAAAACAGTTATTGAAAAGGTTATTGAAAACGAATATTAAGAATGGATATTAAGAAAAGATATCGAAAAAGGACATTGAAAATAAAGTCAAAGCAGTTGACACAAATTCTAAATAATCGGGCTATTAAGAATAAAAAATTAAAACTGAATATAAGAAGAAATAAAATTAAAAACGCATTTTAAATAGGTGGGGCTAAATGGACCAGAACCAGAGTAGAAATTACAAAAAATACAACTCCAAAAATCCGCTTATGGGTATAGTGATATCCAATTTTATGAAAAACTTAAAGGAAACTGCCAATCATTTAGAAAATATAAATAATGTTATTGATATAGGCTGTGGAGAAGGATTTGTAATAAACTGCCTTAATTATCCAAAAATAACAGGCGTTGATATTTCCAGAAATGCTCTGAGAATTGCAAAGGAGAAAAATCCAGAGTGTGATTTTTGTTCAGGCAGCATATGTGAAATTTCGTTTAAAGAAAACAGTTTCGATCTTGTTATAGCAACCGAAGTACTGGAACACCTCGAAAAACCGGATTTAGCTCTTCAGGAGATCCGACGAATAACCAAAAATTACTGTATTATCAGTGTGCCTAACGAACCCTATTTCCGTACAATGAATTTTTTCCGGGGTAAAAATTTGACACGTTTTGGAAATGATCCTGAGCATGTTCAGAACTGGAGTTCAGGAAAGTTTGTGAAATTAATAGAAACTTATTTTGATGTGCTGGAAGTTCGAAGGCCATTTCCTTGGACTATGGTTCTATGCAAAAAATAATTATTAACATCTACTTTTTATTAACATTTATTTTTTAATAAAGAGTTCATCCCAAAACTCAAAGTTTGCCTCTCCGGTTCCTGCATTTTAAGTGACCTATTGAGTTTCATATCGTGAAAACAATCCAGAATAATTCCAATAAGTGAAAATGAAAATGGGTTTTGAGATGGCTTCAACATTTTTTTAATAACATCTAATATTTAATAACACTTAATTTTTAGTGACATTTAACATATAATAATATTCAATTTTAAGTACATATAATATTTAATAACATTTATATATCATTTGGGATTTATTTCGAAAAAAAGAATAAGAGATATTCAGGAAATCGGGAGACAATTTCGTGGAAATAAGAAAAACATCTAACCCGGAAAAAAACCGAAGTTTTAAGAATAAACATTTTTACAATTTACGGGATTATTCTCTGGTGGGAATCTCATATACTCTTTTGACAATTATTCTTACTTATCCTGTCTTCTTTAAGATAAAAACCGATATTCCTGGAACAGGAGCGGATTCGTTTCAATGGATGAGGATCTTATGGTACACAAAAATAGCAATAAAGGAAGCGAATTTAGCGGCTTTGACGCATGACTCTCTCCTATTTTACCCGAATGGCATAGAATCAATGCCCTTTTCATCAGCCTTCAATCAAGTGCTATATGTATTGCTGTCGCCCTTTTTAGAACTGCACGTCATATACACGATACTATGGCTATTAACTTTTATAATAGGAGCTGTTGGTTCGTATTTTCTGGTAAAATATCTTACGGATAATAATTATGCTGCCTTTATTGCAGGAATTGTATTCGCGTTTTCTCCGTACCATTTTTCCAGAGGACTATACTTTTTTGGAGCAGCGACAGTTCAGTGGATACCCTTCTGTGCGCTGTATCTCATGAAAACAGTTAAAGAAGAAGGGATTAAGAACCCAGTCCTTGCAGGAATCTTTTTCATTCTGGTAGCAATGAGCGACCTGCAGTACCTGATCTTTATGGGGATCTTTGCAGGGTTAGTATTCTTCTATGATTTTTACCTGACTCTCAGGTCCAGAAATAACTTTACTCATTCTGTAAAACAAATAATTATAAAATATTTATTTTTTGGCGGGGTCGCTTTTCTCGGAGTACTGCCTTTGACCATTAATGAGATACTTATTGCTCTTTCAAAACAAAACTTCCTAAGGCCAAACATAAATGAAATTCCCAAATTATCAAACGATTTGATGAGCTTTTTCCTGCCTTCTCATTTACATCCGTTGCTAGGTCAGTTTACCTTAGACTTATATTCGAATATACCAAGCTGGCCTGCTGAACGGGTGAACTTTATAGGGTATATTGTTCTCGGACTTTCAATCCTTGCACTCTTGAAATCAAGGAGAAAACCTGACATAAAGTTCTGGTTCGTAACTACGTTTTTCTTTACGATAATTAGTTTAGGGCCCATATTACACTTCAACGGAGCGGTTGCTTTCACGGATTCCAATCTGAAAATTCCACTTCCATATCAGATACTATACAACACAATTCCTTTCCTGAAAAACTGCAGGACAGTTGGCAGGTTTTTTGTTATCGCAACCCTTGGGTACTCCGTTCTGGCAGGGTATGGTTTTTCGGAATTACTGAAGTATAAGCCCGATAGAAAAAAGCTTATCTTTACAATAGTAGGTTTTCTGCTGGTTTTTGAATACCTATCTATTCCGTATCCGACCACACAGGTAAGTGTTCCTGACTTTTATTATAAAATTAGTAACGATAAGGATAACTATGCGATTCTCGAAATCCCGCAAAACTCTAACGCAGGATATATGGCTTTTCAGGATTTGTACTATCAGACAGTCCACAATAAAGCTCTCGTAGGTGGATATTCAGCAAGGTATCCAGCTAACGTTGGTGACTTTCAAAGAAAGACTCCGTTCATTAAAGAATTACAGTATTATTCCTTGGGAACTAAAGATATTTTAAAGGAAGATGTTACTGATATAGGCACGTCTGTCCTGAATGCCAATAATATAAGGTATGTTATTGTCCACAAAAACCAGTTGTCCAGTGATCAGCTCGAGTTTGTAACCAATTTGCTGAATAAGACCCTTAAAACTGAACCTGATGTATACGATGAAGACGGGCTTATTGTTTACCGTGTTCCAGATGAAACAATTCAGCCCTTTATGCTTTTAGGTAAAGGATGGAACCGCCTGGAAAATTGGGACGGCACAATGACCAGGTGGATATCAAACAAGGCTACGTTATCGGTTTATTCAGGCGTTGCTGAAAATGCAGTATTAAAACTCAACGCATGCAGCTTACATTCACCAAAGACGCTCGAGGTTTATAATGGCAAAACTCTCCAGAGTAAACAAAATATCAGCACTAATTTAAGCACAGTAAATATTCCTGTTACCTTAAATCAGGGAAAGAATGTCATTCTTTTAAATGTACCTGAAGGCACCGAAAGACCATGTGACTTTCCGGAGCTAAAGAATAATGATACAAGGAAGTTAAGTATAGCAATTCAAAGAGTTCGGTTAATTCATTCGCCTGAAGATTGATTAAAAGCCTATCCGAAAAGTAAATAATACGTATCGAAAAGTAACAGTAAGTATATAATATAAGAGTTAATCACTTTTTGGATAGGCTCAAAAGGTAGTTAAGTAGGTAAAAGATAGTTAAGTCAAAACATAACAGAAATATTTTTATGTAGTTATAGTTATACTCTCTGGTGTGTCTTACAAAAATTTGAATGAAATTCACAAAATTCAATTAAGTTTCAGAGGGTTAGCCGGGTGGAAAATGTCTCATTAATTTTACTTTTTTTGTCAGTTTTAGGAGGTTACCTGCTTGGCATAATCTCAGGGCTCCTGCCTGGAGTACATAACAATAATTTTGCGCTTGCCCTTATAGCCCTTACCCCTTTCCTGGCTGAAAAAGGGCTTTCACCTTTTTACATTGCCGTGATTATTCTCTCAAATGCTGTCTCACAGACTTTTCATGACGTGGTCCCTTCAGTGTTTCTAGGGGCACCGGATGGAGATACTGCATTAATGGTCCTGCCAGGGCACAGGCTTCTTATTGACGGAGCAGGAGCTGAAGCAGTCCGGCTTTCAGCACTAGGAAGCGCAGGCTCGGTAGTTGCTTCCCTGATTTTTGTACTGCCGTTTTCGCTTTTCTTTAAGGCCATTTATCCTTATGTTGAAGCACATATGGCACTGATTCTTATTTCAATTGTCTTTTTAATGCTTGCAAGTGAAAAAGGTGAAAGCGTTGAAGATTCAAAGGAGAAAAGCCCATTTGCAAAATATAAGTACAAAGTTTTTGCCCTGATTTTGTTTTTAATCACAGGCATACTTGGGCTCTTCGCTTTTGATAGGGAATCCCTTATGGTTCCGGTTGTTAATTTTGGAGAGCCTTCCATACTCCTGCCTCTTCTGAGCGGGCTTTTCGGGGCTTCCCAGCTAATTATAAGCCTTCTTACAAGCTCAAAAATTCCCGAAGAGTCAGTGTCGGCACTCAAGCTTTCTCGAAAAAGAATTTTTAGAGGAATCCTTACAGGCAGTGCAGCAGGTTCGCTTGTGGCATGGCTGCCAGGCCTCTCATCAGCGATTGCTGCACTCCTTACAGGCCTTGTCGCAAAAGTTGATTTTGACAGGATTCCGCTTAAGAAAAAAACCTCTGATCCAGAGCCCGGAAAGTTAAGAACCTCTCTTTATTCCGACCCTTATGCCAGTAATCCTTCAACTCTTGAGAGCTCAAAAGAATTCATAATTTCAAATTCCGGAGTAAACACTTCAAATGCAATTTTCGGGCTTGTAGCTTTTGTGGTGATCGGGAGGACACGAAGTGGAGCAATGGTTGCCGTAGAAGATGTTCTGGAGACAAATATACTTGATTTTCCGGTACTGCTACTCTTTTTTGCTGCTATGGTCTTAACTGCACTGTTTTCATACTTTTCGACGATCTGGCTAGGTAACAATGCTCATTTGTTCCTAAAGAAAGTTGATTACAGCAAACTTTGTACAGGTGTTCTTATTGGGCTTGGAGTAATGGTTTATCTTTTCACAGGACTTTTTGGTTTTTTCATTTTTGTGATATCGACCCCAATAGGAATGCTCTCTTCCTTTATGAATGTCAGGAAATCCCATGCAATGGGAGTTATCTTACTGCCTGTGATCCTGTACTTTTTGTAAAAGATATTTTTTCATAAAAGAATTTTTAATTGGAGATCGGACAATAAGTCGATAATGACTCCAGAAAAATCGTTCTTTTTCCATTTTGAATTCAGAGAGATTTTTTCCTTTACTCCAGAAATTTTACTTTTTCAATCCGATTGCATGTAAAAATATAAAACTTAAAATGTATTGGGCTGGAAATGTACAGAGAGCTAAAAAGTATCTGCTATAAAAGAAAATAATAATAAAACAATCAATAAAGCTAAAAAATTAAAACCAGGTAATAAAGCCAAAAAGGTAAAACCAGGCAATAAATACAAAAATATAATGTAAAATAGTCTACTGAGGCTTGTTTGAATTAAAAAGACCAGGTCCGAATAGAACAGAAAATTCCTGATAATATAAATAATTCCTGATAAAGTGAAATATTTCGAATAAAGTTAAAAAGATTGAATAAAATTGAAATAAATAACCATAAGGGGTATCCAGGAATATGGAAGTAAAACTTGAACAGCGTTTAACTGAACTCAGGGCAGAATATGAATCAGGGCAGAAAATCCTCAAAGACATCGAATTAAAGCTTGCAGAACTTGAAGACCGGAAAAAAACTCTGAAAGAGACTCTCCTTCGCATTAGCGGGGCAATTGACTTGCTCGAAGAGGTACTGGAAGTAAAAGAAAGCGCTGAAGGGCCAGAAACCATGGTAGAGCCCGGAACTGTTGCCGGAAACGTGGAAGTTCCGAATGTTGTAAAACAGTCCCTTAAGAAAGCCATTAAAATTCTGGAAGAAGCCGGGCTTACAGCAGGAGAGGTTGTCGAACAAAAGGTGGTTTTACCCATAGGGGTTATGGCTGGTGATATCATCAGACAGGAACCGAAACCAGGTACGAAGTCCCCTGTCGGATCATCCGTAAAACTTGTAGTTGCGGTAAAAGGCAAGTTTTTGCCATCTGAGAGAAGCTCACTGTGCGACGCTTTTTCCGACCGCATTTGAACAAAGTAAAGGAGGGTTTAAAACGGAGGCTTACTCTTCCAAATCAAAGATTTCCCTGAACGAACTTCGGGAACACTGCAGGGCAGCAATTTCAGCCTTTTCTGCGCTTGAACATTCAGGGAGTCAGGCATCCCAGAGGCTTTGCCTGGAAAAATTCCTCAATGAATGCCAGGGCGCTTCAATGGTCTTATGGCATAAAAAGGATAGAAAATTCGGAAAACACCTCAGATCTGTGCTTTCAGTCTCTAATAATTCCCCTCTTTCTCCAGCAGTCTTTTCCGGGTTCAAAACAGTGATTAAAGGAATAGAGAAAGAGAAAACAGCAGGAATATGTAAAACTGAAGGAATAGAGAATACTGACGGAACAGAAAAAGCTGGGGAGATAAAGAATAATGAAGAAATAAAAAACGCTGAAGAAACAGAAAATATTCTAGAAATTGAAAAGACTTCCCGGAACAAAAAAAAGCAAGGGACACCTGAAGAAGATGTCGATAAAGGGAACTCAGCCGCTTTTCTATATAACACGGAAGCAAAAAAACTTACTTTTCATGGAAATATCTATGAAATCCTGCCTCTTTTCCTGAATGTAAGAGACCTTTACGCCTCCTTGCCCTTTTTCGAAGAACTTCAGGCCTGTGCTGAACGGCTTGAAAAGGAGCCACAGGACGCAACAGCTCTCTTTCAGAAAGCTGTGCTCATGTATAAGGCCAGAAGGTTTGAAACTGCCCTGCAGCTTACTGCAAAGGTTCTGAAAATTATTCCTGACGATCACAGAGTATGGTATAATAGGGGCGTCATTCTCTCGGAACTGGGCCGACTTGAAGAAGCGATTGCGGCTTATGACAGGACAATTGAGCTTGAACCGGCTTTTGAAATTGCCTGGGACAATAAAGGAGTTGTGCTTGCAAGGCTTGGCAGGTTTGAAGAAGCCCTCGAAACCTACGATAAAATTCTTCGTAGATCTCCAGAATATGCTGAAGCCTGGGCAGGAAAAGGCTCCATACTTTCGGCCCTCGGCAGAGAGGAAGAAGCCCTTGAAGCTTACAGTTCGGCTCTTCGAATTAGGCCTGAATACCTTGAGGCCCTTACTTCGACCGGAAGCCTGCTTTTCAGGTTAGACAGGTACGAGGAAGCACTGAAGATTTACGATAGGGCGCTTCAGTTCGCCCCTAAAGATCCCCGCTTCTGGGCAGCCAGGGGTTTTGTCTTTTCGGAAATGGGTAAACAGGAGGAAGCACTGAAAAGCTGTAATCGGGCTCTGGAATTGCAACCTGGTTTCGTTCCTGCACTTGAAGTAAAGGTAAGAATCCTTTCAGAAATCCAAAGACAGAAGGCTAAACCCTCTCAGTAATTTCTTTTTTTATATTTTCCTTCAGTCGTTATTTTTTTGTACTTTTCCTGTCATTTTGTTTGTTTTTGGAGTCATTTTGTTTGTTTTTTGGGTTATTTTGTTTGTTTTTTGGGTTATTTTGTATCTTCTTCAAATTTTATGGGTAAAAGCAGTAATGTATTTTCGACCACAGACAAAATATAATAGTTATTCCATTTTCCTTTATCATATCTTAGAGTAAACTTGGAGTAAAAAATGGAACTTGAAGCTTTAAAACAATCTCTGGCTCAACTAATCAGAGAAAAAAGATCAGTGAGTGGAAATTGAGGGATCTCCACTCAAATATGAAGAGGATACTCAATAATTATCAACAAGGCACCTACATTTTTCAGTGAGTTTTTTTATAGCAACTTTACTGGCTCTTAGAGGCCGTCTGAATATTATATATCTCTTATGTTCTTACGTTTTTTATCCGACCTAGTCGGTCTAATCATTATATGGATCACAGCAGCATATATTAATGCTTGGCTTGATTCTGTTAATCCTTCGTAGTCTTTACTCAAACGTCGATATCTTCCCAGCCATCCAGATGTACATTCTACTATCCATCTGTGAGAAAGTACTTGAAAAATATGGTTCCTGCAGTCTCATATTTAGAAACTTTTCTTTCATAATTCAGGAGAAAATGAAATAAGAAAAATAAAAGATGAAAGTAAACCTCAGATCTCTATTTTCCAAGATATTAGGTTACTATACGGCAGGTTATAAGAAGAATTATGTTCAGAATCTAGCAGTAATTATTATAAGACCTTAATATCAATTATAAAGCATTTATTATAAAACACAACATGTATTAAATGGGGGGAAAATATGAGAAAAGCACTTGTTATATTGATAGTGTTATTCGGTGTATTCCTTGCAATAGGATGCGCTGGTCAGGAAGGCGGAGCTCCAAATGAAACAGTCACTCCAGCTACGGCAGTCACTCCAGCTATGGCAGTCACTCCAGCTACGGCGGTAACTCCAACTACAGCAGTAACTCCAGCTATGGGAGCAACCAAGACTACCATACAGGGCAATAATACTACTGCAAACAGGACCGTTATACAGGGTAACAATACTACTATAGCCAAGACCACCATAAAAGGCAATAATACTACTGCAACTAAGACCACTGTAACCAAAGCGACTCCTAAAAACAATTACTAAATTGTTAAATGGTAACTCGGTGCTAAACTGTTTAATAGTAATTCCGGAGTCACCCTCTGTTCCAGAGGCTCTATATTATAATTAGCTTCTATGCACGAATTTTAATTCATAAGGCGATAGCTGTGAATTTTCGTTTAGTAACCAGAATGAAAATATAAGCTAATCTTACTAAAAAAACTTTTATTAATATTAGGTGATATATCCGACAATCTATAATGACAAGGATGTAAGGTAATACAAAGACAATGATATTAGACGCTTGAGATGTCTGAATTACCGACAAATCTTACTTTAACGAGAAAGGTTTTAAAAACGATTTCGCTTTTTTAATCATTATTATCTTGTCAACAAGCTGAAAGCTTCTTTTTCTAAATTATTAATGATTTTGAATGTGGCTTCATGCAGTTTTACTTTTAGAAACTTTTCTTTTGTAGTTAAAGAGAAGATGAAACTGGAAGAAGAAGTATGTTAAATTAGCGGAAGACTCCTGTTATTAAAGATTTTGATGAACTATACGAAAGATCATAAGAAGAATTATGTTCAGAATCTAGCAGTAATTGTTATAAGACCTCAATATTAATTATAACGCAGTTATTATAAAACACATGATTTGAGTGGAGGAAAACATGAGAAAAGCGCTTGTTATTTTGATAGTATTTTTCGGTGTATTCCTAGCCATCGGATGCGCTGGTCAGCAAGCTCCAAATGAAACGGGAACTCCAAAAGAGACTGCAACCGAAGTCCAGGCAGTGACCGGAGCTGAAGCTGTAACACCGGTTCAGGAAGCAGTAACCGAAACTGAAGTTGTAGAAACTCCTGTTACAGAAGTAACTCCGGTTGAAGCAGTTACTGTAGTAGAAAATGTAACTGAACCGACAAACATAACTATAACAAAGAAACAGGATCAGAAGACTCCAATTGAATTGAAAACTCCAACCAAGGCACAAACTCCAGCCAAAAATGTTACAGGCACTACCGGGAACAAGGGAGTAATCCAGGTAACACCTAGCACGGGCAAATAATGGCACATGCCTGAAAAAACTTATAAAGAACAAAATATGGGCAGAGTATTTGGTAATTCTGAGTATAGGCTGAATTATCGAGTGACGATTGGTATATTTAGTAATGTTAGTAGTAATCCGAATCCTGCCCATACCACAAAGCAGTAAGGCGCTGTAAGTACGTAGTACGGATTTTCAATAGAATAAGGTCAACAGAATAAGGTCAATAGAATAAGGCGGCAGTTGCAGCATTTTTATTCAAGCGGCAAGAGATAAATATCTTATTTCGCATTACCTGAATAGGTACATTGCAATTATTTTCAAACTGGATTGTGAAGAAAGAGCCTTTTAAAGCTTGATCGAAAAAAATAAAAATTTAAAAATCTTAAAAAAAGTAAACATTGAATAATAATAGGTTATTAGACAAAAATAAGGCTGGTATGTAAAAAATTCGATTACTGGGTATCTCCTCCTACTTCGGCATATCTGGGATCAATTTCTACAGCTTTTCTGTATGCTTCTTCTGCTTCTTCTTCCCGTCCAAGGAAACTCAGACAGACAGCTTTCCCGAACCATGAATCTGCAGCCTCAGGATTAAGCTTGAGTGCCTGCCCATAAATATCCAGAGCTTCTTCAAAGCGTCTGAGCTGAGCAAGCACGAAACCCAGACTAGAATAAGCTTCTAAATACTCAGGGTCAAGCTGTGTAGCTTTCCTGTACGCTTCTGCGGCTTCCTCGAACCTCCGCATCTGGCTGAGGGTAAAGCCTTTATTGTACCAGACATCGGCATTTTCGGCGTTGATTTCGATTGCTTTGTCAAAGGCTTTAATTGCCTCATCATATTTTTCAAGGTTTTCGAAGTCTATCCCCATATTATTCCAGGCATCATCGTTCTCAGGATCAAGCTCTACAGCTTTTTGATATGCTTTTAAGGCCTGCCTGTAACTTCCAAGGCTGTCCATGTCCACGCCTTTATAATGCCAGGCTTCGGCAAAGTTGGGATCAAGTTCAATTGCCTTGTCGTACGCGATAATTGCTTCGCCATACTTGCCCATTTGACCCAGCGCTATGCCTTTTCCTACCCAGGCTTCTTTATAATCGGAATGTTCCTCTAGGACTTTTTCATAGGCTTCGATAGCTGCCTTATAGTCTCCTGCCTGGCTCAGGTTCAGGGCTTTTCCGTACCATGCATTTGGATATTCCGGTCTGAATTCAAGGGCTTTTTCATAGGCTTTAACAGCTTCGTCATACTTACCAATCTGGGACAAGGAGAAAGCCATATTATTCCAGATATCTGGATCCTCGGAATTGATATTGATAGCTTTTTCATAAAACTCAAGGGCCTCTTCGTATTTTCCAACGGTTTCAAGGGCCTGAGCCTTATTGTTTAATAGGTCTATATTATCTGGATCAAGCTCGATTGCTTTATCAAAAGCCTCCATTGCCTCATTAAAGTTGCCACAGCTGAGAAAATCAAGTCCGTATTCATTAAGCTTGGCTGCAACGACTTTATCGCTGACCTCCTGCTCACCTGTATCCCCCGAATCGCTTAGAACAAACATTTCTTCGGAAACTGGTTCTTCTTCAGATTTTTCTTCACCGCCTTCTTTTCTGAAGGTTTCATCTTTTGGTTCGTCGGAACTCATATCAAAATTTCCTGCTCTGCCTTTTGTAGTAGAACCTGCGGATTCTTAAATCCCCGCGTTCGGTATTTACTTAAATTCGTTGTTCGTTTATAATTTATACTCTGTCCTTTATGGCTTTTATAGCCTCTCCCCGAAAAGCTCTGAAAATAGTTCCAGAAAGAAGAGCAGAGAAGCAGAGTAGAGAAAGAAAAAGCAGAGAAGCAGAGTAGAGAAAGAAAAAGCAGAGAAGCAGAGTAGAGAAAGAAAAAGCAGAGAAGCAGAGTAGAGAAAGAAAAAGCAGAGAAGCAGAGTAGAGAAAGAAAAAGCAGAGAAAGAAAAAGCAAATTTACATGGCTTAGAAAAAGCAGCAGGCACGAAGAAAATGGACGAGATTGAGAATAATATGAATATAATTCAGAAAAAGCTGGAGCGAGTTTACCCCGAAGCTCTGAGAGCTGTGCTTTTTGATATGGATAACACTCTTTTTGATTTCGTAGCTGCAAAACTGGAAGCTTGCAGGGAGATTCTCTTTTTTATCTGGAAGGGAGATGTTACGGAAGAACCTTCTGTACTTTTCAGATACTTCCTTAGAGGAGTTTACGGTTTTGAAGACTACGAAAATATTCGAGACTACATGCAGGAGAGAAATGTTTTTACAGCTCAGGGCTACAGGAAGTGCTGTGAGATCTATGAACGGGAAAAACTACAAAATCTCGAACTCTATCCAGCTGTACCGGATACTCTTGATAAGCTTAAAAAGCTAGGCTTAAAGCTTGTGATTATAACGGATGCCGATAGTTATCATGCCCTGGCAAGGCTTACAAGGGTCAGGATTCTTAATTACTTCGATCTTATTGTGGCTGCGGATACTACGGGCACAAAAAAACCAGATACGGCCCATTTTCTTTTCGCGCTTAAGGTGCTCGGGATAAAACCCGAAGAAACTCTGGTAGTGGGAGACAATATCAAAAGAGATATGGTCCCTGCTCGTAAACTTGGACTGAGAACCGCTTACGCTTCTTATGGAGACTGGAGACCTAGAGAAGAGATGAATCAATGCTTCGATTTCAGGCTCGATACGTTTTCGGATATGCTTAATATACCTGGACTCTGAGTAGTAAGCTTTTTCAAACAACCCTTTTGAAAAAACTGCTTACCTGCAACCCTTTTAAAAAAACTGCTCACCTGCAACCCTTTTGAAAAAACTGCTTGCCCGAAAACCCCAGCAACAACATGATCGGCATGATCAAACGGCTCAACGGTTGTAGCACAACCCTTTTGAAAAAAGGCTTAACCGAAAATCTTAGCTTTGAGCATGTATGCTAATAAACCTGTAAACCGGATACATCAGGAGAAACAGAAAACTTTTATAGAAAAGAAAACTTTTGGCCGTCAGTCCTGAGGATTTTGGAAAGGAATTTTCGACTAACGGCTTTCTCTGGCTCTGGGTTCTTTGACTTATATGGAAAAATCTGAGGTCTGTTTACTCAAAGGAGATCAGAATATATCGGGTTTATATCGACTGCTCTCTCATAGGCTTCCATCGCTTTCTGGTGTTTCTTAATTCTGTCGTATACGATGCCTTTACCAATCCAGGCTTTTGTAAAACTTGGATTGATATCGATAGCTTTCTCAAAAGCTTGAAGTGCCTCTTTGTATTTTTCCAGGTCTCTCAGGGCAATTCCCTTATTATACCAGAACCGGGCATTGTCGGGATTTGCCTTTATCTTTGTGTCAAAAATCTCCACGGCTTTTTCGAGATAAAGTCTAGCTTCATCGTGTTTTCCAAGCCAGCGGAGAGCCACACCTTTGTTATAAAGGGCCTTTCCATTAGCAGGGTTTAATTCAAGAGCCTTGTTGAAAGCGCTAATGGCTTCTTCATAACTTTTTACCTTACAGAGCCCCATACCTTTCTTGCACCACTCACTTGCGCTCATGGAACCCATATTATAATTCTTCTCATAAAGGCAAATAGCCTTCTCAAAATCATCCATAGCATCTTCGTATGCCTTCATTTCCCTCAGAGCCATGCCTCGCCTGTACCATACTTCAGGGTCTTCAGGAGCGAGATATATAGCATGGTAGTATGCATCAAGAGCTTCTTTATACTGCATAAGGTCTACCAGCAGTTCACCTTTGGAGCACCAGGTCTTAACATCCGCAGGATTGATCTGAAGAGACTTATTAAGGACATCAAGAGCTTCGTCATATCTGAAAAGGCTTTTCAGAACCATACCTTTGCTAAATAGGATTTTTGCATTGTCAGGGCTTATTTCCAGAGCTTTATTGTATGCATCAAGAGCTTCTGTAAATCGTCCAAGTTCATGGAGTGCAACACCTGTATTGTACCACTCGTTCGAAGTCATCACTCAACCACACCTTTTTTAGATAACGTTTTTCCACTGATTATCACATCTACTTTAGCAATAATAATATATGCTTTCAGAGCGTTAAATTAGTTTTGTACTTTAGCTCCATACTAAAAATAAGGAGATATCTATAGTTTCACGTCATAATTTCTGTGTCAAGGACAAATTTCCAGTTATACATGATTTCCAGTTATACATGATAACCTATGCTTTTGCTCTTTTTAAGGATTTTGAAAACTTTATATACTTTAATATTTTAAAAATAAAGTTTTCACAGGTCGGGCAAGAATTCGATAAATTAAGACAACTTTATACATGTTTTTTAATTATTCTTGAAATTAATAAAAATATATGTATCATAGCCTCAAATTCTTCAGTCTTTCCTTTATTATATCAGTGTTTTTGCCCTGACATGAGGAAAATTGATCTACAAAATAAAACTTGAAAAATCCGGTAAGTTTGATTTTGGCAAAAGTTGAGATCACCTCCTCTCACGGCCTGTCAAAAGTCTAATTATCGACTTCTCACATTGAGGAATTGAGGAATTCTCTGGTCTGGAGAAACTTATGTAAGGACTAGATGTCTTAATTAGGGCCAAAATCAGCTCTTAATAGCCTCACGTCTTTTGAAATTATATTAAAAACTTCTCTTAAAAATAATAAAGATAAATATCCCAAGGGTCCTTTCACACTTAATAAACTAATTAGTATAATTTTATATGCTCGTAAAAATAACGATAAAGACATTTAATAAAGGCATTCAATAAAGAATTTAACAGGATATTTTATAAGTATATATATAAATAATTATAATGTATAGAAGTATTTCTGACATGCCAGAAATATAAAAATTTCAAATGGGTGCTCTGAAAAGCTCTTCAGAGCGGCCTTTATATCCCACAACATTTTAAATTTTTTAATACGCAGACGTTTTTCTAATAGAAGTCAGCTTTGGAGTTAGAAATGAGTACGTTTCAAGATCATTCCCACCCTCGCCCGCAGTTCCATAGGGTTAAAAGGTGTAGTAACATAGTCATCAACTCCCGATTCAAAAGCCTTAATCCTGTTTTTTACTTCTCCTTTATCACTGAGAACCATAACCGGTATCCACCAGTACCTTGAACTTGTTTTAAGCTGCTTGCAGATTTTGAAACCTTCAAGGTCTGCAAGCCCTGTATCCAGCAAGACAAGATCGGGTTTTTCAGCTTTTATCGCTTCAAGTGAAGAAAAACCGCCAGGGACTTTGACAACATTATAATTTTCAGCGTCAAGTGTCGCCTTAATACTTAGGGCACTGCTCCCATTACCCATAATCAGGATTTTCTGCCGTGTGTCCTTAAGATTTGCGATTCGGGTCTTTACCAGTTCTTCTGAAACTGAAAGACGGGAGGCAATCTCTCCTTCACTTATTTCAGGTTGCGCTTCAATTAATTTCAATATCTCATGATCAAGATTTTTATAATTCATCACCCTCCATCACCATACAGTATATATTTTCTTAGATCTTAAACATTTCTCAAATCTTTTAAAACACGCGTTACTTTAAATTTAGTACAGTATGAAGAGTATAGAGTTATCCAAATATTCAGAAGACTTCTTATGAATCGTCGGATTGACCAATTAGGAGATAAGTTTATAACCGTAAATAGCAAGTTAATATTGGAAATAAGAATCACTTACAGAGAACAGCCACCTCTGAGATGATATCAATGGATCCAATGGAAAAAATTTTTGGTAAAACCGCACAGATGACAGTACTCAAGAATCTGATTGAACACCAGAACGAATCAACCTACCTTTCTGGGATAGCTGAAGAAACTGGCCTGTCTCACTCCAGCGTATCAAGGGTCATTACTCCCCTGATCGCATCGGGCATAGTCATAGAAAAGCCTCTGGGAAAGCAAATCAGGACTTTCCAGCTGAACATGGACAATGAGGCAACAAGGCTGATTATAGATTTCTACAATAATATCAACCAGATGCTTGGATAATCCTTAAAAGCAGAAGTACAAAAAACGAGAACTAGGGGCAGAAATGGTCTACTGTCCCGTCTTTTAAATTTGCAAACAGTTTAAAGTTTTAGATAATTAAACTTCCAGGTAATTTCAACCTGAATATCTTGATTAGAGTAATTCTTCAGGTAACCATTTCAGGTAACTTTAACCAGATATCCTGATTTAGATCGTTCTCATGTAGTCTCTTTTTTGAAGCTCTCTATGTACACGTTCGCAGCGGTAGCTGCCAGTGCTCCATCTCTAACGGCTGCAACAAGTTGCCAGATTGGGGTATCACGACAGTCTCCTACAGCATAAATCCCTTTCTTCGAGGTTTCAAGGAAACGGTCCGTCGTGATAAAACCTTCATCATCCTTATCCACGTCAATGATTTCAGTGTTTGGATGAATGCCCACGTAGATAAAAACACCGTCTGTAGACAGTTCGCGCTGTTCTCCGCTTTTAAGATCTTTTAAGCTTATTTTTTCGACTCTTTTAACTCCTCCACTGCCTCCCATGATTTCCAGAATCTGGGCATTAAAAATGAATTCAATATTCGGAGTTGCAAAAGCTCTATCTTGAAGGACTTTAACAGCTCTCAGCGTGTCTCTTCTGTGAATCAGATATACTTTCCTGGCAATTTTCGAAAGAAGAAGGGCATCCGTAACTGCTGAGTTGCCACCCCCGACCACCACAACAGTTTTGTTTTTAAAAAAAGGCCCGTCACAGATGGCGCAGTAAGAAACCCCTTTACTGATAAATTCTTTCTCTCCAGGCACGTTCAGATGCTTGGGATTTGCACCTGTAGCAACTATGACAGCTATTGACTCAAGAGCTCCACTATCCGTGGAGACTATTTTCTTTTCTCCTTCGGCGCGAACAGAGAGGACTTCAGTTATCTTTGTTTCTACCCCAACAGCCTGAGCATGAGCCTTATATTTTTCCATTAATTCTAGCCCTGAGATAGCTGGAAAGCCAGGATAATTTTCCACGAGATCTGAAAGCGCAATCTGCCCACTTATTTCACTTCTTTCAAGTATCAAAGTATTAAGTCCGGAGCGTACGGCATAAATACCGGCTGCGAGCCCCGCAGGCCCTCCTCCTATAATTATAAGATCATACATGTTTCCCTCCTGAATACAGAAAAACAGTTTCAATGGAATACCTTTTTGAGATTTACTCAGCTAATACGAGATATAGCTTCAGCTTTTTTCGGGAGGCCTGTAAAAGCTACCTCTCCATCAATAATAGTCGTAGGTACTCCAACTATGCCATACTTATCTATCAATGCCTGACCCTCTGGAGTTTCCACGTCTATTTCCTCGTATTCAAAGTCATACTCGGATTTCAGGTCTCTCCAGAATCTTCTAGCTGCCGGACAGGCAGTACACCAGCTGGCGTGAATAAGCGTAACTTTAGCCATAAAAACCCCTTTAAAAATTACAGTTGTAAATCCATTCTAATATTAATTTTCATATATAAATAAGTTAAGCGTACCCTCAAATTCGAAAAATGAAGAATTACTGCCTGATCTGTTCAAACAAAAAGCTTTAAACCAGCAGGGCTCTTAAAGCGGGCTATGCTTACATTTATAGGTCTGGGTCTTTTCGACGAATATGACATTTCTTTAAAGGGACTTGAGGCTATCAGGGAAGCTGACATGGTTTACGCGGAGTTCTATACATCCTATCTCATGGGTACGAACCTTGAAAAAATGGAGAAACTCTACGGAAAGAAAGTCTTTTTGCTTTCAAGAGAGGATGTGGAGCAGCACCCTGAGTGGCTCTCCGAAGCAAAGGACAGGAATCTTTGCTTCCTGACTGGCGGGGATACAATGGTCTCCACAACCCATGTAGATTTACGCCTGAGAGCTGAAAAACTGGGAATAGAGACCCGTCTGGTTCATGGGTCTTCAATTGCCTCGGCTGTCTCGGGTCTTACAGGACTGCAGAACTACCGCTTTGGTAAATCCGCAAGTATTCCTCATCCCTATGAGAGCAGAAGAGGCACAAGGATAATCTCAGAAACTCCTTATGATACCATAAAACAAAACTTGGAGCTTGGCCTGCATACTCTGGTGTTTCTGGATATAGATAAGGAAAAAGGCTATATGACCGTAAACACTGCCCTTGAGCTTCTCCTTGAGGTTGAAGAAAAAAGGGGAGAAGGAATTATGCGAGGAGCCGTTGCAGTAGGAATAGCCAGGGCAGGCTCTGAAAAGCCGGTCGTAAAAGCAGACTATGCGGAAAAACTCAAGGACTTTGATTTTGGAAAACCTCTCCACATCCTGGTAATTCCCGGAAAACTGCATTTTCTTGAAGCCGAAGCGCTTGTGAAACTTGCAGAAGCTCCAGCAGGATTTATGAACGAAGCGGAATAAAGAAGAGAATACTGTTTATAGCGTTTCCTGGTGATTATAATGCCTGCTGATCTTGATGAAAAAGTCAAAAGATACGAAGATATGTTAAAAAGAGCCCTCCAGAAAGCCAAATATGCCCCAATTCCGGAATCCCATATGTACGCCGTTGCAAAGGATTATTATACAATGGCAGAGGCTTATTATAAAGATGGGGTGTATTTTCTGGAGAATAGAGATCCTGTAAATGCCCTTGCCTCCTTCAGCTATGGTCATGCCTGGCTCGATGCAGGGGCAAAACTAGGGGTTTTTGCAGTCGATGATGAAACTCTTTTTACTATATAAACAGGAAATGAGAATAAAATAAGAATAACTGAAGAGGAATAACTAAAGAAAAATAACTATAGAAGAATAACTAAAGAAAAATAACTATAGAAGAATAACTAAAGAAAAATAACTATAGAAGAATAACTAAAGAAAAATAACTATAGAAGAATAACTAAAGAAAAATAACTATAGAAGAATAACTATAGAAGAATAACTAAAGGCAAATAAAATATAATATAAGAAAATTAAAAATGCCTGAACTTGAGTCTGGGAAAAAGCATAGATGCCTCAGTTAAAAGGATTAAAGTTGCAAGACTGAGAATTAAAAACTTAACTGAAAAACCATATAAAATCAAATATAATACTATTTATTTGAAGCAGAAACAATTTTATATACTTTATTCTATTCTTTAGATTCTGTGAAAACTTTTCCCGATCGGGATATCTTCTTAAAAAACGTGCATAACAGAATAATAATGGTGGACAATAATGAAAAACTTCCATGTGGTACTTGAAGCAGCTTGGTTGGTTAGAGATGTGAAGACGGCTGATGATGCTATAGGAGTCGCAATTTCAGAAGCTGGAAAACGCCTGAATCCTAAACTGGATTTTGTAGAGGTTGACGTAGGAACTACATCCTGTCCGGTATGTGGTGAGCCCTTTAGCAGTGTTTTCATAGCAGCAAACACCGCTCTTGTAGGTCTTATTTTTGAGATGAAGGTTTTTGATGCTGAGTCTGCCGAACATGCGGAAAGGATTGCAAAATCCGTGATTGGAAAGTCTCTCCGCGATATTCCTCTAACAGTCGTTGAAGTCACCGAATTCGAAAGGTCAGTTGAGAAGAGCGAACAGCAGCATAAGAGCAAAACAAGCAAATAAAAGTTTTTCCCAGGACCTATTAGACAGAATAAGACATTATGCTACGGCTAGTTATGCCTCTAGGTTTTGTTCAGATTTGACTTTCCAAGGGCTGAAAAGAGATATTTGGTGAGAAAAGAGACATTTGGTGAGAAAAGAGTCACATCATTGATAAAAACCCGGTAAAAAAGCAAGTTTTATCTCTTCTTCAGACTTGTTTTTTAGAGTTTTATCCGGCGCAAAGAGCCGGGCTTTTTCACAACCCATGAAAAAAGAGGACACTACATGGACAGAGTAATTTCAATCGTAGGGCACACTGCCCTTGATTACATTGTAGATGTTGAAAGAATCGCAGGAAAAAACGAGTCATCTCCTGTCATTGACTATGAAGAATATCCTGGCGGAGGAGCTGCCAATATTGCGGTTGCCATTGCAAAGCTGGGAGGAAAGAGCCAGCTGATTTCCCCTGTAGGTTCGGATTTTATAAGTTCGGGATATGAAAAACTCCTTACGGAAGCGAATGTTGACCTCTCCCGTCTTTATAGAATTAAGGACCAGAAAATTTCTAAAGCCTTTATTTTCACTGACAGGGAAGACAACCAGACAACCTATTTTTACTGGGGAGCTTCTTCAAAATTCAAGGAATTGGAACCCGAACCTGTAGATTTCGTTCATCTTGCAACCGCTGACTCGGTGTATAACGCGAAACTCGCACAAATTGCCGGCTTCGTCTCCTTTGACCCGGGCCAGGATCTTGTTACGTATTCGAAAGAAAATCTTGAACTCATACTCGCTCATACTGACATCCTTTTTGCGAACCGACACGAGATAAGGCGAGTTTCAGAGATGACCGGAAAAAGTTTCTCTGAACTCAAAGCGATGATCGACATTATTGTGGTCACATACGATTCCAAGGGCAGCAGGATCTATACAGATAATGATGAATTTTTAATTCCTGTAATTTCTGTCCAGGCTGTAGATCCCACCGGAGCAGGAGATGCTTACAGGGCAGGTTTCCTTCTTGCCCTCACAAGAGGATACCCGCTTTCCACCTGCGGGAAAATTGGGTCTACAGTAGCTTCTTTTGCTGTACAGGCACAAGGTTGCCAGACAGACCTTCCAACCTGGGAGGAAATGAAAGCCCGTTATGAAGCTAATTTTGGCAGGCTTGAGAAAGAGTGCTGAAATTGCAAATGCAGAAGAAGCATGATCAAAAGTCAAAAGATATATAAAATATTACTTAATGATCCACGCATTATAACCCTCAACGTACAGTAAAACAAAAAGGGATGCAGATGAAACTCGCAGCACTGGTTTCCGGTGGCAAGGACTCGATTTTTGCCATATATAAAGCCCTCCAGGAAGGGCATGAAGTCACCCACCTGATTAATATTGTTCCCGCAAGGGACGATTCTTACATGTATCATTCCGTCAACCTCCACATGGTAGAACTAATCTCTGCCGCCTGTGAAATCCCCCTGGTTCAGCAAGAGTCAAGCGGAATAAAGGAACTTGAACTGGATGACCTGACCCTTGCTCTCAAGAAAGTAGATGTAGACGGTGTATCCGTAGGTGCGATTGAGTCCCAGTACCAGGCAGGTAGGGTGAAGAAGATCTGCGATTCCCTGGGGCTTAAGGTCTATACTCCTCTCTGGCACAGGGACCCTGAAGAATTGCTCAATGAGATGTCAAAAGTACTTGATATCCGTATTGTAAGGGTCGCAGCTGACGGCCTCGACGAGTCCTGGCTTGGTCGCCCTATTAATGTAAATTCAATCGAACATCTCAAAGCCCTGAACAAGCGGTACATGGTTCACATGGCCGGAGAAGGTGGAGAATATGAAACTGTTGTGCTTGATGCTCCCTTTTTTAAAAAGCGGATTGAGATTGTAAAAAGTGAAGTTGAATGGCAGGGTGACACTGGCTCCTTAAAGATCCTGGAAGCAAAACTTGTTGATAAAAATTGATTATGAAAAAGGCTTCCTGAAAAACAGGTTAATCCCGAAGACGGGTTTTATTTATTTCATTTAGAAGCGCTATAAGCGCTACAATTCTTTAAAAAATGATATTTTTATTTGGATTTTTTCATTTTTCACTTTTTATTCTTTAATTTTTCACTTTTTATTCTTTAATTTTTCACTTTTTATTCTTTAATTTTTCACTTTTTATTCTTTAATTTTTCACTTTTTATTCTTTAATTTTTCACTTTTTATTCTTTAATTTTTCACTTTTTATCTCTATCTTTTGTCAATTATGCAGTTTCTCAAGTCAGATATTTGTCTGATTTTCAAACTGAATTCAGATTTACAATGTAAATATAATTAAATCTTTTCCAAAAAATATAAGTACTGTGAAAAATTTATATTTATTATCAGTATACCATTGTTTTTATATATTTTCATATATATTTATCTAATAGGGCGTCTGAGATACAACCATTTTTAATGTAAACCTCAACCAACACTTTTCCCCCCAAAATCCCCCATTCCCAATACTCAGATGCCCTTCCCCAATAAAATTTATCTAATATCATGGAATGAAAATACGTAAGAATAATGCTTCCTACGTACTTTTTCCTTCCTTTTTTCCATAATTACGATTATTCCACTAATGTTGTTATTTGCTCATTAACTGAAAATGTCTCAGTTCCAGCAAGCTTCCTCAATAGAAGAAGACTTAAAGGTAATGCCTGGATAGTTCTATCTCATATTTTAATTCCTGATACTTCACTCAATTTCTTATCCTTCACAAAATTTCCTAGACTTTCAAGTTGTGATTTCGTCAACCGACGGCTCTTCCATAATATCGGTTTTTCTCTGTTCCTTACTATCTTCAGCTTCAAGGATATCCCTCAGGTATTCGAATACGTCTTCCCTGAGATTTTCGTTTTGAAGAGCAAAGTCCACTATTGATTTTACATACCCTAACCTGTCGCCAGTATCGAACCTTTTTCCTTTGAACCTGCAGGCATAGATAATCTGAGACTTGTTAAGAACCCGGATCCCATCAGTCAGCTGAATTTCATTTCCTACTCCGGTTCCAGCTTCTTTTATACAGTCAAAAATTTCTGGAGTGAAAACATAGCGGCCTATTGCTCCAAGATTGGAAGGAGCATTTTCAGGTGACGGTTTTTCGACGATATCCTCAAGCATATAGAGAGAGTCACAGAGTGGCTTTCCTTTTATAATTCCATAGCTGCTCAGTTTTTCATAAGGAACTTCTTCCACTGCAAGCGTGGACCTCCCATATTTCTCAAAATTATCTATGAGCTGAGCTGTGCATGGCTTGTCATTCACAATAATATCATCTCCGAGAAGCACGGCAAAAGGTTCGTTTCCAATATGATTTTCTGCCCTGAGAACCGCATCCCCTAGCCCGTTAGGTTCTTTCTGGCGGATGTAGTGAATATCAACAAGGGAGGAAACATCCCGGACAAGCTTAAGAAGTTCAGTATTATGCCTTTTCGCAAGGTGCATTTCGAGTTCAGGAGAATCATCGAAATAGTCTTCAATTGCTCGTTTGCCCCTGCCTGTGATAATGATTATATCTTCGATTCCCGAGGCAATGGCTTCCTCTACAACGTAGTGGATTACAGGCGTGTCAATTATAGGGAGCATTTCTTTGGGCATGGACTTAGTGGCAGGCAGGAAACGGGTTCCAAGGCCTGCTGCAGGGATAAGTGCTTTTTTGACGGTCAAGAAGGACACTCCAAAAAGGATTTGAAGTAAGAATATAACATTTTTAATTAAATCTGACTTTAATTATACTTGCCTTATGATTAATTTTTCTCTGCCTGATACCATAGAATCAAAGTGAAGGCTGAGTGTAACCTAAGATAGCAGCTTTTCTTAGCAAATTAAGCTATTAACAGATATCTAGCTTTATCTGGCTCCGATAGCTTCTATCTGAAGATGTCTGGATTTATCTGGCTTCGATAGCTTCTATCTGAAGATATCTGGATTTATCTGGGTCTTATACTGCTTCTATCTGAAGATAGTGACCGAGCAATCTGATGCCTGTGAAACCTCTATAGACACGTACTGGGAAAATTGATATAAAAGGGAAGAAAATGCTGAAAAAAGAATTATTTTTAGCAGGTTCAAGGCTATTAATGTTCAAATTGCTGAACAAAAAAATCCAAAGGACCCAGAAAAATATGACAAATTGATTAAAAGCGATCTACCAGATACCGACAAATTGATTAAAAGTGAGAAGTCAGTTTAAAAACGGTGGTATATTTCTGATTCTAGCTATAATTATTCTGGTGGCAAATATCCATTGACTATACTGATTTTGTAATCGTAGAGTTCTCTCTGAAGGGTGCAATCTTCAAGTATCCCACCGAATTAAAGCAATTTCTTAACTGTTCTTCGGTTTCAAACTCAATAATGATTATTCTCTCGGGATTCCAATTTCCAAACATTGGAATAACCTCACCTCCCCTGACCAGATACCTGCCTCCGTACTTTTTTATAATATTTGGAACTTTTTCGACATATTTAGTATACAGTTCATGATTCATGACTTGATTTCTATTATCATATAAACGGTCATTTTTCCTTTCTTCTCGCAGACGATTAAATGAGATATCCAGCCGAACTTGTTGCGACCTAACTTATTTTTACAACAATCGTTATTGACTTTTCGGATAGTTTCCAGGATAAAAGTAATTTCTCTGTAAAAATACTCTATATAAAAAGATATAAAAGATATACAAAGTACGTTCAGCAGTAGACTCATACAACAAGGCATGAACAAATTAACCTGCAAAAATGCAACAAATATCTGTAATAAATTATTAACAAACATATATTTTAATAGATACTCCGAAACTAGAATTAGCTGCAAGCTTCAGGTTTGATTTGCTGCTGCATGTAGTACCAGATTATATAAGCTGGGGATGTATACTTTCTAAATACAGGAATCTGAGGGGGAAATAATGGCAAAAAGGTTAAAGGTTGCAAATCCGGCCCGCTGCATAGGCTGCTACTCCTGTATGATGGCCTGCGCAAGAACCTGGTATGATACTATATCTTTGAAAAACAGCCGAATTGATATACAGACCCGCGGAGGGATCGAAACTCCTTATTCTCAAATCGTCTGCCATGCCTGCATAGACCCTCCTTGCATGAGGGCATGCCCGCTGGGCGCGCTTACCAAAAGGAAAGGGGGAGGAGTGAATCTCAATAAAGAGATCTGCGATGGCTGCGGAAACTGTATAGAAGCCTGCCTGGTGGGAGCTATCCATCTGGACGCGGAGAAAAAAGCCGTAATCTGCAAACACTGTGGTGTCTGCTCGAAGTTCTGTCCCCATGATGTGCTGGAAATGATTGAAGTCGAAGATAGCGGAGAAGTAAAGCTTACTGACACGGGCCCTGCTCCGGATACAAGTCCGGGTAGTCCTACTGCATCCCATAAAGACCTTTACGGAGGAGAAGAACCCGGGGAGGAAAAATGACAACCGAGCAATACGCTATTGAAGGGCTTAAGAATATACTCTATATTGACCTGAATAGCCATAGCTATCATGTTAAGGAAAGGCGCGACCTCTATGAGAAATATCTGGGTGGTGTGGGAGTTGCCACAAACCTCATGCTCGAAGAGTCTAGAGAAGGCACAGGGCCTCTTGATCCGGAGATGCCAATAATCCTCAGCACAGGGCCACTCTCGGGAGTATATCCTACCTGCACCAAGACAGTTGCACTGTTCCGTTCCCCTCTCAACGGAGAATTGGGAGAATCCTATGCAGGTGGCCATCTTGCTATGTCCATGCGCTATTCAGGGTACGAAACAATTGTTATCAACGGGGCTTCCCGATACCCTGTGTATGTAGCAATCCACGACGACAAAGTTACCTTCAGGGACGCATCTTCCATATGGCATCTCTCTTCAGCAATTGATGTGGGAAAAATCCTGCGCGAAATAGAACCCGGTGCAGGCAGGCGCAGTATTATCAGAATTGGGCCTGCAGGAGAACGGGGGATCACATATGCCGATGTCAATGTTGATACCTACCGCCATTTCGGACGCCTTGGGCTTGGAACGGTCTTCGGGGCAAAGAAACTTAAAGCTATGCTTATTTCCGGAAACAGGGAGTTGAAAAGCCCTGAGCACAATGCCTACCGAAAGACTGTCAGTATGCTCTATGACACAATTGTGAAAACCGGGCTTACTGAGAAGTACCATAACCTGGGCACAAGCGAAAACATTCTGGTTTTAAACGAACTTAAAGGCCTGCCTACTCGAAACCTGCAGGCAGCTTCTTTCGAAGGAGCTGAAACGATTTCAGGAGAGCTTTTTGCCGAAAAATATCTTCTCAGGCGGGTCTCCTGTGCAGGCTGCCCAATCGGGTGTATTCATGTAGCCATGCTAAAACGAGCCTTCTCAAAAGCCCATGAATATGAAGCATTGAATATTTCTTATGATTTTGAATTGATCTATGCTCTGGGATCGAACCTTGGCGTAGCTGATCCTGAAGCTGTACTAGAGCTTATTGATGCCTGTGAAAAAGCAGGGGTTGATATAATCAGCATGGGCGTTGTACTTGCCTGGGCAACAGAGATGCAGCAGCGCGGGAAGATTTCCGCTAACGATTCTCTGGGGCTTAAACTTTCCTGGGGAGATAAAGCTGCATATCTGAGGGCAATAGACCTTGTAGTTCAGGCTCCAAACGAATTTTACTCAGACCTTGGAAAAGGGGTGGAATATGCCTCAAAAAAATACGGAGGAGAGGACTTCGCAATTCGACTTGGAGGACTGGAAATTCCGGGATATCACACAGGACTTGGAAACGTGCTTGGACTCACTGTGGGCGCCAGGCATTCCCATCTTGACAGCGCAGGTTATTCTGCAGATCAGAAAGCATTTAATCAGCCAATTTCAGATGAGCAGATTGTTGATTATATAATTGATGAAGAAGACCGGCGCAATGTCCTGAACTGCATGGTTTCCTGCCTTTTTGCCAGAAACGTCTACACATACGAAAACGTAATTCAGGCCCTTAAGGCTCTGGGAATCGAAAGAACCGACGAGGAATTAAAATCACTGGGAAAGGACATTTTCAGGAAAAAGTATGCATTAAAAAAGAACTTTGGCTTCAGGTTCGAAGACCTTAGAATCCCAAAAAGATTTTTTGAAACTCCCTCTACCACAGGGATACTCGAAGAAGAAAGAGTTAAAAGATCGATTGAACTTTATAGAAAGAAAAGGGGATTATGATCTATGATGGAGTAGAATATAAAAGATAGAGCAGGCCCTCTTACTTCACAAGTCCTTGGGATTATAAAGACCACTTTTTTATAAAGACCACTTTTTTATAAAGACCACTTTTTTATAAAGACCACTTTTTTATAAAGATCATTTTTTCACAGCTTTTATGAAGTAGATGGGAGAAGCATAGTCGAGCTTATCCGGTAAGTTCACTTTTTTCCTGGAACGGCATAGGTAATCCGTACGCTCAATATTAATATTCTCAAAACCTGCATCATTAAAGAACCTGAACACCTGGTCAGGTTTTAAACTATAAAGAGGAAGATCGTTTTTTATCGGGTTATAGTGTTGATTAAAGAGGTTATGAAAGTTTCTTTCCTTTATAGAACGTATCCCATCTGATATGGCACGGATCGACTTCAGGAATATACCCGAATTAAACCAGTCACCATCGATGGCAATGATCATACCGTCTTTTTTTAACACTCGTTTCCATTCAGACAGAGCTTTTTGTGGATCTGGGAGTGTCCACAGGAGAAACTTGCTGGATACCACATCAAATTGCATGTCTGGAAACTGCAGATCCTCGGCATCCCCATGGATGAAATTTATGTCAAGAGATTTCTTCAAGGCGTTTTTTCTGGCTTTGTCAAGCATCCTGGTTGACAGGTCAACAGCAGTCACATGATGGTCCATCTCTGCAAACATCAGGGCAAGTTGACCTGGCCCTGTACCGACATCGAGTATTTCAAGATGTTCTCTTCTATCCACTGTTGATGAAAGCATGTTTTTCCAGGTAGCCCATTCCTCCTCGGATTGTTCCACAATTTCAGTACTATAGGTCTCACTGCGATAATCCCAGTAGTTTCGTATCACTTCTTTAGTTTCCATGTGTTCACTCCACAAAGATGAGTTATGGAACTGATTTTATGAATGATAAATAAATGGCGATTTAGGGAATAAAGATTTTATTGATTGTAACACTATATTGAATAAAAATATATAATATTATCGTTTTTTAACACAAGTGCTAGTTGGCATAATAAGTATTGGAAGACAGGATAGAAAAGAAAAAAAAGCCCAGCTGTATAATGTAAAGTTTCAGGAAAGTTGTATAAGGTAGTGCCTCGAATTTGCTGTAACTTCGAAGTCCAGTTTTTGCTTACTATGAAGAAAATTGATCTTACGATATGGAATTTTCTACCCAATAAATTTTTGAGATTTATGGTTTTTCTGAAAAATTGGCACATTGTCCTTTTTAAGGGTAAGAATAAAAATTAGGTCATGTTTCATTGAAATTTAGAAACTTCCATAAAATATGGAACCAAACAAGAAAAAATTAAAATGACTCGTTATTCAGTTACCACAAATAGATATCAAAAGCCTTAATTTAGAGAGTTTAGCATTTACAATATATTTCAGTTGGTTTTGTAAACTGATGCCAACTGCTGTCATAATTAATATTGTTATGAATCCTTTATGAGAGACATATCAGTATGGCCAAAATCGGTGTTGTTAACTCATTTTAGGGTACCTGAATAGTTACAAAATATTTGTAGTTAGGACTCAAACAGATTAAAAATATTGTATTGGAATTTAGCGAAAACAATAATGAAAATATGAGATTAATTTAAAATTATTTAATATTAAACTAAACTATCAAAAAATTATATATTTTTAAAATAATTATTTTTATTTAATATTTATTTTTTAAAGGTACTAATTATTGATATAGAACGTAAATTTTTTATGATATTAAGTTAATTTAATAATAAAGTTTAATCTCAAATATGGGAACTACTTCTTTGTACTGTGGAGTTGTAAACTATTATGCACAGTTGGAGAGATATCATGGAGGGAGATTTCTACAAAGAAAACATAGAGAAAATTGAAAAAAGATTCTTTTCCATAGCTGAGATGACGGGGCAATTAATATTTGACGGTGATGTACAGACAGGAAAGATTGAGTGGTCAGGACCTATTGAAGAGTTCACAGGTTATACTCAAGAAGAGTTCAACAAAATTGATTTTGTCGCCTGTAAAGAATTGATACATCCAGAAGACAGAGAAAGAGTTTGGTGTTCTCTTGAGAATTCTTTAAATACAGGGGAAAAATTTGAGCAAAAATTCAGGTTTCGGAAAAAAGATGGAAACTATATTTACGTAGAGGATAGTTCGGTTTTTCTCAAAGGCAAGAATGACTGTGTATATAGAGGAATAGGTTTGCTTAAAAATATCACAGAAAATAAGTATGCACAGGAAAAGCTCAAGGTAAGCGAAGAACACATTCTAAAATACCTACAGAACTTTAGAGGTATTGGATTTGAGTTAGACAATAATTTCAATCTCATGCTTCTTCATGGAGCCGTAGAGGAAATTACAGGCCATAGAAATGAAGAATTTCTATCAGGAAAAATCAAATTGGTTCAGCTAGTATATCCTGAAGATCAAATTAATTTCCTTGAGAATCGAAAGAAACTGAACATTACACCTAACTCTTTAACTGAACAAGAATATCGAATTCTGAACAGAAATGGGAATATAGTTTGGGTCTTTGAGTCTATCCATGTTGTGCACGATATAAATAAGGCAAACCAGTTTTACCAGGGGTTCATCCAAGATGTGACTGAACAAAAAATTGCAAAGGAAGCTATTGACAAAGCCGAAAAACTTCGTAAAAAAGAAATTCACCATCGAATCAAAAATAACCTGCAGGTAATATCCAGCCTCTTAGAATTAGAGTGCGAAAATTTGCTGTCCGGTGACCTAGAACGTGAAAAAGTTATTGAAGCATTTCGAGAAAGCAATAATCGAATCATATCCATGTCTATAATCCATGAAGAACTGTATAATTCCAAAGATATGGAAACAATCAATTTTGCTTCATACTTGAAAGAATTAACAGATGATCTTTTCAAGTCGTATAAAGTTGGAAGTTCTGATATCCAATTGCTTTTAGATGTGGACGATATATTTTTTGAAATGGATAATGCAATCCCTTTAGGGATCATTATCAATGAACTCGTTTCTAATTCATTAAAGTATTCATTTCAAGAAGGAAGAAGCGGGAAAATTCAAATTAAACTTCACAGAGACGTTAATGATAAAAAGAAAAGTTTGGTCACTCCAAACCGAAATTTTATGTTAATTGTTGAAGACAATGGCATTGGTTTTCCGGATTCAATTGACTTCAGAAACACTAGTTCACTGGGCTTACAGTTGGTAAATACTCTTGTTGATCAAATCAATGGCGACATCGAACTTATAAAAGATTCAGGAACAAAATATAATATACGATTTACAGATTCTTGTACATAGATACGAGTGATATTTCAATTGAATCAATTTATCAAAGTTGGTGGTAATTGTGATAATGTCCAAGTATGATACATTGTGGGAAAATTACTACTCGAGCTACAAGAAAGTTGCAAGCCCTCACAGAAAGCCAAATCTTTTTAAATGGCTTTATGATAGTTACATATTTCTACATCTTTCTTGCGTTGATTCTTCTAGTGTCTACAAACTTGCCGACTTCAAAGCATGTCTAGCTCTAGTGGATACAGCCGTTGATGATTCTTGTGATAATGCATCTTTTATAGAAGAGAATGGGGGAGACAAATTCAGTTATGAAATGCTGAGTATTCTTTATAGTGCGGATAAAATTGTATCTGGAACTTACAAGCCATCACAACTTAACGAAGAAAATCTTTATACAAAAATTACATTTGATATTTTTTCTGATTTTCTTATGAATCATCTAATATCCCTTCCAAGATACTATGATTTTAAAAGTGAGTTATTCCTATCAATAAAAAACGTAGCCGGGTCAATGGAGTTTTCTTATCTTTTGAACAAAAATAAGATTGCATATCCTTATTCTCTTGTTGTTCAAAATAAGGGTCCTTCCACAATGGTTGCGGTTCTCTCCATACTTGATCTGATGTCCTCTGAAAGTTTTGATGCTTCAGAGCTTGGAAAAGCAATAGCTCTATTTAATATGGCCGACGTTGTAGCAATGCTAAATAATGCAGTCAATACATGGAAAAAAGAAATAGTTGAAAGAGATTACAGTAGTCCAGTAATTTCACTAGCTCTTGAGAAAAAGCTTATTAAATTCAGTGATTTCGAAAATCTTAGCACAGAAAAAATAGAAGAAAAGCTGTTACCAGTATCTTTAATGGTAAATGAAGATCTTAACAGAAAGTTATTGTTAATGGAGGAGTTTGCTGAGACTTATGAAATAAAAAGCTTTGATACTTCTAGATATATCAACAATTATAGAATTTACGCATTTGAAAGTCAAAAAAAGAATAAAGAGGTCTGCCAAAAGCATGCAGCTTGATTATTTGAAATAGCTTATTATTATTATTATTATTATTATTATTATTATTATTATTATTACTCTGTGACCTTTTTTGCTCGGGATTTTGTCGTCGTAATTGGGACTGCTGAAAATGATGAATAAGTCTAAAACGTATTCCCAAAGAGTACGGAATCAAAGTCCTAGTCTTTCCTAACCTCGGTTTTCATATGTGAGTATTTTCTTTATTAAATTATTTTCTTTATTTACCTAAATCTTTCCTGACAGTGCTTTCTTGTTATCTCTAGGCACATGATAATTTCGAAAGTTTTATAATGGTTGTATTTTATGTATACTTTCAACATAATAATTAATAAATAATTAATAATTAATCCTATTAAACTGTATTTTATACCATAAAATTCTTCTTAAAAGTAAAAATAACGAAAAATATGTGCATGTGGAAATGGTAATAAGAATAAGTGTAAGAATGTTACTTTACCTGAGAATTAATTTCTGAATGGATTTATAATGTAGCTGTGCTAGCACTCAGATAGAAATTTGAGCATTGCAGAATACGTTGTCTATACTCAACTTGTCTATTCCATACGATTTCAAGAGTATTCCTCTGAAAAAAGGATGATTTTAAGTTAGAATTTCCCACAATTTTTAATTTGTATGTGAATTTCCCTACTGAAAATGGTTTGTTTAAGGCAGTAAACGGCGTAGATCTTTCTATTGCTGAAAACGAAACATGCTTACGGTCCTTGCGTTCAACTACCTTGGGGACGAATTAAAGGACCTGCTTGACCCAAGAGATATGAAAGACATCGACTGAAGCTTAACCTTCGAAATAAGAGGGACATCGACTGAAGCTTAACCTTCGAAAAAAGAAGGACATCGACTGAAACTGTATATTTGATATTTCTTCAGAGCAACTACCATGAAAAAATACTCATCATTTAACAGCAAGTTTATTTTAAATGCAACCATCAGTGCGGTCGCCGGATACAGGGCAAAATTAAATTGTTTCAGTCGAAATGCGTGCCTGTTCTTAGGATATATTTTCCTCATCTCTTTGAGCCTGGGAATTTACGAAGTAATCTTCAATCTGTACATCTTAAGGCTCGGGTTCAGGGAGGATTTCCTGGGACTCATGCTCTCACTGGTTTCCATATCCACTGGCCTGTTTGCAATCCCTGCGGCCATGTTCTGCGATAGGGCAGGCAGAAAGAACACATTGTTATTGTCCTGCCTTCTTCTCCTGTTTTCCTTTGCAGTCCTGTATACCACTACCTCAACATTCCTGCTGGTTTTTTTCAGCATTCTCTATGGGGTATCCTCATCACTTAAAATAGTTACAGCATCTACGTTCATGGTTGAAAACTCAACGAGTTATGAAAGGATGCATCTATTTTCGATGTACTACCTGTTATACACTATAGGTGTCATGATAGGAAACTTTGCGGGTGGCATTCTACCGCAGACCTTTACCAGCTCACTCAAGATTGACCCCACAGGCCCAACGGCTTATCAGCTCTCACTATATGCATCTTTAGCTGCTGTGTTAATTTCCCTGCTACCTCTGATATTCATAAAAAACAAAAAAACCATTCTGCCAGGAAAGCCAGCTCTGTTTTCTACCCTTTCTTCTACTTTAAGGTCAAAAACGATCCAAAAATTAGTTCTGGTAAACGGGCTTATAGGTATGGGATGGGGGTTGGCTCTTCCCTATTTTAATGTTTATTTTGACATTGTCCTTAGAGCAAGTTCCAGGCAGATAGGCTTCATCTTTTCTCTTTCTCAAGTGGTCATGATGTTCACTTTATTATTTGTCCCTATACTTACTGAATGGTTAGGGAAAGTAAAGGTTGTAGCCCTGGTTCAGCTCTCTTCAATTCCATTTCTTTTGCTTTTTACATCTACATCCGTACTTACAATAGCTGCTTTCGGATACATCATGAGGTCAGCTATAATGAATATGTCAAATCCTGTATTGAGCAATTTCAATATGGAAGTTGTTAGCGAAGAACAGAGAGCAACTGTGAACAGCCTGATATGGATGAGCTGTTATACATGTGTTGGACTAAGCACCTATGCAGGTGGTTTGATGATGGCTCACAACTACTATAGTCTTCCCTTCCTTCTGACCTGTGTTTTATATGTAATTGCTACTGTACTTTATTATTTGTTCTTTGATAAGATGGAAAAGGAGCAAAAAAACTTAGAGATCTCGGTCTGATTGAAACCGGAGTTAAAATAAAATAGAAAAAAATGCCTGAAAAATGCTAGTTTTTAATTTGAGTATTTGCAAGCTGTAGTGACCCTGACCTTATCGAAGTCAGGAAAGGTTTCTGTAATTGGTGTTCAAAGCTTTACGTAAAATTAGTTAACCGAATATAGGTGAAACTGTAGTATCATTTATTAATCTTCTTTCAAAAGCCGTTTTATTCTTAAGCATTGGGAATTTACTCAAAAATAAGCGGCATCTTTGAGGAAGTCTGATCAACAAAATTAACTACTTTGTTATAATTTCAACAGCTTCTTTTGTTATGATTTTAACAGCCTCTTTTGTTATGATTTCAACAGCCTCTTTTGTTATGATTTCAACAGTTTCATCAAGATTATGCAGGTTCCTACTATGTGAAAATCTATGCCTCATACTTATTATTCCTTATATTTATACCAAGATTGCTTAATCTACTTAGAAAATACTTAGACTTTGGGTCAATTAGAACCAACTGCCTTTTTTGTGTTTCAATCGCAAAGCCTAAAAACTAAGACCTGAGCATGGATATCTTTTAAAAAATTATTTAGAGGCTAGACACTACTCTTTTACATTTCCCGTTATCTGTAACATTTATTCCATGAATTTAAATAATATTAAAGCTTTATTCCATAAATGGGGGAAAGAAAAACCAATTTTTCGAGTGGTGGACGAAAAGAATAGTTTTTCGTAATGGTCGAAAGGAAAGGCTACTTTGACAAAATTACTTTACAAAATGATAGACGAAAAAGCGGCTTAAGAACTGTTTGCAAATTAAAGTATCTCCATTATGTTCCTTTTATGATTCAAAATCTCGTCCTGCAAAGCTTTGAGCTTTAACTCTGGTTAACTTTTATTCGACAAGTCTTAGATTCAGGTTTTACGCAAAAACAAGACGTTTACAGTCATCTCTGAACTGAAATTTATAACAGTTAACTCCGATAACTCGGACAAAACTAAAAATTTTATGCAACTAAAGCTATGGGATAAATTCAAAAAAATCTCCCAAAATCTGAATGTATGATCTAAAAGCTGCATCTTGCTGTCATGTATACTGTCATGTATAGTTACTCGAATTAGGGTGAAAGCATGAGACTAACAAAATCTATTTGCCCAGAATGCAAAAGAGTAATTGAAGCTTCGATCTTCGAGGAAAATGGGAAAATAATAATGGGAAAAAAATGTCCCGATCACGGGAGTTTCAGGGATGTCTACTGGTCAGATGCTGAACTCTACTGGAAGTTCGAAAAGTATTCATATACAGGAACAGGGGTTTCAAACTTCAAGAGTTCCGGTTCTTTAAACTGCCCTTTTGGTTGCGGGATCTGCCAGCATCATGAATCGGGAACTTTACTTGCAAACATAGATGTTACTAATCGATGTAACCTTAAATGCCCTGTCTGTTTTGCAAATGCAAAAGTAAAGGGCTTCGTTTTCGAACCAAGCTTCGAAGAAATCCGAAAGATGATGGAAACACTAAGAAATGAGAAACCTGTGCCCTGCTCTGCCATTCAGTTTTCAGGTGGAGAGCCAACAGTAAGGGATGACCTTCCGGAGATTATTGAACTGGCCCAGGAGCTGGGGTTTGCACATATCCAGCTTGCAAGCAACGGAGTTCGCCTTGCTAATAGTCCTGAATACTGCAAAAGGCTAAAAGATGCAACCTTGCGTACTGTTTATCTAGCTTTTGACGGAATCACTCCAGAGCCTTATTTTGAAACTCGGGGCTTTAACGCTCTGTCTTTGAAGAAAAAAGCTATTGAAAATTGCAGACGTTGCGGGCCTGAAAGTATTGTGCTTGTTCCAACTCTTGCAAAAGGTGTAAATGACTCTCAGATAGGGGGGATCATCCGTTATGCAGCCGAAAATCTTGACATTATAAAAGGAGTGAACTTCCAGCCAATTGCGTTTACAGGAAGAATAGATCAGTCTCAAAGAGAACAGAAGAGAATCACCATACCTGACGTCATAAAGCTTGCGGAAGAACAGACTAATGGAGAGATTCCCTGTAATGCCTGGTACCCGGTATCTTTTGTGGTTCCTCTAAGCCGCTTCCTCTCAGCTATGAGAAAAGTTCCTATTCCGGAGTTGACAGTTCATCCACACTGCGGTGCTGGAACTTACGTTTTCTATGAAGAAGGGCACTTTATCCCAATTACAAATTTTCTTGATGTGGAAGGTTTTGTTGAATTTCTGGCTGAAACAACCTCAGAAATGAATGGAAGAGTTAGCAGAATTCTAACCCTTCCGAAGATCATCAAGCAAGTGCCACGGTACATTGACGAGAAGAAGGGACCAAAGTCGATAAATGTAGTCCAGATGATCCTTGGTGTCCTTAAAAAAGGTGATATGGAAAATACATCACGTTTTCACAGAAATACACTATTCCTCGGAACAATGCATTTTCAGGATTTATACAACATAGATCTTGAAAGAATCAAAAAATGCGGAGTACATTATGCCATACCAGACGGTAGAATAATTCCTTTCTGCGCATATAACAACTTTCATAGAGACTCCGTCGAATCAAAGTTCTCGGCGCCTTATATATAGGAACACGGATCTGAACAAGAATAACAGATTTAGGAAGATTAAAATACATTTAAAAATATGAAAAAAACTCAGGAGTTTTAGGTAATGGAATGATTGTTACTGAGATTACTGAATGAACTACATCTCTCACCTGCCACTTTCCGTTTTTTGCTGGAAATTGGCGAGGAGTGGATTTTCCAGCTTTCTTTGATAAAAAACTGCTTCTTTTACCTCTCTAATGCTTATTCTAAAACTTAGAGCTTATCCTAAGTCGTTAAGAGTGTGTTTTAATTTAGAATTGGTTTATAATATCTAGCATCATCATATATCTAGCACTATTCAAATTGTGTATGTGCCAATTGTAATCTGCAATTCGTCATACATTTTAGGATCGGCTCTAAATCAGGAGGAGTGGGGAATAATATGATCTGGAAAGATGAAGGAGAATTATTTGTAAGATGTAAGAAGAATCCGATACTTACAGTTGATTATTGGCCTTATAAGGTCAGCTCGGTATTTAACCCTGCAGCGGTTATGGTCGACAATACAACTATACTACTGGTACGGGTTGAAGACCATAGAGGTTTTTCCCATCTTACGGTAGCTAGAAGCAAGAATGGAATTGACGGTTGGGAAATTGATCCCAAACCAACCTTTTCCTCGGATCCAACATACTATTCTGAAGAGATATATGGTATTGAAGATCCACGTATAACTTACATTGATGAAATAGGAAAATGGGCTATAGCTTATACGGCTTTTTCGGACTCGGGTCCATTAACGTCTCTTGCCTATACCGAAAATTTCACTAATTTTCAGAGAGTAGGGCCTATCATGCCGCCTGAAAATAAAGATGCTGCTATTTTTCCTACAAGACTTAACGGCAAATGGGCAATGTTACACAGGCCTCTATCTAACATTGCAGGTGCAAAGGCAAATATCTGGATATCTTTTTCGCCTGATATGAAATACTGGGGAGAGCATAAGGTTCTTTTGTACGCTCGAGAAGGAGGGTGGTGGGATGCCCGTAAAATTGGATTAGCCCCTCCGCCAATGAAAACATCTGATGGATGGTTAATTATGTACTATGGGGTACGTCAGACAACATCTAAAAAGAGCTATCGGCTCGGACTTGCTCTTCTTGACCTTGAAGATCCCACAAAAGTACTCCATAGGTCAGAAGGCTGGGTTTTCGGGCCTCGTGAAATGTATGAGCGGACTGGAGACGTTAATGATGTTGTTTTCCCGTGTGGATGGATCCTTGTGGGCGATGAACTCCGCATTTATTATGGAAGTGCAGATATGTCTGTAGCAATGGCCAGTGCAAAAATGAGCGATATTATGCAGTATATCCGTGAATGTCCTGGGACACAATGCTTTGAATAATACTGCAGATAACTTGAAAAATATTGCAAACAACTTAAATAAATATTGTACACAGCTTGAAAATTAGTGTAAATTACTTGAATAAATAGTGTAAACAACTTGAAAAATATTGTACATAGTTTGAAAAATATTACAAACAGCTTTATAATAAACAGCTTGAAAAAACAGAATACAGAGACAACTCTATTTTTTTCATTAGCATTAGCTTGCTGCATGTAAAATCCATATATCATTTGGAGATACTGGGCTCAATGCCAAAAATTGCCAGTATAGATGAAATCCAGAGTTTCCGGGTCAATAATAAATTATAAATTATGTCATATATTTTTATTTTTTCTGCTTCTATGTTATAAATGAGAATTTTATCGGGTTTATGATACAGATTTACAACTGCGAAAAATGACAGGTTCAGAAGAAGAGGTCCAAAAGAAGAGCTCAATAGGAAAAATAAGCCTGGATTTTAGGCATTTTATATTGGGAAAACACGGATTGGGGGTTTATTTATAGGGGATAATGTAAAGCTCAAAATCGATGAAATAAAGGATTCGCCTGCAGATGAAGTCCTGAAAAACCTTAATTCAAGTAATAGGGGACTTTCTTCATCGAAAGCTGAAAACCGGATTAAGCAGTATGGTTATAATGAAATTTCCGAAAAGAAGGTCAACCCACTTATAAAATTTTTAAGTTATTTCTGGGGTCCAATTCCCTGGATGATCGAAGTGGCAGCTGCAATTTCAGGTGTTATCCATCGATGGGAAGACTTTGTGATCATCTCCTTACTCCTCATCTTAAACGGGGTCGTGGGGTTCTGGCAGGAACATAAAGCTGACAATGCGATTGACCTCCTTAAACAGAAAATGGCTCTGAATGCCAGAGTACTCAGAGACGGACAATGGACCCAAAAACCTGCACGGGAATTGGTCCCAGGAGACGTTGTCCGTGTACGTTCAGGGGATGTTGTGCCTGCTGACCTTAAACTCCTTGAAGGGGAATATCTGCAGGTAGATGAATCAGCCCTTACGGGAGAATCCCTGCCTGTAGAGAAAAAATCTGATGGAATTGCCTATTCAGGGTCCGTGATCCAGAAAGGGGAAATGAATGCTCTGGTTGTGGCTACGGGCATGAATACCTATTTTGGAGCAACAACAAAACTGGTGGCCGAGATTCGGACCAGGAGCCACTTTCAAAAAGCTGTCCTCAATATCGGAAACTACCTGATTGTTCTTGCAGGCTGTATTGTTGCAATTGTTTTAGTTGTAGAAGAGCTTTTCAGGCATACTCCTTTTCTGGAAACTCTACAGTTTGCGCTTGTGCTGATAGTCGCTGCAATTCCTGCAGCTCTTCCAGCAGTGATGTCCGTTTCAATGGCTGTAGGAGCTACTGAACTTGCAAAAAAAGGAGCTATAGTCAGCAAACTGGTCTCCATAGAAGAAATGGCAGGAATGGACATTCTATGTTCGGATAAAACCGGTACAATTACCCAGAATAAGCTAAAATTATCCGAGTTAGTGCCCTTTGGAGACTTCAACGAAAACGACCTTCTGATATATGGATCTCTTGCTTCAAGAGAAGAGGACAATGACCCAATTGATAATGCAATCCTCCAGAAAGCGAAAGAAACGGAATCCCTTGAAGACAAAATAAAAACTTATAAAGTCGAGAAATTCACGCCATTTGACCCTGTTATAAAGCACACTGAGGCTACGGTTAAAGGACCCGAAGGAGAGTTTAAAATTGCCAAAGGCGCACCCCAGGTTATTCTGGGCATGTCAAGCAATAAAGAAGAAATAAGGCAGAAGGTAGAAGAAAAAGTAAATTCTATGGCTTCGAAAGGATATCGTGCCCTGGGAGTGTGTGTAGAAGAAGAAAGAAAATACAGGTTTGCAGGACTTTTTGGACTTTATGACCCACCGCACGAAGATTCCGCTGAGACCATAAAGACGGCAAACTCCCTTAACGTAGACGTGAAAATGGTAACAGGAGACCACCTTTCCATTGCTAAGGAGATAGCAAGCCAGGTAGGCCTGGGCACGAACATAGTTACAGCTGATGATTTTGTAGAAAAATCTGATTCTGAAGCCCAGGAAATTGTAGAGAAGGCAGATGGGTTTGCCCAGGTTTTTCCCGAACACAAATACAAGATCGTTGAACTCCTTCAGAAAAAAGAACATATTGTTGGCATGACAGGTGATGGAGTCAACGATGTCCCTGCCCTTAAAATGGCTGATGCTGGAATTGCTGTTGCAGGAGCTACAGATGCTGCAAAATCCGCTGCAGACATAGTGTTTACAATTTCAGGGCTCTCGACCATTATTAATGCGATAAAAGAAAGCCGCAAGATATTCCAGAGGATGAAGAGCTACGCCATCTACAGAATAGCTGAGACTGTAAGGGTGCTATTTTTTATTGCTACTGCAATAATTGTGTTTAATTTTTATCCTGTAACCGCTATAATGATTGTTTTGCTTGCTATTCTCAATGATGCTCCTATAATGGCTATTGCATATGATAACGTGAGATATTCCCAAGTTCCAGAAGAATGGAACATGCGTGAAGTCGTAAGGATGTCTACCTTTCTGGGAATTATAGGTGTTATTGTTTCATTCGCCATATACTATATTGGAGCCAGGATTCTTTACCTCAGTCCAGGTGTACTGCAGTCTTTTATTTTTCTGAAGCTTGCAGTAGCCGGGCATCTGACCATATTTATTGCCCGCAACAGGGGACATTTCTGGTCACCTCCTCCGGGAAAACTTCTTTTTTGGGCTGCAGTGGTTACAAAAGTGCTGGCAACACTCGTTGCAGTGTATGGATTTTATATATCTCCAATTGGATGGAAACTGGCAGGTTTTATCTGGATCTACGCACTGGCAGCTTTTGTTATAACTGATTTTATGAAAGTGAAGCTTTATGAGATAATGGACCGTAGAGAGTGATTTTTAAAAGATAAAGCGAAATAAGTAAAATATATGCGTCTTCGGATAAGAGCCTATCCAAAAAGTTAGTAACGCGTGTTGAAATATCACAATAGAGCTATAATATCCGGTATCCGTTCCGGTTTTACATATTGCCTATTGTTAAAGTTACAGCAGGTAACCATTTTGGATAAACTCTTAGTCCAAAACTAACATTGACCGAATCAAGCATCAAAGAATCTCGGTTACTGACTGCAGCCATATTTATATATAAAAGGTATTATATTTATCTGCATGAGGGTTATCAGGAGACTGAATATTGTTATTTTGCTCATTTTGATCCTTTTTATCGCATATATCCGATACCTGACTAACTTCTACATCTTCGAGGATCGGGCTCTCCTGGATGCTCTTCTTATCTCTTTAGTTGTAATTTTTCTGGCCTATATAATAAATTCCGTTACCGGAAATCTTATTCTTAGAAAAGTATCGACTGCCAAAGACAGATACACTCTGAGGAAAACTGCATCTATCCTTATCACAGCACTTGCTTTTGCCGCACTTTTTGCAATCTGGTTCAAGCGAACCAGCACCCTGCTTATTGCCTATGGGATTCTCAGTGCCGGAGTCGCAATTGCACTTCAAGACCTTTTGCGAAACATAGCAGGAGGAATTCTCCTCATTTTGTATCACCCTTTTAAAGCAGGAGATCGGATTCAAGTTGAAGACAACGTAGGCGATGTGCTTGACATAGGGAGTATAAACACTACAATAATGGAAATCAGGGAATGGGTGGATGCAGATCAATATACTGGCAGAATTCTCCATATTCCTAACAGCTTTGCCCTCAATAAGACGATAAAAAACTATACCAGGGATTATTCCTTTATCTGGGATGAAGCTCGGTTTCTACTTATTTATGGGAGCAACTGGAAAAAAGCTGAGGGGATTGTACTCAATGTTGCAGGTTCAATTTTAGGAGAGTTCGAAAACCTGGCACAGAAAGAACTCCGGCGAATGGGGCAAAAATATTTTATTACTACCTATGATGTACAGACAAAGCTCTATATGAAAATGGAGGAAAATTGGATAGAAATGCGGTTGAGATATGTAGTCGCCCCCAGGAAAAGGAGAGAAATCAGCCACCTTTTGGTCTCAAATATTCTTGAAGCCCTTGAAAAAGAAAAAGACATAATGGTTGGAACTGCGACAAGTATCGACCTTATGGATCGATGATTCTCTGGATGTAGCGATTTCTCTGGATGTAGCGATTTCTCTGGATATAGCGATTTAGCCTGAACAAAACAAAAGCAGTGGGCATCATCATTTATGAATTCTCTGGATGTAATGATTCAGCCTGAACAAAACAAAAGCAATAGCCATCGTCATAAGACTCAATGAAAAAACTTTTGTGAATTTACTCTCTTTTATCTGGAATCTTTAAGATCTCCTGCATTTGGTCCCAAATTTGACCCCAGATTTCTCCGAGTTGTAGCTTCTGATTCATACTTTTCTTCTATTGAAGGAATATTCAAAATATGGAGCTGAGGAGCCCTGATCCCATTCTTCTGGAATTCAACCCAGGCTCTTGTGTGAACATCGGATTCAAACTTGAACTGGTCTCTAAGGTCATTGACATAAGCTTTGGCCCTTAACCTCGTGTAGAATGGAAGGGCTTTATGCAGCAGAACAACAGGTCTTTCTCTGGAGATATAAACATATTTAGAGCTCACAACTGCTTCCCATAAAATTTTCATTGCAGTTTCTACATGTGACTCTCCTGCAATATACAGGTCTATTACAACCATCATTTCCGAGACCCCATAATTTGCACTGGCAACGGTTTCTTTGAAAATCAGGCTGTTTGGAGCTGTAACAACATTAGCATCAGGTGTGATCAGTTTCGTTGCTCTTAGACCTATATCAGTGACTTCGCCAAAATAATTCCCAATTGAAATTTTATCCCCTATCTGGTAAGGTTTTTCAAATGTAATTACCAGCCCTCCGACAATATCTGAAAAAAGGTCTTTAAGCCCAAATCCAATGGCTGCGCCCAGAAGTCCAGCCAGGAGAAAGATTTCCGGTCCGAAAATTTTGAATATCTCTCTAAAGATGAAATAAAAAGCTATGAGGTAGATTACAAATTTTATAATCGGGATAATTACTTCTACTTTTATTCTGCCAGTATGGCTCAATTTTTCTGAAAGTTTTAATAAGAGACTGGTAATGACCCTGCCAAGAACATATGCAATTAAAAAAATGAGAGCCATAGTTATGAGGGTTTGCGTATCTATCGACCTGAAAGTTTCTAAAAGTTGCTCTCTGCTTGTGTCCCCGTCTACCATTTACCACACCAGCCTCAGTTTTTCCATGTATGTAGTAATGCTGCTCAGGGCTTCAGGCCTGACACGATAGGAGTCGTTTTCATCTTTTAAAATAAGTTCCTGGCTTAAAAGCTGGTAGAGAATTCTGTCTACGCTCATCATAGAGCCCATTATTTCGGTGATTTCAGATTTTTTAAGGCTTTGGTAAGAAAGAATAAGGTTCAAAGTAAAAGCCTCTTCATATTCAAGGTCTACTTCATACGAAAATATGCCTATATTTTTAGGCTTTATCCGAGGGTAGTCAAGTCCAAGATCCCAGATCCTTAAAGCAATTCCGGGATTACCATTCGATTCCAGATAAAGTTTTTCAAATACCTGATCCTCAGCAGCTTCGATTTTTTGTTTTTTCAGAAAGCGATTCCTGAGATAGGAGATATTTATTTTAGGGGCAGAAATAAAAATTTTTTTACCTAATGAAGCTAGCTCTACAGGATATTTTATTATATAGAAAAAGGGTTTTTCTTCGGATTCTTCATCTTTAGCAAATTTTATTTCATCTTTTTCATATTTTTTGAGAATAAAAAGTCTGATATTTTCCTTTTCAAAAGCAGGAATGAAGATCTGTACCGGAAAGTATTTTCCAAGCCCGAAAGCTTCATTTAGGTATTTCCATGAATAAATGTTCCAGGTAGTGACAAATATCCTGTTCTGAGAGCTAATCATATCCAAAAACTCATAAAAGATGTCAAAACCGCCTGGTTTTCTCATATACAGAAAATGACAGTTATCAAGAATTACAATTTTTTTTGCGTCGTCCGGGAGGGAAATTTCATTTTTGTTCTTGACAATTTTAGAAAAAGTGATTTTTGCTGCCCTGTTTAAATTTATTCTCTCTATTTCACTGCTCAGGGTAGTTTTTCCTTTAAGAGGTTCGGCTACAATGGCTATATTCAGCTTTTTTCCCATCTCAAAATCAGCAATTGTTGACTGGATTTTCTCGATTTCCTCCTTCAATCCAAGAACTTCCACAAAGTCTTTTTCCCCGGAACTGCTATGCTGAATACCCACCATATTCCCCATATTATATTTTGCTTATTGCACTTAATGATGTGTCTCTTCGCTGTTTCATATGGGTCGAAAATAATTATATCCTTAGTTCTGCACTTTTTGGGTACATAGCCTTCTATTGATATTGAATTGTGTTCTTAAGTTCAAGCTCACGAGTCCATATTTCTAATCTCGAAACCGTGATCTTCCGACATAACATATTTGGAATTTTATGCTTTTAAGCACAATCAACAGATTAGTTATGAGTTTTCTCTGTTCTTATCACGTTCTGCATTTTTTCCTATTTTATATTTCATATTTCATTTTTTCATATTTCATTTTTTCATATTTCATTTTTTCATATTTCATTTTTTCATATTTCATTTTTTCATATTTCATTTTTTCATATTTCATTTTTTCATTTTCTACATTTTTTCATGTTCTTCATTTCTGTCATATTCTTCATATGCACTGTTTTTCATATTTCATTTTTTCATATTTCATTTTTTCATATTTCATTTTTTCATATTTCATTTTTTCATATTTCATTTTTTCATATTTCATTTTTTCATATTTCATTTTTTCATATTTCATTTTTTCATTTTCTACATTTTTTCATGTTCTTCATTTCTGTCATATTCTTCATATGCACTGTTATGTTTCCGGTAATGTGTCCAGTCATTGGCATATTCCCCATATTTCCGGTCATATTCTGCATTGTGGTTATATGACCCCCGGTTATGTTTCCGGTTATGATTCCAATCATTGGCATATTTCTCATATTTCCGGTCATATTTTGCATTCCAGTCATTCCAGTCATGTTGCAAATCATGGTTCCAGTTATACTTCCGGTTACGTTACCCATATTATTGGTCATTATATTCTCAGTAATATTTCCTGTCATACTTCCAGTCATACACCAGTCTACGCTTGCGTTAATCCAAGAGAAAAAGCTAAGCATAGGACTAGCAGAGGAATTCTCAATATCACCTTCATCCTTTACCCCCATAAACAAATTAGATCATTTGAATCTGATGTATAAAATTAGTCTAGTTGAATATCAATAATTATATATTAATAATTAAATAACTATTGGCCATTTATAAATAATTAATTTCTATCAATTACCAAACCTAGTTGATTTTAAGGCATAAAGACGATTAAAATTCAGATGCTTTGAAATATGCGCTATCTGACAAAAACGAACAATTTGGTAGTTTAAGCTAGAAATCAGCTTATGGCTATATAGCCAGAAAAAATAGAGCTGTCTGGCAGGCCACATATACGAGGCACAACGTTATTATAAAGAGACCAATATAATAATTTATAGATTTAAACTCAAAGCAAAATACTAGTAGCAAAATACTAGTAGCAAAATACTAGTAGCACAGCACTAAGAAATCCTTCAGGTTTCTGCGGTTCATGTCTAAATTTAAACTCGGAGGGCATAGTTTATCGACGTTCTGAGCCTTGCTCATTTCCTGAAGATCTCAGATTCATTTCTTAACGTACCAGATGTATCACTCCTTTAACCTTGACTTTCTCACGTGGAAAGTTCGATGAGTCCTGAGTTCAGGACTGTTATAAATATTGTTTCAGGAATACCAGGTTTTGTGAATTTTAGATCGATCAAAATTTTTTATATTTTAAGCGAAAACGATAGCTGCGCACTGGGATTAAATAAAGGGGGTTAACGTACTTTATGTATAGGGCCTATAGGAAACTACTTTAGAATAATCACACAGATGGTGCCTTAAATGCGGTACAGCCTGAAGAACACCGAATCGAAAACGAGGCATACCATTGACAAAAGTCGTAGAGATATCTCCAACCACGAGACATGAAGGTCACTCTAAGCTCACCCTTAAGGTGAATAATGAGGGTATTGTCGAGCGGGGAGACTGGCTCTCCATCACCCCGGTCAGGGGTATTGAAAAGCTCGCCATAGGTAAGACAATGGATCAGGTTCCGAAGATCGCCTCTCGGGTCTGTGGTATCTGTCCCATTGCCCACACCCTGGCAGGCATCGAGGCCATGGAGGCTTCGATTGGCTGCGAGATCCCCACGGATGCAAAGCTCCTGCGGGTCATTCTTCATGCAGCAAACCGCCTCCACAGCCATGCCCTGCACAATATCCTGATCCTCCCGGACTTTTACATCCCGGGTACGGAGACAAAGATCAACCCGTTTTCTAAGGAGCAGCCTTTAAGGAGCGTTGCGGTGAGGATCTTCCGCATCCGTGAGATTGCACAGACCATTGGAGCCGTTGCAGGGGGCGAGGCTATCCACCCTTCAAACCCGAGGGTTGGCGGAATGTACCGCAATGTGAGTCTCCGGGCAAAGCAGAAGATGGCCGACTTGGCGAAAGAATGTCTTGTCCTTGTTCACGAGCAGATGGAATTCATGCTTGAGGTTATCAGGAACATGCAGAACCGGGAGTTTGTTGAGGTCGCAGGCAAGCAGATCCCGCTCTCCAAGACTCTCGGATACCACAACCAGGGGGTCATGGCCACAGCTCCAATGTACGGATCATCCAGTCTGGACGAGAAGCCCATGTGGGATTTCACTCGTTGGAAGGAGACTCGACCATGGGACTGGTACATGGGTGAGGAAACCATTGATCTTGAAGATCCGAGCTATCCGATTGGCGGCACCACGAAGGTTGGCACCAGAGTCAATCCTCGAATGGAGGCCTGCAACACTGTTCCGACCTACGACGGTCAGCCTGTTGAGGTCGGCCCGAGGGCAAGGCTCGCTACCTTCAAGCACTTTACCGAGAAAGGCACCTTCGCCCAGCACATCGCCAGGCAGATGGAGTACACCGACTGCTGCTACACCATCCTCAACTGCCTTGACAACCTGAATACTTCGGGCAAGGTCCTTGCTGACAACATCCCCCTGGGAAACGGGTTCATGGGCTGGGCAGCGAACGAAGCGCCACGCGGGACCGATGTCCACATCGCGCGGGTGAAGGATGGAAAGGTGCTGCGGTACGAGATGCTTGTACCCACCACCTGGAACTTCCCTACCTGCAGCCGCGCTTTGACTGGAGCACCCTGGCAGATCGCCGAGATGGTTATCCGTGCCTATGACCCGTGCGTCTCTTGTGCAACTCATATGATAGTGATTAATGAGGAGAATAGAGTAGTTGCCCAGAAGCTCATGCAGTGGTAAAGAGAATGGAAACTTGCGGATTTTGGGGGAAACTTGCGGATTTGGGAACCCGCAAGCTCAGGTGGCTCACCGTTAAAGAGCTTTTCGCGGGGAGTTACAGGACTGTTCACTCCTGGATCTGACCGAGCCGATCCAGTATATTAAGGACGATATCTGGATCCGGGTCCTTGCATACCAGCAAAAATACATTTCTGCTCTCGAGATGTGGTCACCTCAAGATGGTCATACGGATTACGGACGAAGTACAGAGAGCCATTTCAGACACTGTATCCGAGACGCTGAAATTCGAGATACTGAAATCCGAGATTCTGAAATTCGGGATACTGAAATCCAAGATCCTGAAATTCGAGATACTGAAGGGGATCTGGATAAATTATGGAACTGCTTGAAAAGGTGGAAGCTATAAAGGAGGCGAAATCAGTGGCAAATAAGATCAAGCTCGGGCATGTACATTTGAGCGGCTGTACCGGCTGCCTTGTGTCCGTGGCCGATAACTATCAGGGCTTTCTCAAAATCCTGGATGACTATGCCGACCTCGTATACTGCCTCACTCTTGCTGACGTTCGGCATATCCCGGAGATGGACGTGGCACTCGTCGAGGGATCGGTCTGCATACAGGACCGTGAATCGGTAGAGGATATAAAGGAGACACGGAAGAAGTCCAGAATCGTGGTGGCCCTCGGCTCCTGCGCGAGCTATGGTAATATCACCAGGTTCTGCCGCGGAGGACAGCATAATCAGCCACAGCACGAGTCTTACCTCCCAATAGGAGATCTAATTGACGTGGATGTTTACATTCCAGGATGTCCCCCGAGCCCGGAGCTTATAAGGAACGTTGCTATCATGGCGTATCTGCTCCTTGAAGGGAACGAGGAACAGAAAGCCCTTGCGGGCAGGTACTTAAAGCCTCTTATGGACCTTGCGAAGCGCGGCACGACCAGATGTTTCTGCGATCTGATGAACGACGTGATTAACCAGGGCCTTTGCATAGGTTGTGGCATTTGCGCTGCATCCTGTCCAGTGCGGGCGATCGCGCACGAGTTCGGGAAGCCGCAGGGTGACCTTAACCTCTGCATCAAGTGCGGCTCCTGCTATGGTGCCTGTCCAAGGTCGTTCTTCAACCCTGATGTGATTTCTGAATTCGAGAGCATCAACGAGATAATTGCTGGAGCGCTTAAGGAAGGTGAGAAGGATGATTGAAGATCCGTATCTCGGCAAATACGTGACATGCGTTTCGGCACGGAGCACGGATAAGGAGATTCTCAAGAAAGCACAGGACGGCGGCATAGCCACCGCCCTCATGGTTTATGCACTCGAGCAGGGGATCATCGATGGGGCTATTGTAGCAGGCAAGGGTGATCTGCCATGGAAGCCGAGGCCGTTTGTTGCGATGAGCCGTGAGGATATCCTCAAGGCACAGAGGGCGAAGTACAACATCAGCCCCCAGGTTTCCTGGCTCAAGGAGGCAACTCGGTCTTTTGGCCTTGACAAAGTAGGGGTCACCGGCGTCTGCTGCCAGATGCAGGCGGTCAGGAAGGCTCAGCTCTATCCCATCAACATGAGGGATGTCCCCGGCAAGGTTGCCTTCGCAGTAGGGCTCTTCTGCATGGTGAACTTCCCATACGATTCCATACAGGCCCTTGTTGAAGACCACGCAAACAAGAGCTTCAGCTCCGTGAAGAAGATGGAGTTTGGGAAGGGAAAGTTCTTTGTCCACACCGAGCGCGGAAACGTCTCCACTGTGCCTCTTAAAGAGACTCATAAGTACGAGCAGTCAGGTTGCCACGTCTGCCTCGATTACGTTTCCAATCTTGCTGACATATCGACCGGCTCGGTCGGAAGTCCAGACGGTTGGTCCACAGTCTTCATCCGCACAAAGGTAGGGAACGAGATCTGGTCTAAAGCAGTCGCTGAGGGCTTGTTCGAGACAAAGCCTATCGAAGAAGTCAAACCCGGTCTTGGGCTCGTCATGAAGCTCGCGAAGGAGAAAATCGACAAGAATAGGAAGACGCTCGAGGAGCGCAGAAATTTTGGGGTTAATAAGGCGTTAAGGGATCCTTACGCCTGAATTTTTCTTATTTTCATCAACTAATTGCACTGAAGGATAATCAAGGAGCTATATAGTCTGCGGGGCAAGGGTAAAATCTCAGTAATATTAGTAATTGAGACATAATCAAAAGAGAAAGTAAAAATGAATACTTTTTTAGATTTTAAATGCTTTTGTCCAACAAGATTTATTATATGGAGATCTGTAATTAGAACTTACTGAAATTTTACATAATACGACAACTGCATACTCAAATGGGATAAGTATGCTGGGAGAACAAAGCTTTGAATATGACTTTTCAAACGACGAACGTTCTGAGACTATAGAATTTCCTTTTCCAATGTTCATGAGTGAACTGAACCTCAGATGGAATGGAAATAGTAGTTAGGTGGACAGTTCAAATGAGGAAATAATAATCAACATAAAAAATAAGAAGTGTAGGGGCTTAATAGAAAGATTAGTACCTTTATTAAAAAAGACAGAAATGGATATCATTTTAGTAATTCTCTAAATAAAATTAATAAATTCTATGAATGAGATACGTTTCAAGCTTGTCCAAAAGATTTCCCACTATTTATATTCTAATGAGAAATTTAGTAAAATTTATGAAAAAGAAATTGATTGAAGAATATGAATTTTTTAGCCACCGTCGAACCTATAAAATATCCACCCCTGTGACTTGGCGGTGTCTTCTGTTTCCTTATCCAAGGAACTGAATTTAATATTTAATGTTATTCCAATTTGCTTTCACTCGAGTTTTTAATCCACATCCGGTTCCATGCATGAAATCATCTAATCTGAAATTATATAAAATACAAAAGGCTTCAACGAATTCTTTTTCAGTTTGCCAAGGCCATTTTTTATATAGGAGATGATCTGGATTCTGCCAAGGCCATAACCTACATCGAGGATCAGCAGGTCTTTCAGTGATTAAAATGTGGTTGCCAATTGCTTTTCTTCTATGCAAGACTTTTTCACAGATTCTACCAGAATAAATCCTTCTTGTAATATGTTCACAAGCTCGCATATCTTGGCCGCAAATATTGCATGTAATCTTTTCAACTAAAACACCTGGACTTAGGTATAAACCATGTCCATATTCTTTATCTATATCTTGGCATAGTGATCTAATGTCATCAAATATCCAATCTAGATTCTCTATATTAATATATGAGTTCATAAATGAAGAAGTGTATTCTAAGCGCTCTTTACAGTCCCAAATTTCAAACCATATTTGATCCACTAATTCAGGAAATCTTATCCAATCTAAAGATATTGTCATTTGCTTTAAATTAGCAAAATTTTGTATGCCACGAAAAAAGATACCACATAATAGTACATCGTTTATATCTTCAAATTCACCTGTATTTTCTTCATAAAGAATACTTTGACACATTTCAACGAAATATCGTGCTTTTGATATTGCTTTTGCCAGTTCATTAGATTTAATGTATGATACACATTGCGAATAAGTGGATATTGCGGCTCCATTTAAAGTATATTTAACCATAAATTACTCCCATCTTTTTGATTCTTCTTCCAAGCGCTCTTTCAAAGTTTTAACATCACATTCATATTTAATTTTTTTACCTTTCTCGAATCGAATATCAACATGGATAGTCTTTTCTTGGAATGCATATTTTTGAATTATTTTTTTTTCTGAATCTCTGTCATTTACTTTTCCTTTAAGCCAGTCATATATAGCACAAGCTAAAATTGGAACTACAAAATTATCCCGAACCCATATTAATCCAAGATATATGTCACATGACTTTCGCTCATACGTCTCGGAATCAATACCTAAATCATAAGAATTAGCACATTTAATTCCACTTTGTTTGAGTATCTTACTTAAATCAGATGTATAATCGGCATCATATAGATTCTCTTTTGAATCACTTTCAAAATTTTCAGGGAGACATAATATTTGATAATCCTTACATTTTAGTAGATCTATTCCTCTGTTTAATAGTATTTCTTCTTCAGAAAGATTTTCGACACACATCTATATCACCTAAATAATCATTTAAATGTTGCAATCAAGGTTCTACTATAAAATCTATATGATGAAGTATCTAAATATTGCTTGATTTCTTATAACAGGCAACTCTCATTACATAAAAATTTGTATTATGATATAGGCAACAATAAACAAAATAAGCACAATAACACTATATAGTTCCAGATCTGATCCAAGCACAGTTTTGAAATAAGCAAAATAAAGAAACAAACAAATTAGAGAGAATGCAATTCTGAACATTGCGAATGCATAGAAATATTTCTGCTTTCTAAGTGCAGAATATAAATTAACATTGCTTTGTTGAAGCATATTTCCACTTTTAAAAATGATTGAATAACCATTTAGTGATATCACCAAGATAAATCGAAATCTAGTGAAAAAGTAAAAATGAGTACAATCAAAATAATTATTATATGTTTAAACTATATATTTGTTTATCTTTCAAAAACTCAAATTTGTATTTTGTAATAAAAATTTCCATAAACCCTAATCTTTCCTTTGTATAGAGATAGTATATGTTAGAACAGTCATCAGTTTTGATATTAACTCTTCTACCCATCGGAGAAAACTGATATCACGATAGATCTGAAAAATTTGGTGAATAAAAACACAGTCAAGTGAACAGATTTAAACAGAGAACAAAGGTCGATTTGTTTGATGGTAAGTGTTTTGGGTAACAACCTATAGACTATCGTCGCTTATACAAGCTGTAATTCAATATTTTCAAGTGAAGATTGCCAGCAAGGTCAGAACAAATACTCAAAATAGGGAGTTCAGAGTAACGATGAGTTCTAAATTTTTTCATCGGATATAGTAAGTTAAAGTAGTATATTTTTCATAGAGTCAAGAGAAAAGAAAAAAGATAAGACATGTTTTTTAGCGACTTAAAAAATACAACTTCTTATGAATTTATATATTATCTAAAAACCTTAAATACCGCCCGATATCTGCTCCCTTCGTGAGCATGCGGGCAGGAGGAAGTTTTCAGATGAATTTAAAAAAGAAATTTGACAACTCTTTTGGCGTAAATAAGGTGCTTTGGAATCCTAAGCCTGAAACCCACTTTTTTAATCATCGAAATTGCTCGCTTTATCCACGCTGAATAAGGGGATGGGCATGTTCTTATCCCCAAGATGCTTTCACAGAAAGCGCATTGAAAACCGACACTGAGATAATCGGCTACATGTGTTTCACATCTTTTATATTGCTAACATTTAAACTTAATATTTAAAATCAGTGTGTATTTTAGAAATAGGTTATAATTTCGACATGAAAGCGACAATTTTTTATAATTTGAAAAGTTTGAAACCGATGAACATAATTTGGACATTTAATGGAACCTGGTGAAAATTGAATGATATCGTTTTTTGGTTCTAAATACACCATGTAGTTGCTTTTACCCCCTGACACGAAAGTGGAATAAATTCATATCTAAGTGAAAATCAATAACGGAAAATTATGAATATGAGAAAATTTACTGCGGAAAACAGGTGATAGCGGGTTAATGACTCATAGAATAAGTTTTTAATGCCGAATTTTAGTTTGAGAACCTCTTAGAGGTGAAGTAGATTATGGAAACAGAAAATGATGAAAATTTAACTAAGAAATTAAGTATAAAAAAGGTGCTATTCAATATTTTATTTGTTTCTTTTACAATTTTAGTATTAGGATTTGTTATAAATTACAAATATGCAGTGGGATATATATTTATTCTTGTTATTCATGAATTCGGTCATTATATTACAGCAAAATTTTTAAAAGTAAGTATTGCTTTTGGAGGATTTACTCCTGTTGGAGCATATATAATTCATGAAAATCCTAAAAATTGTAAAGAAAATGCACTTATTGCAATGGGAGGGCCGTTATTTGGAGGCTTACTTGGGCTCATTTACTACATAGTTTATTATGTTACAGGGGATAATATATTTTTAGTATTAACTTTTACTTCAATAATTCTAAATTTAGGAAATTTAATACCTGTAAGCCCTCTTGATGGCGGACAGATAGCTGAAGCAATCTCTCCTATTCTATGCTATATCGGATTTCCATTTTTAATATATTTGTTTACATTATCAAACAGATTAAAAAGTAAGATATTATTGCTTTTTATTATGGTAGCAGGTATTTATCAAACATATAATTTTACTATAAAATATAAAACTGATTCTTATTACAAGCTGGATAAACCTATTAAAATAAAATTTATAATTATATATGGCATGTTGATTTTATCTTTAGCAATCAGTGCAATATACCTTTATAATTCGTTTGATTTTAAAGATATATGTCATAGCATTGTTAGATTTAAATAATTATATACAAATTAAAAATTATAAAATGTCATAGCATTGTTAAATTTAAATAATTATATATAAATTAAAAATTATAAATGGGCAAGTCTGTATATAAGTTCTTCATTGCATTTCAACATAATATTAAAATATAGCCTATATTTGATAGCTATAACAAAAGGAAACGAATAATGATTATTTCCTTTCAAGAAATTCTATGAATAAATCTAAATTTTGCTCTTTCATTTGAATACAAAAATCATTATTTTTATCTATATTTTTGTACTGTTAGTACAAGGTATTTAAGTGACTATGCATTGTTGATTTTACCAATTTATACCACTGTGCATAATCTTGAATTCTGTTTACAGACATAGGGCACAATAGCAAAGTTAAACAAAATCCTGCTTCTGCACCCGGATAAATTACAAAAGGTACAAAAGGGAAATTTCTACATGCTTGCAGCTATCGTATATTCTGCATTTTGAGTTTATCAATAATGGGCACTATCCGACGATTGCTTTATAGCATCCTTAAAGCTCTGATTTTACCGCATTCGATTTTAAAATATTCGCACTTTCTTTATCTACATTTTTTAGGATTTTCTCAGACTCTTTTCTACGAAAATCAATAATATGAATTTTGCAGCAACTTGCATTACATGATTCCGGACAGTTATAATGTTTGAGCCTGTCCCAAAACCTATTTTATTCTAAATCATCATGAATTTACAGGATCATTTTAGTGATTAAGTATTCAATTGATTGCTCCAAATACGAGATTCAAAAATCAAATTTTGAGTTTTGGGATAGGCTCGATAGTTAATAAAAAGATATTTGATAATTCCTTCAGAGTTAATAAGGCGCTGCTGGATCTTTACACCTAAAACTCTCCTATTTTTCACCGTTGAAATTATTAGCGTTATATCCGTGTATGACAGACTAAACAAATGTCTTTGCAATAAAAGTTTAATTTCAAGACACCCTCTAAGCTGGTTTACGATAGCAGTTTATTACTAATATACTCAGAGTTATGAATAAATACGGAAAGATAGATTCCCATATAGATGCAATACTTGCACTTATAATAAAAAAAATAGGATTGGTAAACCAGAAATTATTACACCATGATTTGGTATAGGGATTGAAAAACCATGAACTATTATAAATATTGTACAAATTATATAAGAATAGCGGGATAAACAAAGCAAAATACAATTTTAAGTAACTCGATTTACTCATACAGTGTCTTTCTTTTCTTGTCATCCTACAGTATAAATATAAACCAAATAATACAAATAATGCTACAATGACAATGTAAACAACCGGTATCCCATATAATGTTACAACATGACTCGAAACTACTACTCCTTTTCCTACTACTTCTCCTGTGCCAGAGCCAATGATTGCACTTTCATTGTTCACATTTCTATATATGTTTTAAAAAGTTAAAAGATTTTTTATTTCACCCAGCACCCTTGGACTTGATAAACCTTATTTTATCTCCAGTGGAGAAATGAGATTTAGAAATCCGTAATCATCGTCTGTCTCTGATCCCTCTCCCTTATTCTTGAAACCCTCAGTTGAGCTGATAGCTATATAATATGTCTGCAGCAGTAACCATCTTATTGCCTGGTTGAGGAATTTGATCAGTCTTATTACATGCTCTCTTATTGAAGACAGTATGAACCGGAAAACAATAGAAATAATCAAAGAGGTGAAATAATCAAAGAGGCAAATAGTCAAACTAAACATCCAGTACTGCATTATAAGAGGTAATGGGGAATTATGATTATGGCAGTCAATGAGAAAGAAATGAGGATTAAGATAATCAAAGACGGACCGTATCGGGTTACAGGTGGAGTGCCGCTTTTAGAACAGGTAATTGTCACCGATGACGCCGGTCACACAAGAGAATTAATTGATATAAAGGAATACCCCCGGCGGGAATCCTATATTTTATGCCGCTGTGGCTCATCCGAAAACAAGCCCTTCTGTGATGGTACCCACCGCAAGATCGGTTTTGACGGTAGTGAAACAGCTAGCAGAAAGTCTTACCTGGAAAAAGCGGAAACGTTTGAAGGTCCTGATCTAAAACTCACCGATGCCTACGAGCTCTGCGATCATTCACGTTTCTGCCAGCGGGCTGGCGGAATAAGGAATCTCATGCAAAACTCAGACGACCCGGAAGCCAGAAAAACCGCAATAGAAGAAGCCATGATCTGCCCGTCGGGACGGCTGGTCCTGTGGGACAAGAAGACAGGCAAACCCTTTGAAAAAGAATTTGAACCATCTATTGTACTGGTTCACGACAAACAAAAAAATTGTGAAGGCCCCCTCTGGGTTCGAGGTGGGATCCCCATTGAATCTGCAGATGGCAGCCTGTACGAATCCCGAAACAGAGTAACCCTCTGCCGCTGCGGGAAGTCGGAAAACAAGCCCTACTGTGACGGCAGCCACTGGATGACCAGCCAGCAGAAGCTCGAGTTCAGGAAGAAGTGGGGCCTGAAATGATTGAGTTCTTTGATTGATTGAGTTCTTTGATTGATTGAGTTCTTTGATTGATTGAGTTCTTTGATTGATTGAGTTCTTTGGTTTATAGAGATTCTTAACTTGTGGAAATAGTAATCTCGCATAACAATCAGGCAATCCAAAAGCCAAAATGAAAACAATCAATGGGCGATTCCGCGATAAAAAATAGAGAATTCGAGGATAGCCTTCTTTATTTCAATATATCCTCGAACTCCTTTTGTCTCTACAGATGCTGTCAAAGTCTCGATGCTGTTAAAGTCTCATCAGTCTGCACAAGCTCAGAGGAATATTTTCATTTACCAGCAAGTGCATCAGTCTACTTTATGAGAAATATTTACAGGATAACCCCTTTCTGTCCTGAGTAAATAGCTCGCATACATCCAAAACGCTTGAATATTCTCATGAGCCAGGCCAAGATAGTTCCGAAGGATTTCCGACTCAGTTCTCATGAAACAGCAGGTTGGTAATAAACTATGCTGCATGGAGTTTACCTTTAATCCTTTGATAATAGGTTTGCCTGTAAGGACTGCGGAGTCAATAACGATATTTTCTCTCCAGTTCTTAGATCTCACCAATGCTTTTTTGATACACAAACTGAACGAATTGTGAATTTCCAAATTGCAGATTCTACTTTTCTTCTTTTTTGTCAGTGACCGCCCGATATCTGTTGCTTCGCAGCATGTGGGCGTGGAGGGAAGTTTTCAGATGAATTTATTAAAAAAGAAATTTGACAACTCTTTCAGAGTCAATAATCAGAGAAATCAGGAAACTTATTATATTATTTAGCAATAAAATTTTTGTTATCTACTGTTTTCTTTCAAATGTACTCTAAACCCATATTTGCTGTCAATAAGTTTGAGAGTGAAGCAATAGCCAGTTACTATTGGTTATAGTTTTACGTGAAGTATCAAGATAACTTCGAGCAAGAAAGCCTGCAAAGTTCCCCTTTTTAAGCTGCATCAAGGGTTTTTCAATTTTATTTTTCGGAACCTGATCTTCACAAACGTATTCGGGGAAGATTCCAGCAGACCGCCTGCAGGAAAAATATCTTAAAAATGAGTTGAACCTGAAGAGTAGTTAACTTTAAAAGTATATTCCAAAGTTAGGTGAATTTTAAAAAAGTGGAAAAAATAAAAGTGGAAAAGAAATAAGTGTTGATGCAAACTTAATTGCAGAAATAACACTTAGTATCTGCGGTTTTCTCTGGGCTTCCTGTGGTTAGGAAGGCATTCTCTACAATAAACCGGTCTTTCGGGGTCAGGTTTGAAAGGCACTTCGGTTTCAGCACCGCAATCAGAACAGGTTGTCTTGTACATTTCTCTAGGAGCGCCGAAATTGTTTCCTCTGAAGTTTCTGTCATTAAAAGCCATTTTTGTTTCACCTTTGTTTTAGTTTTTGTTAATTGTTTAAAATAAGATTGTATAGAACTTTTTGTTTAAAATCAAAAATTGGTTTTTAACAACAGATCATTATACATCTCTTTATTTTCAACATGCATACATTGTACTTACAATATATAAATATTTCTATATACAAAAAGCAAAATCTTTTCAATAAAATAATTTCTACACATGTCTTGCAGAGAAGGTGGCAGGCTCGCTCCTGCAAAAAAGCAAAATATGAATTTCAGGCATCTTTATCAGACACCTTTGTTTCAGTTACCTATCTATACTAGGCATCTTTACAATTTTTAGATTATTACTTAATGTAGCCTTTCCGTTCAAGCCACTCGACCTGTGGCCTTGTATATTTCCAGGTAACGTCGGCTTTGGAATCCTGAATTTCCCACGGGTTAGCGATAACAATATCGCCTTCACGAATCCACATTTTTTTATGTTTAGATCCCGGGATCCTACCCATTCGGACAACTCCGTCCATACACTGAAGTGTTACCCTTTTCGAACCGAGTAAACACGCAACAGTTGCCAGGACTTCGTTTCTATCCTTTCGGGGAATTCGTACCCTGGATACTTCAGGTGTATTTCCTGAGTTTGCTGGTTTTCTGGATCCTGATCTTCTTTTTCTAATAGTGCTTCTGTAATTAGCTAAGTTAATTCCTCCTTGATGGCCTTTGATTTATTATTTATAAGTCGAAAATTGATAAGTTGAGTTAAAAACTGATAAATTGAGAATTGAATGATCCGTACCTATTACTATTCTCTATGCTGTTTTTTTTGTTTCTACTTTTTCCTGCTGCGTTAGATGGAAATAAGTCTAGAAACAAAGAGAATAAACCAAAAAAAACAAAAAGAAAAAGATGAATCAGGCATTAATGTAGAATTTAATTACAAATTAATAACACCTGATGCAGATTATCTTTAGAATTTCCTGTGGTTAGGAAGACATTCTCTGCATACTGGCCTGCCTTCGGTGAGTTTGAATGGTACTTCGGTCTCAATACCGCAAGTCAGAACAGGTCACTTTTGTCATTTCTCTTGGTCCGCTGCTACCACGGAAACATCCAAAATTTCTCCTGGAGTTTCTGTCATTAAAAGCCGTTTTCCGTTCACCTTCGCTTTAGTAGATAATTGTTAATCTAAAAACAAGATTGTATAGCCCCTTAAATTAAAAACAAAAATTGGTTTTTAACAACAGATCATACGTTTCTTTATTTTCAACGCATATACTACATAGTCAAATTATATAAATGCACCTATAGAAAAGTAGATACATTCTTTCAAATGAGAGAAAACTTTACCACCAAGACTTGTAAAATATAAATAAGTGCCTGAAATTTTGATTCCGGTTGATTATTGATAAAACTAAACTGACCAGTCCTAAACTGACCAGTCCTGCAAAGTTTCCCTTTTACATCTGAAAAATCGTGGAGTTTTCGTTTTAATCAGAAAACAACTCTCTCAGCAAAAAAGAGCACTTTGAGCAAAAAAGCCCTTCAAAGGGCTCCTTCAAAATCTGCAAAAATCACTGGTTTTCAAATTTATCTTTTCTTAATAATCTTACTCGGGGAAAATTTCAGGAGACCGCCAATAGAAAAAATACATTTCAACGGAACTGGGATGGGTGAAAATGTTCTTTTCGAATTCTGCGATCCAGTTTTGTAAAGATAAATGAAAAAAGATCCTATTGGCAGGTTTCAATTAAATCAGAAACCCTCCGTAAGTAAAGAATCGCTTTATCTAAAGAATCGCTTTATCTAAAAAGCCTTGCAAAGTGCTCTTTCTCCAAACTTTCTTAAAATAGCGGGTTTTTAATTTCTCTTTAGATTCGGGCGTACCAATGGTATAAAAAATATATTTTAACTGAAATGAATCAAACATTAAATTCAAGCTTCCATCCTTAGTAATTATAAATACCACTACAGCAGAGTAATATGCGAGTTATTATAAAAAGCATTGAAAAATAATTATTTTGAAAGGTTGGGGTACTAATATGAAAGGATTTGCAATGCTTGAAATTGGAAAAGTAGGATGGATCGATGTTGAAAAACCTTCAGCAGGACCATATGATGCAATCGTGAGGCCTATTGCGGTCGCGCCGTGTACATCAGATGTTCATACGGTCTGGGAAGGTGCGCTTGGCGACCGCAAAAACATGATTTTAGGACACGAAGCTGTAGGTGTTATAGAAGAAATCGGGTCAGAAGTTAAAGACTTCAAGCCAGGCGATAAAGTAATTGTTCCTGCAATTACACCTGAATGGCGATCCATGGAGGCACAGGATGGAATACCTATGCATTCAAATGGAATGCTTTCTGGATGGAAGTTTTCAAATTTCAAAAGTGGAGTCTTTGCAGAATTTTTCCATGTAAATGATGCAGACATGAATTTAGCCCTACTTCCAAAAGGAATGCCACTTGAACAAGCTGTCATGCTATCAGACATGGCAACTACTGGAATACAGGGCGCAGAAATGGCAAAAATTAAAATGGGCTCTACAGTTGCAGTCATAGGGATTGGCCCTGTTGGTCTGATGGCAGTAGCAGGTGCAACTATTCTTGGTGCAGGAAGGCTCATTGCAGTAGGAAGTCGGAAAGTCTGTGTTGATCTTGCTCTAGAATACGGAGCATCTGAAATTGTTGATTACAGAAAAGGTGGACTTGTTGAACAGATTCTTGCAAAGACGAATGGAAAAGGTGTGGACTCTGTAATCATATCAGGAGGAAATGAAAATACAATTTCAGATGCAGTCAAAATTGTAAAACCCGGAGGCACGGTATCAAATGTCAACTACTACGGAACCGGAGACATACTTCCTATTCCACGTATTGAGTGGGGATCGGGTATGTCTCAAAAAGACATACGTGGTGGCCTGACCAACCGGAGGTCGTCTGAGGATGGAAAGAATGGCAGACCTCTGTACCTACGGAAGAATATATCCGGAAAAAATGGCCACTCATGTATTCAAAGGGTTCGACAAAATGGAAGAAGCTCTCATGCTCATGAAAGAAAAACCAAGAGATCTGATCAAACCTGTTGTTCTTCTGGATTAATAAGCAAGTCAACTACCCTTCCTAAACTCTTCGCAATGCTCGGAGTTTTGAGGAAGGGATATTCTCGCCTTATGGGATAAAGTAATTAGATAGGATAGGATAGAGTCATAAAAGCCCTGCAAAATACCCCCTCTAAAGCTGCAAAAGTTATGGATTTTTTAATTTCACTTTTCGTAACTTTATCTTGACAAACGTATTCGGGGGGTAACTTTATCTTGACAAACGTATTCGGGGGAGATTTTAGCAGGCCGTTGATGGGAGAAATATATTTCAAATGAATTGCTTATGGGTGAAGATTTTTCTATTTGTATTCGGCGGTCCGAGTTATTACAGCTTTTCTTGATCCATAAATAGACTGAAAAACATCTTTTAAATCAGAAAAATCCCTCCACATAGGAAAAGAATCACTTAATCTAAAGAATCCCTGGAAAAATGCCCCTTCTAAACCTGATAAAATTGCGGGTTTTTAGTTCTCGGGTTTTTAGTTTTCTGTCCTTAGTCTTTTTCTTAGAAACGTATCCAAAGAAATGGATTAAAGACAAAACATACAAAAACTCTCATGAGAAATTCAAATGATATTACAAAAGTTAAAGATCGGGTTCAAGATACTTTTTGCTGAAAAATAGTAAACAAAACGGTAAATTTCAAATCTGGCAAATGGATATATTCGATTTATTTAGCCAGATTTGACCAGTTACCTGCCGTCTTTTAGTTTTAATCCTTTTTATCATTCGAGCTGGATACTGATATATATTTAGATCTTTTTTCCGCATCCGTTCCGTTTTCATTTTTGACTATTAAGCTGACGGTATACACTCCAGCGTTATTGTATGTATGTACAGGATTTCTGTCTGCTGAGTATGCATTGTCTCCAAAATCCCATTTCCATTCTGTTGAATTTTCTGATAAATCTGTAAATTGTACCGAAAGAGGACAGCAGCCACTTGTAACATTGGCGCTGAAATTTGCAACAGGCATTCTCGATCCTTTTAATGAGATAGTGCACATATGAATATAGTTACCGTACTTGCCATTATTATACCACAATATTCTGTCCCTGTATATTACAGGACAATCCTGAAGTAATCTACTGGTAGTGATCTGAATTTCTTTCTGAATGGAAAGATTATACATGAAGATATCAAGGTTTCCATTTCGTTGATCCTGCCAGACTATCCTGTCACCGTAGATATCGGGACGCTGCTGACTTAAATTATCAGGAGTTATCTTGATTTCCGTGGAATCAGAGATGTTATACACATAGATCTGCCTTTTTTCATAGCCATCATCCTCCCACACTATCCTATCATCATAGATAGCAACAGGAAATCCTGCTGACCCGCTGGTAGTAATCGGAGTTTTTTTGGAAGTAGAGAGATCGTACATGTAAATATTGGAGAATCCATTGCTATAGGATACACTGGTATAGTTCAGCCACACTATCCTGTCACCATAGATATCAAGCCCCACAACTGATGTATCATTAATAATTTTACTTTCTTTGGAAGTAGAGAGGTTGTACATGTAAATATCGGGCACTCCTTCTTCATCACGATTATCTGCCCATACTATCCTATCCTCATAAATAGCAGGATGGGATGTGCTTCCGCCGGAGGTAATTTGAGTTTCCTTAGAAGTGGAGACATTATACATGTAAATATCGGATTGACCATTGAGAGATTCATACCAGACAATCCTGTCCTTGTAAATATCAAGTCCGTACACTGATCCGTTAGTAGTGTGTATCCGAGTCTCCTTTTTAGTTGAAATATTGTACAGACAGATGTCATACTTATCATTTCCACTGTAATCTCCAGTATGATCAACCCATACTACTTTGTCATCATAGATTGCAGGAGAATCGTATATAGCTTTTCCACTGGTGCTAATTTGAGTTTCTGTTAGGACGAGTTGATTATCGAAAAGTTGCTCATCAAATACTAAGACTGTAGATAATTTTGAATCAGTAGTATTTGTATCGCTTACTGTCAGGTTAACAATATAGTTTCCAGGATTGGTGTATATATAAACAGGATTTTTTTCTGTAGATTCAGCTACTCCATCATTATTGAAGTCCCATGATCTTAATATCGCATTTTTTGAGAGATCTGTGAACTGTACAGACAGAGGGGAAAATCCCAAATCTGGAGCTACAGAAAAGTTTGCAACGGGAGATTTTAATACTGCCGAGGCCATACAAGTGTAAATATCAGAATGCCCCCCATCTGCGTGCCCCCCATCTGCGTTACGATTATCCTTCCACACTATCCTGTCATCATAAATAGCAGGCCACATTTGACCTGATTCATCTTTGGTTACCTGAAATTCTTCTCGTGTGGAAATATTGTACAGGTAAATATCCCGGTTGCCGTTGCGATCATCCATCCAGACTATTTCATCTTTGTATATTACAGGCTCATGTGCTGATTCGCTGTATGTAATTTGAGTTATTTTAGAAGTAGAAATATTATACATATAAATATCTAGATTTAAACTGTAGCGTTCTCCAATACGGTCACCTGCCCATACAATATTATCACCGTATATATCTGGGTCCAACTGCCAAAATTCACTGTTTGTAATTTGAGTCTCTTTTGAAGTCGATAAGTTATACATGTAAATATTGGAATTTCCATTATGATATTCTGTCCATACTATCCTATCAGCATAAATGGCGGGATCATATGCTTCTCTATTGAATGTGACCTGACATTCGGTAGATGTGGACAGATTATACAGGTAGATATCAGAGACTCCATTTTGAGAATTATGCCATACAATCTTATCTTCGTAAATAGCAGGAATACTGTGTTCAGAGACATTTTTGGTAATCTGAAATTTTTCAGTTGTTGAAATATCGTAAACAGAAAGATTGTAATTCTCCTTGTTCCCACAGATTTGATAATCTCGACATACAATTTTGTCACCGTAGATTGCAGGCCAGCTCCCATGGAATGAATCAAGTTGGATATCTTTTGAAGTGGTCAAGTTATACAGATGAATTATCCCTGAATCATTAACATAATCTAACCATACGACATTATCCTCGTAAATGGCAGGAGTAGATGCTCGTGAACCGTTTTGAGTAAGCTGAATTTCCTGTACACCAGATGCTGCAGCTGATATTGAAGTTAAGAATAAGAACACCAAAGTTGTTGAAGTTAAAATTATTGAATATAGCTTTTCTTTATTATTCTTCATTTATTCCCCCAATATGATATATCTAATCTTTAACACATAAGCCTTAATAGTGTCATTATTTCTAATTAGTCCCTAAAGATTAAAATGAAATGAATAAGATGACTATATATATTTAGTAAAAGTTATTCCCTGAAAGTTTTTTTGTCATTTTTAAAAAATGCTTGTCAAAACAAAATTAATGTTGAATTCGTGAAACGTCAACAGACAAAGGACAACAGGCGAATTAAAAAAGTTCAATAAACTTTCAGAATGGAAAATCTTTAGCATCTCTGCATATGGGAAAAAAAGTTACTTCCTGAGGATTTTACAGTTGAACTGGCATCAGGAAAGCAAATGAGATATTTATAGACATTTATAGACATGAGAAAACAAGACAAATGTATTCTCTTGCCAATTTGATAAGTAATCCTACTTTAACTAAGATCCATAACGATTTACTGGTACTAACAGATAAAGAAAGTGCCCTCTTTTGAAGGTGTAAAGCTCAAGAGTCTTTTAATTTCACTTTTCTTACAGACGTATTCGGGGAAGATTTAAGCAGAACGCCGCTGGAGAAATATATTTAAACTGAATTGAACGTGAAGAGAAGTTCAATTTTAGTTAGAAAAACTCTACCCAAAGGAAAGATCACTTCAAGTAAAAAAGCCCTTTACAGGTTTTTTTATAAACTTTTTTTGAATTGCAAAAAATCACGGTTTAAGAAAAAGTGTATCTTGGGTTTGTCTATATTTAAAAAGTGTAAGTCCGCTTGAGCGAAGCAGAATTCGGTCAAAGCCGACACCGTACTGCCGAAGCGGAATTCAGAAGGTTCATATTTCTGCGAAGATGGAAAAAACTTATTTTTTCTTGATAACTCCACAGGCAATCCGCGCGCCACTATTGCCGGTAGGATTGGTCATCTGGTCGTCAGGGTCAGCATGGATGACCAGTGAGGTGCCGTTGGCTGTGAATAACGTGTTCGGTCCGGGTGACAGTGTCACACGGTCTGTGGTGACATTCATGTGTCCCGTGCCATCCTTGCCCACTTTGAGGTTGGGTAGATCACCGGCATGTGGGCCTTTCGGGTTGTTGAGGCCATGCTCTTTGCCAAGAGGGTTATAGTGTTCACCGGCAGACGTGAACGACGGACCAATGCATTTTCCTGTATTGTGGATATGGATGCCGTGCAGACCCGGCTTCAAGCCTCTCACGTTGATGTTGATATGAACTGGGCCATTGGCTTCCTCGGTAAAGGTAGCCATCCCGACAGTATTTCCTTTCACGTCTTTCATGATAGCTGTGGCACTATATGTGGCACTTTCATGGGCATAGCCCGTAGTTGCAAGCATTAGTACCGCCGAGATAGTCATTAGTAGTATCAATCCGGCTTTCATCAACTTATTCCCCCGAAAAATGAACTTTAGGTTTGAAAGAAGCATCTCGTCTCCGTTCCTGATACCGGCACAGTATTTCTGTTGCAATAACATATGGTTCGCATGCCGGAGGTCAGCCATTAGAAGAATGCCGGGTAAAAACGGACGCTTCTTGTTAACATACGTTTAGACAAATACACATTCCTATTTTATAAAATTGCTTATATAAAACTATTAATATGTATAATTTAATGAGAAAATTATAAAACTATTAATATGTTATTAATCAAATGAGAGAATTCTTTATAGTAAGGTCTTATAGACAAATATAAATGCCTGAGATTTAAACTCACGTTTCAAAGATAGAATGAAAACGATATCTATAGGCAGCACAACCGTTAATTACATCTAAAACTGGTCCTACTAATAACGATTTTGTACTACTTTTATCAATTTTTAAGTTTTAAAATCGATGTGAGTAAAGCCCACAAGACATACTAATATTTTGAAGTTGGTACTACATTTCACGTTCAAATCAATGGCATTTTTGTAATAATTTATTATATATTATGGCAAGTTAGTGGAGTTATTTAGTATTAATATGTCCCATGTGTCAAGTAAATTCTCCTAAATAGGTCAAAAATAATGGAGTAAAACACATTTGAACATATGGACTATTTTTTTCACAATCATTAAGACCAGTTTTCTAATTACATTTGTTAGGCACTACACATTTTCACTAGCAAGAGAACCATTCAACCAACATCTTTGAAAGTTCAGTTAAACTCCCATTAATTTCGATAAAATAAAATCGTTGGTCCTGCAAAGAACTCCTCTTAAATCTGAATAATTACCGATTTTTAAGTTCTCTTATTTTAACAAAGATGTGCGGGGGAGATTCCAGAAGACAGCAAATAGAGTAAATATATTTTTAAATCCGTTACTTTTAAAAGTTACAAAATCTGTGTCAAGTATGTGTTCGAGAGAATACTGATCGATAGTGCAGGATCTATTTTTACCCACCCAATGTAATATCCTGTTCTTGATAAAATTCTAGTGCATTAAATAAGTGTTCTGGCTTAAAATCTGGCCACATTTCATCGATTACATATATGTCTGAATACACTGTTTGAATTGGAAGCATTCCACTGAGTCGGCGTCTTCCTCCCCAGCGAATAAGTAAATCTATTCTTGGAATTTCTGCTGATGCAATGTTTTCTACAATTTTCTTACTATCTGATGAGTTATCAAACGCATATGCTAAATCCCAATACCAGCCATAATTTATTAAAAAATTTATTTTTATTTTACCTTTCCCAACTTTTGTTCTCTTTGTATATGCAAGTAACTCTTTTGGAAATATGTTCGAGTCAGTATTCCCTATTACAAGTATTTCAGCGTTACGTTTAGATATTTCTTGAACTGATTTTATACAGGCATCTACAAATGCCTTTCTTTGAATTTGAGGCCTTTTTGTGTTATCTTGAGTAAATCCAAAAAAAGTAACTTCGTCTATTCCGATTTTTACGCACATGTCATATACTTCCAGGCCTGGGATTACTCCATTGTTATATCCTTCATGCTTTTCTAAGCCTCTAGCTATAGCCCATCTTCTGTTACCATCTGGTATTATAGCAATATGTCTTGGCAATCTTTTGAATTTTGGTATATCCAGAAAAGCCCCCATATCTCTTTTGCTTAAAATGCTATAAATACTCTTCATGAGCATAGCTCGTAGTTTTGCAAACATTAGCACTGTCTGAGATAACCCTTTATAGTAGGATCTTATGGACAAATAGAAATGCCTGAAATTCGAGCCCAATCAAAATAGAAATATCTGAAATCTGAGTTCAATAATATTTTGTAAAGTGAAAGAGTTGGTCTTGAAAAGCGCTTCTTTTAAATCTGCAAAATCACGGGTTTTTCAATTCTCATTTCTTAACAAATATATTCGAGGTAGATTTAAGCAGACCACCTCCAGGAAAAATATGAGCTTATATCATAACTCAAAACTTCTTCTCCAGTTCTCGAATTAGGAATAATCAATAAGTTTCTAATCATGGAAGGTAATTCTGAAACTCTTTAATTCTGAAACTCTTCTCGATTTTGAGGATAAGACTGATTTTGGTATAAGCTCCGTAAATAGTCGTTTGAAGTATTACTTTTTTTTAAAAACCTAATTAATTTGTGAGTGTAATAATGTCCACGTAGTATTGTTTTTACGATACCGGTCTGTTTATTAAAGAGCGTCGTTTCCAGTTTCTTTCGTGCGAATTCTTATTACGTCCCCTAGTGGTAGCACGAATATCTTGCCGCTTCCGATATAGCCGTCTACATCTTTTGATCCTCTTTCTATTGCTTCAACTGTCGTTTGCAGAAACTCATCTTTCACCGCAATTTCAATCTTGACTTTATCAAGCAGGTTTGCTTCGTATTTTTCAGTTTTAGCTCTATCAACATTCAGATGTCCTCCCTGGGCACCATATCCAGAAACAGATGATACTGTCAATCCATGTGCTCCAATTTTCTGAATCTCTTTTTTGACATTGTCAAGCTTTTCTGGTCTTATCATTGCGATTATATATTTCATTGTTATCATCACTCAGCATCCGAGTTCCTGTTTTATTCTATTTATAACCATCATATTAAAAATTAAATTATTTTTCTGAAAATTAATAACAATGTGTAATCAATTTAAAAATTCTTAGTATAAATCTATCCAAAAACAATCTTGTTTGCATATCAATAAGGTTTTCAAAATTAATTCCATGACCGCAAGGTCATTGACTATTCAAAATTAGAGGTTTAAGGATGTAATTCTAAGTTTTTGGATGAGCTCGTATTTTAACTGCTCTGGTCGTGGAAAAAAAGTTCACTTCAACCAGAAAAATCCGTCTCATAAAAGACTACTTCAATCAAAAAAGCCCTGTAAAGGGCTTCTTATAAATCTGCTAAAATCACGGGTTTTTTAATTCACTTTGATTTTTCAAACGAGAATAACTCAGAAATTGAGGTAGCTGGATAGTTACTTCAAACGTATTCGGGGAAGATTTAAACGGACCGGAAACAGCAAAAATATATTTTAATTGAATTGGATACCCGAAAAAAGATTTTAGTTATTCTCTTTAAATTACAAATACTATTTACCAGCCTTAAAACCTCAAGCCATCATCGGTTAATGTGATATCGTAGTTCCCAACAAAAAAGGTATCATGCACATTTACACCGTTTACGGTTTGCCTGGGAGTATCGTTTATTTCCACAGTACGGTCAGTTATACGAATTTTCGTTCCTCCTACATAGAAAATTCCACTCACTGCTGCGTATCCGTCTTCTGTGATTTTAGCATTAAAAATAACATCACCGTTTTCTCTTTTTGTTAACGTGAGCCCATTTCCTTTCTCGATTTCTCCCTGCACATCAAAGTTTTTGTTAATTTGAGTAAACTCGTTCCTGTCGATTTTTGCTATGAGTTCTGAGTTTTCATCCTTGATCTCGGTTGTCAGAGTAAGGTTGCCATCAGAGTTTTCCAGAGTAAACAGGTGTGTTCTGTCTCCTTTTTCTGTACCTGTCTGATATGACACCATATATGCCTGGTCTGCATAGATGTTTGATCCCAGGATTAGCATATAATCATCGTGAGTCATGTGATTTTCGCCTGTAATTTTATGTATATATTTACTAATATGATTATATAAAATGCTTCTTAATCAATTTTTATTGCGGAAAACTGAAAACGAGCTCAGTTCCAAAATCTAGTGATAAAAGTAAGTGCAACATCAGTACATAGATTTATAATTTTATAATTATGTCCTGATATTACGGCACAAGAGTGATAACTATAAGTCTTACTCTTAATAACTTTTCGGAATTACCTTCATTCTTCAATTTTTTAGATAGTTTTAGCGATGATTACGAATTACCACAAGAGAAGTTTTTCGTAGAAAAACTACTCCACCTTGTCCTATTTGCTGTACTTCTATGGTTCATAACGGCAATAATACATACACCAAAAAAGTCTTGGAAAAATCAAGATTGGTCGATACAAATGCTCAAATTGTGGTAGGAACGACAAAATAATTAAAGATTGGCTATCTGAGGGTGGAGCAAAGCAAACCACAAGAAAAGGTTGTATTAATTTAGGACTTACGCATTTGAGTAACAAAATCAATTAAAGAAAATACTCTGGATTAAAGTCACGTTTTAGATCCTTATTTGACCTGTAGTTTGTAGATATTCTGGCAGTGTATCAAATTTGCTGTAAATATTAAGTCAAGTTTTTGCGTACTATGGAGAAAATTGATTTTCCTATATGAAATTTTCTACCAAACGAAGTCTTGAATTTTATAATTTCGTAGAATAATTAATGTAGTGGCCAAACGGAAATAAATTACGCATAAATCACATATAAATCTCGCTGTTCAAATTTTTATTTCAGTTAGTACTCCATAGTATACCACAATTTGAATCAGTGTAACTTTGATTTAAAACAAGTAATTTATCTGCTTCTTCTATAAGCTGAAGACTTACATAACCTAAGAAAAAGTATTTAATAATTATAAATAAATTTTTTAATGCATGACGGTTATTTCAAAATTTATAAATATGTGTTCATTGTCAAATATGAATATGATGCCTGAGTTTGATGAGAATGGAAATATCCCTCTGATTAATTCCTCTGGTATTATAGAATCAGACATTAAAGAGTTTCAAGATAAGTTTGTAAATGCGTTTCAATCATCAAGTACACGCGTAAAGATATTTAAAGGATATCTAAACTATTGTAAGCATTTGGTTTCATTCAATGTGCCTATTATCCAATGGTTTGATGGTAGTTTTACTTCACAGAAAAATGATCCAAATGATATCGATTTTGTCACACATTTTGATGGTGCTAAATTAGATTCACTAGATAAACATACAAAAAATAGATTTTATTCATTTGGTCCTACTAAAAAAATCAAATCGTCATATATGTGTCACTCTTTCTTTATTCCTATTTACTATGAGATAAATGGCGAATTAGTTGACGACTCAAAGAATCAGATTGCTTATTGGAAGAAACATTTTGGACATGATCGAAAAAGGAATCCAAAAACTATAATAGAACTAAACTTTAATGAGTTGTCTTCGTTTTACAATGTGTGTGAAAAGTATAAATAATGGCATTAACATATATACTAAATGTATTGGATAAAAATCAAACAGGCTCATTATATTTGCACAGTAAGGTGTTTGATCAAAGACAATGTAACTTACTAACTTTTAATATGCAGTGTATAACATGACGATATAAGTCATGTGACTTTTTCAGGATAAGTAACTTATCTTAGACTACTACTCAATAAACTTATACTTAGGGGATATTTATGGACATGGATTTTCCAGATACGAATCTCACAAAAATAGAGATCGAAGAACTAACTAAACTAATTGATAAGTTTGGAGAACGGAATAGATTGAAAGAGGAACTTGAAGAACTCGATAAATTAATAAGTGATAGTCAAAAATCGATTTCCGAATTTCCAGAGAGGTTTTCTTTAAAAATTGGGCTTTATAGTTTAAAAATAAGAAAAGAAGAATTGCTTGAAAAAGAAGCAAACTTAATAAAAGAGATAGACCTTGAAAATTTATCCAGTCAAAATAAGTCTAAATTTGTAAAGGAAATTTCATGCCTTATTGGAGACATTATTTGGCAAGGCTATAAAGAAACTAATTCTTCTTGGCAATACTATCAGAAAACTAATCTTTGTTTAGCTGTGCCTGTTGCCTAAATGCAACTGTTCTTTAAATTTATAAAATTATCTCCTGTTTTTACTATAAAACCCTTACTCTAATTTTAAATACCAGTCAAATATTGGGTTTTTCTGAATCCCTTAAAGATGGTGATAGAAGTGAATAGGGAAAAAACTAATATTAAAAGTGAAGATGTCTTAAAAAAGATATATTTGCAAATAAAGACAGAAAATTTTCTTACAGATGATGAAAAACCCTATATATTAAACTATTTAAATTTTTTAATAACAAGTATTACAAGTAAAGCAAAGGAAATATCGGTAGAGCTTAATCATGATTGCATAAAAGAGGAAGATTTAAAAAATGCAATAAAAAAAGTTATTCCCCCATGGGAGCCAGATATTCCTCTTGAAGAAATTGAAAGACTAATTGAAAGTGGCAAAGAATATTTAATAAAAAAACAACGTTATGGTGGATGGGGAACTTATAGTAGTTGGATGCATGTTGCAAAATTGCCTGCAGGAATAAAAAAATGGGATGAAGAACCTCCTCTTAAAATATGGGATACTGCAATGGCAATCCATGCTCTTTTAAACGTTGGCGAGCCAAAAGATTCAAAAGTTATTCGAGATGGCATAAAATGGATAAAAATACAACTTAGGAACGATGATGGAGGCTACCCATATCTTCCAAAAGAATACTGGAAGTACTTACCTTTAGAATATTGTCCAATTAGTAGTAGTGTGTATGAAACAAGTTATGCAACGATTGCCCTTTTAGAAGCAGGCGAAAAAGTAGATTCCCCTTTTATTCAGGAAAACATTGAATTCTTACTTAGAGTACAGAATAAAGTTTACAAAGCATGGGGTCCTACACCTTTCGAAAATATGAGTGTAGGAGCTACAAGTTGTGCTGTAAGGGCTTTAGTTAAGGCAGAAATTGATCCTAAAAGTGAGTGTATTCAAAATGCAATTCGGTGGCTGGAAGACAATCAAAGAGAAGATGGCGGTTGGAGTGATACCTGGAAAGGAGGTGCTAGTGCTAGTCTGATTACCAAGACTTATGATGCAATATCTGCTCTATTAGCTTCGGGATTAGAGGCAGAAGATGAAGTAATTAAAAAAGGTATTCGGTATCTTTTACGTATTCAGGATTTTATAAGAAATGAGAAAGGTGAATGGGGTTGGGTGTGGACACCAAATGTAAAAATTGACATATCTAATATCGAAAATACTGCTACTGCTGTTGCTACTCTTCTTAGAGCCGGCATAAAAGCAAATAATTTAGAGATTAAAATGGGTATTCGATGGTTATTAAAAAATAAAGATTTTGAGGGAAGCTGGGGTAACGATACACCACGTGTAATAATATGTTTAAGTCAATACTTAAAATATAGTAAGATTTCTTAAACTCATATTTATATTAGTGTTTAGAATATTTAGTTTTTCATCTTTAGAATTAAGAAAGGGATTACAGATGATATATTTCTATATGAGCTGATCCCAAAACCAAATTTTATTCCCAAATTGATAAAAGATTCAGAACTGTTTTCCACATAAGAAACTCGATTGATAATTCAAAACACGGAATTAAGCGAAGCAATTTTGAGTTTTGGGATCAGCTCATATATTAATGCTCAATAATTAAATTGCCATGACACTAGTACACCCCGCGTAAGTAGTGAAGTACTTAATTGAAAATAATACTCCATATCCCCCTTTCCGCAGGGTGCGACAAGAAGCTATACTATGGATTGCGTCATACGCTACCTTTTCCATTTGAGGTAATCCTACTGTGACATGCACAAATGGTAACGTTTGTGTGTGAAGCTCACACGACAATATCAAGAACTCAAGGAACCTGACTTTGATAATTGGTTAGGATAAGAATACTATGAAGAACGTAAAGTAAACCATCGTAAGAATCGTGAAGTGGAATAAGTGAAAATAGGTTGATACGCTTAAACCAAAAGGTACGGGATCAGGTTGTAATGGGTCTGCGGACATTATGGCAAATGGACAAATGATTCTCGGTTTATAGATGGCTTCTAAGGTATTCATATTATTTGTAGTATAGAACTTGGTAAGCCCTAAATGCTCCAATTATGGGTATGATTCCTGTGAGGGATGACGATGGCGTTGAGGGTAGAGGATTCAGTAAAAAGCGAATGTCAATCTGTAATGGATTGAATAGGGGTTCAAACTTTGCCCTAATCTGAAAAGATGCTGACTTACTGAAGGTTTTTTCTTGTGTGAACGGAAACAAACTCACGAATGTAAGATACTCAAAGACACCAGTAGGTGAGAGGCTTACAGACAGTAATGTTAATGGGCTGTTATCCAGAATCACAAAATCAGTTATACAGATAACTGATGCCTGATACAGAAAGGGTTTGAAAACACTCGAGCCATATGAAGGGAAACTTTCACGTACGGTTCCCAGGGGAGAAAGGAGGAGTAATCCTCCTGACTTACCCGACATGTCTTATAAATTTCACTATTTTCCCCGATATCGTTTTTTTCTAATATTTTTCTCCATTATTTTAAATTGTAGTTCTCCGTTTACTCATTCATTTAATAGACCCCTTGAATAATGATTAGTTTTTTAAGGGATATTAAACCTTATTTGCCCAATTAAATGTAGTGTCAGCCCTCCCTGTTGAGGTACATTCATTAAATGATCTATTTGCTGTTTAAATGACTTAAGTACTTTAATTGATAAATTAAACGTTGATTTATCCTTACTTGTAACATTAAATTTTATATAGATGAAAATGACATCATATGCCTTATTTATAAATAAACATAAATTGTAAAAGAATAAAGTATTTATCTCGTTTTCTTCTTGATTTAAAAGAGTATTATAGAGTATTTATCTAAAAAATTGATTTTTAGAGTGTACCTTAATTGGGAAAACTCTAATGCATACTTATGATCCAAAATAAGTATTGTATACCCTTAGTTTTAGTACTGATTTGGAAGGACCCTATCATTTAAACATTATATATTCAGTAAAGGTTTTCCTTCTTTTTTTTGGTAGCAACAATTGAGATCCCAGACAATCTTAATACTAAATTTTGGAAATTTCTCCAAAAACGATAGCAAGAAAATTATTCATTTAAGAGGACATCTGCGGAAAGACAGATCAATTCTAACGAAATTCAGAATAAAAAGCTGAGAAACTTTCAAATAACTACACTTACATATTATTTTTTTACAGTTAAGCTGGGTTTATAGCATAATTTCTGTTTTCAGGGGGGTGTACTTTTGATTGATGCTGATATTTCACATACAATCGCCAGGCTAGCCAAGCTAGCCGTAGTTCTTGTTGTTTTGTATGGGGCTGCTCACAGGCTCAGGTTCAATTTTACTACTCCGGCAATAATAATTATTGCTCTCTGTGGGGTAGGAGCTGTTGTTGTGGATTTTGATGGAGACGGATTAAACACTCCAAGTGAAATTCAGCATGATACCAGTATATTCGCATCTGATTCGGATTCTGACGGAATTCCTGATGGATATGAGGTCAACACACTTCATACTGATCCTGCAAACAGTGATACCGATTCCGATAAAATCTCAGACTTTGACGAGGTAAACAAGTATAAAACCAATCCATTGAGCGAAAATTCTGACGGAGACTTATACGGAGATTATCAGGAGATCTTTGAGTTTGGTACAGACCCTAATTACAGAACAGTATCAAAGCTAATAGTCAAAACTTCTCCTGTGAATGCTGATATAATCATAGACGGAGAATTTCAGGGTAATGGGCAGATATTAACAGAGTTAAAGCCCGGTACATACAAAGTGCAATACGGTAATGTAAATAATTATCATTCTCCTCAGTCCCAGTTAGTGACCTTAAAATTTGGCCAACAAATGAATATTGTTGGGAATTATGAGTCCTATTCCCCTTCAAAACTGGTGATTTCAAGTACAGTTTCCAATATGTCTGGTGTAAGCCCGGCAGTATACAGTTATTATGTAAATAACAATAAGCAGTTTTTCCAGGTGACTATTGCTAACAACGGAGAGTCGTCTGCAGAAAATGTTATTTTGTCTACCTGCATTGAAGGTGGGGATTGGGTCTCATCATCCATCAATGAGATCTCTCCAACTAAAGTGTCAAAAATAGGGGTAACCCCGAACATACCTAAAAGGGTATTTGAAAAGGCTGGCAAAGAATCAACGAAAAATTTGTATTTAAAACTTGAATACAGTTCATCAGGAACAAAACAGCCTGTTGTGGAAAGCACAGTTCCTCTCAAGGTATATGGCAAAAATGCGCTTCCATTAGCAGATACTTCCAGGTTGGCATCTGCAAATGCAGATATCTCATTAAAATCGTTTTATTCGTATTACATCGATCCACACGACCCGAATGTGAGGTGTATTACTGCAAATGCGACAATGGGTACCGATGACGATCTGGAAAAAGCCAAACTAATTTTTGATGCACTTGGTCAATACGGAGTGTATTACATATCCGATCCCAATGACCCATTAGGAACAGGTATTGATTATATCCAGACTCCGTCCGAAACCTTGTCCTTCAAAGGGGGAGATTGCGACGATCTGGCTGTACTTTATGTGTCTGCACTTGAGTCTGTAGGTGTGGATACGGCACTGATCCATATACCTGGTCATGTTTTTGTTGCATTTAAGGTGGATGGGAGCTGGAATTTAATTGAAACAACGATGATTAAAACCCCGGAGATTACTGACGGCTATGAAATCTCATATTTCGATCAGGCGACGTCCTCTGGATATGATACGTATACAGAAAATGCAAATTCAGCATTGATCGTGAAGACTGAAGAAGCCTGGGAACAAGGAATTACGTCGTGAAGGTCTCCATAAGTAGATTATTAGGAAGTATCAATAAAGTCCTCGAGGAAGTCCTGAGGAGGTCATATGAGGGTATGCTGGCATGAGTATCAAACACTGTATCAGGATCATGTAGGAAAGCTATCATTCTGAAAATCTTTCCCTCTAAATATTTGGTTGGCAAAGTGTTTTTTGGTCACTCTTACATGTTTTTATTCTAAAACTCCAATCTCACACACAAATTTGTTCTCTGGATATCATTTACTGCAAGATTGTCTACTTTACTGCAAGATTGTCTACTAAAGGTTTAAAGTAATGAGTTCCCCTCTTCAGGGGTTTTGAACAACCTCAATTAACAGCCTCAAGAAAGTTTAATTAGAAATTTAGGTTAAGTGAAATCATATAACTTAGTTAATTTTTAATATCTGTATATCTTATGTTATATTGTGTTAGGACTTACGCAGTTAAAATGCCGAAAACTTGATATCTTTATAAATATACTTATGGCTTAGTGTTTCTCTAAAAACGTACGGAGTTATGGACATAAATCCACCTAAGTGTACCGACATTGACTACATTAATTTTCTCATTGCGGCTTCTAACGTTTTTAGCTGTACTGAAGCTGCTAGATGTTATCCAGACATAGCTAATGCTCCTTCTCATGATGCTTTTACTCGTTGCCTTCAAAGGCAACCTCCAGACACGGAAGCACTATGGGAGGAAGTAAAAAGTTATGTCAAGCTTAAGGGAGGATACCTAAGTGTTGATGATTCAACATTAGATAAACCATACGCAGAAGAAATTGCTTTTGTTCGTCGTATGTGGAGTGGAAAACATCATCGTACTGTAAAGGGAATAGGCCTGGTTACCTTAGTTTGGACTGACGGTACAACCGTTATACCTATCGATTTTCGAATTTATAACATCGATGTAGACGACAAAACAAAGAATGACCATTTCCGTGATATGCTTGACAAGGCCGAAGAACGTGGTTTTAATCCCAAATTCGTTTTATTTGATACATGGTATGCAAGTGTGAAAAACCTTAAAGCCATTAGACAGAAAGAGTGGCATTTCCTTACAAGATTGAAAAATAATCGTTTGGTAAATCCTGACAACAAGGGAAATGTGCCACTTGAAACAGTAGATATTCCTCCAAAAGGACGTGTGGTTCACCTCAAAGCATATGGATTTGTAAAGGTGTTTAGGATAGTTTCAAAAAATGGAGACACGCAACACTGGGTTACAGATGTGCAAGAGATGGATGAAGCAAAACGTGAAGATTTGGCAAAGAAGTCATGGAAAATTGAGGAATATCATAGGGGAATAAAACAGTTCTGTGGTGTCGAAAAATGTCAGGCAAGAAAGGAAGAATCACAAAGAGCACATATAATGTTCTCATTAAGAGCTTTTCTTAGACTGGAATTACAAAGAATCAAAAGTGGAATATCCTGGTTTGAAAGTGCTATGAAAATTAGAAGAGTGGCAGTGACAGAATACTTAAGGAATCCCCAATACACGTTAAATTAATTCAAATATTTGAAAGTTTGGAAAAAACAATATGCTAGGAGCCAACTGCGTAACTCCTATTGTGTGATATCTGTCTCATTATGAAATGATATTTGACTTAATATGCTATCCAAATGTTCCGGCAAATTTTGTAGGCAAATTCTATAACATCTTTCATAATTCTACAATATCTTTTATATAATATATTTAAAGTGCTAAAATTATGTCTCCTAAAATTGAAATGTTTGTTGAGAGATTTAGTTCTGTGAAATTTCTCTTAAGGACCAGTATAGTTCATTCAACAAGTAAAAAATTTTCCAATCTGATTGTGAATGAAACTGAATTCAAAACTAAAAAGACCATTCTTTCCAGCACGCCTTATTTTATAAAAGTAGAATCCACTCCAAATTGTTTCCTTAAATGTCCAAAATGTTGTCATGGTAGAGGAGAATTAAAAAACGAAGACAATGAAAAAATGATTCTAACGCTTGATAATTTCAAGAAAATTATAGATCCATTTGCTGACAACATTTTCGGCGTAAATCTTAGCCATCGTGGGGAGCCACTGCTTAATCCATATTTGTTCCAGATAATTGCTTATTGTCATGAAAGAAATATTGGAACAATATTCCCTACTTCTTTCTCTATGAAACTTTCTCAGAAACAGCTTGAGCAAATAGTTACTTGCGGATTGGATCACCTTATTGTCTCTATAGATGGTATTACACAGGATGTTTATGAAAAATACAGGCGGGGAGGAGATTTAAATCTCGTTTTGAAAAATGCCTCTGCTTTAATAAATATAAAAAATAAGTTAACTTCTAAAACTCCTTTCATTGAATTTAAATTTATTCTATTTGACCATAATTCTCATCAATTAAAGGATGCTGAGAAACTGTCCATTAATATGGGTTTTGATAAATTTACTGTAGTACTGGATAACTCGTCTCCCGATCTAGCTAAAATTCAAAGTCAAATTAAAGCTAAAAAGTCGGCTAAAAAGAAACCGTGTTATTGGCCGTGGAATAGCATGGTAGTATACTGGGATGGAACGGTTTCTCCGTGCTGCGGGGGACATTATAATATGGGAAATGCATTTGAAACTCCAATTGACTCAATCTGGAACAACGAAAGATATCAAGAATTGCGTTCTTCTTTCGCTGAACAAAAATCTGACAAATGGAAAATTTGTTGGCAAGACTGCTGGCCTCACTAAAGCAATCGTATTGGAGGCATTCTCAGGAAATCAATCCGTTCTAAATTCTCCTATTCTAAATTTTTCTGTGAATGACACTTGATTTTGTCCGAATTATAGTGAAACTCAGAGAGATTCATATCCTAAAGCGCGGATTCAAGCTCAGTTTCTAAAAATAGTCATCAACTTGACTCCGCACCAGATCAAAGCTCAAATTCACTTTTCCACAGTTTCCATTTCGGATTTTAAGTCCTTTTCCAATTCTACTTTTGCAAAGCTATAGCTTGTGGGAAGTTCCATGAAAAAGGCTGGTGTTGCATCAAGAGCAGCAGTTCCGTTCTCAAGCTCGAACTCAAGAACATGCCCACCTGCACTCCTGTTTTCAGTAATGAAATGAAGATGATATCCTGGAACATTGATACTGGTCACGTAGTCCGGTGTCCGGAAACCCACCAGTGTACCGCTTACATTTTCAAATTCGAAAACAGTCTGATTTGCGACAACATCCGCAAGTTTACGGTACGGTGGTTCCTGCTTTGGCAAGCTTTGTGCTCTCAGGTACGAAAAGTTTCCATCAATTTCAACAGCATAAAAGAAGTTTTCCGAAGGCAGGTTCAGGTCCAGGTACTGCTCAAGTTCTGTCAGGTTCATTGGCTTTTCAGGCCTAAGGGTTTTGTCGGTTTCAAAATAGGTAACCGTGGCAAATGGGATGGTCATATTTTCAGATATGGAATATGTAATCCCATCACTTTTTACCTAGTAATTTTAGAAAACAAACCGTTTAAAAATCTCCGAGTATCTGCAATACGATTCTTCTTACTTTTTCAATCCTGTCAAAGTTAATGTACACAATCTGCTGCCAGGTTCCAAGAGTAAGGTCTTTTTCAATAAAAGGCACTGTAAGGCTCGGGCCGATAAGCATAGCTCTTAGATGCGAGCCTCCATTATAATCTCCCCAGGTTTTGTGATGGTGATAGTCCCTGTCAAGAGGAATTAGCTGATCAAGCGTTTCAGAGACATCTTTTGAGAGATTAGGCTCAAATTCCATTGTAGTTATTGCTCCGGTTGACCCAATACAAAAGATCGTAACCGTTCCGTTTCTTATTTTTGATTTTTTTACTTCTTCTGAGATTATTTCGGTTATATCAACAATTCCACAGTCCTCTTTTCCGGTTACTGAGATTTCTCTTGTTTCCACAGGCATGAAAAGATCATTGATGAGTCGTATTGATAAATTTTTCTAAGTATCTGAGAAATCTCCTTTTAGTCTTGCTACTGCTGCACTGCTTCTAAAGAGTAGAATCGATGCAAAAATCAGGAAAGAGTATGGGGAGATACATTTTCAGATTCTATAATGCCAATTACCTTAACTTTTATTATTGAAGGTAATTTGGCGGCCCTCTTTGGTTTCACTGCTCGAGCTGGTTCCACTGGCATGATTGGTCTCATTATCCTTGGCCTCATTATCATTGCTGGTTTCATTATTCTGGCTGGTTTTGAGAGCCTGGCTGGCCTCGAGAGCCTGACTGTTTTCGAGAGCCTGACTGTTTTCGAGAGTCTGGCTTGTTCCACTTCCCTCGTGGGCTCCAAGGTCTAATTGACCATCGGGATAGCCTTCATCATAGCCGTGTATGTAACCTTCATTATAGCTACTATTATCACCTAAGCCACCTTTGACATCATAATATTTGCCATTGAAAGCAGCCTGATAGCTGTCTCGGTAGCCATCTTGGTAGCCGTGCCGGTAGTCGGGAGAACTCATGCTCGGTATTATTACTCCTAATATCAAAGCTAGTACGACAAAGACTGCCAGTAAAACTCCGCCTACTTTAATCCAGTTTTTATTATTCGGTTCGTTTATCAATCAACTTTCCCTCGGCAGATTATTAGTAATAGACATTCACATATCAAATAACATTAACTAGTTAAATAATATTAATTAGTTAAATAATATTAATTAGTTAAATAATATTAATTAGTTAAATAATATTAAGTAGTTAAATAATATTAAGTAGTTAAATAATATTAAGTAGTTAAATAATATTAAGATTATGTCAATTCCGGGCAAAGTCTTTTATATCATATGCAGAAAATTTACACGTCGTTTAAAAGTCTGATTAAGAGCTAGTGTCCAGAATATTTATTTTTAGTCTTTATATAATTATGAAAGGGACTAGAGATGATGTATTGTCTTAATATTAACGCTCAATAATTAAATTGCCATGACAGTAGTTTGTTTTGTGTTAATTCTTAACGTGTATATTTCTTTTGATTTTATTCTCTCAATCAGTTATTTATGCCTGGTTAAATCTTATTTTTTAATAGGAGTTTTGACATAAGATCATACTGGTAATTTTGATCTGGAACTCCAGGCCATCAGATAAAGTTATCAGTGACGGCTATATACTTTTAATATCTGGTGATAAGTCCCGACTAGTATTAAATTATATAGGTAGTAATTATTTACAACACATTATAATCTGTCAAATATTTTTATCCTGAATAATGTAATAGTGTAAAAATATATTCTGAATAATGTCCTTCAGGCTTCAAATTCTGAAATTAACTCATGAAATAGCTTAATTAATTCTAATTAAATTATCCTGTATATGAATTTTTATTTTTTTGTTGCATAGTTATGACAAAAGTACCTGTAGCAAATGTCTTAAAGAGCAATATCTACCCTATATTTTGGTCCTTAATTCAAAAAATATAGAATCCATATTTAAGGGGTTAAAATACCTTTGGTTTTGGGCGAAAAGATATTATGCCAGTACAGCAGGACTTTCTGCCAATATTTGCAGGATTCTATTCTACTTCTGCAGGATTCTATGTCAACAGCAAGACTCAAGGCGGGAGATATGAAATATATATGAAATATAGTACTGTTATTTTTGATTTTGATTATACATTAGCTGATGCAACGAGTGGTATTGTTTCAAGTTTCAACTATGCCTTTAGCAAGCTGGACATTCCCTGCTTTGATCATGAAAGTATAAAAAGAACTGTTGGATTACCACTCGACAGAGCATTTATTCAGCTAACAAACAACGAAAACAAAGTTTTGATAGATCGTTTTCTAAGCTTGTTTCGGGAAAAGGCTAACGAGGTAATGTCCAGAGAGACAATGTTGTATGCTGACACAGTAAATACATTAGAACGATTAAAACAGAATGGGCTCAATACAGGTATCGTAACCACAAAACATCATTTTCGAATAGTTGAGACTCTAAACCAGTACGGGGTTCTGGATTTAATAGATATTATTGTTGGAGGAGAGGATGTTAAAGTCCCCAAACCGTCTCCAGAAGGATTATTGCTTGCAATTGACAGCCTCAACGCACAACTTGATAATGTGTTGTATATTGGAGATAGTCTGATTGATGCTAAAACGGCCCTGGCAGCAAATGTTGATTTTGCGGCCGTGACCACAGGAACGACAACGGAAACTGACTTTTCACGATATCCGTATGTAAAGATAGTAAAAAGTTTATCCGAACTTTTTAGCGAGTAAAGACTATTTCTTTTATTTTTAGATTCTCAGCGTGTACTTAACTTGACTATATCACATTACAAGGTAAAGCGTCATCATTAGACCTCGTATGCCAAAGATATCATTAGTAGTGAAATCGCTAACAGCGATTGAAGTAACTGTCTAATCTGACAAAGTCAAGTTATATAAAAATAGAAAACATTGTTTCGAATCTGAGGTTCTATTGTTAGAAGACACTTTTTATTGAGACAAGTTTTTATTGAGACAAGTTTTTATTGAGACAAGTTTTTATTGAAACAAGTTTTTATTGAGACAAGTTTTTATTGAGACAAGTTTTTATTGAAACAAGTTTTTATTGAGACAAGTTTTTATTGAGAAAATATTCAGGTGCTCATTTTGCTCTTTATTTTTTTTAACCTTTCTTTCCCAATTTCAATAATTTTCATCAGTTCCTGATACTCACTCAAGGAAATTAAGTTTCCTGGACAGAGAGTATGTATGCTATTTCCACCAGAATACAGAAGAACACCATTCCAGGCTGCAAAGTGAGGTCCTGAAAGATACTCACAGGGCAGCTCCCACCTTGAATCCACGTTTTCAAAACTTTCAAAGCGGTAGAAAGTAGTGCCGTTTTTCAAGATTTTTGTAAATTTTAGAAGTACATCAACCATGCTTTCATCCAATCTGCAGCTAAACAACTATGAAAATGAATATAAAATAATTTTGCCGCTTTTACGGCAATTTTTAAGGGATTTGTTTACCTTACCAGGGAAACCATTTAAAGCATGAGTTCTGTTACTTTTTCCCCTTTTGCACTGGTAACGGTTACGGATATATCCTTGAATTTAGGTACCCCTGTACCTCCGGTTTCATCTGAGACCAGCATATTGGACCAGGGGCTTTTGGGCATATATGCGATGCCTTTGTGAGGAGTTTCATATCCAGATTCCATAGCCTTTACCACAACTCTTCCAAAGGAATTTTTTAAAATTACTGTGTCGCCTTTTTTCACGTCCAACTGTTTGAAATCCGCATGGTCCAGCTTTATTATCGCAGATAGGTCTTTGTATTCGTCCCCAAAGCGGTTTTCGAGCATAGCCTTATCCTGAAAGATGTCCCTGTAAGTTATGACTTTGACATTTATTTCGGGAGCTGTAAGAAAAGATCCGAAATCCATCAGAGTGCCTCCATTATTTTCTTGAGAATTACTTCCTCAGACAGGTGATTTGTCTCAATAACAGGCTCAAAGCTCATTTTAACTCTATCCATGCGTATGGAACTTCCCCCTGCCTCTACCCCATTTATTGCGGTATTGATGTAGACCTTTGAGTGCTTGGAAGTCAGGGTTTCACAATGATCCATCGAGATAACAGGAATCTCCAGCATGTTCTTTGCAATAGATCCGGGAAGGAATAAAAGCGGGTCTGAACCTATTATAAGGGCTGCGTCCACCGATTTTGCTTTAAGAGATTCAACAACTGAGTATTCGGGTCCATGCTTTGCAGTTCCATTTTCAAACTTTACACTGTTCACGTATCCAGTTTCTGCAAAGAGGTTTTCGTTAAAGCCCATTGTATTAGAGCTGCTTACCATTGGTATGAGGTGGAAATTTGCTTTCTCATTCAGAATTTCCATCAGCTTGAAAAGAGGCTCAAGGTTTTCAAGCGAGTAAATGAGCCCGCGTCCTACAAACATTACTCCGAACTTTGCTCCTTTAAGGATGTTTGCCAGCTCAAGGATTTTTTTAGGCGGGTAATTGTAAGAGGTTTTAGGAAGCTTTCCAGAAAGCCCTGCAATCATGGCATCGATAAATTCTGCATCTCCTTTTGGAGGGATCTGGAAGAAATAATTCCCGCAGATCTTTGCGGTATGGGACTTCCGGACATCGATTGCTATGGCTGTCCTTTCCTCTTCCCAGCCTCTCTGCTTTTCTGTTCCTCTGGGGAAGTAGGAGTGCTTCGAAAGAAGGCGAGGATGAGAATCCGATGGATCTGTTCCCCAGTATATGATAACATCAGCTTTATTCCTTACATCGTCAAGAGTACAGGTCTTAAGCTTATCCTGAATGAGAGCCTCAGCTAGAGGACCCAGGCAGAACGAGGAGGTATCATCCAGGGTAGCGTTAATTTTCTTTGCAAGTTCAATTGCTATTTTTTGGGTTTCACTGGTAGAAGTCCCAAGACCGAAGATCAGAGGATTTCTGGCATTTTTAAGAATCGATGCAGCCTCACTGATAGCAGTAGCTTCATCTACAGGCTTATTATCAACCAGAAAATCTGCTTCGCCCCTTCTTGCTTCCTTCATATGGGCGACTCCTACTCTGCAGGCTGTATAAACTTTATTCACAATGTTATTTTCGGACTCAACCTCAATATCGTCACAGAGGAGTCCGCAGCCTGTGCATACATGATAGTTTTTCTCCATATCCGCTTCCTCACACAAACTCGATTGCCTCTACAGGGCAGGTTACTATACAGCCATTACATAGAATTTTGTTCTTTCCGAAACGGCGGCATTCCCCTAAGTTTTGAGCTTTTACAATGCCGTCTTCTACGGCCAAGACCAGCTTATTAGGATTCGTAGGGGCCTTTCCCGAGCCTATTCCGTGTGGATCATTAGCTACATTCGGAGGACAGGCAACCACACAGTTTCCACAGCCAAAACATAAGTCTTCATGCACTATAAGTCCGGTTTCAGTTGCGCTTTCGGAAGGTTTGAAAAGTTCACTTATCTTTTCATAGTTTTCTTTATACTTTGGTTCATCTTTAAGAGGCGGGCAATCCTCGGGTGTGAGCTCGTGGGCCATGAGAGATACTGCAAACGCCATACAAGAGGTTTTTCCGCACTTTTTGCAGTTAGTCTTTGGAAGCATCTGATAGAGTTCCATTGCATTTGTCATTACAGGTCACCCTTGAGTCAAATTTTTTATGTCAGTTTTTCATTGAAGAGTATGAAGGTTAAGAAGTATATTAAAAAGCAAGATTAAGTGTGTCACATTAAGCATGTCACTGTGAAAACGTATATTATATAACCTTTAATTAAATATATCTAAGTAATCTTCCTTAAACCCTCGCTTTTTTGTTTTCAGCGTTACTTTTAAATTGCAGTAAGGATTTATTATAAATATTTATAAACTGTTTTCATCCAAGCTTTTTGTAAAAAGATTGTGTAAACTGCTTCATCGATTTATCACGCCGTCACGACATTTTATCACGTTGTGTAGGCCATTGGTCAAACTTTCTCCCGGAAAAATTGCGATCAAATTTTTTTCAAGAGGGTTGTAGTCAAACCTTTTTTAAGAAGGGATGTTATCACATCGTTGCTAAGGATTTTCGATAAAACCTTTTCTCAAAAGGTTTGCTCCAGGCCTTTTTCTCTAAAGGTTTTTGCTCAAGCCTTTTTTTAAAAGGCTTGGAGCAAACCTTAAGACTTTGATGTCCCCAGGTATGCAGCCTTTTGTTTCCGGGCCTTTCAGGTCAGGAGATCTTACAATTTAACTTTCCTGCCCTTCGGAATAGACCAATAAAGCCTCTTTGCAGGCAAACCGAATCCGCTGAACTCAATTAATTCGCTTTGAAGAAAAGTTCGCAGTGACAGTTTCCGTCCCTTTCGACTTCTTCTTTATGATAGATGCAGGGACATACAATCTTTCTATCTTCTTTTTCATCTCCGGTAACTATTCTGCAGGGACAGTAACGCCTTCCGAATTTCTCAAGCTTAACTGTAAGTCCATCAAGCACATAGTCAAGAGCTTCTTTATCCGGGTTAAGCCTGTACCCTGCTTTTTCTGCATATTTCTGAGTCCATTCATACATTTTCTGTTTTAGTTCATTATGATCAGTCATACAAAGAGCTCCTTTGCTTTAAATTGAAGAAATCCTCAACCTTGATGAGAAGAATATGTAGTCATGTGTGAATCATATGTGGATAATATGTGAAGCTATGTGAGCTGTTTATAAAATGGAAACATTATAAGTATACTAGAATAAAGTCTGCTGAAGACTTTCAAGTTTTATGAAACACTTGTGAGAATAACCTGAGTATTTAGCGTCACCTTCATCTGTAAAGTCATTAATACCTATTTTTGTTTAAGGCTATTTATAGAAATACCTTGTCCTGCAGGAATTAAATGATTCAGCGCAGTATAGCCAGTTTTATCTCACTCACGTCCATGTAATCAATTTTACCTCACTCACGCTCATACAACCAGTTTTTATCACTCATGTCCATATAATCAATATTATATCACTAGCGTCCAATAAAACCGATTTCATCCCACTAGCGCCCCTATAACCAATTTAACATTATGGCTTTTCTTGAGTTGTCCAGTTGAAACTGGTCTATCGATTACGCATTAAGTTCTCAAACTATAAATTAATTGGTAAAACTCCGGTAATAAGACGAGAATCTCAAATTAGCTTTTAAAATCTCAAATCTAATTTGATACTCATTGGTCATCGGTTAAGGATTTATTTCCTTCTTCTGTTACTTTTTTTGAATCCAATTTTTCATTTATTACTCAAAGCATTCATCTCTAAACCCTTCTCTGTTTACATGAGGATCTAATGCTTGACTTTCATATACGCTCATTATCGTTTCAAAAGTTCTTTGAATTCCACATCTATGCAGAATTACTGTCAACAAATCCGATACATTCTCTGCAAATATTGTACTTCAACGTAACTGTGTATATCTAGCCATTTTTTCAGGATAAGTTGTTGAGTTTCTGACAAGAGAATATATTCTTATGCTAACGATTCGTGTCAATATTGCTGTCCAGATTAGAGCTTCAATTACCTGCACATTCTTTGTTTCAAGAACGTCCAGCGAGTATTTGCTTTTCAATTCTTTGAAAAGCAGTTCTATGTCCCATCTTGCTCCATATAGGTTTGCAATGTCTTTTGCATTCAAAATATCTTTCTGAATATTTGTGATATAAATATGGTACTTTTCATCCTCGTCATTATAGACTGCAACAAGACGTACAATCATCTCATCCTGTTTTTGCTTGCCTTTATGCTCTCTTCTTTTGAATTCTATTTTTACAACTGCATCAATATCTTTTCCAGAAAGTTGCTTAATACATTCACTAACAGGTTTTCCAGCGAACTCTTTGCTTTTTGTCTTAGAAAGTCCCTCTTCAACAGAAACAAGAATAGGATCCATATTTTTCCTAATCCTTGAAACAAAATATCCCTCATTTTCTTCAACTCTTGCAAACATTTGAGTTTTGTAAAAACCAAGATCAACAAGCAGAATACGGTCTTTGATCCAGGGACCTATTTTTAATGTCTTTATCTCAGCTGTTTTTTCAGAGTACAGAGCAACGGTTCTAGGTCCGTTAGCAACTGCACTTACCATAACTCCAACTTTTACTCCTGCAGCTACTGTTCTTGATCTTACTGCAGGAAACTTGTCTGCTAAAGAAGAGTGAAAACGAACAATTGTGCTGTCCTGAATGACAACATCTTGGAAGGTTTCGAGTTTCTTGCTAAGTTTCCTACCAGGTTCTTTTGCAAGCTCTTCCATGCCATGAATTACACACTGGTTAAGAAACTCAACAAGTTCTGGAGTGAAACGATAGTACCAGCTGCTATCACTTACGGTTTTTTGTGACTCCGTTTCATATTCTCGTTTTAAACTGGCAAGTGTAGCTGCAAGCGGACACCAAAACCGAGAGTTAAAACCCAAAAGATAATAACAGGGTCAATTTTACGTTCACGTACTATAAGACCAGTTTCTTTGGCAGTTTGCCTTAACCACTCTTCGGGAAATATTTCCCGAAGAGAGTCTTCAAGAGTAGGTGGGGGACAGGGAGACATAGATACAGAGGTATTTAGAGTACTAATATAAAAAACACATACAAGAAATGGAATTTAATGCTTAACCGATGACGCATGAGTTTGTTTTATTATAAACTAAAGTTGAACACAACTAAATTTATATTTTTACAAGTTCTACACTATGAACTATCAAATATGAGAGTGACGATTATGAAAGAATTTCCAGAGATAAAAGTTCCATTAACCCAAATATATGAAATGTCCCTTGCACCCGTTCAGACAAATGCACTTGTTGCGGGAGTTGAACTTGCTATTTTCGATCAACTCAATAAACCTATCAGGGCAGAAGAACTTGCCGAAAAATGTGGGTTTGATGCCAGAACAACAGCCGAATATCTCAATGTACTGACTGCCTGCGAACTTGTAACAAAAAAGAACGGGTTCTACCAAAACAGTCCGGTGGCTGAACAATATCTTGTTACCAGCCGTCCAACTTACTATGGAGATCTAATTTTTTTTGAATATGAGCGTCTGTCCATGAGCCCGAAAAAAATAGCTGAACTGGTCAAAAATGGGCCAGCGTTTTCAGAAGAAAAAGGCATGAATTCGGAGGAGTTCTGGATACGATATGCAAAATCAATGGCAAACTGGGAACGTTCCGGAACAGCTCAGAAGATAGCGGATATTATCTCAGCATTACCGGAATTTTCTTTGATGAAGGGAATGCTTGATCTTGGTGGAGGTCCCGGTCTTGTGGGAATTGCGGTTTTATCCCGCCATCCGTCGATGGAAGGCGTATTGTTTGACCAGCCGGCTGTGGTCAATGTTGCTGAAGAGTTCATAGCAGAGTATGGACTTTCGGATAGAATAACAATGATCGGAGGCGATTACCTTAACGATCATCTTGGCAGTGGTTATGATCTGATCCTTGCAAGCTGTACACTCAATTTTGCAAAGGGCTGCATGGATAAGATGGTGAAAAAGATTTATGATGCACTCAATCCCGGAGGAATCTTTGTAAGTCTTCACGATGGGATATATGACGAAGGCACAAAGCCGGCTATCCATGTCCTTAATATGATGCCCAGCGTTCTTTCAGGATACAATTGTAGTCTTAGCAAGGGTTTTATCGTAGATTCTATACTCAATGCAGGATTTCGGTCGGTACGGTCAAAGACAATCAACTTTGATGCAGGTCCTTTAGATGTGGATATAGCCCGGAAAACAGAAGTAACAGAGGATTAAGTGGGTTGAAGGCTCATGAGTTATGATTCTCAAAAAAGCATACGTTAAACAGAAGTCAGTCATATTACAGAGAGGTACTATAACTTTACTCATAAAAAAAATCCTCTTTATCGGTGCCCTATGTCTGCTCATTATCATCAGCATTGGAATTGCCACATCGACAAGGTCTGCTGCCATCTCTTTTATATATGTATATACCTCAATTCTCAGTAAAATATTCCCTGATATTGTTGAGAGTTCCTGGTTAGCGGATGTCTGTCTCTGGAAACTTCGGTTTCCTCGTATTTTCATGGTGGGCTCTTTGCCGGGATTGCCCTCAGAACAGCAGGAGCTGCGATGCAGGGGGCTCTGAAAAACCCACTTGCTGATCCATATATGCTTGGAATTGCGTCAGCAGCAGGATTTGGAGCAGCGATCGCGATCGTATTCGGGACCGGAATTTTTGCCGGCAAATATCTCATCGTCGGAAATGCTTTTTTTTCTCACTGATAGCTTCAGCGGTCATTATTGCCATTGCTGAGAAAAAAAGCGGTTCGGCAGAAGCAATGGTTCTTACTGGAGTCTCTGTGATGTTTTTCTTCCAGGCCCTCACAACTTTTACAGAATATTTCGCAGAAGCGGAAGCAGTAAAGAGTGCAATGTTCTGGATGGTAGGAGACATCGGAAAAGCAAGATGGGAGGATTTCCGTTTTATCGTCCCCATCACGGCAATCCTTGTTCCTATACTCATCTGGAAATCCTGGGACCTTAATATAATAGGGGCAGGGGACGAGAGTGCAAAGAGCCTCGGGATAAATGTCAAAAAATTCCGGATACTTATTATGGTGGTCTCGTCACTTCTGGTTGCAGGAGTTGTCAGTTTTGTCGGAGCAATAGGGTTTATTGGGCTTGTCTCACCGCATATCTGCAGGCTGAGGAGGAGACAACCGATTCCTGATTCCTGCATCTGGATTGATGGGAGCAGTTTTCCTGATTATCTCGTATTCTATTGCAAGGACAGTTCTTTCGCCTGTAGTTGTTCCCGTAGGAGTTATCACAGCATTCCTCGGCGTACCTTTCTTTGTGTACCTTATCATGTACCGGAGGGAGTACTGTTGAATCTCTCTATCGACGGGGTCACGTTCTCATATGCTTCAGTGCCTGTGCGACATGGGATTTCAATGGAGTTTTGCGAACCAAGCGTTGTTGGCATAATAGGGCCAAACGGAGCCAGAAAGAGCACACTGCTCCGCTGTATCAATAACGTCCTTAAACCAAATAGTGGGTGGGTCTGCCTGGATGGGCAGAAGATCCATGACATGGACACGGTCGCAATCGCTCGAAATTTCGGTTATGTGCCCCAGGAGTTCCCAGTTACTTTTCAGGCAACTGTTTTTGACACGGTGCTTATGGGCGCGCCCATTCTCGTCCTGGAAGGTTAGCAGGGACTATGTTGAGATCGCTACAGGAGCCATCAAGATGCTGAATCTCGAACAGGTAGCACTCAGGCGCATCACTCGGAACTCTCCGGAGGCCAGCGGCAGCGGGTAATGATTGCAAGGGCACTCGTCCAGCAGAGTCGAGTACTTCTTCTTGACGAGCCGACCTCCAAGCTTGACATCAGGAACCAGCTTGAAGTAATGAATATTATCCGCACTCTTGTAGACAAACAGGGCCTTCTCTCAATACTCGTGATCCATGATCTTAATCTTGCTTCCCAGTATGTCGATCAGCTCATCATGCTCACGGAAGGAAAGATATACGCAGCTGGGACCCCTGTCTCGGTCCTGATACAGGAAAATATCAGAGTTGTCTATGGTGTTGAGGCTGCGGTAGTGCTCGAGGATAATCTGCCGCATGTCATCCCGAAGAGGTCGGTATGAGAAGTTTGATGGATGCCGAAAATATGAGAAAATTGAGGTGAAAAAGGTATGAAGCGCACAAAGGAATTAGTTGCCGGAATTGGAATTTTGCTGATAGTGTCAATTTTTGCAGTCTTTTCAACTGCAAATACTCAGGATACAAATACTACAGATGCAGATACTCAGATCAAAATTATTGATACTCTTGGCAGAGAAGTAACTCTTGATAAACCCGCCGAAATAATAGCATAACGCATTATTCAGTTGCCGAAGTCCTGAAAGCTATCGGAGCCTGGGAGTGGATTGTAGTACGGGATGGATATATATCTGATGAAAATTTTTATCCGAATCTAGATAAGATTCCTGCTATATGTCCGGCCAAGAGACCCATGGATATAGATTACAAAAATTATAGAAGCAAAGACCGATGTTCTAATCCTGCCAAAATTTGACTGGTATGGTACTACTGACGAAATAATCAACACACTTGAACCTGATATTCCAGTTGTTTTCGTTGATACACTAAACCCTGATTCCTTTTGTGATAATGTTACGATAATTGGGAAGATTGTCGGAAATGAAGAACAAGCACATGAATATACTGAGTTTTACAGCGAAATTAATGATCCTATAATAGCTAAAACTTCTCAGATCGCGCCGGAAGACCGTTTGAATGTTTTTTATAAAGCTTTTTCCGACACTCCTGAACAAATAAAAACCTATGGGAAAGACATGCCCGTTGTAAATGAGTTCATTAACGCTGCTGGTAGTAAAAACATTGCAGGAGATCTACCTTTTGCTTACGAAGATGTCGATAAAGAATGGGTCTTTAAACAGGACATCGATGCCATTGTAGTGATGTGCTGGGACCAGCATTACCCAGATGTATTCGGATATAATGTCAATGATTCTGAACTGCCTTCTGAGAAGGGTAAGGAGATCCAGGAAGAAATCATGCAGCAGGATGTCTTTACACATACTGATGCTGTAAAAAATAAAAAAGTATACCTGCTTCATAATGAATTACTTTCCACTCCAAGAAATATCATTGCCATAGCTTACATGGCCAAGTAGTTTTATCCTGATCTGTTTCCCGATCTCGACCCTCAAGCTCTCTACATCAGGAATCTGGACCGGTTCATAAAAACTGATTACAACCTTTCTAATGCCGGACTGTTTGCCTACCCGGCTTAACTACATTTCTAACAGATAGGAGAGCTAACAAATAGGAGAGTAACAACTATGAACGAATTTTAAGAAATTATAGTTTTATTAACTCGAATATATGAAATATCCCTTATCGTTAAGACAAACGCAATGATTGCGGGAGTTGAGATTACAACCTTTGACCATCTCAGCAAGCCTGTCCGGGCAAGAACTTGCCGAAAAATGCGCGGGATTAATGCAGGAACTACGGGAGTATATCTCAATACTGGCTGTCTGCGAACTTGCGAAAAATGGACGAGCTCTACCAAAACAGGTCGGCTAAGCAATACCTGGTCACTGATCTCCCTCCCCTACTCTGGTGATCTAATTTTATTTAAATATGAGCATCTGTCCATGAACCCGAAAAAAAATGCCTCAGCAGAAGAAAAACCTACGTTCTGCAGTATTTTTTCGAAAATCAATATTTTTCCTGGTAGCGGTTTTGAACAAGTGCAAATAATTTAGATTTTTAGTGGTATTTGGTGAAAATTGAATGATATCATTTTTTACCTCTAAATATACCACATTAAATATACCACATAGTTGGCTTTTACCTACTACATAAAAGTACAATAAATCCACGTTTGATTGAAAATCGATAGCAGTAAAAACATGAATTTTCGAAAATTTACTGCGGAAAGTGGGATAAAATATAAAATCCAGAAATTTTACTGCGGAAAGTGCGTTAGATGTGATTAGGAGCAGAAATGAAAAAGGAGCAGGAATAACCATTTTTGTTCCGTACTTTCATGCTAATTAGTTGATCCGGAACGAAATAAGAAAGTTAATATATCAATAAATATAAAATTTATTATATAAATAAACTGTCAAATTATAAAGTATAAATTAAATATTGCAGTTTGTAGTGAAAAATAATTAACTAAAATAGGGTCACTGGAAATTATCTGATTTCTAACATACTAAATCAAAGTCGAGCTGGTTCACCTTGCTGCAATCAACGTATGTTCACGCCCCCGCTCAAAATACCGTTAAAGGAGACAATAACCCTAAAAAACTTATAGTCACGCCTGTATATAGTCACGCCTGTAATTATTGCAACAAAAACTCATTGTACCTTATTGAGTAGTTGCATTATTTATCTTCGTGCCTATAGTTTGATCAGAAGTTAACAATCGAAAAATGGAATTGATAAATTATATAATCATCAACGGTTACCTGGAAAATTTTCCATCCAGTAGCAAGCTAGTGGGGTATTCAACTGAAAGAAAACTAGCTAACAAAAAAGAATTAATGAAACCGGGCATTTGGAGATACTGAAAATAATCTGAGTTCTAAAATATTTAATCAATTTCAGTGAATTTAGAAAAAAGCCTTATAAAATAAAGGTTTTGATTTTGTACAAAACACCTATATTTTTATTTAGTTCAAAAGATAATGTATAGCGATATATAAAAGTAACTGATTTGTGTCTGAGTGCCTAATTCACAACTGAGTAACAAATTAATTGATAAGTAATAACTTAATTGGTATTAGCAAATTCATGAACTTGAAATGTAAAACCCCTCTCAGTTCAAAAAAAGTCTTTGTTGATCAGCTGTACCAACCTGACTTTTCTGTATGGTAATATGTCCTGGATACACGGTTCTGAATTATGGTCCAGAAATTCTCAGAAATTATAACTTTCAAGTTATAAAAACATGTTAAAAACGGATCACAACGTAATTGTTAACATTCAACATAAAACACAGGTTATGGAGTCACCAATTATGCGAATCGGAGTCTACATTTGCCACTGCGGGCTAAATATTGCTGGAGTAATAGATGTATTAGCTCTGCAGGAAATGGCGGCTAAACTGGAAGATGTGGTGCTCGCCCGGGAAGTACAGTTTCTATGTTCCGATTCCGGACAGGAAGGCATCATTAAGGATATAAAAGAAAATAAAATCGACAGGGTTGTAATAGCTGCCTGCTCCCCAAGGTTGCATGAAAAGACCTTCAGGCATGTAATGGAAAAAGCCGGGTTGAATCCTTACCTTATGGAAATGGTAAATATAAGGGAGCAGTGCTCATGGGTGCACGCCGATGACCCCCAGATGGCAACCCAGAAGGCTTTTGACCTTATAAGGATGGGAGTCGCAAAGGCAAAATTCCTCAAGGAGCTGAGTGCAACAAGTTCCAAAGCCAGCAGAAATGTCCTGATTATAGGAGGAGGAGTTGCCGGAATCGAAGCAGCCCTGAACCTTGCTGAAGCCGGCTTTCCAGTCACAATGGTAGAAAAAGAATCCACAATCGGAGGCAAAATGGCCCTGATGAATGAGGTCTTTCCTACAAACGACTGCTCCATCTGTGTGCTTGCTCCTAAAATGACGGAAGTTCAGAACCATCCGAATATTAACCTTTACACCTATTCCGAAGTTACGGATATTTCCGGGTCCGTCGGCAAATTTCATGTAAAAGTCACACGCAAACCCAGGTTTATACTTGAAGACAAATGCAAAGGCTGTGTCGACCTCTGCTCTGCGGTTTGTCCCGTAGAAATCGAAAACCCCATGAATTATGGGGTTGGAAAGACCAGAGCCATATATATGCCAATCCCCCAGTCCGTTCCTCAGGTAGTGCTCATAGACCCTGACCACTGTGTAGGCTGCGGGCTGTGTTTACAGGCCTGCCCTGCCGATGCTGTGGATTACGAACAAAAACCTGAAGAAATTGAGTTTGAAGCCGGAGCAGTTATTGTTTCAACAGGTTATCAGCTCTTTGATGCATCAAGGAAAAAGGAGTACGGATTTGGGAAATATCCTGATGTTATCACAAATATGCAGCTTGAGCGCATGCTTAACTCTGCAGGGCCAACAGGTGGAAGAGTCATAGTGCCTTCCACAGGCAAACCACCAAAAAGCGTTTCGTTCATTCAATGTGTCGGGTCAAGAGATAAAACCGTTGGCAATGAATACTGCTCAAGGGTTTGCTGCATGGCTGCACTTAAGAATTCCCAGATGGTTAAGGAACGTTATCCTGACACTGAGATCACAATTCACTACATCGACATCAGGGCTGCAGGGGAGATGTATGAGGAATATTATACAAGGACGCAGTCTATGGGCGTTGATTTTATTCGGGGAAAAGTTGCCGAAATTTACGCAGGTGAAGACGGTAGGCCTGTACTCCGTTATGAAGATACTCTTGAATCCCGGATCGAAGAAGAGGCCTGTGATCTTGTCGTGCTTTCAACAGGCTACGAGCCCAGCAAATCAGCAGAAGGCATAGGCCGGATGCTAAATCTTGCCCGCCGGCCTGACAGGTTCTTTGCAAGTGCCCACCCGAAAATGCGCCCTGTAGATGCCCCCGTCAGCGGAGTTTTCCTTGCAGGCTGCGCCTCAGGACCTAAAGAGATCCAGGTTTCGATTGCCCAGGGAAGTGCATGTGCGTCCAAGGTTATGCAGCTTCTTGGGACAGGAGAGCTTGAAGCCGATCCTATGGGAGCCCATGTTGATCCTGAAAAATGCATAGGGTGCCGGACCTGTCTTGAGGTATGTAAATTTGGGAAAATCAAAATAGAAAATAAAAAAGCTGTTGTAGACGAGGTTTCATGTTACGGCTGCGGAGACTGCAGTGCTGCATGCCCTGCAGGGGCAATACAGATGCGGAACTTCGAAAACGAACAGATTCTTGCTCAGGTCCGGGCTGCAACTGCTCACAGGTCCCAGAGTCCTTTCGTTGTGGCTTTCCTTTGCAACTGGTGCAGTTACGCCTGTGCAGACCTGACCGGGATGTCAAGGCTCCATTACCCGACAAACATCAGGGTTATCCGTACTATGTGCTCGGCAAGGGTAAATCCGGAGTTCGTGCTTGAAGCCTTAAAAGGCGGAGCCGACGGAGTGCTTGTTGCGGGCTGCAGAATGGACGAGTGTCACTACATCCACGGGAACTTTGACGCAAAACAGAGGATGGATGTCTTAAAGGAAGTTATAAAGGAAATCGGACTTGACCCCAGACGGCTGAGGACCCTATGGATCTCTGCTGCCGAAGGAGAACGTTTCTCAAACACAATTACCGAATTTGTAAAGGAACTTGAAGGCATCGGGCCTATAGGAACCGAACTCAAGCTTGGAGAACCCGAAGCCGAACCTGAGGAGGTGGCATAATGAGCGAGGAGCACACCGAACAGGAAACTCACATCTGCAGAGGCTGCTGCGGGACCGAAGAAAATGAAGTTACAGAGCCTGAAGCCACTGAGCCCGAGGATTTTGAAGCCGAGGATCTCGAAGCTGAAGCTCCAGAGACTGATGAGAGTGAAGCCCAGGAAAAGATCACAGTTGCTACCAGCATGGACCTTCAGGGCTCTCATTTTATTTATACCCAGACAACCGATAAATCCATCAAAACTCTGGATTATGATTACAAGCGCTGTAATGGTTGTGGGATCTGTGCAGAAATCTGCCCAACAAAAGCGCTTGAAATGGGACCACTTCATGAGATTGCAACCGGGCTTGATGCACCTGCTGTGATGATGGACCTTGATAAATGTACCTTCTGCAGGATGTGCTCAAACCTCTGCCCTGTGCATGCTATAACCTTTGAGGCTGTGGGTGAAGTTCCTGATGAGAAACGGTATCCGAAGTATGATGCTTTTGTTAAGATTAATGAGAAATGCCTCCCCTGCGCTCTCTGTGAGGGAGCCTGCCCTCAGGACGCGATCGAAGTTGAGTTCACCTTCCCAAAAAAAGAAGAGATTGCGCCTTTAAAGGAAGGGGCAGAAGGAGAGATCGAAATTGACACTGAAAAGTGTAATTTCTGCGGAATCTGCGTCCGGTTCTGTGACGCCTTTATCCTGCTTGAGCGTGAATCCACACCTGACAATCCTGTGCCTTTCGAGCAGATCCTTGTAGACGAGGATAAATGTGATTATTGTGTACTCTGCCAGGACCTCTGCCCTGAAGAAGCAATAAAGGTTAAAGGGGAACGCCCCTGCGAGGCTCCGAAAGTTGAGGGGAATGTTAAGATAGACGAGCTGAAGTGTACACAGTGCGCTCGCTGCAAGACCGTCTGTCCGTATGAAGCCGTAGATTTGCAAAAACCCATGGAAGGGGGACTGGCCCTTATTGAGACAAACCTGAAGGAATGCGATCCTCAGGGTTGCCGCGGCTGTTTCAATGTCTGTCCCTCCAAACTCTGGTATGTGCCTACAGATCCTGAAGACCCAAGAAAAATTGCTTTTAAGGAGGATTTCTGTACCTATTGTGGAGCCTGTGTAAAAGCATGTCATTTAGATGCTATTAAAGTGGACAGGACCGATGTCCACCACACTGAAATTCCTGATGCACCCTGGGCTGCTCAGTGGAGGGATGCAATCGAGTCCCTGAAAACTGGAGTAAGGAGAGGAGTCGACCGTGCAGTACCCAGAGAAACCGAGACCTTTAAAGCCCAGAAGTTCATGGGCATAACACCCCCCGGAGTTGACGAGGAAATGCTTGCAGCTGTGCAGGCAAAGCTTGAGTCTGTAATGCCAGCTCTCAGGAGTGCTAAGGTCAGGAAACTCTGGGAAACTGACTCCCCGAAAAATACAGCTACAGCCGTGAAAAAGAAAATCAAAAGTTAAAAAGTGAAAGTTGAAGGAAGTAAAAGTGAAAGTTGAAGGAAGTAAAAGTGAAAGTTGAAGGAAGTAAAAGTGAAAGTTGAAGGAAGTAAAAGTGAAAGTTGAAGGAAGTAAAAGTGAAAGTTGAAGGAAGTAAAAGTGAAAGTTGAAGGAAGTAAAAGTGAAAGTTGAAGCAAGTGAAAGTGAGAATGAAAATGAATTCTCACTTTACTATTAAATCATTTTTACTTATTGGAAAAGACCTTAACAGAAAAACCTAATATATTAACCAAGCATATTATTTAAGGTCTGCTTATTCAGAATTTATAAATTTATGATCCTGAAAACAGTACCTGAAAACAGTACCTGCTTTTTAAAGTAAAACAATTCTGAGAATGAAATTGGTGATAAATATGCCAGAGAACATGAACTTAAAAATTGGGGAAGCTGCAGGAGTGTTGTATCATAAGCTAGAGGAAGGTGAATGCAGTTTGAACCAGATAAAGATTCACCTAAGTGACAATGGTTTTGATTCTCAAATAGCTTTGATGTCTATTGGCTGGCTTGCTAGAGAAGACAAAATAAGCGTTGATAAAGAATCTAATCGTTGGTATGTCCGATTGAAATAACCCTTATTGAATGTTTGGACGATATACTTGTTTTACATCAAAATGATTTTCCATTATACTTTTATTAGCTTGCTTTTCCTTTAAGACTTACTTTTTTCTCTTACAACCATAACAGGGACTTTTGAGTGCCGTACAACATTTACGGCAACGCTGCCTAAAAGCAGCCGATCAATTCCTGTTCTGCCAAGAGTGCCCATAACAATAATATCCATTTTTTCTTCTTCGGCGTATCGGATCAGCTCAGAGGCAGGATGACCTTCAAGCAGGACACACTTGACATTAACATTTTCCATCTCTCCGATCCCTTTTACATAATTAACGGCGTCAGATCCGTCTTTTCTCAAAGCCTCACGCATTCTCTCCCAGTTAAAATCCACAGCCATCGAAGAAAAATACTCCGTGGATATTACATAAACTGCGTAAACCGTCCCTCCGCTTAACCTGGCAAGTTCTATCCCTTTATTGGCAGCAAGCCTTGAGCAAACCGAGCCGTCAGTTGCAATCATTATTTTCTTAAAAGTAACGTTCTCTATGTAAAATCCCCCATTTATTCATTCACCTGTAAGAAATATAATAGCATCGGGTTTCATGAAGTGAAGATGCAAGATACCTGGTAAGATTTCTACATACACGTGAACTAGAGCAAAATTAACAGTTCATTAATTTTGTTTGATCCCAAATTATTTTCCTTTTTTAGTTTTCTATTGCAGTTATTCTCATATACATGTGGTCTACTGTTTTGTCCCAACTTCGTATATGTTTCTCATATATGACCATCCTACTATATGATCATCCTACAGTTCCAAAACGAATTGAAGTTTACTTAATGTTTAAATTTTAAGTAGCCTGCTGTTGTATTATGTATTGGACTTCCAACTGGTTTTGAGTCTGAGAAAATATTTCAGGACATAACAGTAGTTCACTAATTTTTACTTCCTCTTAAACAGTGCCTTCCGATATTCATAAAACAATAACAATGCTTCCATATCTCTTTTATCACCCAAATCTGGATACAAATGTAGCTTGCAAAGCTGTTGCACCCTTGATACAGCAAAATTTTGTTGATATAGTTGATTTTCGAATATTTTACTCTTTAATATCATAAATCACGCATTTATTTACCACCATGTTACGGTTAAGAAATATACCAGTTTAGACTCAACATAGTTCAATCTCATATGGTCTTATATGAGTACAAATTTTATTCTTTTATCTTTTATATACATATCTGAATATAGTCGGACAATGTGTTTATATATGAGCTTTCTGGCCAAATCATCCGACAATCAAAGATTCTGAAATAATTAATGATTCGAAAAAAGTATGAAAAACGGATAGTTTTATGATCTGGTGAAATAGTTTATGGTTTATATATAATGTATTAGTAATAGTTTATGGAGTTCAAAAGTACTTTCCAGGTAACCCAAACTCCATAAAATGTGCCCTAAGAGGCAGTGATTATGTTAGCTTTGCCCATATTTAAGCTTGCCTGATTCTGCCTCCTAGGGTTATAAGGAGGATAAATATGAAGCGTAATAGAATTGGAATAGGTATACTTGTTTTAGCAACTCTGCTGTTGGTATGGTGTTGATACCGGCCGCAAGTGCACAGAAAGAGGATAATTATTCTGTAACTGCAGAGAAAGCCTTTGAGCACGCAAATGCACAGATGCTACATTTTATAGCAACTAACACATCAGGTTTTGAAAACTGGACAGAAGCCACTATTGATTCAAAACCATTGGAACTTTATGATATAAATGGCCAAAAATTGTATTATCAATTTTCAGCATATAAAAATAATAAGGTAATAGGTCAAATATACAGTGAAAGTAATTCGGAAATGTCGGAGTATATGTATCCAAATGGCCCTGTTACAAATTATAGTTATACCATAGATGGCGTTCTCAAAGTAGCTGTTAATAAAACGGTTGAAGAACCTTTCATGGACGAAATATACCATATATTTGACTCAAAAGCGAGCTCTATAGGGATTAAAGAAGTTCCTTTGGTGTTTATGCGTGAAGATCTTGTTGTGCCAGTAGACAAAGCGACTTCAGCTGTTGAACAGACTAATTTGTCTACATCTAAAGAAGAGAATAATGAGAAACTCAATAATTCAAGCAATAATAATTCTGAATCTGATGGGGGTAGATCGAGCGAAAATAATTCTACTCCAGGTTTTGGATTATTAGGAAGTTTGACCTGCCTGTATGGGGGATGGAAGCTCAGGAAAAAGTAATGCGAGACTTGGAGAACCTGAAGTACTGGTATTAATGATCTATTGTCTCTCAAAATGATCTATTGTCTCTCAAGTCTGATGTACAAACTTAAGAAACCTGATATATCGAAACACTGCACATCATGAGGGATTGAAATTCTTCAATATTTTTGTGTGCTGGTATGAACGAAATCCATGAGAGAGTCGCTGATGTTGTTGCTTTTTAATGAATCCATAAGTTGGGGTTTAAAATGGAAAAAATAACATGTGATAAAATACATCGAGAGCATACTCTCATAAGAGTTTTGGGAATAACTTCACTTACGATTTTAATATTGGCTGGTGTAGCAAGTGCAGCTCCATTTGCATATGTGACAAATCTGGGAGATTTAGGACTTACGCAGTTAAAATGCCGAAAACTTGATATCTTTATAAATATACTTATGGCTTAGTGTTTCTCTAAAAACGTACGGAGTTATGGACATAAATCCACCTAAGTGTACCGACATTGACTACATTAATTTTCTCATTGCGGCTTCTAACGTTTTTAGCTGTACTGAAGCTGCTAGATGTTATCCAGACATAGCTAATGCTCCTTCTCATGATGCTTTTACTCGTTGCCTTCAAAGGCAACCTCCAGACACGGAAGCACTATGGGAGGAAGTAAAAAGTTATGTCAAGCTTAAGGGAGGATACCTAATTGTTGATGATTCAACATTAGATAAACCATACGCAGAAGAAATTGCTTTTGTTCGTCGTATGTGGAGTGGAAAACATCATCGTACTGTAAAGGGAATAGGCCTGGTTACCTTAGTTTGGACTGACGGTACAACCGTTATACCTATCGATTTTCGAATTTATAACATCGATGTAGACGACAAAACAAAGAATGACCATTTCCGTGATATGCTTGACAAGGCCGAAGAACGTGGTTTTAATCCCAAATTCGTTTTATTTGATACATGGTATGCAAGTGTGAAAAACCTTAAAGCCATTAGACAGAAAGAGTGGCATTTCCTTACAAGATTGAAAAATAATCGTTTGGTAAATCCTGACAACAAGGGAAATGTGCCACTTGAAACAGTAGATATTCCTCCAAAAGGACGTGTGGTTCACCTCAAAGCATATGGATTTGTAAAGGTGTTTAGGATAGTTTCAAAAAATGGAGACACGCAACACTGGGTTACAGATGTGCAAGAGATGGATGAAGCAAAACGTGAAGATTTGGCAAAGAAGTCATGGAAAATTGAGGAATATCATAGGGGAATAAAACAGTTCTGTGGTGTCGAAAAATGTCAGGCAAGAAAGGAAGAATCACAAAGAGCACATATAATGTTCTCATTAAGAGCTTTTCTTAGACTGGAATTACAAAGAATCAAAAGTGGAATATCCTGGTTTGAAAGTGCTATGAAAATTAGAAGAGTGGCAGTGACAGAATACTTAAGGAATCCCCAATACACGTTAAATTAATTCAAATATTTGAAAGTTTGGAAAAAACAATATGCTAGGAGCCAACTGCGTAACTCCTAAGATTATAATCAGAGAGGTTATTATTATGATACGAATTATAATGGTACTGTTCCTACTCCTAGTGTCACTGTAATTGACACAGCAACTAACAATATTACAGCCAGAGTGCCTCTCGGCGATGGGTGGCCTATAGGAGTTGCAGTCAACCCTGCAGGAACAAGGGTATATGTAGCGTCCGCAACTATAGACGACGCCTGCATTGTTTATGTAATTGACACAGCCATAAATACGGTCAATACCAAAGTGAATATCGGAAGTAGCTATCCTTCGGAAATTACAGTTAACCCTGCAGGAACAAGAATTTATGTGACGAAACAGCATGATTACACCGATATCTCTGTAATTAACACAGCGACAAACACCTTAATGGCACCGATTATTGTGGGGCCGAGTACTTACAATGTTGCATTTACACCGGATGGAAAAAAAATCTATGCTGCAAACAGTCGAAACAACACTATTTACGTAATTGATGCGGCTACAAACAAAGTTACAGCCAATGTACCTGTAGGAGACAGTCCTTATGAAGTTGTAGTCACACCGGACGGAAAAAAGGTATACGTACCTAACTATAACAGCAGCACTGTGTCTGTAATTGACAAAGCCACCGATAATGTTACAGCGACCGTGCCTGTAGGAGACTCGCCTCGGCGTGTTGCAGTCACTTCTGATGGAAATAAAGTATATATCGCTAACAACAACACTGTGTCTGTAATTGATACAGCCGCAGATATTGTAATAGCCACTGTGCCTGTAGGAACTTCTTCTTGTGAAATTGTAGTCAGTCCAGATGGAAGTAAGGTATATTTAGGAAACTTTTACAATAACAGTGTCACTGTAATTAATACAAAAACAAACACCGTCACAGCCAAAGTGCCTGTAGGAGAATGGCCCATGGGAATTGCAGTCACACCGGATGGAAAAAAGGTATATGTGGCAAACGCTGACAGCGACAATGTCTCTGTAATTGATTCAACCACAAATAACGTTACAGCTACGGTGAACGCAGGAATATACCCTACCGGAGTTATAATTGTGCCTTTTACACATTCTAATATAACTTATCAAAGCACAAGTGCAACCTCCAATGCAACTGAAGATATAGGAGTTGAAAAAACTAACTGTTCTTCATCTGAAGAACAAAACGCTGTCGAACTCAATAAGTCAAAAAATAATACTTCTGAATCCTATAATGGTAATAGCTCAGGTAGAAATGAGTCGAGCAAAAATAACTCTACTCCAGGCTTTGGATTATTGGGAAGCTTGATCTGTCTTTATGGAGGGTGGAAGTTCAGCAAGAAGTAATACAGAGCTTAGATAACCAGATTGCTGGTGAATGGTAATCCATTACCTGCTGGTGTATGGAACATGAAGTACAGAAATCTGATGTATCGAAGCATTGCATATATATGAAGAACTAAGCTCCTCATCTTTTTTAGAGGTAAAGTATATGAATAAAATTAGAAAGAAAATAGCTTTTTTATCGTTCTATTAATTCTTGTAGTATTTTATGGGTTTATGCAAATTCCCACGTATAGAGAGACGAAAATAGCTGGTTTTCTCATCCAATTTGAAAATGGAACAACTGAGCCTGAAGCTAAAGCCGTTCTTGAAAACTACAATATGACATTGAACTATAGTCTGGATTGCAATTGGAATAATGGCGGTTACAAATACTACATAAAGGTGTACAAAGATGATTTACCGAATGTAGTAAGAGATGGATTAAAGAAAGACGAAAACTGGACTGATTCTGCTTTACCTTCTTTTACAAAGGGAGATTATATTATATATCCGGTAACAGAACAAGTCGTCCATGATAATAATTTTCATGAGATCCTGAAAAGATATAACATTCAGGTGAAAACTTTTGTCTGGTGTCTAGTTAGCTACAAAGATAATTCAACTAGGTATGATATTCTGGGAAAGAATTGTATTACGGAGAAAGATGCAATTAGAATAACAAATGAACTTGAAACCAACGGGAAAATTTTAACTGTAATGCCTGATTATATTTTATATTAAATATATTTAATAGACGATGGAAAAGGTACAAGACCTGATAAAACTGCTATTCTTGAGGAATTGTTGAACACAATTAATACCAAAATATAACTTTTTTATTGCGCATATATCCTGACTTTGACAGTTACATAAAAATAAGTGCTCTCTGTTTTGTATAATTCGGTCCAATGAACATCACAAAACAGAGAGCCTTCCCTACAATTCCTAACAAGAATATATGTGTTTCTATCGGATCTATTCTTGCTGTCCAATATTTTTATGAAAAGCTTAATTTCTGTGATATTTTTAGTAATCATAAAAGTAAAGGTCTTGATCTCAATAGTTTAATCGGTTTGTTAAGCTACAAATTAACTGATAATTTTAGTATCAAAGAAGCTGGCAAATGGTTAAATCAGAAAGAGATTCTGGATATCTTAAATCTTGGAAGTTTTCACGAAAGAGTTCTTTACAGAACTCTTGAGCTTTTGGGACGTAACAAAGAGGAAATTCTGTGTGATATTCTGGACTCTCTCTTTTCTACTTATGGTTTTGAAGAGACGAATATAAACCTGGATTGGACAAGTATAGTTCTTCACGGAACTAAAGCCAACCTTGGTAAATTCGGATATAGCAGAGATCACGGACCTGACAAGTTGCAGAGAACAGTTGGAGTTAGTGAGTTAGCTGATCCCATAAACATACCTATCGAAGTTACAGTGAATAAAGGAAACGTTCTTGATCTTGAGCACTTTTCTGATACTTTTAACCAGGTTAAAAGTAGGCTTAAAAAAGGCTCTCTTATTGTTTTTGATAAAGGAGCTAATAACAAAGACAATCTCAACCTTATACTGGATGCTGAAATGGATTATCTCACTTCCATGAAGCTGAATAAGAGTGATGATAAAATAATTGAGAACTTTGATCTGGAAAGAGCAGAATTGATTGATTCCAAAAAATGTATATATGGAATAAAAATCGTTAAGCTCAGTACTATTAAGTACTTTTATTTCTCTGAATCTCTACAGAAAAAGCAGTTAGAAGTAAAAGCAAGAGCTGCTATGAGGAAATTACAGGAAGAAAAATAAGTTCAAAAGGCCATATAACAAAAAAATCTTCCCAAAAGATTCAGAGTAAATAATGAGTTGATTGAGATTAATTACTCTTTTAGAACTAAGCTCTTCGAGCTTAGTGACGAGGAAGCTATTGAACTCCTGAAAGCTTCACTGATTAATGGGAGAGAAGGATTTTTCTGTCTGAAATCAAACAGGGATTTGACACTTGAAGATGCATTGATAACATACAGAAAAAAAGATTCTATTGAGAAAATATTCCATTCATTGAAGAACGAAATAAACATTAAACCGTTGAGAGTGTGGTCGGATGATAGCATTTATGGAGCTATTATCCTTGGTTTTATCGCTCAATTATTCATATCGCTGATGCGAGATGAATTTGAAGGGATAAAACACGTATCTACAAAATTCATTAAAAAAGCTTGAAGAATTTGACACTTACAATCAAATTCAAGATAAATGGAGTAAAAAACTATATTTTTGCGAATTTTGACTGGATAAATAGCTTAATAGTAGCAAAAATGAATGTAATTACATAGAATATATAACAAATTTTTATAAACTTAAACAAATTGTCAAGTCCATTTGGGATAAAAAGAAGGGAAATATTCAGTAACAATTAGTGGATACTGTCAAAGTCAGGTTTTATTTCAAAATGCTTCACCACCGAAAACTGGTACAAAAGTATCAATTAATGACCCCAGGTTGTACTTTAGAATTACAGCAGTTTCAAAAATATCTCGCACTTCGGGAAAATTCATAGATATTATCTTGCTCACTGTTTTTTTACTGGGAACACGACATCAAGTTCTTAAGAAATGTATATTATTAATGAATTACTAATATTAATAGAATAGTTCATTGGGGTAACCAAGAAAGAAAAACTTCCATACTTAAGTCTGGAATGGAGAAAAGACAGGCGGAAAGAATGTAATGCTTCTCTGTACTTTTGAAAGAGGTAAATAAAAGACAGTAAGTGTGAATAATACATTAGGAGTTGAAGTTTATGGGAATAGATGAAGAACTGCACGTTCCAAAGAAAATGAATTTTGTGCCGACAACGAAAATAAAAGGATCTAAGGTCTTAACTATTAAAGATGAAGAACTTGGAAAGATTGAAGAAGTCATGATTGACTCTGAACGGGGAAGAATAGCATACGTAATACTTGCTTGTGATTGTTTTATTGGTATGTCCTGTAAATTATTTGCCATTCCCTGGGAAGCTCTTAAAGCAACTCGAGGTGATTATATCCTTAGAGTTGAGAAAGGAGCATTCAAAGCGGCAGAAGGTTTGGGCGACAACGTGTGGACTTTAACTCGTAATGATTTGACTAAAATATATGAAAAGTATAACGTTCCTCCTTACTGGGAAGTTTAAATGCCCATTTTCGAGTAATGAGATAAAAATTGTTGCTTCCAATCCCATTTCCTTACAGATGTAGGACTTATGCAGTTGAACTGAAAAATCAACAGCATCAAACCACTAACTGTAGTAGACCATTAACTGTCTAAAACAGGATTTCAATCCACAGTTTCTTCCGTGATTGATTTTGAATTTCAAGTGCGTACAGTCCTAAGAAAAAGACAGAAAAGACTTGAAGTTCTCAGAATGGGCAGTGTAGCGAAAGTCCTGTAAAATATGATTGACTCTATATCCATTTTCTTCATCACAAAAAATAGGATGTAGAGTCAATGATTAATGTATTCTCATTCAAAAAGATTATCTTGTCGATCAGGAAGATGGAATTCGCCAGTTAATTACCTGGTTTTTAAATCTTGTCATGGAGAAGGAAGCCCTTCTCCAATCTTGTGCACAAAGTTATAGCGTACTGATTCACGAAAAACCAGTAGAAACGGCTACAAATCCCGCACTCTCCTTACCAAATATGGAGAACTTGAATTGTTAAAGCCTCAGTTCCGTGAATTTCCTTTTGAAACTCAGGTATTTGAAAAATATTCCAGGGTTGAAAAGTCTATATTAGCTGCTGTAGCGGAATCTTACCTTCAAGGTGTTTCTTCCACCCGACGGGTGGAAAAGGTCATGACTGCTTTAGGATTAGAGGGAATCTCGGCCTCTTCTGTTTCCAGAATTACTAAAGACCTTGATGAGAAAGTTGAAGAATTTCTCTCAAAGCCAATAGAACATGAAATTCCTTACCTTTTTGTTGATGCGATTTATCTTAAAGTAAGAGATTGACTCCATTATGAAAATAAAGCTCTTTTTGTAGTTGCTGGAATCAGAGATGATGGTTTACGTAAGATTCTTGGAGTAAGATTGGCAGACAGTGAAGACTCTCTATTCTGGGAAGATCTATTCGAAGACCTGAAAGAAAGAGGGTTAAGAGGCGTCAAGTTAGTTGTTTCTGATGGTCATAAAGGGATACGAAAAGCATTTAGAGAATCCTTTATTGGATCAAGCTGGCAGATGTGTCATGTTCATCTGATAAGACAAGTTCTAAAAAAGGTTCCAAAAAAGAAACAGAAAGAAGTATCAGAAAAAATAAAAGAAGCATTGGTAGACCGTCAGAAGTTACAGGATTTGATAAGGGAACTGGAGAATATGGGATATAAAAGTGCAGCTGATACTCTTGAACATTTTCAGTATGATGTAATGAACTACATGCAGTTTCCACAGAGTCATTGGAGAAGAATAAGGACAACAAATATGATGGAGAGAACTAACAAGGAAATAAAAAGAAGAAGCAGAGTTGTGGGAGCGTTTCCGAACCAGGAATCAGTATTGAGACTGGTAGTCTCAATACTGATAGACATTAATGAAGACTGGATTACAGGAAACAGGTATATAGTAATGGAGCAGTAATCAAAAAAGAAGAATCAGGGGTATAGAGTAAAATTTACAGAAGATTAGGCACACTGCCTTTACTTTTCGATTATTAATTCCTTTGCATATTTTTCTGGTTGGTTATTACTTGGATTTTTTGAAATAATATTTTTTACAATACAAATCTCTAATTCTTTTCGTAGATCCTCCTTCAATTTATCTGATATTTCTCTAATCTGCAAGTCGTTTTTATTGAAGTTAATAGGATAAAGCAAATATGTAATGTTGTTTTCTGAGTAATTATTGTATCCAATAACTAATTTCCAGCAATTTTTGTAATATATTTCTTTTATGATAGTAAAATCTGTATCCAAATATAGGTTCAGTCGATCTAAAAATTTATGAATATTATGGAATTCAGATTTTTCTACGCCAAGTAAACTATTTTCTTGTTTTAATATTTCATATGCTTTTTCAAGGCTTGTATGTTCTTCTAATAAATCATCGTAATAGCAAATTTTTTTGCTGTAATCTTTAATAATTTTCTGCCACTCTAATAAATATTCTGAATTTCCTTTCCGAATGATATTCTTTAAAGGAATTTTTACACTTACTGACTCTGATCCTTGCTTGATTCTTAATGCTAAATTTGTTAAGAGTTCTCTGCTGATAAAGAGCCAATAGGCAACCTCATTTTTTATATCAACTATAATCAGAAATACTGGTGATGTGCAACTTTCACAATATGGGAGGAACTTTAACGAACATTGATATTTAGGCTCTCCTGAAAATCCATCTGACACTTCTTTATTTGAACTTCTATTTTTCCAATTGGCTCATGATCTTCATTTCTAATTACCAAATATCCATCAGTATTTGGGATTTTATCCATCTCACGAATATCTGGTTTTACATACTCACTCAGTATATATTTAAGGACGGTAATCGCCCTACTTTCTGGAATATTAGTTAAAGGATATTTTGCAGGAGCAGAGGGAATTATTTTATCCATCAATTGTAAAACAGTTCTAACTTTATTTAAATGTATTTAAAAATGCTTATGTGAAAATTAATGTTTGCTTCTGTTTCTAGATTGGTTTAATTCTTTATGTAAAATTAGTTTTTTCTAACGTCTGAACGATCTCTAACCACACTTTTTATAAATTAATCGCCTTTCAACTCTCTGAATCCGTTTTCCTCCAAAAGCATGAATAGTTCTCGTTCCCGCAACACACTTTCCACACTGTTCTGTCCCCTTCGGAATAAATAACTCGTCCCCGGGATTGAGAACAAACTTTTCGCCATTCAATACTGCCGTATACTGGTCGCTAACACAAACCATGTACTCATCAAATTCATGAATATGTTTCTTAGAAACCCTGTCCGAATAGCAGGTCCAGAAAGCCATCTGGCTGCCGTCTGTGCCTTCGTAAAAATAGCCATCGATGTCCTCAGTATTTTGCTCTTTACTGCTGATATGGTTACTTTTACTTTTCATAAAGTCCGGAAATTCTTTCACGCTTGAAACCGCCCATTATTTAAGTAATCTGCGTAATATCATATTAACGCATGAATTGTAACGTCAAATCAAAAAATAACTCATAAAGAACTTTTATTCCTTGTTCGCAAGTTAAGACAACATAAAGCAGTACTTACAAAAATATCGTAATGTTTTATAATATTGATTTTCTATTTAATATAAGCGCAGGTTTGTATTAACAAAAAGACTCAATATCATAATTATTTCAGTATATTTGTATCATAATTATTTCAATATATTTATTACTTTAACAGACATAAACTATTGAGGTGAAAAAATGCCAGCAAGAAAGGTGAAGAATGATAATAAAGAAAGAGAATTAATAAAAAAACTAGAATCAATAGAAGAAATGAAAAAAGATACAGTAGAACAAATAAACATAGAAGAGGAACCCGATGAAAGTAAAAGGCCTAAATAAACAGTATATTACAAACAAAAGACTTGATTTAATATTTTTCACGAATTAAATTCATTTTCATTTATATTTTTTAAATAAAATCAAAACGAAAGAAGAAATAAGCCTTTTTTAATACTGCCGTATATGGCCGCTAACATCGACCGTGTACTGATCAATCTCATATGAAGAAGGCATAAGATCATCTACAAAAGTTCTTTTAAAAGCCTTTCTGCCTTCAACACCCAAATTTCCTTCGTGTTCAAATCCGATTTTTGAAAGCCTGTCTTTTACAGTCAGAAACACATCGTATGAATCAATGATTACGTCAATATCGATAATAGGTTTTGAAGCAAGACCTTCAACCGCTGTGCTCCCTACATGCTCAACACCAGTTATAAGATCACCAACACAATCAACAATCATTGCTTTTTTCAAAAATTCGTTTTTTCACTCAGGATCGTATGGCACAACTCTTACGATACCTTTCATTTTTACATCCATACTCATTCTCCTGAAAAATGCTTGAAATATTGTAAAAACCTTGCGTGAATTCCTGACTACGTGATGGATTTATTCTTGCAAATCAGAAACAGCATAGATATGGCAGTCTTAAATTACGCCTAATTCACACTTTATTGAATATTCATTAGAACTATAACTAACACAACCAATGATAATTATTTTATCTGTTTTTCCAAGATATAGGTTCCATTATATTTATCTCTGGGATTTTTAATTTTTACAACTTTAAATCCACATTTATTTACATAAAAATTATGGTTTCTTCTGGAAAAACCTGGCGTATCTGTGTACCATTTTACAGTAGCAGGATATTTTGATTTTATGAATTCCCAAATTATCAACCCTAATCCTTTATCCTGGAATTCAGGATCAAGAAAAATATTCCCTAAAAAGTTTACATTGTTTTCCTTTATCCAGACTATTACAGCACCGATTGGTTTGCCGTCTTTAGAAACCTTATATGCTTGAGATGCGGGATTCAGAGCATATTTGCGTAGAAAATCTCCGTTATCATAGCCATCAGGGCCCCCAGTTGGTTGATTTAGATGCCTTTGAGTATCCTCATCAAATGCTCTTTTCATTATGGGCGTAAGAACATCAACATCTTCTTCGTTAAATATTTCAAATTGAAGGCCACCATATACTTCCACTCAACTTGCACTCCTGTAAGTAAATTAAATTCATGTTTTTTCACTAATACAATTATCGTCTTCAATTCTTGACTCTTCGTAAATTACGTTAAAGGAGCAAGTATTAGGCCTTAGGCCTGTTGTACCAAGCTAGTGCATCGATTCCAAAGTATGTCCAAAATGAATTTTTTGAAAACCAGATCGAATCACTCTGTGACCGGCTGCGTTTTTCGTGTTACAGAATTCCATGTGACTTTAAAATAATATTTATGTTAATATTTGCGTCATAAGCTGTAATTATTTTCATATTATGCACGTATTTAAGAATAGATGCACTAGACTATGAAATCGTGTCGTTAAAAATATGAATTAAATTTAAATGATTAAAAACTCATCAAGTAATAATGATAACTTATGTTACAAAAGATATCAATCCAATCATTGTCAACAATATTTATAATAATATTACTAATTATTGGCATTGCCTATTATATTTTCCCAGGCCATGACTCCCTGTTTATACTTATTGGTAGCATTGTAGGCGCTGGACCTATTCTAATCATTGCAATCCTTGTTATGATAGGTTTAATAATTTCAATAGCCAAAATTGTTATTCGATATATTCATAAATAACAAACGTAACCTAAAACACTTCAAAAAGGCAGGGTAGATCTGCTTCTCAACCTGCACCTACGTTGTGTTTTACATTCAAAAATTTATAATCGTGATAGCCACTAGTGCATTAATTCCAAAGTATGTCCAAAATGAATTTTTTAAAAACCAGATCGAATCACTCTGCGACCTGTTGCGTTTTTCGTGTTACAGAATTTCATGTGACTTTAAAATAATATTTGTGTCAATATTTGTGTCAATATTTGTGTCAATATTTGTGTCAATATTTGTGTCAATATTTGTGTCAATATTTGTGTCAATATTTGTGTCAATATTTGTGTCAATATTTGCGTCATAAGCTGTAATTCTTTTCCTATTATGCATGTATTTGAGAATCGATGCACTAGTATTAGGTCTTGTTGTGCCAAGACATTACACCGAAAACGTTATTATGCGAGTGATAGAGTGTTTTCTTAAACCTTCTTTGCCCTGATTACTACAAATGAGGGAATTCTACAATGATACTCTTGCTCCGGATACAATTCTATTAATTCTCTTGGAGGAACCGGTTCTCTAAGTGAACTCACGTACATTCCTGCTTTTTCAACTGCTTCCATGTACCTTGATAAAGGTCTATGATAATGCAGTGTCTTGCCCCAGAAATTTAATTCTTCTACCCTTTCCTCTAAATAATTTCCTATTTTTTTATATGTTTTTATGCTATTTTCGTTTTCTTCCCAATCACTTAAAAAGAAGCATGGATGTGTAATTGAGAAAACAAAAGTCCCAGGCTTTTTCAGTACCCTGGCTACTTCAAAAACAAGTAATTCAATCTCAGGAATATCCATTAGCAACATATTCGCCACAACAATGTCAAATGACTTATCTTCAAAAGTTAACATTCTGGTCAAATCCATATTATAATATTGAAGATTATCATGGACGTGCTTGCGTTTTGCTATATTTAACATAGCTTCAGAACTATCTACAGCTATAACTAACGCTCCTTTTTGTGCAAGTTCTAACGAAAAAAACCGTCACCACATCCTGCATCAAGAACACGTTTTCCTTTTACGTTTCCTAATAATTCATTTACGGCAGCCAGGTATATCTGAGAATGAAAATTTCTTCCCCGATCGTTTTCTTCACTATAATTTTCAGCAACAATGTCCCAGTGGTTTATACTGTCTGTTCTCATAAATTAGCAGATCCTTTCAAATGAGATTTACCTATAGTAGCCACTTTAAATAATGCGCCATTTTATGTGTAAAATTTTGTCCGAATTCCGATTTACCTTTTTTGCCTCTGATTTATTCTGACTATATAAATATGCTCATATATCACCATAATTTATTTATTTTCTACGTTCCCATAGATTATAGGGGAATTGTTATGAAATGTGAAAGCTGTGGAGCAGAGAGTGAAGGAAGATACTGCAAGAAATGTGGTGAAATACTGGATGAAGTTGTAAGACGGGTAGGAGAAGCACGCTGGGCTGCAATGGATGATTGCTCATATATCTATCCGCTTGTCCAGCGCGTAGCTAAAGGAGAACTTACAGTCCACGATATTATTCAATCCCTTGATGTGGAAGACTGAACCTGCTTTTCTCTCAGGGCATTGGTCCGCAGATCCCGGGACGGGCTTGCAGGGCTTTTCTTCTGAGATGTAATGTAAGGCTTTATGACGAGTTTAGCGGAGGGGCCAACCTCTTACCTGCCAGAGTTCTCGCTTGAAATTTGAGTACTGAAGGAGGATGCATTTCAAACCAGGTCTCGAACTGTACTGCAGGAACCAGTCTTTTGAAATTAATTATAGTCCAGCCTTAGCTTTAAGCCTTAAAGTTATATCTCTTTAACTTTAATATTTCAGTGTTGAGCAGTTTTCCTGCTGTCAGGAGCTGGTGCCATCTATGAACAGAAAGACCGGTGCAGTTGTTCTGATATTCTTGTTTGCAGCAATGGTTTTCATTTCCGGATGCGTCCAAAATGAGAAAGCCCAGGCACCTGTAAATAAGGAGTTTCCCGAAACCGGTAAAGGGGATGAAAGCATGAACATTCAAAGTATAAAAGTTTCTAGCAGTGCATTTACATCTAATGGTAGTATCCCAGAAAAGTACACCTGTGATGGACAAAATATAAATCCGCCTCTGGAATTCGAAGGCATTCCTGAAAAGGCTGAGAGTTTAGTACTCATAGTAGACGATCCTGATGCTCCCACTAAGACATTTACACACTGGATTGTCTGGAACATAGAGCCTGTGGCGAAAATAGAAGAAGACAGTATACCTGGGGTCGAGGGTTTAAACGATTTCAAGGAAATTGGATATGGAGGGCCATGCCCACCCTCAGGCACTCACAGGTATTTCTTCCGGGTCTATGCTCTGGACAAGAATCTGGATCTTAAAGCAGGGGCGGGAAGAAAAGACCTTGAAAATGAAATGATAGGACATATTATTGCTGAAGGAGAGTTGATGGGAAAATACAGAAAAAAATGATTTTCTTATGGGGGGAAAAGAGTGGAAGAAAATCAAAAAACTGAATTAAATCCTAATTTTTTCGAAAATCCCGGAAGCGGCCTGGAAAAAGCAACCTTTGCTGCAGGTTGCTTCTGGGGCATTGAAGAGGCTTTCCGACAAGTTAAAGGTGTGGTCGCAACTGCGGTTGGCTTCAGTGGTGGGCATTTTGAACGTCCTACTTATGAACAGGTCTGCACCCTTGATACCGGGCATGCCGAAGCAGTTCGTGTGATTTTTGACCCTAAAGTAGTGTCTTATGAAACCTTACTTGATGTCTTCTGGAAAATCCATGACCCCACTACAAAGGACAGGCAGGGTCCTGATGTTGGAAAACAATACCGATCAGTTATCTTTTACCATGATGAAAAGCAAAAAATTGCGGCGTTAGCTTCAAAAGAAAAGCTTGAAAAATCAGGGGTTTTCAAAAATCCAATAGTAACTGAAATTGTGCCGATTTCCGAGTTTTATATGGCTGAAGAGTATCATCAGCAGTATTTTGAAAAAAAGGGTTTTCTGCAGAATGTACTCCGAGGCTTGAAGAAATAAACCCTAAAAAGAAAAATGCTACTTAACAATTTAAATCGAAAAAAATAACCTTTAAAATAGCCTTTTAGCGGAATAGCGCTTAACTTGTGTTCCTGTTACTTCATAGCATATTTTTTGTTTTTCTAACTCTTTTTGTTTTGTTAGATAATTTGATAAACATTCTACCAAATACATAGAGTAACTCATTAACTTTTGAGACAATGTTATTTTGAGACAATGTTATTTTGAGACAATGTTATTTTGAGGCAATGCTATGCGTTTTAAAATTCTAGCCGCTGCAATATTAATTTTATTGGGGATTGCCGTTTTTGCTGTTTATTCTGGCTCCAGCAACAAAGACATCCCGGACGACAATGATATAATTCAAAAAATAGAGGTTAACAACAGCAGTTTTCTTGAGTTCTCGAAAGATTTGGATGATTTTGAAACAGTAACCATAGATATCGATAAACTCAGGAAAGCCGCAGACAGTGGCCATGTATTTCTTAGATTAATGGGAGAAGAATATAAAATTCGAATCCAGGAGGCGTCCAGATACACTGAAGATGAATACTTTTATGCGGGACCTGTTGTAGGGTATAATGAGAGTAGAGCTGACTTATATTTACAAAAAAACAGTTTTTGTGGGTCTGTTGGGCTGGGTAAACCCAGGAATGTGACATATAACATTAGACCCACTGATGAGAAATATAATGGCAAAACAGTTTACATTGTATTTATGCAAGATTGGAAAAAAGAAAAGGAAAGGCTGGAAAAGATGGAAATTGATCCTTTACAATTTTTCCTCATAAACAGTGATTCCAAAAAGCATGTAATGTCTATTGAGATTTTTGATTTTAATAATGAATCCGTGTTCAAAGAAAACTACACAATAGACCCTGAGGAAAAGATTTCCTCACCGAAAATAAAGGCCGAGTTGGGACAATACAGGTATGAAATTATTCTGGACAATAAATTTACTTTTGAACAGAAAATACAGGCAGATTACGCAGCTGATGTTAGTTCTTCAGAAGCACTATACATCTACATTTCTGATGATCCAGAAAACCCTGTTACGTTCGGAATTACAGTTGCCTGAGTAAATTTTTGTAACTCGTATAAAGGGTAATATGAAGCTCGTATAAAGGGTAATATGAAGCTATAATAGTAAAGCTGTATATTCTCTTTATATATATTACTTTATATAAGCTAAAGTATTAATCTATTTTTTAAGTTTTTTCAATCTATTAATTATGAAGTTAAGATTTCAGCTAGTTTTTATACTTTATCGTCTAAGTTTAATATATATCATAATAATACTTACTTTATGAGGGAAATTTATGCGTATTATAATAATTACTGCAGCTCTAATCTTGTTGGGAATTGTAATCTTTTCGGTTCCTTCTGGTTCAAACAGCGGGGTCATTTCTGATAATAAAAATCTGATTCTAAAAATAGAGAATAATAGCAGTTTTCTTGAGTCTCCTATAGATTGGGGCGGTTTTAAAATAGCAACAGCAAATATCGACAAAATCAGGGAAACCTCTGTTAGTGAAAATTCAAAGAAGAATTTGTCGGAAACTGATGAGAACGATATATTTAAAGAAATAATACTTGACAGGAATTCAATTAAGGCTCCTGAATCATGTGATAGCTTTGAAACTGTAATAGTGAACCCTACGAAGTTCAGGGAATTAGCCTCGAACGGAACTGTAAATCTGGACCTCATGGGAGAGGACTATGAACTTAAACTTCAAGAAAGAGAGATTCAAAAACCAAATGTAAATTCTTATATGGGATACATTGCCGGAAAGCCGCAAAGTAGTGTTTTTTTCACAGTAGAAGACGATTCAATTGACGGCTGTGTCAATGTGGATTTTTTTAATCAATCATATGGGATCGCTTCAACTGACGAGAAGTATGATGGAAAGATTGTCCATCTTCTGTGGAGGTATTATAATAAAGGAGGAGAGACAGAAATTAAGAAACATCATTCGTTAGATCCATTAGAATTTTCCCTGAGAAATAGTGATAAAAAGAGCCATGAAATCCATATCGAGATTTTTGATTTCTATAATAAATCTGTATTTAAAGAAAACTACACAATGAATCCTGAGGATGAAATCTTTTCGCCTGAAATAACTGTCGAACCGGGATACTACAGGTATAAAATTATTTTAGATAATAAATTTACTTTTGAACAAAGAGTAACGGCAAGTTACGCTACTAATTTAGGTGGTTCAGAAAAACTGCATCTCAATATCTGTGATGATCCGGATAATCCTATTGAATTCATAAGTGAAATTGCCTGAGTAAATTTTTCTTCCTCCTCTCTTGCCACAGTTGAAGAGAACTTTATCTCTAACGCACGACTTCCTTTATTCAAGGGTCAGGATAATTATTTACCTTCCCTTAGCCTATTTTTTCTCATGATTTTTGACCCTATAACTGTCTGCAACCTGAAACTCCAGAACCACTTTGTCAGGTCCGCAACTCACGAATTTCTGGCTGAAGAAGACGGAACGCCAACTTTCCGGCTCGGAGACCTTTATGAAGAGCTTGCAAAAAATGAGGTCGGACTGATCATAACCGGCTATTCCTATGTCCTTCCGGGCGGGCAGAGCGATATCTACCAGCAGGGCATCTATGATGACCGTTTTATTGAACCCTACCGGAAAATAACCGAAAAAGTGCACAGGTACAAAAGCAAAATCGTGCTCCAGATAGTCCACGGAGGGCGTCAGGCAAGTGTTTCAGACGAATATCCTGTCCCAATGGCTCCTTCGAAAGTAAAAGACAGCCATTCGGCAGTTGTGCCGAGAGAAATGACCGAACAGGAAATCCTGGAAGTAATCGAAGCTTTTACAAAGGCGGCTATCAGGGCAAAAAAAGCAGGTTTTGACGGAGTTCAGCTTCACTGTGCCCACGGCTTTCTTTTAAGTAATTTTATTTCTCCCTATACGAACAGGCGGACTGACCGCTGGGGAGGCTCGGTAGAAAACCGGACAAGAATAGTCACGGAAATTGTCAGGCGCATAAAAGAAGAGGCTGGAGATTCTTTTCCCATTCTGGTCAAAATGAATGCTACCGATGGCTTCCAGCCCTGTTGTTCAAAGGCTGAACTGGGACTTGACATTTTCCAGGCCGTAGAAATTGCAAAGCTTCTGGAAAAGGCTGGAGTCTGCGCAATTGAGGTAAGCGGAGGAATCAGTGAAGCAGGTGGGGTAACTATAAGGACTGCAATCAATACTCCTGCAAAAGAAGCATATTTCAGGGATTGTTCTAAAGCAATAAAAAGTGCAGTGAACATTCCAGTTATTCTTGTTGGCGGCATCAGGTCGCTTTCGGTTATTAATGATTTGCTTGAAAACGGGTCTGCAGACCTGATTTCAATGAGTAGGGCATTTATCAGTGAACCTGACATTGTTTTGAAATTCAAATCAGGGAAGGTTAAAAAAGCAAGATGCGTATCCTGTAATCTCTGTTTCGATCCGGAGGGTATAAATTGCAATTTCCAGTTTGAGTAAGGGTTCGATCAACTCTCTGATTGATTAAACTCTTAACTTCTTATTTTACCATACATGTTTTTATTTATTAGGACTTACGCAGTTAAAATGCCGAAAACTTGATATCTTTATAAATATACTTATGGCTTAGTGTTTCTCTAAAAACGTACGGAGTTATGGACATAAATCCACCTAAGTGTACCGACATTGACTACATTAATTTTCTCATTGCGGCTTCTAACGTTTTTAGCTGTACTGAAGCTGCTAGATGTTATCCAGACATAGCTAATGCTCCTTCTCATGATGCTTTTACTCGTTGCCTTCAAAGGCAACCTCCAGACACGGAAGCACTATGGGAGGAAGTAAAAAGTTATGTCAAGCTTAAGGGAGGATACCTAATTGTTGATGATTCAACATTAGATAAACCATACGCAGAAGAAATTGCTTTTGTTCGTCGTATGTGGAGTGGAAAACATCATCGTACTGTAAAGGGAATAGGCCTGGTTACCTTAGTTTGGACTGACGGTACAACCGTTATACCTATCGATTTTCGAATTTATAACATCGATGTAGACGACAAAACAAAGAATGACCATTTCCGTGATATGCTTGACAAGGCCGAAGAACGTGGTTTTAATCCCAAATTCGTTTTATTTGATACATGGTATGCAAGTGTGAAAAACCTTAAAGCCATTAGACAGAAAGAGTGGCATTTCCTTACAAGATTGAAAAATAATCGTTTGGTAAATCCTGACAACAAGGGAAATGTGCCACTTGAAACAGTAGATATTCCTCCAAAAGGACGTGTGGTTCACCTCAAAGCATATGGATTTGTAAAGGTGTTTAGGATAGTTTCAAAAAATGGAGACACGCAACACTGGGTTACAGATGTGCAAGAGATGGATGAAGCAAAACGTGAAGATTTGGCAAAGAAGTCATGGAAAATTGAGGAATATCATAGGGGAATAAAACAGTTCTGTGGTGTCGAAAAATGTCAGGCAAGAAAGGAAGAATCACAAAGAGCACATATAATGTTCTCATTAAGAGCTTTTCTTAGACTGGAATTACAAAGAATCAAAAGTGGAATATCCTGGTTTGAAAGTGCTATGAAAATTAGAAGAGTGGCAGTGACAGAATACTTAAGGAATCCCCAATACACGTTAAATTAATTCAAATATTTGAAAGTTTGGAAAAAACAATATGCTAGGAGCCAACTGCGTAACTCCTATTTATTCTACCTGTTTCACTGTCTTTCTTCTATCTGTTTTATTGTCTCTATTCCCGATATCCGGATTCTATGGGATATTTAAAGCAAAAATAAACGTATTTATAATAGATGGATACAAAAGAGATAAGCCTTCTAGGCAATTAACAGGACTCTGGTTTATATTTTGCCGAGTCTGCTACCTTAAAATATTCATGAGGAAAGGATAATGTCAGAAGAGAACCGTGTCGGTAGTAAGATACGCCAGCTTAGAGAAGCCAGGGAAATGACAATTGAAGAATTGGCTGAAGCCAGTCAGAGCAGCGCGGAGTTAATCCAGCAGCTAGATAATGGGGCCCTGGTTCCTTCCTTAACACCTCTTTTAAAAATTGCTCGGGCTTTAGGCGTCCGCCTCGGTACTTTTCTGGACGATATGCCACAGAGTGGGCCTGTAATTGTCAGGGCAGGGCTGTCTGAAAATGTAGTCCGTTTTTCGGGGAAAACTGAGAAACCCAGGAAGAGTGCTCTTGAGTTTTATTCCCTTGCCTCCGATAAAGCAGACCGCAACATGGAACCTTTCATTATTGATATTCACCCGTCTCCCGAGGAAAGCCACCAGCTCTCTTCTCACGAAGGAGAGGAGTTCATTTATATTCTTTCCGGGGAAATTGAAATCTTCTATGGAAAGGATGTCCATAGGCTAAACACCGGAGACAGCATTTATTATGACTCTATTATCCCGCATGACGTTCATGCAGCAGGGAAAAAGGACGCAAAAATTCTAGCTGTAGTCTATGCTCCTCTGTAAAGCCGCAGTCAGGCAGAGGAGAACGTAAACACTTAATTATAACTGGCTGGAAACTCCATATTTGAGATATTAAACACAAGTACTTGAGAGTTAAGGAATCAAAAATGTTCAGTACAATTGTTAGTCCGCGTTTTGGGGACATAGACGGGCTTGGGCATGTGAATAACACTGTCCTCCCGGTCTGGTTCGAAATTGGAAGAAACTCAGTATTCCGGCTTTTTTCACCGGACCTTGATCTTAGCCCTGATGTATGGCACCTGATTCTTGTCAGGACCGAGTTTGATTTTCTGCACCAGATGTATTTCAGGTCGGATGTGGAGATAAGAACTTTCATTGCAAAGATAGGAAACAGTTCCTTTACTGTAGGGCATGAGGCGTGGCAGGAAGGCGAGCTCAAGGTAAAGGGTCAGGCAGTGCTGGTTTATTACGACTTCAAGCTCCAGAAAGCAATGCCCCTTCCTGACCCAATACGCGAAATTCTGACAGCGCATATGTTTCCTGCAATGGATAATGCTGAAACGGATACGGATTCCCCTTGCTCTATTTGAATTTACTTGACTGACTGCCCACAAACCGAATTTTGGAGCACATGAGATATTTCTGTTCGCAAACAAACAGCTTCAAAAAATTAATAGTGCAAGAGAGAGGCTAATACCATGCATCTTATAGAAGAGTCCCTCGGTAATTACTTTGAGAAACAGGTGGCTGTAGACCCTGACCACGAGTTTATAATTTATCCTGACCGCAACCTTCGTTTTACTTATGGGCAGTTCAACGAAAGGGTCAATAACCTTGCAAAAGGGCTGCTAGCTATAGGGATAACAAAAGGGGATCATGTAGGAATCTGGGCAAAAAATGTTCCTGATTGGCTTACCTTCATGTTTGCCACGGCAAAAATAGGAGCAGTACTTGTTACTGTGAATACTGCCTACAAGAGCCATGAGGTCGAATATGTATTAAAACAATCCGATATGAAGGCTCTGGCTATGATTGATAGCTACAGAGACGTTGATTATCTCGAAATAATTAATGAACTGGTCCCTGAGCTCAAAACCTCTGAGAGAGGGAGACTGAAAAGCAAAAACTTTCCCTATCTTAAGAGTATAATTTACGTAGGACAGGAAAAGCACCGGGGTATGTATAACACAAACGAGCTTATGCTTCTTGGCAGCCATTATCCCGATGACAAGCTCTGCGAGATTATGGCCAGTGTCGACTGTGACGATGTTGTCAATATGCAGTATACATCAGGGACTACCGGGTTTCCTAAAGGAGTCATGCTGACCCATAAAAATATCCTGAATAATGGACTTTCTATCGGAGACCGCCAGAAGTTCACCTATATAGATAGGCTCTGTTTTCCTGTGCCACTTTTTCACTGTTTTGGAATAGTACTCGGAGTTATGGCCGTTCTGACTCACAGAGCAACGCTTGTTATGCTCGAGGTTTTTGATCCTCTATTAGTACTTGCCGCGGTACATAAAGAGAAATGTACGGCTCTCTACGGCGTGCCAACAATGTTTATTGCCGAGTATACGCATCCCATGTTCGACATGTTTGACCTATCTTCTCTCAGAACGGGGATTATGGCAGGTTCGACCTGCCCTGTGGAAGCCATGAAAAAGGTCGTAAACGATATGCACTGTTATCAGATTACCAGTGTTTACGGGCTTACGGAAGCATCCCCTGGTATGACTCAAACCGCTGTAGATGATCCTCTAGAACTCAGGGTCGAAACTGTTGGCAAACATTTTCCGGGCGTAGAGGTCAGGGTTGTTAATCCCGATACCAATGAGCCGGTGCCTCTAAACACTGTAGGAGAGATATGCTGTCGCGGATATAATGTAATGAAAGGTTACTATAAGATGCCTGAAGAAACGAAAAAAGTTATCGATGAAGGCGGCTGGCTTCACAGTGGAGACCTCGGAACCTGTGACGAAGACGGTTATTACAGAATCACAGGCAGGATTAAGGACATGATTATCCGGGGAGGGGAAAACATCTATCCAAGAGAGATTGAGGAACTCCTGCTTACCATGCCCGAAATTACAGACGTCCAGGTTGTGGGCATCCCTGACAAAAAATACGGGGAAATTGTAGGTGCTTTTGTGATTCTCAAAAAAGGTGCAGACCTTACAGAAGCCGATATCAGGGATTATGCCTTAAGCAAGATCGCACGCTACAAGGTTCCAAAACATGTATTCATTGTAGATGAATTCCCGCTGACAGCAAGCGGTAAAATTCAAAAATACAGGCTAAGGGAACTGGCTGTGGAACTTGTCAATAAGCAGGATGAGATAGCAATTGAGTAAAGACAGTAGCTATTGACAGTCATTGGCAATGACTATTGACAGCTATTGATAGCATAGGTTAAAATGTTAATCAGTTATTATTAACCACCCAGGTTGTTTTATCGGCCATTCAGGTCGATTCTATTTATTCATTGAATTCTACTTCATTGAATTCTATATCTTCATTGAATTCTATCTTTATTGAATTCCATATCTTCATTGAATTCTATATCTTCATTGAATTTCAATTTGTTAATCTTTTGCTTTAAAATTTTAAAACCATTAAAAAATAAGATACTAGCAAATTTTAAAGATTGATTACATTTTTGAAGAGCATTTTAATTTGTTCCCATATTAAAAAGTGTATGACAATACAAAAACGATGGGTAATTGAATATTTGACGTAATTTATTATATATACGATTTTAGCATTAGAAGGATGTAGTTGTAAGAGAAGCGCAATAGTGCACCTTTGTGCATAGCGTATGGGGAGTTTTTCTCTAGGGGTTTCATCGATTGAGAACTCAGGTATCAAAAGGAGCTCTCAATCAATCACCACAACTAATTAAATGTCTGCACTGTTCTCTTGCAACTAAATGAAGAATATGGGGGAGTATTCTTCAAGGGGGTTTCACCGATTGAGAGCCCAAGGGTCATCATAACAGGGCTCTCAATCAATCACCAACTTTTAACTTAATTTTAACTTTTAACTTGAACTATTTTTGACTAAACTCTTCGCACAATTTATTGATTTGCATAAATCGTACAAATAATATAAATATAATTTTTCTCCCGATTCTCCCCACTGAAGTTCAGCTATTGTGCTTTCCCCAGTTATGACCTTTATAAATATCTTTCAAACAATTAATAACTGTCCTATTCTATTTAAGTCCTTTGATGAGTCACTTTTAAGAGTTCATATTGTTTGTATAAGTGCTAACAAAATTTACTTATTGAGCTCATCCCAAAACTTGAAATTTGCGTCTTCGGCCTTGTATTTCTAATATTCAATCAAGCACAAGATTATGAAAATATCTTTGAAACCCCTCAATGATTAAGAATAAAATATCTTTCGGGATAGGCTCATTCTGTAATTGCACAGATTATTACTCAATAAATATTTTATACTCATATTCTCAAAGTGAGGCAACAAAGTTTTTGATTAATGTCAAGGTTATCAATTATGTGTATCGCTTTATAGATTACTTTTTTCCAGTTTTTTCGTGTCTTGATATAGTATGATGTTCCTATTTTTGAGACCAGACAGGATGTCAGAATCTCAGGTGTTTACTTACCTGGCTGGTAACTTCCGTATTCACACCTGTATTACGATACATCAACTTTACGACATATCAAGGAGTTCTTTTATTTTTTCACAGAAGGGGAATAAAATAATCTACCTAGGATACGATTGGTTTAATGTCTAGTAAGATAATGTCGACGAGACTTGTTAAATCCCGGAACTATGAATTTTCTAAGAATACGGCTAATAGATTTCCAGACTTTACAAAAATCAAAAATCATTTGCTGCCGGACAAAGATAAGAGTGGCAGAATTCAAGGTTTAAGGTGAAAATTGTAAAGGGCAGGACCAGGAGATTGATTCCGATAGGAAAACTAATCTGGAGTAAGAACAATAGAATTAACAAGGATTATTGTGGGGTCTGGTGTCTCGCCTGTGGATATAAATGAGCTGGATGAAGTCAGAACTATTGAAGAAGGATTCAAAAAAGCGTATAGTGGGGACCAAAAAGAAACAGTAGAAGCTATTGACAAGCTCAAGGGCTTCGCGCTCCAGTTGATTCACCTGGACGCCAATGCTGAAAACGAGCTGGATATAAAAGCGCTGATCATCTCTATAGGGGACATAGCGAGGGTATCTGCTGAAATGAAAATGGAGCAGGTATGCTCAGTTTCAGGTTGTGTCCTTGTAGATATAGCACTTGAGGCTGCCAGTCAAAAGAGGGAGCCGGTTGCTATAAAGGCTTTATCCATTGTCGGGAGCCTTGCCATGGAGTTTGCCGGAAAAGGCTTGGGTGTAGCAGCCAGAAGTACATCCGAATCGCTCGGAACTTGTGGGAAGGGCTCTTCAAGAATGAAAATGGAAACGATGATAAGCCTTTCTGAGGTTTACCTCATGCAGGTATCACTGATATCTATAGAAAAAGGACTTCATAAGGCCGGGATTGCTGCTATAGGCTACCTTGGGGAGATAGGAATCGCTTCGGCCAAACAGGCAATAGAAACCAGTACTCTGGAAGCTGCAGTCATTCTTGAAGATCTGGGTAATACCGCTGTAAGTGAAAATAACGAGTCCTACGCAAAGGCAGTAATTGAGGCACTTGAAAACCTGGGCACAGAGGCATCTCAGGGCGGAATGAAAAACGTACTTGTCCAGATCGCGTGGTCTCTGGAAATGATCCGGGTACTTGCTCTGGATCGAGGCATGAAAGGAGCTTGCTTTGCTGCAAAGGCTGCGCTTGAATCCATCAACACGGCAGGCTTACTTGACGCAGAACAGAACCTGGAAAAAATCAGGGAAATAAAGGAATTCCATTCTGTTATCCTGAAAAAAAGTTAAAAAAGCATTGGGGAATTTAGAGTTAAGGAAGCAGAACCTGAAAAATATATTTTTCTGTATTTAAATACAAAAAGATTCTAAAAGAAAACAAATAGTTAAAGAAAAATCATAAATCACTAGAAAAATCATTATAGAAAATTCATGAATCACTGTAGAAAATCATTATAAAAAATAAGTTCTGTGTGTATAATTTAATATGGTGCTCCGGCCGGGATTCGAACCCGAGTCTTCGGCTCGAAAGGCCGGAATGATTGGCCGGACTACACTACCGGAGCACATTGCATCTCACAGCGAGACCTTCAATAGACTTAAGTAATATATAAATCTGTCCCTTTGGGGGAGACGTTTTTGTAAATATATTTAAGAGTTTGCCGATAGTACTAAAACAAAAAGATTATTTTATTCTGGAGTAGTTAACAGGTCAAGATTTTTTACCTAAATGATTTTATTCTGGAATAGTTAATAGTTTAAGATTTTTTACCTGAAGGACTCAAATAAATAATGACTTCAGTTAGTTTTAAAACAGAATAAACCTATCCCAAGACTTTTTTTGTTTTAGGTACCCGCAATGAAATGACCCTTGCAACTTATAATTTATTGTAACTTTGATTGGCTACCTTGATAGTGAAAATCAAAACGTTCAATTGGAAATCTGCATAGTTTATTCTGAGACGAGGCCTAAGTTATCAGAATTTTTAGGATCATTTTTCCATGATCAGATGTTCGATTGGTTGTTCCGAATACGATATTCAAAAATCAAATTTAAAGTTATGGGATGTACTCAATGTTAAATTTAAAAAAGAAAAAAAGAAAGTAATAAGGAAGTTTAGTTTACAGGATAGAAGCGAACCCGGACTAGCTTGTTGCCTTTATTGTCATACTGTCAGAAATAAAGTGGGTTTTCGTAGTATTCTGAGTTATCAGCTTTCAGTGCATTTAGGTAGTCGAATACCCAGACATCATTTCCACCAAACTGTGTGTTAATGAGATCGATAGTATCAGGTTCCTCAGCTGCGCTCACGTAGAAAAGATCTGTAGCATCATTCCATACAGGCTTTTTGGTAACGGTCACTTTCCCAATAATATCAAAGTAATACGTGTCGTTACACTTGACCCAGCCAGTTACATCAGTATATACAGCGTTTAATTTATATTACAAACCTAAAGATTTTTTATTAAATGAACATAAGTTAAGCAAGTATTTTGAAATGAGTATTTTAAAAAAACCAGTATATACTTATTTTTTTTGACTATTGTATACAATAATTTCCACATCTGATTAAAAACTTAAAAAAGGCATACAACATTACAAAAATATATTATATAATTTATGTTTCTTTTTTGGTAAGATGTGGTTATTAAGTTTACTTCCTGTCTGTAAATCCAATACATTCATTCTGCATGGTTATTTAAAAACTCATGGAGAAAATAAGGCTCTTCGTTGTTTTGTATGGACATCCTCATAATATTCTCATAAAAACCAATGCGGTCTTGAATTGAAAACATCTTATCCATACGAAATGGCAAAGAGTCAAAAATAAACATGAACTCTGAACAAACCAGAAGGTATCGTAAGAACTACTTCTGAGATCTGATACATTAAAAAACGAGAAAGTAATCAACATCATGGAACAAAAACTGTAAATACCGGCCAGATAGAAATAAAATACTCTCCATCCTAAGAAACATAAAACTAAGAAATCCGAAACACAGTTCTTTTGGTGTCAATAGAAAAGTATTGTAGAAAAGTATGGTGCTCCGGCCGGGATTCGAACCCGAGTCTTCGGCTCGAAAGGCCGGAATGATTGGCCGGACTACACTACCGGAGCTTTTATTGTATCTTATTTTCCCCTTATCGAAGGGGGTTCTTCAATAAGGGGTTTTCCTATATATAGTTAGCGGCTGCCGATACCTTTCAAAATGTTAGTAGCTGTTGAATTAGAAAATCTCACAAGCCTTTTTAAAAAGGCTTGACAGAAAACCTTTTGAGAAAAGATTTGATCGAAGAGCTCTAACAACGCAGTAGTCACAACCTTTTTAACAAAGACTTGACAGAAAACTGTCTTTGAGAATACCATTAGCTGTTGAGTTTGAGAATTCTTTTTTCACATTCCTTCTTCAGCTTCTTCCTTATTTTTGACATCGACTTTTATTTCACCGGTCTCTTCCGAGCTTTCATCTTCTTGCATGAGGTTACCAATCCATTCACTGAGTCTTCCGCAGTATTCGGGTTGACAGTCACCTGTGCAGCCTGTACAGGCCGAAAACAATTCTCCTGCAAGTAGGAGGTCGTATTTTTCCTTAACTTCTTCCTTTGCTTTCAGTAGATATGTTCTTGCCCCGTTTGAGACTCCAACTTCTCGTACAATAAGATCTTTATCCAGAAGTTTTTTTATGATTCTGGAGCATTTTCTGCTGTCGATATTCAACTTTTTCCAGATGACGTTCTGGAAAACGCCTTCTTTATGGCTTTTTATTATATTATAAGCTTCTTCTTCAAGATCCATGATTCCACACTAGTAGAGTTCCTTATGAAGTTTTACTCTTCTACAGGAGTGATCAGTATAATGTTATTACCGCGAAGTACTACTGAACCAAGAGAACGAACTTTTTCTCCTTTTACGATCTCCATGGTGTCCACGAGATGAAGGTTCATATAGTCGTCCACGCTCTTAAGAGTGCCTTCAAGCAGATTAAGATCGCCTTTCATTTCTACCTGGATTTTTGATCCAACAATTTTCTGAACTTTTTTATTTGGGAACAAATTTAAACCCTCGCTGATTTATTCTGAATTCTCCCCGTACTTGCTTCTGTTTATTAAGTCCCAAGCCAGTGCGGAGCAAGTCGCATCAGAACCGCATCCATACCTGCGGTTTACTTGCTGCCTGTATCAGTCCTTCATGCCAGCGACTGATAATTTCTTCATATCGTCACTCCACCGGCTTTTAAGAAAACTGAGAACTACATACCCTTTACAGAGATATATAACCATCGATCTCCAGGAGCTCTCAAATGACTCCTGGATCAACTAGCTCCTTCCATAAGTTGCAGTTCAAATTTTCCGATTTACCAGCAACCGTTGGGCTGCAACCGTTGGGTCACAACCGTTGCGCCGGTTGATCACACCGATAGGGTTTGGTGATAAGAGCCTCAAATCCAAACGTTATAGGGTTTTTCGCTCAAGCCTTTTTTGAAAAGGCTTGTGATCACGTCGATAGGGTTTGGTGATAAGAGCCTAAATCCAAACGTTGTAGGGTTTTTCACTCAAACCTTTTTTGAAAAGGCTTGTGATTACTCTGATAGAGTTTGGAGATAAAGCTCTTCAAACTCAAACATAATGGGTCAGATGTAACCCTGGAGATCCGTACTGTCGTCAACAAGCTTTGCAGACGACTCTTTTCTTGGTCTCGGGATCGCTTTTGCAATGGGCCCAAAAACGGATTCGTATTCATTTATATGCTGGGTCAGCCAGCGGGACAGCTCAAGTGCAGCTACCGGAGAAAGTATCACTTCGGTTTCTACACGTCTCTGGATGACCCTTGATTCCGAGGCATCCCCTAACAGTTTTGGAGTGTCATTATAAAAACCAATCCTGAAATCATAGGGGCTGTGCCCACCTGCAGCTCCGATAGCATATATCTGCCTGAAGTTCTCAGGCTTCACAAACTCGATTGTAATGCTTTTCTTAATCTTTTTAGAAGCTGAGCTTTCAATATTTTCCCTGGATTCAACATCCTCGGTCATGAAATTACCTCTATTTTTACTCTTAGAATATCTGATCAGATTTTGATCCATTACACTAGTAGCCGGCCCTTAAAAACCGGTCAATCCTCTCATATAAACAAAGCATTCCCACATAAGCAGGAACATTTCAACTCATTATACACTGTTATTACAATGTTATCTGCAAAAACGTTTTTGATCTTTTAACCCTGAACTTTCTTTTTAAGCTTTTTTGCTTCTTCTACAACTTTCTTTTTAGAGTGCACTTTTGCTATAAGTTCCACGGCGTCAAGGTTTCTGACCGCGTTGTCCAGGTACCCGAAAACATCACCCTGATAGGCTGAGATCCCGTACTTATTTTCAAGTTTCTTTACTATCTGTGCAGGCTCAAGTGCTTCTGTACGCAACTTGATTATTTTTTCCGAAAACTTCTGTTCTGCGCAACCGCAGTAAGGTGAGTCTTTGCATTTACAGGTTAAAAAGTCCGAAGCAAAGTTTAACAGGAGTTCCTGGATTTTTGCATCAAGCTGGGAAAGGGACTCCCCATCAAAGACTATATCAAGGGTAGCTCCCTGAAAAATCCTTGAAGGCATATTCACGTGCAGGGAGCTTCCTATCTGGTTTGCATACTTGAAATACGCTGCATCAAAAAACTCCAGGTTCGTTACGATCTTCAGGGGTTCATTCTCTCCAAGCACTGCATCTCGAATCAGAAAAGCTTTCGATATAGGAAGGAAATGTGCTGCAATAATTTTTCCAAAACGCGTAAGCATTATTCGGTTTCCTTTTCTTTCCACAAAACGATAACTCTGAAGACGCAGAATCAACTTGTCCAAGTTGTAGCTTCCAAACATCTGGTTGTGGATCATTCTGAGATCCTGCACCGAGGAGGTGACTGCAACCGATGCAAGTACTTCCTCGAGCTGTTCGGCTTCTCCATATTTTACGCCTGCTGAGAGCATTTCTCCCTGGAGTAGTTTAATTGCAACCTCTTCTTCGGTATCGGATTGAGAACCTGAATATGATTTTCCAGGCACAGGCATCAGCACAACAACTCCCCTATCATGGTAGTCAGGCCTCCCTGCCCTTCCGCTCATCTGCAAAAAATCCTGAACTGAAATCCAGTCTATTCCCATTGCCAGGGACTCAAAGATCACCTGAGAAGCCGGAAAATCCACCCCAGCCGCAAGAGCAGCCGTAGTCACAATTACAGGAAGCTCTCCTTTTGCAAAGCGAGTTTCAACTTTCTTTCTTTCGTACTGAGAAAGCCCGGCATGATAGGGTGCTGCCCGAATCGAAAGGGCTCCTGCAAGTTTGTGACAGTTGCGGCGGGAGTTTGTAAAGACAATTGTCTGTCCCCTGTGCTTTTTGGAAGATAACATTGAATATTCTTCTTTCGCAAGCTGGGAAATCAACTTTGCCTTTTCGTTTTCCTGACAGAAAAGAAGATGTCTGTCAATAGGAACAGGCCTGTGCTCATAACGGACAAGCTGAGCCCCGAGTTTCTTTGCATAGCCTTCGGGATTTGCAACGGTTGCAGATAGATAGATGAATTGAGCTTCGGGTGCGACGTACCTCAGCCTTCCAATAAGCCCGTCCAGTCTGTGGCCCCTCTCCTGGTCTTCGAGAGTATGGACTTCGTCCACTACCACAGTTCCGATTTTGCCCAGAAAATCGGCATTTCCCGACCGAAGCATATGGTCTATACCCTCGTAAGTCCCCACAATAATATCCGCACCAGGGCTAGTCTGCATCTTCACGCGCTGAGAAGTTTTTATTAGAATTGCCCCTATCTTTATGGATGTAGTAAACCCGAGTTTTGAATAGCGTTCTTTGAACTGTTCATATTTCTGGTTTGCAAGTGCAACCAGGGGGACGAGGTAGAGCATTTTTCCTTTTTTGTTAAAGAGGTTCTGGATTCCTGCCATCTCCCCTATTAGGGTCTTTCCGGTTGCTGTTGCCGAGACTACAAACTGGTTTTTTCCTTCCAGAAGCCCGGATTCTATTGATAATGCCTGTACAGGCAACAGGGTCTCGGATTTTTCGAGCAGCATTTCCTTAAATTTCTTTTGAAGAGGCAGGCTTTTTACCCTAACTGTGACACTGACAGGTTTTGTCCTTATAGTATCATAGCGTGTGAACTCAGGGTCCAGCCTTTCAGGGGTCAACATCCGGATAGTCCTGTCAAGGTCTCGGGTTTTTGAAAGCACCTGCTCCAGGAAATCTATGGATTTTTCCCCATACTGCGCACCCGCAGAACGGACTGCACGCAATAGTTCTTCTTTTGCACAGTCCAGGCAGATGAGTTCGTTATTATACTTGATGGATTTACTGTTTACAAAGTTGAAACGTTTTTTAATCCAGCAGTGTTTACAGATTTTTACTTTATCCGCATTAAGTTGAAAACCTTTGAGCATTTCCAGAAAAGCAGCCTCATTTGCAGGATTTCCTCCTTCTGCAAGCATTATTCGGTTTGCACTGCGCAGGAGCTCTATAAACTGCGGTGGAGGAATGAATTCTTCTTTTTTCTTGCCGGTGAAGAGCCTGATTTTAAGAGGGCGCGGCCCTTTGTAACTATCTTTTATAAGGAGCTCGGCCATATAAAGAGGCTGTTTTATCCGGTCCTTTATAGCCATAACTCTAATCTTCGATTTTTCAGCGTAACCTAGGACCCAGAGCATGATTTTTTATCCTGATATATGAGTGGTATAGTAAGCTTCCCTTCAAAACCTGTAAATTTCCCTTCAAAGTTTAAATTTTAAATTTTGAAAAGCCAACATTCAACTGTCTTCTTAACTTCTAGCAGCATAATTTGCGTTTACAGGTAAAAGTCTATTCAAGTCTGTTACATTCTATTAAAGTCTATTATTTGAACTTTGAGTGATATTTATACTTAGATATGCACTTAGAGCATTTTTCAGTGCGCAAAATTTCTTTTGCTCTTCGTGAGCACACTGTCATATCTTCCAAATTTATCTTTTATCTCATTTGCAACCTCATCTTATGGGTACTATTATATAAATATTTTATTACTTATTTATTATATAAATGTAATTATTTGGAATTAACTGAATGTTAATACTACTGAATACGTTATTTAGGAGATTATTTTAAGAGATTACTTAGCAAAAAATTACTGGAAAAACGATGTCAAGAAAGCAGTTAATGGAAGTATTTAGAATTTGCTTGATACTATGTTTAGATTTCAAAGTATATCACAAGCTGTATTTTTGAATAACTCTATCAATTGACTAATTTATCGCTAAAAAAGGATTGTTATTATTTTCTCGCTAAAAAATAACCTACTAATAATTTTTATACTGAGATGTATTTATTAATAATTTTTTCGCTAAAAAATGACTTATTAACTAATCTACAGCTAAAAACGTACTATTTTGAAAGCGATTATCTTGTCACATAAAAGTATCAGATAAGAGTGCTTAAAAAGTTTGACTTTGCAGATAATATAGAAAAGTTAATATCTATAAAAAATAATAGAATTTATCAAGGTAGAAATAGAAATTTTATAATTTTATCTTATTGAAATCCTCTTAGAGTCTTTTGAAAGGCCAATAACGGCATATTAAGTTAGAATTTCTATGATATTGAGTATACAGTTCAGTTCTGAATATACCAGTTATAAAACTCAGTGATCACAACAATTTTCGAATAAGTTCTAAGTTAAACAGATTTAGAAGGGATCATTAATGAAAAATTTTAAAAATTTTATGACAATATTTATCCTTACTCTTTTTTCTCTTGCGTTAATTAGCCCTGCAGCTTTGGCGGCAAATATTGTAATTGACAAAGAAGCTGGATCAGCTGAACCAGGTTTTTTTCATACACCTAATTACGCAAACGACGCAACTTGTATTCAAGCGGCACTGGATTACTCAAAAAGTGGGGATACAATAACTATCCGCAAAGGGGACTATTATATCACAAAAGGAGTATATCAAAAAAATAAAAATCTGAATATAATAGGTGAAGGAAAAGTAACTCTTCACATTCAAACTTCTAATACAGAATATAACGATATTTATTTCGGGGGGTCGCAGATCACAAGCGGATCCCTGAGCGCTAATGCTAAGGAGGGCTCGTCTCAGGTGGTTTTAACTGACGCTTCTAAGGTTCGCAAGAACGACTTGATTAAAATCTGGAAAATGTTCTGTGGTGTCCTTTAAATTATCCTGACAATTATCCTGATCAAATGACAGGAGAAATTTATGCTGTTAAAAGTGTGAATGGAAATGTTGTTACTTTAAATCAACCACTTCTTAGAGACTACAAATTATCCGAGACTATAAAGTTCGAAGTGTATAGACCTGTTCAAATGCATATAAAGAATATACGGCTGGAGGATACAGGTGCGTCGATGTCTCATCATGGACTGGTTATGCAATATTGCAAGGATAGCTCTGTCACTAATTCCTGGTTCAATGAATGTGGTTTCGGTGCTATTTGTTTGTACTCCTGCTTTAATGTGATTGTTAATAATAATGAGATTTACAATTCAGTTCGCCCCAATTCTGGATACGGTATAAATGTAGCCAGCGGTACGGCTTTTGTCAATATCGATCATAATCACATAGAGAATTGCAGACATGCTATAACAGGCAATTCAGCTGAACTCAAGTCTTTAAGTCGAAATGTTTCTATTGCCGATAATACACTAATAGGAGCAAATATCACCGGCTCTAATGTTGTTGATGCTCATGCTGATACCATTAATTTTGTTGTAACTAGAAACAAAATATACCCGCAAATAACGTCTGAAACTCTATACTATTGTACATTCTTAGAATACAGGTCACCACAAGAACTTCCATTCTATTTTGCATTTTCAGACGGTACACAACAGTCTACTTTCTCTAACAATGAAGTTTTTGGCGGATATGGAGGTATATTCTCACGCGGCGCTGTAGGTAACGGAGTACATGTTTACGAAAATAACACGTTTAATGATATGTTGGGTAATATGTATGAAGGAGGAAATGGAACCGATGAGACGCTTATTATCAGGAATAATACTCAAAACAGTGGGACGCGTGGAGTTATTTTCCCATTCAATGGAGGTTTCAAGAATATAGCAATAAGTAAGAATACTTTTAGCAATCTATCTCATCAGGGAGTATATCAGAAGTTTCTAATAAACGGGATAAACCTGGATATTTCTGAAAACACTTTTGAAAATCTGGGACGGGAAGGAATATATATCGATGGGAATTCCTTGAAAAATGGTGCTGTGAAAATACAAAATAATATCTTAACAGATGTGAATACCTCAAATTCCTCTTCCGGAATCACCGTCAAAAATGTTAAAAATCCCGACATTAGTGGAAACAAAATATTCAAAAATACGATAGTTCCTGTTGCTGCTTTTTTTGGCTCTCCAAATTCAGGAAAAGCCCATTGAAGATACAGTTTTATGACACCAGCACTGGCTCCCCAACTTCCTGGAAGTGGGACTTCGGAGACGGATCAAAGTCATACCACCAGAATCCGACTCACAAGTATTCAAAGGCAGGGGTATATATGGTTAGCTTAACAGTAAAGAATGCTAAAGGCAGTAATACTAAAACCATTTCTGGATATATTAAAGTTCAGTAAATAATGAATGCCTAAAATTAAAAGCAGTAAAAAAGTAAAGGATAAAGGACAGTGAGAGTCATCGAGCAAGTCTTACTAAAAAAGCAAAAGTATTCTTTTCGGATTGTATCAAAACCATTTTGAGTTTTATAATTGAGTAATTTCTGTCTCGATATTTCTCTCATTACTACAAGAATCGTATTCTCTTTAAATTCAATGGAGAATTTTCCAACTCGAAATATATGAAACAATTTTATCACACGGTTATAAAGTTAAATGCATCGGAGGTTGTTTCTCAGACTTAGATAAATTCTTAAATTTTCAGCAAATACATGAAGTTTACTTTTACCCACACAATTTGGAGAGGATATCAAGAATCAAGAATCTATTAATTTTCACTAATCAACATGGTTTATCTGCTATTCTCACTATATAGTTCTCCTTTCATTCTAGCTCTGATTTCTTCCTACAGTAAACCTATTCAGAATCTCTTTCAGGCTTTTACCCGTTCTCTTCATGAAATCTGCTATTTTCTTTATATTGTGCACAGTAACCATCATAACAAATTCAATTTTTGCCTTTTTTCCCTCTCAAAAGAAATTCCCTGAATCCTCTGTCCTGCTTCAAATGACTACAAATATAAAAATGGAGTATTTTTATGAAAAAGTAGAGTTAATAAAACTCAAAATGAAAAAATGAATTTAGAGTCAAATCGAAAAAAGCCGTACACTGCTAAAAACTTGATATTTTACCTCAATTTTCCCAGGGCGGGAAAAATTTCAGCTTTCATTCAATCAAAGCCGATTAGTTCCAGCCGCGCCTCAGCGCGGGACACGGACGACCTTGATACGCTTTTTTGTTGCCTCGGAATAACATCAAGTGATTAACAGAGGAGCATCGAAAAAAGTAAAATCTGGAAAATTATCTGGAAAATCTGAAAATTTATCTCTTTTTATCTTTTTACTCCAGCTTCTCCTCCGGCATATAACAACCGAAATAGGTATTTTGCTCGACCTTTTTCAGGATATTGTTAATGTTTTCGATTGAAGCTTCCATCTTTTCCATTCTCTTCTCGATCTCCTGTAGTCTGGCAAGAATTTCCTGGTCTGTGGTCATAATTTCAACTCCGTATACATTTCCATATATATTTTTATATATATTTATAAAATTTAGCTCAATTGAAGCTTTTGATGTATATTCCAGTATATCCTGCAATCATTTTATAGCCAACGTAAAACTTACTGCTGGCTAATTTAAGTAAAATCAAGTTCTATTTTTCAGGGAAACGGAAAAACAAAGGGGGGCGAAAGATATCATGCTGAAAATCGCAGTAACCGGCAGTCCGGGTATTGGAAAATCAACAGTTGTGGCAAAAGCTGCTGAAAAACTTGCCAACCAGCCGGGCTTCAAAATAGGCGGCATCCAGACTGCCGAAATCCGGAAAGAAGGGAGAAGGGAAGGTTTTTCGATTATGGACCTTGCTACTGGAAAAACCGGTGTCCTGGGAAGCATCAGAGGAAGTGGGCCGAGAGTTGGAAAATATCACGTCAATCTGGAAGACCTTGAAAAAATTGGGGCAAATGCTCTCAGGAGTGCTCTAGAATGTGACCTGATAGTTATCGATGAGGTTGGGCCGATGGAGCTCAAATCCGAAGCTTTCGTTTCGGCAGTTGAAGTAGTTCTGGAATCTGATAAACCGGTTCTTGCAGTGCTGCATCGGTCAAGCAGTCACCATCTGGTTCAGAGGATGAGAAAAGAATTCGAGGTTTTGATGGTTAATGAGGAGAACCGGGATGAATTGCCTGAAATAATTTTTGCCAGGCTGAGATATAAAAATTAGTATTTTCCGTTCAATGCTTTATGCCAGGTTACCGACTAATTACCCCAGAAACATCGAAAAAATGAAAAAGTGGATTTTATTTCGGGTTAATCTGCCCATATCTCAAGATTTAAGATTTATCCATGCGTCTTCGGTTAAGGAATCAGTTAACCATAACATGACTACTACAATTATCTACACATCTTGATTTACTTTACAAGTTTACAGAAAAACATGATAATAGTAACATGTTTCTAACAGATAGTATCTTAACCTATGACGAATGCTTATAGATTAGCTAACTTATGGATTAGCTAACTTATGGATTAGCTAACTTATGGATTAGCTAACTTATGAATTAGCTAACTTATGGATTAGCTAACTTATGAATTAGCTAACTTATGAATTAGCTAACTTATGGATTAAGCTTTAAGCTGGATCAAAGCAGTTTCTGTCCTGGCTTGGTCCCAGTCCCGGGTTTGCACTCATAAACATCAGTAATTTTCAGAACTGCAAGGGCTTTTGCAGGGAACCTGTCTCCTTTGCTCTTGACCATTTTATACATTTTCTCGTAATCTGCCCCTTCGGTCTTGATCTCAATATCTCCTTTTATCTGGTAGCAGCCTTTGATCTCCGGACCCCATACATAGATCGCTCCCCTGGGGTTTTCATCAAGGTTGTTGCGAGTTTTATTGAAATAATTGTCTGCGATCCAGATTGTTTCTCCATCTTCCTGTAGATCACACATACCTATTGGTATGACATTTGGTTCTCCACCTTTAGATGCAGTTGCAAACGGGAAAATTTTCATCTTTGCAAAGTCTTCCTTCATTTCATCAGTTAATTTCACCATTTATTTCACCATTTATTACATTCTAATTGAACCTTTTTTATTAATAGTGCTTCAATGAATATATAACTTTGAACGACTCAAAAAAATAGAAAAGTCTATGATTTCGATTTTGCGTTTTATCTCAGAAAAGAGGCGAAAACTAATAGAAAAATTGAAATTCACGGATATGTTTGAAAGTCAGGTCAAAAAAATAGTTCACCCTTTACCCAAAGTTCATCATATTTTGTCTTGAATCGCTTTGCATATGATTCATCATATATTCTTGTCATACCGAGGTTTCTACTCATATTGAACTGGTCTTCAATATCGAGCAGTGTTATCTTGGAATCAATGATTGAAAAATTGTATTCGGTTTCTAAAATTCTTACTTCCAACAGATCCTTAAAATAACGTTTAAATGACAGATCTTCTATTGCATCAATAAGCTCTTTTAATGACGGTAGTAGTTGTGATCTCGGATCCAAAATTTTAACTTTTATGCCACGCTGTACTAAACCCAAATAAGCTTTGCTAAAGGTAGATACTGAGGCATCATATAGCTCCGATCTTTCAGGCTTGTATTTAATATGAATTACAACACATATTTCATGCTCGATTTTCTCAAAAGATGAAGTCACCATTTCATTTAGTTCATTATTATGAAAGCTGTCAGGCCAGAAGACAGTTTCAACATTTTGTGGTGAATTGTCGTTGCAAAGTTCCCTTTCGATTTCATCAAATGTTTCTTTGAGCACTTTGAGCTCATTGAGTGTTTCTTCCTCTTTTCTTTTATACATGAATTTAAATGCGTTTTTGGGATCAACTGCACGGTATCTCTGAGGTCGAGACGGTTGGATTTCAACAAGCTCATAATTTTTGAGGGCTTTGAGAACCTCGTAGATCTTTCCTATAGGGACTTTCGATGCATGTGATAATTTACTTGCTTCCATAGAATCTTGTTTTAGAAGTGTTAGGTAAACTGAACTCTCATACTTGTTCAATCCAATTTTTGCAAGTAATTTTTCATTCATCTTTTCACTACTTTTCAGTTTATTGTAGAGTAAAAAGGTTATCTTTCTGAATGATATTAAGACTACTGTTCTAGCATATGAAAGGTTCTAGCATATGAAAGTGAAGTTGTTAAGTTAAAGGCTAGGCTGACTGAATACATTCGTTCAAATAAAAGAACGATATGTGACAAAGGTTACATTGAACCTATGGAAGAACAAGTAACAAACTCCATGAAATAATATGAGATAGATTAACTAAAAGTGGTCAAGATGATGTTTACAAAAAGTAACAAATATGATTTTGATTTTGTTAAAGAAAACATGATGGGACCAAACTCAATAAAGATTTTTGAAGAAGTGTCCGAGTCTCTGAAGCTTGAGAAAGACATGAGAATACTTGACCTTGGCTGTGGGAGAGGGCTGACCTCAATCTTCCTGGCAAAAGAATATGATGTTATAGTTTTTGCCACTGATCTCTGGATAAGTGCAACAGATAACTATGAGAGAATTAAGTCAATGGGATTGGAAGATAAAATAATACCAATACACGCAGAAGCCCATGATTTGCCGTTTGCAAATGAATTTTTTGATGCTGCTATCTGTATAGATGCCTATAATTATTTCGGAGCTGAAAAGATTATCTGAAAAATCATTTTGCTCCGCTTGTAAAAAAAGGAGGACAAATTGCAGTTGCAGTTCCTGGATTGAAAAAGGATTTTACAAACGGAGTTCCGGAAGAACTACAGCCTTACTGGTTTGATGATATGAATCTTTACTCCTGTGACTGGTGGCATAATTTATGGAAAACTTCCGATCTGGTAAATATTCAGGAGTGTAAAGAGTTAAATTGTTTTGAAGAAGCATGGAAAGACTGGCTTATGTGTGACAATGACTTTGCTCGTAGAGATATAGGAATGATGGAAGCTGAAGGTGGAAACTACTTTAATCTGGTTTCAATCATAGCTACAAAGTTATGATTCAAAATCTGTTGAGGAGCTTTCGACATGACCTAAAAATCTTGTATATAGTTACAAGATATGAGGAAGAAATTACAGCGGAGACTTTGCTAAATGAATTTTACAATAACTTATCTGATAAAGATAAGCTCTTGTATTCTGAAATGGCAGACTTCGCTATTGAGCTCGGTTATAAGTCAAAGCAAGAAAGCATTTCCAAGATATGAGATCAAAGAAGATCATATCTTGAAGTTATAATGTTAGCAGTAATAATCAGATTAAGAGTCCATCCCAAAACTAATTTTATCCTCAAATTAGTAAAATTTCAAAATTATTTTCGTGATCAGAAAATCTATTACTTATTGTAGATCTGGGGTTCAGAAAAATCATTTTGAGTTTTGGGATCAGCTCTAAATTAAATTTTGGATAGGCTCACCAAATTATTATTTTTTTCGTAACTATTCAGCCTATCAAAACATGTCTGAGGATAGTGATTCTACTATAACTAAATAATCCGAAAAATAACTTATGAACAATGAAAAATGTAGTCAATCGCCAATAATCAAAGAAAATCAATTGACAGAAATTTGTCTATTGAATTTTAGTAAAGATGGCTATTGATATTGTTTTTTCGGAGCTGAATAGTTACCTTTTTTCTGTCATTTTATGCATTTTTAAATATTTTGTCCAAGAAATACTGATGAATCCGCAAATCCTCGGTTAATTCCGGATGGAAAGCAAGAGCCAGTACATTTCCCTGCTCTGCAGCAATAATCAGGTCATCAAGCCTGGAAAGCACACGAACCTCAGGCCCGCAGCTTACGATTCCGGGAGCCCTTATAAACACGCCGGTAAAAGGAGATTCAAGGATCTCGACATCAAGTTCGGCTTCAAAAGAATCCCTCTGCCTTCCGAATGCGTTTCTGTTGACCTTTGTATCCATAATTCCGAGCAATTCCTGGCTGGTTTTCTCAACCTGCTCGTCGCCTTCCTTTGAAAGCACAATCAAACCTGCACAGGTTCCAAGAATTGGAACTCCTCTTGCAGCTGCATCCTTAATTTCTTCTGCAATCCCCTCGCGGGCAAGCAACCTGCAAAGTGTGGTACTCTCCCCACCAGGAATCACAATTCCGCCGCACTCCGGGATAACACTCTTATGCTTTACTGCAACTACCTCTGCATCTATTCCTCTTTCCTTGAGGGCTTTCCTCAAAGCATCAATATGCTCAGAAACCGCTCCTTGAATAGCGATTACACCTATCTTCATGAAAAACACCATTTTACAGAATTAATTAAAATTAATTTATTATTTGTTAATCCGAAAATAAAAAATTGAATTGATTTATTCTTACAGGCCCGTAAGAAATAATCCATTTTTAAAAATTAAATTTTTAGCTCGCCTGAACGAAGTTAAATGCCAATTCTTCTAAAATTCCCGCTCAAGCGAGTTAAAAAGTAATCTAATTGTTCATAAATTATTCCGCTTGAGGGAGCGTAGCGACCGAAAAGGAGGCGTGCTGTTGCGATTACATCGCAACTTCCAGAAAACCTATGATTTTCTGTGCTCCCGAAGCGCAATTTGAGGTTACCAACCGCGCTCCTGAAGGGCTTCCTTTTCAGGGATCGTGTCTGCGCTGATGCCTTTCATGCCTGCACCCACGCCTTTTGAGATTTCTGCAAGCTTTGCAGGGTTGTCAAAGTTGTTTACGGCTTCAACAACGGCTTTTGCCATTTTCTCAGGGTTTTCGGCTTTGAAAATACCTGAACCTACAAAGACCCCGTCTGCACCAAGGCGCATCATGAGAGCGGCATCCGCAGGGGTTGCAACTCCGCCGGCTGCAAAGTTTACCACAGGCAGGCGCTGCATTTTTGAAGTTTCGACTACAAGTTCAATCGGAGCTTCAATTTCCCTTGAAACCATAATCAGCTCTTCTTTAGTCTTCCCGGCAAGGGCACGGATTTCGCCTTGAATCTGCTTCATGTGCTTAACTGCCTGGCTGACATCTCCGGTTCCAGCCTCTCCTTTAGTTCGGATCATGGCTGCCCCTTCGTTAATTCTCCTAAGAGCTTCTCCAAGGTTTCTGGCTCCACAGACAAAAGGCACGGTGAACTGCGTTTTGTCTATGTGGAAGTAGGGGTCGGCAGGAGTCAGGACTTCGGATTCGTCCACCATGTCAACACCCAGAGCTTCTAAAATTTCAGCTTCAACAAAGTGCCCGATCCTGGCTTTTGCCATTACAGGAATTGTAACCGTATCAATAATCTGCTGGACAATCTCAGGGTCAGCCATCCGGGCAACCCCACCCGCTTTCCTTATATCTGCAGGAACAGCCTGGAGGGCCATAACAGCAACTGCTCCGGCTTCTTCTGCGATCCTGGCCTGTTCCGGGTTTGTAACATCCATGATTACACCCCCTTTCTGCATTCTTGCAAAGCCCCTTTTGATAAGTTCGGTCCCGTGTCTTAATTTTTCAAAGTCCATGAATGTCATCCTCTCTGTCTTGATGTGATTATAAGATTCTATGCCGTGGGTAACCCTTTACATGATGAAATAACTCTTGGGTCTTTTCCACTGATTGCAACCGATAGGTTGCGGTTTTCAGTTAGTTATTTCTTCAGTGAATTGTGAATACGCTCAATAGTCAAAAGCATTATTTAAGTTATTCCTTATGAATAAATACAAAGTAAATCATATATAATAACTTAATATTTTTTCCGTTAACAATCAACATTTCTTATATTTGTAATGTTTATTTTACTTATTTAGACAATGTATTACAGAGCTTTAATGCGATTTATTATTCTTTCACTATATGCTTGCCTGAGGTTAATTAGCACTATTTCTGTTTTCATATAATATATATGATCTCCTTCAGGTTCTTAGATATATAGTTTTCCGGGGATATAAGGAAGAAGAACTTGAAAAACACTCAAATAAGTCCCTGCACAAACCCATCTGATTTCGTTTAATTCTAAAGGTTTCAGCCAGGTCTTGACAGGAACACTACATGAGAATATAGTTATAAAATATATCAAGTCCATTAAATAAGGACTATTTTTTCAGGGTATAGCTTCTGTGTTTACACTTTTAAAAGGGCTGGTAAATCCAACCCTTATAGATTTTTAAGAAATTTGTCGGGTTTTTTAAATTGAATTTCTACCCATTTAGTTCTTTTTTAATAAATTACCATTCATCTAGTTCTTTTTTAATAAATTATTACTCATCTAGTTCTTTTTTAATAAATTACCATTCATCTAGTTTTTTTAATAAATTATTACTCATCTAGTTCTTTTTTAATAAATTATTACTCATCTAGTTCTTTTTTAATGAACTTTTACTCCATTCCGTGCCCTGGCTGCTTGAGAGCTCCTTTTCGGTTGCTTAAGAGTTCCTTTTCAGTTCTATACAGGTTGAGCTTTGTGCAGACAACTACGGACACCCAGATTGTAGATGCGGGTATGAAAGCTTTCAAGAACTCGATGAATTTGAGACTGAAATAGGCTACGGTTTCGATATTATCGAACCCTAAATCAAGAATAAAGCTGGAGATTCCGAATAGCAGAAGCGCAATAAATATCCTCAAAACTCTCTGCTCGACACTTCCCGCATCATCAGGGAGTCCTCTGCGTATAATCAAAACGTATGCCGCATTCGTGCCAAGGAAAAAACCCGCTGCTTCTGCACTTATCATAGATGAAGTTATAAGAACAAGAGGGATAACAAACAGGACGAAGTACAAAATAAGGTTCTTGCTCTTGAGTGCAAGTTCGAAATTATCTTTCTTGAAAAAATCATCTTTCAGGGGGCTTTTGAGAAAGAGGACAAAAGCAGTAAGGAAAAATAAACCTATAATAGCTCCTCCCAGAATATCCCCCAGAAAATGCCTTCCCAGGTACATTCTCGATAAGGCTACAAGCAATACCATAAAAGGAGCCATCATTTTGATTTTCCGGCTGTTGAAAATCGTGGAACTTCCTCCCCAGAGTGCGGTCGTAATTGCAACATGCCCTGAAGGGAAACCAAAAGGCGAAGGGGAAAGTGCTTCTTGAAGGCGGAAGGTTTCAAGAACTTTTTTATCGGGAAGTTCGAACACATCATCAGGTCCACTTCCGTTGAAAGGGGATGTACTTTTCACTCCATATTCAAGGTTAAGTACTCTGTTGTCTACATAATCCGGCCTCGGAAAGGCAATTATTGTCTTAATGATTTCGGTAATCAGCCCTGTCCAGATTAAGAGCTGGAACAGAAGAAAACCTTTCCGGAAATTAACCCCGAAAGTTACGATAACTACTATGGCAACCAAAAAAGCCGATGATCCCATTGAAGTTATCAGAATCATGAGGGATGTAAGCCAATCGTTTCCAAGGGATTGCAGATAGAGTATAGGTTCAGTCTGGAACAAAGCTCTGACTCCTGATTAAATGTTTGCCTGCAGATATACTCAGTTTTATCCAAAAAGTCCCTGGTTAAACTGGATATCTAGAATAAGTAAAAAATTTAAATCTATTTCGTATTATTGAGTTTATAACAATGTATTCTGGAGAACTATTTTAAATTTGTATTGTTTTGTACCTGTGCATAGCGGGGATTCTCTTAAGGGTCGGACAATATTTTGGCTCTTCGTTATTTTGTGTGGGTCTCTCATAGCATCCCCATAAAAATCAATGTGGTCTTGAATTGAAAATTACCTTAGACATAGAGAATGGTGAAGAGCCATTATTTTTAAGTTTACTGAGTAAAATTACTCTTGTTAAATTACTGTTTTATCTTTATGGACTTGGGAGTTCTAGCTTAAAGTTACTTATAGAGAACATCTTCTCAGGGCACCTTTCTTCGCATCTTCTGCAGGCAGTGCCAAGACATCTTGCAGTATTGATCCTGAAACTTTCGCATTCTCTAGAAAGGGCCTCTTCCGGGCATCCTTTCACACAGGTGTCACAACCACTGCACTTGATGGTAGCGGTAAAATCCAGTTTAGATTCCATGATCTCCAGGCACTTTCCAAGTTCGTGAATATCTCTTTCGTACTTTCTTTCAATAATGCATTCCGGAAGTTCATTTGGGATAGGCTGGATACCGGATCTTTCAAGATTTGCGTTATACTTCTCAAGTGGCATACCTTCATTCCATAGGGCTATTTCCTGGACATAGATGGCTGCAAAAGTGGGGGACGAGGCAAACATTATATGATTAGCAAGGATAGATTTTTTCATTTCATTTAGGTATGAAAGATAGTCGGGATTAAGGGCAAGGTCTTTTGCGAGTTCCAGGGAAGTATTTCCGCACTGTATAATCCGCTTAGGGGTTGCAGGCACAATGCCTGTAAAGCGGGCTTTTATAGGGTCTACATACGTTCCGCTTGCTCCGCACATGTACATTGTTTCCAGATCTTCGTATGCTATTCCTGCCTCGTGCATCAGGGTCAGGTGACCTGCTCTCAGGGCTCCGAAGGCTTTTCCAGCTTCTACTACATCTTCCTCTGTAAACGTAATTCCTTTTCCCAGCCTAATTATATCGCCTTCAATATGAGGAGGCTTTATTATACCAGTTATAAGCCCTGCATACATAAGAGAAATCACTCCCGTGCCTGTAATTCCCTTAGCAGGGTATCCGGTGGATTTGAAAGTCCTGCTGCGCAGGTTGATTCTTGGTCCTTCTACCAGCCTGAGTTTTTCGTCAAGGACAAGCGCTTGCCAGCCTCCGGAAAGCCTTAAATCGGCAATAGCTCCAGGTGTCGCCAGCATTCCTTTGCTAATCTGCTGTCCTTCTATGGCAGGGCCTGCAGCAGCCGATCCTGTGTATATTCTGTTACCTACCTTCAGGGCCATTTCAGCGTTTGTCCCGTAATCCGTAACCATACATGTTTTGGAAGTATCCAGAAATCCGGTTTTTATCATCATGGCAAGGGCATCGGCTCCGATTTCATGTCTTATCGAAGGTGGGATGATCACATCAACATCTGCATAGAGTCCAATTTTATTTCCTGAGGTGACGTGCCCATCCCTTTTCGGCGGCTTTACATGTATTTTTTCGAGGGCGTTTTTTCCTGCAAATGCAAGATCCCGGATCTCTATTCCTTCGAATATAGACAACTGAATTGGATTTCCACAAACAGCTATACGTTTGAGATTTGTTGGTTTAAGGTCATTTATCAGAGAGGTTACGGCTGAGACAAGAATTTCGTGGGCTATCTCCTGCCCATAGCTAATCGCAAAGTCCAGATGGTCAACAACGTTTGCACCCGGAAGCGGGTTTCTGGACAAAATTGCAGTCCTGAGGACAGAAGAGTCCGTAAGGTTCAAGAGTTGGGCTCTAATTCCACTGGTACCTATATCGATATTTATTGCCTGATCCATTTTGATCCCTGGATTTCGTCAAGGTTTTGCTCATTCTTTCTAAGTTTTATTCATCGCATGTTCCTGTTTTTACAGATTTTATCTTTTCTTTCTGATTTTTATTATCTATTTCTGGTTTTTATTGTCTATTTCTAATCTTTATTATCTTATTCTGATCTTTATTGTCTCTGTCTGATCTTTATTCATTTTACAGAAATTGTTTTCCATATTTTAAAATTCACTAAATGAAAGAGAGATAAATCTCGAACACAAAAAATAAAAAAACAGGAAGAAAAGTAGAATCAATAAAGTTCGTTGCGGGCTTCTTCCCAGCTCTTTCCTTCACATATCTCCTTTGCGATTTTTACCGCATCAAGTGGTGTTCTTCCATATACCGAGTTCCCAAAGGTATCAACGAAACGCCTGTCCACAGCAGCCCCTCCGCAGGCCAGAGGGACCCCCTCGGGTTCCAGAGCATTTGCGAGGGCTTTGAGGCCTCCTTTGGTTGTGCTCATAAGGGTTGTTCCGGTGACAAGATTAGCTTTTGTTGACTTTACGGCTTCGACAGCTGCTTCCACAGTTACATCTCTTCCAAGGTCGATTACTTCGAAGCCATTTGCTCTGAGAATAGCGGCTACAATATTCTTTCCTATATCATGCAGGTCTCCTACAATAACAAGGGATACCACTTTTCCCTGAGATGGGACTTCTCCTTTCTTTTTCTGGCAGAGTTCAACTCCTTTCATAAGAGCTTCGTTTGCCAGCAAGATTTCCGGCACATAGCTCTCCCCAATATCGTAAAGCTCACACACGGTCTGGATTCCGGGCATAAGGGCGTTCAAAACCAAATCTGTAGGATCTTTTCCTTTTTCAAGTAAGGCAGATATGAGTTTTACTGTTTCTGCATTATTTCCTTCTATCACAGCTTCTGCTACGGATGCGTATTCGGGATCTTTCGGTCTGTTCTGATTCTTTATCTGGTCGACAGTAGTTACTTCTTTATTTCCGTCTTCAAGATCTACCCCAAGGCCGATCATGATCCCTTCGTCAATGAGTCTTTTAAATTTTGCAGGCTCTTTTTCTTTCATCTCTAAAATATTCTGAACTGCAAGGTCAATGTGCCTGATCATTTCTGCATCCCTCCCAGGACATTTTCCTTCATGTTTCTTCCAATACCGACTCCGATCTGCCTGATGATGTCTTCCACATCATCATATTTCGGAATCGGAGTCTCCTTGCAGGCCCTGACATAGGCCCTGAGGTTTTCAAGGGAAGTACCGAATGAAACGTCGCATGCAGTCCCAACAATATCAGCTCCCTGCAGGATGCATTCTCGAGTTCTATTATATACCTGTTCAGGGGTGCCGTTTGGCATAAGGTCTATAACGTCCAGGCTTCCAAGAATGGACATCTCGTTGCCCATCACCTGACGGCAGTACCAGACTGGCACGGCATCAAAGGAGAAACAATCGATACCACTCTGCTTTATGTAAGGCAGAAGTTTGCTGGTATCTCCGCAGATGTGCAGGATCAAAGGGCAGCTGATTTCCTTTGCCATCCTTTTGTGGGCAGGAAGTACGAATTCTTTGTAAGTTTCCCCAGAAATCAGGTCTCCTGAGGCTGATGGATCTGCCGGAAAAAGTATATGTGCCCCGTAAGCGGTCTGTAACTTTCCGTAAGCTATCACGAAATCAGTTGCTGCCTCAATAAAAGCATGGGCTTTTTCGGGATCGGTCTTTGTCCATCTTACCAGGTTTTCAACCCCTGCTATGTGGCCAGCTACTGTAAAAGGAGATGTCAGGACTGGTATGACAGGAAGCATACCATCGTACCGCTTCCTCAGTTCCTCGATTGCTCCGAGCACTACCGGGATTCTTCCGGCTTCTTCCAGATTGTCAGGCCAGGTTATGTCGGCGGGATCGGTATAAGCAGGACCTGTTACGGGAGGTCGGTCCGGTTTGTTCCAATCAAGCTTGCATCCCAAAACCTCCGCTTCAAGAGAAATATCAAACTGGGGACGTGCAGCCTCTATGCCGCAAATTTCATAGGGAGCGGCTGCAAGGTCTGCCATCATCTTGCTGTCAAAGTGGGCTTTTGGCCAGGAAGCATTGCATATCTGCATCAGTTCTGTTGTAGTCTGAGCGAGGGGATTAGCGGGGGGTACGTAATCAACCCTGCCTCCAAGCACGGCTGCCAGAGCTCTTCGGGTTGGAGTCATTTCACTTACCATGATATATGTCTCCTTTTTAATCTGCACTTAAAATATTTTATATATTATATATTAATAAGTTATACTTTGCGTTTAGATCACAAAAGAGCTCGTTTTTGAAAGGAACCCATAAGGGAAAAAGGAGTGATCTGCTGTCAGGTAAAAACTTGAAATGTCCTGTTTTTAAGATTCTCTTTACAAGTTCTCTTTCAGGTTCCGAAAATATATACAATAAATGTCTATTTTTTGTAAAAATTCATAGTTTTTACACTGACATTTATTAATATGTACGTTTGAGTATTTAATTGAAGGTAGTTAGCATAATATAGAAAAAGGCATATAATACATAAATTTAGTTTATATACATTTATTCCAATATCTAATACTATATATTAAACATGCAGAATTTTACTCACATAAATTATAGAGTTGCGTAATTCTGTCAGTAATCAAACCATATCAGAAATATCTGCTGAAAACATGTCTAAAATAACCAGAATATTTCTATTTTTCTTTTAAGAAAATATTGATGGCCCATCTTTATCCGATTGATGTTTTAAAACGCCTGAATGTCAGAAGTGTTCCTTTAAGGTCCATTTTGAGTTCAGAACTTCTCGACTTTCTTAAGTACTCCATTTATTCTTGTTTTGACTACCTGTACATAATTCAAATCATCAAAAGGAAAGTTTTCACTTTTCAACATTACTTATTTGTTATCTTAAAGCATTTATTTACCGATTTAAATATAAAAAATAAGATTGGAACTAAAAATAAAAAAGAAGAAAAATAAAAAAGAGAGCTAAAAGTAAAAAAAAGAAAAATAAAAAAGAGAGCTAAAAGTAAAGTAGAATCAGTAAAGTTCGTTGCGGGCTTCTTTCCAGCTCTTTCCTGCACAGATCTTCTTTGCTATTTTTACCGCATCAAGTGGGGTTTTTCCATATACTGAGTTGCTAAAGGTCTCGACGAAATTCTTATCGATTGCGGCACCGCCGCAGGCTACGGGAACATCCTCAGAGTAAAGGATTTCTGCAAGGTCTTTAATGCCCCCTTTGGTTGTACTCATAAGGGTTGTTCCGGTAACAAGGTCAGCATTTGTTGCCTTTACGGCTTTAACGGCTTCTTCCACTGTTATATCACTTCCCATATCAACTACTTCGAAACCATTTGCCCTGAGAATAGCGACTACAATGTTCTTGCCTATGTCATGCACATCTCCTTCAATAACAAGGGATACTACCTTCCCCTGGGAGGGAACTTCTCCTATCCTTTCCTGGCAGAGTTCCACCCCTCCGATAAGGGCTTCATTTGCCAGCAGGATTTCAGGCACATAGCTTTCCCCTATGTCGTAAAGCTCACACACGGTCTGGATTCCGGGCATAAGGGCGTTCAAAACCAGGTCTGTCGGATCTTTTCCTTTTTCAAGTAGGGCAGATGTGAGTTTTACTGTTTCTTCACTATTTCCTTCTATCACAGATTCTGCTACGGATGCGTATTCGGGATCTTTTGGCCTGTTCTGTTTCTTTATCTTATTGGCAGGGGCCATTTCTTCGTTCCGATCTGCAAGGTCTACCCCAAGGCCGATCATGATCCCTTCGTCAATGAGTCTTTTAAATTTTGCAGGCTCTTTTTCTTTCATCTCGAATATCTTCTGAGCTGCAACGTCGATATGCCTGATCATTCCTGCATCCCTCCCAGGACATTTTCCTTCATGTTTCTTCCAATACCGACTCCGATCTGCCTGATGATGTCTTCCACATCATCACATTTCGGAATTGCTGTCTCTTTGCAGGCCCTGACATAGGCCCTGAGATTTTCGAGTGATGTTCCAAATGAGAGTCCGCACGAAGTCCCAACAATATCAGCTCCCTGCAGGATGCATTCCCTTGTTCTGTTATAAACCTGTTCGGGAGTTCCGTTTGGCATAAGATCTATAACATCCAGGCTTCCGAGGATGGACATTTCATTGCCCGCTACCTGACGGCAATACCAGACCGGAACGGCGTCGAAGGAGAAGCAGTCAATTCCACTCTGCTTTATGTAGGGCAGAAGTTTACTGGTATCTCCGCAGATGTGCAGGATCTGGGGACAGCTTATCTCCTTTGCTATTCTTTTGTGAGCAGGGAGTACGAATTCTCGGTATGTTTCCGCAGAAATCAGATCCCCGGAAGCCGAAGGATCGGCGAGGAAGACAATGTGTGCTCCGTAAATAGTCTGCAGCTTCCCGTAAGCTATCACGAAATCTGTTGCTGCCTCAATGAAGGCATGTGCTTTTTCCGGATCGGTCTTTGTCCACTTTGCTATGTTTTCGACGCCTGCTATATGACTTGCTATCGTAAAAGGAGATGTCAATAGTGGGATAACAGGAAGCATACCGTCGTACCGCTTCCTCAGTTCCTCGATTGCTCCGAGCACTACCGGGATTCTTCCGGCTTCTTCCAGATTGTCAGGCCAGGTTATGTCGGCGGGATCGGTATAAGCAGGACCTGTTACGGGAGGTCGGTCCGGTTTGTTCCAATCAAGCTTGCATCCCAAAACCTCCGCTTCAAGAGAAATATCAAACTGGGGACGTGCAGCCTCTATGCCGCAAATTTCATAGGGAGCGGCTGCAAGGTCTGCCATCATCTTGCTGTCAAAGTGGGCTTTTGGCCAGGAAGCATTGCATATCTGCATCAGTTCTGTTGTAGTCTGAGCGAGGGGATTAGCGGGGGGTACGTAATCAACCCTGCCTCCAAGCACGGCTGCCATAACTCTTCGGGTTGGAGTCATTTCACTTACCATGATATATGTCTCCTTTTATTTATTAATATGAATATTTGGATATTTAACTAAATGCAGTTAGCATAATAAGGAAAAATATATATATCTCTAAAAAATACGGAAAAATTTATATATGTTTAAATTTCATTGCACGAATGTGTTCAACAACCACTTTATTTTTCCCAAGACCCTCAAATTTCACACCAGAGAGTTCACACCAGAGAGTTCACACCAGAGAGTAAAAGGCTTGCTTCTGCTTAAACAGAGTATAAAACGATCCTATAAGCGCGCATTCAAAAAAAGTTAAGTTTAAAATAATATCAAAAGTCTATATTACAGGTATATGGAAAATTCACATCAAAACTGTATTGTGAACATACACAGGTAATTCCCAGATTTTTCCGTTAAGAAAAAACGAATCCTCATATTTTTCTACTCTTTATACATTTTTTCTTGTTTTCTAATTATTATATTTTGTTTTTTCTTGTTTTCTAATTATTATGTTTTGTTTTTTATGTGTTTAATTTTATATTTTTATTTATTATCATCTTCAAAAGTAAGTAAAACTTTGCACACCCGAACACGGTTTTTTAAAAAGAAGAAATATATCTCTAATTCTCTATATTATTAAATATAAAAATCAAACAGAAAAATATTCCGTCAGGATACAGGATCATGGTAAATGTGATTTCCCATTTTGGAGTAGGTCTTCTCATTGCTCTGGCTTTAGGCCTGAAAGGGAATAAACTGAAAGTCGTAGCTTTATTATCCGTGCTTCCTGACCTGGATTTTATCCTGTACTCGATATTTATCTATGCAAATAGTAGCCTGAGCCCTGCGGTAAGAAACCAGCTTTTTTATCTGGTCGGGCACAGAGAGTTCATGCATTCTATCCTTTTCATTGTTCTGGTTACGTTTATCCTCTGGTTTAAGACAAAGAATTGGCTTTTTACGGTTGGAGGATTCCAATCTCTTTTCTTTCACTCTTACCTGGATTATGTCACAAGCTGGAAAATGCGTCCCCTGTACCCGTTCAGTACGGATGCTTCCATTATGAGTGCGGTTTATTTCTTCGACCCTCTGTTAAACCTGCTACCTCTCCTGCCCCTCTTTATTGTAATTTTAGTAAATCTGAGCCACACAGGAAAAATAAATGGAAGATTTAAGAGATTTTGCACTTTCATATCAAATGTTGATGATAAGCTCTATGCCTCGCTTATTCTTTTGTTACTTGTCTGGCTTACCGTCATGCCGGTCTCAAAAGCTTTTCTTATCAACCATATTTCCTGGGCAGAAAACACCGAAATAAGCTACCAGAATACCTATCCTGAATCCATGAGTCAGTTCCTGACTGCGTATTCATATAATTCAACTCATTATAGAGTCCTGGAAATAAGTTATCGTTCAGGGATTGAGAAAAGTATGTACGTTGAAAAATTATCCGTAGACGGAAATGTCCCTGACGCTGCTGCTTATGTTAAAAGAGCAGAAAACTTATACGGAGCAGGTGTTCCTCAGGAAATCGATTATCCGGTCTACTCGGTTTCCAAAACAAATGATTCTGTAACGGTTATTCTCAGTGATGCCAGAAATCCGTATATCAGAGATATAGCTTATTTTAAGTCGTTTTACAGGTTTGTTTTTGACAGGAAAAACGCAAAGAAATACGAAGTATATGCAAGTATGCATGGCAGCCAGGAGGAGAGATTAGGCATGAACTGGTTTGGATGAGCCTTTAAATGATGAACCAGAACGTTTATGCATTGGAAATCCTCTGAAAAACCACACTTAGTCTCTTTCGTTACGGTAGCCAATAAAAGATTCTTTTTTTCATAATTTATCAGTTGCTTTATATAATATAAGTTAAATATTATGGGGCGCTATAGTGCCAAGAAATTTGTTCTCCTGAGTTTTTTGAATGAGCCTATCCCAAAAGCTCATTTACTCTAATTATTACTGCTACCATTACAACTCCTAAATATGATGTCTCTTTAATTTCATATCTCGGAAATACTTTCTTGCATGATTCTATCCAACTAAAGAACCTTTCTACTATGCTTTTCTTTTTGTATTCTTCCTGATCTACCTTTATTGATCTTCCTCTCTTTTTTTTCTTCCGATTTCTTTTATTTACTGGTATGTTGGACTTTATTCCTCTTCTCCTGTTATATTTTCTAATTTTAGCTGTATCATACATTGCATCATCTGTTACTTTGGAAGGTCTGTTAACAGGCCTTCCTATAGGTCTTTTTATATTGAAATTTTTAAAGTGTAGGTATATAAAGTGTAGAATCATTTTTATTTGCAGAAACAATGATAAAAGTTAATGAAAAAATAAATTATATCCGGGTGACTCAAATTTGCATTTTAGACTAAAATGCACTTGTGCATTAAAAAATAAGTTTTAAATCACACTTATCATTTCGTTGTATCCCTTTTTCTTCCCTTTTCAATCACTGTTATTAAATTGCTCCTTCAAAACTTGCTATTCCTTAAGAGATCTCATTTTCATACTTTACTTTGCCCGTAAAAACAACTTTTACCTGATCTCCAGCTTTAAGGATGCCTTCAATCTTTTCACGGTTAAACCTGAACATCCTTTCAGAAATCTGAAAGTACTTGAAAATACTTTCATGCTGATTAGATAGTGACAATAATTTATTAAAAATAATATATATGATATAGGTTCTTAACTCTACAAAATAGGATGGGTGGGCCCTTTGTCATATTTGATTAATGACCCACCACTATTACTTTAGCCTTGATCTTTTTTATTGTTTTTCAACTTAGGGTTTATTTGTTTTCAGAATATATGCCAGGCCTTGTATTTGTTGTCACTTTTATATAATTTGTTTTTGTTATCGTATTGCCACCTGCAGCATTGCTTACTGTAAGAGTAACCTTATATGATCCTCCCTGCAAATACTGATGTTCTGGATTCTGTTCCCTTGAAATTGTTCCGTCTCCAAAACTCCATTTCCATTTAGCCGGGATTCCTGTGCTTGTGTCAGTAAAAGTAACCTTTAATGGTGCTTTGCCTGATGTGACGTTACTGGTGAAGCTTGCAACAGGTTTTGTTATCACTTTTATATAATTTGTTTTTGTTACCGTGTTACTGCCTGCAGCATTCTTTACTTTTAAGCTAACATTATATACCCCTGCATTTGAATACTTATGAGTCGGATTCTGGTGGAATGACTTTGATCCGTCTCCAAAGTCCCATTTCCATGCAGCAGGTGTTCCTGTGCTTGTGTCAGTAAATTTAACCTTTAATGGTGCTTTTCCTGATGTAGCACTGCTGGTGAAGTTTGCAACCGGTTTTGTTATCACATTTATATATTCTGTTTTTGTTACCGTGTTACGACCTATATCATTCTTCACTGTTAAGTTAACAGTATATATTCCTGCCTTTGAATACTTATGACTCGGATTCTGATGGAATGACTTTGATCCGTCTCCAAAGTTCCAGAACCAGGAAGTTGGGGAGCCTGTGCTTGTATCAGTAAATTTAACCTTTAATGGTGCTTTTCCTGATGTAGCACTGCTGGTGAAGTTTGCAACAGGTACAGTATCTGTTACGTTATCATCTGTTACATGTAGATGTATAGTGCAAGAATCACTACCATTTGTACCAATTGCATTAATTTTGCCAGTATAATTCCCGGAAGTTGCACTTTCAGGTATATTTATTGTAACTAGGATAGTTTCAGGTACTCCAGAAGAAACATTGACTGCTGCTGGATTTACTTTGATATTACTGGTATCAATAATATCACCGTTTTCTGATTGGAGTGAAGTCGGTGTTATTGCAACCGATGTTAAGGCTTGGGATGTACTGACAGTAATGTTCTTGGTAATCTTTTCCCCAGTCTTTCCCTCTATGGATAAGTTATCCGGCAAAAGCAAGATTGAATTTGTTCCCTGGATTATTTTAAAGGAACTGTCTTCGATCCTGTTGAACTGAGATCCATCAGATAAACTTCCTGTTGCTGTAGCATCAACCGTATAATCTCCCTTTAAAGAAGTATTATCGAAAAAGTTTGCATAAATTCCATCCTTTGCGCCACCGTCTCCATGGCTACCATCATCATACAGTGTAAGGTGGTTAATACTGGAATCTGGAAGAGTGATATTGGATTTAACATCAGCAGTTGTGATCTTAGTTTCTCCATTAGAAATACCTGAAGTTATCTTTACGCTTTCACCCTGGATATACTGATCTTTATCCGTAGAAAGGGACATGGATAATGTTGATTCAGCACGGACAGTAACAGAAACATCCTCTCCTCCTGTTGGCATATCGGTCGCCGTTAATTCCATAGTCCATTCTCCAAGTTCTGGATTTGAAACTTTGTAGATCTTATAAGTGGAGCTGGCTATGTACTCAATATCAGGATCTGACTCTGCCTCAGAAGGATCTACTATCGACCCATCAGGCTTGTGCAGTACGAGGTCTACATTACTTCCGGGCCAAAAAACACTTGCGATTGCTTTTTTCATTGTACTGTCTGTTTTGTAAGCTATAAATGTATGGTCACCCTTAACCATATTAAAAGTGAGATCTTTAATAGGTGTCAAGCCAGTAACTTCTCCAACAATGTCATTATATATATTCTGTAACTGGTTCTCTGTAGGAGAATAATAATACTTGCCCCCTGTTTTCGTAGCGATGTCGCCTAGCAATCCTTCATCAGCATTAGAACCAAGACCAACAGTGTAAACTTTTATTTTATTATCTGTAATATCGGGAATCACTTTGTTTGGATGCTCCCCACTGTTTTGCAGTCCATCCGAAAGCAAAACAATTGCCTGCGGAGTACTTGAATCCCCATAGGCTAGTAAATCGTTTAAACCATATCTCAGTCCACTTCCAATTGCAGTATTACCTGAGGCTGAAATTTTTCCTATCTTATCTTTAATGCTGCTCTTATTGTCATTAGTAAGAGTAGTAAGGTGATGATCATAACGTGCAGATGTACTGAACGATACGACTCCTGCCATGTCATCAGGCTCCATGTAGTCAACAAAAAGACTTGCTGCGTTTTTAGCATTAGAAATAGGTGTACCATACATACTACCCGAACGGTCTATAACGAGCATCACATGAGCGGCCGAATCCGTAAACACCGGATGACTCAGTGTGAGACCGTCATTATCAGGACGTCGTTGTAAATCCCAATCACCAGGCTTGGTGTATGTCCTTATGAATATACTTTTTTTGTCATGTTGTGTGTCACTTGGATAGGAGTTACGCAGTTGGCTCCTAGCATATTGTTTTTTCCAAACTTTCAAATATTTGAATTAATTTAACGTGTATTGGGGATTCCTTAAGTATTCTGTCACTGCCACTCTTCTAATTTTCATAGCACTTTCAAACCAGGATATTCCACTTTTGATTCTTTGTAATTCCAGTCTAAGAAAAGCTCTTAATGAGAACATTATATGTGCTCTTTGTGATTCTTCCTTTCTTGCCTGACATTTTTCGACACCACAGAACTGTTTTATTCCCCTATGATATTCCTCAATTTTCCATGACTTCTTTGCCAAATCTTCACGTTTTGCTTCATCCATCTCTTGCACATCTGTAACCCAGTGTTGCGTGTCTCCATTTTTTGAAACTATCCTAAACACCTTTACAAATCCATATGCTTTGAGGTGAACCACACGTCCTTTTGGAGGAATATCTACTGTTTCAAGTGGCACATTTCCCTTGTTGTCAGGATTTACCAAACGATTATTTTTCAATCTTGTAAGGAAATGCCACTCTTTCTGTCTAATGGCTTTAAGGTTTTTCACACTTGCATACCATGTATCAAATAAAACGAATTTGGGATTAAAACCACGTTCTTCGGCCTTGTCAAGCATATCACGGAAATGGTCATTCTTTGTTTTGTCGTCTACATCGATGTTATAAATTCGAAAATCGATAGGTATAACGGTTGTACCGTCAGTCCAAACTAAGGTAACCAGGCCTATTCCCTTTACAGTACGATGATGTTTTCCACTCCACATACGACGAACAAAAGCAATTTCTTCTGCGTATGGTTTATCTAATGTTGAATCATCAACAATTAGGTATCCTCCCTTAAGCTTGACATAACTTTTTACTTCCTCCCATAGTGCTTCCGTGTCTGGAGGTTGCCTTTGAAGGCAACGAGTAAAAGCATCATGAGAAGGAGCATTAGCTATGTCTGGATAACATCTAGCAGCTTCAGTACAGCTAAAAACGTTAGAAGCCGCAATGAGAAAATTAATGTAGTCAATGTCGGTACACTTAGGTGGATTTATGTCCATAACTCCGTACGTTTTTAGAGAAACACTAAGCCATAAGTATATTTATAAAGATATCAAGTTTTCGGCATTTTAACTGCGTAAGTCCTATTGGATTAGAATATGCCCAGATCTCAATTTTCTGAGCATCATCGTAAGTATAATAATATTCATAACTTTTGGCTTTATTTCCTTCAGGAAGTTTTTTGGCATGAATCAACCAAGTGGAAAGATCTTTATTAAGTTCTATCGTATCTCCGTTATAGTTTTTAACGCCGTCTCCTTTAGAGATTGTCCATTTTCTCATGCCGATATCTTCTACTGCTTTGCTTTCAACTTCACTTTCATCTTTTAATTCTTTTTTTATTACTTTCCAGTCTAATGGAGAATTTGCGGTTTCTTTGTTTGTATATTTTACATCATTCCAATTGGTTCCTGTTGCTTCTTTCCATTTCTCCTCAAATTCTCCCCCACCTTCAGACGAGAGCCTATAGGCAAACCACTGATTTTTTAACTTAGACCTGACATCTTCAATATTTTCAAAGGAACCTTTACTATACGTTTTATGTCGTATTATTGTATCATCGAGGGCTTTTTTGGAATTCAATTTATCAATTGTAGTCCATTTATCAGTTGCGGTTATTTGAAACGGTCCAAGCCCACTACTAAAGTGAAAATTATTTGGTAGATCTTTATGCCATTTATCAGCTGTATCGCTGCTATGTGCTGCATATCTACATTTTCCATCAGGATTGCCTTCTCCCCAGGCCAAGACAGCAAGCATTATCTTAAATTGGTCTTTGGATATTCCCCAGTTGTCAACATATGTTAATGAGTCAACCTCTTTATCGATATCATTAAGAAGAGCTGCAGGAATCTTCGCAGTTATTTGTGTTTTTCCAGAAACTGTGGAAGATTTATACTCATTGGTATTTACTGCTTCTTGATGCAGCGACGTAGTATCCGATGTCATCAAGTTATTCCCTTCATTCACCGACACAGAGTCAATTGTGCTGTTTAACGAATCTTCAGCACTGACAGTGCTCACCGTAAGAGCGAGCATTAGTATAGCGGCGATCACTACAACAAGTTTTTTCTTCATTTTACCACCAACTATTTACAAGCACCCCAGCAACTCAATATTGCTGAGTTTTAATTTAGGGATACCGACACACGCAGTTTGGATCGAGTCCATCAGAAATGAAATTGCTGCATTAGCGTTTTTAAGTATTAACTTTTTTATACAACTAGTGAAATATTATGTAAAGTGAAAATGAGAGAATAATAGATAAATGTTTCTTTTTATTAATAAATAATAAAATATGGGGAGAATTTTAATAAAAAACATATAAAAAGAATAGAAAAAAACTAACTTTTTAATATATAAATATAAAATTTGGAAGAATCAAAATATAAAGAAATTTGTTTTTCAGGGTGTTTTTTGGATTTAAAAGCAGTTAAAAGAAATAAAAAATCAATGGGAAAGCACTACTAAACTATCACCTACCAAAAAGAAGAAAAGAGATGAAGCCACAAAAGCAGCTTTACTCAAAACTCAATGCTCGTGAATGTATCCATGCCCGTGTTCAAAACTCGAACTCTTTATCTGCTCTCTTTTGAACCTGATATAAGTTTCATTGATAGAATCCAGGCATTTTGTGCAGACATTTACCTTTTTTATTACGACTCCTTTTGAAAAATCAGGAATCTGGATTTCCACAGGGTAAACCCTGCCCTTTTTACCGCACAGGATGCATTTGTTTCTCCTGCAGGAGATTTCGTCTTTATTGATGCTTAAATAGGTCTTCTGGGAGGAATCGAGACAGGTCTCACAGAGCCCTTTCCAGACACCCTCAGGATAGGCGAATTTGAGGCGGGAACGGAAAACCCGGACAGGAATAACGCTCGGGAGTGCACGTCCGCAAAGATCACAATCTGTCATTTCTCATATCTCCTTAGATCAGTACCTTTGCTGCTTCCATCGCCCACTGCAAGAAGGGTTCAGGCCAGAATCCCATTGCAAACACGCCGGCTGTTGCAAGCAGGAGAGCTGCTGCATATGGGAAAGGCAAGCCGATCTTTTTGCCTTCAGGAGGAAGGAAGTACATATACCTTACAAGCCGTGCGTAATAGAACAATGAAAGAGCACTGTTCAGAATTGCAATTACCGCAAGCCATGTCATGCCTGCCTGAATGGCTGAAGAGAAGAGCACTAGCTTGGCCATGAAACCGGAAGTCAGTGGGATACCTGCAAGGGCAAAGACGAAAACCGTCATGCAAAGAGCTACCAGTGGCATCCTCTTCCCAAGGCCTCTGAAGTTATCCAGGTGATCGGGAACCTGCAGGTCCCCTGTTCTTTGAGTAGTTATCATCCAGACAACTGCGCCGGCTGCAATAAAGGCCCCTCCTTTCATAAAGGCGTGGGCAAGGGTATAGAAGATTCCACCTGTAAGAGCCATTGGGGTCATTACCACAAAAGCCATTGCAATGTATCCTGCCTGAGCCAGTGAAGAGTAAGCAAGCATGCGTTTTACGCTGGTCTGAGAGACTGCAACCACATTTCCAAAGGTCATGGTTACGACTGCCAGAATTGTGAAAGCGAACTGCCAATCAGGCTGGAGTGCAGCAAGCGCCAGGATGAAAACCCTGAAAGCTGCCACAAAACCCATTTTCTTCGACCCGGCTGCAAGCAGGGAAGAGACAACTGAAGGGGAACCCTGATAGGTATCCGGAGCCCACATATGGAAAGGTACAAGAGCCATTTTAAAGCCGAAACCTGCAATGAGCAGCACGACTGCAACAAGTCCTATGGGGTTTTCTGCCAGGAGAGAGACATTTTCAGCAATCATTGGAATGCTGGTAGTGCCTGTTGCTCCATAAACAAAAGAGATCCCAAACAGCATAAGCGCTGAAGAAACCGCACCCATCATAAAGTATTTCATGGCCCCTTCGAGGGACTTTGGGTTCTGTTTCTCAAAACCTGCAAGGGCATAGGTAGCAAAGCTTGCCAGCTCAAAGGCACAGAAGAGTAGGATAAAGTCGTTTGAGGAGGCAACAACCATCATCCCAAGGGTTGCGAAAAGCACCAGGGAATAAAACTCTTCGGTATGGTCACTGTTTTCATTATACTTAATTGAAGCAATTGAAACAACCAGTGCAACTGCCAGGAATACCAGTTTGAAGAACTGGGAAAGGGCATCAATGCTGACAGTGCCATAGAACATTGTAGCTTCGGTCCCGAAACTCTGTACCGTCAGGACCAGAGCTGCAAGGACTCCAAGGGTTGCCAGGTAGCCCAGCACATTTTTGGTCCGGGAAGACATGAAAACCCCTGTAAACAGTATAATCAGGCCGGCTGCAGCGAGTGCAATTTCAGGTGCAAGAAGCATTAAATTTTTCATTTTTTACACCCCCAGAACAACCGTAAGGCTTACTATTGCTTCCGAATTCGTAATCATCATATTAAGTACCGGATTCGGGTTCCAGCCGAAATAGACCACAAGCAGAGCAATTACTGCCATGGAAAAGACCTGAAGGGAGGTAATGTCCCTGACATCTCCAAGCTTCTCGTTATAAACTCCGAACATTGCCCTCTGCATTGCCCAGAGGTGGTAGCCTGCAGTAATCACTATTGCCAGAAGGGCAAGCAAAACAAAACCAGGCAGGTTAACATAGCTGAAGGCCAGCACCAGGAACTCGGCAATAAAACCAGTTAACCCTGGCAGGCCAAGGGATGCCATAAAACCGAGCATCATAAGTACAGCCAGCATCGGCATCTTCTTTGCAAGCCCGCCAAGATTATTGATTATCCTTGTCCCCGTGCTTGTCTGGATCGCTCCTGCAGACATGAACATGATACTCATTATAAGCCCGTGGGAAAACTGCTGGAACATAGCTCCTGAAACCGAAAGAGCAACAAAGCCTGCCGAACCCAGTAAAACATATCCCATATGGCTTAAACTGGAATAAGCGATCATGCGCTTGAGGTCTTTCTGTCTCAGAGCCAGAAGCGCCCCGTACAGTATACTGAAAGCTCCAAGCAAACCCAGCATGGTAATCATAAGCTCAGGGTTACCAGTATTCGGGAGCATAGGAAGTGAGATCCTAAAAAGCCCGTATCCTCCTATCTTGAGTAGAATAAAGAGTACACTGCCTGCGGTCGGGGCTTCGGTATAAGTATCCGGGAGCCAGGAATGGAAGGGGAAAGTTGGCAGCTTTGCCAGGAACCCGAAAATGATTGAGAGGAAGATTGCATTTCTAAAAAGGCCGGACCCTAAGAACTGGAACTGTGCAACCAGCTCCCTTATATCAAAGGTAGGGATACCGGTCTGCTGCCAGGAGGCATAGAAGAGCCCGAAGATCCCAAGAAGCATTACCAGAGAGGCAACATGCGTGTAGATAAAGAATTTATAAGATGCATGGGCCCGCTTTTCTCCTCCCCAGATGTTTACCATGAAGAAGAGAGGAATCAGGGTAAGCTCCCAGAATACATAAAAGACCACGAAATCAAGGGCTACGAAGACTCCTATAACAGCAGCCTGCATGGTAAGGATCAGCCCATAAAACCTGTTCGAGTCTTCTCTTTCTTCCTTCCAGCTATAAAGGATCAGGACCGGGATAACTATTGCATTCAGGAGGATAAGAGGCATGGAAATGCCATCAATTCCAACTGAATATTTGACTCCTAGCAAGGGAATCCAGTCTATCGACTCAAAGAACTGCATGGCAGCCGTACTGCTGTCAAAGTTCAAGTAGACATACAAGGTAAGGCCAAGAGTTGCAATGGACCCTAAAAAGGCCAGTCCTGCAGCCTGTTCTTTCGTTTTTGTGAAAAAGGTCACTGCTGCGAAAATCAGCGGCACCAGAATCAACAGTGATGCGACCGGCAGCATCAGAGTACCTCCATTATTAACTTAACAAGTATTATCAGCAGGCTCACACCCGCAATTACTACAATTGCATAGGTCTGGACAACTCCGGTCTGGACTCTCCTGAGCTCCTCACTTACACCAACTGTAAGAATTCCGATTCCTTCCACGATACTGTCAATGATCACATCAAGCACCTGAGAAAGGAGAGCAATGATTCCGTATATGATTCCGAGTGAGAAGAACTCGGTATAGATTTCATGCTGGTAATAGCGTTTGTAAAGCAGCCTGTAAACCGGATTCTTCATGGAAGCAAGCGGCCCGAGTTTAATTATCCTCAGATAATAGATCACAAAAGCAACTGCAAGACCTGCAATGGCAACTATCATCGGAAGCCACTGGACAAAGAGAGATTCATTTCCTGCTGCCCCTACAAGCTCATTTCGACCTAAGGCTGCAAGGCTTCCTATGTCAAGATTCACGAAGCTGTTTGCAAATGTTTCTTCAAGGAAATCCATGAACCCTGTTTTTGTCAGCCCTCCAAATAAAAGGGAAAAGATTGCCAGAATTGCGAGGGGAATTGTCATAATAGCGGGAGATTCGTGTCCGTGGTAGTCACTTCTCGGCTTCCCTGTAAAGGTCATGAAGATCAGCCTGAATATGTAAATTGAAGTGAGGAGTGCAGCCGCAATTGAAAATACATAGGGAATCCAGTTGTTGCTGTTCTCTCCAAAGAGATAGGCAGCTTCAATAATCGCATCCTTTGAGAAGAAACCACTTGTTCCTATTGAGGTTCCGGGTATCCCGAAGCCTGCCAGAGCCAGTGCTGCAATTGCCATAGTAGCAGCCGTAACTGGCATTACCTTTCTTACGCCTCCGAGTTCCCTCATATCTTGGGTACCTACTGCGTGGATTACGCTACCTGCACAGAGGAAAAGAAGAGCCTTAAAGAAAGCATGGTTGATCAGGTGGAAGAGAGAAATGCCTACTGCTTCAAGCCCGATTGCCGAGCCGAGGCCAAGGCCAAGCATCATGTATCCGAGCTGGCTTATGGTTGAATAAGCAAGCACACGCTTGAGGTCATTCATCACAATGCCCATCGTGCCCGCAAAGAGCGCTGTAAAGCCTCCAAGGTAGGCAACTACCATGAGGGAGTCAGGAGCTGCAATAAACATCGGGAAGGTTCTTGCTACCAAATAGACACCGGCAGTAACCATTGTTGCGGCATGGATAAGGGCAGAAACCGTTGTCGGGCCTTCCATTGCGTCAGGCAGCCATACATGCAGAGGGAATTGCCCGGACTTTCCTACGGCCCCTCCGAAGAAGAGCAGGGTGATGATGGTAAGATGACTTACTTCAAAACCGAAAATGTTTGAATGAAGCGCAGAAAGCTGCGGGATATAACTAAAGATTTCGTCAAAACGGAGTAGATATGTCCCTTCCTGGAATCCGCCTGCAAGTTTCAGGAGATCGGAGGTCAGTACAATTATCCCTGTAAGGAACATCACATCTCCGATCCTGGTTGTCAGGAAAGCCTTCTTGGCAGCCGCTGCAGCTGAGGGCCTTTCGAACCAGAAACCAATTAAGAGATAAGAACAGAACCCTACAAGTTCCCAGGAAACAAAGAGCTGAAGGATGTTGTCCGAAAGTGCCAGGGAAAGCATTGCTGCGGTAAAGAGTGAGGTTTCTGCAAAATACCTTGCTTCTCCCGGGTCACCGGACATATAGCTAACTGCATAGATATGTATCAGCAGGCTCACAAAAGAGACCATTGACAGCATTACTGCGGCCAGGGGATCAATCAACACTCCTATATTGAGCACTGCAAACCAGGGATAGGACTGGCTTATAACCTCGTTGGGGTTTACCAGCAGCCTGAGCGTAATCATTAAAGAGATTACGAAGGAAGCGGCAATTGCCAGTATAGGGACAACGGCGCCACCTGATGGCATTTTCCTGCCAAAAAAGAAGGTGATTACAAAAGCCAGTGCCGGAAGCAGGGGAATTAAAAATGCTAATTCTTCCAGAGCCGTTTTTACCACCTCAGGATCTTGAGCTCATTAAGGTTGATCTTATCGTGCATTCTATAGATTGCCATGAGGATTGCAAAACCGACTGCTGCTTCGGCAGCTGCAAGGGCAATTGAGAATACGGCAAAAACCTGCCCGTTCAGGGTATTCGTGTAGCTGGAGAAAGCTACCAGGTTCAGGTTTGCGGAGTTGAGCATGAGTTCAATGCACATAATCATCCTGATACCGTTTTTATGTGTCATTACACCATAGAGTCCTATTGAAAAGAGCAGGGCTGCAAGCCCGAGGTAAAAGATTAAAGGAATCATTGGTTGCTCTCCCCTTTTGCCAGATAAAAGTTTAAAGGAATCATTGGTTTTCCTCCCCTTTTGCCAGGTAAATCGCTCCTATGAGGGAGGCGAGCAGGACAATTGAAAGGACCTCAAAAGGTGCTACGTAATGGGTAAAGATCAGCATGCCAATGCCCTCTATATTACTCTGGTCAGCCGGGTTTTGGGGGAGTTCGGAAACCGTGTTCCAGGAAGTCCCAAAAGCCCCGATTACCACAATAGCTGTAAAGAGCAAGACTACGAGAAAGGCTAAGGGTCGGTTAGTCCTCACCGGGTTCACCTCCGATCTCGTGCTTTGTCAGCATAACTGCAAAGAGGATGAGCACCCCGATTGCTCCAATGTAAACCAGTACCTGAATGATTCCCAGGAACTGGGCATTCAAAAGGATGTAGAGAGCTGCAATTCCAAACATGCACATGATCAGGGCAAGCCCGGCTCGGACAATATCCTTTGCAGTTACCACGAAAACTGCAAAGAATACTGTAGAGATGGCAAGAACCCAGAAGACAGCCATTTTCAGGGCTTCTCCGATTGTTTCGAGTCCGATCATTTCTCGTCACCTTCCTCAAGATCGACTTCCCTTGCAAGTTTTTCAGGAGTCATGAGCAGGTCTTTGTGCTTCCATTTAACGAGACCTTTAGCGTATTCCTTTCCGCTTGAAAGTGCACCTTTCGGGCACTGGTCGATACAGAGCCCACAGAAAAGGCAGTGTCCGATGTCAATCTGAGGGAACCAGCGTTGTTTTGTGCTGCCTGGTGCAATCGGGGCTTTTACGATCTTGATTGCGGCATTGGGACAGGTATTGGCACAGATGCCACAGCCTATACATTTACTTTTATCAAGTATCTGAAGCCCCCTGAACCGACCGGAAAGCTCGCTTTGTTTTTCCGGGTACATCCTGGTTACGGGAGGCCTTGTGATGTTTCTAATTGCGTATTTAATGTTTTTGAGGACCATGATTTCACACCCCCAGGTAGAGTCCGAGCCCTACAGCCCAGACAAGGTTTAAAAGAGCAAGAGGAAGCAATTTTTTCCAGCTCAGGTCAACAACCTGGTCAATCCTGAACCTCGGGACAGCCCATCTGAGCCCTATAATTACCATAAGTACAAAGACAACTTTTACAATCAAGAAGCCTGTTGGAACAATAATGCCAAAGAAAGAGTTATTTGCAATAAAGCCTGGTACGTTCCAGCCGCCAAGGAAGAGAAGGGCTACAAGGAAAGAACCAAGGATCATGTGGATGTATTCGGCAAAGAAACCTAGCCCGAAACGCATTCCACAGTATTCTGTAATCCACCCTGCTATCAATTCTTCTTCGGACTCGTTCTGGTCAAAGGGGAGTCTTCCCATATCAGCCATAAGTGATACAAAGAATACAAAACATCCCAGGGGCTGGAGGAAAATATTCCAGTGCAGGCCCTGCGCAGTCGAAATGTCTACTATATTAAGCGAACCTGTCATAGCAGCTACACTTATGACAGTTATTCCAAGAGGTACTTCATATCCTACCATTCGGGCAAAGTTTCGAAAAGCCCCTAGCAGGGAGTATTTGTTATTAGAGCCGTAAGCCACCATGAAAATCCCGAAAATAGATAATGCGGACACCGCTTCAATGTAAAGCACGCTGATGTCCATCTGGGTAACCGCAAGCGGGTATTCGACCCCATTAATAAAGACCGCGCCCACAGGAAGGGCAACAAGCATAAGAAAAACCGAACCAAGCATGAAAATATTAGCATTATTAAAAAGTAAACTGTCAGCATTCAGCGGCTTTAAGTCTTCTTTTGTAAAAAGTTTGATTGCATCGGCTACAAGCTGCAGAAGCCCATATTTCCCTACGCGGCAGGGCCCCATCCTGGTCTGGATGTCAGCAGAAAGCTTCCGTTCAAGCCAGACAGCTCCCATTGCTCCCATGAAAATAACTCCAATCAGGACAAGGCCAAATATTCCGCGGACCCAGGGAATTAAAGGAGTTATATATTCAGGAATTACTACTGTCATCAGAATCACCTGTCTGCTTCACTGGTACACCCGTCCATGCTGCCCGAGATTGCTGCCACATCTGCAACAGTCGTACCTATTATAAGGGGAGGTAGAGCTTGCAGGGTAGGATAGTAAGGTCCTCTAATCTTTACTCTGTATGGCTTGTCCGAACCGTCGGAAATCATGTACATTCCCATTTCCCCTCGTGGGTCTTCCACCCTGTAGAATACCTCACCGGCAGGAACTCTCATTACAGGGGTTCTCCTGCCGTACAGTGAACCTTCAGGAAAGAGCGGGCCGCTTGGAATCTGGTCGAAGCACTGTTCCAGGATATAGATACTTTCTCTGATCTCATCAAGCCTGACCTGTACTCTTGCAAAACAGTCTCCTGCGGTTTCAGTGCAGACTTTGAAATCAAGGTCTTTATAGACCAGATAAGGCTCGTTTTTCCGGATGTCAAAAGGCACACCGGTTGCACGCAAAGGAGGCCCTGAGACCCCAAGGTTCTTTGCGACATCAGCAGTCAGGACACCAACTCCGACAGTCCTTTCCCTGTAGATCCTGTCAGTGTGGAACATTTCCTCAAAATCGTCAACTGATTTTTTAAGGTTGTTTAGGACAGGAATTGCTTTTTCTTTAAACCCCTCAGGAAGGTCGTCGCGTACTCCTCCGAACTTAAGATAACTATGAGTAATTCTGGCTCCTGTGATCATATCAATCAGGCTCAGGACTTCTTCTCTTTCCCTGATCGTGTACATGAACATGGAGACAAAACCAATGAATTCCCCAAACTCGCCCATACCCAGCAGGTGACTCTGAATTCTTGTAAGCTCGTCAAGAATAACCCTGATATATTGAGACCTTTCAGGCGGTTCGATGCCAAGTAATTTCTCGGTACAGCCTACAAAACATTCTTCATTTACAAGGGCCACAAGATAGCAGATCCTGTCCACGATTGTGATTCCCTGAAGGTAAGTCTTATTCTCCAGAATCTTTTCAATACCTTTATGAATGAAACCCAGTTCTATGTCAGCATCCACGACTGTTTCCCCTTTCAACCTCAGGTTTAGCCTGAAAGGGCCGGGCTGCATGGGATGCTGAGGTCCCAGGTGTACGATCATCTCATCTGGTTCAAGCTTTTCTTCCATTTCTCACCCTCACACCAGATTTCTGGCCGTCTTATTCGGAAAGCCCTCGTAATCTTTCCTGAGGGGCCATTCCCCAAGCATATCTTCGGGAAGTACAAGTGGCTTCAGGTTCGGATGGTTTTTAAAAAGAATCCCGAAAAGCTCGTAAGTTTCTCTTTCGTACCAGTTTGCATTCCAGTACACCGATACAATGGATTCGATTTCCGGATTTTCCCTTGGAAGCCTGACCTTAAGCGTCAGAACCACAGGATGATTATATGATGCTATATGATAGACTACCTCAAACTCATTCCTTTTTATGTAGTCCACTCCGCAAACTGAGCAGAGGTGGTCAAATTGAAGGGAACCCTTAAGGTACTGGCATACTTTTTTCACCTTCTCCCTATCCACGTATGCCCTGGCACGGATTTCGGACTCAGCGGTTTTTTCGGAGATTGCCTCAGGAAATGCACCTGTTAACGACTTGAGAATTTCTGCTACATCCATAATTTTCCCTCGAATAACTCTGAAAGTTCAGAAGAACCTCAGTAATCTTAATACTCCGTGCCCAGGTCTTTTTTGGCTTTGATTTTTTCCTGTAGTTCCACAAATCCCTGAAGCATTGCTTCTGGTCTTGGAGGGCATCCTGGAACGAAGACATCGATTGGAAATATTTCATCAATATTCTGGACAGTGCTGTATGATTCATAAAATGGGCCGCCACTAATTGAACAATCTCCAAAGGCGATGACCCATTTCGGAGAAGGCATCTGTTCCCAGAGTCTTTTTAAAGCAGGCAGGTACTTCTTTGTCACGTAGCCGCTTATGAGCATGACATCAGCCTGCCTAGGAGAGTTTCTCGGAATGATTCCAAAGCGGTCCGTGTCATAATGAGCACAGCCCATTGCAATCATCTCGACTCCGCAACAACCCATTGGCTGGGTCATAAACCATAGCGAATTTTTCCTTCCCCAGTTGATTATATCCTGAACCTTAGTTTTCTTGAGAAATTCACTGATCGCATTGCTTGTTGTTGTGATAACTCCAGGAATTTCTTCTTCCGAGGTCTCATAGGGTTTACTCGTTTTTTTCTCCTTCACTTCACCCATGTAAGGGCCCCCTTTTTCCAGAGATAAATGTATCCAAAGAGCAATATAAAAATAAAGGCCAACATCTCAACCACTGCAAGAGAGGTGATCCCATGTCCCTTATAGACTGTAACCCATGGATAAAGGAAAAGCACCTCTATATCAAAGAGCACAAAAGCGATCGCATAAAGATAATACTCAACATTGAACTGGATCCTTGCAGTTCCTGTGGGAACCGAACCCGACTCATATGTCGTGTATTTGCCGGCTGCCTTGCTCCTCGGGCTCAGTTGCTTTACCATAAACATTGTCATTGGAGGCATAATAAGTGCCACGACAAGGAATATTGCAACTGGTATGTAGCTATCAATTATTTCAGACATTAATATCACCTGTTAAAGTGTAGCAACCTGAAATTGCAGCATTACATGACACGAATTTTGGGTTTTTGGACAAAAAACTGCGTCCAAGCAATCGGGTTTTAGGAAAATTGCTTTCGGTCCAGACACAGGTCCTTTTATAGATGCCTGAGTCCACAGAGATCTTTAATTTCGATAAAATGATCCCTTTTTACAGGCATTTACTTCTGGGCTTTGAAAATTTAGATTTCTTTTCCCGGAATTGTATGATAATTGCCAGAATTTCAGGAGAATTCCTGCTTCAGGCAGCACAGGTACAATTGAGTGAGATTAATATATTCAATAATTTAAATTGTTTGAAATTGTTTGAAATTGTTTGAAATTGTTTAAAATTGTTTGAAATTGTTTGAAATTATTTAAAATTGTTTGAAATTACAGAACCCCATATTAATTGCTGCAAACGGATGTGTAGTTATTTATCGCTATTTGCTAGATAATTAATAATATATAAATATTAAGTTCAAATAATTAAAATCTGTTTTTCGAATATGGATATGTTTTAAAAATTGGAGTAAAGTACTGGTCGTTTGTGGAATTATATAAGTTATGCATATGTTATTCTTCTCCAGCTCCCCCAACATAAATAATATTATTTATGTTATATATAAGTAAGCGTCATATAAACACAATAAGTATATATATACTTTAATTATTTTAAATTGAATAAAACATTCATATATAATAACATAAATAATCATGAGAAATTCCCAGAATAAAAGGTTTTTCATGCCTCGCAGAAAATAAAAATAATAAAGGATTAATAAAAATTAGGCCATCCTGCTGCAGAATTTGAGATGGAAGCCCACCTGTATATTTTGCGAGATATGAATAAAACCAATAGCAGAATCATCAGTGAAGCGGTATAAAATAGTTGGCAGAAAATAAATAAATTACACATTATCGAGTACAACAAATTGCTGCATTCACGATAAAGAGAATATTCACGATAAAGAGATATACTTTTTAGTATAGTCCCGAGAACACACTGTACCAATACATTATAATAAGTCTTTTCATGATAGAAAAACTGGTGGAATCGCATGAAGATTAATGACAATTGTGTAGGGTGCGGCCAGTGTGCTTCGTTTTGCAAAAAGGGAGCAATCGAGGTAAGAGGAAAGGCACGAGCTACTGATGCCTGCATAGACTGCGGGATCTGCGTTCTCTACTGCCCTGTTAAGGCCATAGAGGTGGTAGCATGAAAGCGATTGTAATCGGTGCGGGACTTGGAGGACTCTTAAGTGCAGCCAGGCTCTCAAAGGCAGGATACCAGGTAGACGTTTTTGAAAGGCTTCCTATCACAGGAGGAAGGTTTACAAATCTCCCTTACAAAGGCTTCCAGCTTTCGAGCGGAGCTTTCCATATCCTTCCCCATGGACCTGCAGGCCCTCTAGCTAAGTTTCTCAAAGAAGTCGGAGCCGATGTAAAGATTGTGCGGTCCGATGATACAATTATACGCGTGCCCCAGAAAAAAGGCATCCAGGATTATGAAAAAGGATTCAAAGATATTTCGTTTACCGATTTTTCCACACTTCTCTCGCATAAAGAACGCCTGAAGATCGCTCTTCTCATAGTGAGCACGCGAAAGAATCGACCGACAGGAAGCAGTTTGCAGGCATGGATCAGGTCCCAGTTTAAGGACGAATGGCTTGTGAGATTTGCCGATGCTTTCTGCGGCTGGGCATTGAGCCTTAAAAGTGACGAAGTTCCTGTGGAAGAAATTTTCGAGATAATTGAAAACATGTACAGATTCGGCGGCCCAGGAGTTCCTATTGGCGGATGCAAAGGGATTATCGATGCTCTGGAAAGTGTGATTGCTGCACACGACGGAAAGATTCATACCGAGACCGAGGTTTCAAAAATCCTTGTGGAAAACGGGAAAGCCGCAGGTGTACTTGTTGGCGAAGAGGCTCATAAAGCAGACCTGGTCATCAGCAATTTAGGGCATGCTGCAACGGCATGTCTTTGCGCGGAGGCCCTGTCAGGTGAGAAAGCTTCAGAATACCTCCAAAGACTTGAAACCCTGAAGCCTTCTGCCGGCATAAAGATTTGCCTTGCTGCAGGCGAACCGCTTGTAGGGCATTCGGGTGTCCTTCTAACCCCATATGCAAAAAGAGTGAATGGGATAAACGAGGTTACGCAGGTCGATCCGAAACTTGCTCCGCCTGGCAAGCACCTTACAATGTCTCATCAGTACGTAGCCCCTGAGAACGTGAAAAATCTCGAAGCTGAAATTGAATTAGGGCTTAAAGATCTTAAAAACATCTTTCCCAATAAAAAATATGAAGTTCTGCTCATCCAGTCATACCATGACAGCTGGCCGGTAAACAGGGCAGCATCAGGTACGGATCCTGGTAACGAGACTCCTGTTCCCGGACTTTACGTTGTAGGGGATGGAGCTAAAGGCAAAGGTGGCATTGAAGTCGAAGGCGTAGCTCTCGGTGTAGCCGCTACAATGAAGAAAATCCTGGAATGAAATTCCAGAAAACAAACTCATCAGGTGTTTTATTATTCCACCAAAAAATCCCAACTTTGTGACTTATTCGAAAAACGTTTTCGTTCCTGTGACCAATATTTGCAGGAACCGCTGTGGTTACTGCGGTTTTCGGCGGGAGCCAGGACAACCAGGCGCCAGGCTCATGAAGCCTGGAGAAATTCTTTCTGTACTTGAAAACGGGGCAAAGGCAGGGTGTACCGAAGCCCTTTTCACCTTCGGAGAGTATCCCGAGGAGGTTTTGGAGTACAGGAAGTGGCTTAAAGAACTTGGTTATTCTTCCACGCTTGAATACCTTCTTTTTCTCTGTGAGGCTGCAATCGATATTGGAATCCTTCCTCATACGAATGCAGGAATTATGACGCGCTCGGAGATGAAGGCTTTAAAGCCTTTGAACGCGAGCATGGGACTGATGCTTGAGAGCACGGCAACCCTGGAAGCCCATAAGGACTGCCCCGGCAAACTTCCCGAACTCAGGCTTAATACCATTCGAGAAGCAGGAAAACTCCAGATTCCCTATACCACCGGCCTTCTTATAGGAATTGGGGAGAATAGGGAAGATAGAATAGAGTCTCTTGAAGCTATTGCGGATCTCCATAGGGAATACAGGCACATTCAGGAGGTTATTATTCAAAACTTTGCCCCAAAGCCCGGAACACCCATGGAAAATTTTCCTGCGCCTTCAATAGGAGAAATGATTGACACTATCTGCCTGGCCAGGCAGATTCTTACTTCTGACATAGCAGTACAGGTTGCCCCAAACCTTATAGACCCAAAAGCCCTTATCGCAAAAGGGGTGACTGACCTGGGAGGCATATCCCCACTGACAATTGATTGGATTAATCCTGAAGCCGAATGGCCGGATGTAAAGGACATGCAAAGGAAACTAAGTCCGACTTTGCTCAGAGAACGCCTGCCAATTTACCCTCAGTATGTAAGAAAAGAATGGTACTCTGACAGGATAGGCGGGCTTATAGAACAACTCTCTGATGTCGACGGTTACAGGAAAAAGCCCTGAAAGAGGGCATGCGGAGGAATTGAAAAATGAACAACAGGATTCCCGAAGATCTCATAGAACGCGCATACCAGGGGAAGAGTACAAAAGAAGATGGGCTCCTGCTCCTGGAGGGACCTCCTTTCGAACTATTCAGGTTTGCGGACGAACTTCGCTCCCTTACGGTAGGTGATACGGTTACCTACGTAGTAAACCGAAATATAAACTTCACAAGTCGCTGTGTGGGTACCTGCGGGTTCTGTGCATTCAGGACAAACGATGGAAAAGTCCTCAGCATAGAAGAAATCATGGAAAAGGTTAGAGAAGCTGAAAAGGCAAAAGCTACCGAAGTCTGTATTCAGGGAGGACTTCTCCCGGATGTGGGCCTGGACTTTTACCAGGAAATTGTAGAAGCCATAAAAGCCGAATTTCCGGAAATGCATATTCACGCTTTTTCCCCGATGGAGGTTTATCATGCTTCTCGTGTCAGTGGTATAAAGGTAAGTGAAGCCCTTTCAAAGCTGAAACGAAGCGGGCTTGATACGATGCCTGGAACTGCAGCTGAAATTCTCTCTGACCGTGTCAGGAAAATTATCTGCCCTTCAAAACTCAGGACTGCGGAGTGGATTGAAGTGGTCACACAGGCACATGCTGCAGGAATTCCTACTACTGCAACCATGATGTACGGACATGTCGAAACTCCTGAAGAAAGAATTGAGCACATCTTAACTATCAGAGAGATTCAGAAGGAGACTGGAGGAATTACTGAATTTGTGCCTCTTCCTTTTATGCCTTATAATAATCCTGTTGGAGAAAAAATGATCCGAGAGGGCAGGTACGCTACACCGGGTCTAGATGACCTGAAAATCTATGCTATCTCACGCATCCTTCTTCACGGGCATGTAGATAATATTCAGGCAAGCTGGGTAAAACTGGGTAAGAAGCTTTCCCAGTTTGCTCTCCACTGCGGTGCAAATGACCTTGGAGGTACACTTATGGAAGAGAGTATTTCCAGATTGGCAGGAGCTCCTAATGGAGAAAATATTTCTGTTGAAGAACTGGAGTGGATGATCTACGGAGCCGGAAGAGTTCCAAAAGAGAGGACAACTCTTTACAAAGGAGTACGTGAACTGGCTTCCAGGAACCCTGGAAGGATTACAGGGTGTGGAGCCTCAGAATAAGCTGGATAGTAAAATAACACTCAGGGAAATGATGGAATTTTAAAAAGGATGATCGGATGTACACGAAAAAACCGACAATTCCAGAAGATGTAATTGAAAGGGCATACAGGGGAAAATGTACTAAAGAGGATGCCCTCCTCCTGCTTGAAGGAAATCCTTTTGAGCTGTTTGAGCTCGCCAATGATCTGCGCGCTAGTACGGTCGGCGATACAGTCAGCTATGTGGTAAACAGGAATATCTATATCACAAACAAATGTATTGGAAACTGCGGGTTCTGTGCCTACAGGACAGAGAAAGGGTATATCCTGAGCGTTGAAGAGATCCTGGAAAAAGCAGGAGACGCGAGAAAAGCCGGAGCTGTGGAGGTATGCATCCAGGGTGGATATATCCCGGAAGCCGATATAGAGTTTTATCTTGAAATTATAGAATCAGTAAAAGACGAATTTCCTGACCTGTGTATTCATGCCCTATCCCCTATGGAAGTAAATTATGCAGCAGGAATCTCAGGCATGTCGGTTGAAGAAGCCCTGCGCAGACTTAAAAAAAGTGGGCTTGATTCCCTTACCGGGACTTCGGCTGAGATCCTTTCCGACAGGGTAAGAAAGATTATCTGCCCTGGAAAAATCAGTACCCAGCAGTGGATTGATACCATAACTGCAGCACATAAAGCAGGGATTTCCACCAATTCCACTATCATGTACGGACATGTTGAAACTCTTGAAGAACGCCTGGACCATGTCTTTATTATCCGTGAAATCCAGAAAGAGACAGGCGGGTTTACGGAACTTATCCCGATGGCCTTTTTGCCTTACAATAATCCTATAGGGGAAAAGATGATTGCATCCGGAAAATTCTCGACTACAGGGCTTGAAGACCTTCAGCTCATAGCTATTTCTCGCGTAATTTTACATACTTATGTAAAAAATATTCAGGCCACATGGGTAAAGTTAGGAAAGAAACTCGCTCAGGTAGCCTTGCAGTGCGGAGCAAACGACCTCGGAGGCACGCTTATGGAAGACCAGATCTCCACAGCATCAGGAGGCAGTAATGGAGAATATGTATCTCCTGCCGAGTTCGAATGGATGATAAAAGGAGCAGGAAGAATTCCTATGCAGAGGGATACCCTGTATCGAAAAGTGGAGCCAGTTATTCCTAATAGAGTAGAACCCCTTCCAGGTTTAGGAAAGACAAAGATAGGTAGTAGAGATTAAACTCCCAAGTTCCGTCACCCGAGTCCCGTCTCGGGAGGACGGCATGAATTCGGTTTAGATAACGTTTCAACTCCCGAGTTTTGACTCGGGAGCGATGTCCGTTTTGCTCACTTCGTTCGCTCAAGCGGACTAATTTAGAATGTAAATTTAGAATGTAGATTTAGAATGTAAATTTAGAATGTAAATTTAGAATGTAAATTTAGAATCTAGAAAAATTGAGTTTTGCCTGAAAAGGTGAATTTTGCAAAGTTACTTCTTCCTTTGCGCCTTTCTCAGTGCGGTTAACGATTTAATATAAGCCAGATCGGTTGAAATTGCTGCAAGCCGGAAGGAAAAGAAAAATGAGTTTATTTTTCCGGGTCGTGGTGGTTTTAATTAAGACCCAGTCACAGAATAACCTATGAATGTTCCCGATTGAGTATTTTGATTTTCACTATCAAGGTTGCCAATCAAAGGTACAATTAATTATAAGTTGCATAGGTTATTTCGTTGCGGACACTAATTATATAAATTTCAGTGAATTAAGGTTAATATTAATTTATATTTATTTCCGAACTTAGATTTTCAGGAGTCAAGATGAAAGCCGTAATCCCCTATAAAAAATCCAGTGCAAAATCCAGATTGTCCCCTGTCCTGACTCTGGAAGAGAGAGAAGAGTTTGTGGAACTGATGCTGAATCAGGTGATAAACACCCTTAAGGAAGCCGGAGTGGGAACAATCGATATTCTCAGTCCTTCTATGTACGGACTTGAGGATATGACGAAAGCCAATGTGCTTCTGGACAAAAATGACCTGAATGAAGCTCTTAACGGGTACCTTGAGCAGGCTGAGGAGCCGGTTATTATTGTTATGGCTGATCTTCCTCTTTTATCTCCAGATCATGTTAAAGGGATAACTTCAACAAAAGCAGACGTTTGTATCGTCCCGGGAAAAGGTGGGGGTACAAATGCACTATTTATCAAAAACCCTTCCTGCTACAGGGTCAGGTACTATGGTTCGAGTTTTCTGACGCACTGCTCGATTGCAGAAGAAACAGGACAGAGTGTTGAGGTATATGATTCTTTTTTTGCAGGTACTGATATTGATGAGCCCGAAGATCTGGTCGAACTGCTTATACACGGAAGCGGAGCTGCGAAAGAATATATCAGCAAAAAGTTCAGGCTTGAGATGAGCAGGGGAAGGGTCGGACTGACTCCAATTTGAATCAGTAGTGCCATGGCAACTTAATTAAGATACGTTAATACATAGACAACTCCTCATCCGTAGTCCATTTCTTAATTTTAATGATTCATAACTAAATTTCTTGGGCAGTAGGGTATAGTATCGTATCCTCTTCATTTTGAGTGGAAATCTCTCAATTTTCACTCACTGAGCTTTTTTCGGCGGTGTGCCAATTTTTCTGTAAAATCACAAATCTCAATAAGTTATTGGGTAGAAAATTCCATATCGGCAGATCAATTTTTTTTATACTATGCAAAAACTTGATCTCAAATTTACAGCAAATTTAAGACATTGCCGATTTTTTAGTATCCTCTTCAAATTCAATGGAGAATTTTCCAATTTGAAAAATGTGCAACAATTTTATCATACAGTTTTAGAGTTGGATACATCGTTTGAAGTTGTTTCTCAAACTTAGTTAAATTTTTAAATTTTCAGCAAATACATAAAATTTACTTTTACCCATACAATTTGAAGAAGACACCTTTTTTCTTACTGATAGTTTAAGTCTATTTTCTTTGCTTTCTTTTTATAAAGGGCCGCCAGGCAAGCTGGCGGAGGCACCCTATAAATAAGATATTAAACACGGTTGCATCGGCCAGAATTTTTCGTTTTTTGCGATTATAAGGCATAGGTTCAGTTTTTTCTGCCTTTAATACCTTAAAATTACTTCTTTTCTACTTTTTCTTCTTTCAACACCATTTTTGCAACTATGAAGACCACGAATGCAATAATTATGAAATTTATCAGTTCTCCCAGAAAAGCCCCCCAACCCAGTACTATTGGCCCAATTTCAAAGGTTGCCGTTTTCCAGGCTCCCCCAGGCACAAAAGGTGTGATAATCGGCATTACGATATTGTCCACAAGCGATTTTACAAGAGCCGTGGATACGATACCCATAATGAAGGCAATTGCAAGTGGAATTACCTTGTATTCATAAAGAAAATCCTTAAACTCACTTAGAAGCCCCATATTACCCCACTCAAACAGCGAAATTACATACAAAGTAAAAATAATAATAAAATTATCACTGGTTAATCCATCTATTCTTTGCATCCTTTATTAATAAATCGTCCAGGGATGAATTTTATATTAGAGTTGCGGCTGAAAATCAGTTAAGAATTATTTGATTGCAAGTTTGAGACTTGAGACTTGAGACTTGAGACTTTGAGACGCTGCCGAAGTTGGAAAGTCGGAGTAGAGGGGTAAATTAAAATCTATCACATAGAAAATTGCTTGGGTAGCTGAACTATCATCGAACAGCTATGCTTGGGGAGTAATAACTTCGGATAGACTGCATTGGGGCATGCAGTAAATGAGTTCAACTACTCTGGTTTCTTCTTACAGAACTATTTTTAAACTTTTTTTAAATTTTTATTAAATTCTTTTTAAACTCATTTTAAACTGTATCTAAACTATATTGAATTATTTGCAAAATATTTTTGTGAACTTTTATCGATTGGCATCGTTTATTGTGAAATTTTGTTATAAGTAAAATTTAAAATTCAAGTTCAAGCCCTACAGGACAGTGGTCCGAACCCATTATTTCACTGTAAATCGGGGAGGATTTTACATTGTCCCGCAGTTTTTCACTTACAAAAAAGTAGTCCAGACGCCATCCTACATTTCTTTTACGTGCTCCTGTTCTCATTGACCACCAGGAATAGTTTCCGCCTTCTGGATTGAATATACGGAAAGTGTCAAGATAGCCGGCAGCAAGGAATTTATCCATCCATGCCCGCTCTTCAGGAAGAAAACCGGATATCTTTTCGTTTTGTTTGGGACGGGCAAGGTCGATCTCTTTGTGGGCTGTATTTACGTCCCCGCAGATAACAAGCTTTTTGCCGTCTGCTTTGAGAGAGTTCGCATAGTCTAAAAAAGCCTCGTAGAAATTCATTTTATATTCCAGACGCTCCAGAGAGGCTTTGCCATTAGGGAAATAGATATTCATTAAGATAAAGTCCTCAAAATCGGCCCTCAGGAAGCGGCCTTCCCTATCAAATTTTTCGATTCCCATGCCGTTTTCGAGCTTCAGGGGCTTTTTCCTGGAGAAGAGTCCAACCCCGCTGTAGCCGTTCTTTTCTGCTGAGACAAAATAATTGTAGTAGCCCGGAATGTTCTTTGCTTCTCTCGGGAGTTTATCAGGAGAAACTTTAGTTTCCTGAATGCAGACAATATCAAATTTCTGTTCCAGCAAAAGCTCAAGAAAGCCTTTTTTCATTGCAGCCCGAAGGCCGTTTACGTTCCAGGAAATGAGATTGTAGTGACCAGACATTTTCTATACCTAGCGATTTTTCGGAATTTCACATTACAAGAAAGGTACGAAGAAACAGGAGTTAAATTGTATAAACTGAATTGAGTAAACTGAAAATAATTTAAAGTTCGAGTAAATAAATACTCCCTATTCTGCGCACAAAGCCCACTTTGAAGACCTCAACTTAGGTTTTAAGATCTCTAATCTAATTTTATCTAATCTAGTCTGATACCTACTTTTGCAACCTATTTTTGCAACCTATTTTTTGCAACCGACTTTTGCAACCTATTTTTACATGCCATTGTCCGACTGACTGCACATCAAACTTGCAGATGTGGGATAAACATCATAATATCAAACGGTGGGGGGTCGTGATGTTATGGATCTTAACGAAAAGATAGACATGATAGGGCGTTTATATCTTGGGCTTGAACAAATAGAAGACTGCAAGGAATTCTCAGCTTTGATTCCTAAAGTTCGAACAAATTTTGTTTATGCCTCAAAAGAATCAACCACTCCTGGAGATGTTCTTGCAGTCGATGGGAGAATTTCGGTAGTTGATGGTTTTCCGAAAGCTACAGGAAGAATAAAATTCGGAGCTTCTGGCTATATGGCACACCTTCTGCTGGAAATTAGGAAAAAAGATTCAGAGATAAGGTCTATTATAGATTTTGCAAATAACCCGGAGATTGCCGAGTTTTTAAAAGCCTACTGTAAAGGAAATGGATGGGATTTTTCAGTTGTAGACCGGCGCTTTGAGCCTGAGAATATGAAGGATGCAGAAGGGGAGGCCATCTCCTGGATGGTCGAAGAGGCTATTCGGGCTACAGGAGGAAAAATACCCAGGATCTTTTATGAGACAGGTGCACTTGGAAAAGAGCCGGTGAGTATTCTTACAGGAAAAGACCCGCTCGAGGTTGCAGAACAGATATGTAAGCTTGCCAGAAGCTACCACGAATCAGGACAAAGAACGAGATAAAAAGAAAAAGCTATGAGGTAAAAACAGGAAGTGGTAAAAAAGTGGGAAGGAGTGAGGAAAGGGTTGTAAAAGCTCTCTCCTTCCGTAGAGTAGCGAAGGAAACCGATTTTTCGGCTCTTTAATATAAACCGGCATCCTAAGGTTGGGATTGCAGGTTTTGCAGGTTTTGAAATCCATTTTGAGATGTGCAGTTTGTTCGCTTTTACACGATATTAAATAGAATTTTGGGGTATTTAAAACTATGTGCTATGCTAGTATACTACATACTAGCAGACTACAATATAATTTTGGGATATCTAAGACTATGTACTATATTAGTCTACTATGTACTAACAGACCTACATGTCAATACAATATTCTGAAAAGACCATCGGTTCTCGAGAAAGTATATATGTGCCATTTACAATAGCCCATATAAGCACTTTAAAAGCCAGATTGAATTTATAAACTAAATATGAGCATAAAATGGAAAAGATGAGGATATAAGGCAATATTATTATGTGGAAAGCAAGAAAAAAGAAAAACGTTGACCCTTTTCATACCGGGTTTGATGAAACCTCTCCTGAGTTTCCAAACTCAAGCGTCCTTCCGGCTCCATCAATGATTGTCTTTTTTCCATCCAGGTCGATGAATCTTACTGAGATATTTCCATCCTTGTTGTACTTTGTCCAGACCGTGGTATTCTTATCTTCAGACCACATGTACTCAAATCTGGAAGTATTTCCTTCAGTACCTGTTTCTACACAAGCCTTACAGAGAGTTTTGTTTTCAAATTTTTCGGTTCCGGTAATTGTCAAACTCAGGATTTTTCCGGTAGTCGGGTCTTTGACCTGAAGCTGAGAACCTACAGGGCACCAGCTGCTATTACCTGACTCAGGAAAACTGACGTTTATTTCAGTCTCATTATTTGAGACAGATAAATTCGTTCTTCCTTTGTTGGCGCAGCCAAAGCTGAGAAATACTGCAAGAATAAGCAGGACAACTAAAACTCGTTTTTTTGACAAAATCTACCACCTTAATTCACGAATTTCAATGAAAATACTCAGGGCTTTCCACTCCTTTAAATATCTTTCATTTAAATTTCAGATTATACTTTAGAATACATTGAACAAATATTATCCGCTGTTTAATAAAGTCTCTGATTTAAATTTTATATATATACTTTGGAATCTATTGAATAAATCTGGTTAATAATCATTTTTATACAGAGTTCTTGATCTCCTGCGCATGGTAACATATTCCATATCAAGCGTTCCGGCTTGATATTGCAGTTCAATATAACCCTCCTTTTTTAAGGTCTTCGAATAGCTTTTCCCAGAATAGAGAGTCTTCACTGTCTGCCAATCTTACTCCAAGAATCTCACGTAAACTGTTATCTCTAATTCCAGCAACTACAAAAAGAGCTTTATTTTCATAATGGAGTCCACCTCTTACTTTAAGATCTCTTACTTTAAGATAAGTCGCATCAACAAAAAGGTAAGGAATTTCGTGTTCTATTGGCTTTGAGAGAGATTCTTCAACTTTCTCATCAAGTTCTTTAGGAATGCTTGAAACTGAAGTAAAAGGATATAGAGTCAATCATAATTTACAGAACTTTCGCTACACTACCTTTTAGTTCTGTATACTTTAAAAAAATATTAAATTTTAAAATGAGCTCTATAAATGGACAAGATTAAAAAACGGGCAGAAATCAGAAAACAAGCAAAAATCAGAAAAGGGCAAAAATAAAAAAGCAAGCAAAAATAGAAAAGGCGGCGCCATTGAGGGATATTTTCATGCGTCTTCAACTGTACAGTTACCCTTAACTGTGCTACTGCCCTCAGCTGTGCTGTTGCTTTCTACTGTGACTGTGCCGTTGCATGAGATCTGCCAGTTTTTGACTCTCTTTACACTGGTCTTTATCGCTTTTGCAAGTTCTACAGGGTCGGCTTCTGCCAGAGCTTCTACGCTTGTAATACCGGCATCTTCCAGTTTTCCTGCGGTGGCTTTTCCCACACCTTCGAGATCCTGAATTGATTTGGGCTTTTCTTTTTTGGGCTGCTTGGCCTGTTCCTCCTGCTGGGTTTTCTGCCATTCTATGAAATTACACTGAGGACAGCCAAGGTCCCAGGGCCGTTTTCCAGAATTGATTATACGGATATGGTGCAGGCCGTGAGCTTCACAGACCTTATCAGTAACTATGATCTGTCCGCTTCGGGGCAGAGGGAGAGAAAAGGTACAGTTCGGATAATTGTTACAGCCTATAAAACGGCCTCCCCTTTTCGAACGCCGGATTATAAGCTCATTTCCGCAGCTAGAGCAGGTTCCTATGATTTTATCTTCTCTGAGACCTGCCTGGAGAGATTCCACGATTTTTTCCCGGTTTTTATCGAGTTCCGAGAAGACCTGCTTTAATATCTCCCGCGACTCTTCAAGAACGGCAGACTCTTTGATCTTGCCCTCAGCAATCAGGTCCATGTTTTCTTCAAGCAGCTTTGTCATGTCCGGCTTTGTGATAGTAGGGGAATACGTCTCAAGAGTGTCCATTACTGCAAAAGAGGTATTCGTAGGCTGCACAGGATTCCCGTGTATATAGGCCCTGGAATAAAGCTTGCTGATTATCTCGTGCCGCGTTGCTTTTGTTCCAAGCCCTAGCTCTTCCATAATATTGATAAGTCTTCCCTGTCCGTAACGGCCAGGCGGCTGGGTTTCTTTATCCAGCATATCTTTTTTAATCACTTTCAGGGAATCGCCTTCATGAAGTTCAGGGAACAACCTGTCTTCAGGCGCATTGTAAGGATAGTACCATCTCCATCCCGGTTCCACAAGTCTTGCCCCGTTTGACCTGAACTCTTCCTCGTTGATGTCAAGTTTCAAGCGCATGGTTTCCCATTCGCTTGGCCCGGCAAAAGTCGCAAAAAAGCGTCTGACTACAAGTTCGTAGACCTTCCACTCATCTTCTTTTAAGTCGGACTCTTTTGCAAGGGAAGCCGGAAAAATAGGTGGGTGGTCGGTAGTTTCCTTTTTTCCTCGCGTAGGAATGAGTTCGGCTTTTTCAAGCAGAGCCTCTGCGTACTCTTTAAAGGGACCTTCTTTGAAAATCTCAATCTGAGCCTTCAGGTCAAGGGTCTCGGGATAAACCGTATTGTCAGTCCTGGGATACGAAATATAACCATTAGTATAGAGCGCTTCAGCTATGCGCATTGCGTTTGCGGGACTGAGTCCGATTGAGTTTGCTGCGCTTATGAAACCTGTGGTATTAAAAGGAGTCGGGGGCTGATCGGTCTTTTTCCCTTTTTCGATTCCCTTTAATTCAGCCTTTTTCCCCAGTTTTTTGAAGACTTTTGTTGCCTCCTTTTTATCCAGGAAACGGCGGGTTGAGTGCTGAGCTGAAAAGGTTTTTCCTTCTGTATTTTGAAGTTCGGCATAGATTTCCCAGTAAGGAGTTGGGACAAAAACATTCCTTTCTTTTTCCCTGTCAACAATAAGAGAAAGAGTTGGCGACTGTACCCTCCCTACGGAAAGAAACATCTTCCCGAGCCTGCCTGCAGCAAGAGAAATATAACGGGTAAGGGCTGCACCCCAGACAAGGTCAATGACCTGCCTGGAATGGCCGGCGTCCGCGAGATTAAAATCAACATTTGTTGCATTTGAAAACGCGGCTTCTATTGCTTTTGGGGTTATCGCACTGTAGCGCACCCGGTCAAAAGAAACATCTGGATTTACCTGTTTTATGATATTGAGAGCCTCGACTCCGATCAGTTCTCCTTCCCGGTCATAGTCAGTGGCAATCGTAACCCTGCTCGCCTTTTTTCCCAGGCCTTTAAGTGCAGTTACAATCTTCCGGTTGATAGGAGTTGTTATGATGTCGGCGTCGATAAGGGTTTTAGCTTCCACTTTCTGCCAGTTATTGTACTCCTTGGGAAAGTCGATCCCTACGATATGGCCCGACAGCCCTACAACTACAGTCTCCTGCTTCTCTTCATCGGACACAATCTCATACCGGTACACGTCTACTCCGCTGACTCTATCTTTCTTCGGGTTTTTTGGAGCCAGAATCGCAGCTATCCTCCTTGCTGCTATATTTTTTTCCGTTACAATAAGGTGCATCTAAAACTCCGGTATAATTTTTTAAATTCTCTGGAGGAATACTAACGTACCCCAAATCTCCTTCCAGTCTGAGACAAAGCCTGCCTCCTAATTCTTTGAAGTTTCCTTTTCCAATATATATTTTTGGATTGAATCATAAAATACGCTGTCATCCGTAACTAAAATTAGGCTCAGAGCTCTCCATCTGCCTTTCTAGAGTCTTCATCCACCCGTTAAACTCTTCTACTTATCTGTCCTTATTTATCTCTTCACAACTCTATGGGATACGGTTCTCTATGGGATATTTTCCCTGTTAATTCCTTTTAATATTTTAAGCCTTCTCAAATTTTTTCAGTTATTTTCAGTTGTTTTCATATGTTTTAAACCGTATTTTAGTGTTTTTAGTATTTTTAGCTATTTTTTGCTGTTTTTAACTATTTTTAGCTATTTTCTAGTACTTTTCCTTAGTACTTTTCCTTAGTACTTTTCCTTAGTACTTTTCCTTAGTACTTTCCCTAAAGGACTTTCCCTTATCTTCAGTCAGCCTGAAAGCAAGTTCTACAGCTTCTTCCGGACTTTTTGCTCTGTGAACGCCTTCAATTTTCCAGCCTGGTTCAACCACGACTACAGGTTTCCCCATTTTCAGACCCAAGGCTATCTCCGAAAGTGTTCCGTATTCCCCATTAACCGCAATCAATGCATCCGAAGACTGAGCTATAAGAGCATTTCTGGCATGTCCCATTCCACTAACAACCGCGATATCTATCCAGAGATTTGCTTCTTCCCTCAGAGCTCCAGGCAAAATTCCCAGGGTTATTCCTCCTTCCTGCTTTGCTCCGTATGCAGCGGCTTCCATAACTCCGCCCAGACCTCCGCAAAGCAGAACCGCTCCTCTTTTTGCGATCTCTCTTCCCACCCTTTCTGCAAGAACTCTGACCTCACTGCCGCAAGCTCCTGCACCTATAACTCCTATCTGTTTTCTGTTCTCTGCTTTCACCGGTACTTTCATTGCGCAAACATCCTTTTCTTCATTTCAGGTCTTTTACGAGTATTTTTCTTTAAATAAGCCCGAATTTGCTGGCATTCAAAAACAGTTAGAGACAATGGATAGTCAGAGATAATGGATGATGGATAATCAGAGATAATGAACAATAAATAGTTAGAAATAATGGACAACGAGTATTCAGAGATAATGGACGATGGATATCAGAAATAATGGACAATGGGTATTCAGAGATAGTGGATGATGGATAGTCAGAAATAATGGGCAATAGGTAGTTAGAAGTAATGACTCTGAATTTCCACGATCTCAGTACTGTTCTTTGCGGTTGCATACTCTTCAAGTGGTTCCTTATTGAGTTCGAGAAAACTGTGCCCCCAATTAAACTTGGAAAGGACTTTTTCAGCCTGTTCTTTATGCCCCAGAATATAGAGAGCTGCTGCAAAGGCTTCTGCTGAATTAAGTTTGAAAGGCCTTCCGAAATTTACAGGATTGCCTGCAAGCAGATATGGAAGAGCCCTGTGCTCAAGGTTCAGCTTCGCAAGTTCGGGAAAAACCCTTTCCACTTCTTCCCATGAACAATCGAGTACGATTATCCCTTTTCTGTAATCGTCGGCAGGAGATAGGGCTTTTTCTGCAGTAGGGTCAAGAAGGATCGCTGACCTTGGCAATCTTGATATCCTGTCATAAAGACGGGCAAGGTCAAAGCGAGCCAATTTCCTTCCAGTGCATTTTTTCGGGTCACACTGCCCGGCATGATAGATATAAAGGGAAATATCCCGTTGATTTGTCGGATTCATTACTGATCCTCTGGATGATGAGATCCTATTTAAATAGCTTCCTTATTTACCTGTTTTTTCTTTTATCTGCTCGCCTGTGTAATTGTTATTTAACATTTATTAATGACTGGAAAATTTTTTAAAAACAAATAATAAAATAGCTTATATATAATGGTTAATATACAATTAGTTATACCACTGCTTCGTCTCTGGTAAAGATTGAAGATGAGTTAATATTGAAAATATTGAAAAATGATGTTTTATAGTATCCTATCTTTGTGATGTTGAGTGATAAATAAACATTTTACTTTAGCCTACGTCATACCGGTAATTCGTGATGGAAAAAGTGCATTCATTAAAAGTGTATTTAGTAAAAGTGTATTTAGTAAAAGTGTATTTAGTAAAAGTGCATTCAGTAAAAGTGTATTTAGTAAAAGTGCATTCAGTAAAAGTGCATTCAGTAAAAGTGCATTCAGTAAATGTTCTTTACCAGCAATGTTAGTGGTATTTATGGGGGAGATTGCACTATTATGGCTGGCTCCATCGATGAATTGAACCTGGAGAAGGAAACTATTCTTCTTTGAGAGGGAGAAGGATATATTCTCTTTGACTCTGGCTATTTCTAAGTGTAGATAAATCATCCAGAAGCATGAAGTCCCATATCGGGAAAAAGATACTCCTTTAACGGTGTTCAGGTATATATTTCCGCCTCGGGGAGTACTGGTTGAAGAACTAAATATTTGGGGAGTGGGCTATATGGAACAACCAGCTGATGTTACGGAACAATCAATTGAATCTGAATATGAAATTGGATATGAAATACTGCAGGTACCCTGGTGGGTGGTTCTTCTGGAAGGGATCATTGCCATCCTTGTAGGATTATTCCTCTTATACAGACCTGCAGCAACCACTGTCTTTCTTGTACAGATTCTTGGTATTTTCTGGCTGGCAGAAGGGATTCTTTCTGTCATAGGAGCGCTGATATTTTCGGGTAATAGGGTATGGAAATTGCTTTCGGGTATCCTGAGCATTATTGCAGGAGTTGTTATACTGACGTACCCAATCTACAGTCCTTTCATAGTCCTTACATTATTCATTATTTTCATAGGGGTATGGGCTATTATCAACGGGGTCGTAAAAATTGTCCTGGCTCTTAAAGGAGGAGGATGGGGAATAGGAATCATTGGTGTCCTCACCATGATTCTCGGCCTGCTTCTTCTAACCAATTCTCTTGTAGGAGTCCTGTTCTTACCATGGATATTCGGTTTTTTCCTGATTCTCGGGGGAATCGGGTCACTTATCTGGGGATTAAAAATGAGAACCTGATGTAGGTTATTGCAGGACAGGGGGAGTTTGAGTATGGAAAAACCTATTGGTGTCACAATACTGACTTTTGTAGCTGTTGTTCTGGCGTTTTTAAACGCTATTGTAATGCTTCGGTTCCTCGGCTTTTTTCCCTTTTTAGGGGTAATTGAGGGCCGTGTTTTCAGTCTCTGGTATGCACTGCTGTATGGCCTGCTCGCCTACATATGGGTGTGGCTGGCTCAGATGCTCTGGCAGGTGGACAAGCAAGCCTGGATGTTTCTGGCTGTTATTACGATATTCAACTTGTGCATTGATTTTGTGTTACTAGTTACAGGAGGTTCATGGTATGATGTGAATTTATCAGTTCTCGCGAATACCCTAATTCTCATCTATATCATGCTGCCGGGTGTAAGAGAAGCATTCAGAATGGCTTAACGAGCGAAGATGCAGGTGGCATAAATTAAGAGTCTTCAGTAATGAAAAAATTTACGCCTTCCTGCTTATTCTTTAATTTCTCTGGGTCTACGGCTATAAACTCTACTGGCTGTAAACAGAATTATGTGAGCTTCTTCCTGCAGAGATTACGCCTTTATATTTTACTACAGGAGGTGTTGACATAGAAAGAAAGACTGTACTTGCTTCTCTCGTGCTTGCAATGTTTGTGCTTGTTATTGATACGACGATAATGAATGTTTCTATCTCTACACTCATCAAAGATTTTGACACTAACGTTGCCACCGTCCAGGCTGCCATTACACTCTATTCTCTTGTAATGGCATCACTTATGATCACCGGAGGAAAGCTTGGAGATATTATTGGTCGAAAAAGGGCATTCAGGACAGGACTGATCATCTATGGTAGTGGTTCGTTCCTGACTGCAATCAGCCCGACAATGGCTGTGCTGTTTATAGGCTGGTCAATCCTTGAAGGATTAGGAGCTACCCTTGTAATGCCTGCCATTCAGACGCTCGTGACCTCAAACTACAGCGGAAAGGACCGTGCACTTTCTTACGGCATTTTAGGAGGAATCGTTGCAAGCGCGATTGCACTCGGGCCCATTATAGGAGGCTGGCTGACAACTGAGTACACTTGGAGGCTTGCCTTTGGCGGGGAGGTAGTAATCGTGATTATTATCCTGTTGTTAAGCCGGTATATTCTGGATGCGCCCCTTGAGACTGAAGAGAAACCCAGGCTGGATATAGTCGGCTCGATAATCTCTGCGCTGGGAATGGGGCTTATTGTCTTTGGGATATTACTGGCAGGGACATATGGCTGGTGGGAAGCGCGTCATCCCTTCTCAATAGGAGGAATTGAAATTTCTCCATTCGGGCTTTCCCCGACCCCAGTGTTTATTTTAGCAGGAAGCATTATCCTGTTGGGTTTTGCCCTCTGGGAATTTCATGTCATTACTCTGGGGAAGATGCCGCTCGTAAGACTTGACGTGCTCAGGGATCGCAGGGTTACTTCAGGTATTTTTGTCCAGATGGTTCAGACCGTTCTTATAGGAGGTTTTCTGTTCAGTATGGCTCTTTTCCTCCAGATTGCCATGGGTCTCAATGCTATGCAGACAGGATTTCTCTACCTTCCACTTTCCATACCACTTTTAATTGCTTCGCTCACAGCATCTCGGTTATCTTCCCGCATAGCCCCAAAGCGCATTATTCAGGTAGGGCTACTTGTACTTATCGCAGGGCTGTTACTGGCTATTGCAACCATTAATGTGGAGGTCAGAGGGTTTGCCCTGCTGACCGGTTTTGCCTTAATAGGTATAGGCGCAGGAGTTATAGCATCGCAGATAATGAACCTCATCCTCTCCCAGGTAGGTCCTGAAAGGACAAGCGAGACAGCTGCTCTTATGAGCACTTCCCAGAATTTGGGCATGGCTATTGGAACTGCCCTTATGGGCTCCATAGTTATTGTGGGCCTAGTCGGAGGAGCCACTAACCTTATCAATGACAGTACTGCTATTCCAGAGGAGCTCAAGCCTTCTGTGATATCGGCAGTAGAGGATAACGCCCGCTTTTTGAGCGATGAAGAACTGACAGCTATCCTGAAAGATGCTCCTCCTGACCTTTCACAGAAGGTCTTGAAAGTAAACGAAATTGCCCGCATTCACGGGATAAAAACTTCCCTCTGGGGACTGGTGGTTTTTGCGATACTTGGCATAATTGTCTCAATCTTTCTCCCGCCTGAGATCCTGGTTCCTTCGCAAACTGAGATATAAAAATAGTCGATAGTTCGAAAGAATATGTGAGAATTTTGGGTTGGGCGAGTCACTTTTGAAATATATTGCAGGATGAACATGTTTTTTCTGTTTTATCCATTAAGTAGCGGGCATGAGTTATTGAAAAAAATATGCATAAGACTCTCTTTACATTTTTCTTAAATAAGATGGGCTTATTTGGTTTTTAGGAATTGATCAATAACTTAAGCATACAACCCTATTTTATTGAGAGTAAAAACATGTATATCCATTTTCATGGAGTTCTATTTGAAAAACAGAACTTGAAAAACAGAACTTGAAAAACAGAACTTTTCTACTAAGCAAAATCCTAAAACTAATTTATTAAGGAATTTAAATTTAAGGATGATAAAATATATATTTATCCTTTATAAAGTAAAAGTGATGAGATCTAACCTGATCACAATTCTTTTGTCTTCCGAAAAAAGGACCGACCTGCTTCTCCTCCTCAAAGAAAAGCCTCGAACCATTGAAGAGATCAATAATGAGCTTAATACGAACTCAGTCGCAATTCTGCCCCAGCTTAAAAAACTGAAGGAAAAAGGGCTCGTGATTCAGGAAGAAAAGATATATGAACTTTCCCTTATTGGGAAAATCATTGTTAGAAAAATGGAATCTCTTGTAAAAGCCTTCAGACAGCTTGAAAACAATTACAAGTAAGTGGGCTTTTGAGATATCTTCAAAAATCTGCAAAACCTTCTTCCTGAACTTGCTAATCCAGCAGCCTATTTAAAAAAACCTTTTTCCGAACTTACTACCGGCAGCTAATCGAGATTAAGGTAAAGACCCAGACGACATTTGCCTATCACCCTTAATCTCTGCTGCCAGCTAATGAAGAAATGCTGTCCTTATCCCTGATTTTCAAGCTTTTTATGAATTTGTCTCTGAAATTCAAACTTTTTAATAATTTGTCTCTGAAATTCAAACTTTTTAATAATTTGTCTCTGAAATCCAAACCTTTTAACAATTTTTTTTCTGTATTATAAGCATTTCAAAAACTTATCCTTGCTTTTCAAGCTGCTTTTGAGCTTTTTCCCTTACCTCGGCAAAAATATCCTTTCCTTTTACATCAATCCCTACAATAAGCGGCCCGAATTTTTCCACTCTGAGCACCCAGACAGCTTCAGGCATCCCAAGGTCAAGCCAGTAGACGGCTTTTACTTCTTTGATTAACTCTGCGGCAAGGGCTGCACATCCGCCTGTATAAGCCAGATAGACGGAGCCATTCTTCAAAGCATCAGCTACGCCTTTCATCCCGCCTTTTCCTATGATTGCCCGAACGTTATGGGCTTTCAGGAGAGGGGGAGTCATTTTTGACATCCTGCCGCTGGTTGTAGGACCGGCAGACACTACTTTCCAGCCGTTTTCGGTTTGCTGCATCAGGGGGCCGCAGTGGTAGATTACAGCACCTTCCAGGGAAAAAGGAAGAGCTTCTTTGTTATCTCCCATTTCAAGAATTCTGGCATGAGCTTCGTCCCTGGCTGTCAGGATTTCCCCTGAGATATAGACAATATCTCCGGCATTGAGTTTCTCGATATCTTCTTTCTTCAGCGGAGTTTTCAGGTTATATTCCATTACTCATCCCCCCAAACACAACCGAAGCATGTCGATTCGCCCAGCACTGGATATTTACTGCAACCGGAAGGGAAGCAGTGTGGCAGTGAGCTTTTTTTACACGCACTGCAAGGGCAGTTGTGCTGCCTCCAAGCCCCATACATCCTATTCCAAGGGCGTTTACAGCTTCAAAGATTTCTCGTTCCAGTCCCTCTATCGGGGCGTCAAGAGGCTCAAGAAGGGATTCTTTTGCAAGCCTGGCTGCCGCATCAAAAGAACCCCCAATACCGATTCCTATGGTCAGGGGAGGGCAGGGCATTCCTCCGGCGTTTACTATGGTTTCTAACACGAAGTTTTTGATACTTCCGGTTTCTGTAGGATTAAACATACGCAGCGAACTCATATTTTCCGAACCTGCGCCTTTAGGTGCAGCTGTGATCTTTAACTGGTTTCCGGGTACAATTTTCCAGTGAATATCCGGAATTCCAACTCCTGTATTGTTTCCGCTGTTCTTTCGGGTCAGGGGATCGACTGCGTTCGGCCGGAGAGGAATTTCGGCTGTTGCAAGTATCACTGCTTCTCTGATTGCAGCCTCAAGGTCAAAACCTGGCTGAAACTCGCTCCCGATTTCCGCAAAAAAAATCATTATGCCTGTGTCCTGGCACATGGGAACCCTGTGTTTTTTTGCAATTTCAAGGTTCTTCAGGATTGCCCGAAGCTGAAATTTTGCAACCTGATTTTCTTCTGCGGCCTCAGCTTTCCTGATTGCGTTTACTACATCATCAGGAAGCTCGGTTTCCGTTTTTCTTAAAAGGTCTGCAATAGACCGAATAAAACTTTCACGGCTAATTTTTGTAGACAAAAGATCACCATTGTATAGGAGAAATGAACTCTTTAGAACAAAAGGCAGGCATGAATATATATCCTGCACCGGATACACAGTGAGCGCTTTATGAGATAAATTCCGGAACGCTTTTTTGTTTTTAACGTTTAAATATCGAGCGGCCCACATTCTGGAATTGTGCAGTCGGCTGGGATGAAGGAGTTAGATTAAAGGGCTCTGTAGAAATCCTCTGCAATAAAGGATTTTCATTAATTTGAACTCAATAGCTATAGGTTTAGGAGAAGTTTAGATATTGCAAAATGTGGTCTGTTTCGTCAGTGACCTGCCACAACAATTGAAGAAAAAGAAGGAAAGAGAGCAGGATTTGAAGCATCACTTTCGAATCCCAAAAATACGTGGGTCTAATATTGCGCTTCTTATTCCCTCATTTGAAATGTTTAGTCATCAAGTTTTGCGTTCTTTTAGTTTACTGTTCTACGTTGCTGCCCTGATCCCTTTCAGAGGTCCTATTGCGAGCGGAACGAAGATGACGAGCACTACGATCCCTATGATTTTTCTCCGGTTCGATTTCCATCGCTTTCTCAAATGCTTGCCGAGCTTCGTTGTACTTCTTAAGGATTCCTAGAATAATTCCTTTATTATGCCATGCCTGTGCATTCGAGGGTTCGAGTTCTGTCACTTTTTCAAATATTTGCAGGGCCTCGTCATATTTTTTAAAATTCCTTAGATTCACTCCTTTCTCAATCAAAGTTCCAATGTCATCTGACTTACTCTTAGATAATTCTAGATCATTGTCTTTAATCAATGTATCAGGATTCTCTTGTTCCATTTTGATCTTCTTAACGAAGACCTTCACATCATATTGCGTTTTACCGTTTTTAGGGATGTAATCCCGTCCAACATAGCAATTACCAGTAACGCCTATTACCCTATTTGGAATCTCAATCCAAACATCGGCATCAAGGCAATGAAATTGGTTAGGAGGTTCGTACATATTTTTATATCTCCATATTACTATATGTTTTAAATGTATTTAAATGATTATATCGTTATATATAAAATATTAAAACAAAAAACAATCATGAAAAGTAGACATTCAGATTAACAGACGAAAAAATACAGAGCCGGTTAAAGCCATTTTTACATTCAGATATGAAGCAAGTAAAACAGGCAGTTGTATTATGACCTTAGATAATTTCGAAGTATGCAATAAGTTGCGGATACAAAGACGTTTTCATTTTAATTCCACTCAAGGTCTCAAACTGTTGTTTCACAGCCTCATCTCCTATGACTGATTTTACACCATTTGGCGCATCCATAACAAGAAATTCGTCGCTTTTAAGCCATCCTTTGGCTCGCACAATATCTCGCGGTATAATAAGCCAACCGCTTTCACTGATAGCTTTTTGTTGTAGTTTTGCCATAATTCCGAAGGGATTCTTTCGAGTATATATTTCACTGGCTAGTTGGCTGGGTAGCCTATCAGTACTACTCAAATCTCTAAAAGATTACAGATTTACCTATTTTTCAAAACAAGTATATTTGCGAGCACATTACGCATGTACATATAGGTGATCCCAAAAGATATTAAAACGTATCAGCTATTACCATGAAGAATAAACCAACGATAAAAACAGCTATTGAAGATACAAAAAAAGAGTAATAGGCTACAGTACTTTCTCCCATCAAACCTACTATAAAGTGGATCATATTTGAAAATGCTGCAATGAGAGAAAGTGCAAAAGGCAACATCAATTTTTTTCTTTTTTCTTCTGGGACAGAGAGGCAGAAAAGTGCAACGGCAACGGAAAAGAATATAGTAATGATGCTTATGGTAGTGGAATCAAAGGTGACAAAGTTGGAAAGGAATGGCTGACCATAAAAGAGGTTAACAGCGTTTGGGCTAAATGGAACCATAAACGTAAGATCCCTTACAAACGTATTAAGAATAATTCCAACAAGAAATGGAACTCCCCAATACCACCTAGGTGATATTCTTCTCATATTTTTAATAAAAACTAAAATTCCAATTGCAGGAAGAACCAGTGAAAAGAGATATAGCGTCAGGAGATTAATAAGCTCTCTATAAGGCATATTCGGTGTAATATACTTACAAATAACGAATTCGATCCACATAGCTAAAAAAGTGAGTGATATTAGGAACAATGATACTCTTGTCTGACGTATTGATTCTTGCTTCATAGCATAGCTCCAAAGTACAACGTCCGCATAATTTGTATTAACCGATGCTTGACTGTCAAAATAACTAATGATATAGTAGACAATATCTTAAGCTCTGTGTCGTTATCTTAACTATGTCGCAAAATTCTCAAAAGTTTGACGATTGGATGGTCAATTTGTATCTGATTAGGGACCTTCAAAATTATTCGAAATAACCAGTTGTATAAACGCTTTATTCTTGGAAAAAATGATTAATTTTAATTTTCCCATCAAAAATACACTTTAATCTGATCTAAAAACCAATTTTATCCAGTTAATAAGCGTTAAATTTATTGAGGAAGTCCTTTAATCCTCCTCTGGTGTTTGCTTATGAAACCTCTGTTTATCCCAATAAACGAAGATTACAAGTGAAAATTGCTTTCAGAGATATTAAACGTTTTTGATTTACGATCTATTATATCTATCTTTATTAATTATAAAAAATGATTAAAACGCTTGGCTGATATTTAAGAAAAAAGCACCATAAAGCCGTTTTTACATCCATGTATAAAGCAAGTAAAACAGGCAATAACATCTCGTTGACTGATCGCTAAAAATAACACACTTCAAGTTAACTGCTCAACAATATCTTCTCTGTCTTTCATTAATAAATAACCTTTAATTTTGTTAGCTAATCTTTTTGGAAGCTCAGACAATTTGCTAATATTCTCTCCTTTTATCCTTTGCAAATCTTCTTTAAGTTCAGCATAAGAAATTTCTTGTAAAGGAATCGTTGTTATTAGCGCTGCACCTGTTCCCAAAATCTCAATCCCTGAAGAAATTTCAATTTCTTGTGTTATGCCAGGGCTTAAGCTAATCCTTATCTCATTAATTTCTTGAGAAAGACCATCTACTTTTGTTCCTAATTCTTGACCTACTTTGTTGATATTTTCTACTACAACATCTTCAGGAACTACTGTGATAGTAGGAATTTGCTCAATCACGAAAAGTAGGGCTTCATATTGTTTTATCAGATTTCTTTCGTATCTCATTGCTTCAATCTTATTCAAAACATACTCATTTTCGGAAACGTATCCAATTTTCTTTTTTAAAACATATGCAATATCCTCTACCTTTTGTGTCATTTCTTCTGGACTACCCATTTCCCATTTTTGAACTTCCCTACAAACAGAGTATGCAATTTTTTCTGTGACGGTTCCTTGAGATTGCTTGTATGTATTTTTTGCTTTCTCTTGAATCTCTTCTAGGATTCTTTTTATATTTCTATCCAGAATAGGTAGTCCTTTTCTCATAACTTCTGTCGCTAACGGTGCTGTTTCTTCAGTATCTTTCATTAGTTCTACTGCACGATCACAGTATTTTCTATAGAAATTAAGCTCGCCTTTCATCGCCTGTATGTCTAGAGTTTCCAAATTCTGGACTTCTTTTAATGCTTCTGCGAGGTTTTCAACAGCTTCAAAAAGCTGTTTCTTGCTTTCTGAGTCTTCAATTGCAGCTTCAGCTTCTTCCAGATATTTGTTCACTTCTTCTCTAGCTTCCTGTTTTTTGAAAATAATTGTATGGAATGAGCGATAAAAAGGGAGACAAAACTGAGCTGGATTAAAGCCAAATGCTTCCTTTGCTGCGATTTCGAAAAATTCTATTGCCTTTTCTAATTCTTTTTTGTAATCTTCATATGTTTCTGCCAGGGAAGCCATGAATATCGAAACTCTTCCAAGAGAATGATTTGAGAAGGATCTCACCAGCGAATCTTCATCATTGGCCAGTCTATGTAAATCATTCCATGCCTGTTGTTTGTCTGGCACATGAGAAAATGCAGAACCAAGAGCCCAGGATGCATGAGACTTTACATTGCTGTTTTTATCATTGGTGAGTCTATGTAAATTATTCCATGCTTGTTGCTTATCTGGCACTTGAGAAAATGCAGAACCAAGAGCTGAGGTAGCACCAGACCTCACATAACTGTCTTCATCATTGGTGAGTCTATGTAAATCATTCCATGCCTGTTGTTTATCTACCACTTGAGAAAACACAAAACCAAGAACAGAGGAAGCATCAGATCTCACATAACTGTCTTCATCATTGGTGAGTCTATGTAAATCATTCCATGCCTGTTGTTTATCTGGCACTTGAGAAAACGCAGAACCAAGAGCTGAGACAGCACCAGACCTCACATAACTGTTTTCATTATTAGTCAGTCTATGTAAGTCATTCCATGCCTGTTGCTTATCTGGCACTTGAGAAAATACAGAACCAAGAGCGAAGACAGCACTATTGTTCACCTCATACCTGTCTTCATCATTGGTCAATCTAAATAAGTCATTCCATGCCTGTTGCTTATCCGGCACTTGAGAAAACGCAGACCTAAGAGCCCAGGCAACACAATATCTCACATCACTGTTTTCATCACTGGTCAGTCTATGTAAGTCATTCCATGCTTGTTGCTTATCTGGCACTTGAGAAAATACAGAACCAAGAGCGAAGGCAGCACTATGCCTAACATCACTGTTTTCATCACTGGTCAGTCTATGTAAGTCATTCCATGCTTGTTGTTTATCCGGCATGTATGAAAAATAAAATTTTAATTCCTCTAACGCATGTATACGCTCTTTTGGATCATCGCTTAGACATTGATTGTGAATTTTCTCTTGGTCGACCAACTGCCAAACACCAGAAATTTGTATAATATTTGACGCTTAAAATGGTTTCGTTTTAGTTGTTGCTTAACTTGAGCGTATTTCTTTTTCTTAAGTTCTTTTTGTCATGCTACTCAAGAGATTCAAAATCTGAGGAGGAATTGGAACTCCTAAAGTTGCCATTGACATTAACTGAAAAACAAGCTTTACAATTTCTTCAGCTGCATAAGTGACAACAATCTCTTTTGTGACATCTTTTCCGAATGATTTTATAGGGTGTTTGACTTTATCGAACACCGATCTAATATTTAAAATACTACTTTTTGATTCTTCTTTTTCCTCTTGAGATGCTGAAGAGTTGTCTATCTCCTCAATTAGTATATTTTCTTTTTCGAGAACTTCTCTAAGAAAACTTTCAAGAGTCTCTTTATCACATTTTTGTGTCAATTCAAGAATATTCTTAGAAAAGGTTTGGATAAGTTCTCCTTCTCTTCCACCTACTTCAGTAGAAAGCATATCTAGCTTTTCAAGACCTGTATCTAGCGTTTTTTGAATCAAATCCAATTTGGTTTCAATGCTGATAGTTTTATCGTAAATGAGATCCAGCTTGAAGAATTTACGATCTAATTCTTTCTCTGTTATTACCTTCATAGTTGGGATTTGCGCAATTACAAAAAGTAGAATTCCATATTGTTTATTCAGATCTATTTCATTCCTCATTAACTCAATTTTGCTTATAATATATTCATTCTCAGGAACGTCTGCTACTTTATTTTTTAGGATATAAGCAAGGTCCTCTATATTTTGGACCATTTTTTTGGGATCACTTATTTCCCATTTCTGAACTTCTCTACTGACAGCGCATGCGATTTCTTGTGTAGCAGTTCCTTGCGATACCTGACACGCTGTCTTTGCTTTCTCTTGAATTTCTTCGAGAAGCTCTTTTAGATTTCTATCTAGAATGGGCAGCCCTTTTCTCAGAACTTTTGTCGCAAACGGTGCTTTTTCGTCAGTGCATTTCATTAGTTCTGCAGCATGATCACAGTATTTTCTATAGAAGTTAAGCTCATCTTTCATCGCCTGTAAATCTAGAGTTTCCAAATTCTGGACTTCTTTTAATGCTTCTGCGAGGTTTTGGACAGCTTCAAAAAGCTGTTTTTTGCTCTCTGAGCTTCCAATTACAGATTTAGCTTCTTCTAGATATTTGTTCACTTCTTCTTTAGCTTCCTGTTTTTTGAAAATAATTGTATGGAATGAGCGATAAAAAGGAAGGCAAAATTGAGCAGGATTATCCCAACCATATGATTCCTCTGCTGCAGTTTCGAAAAATTCTATTGCCTTTTCCAGCTCTTTTTTGTAATCTTCATCTGTTTCTGCCTGGGAAGCCATAAATATTAAAATTCTTCCAAGAGAATGATTTGAGAAGGTTCTTACATCACCGTCTTCATCATTAGTCAGTCTATGTAAGTCATTCCATGCCTGTTGTTTATCTGGCAATTGAGGAAAAGCAGAACCAAGAGAAGAGGCGGCACTAGACCTCACACCACTGTCTTCATCATTAGTCAGTCTATGTAAGTCATTCCATGCCTGTTGTTTATCTGGCAATTGAGAATATGCAGAGCCAAGAGCTTCGGCAGCAATATATCTTACACTACAGTCTTCATCATTGGTCAGTCTGTGTAAATCATCCCATGCCTGTTGTTTATCTGGCACTTGAGAAAACGCAGAACCAAGAGCAGAAGCAGCCCAATGACTCACATGACTGTCTTCATCCTTGGTCAATCTAAGTAAATCACTCCATGATTGTTGTTTATCTGGCATGAGAGAGAAGAATTCCTCTAATTGCTCTAACGCATGTATACGCTCTTTTAGATCATCGCTTAGACATTGATTGTGAATTTTCTCCTGGTCGACCAACTGCCAAACACCGTAAAATCATATTAAGTAGGTGTTTAAAAATTTTTCTTTTTGGTTTTCGAGAATGTGTTTTATCCCGAAATTATTTCGCTTTTTTAATTTATTTATTTCAATTACATATCGAACTGACTTTCCGCAGATGTTCTCAAAAAAACAACAATTTTCCTGCTATCGGTTTTGGAGAATTTCTCAAAAATCTCTTGTATTATCTCAACTGAAGCTTTGGGAAATCGAGTTGAAAGTTTTCATTGAAGGTAAAAATGCCGAAAATTGTAGGACATTTTAAAAATATATCTTTGAACATCACATGCAATTAGCAGAAAAAACGATAGCAGAAAAAATTGTGAAAATTGTAAGGACATCTGCGGAAAGAGATATCGTATACAGTTGACCCACTATTTTACTCCAACTTATAACTTGTTTCATTTTACATGATTATTTCACAATACCAATATGAGATTGGAACTTACTCAATGTTTAACTTTTTGCGCCGTTTGCTGCTGTATCGTGTATTGAACTTTCAAACGGTTTTGGATATATCACAGTCTCCGAAAATAAATGAATCTCTTTAATTGAAACTCTTAAATCAAAAAATCAGTGAAAAACCGACAATCAGTTAAAAAGTCAAGGCTAAGGATAAATCGGAAGTAATTAATCAAATTTAAAAAGTGAACCTTTCTGATAAAGCAAATCCTTAGCTTTCCTGACGAATTTGAGAATTGAAAATCGTTATCAGGTATATTATTTAGCATGAAAGTACATGAGAAAATCTTCCTCACGTGCTCTCTTCATCTCCTTTTTCCGTTATTGCAAATATTTCACTAATTATTTTTATTCGTTCATCAACTGAGAATATCTCGGTCTCAACAATCTTCCTCTTTTGAATTTCTCCTTTTTTATATCCAATTTTATCTTCGTATATCTCATCGTTTACGATAAGATGCCATATTATCGTTGCAATTTTCCTTGCCAAGGCAATAATTGCCTTGGCATGTCCAATTGACTTCTTTTTTTTGTTAAAAAACTCTTTTAACCTGCTATTTTTCTTTCTTCTGTAAATTTTGCTATATACCCTTTAGTCTTCTCTTTTTCCTTTTTACGAATAAGCAGCAATAAACTAAACTGAAATTATCCTTTATACGAGTTCTATGGATCCGTTAATTCTGTTAATCTGTTAATTCTATTGATCTGTTAATTCTATCGAGATCTTTTTGATTAGAACTCTTTTCATGAAGTATCTACTTCTTGATGCTCCATAGCTTTCTGTTATCCTGTTTTGTGCTTTCAAGCTCACCCCTTTCCGTTAGATCGCTTAAAATTTTTAAAAGTTCAGTTTCCTTGAGATCCAGTTCATACCTGTGCTTAAACTCGGCTATAATTTGAGAGAGATCGAGGGTCCTATTCTGAATAATTTTTTCTGCAAACCCTGCCAGATCTTCATACCTGGCCCAGGGGTAAATGATCCAGCGCCATTTGAGAACCTTCTGGGCATAAAAATCAGGCGTGAAATTCGAGGAGATTTTATGCTGGAGCACTGCAGTCCTGACAGATGCAGGATTAAGGTTTAAAACGTAATCTACTGCAAGATTAAGTGTCTCGCCTGTATCGGTTACGTCATCGAGAATCAAGATTTTTTTTCCTGTTATATCCACAGGAATAGGGAATTTTATCCTTGCTTCTTCCCGCATGTCCGCAGCTCTTGAGTAGTGTTCAATCTTCATTGAGGTAAGGTCATTGAAGAGTAAAAAATCGGAAACCAGCCTTCCAGGCACATAGCCTCCTCTCCCTATAGCAACAATCAGGTCAGGCATATAGCCAGAAGCTTTGACCTTTTGGGCAAGAATTCTGGAAAGCCGCAAGACTTCATTAAAGCTTATAAGCTCACACCTGAATGAGTCCTTTTCTGTCTGGCCTTGGGATTGTTGAGATTGAATTTTTCTTTCCTGCGTCAGATAAATCGCCTTCTTAATGCATGTTTTATAACCTGCTGGTAGCGAATTGACGGATACTTTATAAAGAGAAATAAGATCCTTTTCTAGCCAGTTTAACAATTTTATCTAACGAGTTTATCAGTTTAATGACTTATTAATCCGTCTGAAAGCTCACTATTACCTGAAAATATTTGAATCCAGGAAAACATAAATAAAGAGTATCTGGAAAATAAGTGAGAAAAATAAAGTAGAGTAGGAATTGACAAAAATGAAATACTTTTTGAGAATAATATGTACTGAAACTCTTCTCGCAAGTCTTTTATGAGAAGGTCTAACCACTGTAAAGGAGTCTTATGCCATGTTTTCAAAGAAAGAAGACAAAATGGTAAACTTGGGTTTAAATTCCGTTAGAGAAAGGTTTGACGAAGGAGTAAACAAGGCTCTCAGTTGTCTGACCGAAATCGGCATAGGCTATGTGAACGAGAGAAAAGAGCCAGAAGCTGAAAAAACGGTAGTTTCCATAAAGGAAATAGGAAAGGCTGCTGCTCGCCAGGGAATGGAGAATGCCGCAGTCAATGCTATTCAAGCCCTTGAAAAGCTGCTACAATGCTCAATGGAGCAGAATATGCAGGAAATGGATGTCCGAGTTCTACTTTCATTTGGAGCTATAGGAAAAATAGCTGCCAAACAGCAGATGGAAATGGTAGCCAAGCTAGCGGCTTCAGTTCTCGGGAAAAGCGGGAATACGGCAGCTCTCCTTAATAAGGAAAGAGAAACTATAGCAGTTATAATAGGACTTGGAGAAATCGGAAAAGCGGTTGCAGGGGTGAAGGTTCCAGATTTTTCGGAAAATGCGGCAATATGTATCTCATGCCTTGGGGATATTGGAAAACTTACGGCTCAGAAGAACCTTGAAGAAGCTGCAGTGGGAATAGAGCTTATGCTTCAGGAAATGGCTGCCGCAGCCATGAATGAAAATCTCCAGAATACGGTAATAAATATCGCAAGCTCTATTGAAGAAGTTGGAAAAAAAGCTGAGGATGAAAACATGGAAAGTGCGATTCTCCAGGCAGCCTCTGCCCTCCAGACCATTGTGAGCAATTCAGGAAACAGATATCTGAACGATGCTTCAATTGCAGCTAAGATAGCCCTTGAATCCTTCAATGAACTCGATATCATAAATGATGAAGCTAATATAAAAAAGATAGAAGCAATAAGGGAAACGATGAGGGCGCTCTGGGTGGATTCAAAATAAAAATTCAGGATACTGGAACTTCATTCTTCACTGAAGCCCGAAATGTTTTATATTCCAGTCTGCCATGGCCTGAATCTTCTTTATTTCGTCTTCACCGCCTACCATGGTGAACAGGTGTTTGAACCTTTTCTGGACTCTCAGATATTCTTCGACTGGCCTTGGGTTCTTAATTTTCCTGACCTGGGTAATTTCCCCGTTTTCCATCTCATACATGGGCCAGAGACAGGTTTCAACTGCAAGTTTAGCAATCTCCAGGGTCTTTGAGGTATCAAAGCCCCAGCCTGTTGTACACGGAGCATGGGCATGGATGTAGGTGGGACCCATGACTTCAGTTGCTTTCTTGACCTTACGAATCATGTCTCTTGGGAAACCTATGGAAGTCGTAGCCACATATGGAGAGCCATGAGCTGCCATAATGGCAGGCATATTCTTCTTAGGGCGCGGGTTTCCAAAGGAGAATTTCCCGGGTGGAGTGGTCGTTGTGCTTGCATCATAGGGCGTTCCACTGCTGCGCTGGACTCCAGTGTTCATATACGCTTCGTTGTCCATACAGACGTAGGTAAAATCGTGGCCCCGCTCAAACGCACCTGAAATAGCTCCGAAGCCTATATCCATAGTAGCGCCATCGCCTGCAATAACTATAATCTTAGTATCTTTCTTTTTGCCAAGGGCTTTTAAGCCAGCTTCGATCCCTGAAGCTACTGCAGCCCCGTTTTCAAAGAGGGAGTGGATCCAGGGAACCTGCCATGAAGACAGCGGAAAAGGCGTACTTGTAACTTCCAGGCAGCCAGTAGGGTTAACAACAATGCTGTCAGGGCCTGCTCCCATAAGTGTAAATTTTGCAGCAAAAGCATCACAACAACCCGGACAGGCACTATGCCCGGATGTGATATACGTTTTCGGTGCAGTTCTACTCATTACTATGCCTCCTTAAGACCCAGGAGCCGGCTTTCAAGCGAAACTCGGAGCTTTGCATCCTGAATTCTTCAATCCCCTTGCATATTTTCAATAACTTTGCAGTGCTATTCATCGACTGCCCCAACCCCCAGACCTGCAACAGCCGGACAACAATCAGTTAAGGGTACAACTTAACAACCAGTTAAGGGTACAACTTAACAACCAGTTAAGGGCACAACTTAACAACCAGTTAAGGGTACAACTTAACAACCAGTTAAGGGTACAACTTAACAACCAGTTAAGGGCACAACTTAACAACCAGCTAAGGGCACAACAGATCTTAATGATAAACAAATCTTGATAGAATCTAAATGTTACAATGAGTCTTATGGTATCTTGGTAGTGTGTTAGTGATACGGGGAACTTCCGTCTTGTGAAAACGAAGGACTTTCATCGAAGGACTTTCATCAAAAGTATAACAAATCAAAAACAAATCAAAAGAACGGCAAGAAGAAGTCCAGAGGCGCTGAATCCACTTACTGCATCCCCCAACACAGCCTCTCCGAAATATTATGCTCCCCCAAACATGTTTATTCGAAGAGAAGGATCAGCGGCCTCAGGATATTCTTTTATTCGATGATACCCCATTTATCCCCTTATTCCAGAATATACGAGTAGCATAAATTATTTTAAATTAATTATACAAAAAATTGCTTTCAAGCAAATATTATTCCCGGACAAAAAATTATAAGCCAAAACAGTTTCAAAAAAATGCCCTGTAATATATCCGTCTGCAGGTCTCCAATCAAAAGTAGTATTTTTCACAATTTTTCCCCCTCAACCTATTATCTTATCCTTAACTTCATCCATGTTGGCAATTTTGGTTATCACCTTTGAATCAATTTCCACTTTTACTTCTGTAATTTCCCTCATCAGCATTCCGATTTCAAGTTCATCGTAAATACCAGAAACGATTCCATGATGGTCAAGAGAACGTGTTGTAACAAGCATAATGAAAATCAAAGTAATATATAATGTTATTTTATATATTAATTAAAAAATAGATAAATTTGTCAGACATCTGCGGAAAGACAGGTAAAAAATATAGAGTGGGAAAACAAAATTATAATTGCTATTAATGATAAAGCATATTCTATCATTTCTCAAATATATTCTTTTATATATATAAATTTCTTATAATAGTAAATTTTAACTATTATTGTCTTTGCTATTATTGTCTTTGTCTTGATTTTTGTCGACGCAGGCGAAAGCTTAGTACTTCTTAAAAACGTACAACTGTTAATCCTAATTCAATTGTTTTTCTGTCCCAGTATTGTAATATAATTGTGTTTTTGTGATGAGTACGGGTTGAGGAAGATATTTCCAGATTAGCTTCCTTCAAAGGAATTACCAGAATAAGTGCAAATTATATGGATGTCTGGAAACCGGAATGTTTCGATTTATTTAATTTGGAGAGTAGGTGAAAAAATAATGGAAATTGAAATTAAAGATCTTTCAAAAGCATACAGGCCGGAAAAACCCGTACTTTCAGGAATCAATCTCGAGTTTCGACCTCCTTCTATTGTTGGGCTAATAGGACCAAATGGGGCAGGGAAGACTACTTTTATGAAAATCCTTGTCCGTCAGATCCTTGCATCGACCGGGTCAATAAAAATTGACGGGACGGACATAAGCAAAAGCGAGAACGACCTTAAGAATCATCTTGGGTACCTGCCCCAGGAATTTGGCCTTTATGAAGAACTGACCGTATACCAGTTCCTGGATTATATGGCGCTTTTAAAAGGTCTGGGTCTTGAAAAAGAAAAAAGGATAAAAAATTGCATAGAAAAAACCGGGCTCTCCGAAAAGAAAAATTCCAGAATAAGGACTCTTTCAGGGGGGCAAAAGCAAAGAGTTGGAATTGCACAGGCGCTTTTGAATGATCCCGAACTTTTGATTGTTGACGAGCCTACTGTTGGGCTTGACCCGGCTGAAAGGGTAAGATTTCGAAACCTTCTGGCCGAAAATGCGAACCACAGGCTTGTGCTTCTCTCAACTCACATTATTGAAGACGTGGAATCGATTTGCAACCGGCTAATTGTCCTGTACAGGGGTGAAATCCTTTTTGACGGAAACCCTGTAGAACTGATTAAAAAGGCTGCAGGGCATGTCGGTGTGCTCGACTCTGACTGTGAAGCTGGCCCTGATATTGAAACGGACTGTATAGTGACCTCAAGGCTTATCACAGAAACCGGAGCCCAGTATAGAATTGTAGGAGATAAGCTTCCTTCCGGCATAAAACCCGTAATCCCTTCGCTTGAAGATGCTTATATGTATTTGATTACACAGAGCGGATGAGAGGGTGTAAAATGGCAAATCGAATTCCTTTTTTGTCAGGCTTCTCCTTTCTTTTCAATGAAATCAGGCTGATTTCCAGATCAAAGCTGGCACTGATGTCCATATTCCTGACTGTCCTGGCTACAGTACTGGGGCTGAAAGCTATCGATTATACGAATGAGCGTAGTCTGGTGGGGCTTGCAAAAACCTCTTTTACCGTAGCTCTCGGACCTGCACAATACGCAGCAATAGCCGGTTCCCTGCTCTTTGCAGTGCTGACGCTTATGCTGCTGAGCAAGGACCACCGACATAACAGCACGAGCCTTTTGAACACATCCTGTAATTATTCTTAGCTGCTGGTATTCCGTACGGCAGCAATCCTCTCCATCGGGATTTTTACAGTAGTGCTGGGGGGAATTGCCTTATATGCAGTCCAGGTATTTGTCCTGAAAATTACCTTTGATCCTGTAGTTTCTCTGTCCAGTCTGCTAGTAATTACGCTTGCAGGAATCTTTTTTACAGTCCTGATCTGCAGTGGACTTTACCTGATTACGGAAAACCTGGATATCTCTTTTCTTGCATACTGTATTCTTTTTTTCATGAGTATAGGTAGCTCAAATTACCTGTTAAAATGGGTTCAGACTTCGGCGGTGATGTATTCTGACTTCGGAGGAATCCTCCCGGTTTTTAAGTTTGTTCTCTACAACCGTCTTCTCTGGACTTTTGTTTCCACCGGGATTTTTACCGTCGGGCTGCTGTGCAGAAGACGATATGAATTAAATTTGAGTTTGTCTTTGAAGCTCAATGCAAAGCAGCTCTGGATTCCTGTTCTGGTCCTGCTGCTTCTGGGCGCTTCTCTTTTTGTCTATATCAATGAACCTTATATTAACCGAAATGACAGTGTATTCAAAACCGAACTTAAGGCAAATGAAAATGTAAAACTAACTCATGTTTCCTCGAATGTTCAGTTCTTTCCTGTAAACCAGAGCCTTTCAGCCAGGGTACTCTATGAATTTGAAAAAGAATCGGGCACTGAATACATTGATTTTATCACAAATGCAGGAATTCATATAAAAAAACTTACTGTTGATGGAGTTGAGGCTCCCAATTCCTTAAAGAGGATAAAAGGAACGGACAGGGTACGTTTGGAAGTCCCTGCCGAATCAAGGAACGTTACCATAGATATTAGCTACGCAGGTAAACTCAAATATCCTTCTTCAATCGGCTTTCCCGGTTATATCTCAGAGGAGAGTATATACCTGCTGGAAAACTCACACTGGATTTTCGAACCTCTGACCGGTTCACAAGATATGATAGAGATAAAGGGTTCTGTCACGGCTCCGAAGAACCTGGTAATGGTCGTTCCCGGGGAATTAACAGGAGTTCTGGAAGAACACGGCCGAAAAACCTGGGAATACAGTGCCCTTTCCAATGATTTTTCACCCGGAGTCTTTGCAGGGAACTATGAAGTAAAAAAGATGCTGGCTGGCAGTACTGAGATCGAGTTATATTACAGTCCGAAACACAGGGCGTATATAGAAACCCTTGGGATTGAAAACTATTTAATAAATATTGTTTCCTATTATGAAAAAAATATAGGCAGCTATCCGTATCAGGAATACCCCTTAAAAATAGTAGAAAGTTCTATCTACAAGACCGGCGGACATTCAACCCTGAATATCGTAACGGTTTCAGAATATGTGTTTAACAGAGAACTGGACAGGGAAATTGGAGGAGATTCAGATAACTTTTCCTCTGATCTCACATCTCTTAAAGACATCACCTTTGTTGGGGATATGGACCTGTTAGCCCATGAAATCGCTCATCAGTGGTGGGGAACAGGAGTTTTCGTGAAGGAAAATCCCCCCTGGTCTTCGGAAGGGCTTGCAGATTACCTGGCCTACAAATACGTAACAGAAGAGTTTGGTTCCTATGCATCAGCATATATCCCTGCAATGTGGAAAGGCGGAGTAGATTCCATGGAAAACAGTTATTACTATGCGAATCCGAAAATGCTGGAAAACCTGCCTGAGAAACAGAGACAAAAGTATGAAATGGAGACTCGAAAAATAGAACTTTATTCCCAGATGCCTATGCTCTTGCTGAGAGCCGAAGAGCTGCTTGGGGAAGAGTCATTTTTTACGAAGTTATCGGATATTTATACGGATTACAGGTTTAAATCCCTTTCTTATGAGGAATTCATGCCTTCAATAGGGCTGAGCGAAGCCGAGCTTGATAAGGACCCGGTAAAGGGGAAAGAAACGGGGACGGAAGAAACAGCAGAAGGGGAGGCGGTTTTCGATGAATAAGCCCTCAACAAATAATTTCCCTAACAATAATTTCCCTAACCTGTTGAGAGTCTTGAAATATGAAGTTTTGAGGCTGGCATATAATAAAAAATATTTTTACATGGTCCTCATCGAGTCGCTATTTGCCTGTTACATCCTGATGAATTTTGTATTCGGGGGAAAAGACGGTACGGCTCCTTTCTCTAAATGGACGTATTCGGAATTTCTCTCCCTTATAGGGCCACTTTTATCAGTCATCCTTGTTCTTTTCTGCATGTCCGTCTTTTCGGAAAAGGAAGTTGCGGTTCGAAATATCATATTTTCTACCCCGCTTTCCGAACCAAAATATTATCTGCTAAAAGCCTCGGCAATCACGGCTGTTTTCGTACTTGCTGCTTCTTTACCGATTTTATTGAGCTTTGCGTATTATGCCCATTACTTTAATTTCTACGCTTATGCTGAGTTCACGCTTCCCTTACTGTTATTTCTGTTGCCTTCCCAGATCTTTGTACTGGGGCTTGCCCTGGCGGTCGGGAGATTCCATTCCAGACTGCTTTACCCTCTTTTGCCTCTTGTGCTGTTTCTGGGATTTTTTAATCCGAGGCTCCCTGCGTGGTTTGATCTTTTTGGGAATAATTTCCTTTCGTGGCCCCTACGCTGGTATTTGGGAGTCATGGAGGGTCCAATACCCTATATTCTGCCCGATGATTTCCTCTACAGCAGATTGGTTTTCATATTTATGGGCGTCGTTATGTTTGCATTTGCCTGTAGAAGGTCTAAAACCTGAGTTTCGTCGTCTGTTCCTGCAGGCCTTGTCCTGGAATGCAGATGTGAATCTTATAATTATATTTTATACCTGATAGAAAATTTTTAATATTACTTAACCCAACAATACACCCCTTTTTTCATTTATGGGGAGCAAAAATGGAAATTTCCAGGCTTCTTGAAAAAATGGACCATTATTATCAAAAAAATTTAAAAGAATGTAAATTCTTAGAGGAATACAGAGATATTACCTGCAATGTCTTCCTCTATCTCAGGAAATTAATTCCATGGGCAATCCCATGATCTCTGAACTGGCAAAGACCATGGAGGTCAGCAAACCCTCTGCCAGCAACATGGTTTCTATAATGGCGGAAAAGGTCTGCTGAAAACAAAGGCTTCCATGAAAGATGGAAAGGTCTGCCTGTTTGAACTTGCCGATAATGGAAAAAAGGTAGTTGAGATCGAATATTGGGCCGATATGAGGTTCTATGAAAAGATCCGGGAAATTCTGTATGAAGAAGAATTTGAGGTTATGGAGAGACTCTTTGAGAATATAGCTAATGGCTTGATGAGGTAAAAGTATGACAGATGAAAGTGAAATGAGGTCTGCAAGCTTAGGGAAGCTTTTCCTGAAATTCGTTTTCCCGGCAACCATCGGGTTGATTGTTGCTGGAATCCAGGGAGTTATTGACGGTTTCTTTATCGGAAACTCCGTGGGCAGCCAGGGGCTTGCAGGGGTGACTCTTGCATTTCCCGCACTTCTAGCCATAATTGCTGTGGGACAGATGATCGGGATCGGGACTTCAAGCCTTGTGGCCCTGGCTCTTGGCAGAGCTAATCGGCAGGAAGCCCTCAGGCTTATAAATAATGCTTTTCCCATGCTTCTGTTCGTGGGAATAGGGCTCACCTCCATCGGGCTAGCTTTCTCGGAATCTTATCTCCACCTCCTGGGAGCTTCTGGTCCAGTCTTTAGCATGGCAAATAGTTATCTTAGAGTCCTATTCTCAGGCTCGATACTCCTGATTCTGTCCATTGCTCTCGAACCTCTTGTACGAAATGATGGGAAACCAAGACTTGCTATGACATGTGTGGTTGCGAGTGTTCTTGTAAACATGGTTCTTGACTACTTATTTGTCATGCGAATGGAAATGGGGGTTACCGGGGCTGCAATAGCTACGGTTATTGCTTTCTCTCTTTCCGGAATTCTATTAGCTCTGTATTTTTTCAGCGGATGGGCTGGGCTGAAACTAAACCCCCGTTCCCTCTCTCTGGAGCCGAAAATAATTATCAGAATTATGAGAACAGGTTTTCCTTCCTTTGCAATGCAGTTTTCAACTTTTGTCCTGCTCTTTGCGAACGAGTATATGCTGCTCAGTTACGGCTCGGAACTCGCTGTTTCAGGCTATGGAATTATAGGTTACGTCTTCTCGATTTTCTCCTTGATTTTTGAAGGAATAGCAGTCGGTACCCAGCCAATCATCGGTTTTAATTACGGGGCCCGTTGTTATTCCCGGGTTGCAGGGACCTTGAAGATAGCTGTTATCTCTTGCCTTGTGGCCGGATTGATTGGTTTTATGCTTCTCTCTATGTATCCGGAACAGTTTATTCTCATCTTCAATCGCGACAGCCCCAAACTCCTGGAAATTACTCTTAATGGAATGGAGATTTTCGTGTTTGCCCTCCTTACTCACGGGACGGTTATGCTGGGTTCCGTATATTTCCAGTCAATAAACAAAATCAGATATGCTCTTTTCATCCAGCTAGGAACAGTTTTTCTCTTCCTCCTTCCTCTACTCTGGATTTTACCTCCTTTACTTGACCTTAATGGGGTATGGCTTGCAACCCCGGCTGCGGAATTTCTTATGTTCCTGGTCGTGCTGGGCTTGCTCTGGAAAGAGTTCGGTTTTCTCAAGAATGGAATAGCTGTAAGTGAGTAAGGAAACTTCCCTGTTTCTGAAATTGTATTAACTACCAACGAAGATTAAACTGGGTCTCTTTCCATATGCCTCCTATGAACACTACTGTCAGAATCTCCCTGAATATGGAGTTTAAGACCATAGTATTGAAGGAGCAAAAAAATCGCTTTTTTTCAAAGCTAATCATAACTAATTACTTCTATTGTGAGCGTTACGGGCACAGGTCTGTAACACGAGGTTTTGGGACACAGGCGGCTGCCCTGTAAAAAGAGTAGAGAGCTGCCTTACTTAACAGCTCTTTTTTACTTTAGCCTTATTTTTCTCCAACCCGGCTTGTTTTGAGTTCTCAACTCATTTGCAGAGGATCTACCTTCATGTACTCCCGCAGCATGGTTGTTGCGTAACTTCCCTTTGGCAGCATGAACTCAAGCACAGCTTTTGACTTTCCGGGGTTTAGTTCGTCTTCAGCAACCTCAAACTTCGGCTCAACCTGAAGGAGGATTTCTCGCCTTATGCCTTTCGAGCTCATCTCAGGAGTTTCTTCTATATTGAAGCCTTGCAGAGGAACTTTGAGTTCCTCGAGAACTGCCTGTTCGATCTCTCCCGGAACGCCTGACGCAAATTCTGTACTATAGCCCGGAAGGGGAGCGGTTATAAAGGCCCGTTTTTTCTTAATCAGGCGGTTCATGGCATTTACGGTTTCTGCGGTGGCTTTTTCGGTTTTTGAAGAATCCGGCAGGCCATGCTCATTCTTGAAACAGACAACATCGCCTTCTACAGCCTCGTTTAAGGGAAGGCCTTTTTCGATCCTCCTGCACAGGATCGTGTTATATATGTAGGACTGGTAGCCATGCACAAACATCCTGTAAAGGTTTTTCGGGAGAACAAGAAAAGCTCCTGCAAAGTCATCCGGGTTTGCGATCAGATGGTTCATCATTGCTCTTTCATGCCCAAGGTGTAGAGGATAGATTTTCAGGCCTTCTTTGAAATCGAGGGTCTCTTTAACAAACTGGCGGGCTTTCCGTGTCTCTTCCGGTTCATCAGGGAAGGGTTCGTCAATATAAAGCAGGGCAGCTTTTTCAAAATCTCCCTCAACAATGGCTTTTCCTACCAGATGCGTGACAGGACGTACCGAGCCGAAGCGCTGGATCCCGAAGAAGTTAGGAACACCGTTCTGAGCCAAGATCTCGTTTGTGGTCTTTTCGAGCAGTTTGTGTGTCTCCTCACTCGAATGGGTAATATTCCGGATGGTAATTCTGAAATTGTTTCCCCACAGGTCTCCGAGTTCAACGGATTTTCGGGAGTGGCCGAGGACTTTCAGCTCTACATCTTTTAAATGGATCTTCTCAATTTCCTGGGCATCAATATCAAAAATACTGATTTTCTGAGTGGTAAGTGCACGTTTATCCTTTGTGCCTGCAACGCTGATTCGCTTCTGGCTTACCTTGAGGATTTTTGCGAGAGTCCGGGTCAGGTGATGTGTATCCCAGTCTCGCTTTACGAGCTCAAGAATAAGGTATTTCCCTTCCTGTCCTTCCTCTCGATTCGTAATTTCTTTAACAATAAAATCCTCCACTTCCTGCCGAAGTTGCCCTCCAAGGCCGTCAGTATCCGTGGAGTAAAGATTTATTCCGATCTGTTTTTCAATTTCCGGCACTTGCATGGGTTAAAAACACCCCTCTATTACGTGTGTTGTGAAAGTTATAAAGACCACCTGGGGTTGATATCAATAGCTTTTACTTCATTCGTATCTACAAAGGTCCAGCTTCTATATGTTTCGTTTCCTTCAGCAGCTTTAACTTTCGCAGGGGCCGTTTTTCCGGGAAGCCCACCTGCATAAAGGCTTGAAGTCGGGTCGAGCATCAGCCAGGAACCGTATTCGTCTGTCAGGTAATTTACATCAACGTTTCCGTAATAGGCCCTTACGCCTCTGACTGCAGCATCTGTCGCAGCGGTTCCATTGCCTATATATACCGCTGCAAAGGCATGAGTATTGGTCAGGTAGACCCGGGTTGTGCCTCCTACAGCCTCGAGCATGGATGAAAGGAGAATTGCTTGATCTTCACAATCCCCGGCTCCCATTCTAAGGGTAACGTTAGCTGGCTCCCAGATGTCATTACCTCTTGGGTCACTTACGTATTCGACTTTCTCTTTTACCACGTCAAAGAGGGCACAGACCTGATAGATATTATATGCTCCCGGATATGAGCGAGCCACCTGGACTGCCTTTTCCCTTATAGCAGGTTCGGCTGGCTCCACAAGTTTGTTTATGGTCTCAAAGTAAGGCGAAGGATTGTCTCGGTATACTGGATTTGATTTTTCTGGCATTGGCTTCAGGTTTACAGTAAAGTTTTTCAGAGGATAAGATCCGTAGTCGTGCCATTTTCCTTCCGAGGTCGAGGCAAGCAGCCAGAGGACAATACTGAAATTTGCTTTTTTTTCTTCAGGGATCTGAATCGCGATTACTCCTAGATACTGCTCTTCACCGGGATTGACCAAAACTCCGCAGTCCTCTGAATAAATCCGGCTTTTGGAGGCATTAACCGAAACCCCGTACCTATCTATAAAAATAGGGTTTCGACCTTCGTTTTTAATGTTGATTCTGGCATAGCCCATTCTCCCCTGGTAAAAATCTGAAGTTTGGTAGTTGCTGTTTAGGGAGAAGCCAGGCTGCAACGGAGTTCTCAGGATGGGGGTGAGTTCGCTTTTCCTGATGGAGTATGTGGGTGTTGCCGGGAAAGTAAATAAAGCCGGTTGAGGTGTATAAACACTTTCCTGGCTTTCGGAATCCGGGCCTGAGGATATATAACCTGTTACTTCTTCTCTGAAACTCTCAATTGAATCCGAAGACAGTATTCCGGTGAGTGCAGCGAGTACAAAGCAGATGCATAAAACAGTAATTATTGAGGCTATCCCTCTTCTTCCTGAAGCCTTTGAATTCCTCATGGTTTCCTCCCTAATCAAACACAGGCGGAACCTCTTTCCTGATCGGAAGAGCTATTGCATCCATAGCTCCGGCTCGGTTTGATTCTAGTCCAATTTTCCCAAACCTAACTTTCAGGCTCTTGAGACTTAAACAAGTTTAAGGTCCCGCGTAACTTTATCTATAAGCTCTTCTTTTGCCGGCCCTATTCCGAGGACTGTAACGGTTCCCGGTGGAATTTCTGTAAGTCCTGCGTCCTGTATAAGAGCAGTAGGTAGCCCTTCCCTTCTTGCTTTTTCCTTGAGTTCATACAGGTCATTAAGGGTAGGGACTTTAAGAACAATTTTTTTCTGCCCGCCTTCCTTCCATTTTTCAAGATCACTTTTGCTTGCCCATTCAGAAGCAGAAATAGCAGCGTGAGCTACCTGTACTGCAAACTTGCCTTTGGAAAGCTTCAGGTCTTCCCGGGAAACTATACACTGTTTATATTCACTCATCTTTTGCCTCGGGTTTATTGAAGGTCCGTCTGTTTCTTAAATGTTTTCGATGAAGGTATCCGGATCGACTTTATATCCCGGTTTTCATGTTCATTTTTGATCATCTATCTTGTGATCGATCCGGGCCTGAAGTATTAAATTAAACAATTTTTAGAAATCCATGAAATTCGAATCGGTTTATTTGATATTATGGGCAGCATCATTTATAATTATTTCATAAAGTTTTTTCGATGTATTCTATAATATACTCTGCCGTATTTATTCCCCATGCATCAAAAATACCTTTTCCTGATGGTGTTCCATTGACTTCAAGAATTTTAGGGTTTCCCTCAGTTTGGCCGTAATGAATCTTAGTTTCTTCGCAAAGATTATTATCAGTTATTACTTCGTTAAGATTATCATCAGTTAGTCCTTTGCTAAGATTATCATCAGTCAGCCCTTCTATAATATCAACACCGGCAAAAGTCGTGTTCACTGCCAGGGCAGCCTTCTCAGCAATTTCTTTTTGTTCTTCTGTGAGCACACACCGGTCTGCACTTCCTCCCTGACTCAGGTTATTGACCCAGGAGCCAGATGCTGCTTTACGGTAAATTGCTCCAATAGCCCTACCGTCAACAACAAAGGCCCTGATATCTCTTCCCGGATTCTCTATGAACTCCTGGATATACAGCATACCTCTCTCTTCAAGCAGCTGATTGAGAATTGCTTCCAGGGATGAAGATTCTATTTTTCGATCCGAAAACCGGACTTCGCCGTTCCTTACTCTTGCAATATCCTTTCCTTTATATCCAAAAACAGGCTTAATGACGGCGTCTCCAAATCTTGATATTACCTTCAGGGCTGCTTCCATATCCTGTACGGCTACGGTTCTGGGTACGGGCAGTCCGGCTTTTGCCAGAAGATAAGAAGCATGGTATTTATTTGCGGCATTACGGATAGCTTCTGGGGAATTGACAACAGGGATTCCTTCGTCTTCCAGTTCACGCAGGATATCAAACCTGAAAGACACACCTTCGAAAGCTCCTGCACCCACATCTCTTACAATTATCGCGTCAAGGTCAGAGAGTTTTATATCTCCCACTTTGAAGACCACGTTTGATTCTTCAGCTTTCGATTCCCAAGCTGTAGAATTCATGCTGACATCTGCATCCCTAAGGTCCAGAACAAAAGGAGAAAAACCTTTTTTTCTCGCTGCGTCAGTAAGTGCTCTGGCTGTCCAGTCTTCCGGGTCAGTGATGACAATCCCTATTTTTTTCATAGCTCATCATCGGGAGAATACAAGATCAAGTTTACGATCTGGAAGTATATCGTATCTAAAATATCTGATATCTGAAATACATAAGATCTGAAATATACGAGATTTGAAATACATGAGATCTGAACTTGTTTTTTCTTTCCCTTCTATCAGGTCTGCTCAGAAAGGTTCTCAAGCCCATGTTTTCTTCGATATTCATTTATTGCACTGTGGATTGCTTCCCTGGAAATAACTGAACATTCCAGCTTGCCTGGCGGCAGTCCTTCGAGAGCCTCGGCAACGGCCTCGTTTGTAAGTTCCCAGGCTTCCGCAAGGGTTTTGCCTTTTATCAGTTCGGTTGCCATGCTACTGGACGCAATTGCTGCTGCACACCCGAAAGTCTTAAACTTCGCATCTTCAACTCGGTCATCCCGAATTTTCAGGAAAATCTTCATATGGTCCCCATGTGGATTTCCAGCTTCTCCAACCCCGTCAGCATCCTTAATTTCCCCTACATTTCTTGGGTTCATGAAATGATCCATGACCTTTTTATTGTACACAAAACTCCCCCTGTTTTCATATTCCTGTGCACTTACGATTTATTTTTTACACGCGTTTTCAGGTTTATAGAAAGGAGACATAGCTCTGAGCTTTTCGACGGTTTCAGGCAAGACCTCAAGTACATAATCAATGTCTTCTTCGGAATTATCATCTCCAAGGGTCAGACGAAGGGAACCCTGAGCTATTTCCGGAGGCAGCCCTATTGCCCTGAGCACATGCGAGGGCTCAGGCGAACCTGAGGAACAGGCACTCCCTGTGGAACTGCAGATCCCCATCTCGTCAAGCATGAGAAGCAGAGACTCGCCTTCGATGTATTCAAAACTGAAATTCAGGTTGTTCGAAAGGCATTTTTCCGGGTGTCCGTTAAGCCTGCAGTCAGGAATTTTCATGACTTCTTCAAGGAGGCGGTCTCTCAGTCTTTTCATTTTTTCATTATACTTTTCAAGATTTCCTGTTGCAAGTTCTATTGCTTTTCCCAATCCTACAATACCTGCCACATTCTCGGTTCCTGCTCGCTTTTTGCGCTCCTGGCCTCCTCCGTGCATATAGTTGTCGATTTCTGTCCCTTCCCGCAGATAGAGCGCTCCTATTCCTTTGGGCCCATAGAACTTATGAGAAGAAAGGGAAAGCATGTCAACATTCTTTTCTTTCTTTTTCATCTCAAGAGGGATTTTACCAATTACCTGAACGGCATCAGTATGAAAAGGAATCTCATATTCTCTTGCGATCTCGCCTATCTCATGAATAGGCTCTATTGTCCCGATTTCATTATTCGCATACATCACCGAGATCAGGATAGTATCATCTCTAATTGCAGCTTCAACTTCTGCAGGGTCTATAAGCCCATAACTATCTACAGGCAGGTAAGTCACATCAAAACCCTGAGTCTCCAGGTACTTACAAGGGTAAAGCACTGCATGATGTTCAATTGGTGTGGTAATGATATGTTTTCCTTTCTTTCTTCTGGCAAAAGCCGTTCCCTTAATAGCCCAGTTATCGGACTCGGTTCCTCCAGAGGTGAAATATATTTCCTCAGGACTAGCTCCCAGAGCCTTTGCAAGCTGCTCACGGGCGGTCTCTATTGCCTCTTTACCTTCTCTCCCTATTGAATACAGGGAAGAAGGGTTTCCGAAATGTTCTTTCAAAAAAGGCAGCATAGCTTCAAACACTTCAGGTTTTGTGAAAGTGGTGGCTGCGTGGTCCATGTAAACAAAGCGCTTTTCTCTCATCAGAACCCCCCTCTATGAAAATAGGGGTTTACGCAATATGAATTTATTGCATAGTCCTATTTTTGGATTTTTTCCGGCAAAGTTTTTAAAACGATCGTCTTATAAAAGAGCATCTGAATGATGTAGCTGATTGCTGATTCTAATTTACTGTTCGACGATCAGTCAGACCTGTATTTATATGATGAAGAATAAAACCACATGTGCCTTTAGCTCAGGGAATATAAGCGTCAACTTACTTACGTTCGCCTGTTATTGATTTTATAACCTTACTTATATTATTAACATAAATATGTTTATAGATACTGACACCGCAACCCAAAATACGAAAACCAAGTTGAGGGAGTTGGAGAACAGGATATCTCTCATACCTGAAGGGATCGGGAACGTTAAGCCGGAAAAAACCGGAAGTCGAAAGACATCTCAAGTATAATCTCATGCTCATATTCTATTTCACCTTTGGAACTCGGGGCTAGAGCCTGTATGACTCGTTAACATTGGTTGGGAGGATGACTCAGGAAGCCCCTAAGTCTTTAGCTTATGGTGTAGTTCACGAGTAAGGTAACTGCAATTAACAGGCTTGCCAGTAACCTTGTTTTTCTAGTAACCCTGTTTTCGCTATATTTCCTCCGTTTTCTGAGTAATAGATGAACTCATTTTTGTTAAAGGAAGAAAATACAAGATTTTATGGAAGACGGAAAACACAATATTTTTTAGACAAAAATATTATATATAGGAATTTTGTAGTCCTATTTCGATCAGGGAGGGAAAAACGACCTTGCTAAAACAATTCTCAATTATTCTTATCATTTATTTCCTTGGTGACCTGATGCAGAAAGCTTTAGGGTTGCCAATTCCAGGCAATGTCCTGGGAATGCTCATTCTTTTCTTTAGTCTGTATACAGGCATAGTTAAACTCAATATGATAGACAAAGTAAGTGATTTTTTACTTGAAAACATGGCTTTCTTCTTTCTTCCTGCAGGGGCCAGTCTTATAACCTGTTTTGCCCTGCTTGAAGGAAAATTGACTGCTATTCTTGCAGTTTCCCTTATTTCTACCTTTGTAATACTGGCTGTAACAGGGCTCACTGTGGAACTTGTTCAAAAGTTCTTCAGGAAAAAGCCGGTAAAAATAGCCAGCCATATAGAAAATATAGGCAATAAAGGTAATAATAACGAATCTGGAAGGAATACAAAAAATGTGCATGCCCGTGAGAATCGAAGAGAAGAGGTGATCTGAAGTTGCAGACCGATTTTTTGAATGGGTTTGTCAATATGCCCCTATTTGGGATCTTACTCTCTTTAGTAGCTTTCCAGATAGGCACGCTATTATATAAGAAGACCCAGCTTTCGATTCTTAACCCTCTGCTCGTGGCTTCTGTACTTGTAATGGTTTTCCTTCTATTCTTTGGAATCAATTATGAGACTTACAACCTTGGAGGAAATTATATTTCTTTCTTCCTCGGACCTGCAACTGTGGTTCTTGCAGTGCCTCTCTATAAAAAGATTCAGCTCTTGAAAAGCAATGCTCTTCCTATCCTTGCAGGAATAATGGCAGGCTGCATAGCTGGAATCTCAAGTATTCTTGTTCTTTCCAGCCTGTTAGGGCTTGATGATACCATAAGCAGATCTCTCGCCCCCAAGTCCGTAACTACTCCTATAGGAATTGAAATCTCAAAACAGATAGGCGGCCTGCCTGCAATAACAGTAGCTGCAATCGTATTTACCGGTATTATAGGTGCTATTTTGGGCCCTTTTATCTGCCGCTGCTTCCGAATAAAAGATAAAGTTGCAGTCGGTGTCGCAATCGGCACATCATCACATGCTCTTGGAACAACAAGGGCAATAGAACTTGGAGAAACCGAAGGGGCAATGAGCGGACTTGCAATAGGGATCGCAGGCTTAATAACGGTTTTTCTGGTTCCCATGCTGCTTTATGTCTTCGGGCTTATAATTTGAATGGCAAATAGATGATCTTAAATAAGTAAAAATCAGATTTTGGATGCAAATATTGGCTCTTCGTTGTTTTGTGTGAATATCCTCATACCAGTGTGGTCTTGAGTCGAAAATCATATTATTAATAGGGAATGACGAAGAGCTCAAATATTAAGTAAAAATTCCGGTTTCAGGACAAAATATTACACTACAAAATATTGCACTACAAAATATTACACTACAAATAAACTTTACCCGGTGTTTTAATGGGGTTTTCCGGGTTATCGGAAATCCGTGTACATTCTCATCTGCCACTGACCGTTCTGTATCTTTTTCCTTATAACCCCTTTTGCCATTTCCACATAGATTTCTCTTATCTGTGGTATGAGCATAGAGAGCCCTATTATATCGGTTAGAAAACCCGGAGTTATAAGGGCAAAGCTTCCAACTAACACAAAGAATCCGTGCAGGAGCTCGTTTCCGGGCATATATCCCCTGCTTGTTGCATCCTGGATCTCGCGAAGCACGCGCAGACCCTGGGATTTTGCAAGGTAAGCACCCAGACTTGCAGTTATAAGGATAATAAGCACGGTGTTTAAGGCTCCGATCACTCCACCTATTTTGATGAGCAGATAAAGCTCAATAACGGGGATAATGAGGAAAATCGAGAAGAGTTTTAAAAACATACTAATCATTTTTAAGATTTTATATTTATGTTATCTTTATTAGTACTGATATTTTTATTAGTACTGATAAGTACTTTTTAACAGTTCCTATGCATTAATTATAGTTAAAACATGCTTTTAAAGCTTACAGTCAAAAGCTACCATAATTATATATCTTTTGTTAAACCTCGATACAAACGGTACCACTAAATCTGGAGAGTCAGCAGGAAAAGGTAAAAAAGGCAAAAAACCAAATGGAAAAAAGGCATGAAATATACAAAAGATATGAAAAAATGTAGTGAGATGATAAATGCAGTGGGCGTGAAAAACGGTCAATCTCCTAAAAAGCGAACGACGCTGGAAATCGGAGTTAGCGCAGCCCTGGAAATTCTCTTTGAAAATTTCATTTTTGGTCTCAAGGTGGATTTTCAGACCACGGGTCTGCTCTATTGATATTACATTTTCCTGCTTTTTCCTAGTTAAGATTCTATTTTCCTGATTCCTGAATTTTTCTTCTCTAAGGCTGATTTACTTCTATTCCCTTTCAGTTTTTCTGCCGTAGCTTTCTTTTCAGTTTGAGACTATAATCACTAGATTTTTATAAATACTACTCCATTCTTTCTGCTTTCCCTGCCTCAACAGGTCTATTTCTATCCTGCAAAGTTTTCTTTGTCGGGAAAATACTGTTGCTTTAAGAGAGCAGTTATTTTATGTAGCGATAAAAAGGGATAGTCTGTTATATGATTGCTATAATATTACGTTCGTGATCTAACGCACAGTTGAATGAAATAATATTATACTAAAGATTATACGCAATACTAGCACACTAATATATTCTATAAAACGTAAAATATACTCTGGATGTTACAAAGATAGTTTTACCTATCCCCAAAAAAGGGTTTGTGTTTCTGAGGTGCCGGATGTATGGACTTTGATAAAATTGAAGACTTTGTATATAAAGTTATTGGGACTATAGGATCCGATCAGAATAATTTGTGTTCTGCGATCGATTTTGCCCTGGATCTTGCGGATGAAAAATCGTTTTCCCCCAATGATTTGCTTGACCTTTCGAATGCCTGTAAGCAGCAGAAAATGTTTATGGAAGAATATGTTTTCGCAAAAGCCTGTTTCATAAGAGCTTCAGGAAAACTCCGTGAAGAAGCCTGTTTTGCGCTTGGTACTGCAGCTTATATTCTGGGCTTTTCCCTTGAAGCTGAAGCAAGCTATCTGGAAGCTCTAACAGAAAATCCAGAAAATGGAGATGTAAGGTGTGCCTATGCCGAACTCCTTTTAGACCTTGGAAGGACAGAGGCTGCTGATAAGGAATATAAAAAGGTACTTGAAGCTTCTCCAGATCATGTAAAAGCGAATACAGGATATGCTTCCCTCTTGACCGAGTACGGATGCGTAAGGGAAGCCGAAGAGCGTTACTCAAAGGCACTTACGGCAGATCCTGACTATGTCCCTGCCAGAGGTGGATACGCAAACCTGCTCTTTGAGTTGGGAAGGCTCAGAGACGCGGAAAAGGAATACAGGATTGCAATAAAACTGGATCCTGAAGACCCAAGTCTCCATCACAACTGCGGAGTTTTACTTTCTTTCCTGGGGCGCTCTTCAGAAGCCGAAGGTGAGTACAGAAAAGCTCTTTCTCTTAACCCGAGACACAGGCGGACTCTTTTTAACTACGGAAATCTCCTTGCAAGAGAAGGCAGAGCTTCAGAAGCCGAAGAACAATACACGGAAGCCCTTGCCATTGATCAGAACGATGCAAAAGTTCATTCCAATTATGCAAATCTTCTGGCTCGCTTTGGAAGGAGATATGAAGCTGAAATGGAATACAAGAAAGCGCTCAGTCTGGACCCAGATAGTGCTGAAGGACATTACAGTTACGGAAACCTTCTTTCGGAGATAGGGCGCTTTGATGAAGCCCAAAATCAGTATGAGAAGGCTCTTGTCCTGAATCCTTATTATCCCCCTATTCACTATAGATACGGTCTTCTTATGAGAAAGATGGGGCACTTTGGCGAAGCCAAAAAGGAATACACGAAAGCTATGCAGCTCGATCCGGATATCGGAAGCAAAATGACCGAAACCTGGATTATTCTGGACTAAAAGAAATGTCTGGAATTTTATCTGATCTTTCCCTAACTTATTCTGATCAAAATAACATCCAACCCGGCATTTTCTTTTTCACTTTTTATTGATTTTCTTCTTACATATTTTCTTCTTACATATTTTCTTCTTACATATTTTCTTCTTACATATTTTCTTCTTACAGATTGATATATTCGGACAATCTAATGTAGACTTTTTGGGAGAAGTAACGGTTTAATAGGAGTAGTAAGCTTTCTCTACAGTTTGTTTTCCTTCGGGTTAGTTTTCTTTTATTCCTGCTGCTTTCCGAAGACGAACAGTTTTATCTCTTCTTTTTCAAATAGCGCAAAAGCAGCCGCATTTCCTAGTCCAACATAGTCAGGGCAGGAAAACAGAGAGAGTAATTTTCCATCAAACCACCATCTATACCCATTTTCAAGGGCTGTATGACCTCTTATGATTTTTTTCAGGTTATTTGTCTGTAAAAAGCCGTCTACAATATCTGGCCCGAACTCTTTTACAGTCGAGCCTCGGGTTGAAGCGGTGAGTCCAGGACGTTTCGAAGGATCATTCCAGAGATAAGGAAAAGCAAAGGCTTCTTCCTTCCTGATGCCATCAATGCTGCCGGTTCCGTTAATTCCGCCGTGTACGCAAAATATATGCCTCGAAAGTACAGCTGCTATTGGCATTTTATCATATGTCCGGCTGGCCTTTAGAAGAAAACCCTGATCGAAACCGATTTCCTCAAAAAAGCCGTAGTAGAGGTTCATATCCACAGTTTCGTGATTTCCCCTGAGTAAGAATATGTGCTCAGGCTCTTCAAGCTTCAGTCGAAAAACCCTTGTAAGTACTTCGGCACCTTGAGGTCCTCTGTCCACGTAATCTCCGAGAAAAAGAATATTCTTACAGTTCATTTCTTGTCTTTTTTCTATTATGAATTCAAGAGCCTGAAGGTCCCCGTGAATATCCCCAATAACCATTATAGGCTCAGCGTCAATTCGAAGCACTGCAGGTTCTAACTCCAAAATTCGGTCTATTTTCGGGAGAAGAAGAAGCAGTTCTTCCTTTGCGGCAATTTTCCTGGAGACCTTTCCTGATACCATGGACTCACCTCTGTTCAAATTCCTCTTAGAGAGTCGATCTGAAATTCTTATGGGCTCTCTTAAGGAAGCTGATCTAAAAGCGTTCTTTAGATACAGGGAATTTTTATGCGATAAATATTTCCAGGCTTCAAGAAGAAATCCTTCCAGCATCCTTATGCCATCAAATTCTTAATTTTTGTTTGTGAAGGCAGGCTTATAGTGTCAAAGTCTAAAATCAAGTATGTAAACTTAAAAGGTCAAGCAATTAAAAGTTCAGGCAACTGGGTGAACAACAAGAAGTTCAGACTACAAGGCGTTCAGACAATTAAAAATCCATAAATTACATCTATTTATAAAACTTTATTCAGCATATACGGAGACAAATTTATGGAACTTGATATCAATGAGCAGGATCCTGAAGATATGGATCTTACAGATGTTGTGCTTGAATACGATGATATTGTCTCTGCAATCTCAGTTCTGGAAAAGCGCAGAGAGGAATTAAGAACTCATATCCTAAACACCTTCACAGAAAAAGAGATCAATATATTGAGAGTTGGGGATGTGGAACTCAGGCGGCAGAAGGTTGAATGGAAACTCTGGCGCATCAATAAGTTAAAACCCTATCTTATGAAGAAAGATCTCTGGGATATAGTTGAATCAGTTGACAGGAAAAATCTCAGCAGACTGATAGAAAAAGGAATCCTGAATGAAGAAGAACTTCAAGGTACATATGATGTAGAAACTCGGTACAATTTACGTGTAAAAAGGATCTAAACGGATTGGAATAAATAGTCTGAAGGAGCAGGAAAAGTTTTCAGGTGAATGACCGGGATACTATACAGTTTACACGTAGACAGGTCCCGAATGAAATGAAGTAGAATCAAAACGAATAGAGAATCCTTCAGGTGAAACTTCGAGAAGAGTAATCTTTTTCATTCTCTCTTATTCTGGATTTCGAGTAAGGATACTTTTCCAATATTTTGTAAAAGGATCTTTTTAATATTTTATCCGACTTTCCGCAGTAACTTTTCGTAAATTCATATTTTTACCGCTATCGATTTTTAATCAAACGTGGATTTATTGTACTTTTATGCAGTATGTAAAAGCAACTATGCATTGGTCATCGGTTAAGGATTTATTTCCTTCTTCTGTTACTTTTTTTGAATCCAATTTTTCATTTATTACTCCAACCATTCATCTCTAAACTCTTCTCTGTTTACATGAGGATCTAATGCTTGACTTTCATATACGCTCATTATCGTTTCAAAAGTTCTTTGAATTCCACATCTATGCAAAATTACTGTCAACAAATCTGATGCATTCTCTGCAAATATTGTACTCCAACGTAACTGTGTATATCTAGCCATTTTTTCAGAGTACAGAGCAACGGTTCTAGGTCCATTAGCAACTGCACTTACCATAACTCCAACTTTTACTCCTGCAGCTACTGTTCTTGATCTTGCTGCAGGAAACTTGTCTGCTAACGAGGAATGGAGACGAACAATTATGCTGTCCTGAATGACAACATCCTGGAAGGTTTCGAGTTTCTTGCTAAGTTTCCTACCAGGTTCTTTTGCAAGCTCTTCCATGCCATGAATTACACACTGGTGAAGAAACTCAACAAGTTCTGGAGTAAAACGATAGTACCAGCTGCTATCACTTATGGTTTTTTGTGACTCAGTTTCATATTCTCGTTTTAAACTGGCAAGTGTACGCTGCAAGCGGGCACCAAAACCGAGAGTTAAAACCCAAAAGATAATGACAGGGTCAATTTTACGTTCACGTACTATAAGACCAGTTTCTTTGGCAGTTTGCCTTAACCACTCTTCGGGAAACATTTCCCGAAGAGAGTCTTCAAGAGTAGGTGGGGGACGAGGAGACATAGATACAGAGATATTTAGATTACTAATACAAAAAAACACATACAAGAGAGGGAATTTAATGCTTAACCGATGACGCATGGAAGAATTTCATGTTTTTTCCCTGCATTTGACACAGTTCCCGGCCCAGTTCCAGCCAAAAGATTCAAAATATCATAGAGTTAAAGATATGGAATGGGCAGTGTCTCGAATTTGCTGTAAATTTGAAGTCAAGTTCTTGCATACCGTGAAGAAAATTCATCTCACGATACGGAATTTTCTACCCAGCAACTTCCTGGAGATTTGTGTTTTATCCCAATATTATTTTGCTTTTTTAATTTTTGTATTTCAATTACATATCGTATACAGTTGGCCTACTATTTTACTCCAACTTTGAACTTGTTTCATTTTACATGATCATTCTGCAATGCCAAAATGAGATTGGAACTTACTCAACATTTAACTCTTTGCAACATTTAACTTTTTGCGCTGCTTGCTATTGTATCGTGTATTGAACTTTCAAATGGTTTGAATTTGCGAGATTATTTCAGGATAAAACAGCCGAAATTGTTGAGACGGTTAATCCGGTCGATTAAGACGTTTTGCTGGGTTTTCGATCAATTTTTTTTTTGAAAAGGGTTTTGGAACAGCCGTTGCGCTGTTTGATCGCGCAGACTATGTTGTTACTGGAGTTTTCGCTCAAGCTTTTTTTGAAAAGGCTTGCAGGCAAGCAGTTTTTTGAAAAAGCTTGTGGGGAAAACTATTAACAATCAGGGAATCAACTAAGACAGAGGGTTAATGAAAATGTTGTACCGAAAAGTACCACAGAATGGAGATGAACTTTCAATACTGGGATTCGGATGCATGCGCCTCCCTGTGAAAGAAGATGGGACAATAGACGAGGAAAGGGCTACCCGGCAAGTTAGATACGCGATAGATCACGGAGTAAACTATGTCGACACGGCCTGTCCTTATCACAGGGAGAAAGCGAGTCTTTCCTTGGGCGAGCCATTGCAGATGGATATCGAGAAAAGGTCAGACTTGCTACGAAACTTCCCTCCTGGCTTGTGGAAAATCGGGAAGATATGGATAGATTATTGAATACCCAGTTAAAGAGACTCAATAAGGACTATATAGATTATTATCTGCTCCATGGTTTGGCAGGAGAAGTATGGGATAAACTTGAGCTTCTTGGTGTGATTGATTTTCTTAATAAGGCAAAGGACGACGGACGAATTATCAACGTAGTTTTTTCTTTTCATGGACCAATTGGGGACTTTAAGCGGATTGTTGACACTTATCCCTGGACTTTCTGTCAGATCCAGTATAACTTTATGGATGAGAAGCACCAGGCAGGAACGGAAGGACTTGAGTATGCAGCCTCGAAAGGACTGGGTGTAATTGTTATAGAACCTCTTCTAGGAGGCAATCTGGCTAGCCCGGTACCTGCTGAAGTGAAAGATATCTGGGATGAAGCCAAAACGAAACGTACACCTGCAGAGTGGGCTTTTCGCTGGATATGGAACCATCCAGAAGTTACGGTTGTACTCTCAGGCATGAATGAGGAATCCCATATAGAAAAAAACCTGAAAATCGCATCTGAGGCTTATCCAAATTCCTGACTGAAGCCGAAATACAGCTTGTTAATAAAGTTGAGCAAAAGTACCGTCAACTCATGAAAATTGGCTGTACTGGCTGTCGGTACTGCATGCCCTGCCCTTCAGGAGTAAATATACCTCAGGAGTAAATATACCTGAATGTTTTGAAATTTACAATAACCTTCATATGTTCGGTGATGTAGAAGGTGCCAGGTTTACTTATGCAGTCAGGATGAGCGGCGTATTTACAAACACTGAGCCTGGAGGATTTGCTTCCCAGTGCATTGAGTGTGGTAAATGTATGGAAAAAATGCCTCCAAAGTCTAAAAATACCTGATCTGCTCAAAGCTGTAGCAAAAGAACTGGAAGGAACTGACCCGGAGCAAAGAATGGCTATGGCTAAAAAACTCTTTAAGAAAGAGTAATTAAAAAATAATTCACAAACTAGTTAATATACAATTAACTCGATTAATAAGGTTCGATTAAAGGCAGAGAGAAAAGCGGTAAAGGAGAGTAAAGGGGAAAGTGTATACTTTCAGAAGAGTTCCAGAGAACGAGAACGAACTTTTAATACTGAATTAGAGTGAATGCGTTTTTCCTGTTAAATATGAAAAGATTGATAGGGAGAAGGAAAAGCACCAGATTCTTTATGCAATTACCACGGAGTCAATTGCATAGGAGTCAATTGTATAAGTTAATTACACAGATACGACCTTCTCCATTTAATCTCTCAATAGGTATATTAAGTATATCCGGTACCATTGCAAGGAGAGTTTGGTTTCAAACGATAATCGTGTATACTCTGGTTTATAAAAAGAGGATCTACATAGATGTCTGTATTTGATGTGCAGTTCTGGTAGTTACCTGCAGAGTTATTGTACAAACAGTTATTTTCCAGCACAAAAGCGTACGTTTCAGGAAGATAATTGATTACTGCATATCCCGTCCCCTCAGGGTCTTCTTTGCGCTTTTGGGTATTTACGATTATGTTGTTACGAACAATTGTTGTGTGTCCCGTGCCTGTGGGTGAAAGACTGGTACGAACTTCGGCCGGATAGATAGGGATCTCTGTAGGAAGCATGTGAATAATTGCCGCATGATATACGCCGTCAAAGGTATTGTTTTCAATTAGAGTATCGTAAAACCCACTTGTTATTATGCTTCCTACCAGGTCAATATTTGGGTTTGTGCCAGTATTATAAAAGACATTGTCAAAAATGTGGACATTCTGGGCTTCTTCCTTAGGATAAGAATCTAACCAACCTATTAACCAGATTCCAGGCCCATAAGTGTCATGGATAGTATTGTTATATATTTCTACATCGTTAACGACCCCTGTTGTTTTCTCAATCAGAATGCCAGAACCGCCTGCACTCCAGTGATGAAAGGAGTCGATTACATTATCATGAAACTTTACATGATTTGAATTTAAAACTCTAAGACCGCAATCAGTCCTGATGGTTATGTTATTGTTCCAGACCTCTAAATTCTGACAACCTTCTGCAAAAAGAGCATTATGACCAGTTTTATATATAGTGTTGTTGTAAAATTGAACATTGTAACTGCGCTCTACTTTCAATCCTTCTCCATGTCCATCATGCATGTACATATCATGAACTTGGATGTCTGTGGAATTGCAGAAATGGATCATATTGTAAAATCCGTACCCATTCTCTTTATCTCGATTATTGTCATGGTTTCCGTTGATTTCAAATCCTTTTATAGTTACTCCATTTATTTCATTACTGTCCATCTGCGTTATAAGTGGCTTATCAACTGGCCAGCTAGCCTTATCTATAAGTTTAATTACGGCTGTAGGATCGCCTTCCACGGTCGTGTTATTTCCAATAAAAATACTATCTGAGATAACGTATGTATATGGGCCTTTTAAATGAACAGTTGTAAACTGCGGATTTTCCGCAACATATTTAAGAGCTTGATTTATCTCTACCTGATCATTACTTCCATTACAGTTGAAATCTCCACTTCCATCTCCAGCTACATACACCGTCTTATTCTGTATGAGGTTACTATAGCATAGATTATCTAAATATAATGGATTGTACGTAGTATTATTTTCCGCCATTATAGCCGTACTATTTTGTTCGGTAACTGCAGATGTCGTAGATGAAAAGACAATTAGGAATAAAATCAGAATTGATGACATTAAGCTTACTGAAAAATACTTATCCACTCGTTTCATTATAATATGCCCTTATCATTTATTATTTATTAAAGAATGTTAATATTATCTTGGAAAATTATATAGTTAAACTTTTCCATTAAAGCACAATATTTTAAAATTAATATAATTTAAGAGAATTTATAGTATTGTTTTAAATTTGCTGTAAATTAGAAGCCAACTTTTTGTATGCCGAAGGATAAACAGGTCTTTTGATATTGAATTTTCCAAACAATAACTTTTGAGATTTCTAATTTTCTAGAAAATCCGGCACATTATGAAATGGCACACTACCGAATTCTTTATGGCAAAAAGCCCTGTCCTCCTAAAGTGCAACTATGGCTGTTCTCCCGAAGCTAAATTAGTGTCTTTATCTAAAAATTACCTCTCTTGAGCGAACGAAGTGAACGAAAAGAGCCCCGTCCTCCCGAGACGGGACTCGGGTGACGAAGCGCAATTTGGAGGTAGAACCCTTAAAATAATGTAAACGCTTAAAATAGAAGGGTAATAAAAATGCTGTACCGAAAAGTGCCAAAGAACGGAGATGAACTTTCAATACTGGGATTCGGATGCATGCGCCTTGCAGTCAGGGACGAAAAGATAGATGAAGAAAGAGCTACCCGGCAAGTTAGATATGCAATCGATCACGGAGTAAACTATATCGACACGGCCTGGCCGTATCATATGGGAGAAAGCGAGCCTTTCCTTGGCCGGGCCCTTGCAGATGAATATCGAGAAAAAATCAAACTTGCTACAAAACTTCCTTCTTGGACAATAAAGAGGAAGGAGGATATGGACAGGATCCTGAATTCCCAGCTTGAAAGGCTGAAGACTGACCATATTGATTATTACCTTGTGCACGGGCTTGTAGGGCTTTTATGGGACAAAATGGAAAAGCTTGAAGTGCTGGATTTTCTTGACAGGGCAAAATCTGACGGCCGAATTATAAATGCAGGTTTCTCCTTCCACGGATCGTCAGAGGATTTCAAACGGATTGTGGATGCATACCCCTGGACTTTCTGCCAGATTCAATATAATTTCCTTGATGAAGAGAACCAGGCAGGAACGGAAGGGCTTGAGTATGCTGCTTCAAAAAACCTGGGTATTATTATCATGGAACCCCTGCGCGGAGGAAAGCTGACAAATCCCGTACCTCCTGAAGTTCAGGAGACCTGGAATGAAGCTCCTGTAAAGCGCACCCCTGCAGAATGGGCCCTTCGCTGGATATGGAACCGTCCTGAGGTTACGGTTGTGCTTTCGGGCATGAATGAGGAGTCTCATATTGAAGAAAACCTGAAGATCGCATCTGAAGCCTATCCCAACTCCCTGACTGACGCCGAACTGCAGCTTGTTAATAAAGTTGAGCAAAAGTACCGTCAACTCATGAAAATTGGCTGTACTGGCTGTCGGTACTGCATGCCCTGTCCTTCAGGCGTGGATATTCCTAGCTGTTTTGAGATCTTCGATAACTTTTACCTGTCAGGCAATGAAAGGGAAGCAAAACTTATGTATGTATCAAAACCCGGAGGAATAATAAGAGGCGACGTGCCAGGGTATGCTTCCCAATGCGTCCAGTGTGGACAATGCGTTGAAAAATGCCCACAGCATCTGGATATTCCTTCCCTGCTTGAAGCCGTAAAGGAAAAATTTGAGGGAAAAGACCTCAGAGGATGGAAGATTTTCGCGAAAAAGACGTTTAGGAAGGAATAAAAAAGTATTTGAATGCCTAATTTTTGGTACTTTTAATTACGTTACTTTTTAGTTTTTTATATTGCTTTTTCGTTCAACACTCCTTACCTATCGAAAAAGCTTTTCCAAGCTTACATCCGATGCCATAATAGTCTCTACTTCCCGGGTTATATATAACGGGCTTGATTTTCTCAATATCAGGATTTCCTTTTTCATCGAGTACGGATTCATCGGCTTTGATATCCAGGATTTCTCCTACAAATATGGTATGAAGCCCTATCTCAAAGTTATGCAGAAGTTTGCACTCAAGGACAACCGGAAACTCACCCACATAAGGGGCAGGTACAAGCTCACTTCTTACCGGCGTAAGGCATGTGGCCTCAAACTTATCCTCATCCCTTCCACTTGCTATTCCAAAGTGATCGGCCTGTTTTACATAAGCTTCTGATGGGATACTGACCGTAAATGCTTTGTTTTCCATGATCCCGGCATAGGTATAAGTGGCTTTTCTTAATGATACGCTGACACATGGAGGATTCGAACAGCAGATTCCTCCCCAGGCTACAGTCATGGCATTTGGCTTTCCATTCATGTCATAGGTGCCGACAGCCCAGGTTGGAGTCGGAAATGAAAGTGGCTTTGCTCCGAGTGATTGTTTCATGTTTTTCCATTTCTTTTCGATAATACAAAATGCTTTCGTGACCTATCATCCTGTATTTTTATTACCCTGAACGCTTTCTGGAAAAATTCTAATTCTTTTCTTGGAAAAATTCTAATTCTTTTCTTATATCTGCAACAGTATGCTATTTTTAAGCACTTATATCGATACCCCACTTTTCATAATGATTTCATCTGTACTTATCCACGGAACTTATCTGTACTCTATAAATGGAGACCGTCTGTACTTAAATTAATAAAAAGTATTTTTTCTTTACTGTTTCTTTTCTCTCCTGTTTCTTTTCTCTCCTGTTTATAAAGATTTTTTTTCTGCATGGACTTAAAGACAGTTTTTCAATGAAGGTTGCTGCACCAATTCCAATAATTTCCAGTTTTTTCTCTGGGCATCTGACAGCTTCACAAACCGGCGTTCAGTTAAAAATTATTTAATATTCTACACAGTTGTCGTTAAATAATATGCGAGCCATAGGATATATATAGGAGTATTAAATTTATTACTCACCTTTCCGGATGAAATTGATACAAGGGGCTTTCCGGTTAGGGAAAAATTATGGGGGTTCAAGGTTGAAATATATAAACAAATATGGTAAGCTATTACTCAGTGCATATGTCATGAAGAAAATGAAGTCAGTTAAATCTCCAGGGAAAAAGGGAATATTACGTAAATATGCTAAGCTGGCCCTTGGCGCATATCTTCTGAATAAACTTCGGTCAGGGGGACTTGAAAAGGAAGTAGAAGCCGAATTAGAGCCGGAAGAAATACTGTTTGGTGAAGCAGATGAAGCTGAAAAAGGTAGGGGGAGACCTTTAATGACAATGGGTAAAATAATTCTTGGTGTTCTTGCAGGCGCAACACTTTTATACGCTATTAAAAGGCGTGCTGCTAAAAAAAGAGGTCATAGAGTCGAAGTGGGATGAGGCTTGGGGGAGGGTAAACCTGCACAAAATAAGTAAATGGTGTAAAGTTCTTCTGGGCGTTCTTGCAGGAGCTGCCATTATACATGCCGTTAAAAAACATAGGTACTTCAACAGTTTCCTTCCAGAAGCTTTAAAATCGTTTTTCATTCCTTTCAAGCACAAACAGATTCTTCCGAAGGTAAAATCCATCTATCCTGACAGGCAGACATTTGCTTTCAGGCATGACCACCCTATCTGGGTCGAGTTCAATAAGCCTATGAACAATGCAACCATTACGAAAGAAACCGTAATAGTTAGAAGTTCTGCATCAAAAGAACCTGTGGCTGGATTACTGAACACAGGAGCCAGAATGCTCATGTTTCGTCCTTATAGCAAATACCCTATGGACAAATCAGGTGCCGAAATAACAATTACTCTAATTGGGAGCGAAACCGGATCAGGATTCATAATGGATGAGCATGGTATTGCTCTGGATGGAAATGAAGACGGAAAGCCTGGCGGAAACTATGAATACACTTACAGGATTATAAGATAAAATCAAAATATCGTATAAAAATGGGATACCTACTGAAATAAGCCAATTTGTAACTTATTTTAGGCTATTTCTTTTTATTTTTTAACTTTTCAACTTTTTACTTTTTCCTGTTCAATTTTTTACTTTTTTTCTATGGAGTAGCAAAAATTCTGTAAATTCCTATTGCCTATGTGTTTCTTATACATTTTTTACATTTTCTTAATCGAATGAAAAAATTTGTATTTCTCTTCATTCTTGTACCTTAATCCTCCATGAACTCTACATAAGTTAAAATGCGTGCAATATAACTTCATTTGATACTCTAATCATTCTTTCACTTTTGAAAACCCTATTGTTTTTCTTGAAACTCTGTTGTTATCCTGCCTAAAAGTCAGATTTTGTCTTTCAAGTAAAGTAGTTGAGATTCCGCTTTGTTCAATGTCTTTTCCAAAGAGATATTCTTCTTCTCTACTTTCTTAAGTATCCAATTTATTCTTGTCTTGATTATCTGTGCAGAATTCAAATCATCGAAAGGAAAAATTTTTGGTTTCCTTGGTCTTCTTCTTTTTCCAGTTCTTGGAAACTCAATCAAAATTCTAAAATGTTTCAAAAGAGCTTTTCTATAAAAGTCAGTAGTTCCGATCAAACTGACTTCCGAATGATAAAAACAAATTGAACTTACATTTTATCCATTAATTTTCAAAGTAGACTATATTATTGATCAGATTTTAAAATTCTTAAGCTATAACTTTCACTTACATTTTTCAAAAAATAATATTACACTGAGTAATTTTATAGCATTCGCTATTAAGTTCTCAAATTTTAATTTGAAATAAGTTCTATTATAGTTAATCGAGTGCGTAGCGCTCGATTTCTTTCTTCATAGACCCATCTCAAACAATCCAGTAACACATTGACCGGAATAAAATTAAGCGATTTAGTCTATATCTTACAGCTTTGTTTATGTCTTCATTTATTAATGATTTTAGCTCATAAGCTGTAATTTCTAGAACTGACTTTAGCATATTTAGGACATTGTACATTATACATTGAATAATAAAGAACAATACTCTTGCTACTGGAAATTTTGTACATGATCGTATCTTGAACTCGTTTTTCACTCTATATCCAGTTTCTATATTCCATCGTTTTCTATATTCTTCAGGAATCATCTTTTCAAATTTTTCAATTGATTCTGCTTTTTTGTTTGTAGCAGAAAGTAAAAAATCAAATTGAAGGTGACCACCTCATCCTAAACAGGCTCTCCGACAATTCAGTTTCAGAGAAAAATACGCAAAATAAGGTATCTAAATCCTCTAAATCAAAAAAAAGGCGTTTTATGATAATTACTACTACTACTACTACTAATAATAATAATAATAATAATATTTTGCCACTTACAGGCTACGGAGAATCTTCGAGGAAACCGCGATTCCCATGCAGGTATCCAGGATTGTCGAGGTCATCATTCCTATTACCTTTCCTCCCTGCAAGACAGGAGTTCCACTATCCTCAGGTTCAGGCATATCATGGCATTGGAAGCCCAGAAAAAGTAAGGAAGCTCCAGAATTAGCCACCCTGCAGTAATTAATAGTGCGAGTATCGTTAACAAGAACAGCCAGCTCCAGTTCGGCCGGGCTTCCAAATTCCGTGATCTCAATCTCAGTGTAAGGAGGAAGCTTTATCAAGGCTATGTTGTAGCCTTTTAAAATTCTTGTAACAACGAGTTTCATTCCGTCAACTGTCAGACGGTCTCCTTCTCCCTAAAATATATGAGAAACCGTAACCATGTAAGGCAATCCTTTGAGTGAGATAACCGCACCAATAGTACAGCGCTTTCCATTGTGAAAAAAAGAACTACCTGCTTTTATCATAAGTTCCTTCAACCTGCAGATTTTGCCTGGGGATTGTTTATGTATTTCCGTTTATAAATTAATAGTGATTTAATTATATTTAGCGTTATATATTGGATGAAAATTTGTTTGTTGCCTAAGAGGATACCAGAAAACTGAGTTTTGTTAACCCTTAATTTAGGGTTCAGAGGATAGGTTCTCAAGAAATTAATCAAAAAATATTGAATGTTTCATATGCTAATATGCTAATATGCTAATTGGAGAAATAGGGTGCTTGAAGGCAACTTTACATAACATGAAACAAAATGCAGAAAGTGATAAGCCTTTCACTCTTAACAGTCATGTTTTAGAAAGAGTTAAAACTTGTGAAAACCTGGTTTTGGATGAGCCCACAAACAAAATGAACAAATTCCAATTGGAATTACAATAAATTGGAAATTACAATAACAAGAGTGCATTTCGACCTTTTGCCTTCGTTGAAAACTTCCATTACCCATTTTTCCCGAAGCTTAATTTGAGATAATAGATGCAGATTTTCGATTAGTTCCCCAAAAACGACAACAAGAAAAAAGTTATTTTTTGAAGACCTCTGAGAAAGTCGGTTTAAATTGAATTTTCAATTTTCTTTTTTTAATTTGATATTTTTATATAATATCATATCAATCCCTTTTCATTCCATTACGCAAAAATCAGGCCTTAAGGAATTACTATCTTGCTGAACTGAACATTATTTCACTGAACTGAGTAAGAACTGAGTGAGAACTGAGTGAGTTATGCACAAAGGCATGGGGAAAAACTTGCAGGTCTGTAAAAGCAATTTAAAGGATAAAACAGGAATTCCGGAAAACCTTAAGATTTAGTAAACAATTCACGGTATAAGTTCACAGGTATAGACCGCTGATTGGTATATACCGATTTAGTTGGGGGTTAGTATAATGATTGTACAGGAATGCAATTTATCGTTAGATGAACTTCTGAAGTTTGATGGGGTAATGGCAGCCGGGATTTTCAGTCCCGAAGGAAAGCTTGTGGAGTATAAGTCCAGGGATGAAATGCCAAAAGAGATGGCTGAGATGACTGCCAAGTTCTGCGGAGCCGTGAACCTGATGTTCGATGCTCTGGCCAGTGCTTACACGCAACTCTACAAGATGAACTGGGTACCTCAGCAAAACTGGATGTACAGCGGCGGCGACTGGACTGTTATGATCTCGGGAACAAGAGGGGTTTTTGTTGAGAAGTCAAAGGCGGATTTAAAAAAGCTCTTTACGGCCTTGGGAATGTGTTAACGCCTACAAACTCTGGCTGTCCGGTCCGATTCAGGTAATCTGATCAGGTAATCTGGTCAGGTAATCTGGTCAGGTAATTGGGTCAGGTAATCGGGTTAGATAATTGGGTTAGATAATCGAGTCAGGTAATTATTTCATTTTTATCAGGCAGGTCTGCCTGCATTATGGGCAGTTTGCCGAATTTATCTGTAATCTTTGCCGAATTTATCTGTAACCCTTTTATAGCTTGCCTGTATCTTGCCCAAAGCCTTAATTCAAGCCTTTAAATTAGGTTACACTTTTCTTACAACACAGCTAATAAAATGATATTGTCTTTGATTATACCATCACTTATATACCATTACTTACATAGTAATAATTGGTCCATAGGGTCAGTCCCGATGTATAAAGAAGACGTACAAAGAAAGTATGTAACTTGACTAAGGTAACTTAACTAAGGTAACTTAACTAAGGTAACTTAACTAAGGTAACTTAACTAAGGTAACTTAACTAAGGTAACTTAACTAAGGTAACTTAACTAAGGTAACTTAACTAAGGTAACTTAACTAAGGTAACTTAACTAAGGTAACTTAACTAAGGTAACTTAACTAAGGTAACTTAACTAAGGTAACTTAACTAAGGTAACTTAACTAAGGTAACTTAACTATAAGTAACTTAAATAAGTACTAACTTAACTGAGTACAGAACTAAACTACATTAAAATTGGACCAGGCCTTATGGATCACTTTATAAATCTAAAAGGTTCTTATTATCTGATTTTTGACAATTATTTTAATAACTCTTCTGACTATTCTTTTGGTAGCCTCTTTTCGTTAAACTTTAATTTAAACTTTAATTAGTAATATTTCCATACTTACATTTTCCCTTTGTTTCATCTACTTTACCTTTGTTTCACCTGGTGGTTGCTTTCGACTGAATCAGTTTTTAGGACTTGAGAATTTGAAAAACAAAATCAATTATGGCAAAGACTGTGGATTAAAGTCACGGTATAGACAGTTAACGATCTGATGCTATTGATTTTTCAGTTCAACTGCGTAAGTCCTACAGTTTTATTATCAGAGCAGGCAAGTTTTTTCTTTGTATCTATAGACAGGACAGAATTACCTGATCGAGAAGTCAAAAAGAGAGATAATTGCCAAAGATCTGGCTGAAGCAATAAAACTGATGGAATAAATCTCAGATAGGATACCACTGTAGAACAATTTAAAAAATAATGCAATATAAATCTGCAATATAAATCTGGAAACTACGGGAAAAGTATAGAATTATGATAACTGCGGGAACAGTAGATGAACCTGAAAAACGAGCCTTTATGAGCAGGCATTTTCCCTGAATATTATCTTGAATTAGGTTCCTGCTCCTCTTACAAGCTCAATACTGCCTTCAATCTAATCCACAAGTATGTTTACAGTTGAAGCCCCAGAGGAGAGGTGTGCCTGAAATCAATTTTCTCTGGAATTCCAACTTCGTGATCTGAGACGACCAGCAAAAATTCAGAGATCTTAATCTTGCCGGTATCTCTATCTTCTCCGCTGATTTTTCCACTTCCTCTCCCTATTTTATGGAGCCTACTCTGGATTTTGAGTACTTAATGACAGGATATACTCCAGAGAGACGAGTTTTACAGGCAATTAGATAGCTCTTAAAGAACTCCTATCTTGCATTTCATTTTTAATTTACTCGAAATTTATCCTGATTTTTAACTTGACTTTGTTTATTACCTTAAAATGTCTAAGCTCTGAAATGTCTCATTTCTGAAGCATCCAGGTTCTAAATTCCGGTCTGTCAACTTTAGATATATAGGTATGATGTAAAGTTTAAAGATTTTCTATCTATATAGTGTATTAGGATAATCTCTATATATTTGATATGCAAATATAGTGGTTGGGGAGAAGAGAAATCGAACCAAAATGAAGAGAAAACTAAAAACAATAAAAAGAGGTGATAAAAAATGGAGAGACTAAGGAATTTGATCCTCGAAAACGTAGCAATATTCAATAAGGCGTTTCCGAACAGATTCTGCCATAGTCCGGATGTCATCTCCGCAATCTCACACGACTATAAGTTCACTTACGGACAGGTTGAAAACGAGATCGAGAAGATGGTTCATGAGGGGGTTCTTGATGCAGAACTCTCGGACTGGTATGGAATAAAGCTCGTATAAGGAGCTTGCTGCCTTTCGAGTAAAAATTGAAAAAATAGAAATCACAAAACACCGCACGACGACAAAAAGGACTAACTGAGAAATAATAAATCGGACTGAATATCTAAGAACTTAACTGGATATTTGGCCGCTTAGTTAAGTATTTGCACACCAGATCAGGTGTCCAAATCGGATAAAGAAGTGACATACAGCGAAAACTTCCATACAGATATAAACTCATTTGAAGTTTCGTAGGTAGCTAGATTCTTTTTCCTAAAAACCTTTTTTAATCTTAGATAATTTTAAGAAACGGGTATTTTGAATAACTGCTTTTTTCTGATAATGCTTTTTAAGTGAGCCTATCCCGAAACTCAGAATTTGGTTTTTGAATCTCGTGTTTGGAACAATCAATTGAATACTTAATCACTAAAATAATCCCGAAAACTCATGATGATTTAGAATAAAATAGATTTTGGGATAGGCTCAATAAAAAAGTAATTTGAGGTCGGGCATAGGGAACAGCTAATTCCTTTGAGTGAACCATATGAAAGTATTGAAAGAATTTAAACTAATTCAAGACTTTTTGTTGTATCATGAACCGATTTTTCTATCTGATGTTTTCAGTTTTTTAAATTCTTCAATTGCATTTTCTATCAACTTTATGATTTCATTATGTTCAGACTCTTTAATCTCATATTCCTTTATCATTTCTAATATTCTCTCAAATTTATCTTCCACATGAAATATATTGTGATATTTTCTCTGTATACGTATTAAACACTCAACCTGTTGATGGAGCGTATCAAAATCTACAAATTTGTATTTTAATGATTCAATTGCTAATTTATAAATAGAGTTCGAAACAATTTCTGTCACGAAATCTAAATACTCCCAAGCTTTATTGTCTTTATTATATTTTGAGTACTTAAAATCATCAAACGAGTCTCCAATTTCAACAAGAGAACGTATAATTATTTCGTTTAATGAAAATTTATTTCGGAAATGAATAGACATTATTCCAAAATTTTCAGAACATTCGATTATCATAGTTAAGGGTTTTATCGTTTTATCAGATGGCGATTTTAATGCGTACTCTAGAATAGGGTTAGTAAGTTCTTCTAATAATTCTGGTATTCTGTAATATGCTTTCCCTGTATCTTGGAAATCACTACATTTAAATAATTTTGTAGTTCTATACCCATCATTTATGTCTTTAAGAGAAAGGCATTTTATATCTCTTTTCTCTTCGTCACCAATTATTAATGTCTTTTCTCCATGAATTATATCATCCAGATACATTGTATAATTAGAGTCCCCAATATCCTTAAAGTCCGCAGAATTTGCAAAATTAGAATAGCTATTTTGTAATCCCTTTGCTAAATAACCACTATACTCTTTCTCTAAAAATTCTTGTCGTTTTTCTAGATCCCGGTCCCAATCAAACATGTAGCCAAATTGCAATATTCCTATTGAGTATAGAGATTTAATTATGTCTTTCATTAAGGGAAAAGTTTGTTCTTTTTTTACTACTTCTAGTCCAAGGTTTCTTATATGCTCACTAATAATCCTTGATTCAGTATCGTCTTGAAGAATTCTTTCAATAATTTCAAGTGAAATAAGACACTGCCTTGTTGCGTCTAACAGGTTATTTTTAATAGATTCTATGGCAATGGTATACACATCAGAGGAAATTGCTGTAATTATAGATTCTACTCTATCATTCAACTCTTTCAATGCATCTTCTGTTGTTTTATATTTATACTTTAATTTAATATATTTGTGATATTCAATGACTTGATTTTGTGTTTTGCCTGAAAATGTTTCTGAATTGACATTTATTTTAGATGCTAAGTTTTCTAAACACTCCACTATTTGCTTAGTTGAAGACTCAAATTCCACTCCTTTTTTCGCGGATTCTTTACCAATAATATTTAAATTTTTAATAATGTGTAAAAAACTATGTATGAGATTCTTATCAATAGACTCTTTTCCAATATCATTAAGAGCATAAATAACTTCATCTAATGCAGGCTTTGAATCTGAATTAATTGCAGCGACTCCTATATCGCCTAAAATATATGATAATTCAGATATTGAACTTTCTACACTTTCCACAGCTTGAATATGTGTATCTGGCTCTGGATAAATAAAAGTAGATATTTCAACTTTATGAAAAGTAAACATTCCAATATCATGAATACAGTTTATCAAGTCTTTTGATAATCCAATAAAGTCATCGTTTTTTATTTTTATAATTGACTTAAAAACTTCTTTTAGATAATACTCGGATAAAAAAGTGACATATGACATCATTAGAAAATTATTTTGTGTTACTCTTTCTTCAGATCTTTGTATACCCAAAGTGTCATATACTGAATTTAAAATTTTTAACCCTTGTTTTAAGAAATAATTGATACATGGCGAATTTAGATTTTGTGAATTAACAATATAAATTCTCCCTAACATATCATAATATTTTAACATTATATCAACAGAATTGACATCTTTTTTGTTCAATGCTAACTGACAGACTTTAAATATGCGATCAAATACATGCTCTGATATTTTTTTTATTTGTGTCTCACTAAGTGTATTATTTATAATAATATCTGAATAATGTGTTAATACTTTTTTGAGTCCATAACTTACTGTAGCGTAATCAGATCGTACAATTGAAGCATTTATAATGTCAACAACTGGAAGAATTGGGTCTATCTCATCGTTTTGTTTTGTAGTAATTCTATCAATTCTTGGTTCATCTTTAGAAATCCTACTGGGTAATTCAACTTTGGATATCCAGGAATTAGATAAGCTTTGTATACTAATTTTCGTAACTAAAATATTTATTATTGAATCTGGTTTCATTAATTTCAAGAAATGTGAAACTGAATTGATTAAACTTATATGTGCAATAATTGAAACTGTGAGAATCAGACTATACCAATTTTCCAACATTGGATACTTATTATCTTGATCTATCCATCTAATAAGACAAAGAGAAGAAACTATAGAAATCCCATATAATATTATAGGTATCCAGAGCTTTTTATCATTTATTAATATATCAATAATTCTTGACGAGTATGAAGATGCATAATATTGTATCACAACTACACTTAAACTGATAATTATAGCAACTATAGTAACCTCACTTTGGACTATGGTGGTCAATAGATATAAAGCACTATTTGGGTTAGTAGTTATAGACCCACTAAAATGTTTAAGGTAAACAATATAATATTTAACTAAAAGAAAAAGAGGTATTAAGAGCCAAAGTCTTTTTATTTTTGGTTTGAGATTATCAATTATTCTACACACTCTCATCATATTATTACTGACATATATTACATATAAATATTATTTTTTGTGACTATTAAACCAACTCAAAATTAGCTTCTATAAGCTTCTTACTGAGTCTTGTTAAAATTATAATCTAGCTCTATCAGGCTGAACAGGAGATAGAACATATTAGTCTTGAATCTATTCTGCACATCGAGAAAGCTGGTTACTGTACGTTACGTAGATCCACTGTAGTGGGTTTGTAAGATATGCTTAGAGTAAATCTCAACTAAGTCAATATCCTTGAGCCAAAAGATTGCAGAAGTATAGGCAAATATATGTAGAAAGTTAACATAACCAAAATCGGTGAAGAATATGATAAGAAATAAAGTACTAGCTTTACTCATGGTGATGCTAGCAGTTTCTTAAAGGGTTGACGTGCCCGATTGTTCTCCCAAAAGGGCTGTGTAGGATTCGCTTTCCTAATAAAAAGTGAATGCGTCAATGAAATTGACGTGCATGGATACTTCGCCAATAATTCAATAGATGAAGTGTTCTGTTTTATAACAATAACAGTGAAAAAAATTAGATATATCAATGGATGTTCCTTTGCCTTCTCATAGAGTTGTCTCGCATCTTGTTTTGTACCTCTTAAGTTGTTTTAATTCTTCTTTTAATGCCATAGCCTCTTGCCTTTCCATAAAATGTTTACTTGTCCTTTACAACTGTGAACTAAAATAAATATTGCCATCTATAACTAGCCCAGCACATATATCCCAGGACCCAAACAAAATTTACCAACCCCAAACTAACTATCATACAGATCTGTCTAATTCTGAATAAAATCGATCCTCATTAGATGCGCTGCCATAAATATAGAAAGCAATTAGGGTAAACCAGATATCACCTACGTAAATTCCATAAATCGCCATGAGAATAGCAATAAACTTTCCGATGGAAGCTGCACTATGAGTAGCCTTTACATACGACATTTTCCTGGCAAAAACTGAACGGAGTATCCTGCCTCCATCCATAGGAAAAGCAGGCAGTAAATTAAAGATCCCAAGCACTAAGTTCATTGATCCAAGGATCCAGATAATAAGAAATATAGGGCTTTGAGAAAGCGCAGAGTTAGAGGATATTACGAAATTGTATGTGAACAGGCAGATAAAACCTATTACGAGGCTCATTAAAGGCCCTGCAAAAGCTATTTTTGCTTCCTGTCCGGGTTTCTGCGGGATCTCCATAGAGGCTACACCTCCAAAAAGGAGAAGAGTGATGCTATAAATATTGGCCCCGTAACGCTTTGCAAGATAAGCGTGTGAAAGTTCATGTAAAAGTACTGAGACAAAAAGGAAGATAGCAGAAAGAGTAGAAAGAGCGTATCTAACTATAGTTGGCTCAACTCCCGCAAAACCATATGGCTGTGAATTGATCGCGAAAAAATATGCAGATATCGGAAGTGCCAGAAGGAAGGATGTATCCAGTTTGATAGGTATGTCCATTATGTTTCCGATTTTAAAAGATGACTGCATGATGAAAAAACTCCGTTTTATTTCTATAAAATCAAACAATTAATATTTTAAACTTGAGTTCTAAAGAATCTCTAAAATTTATATCCTTACTCAATGAGCCTATCCTGAAACTCAATATTTGATTTTTGAATTTTGAATTTTTGAATTTTTGAATTCTGAATTTCGTATTTGGAACAGTCAAGTTGAATACCTAATCAATAAACTGATCCTGAAAACTCATGTTTATTTAGAATAAAATAGGTTTTGGGCTAGGTTCTGAATGTAACTCCATCGTTGTGTCCAATTGCGCAGGTTCTTCCTCGGCAGCTGGTGTACACTCTCGGCAAATATATTTCAGTTCATATTGTTTATCTATGTCAATACGGTCCAGGTATTTATCAAATTTTTTGCACATCCGATATTTGCAGTCGCTGAACGCAGTCTGTATTTGCTCCTCTATCGATTGTGAGGACTCAAGAATATATTCCTTCCAACACTTCTTACATACCGTTTTCGTGATGCATAGCAGATGTACAGTTTCAACGCCAGTCGATGACGATTTTTCAGATGCCAGAGCGACTGCTTTAAGCACAACTCTGGCTGCGTCATTGTTTAGCTCGGAGCCGCAATCGCAAAGTTTGCTGTTCTCGAAAACTTCACTATAATCAATTTCAATACATTTGCCGTTCAGCGCTTTCTTATAATCTGCACATACATACACATCCATCGTATCTGTCTCGTCCATATTATCACAGTGAAATATTATACACTGTTTACAGTATAAACTTTTTCATAAATTTATCAATCTCTCAATATTAAATATCCTGAGGTCAAACACACAAAATAGACAGCTAAATAAGATTTGTTCTTACCCTAAAGGGACTTAAATCGCCAAAGTCACAAAAACGATAACAGAAAAAATGTTATTTTTTGAAGACATCTGCGGAAGGCTAGGTAAAAAATTAGCAGAAAAATTAGTTCTGAGAGAAGATGGTAATTAAAGTAGTGATAACTGGTCAGCTTTTCTCCATCAAAAAAGGATTTACTAAACTTTTGCAGTAGTTTACAAAAGTTTGACTTATTTGTATTCCTAAAATTTACCTATATTCCTAAAATTTACCTGTACCCCCATAAAGGAAACAAAACTATAGCTCACAAAATCCCTCTGAAAAATCAAAGTACATTATAGATAGGCATGTGTGACATAACGCCTCATCATTCTGTGGCTGTTGAAATAGTAAGCTATCATGCCTATGGAATTGTTGATTAGCTTAACCCACTCATCCTTGCGGTCGTAGTACATGGGAATTATAATATAATACAGCTTATTGTAAAGGTCACTGAGTTCGGCTGCTTTTGCTTCTTCTTCGGAAAGTTTTTCTTCGGGCTGAGGGCCTATTGCCCAGCCGGTCACGCCTTCAATCCAGCCTTCAATCCACCATCCATCGAGTACGCTAAGATTTACAACTCCATTGTGTGCAGCTTTCATGCCGCTTGTGCCTGAGGCTTCATAGGGGCGGGTTGGCGTGTTCAGCCAAATGTCAACCCCGGAGACCATTTTTCCGGCAATGTCCATATCATAGTTTTCCAGAAAAACAATCTTTATTTCTTCCCTCAAAATTTCAATGTTTTTAAAAATGTCTCTGATAAGCTGTTTTCCGGCTCCATCATTCGGGTGAGCTTTGCCTGCAAAAATAAGTTGAATTTTACCCCGTCTGTTTATTTTTTTGAGCATTTCAGGGTCGGACAGAGCCATGGTTGCCCGCTTGTATGCGGTCATGCGCCGTGCAAAGCCGATTGTCAGGGTCTCATAGTCCATACCCACGCCTGTCCTTTTGTTCACCTCATCGATAAGGGCTTTTTTTGCGTTCCAGTGAGCTTCCCAGATCTCAGTGTCCGGAATTCCATCTATCCTTACCAGAAGTTCAGGCTCATTTGCCCAGCCAGGCAGGTAGCGGTCGTACAGTTTCCTGAAATAAGGAGAAGTCCAGGTATATGAATGGACGCCGTTTGTAATCGCCTGGATTTTGTAGCCCGGAAAAAGCTCGCTTGAGATCAGGCTATGCCTCTTTGTGACTCCATTGACATAATTCGACAGGTTAAGGGCAAAAAGGCTCGTATTAAAGCGGTCAACGCCTCCGAATCTTCTGAGGACATCCACACAGTTTTTGTCCTGGATAAGGTCTTCTACAAGCCCGTAATCAAATTTATCATGCCCTGCTTCCACAGGGGTATGTGTTGTAAAAATACATAACTCCTTAACTTTCACAGGGTCAATGCCGTTACACCTAAGGAGTTCCAGGCCGAGCAGGCTTGAGTGACCTTCGTTCATGTGGTACTTCCTTATTTTGAAACCCAGTGCATCAAGCATTCTTACTCCCCCGATCCCAAGTACTATTTCCTGCTTGAGCCTGTAGCGCTGGTCTCCCCCATAGAGAAAATCCGTAATTCTGCGGTCTTCCCAGTTATTCTCCTCGACATCAGTATCAAGGAAAATAATGGGTACACAGCCTCCTGTAAGGCTTTTACAATTATGTAGCCAGGCCCTGATTTTAACGTCCCTGTTTTGGATTTTGACGCTTACCTCTTCTGCAAGAAGCGTCATAAAACGGGCAGGATTCCATTCTTCGGTGTGCTCTATCTGGTTTCCGGAAGAGTCCAGAATTTGCCTAAAATAGCCTTTATTGCTCACCAGTGTTACTGCTACCAGTGGAATATTCAGATCCGCTGCCGAGCGAATAGTATCCCCTGCAAGTATGCCCAACCCTCCAGCATAAGTCGGGATTTCACTGCTGAGGCCTATTTCCATAGAAAAGTAAGCAATCTTCTGTCCTTTCAATACTCCCTGAAGGTCATCCATATTCTCAACTCGCCTCTTTTTATTTTTTGTGGAGATATATCAAAAAATATATCATCGGTTATATATCAAATTGACCTTGGAAATTCATATAGAAATAGAATTAGATCTGAGGCAGAGAGAATAAGAACCGTTACAAACGTGAGATAATAAACAGGTCTAGAAATTGAATGACTATTAACTAGGCTGGTTTTCAATCTTAATATAATATATACTTTTCTTTAAGGTTTTCTCATATAGTGTATTCCTTTCGATAAAATCATTATATAGATTCTAACTTTCAAGTCTCTGCCTTCTGATGCATTCCAGAACTCAAATCACAAGCTTTTTAATTTATTGCGTACTTTTATATTTACGGCGCAAAAAATGTAAATATCTGAAATATATTCAGAGCTTCCTGTAAAAGATTTTTAAACTACAAAGAACGGGATGTCCAAAGTGGTTTCGAATTCGGCTAAGAATGGGAGCGGCAAGCAGAAAGCCCGTAAATACATGAATGAAGTAGCTTTATGTAACGCTCTTGAGATGGCAAAGGAGCTGATCTCGGTAATAAATAAAGTTCCTGTCACGGTTTTTCTCTGGAGGCCGGAGAAGTACTGGCCTGCCGAGTTTGTCTCAGAAAACATAAAGAAATTCGAGTATACTACCGAAGAATTTACATCCGGAAAACTTCTTTATGGCAATATCATACACCCTGATGACCTGGGAATGGTTGAAAGAGAACTCTCAAGAAGAATAGAAGAAGGTTACGTGGACTATTCTCAGGAGTATCGTATCCTGACGAAATCAGGTGAGATACGCTGGGTTGATGAAAGGACTTTCATTGAAGCGGATAAAAATGGGACTGTAAAGTACCTTATGGGAATAGTTATGGATGTTACTGAGCGGAAAAGAAAAGAAAAATTGCTCTACATCCAAAGAGACCTTGGAATCGCACTCAGCACTTCCAGTTCCCTGAACGAGACTCTTGAAAGACTACTGGATTCCTGCCTTCAGATAGATGAGATCAATGCCGGAGGTATTTATCTTATCGATGAAGAAACAGGAGATATGACACTTGCAATTCAACGTGGTTTTTCACCTAATTTTGTCGAGCATGCTTCCAGTTACACTGTGAATTCCCCTAATGCGAAACTTGTTGTGATAGGGCAGCCGGTTTATAAACAACACATAGACCTTCTTCTCACTTCGAGAGATGACGCACTCCGACATGAAAATCTCAGGGCTACCGCAATTATCCCCGTAAAATCAGGAAAAAAGGTTATTGCAGCTTTTTATCTTGCTTCGAGCCTTGAACTCGAGTTTCCAGATAGCGTACGCACTGCACTCGAAACCATTGCAACGCAATTCGGAGTCTTTATATCTCGTATCCGCCTGGAAGAAAAACTAAAAGAATGCAGAAAGAGGAAAAAATCTTAAATAAGACTTCTTTTTGCTCTCTCAATCCTTTTTAACTCTCTTCAGTCTTATTGGCAAATTAGACAAATTACTTCACTGATTGTAAGTTCACAATTTTAGTCTTGTTTTTTATATATACATGAGATAACCAGTATTTTAGTGTGAGAATATTTCGTAACGCTTTTGCTTTCATATTTTATTATTTCTAGATAGATTATCAAGTGGCTTATTATGGCTATCGGTGAGATCTCAAATTGACCTTGGAAATCATTAAAAAATAGAACTTATGCCTGAAGTAGAAGTCAAGAACCTTTACAAATGTGAGATAAAAAATAGTGAGATAAAAAATAGTGAGATAAAAAATAGTGAGATAAAAAATAGTGAGATAAAAAATAGTGAGATAAAAAATAGTGAGATAAAAAATAGTGAGATAAAAAATAGGTCTAAAAATTGAATAGTTATTAACTATACTAACCATTAGTTTCGATGTTACATATATATTTTTCCCTAAAATGATTTCATATCTGTGTGCTATTTTTTGTAAGATCTATTTATAAATATTAACATTCAAGTCTCTGCATTCTGATACGTTTGGAATCTATAATCACAAACTTTTTAATTTATTGCGTACTTCTATGTTTACAAAGCAAAAAAAGTAAATATTGGAAATGTATTCAAAGCTTCCTGTAAGAGATTTTAATCTACGGAGAATGAGATGTCTAAAGTGGTTTCAAACTCGGCTAAGAAGGGGAAGAGCAGGCAAAAAGCCTGTAAATACATGAATGAAGCAGCTTTATGTAACGCTCTTGAAATGGCAAAGGAGCTGATCTCGGTAATAAATAAAGTTCCTGTCACGGTTTTTCTCTGGAGGCCGGAGAAGTACTGGCCTGCCGAGTTTGTCTCAGAAAACATAAAGAAATTCGGGTATACCGTAGAAGAGTTTACGTCAGGAAAAGTCATGTATGGCAATATTGTGCATCCTGATGACCTGGAAAGAGTGGAAAGAGAACTCTTAAGAAGGATAGAAGAAGATTACGTGGATTTCTCCCAGGAGTACCGCATCCTGACAAAATCAGATGAGGTGCGCTGGGTTGAAGAAAGGACTTTCATTGAAGCCGATGAAAATGGAATTGTAAAGTACCTTAAGGGAATAATCCTGGATATCACTGAACGGAAGAGGAAAGAAAAACTGCTCTATATCCAGAGAGACCTTGGAATCGCACTCAGCACTTCCAGTTCCCTGAACGAGACTCTTGATAAACTGCTGGATTCCTGCCTCCAGATAGATGAGATCAATGCCGGAGGTATTTATCTTATCGATGAAGAAACAGGAGATATGACGCTTGCCATTCACCGTGGTTTTTCCCCTAATTTTGTCGAGTATGCCTCCCATTACAGTGCCAATTCCCCTAATACGAAACTTGTTATGATAGGGCAGCCGGTTTATAAACAGCATATAGACCTTCTTCTCACTTCGAGAGATGACGCACTCCGGCATGAAAATCTCAGGGCTACCGCAATTATCCCCGTAAAATCAGGAAAAAAGGTTATTGCAGCTTTTTGTCTTGCTTCGAGCCTTGAATTCGAGATTCCTGACAGCGTGCGCACTGTCATTGAAACCATTGCAACGCAATTCGGAGTCTTTATATCTCGTATCCGCCTGGAAGAAAAACTAAAAGAATGCAGAAAGAGGAAAAAATCTTAAATAAGACTTCTTTTTGCTCTCTCAATCCTTTTTAACTCTCTTCAGTCATTTTTTATTTTCTGTTGACCTTTATTTTAACTTCCTACGGCCCTTCTTTAACTATTTCAGTCCTTCATTATCTCTGTAAGCCTTATTCCACTATTTTTTTGATATACTCTAGGAAAAATCATGAAGCTATAACCTTGATACTACCACCAACTGCAGATATAAGTAAAATTTATAAATTTTGTCCCTCTAAACTGTATGGGGGAAAGACAGAATGAATCGCGTTTTTCCTTTTTGTATTATAGGACTAAAAGTTTGTTTAAGGACTTTTAATTATTACATGACTTAATACTTATTACAGAGTCTATTACAGAGTCGGAAATTGTACCAAAATTGGAAATTATATCACGGGATTAGAAAAACTATGCCGAATTTACAGTATTCTGGCAGACCCGGAGTAAAAATCCAATCAAATGGGGTTTTAGCTAAGAGTTATCAAAATTTTGGTGGGGGACTATGGCAGAAGAGCTTAAAGATAAGATTTACGAGTACCTTTCAAATCATTACTACCTGAACCTTGCAACCGTAAGTCCGCAGGGCAGGCCAATGGCCCATACAATGGCATATGTATCCGAAGACGCTGTTGTATACGTGGCAACCAATAAGAATACCCGGAAAGTCCAGAATATTATGCAAAATCCTTATGTAGCATATACTGTCGACGAGGATGATCCAGATTGGTTTGAGATGAAAGCCCTTCAGATTGAAGGCAAGGCATCAATAGTTGCCAATGAAAATGAATTACGAGAAGTAGGGGAAATAATGGCAGCCAAATTTCCGGTTGCTGCAGACATGCCCCCTGACCCGGAGAGTATCATGATAAAAATTGAGCCAGAAGTTATCTATTATCTTGATTACAGCATTAAGTTCGGGTACAGGGAGCAGGTGAACCTATAAAACCTGTGTTTTAATTTTTGGTAAAAGCCAGTGCTGAAAATAATTCCTTCGTACTTAATGTGACATATTCTCATGCTTCTAAGATATCTAAACTCTGCTATGCAATTGTCTTAACGTTTGTGAGCAATAAGACGATAAAGGCTTTTGACTGACTAGACTAAATAAAAGCTTGGCTAATAGAGCAGGATAATAATTAGCTAGCAAAACTGAACAAAAAGTTAACTGGCAGGAAGCTGACTGACAGGATAATTATCTAAGACGTAAGGTAAAAAAGGAATGAAAGAAGCAAATCAAAGTGATCTTTAAGTCAATATGATCTTTAAATCGATATGATCTTTAAATCGATATGATCTTTAAATCAACATAAGCTTTGCTTCTATTCCGGGTTTCTATTTCAGATTTATAATGGAATCAATACTTTGTCAATTCCATGTATTACTCCATTAGCTGCAAAGATATCAGGCTCTATTACAGCTGCATCTCCTACTATTATTGTTCCGTCAGTTGTAGCATTCACAGCCAGCTTTTTGGTCTCCAGGGAAGCCAGTGAATTAATGTTTTTAAGATCTGCGGCCCTGTATTCTCCACTGATTACATAATAGGTCAGCACACGGTTCAGTCTCTCTTTATCATTACGAAGGTCATCAAGCCTGCCTTATGGAAGGCTCTCAAAGGCTATGTCAGTAGGAGCGAAAACAGTATAAGTTCCTCCTTTATTAAGAGTGTCTTCAAGTCCTGCATCCCTTGCAAGTGAAGCAAAGGTAGTATATTCTGTCCCTTCTGCAATCTGAACAATTGTCTGATTGTTATCCAAAGATTGGTTTGCAGAAGAAGTTTCATTGCCCTGGCCCGAGTTTTCTTCATCCAGCATTCCCTGGCTCGAGTTCTCTTCACCCGGGATTATGACTTCTTTACCTTCATCCGGGGAAGTTTCTTCCTGACCAGACAGTGACCCTTCTCCAGTGTTTCCACCTGCCGATTTTGTAACTTGTTCTGTTACGCTAGGGGTAGCACCTTCTACGGAAGTTACCTTTTCTTCACTCTCTATCTCATTTTCCTGAGCATTTTCCGCACAGCCGGAAATAAATACTATTGCTAAAAGTAAAACTACAAGAATTCCAGATTTCCTAATATCTTTTCCCCCCAAATATATATTCAAAAGATCTACTTTATAATTAAATTTTCATTTTATAATACATGTTCTTTTGATATAATCTTATCTATATTTGCAGAAAAATTATGTTAAAAAGACAGCAAGGACACTGAAAAGTAAATTCTCATTTACGTTGGTGCCCAACGAGTTGGAGATCTATATTTAAATATAATTTTGTTAGCTTGGATTTTGAGACAGCCTCTAAACCTGGTTAAACCTGGTTATTTTTCTAACCATAATTAATGATAAAGTTTTAAAACAGTTTTAAAACTTTATTAAAACTTTATTGATTTAATGGCAAAGTTGGTTTTTGGATTGGCTCATTATTGAAGAATACTAATTTATCTATTTTGTATATGTACTATAGTGTACAGATTATGGCAATTAGGTATTATAATATCAAGCCATGGGGAAGGTCTCTCAAAGAATATGTCAGAATGTTTAACTTAACACCTGACGATCTCGAGCGAAAGATCCTGGGCTGTGGAGACGGATCTGCAAGCTTCAATGCAGAGCTTACAGAGCAAGGTGGAAATATCACATCGGTTGACCCTGTCTACATTTTCAGTGCTGATCAGATTAGACAGAGAATTGATGAAACCTATAATGACATTATTGATCAGACCCAGAAAAACCAGGATAAATTTATCTGGCAAGAAATTGGCTCAATTGAAGAACTTGGAAGAATAAGGATGTCAGCTATGGAGAAATTTCTGAAAGATTTTGCAGGAGGCGTGATGCAAAATAGATATATGCCTGGTGAACTTCCCTTTCTGCCTTTTAGTGATAAAGAGTTTGATCTGGCACTGTGCTCGCATTTGTTATTTCTCTATACAGAGAACCTGTCACTGGAGTTTCATTTGAAATCGATAGAGGAATTATGCAGGGTTTCAAATGAGGTCAGAATATTTCCGTTGCTGGACGCAAACGCCGACCGATCACCATATGCCGAGCCTATAATTGATTATTTAAGGGCAAGAAATCGAAATGTAAAAGAAATAAAGGTAGCATATGAATTTCAAAAGGGTGGAAATACAATGTTAAGAATTTGTTGAAACGTTATGAGATGACAGATTTTGAGTTAATATCGGAGTAGAAATCAAGATTTAAAAAATATTCTTAAACTTGATTTTTTGAATATTTCTACTTTGAGATTCTCTATTATTATTATTATTATTATTATTATTATTATTATTATTATTATTATTATTATTATTGAGCTTTAATATTTTCCCTTTTTTGCTTAAAAGCCCAAGTTAACCTTTTTCCATGAAGGTTATTAAAATACACAAATCCAACATTAGATACACAATTCTGACGCTTAAATATATAAATTTATACTGCAACCATCTTGATGTGATATCATGGTAAAATTAAGCGAAGAGATGAAAACTGCTTTTTCGAAGGTAAAGATCTTTCCCGTAGCTACGGCCTCAAAAGAAGGAATTCCGAATGTGGTACCTATAGGGTTCTGCCAGCTTGTAGATGATGAAACAATCTGGATATCAGATAACTTCATGTCCAAATCCCTGGCAAACCTGAAGGAAAATCCAAATGTGGCAATATATGTTTGGGGACCAGACACCGGTGGCTGCTTCCAGATAAAAGGTAAAACTGAAATTATCAGTTCCGGAGAAAAATTTGAAAAAATGAAAGCAAACGTGAATGCGGCAAAACCCGGACTTCCTGCAAAGAACCTTATCGAAGTAAAGATTAGCGACGTATTCCAGTGCGCTCCCGGCCCTGACGCAGGAAAGAAGTTACTCTAATCAAATTAAACCATATCTTATCAGCATAATATCTGGATAAGCACCCATAAGTACCCGGATAAGAAGAATAAACTATGGCTGGGAAGTGTCAAAATGGTTGAAAATGAGGATAACGCCCCTGTTTTTTGTGAAAAGTACTGTATAGTCTGCAAGGGTGCAAGAGAAGGAAATAAAATTTGCAAGGCTATCCAGAATATTGAGTTGAAAATCTTCGGGAAAAACGGCTGCATCTGGGGAGCTGCAAGGACAAAATATTACGGAGTCACTCCTGATAAAAAACTCCCTGTGAATTCAAAAAAAAATAAACAAAAACAGAACGGTAGAAGTAAATAAGGAACAGAGAATAAGATCCAGTATTATAAAGAGATATGGTGCACTTAATCTCTGATAGTAACAAATTAAGAGAATAAGTACCTGAAAATCAAGTAAAAGTAACTGAATAGAATTGAGACAGGTATCTATTATTTCCTGTTCCTATTTACTCTCTTTCGTTTTTTTCGAGAACTTCTGTTATTAACAATGCTTTTTATCTGTAAATAGTGGTAAATTTTCTATAATTGTTTTATAGGCAAATTTGTTAATACCTGGATTTTAACATACAAAATTATCTGGAGATAAAGATCTACGGGAAAAGATCTCAAACATAAAATTACATGAAAGAATCCCGGAAACAAAGATTTACCAGAAAGAATCCCAATAATAAAAACTTACCAGAAAGAATCCCAATAATAAAAACTTACCAGAAATAATCCCAATAATAAAAATTTACCAGAAATAATCCCAATAATAAAAATTCATCAGAAAGAATCCCGAAAATAAAAATTCATCAGAAAGAATCCCGAAAATAAAAATTCATCAGAAAGAATCCCGAAAATAAAAAATTACCAGAAAGGATTCCAGAAAAAGTTACAAGGAAGGATATCCGAATTATGTCTGTACTGGGCATTATTGCCTGCGGGATGCTCGAAGACGAGCTTGTACATGTATTATCAAAAGACCGTGAGTTACAGCAGCTAATCATTGTGGAAAACAGGGAAAGCTCAGTTTTCCTCCGTAAGCTCAGGTTGAGAAATTGCAACCCAAGAACAGCTTTTCTGGACCGGATCCCGATGCTCCTGAAAGGCTATTCCAGCTCTGGTTTTAGAGTTCCTGCAAGGCTTATTTCAAGCTTTCCTATCCTCAAAAAGTTTTGCAGAAAAAGGAAACACAGTGAAGAGGTAAGTGTTGTCGTAAACCTGTTAAGCTTGGGCCTACATGCCGATCTTGAGATTTTAAAGGCTGAAGTTTACAGAAATATCCGTGAGATGGTGTCTTTTTCAGATAGAATCCTGGTTTTTTATGGGATCTGCGGGCATGCACTTGGAAAACTGGAAGAAGATTTAGCTGATCTCGAATGCCCGCTTTTCTTCCTGAAAGACCAAAACGGAGAAACCATAGAGGACTGCATCAGTCTGGCACTTGGAGGAAACGAAGCTTATGCAAGGGCCATGGCCAAATTCCAGGGTATGGGAACGATCTACCTGACCCCAATGTGGGCTTCTAGCTGGAAGAAGCTGGAAAATGAAACAGGGAACCGGGACTTCAACAAGCATTATCTGAAAAATCCACTCTACTGCCTGGCTGCAAAAATAGATAGCGGACTTGCAGACAATCCGGAGTTTCATGCAAATGTTAAAGAGTTTGCCTTCACCTTTGATATGAAAGTTGTGAATCTCAGAGGAAGTCTGGAAATTACCGAACAGTCTTACATGAATGCCCGAAACGGCGCAACTGAAAAACAATAAAGAAGCTGGTTTAAGCTTTCATTGGAAACCTATTCATTTTTACGGAAAGTAAAGCTACAGAAAACCTTCTTCAGGAAAAACAAATTGCAGAAGCCGCAAACCGTACCAAGAGCGAATTTCTGGTGAATATGAAGGGAGATATGGTAGAAATAACTGTCACAGATACAGGAATTGGGATTAAACCTGAGGACCAGGGTAAACTTTTCAAGCCTTTCAGCCAGGTTGATTCCTTTTTGTCCAAGCAATATCAAGGAACCGGGCTGGGGCAATTCGCTGGTTAAGCAGTTGTACAGTTACACGGCGGATATGTATGGTTCAGGAGCAAAACTGAAGAGGAAGGCATCTTTGCTTTCGTGATTCCGATAAAAGGTAATGAAGTCGAAGATGGAACTACCAGGTGATATTTTTTCACCACAACCGAAAATACATGTTAATTTGCTAATCAGCATCATATTTAATTTTTTAATTAACATTGCACATAATTTGTCAATCAACATATGGAATTGTTTAAATAATTACTATAAGAATTTGTAGTTACTATAATTCATTGTTGAATTACTTCCTTGGTTTGTCTACGCATCTCACAGCATATCTTAGGAATCTAAAAAATGAAAACATTTCCCGTTGTCATCTTATCTATCATTCTATTTATGTTACTGTCACCCATAGCTGGAGCAGCAAACCAAACTGATATTAACCAGGAGCTTCAGCAGGGAGGTATAATTCACCTTCCTGCTGGGAATTATACTTTGACAGACTCAATAATTCTTCAATCGAACACTATTCTGGAAGGTGAACCCGGAACTGTAATTACAATTCCGGATCACGCCGGATGGCCTGCATGGAAACCTTTAATCTCAGGAAATGGTGTTCAAAATGTCACAATTCAAAATGTAGAAATTAATGCAAACAGTAACGGAAATTCCGAAACTCCGCATGGCGCAGGATATTATAACTGCATCTATATGATCGATTGTGATAATGTACAGGTGTATAACTGCACTTTTCACGATGGTCTGGGAGATGGCCTGAGAATTAAAAGAAGTAAAAACATCGAATTTTATAATAATCTTGTTTACAGACTCGGACATGAAGGTTTCTTTGGCATTGAGAGTCAGTACATTGAATGCTTCAATAATCGAATAACTACAAGAACAAACAGTGGTCTCAGGATCTGGAACTCTGCAAATGTCAGATTCCATGACAATGTTATAGATGCACAATTGGATGCTGGCGGTGGTGATCCTGGCATCCAGATCGAAGATTCCAAAGGCACTGTAAGTAATGTAGAAATCTATAATAATGTCCTTAATAGAACATGGGGAAAAGGTGTCTGGTTAGTTGCCTATGATGCAGGAGTCTCAAACACTCAGAAGGTTCTGATCCATCACAATTTGTTCTATGAAATAGGACAGAGTTATAATATTCCATCTACAGGAGGCATAGTCAATGATGGATTCCAGGGCACTCAGATTTATAACAATGTTTTTGATGGGGTAAAAAATAACGCCTTTAGAAATCAAGCTGGAGGGCAAGGTACACTAATAAAAGACAATATTTTTACAACTACAGTTCAACATACTGCAATTTATCAGACGGGAACAGGATACGCGATCGCTGATCTTGTAGGAGCAAACCTTTCTGTAACTAATAATACTTTTTACAATAACGAAAAGGGGGATGCATATCAAACGAGTTTTTCTAATGTCGATTTTAGAGATCCTGAAACTCATCAGACTTCTTCCGGTTGGACCTGGACAGGCTCAACATGGACATGTAAGTTTGTAAAACCAATGGAATTGGGCTCTATTCCACTTACTACAACCATCAGGTTACGACTAATGTCAATAATATACAGAGTATATTATATTACAAATTATTTTTAAATTTTTTAAACTAAGCGTAATATAAAGTTGTGATGTTACAATATTTTTTGTACCACAACTGTTTTAACCACAACCATTTTAACTACAACCGTTTAAACCGCAACCGTTTTAACTTCAAATTAATATTTTTTGCATTTGATGGAGAATCGATTGTTAGATGACTAATCGATTGTTAGATGACTAATCGATTGTTAGATGAATATTACTTTAGGTATGATCTGATTGAAATTGAGAATATTTCCTGGGAAGGGTTGTATCCTTTTTCTTTATGTTCAAATTTTTTGTCATATTCTTCTGCATCAATTTCATTAATTTCCAATACTGGACTATATTTATACTTCCAGTTATGCCCTTTAACAGCTCCTTCTTTTAATTCCAAAGCGAGCATGCCGTAAGGGTATTCACCATTCAGATCACTAATATTGAAATCTTTGCTGCTTTTAAAGCCGTGCTTGCAATAGTTATGGGGATCGCCGAATATAACAATTATATTTATTCCATCGTTTTTAGCAATATCAATTGTGTGGTGAATTAATGCACTGCCTACACCTTTCCGCTGATATTTTGGTAATACACTTATGGGGCCAAAACTCGCAATTTCCATCTTAATTCCATCTTCCGAATACAACCAGGCTTTGGTGTACATAATGTTGCCAATTATTTCACCATTATATTCTGCAACAAAATCAAGTTTCTTAATAAAATCAGGATGATCTCTCATAATATGTACTAAATAATGTTCATTACAGCCAGGTACATAGAGATTCCAAAATGCTTCTCTCGTTAAGTTTTCTACTTGATTGAAGTCCTCTACTTTTTCATTGCGAATTGTAATATCCATGATAAATTCCTTTTTATTGTTTTATTTGGTTATGTGAGTAGTATTAATTACAGCAATTCAATGATATTAAATATCAGTATATTGGGCTTTATATCGTTTTAAGGCAATGGTTTTTGCCTAAACTTACGGTATTTTTCCTTTTATCTCAATCAATAATTCTCAATTATAACTCTACTTAAGCGAAAATAATGTAGTTTTACGAAAACAACTGTGTACTACATAATATAGAAACTTTGCAGCTGCACAGGATTACCAGATCACATAGATTAGTGAAGTTACGCAGAAACAGGCTGTTCATATCCAGAGCTTAATATAGGAAAACAGTAAAAAGTCATTGAGAAAAAACCTGGTGACATTTTTGGTAACAGTTTCCATAGGACTTACACAGTAGAATTGGGAAATAAGTATAATTTAATATACAACTGTATAAAACAGAACATTAGATTACGACGGCTATTATGATTTAAACTGAATAAAGTTTTCTCTATACCATTTATGGTCATCTGTCTCTTCAAAAAGTTCAGGGCGATTCTTTCTTAGTGTTTCGAGTTCATGATTCAAGTTTTTTGCTCCATAAAGCGATTTTATGTTAGAAAGTTGGTCGATGGTTAAGTTATGTTTATTGAAAAGCTCAGGGAATAATGAATCATCGATATTATCCTCTTCAAAGTCAACCTCTGTAAAATCAGCTCCTTCAAGGTTAGCCCCTTTAAAGTTAGCTCCTTTAATATTAGCCCCATTAAGGTTAGTTCCTGTTAGATCTGCTCCACAAAGGTAAGCTCTTTCAAGGTTAGCTCCTTCAGAGGCTCTCAAATTAGAATTTTGACTTAAAAACTTATTCTTTTTTCCACTAACTCTGATAGCACTTGTCTCTGTTTGGTAGTGGCAACTTAAAACAATACCTTCTATGCCTTTCTCATGTCAAAAAACAGTATGTTATACAAAGGAGTCCTCTTTGAGGACTCCTTCGATAATTATTTGAGCAGAGAAAGTACTTCAATTTGCCAATTCCTGTACTTTCTTTGCATTGACGATATTGCAAAGCACGTCGAACGTACTTTTTACACCAACAAAAGTTGGCACTTTAAGTACAGTGTTTCTTCTATGATAAAACTGTTTGTTGTGAAGTGTTTCAGGCAACTCTCATATGATAAAACCATTTCTTCCTTAACAGAAGAAGAAGCTATCCTGCTTTCTTTTTATGATGAAAATGGCCAGATTAAACTTCCTTCAGGTGGAACCCTTCATCATTTTATGAAGTATAGACTTGGAGAAAAAGGAGTCAATGAGATAATGATGCTTATAGGTGAGAAAATTCTCAAACTTTCTCAGGAAAAGGAAGCAAAAATTGATTCCACTCCACTTGAAGCTTCAAGATACGACAAACATGCTGATTATAATCCTCATTATGAATGCAAAATGGATAAGGCACATATTACAATGGTTGGAACTTATCCAATTTTCATGACTCATACAAAAGGACTTTCTGGTGACTCTCCAGAACTTATCGACCATATTGAGGCTCTAAAGAACATGAACGCTAATCTGGAATTTTATTCTGCTGACGGAGGTTATGATTCATTCCTCAATCATTCTGATATTTGGTATAATCTGAACGCAAAACCGATTATTTCCTACGCTTCAAATGCAGTAATCAATCAAGAAGGTGAAGAGGAACGAATCGATCACTGGGTGAATAAAAAGTGGAAACTCGGTGGAGATATTCATGCACCAATGGAAAACAAACTCAGATTTCTATATGAAATTGGAAGGAAAGAACAGGTAGGAATGTACCTAAGAAACCAAAATATCAGAGATGAGACTTTTGATGATCAGTATAAAAAGAGAGCTGAATGTGAAAAGATACATGGACATATTAAAGGTACAGTAAAGTTCGATATCAGAAGAGTGAGAAATCAGAGTAGAAAACTCTACTCTCTATTGAGTTTCATAGCATATCAACTACTGGTGTTGACAGAAATGCAAAATAAAGTTGAGGATAAGAATTCGTTTGGGAGATACTTTTAAAAAAGTGAGTATCAAATTAGATTTGAGATTTTAAAAGCTAATTTGAGATTCTCCTTCAAGGTTAGCTCCTTCAAAGTGAGCTTTTTTAAGGTTAGCTTCACAAAGATAAGCTTTTTTAAGGTTAGCCCCTTCAAGGTGAGCCTCTTCAAAGTTAGCCTCTTTGATAATACTATTACCACTGAAGCAAATCTCTGTAAAATCGGCTCCTTTAAGGTTAGCTCCCTGAAGGTTAGCTCCTTTAAAGTTAGCTCCTTCAAGGTTAGCTCTTTCAAGGTTAGCTCCTTCAAGTTTAGCTTCTATTAAATTCGCTCCATAAAGGTCAGCTCCTTTAAGATGAGCTTTCCTAAGGTCAGCCCCTTCAAGATGAGCTTTCCTAAGGTTAGCCCCTTCAAGATGAGCCTTCTCAAGGTCAACATCTTGAAGACAAGCACCTTGCAAATTTAGACGATTGACCTCTCCACAATTAAAATACTTTTTGCATCTTTCAAGAATCATAAGAACTGCTGGAAAACGACTCTTTTGCAAATTTGCAAGGTATGTCTCCCCACCATTAAAAGATTTTTTGCGCCTTCCAAGAACCGTAAGAACTGCTTGAATATCTAAAGGCACTTTCTTTGTTTCTAGGACTTCTTTTGTTGTGCTTTCGTTAGCTTGAATATCCATGGAGAGGTATGTAATTTTTTTATTTTCAAATATTTCAGCACTCGAATTCTTTCTAACGTAAGCTGTTAGAATTTCCATAATTGGCCAATAGTCACTTTCAGATTCATTTGCAATTCTTTCAAGGGCATATATCCCACCCAATTTTAATTCCAACTGATCCTTTCCTAGTTGTTCGATCGCGTTAGTAAAACGCTCAGTGACCTGACCATCCTTAAGCGTTAGAATTTTTTCGTAAGTAAAAAAAAGCCCAGCTATGACCACAAGGCTTCCAAGCGTCTGGATAATAGTTATACGATACTGGTTTTCTAAATTCGCTCTCTCTACTGTGTTGTTCATGCTGATATTGAGTTGATTAACTTGCCATTGTGGAAAATACCACCACATCAACAACCCAGCGGCGAGAAGAATTAAGCCAATTGTCTGATAACTTTTCTTCATTTATCTCAACGCGATTAATAATAAATTGAATAAAAATGGAAATAGTTCCAATATATTATAAATCTCTCGAAAAAATTGAAATTAATCAGGCTTCTCCTATGCAGGCTCTAGATAAAGCAAAAGCCATGTTCTCGTTTTTTACTCTGGATTTTTTGAAATCTTTTCCATTACGTGTTTTCCAACATACGTCAATACAATTAAGTATATACCAAAGAATTGGTCGGATTCTGGGAAAAATATCTGTGGAACTGACATCATAAGAACAAAGATTCCAAATGCAAGCCACTTAAATGCGTTCATTATTCCTGTTGACGGATCATTGGAATAAGCGCGCTTTATTTGATATTTTGTCCACATTCCGAGAAGGATAGACACCGTAAAGCAAAATGCAGCTAGAAACAATATTACTTTTATTAATGAACCGCTTTCGTATTCGTTAAAATTGATTGTTTGGATCGCGTATACTACGAACCATAATAATAATGCAGCGAACCCAATAATTTGGATCATTCTGTCTTTTATGAAACATGAAGATGGTTCGATTTTATTATAAGCTCGAAGATTTTCAGTACCCAATCAATCACCTTTCTTAACACTTAGCGATTTTAGCGATTAATCTTAGGTACGTCTTAATAAATTTATCTTTCTATTTTTAAACAAATTTTTACTGGAGCTCTTCTAAACTCAATTGTTCCATAACAATATGAATATCAGAGTTTTCACCGATTAATAGATGGTTAAATATCTAAAACACAGGAAAATAAGCCCAAAAGCGAAGTATTTCTAATCTGGATAAGGGATTATGGGAGCTTCTTATTAAAACACAGGGATTTAGAATAAGCCGTCTTTTACTCTTAAGTTCAGCCAGGATTTACTCCAGGTTTTTTGAAATCTTAGACAGCTTTTTCCGTTCTTACATGCAGATTCTTTCTTGTTAGTTTTCTATTTTTTTTAAAAGCTCCTTTGTGACATATTTTCCCGCATACAGTAATAAAATTAAGTACATCGCAAAGAGTTTGTCGGATTCTGGGAATGATATAAGTGGAAGTGATATCGTGAGAACAACAAGTCCTAATGTAAACCAGACAATTATATTAGTTATCCGATCTGACGGATCATTAGAATAAACGCGTTTTATTTTATAATATGTCCACGTCCCTAGAAGAATAGACACTGTAAAGGAAAACGCTGCTAGAAATAATATTGCTTTTATTAATGAACCATCGTCAATTAATGTGCCATTTTCATATTCGTTAAAATTGATTGCCCTGATCGCGTATACTACGAGCCATAATAGTAATGCAGAGAACTCGATAATTTGGATTATTCTATCTTTTATCGAAAATGAAGATGGTTCAATTTTATTATAAGTCCGAAGACTTTCAGTATCCAATCAATCACCTATCTCAAAACTTAGCGATTTTAGCGATTAACCTTAGGTACGTCTTCCTAAATTTATCTTTTGATTTTAACCAATTTTTACTGAAGATTTACTGAACTCGATTATTCCATAGACAATAGAAATCAAGGATTTTTATTGATTAGTAGAATTAGTTAAAGCAAAAAAGCATAAGGAATGCAGAAGCAAAACTAAAAGCATCTGGAAGACACGATTTTGCCATAAACAATTTTCAGATCTACTCTCCTCTGATAGATCTACTTTCCTCTGATTTATGTGCATAAGCCAATGCCTTACACAATTTTGATTCCCAGAATCCGCGCAAGTTCTATTGCTTGCTCTGCATTGACTATAGCCCCTCTTAGTTCCTTGCATGTATCGGATACTGTAATCCCATCAATAATACAATCCGTTAAATCGATGTCTTTGAGTAAGGTTTTAAAGAAATCCGCACCTGTGAAATTAACCACTTTCAGCTTTGGTTTCTTTAGCCGAATCTCAGATAAGAAGGCTTCCGTAAAATTGCAGTCATAAATGGTGCAGTTCTCCAGTACAGAACTTGAAAAATCTGCATATCGAAAAGAATCGTCCGTTAAAGAGGTTTCTTTCATGCAGCTCTTGCTGAAGTTACCGCCATCGCCCTTGCATTTTAACATTTTGGAGCCTTTCCAGTAGCTGTCCATAAATCTGCAATTCGCAAAATTACAGCTATCAAACACCGAATTGTAAAAGAGGGCTTTTGAAAAATCACAATTGTTGAACTGGCATTGTATTAACTGTACCGATTCAAATTCTATCCTTGCGATATCGACGTCCGAAAGCGTCTCGCCTTCAAAGAGCATATTTTCTATATAATTGTCATCAGATTTTGCGGCTATAATTTTGCTTTCCAACATATTTCCATCACTTTCCAACATGCTTCCATCTCCATATATTGATGTTTCCAAATGATTATACTAAATAGGACTTGTGTACCAGTAGGCTACATCTACTGTTTTGCTTTTCGACCTTTCTTCGTACTATACTTTTCTAAACCCAATTATTCTATATATTATAGAGTATAGAAGAAAAAACCCTAAATAATATTAACAAATTCAACTGGTAAAATAGTAGTTTCTGACGTCACATTTCAATTATTTATATAACACACAAATAAATAGAAATTTCATGGTTTCTCTATCGAAGTCACAATGTCAAAAATTAATATTTGAGAGATGGAGGAAACTCTCAGATGAGAGAAGAAGAAAAGATATTTTCGGGCAAAATGTTTGATCCACGCAAAAAAGAACTGAAAGACATCAAGCATAAGGCGCACACTGCATGTCAAAGATACAATGCAATGGACGAATATGATCCCGACCGTTTGCCAGTTATCGAGGAATTCATCGGCGGCATCGGCAAGAAATATTATTTTCAAGGACCTATCCAGTTCAATTACGGCTGTCACACCTTTATTGGAGAAAACTTTTTTGCAAATTTCAATCTTATGGTGATGGACGACGCACGTATTTATATTGGTGACAATGTATGCTTCGGGCCAAATGTTTCGTTAATGGCCACTTCTCATCCCCTGATCGCCCAGGAACGTATGGGAATAGATGAAAACGGAAACACAACAATGGCTGAATACGCCGAAGAAATCCATATCGGCAACAATGTGTGGATCGCATGTAATGTTGTTGTATTGGGCGGCGTACATATAGGAAACAATGTAGTACTCGGTGCCGGCAGCGTCGTAACAAAAGATATTCCGGATAACCATCTTGCTTTTGGCGACCCTTGCCGTCCGGTTCGTCCGATCACCGAAGCCGACAGTAAAAAGCATTTGATTTTAGAAGAAGATCTCAAGCATTTTGGATATAACATTAAATAATTAAGGTCAAATTAAGGTCAAATTAAGGTCAAATTAAGGTCAAATTAAGGTCAAATTAAGGTCAAATTAAGGTCAAATTAAGGTCAAATTAAGGTCAAATTAAGGTCAAATTAAGGTCAATATGTACCTGAATTTCAGAAAAACAGAAAAGAAAAGAGCATCAAACGAAAGCTCTCTTCTTTCAATATTCTTTTAACAAATTTTTACATTTTCTTTTTATAGAACCCGAAATAGATTCCACCAATGGCTGCTATCACGAAGAGAATTCCAAAAATATCGGAACCCGAAAATGAGAAACCGCTATTATCTGGCTCTTCTGCAGAATCTTTCTGCATCTCATAGCCTTCAACATAATCCGGGTCAGCAGATGATTTCGAGACCTCAGGTGCAGGTTCGGGAGAATCAACCCCATATCCTGCATCGCTCTCTACAACAGTCTGATTGCTGCTCTCCGTACTCCGAATTACAGGTGTCGAACTTCCTTTATTACCACCACTGCTGTGTTTTTCACCACTGTTGCTTTGTTCTTCAGTATCTTCTTGTTCAAGGGATTCCTGCGTAGCATTTTCTATTGCTTCGCTAAAACCTGGGACCGAGACCATGCCTGATACATAGCTGTTGAGAAGGGGATTTCCGCAGGTATGGTGGCAGCAGGTAACTCCATCTTCGACTACGGAGTCTTCATATTCCGTAGCAAGGCTTTCGAGTACCTCATCAGAGGCATCCCAGTTGCCTTTGCGTGCAGTCTCCAGCATTCTGGCTGTCATGGACTGGTAAGCATAAGGATTATTCTTCTTAATCCAGTCGCTAAGTTCCTGGTTCGCTACGTACGTCTTATACACCTGGTTCCACATGTCATCACTGATCAAATCCGGGTTCGTTGCTTCCCAGCCCCAGAGATTCTCAACGAAATCCGACATTTCCCTGGCTCCTGCATAACCGCTTCCCTGCATACCTTCAATCCACTTTGAATTGAAATATCTGGAGTAGGTTTCCCTTGTAAGAAACTTTTCCAGAGTTTCGGTTTTCTCGTCCCCGTTTGTCAGCATGTTCGTAATATATGAATCAGGGTACTCTCCTCCCGAAACGGAACTGATCGCAAGATTTAGCCCTCCAAGGTACTGGAAGAAATCGTCATTATCCAGAGTCCCGTAGAGGTTTGTACTCCGGCTGTGCACTGTAACTTCAACCCCTTCAAGGTTCTCTTTAAAAAGATCCTTCAGGTCTTCGCCCCACACGTCTTCTCCATAGGCATTACACATCTTGTTGATGTAAAGCTCTGCAAGAGCGTCGTTGCTTTCCCAAGTATCACTTGAAGAGATCGCATTTGGAAGGCCTGTACCGTAGGCGCCGTCCGAAGACCCAAAAATCCTGAGCAGGGCAAGGTCCAGAGCCTCACTATCATTAAGAGAACCTTCACTCGTCAAAGAAGATTTCAGAGCATCTGCATTTTCCCGGACATAGTTAGGAGAGTCTTCCTGGGCATAAGCTAGTTTTACGGCCTTGTCCAACAGGCGAACCTTGTCAGGGTACATGTCCCTGTAGAGTCCGGAGATCTGCATTACCACATCAATTCTTGGCCTTCCCAGTGTCTCCATTGGAATAGCCTCCACATCAACTACTCTGCCGCTGTTCCATACAGGCTTAACCCCGAGCAGGTAGAGGATCTCTGATTCCATAACCCCTTCATGCCTTGTGGTTTCCCCTGCCCAGAGTACATAAGCCACCTTTTTCGGATAGGTCCCATGCTCGGCAACATAAGCTTCAAGCATCTGGTCAGCCATCTCCTGCCCTAAATTCCAGGCAGCTTCTGTTGGCACTATCCGCTGGTCAAACGCATAGAAGTTTCTTCCAGACGGTAGAGTTTCCGGATTTCTAACAGGATCTCCTCCCAGGTTTCCAGGGATAAACTTGCCGTCCAGGGCATTGAGAACCTGATCGATTTCCTCTTCCCCAAGAGACAGGTTTGCAGCATAGTCTTCCGCATTGGAAAGGAAAGTACTGACGGTTTCATTGCTTTTTCCGAGCACCTGCTTCTGGGCGTTTGTGGAATTGACTCCCTGGTTAAGGACAAGGTCAAGCAAATAAAGCTGGGATCCTTCGGTTTTATTGAATTCATTAACCGAGTCGGCAAAGTCAGTTCCAAGCATTGAATTTACCATGCCAACAAGCTGCTCTCCTTTAGGGCTTGTACCCAGGATATGCAGCCCGTAAGGCATGGACTGGTTCTTATACTCGTCCAGAAGATCTTCAAGCCTATCCAGGAAAGTTGTATTAAAGTAAGTCTCATTATTTTCTGCTTCTGTCATGTTAAGTTCTTTATCCAGAGAAAGAGATTGGGTCAGGTTTAAGACTTCAGACCTGTGAGCCGCTTTAAGAGAGGCATCTGCCTCGGCCTGTTCATAATTCTGGATAGCTTCACTCAGGTTTGAATAATTTCCATAGCTTCCTGCTGAAAGAATCGGTGGAACAAGATGGTCGACTATGACTGCCCCTCCTCTGCGTTTTGCCTCATTGCCTTCCCCAAGCCCGTCCATAACATAAGGATAAATCACAGGCTTATCACCTATCATCAGGGAAGGCCAGTCGTACCGAGAAAGCCCGAACTCCTTTCCAGGAAGCCATTCCTGAGTCCCATGCCTGCCGAAGTGAACAAGGGCATCACTGTCGAATCCTCCTTCTTCCTCGGAATGCTGGAGCCAGAGATAGAAAGCAATGTACTGGTGGTGAGGAGGTAAATCCTTGTCATGATAGAGAGCCTCGTTATCATCAAGCCAGCCTCTTGAAGGTTGTGGAGCCAGAATTACGTTCTTCCCTACCTCGATTCTGGGAATCACGAGATATTTTCCAGTCTCGTTTTCCCAGACCATAATTTTTCCAGGTGCAGGGCCCCACTGGTCAATAACTTCCTGCTGTCTCTCTTCAGGTAGTTCCGAGAACCATTTTTCATAGGTACTTTCTGGGAGAAGAACGACTTTGCCGGTATCAACCATTTTCTGGAGTTCCCCAGGCGCCCAGGTCCCTATGTTTATACCCTGGGTAAGCATCAAATTCAGGAGTTCAGTTTCGTTTAAGGTCTGGTTTTTATTCACGGCATATCCGTCTTTAGCCATAGCGTCAAGAAGGTTGGACAAACTTGGAATGACATCGAGATAAGAAGCCCCTATGTTATCCTTCCCTCCTCCGTGATTATAATAGATTATAGCAACTTTTTTGTCCGACTCCGGAATTTCACTGAGGTTCACCCAGCTTTCCACACGGTCAACAAGCCAGTCTACCTGGTAATCTAAGGAAACCGAAGTTTCAGTCTCGGTTTCGGGATCTACTTCCGTTGCAGCCATTATTACCGGGTCAATAGCTCCCCAGAGTTCCTGCAAATCGAGCTTCATCATCTTATCCGAAGGAAGCGGTCTGCTGCTTGCCTCATACTCGGTCCTGTTCATGTAATTGTCAACAATGCCGTTGATTACAGGCACACCGAGCTCTTCGGCATCAAATTTGTTGCCAAAGTATGTAAATGAAATAATTGCATCCACAAGGACCTCATCCCCCTGCTTGAAAAAGTCGCCGGAGGAAAGATTATCAGATCCGTATGTGGCAATAACATTGTAGCCTTTTGCTTCTAGTTTTGAGATCAGGGCATCAATTGGCTCAATCTGGAATGGGAAATAGCTCTGGTACATGGTAATTGCAATTGTAGGCTTTGCAGGATCGTATACATGCCCTCCATCGCTTCGGTTTGAATACCAAGCAAGATAGGAATCCAGAGAATCGGTAAAGTAACCTGTCATGTTTGTGTGGTATATCGCCCTTTCTGGAAGCGTATGCGGCTCCTCATATAGCAGGTCAGATCTACCGCAGCAGTCACTGGCGATGCAGAATATAAGATTTTTCAAGTTTTTCTGATCGTAAGCCCCATTACTCCAGTAGTTGTTCAGTTTTTCCCTGTAGCTTTCAATCTGGTCTTCAGGAAGCGGGATGCTCTCATTCAGAAGGGTGTCATCATCAATAACCACACACCCATTAGCAATTGCACTGTCTACTGTCGGTGTGAGCTTCTGGGCTGTTGAAGGACTGAGCATGTTGATGTAGATTATGTCCATTGCGCTCAGGTCAACGTCATTTTCCATTACGTAGTCAGCCATAAAGCAGCTAAGAGTAAGGTTCAGGCTGCTGTTACTGTTGACCTCTTCCGCCAGGTTTTTTAGTGGAAGCTCGTGGCTCCTGTATCCGGTCACAATGGCAATGTTCAGATGCTGGCTGCTGCCGGAGTTACTCTGGACCTGGCTGGAGTTATCTTGAGTTTCACCGGAATTACTCTGAGCCTCACTTGAGTTATTCTGAGTCTCACTGGAATTACTCTGAGTCTCACTTGAGTTATCCTGAATCTGGCTGGAGTTATCCTGAGTTTCTGTTCCAGCTTCCTTTAACAAAAGAACGTTTGTGGAACCCAGAGGTATAGGGTCCGCATTCATCTGTTTCTGGCGGGTAAGTCCACTGATTTTGGCACTTCCAGACAAGCCAGCCTCACTGACAGACAGGTCAAGAAGGGCCTGAGACTCATCTTCATCGATATTCCTACTGGAGGTATCAAGAGTCACTATAAGGTCCGTTCCGTTTTGAACCTGAATTTGTTCATCGGCACGGCGCCATTTGTCCTCATTATAAAGAGCTATAAGTGTATAGTTTCCGTCTGGAACGTCGGAAAGCAGGTAGTTGCCTTCGGCATCACTGGTTGTACTGGCAACGAGTTCATACTGAAGATCTCCGCTTCCAGCCGCCGGAGAAATCGAAAACAACGTTAAAAGCATAAAAAATGCCAGTATTGAAACCTTAATTTTTTTGTTCAAAAGGCTCGTTTCGTTATTCAACTGTTCATTCATGATTCCTACTCCAGAAAATAATTTAATATACCGAGTTGTGAGGATATTATTCCTAATCTTGAGACTGCACGCTGATTTGAAGAAATACCTTACTGATTAACTTTCAAATTTTTTATTAGTAAGCATGAAAAAATAAATCAATAAGAACAAGAAATTGCATTATACACAAATAAATAAAGTAAACTTTACTTATCAATACAAAGAAAAACACCGTTTAACACCTGTTATTAAAGGGCATTTTAAATAACAATAGCCTCACAAATTCTCAAATGCTCACCTCAATATCGTAAACAATTACGTAATTTCAGCTCAATTTTAGTTTACTTGTATAAAAGACTAAGATTTTAGATAATAATCATTAGCCAAAAAGGTAATAATAACTAGAAAATAGACCAAAAATAACATCGAATGCTATTTATTGAATTGTGATAAATTTAATAGACGAATTGCAAATCAGATAAAAATATTTTAAAAAGTTAAACAAAGAAAGCATATTCTGTGAAAAAATTGAATTTTGTAGGATGTTACAGTAACGAGAAAATTAAATTTTGAAGAAAATTATAATTCCGTGAAGGAAAGAAGTAATTACTGAGTATAAAATTGTATTGTACCCATTATATATTAAAATTTTAACAGTGTGCAAAAATAAACATAAAAATAATTATAAAGATTTTATGGGAAATTCAAACTGATGGAAAAAATGATTACAAAATGCATTACTTTTGACTGTTGTATTTCTTTCCTTATGACAAATTTATGTAAGCAATATTAATAGAGAGAATTTTGTGGATAATTTTTCAATGTTACCTCTAAGGCTCAAACTTATTATCGATTTTGTTAGATTTATATCCAATTATTCAGATTACAATGTATAGATTCCAAAATAAATCCATTATTAATGTGAAATCCATTGATCCATAGATAGATTCAAAATTTCAGATTTGTGGACATAATTTGGAATCGGTGTGCTGAAAAATGGAAGTAATGGGTAAGCTAATTTAACTCATTATGACCATCTGCTAACTGAGGATACAAAGTTAAGCAGTATACCTCCCATAATACCTCTTTAATAACTGTTAGTTAAGCCCAGATGAAAAAATCAAATGCAGTCAGCACAGCCAGAGTTTATGTGGAAGATACTAAAAGATGTATCAACTGCATAAACCTATAAACTTCACCGAAAAAAGAGTTTCATAAATATTCCCTCAAAGTTCGAAAAAACGCAAAAACAGCTTGGAAGCAAATTCAGGGCTCATTCTAAGGAGTCCTAAATCTTCTCATTAATTTCACATTTTTCCCGGATAACAGTTAGCCTGCCACTTCAAGGAGTCCGAATTCCTTTCCCGAGTACACCTTTTATGGGATACGCAGGTTCCGCACAGGCTAACCTAACCCCTATGAAAACATAGGAGAAATTATATAACGAAATAGGAAAATATATCTTTTTCGTATGGATTTAAAGTTTTTTTGATAATGGTAGTGCATTGATTCCAAAGTATGTCCAAAATGACTTATTTGAAACCCACGGGAGACATGGAAGACACGGAAATAAGTAGTAAAGGCGTGGTTCTTCCGTGATTTCCGTGTTTTCCGTGGTTATAATATCCAGATCAAATCATTTTGCTACAGGTTGTGTTTTCCGTGTTACAGAATTCTATATGGCTTTAAAATAATACCTGCGTCATCAGCTGTAATTATTTTCTTATTATGTATTTATTTGAGATCGATGAATTAGATTATTAAAAAAGCAATTTCAAGTCTGGAGATTCTAGAAAGCCGATGAAACAGAAAATACGGAATAAAACTAAAAAGGTCTTCATTTTTTTATAATTAAGAGAGCAGGTTATTATCCAACAAGCTATGAATAATTAACCATAGAATTTTATTTCAGGCAAATACCTTCTATAGTTTGCTACAGAGTATTTGCCTGAAATAAAATACTGAATTTTCATTAAAATGATGAACAGTTCTTTGTAAAACGAACCTAACAAAAAAGTAATATGCAAAGGTTTGCACCTTTGCAAAATCTTTTTAATTAACCTGGTAAAGGTATCCGTCGTCATTTCCGAAGTATGCATAGTTGTCGGATATTGCCACACCTGCAAGGCTGTATGTAGCATTTGGTGGTCCGTTGGATGTGATGCTATAGCCGTTACCTAAATCTGTTATGCGATATACAAGCCCATCTCCATCATTACCTGTAACAAATATCAGTGGGTTGTTTATACCGTCATCGGCGACTGCTGGTGAGGACTGGATATTGCCAATCTCATCCTCCTCCGTCACCCAGTGACTAGCCAATGTGGTAGCATTCAAACAGTACAAATAGCCACCATTAATCATAGAGCCACACCCCACATAAATCCTGTCATCAGCTGCGTTGTACGCTGGCGTTGAAGTGCTACTATATACCATTTGGGAGCTTGTTGTGTGTGTGCTTAAATTACCGGTGTTTGGATCAATTGCAACAGCATGCACATATTTGTCCTTCCCAGCGACATATATAAGGTGATCATCCGCGTTATAAGTAGCAGATGATCGTATCTGTTTATTGGACAGATCTGTCTCATTAACTTTTGTTCCATCGGAGATACTGACAGATGTCAATGTCCCAGCATCGTCAGGATATACTAAATAGTTTCCCACAACTGCGGCGCCTGCCCAGTAGTAGCCACCACCTGTAGTAGTTTCTCTACTCCATATCTCAGTACCATTATCTGCATAAAAAGCAAAATATGTACCATCATCGCTCAGGTTAACAGGGTCGGTCGTGCTCATGTTAACGGTTCCTACGAAAAGTTTTCCTACGCCGTTGTCATTATAGTATGTGATGGGACAGGAACACTGCTGTGATGCCGGAGCAAAGTTTGTACTCCACTTTTCAGTCATGTTGCTGGCATAGACAGCTGTAATCTTTTGTTGATTAGAACCATAGCCTGTGTCCACGACATAAATGATATTGTTACCATCTGAAGCGGGGTTAGCATTCTGGATTCCTGTTGCTGCCACTGTACAATCAGCTACATAATTAAGTGTAGATTTGTCATATTTGTAGAGCTTGCTTGCTCCTTCCACATATACATAGTTACCCAGTACAACAGGAACAGTTTCAATTCCACTACCGACAAGGGTGTTCCCGTTTACGGAAATGGTGGCATCATCAGGTCCTTCATCGCTTGTTATACCCGTATGTTTTTCATTTTTCTGGAACTGTGACCAGTTACTTGCGGCTGCTACCGATGCAAATGCCACAAGCATTATCATTACACATACTAATAGTGAAAAATGTTTATTTTTCATTCGCCTATTCCTCTCTTTTTTCTTTAAAGATCAGTAGAATAGCTATTCCAACTATGACCCTCTCCTCCCCTGGAAAGCCTTACTGGTCCAAACCTACGATTTTGAAATGCCTCACACTTTTCAACTTCATTCTTTTATTGAAAGTTTCCAACTCTTGTTTTTCGACTATCCAGTAAAAATAATAATCGTGGATTTTTGAGCGATCATTAAAAAATAATGGTAAGCGTATTGTTATTTATGAGGACATCTGGGGAAAGATCAATTAAACAAGGTCATTTTTATATACTCTTCAAAAGTATATAGTTCAATTTTTTTGGATGATAACTGTAACTCAAAAGAATAATATCATGTCTCTAATTTCTTATTTTTTATTTAGGCTAAATAGAAGCCATACCTATGAAGAATACATAACCAATAGCAATAGCAATAATCTTTCATTTTTAACTAACACTTATGATCTAAATTAAAAGAGCTATAGGTATAAAAATAACATATATGTAAATATGTGAGGATCGAAGTATAAAATAAAACATTTACTATATTTTTGTTATATCCGCGCATATATCCTAGAAGAGGACTAAATATGAAAAATAAAATAACAAGTATAGTCTTAATTGCACTCCTCAGTGCAATAATGATTGGTACAGCAGCAGCACAACCTGCCGAGATATTTAATGGAACTGTTGCGTTAGAAGACGGTACGTTTACCTTTGTTCCATCAAACGATCCTTCTAACAGTTACCAGGTGGAAAACCTTACAGATCACGGTGCACTTGATGCGGCTTCAAATGATGAGACCAGCGGATTCACGTATAATGCATCTGACGAGTACTATGAGGACTATGGTTCTTTTTACCTTACTGATATTAACGGAGTGCAAGATAATTATGGAGCAAGTACATCTTGGTTTGTTTACATAAACGGTGAGCTTGCTCCACTGGGCCTCAGTCAGAACGTAATTAAAGATGATGATCAGGTTACATTCATGTATGCTCCTTATGAGTATACAGCGAACGAAGTCACTGTGGATACAGCAAATGCGTCATATATTGTTGATATAAAAGTAGAAGTTGAGGATGCATTAACATCTATTGAAGATCTCCAGGGATACATTGATAACCTTGACACTCCCTCTCTAACAAAATGTATTTTTACAGCAAGCCTTGACGGTGTAGTTTATTCACTGGAAAATGGCCGGGATCAGATAGCCATCTTTAAACTCCAGTGCTTTAAGAATATTGTCCAAAGGCAGGAAAACTGGGGCAATCTTTCTCCCGAAGAAGCGGAATATATTAGTAATGAAGCAGACCACATTATTGAACTGATACAAAATTCCTGAAGGGTAAGCCCTTCTTTAACTTTTTTGGAAAAAATTTCATATCTTTTCTCGCTCTACGTAATTTTTAATGTATTTGAGGTTTTGCCATTTTTCACATAATCCCTTTATTTCCGCTAATATTAAATAGCATAGCTTATTTCTTGAAAAATTTATATAATAATTACTTAAAATCTATTTAATTCTTTGTTTTTATTTAAAGTTGGAATTAGAATAATAAATAGCTTATTAATTAAGAAATAAACTTTATTTGAGTTTTCAAAACATAATAAATATGTATATATATATATATTTTTATGCAAGTTATAACTATAAATTGCAATAAATTTTAATTTTGAAAGTAAATGTAATATTATATCAATTTTTGAACTTAATTAGTATTCAAAGGCATTTTGAAGTATTATTTTAGAGGCTTAAAAAGTAATTTTATGTCAAAATACGTGATTTTGACTGATTTTTTAGATTTTAGAGAATTTTTATCAACTTTGGCAGAGCCTCATTTCATTCAAAATATCCTTTAATATTTGTAACTTATGTGGCACTTTTTGTATTTCGATGTTTTTCCATTTACATCAATTAATTTTACTCAATTTTATTTGTTTTATCTTTTCTTTTTTTTATAAATATGTTAATAAACAACGAAAAATTCATATATTTCATATGTGTTTTCTATAAATAAATAAATATTACTTTATTTAGATTTTAAATAGAATTTGCCCCCAAATCTTTAATCTTAGCAGGGGCGTCAAACAGAAAAATTATTTGTATACAGTCAACACTCGAAAATGTCATACAGCATCAGATTTTGTGTCGAAATTTTAAATATAAATTATGAAAATTAGAAAGTTGCCAGTCAAGTTAGAAACTGTTATTGGTAGTTTTCAAACTTACGTATTATCACCGATAATTGAATATAAATACCACAGATATAATGAAAGTTCAGGAAGCTAAAAATTTCCTGCAACATATGTTTCAAATAATCTTAAAACTCGATTGGTCTGACGCTTCAAAAGGTCCGAAACTCGATCCTGCCGCATCCACAATACCAAAAATGCGGTCAGATTCTTCTGCCCAGACCAACCGATAACCCTATGAAAATACAGGAGGTCTTCAAAAAAAACTGAAACTACTTGTTTTTCTTTATATAGATCTTACTTTTAATTTTTGCTTTTTGTTTTTTGTTTGAGCCATATTGGAAGTGATTGAAATTTTTGAAACGATGTTAACTCTATAAACGGTAGTACATTGCCATAAATGAGGTCATAGCTGCCTGTAATTGCTGGAGGTACTCATCAGCAACACCAGAATACTGATAGACCTATTTCTAGAGCTAATGCAACTGCCATGTAGATATCTGGAGATTCACCAACTTAATGGACTGAACCTAAAAACCTGGCAGCAGGAAAAAATGTTGCTGCCTCCTTATTTAATAATATCAAAAATAATGGAGTAACAAAATATGTTAAAAATTATGAAAAATGTGATAATAAATAGGACACAAAATAGTACACAAAACAGAATAAAAAATATTACCAAAAACGGCTTTCTTTTAAGTATATTCTTTATCCTGTTGTTTGTCTTTGTCGGATCTGCGTCGGCACAAACTATTGAAGTCAACCCTGGGGCTGATATCCTCACAAAAATTGATGAAGCACAGGCTGGAGATGTCATATACTTCAACCCCGGAACTTATGATATAAGTCAGAATTGGAATATATACAACAAACCTCTATCGTTTATAGGGGCAGGTGCAGATAAAGTAACTTTTAATTTTAATGATTATACTGACCTAAATTTTGACTTCTCTGATATCGAAACTGCCCATGATATTCTGATTGAGAACATAAGCTTTTCAGCGTCCACTTCGCCCAGTATGAGATATGTCTCTGTCCGTGGATCAAATTCTTATTCTACTAATGTAATAATCAGAAACTGTAAAATTAACCATATGCGTTTAAGTTCAACTATACTGAACAATATTGAACTTTCGAATAATACATACATATCCGACTCATCAAGCAGCACTGGTAATGTTTATGGGAAACTGATAATTACCGAAAATCAATTTGATAATAGTCCTTGTAGCGTGAGCAGGATAAATAATGGTGGTGTGATTGCAGGCAACACCTTTACAAACATTACTTCTGACTATGCATTTTCTATTAGTAGGGGAGACGACATAACATTCAGTGATAATGTAATTTCACACTGCACCGGAGGAGGTTTATCGATAAATTCTTACTGTGATCGCAATATTATTACAGGGAACACCTTTGACTCCAATTCTGTAGGGATCACTTTTGAATTGAAAAATGGAAAAACTGGCACCGGCAATAAGATTTACCACAACAACTTCATTAACAACACCGTCAACATCAATGACGATTCACCGGCTGGTTCCGTCCAGTACGTCAGCGATGCTGTAAAATATAGCTACAAGAACAAGTCCTATACCTCCTCTCTCGGCAACTACTACAGCGACTACACTGGCGCAGATGATGATAACAATGGAATCGGTGACACTTCTTATGCATTTGGCTCCTCAAGTGACACTGCGCCCCTTATGGGTAAGATCACAGTCAGTGGAGATAATATAACAATTGCAGTACCACCGAATGCTTCCGTTCCAATAGCCGATTTCACGGCAACACCGACTTCTGGGAATGCTCCTCTAACAGTTAATTTCACAGACGCTTCAACTGGTGACGTTTCTTCCTATTCATGGGACTTTGATAACGACGGTACGGTTGATAGCACGGAGCAAAACCCCTCGCATACTTACGAGACTGCGGGTACCTACTCTGTTAACCTCACAGTTGTCAATACAACCATAAGTAGCACAAAAACAAAGACTGACTATATTGAAGTAATAAACAAAGAGAGCCTTGGATCCGAATGGCCGGAGTTCCAGAAGGACAGCTCAAACAGTGGGTATACCCTCAGCTCTGCTCCAACCAGGGACCCGGAACTCATCTGGCAAAGTCTTACTTCTTCAAATCAGGAACCCTGCGGGAGCGGGGGTGTCAATGTACCACCTCTGATTTCAGGAAACAAGATCTTCGTAACTGCTGGTAATGCCTCTGTCTGGGCCTTTAACAAAGATACCGGATCTCTTATCTGGTCAAAGGAGCTTGGTGGTGGTCTGGTACAGACAGCAACTCCTGCACTGGGAGATGGAAAACTCTTTGTCCCTACCCTTGAAGGAGACCTCTATGCCCTTGATCCAGAAACTGGAAATAAACTCTGGAAAACACACGTAACAGAAAGTAACTTTGAGTGTCCCATTACCTATTACGACCATAAACTCTACATCGGAGACGGTCTTGAAGGAGGAAGTGGAGACAAATATTACTACTGTTACGATGACAGCGGGAACTTAGTATGGAAGCACAAAAACACAAACACTTCCGGCTTTATCTGGAGTGGGGCAGTAGTTGTCGGAAACTATCTGGTATACCCTGTTTTTGAAGGTAAACTGGTCTGTCTCGATAAAGACACCGGAACTTTTGTAGATGAAGTTGACTTCAGCAAGAGTTCAGATGTATCCTTTGCACTAACCGATCCCGGAATGTTCAGAAGTTCCGTAACCTATGCTGACGGCGCTCTGTACACATCCTCTGAAAGAGGACAGGAAACCGGCTACTGCTTCAAAGTAGGTTTTAACCCTGATACAGGTCAGTTCCTCAACACCGGCTGGGCAACGTCAATAGGATTTTCCACATCAACTCCGGTAGTGTATAACGGAAGGGTCTACGTGGGACACGGGGAACACGGAGAATCCGGGTCCATGTTCTGCCTGAACGATTCCGATGGATCCGTCATATGGGAAACCCCAGTTAGTGGAGGTGTAAAGTCCTCACCTGTCGTTTCTATCAAGAATGGAAAACCATACATCTACTTCACAGAAGCTATCGTGGACGGATCTATTTACTGTCTGAACCCTGACGGAACACTTGCCTGGCACTATAACCCACCTGCAGATGATGCATACACCCTTCAGGGAGCGGCTCTTTCCGACGACAAGGTCTACTACGGAACTGATAACGGGTACCTCTACTGCATAGGACAGGGTGAAGCCCTCTCTCCAGCGGCAAACTTCAGTTCGGACAAACAGACGGGCTCCTTCCCACTGACTGTTTCCTTTAAAGATACATCCCTTAACGCCAATAAGTTCCTCTGGGACTTCGGAGATGGGAACACCTCAACCGAAGTAAATCCGGTTCATACATATATCACAGTCGGAAACTATACCGTAACCCTCACCGTTAAAAACGAGAACGGTGAAGATACAAAAGTTGCCAAAGACTATATCTACGCAAACAAAGCCCCAACAACATGGACGGTTAAAAATGGGGAGTCAATACAGGCAGCTATTGATGCAGCAAATTCAGGGGACATAATACAGGTCTATTCTGGAGAATACCATGAAGTCCTGACCGTTAACAAGACCCTGACCCTCAAAGGTATAGAAGATCCTGTCCTGAACGCTTCGGGTTTCACAGGCGTATCCGGCGTAACCATCAGCGCTGACGGCGTGGAGTTCAGCGGGTTTAAAATTATAGGGACAGAAGAGATGTGCTTTGCGATCAGTATTTCTTCAGAAGGTACTCTGATAGAGGACAACCTGATAGATGACTGCGCTGAAGGTGTATGGTTAACTGGGACTGGAAACACCCTTCAGGGAAACAATATTTCCAATTGCTGGGACTTTGCAGCCGTTCTTGACAACACAGGAGGCAACAGAGTCTACCAGAACACATTAATTAACAACAACGGCAGGAAGATGGGAGGTTCAAGCGACCACATATCTGGGGGGTCAGGCTCATTCTTCCAGAGCTCCGAGCCTGTGGAATATTTCTGGAATGGAACAAAACTGACCGGGTATATGGGTAATTACTACGATGACTATACCGGAAAAGACTTAAACGGGGATGGAATAGGAGATACGGCTTACAATGCTGATGCTGGAACAGACCAGTACCCGCTGATGCTTCCTTTCTCGAATTATGGTGAAGAACAGGAAAACAACTCTATCCCCGAAGACTCCTGGTTCCAGTTCCACGGGAAAGTAGACCATCTTGGCTACTCTGAGAGCGGACCCAAAACCAACCGGACTGAATGGATAAGTGAAGACATAGATGCTATCAGCAGTTCCTCACCGGTAATTGCAGGAGGGAAAGTCTTTGTTGTATGCGGTCCCGGATCAATGAGTGGTAGTACGGAAGATATTCCTCAGTTAGTAGCCCTGGATGAGTCTTCAGGAGACATAATCTGGAACGTCAGTATCCCTGCAGCAGTATACGGTTCCTGGGCTTCTCCTGCTTACGATAATGGTATGGTCTTTACGGCAACTGGACCTGAACTCGGATGTTATAATGCAAAAACAGGAGAAAAACTCTGGAGCTTTGACGACACGCTTGGATCTCAGGGTGTGGTCGGTAGCGGGCCTGCTATTGCTGATGGTAAGGTGATCTTTAACGATTGGGACGGAAGCCATTATTACTGTCTTGACGAGTACACTGGAGACCTGCTATGGAGCTTTAAAGTGAAGGGCGATGCTCAATCCGTACCTGCCTATGCGGACGGGAAATTCTACCTGACAAGCTGGGAATATGGTTCTTCCTACCAGGGAAATACTTACTGCGTGGATGCAGCAACCGGAAAACAGATCTGGCACACCAATAATGTCGTTGCGAGTTTATGCGGTTCTCCGGCTTACAAGAATGGAATCCTTTACCTGACAACTTACAACTTCTACGGAAATGGAGAGCTTCTTGCCTTAAATGCAGCTGATGGCCAGATAGTCTGGAAACAGTCAATTGAAAGATCGGATTCAACTCCTGCTTTTGCCTATGGAAATGTCTACGTTTGCGGAGGAGCAAGTGGTTATAGCAATTTGCAAACTTACTGCTTCAATGCGACTACAGGCTCACCGGTCTGGTCAACGCCTTCAAAGACAACAGATGAAGGAGGTATCGGAGGTTGGACCTGCTCAGTAGCTGTTGCAGATGGGCTCGTTTATGTGGGAAGTGAAGGAAACGGGTATTTCGGCTATGAAAACCTTTATGCTCTGGATGCCTTCACTGGCGATGTTATATGGAATGCTCCTTATGCCGGTTCTTCACCTGCACTTTCAGACGGTATGCTTTTCAGTATAGGAGGCGACCAGAAAGTCTATGCCTTCAAGGACTCTTCCGCCTCACCTGTTGCGAACTTCATCGCAAATGTGACAAGTGGTAAAGCACCTCTGACGGTACAGTTCAATGACACGTCCTCAGGTTCACCGGCATCATGGGCCTGGGACTTTGAAAACGACGGCACTATTGACAGTACCGAGCAGAACCCAGTATATACCTATACTGAGGCAGGTAACTATACCGTAAATCTCACTATCAAGAACTCCGTCGGCAGCAACAGCACTGTAAAGACGGAATATATCACTGTTTCTGAAACCTCAATACCTGCAGAACCGCCAGTTGCTGTATTCATAGCTGATGTAACGAGCGGTACTGCGCCTCTAACTGTCAACTTTACGGATCAGTCCACAGGTTCTCCAACTTCCTGGCTCTGGGACTTCGGAGACGATGCTAACTCTACAGAGCAGAACCCAGTGCACACATACACATCAGCCGGTAACTATACAGTCAACCTTACAGTTGCAAATGCAAATGGCACAAATTCAACCTCTGCTTTGATAACTGTTTCAGAAACATCTGCAATAGCACTTCCTGTAGCCAATTTCACCAGTAATGTCAGCGAGGGTTCTGCTCCTCTCTCAGTCCAGTTTACAGATATATCTGAAAATGCAACAGAATGGAACTGGGACTTTGGAGACGGAGGTTCTTCAGATCAACAGAATCCGACACATCAGTATTCAAAAGCAGGAAATTACACAGTAGCACTTACAGCAATAAACGATGCAGGCAGTAATACAACAACAAAAACAGATTATATAAAAGTGACAGAAATTACAAAACCTGTTACAAAACCTGTTGCAAACTTCACCAGCAGTGTTAGATCAGGAAAAACACCATTAAAGGTTGCCTTTACTGATACGAGTACTGGCTCCCCAACTTCCTGGTTCTGGAGCTTTGGAGACGGATCAAAGTCATATTTCCAGAATCCGACTCACAAGTATTCAAAGGCAGGAGTATATACTGTTAACTTAACAGTAAAGAATGCTGCAGGCCGTAATACGGTAACAAAAACAGATTATATAAAAGTAGTAACAAAACCTGTTGCAAACTTCACCAGCAGTGCTACATCAGGAAAAACACCATTAAAGGTTACCTTTACTGACACAAGCACAGGCTCTCCAACTTCCTGGAAATGGGACTTTGGAGACGGATCAAAGTCATTCCACCAGAATCCGATTCACAAGTATTCAAAGGCAGGAATATATACTGTTAACTTAACAGTGAAGAATGCTATAGGACGTAACACGGTAACAAAAACAGATTATATAAAAGTGACGGGAGTTACAAAACCTGTTGCAAACTTTACCAGTAGTGTTACATCAGGAAAAGTACCATTAAAGGTTGCCTTTACTGATACAAGCACAGGAATACCTGCTAAATGGAAATGGGACTTTGGAGATGGGTCTAAGTCATACCTCCAGAATCCGACTCACAAGTATTCCAAAGTAGGAAGTTATACTGTTAACTTAACAGTAAAGAATGCTAAAGGCAGTAACACGGTAACAAAAACAGAATATATAAAAGTTGTAACAAAACCAGTTGCTGATTTCTCTGCAACTCCAACCTCTGGGAAAGCTCCGTTAAATGTTACCTTTACTGACAACAGTACAGGAGTTCCTACTGCATGGAAATGGAGTTTTGGAGATGGAACAACTTCCAGAGAACAGAATCCAGAACATCAGTATGTGCAGGGAGGAAGCTATAAGGTTACACTTACAGTGGTCAACGTTGCAGGCAGCAGTACTACAACGAAGAAAAACTACATAAAAGTGACAACAAATACAAGACCAGGCATATATTCTGAAAGCAAATAAAAAGTCAAGCATAAAAGGAGTGGGGAACTTTTTATGATGTCCGCCGATGTGAGACTAAGTAAGAGATAAGAGGACGGGTGAAAACTTATGACAAGTTTCATCCTACCTCAATTTTTTTGCTGCCTTCCTCATACCTTGGCATCAACTCCAGCGATCGAGATCAAAATTAGGGCACCTATAGCTTATGACGTCATAATCTATTTTATTCCATGACCGAGAATGGCTGGGATCTAGAATCAGGCTTCCGGACATTATCTTTACCGGCAATCTCAGGCTCTTGAACCATTACTTCAGGCTCTGATATTGGGTTTGCATTGTGGAATTTTAAGCAGGTCGGTTAAATTCATGTGCGGTTCTGGTGCTTGATTCTTGGATATCTTGTCTATTGCTTTCACCTGATATTTTGTGAGTGCCTGAGATTTTGCGATTGTCAGTGCGTGCGTGTCGACTGTATTAAGCATAATCGTGAGTGTTTTGTTCCGTGGTAACCTATGTTTCCTTCGCCCATCTCCTATCGTGCGTTTCACAGTAAGAATCCTAAAATCCTTAACATAGAGGTGTAGAGGGTTTCAGGATTTTTCTGGTACCCTGACACTGTATATCTATTTTCCATTAATACTCACTGTATAGCGTTATTGAAGCCGATGAAGCAAGCTTAACGCATGGCACATCTTGTTCGAACAATGCATATGAGGTTGTGTGAAGATACGTTCATCAGCCCTGAGAAGATAGAAGAAGCTTTGTAGCTAATCCAGATTTGACGAGTCGAATATCAGAGGAAATAGTCGAATATCAGAGGAAATAGTCGAATATCAGAGGAAATTTATGAATACACTGAAAATTATAACAATCCTCATGTTTGTGTCATCTATATTCCTTTCTGGTTGTGCAGACGTCGTAAATGGTACACTAAATACTACTACTACTAATTATAATAATAATAATAATAATAATAATAATAATAATAAAATATCTATAGTGTGCATGGGTGATTCCATCACATACGGTTTTTGTGGGAACGGAACTTCATATCCTGCAATATTGCGATCGCGATTGTCTGGAGCAGTAATACACAATACTGGTGAGTGCGGAGATCAGACTTACGAGATGCTAGCCAGGTTTGATAGAGATGTAATATCACACCATCCGAATTTTGTTATAATAATGGGCGGACTCAATGATCTTCTTCTTGGACAGCCTGAACAGGTTATTGAAGATGATCTGGCTGCAATGTGCAAGAATTCCACACAAAATGGAATTACACCGGTACTTTGCTCAATTACGCCAATGACTTATGTTCCACAGAATTTGAAAATAAAAACAAAGAACCTGAACAAGTGGATTATATCATATTCAAATGTACAGAGCTATAAAGTGATAGATTTCAACTCTGTGCTGAATGATGGTCATGACAATCTGAGACAAGAATACGATTCTGGAGACGGGTGCCATCCAAACGCTGCTGGTTATGTTGCTATGGGAAATTCGATTGACATTAATTTGTTTAAACACTAGAGGTAACTGGTGCCATCTGTAGCTGTTAGAAAAATGAAACAGATAACGAAACAGATGCAAAAAAGAGTGATCACATTGCAGGACCTGCTCTCTATATTGGATTTACCGTGATATTCTTGCTGCCTCAATAATTTTTTCGCACTCTTCCTGCATCTGGTTGACATGATTTTCTTCGTGAGTGAATTACCTCTGGGAGTGCCACCGATATAATAATAAAGGAAATAACACGCAAAAGCACAAGGTATCTATGTACTCTATGTACTTTGTAAATATAGACTGAACGCCATTATCCATATAGGTAATTTAGTGATATACATCCTTGCTTTCCTTGCGTTTTCGGGTTCTGTCAAGTTGACGGGTGCTGGACATTTTATAGGCTCAACCCTCTCTGGAAAAATTCCTTAGCACCTGTAGACTTGACAGTATCAAATTTGTCAATAATAGTGAGCTTGATAAAGCAAAGTGTGGGTCATTGACTTATTTTGACAAAATGAGGACATCTCTTTTTAGTTATATTTGAGAACCAATCGCTGAGATGCCAGCAATTCTTCGCATCCTCTTCCTTTTGGAATTTAGTCTGTAATGATTTACTGGCTCAAGGCTGCAAGATCTGGATTCGAGTAGACAATTTGGATTGCTCTGGATGGAACGTGGTTGTTTTATCCCTAAATTATTTCAGGATAAAACAGAATAATCCTCCATCTGAAATACCTAAAGACGATGTGTGGTTAAAAGAGGAATACAAGCACAGATCAAGGCAAAAAATCTTCTCGATAGACTTGCAAAGCATGAGAAACAATCTTGAGGTTTGCTATAAATTCTTGAGATTTGATACGTATCTGAGAGTTCCTTTTAGCAACAACCAGGCAGAAAGAGACCTCAGGATGATAACAATTCAACAAAAGATATCGGAAAATTTTAGAAGGATACATGGGCAGATGTGTTTTGTAGATAAGGGTATACATATCCACACTAGTTAAGAATAACATGCCTGTTATAGGTTCACTTGATACTGCGATTGAAGATATGCCTCCATTAACCTGAATAGATACAAATTACCTGATTAATCTTTTGTTTTTAATTTAATGTGTCAGTCAATAATCATACTTCTTTTCGGTCTTAGCCGCCTGCTTCGCAGTCGTATGGTATCCCGTTTTAAGATTCATCGAAACTCAAACCGGTCCTGAATAGTGAAAATTCTGAACATTAAACTCTCGGGTATCTAATTATTGAACATATTTTAAGGTTGTTCGTTTTCTAGAAGAGAATCTCAAATTAGCTTTTAAAATCTCAAATCTAATTTGATACTCACTTTTTTAAAAGTATCTCCCAAACGAATTCTTATCCTCAACTTTATTTTGCATTTCTGTCAACACCAGTAGTTGATATGCTATGAAACTCAATAGAGAGTAGAGTTTTCTACTCTGATTTCTCACTCTTCTGATATCGAACTTTACTGTACCTTTAATATGTCCATGTATCTTTTCACATTCAGCTCTCTTTTTATACTGATCATCAAAAGTCTCATCTCTGATATTTTGGTTTCTTAGGTACATTCCTACCTGTTCTTTCCTTCCAATTTCATATAGAAATCTGAGTTTGTTTTCCATTGGTGCATGAATATCTCCACCGAGTTTCCACTTTTTATTCACCCAGTGATCGATTCGTTCCTCTTCACCTTCTTGATTGATTACTGCATTTGAAGCGTAGGAAATAATCGGTTTTGCGTTCAGATTATACCAAATATCAGAATGATTGAGGAATGAATCATAACCTCCGTCAGCAGAATAAAATTCCAGATTAGCGTTCATGTTCTTTAGAGCCTCAATATGATCGATAAGTTCTGGAGAGTCACCAGAAAGTCCTTTTGTATGAGTCATGAAAATTGGGTAAGTTCCAACCATTGTAATATGTGCCTTATCCATTTTGCATTCATAATGAGGATTATAATCAGCATGTTTGTCGTATCTTGAAGCTTCAAGTGGAGTGGAATCAATTTTTGCTTCCTTTTCCTGAGAAAGTTTGAGAATTTTCTCACCTATAAGCATCATTATCTCATTGACTCCTTTTTCTCCAAGTCTATACTTCATAAAATGATGAAGGGTTCCACCTGAAGGAAGTTTAATCTGGCCATTTTCATCATAAAAAGAAAGCAGGATAGCTTCTTCGTCTGTTAAGGAAGAAATGGTTTTATCATATGAGAGTTGCCTGAAACACTTCACAACAAACAGTTTTATCATAGAAGAAACACTGTACTTAAAGTGCCAACTTTTGTTGGTGTAAAAAGTACGTTCGACGTGCTTTGCAATATCGTCAATGCAAAGAAAGTACAGGAATTGGCAAATTGAAGTACTTTCTCTGCTCAAATAATTATCGAAGGAGTCCTCGAAGAGGACTCCTTTGTATAACATACTGTTTTTTGACATGAGAAAGGCATAGAAGGTATTGTTTTAAGTTGCCACTACCAAACAGAGACAAGTGCTATCAGAGTTAGTGGAAAAAAGAATAAGTTTTTAAGTCAAAATTCTAATTTGAGAGCCTCTAGAAAATTTAATTTATGTGCGTAAACATTTAAAATAATGTATGAGTGTTTCCATGAATTATTTTACTGCATTTATGGATGTGTTGCTGAAACCTTCAGAATTCTTCAGAAAAATTTCCCCTGAGAATAATTTTATTCATGCTTTGATTTTCAGCATAGTATTTCTGTTAATTACAACATTGGTAGGAGACTTTTTTGAAACTATATACATAATTGAAGAATTGACAATTCCCGGAACGATCTTTTTTACAGAAATGCTACACCTTTTGGTTATTAATGCATCTTTTACAATGGGTAATATTATCTCATTTAAACTGCTAGGAGGTGAAGGAAGTTATAAAGACACCTTCATTATAATGGCCTACTCAACTGCGGTTATGCCTATAGAATATTTACCAATGTCTCCGATAAATATACTGATGGGTATTTACTGGGTACATATTTGCAGCCGGGGAGGACAGTTTGTTCATAACTTGAGCTATTGGAAGTCATTCTTTACTGTATTGGCAGGGTCATTTGTCTTTTCGTTTCTGTTCGATTTCACAATAATTGGCTTCTTTTATGCTTTATGAAACCGAAATTCATCGAATCTCCACGTTCTATTCTTCAATTGTCAGAACTCATCCTGTTTTATGCATGTAAAAAAATTTGAAAAATACAGGTATATCGAAACAACCAGAAATTTCACTCAATTTTTAACCTTACATTGCTATTTCACATTTATAAAAAGTAGTGAAATGCCAACGAAAGCTATATGAATAAACTTTTAGATCCGCAGCACAAGGTTTCTAATAATTCCAAAAAATTATACCTTTCGATACCTAATCCCTCAAATAAATCAACCCAAAAAATTCGTCTCCAAAAATAAGTCCACCGCCCGGCTTCCCTCCGAATAAAAAGCCCACCGCCGGAAATTTCATAAACGTTTTCACTCCTGCGGAATCTCGTTGATTTTTGTCAGAAATAGTTGGCTCTGGATAAAAAATCCGCAAAAAAATAGGTTGAGGTGTGGTAACTGACTGAAACTTAACGTAAAAAATTATGAACAGCTATGACAAAAAATGGAAGATAAATGACAAAATAATGCCATTTCATTACTCTACTATAACAAACCGTTGTTGCATAGGATTAGGTTCCAATATATCCAGAGGATGAGAGAACTTTACGCTATGGAAAATAATTGGGCCTTCACCTTTCTCGACTGCAACAAACTTGAACTTGCTGGTTCCACCTTTTCCTGTCATGACAGGTTCATCGGGTATGTACGTTGACTCTACAAAGTAAACACAATCTGGCATCTTTGACAGTAAGCAGTTGTAGCCCGTAGAAGAAGGATTCGACGGTATTGAAATTTCGAATATATCTCCAACTTTCGCATTTATAGGTGGCAATACTTCTAATTCTTGCATTCTTTGATTCCTCCTTTATATCAACTCTCTCACCATTTTTCTGAAAATTTCTGTGTATAGTAGTACTTTAAACAATTTATTTAAGTGATTGAGTTATACGTTAGAATGTTGGTTCAAGTATATACAACTTCCTAACTTTGTATATCATATTATTATGTAAATAATAATATTTGATACTCCTTACGAAAAACAGTATAAGTCTGTTATGGAAAATTAGTCTCAAGTATTCCAGAATTTCTCTTTATTCGTTCTGTGATTTTTTTGTGATTTTTTCTGTTATCCGTCTGTGAGCTCAACTATTGTATAGCAGCTTTTTTTACGAAAAATCAAAACTTAAATTGACTAAATAGTAAAAATTCTAAAAACTGTACCTCCTGGTACTCATTGTTTTAAAAATATCTATTCAAAAAATCCAACCTTAAAAATAAGTCTACCATCCGGCTCTCCTCCGGAAAAAAAGCCTGCCGCCGGAAACAAATCTCCAAAAATCATGATTCTAGCAGCAGTTTGAGTGAAGAATCATAGTTCTTCACTCGAGTGTGTTATTCAGTCTTCTTCATTTTCTTCTACTTCATACATTCAGTCTTCTTCATTTTCTTCTACTTCATCCTCTTCTGCTTCATCCTCTCCTATTTCTTTGGTTTCCTCGGTTTCTTCGGCTTCGCTAGAAGCTTCAAAGTCTTCTAATTCGTCAAACTCATCGCGATCTTCGGCTTCGCCCTCCGGAACCTCGGCTTCATCTTCGGCTCCAGTTGCTTCTATGGTTTCTTTACCTTTGAAAGCTGTGAGTTTCAGATTCTTTTCGGCTTTTCCGTTTTGAATTCTTGCTACACCTGCGACTTTGTCGCCGAGTTTAAGATTAATGATCCTTACGCCCTGGGTGTTTCTGCCCTGGATTGAGATATCTTTCGCAGGGATACGGATAATGATGCCGTCGGCACTGGTAAAGATAAGTTCATCGTCATCGGCTACGGACCGGACTCTTGAGACCGGACCGTTCCTCTCGTTGGTAATGATTGTTATCACGCCTTTTCCGCCGCGGCGGTGCGCAGGGTACTGGGAGTACTCGGTTCTCTTGCCAAAGCCGTTTTCAGTTACGGTCAGGAGGGTCGTGGTTTCATCGACAATGTCCAGACTGACAACCTCGTCGTCCGGGCCGTCAAGAGCCATACCCCTGACCCCTCTTGCAGTTCGGCCCATAGGACGGACATCTTCTTCAGAAAAGCGAATAGCTTTACCTTTCTTTGAAACCATCAGGACTTCCTTTTTCCCGTTGGTAAGGAGAACTCTTACGAGCTCGTCATCTTCATCAAGGGTGACCGCAATTATGCCTGATTTCCTCGGGTTCTTGAATTCCGATAGAGGAGTCTTTTTGATTGTGCCTGCCCTTGTTGCCATGAGCAGGTAGTGATTTTCGTCAAACTCCTTGACCGGGATCATTGCATTAATTGTTTCGCCTTCCTTAAGCTCCAGAAGGTTTACTATGGCTTTGCCTCTGGACTGCCGTGAACCTTCAGGGATCTCATATACTTTTTCCCAGTAGATCCTGCCAAGGTTTGTGAAGAAAAGGATATAGTTATGGGTTGAGGAAATGAAGAGATTTTCCACGAAGTCTTCTTCCTTCATTTCCATGCCGATTATACCCCTGCCTCCACGGCGCTGCATAGTGTAAGTCCTGAGTGGGATACGCTTTATGTAGCCTCCATTAGTAATCGTGACAACAACTTCTTCTTCATGAATCAGATCCTCTTCTCTAACTTCGGCAGCAGACTGCACGATTTTTGTTCTGCGAGCATCTCCATACTTTTCCTTGAGCTCCAGAAGTTCATTTCTGATTATTTCGTACTTGAGTTCATCACTCTCAAGGATTTCCCTAAGTTCACCTATCAGCTTTACAAGCCCTTCCAGCTCCTCAAGCACCTTCTGGGTTTCAAGTCCTGTCAGGCGCTGCAGGCGCATATCAAGGATAGCCTTTGACTGAATCTCATCAAGGGAAAAATTCTCCATTAAACCCTGCTTTGCTTCATCAGCATTTGCCGAACCCTTTATCAGAGCGACAACTTCGTCGATATTATCAAGGGCAATCTTGAGCCCGTCAAGGATATGAGCTCTCTCCTCGCTCTTCTTGAGGCCATAAAGGGTTCTCTTCTGGATAATTTCCATCCTGTATTCAAGATAGATCTCAAGAAGTTCCTTCAGGTTTAGCTCTTTTGGTTTTCCGTCAACAAGAGCCAGATTGATTACCCCAAAAGTGGTCTCCATTTGAGTATGCTTATAAAGCTGGTTTAAAACAACCTTTGGGTTTGTACCTCGAGAAAGCTCGATAACTACCCTGATTCCTTCCCTGTCAGACTCGTCACGAAGGTCGGAAATTCCCATGATTATCTTATCCCGAACTAGCTGAGCAATATTTTCAATCATCCTGGCTTTGTTTACCTGATAAGGAAGCTCGGTTACGATAATTCGCTGTCTGTCTTTTTTAAACTCCTGAATCTCGGCAACTGCCCTTATTTTTAAAGCCCCTCTTCCGGTCATATAAGCCGATTTTATACCTGCTGTCCCAAGAATATGAGCACCTGTAGGAAAATCCGGCCCTTTGATTACGGTCATGAGCTCAGGAATCGTGATGTCAGGATTTTCAATAAGCATAAGAATGCCGTCAATGACCTCCACGATGTTATGAGGGGCCATGTTTGTTGCCATCCCTACTGCAATACCTGTGGACCCATTTACAAGAAGGTTCGGAAGTTTTGCAGGAAGGACTTCAGGCTCTTCCATTGACCCGTCGTAATTTGGCATGAAGGGAACTGTTTCCTTGTCGATGTCTACCAGCATCTCTTCTGCGATTTTGTCCATACGGACTTCAGTGTAACGCATGGCAGCAGCCGAGTCACCATCTATTGACCCGAAGTTTCCCTGCCCGTCAATTAAAGGATAACGAAGGGAGAAATCCTGGACCATACGCACAATAGTGTCATAGACTGCAGTATCCCCGTGAGGGTGATATTTACCGAGAACGTCTCCCACCACACGGGCTGACTTCTTGTAAGGCTTGTCATGCGTGATCCCTGCCTCTTTCATGGCAAAAAGGACCCTGCGGTGAACTGGTTTCAAGCCATCCCTTGCATCGGGAAGAGCTCTTCCAACGATCACACTCATCGCATAGTTAATGTAAGAGCGTTTCATCTCATTTTCGATAAGAATGGTAGTAACCCCACTCTGACCTGGCTCCATACCTTTGTCTTCGGGATCATCTGAAGCAGGGTCGGACACGTTTAATTCCAGTTTTTTGCCCGAGTCTTCCAGTGTAAGGGGGGCCGAAACGTCCTCATTTTTCATCCTTTCATCTTTCTCTTCGGGGATAAGGGTAGACTGATAAGATTTTTTCAATTCATCTTCGAGTTTCTTCTCATCTTCATATTTTGCCATTTTTAGCCACCTTAGATGTCCAGGTTTACGACCTCTTTTGCATGCGCTTCTATGAAGTTCCGGCGTGGCTCAACCTCATCTCCCATGAGGACTCTGAAGATCTCATCAGCCCGAATTGCATCTTCCAGTGTCACCTGTAAAAGAATCCGGCTTTCAGGGTTCATGGTGGTTTCCCAGAGCTGTTCAGGGTTCATTTCTCCAAGCCCTTTATAACGCTGGATTCCAAGTCCTTTTTCCCCGAGTTCTTTCTTCTTTGCTTCCAGTTCCCTGTCAGAGTGTATGTAGTACTCAGCTTTGCCTTTCTTTATGCGGTAGAGAGGAGGCTGGGCAATGTATACGTATCCTTCGTCAATCAGAGGCCTCATGTAACGGAAGAACAGCGTGAGAAGAAGAGTCCTGATGTGTTCTCCATCCACATCAGCATCAGTCATGATAATGACCTTATGGTAGCGGGCACTTTCCAGGGTGAAGTCCTCGCTGACTCCTGTTCCAATGGCAGTTATTAGGGAAATAATCTCCTCGTTTTTCAGGATCTTTGCAAGTCTGGATTTTTCCACGTTCAGGATTTTGCCTCTGAGAGGTAAAATAGCCTGAAAACTCCTGTCTCTACCCTGTTTTGCCGAACCACCTGCCGAATTACCTTCCACGATGTAGATCTCGCAGACTGCAGGATTCTTTTCCGAGCAGTCCGCAAGTTTTCCTGGAAGAGTGCTTACTTCGAGAGCATTTTTTCTCCGGGTCAGTTCTCTTGCTTTTTTTGCAGCTTCTCTGGCTTTCTGGGCAAGAAGGGCTTTTTCAAGAATAACATTTGCAACCTTGGGATTTTCCTCAAAGTATTCCGCAAGCCCGTCAGTTACAAGGGAGTCTACAATTCCTTTGACATCACTATTTCCAAGCCTTGTCTTGGTCTGCCCCTCAAACTGGGGTTCCATGAGTTTGACGCTGATGATTGCAGTCAGTCCTTCCCTTACATCATCGCCTGTGAGCTTTATGTCTTCTTTGGAAAGCTTGTTAGCTTTAATATAATCATTTGCGACCCTTGTCAGTGCGGTCTTGAAACCGATAATGTGAGTTCCGCCTTCGTGGGTATTGATATTGTTTGCGAAAGAGTGCACGTTTTCTGTATAGCTACCTGTGTACTGCATTGCAATTTCTACTACCATATCGTCCCTTTGCCGCTCAAAATAAATTGGATCGTGAAGAGGCTGTTTCTTATTGTTTAGATACTTCACGAACTCTACAATTCCCCCTTCATAGGTGAAAGTTTCAGGCTGCCCTTCTGGGGTTCTTAAATCCTTGAGGCTGATAGTAAGGCCCCTGTTCAGGAAAGCCAGTTCTCTTAAACGGTTTGACAGGATCTCGTAATCGAAATCTAATGTCTCAAAAATTTTTGCGTCCGGTTTGAAAGTAGTCTTCGTACCTGTAGTATCCGAGGTTCCGATTTCTCGGACATCATCCTCAGGCTTTCCACGATTATATCGCTGGAAATATTTTTTGCCATCTCTTGCCACTTCTACTTCCAGCCATTCCGAAAGTCCATTTACAACAGAAACCCCTACTCCATGCAGTCCCCCTGAAACCTTATAGGTGTTCTTGTCGAACTTTCCTCCTGCATGCAGAACAGTCATTACAACTTCAAGAGCTGATTTTTTGTGAAATGGATGGAGGTCGATGGGTATACCTCTTCCATTATCCAGGACTGTCACACTACCGTCCGAGTTGATTGTAACATTTACCCTGGTACAGAAGCCCGCAAGAGCTTCATCAATACTATTGTCTACTACTTCATAGACTAGGTGGTGGAGCCCGCGACCATCCGTGCTCCCTATATACATGCTGGGACGCTTCCGGACAGCCTCCAGGCCTTCCAGCACCTGGATGTGCGAAGCATCGTAAACCTGTTTATCACTCATCTTAGTTGATTCTCCATAAAAATCTAGTAGAGTTATCTAAATCACGTAACATTATATTTTTTTTAAAAAATTCGCGGGGAAACTTTTGTCAAAATAGATCTTAGAATTCGTATCAATCCAATAAGACTACAGTTTTTATCTACTGCTTTTTATATATCAATTTTATCTTTTCTGCCACGAACCAAATTCAATATGCGCTCATACATTTTAAGCCTTTAGATTCCCTGAAAATTACACAAGATTTTTCAGTATCAATTCTCTCAAAAAAGGCAATTTTTAGCATAATTTTATGCCCAAATATGCACTTTTCATACTAATTTTTTAATACGTCTTTAGTTTAAATTAATATTTGCTGTTTCGCTCGCAAAATTCGTGTCTCAAAAGGGTTCAGAGCAGGAGTCGCGGCATTTGCACTGTTTCTCAGCAGATTTTTATATATACAGTCCCAGGGTCTCTTTCTAAACTCAAAAAACAATTTCCAAATAAAATAGCAGTTTGGAACGCTTTTTAGTTATCATGATGTACCGCCTGTATATCCTGATGTACCATCCCCACGGGGTCTGCTTGCATTTTTAAAAACAAGATCTTTTCACGTTAGTTTATAATGTTTCTATATAAATTTAACCAGCAAGTATTGGGCCTCAACCGTTAACCTGCAACCGTTAAGATGTTGATTTCGTCGTTGCTGAAGTTTTCGGTCAAGCCTTTTTCAATTAAGCCTTTTTTGAAAAGGTTTGTGATCACGCTGACAGGGTTTGGGGATAAGTTCATCAAACTCAAACGCAACCGTTGCGCCGTTTGATCACGCTGATAGGGTTTGGGGATAAGTTCATCAAACTCAAACGCAACCGTTGCGCCGTTTGATCACGCTGATAGGGTTTGGGGATAAGTTCATCAAACTCAAACGTTACTAGGGGTTTTCGGTCAAGCCTTTTTTAAAAAAGCTTGCAGTCAAACCTTAAACAGAGGGTTGTAACCGCGCCCGTCGCATAGTCCAAAACGAAATTTGGGTAAATCAGACGTCCTGAGCTCGTTGAGGATATAGCCTTTCTTACCCCCGAATTCAGCCCTCTTGAGCAAAGCGTAGCGTAGCGAAAAGGGCACCGTCCTCCCGAGACGGAACTCGGGTAGCGAAAAAGGCACCGTCCTCCCGAGACGGAACTCGGGTGACGGGACTCGGGCGTTACAGCATACCCATATCTTTGAGCCTATTGGGTAGGTATACCTCGGTTACGAAATCAAGGCCTTTTCCTGCAAAAGCCTGCTGTTCGGCCTTTTTCCCTATATCGAGCTGGAGCTGAATTTGTTCTTTCCAGTAGTCGGATTCGAAACGCGGGTCGGAAAGTTCGCTCCGCAGTGCGTTTATATCCTGTTCTGTAAGCTTGTCGGTCGAGAGTTCGTATTCTACTATGTCTGAGGGCTGGAGACCAAGGAACTTGGCTGCGGGGGTTGCCATAAATTCCGAGAGATGAGCGCTTTTTATAGCCCCGTAGGCAACCGAGGCATAGATCCTGTAAGACCATGGATCGCCGTCTGTAAAAACGGCTACGGGAATACCTAATTCCTCGTTCATGCGCTTGATAATCCTGCGGGTTGACCGGGCAGGCTGGCCTTTAAGGTGGACAAGGATCGCATTGTAAGCTTCGTCAAATCCGTTTTCCATCAAACGTGCGTACATACCACCGGTTTCTATAGCAATAATCATGCTTGCATCATGGGCTTTGAATTCGATATTTTCCACATTGAAGGGGATCTGGTACCCTCCTTCCCCCACGTCCTTCTGGCAGTGAATATTCCGTTCTCCGCGATTTGTCTGTTCTGTAATTTCAATAGGTCCGAACATGGTAGCTCCGTCTTCTTCAGGGCGCATATGGAAATACTCTCTCTGAAGGTTTGTGAGGAGTTCAAGATCTTCGATCAGACGATCGCTCTCAGCCTGTTCTTTGAATTTCGCAGCTTCCCAGCCTTCCGAGATATAGTAAAGTTCTCGAAGCGTTGAACCGCGGTTTTGGGCAAGGTGCTCGTTTATAAGGAACTCGGTGGCATAAGTGGTTTTCAGGAGCTGGAATGCTCCTTTTACGGTTTTTGCACTCCTCTCGCTTTCCCGGCCTCCGTAGACCCAAACATCGCTCTCGTCGGAATATTCCAGATTTGACTTTGTCCTGCTCGGGAGGCTGATGCTTGGGACAACCTCATCTTCAAACTGGTTGTAAATCTTCTCTGCAAGCCCAAACAGCTTTTCCCTTGCCAGGATATCTCTCTGAGCTTTTTTATTATCTATTCCTCTAGCCATTTTATGCCCCCTTAAAGGCTTTTGCCCCGGTTACAAGCTCTTCTTCAAGCCCTTCAACAACAAGGTCCGGAAATTTTCCAAGTTCTTTGTCGGTTGCAGATTCTATCCTGTAGCTTAGCACCTTTGAAGACCCAGTTGCTGCGGATATATCCCATACATAATCGTAATCATTGCCCAGAGTCACAACCTTTGGTTCAGGCTTTGCTCCGAGTATTGTCCAGGGCAGCATCTCATGAACCCTGAAAGAGTAGGCAGAGGTTCCGAAATTCTTGACCTTTATTACAACGTCTGCAGTCCCATCCTCGTTCCTCTTCACTTTTCTGTGTACTAGCAGGTTTCCCATAATCTTTGCAACAACAGGATTAATGTCAGGAACATCTTTTTCCAGGATATTAGCAACCTTTACAGCCATCTTAGGGAGAACCTTTGTAATAATAATCTCTTTTTCCCGACGCTTCTTGAGGTTACTCTGCTTACTCAGGTAGTGCTTGAGCTTTCTTGCAACATCCTTGATCGCGAGGTCAATCTCATCCTTGATTACAGGAATGTCAGCAATAGCATCTTTTGATTCTGAAGTGAAGGGCACATTAATAGAAGCAACATGTATCAGGAGGATAGCCGGTCCTACAGGAACTCCTCCTCCGGGCTGGTTTAAGCCATACTGTTTCCATTTAATGTCTTCTACGGCATGTGTGGTCACACAGCCTCCCTGCTGGTAAAGCAAAGGCACACGGTTAGCAAAACGCATTATACTGATCTTTTCTTCTTTTGGAAGGTTTCCCCCGTAAGCGAGTCCCACTTCCACCACGAAAGGATTTCCTGAATATACTGCGGGTTTTCGGGTGCTTGTGGCAATGAAATCCACATTCGTTTCTTTTTCAAGCCCCCTGTAAATCAGCTCTTCTCCTATTGGGGATAGACAGTCTGTGGGAGGAGCCATGATCTTTACTTTCTCAAAAGCCTCAATTAGTTTTCTTGCCTCGTGGCGGCCAAGGGCATGCGGGTCGATCTCAGGGTCAAGCCCTGAAGCTTTGCAAATTTCCTCGGCAGTTAACAGCCCAATTTTGCAAAAAGAGTAGCGAAGAAATGGAGCAAGTTTCTGGCGCTCAGTATAATGGAGCATCTTCATTAGAGTGCCAAGCTCTATACCTTCAGGGTGGGGAAGAATTTCTTCGGCTGGCTTGGGCATCTTATCCGTAGCTCTTTCAAAAACCTCCTCATTGCCGTCAGGTTCTATAAGTGTAATTCTTGCATGGGGATTCACAATTGCAGTAGCTTTGAGGTACTCGTAAATGGACTGCCTTCTTCCTTTTACGTAGGCAGCCTTCATTTCCAGCTCGATCTGAGTCCCGTGCGGGCGGAACCAGTCTTTTATCTCGTCTTTCAGGATATCGGGCTCATTCGTGCTGGTATTGATCATAAGCTCGTAATAATGTGCAGGGTTACCGGAGCCGGTTTTGGAGAGGATTTTCGTCTGCTTTCCCGCAGTCATCTGGGAATAGAGCACGGCTGCAGAAATCCCTATTCCTTGCTGTCCCCTGCTTTGCTTGAGGGCATGGAACCTGGAACCATAGAGAAGTTTTGCAAAAACTTTGGGGATTTGTTCTTTTATAATTCCTGGCCCGTTATCTTCTATAATAACAGTTACGTAGTCCTGTCCGGTTCTTTCAATCTGGACAAGAATATCGGGCAGAATTCCTGCTTCTTCACAGGCATCCAGAGAATTGTCAACAGCTTCTTTTACGGTTGTTATGAGGCTTCGAGGAGCCGAGTCAAAACCCAGGATCTGTCGATTTTTTTCAAAAAATTCTGCGACACTTATTGACTTTTGATTTTTGGCAAGTTCTTCTGCAATGGTGAATTCCATGAAAATTTACCTCAGGTTGGAAAATCAATGTAACTTCATATTGCTTTAAATATTTTTTACAAATATCTAAAGCAGGAATTTTGCCTTAAAAGTAATCCCATCGTTATTTTTACTTTTATACCATTTTGCTATTCTAATGCTTTGCGATTTTCGTGTTTTGCTGTTGTCTAGTACTAACTGGTTTAGTGGTCTACTTTTCTGGTCTTTTATTCTTTTAGCGCTTTAATGTTTTAGCGTTTTAATGTTTTAGCGCTTCACTATTTTCTGACAACAGTATACCTTCTGTTTATTTTATGTGTTTCGGCTTCTTTACGTGGTAGATTTCAATAGTTTCATATATTTTTAAAGTACCCGCTAAAAACATAGGAAAATAGTTTTACAACATGAAAAAATATCATTCTAACGCAGGAAAACAGTTTCATATTATAAAAACTAACTTTATAAAACACAAAGCAAATCTGTTTTTTAAAACATTTTTCTCCATTACTGACTGTTTCAAGCAGGTTTAAATTCTTTAAAACCATTTTAAATTTTTTTTAAAATAATACCCAACAGTTTAGGTCTCAATAAATGGTTAAGGTAGAAAGCCATGACCTGCTAAAAAATATGTTGCTTCCGTTTTGTCGTTCCTTCTGTTTTATCCTGACAGGATGCGCTAATTTTTTAGCCGGAGAATTAAAGTTCTGCTCCGACAATTGTCTTGGTGGTTATTACGGTTTCGCTTTCCCTGACTCTATCTACCACGTCGTTCAGGATAGTCATGTCTTCAACATCTATTATTATTACAAAGTCATACTCCCCAAAGACATGGTAAACATCCTTAATTCCCTCGATGTTCTTCAATTCTCGGTATGCTGCCTTTTCATAACCTGGCAGCACGTTTATCATTGTGATCCCTACTACCATGTATATAAGGTAACGGCTGCAAGTTATTTATCTTTTTTCCGAAAACCGAAAAAAACTGATATAACTGATTTTGGTCCTCTACTCTTTAATTTATTATCCGCATAGTTCCAAAGGTTGAAAACTTAACATTTTTAGACTTATTAAAGTTAACCGACTTCTTGCACTCTGTTTATTATTGTCACACTTTTACATTAAAAGTTCATATTTGAAAATCCAATTTCTGCTTAACTTCAAAATGTTTATATTCAAAAATATATCATCCGACTATGATACTAATGGTAGAAGAAAAATTATTTTATAAATATCAAAGTCTTAAAACAGAAAAGGACTGCAAATGCAAGGATATAATTTATGCTATAGAGAACTTAGCTAATAATCAACTATTTTTCAGAAGGCCCGATAAATTTAATGACCCTTATGATTCTAGGACATATTGGTGCTTGAATGGAAAAAGAAAAAAGCATATTAATCATCTTATGCATGTTTATGGTTTTACTCAAGAAGAGTCAGAACACATAATTGACGATTCAATTGCTCAAGGCAAGATGACAATAAACGGAGATTTAATTTGTTATGACCCAGCAGTGGAGATAAATCTTGATTTTAATGGGTATTCATGGAGGGATCTTCATGGATATTCACAAAAAAAATCTTTGCCGAAAGTTTGCTGTTTTAGTGGAAAAGATGATAATATTTTAATGTGGAGTCACTATGCTGATTCTCATCAAGGCATATGCCTTCGTTTTAGATCTAAAAAAGATTGGGATAATGAATTAGGTGAATATTATTTAGAGTTTGATAGTCGTGATAATTCACTTCCATTACAATCAGCAGTTGTATATCCATTTCACAATTTGTTCAATAAGAAGAAGTTTTTAACAGTTACCTATAAGAAGAAAGATGAAATTTGTCCTATTGTAAATTACTTTGACACTGATAGTGACTTGAAGATTACCAAATGTTTATTGAATAAGTTTTGTGATTGGCATTATGAAGAAGAATATAGAATGATTATTACTCGCAATGACATAATTAATGGACTGCTTTCTTCTGATGAATTCGAAAAAGGATTATTGAAGTACCGAAAAGAAGATTTGGAAGGTATTGTTTTCGGCATGAGAATACCTCATGAAGATGCTAAATTAGTTTATAATACAGTCAAAAAAAAGTATCTCAATGAAGGTATTAACGTAAATTTCTATGAAGCTAAAGAAGTTCCCCGTAAATATGAAATAAAAATTGAGGGTCCAATAATTGACATCGAGAAATATATTGACAGCCGTCCTAAATCCATACTCCTGTAAAATTCAAAATGTACAATGTCTTTTATTTCAAATTTTAACTATGAAATAACGGCTGCAAGTTATTATCTTTTTTCCGAAAACCGAAAAAACTTATCGAGCTAGTTGGGACTGAACATTCTCTTACTTATTATTCAGTGAAGTGAGTCTGAAGGATAAACATTTTTTTGACAGCCTTTTTTTTGAAGTTAGCGATTGTTTTAATATTATTAGTGTATAATACAAGCGCATGCCCTCAGAGTCTCACAGGGACGAAGATATTTTCGAATCCCAGTATATTGATAAATATCTGAGCGAGTACGCTAGTGTTTCGTCAATAGTACGTGAGGCGTTGCCTTTTGAACTTATTGCTACTGTTGGAGGGGTGGCTGCAGGAATTATATTTTCGGGGATGACAAAAGAACTTGAAATGATACCGGGATTAATTGTGATTTACCCCGGTGTGCTGGGGCTCAGGGGAAATATTTCCTCTACCCTTGGCTCAAGACTTGGCAGTGCAATTCACCTGGGGCTAATAACAGAGATCGACAGGCATAATCCCGAACTCATGAATAATATCTCCGGTTCCCTTATCCTGAGTGTTGTTACCGCTTTTATTCTCGGAATTCTCGGGCACTTTGTAACCCTTGCTCTGGGCTTTGAAAGTGTCGGTGTCTTTAAACTTACTCTTATATGCGTGATTTCAGCTTTTACTTCCGGGCTAATTCTCTCTTTTGTTGCAACTCTGCTTGCCATAGGGACGTTCAGATTTGGTTTTGATCCTGATAATGTTGTTACGCCTTCGATTGCAACTATCGGGGATATTGTTTCTATGCTCATGCTTTTCCTCTCAGCAAAACTGGTGGTGATGTTTTGAGGAAAACAGGGCGTCAGACTCCTTACTACACAATAAACGGCATCATTCAGCGCGGGTTACCAGTACTTATAGTTACATGTGTGATGGGAATTGTTGTAGGGCAGATCCTGAATTCCAGAGAAAAAAGCCTTATATCTATGCCAGCGATACTGATTCTTATTCCTTCTCTTATCAAGATCGGCGGAGATACCGGCAGCATGCTTGGAGCCAGGCTTTCTTCGGCTTTCCATATGGGGCTTGGAGACAATCTCAGAAGTAATCCGGTCGTACACAATAGTGTTATTGCAGCTGCAATCGTAGGATTTGTTTCTTCAATTTCTGTCAGCATACTGGTTTTTATGGCAAGCAGTTTCCTAGGGTTTGGGATGCCTTATCTCATCATTCTGAAAATCAGCCTCATTGCCGTTATCATAGAACTTGTCGTCGTGTATTCTGCAACTGTTGCCATAGCTTTTATTTCCCACCGATTCGGGATAGATCCTGATGATACGGTCATTCCTTTCATTGCAAGCCTTGGAGACCTCGTTGGGGTTACGGGAATTTTTGTAGCCCTTTACTTATTAAATATTTTATAAAAACAGTTTAACATATTAATTAAATGTTAGTTCTAATATAATTAGTTCATAATATTTTATCCAGGTTCTCAAAACCTGAATACTCTAAAAGTAATAATTAATAATTACTATTAAGTATATACTCATATACACCAGCATAAGGTAGAGTTGATCTAGAGACCATGTTCCCTAAAGAATTCAGATACAGTCCAAAGAACCTCAAAGATCTTTTGACTGAGATGAAGGATACTTCCGAACTCATGGTAGACCTTGCATACTCTGCAATGATTTACGATGATGAGGACGTTGCAGAAGAGGTACTCAATCTTGAAGATAAGATGGATACCCTCGATTATCACATTAAGATGGCCGCGATGTTAAGCACACGCAGGGTTGATGAGGCCGAAGGCCTCCTGGGTGTTTTACAGGTTGCTGCGTGTTCGGAAAATATCGCTAATGCTGCAGGCGACATTGCCAAAATAGTTCTTATGAATATGGGAATTCCGATGGAACTGAAAGTCGCTCTCAGGGAAGCGGAAGAGACCATAGTCAGGGCAACAGTCGCCGCAGAATCTTCAATGGTAGGACGTACACTTGGTGACCTCGAACTTGATATCGAGACAGGTATGTGGATTATTGCTATCAGGAGAAATGAGGACTGGATTTATGACCCTGACAAAGAAACCCGCCTTCGGCAGGGAGATGTTTTGATTGCCAGAGGGCATGATGAAGGAGTCACGCTATTTTTCGAGATGGCCACAACAAAGAAATTTGTACCAAAGGAGATCGAGCACGATAAGCTTTTAAAAGATCTTGAGCATGCCGTGGATATTATCGTCGATATGAAGAATATGTCCGAACTCTCGGTAGGACTTGCATACTCTGCTATTCTTTTTGACAACGAAGATATAGCGTATGAGGTTAGTGCCCTGGAGTCCGAAATGGACTCTATGAAATACGAACTTCAGCACTGGGTGCTTGAAACCGCAAAGCATTTTGAGGATGTAAACATGCTCAGGGGAATCCTCCACCTTGCAAGTGCCTCTGAAGCTATTTCCGACGCTGCCTACGGAATTGCGGATACTGTACTCAGAGACATAGAACTTCACCCCATTATCACCCTCGCGGTCAGAAACTCCGAAGAGGTTATAACCAGGCTCCAGGTAGAGAAATGCTCTCCTATAGTCGGAAAGACTTTTTCTGAATTGAAGCTTGAGACAGAAACCGGGCTGCATGTAATGGCAATCAAAAGGGCTGACCGCTGGGTCTACGCCCCGAAAGGCAATACGGTTGTTCAGGCAGGTGATATGCTTATTGCACGTGGGTCAAGGATTGGAGAAGGGGCGCTTATAGAGATGTGTGAGTGTAAACTGAACCAGTAATCCCTTTACCTGGCAAATCCCTTTACCTGGCAATTTTCAGATTTTCCTGTTGTTGGCGCAGGCTCATTTACAGGAAGTATAACCTGAAATGAGAATTTCTAAACAGTTTTGCAAATTTTTTGTTTTATTATTTTTGATTTGTAACTTTTTTGGAAGCTTACAACCTTCCTTATTGAGAGCTCACCAGCTTCGTCATATAAAAACTGACCTGAACACTCAACATTGCTATATAATAGAAAGAGTTAAATACATTTCATGCATAATATATATCATCTGAGTAAAAAACTCACGCCGGATTTCTGGCATATTCTCCTGCGTGAGTAAAATCAACCTCGAGGTAGGAGGAAGGGTTCTACTCCTTACCTTCCTCCTGCCTGAACAACTTGTGTTGTATGCTAAGTGGAGTAAAGTGCATAGTATTATGTGATAGTACAGACTGCATCTAAATTGCTCTTATAACATTTTGTCTATAACACCTCACTTTGAAACCTCAAGCACTTATCAAGGAAGCAATAATTTGCTTTAGAGAACTACTTTAATAATTTATTTAAAACTTATGGTTTCAAAAAAGTGAGAAACTTTCAAAGAGTATTCGGGCACTTGTTTCAGCTTCGCCAATACCTACTTCTTGTTTCCTGCCTAATTCGCTCCAGATATGGAACCACACATGACATTACTTTCTCTTATATGCTACAGGATTCAAAAGCCGAAAGAAAAACTCGAAGTCCATAACATGTCAAAAGTAAAAATTTAATTGAAAAATAAAGCCAGAGTGAAACCAGGCTATCAACATGAACTCAAAATTTACTATGCACTTATTTTTTTGGATAAACGGATTCTTTAGATGAACGATTCTTTAGATGAACGATTCTTTAGATGAACGATTCTTTAGATGAACAGCTGAGTTATATATAGCTGCGTTAGAGTGTTTCTTACTCCTGAATTCCCATATTAGATTGGATTTTTTTCTGAAGATTCTTTATTACCTGGAACTTCTCCACTTTTTCCTCGGAATCCGTATAGTTGATATTTTTAAAATTATCCAGAGCCACTTCAGCCACGATTGAAGAGTTATTTAATACCTTTTCTTCGGCCTGGACTCGCAGAGTCTCAAGTGCCCACTGGCACTGCAAAACTGCGTCATTAAGTTTCTTCTTTACAGATAGTTTTCCAATCTCTTCTATGGAAAGTGCTGTTGAACTTAGAGCTTCATCAAAGTAACTCTCTGCCGCAATCTTACCTATTTCCCCAAGCAAAAGCAGGCTGCTTACAGTTTCAAGTTCAAGGTTTTTTGCTGCAACCTTTTTCCCGATCTCTCCAAGACCGGTTACTGCACTGAGCACAACGTCCTCCATATTGTGTTTGGCAGCAGAGATTCCGATCTCTTTAAAGAGCAAAGAAAAAGCAATTACTTTTTCCTGATCCCATTGTTCTGGGAAGAAGTTCCAAATCTCCATTAGGGTTGTAGCAGCGACTTTTGAACCGGCTTCAAGCGAATGTACAGCTGCAGTTTTTCCCAGTTTTCCTGTTGCTATGAAGGTCTTGTCCAGGGCAGACTCAAGTCCCTTGTCTGCTGCTTTCCTTGCCAGTTTCCCGAGGGACAGGATAGAATTGATCGTAACAAGCTCCATCTCTCTCTCTGCAGCTGCCTGTGCACCACTCTCAATTGATAGGATAACTCTCTCGGCATCTGCCTCTTCATTCTCTGAAAGAAAATCCGCCGCAATTCCTGTAAGAGAATCAAGGGCCTGGAAAGCTCTGCTTTCATCTCCCTCATCAACTGCAGATAAACTTACTTCAACCGCCTCTGCCTCATTTAATGTAATCATTCTTTTTGCCCCTTTTTATTGTTAGTATCCCTCTTATTGGTAGCATCCGTTATTGGTAGCATCCGTTATTGGTAGCATCCGTTATTGGTAGCATCCGTTATTATTGATAGAAAACATTAAGCTTCAATTTTTTCCCGCAGATTTTATAATTCTTGCCTGTATGTTTCATCGCATATTTTCAATTTCAGATTGTTGCGTAAGATATACGGACTGCGCAGGAAATGGAGTCAGGCTTATTCTATGAAGTTACGAGGTTATTAGTGTTACTATTTTGTAACTGAAGCAGTTCGTTCAAAAAAGAGTTTCCGTTTTTTTCAAAAAGTAAATTTTGAATTCAGTCAAAATTACGTACCAATCAAAGGATTCTTTTATCCCTCTTTGTCTTTTTCCTCATAGTTAAGGGCGTTTTCCATAACTTTTTCGTACACTTCTTTGTCATCAAGTCCAACAATTCTTGCCCTTACTCTGTCTATAAGCAAGCTTATTTCCCTGAGACATTTATTGTCACATATTGTCACATTATCTGAGCTGATAGTGAAGATCGCATTGTCAAACTGTATCTATAATATAAGTACGGTTATTCTGGCTGCCTGAGAGCATGGGATGGGAGAAAATTGTAAGTTCTCTGTTGACTATTATATTTTCCCTGTACGCACCAGGGCTTACAAGGATCCTATCCCCTTCATGTGCATTATTAACAGCTTCCTGGATCAAAGCATAATTTCCGTTCCCACTGTTATTATCTCCACTGTTATTTACAGTGACAAATTTACAGTGACAACCCAGCCTCGGCTTGAGTAATTGCTGTCCAAAGTATAAATTGGAAAATTATGAGAATAGCCTGAGTGTCTTTCTTATTAATAGACCAATAACCGTTGAAATTAATAAACTTGACCAAAAAAATAAAACTTATTTTTTATGATAACTTGTAAGAGGAATAATTGAAATAAAAATCATTATGAAATATATATTCTGAAAAATATACCTTAAATGTTAAGGTTTCCTGAATTTCTCACGCCATTCAACAGTCGCTATAATTAGCATCATATTAAGTATTATACCGATGCAGCCCCTTGAATCAGTTATGTCGATTCTCAGTTTAACAGTTCCCATGAAATCCAGGGATTTCCTGGAACGCAATCAGAATCAAATCTATTAGAATCAAATCTATTAGAATCAAACAGTACTTTAAAGTTTTATAAATTTTCAATCAAGAGATTCGGCTTCGTGTATATATTCAGACCCATTGAGAGTGTCAAGAGCAAGTTTTGTCATAAGCACGTGACTTATTAAAAATTTTTCTTTAACTTCAAAAATCATTGTTCCTAGAGAATTGGCAGCTCTTATGATTAGATTCTCAAAGTCGGTAAAACCTGTATAAGAAGATTCACTCTCCAAAAGGACAGGGATATCCTGAAGGGAATCAGTTTCTCCTCCCTGTTGAGCAAGCAGGCTAAAAATACCCGGAAATTCTCTGGAGAAGAGAATAGCTTCTTTTCCAGGAGGTCGAGATAAGAGGATACATGACTTTGGAGGAAGAAATCCTTCATTTTCCGGGACCTGGATTCTCTGCTGCCCGAAAGTTTCTTTTCCTATGGATCCTATAGCAAGAGCCGCAGCAAGTGCCTCTCTTTCCGTCTTCTGAAGTGAGGCGGAGTTCGCAATTTCTCCAAGATATGCGACTGCGATCCTGACCGCAGACTCCATATTTTGCCCAACCGCCGCTTTACCGATTGCACAGAGAGAGTAAAGGATACTTAAACCGGTGTCAGTCATTTTCTGCTCTCTTGCAATTTCAGCCATTTTTCCAAGTGAAAAAAGTGATAAAAATACCCCAATTTCCATATTTTGAAAGACAGCCGCGCTACCTATGTCTCTTATGCAGATAACAGTCTTTTTTGCGTCGGGCTCGAGTTTTCTATTTATGTATTCGGTTCCTCGTTCCGTAAGGAAATCTATGGATCGTAATACGCCAAGCTCATCATTTTCCTTAACTGAAGTTAGCCCGAGATCTGTTGCCCCGGTTTCGTTTGAAATAGACGTTCAGAACACCCCACTAAAAGTTTATATCGGGAAAATGCACCTTACGGCCAGATAATCTTTCCTGCACTCCTTTCCCTGTAAAGAAGGCAGGTTGCGATTTAATATTAAACTGAGTAACTCAATATGAATAGTGTTATACTGAGCGTAACAGTTCACAAACCTGTACCTGGTGATCTTTTCTTTCCCCTGGAAATTTTATTCAGCTTATCTTCCAGTCTCTCAATTTTCAATCTTTCAAAGTGAAGGAGAGCTACTTCGGCAACTATGGATGCACTCATCAGATAGCGGTCCTCAGCATTAAATTTAATTGCTTCGAGTGAATAGGCTGCCTGAAGCAAAGCCTTATCAAGTCCCTGGCGATCTGCAGTTTTTCCTATATCCTGGATAGAGCGCACACTCATGTCTGCAGTTTCTTTCAGGTTTTTTTCAATCGCCCCTGTTCCTATCTCCTGCAGCAACAGTTCGGCATTTAATACCGCATCCTCAAACTTCTGACTTGCAGCAACCTTTCCGGTCTCTCCGAGAAGGACAACTGTGCTGCTTGCAACATCACCCAGCTTTTGCCATGTAACGCTTTTTCCGATCTCCCCAAGAGCGAAAATAACCGCAATTGTTCCCTTTTTGGCTCTTCGTGAAGCTGCGGTATTTCCCATCTCGCCAAGGTAGGAAGCTGCGATCTTTGCGGGAGTCTCCATTTTTTGTTCTGCTGCGACCTTTCCAATCTCTCCGAATGCGAGTGCTATGCTCACAAGAGCATTTTCCATATTCTGCTTGCATGCTTCTGTGGCAACCTGAGGAAAAAGGAGAAGTGTATTGACAACAATTGGTTCAAGCCTGGCAATAGCTGCCGCTTTCCCTATCTTATTCATATATTCAATCAATCTTTTTGTGTCGGTTTCCTGCCCTTCTTTTGCATATTTCAGTGCAAGCTCAAAGAGGTAGTTAAGGACTTCTTTGATTTCGGTTTCGTTCTTCTCATTAATCAGAGTAAGTCCCAGTTCCAAAGCTTCGTTTTCATCGAGCGGTAGAATAATCCTTCATGCCCCCAGGTTCTCTCTCAAGTAAGTATGGATATGTGAGAATATTAGCTTTATCATGGGAAAAAAGCACTGTTGAAAAATATTTTGTTACATGCACCTATTGAATAACTCGTATATGTTATAATGAAAATCCTAACTACAACAAAGTATAAATATTACTTATAGGTAATAAGAATCCGGTTGCTTGCGGGTAGATTTTAAAGCCTCATTTCACACACCACGACCAAAACGATTATCATGAAGGATAAGTTTCATTCCCTTCTTCTTGTCCATCTCTAACCGTTTTCTCGCAAGCAGCTATTATATTTTTTTACAAATCTGAAATTCAAGAAGCAGTACCGATTGTAGGAAACTCATTTGAATAAACTTATTCGAGCATTCAATGATTTCTTCTTATCAAAATCAGCCAGTTTGAATTATGTACTGGCGCCTGAACTAAGAAAAATCCTGTTCAGTCATATCAACTGCCACAACATTATGCAGTAAATTTTGAAAAGAGTATTGTAAAACTTCCTAGGATTGATGAAGTTAAAGCAATTCTTCACAGGCGGTTGAAGGTACTCTAAAAACAGCAACTATTTCAAGATAAAACAGAAATCATTTCAAGATAGAACAGCAATCATTTCAAGATAGAACAGCAATCATTTCAAGATCCTACACTGAAAAATATTTTATAAGTATTCTTGTGGAAGATGGATAAGAACAGCCTACAAAACAGGAATTTTCAGAATCTACCACAAGTAGGAATAGATGTTGGTATCAAAGATTTTTCAGTTCTTTCTACAGGAGAAAAAATGGAGAACCCTAAATACTTGAAAAATTCTCTTAACCGGTTGAAAGTCCCGCAAAAAAGAGTAAGTAGAAAAGTTAAAGGTTCTAAAAATCGAGAGAGGTTCTAAAAATCGAGAGAAGGCAAGACTGCTATTTTCAAAACTCCATAAAAAATTAGCAATTAGATGAACGATTTCCAGCATAAACTCTCTTCTAAACTTATCAGCGAGAACCAAGCTATTGCGCTGGAAACACTGAGTATTAAAGGCATGCAAAAAAATCATTGTTTAGCTCAAGCTGTAAGTGATTCTGCATGGAGTAGCTTTGTTACAAAATTAGAATACAAAGCAGGATGGTTCGGTAAAACTATCCTGAGAATAGGACAGTTTGAACCCTCATCTAAACTTTGTAATGTCTGTGGATATTATAACCCTAATCTGAATCCTAATGCTAGAGAATAGGAATGTCCTGATTGTAATACAAAACATGATAAGGATATTAATGCTGCAATCAATATCAAAAAATTCTCACTTCAAAATCAAAATCTTATAGTTACTTGACACCTGCGGAACACGGGGATGGGTTTGGGAACTTGTTCTCAAAAGAGAAAGGAATGAACTAGGAGCTTCTCACTTGAAACTAACCCGAAAGGCAGAGGATTCAGGGAGGAGTAGTTCACGTGAGTCTAATGGAAATAGGTTTAGAGAAGATTTCTATAGAGCCTTATTTTCGACTTTTTATCGTCGGTACCGGGCAGCCAGCAGTTCTTATAACCTCATCGGCAAGACTGCCTAATAAAAATCTTCCAATTCCACTTTTTCCCTGAGTTCCAACAACAATTAGATCAACTTCTTTTTGTTCTGCAAATTCAGTGATTGCACGAGCTGGTCTGCCAGATAGTATGAAGGTCTCAAGATTTACACCCTGTGCAGTTTCCTTTACCCAATTGACTGCTTCTTCCTCTTCTTTTCTAATTCTTTTATATAGATTTCCTGCAATTGAAACTTCAATAGCAGATTTCATGAGGCTCTCATCCATTACATAGATAGCATAGACTGTGGACCCACATGCACAGGCAATTTTTATGGCTGCTTCAACCGCAGACTTATTTTTTTCAGATACATCAGTTGCTATCAATATTTTTTCGAATAACTTTGAATTAGTCATAGATTATTTCCTGCTGGCTAGTTGACATTCAATCTTGATTTGCTGTTAGAGTTAAAAAAGAAGGAAATCAAGATAAAAATTGTGGGCTAAATATTGATTTATTCCAAAGTTATCTCCTAACCTCGTTTCCGAAATAAACTAAGTGCTACAAGTAACCACACAGCCAGCTGCTTTATGAAAAAATTGATTAATATCTTTCACTCGCATATTGATATTGAAGGATAAAACAAGTACAAATGTAGCTAAAAATATAAGGAAGTTACATAACAACGGTTCTCGGAGAAGTTTTTCATTCCCACAGCAAGCTAGCGAGGTATTCAAATGAAATAAATATTTTAAAATTTCGTATAAAAAAATATATTAATTCTCAGACTATAAATTCTTTTGAAAATTACTTATGTCAATTATTTTTCGCGATTAACGATATTTATTATAATAGAAAGTTTTAAATTTAGTATAATTATATAATTTTTTGAATTAAAAAACATCTTTTATTGTGAGTGGGTCAACAATTAGTAACGATAGGCATAGTGCGACTAAAGAGATGGAGTCATATGGGAAAATGAAAGCTAGCATGCAACACTTTCCTGAGAAAAACCCCAATCCTGTACTTAGTGTTGAAAAGGATGGTACTGTTCTTTACTCAAATGAGGCAGCTAAGACCTTATTACTCCGATGGGGTGTGGAAATCGGAGACAAACTGCCTTCCTATATTGGAGATATTGCGCAAAGGGTACTTTGCCAGAATAGACCGAATAAAATGGAAATTAAAGTGGGAAAAAAAGTATACTTAGCCACGTTTCAACCCTTACCCGAAGAAGAGTATGTAAACATTTATGGATTCGATATAAGTGACCAAAAAGTGCTTGAAGAAAAACTTCGGGAGAGCGAGGAAAAATATTGTATCGTAGCAGATAACACTTTCGACTGGGAATTTTGGATGGATCCTGATGGCCGTTTACTGTACACATCGCCTTCTTGCGAGCGGGTCACAGGATACGCTGTCTGGGAATTCATGGACAAACCTGATCTGCTCCAAGAAATAATACATCCTGACGATCAAAAGGCATTTTTCCAGTATGGACATAATACGCCACCGAGTAGTCATGGTAATATCGAGTTTCGAATTATAACTAAAGATGACAAAATAAGATGTATTCACCACCAGTGCCAGCCTTTCTATGACAGTAAGGGATGCTACGCTGGAAGAAGGGGCAGCAATCGCGACATCACCGAATGCAATCAAGGAGAGCACCGGATTCGCAGATACAACCGTATTTTAGAGGGAATCAATTGGATCTTCAGCAATGTGGTGCAGGCAAAAACAGAAGAAAAATTGGGGGAAGCATGTCTATCTGTAGCCCTGAAAGTGACAGGCAGCGAGTTTGGTTTTATTATTGAAATGGGTTCTGATGGGCTACTGCATGATATTGCAAAAAGTGAGCTGGCATGGGAACAGTGTCGTATGTACGACAAGACAGGGCATCTTACTTTCCCTAGAGATTATGTTGTACATGGTTTGTATGGCAGTGTCATAATCAACGAGAAAAGCTTTTTTACCAATGATCCACAGTCGTACCCAGACAGCAGAGGCTTGCCTGAAGGGCATCCGCCAATCACATCGTTTCTTGGTGTTCCCCTTGTTCAGGAAGGAAAAACGATAGGTTCAATTGCTGTAGCAAACCGTGAAGGTGGCTATAGCTATGAGCAACAGGAGGATCTCGAAGCTATTGCGCCGGCGGTGACACAAGTTCTGCAGAGGAGAAAGGTTGAACAGGAGCGCAAACTGGCTGAGCAAGAATTAAAGGAAAGTGAGGTGCGGTTTAAAGCACTGGTGCAGGATCTAGAATCCGGTGTTTTTCTCATTGATGGCGAGGGTAAATTTGCAATATATAATCCAGCATTTCTGCAAATTTTCAATGTCTCTGAACAAGAGCTTGAGCATAAAGAGATTCAAGACCTTAGTTGGGATACGTGGGATGTTGTTGATAAGGATGGTAATGCTTTGAGGTTTGAGTCTCACCCAGTACAGTACGCCAGGATTAATCGCAAGCCTGTAAAGAATCAGGTCATTGGCATACGTCGTTATTCGCAAGATGATTGGGTATGGACGCTTGCTAGTACCGAACCTCTGCTAAACCCCGATGGTAGCATTAACATTATAATTTGCACTTTTACAGACATTACACAACTCAAGAATACAGAAAATGCCCTTAAAATAGCAAATGAAACATTGGAAGAAAAAGTTCAAGAACGTACCGTAGAGCTTGAAAAAGCTTACAGTACATTGAAAGAAAAAGAAGAACTTCTTTCTGATGCTCAAGAAATGGCTCATATTGGAAATTGGGAGCAGAATTTTGTAACTGGTAAATTACATTGGTCTGATGAAATGTATCGGATTTTTGGACTTAAGCCTCGAGAGTTTGAAGTAAATTATGGCTTATTTTTAAGTCACTTACATTCAGATGACCAAGATTATGTCGATAATGCCGTTAAAGGAGCTTTAAGCGGAAAACCCTTTAGTACTGATCATAGAATAATTCTATCCAATGGAGAAGAGCGCATAGCCCATTCTAAAGGTGAAACTGTTTTCGATAAGGAAAATAATCCTGTCCAGATTAGAGGAACAACACAAGATATAACAGACCTTAGAATCGTTGAAGAGAGAATTAAGACCCTGGCAAATATTGTGGAATCATCACTGGACGCTGTGGGAACTTTATCACTTGATGGCATTATTACCAGCTGGAATAAAGGAGCAGAAGGGGTTTATGGTTATTCCGCGGAAGAAATTCTCGGAAAGCATGTATCCATTTTGGCTCCACCTCATTTAGATAAAGAAACTCTGAAATTAATAGAATTAATTAAACAGGGAGAAACGATTCACCAACATGAGACTTTAAGGTTAAGGAAATACGCAAAGAAAATATATGTCTCAATAACTCTTTCTCCGGTTTTTGATACTAATGGAAAGCTGACAGCTTTCTCGTTCATTTCAAGAGATATAACCGAACGCAAAAAAGCTGAAGAAGCTCTCAGGAATTTCGAAATTGCCCGTAAGAAGGAATTACATCACAGAATCAAGAACAATCTTCAGGTTATCTCATCCCTTCTGGATCTTCAGGCTGATTTGTTTAAAGGCAGAAAGACTATCACAGATTCGGAAGTATCGAAAGCTTTCAAAGAAAGTATTGATCGAGTTCTTTCTATTGCTCTTATACATGAGGAATTGTACAAAGGTAAAAATATTGATTTGCTTGACTTTTCGCAATACATAAAGGAATTAGCTAATAATCTACTCCTAACATACAGTCTCAAGACCGATGTTAGTTTAAATTTTGACCTGGAAGAAAACATTTTCTTAGATATGGATACTGCTATTCCATTGGGGATAGTTATCAACGAAATTGTTTCAAACTCCTTTAAATATGCATTTTCCGGCAGGGATAAAGGAGAAATAAGAATTAAACTTCACAAAGAGGGAAACGGAGAAAGAAAGAACGAGGAATTTGTAAGTACTGCTTATGTTCTATCCGTCGCAGACAACGGCATCGGTATACCCGAAGACCTTAACATTGAAGACCTTGATAGCCTGGGACTCCAGCTTGTAACTTCTCTTGTCGACCAGTTAGAGGGAAAACTTGAACTGAAAGGGAATAATGGAACGGAGTTTACTATAAAATTCACAGTCACAGAGATAAATAATCAGGCATCAGTATCAGAAGTATAACAATCAATTGAATAATGTTATTAGGACTTATAGTCACCGTATTATATAATGCAACATTTATATATTTAATATGATTATATTAATTTAGTTATGAGCTTAGAGATGTTTACTACTTCTGATATTGCCACAGCTATATGTCGTTCCAGTGACAACAATGAGAAGTTAAGACTTCAAGCATTATTGTTGGTTAAAAATGGTTTGAGTCCAGCTAAAGTTGCAGAAGATTTTTCAGTTCACCGTTCAACAGTTCATCGTTGGATGAAAAGAGCTGAAGAAGAAGGTTTGTCTAGCCTTAAATGTAAACCTGGTAGAGGAGTAAAGTCCTATTTAACTGCAGAGCAACTTTCTGAATTAAGGAAAGCATTCTCAAAACCTATCCCAACAGACGATGGTTTTTCTCGCGGTTGGCAAACAAAAGATGCAATTCAATTTGTCAGAGAGAAATTTGGAATATCTTATTCCAAATCAAGAATGAGACAAATTATTAAAAATTTAGGGTTTAGTAGAATTACATGTAGACCTCAATCAAAAAGGCGAAATCAGGCATTAACAAACGAATTTATTGCTGAAATCAAAAAAAAGATTCCTAAATCCTAATCATTTATTCGTCACCCAGGATGAAAGTAGTTTTTATGTAGATTCAAACAGATCAAAATGTTGGGCAATAAAAGGCTCTAAACCTATTAAATTTATAAATGGTTCAAAAGCTAAAATCAACATTGGAGGATTCTACACTGAAAACGGAGACTTTTATTGGTATGATTTAGGAATTAAAAAGAATACAGACTCTCTTATAAAATCATTAATCAAGTTTAAAAAAGAAATAGGAAGAAATATATTTCTTCTAATGGACAGAGCGCCGTGGCATAAATCAAAAAAGGCAAGGGAATTCTTTCAAAAAAACAAATATTGGTTGCAAATATTGCTTTTCCCTCCAGCTACTCCAGATAGGAACCCAACAGAGTATTGTTGGAAAATGACAAGAGAAGACTTAACGTCAATAAAATCATTCAAGAATGTGAAAGTATTGAAGGAAGAACTAGATGAGTTTTGGGAGAAACATACATTCACACACAAAATGTCGCATTATTTAAAATGGTGACTATACGTATTTACCCGCTCTTGAGTCTAAATAACTGCACTTATAGTTGCGCCTGTAATTATTGCAACAAAAACTCATTGTACCTTATGAGTAGTTGCATTATTTATCCTCGTGACATAGAAGCTTCTCCACTTATCTCAACCCACTTTCCACTCAATTTCAACAGCAGCAATAATCATAGATATAAATCATATGGTTATTCAAAACAACTGAATATAAAAAGTGCTAAATTAAACCATTACTTTTAAACTTAATTTTAACTATTGTGAAATAAAACTTAACAAAACCAATAAACTTATATTGGTTTCTGTATATTATTATATACGCGAATAAAATATATTAAAACAAGTGTTTAAACGGTAGGAAAATCCTACGCTACTTTTATAATAAAAATTCGCGAGCAATACTTAAAACAAAGACATTACTGCAATCATTGCAGACATAATTGTTTGTTGATACGTATGCTGAAAAGCGTCTGGCATTTAAGCTGAGAGAATTGAACTACCTGTATTTGCTTCTTATTTTTTGGGTGGTTGTTTGGAAACAGCATATAGTATCATGAAATTATAGAGTTGATATATGTGGATATAGATAAAAAGAGATTTCTAAAATCACTAGGATTTCGGCGAGAAGTTGAGACAGTTGCAAAGTGTATATGTCCGTTATGTGAGGAGAGAGTAGACGAAGACGAATTCCGAAGCGAAGCGTTTGTCAAGGAATTCAAAAGTTCAGGACTGTGCCAGGGATGTCAGGACACGGTTTTTGGATATAAGGTAGCGTGGTGATCGATCAATTACCTATTAAGGTATTGGAAATCCCTGTTTAAGGTGGCAAGCATGGATTTTGATTTACCTCTACCTTTAATTTCTCACAGAAAAAGATTTATATTTTTTTCACAAACTTCTTGTTTTAACTCCTATATTCGCCATTTCTCGTTCGTATTATCTAATTTTATAGTGGTCTTTGATTTAAAATAAATTTCCACAAAAGTTTATTTCTTGTTCATATTATCTAATTTTATAGTGGTCTTTGATTTAAAATAGATTTCCACAAAAGTTTACTTTTGAAGTTTACTTTTAAAGAGTCCATTTTCTTAACTTACTTCAGTTTCTTCAATTGGGCCCATCAATCTTGCCAGCCATTTCGTTTCCTCAAAGCTTTCAAGTATAATCTTCAAAACTATTGTAAGTGGTATCGAAAGCAGCACACCTGCAAGTCCAAACACAAAATTCCAGTAAAGAAGAGCAAGAAACAGGAAAGCAGGAGATAGTTGCAAGCCTCTTCCCATAATGGATGGGAAAAGAACATTTTCTGCAAGTGCGTCCACAATGACGATAATTAAAATGACTGCGATAGCTCCTAAAGGCCCATACTTGAAAAGCGCAAGCATTATGGGAGGAACAGAAGCAATAACCAGACCAATATAGGGAATATAACTTAATAGAAATATGAGGACTCCCCAGAGAATAGCATAGTCGATGCCTCCGATAAAGAGAAGGAGAGCAATTGTAATACCAGTTATAAGGTTTATTTCTGCTCTTATGACAATGAATTTTACCAGCTTTTTGCTAAATTTACTCATCCTCAAGCGGAGTTCGGACTGCTTTCCAATTTCCGAGTCTACTTTTTCAGGAGTATTGGCGGCATCAATTAGCAAAAATGCTGCTGTAACAATAATAATTCCGACTGTTGCTCCAGCATTCACAATTCCATTAACGGTATTTGCCATGAGAGAAATTGTTATCGATACCATACTACGGAGAATCGACTGTATGGAAAATTCTTCATATGAAGGGACATATTTTGCAAGATTATTCACAAGTTCGGTCAACTGAGCTTGATAAATCGGAATCTGACTTCCAAACTGCAATGCTGCTTCAACAACTATTATCCCAAGAACCAGGATAATTAGAGTAAATAGTAAAATTACCAGAATAACACTCAGTACACCTGGAATACCTCTTTGTTTTAGCCAGCGGACAAGCGGAGTAAAGATCAACGCGGTAAACACAGAGAAAAAGACGACTGTAAGTATTGATGCAATTTCCCGCATCCCTATTGTCAAAATAACGGCAGCGGTGCTGTAAAGTAAAATTTTAGCGGGTACTGAATAATCGTTTGAATTTATAATTTCATCCCCCCAATTTTGCTTTCGCAGTTATACATATAGTCGCGCCTGTAATTATTGAAACTATTGAAACAAAAACTCATTGTACCTTATTGAGTAGTTGCATTATTATCCTCGTGACTATAGAAACTCATGCCTGCTTTTTAACTTCTCTAAAAATAACATCTGTCAAATATATCAAATATTACTTGCCTTAGCACAGCCATTTCTTCTAACTCTTCTCAGGCTAGAACTCAGTCCTCATATGCCATTTGATCGAGCGCAGTTGTTGTAATTGTCATAATGAGTGCATTTTGTCCAGGCTCAATTTTCACTCCATAGGCATCCTGATGTTCCATAGGCATCCTGATGTTCCATAGGCATCCTGATGTGAACTCATTTTTTCGAGATTTCTGCAATTTGCTCCCCTTCAACATCAATCCTATACGCATGATCCAGAATATTGCCCCTAATTTCCATTTCAAGGATCACTCTCCTGATCTATTCAGTTTCATCAAGAATCACTTTCCTTATTTATTCAATCTCAATACCTTCACTTGAAGAAACAACTTACTAATCTTATCATAACACAAAGAAAAATAAAAACAAAGAAGGATAATAATATTTCATTTTTTTGCAAGAGAATTAATAATTAAAATCCCAATTACATGTATTCTTTCCAGGATTAAACTTTCCAGGCTTGAACTTTTCAGGCTTGAACTTTTCAGGCTTGAATTTTTTAGGTTTGAACCTTTCAGGTTTGAATTTTACAGATTTGAGATCTCCAGAATCGCTCTTTTAAGGTATTTTCACAAGGCTTTTCTGTAAATCTCGATAATATCTTCTTTTGAAAGCTCTCTGGGATTTGTTCGGCGGCAGACATCCTGCATTGCATGTTCAGCCAGAAGTTCGAGATCTTCTTCCTTTGCTCCAAGCTCTTTTAAGCCGGAAGGAATTCCTATATCCAATGCGAGTTTCCTGATGGCTTCTATAGCCCGGTCTGCGGCTTCTTCATGGCTTAGTCCTTCCACTTTTTCTCCCATTGCCCGGGCAATATCTGCAAAGCGTTCCGGGACGACTTTCTTGTTGTATGCTTCCACATACGGAAGAAGAATCGCATTGCAGACCCCGTGTGGAAGGTTATAAAGTCCTCCTAGCTGGTGCGCCATGGAATGTACATAACCAAGGCTTGCGTTGTTGAAAGCAATACCTGCCAGGTATTCGGCATGTGCCATCATATCCCTGGTCCTCACGTCTTCTCCGTGGGCAACGGCTTCACGTAAATATTTTGAGATAAGTTCTATGGATTTGATAGCAGCTGCATCTGTTGTAGGCGTGGCCATGGTAGAAACGTAAGCTTCAACCGCATGAGTTAAAGCGTCCATACCGGTTGCAGCCGTAAGTGCAGGTGGCATACTGACCATGAGTTCAGGGTCGTTAACTGCAATATAAGGGGTAATGCGCGGGTCGACGATTGCCATTTTGATATGCCGCTTCGTATCCGTAATAATTGTAAAACTCGTCATCTCACTCGCAGTGCCAGCAGTCGTATTTACCGTGATAAGTGGAGGAATTCCTTTTGTAACTTTTCCGACGCCCTCATAATCATTGATTAATCCACCATTATATACTACAATGCCAATTGCCTTTGCGCAGTCCATAGGACTTCCTCCTCCGACAGCGATTATTATATTACAGTCCTCTTTTCTGTAAATATCCGCTCCTTCCATAACTGAAGTATCTGTCGGATTAGGGTCTGCTCCTGGAAAGATTGTGCCTTCCAGGCCTGCGTCTTTAAGAATTTTGTATATGTCCAGTGCAAGCCGTTCTCCATGCTTGCTTTTGCCGGAAACTATAAGGGCTTTTGTAGCTCCCAGATCTTTTGCATGCTTGCCGATTTCTTTTACGCAGCCAGCTCCCATAAGGGCGACTTTCGGGTTCAGATAGGTATATGTTTTGTTTTCGGTCATGATTTATATTCCCCCTGGCAATTCTTTTTAGATACCCTAAACAGATCTTTATAAATTTTTTATTGGAAATTCAATATATTAATGGAAATTATTTTTCTCGGTGACTAATAAAGTTTTGCTCCGGGACATAATTTTTGAAGCCATGAACAAAAGCCATGAGAGCAAAAGGTGTTTTATCCCAAAATTACATTTCTTTCTTAATTTTTCAATTGTAATGATCTGTCGTATACGGGTGATCACCATTTCACTTCAACTTCGAAGTTGTTTCATTGTACAGAATCATTCTACATTACCAAAATGAAGCTTAAATTTACTCAGCATTTAATTTTTTTGTGCCGTCTGTTACTATTCGCGTATTGAACATTCAAATGGTTTTGAATCTGCGAAATCATTTCAGGATAAAAAAGTGATACTAAATTTATAACTGTGTAAATATAAATATAAAGACCCATAAAAAACAGAGAACTAAATACGTATAAAAAAAGAGCCAATAGCTATGGATAAGTTTGTTTTTTTCCAAACGTATAGCTATTTAATAAATCAATCCTAATTAAATATACATGAGTGGGATCAGGCTTGGGGTAGATTGTCTTTCAACATATGAAGAAGGAATAAAAAGAGAGTGGATTATAGGAAACGGACTTGGAGGATATGCTTCCTCTACAGTTATCGGGGTAGACACAAGGACTTACCACGGGCTGCTTGTGGCTGCTCCAGAAAACTCACCAGGAAGGTTTGTACTGCTTTCTTCCCTTGATGAGGAAATTTCTACTGATGAAGAGAGTTATAAACTTGCAGTCCATAAATTTCCAGATACTGTTTCTCCTACGGGCTTCAATTGCCTTTCCGAATACCTTCAAAACCCATTTCCTCTCTGGATTTACCAGCCTGGCGATTTTACCGTGAAGAAAAAAGTCTTCATGATTCATAACAGTAACACGACCTGTATTCTCTATGATATCGAATCCAGAAAAGATGAAGCTTTGCTGAAAGTTTTTCCACTGATAAACTCAAGAGACTTCCATTACACTGCTCGCTCAGGATACCTTTCTTTTTCTCAGAAAGCTCATCCGGAAGGAGTAGAGCTGGAGAGTTCTAATGGTTTTACCTTCTCTCTTTCATCCAATCTTGAATATCATTCTGATCCCAGGTGGTACTATAACCTGGAGTATGATGCTGAAAAGCAAAGAGGGCTTAACTACCAGGAAGATAATTTCAGTCCTGGATATTTCGAAGGCAAGCTCAAACAGGGAATTTCTCGTTTCTTTATCATTGCTTCAACAGACGAGATTCCTTCTCTTAATCTCAGAAAAGTTGATGAACTCTATAAAAGGGCAGTAAACCGCCAGAACTTACTTATTCTCAATTCCAGGCTTACAGATCCTTTTGCCCTTAAACTTCTCAGGGCAACGGACACTTTTACAGTGAAGAATCCTTCTTCAGGTGAAAATACTGTAATTGCAGGATATCACTGGTACTCTGACTGGGGAAGGGATACCATGATATCTCTAACTGGCCTGTACTTAATTCCTTATCGTCATGAAGAAGCCAGGTCCGTTCTCATGAATTTTGCTAAATATTGCAGGAAAGGCTTAATTCCCAACACTTTTCCGTCTTTTGGAGGAGAACCAGTCTATAATACGGTAGACGCTTCTCTCTGGTTTATCCATGCTGTTAGCCGCTATTTTGCATATACAGGCAACTTTCTTTTCCTCGCAGATATCTGGGACACTATAGAGGCTATTATAGATAACTACTGTAAAGGTACGAACTTTGGAATCTGCATGGATTCTGATCATCTTATTCGGCAGGGACCTCAACTAACCTGGATGGACGCTAAAATTGGAGAGCGGGCAGTAACTCCTAGAGTAGGTAAAGCCTGTGAAATTAATGCCCTCTGGTACAATGCCTTGAAAATTGCTTCCAGCCTGGGTACTATTCTTGGAAAAGAGGTCTTTTTATATGAGATGCTTGCAGATGGTGTGGCCTCAAATTTTGAGAGCGTTTTCTGGAACCCGGAAACTAACTGTCTCTTTGACCTTGTATATCAGGATGAAGCCGGAAACGAGGTTAAAGACCCTGCAATTCGCCCCAACCAAATCTTTGCCGTATCTCTTCCTAACACCATGCTCCCCCCTGAGAAAGAAAAAGCGATTGTGGACAGAGTTGAAAAAGATCTTTTGACACCCTTTGGGCTTAGAAGTCTTTCGACTGATAACCCATTATATAAAGGACAGTATCATGGAGATGCATTCACTCGGGACACAGCTTATCATAATGGGACAGCCTGGCCCTGGCTCCTTGGCGCTTATGTGAGAGCTTACCGGAAGGTTCACAATTATTCCGAAAAGAGTCTTGAAGATATGAGGGCTCTTCTGGAAGGCTTTAACACGCATCTTGAAACCGAAGGCTTTGGTACCATTTCCGAAGTTTTTAATGGCGATTATCCTTACTCTCCAGGCGGATGCATAGCTCAGGCCTGGAGCGTTGCAGAAATTTTTAGAGCATATGTAGAGGACGTGCTTGAGATCAGGCCACTCTTAAGCACAATATCCCCAGCAGTCTTAAGCACAATATCCCAGGAAATGGATATGACGAGCCTCTCATTGAGTAAGATGAATGAGAGAACAATATAAGCTGGACAATATAAGCTGGAGGGGAATAATATGAACTGGAAAGACCATGGGGAGCTATTTATACGGTCTAGAAAAAATCCAATACTTACGGTTGAAGATTGGCCTTATCGAGCTAATTCAGTATTTAACCCTGCAGCTGCTATAATTGATGGTAAAATTCTGTTACTGGTCAGGGTTGAGGACCACAGGGGTTTTTCTCACTTTACGGTAGCAAGGAGTGAAAACGGAATTGATGGCTGGGAAATTGACAGTGAGCCAACCTTTTTTCCGGACCCCGTAAATTACCCTGAAGAGATATATGGCGTTGAAGACCCGCGCATAACTTACATCGATGAGATGGGAAAGTGGGCTATAGTATATGTGGCTTTTTCGGATAGTGGTCCCTTGCCAGCCCTTGCCTTTACCGAGGATTTTCGTAATTTTGACCGAGCAGGATCTTTGATGCCTCCAGATAATAAAGACGCTGCTATTTTTCCTGTAAGGTTTAACGGCAAATGGGCTATGTTACACAGGCCTGCACCTACTACTCACACTTTGAAAGCTAATATCTGGATCTCCTTTTCTTACGATATGAAATCCTGGGAAAAACCTGAAGTTCTTCTGTATGCCAGGGAAGGTGGATGGTGGGATGCTTATAAAATCGGTTTATGCCCACAACCGCTCCGTACACCAGAAGGCTGGTTAATTATGTACCATGGAGTACGCCAGACGACCTCGAAAATAAGTTACAGGCTCGGGCTTGCTCTTCTTGATCTTGAAGATCCCACGAAAGTGCTCCGCAGGTCGGAAGGCTGGATTTTCGGGCCTCGTGAGACATACGAACGCAGTGGAGATGTCAATGACGTTGTTTTTCCCTGCGGATGGGTCTTAGTAAACGATAAAATTCGTATTTATTACGGAGCTGCCGATACCTCGGTATCAGTTGCCAGTGCAAAATTTAGTGATATCATGGAGTATATCTGCGGGTGCCCTGGAAAACAGTTCCCTGAAGAATACTGCAGGTGGTTTGCAGAAAATAAGGGAAAGAATATTGATCTGAGAAGAGGATAAATCTGGAACTGGATGATCGTCTACTGAAAACCATAATCCTGTATCTTTAGTTTTAACACTGGTTTGGAAGGAACTTAATGTTTAGCATCCTATCTACTGTGTCTCGTAGCCTATGATCTCTGATTCCTCTATTTTATGACCACAATATTTACATTCATGTGGTTGATAGCAGATGATTTCATAAGGATCTTCAACCTTGTTCAAAGTAGAACCAGGATTTCTTTTCTGACCACCAGGACGTTTAATACTTCCTTTTTGTGAACTCTCTGTTTTAGGCTTCTTTTTGCTGATAACACCATTGGAAGGACGTTTCTTTTTGCCTTGAATCCAATTTAACAAAGACTTTAATTCATTTATCCGTTCTTAAAGCTTAATTACTTTAGATTCTAAAACCTCAATGAACATCTTTAGCTTTGTTTTGAGATTCTAAAGCCTCAATATATGAGACAATAGTATCATGATTCAAGCGGTATTGAGTAAGAATCTCTTTACGTTCTATATACAGCTCTCAAATATTTTTGAGTTTTATATTATATTAATAATAAAATGTTAAATTTATATGAAAAATAACTCCGAAATTGAAGTAGCTGGATAGTTAATCTAAGAATAAAGTTAACATTGATTAGTATTCAAATTTAGGAACTGTTTTAATTTTAAGGTATTATTATTCATTAAATTTTAAGGTATTATCATCCATTAAATTTTAAGATATCTTCATTTATTAAATTTTAAGATATCACCATCCATTAAATTTTTTTTAGAGATTTTTACTGGCCTTTAATGTACTCAAAAGTCCAGAGTGGAATTCCTCCCATTTCTCCCTTTTCAAGATGTTCCATCTCATGAGCTGCACTATATGCCGGCGTACCTTTCAGTTTTATGTGTTTTTTCTTTAATTCCCTGATTGTTATTTTCCTGAGATCAGGGTTTACCTCTGCAAATATGATGTTTTTTGCATGTAGGGTTATTATGTAGGGCCTTTCAACCAGTTCTCTTTCTTCTTTTGTTCCGCATTTTTCCAGCCTTCGGATGACTCCTTCCTCGGCTATGACTTCGGGTTCGATAAAGAAGTATATCTTTTCCAGAGTATAGCCGGTTTTGCTCTCCTCATCATAATAAGTGATCACGTCTTTTACTGCCATGCTTTTTGTTTCTTCAGAGGCATAACTCCAGGAGCCTCCTGATTTTAATGAAAGCAGAAAAGGAAGAAATAGATCTTCTGAAATTCCAAAACTGGAAATCATATGCTTTTCCAGGGCTGAAAATTTGAAGATTGCTTGAATTTCTTCAATGTCCATATTCACTTCCCCTTCTTAAGAATTTGAATCTCGAAGTCGATTTTATTTTTCTTTATAAATTTTCTGAGAATTAAGCTGTATGTTTTGGCAGGTTCTAATTTACTGACTGATACTTTTCCTAACCTTCAAAGATTAAGTCTTTTGAGTTTATGACGAAACACTTTCCGGTTTGAGGAATTTTTTACTTCTCCCAAAAACCGATTTTTTGTTCACAGCTAAACATAGGATGTCTCCGCTATCTCTGCCTGGCAATCTTATCATAATAAATGTACTTAAATATTTAATTATGTCTTCAAAATGTGAGAATTACAACTTATAAATATCTCCGAGTTTTTTGCATTTGATAAGTTGTCAGAGAGAAATAAGCTAATTTTTATACATAATGGAATAACAAATAAGTATATATAGTCAACATTCATACATTTACACTCACTCCATCGGTAAATAAAAAAACAGTTAGAGCTTTGAGTCCTAGATTTGAGTCCTAGATTTGAGTCCTAGACTTGAGTCCTAGACTTGAGTCCTAGATTAAACTGATTTCAAAAATTAATATTTCCTCACGGTTCAGATAATGTTTGATTATTGGAGTATGTTAAACTTTTAAAAGTGAAAAATATGTAATTTCAGAAACGCTCTAAGGAATTTGTTTCAATGACCAATAATAATAGTTCGCTTCAAATACTCTATTTTCTGTTTAGACCACATAGAAAACTGTTAGGCATCTATCTCATAAGTCTTCTAGTTTTCAGCTTTTTGGATGTTCTCAGAGTATTCCTTATCTATCCAATTATTAACTATGGACTCAATATCAATCAGAGTTCTAATTTTCTTGATAGAATTTATCAATCATGTACCTATGGAGATCTTAATCCATTTCTTGTATCTGCTATTGTACTTGCTATTGTAAGTATAATTAGTGCAGGAGTAGAAGTCGGTGTCTCGTATCTTGGAAGTAAGACATTTGCTACTGTAAGGGATACAACTGATCGCCTGGTTTTTAATACCCTGAGAAAACAGCCATATGAATATTTTGCCAGTCATAAGCAGGGTGATATTTTATATATTGGGCAACAAGCAGTAGAGCAAACAGGACTTGCTGTTTTTAACGTTGTAGGCTTTTTTCAGAATCTGTTGCTTTGTTTGTTCTATCTCTCGTTTATTTTTATTTTATCCTTCAAGATCAGTACTTTTATTCTAATTTTTGGAGCCATCTATGTTTTTCTCATGAAAAACGTTATTTTTTCAAGAGTTTACAGACATTCATTAGTTTTAAACCACTCCGCACGCGCAAAATCTGTCATATATAACGAGTTTATTTCAGGAATTAAAACAATATTTATTACTGATTCAATCAATTTCTGGGCCGGGAATTACAATAAGGCAGTAGATAATATTAAAAAAAGTTATGTATTTGCTATGATTCTTCAACGACTGCCAGGCGCAGCAAATAACCTGCTGATCTTTCTAATAATTTCACTTGGTGCTGCAGGGCTTTACTATTTAACTGATGGTCATTTTTTGCCATATATAGGAATATTTGGGACGTTCCTGCTTGCTCTTTACAGGACAATACCTGCCCTAAACGCTTGCCAGTCACAGTTTGGTGTAATAGTACAGCAGTTTCCTGCAATTGAAGCAGTATATAATTTTCTGCAGGAGAAAAATAATATGAATGTTCATTTAAATAACGTGCAGAAGCGAGAATTCCTGTTTCAAAAATCAATCATTTTTAAAAATGTGTTTTTCAGATACAGTGACACTCAAAAATATACCATCAACAACTTGTCGTTTACAATTAAAAAAAGCACAAAAACTGCAATCGTCGGTAATTCTGGTGCTGGAAAAACTACAGTTGCAAATTTATTGGCACTTTTGTACAGGCCAACATCTGGAGAAATCCTTGTCGATGGAGTAAATCTTAACGAATTCAATCATTCTGATTATTTAAAGAGACTCGGATACCTTGGGCAGGAGACGTTTATTTATCACGACTCCATTAAAGAGAATATCCGATTTGGTCTAGACTGCAATGATGAGGAAATCATCGAAGCTGCAAAACTTGCCGATGCTCATGAATTTATTATAGCGACCTCTGAAGGTTACGATACAATTATTGGTGACCAGGGTATCAAACTTTCTGGAGGACAACGGCAACGTATTGCAATTGCACGGATAATCTTGCGAAAACCTGAAATTTTGCTCTTAGATGAGGCAACAAGTTCACTTGATAACATAGCTGAACAGCGCGTAATGGAATCAATTGATAGAATCTCAAAGGATATGACAGTAATAACTATCGCACACCGCTTGTCGACGGTAAAAAATGCGGATGTAATTTATGTGCTAAAAAACGGAGAGATTGTTGAGAGTGGAAAACACGATGAGTTGCTTGAGTTAAAGGGTGAGTACTACAAACTCTATAACAAGGCACCTCTATTTTCAAGCAACTATCTTGATTTATCGACTGAGACCACGTCTTTATAAACAAAGTTCATATATTTATACACAAAACTCCTGCAAAGGCAATGATAAACAAATGTAATATTGGTATTAATAATAAAAAACAAGATTATGCGGCCTTATCCACTGCAAGCAAAGGGAAATATTCGTGCTAGCAATGCCAATTACTGTTTTTTATTTCAAATGTATAATTCTTGGAATAATTTAAAAACTTCTAAAATAGAAAATTATATATTGTCAATCTTGGTACGTTTACACATGTTCCTTCCGGTAGATGAGAAACAATTCAAATTCTGGGTCTTGCACCGTAATGGACTCCCTAACATTAATATTGCAAAACAATTTAGGATCTCGAGGCAGGCGGTCTCAAGAGCGCTCCTCAGTATGGATAAGCGTATTGAAGAAACCCTGCTTGAGATGGCCAGTGCAAACAGGATCGAAGTTGAAAAACTTGACTCAAAGAAAGGGATACTCTTCGGAAGATCAATTCCCTTCAAAGTCAACGCAATAATTTTTGTTTCGGCAAAACATGGGATGCAGGTCTGGTATGAACACGAAGGAGAATGCGGATCTTGTGAAAGATACAGGGAATGCATTGAACTGCTCTGGGACTTTGCAGAGGAAATGAATCTCAAACTTCAGAGTACGGAAGATCCAACAAAATTAGCTGACGAATTATTTCGAAAATTAAAGAAATTAGTAGAACAGACCTGAATTCTGAAAGGAAAATGAGGTGTAGCCTTGGCTTACTATTTCAAGCTTGACTCAATTAACTCTCCATTAATGCACTCCCCAACATTTCTTACTAGCTTAGGTTCATGGCATAAATGGAGAGTAAAGTTGATGTTGATTTACGGCTTTTGTTTGACAGCTTTCCTATGTTTGACAGCTTTCCTATGTTTGACAGCCTTCCTGTATTGCCTTAAAGATGTTTACCGGGAAAATAACAATAACAAGAGTGTGCTTATCAATAGACTTTACATACCAGAGATATACATTGCAAGGACGGGAGCGTAGTATGACTATCACTCTCGAATATGTAAAAAAATTAATGGGCTGGTGCCCTAACACAGGAGCATTTGAAGGGCGACAATACTCTGATATCGGAAAAATTGAGCTGGATACTCTGGATGACATAAGGGGAAGGAATGGAGATTTAAGGTCAGAACCTAAAAAAACTTCTTTTATTACCAATATACTAAAACTCGTATCTGGAAATATCACTGCACAGATCCTGAGCATAATTTTTGTATTTTTAGCCGTTAAAATTTATAATCCTGAATATATCGGAATTTCTCATCTTATTCTTTCAATCTCAAGCATACTGATGATCTTCTCTACTTTTTCATATCAATTTGCTATCATGTTGCCGAAAACAGAGGAAGATTCTGCAAACCTTGCTTGCCTCTGTACAATACTGGTAACTCTTACATCTTTAATAACAGCTTTAATATTGCTGTTTTTCCCAAAATATGTTGATTATTTACTTAATTCCCCGGAAATCTCAAATTATTTAATTTACATTCCAGCAATAATATTTTTTAACGGCATTTTTCTCACGCAGAACTACTGGCTTTCAAGAAAGACCAGTTTTGGAGTCATAGCTGGGTCCAAAGTGATAAATTCTGTTTCAACCGGAGTACTCCAGTTAGCTATCCCTATATGGAATGTCTCTCCGTTAGGCTTGATAGTCGGATATATTGTGGGATATGGAAATGCAGACTTTTTCATGCTGAAAGATATAAGGGAAGATTTAAGGATCTTCAAAAAAGTTTCACTGAAAAGAGTAAAAGAGATAGCTATTCAATATAAAGATTTTCCATTATTTAATTCCTCATCTACACTTACAAACACTATTTCATTACAGATACCGACTATTTTGCTTGGACATTATTATGGAACAAGTATTGTAGGATATTTTTTTCTTGCAAATCAAATATTAAATATTCCATTGGGATTTTTAGGAGCAGCTATAGAGCAGGTCTTTTTCCAGAAAATTAGTGCAGTGAAAAATGGGAATGAGTCTGGAGGTATGAAAGATATAGTTGAAGAGGTTTACAAAAAGCTAATTTTAATAGGAGTATTCCCTACGTTACTCTTTCTGATTCTAGGAAAAGAGATATTTACGTTTATTTATGGAGAGAGCTGGTACATTTCAGGGATATATATAAAAATCCTTGTTCCATGGATATTTCTTGTCTTCATATCCCAACCGATTTCATCTCTCTACATGGTGTTTGATAAGCAAGGAGTCTGGTTTACATTCAGTATAACTCTATTAATCTCAAGAGTCATAGCACTGGTTATAGGAGGAACTTATGGAAGTCCCGAGTTTGCCCTTGGCCTGTTCAGTTTTACAGGAGTTTTGTTCTGGATCTGGAACAATTCATATTTACTGAACCTCGCAGGAATTAACAAAATAAAAAGCGCTAAAATCTTTCTTAAGTGTGTGACAATTAGCATCATCGTTTTGCTACCGTTAATTTTGCTTAAAGTGTTCTCTGTAAGTTTTTATATAATTCTCCTCGCAGTAGTACTTATGACGCCTATCTACTATGGTATAACCCTCCATGATGACCCGACATTTAAGAGAATGTTCTCGGCCTTACTTTGTGGTGTAAAGAATAAAATCTGAAAGGAAATTTAATTTCGTTAAGGAACTTGTAAAAAGGCATTCGAAAACAAAAACTATTCATTTGTCCATGTACAATCTCAACGCTCACAAAGAAAATATTCACAAAGAAAAGTCGCTTGAATAAACTTTCGGAAACGAAAAAGCAGAAATAGGCACTTTGGTTCATAAAATGGGCTTCCGGACTAAAAAAGAAGCGGGCATGAATGTAATATCAACTGGAAGTTTATTCGAAAAGTTGCTGATGAAAAAATGTCAAAATATTGTGCACCATAAATAAATTGCCAGGAAATAGTGTGCATTGATTCCAAATTATGAGAAATAAAACTGGACTTTGAAATCAACGCTGGTTAATGAGTTTTTTATAAAAGAATCACGGATGGACATGGATAAACACGAATTGAAACATCTGTGTTCATCTGTGTTTATCCGTGGCTTATTGAGGATATATGGAATTGCAATACTAAAAGTGACTTTTTGATAAAGGTACACTTTACTCATTTATTACCCTTGTTGTTGAATGAACGTCCACAGCTACCGCTTTATACGTTTAAGGGCTCGCATGTAAAGGCAAACTACAACATAAAATCTGGAGAAGAGGGATCTGAACAAATTTCAAAAGATTTAGGAACCCTTGCTAGGAGTTACTTTGATTACTCCGCCTCCGCTGGTATTATTTCCAGCTTGAATGGCCTCCAGAATACGTTCCTTCTTTCTTTGGGTACTACTCACAATCTTAGTTACGTTTTCTGTTTCAGTTGCATTTTCTACTTCGGTAACTACTTCAGCAGAAGTTATTTCTGTAACAGGAGTTTCTTCTACAGCCTCGGTTGCGGTTACACCTTCCTGAACCGGAGTTACAGCTTCAGTTTCAGTTACTGCTTCAGCCTCGGTTACTGCCTGGACTTCGGTTGCAGCCTCTTTTGGAGTTTCCGTTTCATTTGGAGCTTGCTGACCAGCGCATCCGATGGCTAGGAATACACCGAAAAATACTATCAAAATAATAAATGATTTTTTCATATTTTCCCCCACTTATAATTATGTCGTTATTAATTGATACTTTATAATTGATATCTGGATTTTATAACAATTCCTACTAGATTCTGAACATAATTCATCACATGAGATTAAAGATAGCTATATACCACAGATATTTCAGTTATATACCACAGATATTTCCCCTTTATTATGTTTTTTGAATGTAGGTAAGATCCGAATTCTTTAGATTCTGTTCAATTTCCCTAAGTTATAATACTGGGAATTCCAATATTGTTAAATGACTTTTAGATGACTTTTTGGGGGGAAGTCATGAAAATAAAATCCGTTAATCCTTACACTGAAGAAGTAAACTGGACATATGACTCATTTTCTTTCGAAGAATGTGAGTCCATGATTGAAAATTCTAGGGCTGCTTTTTCCGGGTGGAGTTCATTGTCTGTTGAAGAAAGAACAAAATACTTTTCAAGGGCTGAAAAGGTCATCAGGCAGAATACCGAAATTTATGCCGAAATTATTACGAAAGAGATGGGAAAACCTATCAGGCAGTCAAGAGATGAGATTGAAGAATGCGCCTGCCTCTGTGATTACTATGCGGAAAACGCTGCAAAGTTCCTTAAAGACGAATTTGTAGATATCGGAGCTGAAAAAAGTTACGTAACCTTTGAGCCTCTTGGAGTAATTTTCGGGATAATGCCCTGGAATTTGCCGTTCTGGCATGTTTTCAGGTTTGCAGTGCCTACAATGTGTGCGGGAAACGTATGCGTAATCAAGCATTCTTCGAATGTGCCTGCTTCGGCGCTGGAAATTGAAAAAATATTCCTTGAGGCCGGATTTCCTGAAAATGTTTTCAATACCCTGTTGATTGACTCAAAAACTGCAATGGAAATTATTGAAGAAGAGCTGGTAGATGGGATTTCGCTTACTGGCAACATAGATGCAGGTTCGGAGATAGGGGAACTTGCAGGGAGCCTGGTAAAGCCTCTCGTACTTGAACTGGGAGGTTCGGATCCTTTCATAGTACTTGAAGACGCTGATCTCGAGAGAGCTGTGAAGGTTGCTGCAGAGTCCAGTTTTTTGAATACCGGACAGAGCCATATTGCTGCCAAGCGATTTATTGTCTTGGAAGCTATCGCTGTGGACTTTATCGAGGCATTTGAGCTTGAAATTCAAGAACTGAAAATCGGGGACCCTATGGATGAAGAAACCGATATTGGACCTCTTGCAAAGAAAGAATTTCTTGATAGTCTTGAAAGAGTCCTGAAAGACGTAAAAAAGAAAGGTGCAGAACCTCACGTTTACGGAGAGGAGCAGAGTAAGGGTTTTTTCTTCAGGCCGACCCTCATTCCTGCAGCCAGTAACGATATGAAGGTTTGCAATGTAGAGGTTTTCGGGCCCATTGCCTCTGTGATCACGGTAAAAGACGAAGATGAGGCTGTCAAAGTTGCAAACTCCACTGAGTTAGGGCTTGGAGCTGAAATATGGTCCAGAGACCTTGAAAGAGCTCAGAGGCTGGCAAAAAGAATAAAATCCGGATTTGTAGCCATTAATGGAATGGTCAAACCCGATCTAAGGCTACCTTTTGGAGGAGTAAAAAAATCCGGAATCGGACGAGAGCTTTCTCATTATGGGCTTAAGGAATTTGTAAACATAAAGACGGTTGTGGTCAACAAGTAAGTCTAAATAACTGATAATTGATTGAAGTTTTTATTGAATAGTGGTCAACAAGTGAGTCTAAAGAACTGATAATTGATTGAAGTTTTTATTGAATAAACCTTATCCAGAATTTACCCAGGGAATTTGTTTAAGCTTGGCAATCTGTTTAATTCTCAGGTGGTGGACTTCCCGCTTAGAGTTAAATATTGTTCTTGGAATCAATCTACGAATAAGGAGTGAAAATAAAGAGTAAAAATAAAGAGTAAAAATAAAGAGTAAAAATAAAGAGTAAAAATAAAGAGTAAAAATAAAGAGTAAAAATAAAGAGTAAAAATAAAGAGTAAAAATAAAGAGTAAAAATAAAGAGTAAAAATAAATAGTGAAAACAACAGTATTAGAAAATTGTTGTCTGTGGGAATCTGCTTGAAAAATGAAAATATAAAATTTTTATCTCTTAGTAATTTTACCAGTTATGATGAAACTCAAAAATAAGTAATTTTTAAAGTTTTCTGATACCTTTCGACCAAAAAATAAAAAGTAATTTTGGTGCTGATGCAGTCATTAATTTCATTTTCGAAAAATTTCTACTTTTTTCGTATTCTGCTTCTTTTCACTAAGTATCTAAGCTTATTCTTCTCCCCTTAAGCTTATTCTTCTCCCATTTCTTTTCTGAATTCTATGTAATCTCTCTCGACTTCTTCGAGTTCGTATTCCACTTTATCCCCCCGTATTCAATTATAATAACAGTAATTTATTCTTGCTTTTGTTTATTAACAAAAACAACTTCTTCAAATTGTAACTATTCAGCCACTTATAAAAAAGTATGTTTTGGAGCAAAATGCTTCAATTCTCAGGCTAATAACGGCGCTCCCTTGAGCGCCGTTAGAATAGCATCCATAACATTCATTTCATTCTTTTTAATTGATGATATGTATGCCCTAATTCTGCAGAAAGCTACCGCTCCTTCTATACTTCGGAAAGTTCCCGAAATTTTCTGTTGTAGCTTCATCATTCTGATATCCCGCTCTGCTTGATTGTTATCAAACGCAACTCTCAGGTTATTAAGAAATTTCAGAATCTGTTCCTTGTGTACTATGAACCTATCAAGGAGATTCTTTGCTTTTGTTTGTGCTGTTCTTCCTCTCTTTTTGACCTGATCCTTTGAAGGATCAGGTGGTGGATTTTCTATAATTCCTTCTTGTATTATTGCGTCGTATATTTGCTCAAATTCTCGGACTTTTTCAGGATCTATTGGAATTTCCATCTCTCTACATTCATCAGTATACTTCTTCATCTCACTGAGAAGTTCATTTATCTTTTTAGCCCATTGCTGCTCAAAACTCTCTTCAATCCCAGTAAGTTCCCGCTTAAGATGAGCATTGCACAGGGCATGTTCACATCCATACTTGTTGTATGAAGAATATCCATCATGAACTGCTACTCCCTTGTATTGCGGAAGAAATCCCAGAGCATCCATTGCTTCTGTCCCTCTTTTAGGATGAGGAAAATAATATGTCCACAAATTGTTTGAGACAACATGAAGCCACCATTTAGTCCCCAAAACTCTCATTCCTGTCTCATCACAATGGGCAGAATGGGAAGTTAATAGATGTTCCATAGCAGCTTTTTCGAAAGGTTCCAGGTTCTGGAAACATTCTTTTTCCGCTCTTCTTATGGTAGCTGGGCTGATACGTATACCGTAGAAGTCCTCTACTAAATCACAAGTCCTTTCATATGGAAGCAATTGATAGTTCCTCAAATACAGCATCGAGGCTAAAAGACGAGGCCCATATTGAATCGGGAATTTTATAGACTCTGGAAAAGAACCTTTGTTAACTTTCCCGCAGTGAGGACACTTCTTGATTTCACAACGATGTTCAGTATATATGATTTGCACAGGAGGAATTTCAATTTCTTGTCTGCGTTCATAATCCTGAACTTCAGTATTTTCAAGATGATGACCACAATTTTCGCAGCAGTCAGGAGAATGGCATATGATCTAATCAGGATTTTCAACCATTTCAAGAGTCTTTCCAGGATGACCTTTTTGGCCACCAACTTTTTTGCCGCTACTCTTGCGGAGACCCTTAGGTTTAGGTTTTTCGTTACAAAAAACATCAGTAGAAGGAGGTTTACTGCTATTTTGGCTGTTTTGATTCAAACGAGACTCTAAAACCCTTACACGTTCTTCAAGTTCAGCAATCCGAGAATCTTGTTTCTCTATGATAGACTCAAGTCTCTGGATGACAGAAATAACTGCTTCAGGACCAGCTTCATAAATTTCAAGGATCTCTTCACGTGTAAGCATGATATTGAAAAAAGAAGGTTATTTTATATGCAATTTTTCCTCTTTCCGAGGAAAAATTGCTTTTACCAAAGCTATGGCTGAATAGTTACTTCAAATTTACCTTAGTCCCCATTTCGGTAAACGCTCTTCATTTATATAAAGTTATCCGTCAACCGAAGAATCTTACAATTAACTACCATAAGTTGACATTTATTTATGATATTTTTTATACTGTGCGTAGCGATAAAATATTATAAATGAAAGATAGGTGTTTTCTGTCTTCATGCATAAAAGTTCAAAACCTGAACTCCTTGTAGGTGTCAGGAATCTTTCAGGGCTTAAGGCCTGCTCAAGATATGCAGATGCTGTCTATTTTTCAACCGACAAGCTCAGCCTGAGGGCAAAAGCAAAAGAAATTACTCTGGAAACTCTTGCCGATTTCGTCTCTGAGGTAAAAACCAGAGGTCTCAAGGCCTATCTGGCTGTAAACTCGACAGTAAATGAGGACAGGCTTGGAGATGCATCAGATGTGATAGATGCAGCTTCGAATGCAGGAGTAGATGCAGTCATTGCCTGGGACCCGGCCGTAATTCTTAGGGCACGGAAAGCAGGGCTTAAAATTCACATCTCCACTCAGGCAAATATTACCAACCACGAAACTGCAAATTTTTACCGAAATCTTGGGGCCGAAAGGGTTATACTTTCAAGAGAGCTTTCCCTTGAAGAAATACGGAAGATAAGCCAGCAGACTGAGGTAGAAATCGAGACTTTTGTCCACGGTGCAATGTGCATGGCAGTCTCAGGCCGATGCCATCTGTCAGCTTACGTTCTTGGTAAATCCGGAAATTGTGGAGAATGCACTCAGCCCTGCCGTTGGAAATGGGAACTTCATGGGGAAAACGGGCTTGTTGCTACAAGCCTTGGAAAGTACCTTCTAAGTGCAAAAGACCTCTGTATGATAGAGTATATTCCAGAACTTCTTAAAGCGGGAATAGCTGCCTTTAAAGTGGAAGGGCGATTGCGGGACTCTGGATACCTTGAAATGGTTTCCCGTTGCTACAGGGAAGCTATCGACGCCTGCATAGAAGGAAACTATACTCCTGAAAAAATAGAGGTCTGGAGGCGTGAACTAGCTTCGGTTTATAACAGGGGTTTTTCAACTGGCTTTTACTTTGGGGTTCCAGGCCTTGAAGGCTTTTCTCCCGAAAAAGATATGAATGTCTCGGAAAAACAACGCAGAGCTGTGGGAATTATTGAAAATTATTATACGAAACAGCAAGCTGCAGCCGTCAGGATTCTCGAAGAAGGAATTTCGGTTGGAGACGAGATCGTAATTGAGGGAAATACAACTTATTTGAGGCAGCAAGTTCGTTCCCTTATGAAAAAAGGTGAAACTGTGACAAGGGCTGAAAAAGGAGATACGGCTGGCCTTGCCGTTGAAGGGACTGTTCGAAAAAATGACCGAATTTTCATAATACAATTAAAATAAGTGAATTAATGTATTGTATTTAAAGAAATAAATATCATATTTAAAATAATAAAACAGTATCTATATATTGGATTCTCCCTATACGGGTAGCAAATTACAGGAAAGAAAAAATTACGGGAAAAAGGTAATTGCAGGAAAGAATTTCTTTATCTTATTCCGGTAATGCTCTCGGTCGGCTGGATACTTTTTATCGGTAAAAATGCTCTCAATTGGCTGGATACCTTTTATCGGTAAATAATCTTATCTGTTTACCTTGGTCAATGGGCTAGACCTTCGTCCGGGTAAACTGTCCCGATTAATTTCCGATTTTCATATCGATAAGTAACTCTGATTGAAATGATCGATAAGTACACTCTGATTGAGATGATCGATAAGTAACTCTGATTGAGATTATTCTTTAAAAACAATGTTCTTTATTAGCAATTCTCTGACTGATAAACAGTATTTTGCTCCGCAATAAAAGCAGGTAAGACTTACTTCCTTACTGAGTGAGAAAATATTTCCTGTTTATCTCGGAGTCAGTAGTATAGGTGATACTTTGATAAGCGTCAACGAAATGGGATCAAACGTCATTGAAGAGATGCTCGACTGGAGCGAAGACCTGAAAACTGAAGTACTCAAGCTCAATAACGGGGCTACGGTTATTGACTGTGGAGTTAAAGCCGAGGGTGGATATGAAGCTGGAATGTACCTCACAAGGCTCTGCCTGGCCGACCTTGCCGATCTCAAATACACTACTTTTGACCTGAATGGTCTCAAATGGCCTGCTATCCAGATAGCTACTGACAATCCAGTAATTGCATGTATGGCTTCGCAATATGCAGGCTGGAGAATTTCTGTAGACAATTATTTCGGAATGGGTTCGGGTCCTGCACGTGCCCTTGGCTTAAAGCCTAAAGAGCTCTATGAGAAAATCGGGTATGAAGATGACTTCGAAGCTGCAGTCCTGGTCTTGGAGTCAGATAAACTCCCTGATGAGAAAGTTGTGGAATATATTGCAAAACACTGCAGTGTAGACCCTGAAAACGTAATGATTGCTGTCGCTCCTACTGCCTCTATTGCCGGTTCTGTCCAGATCGCTGCCCGCGTTGTAGAAACCGGGATCCACAAATTTGAGTCTGTTGGTTTTGACATCAACTGCATTAAAAGCGGATATGGGGTTGCACCAATTGCTCCTGTTGTCGGAAAAGATGTACAGTGCATGGGCTCGGCTAATGATTGCGTGATCTACTGCGGCGAAACCAACTATACAGTCCGTTTCGATGGGGAACTTGCCGAACTTGAGGAGTTCGTGAAGAATGTGCCGTCCACAACTTCCAGAGACTTTGGAAAGCCTTTCTATCAGACCTTCAAAGAAGCAAACTTTGATTTCTTTAAGGTTGACGCAGGCATGTTCGCTCCTGCCAGACTTACAGTAAACGACCTTAATAGTACAAAAACAATTTCTAGCGGCGGGCTTTATCCGGAAATCCTACTCAAGTCCTTCGGGATCATGAATGTTTAAAGGGTAAATAACTTTTTAATTTCTTTTATTTTCTTCCCAATTTTTTAACTTTGTTTTTACTTCTCCTTACTTCTCTTTTTCATTTTTTTTCATTTTTTTTCATCTCTTTTTACTTTTTAATTTCTAAATTCTTTTCTTTTTCAGTCTTTAAATTTTTTAATTTTATATTTATTGTTCCTGGTGATAAATGCAATTTTTTTCCAGATTCCCCAATTTAAAACGCTGTTAACATCATCTATTTAAGTAAATGCCTCCAATCCTACTGTAAAAATATAATGCTATAAAAAAAATGTCATAACGAAATGTTATGATAAATTGGTCATAAATAAAATTTTACTGAAAGTTTAAGGAGAGATTCAGTGCCAATAATAAACACTTCACAGGGAGTAGGAGGCATCCTGAACAGCTTCAGGAGCCTTGTCAAAGACGCAAAAAAAATTACTTTTGTGGGAACTCCAGGGTTCTGCACACCTTTTGCCGAACTTATCGGTTTTGTAGTCAGGGACCGGGAACTTGCTTTTATTTCCAGCGCTGATTTTGAGAAAGCCAGGTCTATCTATATGGATCATGAAGGCATGCAGCTTGGAGATCTTACAGATAAACACGCTGATGTTGTTGTCCTTCTTGGAGGACTTTCGATGCCAAAGATAGGGATTAGCCCTGAAAAAGCAAAAGAAGTTGCAAGTAAAATCCTTGAAGGCTCTGAGAAAGGAAAAATTATCGGAGTCTGTTTCCAGTCTGCATTCATGCAGCAGAAATGGGACGAAATAATAAATTTTGAGTATATCATCAATGCTGATCTGGCAGTTGAGGTACTGCAAGTCTGAAAGATTCTGAAGTCTATTTTCAGGAATTTTTGAGACTTCCAGGCAGAAAAATTTCCTTTTTACTTCTTTTTACATATCCTTACTTTTTTTATATTTCCTTACTTTTTTTATATTTCCTTTCTCTTTTTACATATCCTTCCTCTTTTTACATATCCTTCCTCTCTTTATTTTCCAAATTCTGTAAATTTTCTAATAAGATAGAATTATATCTAATCCTGACTTATGACATATGATAATTATGGAAAAAGCGGTTAAAGAAGCCAGGGAATTAAAAGGGTTTATGCCCAGGTCTATTGAATATGCCGGACAGATAAACGAAGATTTCGCCGAAGGGATAGCAGGCTTTTATAAAGCCATCTGGAGTGAAAGAGAAGGCGGGCTTTCTATGAAATATAAGCATTTAATAGTCTTTGCTATAGCCTGCTCAACCAACAATATCCAGAGCGCGGTCAAAATCCTCGCAAGACTTCATAAATTCGGAGCCACCAGAACCGAAATTAACGATGCCATGATGCTTGCGGCCTGGACAGGTGGAATCCAGCACTTTACGGATTTCAGTGAAGCAGTACTTAAAGAGATGGATAGATTAGGTTATTAATTTTATAAAAACACACTCATTCAAGTATTTTTCTTTAATTTTTTGAGGGTTTTTCTGAAGAATTTATGAGACTCTAAGGCTAATCCCCGTCATTTTAATGTTGGAAAACACATTTTATGAGACTGAAAATGCATTTTACACAATCCAGATGTCTATCAAAAAATGGCCTTTGTAGATAGAAAATTGAATTATCCAACGAAAATGAGTAATCCAAAGCAAATGAATTATCCAACGAAAATGAATAATCCAAAGCAAACGAATTATCCTGCGAAAATGAATAATCCAAAGCAAACGAATTCTCAAGTTCTTTTTAGGGAGGTTCAAAAAATAAGCCAGATATGGGTCTGGCTCATTATTGCGATCCCTGTTGTTTTTTCATGGTATGGAGCTTATCAGCAGCTTTTACTTAGGAAACCTTTTGGAAATAACCCGGCTCCTGACTGGATGATGTTTCTTTTACTTTTAGTCTTTGGCGTTCTTTTCCCTGTTTTTTTCTATTACATAAAGCTGGTTACTGAGGTCAGGAATGACGGGATATATGTTCGCTTTTACCCTTTTCATCGCTCATTCAAAAGATTTCCGTTTGAGAGTATTCAAAATTACAAAGCTCTAACCTATAACCCTATTAGAGATTATGGAGGCTGGGGTATACGCTATGGATTAAAGGGAAACGCCTATAATATGGCAGGTAACAGGGGTGTACTTTTAGAATTTACAGACGGGAATAAAATGAAAAAGCTAATGATTGGATCCCAAATCCCGGAAAAACTCGCTGAAGCTATTAGAAAGGCTAATGAAAAGTAAAAAATGTGATACGGGGCATTAAAAAGGTTAAATGTAGCGCTATATAAGAGTACAACAAAGCTCTTGAAAAAGGGTGTTAAAAAGCAATCTTTTATTAATCCATTTTGTTCTTTATTGTCTCGTGAACTACTATTCTCTATCGTTTTTGACTTTTAATAATAATTGTCGTTTTTTTACACTCTTACTATTCTCAAACTTTTAAATTAAAAAATATATACAACTTCTCATTTTTTTCGGAAGGTTTATTACTCAGTTTTTATAGAGAAAATCAGGAACATTTTCTACTACACACCCCTGCTCCAATACTGAGTAGGTATACTGGTATCTAAATAATACTATAAAATTGAAAAGAATTCGGTCGTGTGTACGAACACTATATGCAGTTCAATTAGTAGCCATAATATAAATTTCAGCACTATTAAGATGCCTGCTAGCCACGACAATCTAAGGTAAGTCTACGGTTAAAACACAAATAAATTAGGCACATCTCAAGGACGGAATTTTGTGAAACAGCCGAAAGCAGACGTAATTTTTAGGGAAGTACAGGATCTGCGGAACAATTTTTTCCTGGTTTCGGTCCTTTATCCTGCGCTCCTACTCTGGTATATCGAAATCCATAGTCTTATTTTTGGAAGACCTGCAGGAATCAATAACATCCCTGAAACATACCTGTTTGCTCTCTGGATTGTCTTTGGGTTATTTTTCCCTTTTATGTTGTACTGTACAAAGCATATAACTGAAGTGAGAAGTGATGGAATATACGTTCGCCTGGTACCCCTGAATCTGTCTTCCAAAAAGATCCCTTTACATGTAGTGGAGGACTGCAAAATTAAGGTTTATGACCCTCTCACGGGAAAAGAATCTGATGTATCACAGTTTTCCAAAAAAGTTAGCCCGGTTGTAATCCTCAAACTTATTTCAGGAGAAAAAATGCTTCTGAGCTCCAGGAAACCTGAAGAACTCTGTAGTGCAATCAAGCAGGCTACAGCAGAATACTGAGAATTCCCGCTTTGCGAGTTTCTGTCTTTGAGATTACTGCTTTGCGAGTTTCTGCTTTATAATTCTTGCTTTGATAATTACTGCTGTCCAGGGATAAATACTAAATATTTTTAGCTTTAACCGACCTTCCGCAGATGTCTTGAAAAAAAAGAACATTTTTCTAGCTATCGTTTTTGTTCATTTGCTCAATAATTTCCAATTATTATCTCAACTAAAACTTCCGGAAATAAAGGTTAGAAGCTTTCAATGAAGTTTGAATATTCAGAGTAATTTTCAGAAAAAACGATAGCCAGAAAAATTGTGAAAATTAAATGGACATCTACGGAAAGTCAGCTTTAAATTTTTTTCGCTATCTCTTTCAGGATAAAACATCATTAATTTCATATCAACTAATTAGTCGAGCTGATCCCAAAACTCAAAATTGCTTCTCTGAATCCTGTATTCCGAACAATCAATCAAGTTTCTGATCATGAAAACAATCCTGAAAATTCTTGATGATTAAGAACGAAATGACTTTTGGGATAGGCTCGTCCATAAAAATTGTGTAGCCTTGAAAGGCTATTTAAGCAGACAGCTTATTTTTCAATTGTGTTCAATAATTCATCCTGACTGACAGTTTTATCAGGTCTTACAGCTTTCCAATCATCAGTCAATGTGAACTTACCTTGCATACACCCTGTAACTCTGAGATGTTTTGGCTCAATGTTACTGGTACCTATAGTAACATCTTTCGTCAAAAAAAGTAGAACTTTTTCACCTGGTTTGAATGTTGGTTCATAATCAGTTTCTAAAGTATCATTTCCTACTGTTCCGCCATCTAGTCTCACTGTGATCTCTTTAGCTGACGATGGGTTTTTGAGGTATTTCTCTACGCTTATGGTGATATCTGTGTAGATAAGATTCTCCAGGCTAAATGAATCAATACCATCAGGCCTTTTTCCATTGATAGAATTCCATTTGCTTGGATTTATTTCCTTCACTGTACCTATTACAATCGTATCAGAGTAGTTACTTAATTCTTCAGAACCTAGTAATGGAAGTGATGCACTGGATTTACTATATAACGGCATATCATTATTTGCAAGCTTAGTGTCTTGTGAAGGACGATTTGTAAGTTTAACACCATCCTGTTAGCCTGACAACGCTAAAGCACTTAACATTATCAACGTAACTGCTCCAATAAAAACGATCATATATTTTATGTTCTTATTCATTGTCATCACCCTTTAAGGATAAATATGTTTGATTCCTGCTATATCATCTGAGGTAAGAGTTCTCTTCTTTATTTCGTTGCTACTTGTCCATTCATACATTGTTTTCTCAGAATCTCCAGAATCGTATAAGTCGTACAATGTTAACCAGTGCCCAAATTCGTGAGCAGCAACACTCTGCACGTCGTATTTACCTGATTCTCCACTTGATGCTGTTGACCAAGGATAATAGGTATTAAAATAGGTTACATAACGTGTATTATAATTACCAGTATGGTTTGGAACAGATAGTCCTAGATATGTTGCTCCAGCATTTGTGCAGTATATCCTATTGTCAGTTGTAGTTGCCATCCCCCATTTGAAGGTAAACGCTGCACCTGCATTATTCCACGCAGTTGAGCCTGCCTTTATAGCAATTGATCAAGAACTTGGAATTGAAGAATCTATAGTCACGCCTGTAATTGTTGCAGCAAAAATCTCATTGTATCTCATTTGAGCAGTTGCATTATTTAGCCTCGTGACTATAGCTTAGGAACTACGTAATTTCCGCCCCATTTATATCCACTATATGAATACGCCGATGCCGGAGCTGTAATATTTACCAGAAATATGATTAATAGCATTGCTCCAATTATTCATTTACCATATTTCATAATTTTTCCTCCTTAACCTCAGGAGGCAGAATCAGGTAAGCTTAAATATACGCAAAGCTAACGCTAACTTATGCCCCCGGGCACAATGGGGTTCAAATTTACTTGGAAGGTTCGTTTGAACCCATTAAATGATTACTAACTGCTTTATATAAAACATAAAGTTTTTAACCAGATCTTCAAACAATTACCAAAAAGAGCTTGATCCGGAAGCGGAAGAATATATTTATAACACCGTTGAAGAGTTATCTCTAAGCTGGGTTGCCTTGTGGGAACTTGTTTATGTTTTTTTCTACGGGTGATGGTCTATTGTGCAAAAAAGAAACATTTACAGAAAATTTTTCAGCATAAATATAAATGTCACACTTGGTCACAGTACAGGGCAAAATTGAAAGATTCCTGTTTCTCACCAAATGGAAGCTATAGTTTAGGGATCCATAATTTTCCGGATAAAGGCTAATTGCATTGCGGGCTGGTAGCCGGAAAGATCTGGAATCTGAATTAAAAGCGAAATTTCAAATTTTTATTCGAATATCCGTGCGTCCACAACCACATGCAGAACCCCAGGAGAGTACTTTTTTATTCTGTGGGTTTCCAGAATCTCAACTTTCTTTCCCAGGGCACAGGCAGCTTTTTCTATCCTTTCCTGGGGTCTGATTCTGGCAAGACTTTCCGGAACTGTTTCATGATAGTGCAGAATTCCCCCGCTTTTTTTCAGGGCCTTTATAGCCGGCTCAAGATAGTAGTGTGTTGTTCCTACATAACCCATAAGCACGCGGTCGGCTGTTCCTTCAGGAGCAAACTTTGAGCAGTCTCCACAGATGGGAACAAAGATCTCTTCTACCTTATTTAGCTTGATGTTTTCCTTCAGATAGGCAAAAGACTCAGGATTAATTTCGATCCCAATAATCTTTTTTGGCCTGGAATGCACAGCCATAGGAATTGAAAAATATCCTATTCCTGCAAACATATCCACAACAATTTCTCCTTCTCCTAACTTACTCATTCGCTTTCTTTCTTCAAGGTTGCCTTTGGAGTACATTACCTTTGTTACATCCTGCTTAAAAAAGCAGCCGTGTTCCTTGTGGATGGTTTCGGTTTCGCTGCCGAGAAGGAGTTCTCTTTTTGGCTGGCGGAACTGCCCTTGGATCCCAAAATCCCTTACAACGGTCCTGCATCTGGGGTACATTGAGAGTAAAGCCTCAGCTATCTTCATTTTTTTATCTTCCAGAATTTCAGGGATGCCAACTATTATTATATCTCCCAGAATCTGCCAGCCCGACGGGACAGATGCAAGTTCAGTTTCGGAAAGAAAACCTTTAAGGGACTCTTTGAGAGAGTTGGGCTTTTTAAGGAATTCCGGATTTTCCTGTTCAATAACCGGGAAATCTTCTATTTTTCCTCCTGCAACTTCGGTGACAGGAATTTCAAGAAAAGTTCCTTCTATAGTCTGAAGTTTTCGGATTTTTCTTGCAGTGTCCAGAAATTTTTCATTAACGGCTTTTTCCCTGATTTCTTCCCCTTTTTTCGGGGGAATCCTGATTACTCCGTACATTGGAATTTATGGATAGCATGCATAGGATTAATGTTTTTTGTCTGAACTCTTTATGAATCTATTACATAATCAATAAGGGGTGACTTGAAATTTATGTTACATTTTGAAAAATTGAATAAATAAAAAAAGTATACCGATACAATTCTTTATTTTTTTAAAAGTTTTCTGTAGCAGGAAAAATATTACAGGTAAATCAATTGTCTAAGTAGTCATAATTATTATTTTCATCAATTCGGGGTGAAGCTGACTATTTTATTTGACTATTTTCTGAACGCGGGTTGTTTTTTAAAAATATATTGGGAAGGAGAAGGCTCAATGTTTATATGTGAGTGTGAAAAATTAATAAGGGGAAAACTACGAGAAGATACATTCAAAGATTATATTGAAATATCCCAAAATCCATCTACAAGGACGATAGGACATAAGAACCGCAGGCTCATTTTTAATTTTGTGGATGGAAACTGGCCAAAGAAATACTCTTCAAAAAAGGAGTTAAAAATTCTGGCGGCAAACTTTGCGAAAAGCAATAACCTACATCCCGAAAAAGTCGAAAAATTTTTCCACGAGGGAGACAGGCTTAAGTCTCATGGAAAATTTTCAGATGCTCAGATTCTCTTATATGCATATCACAGCATTATTGAGTTTTGAGTTTCGCAGTGTGCTTAATTAGCATAAAAGTAGATGAGGATATCTTCCTCACGTGCTCTCCTCAGTTCCTTTTTCCGTTATTGCAAATATTTCACTAATTATTTTTATTCGTTCATCAACTGAGAATATCTCGGTCTCAACAATCTTCCTCTTTTGAACTTCTCCTTTTTTATATCCAGTTTCATCTTCGTACATCTCATCATTCGTAATAAGATGCCATATTATCTTTGCAATTTCCTTGCCAAGGCAATTATTGCCTTGGCATGTCCAATTGACTTCTTTTTTCTGTTAAAAAACTCTTTTAACCTGCTATTTTTCGTTCTTGCTGCTGCTTGAGAAATCTGTGTTAGAATCCATTTTGCTCTCTTTGCTCCTCTCTTTGTGATTCTTCCGTTGTGATATTTATCTGCAGATTGATACACATTAGGAACCAGACCAAGCCCGGAAGCAAGCTTATCTCCAGAAGAAAAATCCTTAAAGTTGCCTATCTCAGCAAGTAGAATTGCAGCACCAAGTTCTCCTATGCCAGGAACTGACATTAAAATCTCCATTTCCCTTTTATACTTTTGATAAGCATAATTGAAAATTTCTTGTAACTATTCAGCCTATCAAAACATGTCTGAGGATAGTGATTCTACTATAACTAAATAATCCGAAAAATAACTTATGAACAATGAAAAATGTAGTCAATCGCCAATAATCAAAGAAAATCAATTGACAGAAATTTGTCTATTGAATTTTAGTAAAGATGGCTATTGATGTTGTTTTCTCGGAGCTGAATAGTTACAATTTCTTTTTCTAAAGCTTCAATCTCATCATCAAGACTCGTTATGAGTTTCAGACAGATCTGAAGTCTGAATGCAGCACTTTGAGAAATTTCTCGATCAAGAATTTTTCTTATCTGAGCAGCTTTTTTCCGAACATTTGGAGAGAGGCTTGCTATAATATGATCAACACTCTTACCTAAAGAGATTCCTGATAAGATCATTCTGCCATTCTTGCCAAAAATATCTGTCAGCGCATTATTCAGGTTTAACATTTCAGAGGTAAGAATTGAATGAGCTTTATTTTTTATATCGGTTCTTTTTTGTACAAGTGTTAATCGAAGTCGAACATATGATCTAAAATCTCTCTGATCCTTTGGGAAAACTCTTGATGGCTGAATCATATTATTAAGTGCAAGTTGTGCAATGACTTCTGAGTCTATCTTATCTGTTTTTTATGGGTAAATACCTTCATATCTCGAGCATTTCCAACTATTACAGGTAGATAATTTATCAATGAATCATGAATCGGAACCCAGAAATCACTTGTTGATTCACATGCAACAACATTACATTTTTCTGATATTACCCAATTCTTAAGGGCTAAAATTCCCTCATCATCTCTGTTAAAACGTTGCTGTTGTTTTTCACCAGATCGACTGAGAATTGTAGCAATGAAAAAGAGTTTGTGAATGTCTAAACCGCAAGATTTGTTTATGACTTCAATCATCAAATAATATCACCCAATTTATTTGGACAGTGGAATTGCCTAAAAGGCCAATTTAGCATCCGTGATCAAAGTCACACTTGAGCCTTCGACGGCAATTCACTGATTAGTTTTCTGACGGTTTTGAAAAACCAAAATAAGTACAACCTTACTGCCCAAGATAATGATGGAATCTATTGTCAAAAAAGGTTGAGTAAAGTACTTTCATTTATTTGTGCCTGTTATTCAATGAATTTCATGTGCGTTTTTCAATTCACTTTCCTGATAATCAATTTCTTCACAACCTTCTTCTCATCTTCTCCTCTAACAGCTTCCTTTCCTTCATTCTCTGAAACTTCAATCCAAAGCCGGAAGTTATAATCGTTGCCAGCTCCAAGGTCTCGAATGCAGATTTCAAGAGGCTTCTTTCTTGTAGGTTCTTTTTTTCCTCGGAGTTTCTGGTGAAAGGTTTTTGCGGCAGCTTTTTCGGGGGCAGGGGCAGAGATTACTCCAATCATTCCTCCATTTTCGTCTGTAGCGATGAAGGTTTTTTCCTTTTTCTCCTGTGCTGCTGGAGTTTCTTGTTTTATGGTTTCCCGCCTGAGCTGACGCCTGACCCTGCTCAGAGCATCTTCTGTGCTTCTTCTTTCAGGAGCTGGTCTTGAGGTTCTAACTTCAGATAGGTGTTTTTCTTTTCTCTCCGGCGGAATATAAGGAGCTTTTCCAAGGAGGTCGTGCAGGAGCATGATTGCAGCATGTTTATCAAGAGGCTCGTTATTGTTTCCGCACTTTGGGGACTGAATACAGCTTGGGCAGCCGCTTTCACATGGACAGCTCTCTATTGCTTTTAAGGTGCCGTCAAGCACCTCTTCTATAAGGTCGTAACCTTTTTCGGCGTACCCTACACCACCCTTATGACCGTCATAAATGAATATCCCGCTTTTGCCTCCAAGATCAGGATGAGACGGTGTGGAAACTCCGCCTACGTCGCTCCTGTCCACAAGCAGGTGAAGAGGATACATTGAAATCATCGCGTGCTCTATAGCATGGATCCCGCCTGCAAAATCCAGTTTATGCTCTCCTACAAGCTCCTGCAGCCTGTCCGGAAGCTTGAGCCAGAGAGCCATTGTCTGGAGGCTGACCGGAGGCATCTCAAGGGAATGGGCGCTCATTACATCATTACTCTGGGTCTGGATTTTCCTGTACCCTATAACCCTGTCCGTTACCTCAACTTCCCCAAGCCCCACTTCGACCTCCGACGCGTGCAAAAGCGGCTTTACAGCATAGGTCTCCTGCACAAGCACGGACGAGTCAATCATGGGTTTCGTATAATAGGTATCATGCGTTTTTATGGCATGGATTTCCTTCTTTTCATGTTCGATCCTGTTTATATAGTAGGATTCTCCCCTGTGCATATAAACCGCCCCTGGATGGCATTCCCTGAATGCAAGGGTTTCCTCAATGTTTTTTTCAATAGGAAAGCGCTTTTCTCCCTCAAAAGCAAGGAGAGAGTAAGTATTATCATCGATTCCCCGAAGCGAAACGTGTTTGTACGGAAATGGGTCTGTTGAATACTTCAGATCGTCACCTGCAAGCAGGCCTTCGACTTCCAGAAGTTCCACGACTCTTGGATACCCTTTACCAAAGAATTTCTCATCTGACGCCTGTAGAGGAATCTCCTTTGCGGCACAGAGCAGGTGCCCTGCAAGGATATACGGATTTTTGGGGTTAAGCACCGCATTTTCACTGCTTCGTGTAAAAAAGTCGGCTGGGTTTCTCATATAATACTGGTCAAGGGCGTTTGTGCCCGCAACGAGGATAACAAGGCTTTCATTTCCGCTCCTACCTGCCCTGCCTGCCTGTTGCCTGGCACTCATTACTGTTCCTGGGTAGCCGTCAAGAATACAGGCATCAAGCCCTCCTATGTCTATCCCGAGTTCGAGAGCATTTGTGGAAATAACCCCTCGAAGTTCCCCTGAATTCATTTTCTTTTCAATTTCTTCCCTTTCTCTATCAAAGTAACCACTCCTGTACGGGCAGATGGCAGGAGAGAGATTTCTGCTCCTCAATAGCTCCCTGCAGCTTTTATACATCCTCTCAACTCCCTGCCTGGACCGGGTAAAAACCAGAGTCTGAAGACCTGCCTGCACAGCTTTTGAAAAAAGTGAGGACGATTCGGAAAAGCTGCTTCTTCTCAGTGTACATCCCTTATTATTCTGATAAAGTGGAGGGTTCCAGAAAACGAATTGCTGGCTACCCTGAAAAGAGCCGTTATTATCAACAACTGCTGCTTTTCTTCCAATAAGAGTTTCCGTATGGTCTTCCGGATTTCCGATGGTTGCAGAACAGCAGATGAACTGCGGAGACGCTCCATAGTACTCAGCCACACGCAAAAGCCTCCTGAGCAGGTTTGCCATATTGCTGCCAATAACTCCCCGGTAATAATGGCTCTCGTCAACGACTATGAACCTGAGGTTTGAGAAAAAACGCCTCCATAGATGATGCCAGGCAAGAAAGCTCATGTGAATCATTTCGGGGTTTGTTAAGACCACATTGGTCTGCCCTTCTCTTACCTTCCTTTTCTCGGCTTCTGAAAGGGCACCTGTATAACGGGCTATGCCTGCACCTGATTTTAGTTTCTCTTCAAATTCCAGAAAGGACTTTAACTGGTCATTTACAAGCGCATTTAAAGGGGATATATAAAGGGCAGTTGCTTCAGGTTCATTGAGAATAGTTTCGAAAATAGGAATCATGTAAGTAAGTGATTTTCCGCTTGCCGTGGTCGTACAGAGTACTATATCCTTTCCTTCCCGAATTTTTTCTATAGCCTCAACCTGATGCACATACAGATCTTCGATTCCGATGCCTGAAAGAGCTGCTTTTACCTGAGGTTTAAGGGTAAGAGGAGCATACAAAGCTTCCCTTGCAGGAATTTTCTCATTATGAACGATCTGGTTTTCATAGCGACTGGAAGCTTTTATCTGATATAAAAAGTGAGAAATGTCCATTTTTTCGGCACCGTTTTATTTTCTGTCCGGGAAATGTTATTTTTATACTATTTTGCTTTTTTCTTTCCGATTTTTTCGGCTATTCAACACTCTAAAATTCCCTGAACAAGAAAATGCAAGAAACTTTCTGCACAGCTTTTTTATGCCTTTCACATTTTTTTCTGTGGCCTTTCATATCTATTTCTGTATGTTTACATCTTTTTCTGCGCATTTCTCTATGATCAGACAGCCTACTATCCTTTTATTCAAAGCTCTTGCTGGCACCGTCTCATCCAGAGTCACCATCGACATTGTCTTCTTCGATATTATCTTCTTCTATATCTTATTCTCTATTTATATCTCCGAAACATGATGAAGAGGAGGCATTTTCACAACTGCGTTCTGATATAATATAACTTGAGCTTATAGGATAGAAGCGGCTCTCTCTTAACTGTTCAGATGGGACGATCAGAGACATATTTTGAAGTAGTTCCTTTGAAATTCCGAGAGAGATAGCATACACCAGATAAGAATCCCAGGTCTCTATTGATTCAGGAGAATGTTCTTTGAGAGCAGAAAGATCTGTAAGATATTTTTTGAAATTATCACATTGTTTATAGTAAAGGCTTCCTTCGGGGGTCCAGTGCCCAAATATCTTTATGAACATGCCTGAGCACCTTATAATAACGAACCCGAAAATCCCGATTAAACTGGTCATTACATTTATCTTTGAAGCCAGAGGAAACGCCTTTGTAGGGAAAAATCCAGAAATTAGAATATAATAAACAATCGAAGCCATTAGAATGGTTCGGGCAAACCAGTACATATATATGTTTCCTGTGAATTGGAAATAGTCATCAAATGCAGTGTATGCTTGAACTTTCTTGTTCCAGGAAGTTAAGAATTGATAGAAACTCTTTCCGCTTTGCAGTTCCTTTTCAAGTTTTTTCCAGGAGATTTTTCTTTCGGGGGCATGAATTTTTAACAGATAAAGCACATCTTTTTCAAAATCTTCCAGCTCGGATAAACTTCCTTCCGCCTCCGAATATATTTCATTATTAAGAAGTTCAACCATAAAATCTTTTGACCCGGATTCTGGTATCTGAGACGAATCTGATCCTGGATTATGGGAAGAGTTTAATTCTGGTTTCTGGAACGGGTCCGATTCTGGATTATGGGAAGAGTCTGATTCTGAAGTATTGGAAGAGTCTGATTCCGGAGTATAGAGTGAGACTAGCTCTTCAGGTTTTAAATTTCGCAAAGAGATATAGCCACGGTTAACAAGATCCATAACCGTAGCTGTAAATCCGTCTATTGTGGGAATACCCATTTTCCCCATTACAATGGCATTTACCACTGCAGGTTTGGAATTATCAGGCACTTCCGTTTCAGCAATTATTTCATAATCGATTTTTTGTTCTCTTCCGTATATATAATATATAATTAAAGGAAATATTAGGACAAGGAGTGCAAATAGAAAGGTCTTCCTATAAAGGCTATTTAAGATCAGGTTTTTCTGTTGGTATACATATTCAGTAGCTAATACGTTTTCAAGTCCCCCAGTATCATCTACCTTGACAGGACTAAAACCAGAGGATGCAATTCTTGGGAAGACCGCTCGAACTTCATACCATTGAGTAGAAGAAATCTCACCTGTCCTTAAACTAATGACATTATTTTCTATATTTGCTTCCTGCGTATAAGCAACCGGATGAGTCCAGTATTGGATTTTGCTTTCGCTTTTCACCGGAAGTATAACATTTCCTTTAAAGCTCTTCAGAGGTTTTTCCCATTCTCCTCCCCACAACCTATAACTGAATTCAGAAACGTCCCTGTGAAATTTGACTGCACCATAGTAATCGTAGGAAATAAAAAGTGTCAATTTTTCCGGAGTAGGATCCGGAAGTTTGCCTATTAACCTGTATCCTTCTGGAATCGACTCAAACCTGAGTTTACATGCCTTCTCTGAACAGCGTCCCTTAACATTCCGGATAGAGTCTCCAGGTAACACTTTGAGTTCTCTATGTATATCAATGTGGTCTCCATCAAATGCATATGAAACCAATTCCTCAACATGGGTTATCCCGCTGGCATTAACAATTATATTTGTCTCAGCTTTTTCCAGTGAGTATTTTGCGCTGGCTGAGGATGCCAGGCAGAGAGCAAGCAGCAAAAGAAGAATTGTTTTCAATAGAATTGTTTTCGATAAAATTGTTTTCAATAGCGCAGAATTAAGACTCGCTTCTATAGCAACTTTGCAAGAAGCATCGAAAAGCTCCAATAAAGTCTCCCCCAATCCTGTATTATATTCTGATAATTATATTATCCAGATATTATTAATACTTGGGTTTAAAATCGGGTTTAAAATCGGGTTTAAAATAGGGTTTAAAATAGGGTTTAAAATAGGGTTTAAAATAGGGTTTAAAATTGGGTTTAAAATTGGGTTTAAAATTGGGTTTAAAATTGAGTCATTGGTCGTCGGTTAAGGTTTAAAATGCCATTCTTGCCACTGATATTATATAACTCAAATATATTCAATTTATTTAAAACAGTCAGGAACCCTGAAATTTAATGAAGACCAGATGAACTGGCTTTGCATGATTAAAGATTATGTTGCAACTCGCTTCTATCTGGAAATAGATGACCTTGATTACACTCCCTTTGATGCCCTTGGCGGGCGAGGTAGAATGTACCAGCTTTTTTGGGACGAGATGAATTCGGTCATCAATTAATTAAATGAGGTTCTGGCGGCGTAAAACAAAAGTAAGTAACTTTTCAGGTTCTTTTCAAAAACCTGGAAATAGCTTATATGTTTTATTTTTGTACTCCTCATATTCTGAACCAAAAGCTTTTTGCAATGCCTCTTCTTCAACATGTATGCGGTACTGATATGCGATTAAGCTTAAGATAAATGCAACAAACGCTCCGAACCAAGTTCCAATTGATAGAGCAATCCCTATTAGAGACAACATACCTTCAGTATAGGATGGATGTCGAATATAGCTATACGGTCCATTTGTTACGAGCTTTGCTTTTTCACGAACCTGTACCTGTCCAGTAAAATACTTTTCCAGAATCCAGATTGACCATTTGCGGAGTATAATACCAACCGCAATCAAAACAAGTCCCGAATATTGGGAATTTCCGCCGAATATTCCTGTTTCAGAACCACGTAATGTAAAAGCAATAAAGAGTACTGACCAGACCATCGCGATAATGACCCAACAAGAACCTTTATCTTTATTTGTCGTCTGAGAATTCTTCCTGCTAAAAAGAAAGTTTATAATTTCACTTAAGATCCACACACAAAAAAGAATCATGAAAGATGAAACTGCAAATTGAGAAGGAAACCAATCATCAGGAAAAACTGAGTGGTGTTGCAATTGAGAAATGGTAAATAATACCAAAACAATAGCCATTGAAGTGATTGGGACATCCTCGAAAATATGACTACCCAGTGTCTTTTTCATAATAATCCTTTCTGAAGCACTCAAAGTATTAGTGAATTAAAAGTATTAGTGAATTAAAAGTATTAGTGAATTAAAAGTATTAGTGAATTATTTTGGAACTGAAACAATCAAATTAATATTATATTCAGAACTTACATTATAAATTTAATAAAGTTTATTATGCATGAATAAAAAGATTTCGAATAGAACGGGAGAAAAGTTAGGTAAAAAGTTTGAATATAGTATTGAATGAAGCTCTAGCTGTGTGACTTTACTGATACAAAGGATATTCCGGCTAAAAAAAGGGGAATATCGATTACTATGAGCACAAAAAATAAAAGGAATAAAAATAAGCGTTTTAGTAGACTTACAGGGTCTATCTATCTAGATTATCATTGTTCCTGCAAATAAAAATGCTTCTACACTTTGATCTTATCCCAAAACCAATTTTACCATTAAATTAGTAAAGTTTCAAAAATATATTCATGATTTTGCGTTTGATTCACGATCAAAACTCACTTTTGGGATTTTATCCTGAGAACATCTACCCTCTATATGTAGACGATTCAAAATCACCTAATTAATATAAATGGTTAAGCTCGTTGCTTATATATCCAGATAGGTCTATATCTTGGACGGTGGTATATATAGATGAAAAAAGTCAATCGGAATTGGGTACCATCTTCTGGGAGAAGCGGGATAAAGCTAGGCTAAAGAAGAACGAACTGCAAAGGAAGCTTATAGGACTCAAAAATGAGTATTCCAGAACAGAAGAAGAAATTAAAAAGTTAGAAAGCAATTTGGCATAGCCAGATAACTATAGAACACCCTTTTGTCAGTGCCTCATTTTCCGGGTACTTCATTTTCGGGTAAGTGAGTCTTAAGCCCCGTTACAGAATAACCTATGCATATTCGCGATTGAACATTTTGATTTTCACTATCAAGGTCGCCAATCAAAGTTACAATAAATTATAAGTTGCATAGGTTATTTCGTTGCGGGCGCTTAATGGAGAGGGGATAGGCAGCCATGGTAAGAGTTACAGGCAATACTGAGGGTTTTTATTTTTTGAACTGTACGAAATCTAATTTTTATAGCATGCTCAAACCAAAATATTCCACTTTTGATTCTTTGTAATTCCAGTCTAAGAAAAGCTCTTAATGAGAACATTATATGTACTCTTTGTGACTCTTCCTTTCTTGCTTTACATTTTTCCACACCACAAAACTGCTTTATCCCTCTATGATAGTCCTCAATTTTATTCAAGAAGCACATAAACGTGTATAAGATTGAGAAATTGCAAAGTGAAGAGATCCCCGATATTCTGTACGTAGAACTCAGGGAAGCTATCGTAAATGCTGTTTGCCACCGTGACTATTTTGACAAGAGCGCAAATGTGCACATTGAGGTTTTTGACGACAGGATTGAAATCTCCATCTCGGAGGATTGCCAGGCGGCCTGAAAACCCTCTGATTTCAGACACAAGAGCATTGCCCGCAATCTGCTTATTGCATCCCTCTTAAATCATATAAATTACATCGAAAAAGTCGGCACCAGAATAAGATAACCAGAATAAGATAACCAGAATAAGATAACCAGAATAAGATAACCAGAATAAGATAACCAGAATAAGATACATTAAACAGGCTGTAGCTGAAAATAGGAGGTCGACGGTGGAATTTTCTATCTTCTTCGTACTGGTTGTAAATGGAAAACTTTGCCACGATTTTATGGAGCTCCAGGTACTGTCCATGATAAATTTCAAGAATGGAAAAGATCTGGATTCTTTGATAACATGTAGAAAGCTGATCTCCTAGAATACGATAATAAAAATGGATTCATGCGTCTTCGGTTAAGTAAGGAATCGTGATAAATTGCGTTGATTTCCTCAACATTTTTCAAATATTTTAATAAATTCTGAGCTGGAATAGGGTATCGATTTCATGTAAATAGGCTAAAAGTTAAGGCCGGCTTCTAATGCAAAATCGATAGCTTTTAGGCAAGAAAATTCCTTAACCGATGACCAATAAAATGGCTTTTGACGAAAAATTATAAAGAAATTCAAATGAAATCTTCGGATGGAGTTCAGCCAAATCTGAACTTAAAAATTATTGGAAACACAAGCTTCCCTATCTGTTCTCTTTCCGAACGACAAGCCATGATTCAGGAAATAGAAACACGCCTGTCAGTATGTAATAAGATAGAGCAGGATATTGAAATGAATCTGAAAAAATTCAAAGCCCTAAGGCAGAGTGTTTTGAAAAAAGAATTTGAGGGAAAGTTGCTTAATGAAAAAGAGCTGGCAGAGGTTCAAAGGACAGAAGATTGGGGGCCGACTGAGGTTTTGCTTGAAAGAATAAAGGCAGAAAAAGCGAGAAAATAATTCATCTAGTGGATATAAAAAGGAAGTTGTCTCTATGAAAGAAGACGAAATAAAAAAGGTATTCAGTTAATGTGTGATACGTCTAAAGAAATATCCAGACTTTATGAAGATAAAAATGCTTTAATCAATAAACTTAATAATCTATCGAAAGAAGACCTGACTCCATTAGAATATGAGTACAGATCGAAATCAGGGCCGGTTACGGATCTACGTAAAGATGTGTTAAAATATCTGCTAGATGGGAATAAACTGGATGAAAAGTCATTTGATGAATTTATTCTTGCGCAGAGTATGAAATGAAAAACTGGAGCTTATTATTCCCGATGGAATATATTTTTGAGGATTTTATAGCCGGCTATGTTCAAAAGCATTTTAGTGACACATTCAAAGTAGAGCCTCAGAAATCAGATCTTTACCTGCATACCAATCCTAACACGTTTAATCTTCAGCATGACATCCTGCTCACAAACAAAAAAACTGGGAGCAGATAATTGTTGATACTAAGTATAAACCCCGATGGAACCTGGAAAAAAGCGATTCAAAGAAAGGAATAGCTCAATCCGATATGTATCAAATGATCAGTTATGCTTACAGGCGAGGAACAAATAACGTACTGCTTATTTATCCGAACACCTCTGATAAACCGGTAGATGATTCTGTATTTTTGATAAATAAAGGTACTAAAGATGAAACTATTAAAATCAAGGCAATAGATGTGCCTTTCTGGTCAATTAATGGTCATTCATATGTTGAAGAATATCTAAAAGTCAAGTTACGAGATGTATTATCGTATCCTCTTCAAATAGTTTTAAAATAATTGAAAAGGTATTAATCATAAACTCTGAATGATTTAAGTAAGTTTGCATTAACTGAGTTCTAATCTATGTTGATACTTTCGGCATCAATTGATTTAAGGTAGCTTACCGGGCGATACATTAAACTCAGTTTCCAAATTATTTTTCGGTTGCTATCACTCAAAATCTACTCTTCACTATTATCAGTTAAACAGATCTCTTTAGTCCCAAAATTACAAAAGTGATGTTGGTAAACCGCAAGCAAGTTTACTGTGGGCAGACTTTAATACAGAGCCCACAGCGCAGCCCTCCCAGAACATTAAACATATACTGTGCACATTTCTGCCTGTCAATTTTTCCATCCAAGGAGATGGCACCAGCCGGGCATACTTCAATGCACTTCGTGCACTTGCTGCATTTTTCATTGATAAACGGCGGTAAAGTACCCTTTTCTTCTTTTTCCAGTGGGGCATCAGTCAGTATTGCAGTCATTCTAATTCTGGGGCCGAAGTCTTTTGTAATAAGGAGGTGATTTATGCCGAAATTACCCAGTCCTGCATGATATGCGGCATATTTGATGGACAGATTTGCTTTAAGTGTCTCGCGGTCAGCATACCAGTATCCAAACTCACTTCCCTCTGTAGGCACAATAGTTGCTTTGTATCCTTCTTTTTCAATAAGTTTTGCAATTTGAAAAGCGACTATTCGAAGGGTTGCAGTTGCTGCCATAAGAGTATTGGTATATTCGGCCCGTCCGGCTGGAAGAGTCTCAAAAGCTCCCCTTGGTACGCCAACCCCCAGGATTATAACTGACTGTACTTCTGCCATCACGTCCTGAGGTTTGTTTCCTGTATATTCCGGGTCTTCAAAGCAAGCTGCATCTGCAATCCCAATAAAATCCGCATTCATTTTAAAAGCAGTGTCTTCTACCTTTTTTGTAAGAGCAATTTCCCTCATACTGATCTCCTGTAAAAGTTAAATTTCGGTTAAACTCAGGTTTCACTTTGCTCTTTTTATGGTTATAACTTTTGAGGTTCAATTTCTATCTGCTTGTAAGGCTTCTCTATTTACAGACTCGGGTTTCGTGTAGAAACAAAGGGATATTTAAAAACAAGGAAACAGTTAATATATAAATTATTAATTTCATCTGTATATTAACAAATTATCTTCATTATAAACAATAACTGTCGGCTTAAAGTTATTGTATTCTAAGCGGAGGGGTTATGTAAAGTTTTTCTGGGGGGATTGGTTCTGAGAATCACGTTTATTGAAGATTATCACAACAGGTGGAGATTCGGTGCTGCATTTGTTGTCTTCTTATTTCTGTTTTCAGCAAGTGTTGGAAGTGCAGAGGTTATTTACGTAGAACCAGAAAATTCGATCCAGGCTGCAGTAAATAACTCTACGGCCGGAGATCTAGTTATTGTGAAAACCGGGGAATATCAGGAGAATATTGTTGTCAATGTTTCAGGAATAAAGATCAGTTCGGAGTTTGAGGACCCTGAAAATGTGCTTATAAGGACGAGGGATAGAAATGCCAGCGTGTTTCAGATTAAAGCTGATAATGTAACTGTCAGCGGCTTCAATATAACCGGGTCAGGTGAAGTTTCCAACGTTTCTGTCTCCACCATCTCTAATGTTTCAGGTTCTTCAAACTTTTCCGAAATGGGCAATGATTCTAGTTATTCCAATAACTCCAATGATTCCAATAACTCCAATGATTCCAATAACTCCAATGATTCCAATAACTCCAATGATTCCAATAATTCCAATAATTCCAATAATTCAGAGAACGCCAGTCTGGGGCAGGTTTCCAGTTCAGGGTCAGATAAGCCTGCTTACCAATGGGATGGGTTTGGTTGTCCTGCAGCAGGGATTTGCCTTGAGCAGGTTAACAACTGCACAGTCGAGAATAATAGATTTTTCGAAAATAGGTACGGGGTTTATCTGCAGGATTCCAGGAATAGTACAGTCTTGAAGAATACTTTTTTCCGCAATGGCATCTGGCTTGATGAAGGGTGCGGCAAAAACCTGCTGATAAATAATGCTATTGAAGAGAGCACCCTCATTATTGGGGCTCACTGCTGGGACAATATAATGTTCCAGAATCGGGTTTCAAACGGCGAGGGAATAAGTATTGCCTGTTGTGGTGGAAACAACCTCGTCTCGAGAAATGAAATCATAAACTGTAGTAATGGAATTGACATGTATGACGTTCAGGCAAGGACCATCCTACGTGACAACCTGATTCTAGGTTGTCGGAACGGGATTTATCTAACCTTTGTCTTCGATTCCAGAGTTTATAATAACACGATTTCTAACGGAAGTACAGGCATTTATTTAAGAGAGGACTGCCACGACAATGAACTGTCTAACAATACAATAACAATGAGTAACGAATCTGGCATTTACTTTCTGGACTACAGTGCAGCTAACCGCATTTATAATAACTACTTCAATAATAGCGTAAATGTGAAAGCCGAGAATACTAAAGGAAATATCTGGAATACTACACAGTCGCCAAGGCCAAATATAGTAGGGGGTCTAAACCTGGGAGGAAATTTCTGGGCAAATCCAGAGGGAACCGGCTTCTCTCAGGTCTCAAACGATTCAAACTCGGATGGGATCTGCGATTTGCCACTCCAGATTAATGGAAGCGATTTCGATTATCTTCCACTTGCCAGACCTCCTTTCGTAACCGGGGTAGATCTAGAGGTCACAATCGGAATGCCTGAACCAAATAATACCTCGGACATTTCCATTGAAATCGACAGAGATACCCTCAATTTAGGAACCATGCCTTCAAAGCAGTCAACAGAACAGATAAGTAAACCACAGGTTTTGACAATAAGGAACACAGGAATAAGTAATGTCAGGATTTCCGCTGAGGTTAGTGAGTCTTCAGATGCAGTTTTTTCTAAAGGTATTTATATTTCTTCCCGTTTCTGGCCAGACTTTTCTGAAGTAATTGCAAACAACACAAGTAAAGCTCTGGAAATTGAACTTAAAGTTCCGATGAACTACTCTGAAAATGGCACTAAAAAAGGATCTCTTGTTTTCCTGGCTGAAAATATTTGAGAGCTCTGGCTTTTATCTTCAATTTTTGTTTTATATTTTTTGGCTGCAAGCCGATACAGATTAGTTTTTCAAAATAAAATCTTCAACGCGACTTTTGATTGCTTTTTGATGTATCTGTACACGATGTTCCTTTTGATTGCTTTTTGATGTATCTGTACACGACGTTCCATCAATCCCAAAAGCATAAAAAATATGAGTAGACCTTGTTTTGATTGTTGTGTAACAATGATAATTGAGTACAAACAAACGACAATAAAAATGATATGAGAAATATATAGTTAAGGTGAGAGAAAAAACGGGAGCTAAGATAAGAAAAAAAGAAAGGAGTTTAAAATGAGAGAAAAAGAAAAAATGCTGGCAGGCAAACCATATAGAGCTTTTGGAGAAGAACTGCTTGCAGAACGTCAGGCTGCAAAGGAGTTGATTTTTGAATTTAATGCTCTGCACCCCAGCAAAATTGAACAACGCAATAAAATTATTAAAAGACTTTTTGGCAAAACTGGTGAGAACTTCATTATTGAATCACCTTTTCGCTGTGACTACGGATATAATATTTCTATCGGGGAGAACTTTTATGCCAATTATAATTGTACAATTCTCGACTGCGCTAAGGTTACTATAGGTGACAACGCTTTTATTGGACCCAATTTGAGTCTTTTTACTGCAGGACATCCCGTGCATCCGGATGTGCGGAATACCCAGTTGGAATATGCCGTTCCTATTTTCATAGGCAACAATGTTTGGCTTGGCGGTGGCACTATTGTGAATCCGGGGGTTACCATTGGTGATAATACTGTCATTGGTTCTGGAAGCGTAGTAACAAAGGATATTCCGGCCAATGTAATAGCTGCTGGCAATCCGTGTAGGGTGAGACGCACCATTACAGAAAAAGATAAAAGTGATTTTCTGAAAACGTTATCCAATGAATAAGCTTATCTAGAAACCCATAATCCAACACCTATTTTTATTATCGTTTCTCATAATTATTTAGGTGGCATGGTAGTTTGCAACTTATTTACGCAGATTATCATGCTAAGCTTATCATGCTATTTTGTGTCTGAGGTATTTTTTTCATATATTACCCAGCTTCTTATCACTTCATTTTCTTTCCCGCCTTCTATCTTTAAAGCTATCTCTTTAAAGCTATTTCTTCCACACTCTATCTTAAAAGATATGTCTTTTTTGCCATTTATCTTAAAAGATATCTCTTTAACTTCCTATCTCTCTTTTCTGAGATCTGTACAGACTTAGATGAGGACTGGATTTGTGATTCATCTTATAACATTAATGGGAGTGAGATTGACTATCTTTCACTTTCATCTCTATCCAGACCGCAAATCTAATCGTAAACTTTTACAAAAAATTCATGAAGAATAAACTCCTAAACTATACATTACTATGAGACAGTTAGCAGGAACATGGTTATTTATAGTGCTGGGTCTGCTCTTCGGCCTGTTTGCAGATTTGGGGGCTGCAGATCCTGTTGACTCGGATAGTGGGAACATAAATCTTTCGGAACTCAGAGCTTTTGACCTGCTTTGCAGATGTGAAACAGGATGTATAGTTAATACGGTTTCTCTTTCTTCTGATGGGAATTATCTTGCAGTTGGGGACTTTAATCGTAGTGTTTCTCTTTTTAATTCCAAGGGAAAGAAACTCTGGAATTATACTACTGGGGATATTGTTTACACTGTATCAATTTCTCCCGATGGAACTGGTGTAGCTGCAGGAAGCAACGATAAGAAGGCATACTTTTTTAACAGGGAAGGAAAATTGCTATGGAGTTACGAAACTGAGGGCAGCGTGAATTGTGTTGTGGTCTCTTCCGATGGTTCATATGTGGCTGCAGGCAGTGATGACGGCAAGATTTACTTCTTTAATAAAGAGGGCAGATTATTATGGAATTTTGATTCAGGATATTCCGTCCGCAGTATAGCTCTCTCCAGAGACGGCTCTTACGTTACAGCCGGTGGTTCCAGTTATTGCATTTATCTCTTTGACAGAGACGGAAATAAAATATGGGAACGAAAAACAGGCAGTGTGATCAATTGTGTGTGCATTACTCCACAAGCCCAATATGTGGCTGCTGGAGGTTCCAATTATAATGTCTATTTCCTTAACCAGAAAGGGGATTTTTCCTGGATACACAACCCTGCTTACTGGATCAGTAGCGTTTCCCTGACAAACAACGGCTCGTATCTGGCGGCAGGAAGTTTTGACGATAAAGTCTACATGTTTAACAGCACAGGTACAAAACTCTGGGATTACAAGGTAAAAGATGATGTCTACAGTGTTGCAATTTCACCGGACGCATCATTCATTGCAGCTGGAAGCTGGGACGATACGCTTTATGTGCTCGATCTCGGTGGGAAGGAATTCTGGAACTGCAGTTGCGGAGGAAATATTAATGACGTGTTCATTTCTCGCGATAGCTCGGCCCTTGCTGCAGCGAGTGATAACGGAGCAGCGTATCTTTTTGAGCGAAACTCCACGGTTTTTGCGCAGCTCTTTAGAGATGCGCGTTTCCTTTCAGGAGAAAGGCTCGGACTGCCTTTAAAAGAAAGCATGACAGCAACGGGAGGCATTGAAAATGTAGTTGAGATTGCCTCAGCTTCCTCAGGTAAAGTGTCAGATGATATAAAAAGTTCAGCTTCTACAGAAAGTTCATCAAGGCTTTCGGAACTGCTTAATTTCTTTAAATATCCAATTTTCCTTTTACTGGCAGTTTTAATAGTAGCAGTCTACCTGAAAAACCGGGCCTTTAAAAAACGGATAAGAGAAGAAAACCTAGAAGACTTTGAGAATCTTGATGATGAAAAACACATGCCTGGAAATTAATATGAAAAATTTGGAAGCCTGAGATTTCAGTTCTGGAAGCTTAAACTTCCAGTCCTGTAAATTTCACTTCTGTAACTTTCAGTCCTGTAAATTTTCAACTTTTTAATCTACAAATGAACTCCATCATTGGAGGCTGGGGAGCTGGGAATTAACCTTATTGAAATATATCCAATTTCCACTTAGCTGTCATGGAAATGTTTCATAGAGAGATCCAGGGACATGAGTATTTAGATAGTCCATTATCAGCGTAATTTTATTTGCATTTTCACGTCGAATGCATTCTCACGTTGAAGTGCGATTTTTCCAGAAAATAGGCCCAATCTTGCTTGTTTTTCTTTCAGTAATATTTACCATTTGTTTTCCTGCCAACGGTTCACAGGCAAGATACATATTGCGCACTCCACAACGTTTGTATTCATAATCATATACAGTATATCTTTTCATAAGTAATTCTAAAGATTACTTATGAAAAGGTGCAAGAACTATTTTACGACATTTTGAGTTTGACTTGACACTAGCAGCTTCAGTGCAACTAAAAGCGTTAGAAGCCGCGATGAGGAAATTAATGTAGTCGATGTTTTTACACTTGGGTGAGTTTATGCTTATACCTCCGTCGTTTTTGAATAATTATTAATAAATAATTATATTTTTAATTATTGGAGGTTTTCGGAATTTCAACTGTGTGAGTTGTATGCAAACCACATAAAGTCAAAGCAGAGTGGGAGTAAGAAATAATATGAACTGTCAACCGATATACTGTTCCAATTAAATCAATGTCCTGACAAGGTTTCTAATAATTAATAAATAAATTTACTTGGGGGTTATATATGAAAAATTATATAATAATTATAATACTTGGCATTTTATTCACAGTATTAACAAGAATTGCTCTCGCAGAGAATACGAAAACATATGATGCGGAGACTTTTCGACAGGCTTTGGAACTGGACTGATTCACCGTAGAGGAAGGTGAACTGGGTTACTTTGATTTAATCGGGTTATTAGAGAAAGGAGTATTGCCTTCTGCATACGGAAATAATCCCACCACAAAATATGTGGCATATTTTGTTCCAGCAGCAGCTGGTCATGAAATAGATGAACGGATTTCTAAAATAACAGGTACTCTCGGAATGAGCGGGAGTACAACTCCATTCTGGAACCTTGGTCCTAATGAAGCTGTTGTTTTCGTTGGAAGAACACAGCCGGAATGCAAGTACTTCAGCTACGATAATTTCATAATGCACAGGACAATTGGGAATGAAAAAAGATGGATCTTTGCCAACGTAGCAGATACGGTGAACGACCTGGTTATTAAAACCGAAGGGACTCAAAACGGCTCTTCTGGAAATCCTTTCAATCAAACCACGGTAATAATAATTACGGCTGACAAAGGAATTGATCAACGCATCAGGGCTGCTGCCCAATCTGCAGGAGACTCAAACGATATAATTAACACACAGGCATTGCCATCAACCATATTAAAAATGGGTCTGGAGAATGATTCCGATACATTTGCCGCGTTTGTCCGCCCAGCCTTATTCAATGACACACAGGCTGGTGATGATTACATAAATAATACACCTGCAACTGTTTTCCGGATTACTCCCAACAATACTACAGAGCTGGACCCGTATGATTATCCGGAGCTAAGAGTCCGCGGAACCGGGCAAACAGAGTTTGAGCTTATGGATGATCTCGAAGAGCTAAGGATTGCGATTCTCAACAAATATAATGAGTCAAGTGCCACAGAGCTTCCGACCAGTCAGGCAGTTCCTGTAGGGAGTGATGCCATCCAGAAAGGAATTAACGCAGTAGGTCTCAATAACGATGCGTGCTATCTATGGACAGCAAACCAGACTGTCTCTTCGCCTACACCTCCTTTCGTTAACACCTCGCTGTACTATCCTTTCTTGCGAGAACCGGCAATTACTCTGGGCAATGATTCCAATGAATTCATAATTGTTTATGGGGTTAACCATGTAGCCACAGGAAAGGCGACGTACTCGAACTTCGCAATATACGGAGCAGATACATGGAATGGTGTTAGAGCAATCACAGACGCAGATTTCAATGGATCTGCTGAGGAATATTTCCCTGACAATCTCAATGCGAAATACCTTTATGTCTACAAGCTCGCCAGAAACTGCAGCGAAGATGATCAATACTGCTATGAGGTTCCCTACGGCGTGGGAGTTCACGGCATAGAGCCGGATCAGCCGCTTTTTGTTGCCTGGAGGGCCTACATGGAGAACACAACAAAGACCGGACCAGCCTATTCAGAGATACTATACGACCGGGCTATAAAGTTTGATCCCAAGTTAAGGTAAAAATTAGGTATTAAAGTAAATTCAAGCTCTGGTTACAAACTCTGGTTAATATGTGTTACCTACCTATAACATATATCTTCATTTTTTATATTTACAAGCCAGAACCATATTTTATAACACTTTTTTATTGTTTCAGAGGGTCAAAATGAATTATTTCCAAATTTTGGCTTATTATAGGCTTCATTTTAATAAAATCAAAAAAATTTCAGTTTTATTAAGACTTTACGCAAAAACCACTCTACTTCGTCGAGCGTAGGGTTGCCCAGGGTTCTGAAAAGCGGTTCTATCTGCTATGCAAGTTGAATAATAGAAAGCGGAGTAATCTAAAAAGGACTGATGAAAAATAGGTATCATAAAAATAGGTATCAAAAAAGGTTAAAGAAAAACCAGGAAATAATTTTTCCCTGATTTATTGTTTAATTGGGGCTGCTTTTCCGTTTAGAGCTCTGGGCGCCTGTCGATGATTCTCTTTGCCTTTCCTGCTGTCCTTTCGATGCTGCCTTTCTCAAGGAGCTCAACATTTGTGCGGATATTCAGGACAGCTTTGAGTTCGTGCTGAACATAGTTCTGGATGGCTTTAAGGTCTTTGAGGTCGCCGGTAAAAGCATTATCTTCAAGTTCGACTTCGATTGTAAGTTCATCGAGCATGTGATTGTTGCGGTCAAGGATAAGCTGGAAGTGTTCACCTACCTGCGGGATGCGGGAAATGACATCCTGGATCTGGGAGGGGAACACGTTGATACCTCTTACGATCAGCATGTCGTCGGCTCTGCCCATGAGGCGAGAAATTCTGGTGGTTGTCCTGCCGCACTCGCATTCGGATTCAAGAAGCCTTGTCATGTCACCTGAACGGTATCGGATATTGCAGAAGCCTTCCTTGTTGATGGAAGTAAGGACAAGTTCACCTTTTTCGCCTTCTGAGACCTGTTCTCCGTTTTTGTCAAGGACTTCGACAAGGAAGTTGTCGCTCCAGATATGCAGCCCGTCCTGCTCCTGGCATTCAAACCCGATTCCTGGCCCGAACATTTCCGACAGGCCGTAGCAGTCGTAGGCTTTGAGGTTGAGCCGCTTTTCGAGCTGCTTCCGCGTGTTTTCCGACCAAGGCTCTCCTCCAAAGATAGCGGCTTTTAAGGAGAGTTTGTCTATAAGGTCCATTTCTTCGGCTGTTTCGGCCAAGTAAAAGGCATAGGAAGGGGTACAGTGGATTGCGGTTACGCCGAAGTCGATCATCATCTCGAGCTGCCGAGCGGTGTTTCCCGTTGCAGCCGGTACGACCATTGCGCCCATTCTTTCTATGCCGTAGTGGAAGCCTATGCCTCCGGTAAAGAGCCCGTAATTCATTGAGTTCTGGATGGTGTCACCTTTTGAAAGCCCAATCATTGTGAGATCGCGGGCGATCATGTCCGACCAGGTCTCGATATCTTTTGCCGTGTACCCGACAACGGTTGGCTTTCCGCTGGTTCCGGACGAGGCATGGATACGTACTATGTCTTCTTTTTTGGCAGCAAAAAGCCCAAAAGGATAGTTGTCCCGAAGGTCGGTTTTCCGCGTGAAAGGCAATTTACGGATATCTTCAAGGGTCTTGATGTCCTCGGGAGTGACTCCGGCTGCTTTGTAATTTTGCCTGTAAAAAGGAACGTTGTCATAGACCAGCTTTACGCTGTGTTGAAGACGTTTTAGCTGTAATTTTTTCAGTTCTTCGGGATTCATTGTTTCGTATTTCGGCTGCCAGTATTTCATTAACAGAACCTTCTTTTTTATTTATGAAACCGTTTTCAGGTTGTAATTTTTAATGCATGGATGCCATGTTTCTACATGTCATGATATATTAAGTAATCTAATGAGTAATCGTTCTCAGGTTGTAATTTTTAATGCATGAATGCCATGTTTCTACATGTCATGATATATTAAGTAATCTAATGAGTAATCGTTCTCAGGTTGTAATTTTTAATGCATGAATGCCATGTTTCTACATGTCATGATATATTAAGTAATCTAATGAGTAATATAAAACGTTCGAAAAAATCAGATGTACTGTAATCCTTACTACATATAAACGTTGTTGAGAAGGAGTGGTTTGAGTTGAAAGGGTTGAGAAACCTAATATTTTGCTTGTGAAGGAGAAGCAATAATATTTTGCTTGTGAAGGGAGAGCAATGAATGTGAATTGACTTCGAAATGTCTCAAGGATAATTGAAAAATTCAAGAATTTTCTGTATCTGCTGAATGTGGACATTTTTTTAGAACTATATATGCGTACATCAACGCTGCGAGCCAACCCCCAGCCGCTCCCAACTGAGTCCAATCTCCTGAAATTGTATATAACTTCACAATGAGTACGATATTAAGAACTGAGCCTACCATCACGAGGATATGTAGTTTCTTTTTAAAATGTGCAGTAACTTGCATTGATCCTCCCCTTTTTCGTAGCCTTCTTCTTTATCTTTTTAAGCGTATTACTATTTTTATTTTTTCTGGTATTTTCAGGAGTTAATACCAAATCTTCTGTTTAATTTATGAGCTGATCCCAAAACTTGAAATTTGCTTCATAGGTCTTGTATTTCGACTAATCAATCAAGCTCATGATCATGAAAACAATTCTGAGAATTACCAGTAATTAAAAATTAAGTAGCTTCTGAAATAAGCTTTATCTCATATTAAGAGAATCTGTGGCATAGGTGCATCCTAAAAAGGCTGTTCTTCATTCTTATTTGGGTATTTTCTTCTTGATAGCAACATTTAATTTTCAAATTGGTACAAATTAATGCAAAAAAGACTGGAATCCTAACATTGGACGCACTACTCATTTTATATATTTATGATCTTGTTCAACAATATTGTTCAAATAGTTGATTTGCTTAAAACCTACATTTATTAGATAATATTTTATTCGTTTTCAAGATCCTCATCATATATTGGAAAAGTAATTTTATTAATAATCTGTCTAATTTATTTTACGACAAGTACTTAGTATAGAAAGGGCAAGCTTGTAATGACTAATTAATGAATCCATTCCAAAACCAATTTTTACTCTCAAATTAGTAAAATTTTAAAATTAGTAAAATTTCAAAAGGCAGTGTAGCGAAAGTTCTGTAAAATATGATTGACTCTATATCCTTTGTGTTAATTTCGTAACGTGCCATGACGGATTTACACTTAATGACCTTGTTTCGTATAACCACAAACACAATGAGGCTAACGGGGAAAATAACAGGGATGGAATTGACAATAATTTGAGCTGGAACTGTGGGGTTGAGGGAGAGACCGAAGGCCCGGAGGTAGAAATCTTGCGGGAAAGACAGATCAAAAATTTCGCTGCAATTCTGTTGCTGTCTATAGGTGTTCCGATGATTTGCATGGGAGATGAAGTCAGACGCACTCAGAAAGGCAACAACAATGCTTATTGCCAGAACAATGAGACCAGCTGGTTTGACTGGAACTTAGTAGAGAAAAATCGCGATATATTCCGCTTCTGGAAATTGATGATTGATTTTCGAAAACACCATACTACCATTCTTCGCCCTAGTATATAATAATTGTTTTTAGACAAGAGAGATTTTACCGTAATAAATCACAACAGCTGCATATGGAAAATAAGAATACCAATAAAAGAGTAGAGAGGATAAAGGAAAACAATACAAGAGAAAGAAAAAAGAAGATCAAACTTCCCGTCTCTCACTCAGATATAAAATGGTGTCTCTATTTCTTTTGACTGTCTTTTTCTCAGGCCACTATGTACAGCTTGGTAATATTTCATGGTATCAGGAGTAACCGAAGGCCCGGTTTCAGCAATCGATTGAAGGAAATGTTTCTGCTTTACTTCTTTGGCATGAAGGTCTTCGCGAAGTGCATCTCTTCCTGCCTTTTTGCACACAGCTGCAATATCAGCACCTGTATACTGATCGGTCATAGAAACGAGTTTGTCGATATCAACATCCTCTGCAAGCGACATTTTTGCGGTATGGACCCTAAAAATTTCCTTGCGAGCTCCCGCATCCGGAACGGGAACAAGAATTAACTCGTCAAAACGTCCAGGCCTTAGAAGAGCAGGATCTATGATATCAGGACGGTTGGTTGCACCTATTACCACTACAGCTCTAAGTTCCTCAAGCCCATCCATCTCGGAAAGAAGCTGATTCAGGATTCTAGCTGTAACCTGTGGCTCACCTATGGCAGCCCCGCGAATGGGCGCAAGAGAGTCGAGTTCGTCCAGGAAAATAATAGATGGAGCAACCTGCCTTGCCCGTGAAAAAACCTCGGCAATCCTTTTTTCAGACTCTCCATACCACTTGGAGAGAAGATCGCTTCCTTTTGCGGTGATGAAGTTAGCTTCAGACTCATGGGCAATGGCTTTTGCAAGAAGAGTCTTTCCAGTACCCGGAGGACCATATAGAAGCACTCCTTTGGGAGCCTCAACTCCTATATCCCTGTACGATTCCGGACTTTTAAGAGGCCACTCCACAGCTTCCTTCAAAAGTTGTTTTACACCCTCCAGACCACCTACATCTTCCCAGCTCACATTAGGAATCTCGATAAGGATTTCTCTTATAGCAGACGGCTGGACATCTTTAAGGGCATTTTCAAAATCTTCCCTTGTGACCCGAAGTGTGTCAAGGATCTCACTTGGAATTTCAGGTTCATTGAGGTTAATCTTCGGTAGAATCCGTCTCAAGGAACTCATTGCAGCTTCCCGACAAAGCGCAGCAATGTCAGCTCCTACAAACCCATAAGTTATCTGAGCGAAGTCCATAAGATTTACGTTTTCGGCAAGCGGCATACCTCTTGTGTGAATCTGGAAAATCTCAAGCCTTCCTTCGGTGTCCGGAACCCTTAACTCAATCTCTCTGTCAAATCTACCAGGGCGACGAAGTGCCATATCAATTGCTTCAGGACGGTTGGTTGACCCTATCACAATCACGTTCTTGCGAGCTTTAAGCCCATCCATCAGGGAAAGGAGTTGAGCAACTACTCTTCTTTCGACCTCTCCAGTCACCTCAGCCCTCTTAGGTGCAATGGAATCGATTTCATCAAGGAAAATGATTGCAGGAGCGTTTTTCTCTGCTTCTTCGAAGACGTCTCTGATACCTTTTTCGGACTCTCCATAATACTTGGACATAATTTCCGGACCATTGACTGAGATAAAGTAAGCATCTGTCTCGTTTGCAACTGCTTTTGCAAGCATTGTCTTGCCTGTTCCAGGCGGTCCATAAAGCAGTACTCCTTTTGGAGCATCGATTCCCAGCCTGTCAAAAAGTTCAGGATGCTTCAAAGGTAGCTCTATCATTTCTCTTATTTTGGTAATAGCCTCTTTAACCCCACCCAGATCCTCATACATGACAGTGGGAACATTCTGTTCAGGAGTTATTTCTGCAGCTTCAGGTAAGAGTTCAATCTCTGTCATATCTGTAATCTTTACTATCCCGGACGGGGAAGTGGAGACAACCTGTAACTTTATTTCTCCCAGCCCAAATGACTGCCCCATACCTGGACCAAAAAAGTCCTGAAAGAAATCCTCGAACATAACTCCTTTTCCAAAAGTCTCTCTTTCCCGTGACCGCCTCAAACTTGTGGTGGAAATAAAATCTCCCTTAGAAACCGTACGATTCATGAATACGGCTTTAAGAGTTTCACTTGGAGCATAGATCTGCAAGCCCTTAGCTACAGGCGCGAGAGTTACACTCCTTGCTTCTTTCCAGTCGGCCTTGCGAATATCCACATACTCCCCTATGCTGGTTTTTGCATTGGTACGGATAAGCCCGTCCATACGGATAATATCCAGGCCCGAATCGCTGGGATATGGACGTCCTACCAGAGCTGAAGTCGATTTTCCCCCTCTTATTTCCACAACGTCAAAGGGCTTGAGGCCCAGCTTTTCCCTGAAACTATCGTCGACCCTAACTATTCCTTTTCCGACATCTCTTTGATCAGCTTCTGCAACTTTTAGTTTTGCAGTTATCTTTTCCCTGTCAGCCAAATGACAACCCCCATCTCCATATTAGAACCCATCTCCATATTAGAACATAACATTTATCGAAAAAAGCTATAGTAACTAACTATTATCCTCGTGATCAGAACTTTTAACTCTTATCTTAAACAAAAACTTATCTAACCAGCCACAGCTTTATCAACGAAGAGACCAGGTTTCTGTTGCCCAAGTTTTATGGTGTATCCTCTACGAAATAACATGTTCTCTAAACGAGTTTTTTAAACGAAAGCCATTTGTAAGTTCAGTATTCTGGTCTGGTGAATTCTCTTGTACGCTGGCTTTCCAGACGTTCAATTTCTCTGGTGACTTCATCAGGGGTTATTGTACTCTATTTTGTACTCTATTTTGTACTCTATTTTGTACTCTATTTTGTACTCTATTTTGTACTCTATTTTGTACTCTATTTTGTACTCTATTTTGTACTCTATTTCAGTTATTTCCTTCAGAAGATCCAGAAAGTCACTTTCTGACTGCTTTCCTTCAGCAAACTTTATAAGGTCTTTTCGATTTGCAGGATAACCGATACCTCTACCGGTTATATACTCTTTAATCTCGCGTGGACTTCTTTTGATAAGTTCACGTTCCTAAAATAAGGTAGTTGCTACCTTCTCACCTGTTTCCCACCCTCCATTTTGTATTATATTGATAGTTATATAAAAAAGAATTCAATTAAAATGTTTGTCAGCAGATGATTTTTTTCGCTATAGTAACCTTTCGTTTTTTGTTAGTTAATTTCTTCCAAACAAAAATACCACTTATGTTTTCTATCATCCTTTCATTATAGATCATACCCTGCACCGTAATTTTTCATCTTATACCCAAATAACCGGTAAGCACTAAAAATTTCAAGAGAAATTGGGGACAGACGCGGAGAAGGAAATCGCCTTGGAAATCTGGGGTTAGCATACTATAGGCTGGGTGAACCCAGAAAAGCAATTGAATTTTTGAAGCAATCCCTTGCTATAGGAAAAGCTATTGAAGACCCGAGGATAATTAGCTTTTGTGAGAAGAAATTGAAAGAACTTTATGGGATTGAAGATAATGAAAACTCAAACTATTATCCCGCCCCTAATAATTCTCCAGATTCAAGATGTCCTCCGGCTTCAAAAAATATACTTCAGACTATTATCAGCAAGCTGAAGTCCAAAAAGTAATCTTTCAAAAAAATAGATTTTACTCTTTAAACTCAATATATCAAAAAATGGCTTGCAAACTGCGATTCAAGAACTGACAATTTCCAAGCAAAATTGTAATAAAATCAAAAATCCCCGAAACCAAAAGCTATTATATAGATAGTCACAAACCTTAACTGTTATTTTTATCTAATTTCAGTTTCTTAACAATCATTTTTTTGCTCAGCCAGTAAAGGTGGAACTATGCCTCATATAATGGAACTGCTTGGAAAAACAAGAGTCGTCGTAAAAGATGGAAAGGTTATCGAAGTCGGAGAGCCTGAAGTCGAATGGTGCCCTCTCTTTGCCAAAGTCCGTGGGATCAAGAAAATAACCCCTGAAGAAGTCAAGAAGAATATGGAATTCAGGATCAGCGACTTCGGGATGTTTACTGACAAACGCCGTCTGGAACTAGAAGACTTTGTAGGATTTGGAGCATCTGAAGTTATGATGACAGGCCTTAGCAGAGGTCTGCTTGACACGACCGTAACAGCCTGTGAAGGCGCAGGTACCGTAATTTCCAATAACCCGACTCTCGTTCAGGGCATGGGCGGCAGGATGTCCGGTCTGGTCGAAACCGAACCGATTGATGCTATCATAAACGGGATTCAGGAACGCGGCGGAATCGTGCTTGACCCTTCAACTGCAAAAATGGACCCTATTGCGGGAGTTAAGAAGGCAGCAGAACTCGGGTATAAAAAAATTGCAGTAACTGCAGCTTTTGCTGAAACTGCAAAAGAGTTACGGAAACTTGAAGCCGAACTCGGGCTTGATTTGATAGTAATTGGCGTACATGTCACAGGTTTAAACAAGGAAGAAGCCCAGAGCCTGGTGGAAAATTCAGATATTGTGACCAGTTGTGCTTCAAAGCCTATAAGAGATCTCGTAAAACCTCTTGCCCAGGTGGGAACTGCAGTTCCTCTTTTTGCCCTTACCCAGAAAGGAAAGGAACTTGTGATAGAGAGAGCAAAGGATATCAAAAGCCCGATTCTGATCAATACGATGGCTCTACCTGTGCTGCCTGATTACAAACAGCCAAAGGAACTGAAGTAAAACGAGAATTGAAGTAAAAAATAACAACGGCTTCGATGCCGCTTTCATTTGTTTTACTTCACCTTTTTTTAACTCTTTTCTTTAATTTTTTATTTTTATTTTTATTTTTAGTTTTAGTTTTAGTTTTTGTAACTCTCTTATTTGAAAAACTGCCTCTTTTCGGGAAAGAATACTGGTTCATAAAATTCACTACAGATGAAGAAGACAGAGTATTCATGGTCACGAAGAATACTTCAAAGAGTCTTTCAGCTTTATGAATAGCTTCAATTTCAGAAACATAGAAAATCTTCTAGACGTAGTTGATTTCCAGGTCTAGGTTGAGGATAGGGTTATAATTTGCAGGAGACTGAAAGTGAATTGGGCATGGTAGAAGATACTTCAGTTTTCGTAATACGAATTCAAAAAATATTATTTTTTTCGCGGATCCATGTCTTATAGATCCATTTCTTGTAGACTCATTTCTTATAAATCCATTTCTTGTAGACTCATTTCTTATAAATCCATATTTTATAGATCCATTTTTTATGACTCATTTATTACAAATTTTTTGTAATCTCTTCTCATGAGCTTGATACAAATATCCCAAAATCAGCATTAAAAGGCCCTAACTATTTCTTTTGTCTTTAAGGAATTTATACAGCCTGATGACTCTAAAAGTCGTAGCAAAAACTTTAAAAACAAGGCAAGAAGATCTAAAAGCATGAAAAGCGAAAGTGAGAACGGTTCTCCTGAGTCCCTGATAATGTCCGATGACTTGGAGCTGGCGGAAGTAAAAGCTATTAGAAAAAAGCTTTCTGAAATGCACAATGACATTAAAAAAGTGATGGAATTTACCAGCAGGCTGCGTTTAGAAGCTGCTATTGAAAGATCCAGGCAAGAGTATTCAAATGTTCTTCTCAATCACCTCTTCGAAGACATCGATTCCGGTCTTGAACAGAACATGGTAAAAAAATGCCCTGAAAAGCAAAAATGTACTTCTGCATTTACGGCTCTTCTGCAGCAAAATGCAGGTCTTATAACGAAAAATAGAGTAGATGACAAATCAATATCGGACAACCAAAAAAAACTAGAGGAACTGAGATGCGAAGCTCCTTACAACAAATGTGAAAAATGCTTTTCCGAAGTATCGAGCCTTCTGATAAAACAGATAAACCTTATGCGCTCTATGAGGATTTATACTAACAATCAGGAACAGAAACCGAATATTTCTGCTCTTAAAACATCTGTAGTTATGAGTGAGATCCTCGAGCCGGTCTCAAACCCCCAGCGTCTGGAAATTCTCAGAGCAGTAGCGTTCGAAATGAAAAGTTTCTCTGCTTTTTCCGAACTTACGGGCCTCAGAGGAGGAAATCTGCTCTTCCATCTTCAGAAACTTATGGAAAGCGGGCTGATTCTACAACAGCACGAAAGGGGAGATTATATGATTACTGAGAAAGGTTTCAAGATACTTCAGGGTCTGAACGAAATTTATTCTTCACTTCAAAATTATCCACTTCAAAATTCCTCAAAGCAGAGACCTGAAAAGAACGATCTCATGGAAAGAAAAGAAAAAACAGAGATGACTATTTAAACTCAGGTATTTTTGATCTTCAATTTTGCAGCGTTCAACCTCGAAACTTTCCATTTTTTAGCACTATCTGGTTAAACTATCTGGTTAAGAGTAGATAACTCAGGTGTAGTAATACAGTTGAATGCATTAACTACATTTCAGTGCCGATTAAGTATATATAAATAACCTGCCAATAAAAGAGTGTAGAATGAATTCTCCGGGGAAATCAAACTGCAAAGAACCAGAATGTCAGACAAAGAATAAATAAAAAACACGGAAAAATTTGAGGAACAAGCAAAATATGAGGAGTAAAAATGACTGTAAAAGATGATATTCACGGGCAGATCGTTGCAGGCCTTAAAGATGCAAAGTTTCCTATAAATACCCCTGAAGAACTGCTTGCTGCATTTCCTGCAGGTGCGGATACTACATGCAGGTCGGGCAACCTTGAAGTTACTGCAGGAGAAGCAGGAAAATTGCTGACTCCAGCAGATTTTCCATTCAGAGACGCAAAAAAAGTAGCAGACACAATAGTTGAAAGAGCAGGGCTTTAAGTTCTGCCCTTTTATTTAAGACTTCTCTTTTCTTTTTTCTTTTGCTCTTCGTTCTTCTATCTTATCTTCACCTATGTCTCTCACACTCCATTTCATCGACATAGTTATGGCTTCAGCTTGAGAAAATATCAACCATGTTTGTAAAATAGAATACCGTAGTAAAAGTTAGAGTAATTAGGCAAGAATCAGGATATTTGTAAAATAGAATACCGTAGTAAAAGTTAGAGTAATTAGGCAAGAATCAGGATATAAGTAATACTATTTCTTCAATTCCGGAATTGCAGGATAACATAAGAAGTTCTTTAAATTTTGAGTAATTAGTTTACAAATCTATATATTTTGTAAACTAAGACGAAATGTCTAAAACTGCCAGGTAAAGGACATTTTGTTCAAAATCTAAATTTAAACCTTTCCTAAGTAACTACGGGTTATATTAGGCAAAATTATTTTATTATTTTTACTATACTTCACGAACAGTTTAGTTATTGCATCAACAAACTCATCATAATTAGAATCAGTGTTTTTTGGGGCATAAGAAGCTGATAAATTTCGCCCAATGAAACTCTCTAAATTATACTCCAGATCATTTCGAAATGTATGATATTCATATTTTCCATCGCGAAAAAATTGTTTATATACATCAGAGTTCTTCTCTATTCCTCCACTGAAACCTTTAAATGAAGGGCAGAGATCTTTACATATCTCTGCATTCTCGATAACCAGTTTGCTCGAAAAATCCCTACTATTCCAAACAAGTGCTACATTCGAATTTGGTTTTAATATCCGGATACACTCCTTTTTAAATTGTAGTTTATCGAACCAGTGAAAAGCTTGTGCAACAGTAATTAAATCAATGCTATAACTCTTCAAGCCTGTACTTTCAGCAGTACCATTAATTGAAACAAAATTAGAGTAACTATTTAATTGCTTTTCTGCAATATTTCTCATATCGTCATTTGGCTCAACTGCAATTACATTTAAATTATTTATAAGTAGTTGCTGCGTCAAAACACCTGTACCTGAACCTATATCTGCAACGATTTGATCTGACGTTAAACTATTGTAAGAAACTAAATAATTAATATATTCCTTCGGATAGTGAGGACGATATTTAGAATAGATATCTGCTTTACCAGTAAATTTTTTTGTTGTTTCCATGCAAATCAATCCGTTCTAGAATTAAAGTGCTTTCGGCGCTAAAAAGCTGTATCAAAAGTTAAGTAAGATATAACTGGCTTAACTTACTTCTTCTGCTATAAAAAAACTGACTGCGAGTTAATGAATGTTGACAAAGTTATGTTTTTTGTTTAATTACCGAGTTTTTTCGGCAAAAGTTATGCATCAGAAGAAGCGAAAAATTCTATTCTAGCGGCGAAGAATAAGGGGATGAGAGTAATTCCAAATTTATAGAACTTGTGTGACACTGCCGATCATATTGTTTGTGAGATAAAATAACCATATTAAAAGTTAGAGTAATTAGGCAAGAATCAGAATATAAGTAATACTATTTCTTCAATTCCGGAAGGTGTGTTTAAAATGCCTCACATAATGGAAATGATGGGTAAAGCCAGAGTAGTCGTAAAAGACGGCAAGGTTGTGGAAGTCGGAGCCCCTGAAGTCGAACGGTGCCCACTTTTTGTCAAGCTGCGGGGAGTCCAGAAGATGACTCCGGAGGAAATCCGGAAAAATATGGAGTCCAGGATCAGCGAGTTAGGAATGTTTACAGAAAATCGTAAGCTCGAGTTTGAAACAACCGTTGTTGCTTTTGGCGCTTCAGAAGTAATGATGAGTGGTCTCAACAGTAGTTCTCTTGAGACAACCGTAACCGCCTGTGATGGCGCAGGGACCGTTATCTCAGGTAATCCGTCCCTGGTCCAGGGAATTGGAGGCAGGATGTCCGGTCTGGTTGAAACCGAGCCAATAGATGCGGTTATTAAGGGAATTGAAGAGCGTGGAGGAACTGTGCTTGATCCCTCAACCGCAGTCATTAATCCGGCAGGTGGAGTAAGGAAAGCTTCCGAACTTGGCTACCGAAGGATCGCAGTAACCGTAGCCGACCCAAAAACCGCAAAAAACCTGAGAAAGCTTGAAACCGAACTTGGTCTTGACCTGATAATAATTGCCGTACATGTTACGGGACTAAGCAGGGAAGAAGCTCAGGAAATTCTTGAAAACTCAGATATCGTAATTAGCTGTGCTTCCAGGCACATAAGGGAACTTGCAAAGCCTCTTGTTCAGGTTGCAGCTGCAATCCCACTTTTTGCCCTCACTCAGAAAGGAAAAGAACTTGTAATCGAGAGGGCAAAGGATATTCAGAGCCCAATTCTGATCAATACTATGAAGCTGCCTGTGCTGCCTGCACATAAGCAGCCGAAGAATCTTGTTTAAGGAGAGTAATCTCAGGCAGTAGCTTATTTACTTATTTATATCTGTTATATAATAAGATTGATGATTTTTTGTAAGATGTTACAGATTCTGAAATTTTATTGTAATCCATGTTTTCCGGATGTCGGCTGAAGTGATAAGCTAATGCCTGACGAACTGGTTTATACCAATTACTTTTCTTTCTTTCCTGGCTTTTCTGGCTTGGATGCTTTTTCCTTCTTTGACGACTTACTGGCTGGAACCTTTGTCTGTGTTTTTCCACTGGGTGCACCGGCTTTTGGACTGTCGCCTATTGTAGATTTTTTTGCCATTTAAAAACACCTCCTAGTTATTATATTAAATAAGTGTTTGAGAATACTGTCATAAAGTTATATATAAGTTTCCAGCCCAAATGATTGTTTATCATAGGACTTACGAGAATGAACTAAGAGATCAATAGCATTAAACCTCAGCTGTATTTTCAATTTATCTGGAATAATAACAATTGAAGAACTCGTTCCCAAAACTAACCTTTATTTTTACATACATAAAAATTTTAAAGAAATTTTCCATCATCGAGTTGTCATTCCGAATTTGAGATCTAAAAGCATGTCAAAATTAAACTTGATTCTATAGGATAAGACTCATGCATTTGAACCGAAAAACGGTAGCATTTAATGATTACTGTACTTGATTTTATACTTTGAGTGCATATCTGTTCAATAACTTGAGGTCACAATCTGGTTGCGGTACCTACAAAATGATTCACAAAAATGATTTAATTTTGACAATATCAAGCTATCTGCCAGTAAAAAAATGATTGAAAAATTAAAAAAGTATTAAACCTATATTTTAACAGTGTTAAACATAAATTTTGGGAGTATGGTATTGTATGGGAAAAGAGATATTCGATGCAGTGAGGAAGACATTGTATGTTTTACTGCTGGCCTTTTTTATGATGTCTGCAACAGCCGGGACAGTAAGTGCAGCAGAAGTAATTGTATATGAGCATGTTAACTTTGGGGGAGAAAGCTTTGACGCTACTTCTGATCAACCAAGCGCGGGAGGTAACCTGAACGACAAAATATCATCAATTAAGGTCAAGTCAGGCACATGGCGATTCTATGAATATATAAATTATGGAGGCCGCTATTGGGATTTTGGACCAGGAGAATATGCCTCTGTGGAAAGTGTTGGTATACCCGACGATTCAATTTCGTCTTTTAAACTCGTCAGTTAATTAAATTTAAAAAAGTATTTCCTAGAACACAATCTTTCGTAGAAATTAACATGGTTGAATAAAAATTGGTCGTCCATAAAAATTGGTTGTCCAGTGTTATATTCTTGATGATTTAAAGCACTGAAAGTTAGAAGAGCTTGTAGTGTTCAATTTGAATCTATAATCCCTATTTCTCTTACAGGTGTATTTTTACATTCAACTCTTTTTCCATCTTTTACTTTAATCTCGCATGCTCTCTGCATAAGCTGAAATGAGTACAGTAGAAGCGCGGTATACGTCGTAATTAAAAGTTGATTTTCCGAAAGTTGTGAGTTTAATGCTATTGGTTTTGTAACTCAAATGTATACGTCCCGGGATTAAACTTCCAATTTTATAAAATACTAAGAGTGTGTCTTAAAATTAAATCTGGTTCTATAGTTGGGATAGGACTTATGCATTTAAATTGATAAACGGAGTGTTAAACTATTAATGTCCAAGACGAAAGTTTAAACCATGATGTTTATTGTGTTTGATTTTATACATCTAGTGCGTAATATGAATTTAAACGGAACGTTGCCCATTATCCAATTGTATAAATGATTTGAATTTTAAGACAGCCTCGAAATCAGTAACAACGCCGAATGTACTTGATTTCATACATTTGGTGCGTAAGCCTATATTTTCAAACATTTACGGTAAATTTGGAAATCTCTTGCGATAAGACTCATCACCCATATATTCTTTCCATTCATCTGGCGTAAGATTACGGGTTAGACGATTGCTAGCTTCGTCTATCAAATCTTCTGTATCAGATATCCATAACTTTGCTGTCCACAACTTTGCCGTACTGTCAACACTCGCCGTTGCGATGTATTTTCCATCAGGACTAAAAACAACATTATTCACACCACTATCATGTCCCAAGTAAGAAATTTGTTTGCCTGTAGATACGTTCCATAAACGTGCTGTATTATCATTGCTTGCTGTAGCAATGTATTTTCCATCAGGACTGAAAACAACACTATTTACCGGACCATTATGGTTCAAAACAAAAATTTGTTTACCAGTAGTTGTATCCCATACGCGTGCCGTATAATCAAAACTCGCCGTAGCAATATATTTACCACCAGGACTGAAAACAACACTATTTACCGGACCATTATGGTTCAAAACAAAAATCTGTTTACCTGTAGCTGTATCCCATAGACATGCTGTATTATCGTAACTCGCCGTAGCAATATGTTTTCCATCAAGACTGAAAACAACACTATTTACCCTACCAGCATGGTTCAGAGGAGGAAAAATTGGTTTACCTGTAGCTGTATCCCATAGACATGCTGTTTTGTCATCACTTGCCGTAGCAATATATTTTCCATCAGGACTGAAGATAACACTATTTACCGGACCATTATGGTTCAAAACAATAATCTGTTTACCTGTAGCTGTATTCCATACTCCTGCTGTTTTGTCAGCACTTGCCGTTGCGATGTATTTTCCATCCGGACTGAAAACAACACTATTTACCCAACCAGCATGGTTCAGAATAAAGATTTGTTTACCTGTATATTCATCCCGTAAACGTGCTGTATTGTCGTTGCTCGCCGTTGCGATGTATTTTCCATCCGGACTGAAAACAACACTATTTACCCAACCAGCATGGTTTAGAACAAATATTTTTTCATCTGTAATTGTATTCCATACAGATGATGTATTGTCAGCACTCGCCGTAGCAATGTATTTTCCATCAGGATTGAAGATAACACTATTTACCGGACCATCATGGTTCAGAACAGAAATCTGTTTACCTGTAGATACATCCCATAAATGTGCTGTTTTGTCAGCACTCGCCGTTGCGATGTATTTTCCATCCGGACTGAAAACAACACTATTTACCCAACCGGCATGGTTCAAAACAAAATTTATTTCACCTGTAATTGTATTCCATACAGATGATGTATTGTCAGCACTCGCCGTTGCGATGTATTTTCCATCCGGACTGAAAACAACACTATTTACCGAACCATCATGCTTTAATAGGGCAAAATTTTTTTCACCTGTAGTCATGTTCCATACACCTGCTGTTTTGTCATCACTCGCCGTAGCAATATATTTTCCATTCGGACTAAAAACAACACTATTTACTGGACCATCGTGTTTGAGGGGGTCCAAAATTTGTTTACCTGTAGCTGCATTCCATACACCTGCTGTTTTGTCAGAACTCGCTGTGGCAATGTATTTTCCATCAGGACTAAATACAACACTATTTACCCTACCAGCATGGTTCAAAACAAAAATTTGTTTGCCTGTAGATACGTTCCATAAACGTGCTGTTTTGTCATCACTTGCCGTAGCAACATATTTTCCATCAGGACTGAAAACAACATTACGCACCGGACCAGCATGGTTCAGAACAAAGATTTGTTTGCCTGTAGATACGTTCCATAAACGTGCTGTCTTGTCATTACTTGCCGTTGCGATGTATTTTTCATCAGGACTGAAAACAACACTATTTACCCTACCAGTATGGTTCAGAACAAAAATTTGTTTACCTGTAGATACGTTCCATAAACGTGCTGTTTTGTCATCACTTGCCGTAGCAACATATTTTCCATCAGGACTGAAAACAACATTACGCACCGGACCAGCATGGTTCAGAACAAAGATTTGTTTACCTGTATATGCATCCCATAAACGTGTTGTATTGTCATTGCTCGCCGTTGCAACGTATTTTCCATCAGGACTGAAAACAATATTATTCACATCACTACCATGTTTCAGAATCATAACACGATGAGGTATGAACAATAATCCCTGACGTATTAAATGATCAGCAGTCGATGTTACATGAATTTTAAATGATTCGATAGCAAGAAGAACACTTTTATCTAGATTTCCGGGGTCTCCCTGAAGACGGTTGGAATTTAAATTTAAATCCGAAGCAAGAGCTTTTTCAGCATTTTCTTTTGCCTGTTGCCATTCACAGAATGCGAATCCAGCTAGAATTAAAACAATAATAGAAAAAGCCGCGAGTCCTTTTTTCTCTAGCTTTTCTTTCTCTGCCAGTTCTTTCTCTACTCGTAGTTCTTTTTCTACTCGTTTTCTCTCTGCTCTTTCTTTCTCTAACCGTTCTTTCTCTAGCTGCTCTTTCTCAGCCCATTCTTTCTCCGCGCGTTCTTTCTCTGCGCGCTCTTTCTCTACCCGTTTTTTATCTGCCAGTTTATCATTAAAAACCTTGTTAGAAGATTGTATTGGTTTGATAAACCCGTCATGTGTTAGCTCATACCAGCGTGCACCTGCCCTCCACTCTGCTCTAATGAGGTGCATGCTTTCAAGCACATCAATAGCTGCATTGGAAACACCACAGGTGAACTCTGGAGCTCTGTACACCATCCCTCTAGTTCCCATCGCCGTTATTAACACTTCACCGCAAAGTCTGCGCAGCCCTTCCTCATCAATGTGTGCCTTCTCTGCAGCTGCCCTTATAGCCTCTTCGTAAAATCTGTAAAGTTCCTGTTCTACGTTGCCATAGGTTTTCAGGTGCTGAAATGTAATTTGCGTTACATCTGGAGGTAATTCTCGCCAGAGGTTCTGGCATACTACCTGAAGCTGCACAGCCTCTATGAATTCTCCTGTTACCTCAGCTGTCTCTCCAGGTGTCGTTTCAACTCGAATCTTTAGCAAATCTTCAACAAGTTTTTCTGCCACGCCTTCTGCAAAAGAGCGGCCAGTATATCTCAAAGGCTCTTTGATTGCCAGAAGGGCAGCCTCACTGCGAAGACGTTCCATGTGAAAACGCGTCCGTAATCTTTCGGGAAGAAGATATGCATAAGGGTCTAGCTGGGCTATGAAATCTTCCCGCATGACAAAAACCACCCTTAAAAGAGGATCTGCTTCCAGAGCAGCACTTACTTGCTCAAAAAAACCCTCTCTATCTTTCCAGCGGTCTTGATATAAAGAGAATATTTCCTCAAACTGATCGAAGATAATTGCACGGGGTAAAGGCATGCTATCTTCGTCCAGCATATGCTCCAGTTCAGTCAAAAAATCAACAAGTTTCATTTTAGCCAGGCGCTCAACATCATATTCATCTTCAACCCAGCTTGTGAGAGTATTAAAGACATATATATTCGAAATCTCGTCAGGTTTTATATTTTCCAAAATTGTGCCTTTAACTCGAGCTACAGGGAAAACTTCAAACTGGTTTTCCTCAAGAAGGGGAATAAGTCCTGCATTGAGAAGGGAAGTCTTACCTGCACCAGACTGGGCATAGACAAGAACCAGATTATGTGCAATGACTATGGAAAGGAGATCCCGAGCTTCACGATCTCTTCCGAAAAAGATGAATTTATCTTCCTGTTCAAAAGGTCGAGGGCCCACGTAAGCCTGGAATTCAGGTTCCACAATTGAAAGCCTCCCATCGTGTTCTCAATTCTGCAGAAAATTCATGGTATATCATCCTTAACCCCCCGGAGCTTATTTAAACCTGGAATTTAAACGACAATCTGATCGTCTTAATCCTTATTTGTTGGGTTGTGACAATTACGACTGACCCTTCTTTATTAAAACCGGTGTTAGATGCTCTGGAATGCCGTGTAGCTGGATTTGTATACACCCAAATTTATATGCATCTTCAATGCTACGTCCTCCTCCTAATGCCTGGTAAAAACCAATAGCGAAGGCGATAGCAGCTTTATCACCGATTGCCCGGTTCATGCCAATGACATATTTGATGTGTTTAGCAATGGCTTTTGCCTGAATCTCTGCGTAACAAGCATTCAATACTACACAATTCACGTGATCACTAAATTGTTCAAATAATGCAGCCAAAGCATCGAGCTCGATTGGGTGAGCTTTCCCTGCCAAATCCTCAAAGCATAACGCACCTGTAGGTGTGCCATGACCGGAAAAATGGACGATTTGCGGCTGTGTATCAAGCAAAGCCTGGGATGTATCTGATGGACGAACTGACAATTGTGGCAATTCTAATGTAAAGCGATCCCGAAATTTAGCCAATTTCAGTTTTTCTTGAATCTCTCGAAATTCTTCACCAAGTCTCAGGCGAGATTCATTAGTGGGATCAGCTGCTAAGAAGAGTATCGAAACTTTACCGGATTTTTCTTTAATTGGAAAAGACCGTCCATTTTTGATATGTATTTTTGTGGTATCACGATTGAAAGTCTCCCATCGTGTTTTCAATTCTGCAGAAAATTCATGACAATCGTGCCAGTATACCTGAATATGAAGATCCTCAAAATAACGATCCAGATATTTCTGAGCTTTTTCTTCATGGGTCTCAGAAACATTCCCTGGTACGAGCTGCACGGATATGTGCTTTCTACCCATGCTTATTTCTAAGTATTCATCAAGAATCCGGCAAAGAACACGGAAATCCCAATCAGTTACCTTGTAGCCTATAAGAAGAAGAGATGAGCCTGTAAATGCCTCCTGAATACGTAGCGGAAGCAGGTTTTGATCCTTTGAAATGGCAGCAAGGAAGTCCAGATAGTCGTCCTCTGTTAGAACCAGTGACTCTGGTATTTTATAGCAGCCATGGAGGTGATATACTAAAGGTTTTTCTGGAGTTGGGTCGAAGTCTAGTGGCGTTGGTTTGCGTTGTATCAGGTATTCATTCCACCGACATATTTCCTGAATTGGTGTTTTGCCACGGCTTTTAAGGGCTTGCACCATAAGGTCATCGTAAGTTGTGGTAATATAAACTGAAAGTGGGAGATCGGCCAGTACTCCGTGAATTTCATCAGGAGTTTCAAAGTATTTTGGCGTGACTTCTTTTGACAGTTCGGTGATTCTATTACAAATCTCATCCCTTGGAAGCATTTCATCTTCTTCGGTCACAGCCACAAATTGAGCCACCCGTGCCAGGTTATAAGAATCTTCCATTGGGTAGTCATACTCTTCTGCCCACTCATTTGCAATCTGGAAAATAACAGAAATCTTTTCAGAACAGGCTCCAGATCCGAGAAAAGGAGTACACTTTCCATTCTTGATTCTCTTAAGAAGAATGTCCCAATCCTTCTCCTCCAGCATTTTTGGTATTATGAACACCTTCCAGAAAGTTAAATTATCTTCTCAGTTTTTCTCGTGTTTATTCCCCCAATAACCTTTATTTCCACTCACCTGTGTCTTGTAAGCAGATAAAAATCAGGACAGAATGGAAATGTTTTCAACTCCTCTCTTTCTCAACTCTTCCAGGTCAAAGTCACATTAAAATTAGCACCCGTACCTGCTGCTATAAACATACCGGCTTTTAAATCCATTGAAATACCAAAAGAAACTTGAACTTCTTCCGGTTGCTTACTGATGTCTTTTAACCGATTCAATACGGTATTAGCAACAGGCTTTACAATACCAAGAGATTCTTCAAATGTCTGATTTGTGATATTTACTATCTCATGAGATGTAGATGAACGTGAAACACGAGTTGTTTCCTCTTCAACTTCAGCTTCTTCTGCTTCGATTAATACAGTACTACCGTCTTCCAGAGTAAATTTTACAAGGCGTTTCATAGAATATCACAATTTGAAATATTTATATTCAGTGCAGCATTTTTATTGAATAATTGAAGTATATTTATAAATATAGAGGAAATAATTATTGAATTAACAAGAAAAAGAAGTCAGAAATACAGATAAAAAGCTAGTTATAAAAAATTAAAATTATTTATAAAAAATTTATCCTTTATCTTTGCTTTTTGCCAGAAAAACTGTAAGTAGAGCAGTTCTTCTCATCACGGTTCTTCTCAACACGTTTTTTCCTGTAATAAACTATTATAAACGCTATTTTTTCTCCCTGAACCTTCCCAGGTATCCGAAGAAATCAAATTTGTTTTCAGCTTTTTTGCCTTCGATTTTGTTCTTTTCTATCACTTTGAATCTTTTATCTATAATATATTCTCCAATTGGATTAACGAAACCAAGCAGTATTCCCAATCCTGTAAAAATATACAACACTGTAAAAAGTTTCCCTATATCTGTTTTAGGAGCTAAGTCCCCGTAACCCACTGTTGCCAGAGTGATAACCGAAAAATAGAATGAGTCAAGCCATCTCCAGCCTTCAACTCTATGGTAAAAAATAGTGCCTACAGAAAGGGTGAGCACAGCTAAGTAAAGAAGAGACCTGAACTTCGGATCTTTAAGTAATGTTCCTAATGTCTTTATAAACATCAAGAATGTGAAAAGAAAAGGAATCGTTATCTTTCCTCCAGACTATAGTTTCAATCAAAGATTAACGAGAAATTTGTGCAGATCCATAAGCTATCATTTAACCGGACTGCTGGTACTTTTAAAAACATGGGCTTTCAATCCTATCCCACTTCCTGAAGCTCTGTCGTAGCAAGTAAAGGGCAGGAGGCATCAGCACGAGGTTTATAAGCACATAGTACGGGCCAAACATTGACAGGATTTACGTTAGTTTTTGTGATACCTGATTTTATTTGAAGCAATTTTTACTCTTGTTATTGCGCCATTTTTACGCTCGTTTTTGTGACAGTTTGTGAATTCTATGTGATAAAAAAGTCTCACATCCTGTAATTTTATTATGCACAATGTTCAGGTGTAATCAAACCGATGTCGGAATTCTCTGATTGGCTCACCAGTTTCAGGAAGAACTCTTCAAAATTCCTTTCCTGAAGGCAGGATCGTTCAGGCGGCCTGTATAGACCAGCTTTCCTTTATAAATGATCCCAATGGCTGGTACAGATCTGTTTTGTAATTTCGAGAATATGTGTTGAAATAAAAACTGTTCCTCCGTTTTTCACGTGGCCTGCGAGAAAATTCTTTACTTTTCTCTGCTACAGGGTCAAGATTGATTTGAGACTCGACGATAATTACGAGTTCCGGCTCATGCAGGAAAGCCTGGGCAAATATCAATTTCTGCCTTGTACCTCTTGAGAGGTCTTTACACAGTGAATTTTTCTGGTCACCAAAATCCAGGAATTCAAACCATTTTTCACAGGCTTTCTCATAGTTTTCCATTTTCCGGATCTTTGCAACAAAATATAGATATTCTTCGGCCGTTAAAAAACTTGAGTGAGTTTCCTGCTCAGGAACAATACCTGCAAGTTCTCGAACCCGAATAGGGTCTTCGAGCACATCCACTCCCAGCATCCTAACTGAACCGGAGGTTGGTTTTATTTGACCGGTAAGCATTTTGATCATGGTTGTTTTTCCTGATCCGTTAGAGCCCAGAAACCCAAAAAGCTCACCTTTTCCAATTGAAAGGGAAATGACATTTACTGCCTTTATACTTCCGTAGGATTTAGAAAGGTTTCTTACTTCAATCATCTTTAAGGCTCCTGAAAGCTCGATATTTACAGGCAAATAAATATATAATGCCAATCATATGGCAAATTAATAGATATTAAAGTAAATCAGAGTAAATTAAGGAATATAAAAATATAATATAGTAAATTAGTACATATTAGTGTATATTATAGTAAATTAAAGTAAATCAGGGTAAATTATATAGTAATTAGCTATAGTAAGAACCACAAAGTAAAAATTTAGTATAAGTACATACTGTCTAAAAATATATAAAAGAGTTTCGGAAAATATTTTTGAATTTAATTCAGAACAGGAATGAGATTATTTGAGATGAGATTATTTGAGTTGTGGCAGAAGAAAAAATGAAAAAGGTTTAAATTGAAATTATTTCAGAATAAAGCAAAACGCAATTTTATTAAAAATTATTTATTAAAATAATCGTATTAAAAAGTTTATTAAAATAATGTTATTTTTTCAGTCCTTTTTCAATTGCTTCAACAATACTTCTCAGTACTTTGATTCGAGAGTATCGTTTGTCGTTTGATTCTACAATAACCCACTGGGCATTTATTGTGCTTGTTTTCTGAAGCATCTCATCAACTGCGATTTTATAATCCTCCCATCTGTTCCTGTTCCGCCAGTCTTCGTCTGTAATTTTCCATTTTTTCTCAGGGTCATGTTGCCGGCTGTTAAAACGTTCCAGTTGAATTTCCTTATCAATGTGAAGCCAAAACTTAACTACAATTGCTCCGGCCTGTGTCAGGATTTCTTCAAATTCATTGATCTCCCTGTAAGCTCTTTTCCATTCGTCCTCGCTGCAAAAGCCTTCAATTCTTTCTACCATGACGCGGCCGTACCAACTCCGATCAAAAATTGTTATATGGCCGGCTCTCGGGATTCCTTCACAGAAACGCCAGAGGTAATGATGGGCTTTTTCGATATCATTCGGCGAACCCACAGGGACTACCCTGTAGAGCCTGGGATTTAGATTTTCTACAAAGCGGTAGATGTTTCCCCCTTTGCCAGCAGCGTCCCAGCCTTCAAAGACCACAACCAGAGGATGCTTGTTCTCAAAAAGCTTATACTGGAGGTCTGTAAGTTTTTGTTGGTATAATTTTTTTGATTTCTTATATTCATCGGCATCTATCTTTTTGGAGAGGTCAATTTTTTCCAGGATGGAATTGTTAAGCTGAGGGACCTCTGGAGTTTCAGTATCCAGATATTTGAGGGTCTTTTCAGCCGGTATTCTAGTTGCCTGTTCAATAGAAGCTTCAATCGCATGGATGGCCGTCGTCATAATTTTTAAAGTTGCAAAGTTCCTGTCATTAGCTTCTACAATTGTCCAGGGGGCATAAGGCATATCGGTCTTCTCTAAGATCCTCTCGACAAGCGGCAGATACTCATTGTATTTATGGATGAAATCAAGATCCTGCCTTGCTTCATCCTCGTACTCGTCAAATATCGGGATATCAACTTTTTTAAGGTCTTTAAAACGTTCTTTATGCTCTTTTTCACTGATGTGAAGGAAAACTTTTATTATAAGATACCCATCATCGGCAAGTTGTCGCTCAAAATAGTTTATTTCTTCCAGGTATTTCCCCAGTTCTTCTTCAGATTTGTTCTTTTCCAGACACTCTATGATTGCCCTGCTGTACCAGCTCCTATCAAAGATTCCAATCTTTCCTCTCACAGGAACCCTGGACCAGTAGCGTACAATAAAGGGCTTAAGGAGTTCTTCATAGCAGGGCTTGGTCATTGTGTGAAAATCGTATCCTCTGGGGTCCAGAGAAATAATAAAACGGTTGATATCCTCTGCCATTCCGGATACGTGCCAGCCTTCAAAAACGAGAATAACAGGTATCTTCAAATCCCAGGCTTTGCGCTGTAGTTCTCCGAGCTTGGCTTTAAATGCTTTATGATTTTTTTTGTACTCAGCAGTTGTTATTGTTTTGGAGAGATCAATTTTTTCAAGCATAAGGAACCCTGTTTATTTTTTTAAAATAGAGAAGTATCTCAGTATTAATTAATATTGATACCAAGTTCATAAGATATAATTTAGAGGACAGAATAACTTACTAAATAGATATAATATATAATATTATTAATTTAGTTTTGCTTTCTTGCAGATGTTAACTTCTTTTCAATTAACATATTATTAATTGTCTGATTCAATAAGTTGAGAATATTTAGACTAGATTAATGAAAAATAATAGAACTTTTGATTGCGGAACAAAATATTCGTTTCATGCAATGTTCTCTTTTATGAGTCTATACAAACAAAACAGTAAATTATTTTATAAATATAGCTTAATAATATACAGATTCTATGTATATATATTATGTTTATCCAATATATATTGGTTTTATTAGATATACCTTAGTTTTATTCCTATATATAACTCGTTTAATAGTTTATATTAAATAGTATTAGAAAAACTATTAATATTTAAAATATCAATTTATTTTAGCATAATTTTTATCGTATACTTAACTTCACATTACAATATTTTATAAACTATCTTATGCTCTAAAATATGTTTTCAATGCTATGTAATTTGTGTAGCATGTAAAAAATTATTATATATACTTAGTTAAAAACATTCAATACAAAACAGCTTATTAAGTAACTATTTTATTTTGTAACTTCCTACCCTTAACACAATTAGAAACATTTTAAGATATATGTTTAAATGTACTAATTATACAGCTATAAATTAACCACATAATTAACCACATGTAAAAACTACATATTAAGTTACATACATTAAGTTAAGTAATTTAAAAATAAACACAAAATAAGCGCTCTTTTTTAAAGTTTATAATTTATTATATACTATATTATAGTTTCTTAAAAGTATTACAAATAGCAATTATTTTAGTGATTATTAAATAGAAAATATATATCTAAGTAGATCTTTAAAGTTAGTTACTCAATAAAACAAACATATATAACAAACAAATGAATTTGTTTCAAAATTCCACACATAAAAATATTTCAAAAGATATTTAAATAACATCTATTTTTTATGATTAATACTTTTTATAAAAGTTTATTATTATTATTATTATTATTATTATTATTATTATTATTATTATTATTATCATACTATATTTATAATATAATCTTTTAAGCAAATGGTGTACACTAATTATGTTAAATCTTAGCAAAAACACATAGCAATGAATTGGACAAAAGATATACTAATAATATTTATGGTAACAAAATAAACAAGAATAACTACATTTCAAAATCTCGACCTTTTTATTTTTTACTTGGAAAATAGTTCCAATTCTCATAGTATATAGGCATAAACACCTTTTAGATTCTTCATCTTTTTTCTTTCATGACTTTGTGTATTTACTCTTCCGGTTGTCGGCCAAATACTCCATATTCATATAGTTCTTGTAATAAGTGACTTCACAAAATTAGGGTCTAAAAACTATTCTGTAAAAATTTGCAGTTGTGTTCCTATAGTACCTAAGAATAAACTTATTTTTAGATGGTTGGAACCTGTAAAAATGTTTCAAAAAACAAACAACATAAAATACTTTCATCGTTATGCATATAAGTTATAAACTGATATTTTACTTATTACAAAAGTAGAACTTTGTTCACTCAGCAGGAGTTTCCAGACATAATTAGGAAAACAAGGGAATAGGCATTGCAGAATAAGTTAGTTTTTTGTATATTTAACTGTAAATTTCTCTTAGTTTTTCAGTTCTGTTTTTTATTTTTATATATTGCTTATATATTTATTGGAGATTTTAAATGATATTCCCTTTTTATGTTCATATATTTATATATTCTTTTTTGACTTTATTAGTGTAGACTTATTAAGTGAAAAACTAATAAAGAAACATACTAACAATTCAATTAATTTTCTGCAAAAATGTATAAAACTCATCGCTCAAAATTATATATATTTGAGTTATGTATAAAATTATTCATGCTCTTAAATCTATATAATATCACCTAATATAAATTTACGATTTAAATAAATTATATTTATATATTATTTAAAATATAATTTAAAAATTAATATTTTAATTTAATAATTTTTAAATATATAATATGTTTTTATTTATAAAATATAAATTTAATAATTATTATATAATAAACTGTATAAAAATGTTCTTTTTTTGTATTATTATACAATTACAATTAATAAATAGTAAATTAAAGTGCTTGATTCTACAAAAAATAGGAAAAATATGTAACTAAATTATAATGCCAGCTCAAGGTCAAATATTTCTTCAAAAAGTTTGTATTTTTTACGGGCCCTGTACAGGTACTGACGGATGGGAGTTTCATCTCTTGCCCTAGCAAAAAGAGCTTCGATTTCCCCTCTGGAGAAGACGGCTTCAAGCTTTTTCATGGGAATTGACTCAAGACCTTTCCAGTCATCGATCCTCTGATTACTTATAGGAATTGGAACTGGAAGCAAGGATACCTGGACCTCATCTACCCAGTTCCATTCAGAATCATAGATGTTTGCAGAAAAAGCTCCGCAAGAAATGCATTTTGTTACTACTATGGTTCTTTCTCCCGCCTTGTGATAGCTAAGGCTCATAAGTATGGAGTCGCATCTGGTGCAGTTACCAATCTCATTTTCTTCCAGGCTATAAGCATGTATCTGGTTCTCTCCAATGTATAGATCATTTCCTTTAAGATCATAGCTGTATTCCATATTATTCACTCCTGGATGAGGTTGAGAGGGTCAATGCTATTGGCTTTGGACTTTTCTTAGTTTTTACTCTCTGTCTTTGTAAAGGTTATATATCTATTAATATTAATCCCCTTTTATGCAGACTTTTGGCTTCAAGGACATACGGTGGTTCCTCTCTTCGATTTTTCAGTTTCATCACTTTATATTACCGCACCACTTAAATTTTAGTTCCAACATTCTCATTGCGACCTGATACATTTTATCTGAAACTTTTTGTCTTGTTCTTATACATCGTCTAAAGAACATTTTGATGAAAAACTTGCTTGTATAGTGAGTTTTTAGAGATTTTGTGCAGGTTAATCGTTTAATCGTTTAATTTTAAACTTCTCATATAGGTCCGGAAAATTGTAGTTATGACTTTTGGAACATGTAAAAACTGGACCAGTAAAAACTGGACCGTTTTAGTGAATTTAACGCAAACTTAATATATTGTTATAAGTAACTAATAGCACGTCTTAATAAATATGTTAAATGAGTATTCAAAAATATCTCTTAAAAATGAGAGTTTATATTTTTATAAATATAACATGTATACTAAAAAATTAGTAATAAATGTGCAAAATGCCTACATTTACATTGAAATATTTATAAAATATTTAAATTATGTTTGTCGCGGGTGGGGCACAAAAACCGATATATCAGAGAAAGACCATACTATGTATACAAAAACTGGATTTTAAGTTAAGTAGAATTGTTTATGGATATCAATTTTTTCGTGTCCATCCCCCTCACAACGAATAAATTTAAAAATCTATATATAGATCTATAACTTACATAGTTTACTACATCAGTAAAGGTGGTAATTAATGGTATCCATCCGAGCTAAAATTAAATCCAGGTTAGAGAAATTTCTAGAAGTTGATACCAGTGGATATCGAAGGACAATCCTGTGTATCTTCATCAAGGTAAAAAAAGCGACTATTGACGAATTACATGAAATGCTTACAAGCAAGTATAATGTATCTCGAAATACGGTCGCATCCATGGTAGGATATATCCATTCGAAGCTTGGAATTCTAAGGGCGCATAAAGAATCCTATAAAACCCCTATGGTTTACTTTTTGAGGGAAGAATATGTAGACTTGCTAATGAAGATTGTAACTTCACCTAAAGCACCTACTGAATTCACGACTTGATAAGTTTACTATTACACCCAAAAATATCTGATGGACAATGTCACTCGTTAAAAACGCACCCAGAACGGCAACGACTATTGTTGTAAGATCGGATTCCAATTCTCGAATAAGCCACTCAAGGGATCCATATTACACCCTTATGCGGCGCATTTTTCAAGAAGATGCCACTGCTGCTAGAGGTCAGAAGTTTCTGACTCTGGTGGAAGAGCGTCAGGTTGCTGGAAGTGCTATCCAGACTAATGAATGGAAAAACCTTCTTGAAGAACTTCAGATCGGGCGTGCTTCATTTTATGCGATGCGCAACAAGCTGCTTGGAGCCGGGTTGATTTCGATAAAAAATAAGGAGTACAGGCTTTCAGGTCAGTTCTCAAAGGATCTTTTAGATATGGCCAGCTGGTGGTGGACCGCAGTTCTCAACCAGCCTGAGGAGAGCCTTTAAAAGAATAATTCTTCTTTTTTCATTTGACTTATTCATTTAAATCTTTCATTTAAATCTTTCATTTAATTTTAAAATTCCCAGGCACTTCAGCCGAAAGGTATTTATATAAAATCTTCCTTTAGAAGATACGCTTCAGGGCGAAAGAAATGCGCCCCACAGCGAAAAATCATCGAAGCCCGGTAGTGTAGTGGTCAATCATGCGGGACTCTGGATCCTGCAACCTCGGTTCGAATCCGTGCCGGGCTATACATGATTCTTAATAAACTACTTTTTTGACACGAAGATTATAGTTTTTATTCTACTGTTAGCTCCATATGAAGTTAATCAGTCCTTTATCGAAAGTCCTCCAAATGCAATGAATCCTGTAATTATAATATCAGGCTTTTCCGAATCGCTCTCTCTGCGTATTGAACTCCTTGGTCTTTCGTCTTCAATACCACCCAAAATCGGTATCGCTTCCGTCTCAATTTGCCATTTCTCAGGAACTTTTAAGTCAACACCCCCAAAAAGAGCAACTACATTTATTTTTGCAGGTGGTTTCTCAATGCTAGAATCCCTCAAGTCAAGATCTACTCCTCCAAAGATCGTAGTAATGTCCCCACCTCGAAAACCTTTGGAATTACTGGCGCTGCTCACTCCACCAAAGACTGCAAATAGATCTATGGTTTCATTACTTTTTCTAAAAACAGATAAACGGCCCTTCCTTTCGGTCAAAATTCCAATTCCCATAACAATAATTAGCAAGGGCCACCAGTCTGTGAGAGCTTCCCAGGAAATTATGTCAAGAATAAATAACTGAAGAGTTGTGAAAACTACTATCAAAAAGATAGGCCCTGACAAACTGGAAAACTTGCTTTTCCAGAGTGCATAAAATCCAAGTAGAATAAATAAAGAGGGAATGTATTCCAGCAGTTGGATGGTATCGTATATTCCAGTAGTCCTGAGCAGGAGAAGAACCCCAAGAATCAGTACAATAGTTCCAAACATTGTCTGGTATGATATTTTAGTCATTCTCATCTCTCATATTAAAATTTAGGGTTTAATTATATGCCCGTATCTAAACAATTTATTCAGCTTTACTACAACAGTAGACTTTCTGGAGTTTGTCCTGAACAATGCGTTAAGCAATATTTAAAACAGTCTTTCTATCATATTAAGTACATACTATTATAATAATTTTTAGCAACTTCGACTATTAAATCACATATATTTTAATTGAAAAATATATATAATTATATATTAACAAATTCATGTAATTATATATTTATCTTGAATCTTAATTGGAAAAGTTAAAGAGTAGTTAAAGGCTCTATAAAAGTTTAGACCTCTTAAAGAGGATTAGTTTTTTAAGGGATATTAAACCTTATTTGCCCAATTAAGTGTAGTGTCAGCCATCTCCCAGTTAAGGCACATTCATTAAATGATTTATTTGCTGTTTAAATGGCTTAAGTACTCTTTAATTGATAAATTAAACGTTGATTTATCCTTACTTGTAACATTAAATTTTGTATGGATGAAAATGACATCAGATGCCTTATTTAAAAATAAACATATATTGTAAAAGAATAAAATAGTTATCTCGCTTTTTTCTTGATTTAAACGAGTATTATAGATTAGTTATCTAAAAAATTGATTTTAGAGTGTACCTTAATTGGGGAAACTCTAAATGCATACATATTATCCAAAATAAGCATTGTATGCCATTAGTTTTAGTACTGATTTAGAAGGGCCCTATAAAGGTTCTATTATGTTTTCTATTAAAGGTTATAAATCCCCAGCTCTCAGTTCTGCAATATACGGGTCATAAGCTGCAGTTGAGCCGCCCGAACAGCGTGCAATGTAATAATCTGCAACAATACAAGCTTGCTGCTCACGATTATATTCACGGAAGTGCCTTTTTTCCCCAACCTTGTATGCATACCCATCACTTGCCTGCGCATGAAATGCTTCAACCAGATATTGCGAACCTGTATGTTCCATCTGCGCGACATGGGTTAATTCATGTATAAGCCATTTCATATCTGAGCTGCCTGCTGTTGTGTTAAGCTTTCTATTGAAGTTGACTGTATGAAAGGTTGCAACCCCCATACCTGAGCATCTCTTCAGCTTTGCCCCCAGCCAGGCGAGAAATGAAGCTTCGTCGATATGCACCTTTTGATAATTAATTCTGTTTTCAAATATGCTTCGAGCTTCTTTTTCCTCTACTGCAGTAAGTTTCCGGGTATTAATTTTGACAATTTGCCATAAATGATCCATAAGCTCAGGGAAGGCACAAATATCGAGAATTTTTGAGATAGCACGGCCGACACGTATAGTGAGAGCTAACAGCTCATATCGTATCAGTTTTAAAAACCCTACTTTCCCTACCAGATTAGAGTCTTGATAATTTTTGAAGACGGCTTTCATACAATCACCTGCATTACTATTTTTCAGGTTTTAATGCCTTGTCTCCTAACCCCCAGCTAATGACTTCTATACCTTGATTCCTATATACACTACACTGAAAAGCAGTTGGTCTTAAATGTAAAAGTCTGAGTATGTAAAAAAGACATTTCAGCTTTCTTAACACAACTTCTTAAGTGAATTAAATGTTCACATTATTATAAAAACATTGGTTGAACAGCAAGTTTCTTTTTTGGGAGGAACAGCATGAAAGAACATAGTTGAAATATTTGCATGGCAAAAATTTATTCACTGTACTCTTTATGGTAGAGCTCTATTCACTGCGAATCTAAACTGTAATGCATCAGTTAGTTAACTCTAAAATGTTTTTACATTTCTAATTTTTATATTCTCCAGTCTAAAACTCGAGGTGTCTTACTCAAAAATTAGAATCATTCCATAGCTTTTGTTTTATATTTCATTATTTATACTTAAATTACATTCAGATTTGGATAAAGCTAGTATGGAGAAAAAGTAATCATATTATAGGATTTTAAATAGAAGAAAGAAAAAAGATTCTGACAGAAAAAACAGGGAACAAAAGCAAAAATTCAGTATTGAATTGGTGTTGATGAGGAAAAACACAGTGATAGTAAAAACCATCTTATTGCTTCTCAGACACTATCTTTCCACAATTTTCTTTTGACTTCTTCTGTTAACACAAACAATTATATTTATAAATAATATTAAATAGCATAGAATACAATTGTCTAATCAGTATTTTATTACCTACTTTGTTGAAGTTTAGCGAAGTGAGTGATTGGGTGGGATCATAAATCTATCGCTATTTAGTAATTATCTGAGTTATTAGTGATTACCTATGCCTGGTATACAGCTATATTTTATGGATTTTTGACTATACATTTTTACTGTAGTCATATATTTATAAAAAATATATATAGCTTTATGCAAGAGAGAATAAACTTTGTGATGCATAGTATGCGGATTGGTATCGGATAATGTGGTTTCACGGAGAATACAAATATGTGACTGAAAAACTGTACTACAGGTAAGAATACAGAACGCAAGTGAGTTCCTTTGAGTTTGGGGGTATTAATTGAATAAACAATTGAAAATGTTATTTATAGGAACTTATGTTCCAAAAGAGTGTGGGATTGCCACATTCACATCCGATCTTTTAAATTCAATTCCCGGAGAAGGTAATGACGTTCATTGTGAAGTAATTGCTTTGAACGATCCCTCTGAGACCTATAATTATCCTGAAGAAGTCGTTTTTCAAATACAGAGGGACAGGATAGAGGATTATTACCGGGCTGCGGATTATATAAACCAATCTGATATTGATATCGTATGCCTGCAACACGAATTTGGGCTTTTCTGGGGAAATGCTGGAGACTATATTTTTGCTCTTCTATCAGGAATCAACAAACCTGTGATAAGCACGATGCATACTGTAATCCGGGAGCCTGAACCTGAGTATCGAGCATCCACGGAAAAACTCATCAGATATTCCGAAAAGCTGATCGTAATGAGCCAGACTGCAGTCGAAATGTTAAAAGACGTTTATAAAGTTTCTGAGGATAAAATAGAATTAATCTTTCACGGAGTACCTGACTACCCTTTTAACAACTGCAGTAAGTATAAAAATAGATTGAACCTGAAGGGATCTCCGCTTGTCTTAACTTTCGGCCTGCTGAGCCAGAATAAAGGTATCGAAAGTATGCTTGATGCTCTTCCTGAAGTCATAAGCCAGTACCCTGAGCTCATTTACCTCATACTGGGTGCTACGCATCCTATAATTAAAAAGAACTTTGGAGAAACATACAGACAATACCTCCAGAATAAGGTTTCAGAACTCGGACTTGAAAAAAATGTAGTATTCCATGACAAATTTGTCGAGAAAGAAGAACTTTGTAATTATATCCTTGCCAGTGATATCTACGTATCTCCCTATCTTTCCAGAGAGCAGATAGTAAGCGGCGCTCTGACCTATGCAATTGGTATGGGAAAAGCAATAGTTTCCACTCCATACTGGTATGCTCAGGAAATGCTTTCTGATAATCGCGGTTTGCTTGTAGATTTTGGAGACACGAGCGGTTTAAGAAAATCTCTTTTGCATTTAATCGAAAATCCAGAAGAGTGTGATAAGATGCGCAAAAAGGCATATGATTTTGGTCGAAAAATGACGTGGAAAAACGTAGGTAAACAATATAATAAGGTTTTTACCAGGTCCTTAAAGAATTACAGTGCCTACTCCACCTCGAAAAAGTTTAATTTCCTTCCGAACCACCTGCCTGAAGTAAAACTTGATTACCTGAAATTGTTAACCGACGACGTGGGCATTATCCAGCATACCAATTTAGGTGTACCGGCTCGTCATTACGGATATAGTACTGATGACGTAGGTCGAGCTCTTGTTGCACTGACACAGTTAATAGATAACCAGAAGAAAGCTGAGGAGTTCTGGAAGTTAATTACCACATATCTGAGTTTTCTTGAACATGCCCAGACCGACACGGGTCACTTCCACAACTTCATGAGCTACAAAAGGGAATTTCTGGACGAAAAGGGAAGTGAGGATACTCTCGGACGTGCTATCTACGGGCTTGGGCACGTGGTAAGCTGCCCTTACCTTTCTAAAAATATACGCACGCTTGCTCATACCCTTATGAGTAGAGCTAGACCCGAGATGGAGAAGCTTAACTGTCCAAGGGCAAAAGCCTATGCCATGTGCGGCCTGTACGAAATGCTCAGAACAGATGTGGATACCGATGAATTAGAATCGGTATTTAATTCGCGCAGGGACGCCGCCAAGTCCGTAGACTCCCTTGTAAGTAAAGATACCTTTGAATCCATATTTGTCAGCCACGCGAATTCTCTGGCCGACTTATATGAGGCTAACCATAAAGAAGATTGGAACTGGTTCGAACCTACAGTAACCTATAGTAATGCAAAACTTAGCGAATCCCTTTTACTGGCATACAATTACACAAAAGATCGAACTTATCGTAAGGTCGGCCTTGATACCCTGAATTTTCTTACTGAGATTCAGTGGAACGGTGACTTTTTTGACATTGTTGGAAACCAGGGCTGGTATTCTTACAATGGGGAAAAGCCTATTTTTGACCAGCAGCCCATCGAAGCAGGTTATCTGACTCAAGCTTATGTTTCAGCTTATGAGATTGTACGAGATAGAAGATATCTGGAACTTGCAAGATATTCTTTTGAATACTTCCTTGGAAGAAATCGTTTGCAAACTGTTATGTATGATTATTCCACAGGCGCGGTCTGTGATGGGCTCAACCGCGATGGTATGAATTGTAACCAGGGTGCAGAATCCATAATTTGCTTCCTTATGGCTTTAAACTCTTTAAATAAGCATATGGATAAAGCTTTCAGTACTATATTGCAGTCCAGGGTAAGCGATGAGGTAGATGGCAGAATTCTGCAGAAAAGAAAGAGTTTTTTTGTCAGCAAATCAGGTTGAGTAAGAGAAGAAAGTAAAAGGGTATACGATCCAGAGGGTAAGAGAATAACATGATCTGAGGGATAAGAGAATAATATGTCTGGGGAGCAAGAATAACATGATCTGAAGGATGAGAGACTAATATAATCTGGGGAGTAAGAATAACATGATTGGGGGATGAGAGAATAATATGATCTGGAAAGACCATGGGGAGTTATTTGTAAGATACGATAGGAATCCTATATTAACCGTTGACGATTGGCCTTATAGGGCCCATTCAGTTTTTAATCCTGCAGCTGCTATAGTTGATGGCACTACCCTATTACTGGTCAGGGTCGAAGATCACAGGGGCTTTTCTCACTTTACAATAGCAAGGAGTAAAAATGGAATTTATGGCTGGGAAATTGATCCTGAACCAACCTTTGCTCCTGACCCTGTAAGCTACCCTGAAGAAATATACGGTATCGAAGACCCGCGCATAACTTATATAGATGAGATGGAAAAGTGGGCTGTGGCGTATACGGCTTTTTCGGATTCAGGACCTTTAACTGCACTTGCCTTTACCAAGGATTTCCGAAATTTTGATCGAATAGGAGCTACCTTACCTCCTGAAAACAAGGATGCTGCGGTTTTTCCTGTAAGGTTTAACGGCAGATGGGCAATGTTACACAGGCCTGTATCTTTAATAAGTGGTGCAAAAGCAAATATCTGGATTTCCTTTTCACCTGATATGAAATACTGGGGAGAGCATGAGGTTCTTCTATATGCCAGAGAAGGTGGATGGTGGGACGCAAACAAAATAGGCCTGTCCCCACAGCCAATCCGTGTACCTGATGGATGGTTAATTATGTACCATGGAGTACGCCAGACAACAGCTAAGGCAAGTTACCGGCTTGGACTTGCCCTTCTTGATCCTGATGATCCTAGGAAAGTGCTCCACAGATCTGAAGGCTGGGTTTTCGGGCCACGTGAAATGTATGAACGCAGTGGAGACGTCAATGACGTTGTTTTCCCCTGCGGATGGGTACTTGCAGGCGATGAAATTCGTATTTATTATGGGAGTGCAGATACTTCAGTATCGTTAGCTACTGCAAAAGTAAGCGATGTTCTGAAATATATCCATGAGTGCCCGGAAAAACAGTGCCCGGATGAGTACTGCCGGTGGTTTGAAGAAGATATAGAAAGTTCCACTGATCCGAAAAGAGGATATTCAAAATTGAGATAAAATAAATAAAAATTAAGTTTGGGGATGTGAGTGATTTTGGGGGTATTAATATAAGAATTGCAATGTTGTCTCCGATTGCCTGGAGCACGCCACCTAAAAAGTATGGTCCCTGGGAATCTATTGTATCGTTATTAACTGAAGGACTGGTAAAAAGAGGTATTGACGTTACACTGTTTGCCACAGCAGATTCTCACACTGGAGCAAAGCTTCATGCTGTGTGCCCGAGACCTTATGAAGAAGATAAGGATATGATCAGAAAGGTTTATGAAGGCCTGCATATATCCGAAGTTTTCGAGAGAGAAAAGGAATTCGATATAATCCATAATCATTTCGATTATCTTCCTCTGACTTACAGTGCACTTGTGGATACGCCTGTTGTAACAACAATCCATGGTATTTCTTCACGGAAAATTTTGCCTGTATATAAAAAGTACAATAATAGAACTTTTTACGTATCCATAAGTGATGCCTACCGATGCCGTGATCTGGACTATATAGCAACGGTTCGTCACGGAATTGACATAGAAAGCTTTTATTTCAATGAAAAACCGCAGGATTATCTACTTTTTTTATCACGCCTGCATAAAGACAAAGGCGTAAGGGAAGCAATACAGGTCGCAAAAAAAACTGGCAGAAAACTTAGAATTGCTGGTTTCATTGCAGATCAGGCTTATTTTGAAAAAGAAGTCCAGCCCTATCTGGACAATGAACAGATTATTTATGAGGGACATGTCACACCTGAGTTTAAGAAGGAACTCCTATCAAATGCCTATGCTTTGCTGCACATGATTAATTATGAAGAGGCTTTCGGGATTGGCGTAGTTGAAGCTATGGCCAGCGGGACGCCGGTAATTGCAATGAACAGGGGTTCAATGCCTGAGCTTATCCGGGATGGAGAGACTGGATTTCTTGTTAATAGTGTTGAGGAAGCTGCCGAAGCTGTGCAAAAACTTGGCTCCATATCCCGCAAAAAATGCAGGGAAAACGTAGAAAAACGTTTTTCGGTTGACAGGATGGTGGATGATTACATTAAAGTGTATGAGACCATCCTCGAAAAATGTAAACGTGAGGAAAAAAGGCCCTGGGGCTTTTATGAAGTGCTCGGACAGAGGCCTGGATATAAGGTCAAAAGCCTTACTGTTATTCCTCAGGGTGAAATCTCACTCCAGCGCCATTTTCACAGAAGCGAGCACTGGTTCATAATCAGTGGAAAAGGTCTTGTAATTAAAAACGGGAATGAAATAAGGGTTATTCCTGGAGATTCGGTCGATCTTCCGGTAAATGAGATTCATCGAATTAAGAATATAGGCAGTCAAAACCTTGTTTTCATTGAGATCGCACAGGGAGACTATATCGGAGAAGACGATATTGAAAGGCTTGAAGATAAATATGGGAGAGTTTGAGCAGGTATATGGGTGAGCTTGAGCAGATTTGTGTAGATTGAGAATGTTTCCTTTTTACAATATTTTTATTTTTTCACATTTTTAATATTAGTATGAGTTTTAAGTTAGCTAATAATTTTAAGAGTTTCCATTTTACAAGAAACTTCTTTTTCGCATTTTTACTCTAATTAATAAAAAAATTCAATCAGGACATTCTGAATTGTTATAAGAATCTCTAACCTGAGCTGCCATTTTCTCACCCAGCCTTTCAGAGACATTTTCTATGAAAAGCTCGATATACTCGAATGGTACACAGCCGAGGCTTTCTTCTCCTGATAAAATGAGCCTGACAAGATATTCAAGGTCATATCGAGATAGTAGTTTTATTCTCCGCAGGAAATCCTGTGCATCTTTTGCATAGTGGTTTGCCAGTGGAGGGAGTATGGAACGATAAGTCATTCCTGAGCCTGAACAGAGATACCCCTCACATTCCGGGGCAACGGTTTTCAGAATACCAATGTCCGTTTCTGAGAGTAATCTTGCCATGATGGTCACCGTGATAAAGTATAAATCTGCATTTTGAAGATATTCCGGAGATGATAGATGCATAAGTACTGTATTTCAAATACAATAGATTGTGCAGCTGGGATTTCTACATGATAATAGATACAGACTAAACGCATACAGACGGTGTTACAGAGCTTTTCTCTGTATGAGAGTGTTCTGTGTTTCTAATATTTAATCATAAGGCTGCATACCCAACTAACAGAATGCAGTTGGATGATTTAAGAAGTAAATCCAGAATATATAAGTCAAGAATAACAATTTTGCGTTTGGCTTTTTTCAAGAGGGAGGAAGAGTAAAATTTGAGGATTGCCGAAGGATTTGCTATTGTTCGGATTGCCTCTCTTTTTAACAGTATTAAGCCTTTGTCTAAAACCTGAATTTCACTTTGTACCTCCTGGATTATTCTAGACCTCGCATTTCACTTTGCACTACCTTATAATTCAAGTTTCATGAGGTCTTCGGCAAGAATCACGTCTCCTTCAAAATACCCCTTCAGGAGGTGCACTGCTTCTCTTTCGTGTCCCCGCATTTCCGGATAGAAATGTGTAAGGCAGATGCTTCCGATTTCGTTATTATATTCCTCCAGGATGTCGGCAAGTGAGCTGGGAGTGGTATGGTTTGTGACATTCATGTCCGATGGAAACGAACACTCGTGGATCAGGAGATCGGCCCCGGCTGCAAGGTCCATTACATCCCTGGAAGGCTCGGTGTCTGCGGAGTAAACGAATTCTCCGTCCTCTCCAGTCACGCGGTAAGCCAGTGTCGGAACGCTGTGCGCGGCTGCCGTGCAGCTGATCTCACAATCGAATCCCTCAGGAGTAAATTCTTTTCCGGGGGTGATCTCAATAACGTCTACGTCCACTTTTTCCTGAAGATATTCATAAGCGTCAATCACTTTTGAAAACCATTCTTCGGTCCCTTCAGGCCCGTAGACCTTCATACTCGTGTTTCCGCGGAGCCAGTTTGCCTTGATAAGAGGGTGCAGGTCAGCTACGTGGTCAAGGTGGAGGTGAGAAAGCAACACTGTGTCCACCTCAGTGTGAGAAACCCCAGCCTCAGGAAACCTGTTCAATACGCCGCTTCCGCAATCAATAAGTAATGGCTTTTCGTCTAGCCTGACAAGTATTCCGGACTGTACCCTATTTTTCTGAGGGATCGCAACTCCAGTGCCAAGAAATGTAATTTCCATAAGTTAAAGAATAAACTTTAAATAATTTAACTTTATTTAAAGCATGTCCGCATAACGAATATTTGCGGCTCAAAAAAACTTGCTTTTTTTCAAAGAGCGAGGGTTGCCCAGCACGGTCAAAGGCGCCGGACTTAAGATCCGGTATCGAAGGATTTCGTGGGTTCGAATCCCACCCCTCGCACTAAATTCAAAATTTCTATCCAACACTTACTGTTTTCTATTTCCATTATATAGAAACACATAAAGAAATCCATTTGTCCCATAAATTATTTCAAACCCTGGATTTCTTTTACTTAATTTTGTCTTTTCGTCATTAGTCAGTTGTTTTTCAATCTCACAAATTCACTTTTTCATTTCTAAAAGAGACGCATTTTACTGGTTAAGTTAGAACTACGGTTTTTATGGCAGAAAGTATCATTTTCCATATGAAGCAACTGCAACTTCTCTAGGATAGCTTCCTACTTTAACTGTAGCTATAACAGTATTTGCTGCTGTATCAATTACAGAAACAGTTTTGCCGGAAAGAATGCTACCTAGGTTTGTGACATATACTTTTTTCCCGTCAGGGGTGATTGATACTCCGTAAGGACCATTTCCTGGTATCGTGGCTGTTACGGTATTGGTTGTTGTGTTAATTACAGATGTGGTATTTCCCTTATGGTTCGTCACATATAACTTTGTTCCATCTGGAGTGACCACAACTCTAACAGGATCATCTCCTACAGGTAACGTAGCTGTAACATTATTTGTTTCTGTATCAATTACAGAGACATTATTGCTGACACCATTAGTCACATATATCTTTGTTCCATCCGGACTAACTGCAATTCCAGCAGGATACTGTCCTACATTGAGCGTAGCTGTAACCTTGTTTGTTGCCGTATCAATTACAGAAATATCATAATAATTTGTTACGTATACCTTTGCTCCATCCGGGCTAACTGCAACTCCATGAGGGACGCTGCCTACCTTAATTGTATCCGTAACAGTATTAGTGCCTGTGTCAATAACGGAGACTGTGCCATTTTCAAAGACAGCGCCGCTGTTGTTCGTAACATATGCCTTTTTCCCGTCTGGCGTAATTGCAATTGCATAAGGTGAATTTAATCCATTAACTGTGGCTATAACCTTGCTTATACTTGTGTCAATTACAGAGACAGTGTTGTTGGTTTCATTTGCAGCATATACCTTTGTCCCAGTCGGATTAACTGCAACCCCCACTAAACCACTTCCTATCTCCATCGTGTCTACAACTTTATCCGTAGCTGTATCAATTACAGAGATATTCCTGTCGTTAGTAACATATGCAAATGGTCCCGTGGTTTTGAACACATCGATTACTCTAAACGTTGAATTTGTACTGTTCTCATTACTTGCTGTCAGGGAAACCGTATAGTTTCCTGCTGTAGAATATGTATGAGTTGGATTCTGTTTGGTTGAAGAAGCGCCATCTCCAAAAGTCCAATACCAGGATGTTGGCTTTCCAATACTCGTATCAGTGAATGCTATTGTCAGTGACATTGGAACAGACACCTTTTCTGAAGTAAAAGAAGCCACTGGTCTTGTAAGTCCGGTTACAGTAATATAATGATATTTTGTTATTGCAGCTGTGCCACCAACATTGTCTTCAGATAAGCTCACGGTATATTGTCCGGGTTCCAGATATGTATGCTCTACTGTTTGGTTCTCACCAACGTATTGTTGAGAACCATCTCCAAAAGTCCAATAATTGGCATATCCGGTTCCTCCATGAAACGTTACTTTCAGTGGTGCATCTCCGGATATTACATTTGAGGAGAAATGTTCTGGAGCAACAGATCCATCACCCAGGCCAACAAGTACATATCCATACTTACTTGTTGTATTACTACCCACAGCGTTCTTAACAGTTAGATTTACGGTATATCCTCCCTCTACATCATACACATGGGTTGTATTTTGCTCTGTTGAGGTATTACCGTCTCCAAAGTCCCAAAGCCAGGAAGTCGGTGAACCTGTGCTATTATCGACAAATGATACGGTTTTTGTGGGAACTGACCCTCCATAAGTGTTAGCATGATATACTTCTGGAGAAAAGAAGTCTGCAATAGGAGCTTGTTGAGGAGTGACAGTGATATAATTTGATTTCTTCAGCGTACTATTGCCTGCGAAATTGGTTACTGTAAGACTAACATCATAAGTTCCAGGTTTTTTGAGTGTGTGTGTGGCTGTTTGAGCATGTTTTGAATTTATACCATCTCCAAAATCCCAATACCAGGATATGGGAGTTCCACCCGTGCTGTTATAAGTAAATAACACAGTTAACGGCATATTTCCGGATTTAGATGTCATATTAGCAGAAAAAGAAGCAAAAGGAATTGTAGGTTTAGCTGAGAAATCGTACATGTATATACTGCAATAGTACATGTTTTCCCTATCATTACGATAATCTTCCCATACTATTTTGTCACCGTAAATAGCAGGGTTAAGTTGATCTGCTTCATCATTAGTAATCTGAATTTCTTTATCTTCAGAAAGATCATATATGTATATATCCCAATTTCCGTTGCGGCCATCCTGCCACACTATCCTGTCACCATAGATAGCAAGCTTATCCTTTCGTGACCCATTGAAGGTTATCTGAGTCTCTATAGAAGTTGAGAGATTATGTAAGTAGATATTATTACCTTCTATGTATACAATCCTGTCACCGTAGACCTTAGGGTTCGATGTTGATCTATTGGTTGTAACTCGAGTTTTATTGGAAGTTGATAGATTATACACATAGATGTCATGGTATGAACTTCCAAAGCCAAAGCTAGGATCTTCCTGCCATACTATTTTGTCTCCGTAGATGACGGGATCCTTAGTTGATCGGTTAGTTGTAATTCGGGTTTTATTATAAGTGCAGAGATCATACATGTAGATGTCCCGATACCCACTGCTTTGATCTCTCCATACGATTTTGTCACCGTATATAGTTAAAGAATCCCCTGCCCCTTTATTTTCCGACTCTGAAATTGAAAGTAAAGTTTTATTATTTGTAGATATATTGTACAAATAGATGTTTTGCCCTCCAGATCCCCACACTATCTTATCGTTATAAACAGCAAGATATGAGTACCATGGATCTTCAGTTATCTGTATCTCTTTACCTGTAGACAAATCTCGCAGGTGGAGACTTCCATTGATATACTTGTCCAACCATGCAATTTTGTTATCATAGATAGCAGGAGTAAGACCTCTCTCGCCATAAGGTGTAATTTGAATTTCCTGTCCAGCTGATGCTACTGTTGCGATCAGTAACAAAAAAGCAAAAGCTAACGAAGTCAAAAAAATCTTACTTCTCATTCATTTCCCCCAGACCCCAAAGGTAAGTAGATATTTCTTATTCTTTTTATATATAGTGAAACTTAATATTAGTTTCAATATATTTCATTATTTGTTTCAGATAAGTAACTATATTCACGATTGAGTCATTTTTAAAGCTAACTACGTTTAACTACCGCAAAGGTAGTACTACCAGTGTGTTTACTAGCATACTGAGTAACAAATTAGTGATTGAGATTCTCACAGTAACAAAACAGGAAGTAAACCCAATCAAAAGAATAAAAAGCAAAGAAATGTAAGAACGGGCAAAAGTAAAAATACATTTATCATTGTGCGAGGGTTGCCCAGCCAGGTCAAAGGCGTCAGACTTAAGATCTGATTACGAAGGTATTCGTGGGTTCGAATCCCACCCCTAGCATTATTTTTACATCGAACTTTGGATTTTGTTTTTTTTAAAGTAATGCTATAATTTGAAAAAAACTAGTTTTTGAATGTATTATAAATTCTAAAAACGAATACTATGAATATCTGCAGTTGCGTACACTTTTTGATTGCTATATATCCCTGCATACCTAACGCTTTCACCAAATTTGGTTGATATCGCATAAGAAAGAGATATATTAATAGTGCCTGCATAAGAGTACTTGCAACTCCGGACTCAAAAGTTCCTGCAAGCATTCTTCTTACATTTTATATATTGAGCTGATCCCAAAACTCAAAATTGCTTCTTTGAATCCTGTATTCCGAACAATCAATCAAGTTTCTGATCATGAAAACAATCCTGAAAATTCTTGATGATTAAGAACGAAATGACTTTTGGGATAGGCTCATTCTCTGGAATACATCTTCTATTTTTTAGATGTTTTTCTACAAGATTCATTCTTTTGCATTTAGTTTGGAATCGATTTTTTTCAGAATACTTATCTCTGTTTTTATGCAGGCTTTATATTTTTTGAGATCCTGTTCGTTAAGAAGATCTGTTGTAGAAGTTTGAATCTCTTCCGCTTTCTCCTTAAGAATTTCATAGTACTCTTCCCCCATTTCGGTTAAAAATATCATAATTTTTCTTCTGTCTTTAGTATCTGTCTTTCTATAAACAAGTCCTTTTTTTTCCATGGAATCTATCATTCTTGAAAGGCTACTCCTATCCATATTCATACACAGACCAAGGTATGAAGGAATCATTTCTCCCATCGTGCCAATTATTAGAATAGCATTAGACTGTTGTCTGCCGAGCTTTTCGGGTCCTTTTGATCTGACTTTGGATATCATTTCAGAGAATTTTCTTTCAACCAATTTGTTAAAAAGTACTTCCCTTTCCAGTATCAATAGCCCCATTTCTCTCCTCTCATTAGTATCTGACATGCTTCCTCCAGGATGTTAAACGTGTAACTGCGGATACAGACAAAGAATGTCCAGTAAGATTACATCTTCGGTATATAATAAGGGTTCACTCTAGTTTTGTACAATATGATATACCGATGCAAGACTTTTGGATATTTTATATATCAGTTTTTGGATATTTTGTCATTTTTATAATTGGCACTAATCCAAATACCGCCTGTATTATGCAGTGGCATAATTTATGATATGCAGTGGCGTAATTTATGATTAGATAATTAAAGGAAGGACTGTAAACCACCTGAAATATATCTAGAAAATAAAGAATGCGAAACATTTGTAGATCATTTACCCAAAAATTTGAATTTTTTTCCCACCGCTTTCTCCCCATTATTTTCCCCTTTTAATAAATCTTTTTTCAAACAGGTTCAATACACTAGTACTGTGATTCTGAAATAAGTTTATAAAACTTGACTTTTGATAAATTCAACGATCTCGGATTTTTCCAAGAAGTGAGGAATCGATTTTGAATCTAAACACTAGTGTCGAGTTAATCATCAGGGATTCAATAATTCCAAATAATTGCAATCGGTTTTATACGATATTTATTGTTGACATGACACTAGTAAGCTGCCTGCCTTAATACCCAACTTGCACCTCTGCCTCTAAGTCCTGATTTGTTTCTTTTCCCAAAAGATTTCCTTTGATAGAAAATTTTAGCTCTGCTCTTCCCCACGGACAACCATAACTGGTACCTTTGAACCTCTTACTACTTTCTCTGCAACACTTCCGATTAGAAGCTTATCAAGTCCTGTTTTTCCGAGGGTACCCATCACTATCAAGTCAATATTATTATTATCGGCGAAATCTATAATTGCATTACTCGGATAACCATCTAAAACAACCTCTTTTACCTCCACCCCTGATGCCTCTCCGATCTTCTTAACCTCGAATACTGCTTTCTCCCCTTCACTTCTAATTATTTCATACACATTTTTTTTACCAATAGTCCAATACTCGGAAATTATGGGAGACGTATTTACAACATAAAGAGCATAGACAGCTGCTCCGCTGAGTTTTGCAATCTCGATTCCGTAAGAAATGGCTCTCTGTGTATTCTCAGATCCGTCCGTTGCAATCAATATATTTCGGTAAAAATCTCTCTCCATATGTTATTCCCCATTTGCTTTATACATAAAATATTATTAGAAAAAAAATTAAAATAGTTATCTAAAAATAAGTTTGTAGCCTTTAAAAAGGCTACGTGCATACTTTATTTTTCATTACCTTTTTGCTTCAATTCTGTTTTTTTCTCCTGAGCATTACAAAGCATGCAGCTAGAGCCATTGTAATGCCTGTCCCAAGCTCAAATCCCGGAAGAGAGTAAAGAGACTGTTTTGCCTCCAGAACTTCGGTATTGACCTTGATGGTATCCGAAGTCCGGTCATGCCCATCAGTATCTTCGTAGAAAATTTCGCTACTTATAGAGTATGGCTTTGCAGTTGCAGTTTCATCTACATCCATATCAAAAACAGCAACTTCACTGTCTCCGGGTTTCAGGGTTCCAAGGTAAGCCTGGTCATCAGTGGTACTGAATGGATCAGATGCACTAATTCTAACAGTTGAATCTTTTGCAGTTTCTTCTCCTGTGTTTTTATATGTGACGTAAAGCATCCCACCATCATCGGGGTAAAGGTCACCTGTTACGTTTGTAACTTCAAAGTAAGGTTCCTTCTTGACTTCGATGTTTATGGTCTGCGTCTGAGTCTTATTTTCATACCAGATGCCTACTTCCTTATTTGTCACAAGGCCTGTAACGCTGTCAAAATCGTCTCCGCCTACCTGGACATTGTTCTGGTACTGATACGAAAGATCGAGATTCAGGGGATATATACCTGCAGGAGTGTCTTTATTAATCTCAACTGTAAACTGTGTGGGGCTTGCACTTTCTTTTCCCTGCATGAGAGTCCCAGCTTCTTGGGCTCCAGATTTAACTTTAATGTTAGGGTTATCAGATTTAAGGGTTGCAAGAATGCCTACTGCCATCGTAGCCTGCGCTTCATACTGCATCTCTGACTGTTGAAGCATTTCATCTGCATAATTTCCAATATCTGCATCTTTTTCAGATTTAAAGCCGGAAATTTCACCCTTGTTCATCATATTTATATTAAGAGTTGCAGTATCTCCTCTAGAGAATTGTTTGTCTCCAACAAGTGTTGCATTAAGGTCAGGCCCTCCGTATACTGAGTAGTAGTTTTTACTAATATCAAAATTTTCGGGTAAAGCTGCCTCTGCTGGTAGGACTGCAGAACAAAGGATTAGAAGGGTTATGACAGTAATAAATAATCCATTTTTATTCATTTTCATCACCTAATACATTCTCATCATTCTGATTTCTTTTCCGGTGTACGCTTACTATCTGGTAAAGGGCGATAACTATAATCAGTAAAATCGCTATTCCTGTTATGCTAAATTTTTGTTCTGTAGCTTCAAGAGGTACGTTCACTTTCATACCTTCTGACAAAGTAGTGTCTCCATCTTTGTCAACGTATTTTATTTCACTGTTGACTCCATACTTTTTTACAATTGCATCCTGATCTGCCGAAATTTCGAAACTGGCAGTCTTTTCTTTTCCGGGACCTATATCTCCTATTCTTACTATGGATTTCTCTGTGCTCAGAGGGCTCATAACAATAATTCGGGCTAAAGCATCTTTTGCTACGGTTTCTCTTGTATTTTTATAAGTGACCTCAATAACTTTAGTTTCACCCTGAACAAGGCTTCCTGAAACCTTAGTTACTTCAAATTTAGGTTCGTCTTTTATAGAGATTGGTATTCTGAGCGTTTCTGTCTTTGTTTTGTACTCTCTTGCAAACTCTACACCCGTAAGCCCTAGATTTATTGCATCTGCAGTTACAGTTTTGACATTTGCCGGATATTGATAGGTCACTGGCAGGAGAAGTTCATAATTCCCGGCGGGTGCATCGCTATCTATTTTGATTATGTAGCTAAGGGTTGCTGTATTTCCTGTTTCAAGTTCTTCAACGTTCTGGAGGCTGGCTGCGGACTCTACTTCAACGTATTTTGTTTCCGATTGAAGAGTAGCCTCGATATTTTTTGCAGTAGTAGCTCCTTTTTCTTTTTCCAACTCCGCAAGTGCAATTGTTTCCTCAGTGGAGTCGTTTATCCTTTTCTGGTTTGCATTCAGCCTTTGAAAACCGGATATGACTCCATTATTTGCGATTTTTATCTGCAGATCTGCAGTTTCCCCTCTTTCAAACTCAGTATCTCCTGTAATTGACGCCTGTATTACTGGCGATCCGTAACTCTTGTAGTAATCTACAGTATATCCATGATCTAGAGCGATGAAGTTGGTTTCGTCCTCCTCCCCTAGGGCTGGGAATGCAGTTACTGAGAGAACTGAAAGAAGAACTGCAATTACAAAGAATGTGTTAATTGTCTTCTGTAGCCTGTTTTTTTGGGGTTCCTTCATTGGGTATCGGCCCCCTTGACATTATTTGCTTTTGCTTGTGAAGCCTGTATTCCTCTCCTCTTTTCCCTCCAGGTATCCATCAATACAATAAAAGGCGGAAATACCATGAAGGTTGCAATAAGGACAAGTACGATATCAATAACTGTCACTGTTCCAAAGTCACCTATTAAAGGAAAAGGAGATATTGTCAGAGCTGCAAACCCACCAATAACCGTCGATCCTGAAGCGAGGAGTGCAGCACCGATGTTTTCACTCGTCCTGTGTATAGCTTGCAGAGGATCTGCTCCATGATCCTTTTCTTCAAAATATCTTTCCATCATGAGGACTGAGTACTCACAACCTATTCCAATGATCAGTGCCCCCATAGTTGCAGTCATAGGGGTGTATAGAATTCCAAGAAACTTCATTACTAGCCCTGACCAGCCAGTTACGATAAACATTGGAATAATAGCAGCGAGAGCTTTTAGCCAGTCTCTGTAAACTACCAGAAGTCCTCCCAGAACAAGGAACAGCCCAAGGTAGGTCATTAGAATTCTTCCATCTGTAAGCGCACCCAGAACTTCAATGTAAACCACCGGGTTACCTGTGATCGTAACTGTGACGCCTGGAGGAACCTGCATCCACTGGATATCCTTGTCTATTATTCCGGTTAACTCTTCAATACCTGTAGTCTCTATGTCGGACACGGCATTTCCAATGTTTAAATTTAAGAGAAGCATATTTCTGCCATACACATAGCGGTTCTTTTGGGATTCCGGAATTTCATTGTATATTGCCTCTATTTCGTCTCGGGTTTCCGGGATTGTACCTCCATTATACTCTTTTATGAGAGGCACAATGCTTAAAGTGCTTTCAATATGCTGCCTTTGAGTTTCATGTTCACTGAACCTGTCAATCCACTCCAGAACTTCAGGATCAGCATTATCCTTTACTTTTATTATGAGGTTAAGTGTATCAGTTCCCCCCGTAATATCTTTCATATGGTTCAGGTCCATAAGGGCTGGCAGATCCCGGGGAGCAAAAGATGTTGTATCCGTCTGGGCACCCACTGACTCATCGGCATATATACCTCCGATACAGAGCAGAGTAGCTATCCCGAGTATCAATAAATTATTCTTTATTGAAAAATTATTAATCTTTTCAAGAAAGTGTTTTACCAGATTGTTTTTTGGCTTCCCGGAAGAAACATGGTCTGCATTTGTTTCTGTTGGTTTTGGTTCGTTTTTTCCTTTTTTTGACTTGAGATTTTTTGAGAAATCGTCAAAAATATAAACTGTGACTACCCCGACAAACATGGCTGCTAAGTAGCACATTAATATACCGATCGTGAGAAGTTTGCCAAAATCCTGGATCATTGGTACAGTAGACGTAAAAAGGGAGAAAAATCCCAGAGCGGTCATGGTAAGAGCTATGAGTACAGCAGGTCCTGTGTGTTTTATTGTTGATATAATGGCCTTTGACTTGTTTCCTTCTTTATGCAGCTCTTCTTCAATTCTGTTATGGAACTGAATAGCATAATCAATACCAAGCCCTATTAGTACCGGGAAAGCTGACATGGAAACCATTGATAGGGGAATTCCCAGAAAGCCCATAGCTCCAAAAGTATAAACAATGCCTAGTAGAACCACTGGTAAAGGAAGGAGGCACCAGCGAACATGCCGGAAAACAAGACTTAATACAATTACCATAAAAACGGCAGCAAGTCCCAGCAATGGTCCCATACCGGTGCTCATCGCCTCGCTCATTTCAATCTTATAGGCTGGATCACCTGTTACTATGAGATTGTAAGAAGGAGGAAAATCAGAAAATTTGACAGCTTCTTCGGTTTCCGTTATTATTTCTTTTTGCTTATTATCTGTGCTGGACCCGGCCATCGTTAAATAGATCACCATATGTGTATGATCAGGAATTAATGTTCCAAATGTAGCCGGATTTCCATCAATAATTTCCTTGATCTCCGCGTCGGTATCGGGAACCTGGGACCTCCCTGTATTCTGATAATTCATTTCCTTTATAATAGAAGCCGGACTTGTGACCCCAACAATTCCTTCTGTTGACTCTAGTTGGTGTTCAAGCCGGTCTACAGATTTCATTATGTCTGCAGACTCTACATCGTTCCCTTCTACCATCACTATAATGGAGTTGGTTCCAAATATGTTTGAGTAAAGGTGATCATAATCCTGATACAGTTTCGAATCTTTGCTTACAAAGGTTTCCGTTCCTGATTCCATAGTAATTTTCTGTGCACCTTGCACTGATATCAAGATGAGAAGAAAAAAAATCAGAAGTATGGTCATGCGGTTGTTATGGACAAATACTCCAAGTTTTTCAAAAACACTTTTAATAGCACATCCCTCACATTACTTTTTTGGGAGATAGTTGTAAAGTACATATGAGCCTACAACTAGCGATTGCTTCCAAAGGCTCTGTGCTGATTCAACTCCGCCAATGCATATCTTTCTTAAAATCATCATCGTCTAGACTGATTCAACTCCGCCAATGCATATCTTTCTTAAAATCATCATCGTCTAGAATCTGTGTGAATAATCCTCGGTATCATATTGATCTATTAAACTAAGGGTTTCGTTGAAGACTCTATCAAAATAATCACAACACTCAAGCCCTTTATCTGTCAGGGAGACAAGAATTTTTCTTCGGCCTTCCGAATCATTTCCCGAAAAACTATCCCTTTCTTTTCCAAATCATCAATCATTAGGGTTACACTGCTTATCCGTACCGGTGTAATTTCTAATAGTTGAGGGCGTAATCTTACCTTCCAAGCCTATTATCTTGATCACCTTGGGTTGATTCGTGCTCAGTTCTCTGAACTTATTCATGATTTTTTTCTGGAAACGCTGGTCAAAAATTATGCTCTCAAGAACATCCCTTTTCATAAAGAGAAATGTCTTCTTCAACGTTGTTTCATCTCATATTTTTATACCACTAGTCCTTCTACAACTGGTTTTAGATGGGAAAAATTTTTCATATCTAAAATTCACATCAATTTCAGTTTTAATGGATATTTAGCCTCCAAGATCTGATATTTAATTTGAAATGTAAACAATATCAATAGTTAAATTTCTAACTATTGATATTATCAATTAATTTATTGTATTTTAATCTTGTGGCCAATACATACAACAAAATTGCATACTGCTAATTTACAAAATTTTAAGTTTTAACTATTGAGAAAATTTTTGTATCCTGAAATTATTTCGTAGATTCAAAACTATTTGAAAGTCTAATGCGTGATACAGCAGCAAGCAACGTAAAAGATTAAATGCTGAGAGTAAATTTACGCTTCATTTTGGTAATATTGAATAATGACTCAGTTCCAAAATCTAGTGATATTTGATTCAAAAAGAAATACAAAAGAAGAAAAGAAGCTTTACGAAAAACTGGTTACAAAGTTTAAGTCTTTGATTAAAAATTGTGGAGGACTTAGGCCTATTAGATTTCTCATAGAAGATGTGTTAAACTAGCCAAAAAAACATGCAATATGGAGAATTTACACCGATATACAATGCGTTCTGTAATAAAATACTGTTCTATGGCTGTATTTTTGACAGAAACAGTTATAGATTTCTTTATCAATGATAAAAATAGATTAAAACGCCTGACTGAAAGTTAAGAAAAAAAGCATCATATAACATTTAGAACAAGGTCACAGCCATATAAATCGGATAATTGCTCCAATGTTAGGTTTAAGATCTGGCATCGAGGGATTTCGTGGTTTCGAATCACATCTCTTGCACTAAATTCGTGGGTTATAGATAATCCAGATTTTTTGTACACAACTCCAGAAAAGAAACAGTATCATTTTTTAAAAACTTTAAGCTTAAAATTAATTTTAAAGTTATACGAATTCGTTTTGATGTTATATTTTTAGAATATTATTCAAAAAGATGGGAAACAATTCCAGATAACGCATCTATTAGCAGGGATGGAAAAGATTTATTTGCAAAAACTTTTAATTAATATATTAATATATTAATATATTAGTACTTTGGGGATGCCATGGACGGATAAGAGATGACCGCTATATTCGGAGAATTACTGAGCTTTGATCAAGAAAACGGTCCTGAGATCAGGCTGAGGGTTTTTGGAGATGAGTTCTACGCTCGCTATGAAACGGAAGAAGGATATACCGTAATTTACGATGAAACTCTAGGAAAATTCACATATGCCAGACTAAAAGATGGTTACTTTGTTTCCAGCGGAGTTGATTTAAGCCTTAATCCACCATCTGGACTTGAAAAGCATCTAGAAGAATCAGATGAAGCGCGCATGCAAAAGGCCGAAAAAAGATTCTTCCGACATTAACTGCCATAATAAAAATCAATTAGCATCATTCATTTCCATCAATCCTATTATAGTCACGAGCATAAATAATGCAACTACTCAAGAAGGTACAATGAGTTTTTGTTGCAATAATTACAGGCATGACTATCTGTAAATTAATATCTAAATTATCGGCTTTATAGAAATCCTTTATTTGATGCAAATTTGATTTCTTCTCTAATTAGAACATAAATTTTTTTGGAGCATACCCTTTATCCATCACGATATTGTGATTTTCTTGTCCTGTTCGATTGTCTTATGAGAGCATTTATGAGACATTTGCATGTTTGACTTTATGATCTGTTTTTGGACTAATCTCCCATCTTAATATTACCTTCTTTTTCGTCTACTGAAACTGAAGTTTTCAGAAAGCTTTTTCGAAGCTTCTATGATCTACGAGAGTAATAATAACTTGATTAAGAACTCATAATTCTATTGCACAAAACCGTAGTAATAGATATATCGTCTCCACGCTACTAAAAAAGCTTTAGATTTCTTGGAAAAATGAGGTTAAATATAAAAGAAAAAATTCTCGATACAAACAACCGATTCCATGCGTCTTCGGTTAAGTGAGGAATCGTGAAAAATTGCGTCAATTTCCTCAACAGTTACTAAATATTTTAATAAATTCTGAGCTGGAATAGGGTATCGATTTCATGTAAATGGGCCAAAATTTAAGGCCGGCTTCTAATGCAAAATCAATAGCTTTCAGGCAAGAAAAATCCTTAACCGACGACCAATGCAACCGATTCTAAGTATTAAATTCTCGATACAAACAACCGATTCTAAGTATTATTTCGTAGGCTATTTTATATTAATATATTTAATAAAAATATGAAATTATTCAATATTTTGTGTGGGTTGAAAAAAATTGCTTATTAGAAAGTAGCAAGACCAAAAAGAGAAACATAAGCTTGTATATGATTTTCAACAACAAATGTTTCTAAATACAAAGTTAAACAGTTTTTAGACTATTTTATCAAAAGGCCTTAAAGCCAATCCAGGAGATAGTTAAAGATGAGTGCAATAACTGGGGAGATACTCACCTTCTCTCAGGAGAAGGGGCCTGATGTAAAACTTAAAGTTTTTGGTGATGAATTCTATTCCCGCTACGAGAACCTTGACGGATATACGGTGGTTTATGATATAGATTTAGGACAGTTCTGCTACGCATATCTAATCAAAGGCGAATTCGTCTCCAGCGGAGTGGACTTAAGTCGTGCTCCACCCGAGAAGATTTGGCGGCATCTCAAAGAGTCAGAACAGGTAAGAAATTCCAAGTTCGAAACCAGATATGCCAGGATGAATCCTCCGGCAGAGCTGTATCGGCCCGTTGCTAATCTCAGGACCTTCGGGCCCAATAAGGGTCTTCTTGAAGGTCGCAGGTTATCCGAGGGAGACATAAAAGGATTGACCATTCTGGTCCAGTTTAAAGATGTGAAAAGCAATGTCACCCAGGAAGACGTGGATAGAATGCTCAACGGAGAAAACTACACCGAAAACGGGAATTTCTGCTCTGCCCGAGAGTACTTCCGGCTCATGTCTGGAGGAAAGCTGAATTACACCAATGTGGTAGTCGGGCCGATAACCTTAAGCAAGAACAGGCAATACTATGCCAACCATCTGCTGGTTGAAGAAGCCCTGGACATGGCAATAGACAGCGGTGTGGATCTCAAGATATTCGACTCGCAGGACGAGGGAATAGTGGATGCTATCAACTTCCTCTATGCAGGACAGACCCAGTACATAGGAGAGCTATGGCCCCATAATTACTTTCTGAAGCTCAAGCGCGGCAACATGAAGACCCATTTCTATATGCTTTCCAGCCTTGGTCGGAGCAAAGAGGACATGAGCATAGGCACATTCTGCCATGAGAATGGACATATGCTCTGCCGCTGGCCAGATCTCTATGACTACGGCGTTAGAGATGGCGATTTTGAAAAGAGCGCAGGTCTCGGCTATTACTGCCTCATGAGCGCGGGCAACCATAACAATAATGGAAGGGTACCATCCCCTGTGTGTGCTTATTTGCGTTATCTTGTGGGCTGGTGTGACAATGTGGTGCGCCTGACCAGACCAGAGAAGTACCAGACAGTGCATGGAGACTACAACACGGTCCATATATTTGAGAGCCGGAAACGCCATGAAGACTTCTGCAATGAATACTTCTTGATTGAGAATCGGTCTCAGTTGGACCTTGATAAAGATATACCTTCCAGCGGTCTGGCCATATATCATTGTGATATACTTGGGTCCAATGAGTGGCAGGGAGGAACTCCCACCAAGCATTATCAGTGCGGATTGCTTCAGGCCGACGGACATCTGGACCTTGAAACCAACCGGAATATGGGAGACGATATGGATCTATTCAAAGAGACAACGGCCACAGCCATAAGCCATTCCACTCTGCCATCCTCCAACTTGTGGGACGGCTCGGAGTCCGGCCTGACCATCTCCAACATCTCAACACCCGGCCAGATTATAACATTCCAGGTGGGCACATCTGAAGTTAGACCCGCCATACAAGCAATAAAGCCGAGTATCAAAGAAAAAGAAATTCCAAGGCATGCAGAGCTTATAAAGATCATGGAAGAAGCCCAGGTTAAGATTGATGAAGGGTTAGAAAAATTAAAGGCAATTGCCTGAAAATAATCTTTTTAAGGAAACTTTTTTGCCTTATATACCTCTTTTTTACTTTTTCACCTTAATCCGGTTCTTCTGCTGATTTCCTACCTAAGCCTTAAAATTTAGCCCCTCTAAACCTTAACCTGATCCCCCGAAACCAAGGTTTCCCAGGCCAAAATTCTCTTCAAAACATGGCTGTTTAGGGAAAAAAGCTTATCGATTTTAGCATTCTGCTTCATGTAATGTAAAATTCTCTTTGAAAACAGGATCTCAACAGCACTTTGAAATATGGATTTAAGATTCTGCTTTATGTAATGTAAAGTTCCCCTTCGAAAACCTAACTTTTTCTTATTTTCTTTTACTAAAGTGATGACTCCAATTTTATCATTTTCTCATTTACTGGCATTAGAATATTCAAAGATTAATATAATCGTATAGATTTTTATATTATTAAATCAGAATAAGGAAATGGGTTTCCGGATATGCAAATGCCTGATGCCCTCTTCTTTGCTTACTGAAATTTAATTTAGCCTTCAGACTACCAGAACCAACAGCTGTCTTTATATAAAATTCAGTGAATGAAATCAATACACTGATAAACTAGGGAGTGAAAAGACATGGTAGCAAAAATTAATGCCGATGCCTGCACTAGTTGTGGAAGCTGTATAGGCGAATGCCCTGCATGTGCAATTTCCCTCAACGATAATGATGTTTCGTTTGTCGTTGAAGATAAATGCAATGACTGCGGCGTATGTTTATATGTATGCGTACATGGGGCAATTACCATCGTATAAAACTCTAAAAATTTATATAAATTCATGGACTACTCTAGTGTCAAGTCAAACTTAAAACGTCGTAAAGTATTTCTTATATCTTTTCATAAGTAATTCTAAGAGTACTTATGAAAAGATATACTGTAACACTAAAGACGAACGTAAAGAGCTTTGTGAACTTATCTCAAAGAGTAAACAAAATTCACAAAAAATTCTTAATGCTCTGATCTTACTCAATTCTGTGGTCGAAAATATATTACTGCTTTTATCCATATAATTTGAAGAGGATACTTTTTCCGTGTAAACTGTGACCCTGATAATATCGGATTTTGTTTCCGTATTGAGAATTTAATCAATATTTTATATAAGTAACCGCCCGTTTTGCCAGTCATTAATTATTCTGGTAGCAGTCCGTGTTTCGTCTACTTCACCTTTCTTTTGCAGGAAATTGCACTGTATGCCTATCAGTTCAAGCACATCATAGGAAGCCTCATCTTTAATTGTGATACTATAGAATGACTCGAGAACCGTTTTATTTTCGGCAATTATTTTTTCAATTATCTTCAGAGCGACACCGATTTTGTCCTTAAGATGGGTTGCATCCTTTATTCCGAGTAGGCCCTGCAGATATTCGTCTTTTTCATCAAAAGGAATCACTCCAGGAGTATCTATGAACATGATGTGTGAGCCTGCATCCACATGCTGGATGCCTTTCGTGTGGCCGGATACAGGAGATGTGCTTGCCCGGTGTCGGCCTGTAACGCCGTTGATTACTGAAGATTTGCCAACATTGGGATAGCCCAGGGTTCCGACAAGGATATCCTGCCCTTTTATACCGGCTTTTATAGCGGCCGACGCAAGGATCTGGTGCCTCAGCATCGTTGTTCCTGACCTGTCCTTGCTGGAAACAAAAACTACAGGTGCAATTCTTGAAAGGCGGGCTTTGGTTTTTTCAAGTTTTTCTCTTGATACAAGGTCTGATTTGTTGATTACTATAATGAAAGGCTTGTTCAAGCGGATTATCTCGCGCTCAACTTCACTGTTTTGGGTCTCTTCAGGAAACCTGGAATCTATTACTTCAAGAAGGACGTCAGCTTTTTTGATAACATCTTTTACAAGGGCTTTGTAGCTCGCCATATGCTCTGGCTATGGCACAAGCTGGTATATGAAGATATAGTGTAAGACTCTATGCGTATAAAGGTAGGGTAATGTCTGGTTCCAGAAACTGGTATCTGGTTCTAGAAAGTGGTATCTAATTATAGAAAGTGGTATCTGGTTCCAGAAAATAGTATCTGATCCCAAGAGGCAAGCAGCTTTCAATAGGTTATAGAATCGAATTGTTAAGTTTAATACAAACTTATAAAAGTAATTCTATTAGTTAAATTCCAATAGTTATCTAAATGAAAAAAATAAAGTTATTAAGTAAAAAATAAAGTTATTAAATAAAAAATAAAGTTATTAAGTAAAAAATAAAGTTATTAAATAAAAAATAATAACAAGACTATAAAGCTTAGTGTTTACTTATTTTCCCAGAATTTCTCGGCTTCTTCTTCCATTTCCTCTAGCCTATCATAATAATCCGGAAATTCGTTCAGATGAGCAAGTGCGATTTTCCCTGTCATTATGGGATCATCGTTAGTAACATTTGTCAAGGGATCCTGGGTTCCATGTTCGAGCTCAACATCCATGCCTCTGCGAAACTGGTCAACATCAAACTTATCCCATTTTATTCCAAGCTGTTCCCCGACTGCTTTTGCCTCTTCAGCAGTAAATTGCTTTTTTGTCAAACTTCTCACTCCAATTGATTATTTAATTTTTAACAATTGTTTAATAATCGCTTGATACTATTGAATAGAACTGTACTTAAGGATTTTCCTGTAAAACCAGAATATGTATATAATTACTTCACAAAGAGAAACTGTACGTTTGAATAAAAATCTCGAAAAGAAGTGAATAAGACCATAAGAGAGTAAGAGAGAGTAAAAATGTCAGACGAAGATTCTTTATTTATGAAAAGGGCAATCGAACTTTCACTTGAAAATGTGAAGAAAGGAGGAGGACCTTTTGGAGCAGTAATCGTCAGAAAAGGGAAAATCCTTGCAGAGAGCTGCAACATGGTTACTGCACTTAATGACCCTACGGCCCATGCCGAGATAAATGTAATAAGAGAAGCAGCCCGGAAACTCGAGACCTTTGATCTCAGCGGCTGTACTATCTACGCTTCCTGTGAGCCTTGCCCAATGTGCCTTGGAGCGATTTACTGGGCCAGAATTGGTAAAGTTGTTTTTGCCAATACGGCATCTGATGCTCAAAAAATTGGCTTTGCGGATTCTCTAATTTATAGTGAGATATCACGCCCTCATCAGGAGAGAAATATAGAATTCCGTCAGCTCCTAAGGAAAGAGGCCTTGAAGGCTTTTAAGGCGTGGGAAGAGTCCGAAAATAAAATAGAGTACTAAGAGAACCAATACTCAAATTGAAGAATAAAATAGAGTACTGAGAGAGCCAGAACCAATACTCAAATTAAAGAATAAAATCAGTAATTTAAATTCAATAGGAAATTATGTTGGGTGAATATTTTTATTGAAAATGTTATTCTATAAATATTTATCTAAAGGAAGAATTATTTGTTGCTACCTATTTACTAAAATTTAAGCTCCTTGCTTTTATCTGTAGGTAAGCTTTTTCCCGGTTTTTACATAGCGGGAAACTCATTTTTTTATCGGAGCACAATTATATTGAGGGCTAGATTTAATAAAGAGCTCTCCGTCCATATAGAGAGGAACTTTCCAAACTCTACATGAAGCTTTAAATGTATTGCCATATATTTTAGATTACAGTAAATAATTTTAAAAGGGGGTTTTCTGGGAGATGTCTGATAACAAAAGTAAGTATATTCGCTGGTTTGAAGAAACCACGATTGATGATGTCTCGATTGTCGGCGGGAAGAACGCTTCACTTGGGGAAATGTACAGGGAGCTTACTTCAAAGGGAGTAAAGATCCCAAATGGTTTTTCAGTTACTGCTGAGGCTTACTGGCATACTCTTGAAGCCGGAGGAATTCTGGAGAAACTTAAAAGCATGATGGAAGGGCTCGATACCTCGAACATTGCAGACCTTGCAAGAAGAGGAAAAGCTGCAAGAGACCTGATTCTTGGGGCAGGAATTCCGGATGATCTATGGGAGGAGATCAAGACCGCATATGACCGCCTCTGCGAACAATACGGGGAAGATACAGACGTAGCCGTGCGAAGTTCGGCAACGGCTGAAGATTTGCCTACAGCTTCTTTTGCGGGCCAGCAAGAGACTTACCTGAATATTCGGGGGTATCCAGGGCTTAGAGATGCGTGCATACGCTGTTTTGCATCTCTTTTCACAGACAGAGCTATTTCCTACCGCGTAACCAACAAATTTGATCATTTCAAGGTTGCTCTTTCCATAGGAATCATGAAAATGGTCAGGTCGGATCTTGCTTCCAGCGGGGTTATTTTTACCCTGGATACGGAGACCGGTTTTAGGGATGTGGTTTTTATCACAGGTGCATACGGGCTTGGAGAAAATATTGTTCAGGGACAGGTTAACCCCGATGAATTTTATGTTTTCAAGCCGACCTTCAGGCAGGGTTTTAAGCCGATTGTCAAGAAAAAAGTAGGGAGCAAGGAGATCAAGATGATCTACGGGCGCGGCGATTCAAAAGTGCTCACCAGGAATATCGAGGTTCCTGAAGCTGATAGGCTGCGCTTCTGTCTCAGTGACGAAGAAGTTCTCAAACTTTCCGGGTATGCTATTGCTATAGAAGATCATTATTCCGAGAAGTACGGGGAATCGAGACCCATGGACATTGAATGGGCAAAGGACGGCATAACAGGTGAACTTTTCATAGTGCAGGCAAGACCTGAAACGGTTCAGTCCCAGCGGCGTAAAGATATCCTGGAAACCTATGTGCTTGAAAAAAGGTCCGAAATTCTTGCAAGAGGCAGGAGCGTAGGCGACAAAATTGCATCCGGAAAAGCCCATGCAATTCCTGATATCTCAGACCTGCCTTCTTTTAAACCGGGAGAAATCCTGATCGCGGATACCACAACTCCAGACTGGGAGCCTGTAATGAAAACCGCGGCTGCGATTGTCACGAACAAAGGAGGAAGGACCTGCCATGCAGCGATTGTCAGCCGGGAGCTGGGAATTCCTGCAGTTGTAGGAGCAGGCAATGCAACCGAAGTGCTTGAAACAGGCAGGGAAATTACGGTTAGCTGTGCCGAAGGCGAGAACGGGCTTGTATACGATGGGATTCTTCCTTTTCATAAAGATACCCTGATCCTGAAAGATATGAAACGCCCGAAAACCGAGATTATGATGAACCTCGGAAACCCTGAAGAGGCTTTTGGCTTTTCCATGATCCCAAACGACGGAATAGGACTTGCAAGGCTGGAGTTTATCATTACGAGCTATATTAAGGTTCACCCGATGGCTCTTGTGCACCCTGAAAAGGTCAAAAACCTTAAGGCTCTTCGGGAAATCGAGCAGCTTACCCGAGGCTACAGAAGAGAAGATTATTTTGTCGAGCAGCTTGCCCAGGGAGTCGGCACCATTGCTGCGGCTTTCTATCCCAAGCCGGTTGTAGTTCGTATGAGTGACTTCAAGACCAATGAGTACGCAAGTCTACTTGGGGGCAGTTACTTTGAAATGGAGGAAAACAACCCCATGATAGGGTTCAGGGGAGCTTCCCGCTATTTTGATGAGCGTTACAGGGAAGGATATGCTCTTGAGTGCAGGGCTATGAAAAAGGTCAGGGACGAAATGGGGCTTACAAACCTTATTCTTATGATTCCCTTCTGCAGAACGATTGAAGAAGCGCGGAAAGTTATTGACGAAATGGAAAAAAACGGGCTTAAAAGGGGAGAAAACGGGCTTCAGGTCTATGTTATGTGCGAGATTCCGAACAATGTTCTGCTTATCGATGAATTCAGTAAATTCTTCGACGGTTTCTCAATAGGTTCAAATGACCTGACTCAGTTGACCCTTGGCGTTGACAGGGATTCCGAACTTCTTGCCGCTGAATTCGATGAGCGGGACCCCGGGGTTACTAAGATTATGGCAATGGCTGTCCAGGGAGCAAAACGTAATGGAAGACATAGCGGAATTTGTGGACAGGCTCCAAGTGATTTTCCTGAAATTGCGGAGTTCCTGGTAAAAGAAGGAATAGATTCCATTTCACTTAATCCCGATTCGGTTATGAAAATCACTCTTAAAGTCCTGGAGACTGAAAAAGAACTGAAACGGCAGTAAAAAGCCAAAAAATAACCAGAAAGGTATGAAAAACCAAAAAATAGATATTAATAAGTTAAATTATAAAAAATAGCTGTTCGTACAATTAAAAGCGAAAAAATAGCGGTTAATGTAATGAAAAGTGAAAAAAATAACTAAAAAAATGATTCATAGCTGAAAAGAAACCGAATAGGCAGTAAAAAGTTAAAAAAGAGTGGGAATTTATTTAGAAAAGCGAGAAGAGTTCAGAAGATAATAATAAAATCTAAAAAGATATTCGGAAAGGAATTTGGAATATAATGAAGTGAACTGGAAAAACCAGGCTAGAATAATTGAAAGAAGTATCTGAATAATAGATTGACTTAAACTTTATTAATAATATAAGTGGGAGAAATTTTAATGCCTTTTTTAAAATATTGCCCGGAGTGCCATTCTAAACTTGAAGATGATCTCTTCGAAAAATTTCAATATTGTCCTGTATGTGAGTACTGGACAAGAAAGGAAACTGCAAGACTTGAGCCATTAATAATCATGGAGTGAGACCAAAATGTTTGAATCCTCTGCAAAGTGTGTCCGATGCGGTACACCTCTTAAAAAGCAGGTAATTGGTTCAAATGTGTTTTATTACTGTAGAAAATGCGGGTGTACATCTTCGGCTATTTCTATCAGGATATCATCTCAAAGTGTAACTCGGCCGATAATTCATTTTTGAAGAGACCCGTATCCAGAAGTAACATTCAATAACCCTCAAAACCGAAGATTCACAACAAAACCAGCTCAGGTCAATTAACCAGATATGGCCACAGGCAGGTTTTGCTTTATATTTTGTTATTTGATCTTTATATTTTGTTATTTCATCTTTATACTTTATTACCCACTTTCCGTAGATGTACACAAAAATGCCATTTATTTTCTCAATACGGCAATAGATTAAAAACTGAACATCGTACTTGATGAGATAACAAGGCAAATCGGCAAATTAATTATACATGTGTGTACATCTGCGGAATGTAGGTTATTACATAGCTTTCTTTTATTGAAAAAAGTAAATCCCAATGTGACCAGTATGGACTAGCATCGAGTCAAACACAAAATGTTGTATAAAATCGATTGCAATTATTCGGGATCATTGAATCCTTGATGATTGACTCGACATTAGTCTAATAATCAAACAAGTAATAAGTCAATGAATTCTAAGGCAAATCTTAAGTTAAACGAATACAAATCTGGATAAGTACAGGCTGTGATTTCATGAATGGAGAAAAAATCGAGAAAAAGATGTTTGAAGAACTCAATTTTATCAAAAAACAACTTGGGGAAATTAAGGAGCATATGGTGGATATAGACAGCTTGCTCACCGCAGAAGAAACGGAACTGGTACTTAGAAGTTTTGAAAACGAGGCAAGAGGAAAACTAGTACCTTTAAGCCGGTTGGAAGAAATTAAGCTTTAAAATATAAATTCTCTGGCTCTGTAGAAATCCTTAATTTAATGCAAACTATTTTCACTGCTTTTTTATTTATATTGTACACTATCAGTTTAATTTTTAGTTCTTTGACTTGATTATAGAACTTTCTTGCTCTCAGTACTTCTCCAAACTTCCTTTTGACAACAGAGAACGTTGTTTCCGCTATGTTCCTTTTATTATATTTGATTTTACCAAAGTTCAAATATAGCTTTCTTCTGTATTTTCCTCTTACTTTCTTCCTCTTTCTTTTTCTTACAGGTATAATTGAATCTGCTTTAATTTCTTCTCTAATTAGAACATGAATTTTTTCAGAATCATACTCCTTATCTAGGACGTAACATTCAGATTTTCTTGACTTATTTGATTGTCTTATCAGAGCTTTTGCATGTTTGACATCATGATCTGTTTTTTGACTGATTTTCCATCCTAATATCACCTTTTTATCTGTATCTACTGCTATTGAAGTTTTCAGGAAGCTCCTTAGGAGCTTCCCTGTTCTTCGTGAGTAATAATGACTTGCATAAGAACTCGTAAACCCAGTTGCATCAATTGCTGTAATAGAAGCATTTTCTCCATGTGAATAAAATAGTTTTAGAGTTTTTGATAAAATTAGGTTAAACAATGAGGACGGAATTCTGGATACAAACTTTTGAAGAATAGTGTAATGAGGAACCTTATCAAGGTCAAGTTTTTCTTTTATATTACTCATAAGGTCAATAAGTTCTACAAAATCACGATAGTCTGCGCTTATATACTCTTTCTTTTGCTCCAGCACATGCTCTGGAATCTTCCCGAAGAGCGGGAAGTTATCCAAAAAACTGTATTTAAGCTCGTTGTCTCCGGCGGTACGAATACGGAAAAACTGCGCCTGGATGCTGAAGACCTGAAGACAGCACTCAGTATTGCCCTGAAAAATGAACTTCCGATCAGAGTAGTCTGTGACAGCTGTGGGGAAGAGGTTCAGTTGAGGGAAAATCTGGAACTTCATCACACTGCCTGCCAGAACCACAGCTATACTCTCAGGCAGGAAGGAAATTCGAGGATCTATCCTTATGATAACCTGGTAAAGGAAATTGATTATCTTCATGCAAGTTCAGGAAAGAAAAATACCCTGTCTCAAGTCCAGAGAGAGGTTTTTGAAAAAGGATTCGAATCTCTGGCTAGCAGGGTAAATAGAGTAAAACAGCGGCTTGAAGACGAAAAAGATCTTCTCAGAGACCTTATGGATGCAAACATCTGGCTTTCAACTGCTGACAGAAACGAAGCTCTGCTCCTGTATGATACAGAAAACACACAGTTGTCATATACTGAAGCACTCATAGACGAAATTCGGAATATTTTGGGCTTGCAGAATAAAGAAGACAGACCTATAGAGTCCAGATCCTTGAAAAATTCATCTTTTGACCTCCATATTGACCTTCATGCCACAAAACTGGAAGCAAGAAGCCAGGTGCCTGGTTCTGGCAGCAGCAGTAATGCAGCCGTTGGTTTCATAAAGGGACTCAGGTCAAGGTTTAAGCTCAGATAAATAAGGCTCAGGCTCAAAAAAGTAAATATGAGGTGTTGATACGAAAAATTCAGCCGGTTTTTTGAGCAATCAGGATAACACATCCCACTGGTCTTACTCTTTTTTTTCAAGAAACCGGCTCTGACATGATTCTTTTTCTGTCCAGAGACCGGTAGCTTTCCCGCTTGAAGGAGAATTGAGAAGCACTGTTGCTTATCCCGGGATAATTCCCCGTCACTTGCGTGAGAGAATAGCTGAAGTGATTGCCCTTGAGATTCTCTTTGGACAACCATACGAAATAAAAGATGCTGAAAGGTTCATAGGACTTTTCGGAGCATTTTACCCTATCTTTCTCACTCTGAGAAACTCAAGACCATGGCCCGACCTCCAGAAAATTGCAAAAAGAAGCAAAGGGGCCGGAGTCGCATGCCTTTAGCTTCTTCTTCCACTAATCTATGACCTTATGAAACGTTATTCAGCAACCCAAAGCCGAAATTCGGAAACGGGCTTGTTAAAAGAACTCGATGCTGAAACGGAAGCCATCCTCAGAGAGTTTGAAAAAATTCTTAAACAAACCTTTCTTCTTGGGGAAAGTTATTCAGACGACTTTTCATCCCGGAATTTTCAGGGTCCTGACATTGCTCTCCGGCAGCCTGAACTTTATGACTCTGTCCTCAATTTCATACAGCAGGACGGATGTCAGGCTTTTCTTGAAGGAATAATGGAAGGGCTTTATCACAGGATGCAGGAGTTCATCTCCGAAATGGAAGAAAACCTTGAACTTTTTGATACCCTTGCCCTTCTCTTTCCTGGTAGGAACTGGAGCTATTCTGTAAAGGAGCTTAAAAAAGAACCTTTTTATGTCCAGCTCAAGATGCTGAAAAATTATTCTGCTTTTTTTGAAAAAAACCTGACCTCAGGAGGATTGTAAATTTTATCGGCAGGCGGGAATTTGATCCTTCGGCCGACCGCATACGCTACTCTCCTTTTAGAAAAAACCGTATTCAAACTGTGAGGTTTTCGGACTCTATAAATAACCTACTGCCCATGGAAGTAGCAAAACTCCTTAACCCCGCTTTGAAGCAAATATTCTATGCTGATATGCTTGAAGGAAAGCTCCTGAGCTACCAGCTGCTCGGCAAACACTATACCGGTCTTCCTCACATAAAACCAAGAGGGCCCATGATTGCGCTTGTTGATACATCTGGTTCCATGCATGTGGCTCCCCAGACCCTTGAGAAGTCTGCCATACTTGCAATGGCAAAGCTGATGCTTGCCCAGCAGCGGGACATGAAGGTCATCCTTTTTGCCTCAACAAGCCAGCACCTGGAAATAGAGCTCAGCAGCAGGAAAAAGATGTCAGAAAGATTTCTTAACTTCCTTCTCTACACTTTTGGTGGCGGGACGGACTTTAATACCGTGCTTGCTTCAGGTCTTAAGTCCCTTAAGGAAAAGGACTTTCGGGGTGCATACCTGCTTTTCATTACTGACAGCAAGTCAGAAATCTCCGACGAATTTGTCCTGGCTCGCTGGGAAGAGGCAAAAAAGAAGTATAATGCAAAGGTTTATTCACTGATAGTCGAAAGAAGCGGGGCAGGAGGGCTTTCGCAGATATCGGATTATACATATATGGTTGAAATGGATCAGGATTTTGATGGCAGTGGAGGAATAGTGAAACTGATAAATTGCAAGACTCAAGAAGCTGATTAAGACGTGTTTATAGTAGACATGGGTTTATAGTAGACATTTCACATGTAAGATTTCATGAAATAAAGGAATGCCAGCTCAAGTTATCATTTTATAGAAATTTATCCTACTAAAGGCATTTTTCAGTAAACAACCCAACTTTTCCGGTGAAACAACTACCCCCCAAAGAGATGTCTGCACCGGGTCGCACATCAAGTCCCTCATGGCCAGTTTTCTTGGGAGTTCGGAAAGCTTCGAGTTACTGTTTCCCGGATTTCCTAAATCTACGGGATTGAAACTCTGCTTTCGTTTTCCCCTGTAGTTCTATAACATAGTTCTTAAGATAGTCAAATTGATTTAATGTAAGGGCCAAGAATCATATCTTTATAAGATCCCCCTGCCGGAACCTTCGGATATAGGATCTCTTCCCTGTCCGTGCAAGCTTCCAAGAAGCAAGGTCCCTCTGCATTCATAAATGCTTCCATTTTCACTTTCAAATCATTTTTGCTGCTTATCCTCTCTGCGTAACTGAAACCAAATGACCTTGCAATCTCTGCAAAATTCACATCTTTTGGCCTTTGTGTTCCTATGCGTGTTCCTTCATAATCCGCATCCTGCAAGTTCTGGACCATACCATCGCTTCTGTTGTTCAGCATAAGTATCTTGATTGGAAGGTCCAGCGATGCGATAGTATGCAGTTCACCCAGATTCATCCTCAGACTGCCGTCACCATCGATTGCTATGACTCCTGAATGTGGGTTCGCATAATGTACACCGATTGCAGTGGGCATGGAAAATCCCATTGTGCCGAAAGAGCCAGAAGTCATGAAAGATTTGGGGCAGTACATTGGCAGATACTGTGCTGCGAGCATCTGATGATTGCCTACACCAGTGGTTATCTTTGTATTTTCATCAATGTAGTTTACAAGCATTGAAATGACCTCAGCAGCTTGTATGTATTCGGATTTCCTGTTGTAATCCAGAGGCCACGACCTTTTCAGGTCTCTTGCACGCATCTGCCATTCCCGAATATCCAGATGGATGTTATGCTTCACAGCATAGTTCAGCAGGTCTCGGAGCGCTGTGGCAGCATCCCCCATGAATGTGAATTTCGGGCTGCGCTCGATTTTTATCTGATGCATTTTCTCAGGATTGATATCAATGTAAGCTATGTCGGTACCTATTGCAAACCCAATCTTTTCCGCAACCCGGTCATCCCATCTTACCCCGATAGCAAAGAAGAAGTCGTTTTCCTGTATGAGCATGTTCGCGTATGGTGTACCGAACATTCCCAACATTCCCAGGTTCAGCTCATCCCTTTCGTCAACAACACTCTTTGCCATGAGTGTGTTGACAGAAGGTATTCCGAAAAGCTCATTTAATTCCCTGACGGCCTGGCTTCCGGGCTCCGAGTTCAGGCCGCCTCCAAGGTAGAGCAGGGGTCTTTTTGAGTTGAGCAACAGCTTAAAAAAGGCTCTGCATTGTTCTTCAGTCAGGTGCCTGTCATCGTGATAACTTTCCTCAAACTTTGTGACATCCATACCACGATACTCATGTTTTTTCTTCTGCTTGTCAAGAGGGAAATCTATGACTACAGGCCCGGGTTTTCCAGACTTTGCAAAGTAATAGGCATCCTTCACTATGGTTTCGATGTCATCACCATTTGAGAGCTGTATGACCTTCTTGGTTGCATCCTTAAAGATGCCTTTGACGTTAATGTGCTGGAAGGAATCGGTGCCTATCTTATACTCAGGGACCTGCCCTGCAAATACAAGCAGGGGGATGCTGTCCTCATATGCGTCAGCAACGCTGGTGAGCGTGTTAGTAATGGCAGGTCCGGATGTGACTATGGCTACACCGACCCTGTTGCTCGACCGTGAATAACCTGCTGCGCTGAATGCTGCCGATTGCTCGTTGGAATTGACTATAATCTCAATATCACTATGCCCGAGGGCATGAAATACCGGAAGTATTGCCGCTCCCGTATAGCCAAAGATGTGTTTGACACCAAGGTCCTCCAGACACTTAACCAGGACTTCTGCTCCATTCATTTCTTTCATCTTAAAACTCCCGGAAAGAAACCAAAATGGCACAGGATGTACTATTCACTATAACAACCAAAAACAGCACAACTTGAGCCAGAATAGTTTCTTTTTCTTGCTCAAGCGAATAGTACTACCACTACTACAGCTAATAAAGAAACAGGTAAACTGGATTCCGCGTAGTTTGTGGTAGAACTTAACATTATAGAAAAAAAGGGAGAATATTATACTTAAGGATTGCCATGAGTTTTTCTGTCTCTTCAACATCGAGCGAAGGTAAGTAATCAAAAAAAGATTGCAGAGGAACTATTAATAAACATACCCATACAAGCTGAATGTGTCTTTTTTTCAAGTTTCATGTATCCTCTTCAAATCGTATGGGTAAAACTCACTTTCCGCAGATGTACATAAAAATGCCACCTATTTTTTTCAATAGGACAGTAACTTAAAAGCTCATCCTGCTTTTACCGAATAATATTGGGCAAATTGGTAAATAAATTATGCATCTGTGTGCATCTGCAGAATGTCGGTTTAACGGCTTAATGATACTATTCTTCTCAGTTCAAGTTTGTAAGTCCTGCCTCAAACGTAGACTCAAGTAGACTCAAATTTAATTTTAGGACATGCTCTTAGATTTCTCAATTCTGGACATATTCAAGCATATTGGTACCTGGATTTAGTCCACGTGTATGAAACCAGGATTTTGTGCAGGCTTGTCTCCACTGATAAAGATTCCCATATGAATCATATTTGTTTTTTTATCAGCTGTAGGAGATTCATAACTGAAAGTATGCCAACGTTCTATGAACTCATCATGTGGAATATACCCTCTGTTGCCAAGTATCCATGGGTCTTCAAAGTACACATTTTTGCTGTCTATGCCTATGACTACCATGTAGTGACTGCTCGCATTCATTTCCCAAGTTTGATTCTCATCCTTCCAGGCCTGAAGTCTAACTATTACTGGAATGCCCTTATTAATGGAGTCTCTTAAATCGTCCAGTGTCAGGTTCTCCCTAATCTCAGCTCTAAACCCCATTTTTTCTGCCCCTTCTACTATGCCGCTGGGGGTGGTGCCCTTGCGTTCAGTCTCTCCAAGAGTAGTATTGACGAGCTCAATAAACTGGCCTTCTCCCATATCTGTACCGCCCCAGTAGCTTACTACAGCCTGAAAGCATGAAGCCCCACACGAGTAGTTGGTGGATTGGCGCACATCTGGCACCTGTAACAACATAGTTGTGTTATTCTCAGGAACTACATTTTTAACTTTGATCTCACTGGCGCCTGCAGGCATTCCTATAGCTGTTAATATTACCAAACCAGCAACGCTTAGAAGAAATGCTGCTTTTCTTATATTCAAACTCTTATTATCTAGTTTCATAGACGTATCCTCACAAAATTCAAATTCGGAGAAGAGACCAAGTTTTTGCTACAGAGTATAGAGCAGGCCTCTTCAATTAAAGAGTCGTAGCTAAATAGCTTGAGCGACGATTTGTGTTTTGAATCAAAGTTACGCTGGGCACCCAGCTGCAAGCAACTGGTTATTCGACTGAAATGAAACTGTTTTATTAGTGTTTGAGTACAGTGTAAAAATTGGTTCAAGTTATTTCTTGACATACATTTAATATCAAATAAATAATATTAAGTTTAATATTTATTTATTTAAATACAATACTAAATATTATCATTATATTTATGAGAAATAAGATTTAGAAACAAAGTAGCTGGAAACAAAGTAGCTGATTAGATGCACAAGATAATAAAAAGCTATGAAATCTGTCAAAGAAACAAAAATCTCATCTTTTTAATCTTGGGTTAAAACGATAGTTAATTTTTTAGTTGGTTTTGAGAGGTTTTTACTCGTATAAATCAAACTTACCCTGACAACTACTATAAAGGACAGACTCTAAGACGCGGTCTTAAAGTTTAAATCAATTCTACAAATGGATGATAAGTACTTTGACATTAACTTAAGGATATCATTTTATCCTTAAAGTTAACAGTTTAATACTACAATTTTTTAGTTCAAACGTAAAATTCTGTTCCGTTGTGAGATTAAGTTGAATTTTAAGACACGCTCTTAGAGTTAAAAACAATTTTTGCTAAAAAGAGACTTTTCTTAAAAGACAGGCTCTTACTAACATATTCTTAAGCCTGTTATATTTTTGATTCCTATATTTCCCTGGGCTTACTTAAGACAGTATTTTTACCCCAGACGGAGGATCAGGACCATGAAACTCAGATAGAGAAGGAGCAGGATAAGTCCTTCGAACTGTTTGACTCTCCATCCCGTTCGTATAAATAAGATAAGCAGGAAGCTCATCATCAGCATAAAAGGCGCTATGTAGTAAATGCTGAGGCTGGTTACCATGATAGGGTGGACAAGCCCTGCGCAGCCCAGTATCAAAAGAGTATTTGCAATGTTTGACCCTATGACATTTCCAAGAGCAATGCCAGCATAATCACTCCGGGCTGCCGAGATGGTTACCATGAGTTCGGGAACTGAAGTCCCAACCGCAACAAGGCTTATTCCGATAAGTGTCTCCGGAACTTCCAGCAGCAGAGCAAAGAAGACTGCCTGTTCGACAAAATACTTTGCCCCAATTATGATTGCAGCCCCGCTTGCTATAAGCTTGAGAAATTCTATTAAAAGGCTGGCTTTGTAAAGTTTTTCTTCTGTAACGTCGATGTCAATATCATAATATTCGGGCTCTGTTTTTGATTTGGTTCTCAATTCAGTTATCGGTTCGTTTTTAGTTCCCATTTCAATTTTGGATTCGCTTTCGTATTTAGTTCTCATTTCAATTTCGGATTCACTTTCGTGTTTCTTTTGAGCTCTTTTTCCTGTTTTCAAGGTGCCTTTTTTTGTGTCTTCAGAGTTTCGATTTCTTTTTCCGCGTTCCTGGACCTGGGGTTTAATTCTTGATTTCAGATCGAAAAGATACTCGAATTTGAAAAAATAAATCATAAAATCTTTAAAATATATCTCTTCTTCGTGTCTTTTCACTTTATCGAGCAGGAATAAAAGATAGGCAAGATAAAATAAAATAAAAATTAAGGCTTCTAACCTCGAAATTTCGAAGTCAAGCATAAAAAGAAAGAGGAGAACAGAGGCAAATAGCATTATATAGCCGTCCCTTCTCAGCATAACCTCTTCGGTCTTGATATTTGTCAGGAGGGCGGCCGTACTTGCAATCAGGCCTATGTTGGCAATATTTGACCCAAGTATATTGCCCATAACTATCCCGCTTGCTTGCTGGAAAGATGCCGTCAGAGAGGAGGCAAGCTCAGGTACTGATGTGCCCACGGACACAAGAGTTAATCCTATTACAAATTCGGATACTCCAAACCTTCTTGCAATCCGGGATGATGTTAGTACAAAGAGGTCTGATCCTTTTACGAGCAGTACGAGCCCGCCAAGAAATATAAGGATATTAATTACAGGCACACTGAAGTGAGAACCCGATATTTATTTAAATCTATCTTTGAACATAAAAGTGACCTGAAGTTATTACCATAAACGAAGTTATTCCATGAACGAAGTTATTCCATGAACGAAGTTATTCCATGAACGAAGTTATTCCATGAACGAAGTTATTCCATGAACGAAGTTATTCCATGAACGAAGTTATCACCATAAAAAATATTTTTAAATGAGCCTATCCCAAAAGTCATTTCGTTCTTAATCATCAAGAATTTTCAGGATTGTTTTCATGATCAGAAACTTGATTGATTGTTCGGAATACAGGATTCAGAGAAGCAATTTTGAGTTTTGGGATCAGCTCAATTATAAAACAGGAAATACATCAAAAAATAAGTAATATAGGAAAACATATTAAAAAATAAATAATAGAGGAAATACATCAAAAAGAAAATAAGCAATACAAGGAAACGCTTTAAGTAAGCCTTAGTTCCATCTCATAACAGCTTTCTTTCTGGCCGCATATATTTTTTACCTTTTTTATTTTCCGAAAGCCTATTTTTTTGTATAAATATATCGCAGGAAGATTGTTTATATTCACATATAAGAGAACGGATGATATTCCGTTTACCTTCATCTCTTCAGTACTGATCCTTAATAACCTTTCAGCAAAACCCCGGCCTCTAAAATTTTTGTCAGTTGCAATTGAGGATATTACTGATTTTTTCTCAAAACCTTTGAGGGAAATTGCAGGTTTAAGGTAGTAGACGCAGTAACCCACGATTTCATCCTTGCTCTTCATAACATAAAATATATTTTTTGAATTCTTCGAATATCTTATAAGCTTTTCCGAGCTTCCGTTTTTAAATCCTTCGGCCTGGATTCTAAGAACTTCAGGAAGCATGTCGTCTTCTATAGAAACAATATCTCCTTTTTCTATTGACTTCCATTTTTTTACCAGTAAATTACCAGTAGTATCTTGCAGTAGTTTCTTAAGATTCATCAAGTACCCAACTGATCGGGTGTGAATTTTTATAGTACCCATTAAAATCACTCTTGGGCAAGGCCGTTGGTGAAATTCTCTTTTTTAAAGTTTACGGTTTCAAACCATTAAAAACTTCCGACTTTTTGGTGACAGAAATTTATCACAGACAAAAATTTCTCACAGCCAAGTAATTATACGCATCTTAGAAAATTCAATTTTTATTTAAATATAGGAGTTACGCAGTTGGCTCCTAGCATATTGTTTTTTCCAAACTTTCAAATATTTGAATTAATTTAACGTGTATTGGGGATTCCTTAAGTATTCTGTCACTGCCACTCTTCTAATTTTCATAGCACTTTCAAACCAGGATATTCCACTTTTGATTCTTTGTAATTCCAGTCTAAGAAAAGCTCTTAATGAGAACATTATATGTGCTCTTTGTGATTCTTCCTTTCTTGCCTGACATTTTTCGACACCACAGAACTGTTTTATTCCCCTATGATATTCCTCAATTTTCCATGACTTCTTTGCCAAATCTTCACGTTTTGCTTCATCCATCTCTTGCACATCTGTAACCCAGTGTTGCGTGTCTCCATTTTTTGAAACTATCCTAAACACCTTTACAAATCCATATGCTTTGAGGTGAACCACACGTCCTTTTGGAGGAATATCTACTGTTTCAAGTGGCACATTTCCCTTGTTGTCAGGATTTACCAAACGATTATTTTTCAATCTTGTAAGGAAATGCCACTCTTTCTGTCTAATGGCTTTAAGGTTTTTCACACTTGCATACCATGTATCAAATAAAACGAATTTGGGATTAAAACCACGTTCTTCGGCCTTGTCAAGCATATCACGGAAATGGTCATTCTTTGTTTTGTCGTCTACATCGATGTTATAAATTCGAAAATCGATAGGTATAACGGTTGTACCGTCAGTCCAAACTAAGGTAACCAGGCCTATTCCCTTTACAGTACGATGATGTTTTCCACTCCACATACGACGAACAAAAGCAATTTCTTCTGCGTATGGTTTATCTAATGTTGAATCATCAACAATTAGGTATCCTCCCTTAAGCTTGACATAACTTTTTACTTCCTCCCATAGTGCTTCCGTGTCTGGAGGTTGCCTTTGAAGGCAACGAGTAAAAGCATCATGAGAAGGAGCATTAGCTATGTCTGGATAACATCTAGCAGCTTCAGTACAGCTAAAAACGTTAGAAGCCGCAATGAGAAAATTAATGTAGTCAATGTCGGTACACTTAGGTGGATTTATGTCCATAACTCCGTACGTTTTTAGAGAAACACTAAGCCATAAGTATATTTATAAAGATATCAAGTTTTCGGCATTTTAACTGCGTAAGTCCTATAAATATATCTATTATCAAAACTTATCAATTATTTCATCGAGGAAAAAGGCCAGCTAAAACCCCAAATTATTATTGTACAAAAGGAATGCTTGAATAAGATCAGCTTTTTTATAAAAAAGCTTTGTTCATAAGGACTTGTATCAAAAAGTTAGAGAAAAGTATTTAAAAATTATAGAGTTTAAGGAAGTAGAGTTTAAGGAAGTAGAGTTTAAGGAAGTAGAGTTTAAGGAAGTAGAGTTTAAGGAAGTAGAGTTTAAGGAAGTAGAGTTTAAGGAAACAGAGAGTTTAGGGAAGTCTAAAGTTTAAGGAAATATAGAAAGTCCTGAAAATTAAAGAATTCTTAATTCCATTTCATAACATGTCTCTTTCGAGCCGCATATATCTTTTATTTCTTTAATTTTCTTGAAGCCCACTTTTTCATACAACTTTATAGCAGGAAGGTTTTCCGTATTTGCATATAAAAGAATCGAAGATATTCCATTTAACCTCATTTCTTTAATGCTTTCTTTTAATAAATTCTCTCCATGGTGCTTTCTTCTAAAATCCTTATCTATTGAAATTGAATAAATTACGGACTTTTTCTTAAAACCCTTTAGAGACAGAACAGGCTTCAAATAATATATGCAGTAACCCACAACCTGATCATAGCTTTTTGTCACATAAAAGATCTTTTTCATTCTTTTTGAATATCGTTTAACGCCATTTTGGCTTTTAGTTCCAAAACTTTCGGACTGAATTCGGATAATTTCAGGAAGCATGGAATCCTCTACAGATACAACGTTTTTTTTCTCGATCTGTATCCATTTTCTTATAAATAGATTAGTTATTATATCCTTCACCAATCTCTCAAAACTCGTTACATATACGTTGAATGTAACCTGAATTTGTGTTAGACCCATAAAAATCACTTATAAGCAAGTGTAACAATTTGCGAGCTTATCTCTGGATAATTCTTTAGTTCTGTGTCTGATTAATTGAATTTTCCGCTTCTTAACAAATATACGAGTGGTTTCCGATTCCATGTCTCCAGGAATACTCACAGCTTTTGAAGTGGAATTTAAGATCTGAAGTTTAGAATAAGTAAATTTTAAACTATTTTCCAGGATCAAAAAGCTTTTAACCCCCCTTTTATACTCACCTTTCAATCTTCTCTTCTGGAACAGTTGTTAACCTAGAGTGCTTGACTCCCTTTAAACTTATAATTTTTTCAGTCAGCTCTATTATTTTCTCCCCTTCTCCCTGCAGAATTATTACCTCAAAACACAAATTTGGCTCAATATGGAAGTGCACTGAGGAATTTATCAGATCCAGGTATTCGTGCTGAATACTTGCCAAGGTGCTCGATACCCCTTTTATTGAGCAATCATATACTATAGAAATCGTTGCAGCTCTTTTGCCCTTGATCTGCTGCATCCACTCATAGTGCTGATTATATGTTCTTATGGCATCCCTTATCCCCTCAGATCGAGAGGAATATCCTCTCTTCAGAAGAGCTTTGTCAGATTTACCCAGAAGTTCTCCAGGTAGGGAAACCCCTATTCTCATAAGCTTCCTTTCCATATACCCCTCCCGAAAACAAAAATTTTCTGTTAAGTACCTATTCACTCATCTGGTGGTAAAACTCAACAGTAAGCCTAGCGGAAAAAACTAATAATAGACCCCAAATTCTCCGCTGTGATTTCCAGAATTATATTCTTATATTTGATAGTAATCTCGTTGCATAAATAGTAATCGAAAGATGTATGAAATATAAGAAAGTTATTAAACTTAGAAATCCATCTAAACTTAGAAATCCATCAGCTTTTCAAAGTGTAGGGATAAAAATTTTTCCTGCCGGAACTTCTGCTTTTGTCCGGGTAATTTGTAGGAAAAGGGTGTTCCTGCAAAAACTGGTGATCACCATAAGTATAAAGTGAAATAATTTTACCTGCTTATTTTCAAGCCAGTTGTTTGCTGTAAATAAGTTTCAAGGTCGAATGATAGTGATTCTGGTGTCTGAGCTATAAAACTATAATTTTTTATTAGTATCCATAAAATCGGCAGTAACCTTACGGATTCCCAAAAAGCTTATTAAAGGCAGAGTTCTATAGCGTGAAACACATCTACGCTGAATTGGCTAACAATGAATTATTTTCTTGCTTATCAATTTAGTTTATTTAAAAAAAGAGTTGAAAATTATGGCAATCCAGAAAGGCGATTTCATAAAGTTGAACTACACAGGTAAGTTCGAAGACGGCAGGATTTTCGACACAACAGACGAAGAACTTGCAAAAAAGGAGGATATCTTTAATCCGCGCGGGCTTTACGGCGGAGACGTTGTTATTGTCGGGGCAAATCATACTATTGAGGGCCTTGATGAAGATCTTGAGGGAAAGGAAGTCGGCTACAACGGAAGCGTTGTAATCCCTCCAGAAAAGGCTTTTGGCCTGAGCGATCCCAAACTTGTAGAAACACTTTCTATCACGAAACTGAAAGACCGAAATGTTCATCCTGGTTTTCCTGTTGAAATAGACGGCAGAAGAGGAGTTGTCAGCAGGGTTATAGGCCGCAGAGTCACTGTAGACTTTAACAGCCCTCTTGCAGGCAAGACCGTTACCTACGAGTATACCATTGAAAATGTTCTTGAGACTGAAGTTGAGAAAATTCAGGGTCTGCTTGCCCTCTATACCGGCCTCAGGGATATGGAAGTAGAGACTGTTGATGGCGTTGCAAAGATTTATATTCCTACAGGTTTGACCTTCAACCAGCGCTGGCTTATGGCAAAGAATAGGGTTGCATCCGAACTTTTCAAGTATGCTGACCTTAAGGAAGTCCAGTTCATTGAAAAAATTACAGCTGAATCCGAAACTCAGGTACCAGCCGAGGCTGAACCCGAAGCTGACCTCAAAGCTGAACCCGAAACTGAGGAATCCTCAGAGCCGGAAGTCTGATTTCAGCTTTTAGTTGTTCAGAGAGGCGAAGAGCTCATTCTCTTCGCAAATTTTATATACCATAATCGGGTTTGTTGTATACGCTTCCCGGAATCTCATGGTAATCTGTACCTTTCCCTTTGCGGAAGCTGTAAGAATAATTCTTTCAACCTGCTGAGGTAGCCCAGCGGACCACGGCGCCGGTCTTGAAAACCGGTAGCGCCTTGCGCTACGGGAGTTCGAATCTCCCCCTCAGCGTTAATTTCTTAGTTTTTTTCTAAAAATAACTATAGCTTTTATAAGTTAAGCTTGAATATATTTTGGCTGTAAGTCACCGCATATTTTGAAGAAATTATGATTCTCTGGACCTGTCTAAAAGTAATTGACATAACATTTTTTCGGTATCTATAGGCTCTTTTTATTAATGGGTGGTTTTTATACCTCATTGGTGCGAAGAGCCGCTCATGATCATGACCGAGAGTGAAGGCGAGACTTCTCTCTTTTACTATTTTACATATCAGAATTTCTAGTTAAAAAAGGAGCTTTACTGCCTTCTCGGGATCTAACAGTCATGTTATACCTTCGTAATCCTTACCCAAGTCTTAATAACAGTTTTTCATAGTCTTAAAAAAGTTTTTCTTGTTATGTGCAGCCTTCTTTGATTAACAGGTCAACACTGATAAGTACACTCAATCAGACTTGGTTTCCATTTAACGGAAGCTATATTTATAAGTTTAATATCAGTATGTTTGATATTTTCAGATTTAATATTTGTAACTTTAATATTTCATTTAACATAGGTTTAATTATAATTTAAACTCAGACTTAATAATCATTTAAAACGCGCTTAACTTTAACTGCATATTAACTAACTATAATCGCAATTTGCTTCAGTTGCAATTCACTGCAACAGCACTTTACTTCAAAAGTAATCAATTGAAGTCGTGCCTAAGCATAATTTGACATAAAAATCATACTCAGGAGCAGTAATCAATGAAACGAAAGTGGGAACGAGATTTGGGACTTCAGGGACGGATGATTTTCACGATGTTTCTTCTGGCAGCAGTTTACTTTTTATTCCTGGTGTTTCTCTCGTACAACGGGACTCCAACAGTGGTCATGATGCTTTTTGTAGGCTCTTTCATGGCCATCCAGTACTTTTACTCAGATAAACTGGTGCTGTGGTCAACCGGAGCACATATCGTTTCTGAAAGCGAAGCCCCACAACTGCATGGGATAATTACGCGGCTCTGCGCAATAGCTGATCTCCCGAAACCGCAGGTGGCGATTGTCAGGACTCAGGTTCCGAATGCTTTTGCAACAGGCCGAAACCAGAACAACGCTGTTGTTGCAGTTACAACAGGAATTATGGACAAACTCTCTCCAGCCGAACTTGAGGCCGTGATTGCTCACGAGCTTACCCATGTCAAGAACAGAGATATGGCTATCATGACAATTGCCAGTTTCATCTCAACTCTGGCTTTTTACTTCGCCCGTTACGTCCTCTACTTTGGAGATATGGGAGGAGACAGGAAAAAAGAAGGTGGAGGCGTTTTGCTTGTCTGGCTAGTTTCACTTGCAGTCTGGGCTATCAGTTTCCTACTTATTCGAGCCCTTTCTCGCTACAGGGAATATGCCGCAGACAGGGGCGCAGCCATTATTACCGGACAACCATCGAACCTTGCATCGGCCTTAATGAAGATAAGCGGAGTCATGTCCAAGGTCCCACGTGAAGACCTCAGGTCAGTAGAGGGAATGAATGCCTTTTTCATAATCCCTGCAATCTCAGGTTCTTCCATAATGGATCTGTTTTCCACTCACCCGTCTGTGGAAAAAAGAATAGCCAAACTTGAAAAGATGCAGCAGGATCTGGGATAACCTGATGTACTCGTAAAATCCAGGCCACAGGACAAATCCTTGTCACAGAGCGAATTCCAGTTATAGGACAAATCCTTGTCGTAGGGCGAATTCCAGTTATAGGACAAATCCAGGTTATAAACTCTCATTAACAGGCACGAATCAAGAAAACGAATTCATACCGCGAATTAAGAACATGACTTAAAAAGGAGAAACTAAATGGGTCTTCGCGATTTAGTGGACGCAGTTCTCGGGAAGAGTACGCTTCCAAAAGCAAAAAGTGAGAAACTATTTGCAATGTCTACAGCCAGTATTACTCTGGAAAGCAATCTCGGTTTAAAACCCTCAGGATCGGCAGGGATCTGCTTTAAGCCAATAGGGGCTTCAGCGTATGAATCTACACGAAAAGAAATTCAGGAGCTCCTGGAATACAGTTCAAAGGAAACAGAAACCGATTTCAGGCTGGAAAACGACGAGTTCAATTTCCTGTGGGCTATTTTTAAAGACCCGGATTTAGAAGACCTTGTTGCAAACATTCACCTTGTAAGTGAAACCCTTGAAGAACGCGGCTTTGGCGGGCAGCTTCTCTGTGCTATTTACAGGTTTGACAGCGAACCCGAAGCCGGGAAAGCTGGCCGTGGAGAAACTGTTTACTGGATCTATAATTTTAAGCAGGGAACTTATTATCCCTTTGTCCCGCTTTCCGGCAAGCAGAGAGACAGTCCCTTTGAATTTAAGTTGAGATCGGAAATGGAAAGGGAAATGCCTATCGAAGAAAATGTAGAAAAGTGGTACCCTCTTTGGGGAATTCCATTCTAAAAGACTGTGACCTAAAAGACTGTGACGCCGAGAAGTTCAATCTATTTTATCCGAGAAGTTCAATCTATTTTATAACTCTTTTTCCTTAATTTTTAATTGAGTCCATTCAACTTGGTCATTCATAATCAAGCTCAGGTTTTGATCAAATTGGGGTTAATTTTTGATTAAGCTCAGTTTTAATCCTTGAGTTTTGAGCTCTTCAATAAGCTCTTTTGAATAATCGGGAACTGCACCTGGTTTTGATGCAACATACGTTCCAAGGATGCAGGCGATTGAAGCGGCTTTTGAAACTCCGTACCCTGAGAGGTAGGTGTAAAGAAAGCCTGCGGAAAAGGCATCTCCGGCTCCGACAGTATCTGCAACCTCGACAGGAGTTGTTTCTACCTCCTCATAAATGCCTTTATGGAAAACAGCGGCTCCTCTGGGTCCTCTTGATATACATATCACGGAAATTTCAGGATATTTTTCGGTAGCCAGGAGGCAGAAAGCTTTGTAAGAAGTAAGAGGTTTGCAGGTGCCGGGAGTGCCAGAAAGCATGCAGGAAATACTGGCGGCTTCTTCCTCATTCAGCTTTAAAATCGTCGTGTATTTTAGCGAAGAGAGTATCCATTCTTCTTTGTAATTACCTGTCCTCAAGTTTACATCGTAGAAGAAATATTTTGCTTTTATTTCCGAAAACAGCCTTTTCAGAGTTTTTCGATTTTCTTCCGACCTCTGGGCAAGGGTTCCAAAGCAGAAAACATCCCATTCTTCCCTGGAAAGAGCCTCAAACTCCTTTTCTCCCGGTGTAATTGAATCCCAGGCAACGCCTCTGTTAATCGTGAAAACCGGAATTCCTTCAGCCTGAAGTTGAACAGTAACCGTTCCTGTAGGTCTTTTTTTATCAATTAAGATGTAAGAGGTGTCGATCCCCATTGCTTCAGCCCTGGTAAACAGGCTTTTTCCAAGTTCATCTCTTCCGACTGCCGTGATCACAGCCGGTTTTGCTCCCAGTTTTGCAAGATGGGCTGCAAGGTTCAGCGGAGCTCCCCCAAGGTGGGCTGAACCTTTGATAATATCAAAAAGAGCTTCCCCAAAGGTAAGGGCTTTAATTGACTTAATGCGGCTGGAATGAGAATTTTCATTCATCAATACGGTATATTGATTTATGAGTGATAATACTTTGACATGCAAATGCCGTAAATAAAAAATTTAACAAGCTTGAGATCCCAGTTATACAGAGTTATTTACACTATGAGCCTATCCCAAAAGTCACTTTATTCAAAATTGTTAGGAATTTTCAAAGTTGTTTCCATGATCTTGATTGATTATTCGCAATACAAGACCCAAGAAGCAAATTTCAAGTTTTGGGATGAGCTCTATAAATAGTTTTCATATCTTTATAATTTTTCTTCAATTTTCGGACTGATCCATGTAAGTTCTCAATTTCTAAAAACTTTAAAAAAACAGTTTTATGAAGATAAACCAAATAATTGTATATTTATAAAACTTGTTATATAGTTGTATGAAGAAAAATCTGCGCTCAACCTGCTCGCTTTTTCTTGTCTTTCTTTTTTACTGTCGGATTTGTGGTGTTGGGAAGCGCAGAAAAAGCTAATAATAGCTCAAAACAAAATTATACATTTAACGAAAGTAACTACTCTCATCATTAGAATGGCCTAAGTTCGCCGACAAGTAACTATATATGAGGATATCCAAGAAATACTTATATTTTTACTACAAAATACAATTCTTCACTGTTCTCAAATAATTCAACTGTGGTATTTTATTGGAACTTTTATGGTGAACTTTGTGAGTTTAGAATGAAACCAGATTCAGAGGTAGCGGATAATTATTCATTAAATTTGATAAATTGTTTTATACCAAAACAGGATATGAACAGCTGGATGAAAAAATCGCTAAGACGAAAGAGAAAAAGGAACAGCTGTTAAAAGTACTGGTTTTTCCAGAGATTCCGTTGCATAACAATGCAGTGGAATTAGCAGCAAGGGCAAAAGTCAGAAAAAGAGATATGAGTCTCCAAACCATAACAGAGGATGGAACAAAGGCAAACGACACATTTATGACGATTGTTCAGACAGCAAAGAAACCGGGGGTAAGTGCATATAAGTATGTAATAGAGTAGGCAGTGCATTTGAGATACCATTTCTGTCTCAACTCATCACAGAGAAAAAAGCTCATTGAGTGCAAAGTGAAAACTTATCACTTAATTTGAAGAGGATAGGACTGGAGGATAATTTATAGATAGGAATATAGGTAAGCTAATTATATTATTCTAATTACTCTAACGAAAAATTACTCTAACGAAAACAAATAGACAGCAAGAATACCAGAAATACCGGGTTAGGTACCGGAACAGATTTGTCAGGAATAATAAAGAAAGCATGAAAGTCTCAGACCTATTCGGCTTGAGGTCTTTTAAAAAAGCAAAGGGGAAAATACATGGGATTATTCAAAAGGATGGAGACAGTATTAAAATCGAAGATGAATACAGTTCTTAACAAGGTGGAAGACCCACGGGAAACGCTGGACTATTCCTATGAGAGGCAGCTCGAACTTCTCCAGAACGTGAAGAGAGGAGTTGCGGAAGTTACAAGCTCAAAAAAGCGCCTTGAGCTCCAGCGTGTAAAACTGGTTCAAAATATAGACAAGCTTGAAGGGCAGGCAAGAGATGCAGTTGCCGCTGGTAGGGAGGATCTTGCAAGGCTGGCACTTGAGAGAAAAGCAGCCCTTGCGCAACAGATCGAAGGAATCGACAGGGAAATTGCAGATCTTGAGAAGCAGCAAGAAAAATTGATAGCTTCGGAAAAGCGCCTTTCAACGAAAGTGGAGATTTTCAGGACCCGGAAAGAGTCGATTAAAGCCCAGTACTCAGCTGCTGAGGCCCAGGTAAAAATAAACGAATCTGTTACCGGCATCGGTGAAGAAATGGCAGATGTAGGCCTTGCACTCGAAAGGGCAGAAAATAAAACCGAAGAAATGAAAGCGCGGGCTGAGGCAATTGACGAGCTTATGGAAGCTGGTACACTCGAAGATCTTACAGGCAGCAGGGACGAAATTGATAGGGAACTTTCAAAAATCAGTGCCCAGAGTAACGTAGAATCCGAACTTGCCAGGCTTAAGGCCGAATCCGGAAAAGGGCCTGAAAAAGCGAAAACCGTGGAAGAAGGTACGGAAGAACGAAAGGGGGTCTGAAGTTGATAATCAGGATTATGGGTGAAGGCCAGTACAGGGCACCTGAAGCTCTCTGTGACGAACTGAACCAGATTGATAATCGGATCGTGGTTCTTGTTGAGGAAGGAAAAGTCGAGGAGTTCCGAAGCGAACTTGCCAGATTGATCTCCAAAATAAAGGAAAAAGGGGAGCCTATTGAAGCGGAAGAGCTTCTGAAATCCGACATTATCGTACCCCCTGAGGACCTGAGCCTTGAAGAAGCAAAAGACGTGTTTAAAGGTGCAGGAATTTTTGAGGATTGAGGCTGTAACCTAAGAACAAGTCCTAAAACAAATCTATGAACAAGTTTTAAAACAAATCTATGAACAAATCTATGAACAAGTTTTAAAACAAATCTATGAACAAATCTATGAACAAGTTTTAAAACAAATCTATGAACAAATCTAAGAACAAGTTCTAAAACAAATCTATGAACAAATCTAAGAACAAGTTCTAAAACAAATCTAAGAAGAAATCTAAAAAAATAACTTTCCGGCACCGAAAATAAGAGATAGCAGGCCTCTAAGGCCTGCGTTCACCGAATAACCATTACTGGAACCGTTGAATGCCTTAAGACCTTTTCTGCAACACTACCAATCAGGAATTTTTTGATGCCTGTCAGACCCTGTGTACCCATTATTATAAGGTCAATATTGTTTTCCTGGGCATATTCAAGGATCTTATCAGCAGGAATGCCTTTCAGGAAAGTAGGCTTAACTTCAAGCCCGGCTTCTTTTCCCAGTTTTTCGACATAGTTAATTGCAGCTCTCCCCTTATTCGTAAGATATTCTTCCAGTCCTTCGCTCCAGCTCTTAACCGTCCGCGTAGTTACTGCATGCTGAGTCGAAATTACATAAAGAGCGTCTACTTCAGCATCTGCAGCCTTTGCGAGATTAATTCCATAAGAAGCTGCTCTTTCTGCATTCTCCGAGCCGTCAGTTGCAATCAAAATTCTTTTGAAATGACTTCCTTCCATACTATCCACCCCCTTTTTGATACTATAAAGACATATTTTCTATTCTTGCTTTAAAATTCATAGGCAGTGTGACGAAAGTTCTGTAAAATATGATTGACTCTATATCTTTTTTCTTCACCACAAAAAAATAGGATGTAGAGTCAATGGTTAATCTATTCTCATTCATAAAAGATTATCTTGTCGATCAGGAAGACAAAATTCGCCAGTTAATTACCTGATTTTAAATTTTGTCATGGAGAAGGAAGCCTTCCTCCAATCTCGTGCATAACGTTATGAGCGTACTGATTAGCGGAAAGCCAGTAGAAACGACTACAAACACCGAACTCTCCTTACCAAATATGGAGAACTTGAATTTTTAAAGCTTCAGTTCCATTAAAGCTTCAGTTCCGTGAATTTCCTTTTGAAACTCAAGTATTTGAAAAGTATTACGAGGTTGAAAAGTCCATATTCTTTTTATTTCCTTGTTAGTTCTCTCCATTATATTTGGTGTCCTTATTCTTTTCCAATGACTCTGTGGAAACTGCATATAGTTCATTACATCATACTGAAAATGTTCAAGAGTATCAGCTGTACTTTTATATCTCATATTATCCAGTTCCCTTATCAAGTCCTGTAACTTCTGACGATCTACCAACGCTTCTTTTATTTTCTCTGATACTTCTTTGTGCTTCTTTTTTGGAACCTTTTTTGGAGCTTGTCTTATCAGATGAACGTGACACATCTGCCAACCTGATCCAATAAAGGATTCTCTAACTGCTTTTTGTATTCCTTTATGACCATCAGAAACAACTAACTTGACGCCTCTTAATCCTCTCTCTTTAAGGTCTTCGAATAGACCTTGCCAGAAAAAACAGATATAATCAGTACAATTTGTTAAATTCCATTGAACTCTGTAGAATTTATCAACTCTTTAACTGCCGCGTTATTATTAAAATGTATTATGCCCAAAATAGGCAATAGTAATAGGCAATAGTTAGAGATCAACTAATTTTACACACCTATTTACAGACCTGAAACGAGTAAAAATCAGTTTAAAGACTTTGAAAAACAAAATATAGGGCAAAATATTGTAGATTGGTTGTCCTTATGTTCAAATAAGTATTTAACAATATTATAGCAAATATTATATCAGATATTATAGTAAAATTTTAATAGATTTTAAAGAGGTTTTATTCTGGAGCTTACCTTTAAAGGCGGGTGCAGGGAAGTAGGACGTTCGGGTTTGCTGATAAATAAGGAGGTTCTGCTTGATTATGGCATAAAGACCGGGGATATCCCGGAGTATCCTCTCAACGGTATGGAACCGAAGGTTGTGCTCGTCTCACATGGGCATCTTGATCACTGCGGGGCTGTTCCAAACCTGATGTACCAGAATCCTGAGGTTTTCATGACACCGCCGACTGCAGATCTTACTTTTCTGCTGGGAAAAGATACCCTGAAGCTTGCAGAAAGAACGCTATCAGGAGTATCTCCTTTTGATCCCGATGACCTCCAAAAACTTGCCAATCGAACACAAAAAATCGATTATAACAAGCCTTTCAAAAGTCATGGGTACAGTATCTGCTTTTACAACGCAGGTCATATCCCTGGAGCATCTGGAATCTTCCTTGAGTCGGAGTCTGGAGAAAGCCTGTTTTATACCGGAGATTTCAGCCTTAAAGAAACAAGGCTTGTACCCGGTGCGGCTGAGTTTCCTGAAGCTGATACTCTTATTCTTGAGAGCACATATTTTGGGGAAGAACATATCCCGCGAAAAGAGACTGAAGAGAGGTTTATCGAATCAATCCTTAGTACTCTAGATAGGGGCGGCACTGCCCTTATCCCTGCCTTTGCCATAGGCAGAACTCAGGAGATACTTATGCTGCTTGATGCTCATGGAATTCAGGCTTATGTGGACGGCATGGGCAGGGACGTTTACAAGATCCTTAAAAAATATCCGGAATACCTTAAAAATCCCGAACTTCTTAACCGGGCTTTCGGACGTGCTATTCCCGTAAAAGACCAGCATCGAGATTCAGTACTCAAAGAGCCTTCTGTTATTGTTACTACAGCCGGAATGCTGAACGGAGGGCCTGTACTTTACTACCTGAGCCGACTTTACAAAGACCCCAATTCCAAAGTCTTGCTCACAGGCTACCAGGTTGAAGGCACAAACGGCAGGCTTGCGCTTGAGCACAGATTTGTTGAGACCAGGGGAGATATCCTCAATCTCAAGCCCAGGGTAGAACAGTATGACTTTTCTGCACACAGTGGAGACAGTGAGCTCAAGAAGCTTGTGAAGGATTTCTGCAGAAAAGGCACTCAAAGGGTTTTTGTAATGCATGGAGATAAAACCGAAGCTTTTGCAGAGTGGATTTTAGAAGAAACCGGTGTGGAAGCTTATGCACCTGCAAATGGAGAATTATTTTCTATCTAAGCAAGAAAAGAAAAATAGCAGTCTTTTTAGCCTGCGAAATGCTTAAACCCGGACGACTCTAATTAGTTTACATGATTCTCAATCCTGAATCCGAAGTGCTTAAAACACTCTCAAAGAGTATACTTCTGGCTGCACGGACTGCCCCGAAAGCCAAAGGTGTAGACGATATAGTGACTGCCCTTGTCGAAAAACCTGATATCGAAGTGCTTGCCTCGACAATGGAAAAACTGGCGGATGAAAAAGGCGCAGGCTTTGCTTTTCTAAAAAGGGATGCTGCAAATCTTCGAAATGCAGGGACTGTTGTCCTAATCGGTGTTGAAACCAGCGGGGCTGCAGGTCTGAACTGTGGAGCCTGCGGTTTTGAAACCTGCACTGAGATGCTGAACCGGAAAAAAGTAGAGGGAGATTTCAGGGGCCCGAATTGCATGCTCAAATATGTAGACCTGGGAATAGCTATAGGTGCAGCCGTTGCAAAAGCCAAGGATTTCTGCATTGACAACAGAGTGATGTACTCAATTGGTGCGGCAGCTAGAGTTTCAGGCTTGCTTGATGTAGATGTGGTTTTTGGAATTCCTCTGAGCGTAACCGGGAAAAATATCTTTTTTGATAGAAAATAAGACATGTAAGAAAATAAATGGTCAATTTGTATTATTGGTATTATTATTAATATCATATTTTTATATCTTGGAAAAAGGGCTCTTCGTTGTTTTGTGTGGATATTTTCGTAATGTCCTCATAAAAACCAATGAATTTTCGAGTTGAAAATCATCTTATCCACAGGGAATAACGAAGAGCCGGAAAACGAGACCTAAAACCACAATTTTTTGACGTTGCTTGTCAGAACAAAAACTGCAAGCTTTATGGTCTTACTAACCAAGGCAATATTACTGGAAATGAAACTTACATAAATCGTGAAAAAAAACAAGAAGATATGTTTACCGCCACCACAAGTGTGGCAAAGTATTCAATGATCATACAGGTACCTTTTATCATGACCTGCATAAAGATGAGCAAACTATTGATTTAGCTCTGAGTTTGAACAAGGTTGTAAGAGATGGACTAAGGTCGCTGAATTTTATTCCTGTTAGTGTGTTAATGGATTATTTGAGATGGGTCAATGAAGAAAGAAATCGAGTGCTACGCGCTCGATTAACTATAAATAACTTATTTCAAATTAAAATTTGAGAACTTAATAGCGAATGCTATAAAATTATTCAGTGTAATATTATTTTTTGAAAAATGTAAGTGAAAGTTATAGCTTAAGAATTTTAAAATCTGATCAATAATATAGTCTACTTTGAAAATCAGTAGATAAAAAATAAGATCAATTGGTTTTTATCATTCGGAAGCCAGTCTGATCGGAACTACTGATTTAAAACCGCAATGCTAATAGCAATTGCAATTAAAACGCAGTTTCGATACATTTAGTAATCTGTTTAATCAAAAAGCTTCTTGGTAAATATTGATAAGAAATTGGAATTAAAACAAGGCATGGAAGACTTTGTATAGTTACCTTAACGAATTTCATGAAAATAAGGTTTGTGTATATTGAAAATTTTTCAATAGTCATACTGTATGTAAATCTGGTAATTCACAAAAGATCTAATTTGTCATCAATTCTATCACTTTATACACTTTTTATTAATTACTCATACTAACTGTAAAAGCATTTTTGAAATCAATTATCCATATACCATCAGGATGACTTGCTTTTGACAGTTTCAGAAACTCATACTTTGTAATTAGCTTTTCTTTTAGGAAAGGGCATATAAAGTGGATTTCTTTGGAACGCATCTCCAGAATGCGCTTTTTCCATTTAGAATCCCTATAGCTGACTGTTGCTCCAACTTCCCCATTATGAACACAGCCGAGGGGTTTTAGTGTGAACCTTGCAGTTATAGAAAGAGGTTAATTAACAAAATTATGAAGTACTTACACTAAAAATTTTTAAAAAAGTTGCTGAAAGCTGAATATTTTAAAATTTAATGTTTAACGACTCAGTTTCATAATTTAGTGATGAATATATAACTAAAATCACTAGATTTTGGAACTGATTACAATCCTTGTGATTATGCTTATAGATTGAAGGCTTCACATATCGAATATTACTTTTTATTGGAGACTGAGTTCTTTTTAAGAATTTAGATTTTCAATCACGAAATTAAAAAATCACTAGATTTTGGAACAGAGTCTGTTTAACTTCTAATTTATAATTCTAACCTAAGAGCAGAAATTTTCATGAACCTCATGTTCTCTGCAGATAAAATGCTATTGGAAACCCTATTATTGTTGGAATCCAGAAAGAAAATACCCTGTAGCTGAGTACAACAACAACAGCAATTGAGCCAGGCACTCCCAGGCCTGTATAGAGAGCAGCCATCGAGCTCTCTACAACACCAATTCCGCCTGGCAGGAGAAAAGCTATTTTTCCTAAGAGAATAGGGAGCCCATATCCAACGATTAGTATCTCAAACCCTACAGGAAACCCTGCGGCTATGAAGAAGAAATAAAGGGTCAACATATCGAAACTCGTAAAAATCACAGCCCCAAGAAGCGGGCGTTGCCAACCTCCGTTGCTTAAAGTATCAAGAGCTGCAAAAATCCGGTTTACTGAAGCCTTGGTTGGAGCAGGCTTGTAGGATTTATGCAAGAGCCGGGCAAAGTAAGCCGCTATCCTGACAACAATAAGTGTGAAAGCTGTCCTGTTTTTTAATCCCCAGTTTACTGCTGCAAAGCCCAGACCAAGTAAGGTGAGGACTAGAATAAAAGCAAAAAACTGCACCGAAGAAAGGTTGTGGGTAAACAGAAGATGAAGAATTCCGGATATAGCCAGTACTGTCAAGATCATATTGTTGAAAATGGTGGGCAGGGTACTTGCAAGTCCTGCGCCTTCGGCACTAATACCATATTTCCGTACCCATTGGTAAGTCGCTGCAGCATTTCCGAAAGGACCTCCTGCCAGCATGCCTATACTTGAAGCGGCGAGCGTTATTATAGCTCCTTTTAATATTGGGATAGTATGTTTTACTCTTACTGCGATGGAATTTATAAGATAACCCGCTCCCAGGTAACTGACACCCTGGCCAAGAGCAGCCAGTAGCACAGCCCATGGAATCATTGTCTCGATAACATGCGCGGATGCTTCAACCGAAGCAAGCTGTGGAAGAATAAGGTTAACAGCCAGCCCTATAAGGATAAGTGTTGGAACGTAGCGGCCTATTTTTAATACCATAGGTGTGGGAGATAGCAGACTTCTGTGGATATTGTTCTCACTTTTTTTCCCTGATTTACCTTCGTTCCGGCCTATAATCATTTAAAATCCTCTATCCAAGACATTCACATTTAAAATTTATTCCAAGCACGATCGGACACAGTACTATAGAACACATTTTATATGGCTATACTTTTTGGCAGTCTTTATATGGCTATACTTTTTGGCAGTCACTTATTTACAATTTATTTAATACTGTAATTATATTTATCTTTCTCAAATAAGTATTATCGAGTAACATTTCACAGCCTTTAATTATTATTAGGGAGAATTCTTTCCCATGACAGAGACTGTATATCTTCTTTTTCCTATTATTTATGCTCTTATTAATGCAGCTTCATATGCCCTGTATGGAATTGATAAATTCAAGGCAAGAAAGAATAAATGGAGAATTTCAGAACAGAGCCTGTTGCTTGCTTCTTTCTTCGGACCAATCGGTGCACTCCTCGGAATGCAGCAATTCAGGCACAAGACCCAGAAACCGATCTTCAGATTCCTGGTGCCTACGTTTTTAGGAATTCATATCCTGTTAGTGCTCTGGATCAATCTCTAAGACGAAGGAACTCAGCTTTAGGCTCAACAAATAACAAAAACGGTTAAACGAGTACAAGAGATAGAAAATATATCTGTGAAGGAGAGATAAGCTTAGAGAGAAAGTAAGCTTTAGAGAGAAGTAAGCTTTAGAGAGAAGTAAGCTTTAGAGAGAAGTAAGCTTTAGAGAGAAAGTAAGCCTTAGAAAGAAAGTAAACCTTAAAATGAGTGTACAAACTAACATTATTTCTATTTTTTTATAAAACTTTTTGATAGTATTCTTTTATAGAATATAAGGCATCACAGTTTTTATTCCTTATCCTTTATCAAATCACGCTCTGAAAACTGTTTTGAAAACTGCAAAATGACAGGTAAAGGCAGAAGACAGGATAAAAATTGCCATTGCGGGAGTCGGAAACTGTGCAAGTTCACTTATACAGGGAATTGAATACTACCGACAAAAAAGGGCATGGATTCTTTCGGCCTTATGCATTGGGAACTCGGGGGCTACTTGCCGTATGAGATTGAGGTGGTAGCAGCTTTTAATATCGACCGGAGAAAGATAGGAAAAAGATATATTAGAAGCTATATTTTCGTTTCCAAACTGCACAATGCTTTTTCTGTCCGAATATTCCTCAGACAGGGACAAAGGTAAATGCAGACCTTTTCAGGAAACGGGGAGTAAAACTGGAAAGTACTTATTAACTTAACACTGAAGAAAATACCGATTCTTAACATGCTCAACAGGAACAGGCTTGACTCCAGGAATAAATCGAAAACCAAAGCTGTCCAATCAGTAATTGAAGCAAGACTTGATAGCAGAAATATCTACGTATGTCCGCGATTACACTCCCTGGCAGAAAGATAATGTCTGCTTCCTGGAAATGGAAGGAAAACTCTTCGGAGATGTACCCATGAAAGATGTGCCCATGAACCTGGAACTCAGGCTTTCGGTTAAGGATTCCCTAACTCGGCAGACGTGGATCGATGCAATCAGATTCTGTAAGCTAGCTCTTGACAGAAGAAAGGAAGGGGTTCTTTATTCACTCTAGGCGTATTTATGAAACATCCACCTGAACAATATCCCGATGATGAAGCATATCGTATGACTGAAGAATTCATTGCCAATAACCTGTAATTAAGGTGCAGTTCTAGAAGAACCCCAAAAGAACCTGAATATAAAATTAGTTTGAATTTGGTTTCCCTGAAAGTTTTCAGGGAAATTCAAGGCTTGAGAGAGCCAGATGAATTGATTTGGAGATACATTTATTTGGACTTTGGAGATGCACTTATTTGGGCGATATCTCTTCCACCTCTTCAGCTCCGGCATCGAGTTCCTTTTTCTGTTGAGAGTCAAACTTAAGTAAAAGGGCCTGGAACTCTCCAATGTGTGTTTTTTCCTCTTTTGCCACATCCATAAGCACGGCTTTTATATTCGCATCTTTTGTTAAGTTTGCCATCTGCTCATAAAGGTTTACAGCATCAAGTTCGGCAATAATTGCAGCTCTTAGTATTTCTTTATCAATATCTTCTTCAGATATGCTTTTAAGATCTATAGGTATTTTGGATAACAACTTGTTATTCCCCCTTGTTTACATGTATGTGGATATAAAAATAAATACGTTTACTATATTGCACTTACCAGATTACACTTACCAAATCAGGGAATTGAATCAGCCGTAGCTGATCCTGTAAATTGCATTATTCTTGTCATCCGAAACAAGCAGGGCTCCGTCAGGCATTACAAGGACATCAACAGGTCTTCCCCAGGCTGCAAGTCCTTGAAGCCAGCCATTGGCAAAAGGTTCATAACTTACAGGCTTTCCGTTCTCCAGCCTGACAAGGGAAACCCGATATCCGATTGGGATTTTTCTGTTCCAGGATCCATGTTCTGCAATAAAAATCTGGTTTCTGTACTCTTCAGGAAACATTGTGTCTGTGTAAAAGGTCATTCCAAGAGCAGCAACATGCGGCCCCAGTTTCATTTCGGGAGGTGTGAATTCCGAGCAGTTCCTGAGTTTCCCAAATTCAGGATCCGGAATATCTCCCCCATGGCAATAAGGAAAACCGAAATGCATTCCCTTTACAGGTGCCCTGTTAAGTTCATCCGGAGGCGCGTCATCTCCAAGCCAGTCCCTTCCGTTGTCAGTAAACCATAATTCTTCGGTCCTGGGATTCCAATCAAATCCTACACTATTCCTGACACCCTTTGCAAAAATCTCAAGCTGGCTTCCGTCGGGCTCCATTCTCATAATTGTTCCATACCGTTCGTCCTCTCCCTCCTTATTACAAACATTGCAAGGCATTCCTACAGGCACATACAGCTTTCCATCAGGCCCGAATTTAATGTATTTCCAGCCGTGAGCGCGGTCGGACGGAAAATTATCGTTCACCACAACAGGTTCAGGCGGATTTTCAAGCCTTGCTTCGATCTCATCATAGCGGATCACCCTGGAAACCTCAGCGACATATAGCGAACCGTTCCTGAACGCCACCCCGTTTGGCATGTCCAGGCCCTCAGCAAGCACAAGAACCTCGTCGGCTTTACTGTCATTGTTCCGGTCAAGAACTGCATAAACTTTTCCTGTATCCCGGCTTCCGACAAAGATAGTGCCATTAGGGCTAAGCGCCATTGACCTTGCACCCTCAATATTCTCAGCATAATATCCAATGGAAAAACCGGGAGGAAGCTCGATGCAGTCAAGTCCTATCCCGTTTTCTCCGCAGTCATTAAGTGGTATGGTTCTGAGAGCCGCGTAAGCTACAAAAATAAGTGCAATGACTGCAAAAAAACCAAGTATTATTCTTGTTCCTTTCATTTCCCCCACCATTTTTTGAGATTTTATCATATGAGAATTTCTGCAGTCTCAAAAAGTTCTCTTTCAGTCTCAGGTCTAGAATACCCTTGTCCTTTCCAGCGGATAATTCCTTTCTGATCCAGCAAAAAGACATAGGCAAGGTTCGTATCTTCCATTCCAAGAATTTTCTGATAGCCGGAGTAATCTCCATAATAAGTAACTACATTGCCATGTTTTTCTACTGGAATCCCACTTCTCATACCTGAGTCGATTACCCAGGAGACGATCTTCCAGGCTTTGTTTATCATCGGAATTTCATAGATTGCAAACCTGCTGTCTTTTCCGAATTTCCTTTCAAAAGGCTGAACCCAGGAATCAATCATATTCTGGGCACTACGCACAAAAGCAATACAGACGAGTGTTACCTTTCCCTCCAAAGCACCTGGAAAATTTACGACGTCACCGACAAGTGCTTTTGATGTGATTTCCGGAAAAAGCTGTCCGATAATATTTTGTTCAGTTTTTTCAGGATAGACATCCCTCTGATTAATTGCCTCATTCTTCGAAGATTCAACCTCTTCTGAAATAATCTGCTCTAAATTCTCCTGATCTTTTTTAATTAAGCTCCCCCCATTTGGAATTAGAGAATAAAGATGAAAAGACGTACAAATTATACAAGTTTATCATATGTGACGACATAATGAACAGGTGGGAAATTCAAAGGCATTTTTATCCATAGAAAACCACATCCGAAAGTGGTAGTTGTGGATAGGAAAATACAATCGGAATCGTACAACAGGAAATGATCTTTTTGCGTTAAAATGAATATTGTAATTTTACAAATAAAAACCCTACTCAACTGATAGAAGAAGCCAGGGAAGATGTCAAATCGGGCAGACTAATGGATAAACAACGAATCTTTGAATAATTCCTAAGATATGTAGCGTTTTTAAATACAGCGAAAATCGTACCGAATACCAGGGCCTAAAAATTGCAGGTATAGCATCCGTTTTCACGAATTTTTACATAGACGTCCCCATATTGAGAATCAACATGTCTAGACCCGCTAGTCAAATATCAAATTTAGAAAACAAGGTAATTCAAGAGCTTAAAAGTGAAGTTTTACAGTTCAGAAAATCCACGGATGAGAAAACATCCATGGAAACGAGGAATATCCATGGAGACGAGAGAAAATCCATGGAAAACAAGATTCTGGATATTATAGCAAGCTAAATGGGCGTTTTGAAACGGGGGTGATGATTTTAAAGAAAAGTATCAGCGGCATTTTTAAAGCATGAAAAACGATACTGCATACAAAAAATAGATTAAAAATATAAAAAACCGATTACATTAGGCGTTTTCATAAAACTTGAATTTCATTACGAATTTAAGGAATATGGGAACAATAGAAAACATAAACTAAAAACAGGTATATAAGGACTCTTTATTGGTTGCTTAACAAGATTTGACAGTAGAAAAACCAATTAAAATAGAAAGAGTTATATGTTTGAGTAAACATATCACCATCGTGGGCCAACCCAAAGTATCAAGACCAAACAAAAAAATCCTGTGAACTGTCTCAGCCGATTTCGAATCCTCTTTATTAGGAAGCAGGAATTCGCATCGGCCAGCCCACGTTTTTTCTATTATTACGATCTCGTTTTCTGTGCTTGTATTCCTCTTTTAACCAAGTCGTCTTTAGGTATTTCAGGTAGAGGATTATCCTCAAATCCTTTTATGATATTGAATTTTTGAGTTTTATATTATACGAATTATAAAATAATAAGATGTTAAGTTTATATGAAAAATAACTCAGAAATTGTGGTAGCTGGATAATTACGGTAATTGAAGATTTCTTTGGTTTTTGTTTCTGGCGGCGGGTTTTTGTTAGGAGGGGGCGGGGCGGTGGACTTATTTTTTGGGTGGGTTTTTGAGTTCACTTATGAGAATTCTGCAGGTTAATAGCGATAATAAGCATTTCTTAGTTGGGTGGATAAAATGAATCTATCAAACTTTGTAATAATAGTCCCCTTTTTGATTTTTTCATTTTAACTACTGTAATTCACTTAAATAGCTTTCATCATAATGATCAGTTTAGATCTAAACCTTTCATTATAATGAAAAGTATAAAGGAAGAAGAAGGATCAGGTATGTTTTTGTGTGGAAAATGATTCTTGGAGTGGAATGATTATGAATGAGTGTACTTGATTGTGAAATTATTCATTCGAGAAGCCATTTCCATACCGGTTTCAAAATAATTTTTTTTCCTCCTGCATCAAGTATGTCGTCCTCTTCAAACGTCAGGATAAGCCCACTGTCCAGTTTATAAGTCGTCATTGCCTCTATTAATCCTTCAATTTCTCTCTTTCTTGTTTCTGGACTGTTCAGGTCCACTGAAACCTGAATTGCTTCCTTGATCCGCATCCCTTCCCTCAGCACAAAATCACATTCCTTTTTTTCGGAATGATAATACAGTTCTTTTTCTCTTCTAAGAAGTTCAACAAAGACCAGGTTTTCAAGCCTCTGCCCTTTGTTTTCGGAAAAATTGAAAGCTACTGTTTTCAGGAAACTGTTGTCAATCGTGTAGATTTTTGAAGACGATACCTTCTGCTTTTTCAGTGAGTAGTCAAACCTGGGGAGCTGGTAGAGTAAAAACACATTCTGGAAGTAATCAAGGTAGTTTTTGATCGTACTTAAACTCTTTATTCCGGTTATTTTTCTCAATGTGGGATAGGAATACGCTCTGCCCACATTGGAAAGCAGGAACAGAACCAGGTCCTTAAGAGCTCTTACCTCTTTTATATTGTAGCGGACCAGAACGTCTTTGTTCAGGATATCTTCGAAATACCCTCTGGATAGCTCAAGGTCCCCACTTATCAGGACAAGCGGAAAGCCTCCTTTTTCGAAGTATTCCAGAAAATAGCTAAATATCTCAGCTTTTCTGGAGCTTGTAAGCATGCCAGATTCTATTTTTTCTCCTGTGATTTCGATACCCTTCAGACGCAGTAACTCCCTGAAGGAGAAAGGAAAGAGTTTGAGCACTTTGTTTCTTCCGGTCAAAAATGTAGAAATTTCTGAACTGAGAAGCTGGGAATTCGAGCCTGTAGCAAACACTTTTTTGCCTTCTTTGTAGAGGTTGTTCAGCCACCTCTCCCAGAGTGGCACATTCTGTATTTCATCAAAAAAATAATACACCTGCCCTGTTCCGCTTTTGTCCAGCTCCTCCCTATAAAACTCAATTATGAGGTCCTGCAAATCCTGAAAATTCTTAACTTCAAAATCCGAAAGCCGGATATCATCAAAGTCCACATAAAACTTAACTCCTTCCAGCTGCCCGGCTATCAATTTCAAAAGCGAACTCTTCCCACACCTCCTGATCCCCGAGATGATAACGATTTCATTTCCCCGGAGGTATCTCTCAAGATCTATATCGCGGTAAACAAGCTCCTCCACTTTCCTGAAAGATTCTTGCTGATCGATTATTACCTGTCGAAGCTGGCTTTTCTCCATCTAAGTTAGATATCTGAAAGCTGGTTTATATAGTTTTCTTTGGCATTTTACTAGTGTTTATAAAAGAATGTGAAATTGTAATGTAAAGTTTAAAAAGAGATATCTAAGTTTAATCACCTTCCTTGGGTCTGTAATCTCTAACAAAATCAACGAGATTCCACAGGAGTGAAAACGTTTATGAAAATTTCCGGCGGCGGGCTTTTTGTTTGGAGGGGAGACGGGCGGTGGACTTATTTTTGGAGGCGGGTTTTTTGAATCGATTTTTTGAGTGAACCACGCCCGTAAGCCCAATTTTGAAGAATTTCTGAACTCAGGGCTGGTTAGAAGAATTTCGATGAATCTTAAAATGGGGTACCATACGACTGCGAAGCAGGCGGCGAAGACCGAAAAAGATTGAAAATTACCTTGAAATTTGATATGTAATGACAAAAATAATCAGAGATACCATCATCAGACCAAAAACAGTTTCTCCCATTACTAACGGTTGCATTAACGTTATTGATATATCAGGCTGTATATTTGGAAAACTGTATCCTGTAAAGGTAGTGAGACTAAAGTAGAGATAGTCAATCAGTTTGACTTCTCTCCCTTGAACAATTATACCATTTATCTTCCAGAAACAAAAACCAAATAGAATAATACCAATCATAGAAGAAAAAATAGGATTCCAAATTTGGTCTCCATGCCCTGCTAAAACTTTTAGGATAAATCCGTCAAAAACTCTTGCTCTAATATTATTCTTAAAGCCGCCCTTTGTAAGTAAAAGTTTTCGATAAGACTCATTTGCCCTATAATGAGAATGTTTTGCTTGAAGACTGTCACCATTGGATGAATAAAAGTTATATAATTTTGTATATATTTCGAAGGACGATTCATAAAGAAGTTCTTTCCTATATGAAGATAAGAAATCTGCAAATTCAAAAAGAAATTCTTTCCTATCGTCAAATAAGAAATCTGCGTTTACAATAGCTATCATGTAGTTTTTTAGTACTGGTATTTTGTTCCAAAGAGAAATATTTTCATTAGGCTTTTTATAAAATACTAAATCATCGAATTTTTCCTTAATTTTATAAGAAATTTCCCCTTTTTGATATGCATCAATTAAATCTTTGTAGAAAATAACTTTGAAAATATTAAGTGATTTACCATAACCGATATACCTTATAATTTCTGCTTTATTTAAAGCATTTAATACAAAAACGGAATCACTCTCAAAGTCCTCAATTTTTTTGACGTCAAAAATAATTTGTTTATTTAATATAAATAGAAATAGTTTTTCAGTAGAGAGAGTATCTGCAACGAATTCGTTAATCTCTTTTTCACTAATCTTAGTAGACTTAAAGAAAATGGCATTTCTAAACGTCTTTGTTTCATCAACATATGAGCTAGATATATTTGAACCTATGAGCTTAGTATCTTCTAAAATGGATTTAGAATCAAAAATAGTGCCTACTAAAGATGCCTGTCTTATATCAGCATAACTAAGATCTGCTCCACTCAGATCTGAATAAGCTAAATCAGATTTTGAAAGATCAGAATAAAGTAGGTTCGCTTCAATTAATTTACATCCTCTTAAATTTGCATTTTCGAGAGTAGCATATTTCAAATTTACTCTGCTAAGATTCGCACCACTCAAGTCTGAATTTGTTAGATTAGCATATCCTAAGTCAGCATTCTGAAAATTTACTGTAGTGAGACTATAATTTTCTAATCTTGCGAATATCAAGCATGCTCCTTTTAAATTGGTTCTGAAAAATTTTGCTCCCTGCAAATCAGCTCTTGGTAGATGTGCATCTTCTAAATTCGCTTCTTTTAAATCTGAACCTTGAAAATTTGCGGAATCTAAGTTAGCTTTTCTTAAATTTGCTTTATAAAAAGATGAGCCCTTTAAATTAGCTAAAATTAAATTAATGCCTCGTAAATCAGCGTAGTTTAAATTGACTTTTTGAAGGAAAACACCCAAAATTTTGTTATCTTTTAGAAAATTTAGCTGATCCTGGGATGGTTTCTTTCCTTCGATTTTCTGATGCCAGTAACAATATTCACTACCTTCTTCAGATTCAAGAGGACATTTAAAGTTGTCATAAGTACCTTTGAACTTATACTTGCATCTACCCATTAAACTGTCTCCTATACTTTCAAAAAAATGCAAAAGCTATTTAAATCAATCTAAAAAATCTAGATTTGAAAATATTGCATTAATTTCAAAGACTAAAAGACTATAATGAAAAATTAAAATTTCCTATCTCTTTTAGCAAACTGTCTATACTCTTATCCAAAATAATTCTCCTCCAACTTCTCCCCCCTTCCCTCCTGCTCTCTCGCATAAGCCACATACTTCCCGCTCTCCTTATCGAAAACGAACCTGTAAACCGTTTTGAAATAGGCCCAGTATTTAACATACTGATATCTCGCATCGCTCAGCGTAACATTTACCGAACCATTTTCTTCCGAAATGCTGTAAACAGGATAATCGATTTCCTGAGGAACGGCTGTGCTGTAGAGTTTTCCGGCTCTTTCAACGTATGCGGAGGCGTCGGGAACGGCGCCGGTCACGTTGATTTTTTCGATATAATCGCTTTTTTCGATCCCGGACCAGTAGCTCACTTCCATAATCCTGTAATGGGTGGAGTTATACGAATACGCGGAAATGAACTTCCCTACAGACGAAGGATATGTATCCTGATAGCTGATTTTTGCGCCTTCCGAGCCGGAAATATAATTCACAAGAAATAGTTTTGCCACCGGCAGGACCGCAATCCAGACCACAAGCACAATTAAAAGCGCGGGATAGAGTTTGCTCCGGTTTTTCGTGACAAGGGCACAGAAATTATTGAATTTTCCCTTCCACTTTCCGCGGCTTTTCATGTAAGCCACAAGTAAAAAGAAAATGGGCAGCAAGGGAAGAATATTTGCCAGCGGATCGAAAAAATAAATGGCTCCGAGAGTAGATGTTTCAGTGCTAAACGGATAAAAGGGACGCATTTTCCAGCTTGTAGCGTAATCAAGGTAGACATGGGAAAATATGGCTGCAAAGCCGGCGGCTGTAAACAGGCGGTCTTTTGTTTTAATCCAGATGAAAAGCGTGACAAGCAGGATGAAAAGGATTGAGTGCAGGAACTCCCTGTGGCCGAGAAGATAGAAAAGCTGGTTTCGCGCTTCGTGGCTTACGCTGCCGCTGATGAGAGCAAACAGGAAGTATGGGATAAAATCCAGGTCAGGAAGAATTGCCAGAAAACCGAGAGCATTTCGCTTTTTTCCTTTGAAGCCGAGAGCCAGGGCAATCAGAAAGCCGATTCCCAGGTGGGAGAGTGAATTTACCATTTACTTTCTTCCTCAACCAATTTTTATCTTTATTTAGTTTTTAACTTCACTCCTGCCTCTACTGCACTTTTATTTTTATTGTTACCTGTAATCTTATATTTAACACATCAAAGCTTTCTTGGAGATCCTGAATACATTTCTTCAAAAATATCTACAGTTTGTATCTTTTACATTTAAATAGTTTGATGATAATTATATTTTGCACTTTGAATTGCCAGATGCAATTTGATATGTGTTCGAAGAGACTCAAAGCAGATTGATCTGCAGCGAGAAATGTTCAGGGATAAAATTGTTTACGATAGAGCAATTTGAACAGATTCCTGTAACATAACTAAGGGGTAAAGCGTTTCGCGGGGCAGAATTTGTAGTGGGATCATTTGTAGTGAGGTCATTTGTAGGTGATCTTTTGTAGTGAGATCATTTGTAGGTGATCTTTTGTAGTGTGATCTTTTTACTGATAAGTATAGATCTACATTTAATTCGGATTCCATAACAAATTTTGCAAAACCGGCGATCAATAAGAGGGTAAAACAACATGACTAAAGGATTATACAAATTACCGGATTTGAAATATGGATATGGCGACCTAGCACCTTATATGTCCGAAGAGCAACTCAAGTTACATCATGACAAGCACCACCAGGCTTATGTTACTAATGCAAATGCAGCTATAGAAATGATGGACAAAGCAAGGAAAGAAGGGACTGACTTTGATTATAAGTCAACTGCAAAAGCCCTTTCTTTCAACCTGGGTGGGCATATCCTTCACAATTACTTCTGGTGGGAGATGACCCCTGAGAGCAATGCGAGCAAAGAGGCCGTGGGTGAACTGGCCGAGGTGATCAAAGATAACTTCGGAAGTTTTGACAGGTTTAAAAAGGAGTTTACCCAGGTTGCATCAAGCGTTGAAGGTTCCGGATGGGCAGCCTTAACCTTCTGTAATGATACAAATAGACTTATGATCATGCAGATCGAAAAGCACAATGTAAATGTAGCTCCGGATTACCCTATCCTCATGGCGCTCGATGTGTGGGAGCACGCTTACTATATTGATTACAAGAACAATAGAGGTAAGTTCATAGAAGGATTCTGGAATATCCTCAACTGGGAAGAAATCGATAAATATTTCACGAAAATCCAGAAGTAACCAGAAAGTTGCTTTTTAAAGATTTCATGCTATTCCGATTACGTTTACCATTATTGGAAAAATAAGTAATCGGAATCAAATTATTTTTTCGGAATCAGATTATTTTCAGGGGTAGTTTTTTATTGAGATCAACTCCAGCTTATTTAAACGAGCTTTCTATTCTCAAAATAAAAATCAATTGACCTCAAAATCGCCTAAAGTAAGTTCATTCAAAATAGTTTATATCAAGTTTCTTTTCCGGTCTTCCGTAATGGCTTTCATACACCTCGTATTCTCCGCTTTTTCTGTCAAAAACGAACCGATAAACCGTATAGAAATAAGGCAATTTGTCAACATACGGATTTCTGGCGTCGCTCAGAATTACAGTTACGAGTCCTTTTTCTTCAGAACCTTTTTCTTCAGAAACCGAATATACAGGATAATCAATTGCCTGGGGGACTGAGGCACTGTAAAGTTTTCCTACCCTTTCGGCATAGGCCTGAGCGTCAGGGACCTCTCTTGTTACTACTTTTTCAACGTAAAAGCTTTTTTTGATTCCTGACCAGTAGCTGACTTCCAGAAGCTTATGATAAGTATCACTATACGAGCCTATCCCAAAAGTAATATTATGCTGAATTATAAATCTACTTTTATATCCTTTCGTGAAATCGATGACGTTCTATGGAACTCCATAGTACCTTATCTTCCTCTACGGAAAACACATACAGGAAGGCCACGTGCAAATATGAGGAAGTTAATGAATGGTATTTTTTACGTTGTTCTGACTGGTTGTACGTGGAAAGACGTTCACAGGAGATATGGATCTAAGTCAACAGTTCATAGATTTCCTCTATATCTGTGTGAACATTGTATTTATCTGAAGATTTTCAATGGGCTTTTAAACAAAGGTTATGACTTGAAGAAAATAGATCTTTCTCATTGCTTTACTGATACAAAGGATATTCCGGCTAAAAAAGGGGAAATATCGGCTACTATGGACACAAAAAAATAAAAGGAATAAAAATAAGCGTTTTAGTAGACTTACAGGTTTTACATCTCTCGATTATCATTGTTCCTGCAAATAAAAATGATTCTACACTTTATATACCTACAAACAGGCCTTCCAAAGTAACAGCTGATGCAATGTGTGATACAGCTAAAATTAGAAAATATAACAGGAAAAGAGGAATAAAGTCTAATATACCAGTAAATAAAAGAAATCGGAAGAATAAAAAGAGAGGAAGATCAATAAAGGTAGATCAGGAAGAATACAAAAAGAAAAGCATAGTAGAAAGTTTCTTTAGTTGGATATAGTCATGCAAGAAAGTATTTCCGAGATATGAAATTAAAGAGACATCATATTTAGGAGTTGTAATGGTAGCAGTAATAATTAGAGTAAATGAGCTTTTGGGATAAGCTCAATAAGTAATTTTCTTATATCTGTACAAAATGATTATGTATATTTTCCGGATGTTGTTAAAATGAATTTTGAATTGAAAAAGTGGAAAAAAACCGATGTTGAAAACTTTTTCAAGTATTCCCACAATACAAAAATTACAAAAAACATGAGAGATTCTTTTCCCTCCACTTTAGATAACTGCAGAAAAACTGTAGAAAGCTTTAGCTGTAACGATGAAACACAACAGTGCTGCAGAGCAATTGTTGTGAACGGAGAAATTGCAGGGTGCATTGCATTATTCCTTAAAAGCGGTGTTTATTGTAAGAATGCAGAAATTGCATACTGGCTTGGTGAACCTTTTTGGGGCAGGGGAATAATGAGCAAATCAATAAAACAGCTTTGTCGGACAGCTTTTGAACAGTATGATATTGTCCGGATATTTGCAGAGCCTTATGCACAAAATATCGGCTCAAGAAAAGCTCTTGAAAAAGCCGGATTTGTTTTAGAGGGCATAATGAAGAAAGATGTCTATAAAAATGGTAATTTTTTTGATTATTGTATGTATGCTCTCGTGAAATAACTTGTGAAATCACTTCTGACTTATCAATGGTACAAACATTCTCAAATCCGAATTATAGAGAAACTTTAATTTCTAATTGATCAACAACTCAAGTGTTCTTCGAAAGAATTGAGTATGCTCATAATTCACGGTTATGCTTTTTTTCGTTTCCTAATCGAATGGTCCGTACGATGAAGAATATTACTGTGCCAAATATGATTATCATAAAAATAGGTAAAAAAATGATTGACAAAGGCTGCGCAGTTACTGTATGATAATTCAGGTAAAAGAACATAGCTAAGATCTCAACTTTCATGAATATAATTAGATTCTTTGTACTGAGGTACACAGCTTCTTTGTTTTCATCTGTTATTTGAACAGGAACATTCCAAATCTGTGGAAAAAAAGATACTACAGTCATGAAAATATAAAGCAAAATACTTATGGTTGGTAAAATAAGGGTTTGATATTTACTTCCCCAGCTATCGATTTCACCCAGTGCATTATAGTGCATAGGAACTTGTTGAGGAATTTGATCCCACTGTGTGTAAATAAAAACGATCATCCCGACTAAAAATAGAAGTCCTATAATTTCCAAAGCAAGTTGGAGTTTAGTATACTTCAATTTCATAGTGAGATTCTCCCTAATAAATAAAACACAAGCTTCTATTGCTTGTATTATCTGTCTTTGGCACATGTCCTATTTTTAGTAAAAGGGAACAAACTCTTCAATTGTACAAAATATATAGGCAGCATATAGCGCTAATGTACTTATAACTTACTTCTACAAGAAGCTAAAAATGGAAGAAGAGATTGTTTTAGATCTCCTATTCAATAGTCCCTTCTTAAGTATCTTCACTGTGGTCTCTTAAATATGTGACCATCTTGCAAAGTACAGCATTCCTTCTTCGTACACACCAGTGATATTTACTATGGCAACATTTTAGCATCAAATGATGTGTCTATGAACTGATTATTTCCTCTGTATATTCCCACATGAGTGGCAAGCCAGTATATTCTACCGTTCTGGGGAACGTCTTTTTGCCAGAAGATCACATCTCTGGGAGATGGAGAGCTTGTATTTACATAATCTGTATTATTTTTCATATCAGGTACTTTCTGGAAAAATATATCTTTGGCGCCTACCTAGCTGTATACTTGACATACTAAGTGAGAACAGTCAATGGCAGTTGTATTATTGCCCCCATGTACGGATTTAACTCCAAGTCAGTTGTTTGCGGCTTCTACTGTTGCGTTTTCTGAGGTTCCGATAGGAGCTGCTACTCTAGGGGGTATGAATGCTATTAAAATAGCCAGAAGGAATGGGACTATTAATCTTTCTTTACTTCTCTTCTTCTCTTCATTTTTTTCTTATCAATATCCGTGTTTTTACTGGTGTCAAGTAATCATCAAGGATTCAATAATTCCAAATAATTGTAATCGATTTTATGCGACATTTTGTTGTCGACTCGACGTTGGCCTAATTATTGTAAAGGCTTGTTTATTATACCTTAAAATAAATTTATTTTCACAACAGCATCAAGATCTTTTCCAGAAAGTTGTTTAATGCATTCACTAACAGTTTTTCCAGCGAACTCCTTGCTTTTTGTCTTAGAAAGTCTCTCTTCAACAGAAACAAGAATAGGATCCATATTTTTCCGTATTCTTGAAACAAAATATCCCCCATTTTCCTCAACCCTTGCAAACATCTGAGTTTTGTAAAAACCAAGATCAACAAGCAGAATACGGGCTTTGATCCAGGGACCTATTTTTAATGTCTTTATCTCAGCTGTTTTTTCAGAATACAGGGCAACTGTTTTAGGTCCGTTAGCAACTGCACTTACCATAACTCCAACTTTTATTCCTGCAGCTACTGTTCTTGATCTTGCTGCAGGAAATTTGTCTGCTAACGAGGAATGGAGACGAACAATTGTGCTATCCTGAATGACAACATCTTGGAAGGTTTCGAGTTTCTTGCTAAGTTTCCTACCAGGTTCTTTTGCAAGCTCTTCCATGCCATGAATTACACACTGGTGAAGAAACTCAACAAGTTCTGGAGTGAAACGATAGTACCAGCTGCTATCACTTATGTTTTTTCGTGACTCAGTTTCATATTCTTGTTTTAAACTGGCAAGTGTACGCTGCAAGCGGACACCAAAACCGAGAGTTAAAACCCAAAAGATAATGACAGGGTAAATTTTACGTTCACGTACTATAAGACCAGTTTCTTTGGCAGTTTGCCTTAACCACTCTTCGAGAAACATTTCCCGAAGAGAGTCTTCAAGAGTAGGTGGGGGACGAGGAGACATAGATACAGAGATATTTAGATTACTAATATAAAAAAACACATACAAGAGAAGGAATTTAATGCTTAACCGATGACGTATGAGCAACTATGTGGTGTATTCAGAAATCAAAAACGATATCATTCAATTTTCACCAAATGCCACTAAAAAGCAAAATTATTTGCATCTGTTGTAATCGTACTATCAGGAAAAATATTGATTTTCAAAAAAATACTGCGGAATGTGGATTCTATATTCGTTTTTATTCAAATAGCGAGACGGCCAACTATTTATATCCAGCCGGATAAAATCTCTTTAAAGGTAAATTTCAGGAGGTTTTTAGACATGGAGATTGATGCTGTAGACGAGCTGGTTTTTAGTGTAATCGAACAGGTTGCAGCTGATAACTGTGACTTTGATAAGGTCATTGAGTTTGTCGTTTCCTTCTCAGATGAGCATTCGCTTTCCCAGGAAATCTTACTGAAACTTTCATCTATTTTTAACAAAGATGCAATGTACAGGGAGAAATATGTAATTATCAGGGCCTGTGCTTCGCTCTTCTCAGGCAAAGCCCGGGAAGACGCCCTTATGGAAGCAGGAAAAACAGCTTTTCTACTAGGACTTGATGAACTTGCTGTACGGGAATTCAAAGAAATACTCCAGCAGAACTCCCAAAATGTCGAAGCACTTTGCGGGTATGGAGCAGTTCTGGCGACGGAAGGAAAAAACGAGGCTGCACGGGTTCAATACGAAAAGGCCCTGGGATTCAATCCTTTCCATGTAGATACGCTTTGCAATTACGGCTGCCTGCTTTACGGGCTCAACAAAATGGATGAGGCCGAAGAAGTATATAGCCGAGCTTTGATTCTTGACCGGGATAATGTGAGCGCACACTGCGGGTATGGGATTCTACTTTCTAAACGCGGGCAAAAGACCAAAGCAAGTTACTACTATACTCGAGCTCTTGAGCTTGATCCTGGTCATGTGGAATCCAATTTTCGTTATGCTCGTCTCCTTGAAGAAAAAGGAGAACCCCTTGATGCCGAGAAACATTACATAGTAGCCCTCAAAGCCGATCCTGATGATCCGCGCCCGCACCTTTTCTATGCCCGTTTGCTTGCAGAGAACGGGTTTATTCACGGGGCAAGGGTGCATTTCAGGTGTGCTCTCAAACTGATTCCTGAGGATGTTGAAGTTCATTGTGAGTACGCCAGGCTGCTTGCCAGATTTGGACACAGACATGAAGCTGAGGTACAGTACAAAAAAGCCCTCGAGCTTGATCCCAGACATTTCGGGACTCTGAACGGTTACGCAGAGTTGCTAAAAGAAAAAGGGCAGTATGCAGCCGCCGAAGAAATTTACAGGCAGGCTGAGTTCTCTAAACGGAGTGCCTGATTAAGGAATGCCTAATAAACGATTAATATAGCCTGATCGGTTCAATTCCCATTTTTTCCATCAGGCAGGCAGGGATATCGAGTACATTCAGGGCCGAATCTATAACAATTCCATCGGAAGTTGCCAAAACTATTTTTTTTTCTGGATTTCCTCCTTCCGTTTTCAGTTCAAAGTCTGCGATTTTTGAGGTTCTTGCCTCGCCTGAAATTCCGTATTCTTTCATTTTGTGGCGGATGAAACCTGCAAGCTCTCCGCTCCGGCTGATCTGGGCGTCAAGGAGAAAAATGACTGATTTTGGACCTGTCTCGGAAAGAAACTTGAGGACTGCATTGAGAGCTTCCTCTATATCTTCGGCCTGTTTTGCTTTGCTAAAATAGTAGCGGGTATCTCTTATGTACCCGTCATCACAGAACCACATAGGTTCTTTTTTTATCAGGCTGTCCACACTCAGCAGGACATTGTACCCGTCAAGAAGGAGATCCCTATCTTTTATGCCGGTACATGCCACTTTTTTATTTATTCTGGAAACTATCCTGTCCGGGGGCATGATTACTCTTGTGAGAATGTATCGTTCTTCAAGGCTGAGCTGGAAGTGGTCAGCTACGAAACGGATGGTCGAAAACTTTGAATAGCCCCACCGGAGTATGCTCCGGATATCCCGTGCAGGTTTGAGTAATTTTTCTTTGAGTAATTCCTCTTTCAGACAGGAGCCGGAAAGATCGGCTGAACTTGCATGCGTATCTCTCATTAATGGTTTCTCCTTTTGGGAAGGGAGTTCTTTAAATGAGTGAAGATATATGTTATATATACATATTTGCGGAAATAAAAATAATAATGTGATCTCAGACCATCGGTTTGCCTCTTTGGTTTTTATTTCAGTTCTGTTCAATTTTATCTTGGTTTTCAGCTGTGAGCCAGCTCACGGTTCCGGCTGGAGGGTTTATTATGGAAATATTATGGCTGGCTCAGGAAGAAGTAACAAGTGTTATAGATATGAGTTCTGACATGCAGGTTGTAGAACGGGCTTTTAGGCAGCATGGGCTGGGCAGGGTTCAGATGCCTCCCAAGTCCTACCTTTACTATACGGCGTATAACGGGGATCTGCGGACAATGCCTGCATATCTTGAAGAGGAGAATATTACTGGGGTGAAAATTGTAAATGTCCATCCTGGAAACCCGGATCGTGGGCTTCCCACGGTAATGGCACTTATTGTCCTTATTTCTCCGGAAACAGGCGCTCCTGTGGCAATTATGGACGGAACCTACCTGACTGATATCCGGACAGGAGCTGCAGGAGGAATTGCTGCAAAATACCTTGCAAGAAAAGATTCAAAGGTTATAGGCCTTGTTGGTGCCGGAAATCAGGCAAAAACCCAGTTAAAAGCTCTCTGCGAGGTTTTTGAGCCAGAACTGGTAAGGGTTACTTCCAGGACAAAGGAGAGCTCTGAACAATTTATCCGGGAAATGGCAGATATTACTCCCTGTGAAATCCGTTACGAAGAAAACATTAAGAAGGTCTGTGACTGCGATATCCTTGTTACGACCACTCCTACCAGAAAACCTATCGTAAAGGCACAATGGATCAAAGAAGGCACTCACATTAACGCGATAGGGGCTGATGCAGTAGGAAAAGAAGAACTTGACCCTGAACTTTTAATCAGGTCCAAGATAATTGTGGATGATGTTATCCAGGCCCTTCATTCCGGAGAAGTAAACGTTCCTCTCTCCAAGCACTACATCTCGGAAAATGATATTCATGCTGAGCTCGGTGAAGTAATCGTTGGCCTGAAACCAGGCAGGACAAGTGATGAAGAAATTACGATCTTCGATTCAACAGGTCTTGCCATTCAGGATGTTGCAAGCGCGCACCTTGTTTATGAGAGAGCTGTCAGTAAAGGGCTCGGCAAGCATGTTCTTATGTTCTAACCCCCGAGTTCCGTCACCCGAGTTCCGTCACCCGAGTTCCGTCTCGGGAGGACGGTTCCGTTTCGCTCATTTCGTTCGCTCAAGCGGGGCAATTTCTAGAGATATGCACGAATTTTAGGGAGAACTATCCAAGTTGCACTTTGGGTCACATGATATAGTTTTTTTAAGAAAGGGTTGATCGCAAGTCTTTTCAAAAAACTGCTTGCCTGCAAGCCTTTTAAAAAAGGCTTGAGTGAAAACCCCGTAACGTTTGGGTTTGAAAACCTTATCCATAAACTCTATCCTGCGTGATCGCAAACCTTTTTAAAAAAGGCTTGACCGAAAACATGACAATTTTTGATTTTATTCGAATACCCAGCTAGCTTGCGGCGGAGATGGAAAACTTCCTCGGTAACCGTTAATGGTAAATAATTTCTGGATACAAAAAGTAAATCTTGGTTTTAAGATTTGCATCTGCATTTAGGATACGTATATATAATGTTCAGCGGCATGACCTTTTGAATAGGTTCTAAGATATCCTCTTCAAATTGAGTGGAAATCCCTCAATTTCAATTTTCACTCAATGAACTTTTTTCTCTGATAAGTTGAGCCAGAGATGGCATCTCAAATGTATCTCCGACTCTATCACATATGTACGGATATGCACTTATTTCCAGTTTCTTTGCTGTCTGATTAATCATTAATTTTTCAAAAAGTCAGATCACATTGAGTAATTTTATAGCATACACGAATCCAGTGTATTTCAATAAAATTGTACTCAACAGGCACTTAGCAATAGAAAGAAATACACACAATTTGAGTTATTCCGAAAACATAAATTCAAGGGAAAAGAGTTATTAAAACAATATGTAACAGAAGATGTCGATCTATTTGAAAATAAATATAGAAAACTAACAAATCAACTTTATCAAGAATGATGTTTATCTCTATGCATAAAAAATTGCTATCTCTTAAGGTTTTAATTTAACTTACATTTCACAATATTTTTCAAATCAATATTTTTTCACGTTAGCTCATATAAAATATCTTCAAATAACAGATAGTCAAATTGGAACTTGGAAAAATTAAATATTATCAGTAACTCGTATAAAGGGTAATATGCAGCTTTACTTTTATAGCTGCATTTTCATAAAACAAACGTAGGCTGAGAGGGTAGTTTTTGTAACTTACAGCATTGTCTGGCTTGAATAGACTATCACCCTACACTCCTACGGCTCTCCGGCAATTTAACATGTTACAGCTCTGCAACTGCAGAATCTGGCAATTTTCTACGAGCTTACGATCTGTAGAGAGCAGAGGGATATTTGGTTCTCGGCCTATAAATTAGTGTTGTGGGGGCTCGGAGAAGTGTATTTGAATGTCGGAATTGATGTTGCTAAGAATGTGCATGAAGCCTGTATACTGACTGAAAGTGGAGAACAAATTGGAAACTTTATTCAAATTAAGAATTCAAAAAGCAGCGTTCAGAAGTTCAGGGTACATTTAGCGGCGCTCCTTTGGATAGTGTGCCAATTTTTCTGTAAAATCATAAATATCAAAAAGTTATGGAGTAGAAAATTCCATATCGGAAGATCAATTATCTACATAGTACGTAAAAACTTGAATTCAAATTTACAGAAGATTAGGCACACTGCCTAAGAAGGCTTCACCGATATTAGTGGTTAATCTGCTGAGAAAAAAGTAAGAGCCGTAATAGCGAAACCAAATGTTGTAATTGTCAGGGTTATCAGCGAATAAAACCTATCCAGAACTTTGCTTTGTTCATCGAATAGATCTTTTTCGATGTTTCTTTGTATGGATTGGATTTCATCCTCTACCTTTTTATCCCGAAGGTTTCACCCTCCACCATATCGTGCCCCCACTCTCAATTTTTGGATATTCTTCAGCTTGATTCGGTTAATATATCCTGAAAAGAGAATTTTGAAAGAGTTTTTATCATAAAATGTGCCCTTCAATGCTGTTTATTTTCTGTTCGATAAATCCTTTTAAAATTATATTTATACAATATTTATTATTGTTTATATATTTAGATTAATAAAAGTCATTTCCTATAAGATTCAAATTCATAGAGAAGAATTTTTGAAGTAATTACCGATAGATAGGTAAAGTGCACATTGAAAGCAACAACATTTTAGAACTTCAAAAATTCACATTTAAGGCATCAGAGATTCTGGAATCCGACCACGGGAGATGTTGTACTAAAGCTCATCTGTTTGTAGACATCGAGACATTTTGGAATACCAGCTGGATATGGATGAGAATTACGTATTTAAAACGCCTCTATCACAAAAAATCCGACAGTAGTAACCATAGTTGACAGAACATAAGCAAATCTAATAAAATTTCAACTCATTGGGCATCGGTGAAGTAATATCCTTTCCGTACGCTGTCGATTTTTGGGGCAAAAGGTAGTTCACATTCTTTCACGTTTCCTGTGCGCGCTTGTTCAGTGGTCAAAATATCGAAAACCTACACTTAATTTTCTGCTTCATTAATTTGATAAAACAACCTATAATCTCCAACTCCAAAGCCGGTATGTAACAATTATGGTTCCTTTGAGTTCTCTTTAATTTCCGTTACTATCCGGCATAGCATGGTGAAGGGTATACCTTTAAGCTCACCTCGAGTATTGACTGGATCAAAATCTTATACATTATGCACGGATGATAAGAGGTATGTCTAGAACCGTTATACCTGATTTCAAATTCACTAAAATCCATCTCATCTACAAAAGATTTCAACCAAGTAGTAGATATGATCTAAAGGAATGAGATGATTAAAGGAATGAGATGATCTAAAGAATGAGATGATCTAAAGAATGAGATGATCTAAAGAATGAGATGATCTAAAGAATGAGGTCTCGAATATCTGGATGTAAAGTCCAAACTTGATCCTTTGAAAATTTAATGAAAACCATAAACCAAAAAATTAGTAAAATATTATATAATATATTAGTATATTCAAAGCAGAACCTCAATTAACTGAGAGAATTGTCGGACAGCCTCTAAAGGATGGGGTGGCCGCCCGCAATTTGATTTAATTTTCGATAATTCTATTTGGTTCAGTTATGGTTTTTGTCAGGTTCAGTTATCATTTATACTTGATTCATCTGCCGTTTTTGTTAATTTCCTGGTTTTACTTTTCTGTAAAGGAACACAGCAAGCAGAGAAACTGCTCCGTAAATGATCTCAAACCCGGGAGCATCTGTTTTATTCTCAAGTGCGTATTCAACACTTGAAGTGTTTATTCTTGAATCATTCTCTCCATTAAGGGCGGCAGCTTTCGATCCATTCTGGGGATCAAGTTCCACATTGGAAATTCCGCTATCCTCAGTTTGGTTGTAATAGGTTCCGTTACCGCCTGCTTCAACAGCTCTGGTTACGTTACCGGAACTTCCATTTGCACCTGTTGCGTTTTCGCCAGTTTCGTTATCCACGGTTGTATTGTTCCCAGAGCCGTTTTCAACAGGATTGGTAACCATAACAGGATGGGTAACAATTACTGCGGAAGTTTTTGAATCTGTTCCATTTTTATTTGTAGCGCTGAAGGTAACAGTGTAAGCCCCCATTGTCGTAAACACATGAACCGGATTTTCCTCAGTAGAGTCGATCTTCCCGTCACTCTCAAAGTCCCAGCTCCATGAGTCTGCATTTTCGGACAGGTCGGTAAACTGGACTGCAAGAGGAGCAGAGCCATTGCTATTGTTCATTTCGAAGTTTGCTTCCGGAGGTCCGAGCTGCTGTGACTTGGATGATGAAATAAGAGGTAACTTATCAGAGTAGGTGCTTTGCGAGAGCCTGTATTCGGAGTCTGCAATTCCGTCTCCATTCGCATCTACTGCTGTATCCGAAAAACCTGTACCTTCAGGTTCTGCCCAGAAATTACCTCCAAGATAGGGGCCGCCTACAATATTCTCACCTTCGGTCTTTTCTGTGTTGTAGGCATTTCCAACTCCATTTTGAACCTCTGCATTGGCGGTGTTGTTGAAATAGTTATTATAAATCAGATTATCATCACTCTCTGGACAGACAAAAAGGCCGTAAACGTCGTTTAAGGATACATTATTGCCTGTAAGCGTGTTACTGTCGGAAGTGCTGATATGGACGCCAGTGTCTTTATTATCCGAAGCCGTATTTCCGGAGAAGGTATTATTGGTTGAGGCCGATAATAGGATCCCATATTCTCCATTATTTGTAACCACGTTATTTGAGAGCGTATTGCCTTTTGAGTTCAAAAGATAAATTCCATAGCCGTTGTTCTGAATTTTATTATTCTCAATGATGCAGTTATTACATTCTGAGAGACAGATTCCGGAATAGCTGTTTTTTGTTCCTGTAATCCCAAGTCCACTAATTTTTACTTTATCAGCCTGCAAGGAGATTACATGATTGTCTGAGCTCTTAGCCGTAATCATCGTGTCATCAGGATTCCCGGATTCCGAAGATATTACGAGGTTATCTTTGTCTATTTTGATATTCTCGATATAGGTTCCGGGTTTTAAGATAATTACATCACCTGAGACTGCATTGTCCAATGCGGTTTGTATCGAATCTCCAGGCTGGACGTAAACCTCAGCCGCAGCTCCGATGCCCGAGCCTAATGTTAAGAGGAGAAAAACTTCCAATAAAATAATTAACCTGTTCAATTTGATTCCCCAGTACATTCAAAGTATGGGTGATACTTCGATTAATTAACCGGGAATTAATATAAAGCAATATAAGTATATTGGTACAAATTATAATTGCACTATGATATTAATATTCATCTTAAATTATAGTTTAACAAATTATCGTTAATTTATTCAATTTAACTTAACATTATACCACTCAGATTAAATTAATCAAAGAAACTTTATATAAGCTAGTGCTATGGAAATTTATTTATAAATCATTATAATTAAGAAAAGTACTATGAATGAAGTGTTGTCTATGTATTAACGTATCATAATCAAGTTGCCATGACACTGATGTAAAAAATCAAAAAAATATAAAATATCGGAAAGTGACTTAACTAATGTGAAATCATCTTAACTGAAACGAAAAATAAGCAAACTGATTTTTAATGTGCCTGAGTAATTATAGACAAAGTATAAGGAAAAGTAAAGCTTTGATCTGTTGATATTAATATATTACTCTCTATTACCTCAAGTTTCACTTATTACTCTCTATCACCTCGAGTCTATAAGCTATCTGAACCAGTGCTAACCTAATTAAGGCTACCGTCATAACAAGTACGAGATGATTGCAAGTATGATAAAGATTATGACGAGCCACTTTGCAATGTCCATTGATAAACCGGCAACTCCCCTTGCGCCCAGTATATATGCAATCAATGCCAATATTAGAAAGACCACAGCAAGTCCTATCAAACCCGGCATATTTCACTCCCCCAGTGATTATTTACCCGATAAACCAATTATTAGATTAAAGGTATTTATAATTTGACTGTCGAAGTAAGTCGTCTTGTTATATATTGACATGTTTTTTTAATTGGAATCGTCCCTTTTAAAATTTGATATAACTTTTTTAAGTCTTTCCTAGATATCGCAATTAAACAGTATCAGATAAAGACAAAGGAAAATAGAAGAAAATGAAGGAAAATAAGAAGAGTCAGCAAGAGTAAAAAGAAAACTGAAAGAGACTACAGGCCAGAAAGCCTTATGGAACAATCTTTCTGGCTTCAATATAATATCTCTTCTCATTTTCCTTTCCAAGGGAAAAAGATTTTCTTGGAAGAACCCCTTTCTTTTTAATTAGAGAAAAGAAATCGCTCTGTTTTAATGAGGGGAGGAAGAAACCGATATTACCCTGTTTTTTTCCAAGTTTTTCCACAACTTCAGGATCATGTTCATATTCGATCGAATAATTCTCAATGATCTCGTCAAGGGTTTCAACCTCAAGATCGTAAACAGGATTATCAAAAACCAGCACACCAGACCTGTCTTTTGTAATAAATCCTATTGAATGTCCTGCAACCGGGAAATCGGCATTTGAGGGGGAGGTGCTAGTTTCTTCGATTCTTGCATCAAATTTTTTGAGCAGTTCTTCAGGTTCAATTCCGCTTACAACCCTGTGAATAGGTTCAAAGGACAGCCCGGGGTCGTGAACATTTACAAGTTCAACCATTGCGTATCTTGCAGGATGATCGGCCTGTACGGTCCCTTTAATTTGTTCCCAGAAGCTCTTTGCAGCAGCAAGGCTGTGGTTTCCATCACCAACAAGAAGGGTTCCCAGGTTCAGGATTTTCTCCGAAATTTCTTTAATTATCTTTTCATTACTGATCCTGTAACCTGCAACGTGGCCGCCGTTTTCCATCAGGTCAAAATCATAAACCTTGTCTTCTTCACAAACAAAATTATCAGGGTTTCTGGGGATAACCGAGAAAGAAGGGTCATCATATAACACTAAGATGTGCGAGAGTTCCAGTTCTGCGTTTTCCCTTATCCTAACTCTTGCTGGAAGCCTTTCTTTAATAGTGCCTTCCGTTGGTTTGATAAATGATTCGGACCCGTTGAACTGGTATTCTTCCAGGTCTATTGCAACAACAAGCCCGGTTCTTTTCTTATCTGAGACCGAACGCCTTACAAGAATAAAACAGGGGCCGTGGTCAACGAGAAGTTTTTTGTAGTCACTTATAGTTTTATGAATCTTATTTACTCTATTCTCATCTAGCGGAAGATATATTTCCGGATAAATTAAATTAAAAGTAGAGGGGGTATCTCCAATAAATTCTTCAACTCTTTTCCAGTATTCCGGATCCTGAGTGTGCTGATCACAGGCAATCACTGCCCACTTTTCCCAATTATCTTTTGGAAGAAGAATGCGTGGAACATGTAAAACCATGGTATGTTAAAAAAAGAGAGAGAATATAAAGATTTCTAAATTCCTTTTCTGAGTACACAGATTAAAGAAAAGCAAATTTATAAAAATAAATTTATAAAAAAGTTTATTTTACTGTGCTGTATCCGGCATTTTTCCATGCAGTCATGCTGCCAAGCACATTATATACATTATTATAGCCATTCTTTTTCAAAATAGAAGCTGCTATACTGGAACGTCTGGAACTGTCACAATAAACAATTACCTGAGAGTCCTTTGGAACTTTATCCATGTTTTTATTAAGTTTCCCAACGTATATATGTTTAGCTCCCTGAATGTGCCCTTCATTCCATTCTTTTTCCTTCCTCACATCCAGTAGTGTCATCTCCTCGTGCTTCTCCAGTTTATTCTTCAGATCGTGGACCGAGATCAAACTAACTTCGTCTACGGGTAAAGCTTTCATATACCAGGCTGAAATTCCGTCGTTCAAAAAACCCGTTATATTGTCATAGCCCAGACGGACCAGATACCTTACAGCAGTTTCAAGCTGTTCTTTTTCCTCCAGCACGAGGAGTATGGGTTTATTATAAGGAAGAACCCAGCCCGCAAATGAAGGTACCACTCCGAGCCAGATGCTGTAGGAGTTTCTGATATGCGCTCCTCCAAAGGAATGAGGCATGCGCATATCAACGACCACTGCTCCTTTTTCTATTTTCTTCCTGAACTCCGCGGGTGAAAGCGGCTTCGGAGTAGGCAGGCCCTGCAGCAGAGGAGGTCCTTGCAGGTTGTACTGTTCCATTTTCTTGAAGTAAGGAGGGAAATCAAGCTGCTCTTCAAGTTTGAACTTAATAAATTCTTCTCTGTTTGTTTTCTGAAGAGCAGGATTCTGTACACGCTCAAGTCCAAGCGTACTGTAGTCCCGTTTAGCAATAGCTCCTCCGCAAACCGAGCCTGAGCCATGTGCAGGACATAGTATTACTCCATCTCCCAGTGGAAGGATTTTGTTAAATATACTGTCGTAGAGATTTGCTGCCAGCCCTGGAGCTTCCCCTGGGCCATAGAGATCGATTCTTCCGGTATCGCCTACAAACAGGGCATCTCCTGTAAAAACCATTACTGGCTCTTTTCCTGTATCAAGGTCTGTCAGGACATAGGACATACTCTCGTCGGTATGTCCCGGAGTATGTAAAGCCGTCAATTCCATTGAGCCTAAATCAAACTCCTGGCCTTCATTCAAGTAGTTCCCGTATTTGAAATCCACTCCGTGGCCATGATAAATCTCTGCGTCTGTAAGCTTCTTCAATTCCAGGGAACCGATTACGTAGTCTTCATTTCTGTGGGTTTCAAAAATATATTTTATGTTCATACCCTCTCTTCTGGCAAGTTCGACATAGACCTGACAGTCTCTTCGAGGATCGATAACTATGGCTTCATTTTCCGAACCAATGAAATAGGAAAGATGAGCCAGACCTTCAGATTTAATGCGTTCAAATATCAAGCTAAGCCCCCCTTCGGCTTTATATTATGTTTATGAAATAAGTTTTTGCTTGTTGCAGATTTCTCTTTGCCTAATTATATAACCGCATATTTCATATTTTTTATGAAAAATCCCATACCCAACATTTTATAAAAAATTATCTCGTAATAATTCAGGATGTATCCATAAAGCCTGTAAACATTAACTACAGTACAGTTCCCAATAAGAATCAGAAAACCATTCTAGATGTGCTTTTATGTAGAAAAGAAAAAAGGTATCCTCTTCAAATTCAATGGAGAATTTTCCAACTCGAAAAATTCACAACAATTTAATTATACAGTTATAAAGTTGAATGCATCGCTTGAGGTTATTTTTCAAACTTAATTAAATTTTTAAATTTTCAGTAAATACATGAAATTTACTTTTACCCATACAATTGAAGAGGATACGATAAAATTTATTTTTGCCTGATAATATTTTTGACCCGCCTGTCCCATTCCGTAGACTCGAAAAGCTCCTTCAGTTCAGGAGAATCATCGATAAAGCAGAAACCCCAGTAAACCGCAGGCATGAACTCCCTTTTCCAGTGATCCTTTTTCTTCTTGTCGAGGAACTGGTAGGTTTCCGAAGACGAGAGGCGGCTTACGAACCCCAGAACCTTTACAAGTTCAGGGATAGTCTTCTGGGTCGAACCGAGTTTCAGGCATTTAAGCCTGAGGCTGTCTATTTTTCGGAAATCGGGCTCGAAATTCAGAGTTTTTAAGATCCGGTTTTTCTCAGGCATCGAGAGGTGTCCACCGTTATACTTGAGGGAGTTTAGGGCCTGAAGTTTTAGCAGCCATTCGACTTCCCCGAAAACCTTGGGTTTATGCTGCCTTGAAACATCCCCGAGTCTGCGGTCTTCATAAGCTTCCCGCTTGAGCTTATTTATATTGCCTGCAAGCTCTGCAAGTTCTTCTGCATCCCTAAGTTCCCTAACCCGAAACCTCAGGGTAGCCCGCATGAGTTCACGCTTTTCCCGCTCAAAAGCTCCTATGTCTTTCTCCTCGGTCAGTGCAAGCAGGCGTGAAAAATACTTTGCCCGGATGGATGTTGGAGGAAGCCTTACCGGGATTTCCCGAATCTGAGCCCTTTTTCTTTTTCCCTTCCCTTTTCTTTGAGGTCCAAATTCTACCTTCTTAATCTCGATCTTTCCTTCCTCGATTGCCCTGGCTGCATCGCCTTCTGAAAAAAGTTCTTCAAGGCGGATCTCAGGCTGTAGCATCTGCACCTGGTCAACCTTTTCCCCGGAAAAAACACCTTCTCCAAAGCGCTGGTAGAGAGAATCAATACTATCCGAAATCTCGAAGATATTGCCCTGTTTCTTTCCTGAGATTGAAGAAAGCCTTGTCACCCTTCCTACCTGCTGTTCAAAGAGCCGCATACTCAGAGTAGGGCGCAGCAAAATAAGGGCTTCAAGTTCCGGAAAATCAAACCCTTCAATCAGCATACCTACGGTGCATAGAACATAAGGTGGCTTTCCCATTTCCCTGAAAGCTGCAAGAATGGCATTTTGTTCATTTTTGGGTAGTTCCGAGCTTATAAAAACGGCGTCCTGAAACTCACCTTCAGGGGTATAATTCTCAAAATTTAAAGGCAGGATAGGCTCAGGGTCCTTTTCGGATTCAGGGATCGAAATTTCCCCATTGAAGACAGAGGAGGTAAGCTTTGCATGGAAAGCGTTAATTTCCTTATCATCAGCCCCTACTCCATAGACACGCTTCCTCACAGGAGCGCAAAAGACAAGCGTTTTTGCATGCTTGTGTTTTATCATAGACTCGTACACATCTTTTGCAAGCTGGGTTCGTCGAATAACCTTTTTCAACTTGTCAGGAGTGCTGCAGTCAAGGAAAAGGTCCTGCTTATCAAGTTCATCAAGCCCTCTTTCAAAATCGAAGATCTCAAAGATATCCTCCGAACTCTCGGCAATCGTGTACTTAAGGGGGGCAAGTTCGTTGTCCAGGATGCATTCAGGAAGGGTTTTTGCGTAGACTTCTCTCATATCTCCTGCAATTTCATCCACGAACTTGACATTCCCGACAACCCCCTGGAATGGGGTTGCAGTCATTCCCAGGATTTTTGTCCTTTCCCCCAATTCATTGAGAAAATCGTTTCCTCGATTGTTAATGAAATTGTGTATCTCATCCACTATTGCAAGGTCGGTAAGTTCAAGAATCAGGTTCTTGATCTCAGAGCTCTGTTTTCCAAGTACGGTCTGAAGCGAGGCAAAAAGAACAAAACCCTTATCTTTTTCCTGCCCAAAAACCCTTAAAGTTTCAGCAAGTTCTTTTCGGTCTACCTTATGCTTGGATGAGAGAAGTGCACTGTTGGGAAAAAGGGGCCGTTTTTTCTTCCTGTCATAATAGGTCTGGCTAAGAAGAGGATTGTTTTTCGAGACAAGGAAAAGCACGACTTTTCCTTCGTCGTAGTACTTCTTCATTATATGTTTCGAAAGAAAGGTTTTACCCCAGCCTGTAGGAACCTTGATATAGCCTCTCTGATTGGTTTTAAGATATTTTAGAATATCCTCAAAAATTTTCTTTTTATCTTTTCTCAAGGGCTCAAGCTCGACGGTTTCCATACCGACTGCGGTCTCATTTGAAATTGTCATCAGTTACGCTGTCCTTACACTTGTCAATGTAAAAATTTGATATCAAAACCAGAAAGTACCTTACAAAGGATTTCTGGGAAATTGGTATAATCTATAACAGGAAATTCTGCATGTAATTATAAACTCAATAAGAAGTAACTCCCCATAACTTACAAATAACTAGTAAAAATTCCATTTAGTAAAAATTTCATTCCAAAATGCTTAGATCGGGATATTTTCGTCCAGAAACGGAGAAGAACAAACCTAGAACTACTTTTATTTAAAAGGACTCCTCTTTCAATAATAAGAATTACATCAATATATATGTTATGCTAAAAAGCCAGAAGAAACAGGCAAACAGGGAATTTTTGCTTCCTCTGGCAGTTTCCGAAAACTTTTTTTGAGAAGTGTTCAGAAAATTACAATATGTTCATTTTTTGGAAAAGTTCTTAATATATTAAGTTCATAAAATATTAATATGTTTAAACGAACTTTGGTCTTCCAGAAAGGTATTTTGAGAGGGGCAGTTTCCTATACGGTTTTCCTGCAATTTCGCCTTTAATTCTGTCGTTAAGCTCTTCCGGAGTAATTTGAACTTTTTTAGGCTTGTTCTGTTCGGATTCGGCCCGAATGGTTACATTAATGGTGCCGTTCTCGATTTCTTTATCTCCAATGACAACCACGTAAGGAACCCATTCCCTGCCTGCTTCCCTCACTTTCTTTCCTATTGACAGGTCACGGTCGTCAATATCAACCCTGCAGTCTAGCTTCTGTGAAACCTCTTCGGCAAAAGCGACGTGTTTTTCTGAGATTGGCACAATCCTGACCTGGGTAGGAGAAAGCCATACTGGCAGCATAGGAACCTTTCCTTCTTCGGTTTCCATTGCAGCTTTTTCGAGAAGAGCATAAATGCAGCGTTCGATTGCCCCGCTTGGAGAGCAGTGAAGCACGGTAGGCCTTTCCAGTTTGCCGTCAGCATTTACGTAAGAAATATCATACCTTTCGGCATTTTCGACATCAATCTGGACCGTGGAAAGTGCACTTGCCTTCGCAAGAGCGTCTACGAAATTAAACTCGAACTTGAGCACGAAATAGAAGAAACGAGTATCCCACATCTCAACAAGCACAGGTTTGTCGACGGTCCTTGCCATATTGACCACAAGCTCTTTATTCGACTCGTAAAAGTCCTTGGTAAAGCGGATGGCTACCTCATAATCCTTAATATGGATTCCTATATTTTCAAGCACATTAATGCAGAGGTCATACTGCTTTTTGAACTGGTCTACAGCCTGGTCCATGTCCTCGCAAAGGCTGTGCATATCAGGCATGGTAAAAGCCCTGAGTCTTCTCAAGCCCACAAGTTCTCCCCGCTGTTCCTTTCTGAAACTGTAGCGGGTCATTTCGATCATCCGAAGAGGCAGGTTCCTGTAGGAAATCGTCATGTCGTGGTTCATAAGGAACTGCCCGAAACAGGCTGCAAAACGCAGGAACATATGCCGCTTGTCGGACTCAATGGAGTACTGCCTTGCAGGGAACCTGTCCAGATATTTTTTAAGAGTCGGATGGTTCATGTCATACATGATAGGAGTTTCAACTTCCATTGCCCCGAAATCGGTTGCGACATCAAGCACATAATTTTCAAGAAGGGCTTTTATAAGTCTCCCTTTAGGGTAATATCGCATGTTTCCGGAATCAGAACCTGGTTCGTAGTCCGCAAGCTCAAGCCTCCGCATAAGCTCAACATGAGGAGGAGCACGTTCAACAGCTCTGCTCTTGGAAATTTCGTAGTTTACAAACTGCTGGAGTTTGGGGTAAGGCGTAAGGTCGAAATTTTCGATTTCGTGAAGTTCTCCATCAGGGGTAAGGATACGCCAGTAAGACTTTGCCGTACCTTCGGCTTTGAGGGCTTCGGAAACAACCTCTTCTTTTTCTCCACCTGCCTCGACTTTGCCTGCTGCTTTTTGAGTTCCTTCGGGGCGTATGCTCCTGGAGAGTTCGGAAAGTGGGTGCCCTTTACAGCTGATACTAAAAGCCTTATACCACCCGAAAGGAGCGCGTTTGACCTCATATTTACCTGAGAGTGCAGTCTCTATCCCTTTCAGTACCTTTACTGCAACTTTCGGAGAAGAAAGATCAGAACTTAAGTGAGCGTAAGGATAGAGCATTATACGGTTGGTTTTGACCTGAGTAGCTACCTTTTCAATTTCGGAAGCCGTCTTTTCTATAGTGTCTTCAGGATTTGCCTCATCTACACTTTCAACAGCCATAAAAGCGGTAAGTGCTTCCTCAAGCCTGCCGGACTTTAAGGATTCTTCAATTTTTTCAGCAACTGGAGTTTGTTTTTTGGTTTCGTATTCAATATAATCAGAGTGAATGAGCAATAATTGCATTCTATCACCTAGTGCTCCTATGAGGAATTCTGTAGTGCTTCTTTATGGGATTTTGTTCCGAATTATTTTCGGCCTGTAATTTATCCCGAATTATTTTCGGTCTGTAATTCTGTCCCTAAGTAGTTTCGGTTGAATCAAACAATTGATTCATATAAGACTGACTGAGGTCTGTACCGTCAGTAGATCTTGATTTAAAGGGGTAACGAAGAATATATGACAGTCCTAATATCCTTCAACAATATAAAATAATCCCTTTCGATTGATATTTTTGGGCATATCCTGGAAAACTCCATGATCTCCTATGTTTTTCGGTACATTTTCTGAGTTTAACTCAAAATTACTTTTCCGAGCCAGCTTTATTGGGATGTCCCATTTTCTTGAGGTCTGCGCAGGTCTCGGCAAGTTCCGGATGGGTGTGATCTTGATAAACCCTGTAAGCCGCAACCAGAGCCCCGAGAAGAATAGGGGCTGCAAAAAATCCTGCAATCCCTCCGACAAAAGCCCCGCCCAAGAAGGCAAGCATAAGCAGCATCGGGTGAATCTTGGACTGCAGGCTGGTCAGATAGGGCCTGAGAATCAGCTCTGGAGGGCCGTAGATAATGATTGAGGATACTATAAAGAAAGTAGCTGCGCTTTTAAACCCTAACTCAAAGTACCGCAGTAAAGCTAGAGGCAATAGCACCATGTAACCGGCAAAAAGAGGAATTATCGAAGCTATGAAGATGAGGGTCGCCAGGGCAAGCACATGGGTAAATCCAAAAGCGTAGAAAACAATAACTGAGGTTACGCTTACTATTAGAGCAGAGTATGCATTGCCTATGAAAACTCCTTTAAGGATTATATCAAGATGATGCGCGTAACGGTTTACAACTTCTTTGTACTCTTTTGGGATCACACCAAGAAATGCGCAGTAAAGCCGATCCCCATCAGCGAGTATAAAATAGCAGAAAATGATCGAGATTACAAAATTAATGAAAAATAGACCGATACTCTGGGCATATGAAAGAAATCCTATACTGCCTACTGCAGGGAGCAGCGAGGTAAAGAGGTCCCATATGGCAGAATTAATACTTTCTATGATTCTATCCGGAATGTTCAGAGAGTTTATGATATTTAGAATTGATGCCGCAACTGCCGTCTTATGTCCAATAATCCAGGAGACCTGGTTAAGGATCTCAACAATACCTGCCCCGACAATAAACACTATAGGGATGAATATGCACAAACTGGCAACGAGTGCTCCTATTTTTCTGTGCTTTTTGAATTTTACCCGGATAGGCCTGGCAATGTAAGCAAAGACTATGCCAAGCACGATTCCATCTGCGAGGGGCAGCAGAATTAGAAATGCAAAGTACAGAAGCAGCGCTACAGCCAGTGCTGCTCCAATTTTCCATCGGTTGGCTATGATCTGACTTACGCCGTCAGGGCTTTGGCTTAGTCTCATTTTTCAGTTCCGTTTGAATAGATAAATTATAGAGGTTCAAATCAAGTATACAGATCGAAACAAGGTATATAGGTTTAATCAGTACAGGTCGAAACAAGGTATATGGATTTAATCAGTACAGGTCGAAACAAGGTATATAGGTTTAATCAGTACAGATCGAAATAAGGTATATGGATTTAATCAGTATACAGGTCGAAATAAGGTATACAGGTTTAAATCAATTTATGGAAGAAAATGGTGAATTGCAAGTTCCAAACTTTATTAGAAAGTGTTATATCTAAATATATTTAGAAACTATTTAAAAATATCACAGAGATGTGAAATTTGGATTTCTGGCAGATCACACCTTTAACTTTTGATCCAGGTCAGGTACGAGCTTATCAAAGTATCGAGTTACCACACAGGACTCTGTACATTTTCCGCATCTGATGCAGGCTTCGCTTACATGCGGCATTTTCCCTTCGAGAGAAGCCGCCCCTACAGGACAGGCTTTTACACAGATCCCACAGCCAGTACAGCGAGAAAGCCTTGTAAACTGCTTTGCAGCCTCCTTAAAAAGTGAAACTGCTTTTTCCTTTGTTTCCGAACTTGCAAGCAGATTCCCGTTCGAAAAAAACTTTACAGTTCCGGTCCCGGTTTTAACCAGCAACATCCCCAGGTCTTCCGCATAAATCGTGTTTCCGAGAACATTGATGAAGCTTGCAGCTTCTTTTTCCCTGATGCCCTTCACAGCTGCTTCTATTGAATAGCCTCCTGCCCGGCAGGGAGAAATTCCTGACACGACTTCAATTTCAAAGTCTTCAGTTTTTTCTCTGGCAAGCACGGAAATCTCTAACTCTTTAGCCAGTTTTAACATCTTGGGAGGCAGTTCTTTCCAGCGCCAGAACCCATGCTCTACGAATTTTTCGGACAGCCCTCTGGACTTTGCCCACTCCAGCAGAAAAGCGTTCCACTTTGCATACATTTCAGGGTGCAGGTCTTTTACCCTGGCGTATTCTGCAGCAAGGGCAGACGGGCAAAGCCAGCAGCCTACCCTTTCAAAGCCAAGGTCATAGAGAGGATTGTAGGAGAGCTGCCTCCAGTGTATGTAAAGCCACACCTCAATCGCCTTCCAATCCCTTATAGGAAAGATGTTGAGCTGGGCAGGGACAAAAGGATTTGTCTCACTTGCTGCAATCCTTGCCCTTGAGAACGATTCGTGCTTACGCTTACCGTCAATTGTAAGATAAGCCACATCACTGTTTCCTTTTCGAGATGAGGCTTCTTTCTGTGTATCGAAGTTCCCTGCTGATGCAAGCTTGCAGACCTTACAGCACCAGCGAAAATCCTTTGCAGGAGGCCCGAATTTTCCTACCTGCTCCCAGAAAGTGGAACCTGCATTTGCCTCTATGAGTGAAATTTCCCTTTCCCGGCAAAAATTTCGTACAAACTCGACAGTTTCCGGGAACTCAATCCCTGTGTTCAGGAAGAAAGCTTTGAGCTCCCTTTGCTTAAGGGACGCCCGCGCCAGGTCAAGCACCACAAGACTGTCTTTCCCGCCGCTGAAGGAGACATAAACAGGCAGGTTTTTATATTCTTTCCTGGAAATAATCCCGCGAATAGTATTGATTGCATTCTTCCCAAGCACCTGGAGATGTTTTTTGTTTGCCTCTATGCATGCCGCAAGATCCAGAGTCTCAGGACGAAGTAACGCTTCACTGCTATCAATCTTCCTGATCCTGAGAACTTTTGTTCCGGTTCCGGTTGAAGATTCCACTTTTGTCCTGGCTCCGCTTGAAGACTCCAATTCAGTCCGGTTCTCGGGCTCAGGCAGGTTTTTCAGGCCCGAAAAATCCGCGCCGTCAACTAAAGAAACTCCATAGCCTGTCAGACTGCCTGCAGTAACAAGGACAAAGTCTCCTGCTTTTATATTGCTGTCGAAAGCTTCAACAGATTCTGCTGTGACATTTTTTCCGTTAAGGTGCCGTTTTGTTTTCTTAAGCTCGACTTTCCTGCTTTTAGCATGTTTCAGGAGAATTTTTGCGCCCTGGAGAGAGGGTTCAAAACTGTAATCCATTTTAGAGAGCTCAAACCGGAGAATTCCGAAAATAAAGCCATTTACGAGCACTTCATCAGTTTTGTCTTCTCCTGGGATTTTGTTTAGAAGAATTAGCTTATCTCCAAGAGGATTGCAACCAAAAGCTGAGTGAAGCTGCCTGTCTATGATTTCTTGCTCGTAAGGAGAGCAAAAACGAACATCTGCAGGCTGAGAGAGTTGAAGGACTTCCCCTTTGCTGCCGCATATTCCACATTTTTCTCCTATAAGAGGCAAGTTACATTTTTCGCACCAGAAAATTTTATTGTCTTCATACTCAAAACGCTGGACGTTCTTTTTCTTCGCAGGGACCAAGTCCTGACTTCCTTTATAGCCAGCGCTTTTGCCGGAAGTGTGTTTTCCCTCAGAAGGCTTTCCTTTAAAACCTGGAGATTTGTTTTTTACCCTGCTTTGCCGTGTCCGAGAGTTTTTTCTATCTGAAGTTCTGGAAGCTTTATTATCCAAGGTTCGGGAAGTTTTATTATCCGAATTCCGGGCTTTCTTTGTGCCCTGATAACTTTTATCTGTTTTCTGTGAGCCCGAAACCTGGAGTTTTTCTTTTTTCTGCTGCATGAAAATCCTGGTTAGTAGTTTGAAGAAATCATTAAATATTTGATCTTTCAGTTTTATGGTTCAGTCGCACGATGAATGTATTTATCAATATTTAGCGTTATTCCTTGATACATGAAGGGTGATATGATGGAATCATACGCTACTTCTCAAGATTTGACTTTAAATTGTTGGGCGAGATCATTAAAGAGATTAAATACGTTTTATCCCACAATTATTTTGCTTTTCCAATTTTTTTATTCCAATTATATATTGAGTCTATCCCAAAAGCCACTTTACTCTTAATCGTTGGGAATTCTCAGAATTGTTTTCATGATCTTGATCTTGATCTTGATTGATTATTCGAAATACGATGCCCAAGAAGCAAATTTCAAGTTTTGGGATGAACTCATTGTATATAATTGACCCACTATCTTACTCCAACTTATAACTTGTTTCATTTTACATGATTATTCCATAATACAAAATGGAATTAAAACTTGCTCAATATTTAACTTTTTGCGCCGATTGCTATTGTATCGTGTATTGAACTTTCAAATGGCTTTGAATTTACGAAATTATTTCAGGATACAACAGTTGATGACCGGATAATAATAATTAGTGGAATACTGGTAATTAAGGGAAAAACGACGGGATATTCCGTAAAAACAATTATTCTCACGTACTACTCCTGCTTCAGTACTTAATCCATATAGGACTTACGCAGTTGAACTGGAAAATCAACATCATTGGACTATTAACTATCTAAAATTGGACTTTAATCCTCAGTCTTTGCCGCAATTGATTTTATTCCTCACGTGTGTAAATTTTACCATATGTATCATTAAGATACTCTCCTACTTTTGTATCCACTAATTCAAGTGCTTGATAATCTTTCTCTGTGATATTATCAGGATATCTACTCCATATATCTGCCATAGATTGTTTCATAGATTGCTTTTCTTGATCAGAAGCGCTGCAATTGTCAATATACTGAAATAGGGTTTTCTGCTCTTCTTTACCTGCAATAAGCAAATACCAGTAAGGTCTATTTTCTGTGATTAGATCTGCGGAAACCGCCGGTTCTTGTTCTTCAACCAATTCAGCTTCTGACCCATCTATGTCCTCAGCTTTTGACCCATTCATGTCCTGTTTTACTTTTTCAAAACTCAAGACTGACACAAAAATCAAACTTAAAATTAGTAATGCTATGAGTAACATGTTAGTTTTTAACTTTTGCTTACCTTTCATTCTTCCAATCACCAAAATAAATATTTATTTTAGTTTGCTTGATGAACTTAGAATTCATCTAATAGATACATAGATTTTCCATTTGACTTTTTAAAATGATCATGAATTTTTTGTATATTATTGTAATTTGTGATACTGTATGTTTTTAGATCTGCAGAGCTTATACCTATTTAAAATCGTTATAACAGGCTAACATTGACAACTGTTAGTAATAATACTTAAAATTTTGTAAAACTATTAATTTACATTTATGTTACTTTTCACATATTTTGAAACTTCTACTTAATAACAAAAATAGTGAGAAAATTCACTTTTCATATATTTTACAAGCCCGTTGTTATATTTTTTACCAGCAATCCGAAAATTCCGTGTATACTTAACAAGATTAAAATCTGATTTAAATTTCGTCGAGTTATTGTATATTTTATAAAATATAGTCTTCAAATATTGATTATTATAAGTTGCCAGGCTTAGTGCAGACTTTGAAGGGTCTATTTATCTATTTTTGATCAAATTTTTGGTATACAATTTAACAGATAGCATGAATCTCAGATAAAATATAGATACTATCCAAAAAGTCAGATGCCAAAAGTGCTAAAATGGGACAAAAATCTCCACTCATTTACTTTATAGTGAGTGTAAAGCTGAAAAATCAGAGGCAATTTGACGAAATTTATGAATACTGTCAATTGATTTCATTCGAATACCCCGCTAGCTTGCAGTGGGGTGCGCCAACACAACTTTGATTTTTGACAAAAAATTGAAGCTCCCTACTAAATTTAATTTATATTGTCAAACTAAGGATGTATTAAGGAATACCACAAATTATTTATCAATATATTAAAATTGTGAGGTTTAGAAAGCTTCAGCAGTCCAAAAAAATTGTTTTATTCTAAACTCTAAGTAATTTGGAGATCAATTAAAAACTCAGCAGCTTAATAAAAAGTTTAATCTATTAAATAAAGGAAATCTGACTGACAAAGAACTCTTTTTGTCAAGAAAGGAATTAATACAGCAAATAAAAATTATTATCACAAGTAAAATTCACATATCTAAAATAATTCACATATCTAAAATAATTCACATATCTATAATAAATGTTACTACATCCAATATCACTGTATCCAAAATCACATTAAATATAAAAATTATAATTATATATAATTGTGAGTATATTAAGCTTCCTTCTATATTAAGGGCTTATTTTCGAGGTTAACACGGTATGAAATATGATGTTGTTGTGGTTGGAGCCGGGCCAGTGGGATCCACTGCAGCTCGCTATGCAGCCCTGAATGGGGCCAAGGTTCTCCTGCTTGAAGAGCATGCTTTCATAGGGTCGCCTGTAAGCTGTACCGGACTTTTGAGCACCAGAGCGGTTGCAGAGTGTGAGCTCAAGCCTTCGGACGAGTTTGTGTTCAATTCCGTGCGTGGAGCCTTTGTACATGCTCCAGATGGGCAATGCCTGCCAATCGATGGAAAGCAGACCAAAGCGTATGTAGTCTCGCGGAAAAACTTCGACCGCGCCCTTGCAATAAGGGCTGTGGAAGAAGGTGTGGAACTCTCTCTCAGGACAAGAGCTGTAGGACTCGAAATGCCGAGTCCAAAAACCGATAAAGAGGAACAGCAAAATTCTACGGTAAAACTCAAGGTACTGAAAAACGGCAAACCTGAAACAATATGCACATCCACCGTGATAGGGGCAGACGGTGTAAAAAGCCGGATAGCCAGCTATGCAGGACTTGAAAAGCCTGCCAGCGTACTTCCGGGGATCCAGATAGAAGCCCCTTATGCCTCGGATGACAGCGACTTTGTTGAACTTTTTCCGGGTTCTGTTGCTCCAGGCTTTTTTGCCTGGACTGTACCTGTTAATGAAAAAATTTCAAGGATTGCACTTGCCCTTGAACCTGGGCTTGCCTGGAAAAATGGGCACGAAGAGAACTCTCCTCTTTCTTATCTTGAGAATTTCCTCCGCTCCAACCCTCATGTAAAAGAGAGATACTCAGGAGGTATGCTTGATTTTGTAGTGGGTGGAATCCCGATAGGCCCTCAGAAAAAAACGGTATCTGATGGGGTTCTGCTGGTTGGTGATGCGGCAGGGCAGACAAAACCAACATCAGGAGGAGGAGTCTACACCGGGGCTTTTGCGGCAAAAATTGCTGGAAAGGTTGCTGCACAGGCTGCCCTTGAAGGAGATACCTCGGCAAAGCGGCTTGCCGAGTATGACCAGCTCTGGCGGAAGGGTCTTGAAAGAGAGCTTGAAATAGGCATGAAAATCCATGATTACATCGGGAAACTTGAAGACAGGCAGTTCAATGACCTTATAGGTTCGCTAAACACCCCTTCGATTCTCAACACGATTACCGAGTACGGAGACATGGACCATCCTTCTATCCTTCTGAGAAAGCTTATGTTTTCAGGAAATTCCTTCAGACTTATGAAAGCTTTCGGAACATTCTTAAGGACACTCTTTTGACATCACGCAGCCCCTTAAAATTAAGGCTTTTTTGTTTTTACTGGCTTTAGATGAAATGGACCGAAAGGGTTTGAGGCTCATGCTGTCCTCAAAGAGAAAGGTGTGCAGAAGGATTAAAAAGGATTAGTATTCAGCAGGTATTTAACTTTCTGGAACCCATTATTTTAAAGTGGGTACTTGTGAAGTGGGGTAACTGTGGTTTTTCGTTCCAAGCTCCTTGAAGACGTCAAGCAGCACCTGTGCACCTGTGCTGAGGCCTTAAGCTCACGCCTGACATGGAAGCATTTCTGGAAATGCCTATGAGAGAACTCTATGTTTCTCGGACTGTCCACATGGAGGTGGTTCTATAAAAGTTTTTAAAGGCTTCCGGGTGCAGTACAATGAAGCTCTGGGCCCTGCAAAGGGGGGCGTACGTTTTCATCCTGACGTTACTATGGAAACTACGAGAGCCCTTGCAGCCCTCATGACCTGGAAATGTGTCCTTCATAAGCTGCCCCTTGGAGGAGCAAAAGGCGGGGTTATTTGTAACCCAAAAGAACTTTCACATCGGGAAATCGAGCGCCTGAGCAGGGTCTACATACGTGGGATTTACCAGATAATAGGTCCGGAGAGAGATATCCCTGCCCCTGATGTTTATACAAATCCGTAGGTTATGGCCTGGATGATGGACGAATACTCGAAACTCGCAGGCAGGAATGTGTTCTGTTCCATTACAGGCAAGCCGACAAGCCTTGGAGGCTCGGCAGGTAGATATGATGCCACGGCAAGAGGCGGTTTATATACAATAAGGGAAGCTGCAGAAAGAATTGGAATAAGCCTGGAAGCTTCAAGGGTTGCAGTTCATGGCTTCGGAAACGTAGGATATCATGCCGCTTATCTTGCAAAGAAACTGTACGGCTGCAAGGTTGTAGCTGTAAGCGACAGCAAAGGTGCGATTTTTTCACCCTATGGGCTTGACCCCGAAGACGTTTCAGGCCATAAGCACTCAACTGGTTCGGTGCGGGACTATCCCGGAGCAGAGAACCTAACTAATGAAGAGTTGCGTGAACTGGATGTTGAAATCCTGATTCCGGCTTCTCTTGAAAACATAATAACTGAAGAGAACGCGGGAAACATTAAAGCCAGGATTCTTGCCGAGATGGCTAACGGCCCGACTACAGTTGAAGGAGAAGCAATCCTGAATTCAAAAGGAGTTCATATCATCCCAGATATTCTGCAATGGAGGCGGAGTTATTGTTTCATATTTTGAAATGGTACAGAACCAGTCAAACACGCAGTTGGAAGAAGAGGAAGTTCAGAATTGTCTGGAGAGAAAGATGAAAGAAGGATATTGTTCGATATATGATTTCGCCTCAAAAAAGAATGTTGAGATGCGGCAGGCTTCATATACCCTTGCTGTCGGCAGAGTGGTTGAAGCTATGCAGCTCAGGGGCTGGATATAAAAAACAGGAAAAAGACCGGAGCAAAAAATAATCTCTCAATGCAGGATACAAAATACAAAATTTTGGAACTGACTGAGGTTTATCGAAGCAGGGATGACTCAAATGTACAGATGCGGCAATTGCGGATACCTTTACAACCCTGATCGTGGGGATTCCTCACAATCCATAGCTCCGGATACGCCTTTTCAAGGTCTCCCAAAATCATGGAAATGTCCGAGATGCGGAGCCCCCAAAGAGAAGTTTAAAAAAGTTTAACCTCAGACTTTCAAAAAAACAGTGCATAAACAGATGCATGTTATAAATCTTCTGCGTTCATCCTGTTTCTTTCAAAGTTAAGAATTTTTCTAATGATTATTTTTTTAGGTCCTACCCATAGCTCCTCATTTTCAGGGTAATTTTCCCTTACATACTCCGAAAGCTCATTTATGCTCATATTTTCAAGTTTTCTACTGAGTAGATTGAGATCCTCCACAAAAACACCTTCCTTACAGGTTTAAGCTTTAGTCTGGGTTGTAATACTGAATTTGATATTATTTGTATATTTTTATCTAAAGATTTAATCTGAACTTTTTATCCGAATCTTTTTCTAAATTTTTTATTGGGGATATTACCTGAATAACCGAAAAGAAAGCAACCAAAAAAAGCAACCGAAAAGAACTTTCCAGAATTGTCTTCCGGTTTTACTCTTGTCTACTCGGACAACGGGAGCTGTTTTCCGGAAGAAGTGGATTTCAAAAATTCGAAAACTCTGGGCTTGCAACTTGTAAATGCTCTCGTTGAACAGATTAACGGAACAATTGAGCTTGAAAGAGGGAACGAAACAAAATACACTGCCAGGTTTGAAGATAAAAGATAATCCTCAAAAAATGGAAACTATTTCTTGCATTTTATAATTCAATTAATTTTGCTGTCAAAACTGAGATTCATTTGTTTTCCTTTTCCTCTTCTTAATTGAGTTTTCCTAGCTGGGTTTCTTTTAACTTATTCTGAAAGCAATCTTTTTTGTATATTACAGTTTTTTTTCAATTCAGAATGTTTTTGTCATATAAGCTCAGAAATAGTATTCTTGTGTATCAAACTTTTTTTTAAAAAAAGTTTGATCAAAAATTCTCTCAAAAACAGCGCGGTGTGAGTTGAACCAGATAATATAGGCTTCTGCTAAGAACTCATCTGGAACTTGATGTTATTTGGAGTTTGATATTTCTGGTACTTCAGGTTTTAGAATTGTCTGGTACCTCAGGTTTTAGAATTGATATAACTGATATTTTATATGACATAAGGAAAAAAATATTAAAAATATATACAGTGAGGATAGGCGAATTGTGAATGCTAATAGGAATTGATGTCGGAGGCACTACCACGGATGCAGTGCTTATCCAGAATGGAGAAGTGTACAGTACTGCCAAGGTTTCCACTGAACACGGAAATCTGCTAAATTCCCTGCTTGAGGCCCTTGATGCTGTCAGCAAAGATGTCCCTCCTGAGCAGCTGGAAAGAGTAGTGTTCAGTACAACCGTGATAACAAATCTCATTGCCGAAGGCAAAACTGACCGTGTAGCCCTGGTATTAATTCCAGGACCCGGGGTTAACCCGGCAAGTTATACTTTTCCTGACAGCTTTTATCTAAAAGGGGCTATGGATTACAGGGGAAGGGAAATTGATCCACTCGATGAGGCCGAGGTCAGGAGAACCGTAGGTTTGGTCCGGGAATCTGGATTTTCAAGAGCAGCCATTATAAGTAAGTTCGGGCAGAGGAACCCTTCTCACGAACTCAGGGTAGAGGAAATCTTCAGGGAAGACTATCCTGACTGCAAACTGGAACTAGGGCATAAGGTTTCGGGGAAGCTAAATTTCCCAAGACGGATAGCAACTGCCATGCTTGCCTCTGCCACCAGGGAACGCTATCAGGAGTTCGTTGAGAAAATTAAGAAAGCACTTGAGGAAAGAAACATCAGGGCTCCTGTGTATATCCTGAAAGCCGATGGAGGAACTCTCCCGGTTGAGAAATCAATAGAATTTCCTGTGGAAACCATCTTTTCGGGCCCTGCTGCCAGCACAATTGGAGCGCTTGCCCTTACTCCTGAAGGGCAGACCTCAGTGGTAGTAGATATAGGAGGGACTACCACAGACCTTGCATTAATTCTGTCAGGCAAGCCTCTTTTTGCTTCTAAAGGCGCAAAACTCGGAGGTTTCCTTACACATGTCCGGGCTTTTGCAGTCCGCTCGATAGCTGCGGGGGGAGATAGTGTTGTAAGGGTTAAGGACCGGAACCCTGGCACAAAACAGATAACAATCGGCCCTGATAGGGCGGGTCCGGCTTACTGCATGGGAGGAAAAGAAACTACCCCTACGGATGCCCTGAAGTTCCTCGGGCTTATCGAGGTAGGAAATCCCGAACGTGCAAGCGAGGCGATCAAAGCCACAGCTTCTGAGCTTGGGAAATCAGATACTGAAACTGCATCCCTGATTGTAGATAAAGTATCACGGATGATTGCTGATGCGGTAAATGAGATGTTTTTTGAATGGAAACAGGAGCCTGCCTATCGGGTATGGGAGGTCCTGCAGGAGAAAAAGACAAGACCTGAAAATGTGGTTGGAATTGGAGGAGGCGCGAAGGGGCTTATTGCAGAGATTGCAAAAAAACTTAATGCAAACCCTGTAATTCCCGAGCATGCCGAGGTGGGAAACGCCATTGGAGCAGCTGTTGCAAGGCCCACGATTACTCTTAACCTGCACATTGATACTGAACAGAAAGTGTACTCTGTTGCTGAGGAAGGGGAGATTGTCAGTTTAAACACAACAAAGTTCAAGAACTTGAATAAAATCAGCCTCGACGAAGCTGAAACCCTGGCAGCCAAACTCTTGAATGAACGTGCAGAAGACTTCGGAATTTCCGAGTATGCAGATGAAGCCGAGATTGTTAATAGTGAAGTCTTCAATGTCGTCAATGGCTGGTATACTACAGGGCGGCTTTTTGACGTAAACATGCAGATTCCTGCAGGCCTGATACCGGAATGGAAAAGGAGGGAAAAAGCATGAAACTGGGGCTTGGAAGACTCAAGGATGTGCTGAAGACTGGCTCAGGAACAGCTCCCGTAGAAGGGGAAAAAGAGCAGGCAGAAAATAAAGATAAAGCCGAGAAAGAAGAGATGCAGACAATAAAAAGTGAAGAAAACAAGTTTGAAATATCCGAGGAAAAGGAAGGAAATACAATGGAACTGAAAAAGACCGGGTTGGAAGCGAAAAAAGGACTATTATCCCCGGCAGACCGCACTAAGGCCGAGAAGACAGGCCTTATTTTCTTCCCTGCTTTTGACTGGGCAATTTCACCAACCCACCCCGAAAGAGAAGAGCGCCTTCTTTATACCAGAGACCAGATCTTTGAAGAAGGTCTGATGGATCTGCCAGAAATAGCCGAATATAAACCTCGCCTTGCAGAGTACAGGGATATTGCCAGAGTACATTTCTGTGTGCCTGATATAAAAGCCCAGGCTACAACCCCTCACCTGATCGCAGCAGGTAGTTGCCTGGTGCTTGGGGATGCCCTGATGAAGGGAGAGGTCAAAAATGCTTTTGCGCTTATCCGCCCGCCTGGACATCATGCAATGACAGTCGCACATGGAAACCGGGGATTTTGTAATATCAATAACGAAGCTATCCTTGTCGAGTATCTGAGAAAAACATACGGAATCCGCAAGATTGCGATTGTAGATACCGATGTGCATCATGGGGATGGAACTCAGGATATTTTCTATAATGATCCTGATGTGCTTTTTATTTCCTTCCACCAGGACGGAAGGACTCTTTACCCTGGCTCTGGCTTTATGAGTGAACTGGGAGGCCCAAAAGCCCTTGGAAGGACTATCAATATTCCCCTGCCGCCAGGGACCCCTGATGAGGGAATACTTTATGTGCTCGATTCCCTGGTGCTTCCTATTCTTAAGGATTTCAAACCTGAGCTTGTCCTGAACTCTGCGGGACAGGATAACCACTACACCGACCCTCTCGCAAATATGCGCTTTTCCGCGCAGGGTTACGCAAAATTGAATGAAAAACTTGCTCCTGATATGGCTGTGCTTGAAGGAGGTTACGCAATCCAGAGTGCACTGCCTTATGTGAATACAGGTATAATCCTTGCAATGGCAGGGCTTGATTATTCCTGCGTAAGGGAACCCGATTTCAAGCCAGGAATGTTTGTCCAGGCTTCAAGGGATAAAAAAACCCTGGAAGAAATAGTTGCAACCCAGCTTGAAAACTGGAAAAACCGGGATAGGTTTGTAGAAGCTGAAGTGTCAAAACACGGAGACTTCTACCGCCGAAAAAAACAGATCTTTTACGACACGGATATGATTCAGGAGTTTCAGGAAGAAACCATCAGGATGTGCCCTGACTGTCTGGGCTACAAAACCATTGACTCCCACGCTCATGGGGGCGTAGGCAATCCCAGGATCTTCGGGGTTTCGATTCCGATCTACGCCTGTGAGAAGTGCCAGGCTGAAGCCAGAGAAGAGTACAAGAAAAAGCTAATTCATCCGGAATATGATTACGTTTACCTGCAGGATAAAAAACAGGATGAATACAGAGCGTATAATACAAGAACAAAGAGGGAAACGGTTTATTAAGGTGGAATAAGATTTTTTAAATATAAAATGAGGTATGAAAAGTTATACAGGCTTTTTTCTTGTTTTTTTCTTTTCTTTCTCCTTTTTCTTTTTTGTCATTTCTTCTTATGCTTATTTTTGTTACTTGTGCCTATATTTCTGCTATTTTTTTGAATGAAATCATTAAAACACACATAGATATCATATAATAATTTTTTATAAAGAAAGCATTGTTTTTTGGAAAAACTTCCAAAATATATTAATTTTACTCTTGGCTATCAAAACAATCAGGTTCTTAGCAGGCTTGCATCATATAGTAAAAGCCTGGATCGTCTGACCAAAAAACAGCTGAAAATGTATGTCATACCGTTAATTCCAATAGTCAAGCGAGGATGGAGGCTCTCAAATTAGAATTTTGACTTAAAAACTTATTCTTTTTTCCACTAACTCTGATAGCACTTGTCTCTGTTTGGTAGTGGCAACTTAAAACAATACCTTCTATGCCTTTCTCATGTCAAAAAACAGTATGTTATACAAAGGAGTCCTCTTCGAGGACTCCTTCGATAATTATTTGAGCAGAGAAAGTACTTCAATTTGCCAATTCCTGTACTTTCTTTGCATTGACGATATTGCAAAGCACGTCGAACGTACTTTTTACACCAACAAAAGTTGGCACTTTAAGTACAGTGTTTCTTCTATGATAAAACTGTTTGTTGTGAAGTGTTTCAGGCAACTCTCATATGATAAAACCATTTCTTCCTTAACAGACGAAGAAGCTATCCTGCTTTCTTTTTATGATGAAAATAGCCAGATTAAACTTCCTTCAGGTGGAACCCTTCATCATTTTATGAAGTATAGACTTGGAGAAAAAGGAGTCAATGAGATAATGATGCTTATAGGTGAGAAAATTCTCAAACTTTCTCAGGAAAAGGAAGCAAAAATTGATTCCACTCCACTTGAAGCTTCAAGATACGACAAACATGCTGATTATAATCCTCATTATGAATGCAAAATGGATAAGGCACATATTACAATGGTTGGAACTTATCCAATTTTCATGACTCATACAAAAGGACTTTCTGGTGACTCTCCAGAACTTATCGACCATATTGAGGCTCTAAAGAACATGAACGCTAATCTGGAATTTTATTCTGCTGACGGAGGTTATGATTCATTCCTCAATCATTCTGATATTTGGTATAATCTGAACGCAAAACCGATTATTTCCTACGCTTCAAATGCAGTAATCAATCAAGAAGGTGAAGAGGAACGAATCGATCACTGGGTGAATAAAAAGTGGAAACTCGGTGGAGATATTCATGCACCAATGGAAAACAAACTCAGATTTCTATATGAAATTGGAAGGAAAGAACAGGTAGGAATGTACCTAAGAAACCAAAATATCAGAGATGAGACTTTTGATGATCAGTATAAAAAGAGAGCTGAATGTGAAAAGATACATGGACATATTAAAGGTACAGTAAAGTTCGATATCAGAAGAGTGAGAAATCAGAGTAGAAAACTCTACTCTCTATTGAGTTTCATAGCATATCAACTACTGGTGTTGACAGAAATGCAAAATAAAGTTGAGGATAAGAATTCGTTTGGGAGATACTTTTAAAAAAGTGAGTATCAAATTAGATTTGAGATTTTAAAAGCTAATTTGAGATTCTCGGATGGGAAATCGCAAGATGTCGTCAGTGTTAACTTATTCTCGGCTTAATATACTTAGGAATGAATATTGGGGTATAAAAGGGCAAAGGGTAGAAATTATGAGAAAATTACGGTAAGTCATGGCATCATTTTATAGTTTTTCTATTTTAATATCTCTCTATAATTATACTAATCAAAACCGATATATTTATATTGTACTTGCAATTAGTTTCTAATTAATTTATGAAAGTTGTATTTTAAACTTATTTTACTTGTATGGAGGGATTTGGCATAAACAAAATAAAGTTTTTATTACTAACCTTTTTAATATTAACGTTAAGTTCAATTATTGGGGCAGCGGCTGAGGTTCACGTTAGTTCAGGTGAGTCTATACAGGACGCAGTGAACAGTGCAGGTGCAAACGATGAGATTATCGTCGCACCCGGAACTTATAATGAAAATATCTACATAGGTATAAGTGACCTAGTAATCAGGTCTTCTTCCGGTAGCCCTAAGGATACAAAAATTGTTGCGACCGACTCATCTAAATACGTAGTCCAAATTCATAATGGAGATCGCATAACAATTAAAGGGTTTAATATTTCTGGAGGAAAACATGGTATAGGCCTGGAAGGCTCAACAGGCAGCACTTTAATAAATAATGTAATACATTCGAATCAGAATTTCAGTATCTATCTGGCAAATTCAAATAACAACATTCTGATAAACAACACAATTTTCAACAGTACAAATGGTATCAACCTGGTATTTTCTGACGAAAATAATATCTCGGAAAACAGGGTTTTTAATGATACTATAGGTTCAAGCACTCATAACATTTTCCTGAATAATTCTCACAATAACAATCTTCAAGGCAATACCGTTTCGGATGGCGAATATGGAATAGCCATGCGATATTCCAACAACAACAACCTTACCAGCAATAACGCTTCTGGAAATAAAAAAGGCATTTACCTGACCTTAAAATCCAGCGAAAACACGCTTTCGGGAAATCTGGCAAATTCAAATTCAGAAAGCGGCATAATTTTAGATAACGCTGGCAGTAGCAATAACCTTATCAACAATACTGCCAGGATGAATTCCAATAATGGCATCGGGCTTGCAAATTCCAGTAACAATTACCTAGCCAATAATATTGTATATCAAAACAGCAAAGGAATATATTTACAGTCTTCAGCCAGTGGAAATATCCTTTCAGGCAATATTGTGAATTTGAATCTTCAAGGCATTCAGCTTGAAAACGCTGGCAGTAATAACAACCTTACCGGTAACACTGTAAATTCAAATACTAATTATGGGATTTATCTGGTAAATTCCGGCAATAATTTCCTGCTCAACAATGTAGCTTCGCGCGATAATAAAGGCATCTACATCATGAGCTCAAGCGGAAACAAAATTTCTAACAATACGCTCTCGGATACTATCACTGAAGGGATAACCTTCTCACTTTCCAACAGCAACACCCTTTCAAGAAATAGGGCTTATAACAACAGTTTTGGAATTTTTTTGAACTCTTCAGATAGTAATGAGATCTCTAGCAATACTATAACTAGTGCTCGAAATTATAGTATTGCTATGTGCGCCGCTAGTAATGGTAACCACGTTTTTAATAATTACTTCAACAGCACATATAATACAAGGGTTAGAAACGCTTCAAATAACTGGAATACGACTAAAACCGCGGGCATGAGTATTACCGGTGGGCCATACATAGGAGGAAACTTCTGGGGAACGCCTAATGGAGAAGGACATTCTCAAACCAGAGCAGATAATGACAATGACGGCATTACTGAAGAGATATTTTCCACAGCCAACGTCACAGACTATCTCCCGCTTGTAGTTGTAGAAGCACCGGTGTTTCCTGAGGCAAACTTTTCAACTAACATTAGCAGTGGTCCTTCTCCTCTGACAGTCCAGTTCACTGACACTTCACAAAACGCAATCTCTTGGTTCTGGGACTTCGGAGATGGAAATAATTCAACTGCTCAGAACCCGGTGCATATTTTCTATGCAGTAGGAACCTATACTGTTAATCTAACAGTAACCAATGCAAACGGCACGAAATCAAAAAATGCAGATATAACCGTTCTGGAAAAAAATATTCTTCCTGTAGCAGACTTTACAGTAAATAAGACAAGTGGATATTATCCCCTTACAGTTCTCTTTAATGATCTCTCGCAAAATGCAAATGAATGGTACTGGGACTTTGGAGACGGAGCTAACTCAACAGAGCAGAATCCAGTACACACTTACTCCGCAGCAGGAACCTATACTGTTAACTTAACTGCAACAAATGCAAATGGCACGAAATCAAAAACTGCTACGATAACTGTTATGGAAGAAAGTAGCTCAAGTAGTGGAGGCAGCCATCACAGCAGCGGTGGCGGTGGTGGTGGTTCGCCTGAACCTCAAACTAACGTTCAAGTCAAGGAACTTTCCCAGACAGGGGTTACAAACGGAAAGCCTGTAATGTTTGATTTTGCAAAGAACGCAACCTGTGTTGTATATGTGAGCTTTGATGCAAAGAGGACTGCAGGCAAGATCACAACCATTGCCGAACAGCTCAAAACAAAATCCACTCTGGTTTCAGTCCTGGATTCGGGCGAGGTCTATAAGTACTTCAACCTCTGGGTCGGAAACGGCGGATTTGCTAACTCAAATAACATTGAAAATCCTGTGGTGTGTTTCAAGGTTGAAAAATCCTGGCTGCAGGATAAGAAGATCGACCAGAGCTCGATTACTCTAAACAGGTACAATGACAAGAAATGGTCACAAATTCCCGTGAAATTATTAAAAGAAGATAATAAGTACCTGTACTTCACGGCAGAAACACCGGGCTTTTCGTTCTTTGCAATAACAGGAAAAGCAGTCGAAAAAGAAAAAGTAGCTGAAGCAAAGCCTTCAACCAATACTTCAAAACTTGAGAAGAACAGTACAGCATCGGAGACAGAACCCGAACAGAAAACCGAACAGGAACCGGGAAAGAATAAAACCACAAGCATACCTGGATTTGAAGCGCTCTATGTAGTAGCTTGCCTTGTTATGGTATTCCTGCAGAGAAAAAAATAAAAGGACAACTAAATAAAGAGAAATAAGGGTCAAAATTCTTCTTTTTACTCCTCCTTATTTCTCCATTTTCCTTTAGACTCTTTTTTTCTCCATTTTTCTATTTTACTCTTTTTTTCTCCATTTTTCTATTTTACTCTTTTTTTCTCCATTTTTCTATTTTACTAGTTTACTCTTATTATTTCTTTATTTTTTATTATACTCTTTTTATTTGCTTTTTTATAGCACTTTTTTATTACTAACAATAATTATCGGACAGATTTTTCAGGTTAGGGTGGTCGCACGCAATTTGATTTCAAGGAAAGGTTGAGTTTAATATCTTCATCCTGTTCTCCAGCTTTTGTTATTTATCATATAATATCAGCAAGTTTAGCCATACACTAACATTGTATATTTATTTTTAATTCGTCTCGACTAAACCCAGCATATTTATATTACTTTATACATTATTCCACCTGCTCTGGCAATTTGGATGAAATATTCTATAAAGATAAAGCAAATTGTATGCATAAACGCATGTGGGTTCCTGCATATTTTTTACACAAGGATAAAGTAAAGCGATTCTATACGCTGTTGTAAAAGGCCTTACTTTAGATAACAAGAGAACTTTTTAGATCACAAGAGAACTCACCTTAGATAACAAGAGCATCTACATGGAATATTATCTGTGACTTATCAGCCACTTAAAGCAAATTTAATTAGAAAATTTTATTGCTTTTTTTGAGTGGATGGAGGGATTAGAATAAGTAAATTAATTACTTTATTGTTAGTTTTTTTTATCCTGATATTAAGCTCTGGTATTGGAACTGCGAATGAAATCTTTGTCAAATCAGGAGAGTCTATACAGTCTGCTGTAAACAATGCGGCTTCAGGCGATGTGGTAATTGTAAAGCCTGGAACCTATACCGAGAACATCAATGTAACCGTACATAACTTGGTAATTAAATCCGAGTCAGAAAATCCTGCAGATACGATAATAATGGCTAAAGACCCGGCTTTAGATGTTTTCAATATACAGGCAAATAAAGTTACGATTAGCGGGTTTAAAATAATGGAGGCAAATAAAGACCATGCAGGGGTCTATATGTATAAGTGCAAAAACTGCACCATTGAGAATAGTAGATTGCTGAATAATACTATTGGAGTACATCTGAAGAATTCGGATTATAATTCAGTTCTTGATAACCTGATTGGAAAAGGTGATAAGGGAGTTGTCACTGAGCAGTCCAATTACAATACGATATCCGGAAACCGAGCTTCAAAAAACAGGTACGGATTCTATGTTCCAAATTCTGAGGGGAATGTAATCTCAAATAATACGCTCTCGGAAAACAAAGATTACGGAATCGTGCTTTCAACTGGAGTAGATAATACTATCTCAGAAAATAATGCTTCTGATAACGGTAGAGGCATCTACCTGGGCAATTCGGATAACAATAAGATCTCAAGCAATACTATTACTTCAAATGAGGTTTTTGGGCTTTTTGTCTGTCCCAAAAGTGACAAGAATAGCGTCCTTAATAACTACTTCAATAATACTGTCAATGCCGTACCTAATAATGGAACCGATAATATATACTATATAGAAAAAACTCCAGGCACTAACATTGTCGGCGGACCTTATCTTGCAGGAAACTACTGGGCACAACCCAATGGAACGGGTCCCTCGGAAGTCACGCCTGATGCAGATGGGGATGGTATTGCTGATAAGGTATACAGGCTTGAAAACAGTGATTACGTCGATCGCCGACCTCTTGTAGCCGCTAAAGTAAAGAAGCCTATTCTTCCTGTTGCAAATTTCAGTACCAATGCAACTAGTGGTCATCCTCCTCTTTCAGTCAAGTTTACCGATCTTTCAAAAAATGAAACCGAAATAAACTGGGACTTTGAAAGCGACGGAAACATTGATTCGACGGACGAAAATCCGGTTCATATCTTCACAGAGCCTGGAACCTATACCGTTAATCTTACTGCAAGTAACGAAAACGGGACTGCTTCCAAAAATTATATAATAGTCGTTCTTGAAGGACAAGAGACTCAAGAACCTGTCTGGCAGAATAAAATTGAGAGTTTACCTGGCTTTGAATTGATTTATGGAATTTTTGGTTTGCTTGCGGTTTTCCTGTATAGAAAAAGATGAGAAATTCTGAAGGGGAAAAAGATTAAGGGAACTTAAAGAATCAAAGAAAAACATGAGTCAGTGACGGGAGTGGGGTTTAATGGGGTTATGGGAGAGATTTGACAGGCATTCAGAGAAATATGACGCCTGGTACGAGAAATATAAACCTGCATACGAATCCGAGCTTCTTGCCCTGAGATCTGTTCTTCCCGAAAATCCGGAGAAATTGAAAGCTCTCGAAATTGGAGCTGGTACAGGCAGATTCGCTTCGGCTCTTGGGATTGGACTCGGACTTGAACCGGCAAGAGCTATGGCAATGCTTGCAAAGCAACGAAGACTGGAAGTCTTGCTTGGTGTTGCGGAGTTTCTGCCCTTTAAAAGAGAGAAACTTGATCTTGTTTTAATCGTTACTGCACTTTCTTTTTTTAAAAATCCGAACCAGGCACTCAAGGAAGCTCTGAGGGTATTGAAACCAGGCGGACAAATTATAGTTGGAATACTTGATAGGGACAGCCCTCAGGGACGCTGCATTGAGTCGGAGAAAAAAGAAAGCAAATTTTCCGCAGAGGCACATTTTCTTTCTGCAACAGAAGTCTTAACTTATCTTTTAGAAATTGGGTTTGAAAATCTCGAGATCTGCCAGACTCTTTTTAAAAAGCCTGAGAAAATCGAATCTGTTGAACTTCCGGAAAAAGGGCATGGAAAAGGAAGATTTGCAGTAATTTCAGCAAGAAAGACATTTCATGGATTCGGGAATTGAAATATTTATATTCCGAATTATTATAAGAAATCAATATAATAAATAGAATGTCCTCAATTCCATTTTTAAAGGAAATAATAAATTGATAATTGGACTAATTGATAATTGGGCTAATTGATAATTGGACTAATTGATAATTGAGCTAATTGATAATTGGGGGGTTAAAATTAATGTCCATAGAAAAAATTCAGGGTTACACCTACGGAAAGACAGAAAATATGTCTCCTCTTAACCTGGAGGATCTGAAACTATTAAAAGAGGCTGTGATGTTTACAGAAGAGGATGAGAAATACCTCAAGAAAGCAGGAGAAGTGCTGGAAGACCAGGTTGAGGAGATTATTGACACCTGGTATGGATTTGTGGGTTCACATCCGCATCTACTCTATTATTTCACCAGTCCAGACGGAATTCCCAACGAAGAATATCTTGCTGCTGTAAGAAAACGTTTTTCCAAGTGGATTCTTGATACATGCAACCGCAACTACGACCAGGCCTGGCTGGATTATCAATATGAGATATAGTCACGCCTACAATTATTGCAACAAAAACTCATTGTACCTTATTGAGTAGTTGCATTATTTATCCTCGTGACTATAGGTCTGCGACATCACCGGACCAAGAAGAAACGGACCGACAATGTAGAATCTGTTCCAAACATAAACTATCGCTATCTTGTCGCTTTTATTTACCCGATAACAGCAACAATTAAACCTTTTCTTGCAAAGAAAGGGCACACTTCCGAGGGAGTGGAAAAGATGTATCAGGCCTGGTTTAAGGCAATAACACTGCAGGTGACTTTATGGAGTTATCCTTATGTGAGGCAAGGGGATTTTTGAGAGACGACGAAGAGCAGAAATTTTAGTCATTGTAACACTGCTTTGAAACTAGATCAAAACTAATAATTTTCTTCTAAAAAGGGAAATAATTTTCTAAAAATGTAAGTGATTCTCTAAAAATAAAGGGGATCTCTAATTAAATTAAGGCTCTTTATCCTTTTTTCATCTATATTACCATCTACTGATCGTCATCTAAAAACCTATATTATCTCAAAAACTTTGAGACAAAAGGAGAAGTGTCTCCTCTGCGCAAGAAATGTCCGGAAGGTCCTTCTCCAAGGAATTCGGAGAACCATGACTCGTGCTCGATTTCTTCGTTAAGGATCGCCTGAGACCGTAGGTACGGTGGTCTTTGCCGGCAGTCATATTGCAGATTTCGGTATATCCGCGTACTGCACACCTTTCTGCGTTAACAAGTACTTGCAGCATTGCCTGCACGTCTGTCGGATCTTCCGGGAGATACGCCGGTGAGCAAGCGGAAATATCGTGGAAGTCATTCATGTTTCTGAGAAGTTTTCCACCCAGTTCGTAAATCCTGGGTATAAGAGCTTCAAAGTGGTTCCTGTCTTCGACTCGGGCCGTTTCAGCAATCTCTTTTATTCCTTCTCCTTCCAGGCCAATTAAATTAAACCTCAATATGGTATAGTAGTAGTAAGTTGTGAGTTCGGCAGAAGCATTTTTGATCAAAAGTTCTAGCAGTTTTTCAATGTCAACTCCAGCCTTCTCTACAACTTCTCTTGCCACTTTTGCCACAGTAATCAATCCTGTTGTAGCTATCGATTTTATGATCTGTTATTAATTTATTATTATATTTTTATTAAATTACTAATATATTATAATCGACCTTATATATCCATTTTGAAACAATCCTACAGCTATAATCTTAAAAATAAAATTGCGGGCGGCTACCCCATCCTTTAGAAGCTGGCCGATTATTACTGACAATAATGAAACATAATAGTCTACTGGTGGATTGGAACTTGTTCCGTACTTTCATGCCAAATTGGACTACTGTCGTTATGTATATATGTTAACGCCATTAAGTAATGGTAATTATGAAAATCAAATTGCGTGCGGCCACCCCACCCTAAAGGATGGGGTATGCTTCGGGCCGCCCGCCCGGTTATTTTGGTACTTAGAACTCATTAATTCTACGTTTCCTGGATTATTTTAACCTCTATGATTGAGCTTCTGTTTTCGTTTTTCCCTGCGATTCCTTAATATAATGCTTGATTGTGTCAGCAGTTACATTCCCAATAGATCGATAGAACTTTCCACTTGACCATAGACTTCCACTCCAATACTGGTGTCTCATTTCAGGATGAAGCTTGAAAAGTCTGTAAGAACTTCCTCCTTTCAAGTATTGAATTACCTTTGATAGAGAAGTACTTGGATGAAACTCTAGAAACAAGTGAACATGATCATCTACAACTTCCATTGCATGAATTTTGTAGCCTTTTTCCATGCAAATACTGTTGAGAATCAACTCGCAATCCTTTTTAATCCGCTTGTTGTAGAATATACTGTATCGATATTTAGGTACCAACACGATGTGGTAGGTAATCTGACCATAGCCATGGCTAAAACTACGTAGTTCCAACATTGTATCACATCCTAGCCATAGGTGGCTGGCACCACCTGTGGTTATGGTGCCAAAAAAAACTTTATTTTACAAAGAAATGATGATTGAAACAGTTATGCGAATATAAAATAGCCAGCGAGGGTTCACTTCATCCCCGACCTAAAGGTCAGGGTATTCGTGACCCTCTGCGCTCCCATAGTAATAAAGTTTAAAAGAAGAGCATACAAAGGCAAGCAAAAACAGGACGAGATGATTGTACGTCTTGTTGCAGTCTATAATGACGAGGATGAAAAGTACCATATTTATATCACAAATATTCAGAAAGATATTTTGAATGCAAAAGACATTGCAAACCTATATGGAGCAAGATGGGACATAGAACTGTTGTTTAAGGAATTGAAAAGCAAATATGCGCTGGACGTTCTTGAAACAAAGAATGTGCAGGTAATTGAAGCTCTAATCTGGACAGCAATATTGACACTAATCGTTAGCAGAAGAATTTATTCTCTTGTAAGAAACTCAATAACTTATCCTGAAAAAATGGCTAGATATACACAGTTACGTTGGAGTACAATATTTGCAGAGAATGCATCGGATTTGTTGACAGTAATTCTGCATAGATGTGGAATTCAAAGAACTTTTGAAACGATAATGAGCGTATATGAAAGTCAAGCATTAGATCCTCATGTAAACAGAGAAAGGTTTAGAGATGAATGGTTGGAGTAATAAATGAAAAATTGGATTCAAAAAAAGTAACAGAAGAAGGAAATAAATCCTTAACCGATGACCAATGGAAATTCTTCAAATTTTTTATCTGATTATTTGCTGACCTTTTCTATTGCTATGTCTAAACTTATATACTTTAATTTATATTTTCTTATAAGTAATTTATAATACTTGCAGCCTGCCAGATCTTCAATCTGCCGACAGGCTCATATAAAGCGCGCTTTAAGGTAAAGTCATAGGTGTACTGCCATAACTTTATCATAGCCGGGGGTTTAACCGAATGGATGTATCTAATCTGGATAAAGATAAAGGAGATCACATTTCTGGAATTGACAGAGGTAAGATTGTAATGTATGGGCTTAGCACCTGTGTATGGTGTAAAAGGACAAAGAAACTGCTTACCGATCTTGGTGTGGACTTCGATTTTATATACGTGGATAGACTTAAAGGAGAAGAAGAAAATCAGGCTGTTGAGGAAGTAAGACACTTCAACCCTTCAACCTCTTTCCCGACAACTGTTATAAATGGAGAAAAAGCGATCGTAGGTTTTAAAGAAAAAGAAATCCGTGAAGCTCTTGGATTTTAAGGATAAATTAGACTAAGACTAAAAGAAAAGGTTTTTGAGAAAGTTTTCTCAATTTTTTTGTTTTTAATAAAACTTTTTCTCAAAAAGTTTTTGTTTAAGGGGGAATTGGGCTGAAAGAAGAGGAAGCCACTGAAGAAGGAATAACCAAAGAACTAGTGGACAAAGTCTACAGGCGTTTGAATGACCAGGTCGAAAAGTCGGGGTATCACCTCAACCCTGACGTTGAGTTCACAAAAGATCTTGTATGGGGGCTGCTCGCGAATGAACAGCGGTACGGCTACTGGTCCTGTCCATGCCGGCTTTCTGCCAACAACCTGGAAGAAGACCTGGATATTGTCTGTCCCTGCTACTATAGAGACCCCGACCTGAATGATTATGGAGCCTGTTACTGTGCACTTTACGTTTCGGACGAGGTTATCCGGGGAGAAAGAAAAGTAGAATCGATTCCTGAAAGGCGCCCTCCGAAAGAGCAAAGGGACGCCGAAAGAGCAGAAGAAAAGAAAAGAGCCGAGATGATGGAAACTACGGAATTTACAGGGAAACTTTCAAAACCGGTGTGGAGATGTAAGGTTTGCGGATATCTCTGTGCCATGGACGAACCGCCTGGCGTCTGTCCTATCTGTAAAGCGAAAAAGGAAAGATTTGAACGATTTATATAAGTTTTTTCATATAGTTTTCTTTTTTTCAATGAGCTGATACCAGAACTCAAAATTACTTTTCTGACTCCCGGACCCCGAATAATCAATCGATTTCTGATCGTGAAAATAATTTTGAAATTTTACTAATTTTGAAAGGCAGTGTGCCTAATCTTCTGTAAATTTTACTCTATACCCCTGATTCTTCTTTTTTGATTACTGCTCCATTACTATATACCTGTTTCCTGTAATCCAGTCTTCATTAATGTCTATCAGTATTGAGACTACCAGTCTCAATACTGATTCCTGGTTCGAAAATGCTCCCACAACTCTGCTTCTTCTTTTTATTTCCTTGTTAGTTCTCTCCATCATATTTGTTGTCCTTATTCTTCTCCAATGACTCTGTGGAAACTGCATGTAGTTCATTACATCATACTGAAAATGTTCAAGAGTATCAGCTGCACTTTTATATCCCATATTCTCCAGTTCCCTTATCAAATCCTGTAACTTCTGACGGTCTACCAATGCTTCTTTTATTTTTTTGATACTTCTTTCTGTTTCTTTTTTGGAACCTTTTTTAGAACTTGTCTTATCAGATGAACATGACACGTCTGCCAGCTTGATCCAATAAAGGATTCTCTTACTGCTTTTTGTATTCCTTTATGGCCATCAGAAACAACTAACTTGACGCCTCTTAACCCTCTTTCTTTAAGATCTTCGAATAGATCTTCCCAGAATAGAGAGTCTTCACTGTCTGCCAATCTTACTCCAAGAATCCACGTAAACCGTCATCTCTGATTCCAGCAACTACAAAAAGAGCTTTATTTTCATAATGGAGTCCATCTCTTATTTTAAGATAAGTCGCATCAACAAAAAGGTAAGGAATTTCATGTTCTATTGGCTTTGAGAGAAATTCTTCAACTTTCTCATCAAGGTCTTTAGTAATTCTGGAAACAGAAGAGGTCGAGATTCCCTCTACTCCTAAAGCAGTCATGACCTTTTCCACCCGTCGGGTGGAAACACCTTGAAGGTAAGATTCCGCTACAGTAGCTAATATAGACTTTTCAACCCTGGAATATTTTTCAAATACCTGAGTTTCAAAAGGGAATTCACGGAACTGAGGCTTTAATAATTCAAGTTCTCCATATTTGGTAAGGAGAGTGTGGGGTTTGTAGCCGTTTCTACTGGCTTTTCGTGAATCAGTACGCTCATAACGTTGTGCATAAGATTGGAAGAGGGCTTCCTCCTCCATGACAAGATTTAAAAACCAGGTAATTAACTGGCGAATTCCATCTTCCTGATCGACTAGATAATCTTTTATGAATGAGAATACATTAATCATTGACTCTACATCCTATTTTTTGTGATGAAGAAAAGGGATATAGAGTCAATCATATTTTACAGAACTTTCGCTACACTGCCCATTAACAGCAGAAACATGGATTGCAGATTTCCCTTCAGTTCTTTTTGAAAAAGTAGATTTGAAAACCATTAAAAAACGTGAAGTAGGTAAAAGAGGAAGACCTCTGAAAAATGAGAAATTAAAGACATATTATAAGATTGATGGGACTATAAAGGTTAATGATGCTTTTGTTTTAAAAGAAATGGAAAAAATGGGACTTTTCATTCTTGTAAGTAATGATATCAGTCTTTCTCCTGAAGAGATGCTGAAGTATTACAAAGGACAGGATAGAGTAGAAAAAGGATTTCGATTTTTGAAAAGTGATACCTTTAGCGTATCGAAGGGTACCTCAAGAATAAATCAAGAATTGAAGCATTAACAATGATAATGGTTCTATGCTTAATGATTTATTCTATTGCAGAATGGAAATTAAGGACAAAATTAGAAGAAAAAAATGAAACAGTTCCGGATCAGAAAGGAAAACCAACAAAAAGACCAACAATGAGATGGATATTTTTCAAGTTTCAGGGAATTACAGAACTTATAACGCAGAAAAAGGGGAAAACAAAGTCAGAAATACTGAATATGGAAGAAATTCACTGGAAAATATTGAGTATCATGGGAGAGGAATATGAAAATATATATATCTAGTTGCGTTAACCTGTCGAATATAGGATTTTTGGATAGGGCAATGTTTAAAAAATGGTTGTGTATTGCCATTGCACTGACGTACAAAAAATTCGAGATACCTGTATTCCAGCAATAGAACTCTTTTTCAGCAACTATTATTAGGTATTTTAAGTCATTTTTGTAGGTGAACTCATGGTACAAAACCGTTGGAAAAAATTACACAGTGGGCTTTTCTTAAAGCCCTTTCTTGTGTAGGTAGGTATTCGGGATAAATCTCATTATCAAGATATAAATTTAGTGATAAGAATCTTCTATAAACTTTATTCCCGCATACTGAATCATCTTTTTATACTGCCTTTCTGGTGAAGTCAAGATATAAATTCAATGATCAGAATCTTCTATAAACTTTATTCCTGCATACTGAAAGTAATTGTCGGCCAGCCTGCAAAAGTCAGGGTATCCGTGACTCTCTGCGCTCTCATAGTAATAAATATTATCAAAAATTATTTATTATCAAAAATTATTTATTATCAAAAATTATTTATTATCAAAAATTATTTATTATCAAAAATTATTTATTATCAAAAATTATTTATTATCAAAAATTATTTACTTTTTTTAAAACCTATTACGATAAAATGTTAAAAGTCTATAATTACTAATAGTGGTGTTTTTATTCCTTCCAGCCGCCTTATCAGAGAAATTCCTCAAAACCTGCTTTACCTTTTGAATAGGCTTCATGCCATCCTGAAGGTACGGGCGCTTTTTCATAAAGATTTTTCCTCTGAGCCTCAAGAAGCTCCGGGGTCTTTCCCATAAACTCTGCAGCACAGAGTACCCGGCTTTCAATCATTCCAGCCAGTTCTTTTAACCAGCTGTATCCTTCAAAAGACCTGAGTAGATGGTGGTCCAGAATCAGGGTATCAACATGTCTGGCCAGAAGGAGAGCATTTTCTGAAGCCTCTTTTCCTGCTTCAGGAACGCGGTGCGAAAGATAAAGAGGAGGGCCTGAGGCAAAAACAATTGTGGGTTCCCAGTCAAGCACTTTGAGAACTGATTTCCTGTCCAGAAGCTGGATGTCAGAACTATGGACAAAAACCTCATCACCCTCACAGATCCGGGTCATCATTACGGTCCCAAAACCTTTTTCCCCGGTTCCATGAGGGACAGGAGAAGAAAACTCCATATTGCCAGACTTCACACCTTCCGAAGCCGGAAGAGGAAAACCTAGAAAATCCAAAAGTTCACGCCTCCGCTTTGAAGACAAGCCTGAGATTTTTTCCGGACCTTTACACCAGAAGTTTATCCCGTCAAGCGAAGGGAGAGCTTCCATCGGCAGCTGATACGGATCTTCAGCCCTCATCGGCATGTGGTCACCGTGAAAATGGCTGATAACAACATCTGTAGCCTGCCCAAATGCAGAAAGAACTTTTTCTCTTATCCTGAAAGCAGCAGCAACCTCTATTGGGTGGGGAAGCAGGCCTGAACGTAAGCGTGCAAGCGCAACTCCGGGATCGATCAGGATCGTTCTATCGTCCGTCTTTACAACGCAGGCAAGGGATCTTGCCCCAAAGGACTCACACCCAAGTATTTCTATCTGCACATTTTACTCCTTTACCCAAGTTTTTATCTGCACATTTACTCCTTTACTCAAGTATTTCTATCTGTACATTTTACTCCTTTCCAGAAAGGTATTCTCTGGAAAACATCTGTACTGTCAGAACGAAGTAGGAAAGCAAGAGGGGACCTATAACGATTCCTAACAGTCCGAAAAGAGATACTCCTATAACAACTCCAAGCAGAGACAGAAACGGATGGATTTCTCCAACTCTTTTCTGGATAATGGGCCTGAGGAAATTGTCAATAACACTTATAAAAATCCCAGCTGCAAGTATAGCGATCGCTGCAGTATAGTCCTTCTGGAAAAACTGGACAATAATTGCAGGAACCCAGACTAAAGGCGCTCCGACAACAGGCAAAAAGGATAGAATTGCTGCAATGAAGCCCCAGAGGAAAGCTCCCTGGATACTAAAGATAACAAATACTATAGTTAGAATTCCACCCTGGACAAGAGCAACTGCCCCGCTGGCGATAAGAGTCGTCCGAACCATTCTCCGGAACTCATCCAGAAGAGTGGCTGTATTTTCTTCATTGAAAGGAACTGCAACAGAGACCTGGCGCATAAAATCCGAATCCTCTTCAGTAAAGAGGTAGTAAAGCAGAAAGTACATTATCAATAGCCCGATGGACTGATGGCTTATACTCTGGATTGACCCCACAATGAACAGGCTTGTGTAATTAACGGCCTGTGAAGCAAGTTCCATTGCTTTTTCTTCAATTTTGGACTGGAATACATTTATAGGAATATTCAGCCTTAAGAGAGAATCAGTTAAAAAGTGACCTCCAGCTTCAATAGACGCGAGAATGGATGCCTGATTAACTAAAAGCTGTTCGATTTCGTCGATGATTGTATTCAAAAGAAAGTAAAGAGGAACCAGTACAACAAAAATAGAAATTATTATTACAAGTATGGCTGCGAATTGCTTCCGAATCTTTAGTTTTCTTATGAGAAAATGGTATAAAGAACGAAATATAACGAAAAGGATCAAAGCTCCAAAAATATAATTTAAATAAGGAAGTGTGGCATAAGCGATAAGCACAGTCAGAACAACAATTATGAGAAGGGCCAGAGCCATCTTTACAACTTTTTTCATCAAACCTAATTGGCTTTCTATTATTAAAATATAAGTATGACTGTTTCAAATCAACCGTTGACCCGCAATTATTGCGCCGGTTTATCACAAACCGTTGCGCCGGTTTATCACGCCGATAGGGTTCGGGGATAAGGTACTCAAATTCAAATGTTGCCAGGAGTTTTCGATCAACCGTTGCGCCGGTTTATCACGCTGATAGGGTTTGGTGATAAGATTCTGGTTTTCGTCATTTCCTATGGACAAGATGATTTTCAATTTAAGACTGCATTGGTTTTTATGAGGACATTGTGAAGATACCCACACAAAACAACGAAGAGCCAAGACCCTCAAACCCAAACGTTGCTAGGGTTTTTGGTCAAGATTTTATTCAAAAGGCTTGTTGTACCGCTTGACCACGTCGACCGCGTCGTTGCTGTGGTTTTCGCTTAAGCCTTATTTGAAAAAGCTTGCGAGAAAGACGTTTTTTGAAAAGGCTTGCAGGAAAGTAGTTTTTTGAAAAGGCTTATGTTAAAAGTCTGTTATCAGGGTTTGCTTTTCATCCCTTTCGCGGAGTTTGGTGACTCCTATGCCTACTAACCTGAGCTTTCGATTCCCTATAAATTCGGAGAGAAGCTGTATGGCTGTCCTTTTGATCACAAAGATGTCCGAAGTCCAGATTGGGATGGTTTTTGAGCGTGTATAGGTAGAGAAATCCTCGAAACGCACAGTGAGGACTACGGTTTTGAAAAGAAGCCTGTTTTTAAGAAGAGAACTATGTACACTTTCAGCGAGCAGGTCAAGAGACCCGGTAATTTTTACAGGGTCACTGGTGTCTTCAGCAAAAGTTCCATGCCTGCTAATTGATTTTACACTTTCCTTTTCCCTAACTTCCCTAAAATCAAGCCCGTTTGCCAATTGCTTCATGCGAAGTCCAATTTTTCCGAACTTTCCAGAAAGAAGCTGTACATCACAGTTTGCAAGTTCTTCTACCCTGTTTAAGCCCATTGACTTCAGTGTATCAGCCGTTTTTTCCCCTATTCCTGGAATTTTTGAGACCGGCAGCGGAAAAAGAAATTCTCTTACATCTTCGGGCCTGACAATGGTAAGCCCATCAGGCTTCTGGAAATCAGATGCGATTTTTGCGATTAATTTGTTAGGACCGACTCCGACTGAACAGGTAATTCCTTCCTGCTTCTGTACCTCGTCCTTGATCCTGAGGGCGTAAAGGGCGGCATCTTTAAAATTTGTGATCTCGGGTCCTGGCACAAGATAGGCTTCATCCACACTGACTTGCTGAAACCTGTCTGCAAATCCCTTCAAAAGTTCCATTATTTTTGCCGAAACGCCCACGTAGAGTTTCATGTTTACAGGCAAAAAAACCGCATCCGGACAGAGCCTGTAAGCCTGTGATATGGGCATTGCGGAGTGAATTCCGTATTTCCGCGCTTCATACGAGCAGGTGCTCACAACTCCTCTTCCCGAACCTCCTTTCGGGTCAGAGCCCACAACTACAGGCATTCCTTTCAATTCCGGTCTCTCTCTGACCTCAACCGACGCAAAGAAACTGTCCATATCCGCGTGGAAGGTAATTCGCCTTTCAGGAGGATTTATTTTCAAACTGGAAACAGGCATTATTCTCAGATAGGAAATAATATAAAAAAGGATTGAGGAAGTCGAGTGAAAGTATTAACCTGTTGTTTTTATTTCAGCGCCATCAGGAATATTGAAAACAAATTCAGAATCTGGAATTCCTGAATTAACCTTAAGGTCCCATATTTCAACTTTTGCTGTCAGGTTTCCGCTACTATCATACATCTCGTACTTAAGAGGCATCCATGTTTCTTTATCTACCCAGACTTTCGTGTAGTATTGTGCAGCACTTTTTCCGGTTTCTTTAGGATTTGTATTCAGCAGATACGTTTCCCTATTGTCAAGCTTCTCAACTCCAAGTAAGGAGACATTCGTATCATTGAGGATAATTCCTATAGCCGGCTATTAGCAAAATATTTTCTATCTGAGCCAGCTCCAGGACGATTTGCGGGATTTCAAAGCGCATGGCTGCGGGGGAGCCAAGGAGTTCTTCATAGAATTTGAGGGATGAGTCGAGGTCGTTTACATAGAGACGGGAGAGGGTTTGAAGGATTTTCATAGTTACCTAAATAACTGTTATGTTAAATTAGTTATTAGGTAAGATTGAACTTGAATATAAATCCTTCAAAAAATTTCCCAATTTAGTTCACTCTTTAAACCCTTTTCGAAATCCTTCTCGAAATCTTTAAGGCTTTTCTCTATCAATCCTGGAGTTAGTTCAAAATTTTGTGGAGATTGCAATTCAATCTCGATTTCACTTCCTTTTAAACTCTTAAGACACGGAGAAACCAAGAAAAAGAAGAGTAACATAAATAAGAATACGTATTGCGTTGTGTTATCCTTCCAGTCAATAAATGATAATCCAAATATGGAAAATAATAAAAATAAAAATGTAATCTTTCTTCTAAAACTGTGGCAAGGTGACTCTAGCCACCACTTTGGTATCGAAGTGTCTATTTTGTGATTCCAAATGTCTTCAAGTAACTGTTTTGCAGAGTTAGTTACCTTAGGTTCAAAATTGAGTTTTCTACAATTCGTGAATTCATCCTTTGCTGAAAAATAATCTTTGAGCTTATAATAGAAGCAACCTAAAAAATAACTATTATATGATTCAATCCTTAACGTATTATATCTCAAGAGTTCAGAAGTTACTTTTGCTAATAATTTAATTGAAATATTTGAATTACGTTTCATTGGTCATCGGTTAAGGATTTATTTCCTTCTTCTGTTACTCTTTTTGAATCCAATTTTTCATTTATTACTCAAACCATTCATCTCTAAACCTTTCTCTGTTTACATGAGGATCTAATGCTTGACTTTCATATACGCTCATTATCGTTTCAAAAGTTCTTTGAATTCCACATCTATGCAGAATTACTGTCAATAAATCTGATGCATTCTCTGCAAATATTGTACTCCAACGTAACTGCGTATATCTAGCCATTTTTTCAGGATGAGTTGTTGATTTTCTTACAAGAGAATATATTCTTCTGCTAACGATTAGTGTCAATATTGCTGTCCAGATTCGAGCTTCAATTACCTGCACATTCTTTGTTTCAAGAACGTCCAGCGAGTATTTGCTTTTCAATTCCTTAAACAACAGTTCTATGTCCCATCTTGCCTCATATAAGTTTGCAATGTCTTTTGCATTCAAAATATCTTTCTGAATATTTGTGATGTAAATGTGGTATTTTTCATCCTCATCGTTATATACGGCAACAAGACGTACATTTATCTCGTCCTGTTTTTGCTTGCCTTTATACTCTCTTCTTTTGAATTCTATTTTTACAACTGCATCAATATCTTTTCCAGAAAGTTGCTTAATACATTCACTAACAGGTTTTCCAGCGAACTCTTTGCTTTTTGTCTTAGAAAGTCCCTCTTCAATAGAAACAAGAATAGGGTCTATATTCTTCCTAATCCTTGAGACAAAATATCCCCCATTTTCTTCAACTCTTGCAAACATTTGAGTTTTGTAGAAACCAAGATCAACAAGGAGAATACGGTCTTTGATCCAGGGACCTATTTTTAATGTCTTTATTTCAGCTGTTTTTTCAGAGTACAGAGCAACGGTTCTAGGTCCGTTAGCAACTGCACTTACCATAACTCCAACTTTTACTCCTGCAGCTACTGTTCTTGATCTTGCTGCAGGAAACTTGTCTGCTAACGAGGAATGGAGACGAACAATTGTGCTGTCCTGAATGACAACATCTTGGAAGGTTTCGAGTTTCTTGCTAAGTTTCCTACCAGGTTCTTTTGCAAGCTCTCCCATGCCATGAATTACACACTGGTGAAGAAACTCAACAAGTTCTGGAGTGAAACGATAGTACCAGCTGCTATCGCTTATGGTTTTTTGTGACTCAGTTTCATATTCGCGTTTCAAACTGGCAAGTGTACGCTGTAAGCGTACACCAAAACTGAGAGTTAAAACCCAAAAGATAATGACAGGGTCAATTTTACGTTCACGTACTATAAGACCAGTTTCTTTGGCAGTTTGCCTTAACCACTCTTCGGGAAACATTTCCCGAAGAGAGTCTTCAAGAGTAAGTGGGGGACAAGGAGACATAGATACAGAGATATTTATATTACTAATATAAAAAACACATACAAGAGAGGGAATTTAATGCTTAACCGATGACGCATGAATTACGTTTACGTTTAACTAAAAAGGATTGTGTGCTCATCAACAACTTTTTTCTCATTTTCTCGTATCTTTTTAAGTTTAAACACTCAGTTGTACCGTTTAAAGAAATATATGTGCTCGTTTTTGCGAGATCTTTTATGGAAGTACTTATTTTTTCGAGATCTCTTATGCATGAAAGAATTAAATCTTGATACTTTTTATCGTTGAGATCAAAGCTAACTTCTGCTTTGAGGTATTTGGCATAAACTTCCCATATTAAGATTAATGGACTACCAGTACTCAATGAAATTGCTTCTTTAAAATAATGGATAGCAGTATCATACTTTTGTTTTTCAAGTTCAACTCTTCCTTTTAAAAACAAAGTGGAATCATTTATAGTATCTTTAAATAAAACATCATCTAATGTTGAACTAGCATTTTTTAAGTCACCAATATCCAGATAAAGTTCTGTCAAGTTATTATATGCAGGAATGAAGTCGCAATCAAAAGAAATTGATTTCTTAAACGACTCTATAGCGATATCAAATTGCTTAAGACTTAAAAGAACTAGACCTTTTCCATTCCATGCGAAGCTGGAAATTGGGTCAAACTTTAAAGAATCTTTAAAAAGATTCAAGGCTTCTTCAAGTTTTCCAATACTATAATAAACAGTAGCTTTACCAGATAACGCAAAAGCTGATTTTGAATCAAGCTTTATTGACTCGTTAAAAGCCTCTACAGATTCATCAAATTTCCCCAAACTTGCAAAAGCAACACCTTTCCCATTCAACGAAAAAGTAAGCTCTTTATTATCTGGTTTTTCTTTGATTGCATTCTTACTGAGTGCAGTTTTGTAAGCTTCAATAGCATCAGTATATTTCTGAAGGTTTAATAAAACAAGGCCTCTGCCATTCCATGAAAAAGCATTATCTTGGTCAATATTAATTGATTTATCAAAAGCATCTAAGGCTTCATCATATCTTTTTAGATTACGGAGTACAAGACCTTTGGTATTCCACGCTTTAGTTAATTTTGAATCGATTTCAATAGATTTATTTAATGTACTTAAGATTTCAATAGATTCATTTAATGTGCTTAAGGCATCATCACATCTTTTTAGATTCCAAAGAGCAAGACCTTTACCAATCAATGCAAGAGCTTTTTGTTCATTTTCTAAGGAGTTAGAGCATGTTTCGAGAGTGTCTAGGGCTGTGTCATAGTTATTTAAGGCTTCCTCATATTTTCCCATATGACGTAATTCATCAGCTGTTTTGATCAGCTCTTCAACATCCATAAAGGTCTCCTTTTATGTAAGAACTAGCAAGTCATAGCAATTGGACAGATCTTATATAATTAGTTAAAATCACAATCTAATATAAAAACATGTTTAAATTAAATAAAAAGATTAAAAATACAGATATAATTTTATATCTTATCAAACTGACTACAGTGCTTGAATACGTGAAAAAGCCTCATCATAGAAAGTAAAAGGTTAAAAAAATGTTAATCCTCGATTACCCTTACGTCTCCAAATTACTAAAAAATACTGCTGCAGAATTACAGATTCCTGTTTTAAAAAATGAAATGGCAGCCGGACTGAAGACTGAAAAAAAGCTAAACCTTCTTGAAGAAGATGAATTTATCAAATTAATAAAAGAAAAAGGTGAATGTGCCCTTTATTCCAATTCCGAAAACTCAATTGGCTGGATTTCGGAAAATCTTGGATTTACAGGGCTGCCTGAGAAAATCGAGCTCTTCAAAAACAAAGTTAAGTTCAGAGAGCTGCTGGAAAGGCTCTACCCGGAATTATATTTTAAGAGTGTTAAATTTGAAGAACTGGACAAAATCCGGGTTGAAGAAATCAAAAAACCGTTCATTATAAAGCCTGCCGTGGGATTTTTCAGCCTTGGGGTTCATAAGGTTTCCACCAACGAAGAATGGGATTCGGTCCTGAAGTCTATAAAGGCTGAGGTTGAAGAGATCAAAAAGCTCTATCCGGAGCAGGTCCTGAATATGGAGAATTTCATTATCGAAGGAAATATCGAAGGGGAAGAGTTTGCAGTTGACGCTTATTTCAACCGCGAAGGAAAGCCGGTAGTCCTCGATATCTTTAAACATATCTTTTCTTCGGAAAACGATGTCAGTGACAGGGTATATTTTACTTCGAAAAAGATTATAGAAACCTACAGGGAAGCCATTGAAGATCTTTTAAAGGAAATCGGAAATCTGGCCGGGCTCAGGAATTTTCCCCTTCATCTGGAACTTCGAATATCGCAGGACAGGCGGATCCAGCCTATTGAACTGAACCCGATGCGCTTTGCCGGCCTGTGCGTTACTGATATTGCATATTTTGCATATGGGATTAACACTTACAGGTATTTTCTGGAACAGCTTGAGCCGGACTGGAATAAAATTCTTGCAGACAAAGAAGGAAAAAGCTTCTGCTTTATTATGCTGAACAAATCGGAAGACCTCAATTTGAAGGACGTAAAAGCTTTTGATTACGAAAAACTGCTTTCAGACTTTGAAAAGCCTCTTGAACTCAGAAAAGCGGATTACGAAACACGCGGCTACTTCGGGTACATGTTTACCGAAACCAGAGACAGTAGCTGGAGCGAGATTGAAAGGATTCTGAAATCGGACTTGAGGGAATATATCACTTTCAAAGAAGCAGCGTCTGCAAGTTCTGTGCTCAAAAATAATGTTCAAAAATAATGTTCAAAAATAATGTTCAAAAATAATGTTCAAAAATAATGTTCAAAAATAATGTTCAAAAATAATGTTCAAAAATAATGTTCAAAAATAATGTTCAAAAATAATGTTCAAAAATAATGTTCAAAAATAATGTTCAAAAATAATGTTCAAAAATAATGTTCAAAAATAATGTTCAAAAATAATGTTCAAAAATAATGTTCAAAAATAATGTTCAAAAATAAAGATCATTAAAGAAGTAGCTATAAATTTGCCCATTCTAAATAGCGAAGAGTCTTGATTTTTAACCTATCATTTTTATGAAGGTTCATTCACTGATCCATGTTTCTGCTTCAAGAAGCTCTTCATTCTTATAGGTTCTCACCGGAAAAGGAACAATAAACTTAAAGATTTCAACGGCAACATTCATCCAGTCCACGTCTGAAACAACTGCAATCTTTTCAAAGTCTGTAATGTTCAGTATGCCAACTTTGGCATCTTCCAGCATGGCATTAAGGGTAAACCACTCGAGTTCCTTATCCATGTGATAAAGAATACGAACCTTACCATACTTCTTGATTTTGTCCTCAACAGCAGGAATTAATACATTTTTGTAGTCATCCCCAGTTACTTCTCCACTTACATTGACTGCTACGACATTTCCCGGCAAACCCTGCATGATCTCTATCATTTAACTCCCCCTTTAGTATACAAGAACTGTAGCGCCCCACAAGATATTCAAATGGCTTTTCCTGCAAATTGCTATCCGATAGCAATTCAATATAATTTTCTTAGCCTTATGCCATTAGAGTTTTGAGTTTTTAAGTTGAGTTTTTAAGTTGAGTTTTTGAGTTGAGTTTTTAGTTTGAGTTTTTAGTTTGAGTTTTTAGTTTGAGTTTTTAGTTTGAGTTTTTAGTTTGAGTTTTTGAGTTGAGTTTTTAGTTTGAGTTTTTAGTTTGAGTTTTTAGTTTGAGTTTTTGAGTTGAGTTTTTAGTTTGAGTTTTTAGTTTGAGTTTTTAGTTTGAGTTTTTAGTTTGAGTTTTTAGTTTGAGTTTTTAGTTTGAGTTTTTAGTTTGAGTTTTTAATTTATTAATTTGAATGAATATAAACTTTGACTCGGACCATTATATTCATATCATATTCAAAAGATTTATCATGAAAAATAAATAGGATTTATGCGGTTGAACTGAGAAAACAATGGTATCATAACCAGGAAATAATTGAAAGAAGATAAATAAAAATCAATAGAAACAAATCGATAATTATAATTAAAGCTGTAGATCGAAACATATGACCTGCAAGATAAGATCAAAGGTTTGAAAATCCATGCGGATATTAGGCTGGTTTGATATATCCGTCATTCAAGGATTTAAATCAAAAAATTACCTTATTGTAAGGAGATTAGAGCGAATATGAAACCTGCACAGAATTCCAGAAGATCTTTTCATCTTTCCCTCTTTCAGGGAATATTACCCCTCAAATCCAAACAAATACCCCTGGAAATTATCGCAGGGATAACATTCGCAGCGTTTGCCATCCCCGAAGTTATGGGATACACTAAAATTGCAGGCATGCCTGTAGTTACTGGAATCTACACAATCCTGTTTCCAATGTTAGCTTTTGCCATTTTTGGTTCATCTCGCCATCTTGTCGTTGGCGCCGATTCCGCAACCGCGGCAATTATAGCAAGTGGACTAACAACGATAGCCGTGCCGGGATCTTCACAATATGTCGCATATGCAAGCGCAATCGCTCTACTCGTAGCAATCTTGCTTTTCCTTGGAGGTTTGTTCCAACTTGGTTTTCTCGCTGACTTCCTCTCCTACACGGTTTTGATAGGATTTCTCACAGGTGCTGGTATCTACATCTCTATATCACAGATTAGCGGGATGCTTGGGATACCTTCAGAACCAGATGGAACATCTGTGCAGATCATCTCTTTAGTAAGAAACCTCTTTCTTACAAATACTCCCACACTCCTGGTCTCATTATCCGTAATTGGGGTTATTGTTCTTGGCGAAAAGCTCAGCCACAAATTTCCAGGTTCACTAATAGCGATTATTGGTGCAATTGCTGCAAGCCGGATATTAGACCTTTCCTCTTATGGGATTAGCGTCCTTGGCACAGTACCACAAGGTCTGCCACAAATTTCTTTTCCTCAAATCCCGCTTTCAAATTTCCCAGAGATCTTTAACATATCCATTTCTTGTTTTGTTATTATCCTTGCCCAGAGTGCTGCAACATCTCGTGCTTATGCCATTAAGTTTTCCGACACTTTTAATGAAAATACGGATCTCATTGGATTGAGCCTTGCTAACGCAGCAGCAGGGATATCAGGGACTTTCGTTGTCAACGGCAGTCCAACCAAGACTGAAATGATCAAAAATGCCGGAGGTCGGACACAGCTTACTCAGCTCACAACGGTCTTCACTGTTATATTAGTACTGTTGTTCTTTACCGGACCATTCGCCTATTTACCCACAGCTGTACTTTCGTCTATGGTATTCCTTATTGGTTTGCATCTTATCGATATCGAAGGAATGACCGCCCTTCACAAACAGCGGCCTGTAGAGTTTGCTGTTGCCTTGATAACGGCTATAACGGTAGTAGTTATAGGTGTCGAGCAGGGAATCCTTATAGCTATTGTACTCTCGATCATTGCTCACCTGCGACATAGTTACAGGCCACTGAACCTTCTGCTTGTTCCAAAGGCAGGAGGGGCAATGAAGACATTTCCACTAGAAAGTGGACAGCAAGCTGTTGAAGGACTGTTAATCTACCGTTTTGGTTCAAACCTCTACTTTGCTAACGAAGGCCGCTTCGCGGAAGAAATAATAGATCTTGCCATAAAAAATGGTTCACTTAAATGGTTTTGCATTTCTGCCACAAACATTGGAGATATCGATTTCACTTCTGCAGAGACGCTCAAAAAAGTGTATACACAACTGCAAAAACTGGAAATTACTCTTGTATTAAGTGAAGTAGTACAGCCTGTGATGAATGAGCTGGATCGAGACGGCATAACTCAAATGATTGGTAAAGACCATATCTTTGAGTCAGTTCAGGATGTTATAGAGGCATATAAAAAATCAACAGATGGTTCGTTACGCTAGATCTACAGATAATTTTTCACACTAATTTTAAAACTTCAACTTTTTTCAGTGCCCGGAATTTCTGCGCTGTTTTCTTCTCCGGCTCCGGCAATTTCCTGAGAAGAAGGCAGGAACGTATCGACTGCTCTATACCAGCTTCTACTTATATACATTTGAGTTCCTGAATTTCGAACTCAAGAGGCTCACAGTACATATTCATCATAACATGTATATCTTCTTCGTCTCCGGGTTCTCCCATGGTAAAAGAAAGGGCTCTTGCACGAGGGTCGTCCCAGCCTGGACTGTAGAGCTTGCACCCGTGCCAGGAAATATCTTTTAGCCCACGTTCGTTTTCTTTGCCTGTAAAATATGCCAGATTATAAAAGATTACTGCTTAGTTATAACAGATTATTGCTTAAACAGATTATTGCTTAAACAGATTATTGCTTAAACAGATTATTGCTTAAACAGATTATTGCTTAAACAAATTATTGCTTAAACAGATTATTGCTTAGTTTATGTAGAATTGAAAATAAAAGCTGAGTATGAGCAAATGGAGGAGAGATGACAGAGGAAGTAACCAGAAATTCTGGCATTGGTGCTATTGGAAATATTAATTGGGGAACACACTTCTGCCAGTTTTATAATACAAAACAGGATCTGGTAGATATAATTATTCCATATTTAAAAGCAGGGTTAGAAAATAACGAATTTTGCATATGGGTTGCATCAAATCCTCTAGAAGCGAAAAAAACCTTTAAAATGTTTGTTTCTAATCCAGAAACTTATCTGGAAAAAGGGCAAATAGAAATTATTCATTATGACGACTGGTATTTGAAAAGAGGTTTTTTCGATACGCAAGAGATCTTAAATGGCCTGATGGAAAAACTTAACAAAGCTCTGGCTAATGGCTATGAAGGTTTGAGGTTATTTGAAGGACTCTTTTCGCTGGAAGAAGAATATCGGGATGATTTCGCTGAATATGAAAGAGAAATAAACCGGGTAATCGACAACTCTCATATGCTGGTTCTCTGTACCTATTTTCTCAGGAAATATAATGCAGCTGCAATTTTCAATATCATTGAAAGGCATCAATTTGCTCTGATCAAAAGGAAAGGGAAATGGGAAAAAATAAGAAATTCCAGATGAAGAAATTCCATATAAAGAACTATTTTTTTGTATTCTTAATGTTGGATTCTTAATGTTGAGTTTGGTCAGGTCCTTGGCAGAACCCTCATGACTTAAGCTAATCCGTTTTTACGCTGGATTTCCAACCAATAACACTGGAGTCCTTCTGCCCTTCACCATTTTCTACTGCTCTTGAGTATTCCTCCCTCTATGACCATCTATGTCATCGGCAATAAGGCCCCGGTTCTGATTATCTGCGCGTTTATAAGTTTTAGATCCTTAAAGTGGCCGAGCTTTTTTCTTTGTCCTGTTATGTACGTGAACATCGTAGCTTTGTAATAGAAGGTTCGAAGCAAAAGAACTTCCCATGATCCCCAGGCCTATCACGCCAATAAATGTTTTTTTGTCAATACTTGAAGTTGTCAATTGATTACCTCATGCTCTTCCTAACGCTTTTATGTGTCCCGAAGTTCCTCCAAAGTTACATCAGTTTGGGCTTGAGGTTACACGTAGTCTTCCTTAGGTACACGTTTCCTCGATTCCTGATGGCAAAACCATTTGTAACCTGATTGCTTCTTTCCAGCGTATCCAGAGGATTAACAATCCGACAGCACCAATCACACCCCATGCAATTAACACGCCTAAATCCTGGCCAAAGATAGAAGAAACTACCAGGGGCAGCCCGTCCCACGTTGCATGTAGAATGGAAACAAGCAGATAAGCATTAATTACCTGCCAGTTAATGCGGAAGTTACAACTCTTGCTTTCCCGGAACAGTACACTGGCTAAAATAGCTGTCCAGGTTCCGTGCCCCAGCGGAGCAAGCAGACCACGAAGTAAGGTCACTTCCACTGTTGCCGAAATACTCCCATGACTTTCCAAAAGAGCCGTAAAGGCGTAACCGTTACTTTCCAGGGCTGCAAATCCCATTCCCGCTGCCGCACCCAGAATCAATCCGTCCATTTCCGAGTCATGCCGCCTGCGGCGTGCAATCACCAGCACTCCCAGGATTTTAGCAAACTCTTCGATGAGTCCTATTCTTAAAATTGCCCCAAGATTCAGCTGCCTGATAAAAAATGGCTCTAGAAAGGCCGCAGCAATGATACCCAGAAGCCCGCCATATATAAAAGCCAGGGAGACCGTTGGCATTGTCAAGCTGCTTAGGTGCCTGCGCTCGTATATAAAAGCCACATAAGCGACAGGGACCATAAAGCTGCCGACCATTGCCAGGGTGGGAAAAAGGTTTGAGTTCTTCGTCAGCAGCAAGGCCACCAGTAAGAGAACGTAGAAGACCACTGCTGTGGTTAGAACCTTTAACCAGCCGTTCCGTCGGACCACCGGCACAGGCGGCTGAATTTCCGTCGTGCTGTCCATAATTTCCTCCTATCTAATCTGTTAATCTCATTTTGCTACGTCCAGATCCTGGTCTGTCTTCAAGATCTGTAATCACAGGTTAATTAGGCTCCTGAAAGTAATCAGTGATTACAATCAAGGTGCTGCTTGCTGCTACGAAGTTAAACCGTTTACGTAGCTCAGCAGACTGTTTCCTGCCTGCACCCCATAGCCTGTCACCAAAAACATCCTTTACCCATGCAATAAGATATGTGATATCATTAAGGTGGAGCTTTTAATGCTAACCCTCTGATAACCGTACCCAGCAAATTTTATTAAAATCATGAAGAGGAGTACCCAGTGCAGTAAAGTATAGCCAGATCCTGGAAAGATAACTGGCTTAATTGTAACGATAGAGATCTTCGCTCTATCAGAGTAATGCCTTAATCACCGGACTTGTAATTTTCAGAAACTTGCTAAAGAAACAGTCCCTGGAAGAGTGAGAAGATTTCTAAATAGAGCATCCAGAGAGGGATTGAGAACGCTTTACAGACATTATTCTTAGATCCAGGTTTAATAGATTCAGGTTTAATAGATTCAGGTTTAATAGATTCAGGTTTAATAGATTCAGGTTTAATAGATTCAGGTTTAATAGATTCAGGTTTAATAGATTCAGGTTTAATAGATTCAGGTTTAATAGATTCAGGTTTAATAGATTCAGGTTTAATTTTATGAATTAATATTTTTTTCCTGGCAGACGTGCTCTCAATTCCGTTAAAGTTTCTATTCCGCGCCTATGTAATTCTTTGAGATTTCCCTGGTATACGAATGCTGCCGGCACTAACAGTAAAGGGATAGTTGCTGCAACTTTAGCTCCTTCTGAAATAGGCAGCGCAGCTAAAAAGCTTGCTCCAGTAACACCATAAATAGGAACTATAGGAAAAAGCATAGCTAAACCGAATGCTCTTCTGAAATGAACGCCCAATTTTGCAGCCAGAAAACCATTAGACCCTATAACCACACCGATGCCTATACTTGGTCCTATAGTCCGAAACGGATTATATGATGGTCCGATATATAATCCAAAATCAACACCGAAAAAGGAAACAAGTCCGTTAAATTGATTCCTTTCCTGATTGGAGTTCCCTCCAAGCCCTGATACAACTATTCCTATGTCCAGTTGCAGAGGTCCTCTTTCTGCTCCCCTTCCGTCCATTATATCATTACTTTCCTTAAACGATAATAAGATTTACCTGTATCCTGATTTTCCAAAAATCTATGCCTTTATTTCGATGACGAAGTTTGCATGCGCACTACTCTAACAGTCTTTCTATTCGGCAAATCGTTCACGATTTCATATTCAAACCCCATGGAGCCTAAATTTGTGACAAACCACTTTGGAATATGGCTGCAAATGACATCCAGTCTGTTAAATTCTCCGTTTTTCAGATAGGGGATCAGAATTTTCTTTGAAGTCAAGTCCGGATTTTTAAACATGATGTCTTCTATATTAATCGAAAAATCACCTTTATTCACACCGGGTTCCAGAAACTGCGTGATGTCAAATTTTGGCGGTTCTTTCTGACGCTCCTCAATTGTTTCAAGCATTTCTTTTTTGATTGAATCAAGAAGATCCAGCACATTACCTTCCACAAGGAATATGTCAAAACTTGCTGCTTGAAAAGTCCCGGACGCTATTCCTGGGATTTCACTTGCAACAATTACTTTTACGTCGCCAAGCTGTTTTATTGTATCCGCTACAGACGCGCGTACCGCGGCCATACCTTTCGCGTTGCAAACTTGATTTTCAAACCGTGTCAGAACTTTCCATTCCCCACCGTCTTCCTCATATATTGCAATGAATCCTGGTTCGAATATTGAACTCGCTTTCTGGTTCTCGTTTTCTACAACTGCTATTTTCAAGGCGTGTCCTCCTGTCGTGTTGAAATTTATGAGATGTCGGAATGCGATTAAAACAATTTCTTACCATTTGATTATTGTTCGATTTATATAAGCTCTGCTGGACTCATTCAGCAACCTGTGATATATCGTTTGTGAACGCGCTTTCAGTCCATTTTATCATGCGAACAATAGTATCTTCATATTTTTCCGGAACGCACCAGCTATTTGTTTTAGAGAAATAACGAACTGTGAGATTCTTGGAACGAAAACCATTGATTATAAACAAAGAAAACCAGACCAGAGTAAAGCCAGACCAGATTAACTCCGCCAAAGGATATTGCAACCAGAGACGAAAAGCTACATAGAACTGGAAACCATATGAAAATATAAAGGCTGTTTATTGAAATCTCTGTAATAGGTTTCAGGTTAGAAAGCGACTACAATTTTCCGAATAAAAATCCCAAACACTATGAATAAAAGATCTGAAATCTGAAATCGGTATAAAAGAGATTTTCAGTCATTTTAATTTGAATTCCAAGAAAAAACGAGGGTTGTTCAGGTTTCGGTGATTTTGAATTCATTTCACTTTGAATTCATTTACCTTTGAGTTCATTTACCTTTGAGTTCATTTACCTTTGAGTTCATTTACCTTTGAGTTCATTTCACTTTGAATTCATTTCACTTCGAATTCATTTCACTTCGAATTCATTTCACTTCGAATTCATTTCACTTCGAATTCATTTCACTTTGAATTCATGTACTTATATTTTTGATTCTCCCAGCACACAGAACCTGGTCTTACCACTGGATTCAGGAACTTTTCTGCAGTTCTTCAGGAGAAACTCAGGCTTTTCTTCGGACAGTTCCGGTTTTTCGGCATTCAGGCAGAAGTATTCTCCTTCAAGTCGGAATTTCCTGAAAAGTTCACAGGTTTCACAGAGGCAACCCAGTTTTTTTCCCTGTTCCAGACGTTTGCCTCTGGAGCAAAACATCCCTGCACCGCCGGAATAAGAAGGACAGTTTTTGCAGGCGCAGGCTTTAAGGTTATGGTATGAGCTGCAGATCCCGAAATATTTTCCATATTCTTTCCTGGTCTGTTGTACTATTTCAAATGTTCTCTTCTCGGACTTTTCCTTTGTCCAGTTATCCTTTTCATTTACTGTTGGTAGTCTGGAACTCAGAACATTCCTCCTGTGTGCAGAAAGACATGATTTATAAGATGTCAAAATATATTATATATTGCTTAAGGATTTAAAAAGCGTACATTACCTGAGGAGGTTAAAGGATTTTGGATCTGGAATGGTTATTGGAGAGGTAGAAGCTATGGGATTCAATCAACTGGCTGAAAGCGACGAACTGATTCTTGGTGAAGCACTGGAAAGACAGCAAGTTCTGGAAACCGTAATTAATAACAGCCCGGTTATGGCTTTTCTCTGGGCTCCTGATAAAAAATGGCCTGCCAAGTACGTTTCGGAAAACGTAACCCAGCTTGAATACAGCGCAGAAGATTTCCTTACAGGAAGAATAATATATTCAGATATAGTCCATTCCGAGGATATAGATAGGGTTAGAAAGGAACTTACCCGATGCTGCGAGGCTGGAAATGACAGCTTTGTACAGAGGTACAGGGTTCTTACAGGGAAGAGGGAAATCCGATGGGTAGAAGAAAAGACTTTTATCCAGCGTGATAAGACAGGAAATGTAACGAATTTCCAGGGAATAGTCAGGGACATTACTCAGGAGATTAAAAATGAAAAGGCTCTGAAGGATGCTCTTCAAAGCCAGAAAGCTCTCATGGAAAAACAAAAAGCTCTCCTTGAGCGGCAAAAAGTCCTTGAAGCCGTAATTAACAATAGCCCAATGGTAGTGTTTCTCTGGAAGGCTGAAAAATACTGGCCCACGCTATATGTGTCTGAAAATGTCAGGCAGTTCGGGTACGTTCCAGAGGACTTCATTTCCGGAAAAGTTCTTTATGGGAAGATTATCCACCCCGAAGACCTGCTCCTTGTGGAACTTGAACTTGAGGAAAACTGTGAAGAAGGAGGAAAGGAGTTTAACCGTCAGTACCGGATTCTTACTCAGACTGCTGATGTCCGCTGGATTGATGAAAAAACCTTTATCCAACGCAACGAGGAAGGAAAAGTTACTCATTTCCAGGGTATTATAGAAGATATAACCCGAAGTATGAAAAGAGCCTGACCTGTAGATTTAAACAAGAAAATATAAGAAACAATCTTCAGGCTTTCAGGAGCCGGAATTTAACCGATTTATATTATTTCCGGAATTCTATTTTATAGAACAAGTTTAGTTGACAAGTTTAGTTGGTAAGCTTGGTCAGGGAGTTTCAAGTCTCAAGAAAAATACAAAATAATATATTATTTAACAGTAATATAATGTTAAGTTCTAAATAATCACTACCCTATGTCATCCTAATATGAATTAGATACTTCTTATAGCTTTCTTACTTTCTTAACAAATAACTATTTATGTTTGAGAGTATTAAGAAGTGTTTGCAGGTTTTAATAGAATTGCAGGATCTGCAGCCTCTCCGAAATGCCTGAGTGTGAAGACCGAAAACAAAGAATGTTGAGTAACACGAAAAATACGAAAAGGTATGGAAAAGGTATAAAGTATAAGCAAATTGTTCCCCAGAAAACTAAAGAGGGTTACATCCTGAAAACGGTTCGGTTACAAGGAGTTTGAATGAGTAAGCGAACCGTTCTCAGGGCCAGAGACCAAGGAGCTAATCTTTTTTATATTCTTTATTGTGAATCAGGAGGTCTACAAAACGGGGTTACTTCTTCAATTTTTAGACATACGGGACTGGTGGGTAAGATATCGGTTTACTTATTTCAATACATCTATTCTAAAACTCATTTCACTCATTTCAGGTCACTCACTCCAAAATTCATTTCACTGAGTTCAGACCACTCATCCTAAAACTCATTTTTTCGGAGAACTTTTGGTAGAACTTTTTGGGGAACTAAGGGTTTTCAATAAATGTTTTTTACAATAGAAAACCCGGTTGGTATTTGGAACTGGGATAGAAATCAGGTTTTTAATTAATTAGACGACTATGCAGATTTATTTACAAGATGAAAATTTTATAAACCTCTCATTGCAAAAATATTCAAAAAATAAGTATTTATTGACATATGCAGAGATTACGTGGGGTTATTAGAACGTATTATTCTCATTTTTTACAGGGGGGATAAGGTATGAGAAAAGGCCACAAGGCCTGCACGCTTACGCTATGTTTACTATATTTCTTTTTCTCATGGCTTACAGTGCCTGCATCAGCAGTTGAAGTCAACGTAGAAGGAGACCATCCGGCTGAGGTTAAGGAAAAGCAGGAGATAAGTTGCGTTTTGACAATAAGCGGCATTCCCAGTGCTGCGGATTATCTGTATTTTGATACGGATCTGGAAAAATATGACGACAAGCCAATCTATAATTTTACAGAGTTGAATCTTCAAAGTAATGAGAGCCACTTTGAGCTTCCAGTCAAAGATGATATAAAAAAAATCGTTGTCCAGCTAAACGGACAGGTTCCTGGTGTCACTGAGGTCCAGCAGTATGAGAAACTTACACTGGTGAAATATGACTCTAAAAGGACAGGATATGCCTATTATCGGATCAAGCCTACCGATGAAAAAGGAAATGCCATTCAGGGAAGCGATACGAGCACATTCACGATTGCAGTTACTGACGTTGATTCTTTCGAAAAGAAGGCTGCACAAATCGAAGACCCGTTTTTAAGCATGTACCTGCAGGATATGTTTGACCGCGGGCTTGTCACCGAGGCAAATAAGCTTGCAGATTATTTGATTGAAAAGAAAACCGAGAGTCTTGCTACCGAAGAAGAAAGTCAACAGTTTAAGGAAAAATTGAACGGATTTTCCGACCCGGTCCTGGGTATGAAGCTACAGGCCTTCTTTGACCTTGGCCTGCATAATGAGTCGAACGAACTTGCAGACTATCTGCTCCAGGAAAAAGCAGACGCATCGAACATGAAATGAAAGTACGCCCTTGGGTTCTTAGCAACTGCACTGCTTGGATTTGTAATCGGATTAAGACTTAAAAATTCGGAGGATGAAGAATGAACAGAGGGGGCAATATTTCACTGCAGCTTCCTATGGACCTGACAATTTTGGGGCTTGGAGGTTGTGGAAAACGTCTGTGTGAAGAGGTCTGCAGGCATGACTGGATACTCGACAGCTACCTTGTGCCCGGAAAAAGGTTGAGGATTTATACAATGGATACGGATGCCAACGAAAGGGCTGATGACGAATGGTACAGAAGCAGGGTTAAGTCCAGAATACAGGAAATGGGAGCAGGGGGAAATATTGAATACAAATACTATTACCTGCCTTCCCTGGCAAATATAACCCAGGTTTCAGACCTGACAAGCCAGGAAGTTGCAGAAAAGATAAAGGACCGGAAGTCTGAGCCTCTTGTCAAAACCTGGTGGATGAACGATTCAGGAGACTTTGGGCTCAGTTTTGAGGAACTGAGATCTATTGACCCTTTTTTAATTGATGACTTTGGCGGAGGCGTACACCGGAGAAGGGCCATTTCAAAGGCTATTTTCTACAAGGTACTGAGTCAGGGGCAGGCAAGTGGTTTTCCTACATTTCCCAGTACAGGAACCACAGCCCTTATTGTAGGGCTTGGGGGAGGTACTGGGTCAGGGATGTTTATTGACCTTGCCAGGTATATACGAGCACTTAAAGGAGAGAGCAGCCAGATCTGGCTCTTTGCGGTAATTCCTACAACAAAAGAAGGCGAAAAAGAACAATTAAATGCTGCAATCGCCCTTACCGAACTTGAATACCTGAACCTGAACGAGAGGCTTTTCAATCACATAATCCTGACCTCACTTGGGCCTACAGGATATAAAAAAGGGGAAGAGGCAAAGGTAGAAGTGCATGAATTCGATTCCATGTTTCCTCACATACTGACAAATTTCTTCCACATTAAAAAAGGAGACATCAACCTGAGCGACTCAAAACACCTTTACTCCTCGTTTGTTTTTGCAGATGCCCACGTAATCGAGTACCCTGTGGACGAGCTAAAGGCCCTGAAAAAACAGTATGAAGAAGTTATCCTGGAACTTGAAGCGATTACTGCAACACGAAAAGAGATTAACAGGAGCGTAAAAACCCTGCTTGACAGCCAGAACCTGTTTAGGGAAGTCCCTCCCACGCGGGCTGACTCCGAATATATCAAAAAGGAGTATGGAAACGTTGAAAAGGTCTGGAAGAACGAGATTGAAAAACTTCTCAACTACCAGAGCCCGGATGCGATTGAATTCTTTATCCAGAATAACATTTCGGCTGAAACCAGTCTCGAAAAAATAAATAACTACGAAGATATGCTGAGCTTCCTTTCGAAGGTGAAAACCTTTAATCTCAGTGTAAAGGAAGATGAGCTAAAAGATGAAAATGACAAAGTGCTCTTTAGATTGATTCCCGAAGCTCTCTCAGGCATAGAAGAAACTGCAAGGCTATTTAAACGGACTGCAGGGATTGAAGAAGAAACTGTCGGATCCGTGCTTATAAATGTCCTGAAAGGAAAACAGGACCTTGTTTCCTTTATGGACAGGTTGAATGTAAAAGCTAAAAGCTTAAAAGAAGAGACACTGGAAGTAGAAGCCGAACTTCAGAGGAAGAAGGGTGAGCGGGATTTACTTAACGAACTTCACATTCAGGTTGAAAAAGCCGTTGACAAAGCCTTAAACGACAACGACCTGGAGCTTGAGGAATATTTCAGCCAGAAAGAGAAATTGAAGGTGCTTCAGGAACACGAATATGACCTGAAAACAAAAATTGACGCGTTTCTTGGCAATCTCAAGGAAGGAAATATAAAAAGTGGAGATAAGGACAGCTGGCTTCTCATGGCCGGGGTTCCTGGTTTTCAGAGAGAGCTTGAAACGCTTTCCAGGGACCTTGATCTGAATTTAAACGAGCTAGGAAGTCTCCTTGAAGCAATTGCACTCTACTCTTTTTATGACTACAAAATCAACCGGCTCGAAAATGCCGGAATAAAGGAAAAAGTCCTTGTCGCAATAAAGGGAAACAAGACCAAGTCCCTCAGGAACTATGAAGCAAAGAAACGAAACAAAGAAGAATATATCAAGAGTACGGGAAGGGAGTATCTCCAGATAAACAGCCCCTTCGAACTCTCGGTTCCTGAGAGCTTTTTGAGCGAAAGCCTGGACAGAAAGTCTGAGGAACTTAAGGATAAAGTGCTCAAATCCCTGTTTTTCGGGCTGGATCTTCAGGATTTAGAGCTTGAGGAAATCGAACAGGGTTTTAAGTCCAGAGACCGGCCCAAAATGAGAAGCGTTTTTAGGGAAATCCTGACCGAAAAGACCCTGCAAAAGGAAGACTATTCCGGAAAATTTGGTCGGGTTGAAACGGAAGTACTTGAGCTTGAAAAAAGCCTTCAGGAAAAACATGCCCTTTCAGCCCTGATTGAAAAAGTCGAAACACTGACCGAAGAAACCCTTGCAAACCGGAGAGACCTGAACAGGTATTACGGACAATTTTACGAGGAGGTTACCAGGATGAATAACCTCCACGGGCTTGGGGGAAAAACCTCAATCAGCCTCTATATGACCAAGTTTGGGAATATAAACCCGAAGA